>NZ_CP031168.1:0-490000 GCF_022354825.1 Paenibacillus sp. H1-7
CAATGTATTCACTCCTTCAAAAAAATAACCAATGTGGCTTAAGCCATACGGATGTAGAAAAAATGCGGGATGTGTCGCAAAATATCCACATCATTCAGATGATGAGGATTATTGTTATACAGAGGGTCTGAAAATTGTTCACAAAGATATCCACAGGCTGTTGATAAAATAGTTGATAACCGTTCACTATCCACAGGATAAGCATAATCATAATAACAAAATATAACCTGTTTTACAATGGATTGTTTCGATTTATCCACATATTCAAGAAGTTGTGTGTAAATGTTATCAACAACACAAGATATTGTTTATAAGCTGTTACTATTTCGACAAAACCTGAGGATAGTCGATATTTTTTATTCACAGGGCACTTTTTGGCGATCTATCCACAACTCCGCTGTCAAAACTTTGTAGCTTTTCTCAAGTTGACTTTTGGGCTGTAAGATGGTTTAATGTTATAAGGTATTTTGGGAAGGGAATTTCCTCGAGGAGGTGCAATGATAAATGAGACCGACATACAAACCGAATGTTCGTAAGCATAAGAAAGTTCACGGCTTCCGTAAGAGAATGAGTACGAAAAATGGTCGTAAAGTACTGGCTGCTCGTCGACTAAAAGGAAGAAAAGTATTGAGCGCATAAACGAGAGACCACTGACAGGTGGTCTTTTTTGTTGTGCACGAACGGATGATCCTCTGAATGGCGGGTACAGCTTCCGAGGGGTGCTTCGCTTTCGGGGGATTTTGTATTTTTATGGCTTATTTTTAGTTTAAAACGGCCGGTTTTGGCGTAGGCTAGTATTGTTTTGGCATGCGGATCGGGCTGAAAAAGATGGAGAGTTCACTCGTGGAAAAGAAAAATCGGTTGACGAAAAGAGAATATTTCGACAAAGTGTACCGCGGCGGCAAATCGATGGCTAACCACCAGTTTGTACTATATTATTATAGCCGTCCGCAGCAGGAATCTTTTCGACTGGGCATTTCGGTCAGCAAAAAGCTCGGCAATGCCGTAGTCCGCAACCGGATCCGCAGAGTCGTCAAAGAAATTGTTCGGCTGAATGCGAATAAGATTTCCGGCGGACTCGACCTCATTTTGATAGCGCGCAAGCCGGTTGTCGGGTTATCCTATCAGGAAACGGAAAAAAGCATCCTCCATGTGATGAAGAGAGCGTCCGTTTTGGTGCGAAAATAACGGCGACTCCATTTCTTTTTTACCAGGAGATATGATATAGTTTATTATTGGAAAAGATAAAATAGGAGGATATTATTTTGACTCGTCGACTTGCAACCTATTTGCCGCTTACATTCCTGCTCTTACTCCTCGCAGGCTGTGCACCGGCGACGGCTCCCATCGACCCGAATAACGGTGTTTGGGACAAGTATTTTGTCGGCCCATTAGCTCAGGTGCTGGATTGGTTCGCATCCATACTATGGGGACAATACGGATTATCGATTTTGGTCGTAACGGTTATTATCCGATTCATTATATTGCCTCTTACGCTGAAGCAGTACAAGAGCTCGAAGCGTATGCAGGAATTGCAGCCGGAAATGAAAAAAATCAAAGATAAGTATAAGGACGATCCGAAGAAGCAGCAGGAAGAGACCATGAAGCTGTTCCAAAGCAACGGGGTTAACCCGCTGGCAGGATGTTTTCCGTTGATTGTCCAAATGCCAATCTTGATTGCTCTATATAATGCGATTATGCGTAATCACCACATCAATGAACACTCCTTCTTATGGATGCAGCTCGGAACGAAGGACCCGTATTACATTTTACCGCTCCTTGCGGCGTTGACCACATATCTGCAGCAGAAGATGATGAAGACGCAGATGAACCCGCAAATGCAAAGCCTGATGTTTATTTTCCCTGTTATGATTTTCGTTATGGCAATGAACTTTGCTTCAGCCTTGCCGTTATACTGGGTATACAGCAACGTCTTTACGATCGTTCAATCCTATTTTATTTATGGTGGATCTGATAATAAGGTGGGCCAGTCGAAATGAAAAAAATAGTGGTTACGGGTAAATCGATTGAGGAAGCCGTCAAGAATGGACTTCAGCAATGGAATACCACGGAGGATCGGGTAAAAATAGTAGTGTTGGAGCAGCCCTCTAAAGGGCTGTTCGGTCTAATCGGCGCCAAGGATGCGAAAGTGGAATTGGAGCTGATTCCCGATGCTGTTGAAGAAGCCATTCATTTTTTACAAGAAGTATTTCAAACCATGAGCTTGCAGGTTCGTATAGAGAAGAAGTCGACGAAAGAAGGGCTGGAGCTGCATCTGTTCGGCTCGGAGCTCGGAATGCTTATTGGGCGCAGAGGGCAAACGTTGGATGCGCTTCAATACCTGGTCAACATTGTGGCGAACCGTTATTCCACTTCGCATATGCGTATCGTGTTGGATGCCGAGCAATTTCGCGAGCGCCGCAAAAAAACGTTGGAGGATCTCGCCGCCCGGTTGGCGGAGCGGGTGATCCGCACGAAGAAGGAAGTCGTACTGGAGCCGATGTCGCCTCAAGAGCGCAAGGTGATTCATGCCAAGCTGCAGGATCATCCGAAGGTTCGCACCTTCAGCAGAGGCGAGGAGCCGAATCGAAGAGTCGTTATTTTGTCCAGATAAATTGTCGCTGCAATGATGTCATGTTATGACTCATTGCTTTTTTTAAACCATATTTTTTTCTCGGGTGAGGAGATGGAAAGGTAGGACACAGCTATGATTCAGGATACTATTGCGGCTATTTCCACTCCGCTAGGCGAAGGAGGAATTGCCGTCGTTCGGATTAGCGGTGACCAGGCGGTCGCTGCTGCGGATCGCGTCTTTTTCGGCAAGACCCCATTGGCCGAGGTACCGACGCATACGGTTCACTATGGATTCGTGAAAGATCCGTCCACTATGGCGCGTATAGATGAAGTATTGGTTACGGTGATGCGAGCTCCGCGGTCCTTCACAATGGAGGATGTGGTGGAGATCAGCTGTCACGGCGGATTCATTCCGGTGAAAAAAGTGCTCGATCTGCTGCTCGAGCACGATGTACGCTTGGCCGAGCCGGGCGAATTCACGAAACGGGCGTTCCTGAACGGACGGATCGACTTGTCCCAGGCGGAGGCGGTTATCGATTTGATCCGCGCCAAGTCGGATCGGGCGTTTCGCGTGGCGATGAAGCAGTCCGAGGGCACCTTGTCGAAAAGGATCAAAGCGCTGCGCCACGATCTGGTTGAATTGATGGCTCACATCGAGGTGAACATCGATTATCCGGAGCATGACGTTGAGGAAATGACGAATGCTTTCATTAAAGAGAAATGCTCGCTCGCCATGGGACAGATTGATGAGCTGCTGAACACGGCGCGGCAGGGGAAAATTTTGCGCGAAGGCATTGTGACGGCGATTGTCGGTAAGCCGAATGTGGGCAAATCTTCTCTATTAAATACGTTGGCGCAGGAGAACCGGGCCATCGTAACCGATATCCCTGGTACGACCCGGGATGTGATCGAGGAGTACGTGAATGTGAACGGCATTCCGCTCAAGCTGCTGGATACAGCGGGCATCCGGGAAACCTCGGATATTGTCGAGCAGATCGGTGTGGAAAAATCGCGAAGTGCGCTGGCGGATGCCGATTTGATCCTGCTCGTGTTCAACGGGGCGGAAGCGCTGCTGGATGATGAGCTGCGATTGATTGAGCAATTGAAAGAGAAGCAGACGATCGTCATCGTGAATAAACTGGATTTGCCGCAGCAAATCGAAATGGATGTGCTGACGAGTCATTTTTCACCGGAGCGGGTGGTAAAAATGTCGCTGCTCGAGCAGCAGGGCATTACGGACTTGGAAAAAGCTATCGCTAGCATTTTCTTCAGCGGTCAGGTAGAATCAAGTGACCTGACTTATGTGAGCAATGTGCGACACATTTCTTTGCTGAAAAAGGCGATGGGCTCCCTAGAGGAAGCCTACAGCGCTACGGAGGCGTTCGTTCCGATCGATATGGTGCAGATCGATATCCGGAATGCGTGGGAGCAGCTTGGCGAAATTATCGGAGATTCGGTCGGGGATTCGTTGATAGATCAAATTTTCTCCCAATTTTGTTTGGGTAAATAATATATTTTCTTGATTCACTTTATGATTCCATTATTATAGGAGGTAATGCGAAATGAGCTACATTGCTGGACAATATGATGTCATTGTCGTCGGCGCCGGCCATGCAGGCAGTGAAGCGGCGCTTGCCGCGGCACGTATGGGCTGTGAAACGCTGATGATCACGATTAATCTGGATATGATCGCCTTCATGCCATGTAACCCATCGATCGGCGGACCTGCCAAAGGCCACGTCGTACGCGAGATCGATGCACTGGGCGGAGAGATGGGGCGCAATATCGACAAAACGTACATTCAAATGAGGATGCTGAACACAGGGAAAGGGCCTGCCGTTCACGCGCTGCGCGCACAAGCGGATAAATTTCTTTATCAGCATATGATGAAGGAAACGATGGAAAAAGAGGAAAAGCTCACTTTGCGTCAGGGGATGGTAGAGGAGCTTATCGTTGAGGACGGCGTCTGCAAAGGGGTCGTTACAAAAACGGGCGCCCGCTATATGGCGGATGCCGTCGTTATTACAACGGGTACGTACTTGCGCGGTAAAATCATCATGGGCGAGCTGATGTATGAGAGCGGACCGAACAACCAGCAGCCTGCGGTGAAGCTGTCGCAATCGTTGAAGGACAACGGGCTCGAGCTCGTTCGTTTCAAGACGGGTACGCCTCCGCGCGTGCACAAGGATACGATTGATTTCAGCAAAACGACGATTCAACCGGGTGACGAGAAGCCGAAGTTTTTCTCCTTCGAGACGACGGAGGAGGTTCCGAATCAACTGCCATGCTGGCTGACATACACATCGGAAGACACGCACAAAATCATTAACGACAACCTGCACCGCGCTCCAATGTTCTCCGGCGCTATTGAAGGAACCGGACCGCGTTATTGTCCTTCTATTGAAGACAAAATCGTCCGCTTCAGCGATAAGCCGAAGCATCAAATTTTCCTCGAGCCGGAAGGCCGCAATACGTCGGAATATTATGTGCAAGGCTTGTCGACCAGTATGCCGGAGGATGTGCAGCTGAGCATTTTGCGTTCGATTCCGGGTCTGGAGAAAGTAGAGATGATGAGAACCGGTTACGCTATCGAGTACGATGCGGTGATTCCGACTCAGCTGAAGCCGTCTCTGGAAACGAAGGTAGTCGAACGTCTGTTTACGGCGGGACAAATTAACGGTACTTCCGGTTACGAAGAAGCGGCAGGTCAAGGCATCATGGCTGGCATTAATGCCGCTCGCAAGGTTCAAGGTAAGGAAGCTGTGATTTTGGATCGTTCGGAAGGCTACATTGGCGTGTTGATCGATGACCTGGTTACGAAAGGTACGAATGAGCCGTATCGTTTGCTTACTTCTCGTGCAGAGTACCGTCTGCTGCTGAGACATGATAATGCGGACCAACGCTTGACGCCTATCGGCTACGAAATTGGCTTGATCAAAGAAGATCGTTATCAAAGATTTATGCTCAAGAAGCAGCTGATCGCCGAAGAGCTGGAGCGTCTGAAAACAACGAAGGTCAAACCGGTGGAGGTTCAAGAGCTTTTGGCCTCATTGGGAAGTGCAGAGCTCAACAATTCTGTCGATTTGATCACGCTGCTTCGCCGTCCTGAGGTGTCGTATGCGGACATTGCTTCCATCTCGCCGTCTCCGCTCCATTTGACGGATGAAATGATGGAGCAGGTCGAAATTCAAATCAAATATACCGGCTATATCGAGAAACAATTGGCCCAAGTCGACCGTCTGCGCAAGATGGAGAAAAAGAAAATTCCTGACGATATCGTATACGAAGATGTTCACGGTATTGCAACGGAAGCGAAGCAAAAGCTCGCCAAAATCCGTCCGATTTCCATAGGTCAGGCATCGCGTATTTCCGGCGTCACTCCGGCGGATATTTCCATCCTGCTGGTTTACTTGGAGCAATATAATAAAGTGGTTGCAGCCAGAGGGTAAAGTATGGATTCCATTCAATCGAAATTCCGAGATTTGTTAGCCGAAAAAGGGATTCATTTATCGGACCGTCAGCTGGATCAGTTCGAAACGTATTACAAGGAACTGGTGGAGTGGAACGAGAAAATGAACCTGACCGGCATCACAGAGAGAGAACAAGTGTATATTAAGCATTTCTACGATTCTCTCTCTGTTGCTTTTTTTGTGAACATGGAAGAAAAGAAAATGGTTGCCGATATCGGATCGGGCGCCGGATTTCCGAGTATACCGCTCAAAATTGCTTTCCCGCATCTTCACGTGACGATCGTAGATTCGCTAAACAAACGGATTCAGTTTTTGAATCATTTGTGTACGCAGCTGCAAGTATCGGATGTGAACTGCCTTCACGGCAGAGCGGAGGATGTAGCCCGGAATAAAGCGCATCGCGATCAATACGATTTGGTTACGGCGAGAGCGGTTGCCAGATTGACTGTACTGAACGAGTTTTGTTTGCCTTTTGTTAAAGTACAAGGTCATTTTCTTGCCATGAAAGGCAGCGAGGTCGAAGAGGAGCTTCAAGAAGCGGGATTCAGTTTGAAAGAACTGAGAGGGCAGCTATTGCATACATACCGGATGGAGCTGCCGGAGCAGGAAGCATCGAAGAGACATTTGGTCTTGATTCAGAAGGGATCTCCGACACCTGCGAAGTATCCTCGAAAAGCGGGAACACCGTTAAAAATGCCGCTTATTAAACAGTAAAAAGTTTTATTGTTGCTGATCTTTGTTTCACGTGGAACATGATTATTGATTTATTGTAAAACAACCTCTTGGTCGCTGTTGGTACTTTGTTGAACTGCAGGGTAAGAGGTTTCTTTTTTTGTTCACTATTTTCACATAGTTGTCTAGCAAAGTCTTGCAGGAAATTTCATATATTTGGAGAATTATATTAGAGTAAAGACAAAGTTACGGTACATATTTACGGCAAAAGATCGGGTGGTTAATTAATGAAAGAACAGATCTCAAAGTTGTTTGGATTTACGGAGAGAACTTCGGCGGATGAAATCAAAAACATTCCTGTGCGTGATATTGTCCCGAGTCCGTATCAGCCAAGAACGATTTTTGATGATGAACGAATTGATGAGCTGTGTCAAACCATTAAAACTCACGGCGTTATACAGCCGATCGTCGTCCGAATTAGGGACAATATGTATGAGCTTATTGCGGGCGAACGCAGATGGAGAGCGGTTAAGAAGCTGGGTCTGGAAACAATTCCCGCTATTATTCGCGATTTCAACGATTCGCAGGCCGCATCCATTGCTTTGATCGAAAACTTGCAGCGGGAAGGATTGACTGCAATCGAAGAAGCATTGGCATATCAGCAGCTGATCGACCTTCATTCGCTGACCCAGGAAAGTCTTGCTCAACGGCTGGGCAAGAGTCAGTCTACGATTGCCAATAAGATCCGTCTGCTCAACTTGAGTGAACCGGTCAAATTGGCTTTGATGGAGAGGAAGATTACGGAAAGGCACGCTCGGGCGCTGCTGTCTTTGGATCAAGAGGAGCTTCAAGTTAAGGTGCTGGAGGATATTTTGACCAAAGAGCTGAATGTCAAACAGACGGAGGCGCGGATCCAGTTTTTGAAGGAGACCGTGAAGCTGAAGAAGGCAAAGCGCATTTCTTTCTCCAAAGATGTCCGTCTAGCTCTTAATACGATTCGCCAATCGGTAGATATGGTGACTTCCTCCGGCTTGCAGATCAATACGACGGAACAAGATTTCGAGGATCATTATGAAATCGTCATTAAAATACCGAAACGATAAGGCGTCCGTTTATCAGATACACTGGATTCGAGGATAAACTTTATGCATGCATCTTTGACATGGATGGTTTATCTCTGTTTTTCGCTATATATTAAGCTTTCATGAACTTAAACATTCCTATGTTATTAAAAATATAGTATGATAGAGAAGTAGACTTCATATCGCTTATTAACCAAGCTCCGTAATGGGAGCTTTTCTTTACCGCAAATGGTTTACTTCTAACTTTCGGGAAGCCTTTTCTCTGCTTACATAGCCATTTTTGACTGTTTTCACAGCGAAATGCTTCTTTTTCGTCGTTTACCGTGTGGTTGCTGGAGTCAACTGAGAGAAAAATGCGAAATTCGAGGGTAGAAGGAAGAGTTTTGATGAGATCGCTGTAATTGGCGAGCGGAGCCGCTTTGGGCTGCTGTTCTTCAACTGTGGTGTACTCGTTTTCTTTTTTTTGAAACGAACCAGGCCTGTTGTCCCCCCGTTACTATGTATGACTCATGAGCGTAGTGGTTTGATTATACTCGTACATCGTATTTTATTGAGGTGAACTGATTTTGTCTAAGATTATTGCAATAACCAATCAAAAGGGTGGGGTAGGGAAAACGACAACATCCGTTAATTTGGGAGCATCTTTGGCGTCTTTAGGTAAAAAGGTACTTTTGGTAGATATTGATCCCCAGGGGAATACGACAAGCGGTATCGGGGTTAATAAGGCTGACGTTGTTTACTGCATTTATGATGTCATTATCAACGATATTCATCCCAAAGAAGCAATGGTGGACACTGCCATTCCCAATTTGAAAATTATCCCAGCTACAATTCAATTAGCCGGTGCGGAAATCGAGCTCGTTCCTACCATTTCCCGTGAAGTGCGTTTGAAAAAGTCGCTGCACCTGGTTAAGCATTTATTCGACTACATTCTTATCGACTGTCCTCCTTCGCTTGGCATTCTCACCGTTAACTCATTGACCGCCGCGGACTCCGTTATTATTCCGATACAATGTGAATATTACGCGCTCGAAGGGCTGAGTCAGTTGTTGAACACGGTTCGTCTGGTGCAAAAGCATCTTAATACTTCGCTGCAAATCGAAGGCGTTCTATTGACGATGTTCGACGCAAGAACGAATTTGGGAATGCAGGTAATTGAAGAAGTGAAAAAGTATTTCCAGCAAAAAGTCTATCATACGATAATCCCGCGAAATGTTAGATTGAGTGAGGCACCTAGCCATGGTCAATCGATTGTAACTTATGATCCGCGATCTAAGGGAGCCGAAGTCTACATGGAGCTCGCAAAGGAAGTGATCGCACTGTGAGTAAACGTTTAGGAAAAGGACTGGACGCACTGCTGCCAGCATTGAGCATTAATGACGACGACAAAGTAGTGGAAATCCCGTTATCTCAGCTTCGGGCGAATCCGTACCAGCCGAGAAGAACGTTTCACGAAGAGTCGATTAATGAGTTAGCCGCTTCGATTAAAGAGCATGGCGTTATTCAGCCTATTATCGTAAGAAGCGTGCTGAAAGGCTACGAAATTATTGCCGGTGAACGCCGGTTCCGCGCATCTCAAGTATGCGGCAATGCCACCATCCCGGCTGTTGTCAAAAAGTTTACCGATCAGCAAGTCATGGAAATTGCGTTAATCGAGAACGTGCAGAGGGAAGACTTGAACGCAATGGAGGTTGCCGTTGCATATCAAGCGCTAATCGACCAGTTTTCTTTGACGCAAGAGGAGCTGTCCGTGAAGGTCGGGAAGAGCCGGTCGCATATTGCCAACTTTTTGCGGTTAATTCAGCTGCCTGAAGAAGTAAAACAGTATGTTTCACGTGGAACATTGTCTATGGGCCATGCGAAAGCCATCGTAGGATTGAAGGATCCGAAGTTAATTAAATCATTGGCGGATCAAGCTATTAAGGATCAATGGAGCGTACGAGAGCTGGAAGAGGAAGTGAAGCGTCTCGAGGAAAGAGCGGACACGAAGAAAGCTACCGCGAAGTCGAAACGCAAAGATCCTTATATTAACCAGCTGGAAGAAAACTTGCGTGAAGCTTACCGAACAACGGTTAAAATTAAGCATAACAACAATAATAAAGGAAAGATCGAGCTGTTGTACTTCTCCAAGGATGACCTCGATCGATTGTTGGAGCTGCTTCAAGGCAAAATATCGTAATCGCACGAAACGATGTTGAAAAAATGGAACGTAGCATACCTTGGTATTGCCGATGGGTTTGGGGCAGACTAGGTATGCTACTTTTTGTGAAGGAAGGTGCAATTATGCAAGTAGCTTACTTGGATCACGCGGCATCGTCATGGCCCAAACCTCCTGAAGTTTTGGAGGCGATGCAGGATTGTATGCTTCACTACGCCGCCAACCCCGGAAGAGGCAGCCATCAGATGGCTGTTAAGGCGAGCCGGACTTTATTTGAGACCAGGAAAAATTTGGCGAAATTGTTCGCTGTGAAAAACCCCAACGATATTTCTTTTGCGCTAAATACGACAATGGCTTTGAATCAAGCGATCAAAGGGTTTGTAAAAGAAGGCGCGCATGTCATATGCACTTCCGTGGAGCATAATTCGGTGCGCCGGCCATTGGAGTTTCTACGGAAAACCAAAGGAATTACGATCACCTATGTCCCGACGAATGAAAGAGGCGAGTTGAATATCGACGATGTCTCCGCCGCGGTAACCGATAAAACGTCCTTGTTGGTGTGCAGTCATAGCTCAAATCTATTAGGCTCGATTCTTCCTGTGGAGCAAATGGGTGAATTGTGTAAGCAAAAGGGGATCACCTTCCTTGTTGATGCCGCCCAAACTGCCGGAACGATTGATATTGATGTCGGGCGGATGGGGATCCACATGCTTGCCTTCCCTGGTCATAAAGGGCTCCTAGGACCGCAAGGAACCGGCGGCTTATATATTGCTCCGGAACTGGATCTGGAGCCTTTGCTCCAAGGGGGGACCGGAAGCCAATCGGAAGCGGTCGATCAACCGACAGTGAGACCGGACCGGTACGAATCGGGAACGCAAAATACGGTAGGAATCGCCGGATTGAACGAAGGAGTCAAGTTTGTTCTCAAGGAAACGCCGGAGAAAATACATAAAAAAGAATGGCTGCAGACCCAGGCGATGATGTCCGGGCTTATGGGAATTGAAGGGATCAAGCTCCTCGGTCCGGATTTGGGGCAAAATAAAACGGGAATCGTCACCTTTACCGTCAATGAAGCGGATTCGTCCGAGGTCGCTTTTATACTGGATCATTCATTTCAGATTGCGGTGCGATCCGGATTTCACTGCTCTCCATTGGCGCATGAAAGTGCAGGTACGATGGAACGAGGGGCGGTCCGGGCAAGTGTTGGGTATTTTACTACCGATGAAGAAGTGGAGCGATTGGTGAACGCGGTGAAGGAAATCGCCCAACATTTGAAATAACAGGCATGAGTTGAGTATGATTATAAGCATGGAGTAGAGAAAGACTTAGAGATCGTGTGAATTTGCGCAGGGGGACAGGAGTATGGGGGAAATACTGGAGCTGCTGGATATAAGGGTGCTGTTAATCTTTATGGCGGCTGTATTGGTTGTTTTTTTAATTATTGTACTTGTATTATCGAGCAAGCTGAAAAAGCTTCGTAAAACCTATCTTACTATGCTGAATGGAGATTCCGGAATCAATGTAGAGGGTGCACTGCTTGAGATTCAGGCTAAGATGGCCGAAATGCAGCAGCAAACAGAAAAATCCCAGCAAGAAATTACCGGGATCGTCCGTCACATGAAGAAAATGAAGTCCAACATCGGTGTTCATCGATATAATGCGTTCGCTCAAAACGGCAGCGACCTCAGCTTCTCGGTAGCTATTCTGGACGAGGAGCTCGACGGTGTCGTATTGACCGGCATTCACAACCGCGAAGAAACGTATGTATATGCCAAGCCGGTTGCGCAAGGAACTTCGCAATACGTTCTTTCACCGGAAGAGAAGGAAGCTATCCATCGAGTCGGGCAAAAGAAGTAGCCGTCATTTGCTTCAGATTGCTTATAGCTACATGGAATGATTTGGATATGACCTCGGACATGCTCATAACCAGGCTTAAACGAGTATTTTGCAATACAAAATATTCCATAAAGCCGCCAACGTTGACAATTCCTGTAATGTGCATGTTTCCAACCGGGGGCAAGTCTTTATTGACACCGGCACCGGGCTTGACCGGTCCATCGCCGATCTGAATGCAGCCGACGCTGGTCAATTGACCGAGACAGGCATCAATAGCGATAATAAACGGATTCGTGAATCGTTCCTGTACCGAGTTCAACGTTTCTTTCAAATTCATGGCGTGAACGGGCTGATCCAGCGTGCCGTAGAGATGAAGGCCTTCCAAATGGTATTTCTTCAACTGGGTTCCGACCAAGGGCCCCAAGGAGTCGCCGGTCGAACGGTCTGTGCCTACACAAATAATAATGATAGGCTGATGAGAAGGAATTTGCGCTAAAATGGAAGAGAGCTTGCCGGACAAGATTTCGATAATGTTGCTTTCGGTATGCTGTACCTTCAACGATTCGGTCATTCCGGCTTCTTGCGGCGCTGCTTGATCTCTATGAAAAGGCAGTTTCATATAATAACCCTCCATTTACTAGGAGCATAAGAACGTTTTTACTAGTATACGGAAAGAGATAGCGAAATATACGTAGCCTTGGAAATTAAAGTAGAGGAGGCCGGGAGCATGCTGCTGATGGCATTCGATTCGACTCAACAGGCGCTGCGGGCCGAAATGCTGCTGGAATATGCCTATATCGAGAACGATATGTGTCCGACGCCCAAACAAATTACGGCCGGCTGCGCGTTATCCCTCGAGTTTCCCGAAGAAGATTTTGAGAGGGTAAAGCTCATTGTGAGAGAAGAACGAGTCGAGATCCGGGGCATCTATTCCAAAGTGGGCGATCAATATGTTAACATGGAATTATAAGGTGGTGTAGGCATGGATCAGTGGGTCAATCTGTTCCTTGCTAATGAGAACGCGGGAGCGAGCTTAACAGCATTGGAGAACCTCAAAGAACAAGTCGTTAACTATGTTTCGAATCCTGCAGTATGGACTACTATATTATTTACTATTATAAAAATCGTTTTTATTTTCATCGCCTGCCGCATCGTGATCAAAATTGCCAATAAAGCACTGGAGCATATGCTCGTAGAGCGGGAGAAAAGTCCGTTGAAGTTCGATACAAGGCGAACTAAGACTATTGGCAAGCTGATTGGCAATATCGTGAAATATGTCGTCAATTTCATCATGATTTTGATGATTCTGAATCAATTCGGGATCCGTCTCGAGCCGTTGCTGGCCGGAGCCGGCGTTGTGGGCTTGGCAGTAGGCTTCGGGGCGCAAAGCCTGGTTAAGGACGTTATCACCGGATTTTTCATCATATTCGAGGATCAGTTCGCCGTAGGCGACGTTATCCAGACCGGTACGTTCAAAGGCACGGTGGAAGAAATAGGCTTAAGGGTTACGCGGATTCGCAGCTGGACTGGAGAAGTTCACTACATACCGAACGGCTCGATTACGCAGGTGACCAACTTCTCGGTCAATAATTCGGTTGCCGTAGTCGACGTGACCATCGCTTATGAGGAAGATATTGATAAAGCGATCCAGGTGATGAAAGAGACGGTACAGAGAAACTACGAGCACAACCTGAACATGGTGAAGGAGCCGGAGGTTCTGGGAGTGCAGTCACTGGTCGGAGCGAATGTAACGCTGCGAACCACGGTGGAATGCAAGCCGAATATGCACCCGGTGGTGGCCAGAGAGCTGTACGCCGATTTGAAAAAAGCGTTCGATGCCCACGGAATCGACATTCCGTATCCGCGGGTCGTCAATTATCATAAGAATGAAAAGGGGGAGTGAGCTATGGAAAGAAAGCAATATCAGCTTGGCGATATCGTTCAAATGAAGAAGCCTCACCCCTGCGGCAGCAATGAAATGGAAATTATTCGTCTAGGGATGGATATCCGAATCAAGTGTGTGGGATGCAAGCATAGTGTATTGGTTCCGCGGGCGAAATTCGAAAGCAAGCTGAAAAAAGTGCTGCGGTCGAATCCGGGTGCCTCACAGCAGAACGGACCTTATTCCATGGAGTAAAAAAGACAGCATCATAAAGGGAGCGGACGCAAAGATGACGTTCGTTCCTTATTTGTTTACTGGATAAAATGTGAAGAAAATTATCGATCATAAGTATTGCAATTCGATATGCATTTATGATATTATAACACTTGTCCCTTTTAATGCGGAAAGGTACCCAAGAGGCCCAAGGGGGCTGACTCGAAATCAGCTAGGCGGCGCAAGCCGTGCGTGGGTTCGAATCCCACTCTTTCCGCCACCAATTGAACGAACCCGCAGCGTGCGGTCAACTATACATAAACCTCTTGCGTTGAATGCACAGGAGGTTTTTTCATTTTGCGTACGCCCTACTTATAATAGTAGGAATGGAGAAACAGCAAATAAGGGAATGCAGCACATGGATGCCATTCCCTTTTAAACGAAGCTGTATGAGGTTAGGTTAATACCGGCTTCTCCTTCGAACGGTGAACCGGTCGACCACATAGCCGATGACAGCCCAAGATAAAATCGTCAGCGTATACAGAATCACCGGGTTGACGTTGTTGGTGCCCCAGATCGGGTAAAACCATGCCGGTACGCTCAGGCAATAGAACAAAATATAGATCGGTTCGATTTCATGCCCGAAATAATGAACGAGACTTAGTGCTGCGCCTATGGCGGCGCACAGTGCAGTTATAGGGTATCGCATCGCGGTATGCTCCTTTTGGATGAAATGAGGGTTGGTCTCCCTCCGCACGTGGGTACCCAGATAGGCATCGGCGGAGAGAGGGTAATGAATCACGAATAAGGCTAGTACTTACGCTTCCACTTCCGGTTATGATTGGAGGTTTCCGGGAATTTGTCGCCTTTTTTCAAGTTGATGATTTTGGGATTGTTAATTCCCATGTGAAAGGCATTTTCCCCGATCTCCATATATTCGCCGTCGTTGGGAGCGGTGTCTCCAGGACTAAACTGGCTCCATTCGCCCATATCAGGTCACCTCCTGTACGAAAGTGTAATGCTAGTTTTTCCATGCGCGGCAAAATCCATGAGCCATAATATTTACCATGCGCCGACAGGAACGTGAGGTATATCGACAAGAAATTAGTCATTTCGAAAATAAACTTGTCATTGGTCTTCGATTTTGCTATAGTATTATGGTGCGAGTTTTGAAACGATAGTGAAATTCTCGCTCCTTGCTCCCTATTTGAGGGGGCCGTTAGTCCAAAAGGAGGTGAAACCATGCGCAAATATGAAGTAATGTACATCATTCGTCCGGACATTGAACAAGATGTTGTTCAAGCTACGATTGAGAAGTTCCAAGGCATCATCAACAACGGTGGAGAAATTACTAAGCACGATGTAATGGGTAAACGCCGTCTTGCGTATGAGATCAACAAGTTCCGCGATGGCCACTATGTGTTAGTTCATTTCAACGCTAACAACGAGGTTATTTCCGAGCTTGACCGCGTGATGAAGATTTCCGACGAAATCATTCGTTACATGATCGTTAAAGACGTAGCGTAGGACAAGGCATACGTGCCGTAATTGACATGCTGGGAGGGTAATAGGTTGCTAAATCGTGTGATTCTGATTGGAAGGCTGACTCGTGACCCTGAATTGCGTTATACCCCGTCAGGCGTTGCCGTGACGACATTTACGCTTGCTGTGGATCGTCCTTTTACGAACCAGCAGAAAGAGCGTGAAGCGGACTTTATCAATATTGTGACATGGCGTCAGCTTGCTGAAACCTGTGCCAATTATTTGCGTAAAGGCCGTTTGGCTGCTGTAGAAGGCCGGATACAAGTGCGTAACTACGATAATAACGAAGGCCGGCGCGTTTATGTGACGGAAGTTATTGCGGATAATGTTCGTTTCTTGGAATCTGCTAACAGCGGCGGCGGGAACCGTGAAGAAGGAATGAGTGGCGGCGGTTATGGTGGCCCGGGACCGCAAGGTCAAGGTCAACAAGGTCAAAGTCAACAGCGTTACGGCGGAGCGCGCGACAATCAAGATCCGTTCCAGGATGACGGAAGACCGATTGATATTTCCGATGATGATTTGCCATTCTAACGTAGAAAGGACTGAATACGATGGGCTTTCAAAGAAGAGACAACGGCGGCGAAGAGCGCGGTGAGCGTAAATTCGGCGGTCGTGGTGGTAAAAAAGGCGGCAAGCGCCGTAAAGTGTGTTACTTTACTGTAAACAAAATCAAACACATTGACTATAAAGACATCGAAACGCTCAAGAAGTTTATCTCGGAGCGCGGCAAGATTCTTCCTCGCCGTGTAACAGGAACTTCCGCTAAGTACCAACGTATGCTGACGATTGCGATCAAACGCTCCCGTCAAGTAGCGTTGTTGCCTTACACAACTGAGTAGTAGATGGACGGAAGAAGACAGTCGGGATACCGGCTGTCTTTTTTTATTGGGTGGGTGGAGTTATTTTTACCGGGTGGAGGGACTAACTGGGAAAGGTGAACCTGTCGAGCACATCTGGTAAAATAAAAGGGATCTGCAAAGAGGCGTTGTATATCTTCGGCTCCCATCATAGTGTATTATGAAGAAGGCAGCGCCATGGAAGTTAAGAAGGAGAAAGGGTGGCTTAGGTGAATATCGCGTTTTTTCTACTGCCTAAAGATGACGTCATTTATTTATCCCCTCATTCAACGATGCGTCAGGCATTGGAGCGTATGGAATACCACCGCTACTCGGCGGTGCCGTTAATCGATGACAACGGCAAATACGCCGGTACGATAACCGAGGGCGACCTGTTATGGAAGCTGAAGCATTCGCCTGAGATCGGGTTCGAGAATACTCATAAAGTACAGCTGAAGGACGTTCCGCAGCATATGCATATTAAGCCGGTCCGGATCGATCAGCAGATGCAGGATCTAATTACGCTGGCTACCAATCAGAATTACGTTCCCGTTATCGACGATAATGAGGTATTCATAGGCATTATCCGCCGAAGAGAGATCATCGATTATTGCTTCAAGCTTTGGCAGGCAGAACAAAAGGTTTGAAATTGTGGTATAATTAACTAAGTGTCGGTTATAGAGAAAGGCGGCTTGTCCAATGGATCGGGATATGGATTTGGCAAAGCGGGCCAAGATCATTGAATGGCTGAAAACAGAGCTCGTCGATCAAATGGCACATTTGTTAAAAGGCATATGGGAAGGAAGCCATCATAAAATTATAGACGGTTTAGCAAGCCTTGTTGCCTGCTGCTATATTCTTGGAAGGCGTCTCGGCATCTCCCTGCGCAGTTTAGACGAAGCGGTTTTGGAGAAAATGAAGAAGCATAGGCAAGATGGGCACCAATTGGAAGAATGGTACGGCGATATTTCCGCTTTGGAAGAACATTTGCGTAAGAGGTGAAGGTGTTGGGGAAGAGTTCCGTACGAATGCTAGGCTGGAGTGCAGCGACAATCTTACTGCTGCTTTCGGTTATTACGCCGCTTAGTATTATTACATTCAGTTTATTGATGATTCCGGTCGTCGTTCAGTTCGTAAAGCTGGATACGAAGCGGTTTCTGCTCCATTACGGCGTGAGCCTGGCCATAGTGTACGTGCTGACCTCCTTGTTTTTGGTAGGATGGGTGGGCGTGCTGCTCGTGTCGATGTCGCTGTTCTTTTTGCCTCCAGTCATCCAGATGGGCAATCTGTATAAGAAACGGGCCGCAGCCCGTACGGTACTGACGGCCGGAACGGTGACTTTGCTGGCCGAGATGCTGTTAAGCCTTGTAGTCAGTTATATGTTCGGATTTAATATTATCGATAAAATCAAGCAGTTTATGACGGAGAGCATCAACACGCTGCCGGATCAGCTGAAAGGCATGGTAGCGCTGGACCAGGATGTTCTTGTCCAGCTGATGAGCCAAATGCTGCCGCTGTACATGATAGGGATTTCCTTATTCCTCATCGTCATCACGCATTGGCTGTCGAGAAAAATATTGAACCGTTCCGGAGAATCGATTCCTGCATTCAAGCCGATTCGCGAATGGATGCTGCCGCGGTCGTTCGTATGGTATTATATGATCGCTTTGTTTATGGAATTTTTCGTTAAAGATACGAATTCGATGCTGTTCACCATATTGATTAACCTGCTGCCGCTGCTGACAGCTGCTTTTGCAATACAAGCACTAGCGTTTTTGTTTTTCGTGGTTCATACGAATCGTTGGAATCGGGCGCTGCCTATCGGCGGCATCGTGCTGCTGTTCATTTTCCCTCCGGCCTACTTCATCTTCAGTATGCTAGGCGTGTTTGACGTAGCCTTTCCGATCCGTGAACGAATGACGCGAAAATAATGATGGATTAGGAGCGAGTGGAATGCCAAAGTTCCTGCTAAAGCGATGGCACGGCTTGCATATCGTATGGATATTTGTTTTATTGACGGTCTTGATATTCATTCTTATGGTATATCAATGGCTGATCAGTGTGATCGCCTTGTTTTTGTGCGGCATTTTGGCTTACTTCACTTTGAAGGCGGAGCAGGCGTTCCGCAAGGATTTGAACGATTATGTAGGAACGCTATCCCATCGGATCAAGCGAGCCGGCAATGAAGTCATCCATGAGCTACCGATCGGGATATTGCTGTATAACGAGGAGAAGATCATTGAGTGGCACAACCCGTTCGTCGCCAAGATGGTGTCGAAGGAATCGCTGATAGGCGAATCGCTGGTGGAATTGTTTCCGGCGCTCAAGGCGCGCAAGGAAAAGGATTTGAAGCTCGAGATCGCCATCGGCAAAAGTATGTACCTGGTTCAAATCAAGCCGGACGAGCGGCTGTTGTATTTTACCGACATTACGGCGCACCGTACCTTGACGGCACGGTATGAGGAAGAGCGCATCGCAATGGGGATCGTCATGATGGACAATCTAGAAGAAGCGACGCAGGGGATGGATGATCAGACCCGGAGCATCATGCTCGCGCGGGTGACCGGCGAGATTACGGAGTGGGCGCAAAAGAACAACGTCTACTTGCGGCGCACGGCATCAGACCGGTTCCTCATTCTGATGAACACAAAAGGCCTGAAATCGCTCGAGCAATCCCGGTTTGAAATATTGGACGAGGTTCGCGACCTGACGATCGAGAACAAGCTTCCGCTGACCTTGAGCATCGGGATCGCTGCCGGCATCGACTCGCTGACGGAGCTCGGACAGCTGGTGCAGACGAGCTTGGATATGGCGTTAGGACGCGGCGGCGACCAGGCGGCCGTCAAGGTCGGCGAGCGGCTGTCGTTCTACGGCGGACGCTCTAACGCTATCGAGAAGCGTACAAGAGTCCGGGCACGGGTTATCTCTCATGCCCTCCGCGATTTGATCAAGGAATGCGACAAAGTCATCATCATGGGTCACCGGTACCCGGATATGGATGCAATTGGCGCTGCGATCGGGGTGCTCAAGGCGGTCCATGTGAGCAATAAAGAAGGCTATATTGTGCTGGAAGGAATCAATCCTTCCATTCAAAAGCTGATGGATACAATATATGAAGACGAGAAGCTGAACCGGTGGTTCATTACCCCCGAGCAGGCGATGCAAATTACGAATCAGCGGACGCTCGCTGTCGTGGTGGATACGCACAAGGCTTCCATGGTTGCCGAGCCGAAGCTGCTGCAGCTGACGCAGCGCAAATTCGTCGTCGATCATCACCGCCGCGGAGAAGAATTCATTCAAGACGCGACGCTGGTGTACATGGAGCCTTACGCTTCCTCCACCTGTGAGCTCGTAACGGAGCTGCTGCAGTATTTCAACGACCGGTTGACGATGGGCGTGCTGGAAGCGACGGCGCTGCTTGCCGGGATTGTCGTGGACACGAAAAGCTTCAGTCTGCGTACCGGCGCCAGGACGTTCGAGGCGGCCTCTTTCTTAAGACGCAACGGAGCGGACTCGTCGCTGATCCAGAGGCTGTTGAAGGAGGATCTGGACGCATATATTCAGCGGTCCGAGGTCATCAAGAATGCGGTCATCATCCATGACCATATCGCAATAGCCGTCACGGAGCCTAACCGGAAATATTCGCAGTTGCTCATCGCGCAAGTTGCTGATACATTGTTAACTATGACAGGGGTAATGGCATCTTTTGTCATTGGCGAGCGGCCGGACGGTTTGATCGGGATCAGCGCCAGGTCGCTGGGACAAATGAACGTTCAGGTGGTTATGGAACGGATGGGCGGCGGCGGTCATCTGACCAATGCTGCGACTCAGCTGGAGAGCACGGTAGCTGAAGCCGAGCAGAAGCTGAAACAAATACTAGATGAGATTGAAGCAGAGGAGGGGCTTTTCGAATGAAAGTCATTTTGCTGAAGGATGTTAAAGGTCAAGGTAAAAAAGGGGAAGTCAAAAACGTTTCCGAGGGCTACGCGAACAATTTCTTGTTCCCGCAGCAGCTGGCTGCACCGGCTAACGAATCGTCGATGAAAGTGCTGGAAACCCAGAAGAAGGCGGAACAGCGGAAGAAGGATCAAGAGAAAGCCGACGCCGTTGAGCTTGGCAAAAAGCTGGAGGCGCTGACGGTTCAGCTGAAAGCGAAGTCCGGAAAAGACGGACGCTTGTTCGGCGCCATTACGAGCAAGCAAGTAGCGGAAGAGCTGGAGAAGCAGCAAAAGATCAAGCTGGACAAGCGGAAAATCATGATGGAGGATTCCATCCGTACGCTGGGAGTTACCGAGGTTGCCGTGAAGCTGCATCCGGAAGTCTCCTCGAAGCTGAAGGTCCATGTAACCGAAGAATAATCCGGGCTGGATGAATATACTTATAGCTGCTGCGCTCCTTGCAATTGTATGATAGACAAGAGAGCGTTGCGGCAACCACCGAGGCTTTCCTATAAGGAAAGCCTTCCTACTGTTCACCGTTGGATACAATAGAGAGCCGGGACGGCCGGGATAGGGCTCGGCCCATGTTTTCACAAACCCATGACGGGGTCATTTCCTAAAGAGGAGGATACGACTTGAACGCTGAAGGTATGTTTATGGATCGGATCCCTCCGCAAAACCTGGAAGCCGAGCAGGCCGTGCTCGGCGCTATTTTGCTTGACAGCGATTCGCTTGTCACCGCGATGGAACGTATTTCGAGCGATGATTTTTATCGCACATCGCACCAGCGTATTTTCGAATCCATGATCGAGCTGGCGGAGGAGAATGAGCCGATTGACCTGATCACGCTGACCGCGCGACTGCAAAACAAGCAGGAGCTGGAGGAAATCGGCGGGATCAAGTATTTGTCGGAGCTGGCGAACGCGGTGCCGACAGCGGCCAATATCGACTACTACGCGCAAATCGTAGAAGAGAAGTCGATGCTGCGGCGGTTGATCCGCGCCGCAACGAACATCGTCACCGACGGCTACGCCGCGGCGGATGATGTGGGCGATCTATTGAGCGATGCGGAGAAGCGCATTCTCGAAATATCGCAGCGCCGCTCGAGCACCGGCTTCGTAGCCATCCGCGACGTGCTGATGGAGGTGTTCGATAAGGTTGAATACCTTTATAACAATAAAGGAGGAACAACCGGAGTCAAATCGGGGTTCCACGATTTGGATAAGATGACGTCCGGCTTTCAGCGCTCGGACTTGATCATTGTAGCCGCCCGTCCTTCCGTAGGTAAGACGGCCTTCGCATTGAACATCGCACAGAACGTTGGGGTGCGCGAGAAGGAGACCGTCGCCATCTTCAGTCTGGAGATGGGCGCCGCGCAGCTGGTGCAGCGTATGATCTGCGCCGAAGCCAACGTCGACGCCGGACGCATGCGGACAGGCTTCCTGGAGGGCGACGATTGGGAGAAGCTGACGATGGCTATCGGAGCTTTGTCCGAAGCGAACATTTATATCGACGACTCGCCTTCGGTAACGGTCGCCGATATTCGCGCCAAGTGCCGGCGGTTGAAGCAGGAGAGGGGACTCGGCATGATTTTGATCGACTACCTTCAGCTGATTCACGGACGGGGCAAAGGAGATAACCGGCAGCAGGAAGTATCCGAGATTTCGCGTACGCTGAAGCAAATCGCCCGTGAGCTCGATGTTCCGGTCATCGCACTGTCGCAGCTGAGCCGGGGCGTAGAGCAGCGTCAAGACAAGCGGCCGATGATGTCCGACTTGCGGGAATCCGGTTCAAT
Organism: Paenibacillus sp. H1-7; assembly: GCF_022354825.1. Classification (GTDB taxonomy): domain Bacteria; phylum Bacillota; class Bacilli; order Paenibacillales; family NBRC-103111; genus Paenibacillus_S. The sequence goes on from NZ_CP031168.1 coordinate 21,999, forward strand.
CGAGCAGGATGCCGATATCGTCGCGTTTTTGTACCGGGACGATTATTACGACAAGGAATCGGAGAAGAAGAACATCATCGAGATCATTATCGCCAAGCAGCGGAACGGTCCGGTAGGCACGGTCGAGCTTGCTTTTTTGAAAAACTTCAACAAGTTTGTCAGTCTCGACCGGACGCATCAAGATATGGCTGCCGGGTAATTCTAATGTTGCACGGGGAACAAAATCGGCTGCAGTCATGCATCAATGCAGCATTTTGGCGTCGCATTTTCAAATATGAAATATATCCGAACAATGGTACAGAGGCCTGCACTATTGTTCGTTTTTATTGACTTTACCGCGTTGTACTGATAAAATATTCATGGTGCTTTTAGGCCTTTTGGCTAATTATAGGTGAATCTCACCTAATGGGGGTTATGTGCATGTCAACGGTTGTGGTTGTCGGAACCCAATGGGGCGATGAAGGAAAAGGAAAGATTACGGATTTCCTGGCTGAATCCGCTGAAGTGGTGGCACGTTATCAAGGCGGTAACAATGCCGGCCATACGATTTTGATTGATGACAAGAAATATAAGCTGACGATGATTCCTTCGGGTATTTTTTACAAAGATAAAGTATGTGTGATCGGCAACGGGATGGTTATTAATCCGGGCGCGTTGCTGGATGAAATTCAATATATTCATGAGAACGGCTTTACTACGGATAACCTGAAAATCAGCGATCGCGCGCATGTTATCATGCCGTATCATCTGGTGCTGGACGGTCTTGAAGAAGAGCGCAAAGGCGACAACAAAATCGGTACGACCCGCAAAGGGATCGGCCCTTGCTATATGGATAAAGCGGCGAGAAACGGCATTCGTATCGCCGACCTGATGGACGCGAAAGAATTCGAGCGTAAGGTTCGCCATCTGGTTGCCGAGAAGAACGTGCTGATCGAGCAAGTATACGGTTCGAAAGGCTTGGATGCCGACGCTATCATTAATGAATACTTGGGCTATGCAGAGCGTATCCGTCAATATGTGACCGATACTTCCGTTGTGTTGAACGATTTGATCGACGATGGCAAGAAGGTGCTGTTCGAAGGCGCACAAGGCGTTATGCTGGATATCGACCAAGGTACATATCCGTATGTTACTTCGTCCAACCCTTCGGCTGGCGGCGTATGTATCGGTTCCGGCGTAGGACCGACCAAAATCCGTCAAATCATCGGCGTAGCCAAGTCGTACACTACCCGTGTCGGCGACGGTCCGTTCCCTACCGAGCTTCATAATGAAACCGGGAACTGGATTCGCGAGAAGGGTCACGAGTACGGTACAGTAACCGGCAGACCTCGTCGTGTAGGCTGGTTCGACAGCGTTGTTGTCCGTCATGCGCGTCGCGTAAGCGGCATTACCGGCTTGTCCTTGAACTCTCTGGACGTTCTGGCGGGCCTCGAAACGGTCAAAATTTGTACCGCTTATAAATACCGCGGCGAAGTGATCGAGCATTACCCTGCAAGCCTGAACATGCTGGCAGAGTGCGAAGCGGTGTATGAGGAGCTTCCAGGCTGGAGCGAGGACATCACCGGCGTTCGTAAGCTGGAGGATTTGCCGGCTAATGCAAGACGCTACGTTGAGCGCGTATCCGAGCTGACAGGCATCCCAATCGCTATTTTCTCGGTTGGCCGTAATCGTGAGCAAACGAACCTGGTAAGACCGATCTATTAATTGTACCGTCTTCAATACGGTACGAATATCAACCTCCTGAGGCTGTATGTTGAGCTTCGGGAGGTTTTTTTACGTGGAAAACGTCTGAAAGTTCAATTCGCCTCATAGACAATGACTATGGACAGAAAGTAAAATGAACTGTGAAAAAAGTTCCGTTCCCATCCATCCGGGCAAGACCGAAAGCGTTCCGTTCAGCGGAATACCCGGCACCCTAGTCTGTATTTACGTATGGAGGCGTCTATGCTTAATTTGGACATAAGTAAGCCTGATGAGCTGGCAAAGGTAGCGCACGCCTTGGCTTCCGAGGTCAGAATCCACATTCTTCATCTGCTGAACACCCGCAACATGAACATTATGGAGATAGCTGAATCGCTGCATATTCCGGTATCGACCGCGGCATCCCATATTCGGATTCTAGAGAAGGCGGGGCTGGTCTTGACCGAGCTGCAGCCCGGCATCCGCGGTGTCATGAAGGTGTGCAGCCGAAGCTTTCATGATGTGCATATTAACCTGAATCCGGGGACGTTCGTACAGAACGGCATTCACGCTTACGAGATCGATATGCCTGTCGGGCAGTTTGTCGACTGTGAGGTGTATCCAACGTGCGGCATGGCCAATTCCACGCAGATGATCATTCCCGAGGACAGTCCCTCGAGCTTTTTCCATCCGAACCGGGCGACGGCGCAGCTAATATGGTTTCGGAAAGGCTACGTGGAGTACAAGTTTCCGCTGGGCACCGCCTACAAACCGGGCGTGGAATCGGTACAGTTCAGCCTGGAGCTCTGCTCGGAGGCGCCAAGCTACGATAACGACTGGCCGTCCGATATTACGGTATGGGTCAATGACATGGAAATTGGAACGTGGACGTGTCCGGGAGATTTCGGGGGGCGGAAGGGACGGCTGAACCCGGCCTGGTGGTCTGACCATAACACGCAGTTCGGTGTGGTGAAGACGTGGAAAATCGATAAATCCAAATCGTCTATCGACGATGTGCCTATCTCGAATGTCAACGTCACCGATCTTAAGCTGGCGCAGAGCGACTTCGTCACGTTCAAGATCGGGGTCAAATCGAATGCGGTCCATAAGGGCGGCATTAACTTGTTTGGCAAAGAATTCGGAGACTTCGAGCATGATATTAAGATGAAGGTCACCTATCAGGAATCATAGAATCATAGATGGACAACCATCGGGAGACTGCCGGCGCTGCTTGCGTGGGGAGTCTCTTTTTTTGTGTCTGCAAAAGAAGCCATGAGCCGCGGACTGTCCTTTATTACAAAAAAACGGTAATAAATCACGATATAGTGAACGAAAGTAAGCGCAGGACAAGCCTGTATCCCCGAAAGCACTACGAATGTTCCCCAAAAAGAAATGACCATCGATAGCATTCTTGGATCTACCGTTACATAAATATTGTAATGAAACAAGGATGTCGTTTCGTTATCGTTCGGAACACTATGATGAAGGGGAGTGTAATCTATGAAGAAAGGGCTTTCATTACTACTATCGCTGGTTCTTGTTCTTGGGCTGCTTGCAGCCTGCACATCCGGCGGGACCAAGGCAGGGGAAGGGGGCGACAAGCCGCCTGCCTCGAACGGCAAGGTAGAGCTTGTGTTCTGGTCTCTATTCAGCGGCGGAGACGGAGATTTCATGCAGCAGATGATCGATTCGTTCAACAAGGACAATCCGAATATCCAGGTGAAAAACGTGATGCTGGAATGGGGGGAATATTACACCAAGCTGATCACCGGGGTTTCGTCCGGCAACGGCCCGGATATTGGCGTTTCCCATACGTCCAAACTTCCGGAGCTGATCAAGCAAGGCGTTGTAACGGAGCTGGATGCGCCGGCTAAACTATCGAATCTGGACTGGAGCTCTTTTAATCAGAACATTATGAATGCGACCATGCTGAACGGCAAGCACTACGCGGTCCCTATCGATACCCATCCCTTCATCTTTTTCTATAACAAAGCGCTGCTGAAGCAGGCAGGCCTGCTCGACGATAAGGGCAAACCGATCATGACCCAGTCGGCGCAAGGCTTCGTGGATTTCGCCGTGAAGCTGAAGTCGAGCCTCCAAAGCAACCAGATGGCTTTCGCCTTCCCGAGCAAAGGTGACGATCCGTATCGTCTCTGGTGGGCGCTATATACACAGCTCGGCGGCAAGGATGTCATAGCCGACGATTTGAAAACCCCTTCGATCGATATGGCCAAGGCGGTTCAAGCGGCCAACTACATTAAAGATTTGTACCACAAGCAGCAGGTCATTCCGCTGAATCTGGAAAACTTCACGAAATCGTTCCAGGCGGGCAATGCCGGATTCTTCATGTCGGGGGTATGGAACACCGGCACGATGGAGCAGACGAACGGCTTGGATTTCGGCGTCATGCCGATCCCGAAATTTTTTGACAAGCAAGCGACCTGGGGCGATTCCCATACGCTCATCCTTCCGATTCAGAAGAAAGAGGATCAGGCAAAGCAAAAAGCAGCCATCACCTTCATGAACTATATTGCCGACCACGGCCAAATATGGGCCAAAGCGGGACATATCCCGGCGAAGTCCAAAATCGTCGACGATCCGGAATTCAAGAAGCTTCCTTACCGAAGCGATTACGTAGCCGTTGCCGACACCGTCAGCTTCAACAAGCCTTCGGCCTATAACTGGGCGGTCAAAACCGTCGTCATCCGCAACCTGGATACGATCTGGAACAACAGCGTTCCGACGGAAGACGCCTTTAAGAAAATGATTGAGGAAATGAAAACAGTCATCAAGTAAAAACGCCTGATGAATCTTACGTCCGGAAGCTCGGAGCGGGCGAAGGATGCCCCTCCGGGCTTATAAGGATCCAGTGAGAGAGGTGCGCAATGAAAAGCAAGAAACGGATAGGGAACCTGAAGGCGGTTCCGTTCCTTCTGCCTTTTTTTATCGTCTATGTTCTGTTCACGATCTATCCGATGCTGAAGGGCTTGCAAATGAGCCTGTATCATTGGACGCTGATAAAGAAAATGGACTATGTGGGATTGGCCAACTATGCCGCCATGCTCAAGGACCCGCAATTTTGGGAAGCGCTGAAGAACACGACGCTGTTCGTCCTGCTGTCGACTCCGGGGATGATCGTGCTGGCGCTCGTGCTGGCATTGCTTGCGAATATGAAAACGAGGTTCCGTACGTTTTTGCGGGGGAGCTACTTTTTGCCGGGCATCCTGTCGGTCTCCGTCATTTCCTTCCTGGCGATCTTCATGCTCCAGCCGTATACGGGCTTTATCAATTCGCTGCTGCATCTTCTAGGGAGTACGGCGGAACCGTTCTGGCTGGCCGACAAAACTCTCGCATGGGTATCCATTGTAGGCGTGACGCTGTGGTGGACGGTCGGGTTCAATATGGTGCTGTACCTTGCCTCTCTGCAGGATATTCCCGACTATTTGTACGAAGCGGGGAAAATCGACGGCGCCACGGACGGGCAGCTGTTCTGGCACGTGACATTACCTCTGCTGGGGCCGATCACGCGGGTCATCCTGCTGCTGCAAATCATCGCCTCCTACAAGGTGTTCTCGCAAATCTGGCTCATTACAAGAGGAGGGCCCGGCACCAAGACGAGGCCCATCATCCAATACATATATGAGACCGGCTTTAAAAATAACGATTTGGGCTACGCAGCCACGATGTCGTACGCATTGTTTGTGATTTTGCTCGTGCTTGCCTTTGTTCAGCTCAAGGTAAAGCCTAAGGAGGAGGTCTAGGTGAAGTCTGTCACGCTGCTGCATCGGATCCAGCTGGTTATCGCCATCATTATCGCAGTATGTTTCCTGATACCGGTGGTCTGGATGCTGTTCGTCTCTATCAAGACCGAAGGCTCGCCGATCAAAACGCTGGTCGACTGGTTTTTGCCGCCGTATACGTTCGACAATTACTCCAAGGTGCTAAGCAAAACGTCGATGCTCCGGTGGATGGGCAACAGCCTGTTTATCGCATTGGTCAAGACGGTGCTGACCGTGCTGTTCACTTCTCTGGCTGCCTTCGCCATTTCGAAAATTCAATTTCACTATAAACAGGCGATCTTCCTGTTCTTTGTCGCCGGCCTGATGATTCCCGGAGAAGCGACGATCATTCCGCTCTATGCCGTGGTAAAGGATATGGAGCTGCTGGATAGCTATCTGGGTATTATTTTGCCGGGGATTGCTGCGCCTCTTGGGGTTGTCATTTTAAAAAGCTTCTTCGACGGTGTGCCGAGAGAACTGGTCGAGAGCGCGGAAATCGACGGCTGCGGCTCGTTCAAAACGTACAGCACGATCGTGCTTCCGCTGGCCAAGCCGGCCATCGCATCCCTTTCCATCTTCACCTTCATCGGATCGTGGAACAATTTCCTGTGGCCGTACTTGTCCATTACTTCCGAGGAGCTGTATACGGTGCCTGTCGGCATCCCTACGCTGCTCGCGAACTATACGGTCGACTACGTGACTCCTATGACTGTGAATGCTATCGCATCGATACCGGTCATTATTGCGTTCATGCTGTTTGAAAAACAAATCGTCAAGGGCATCAGCTTCAGCGGAATTAAAGGATAAGAGGAGGAGAACAGATAATGGTTCATGAAAAGAGTGCAGTGAGGCCGGAATATCCGAGACCGCAGTTCGTTAGAGGCGAATGGTTGAACTTGAACGGGGAGTGGGGCTTCCGTTTTGACGACGGCAACGTAGGAGAGCAGCAGCAGTGGTATGCCGGGTCCGTGATGGACCGGAGCATTATCGTTCCGTTCACCTATGAGAGCAAAGCAAGCGGGATAGGGGAGGAAGCTCATCACAGCCACGTATGGTATCAGAAAAAGGTGAAGCTTCCTGCAAATCAGAAGGGGAAACGGGTGATCCTTCATTTTCAGGCGGCCGACTACTTGGCTAAAGTATGGGTGAACGGCCGGTTTATCGGTAGTCATGAAGGCGGGTATACGGCCTTTTCGTTTGATATTACGCAAGCCCTTCGCAACGATACAGACGAGCAAAGCATTGTGGTTAAAGCCGAGGACACCATGAGCTGCTATCAGCCAAGGGGCAAGCAGAGGTGGAAGGAAGAAAACTACGGCTGCTGGTATACGCAAACGACCGGTATATGGCAAACGGTGTGGCTGGAGTTCGTCAACGACGCCTGCATTGCCGATGTCAAAATAACGCCGGATATCGATACTCGTTCCGTCCGGTTCCAATACAGCGTTCAAGGCTCGGAAGGGCGCAGCCTTCGCATCGAGACGGCGGTTACATTTCAAGGGAAGCCGGTGAAGCAGATATCCGCTCTGGTGGACCGCGAATCAGTCAGCTTAAGCGTCGACATAGCAAGCGAAATCCACGAATGGAGAGTCATGCTATGGCAGCCGGGTCATCCGAACCTGTATGACGTCGAGTTCGTCCTATATGAAGGCGGCCGGGAGCTGGACCGGGTCTCCTCGTATTTCGGCATGAGAAAAATCTCGATCGAGAACGGAACGATCTATCTGAATAACCGGCCGCTGTACCAGCGGTTGCTGCTCGATCAAGGATATTGGCCTGACAGCCTGCTGACGCCGCCCTCCGAGGAGGCGATCATCGAGGATATCGACAAAACGCTGGAGATGGGCTTCAACGGCGTGAGGAAGCATCAGAAGATCGAGGACGCGAGATTTCTGTACTGGTGCGACCGCAAAGGGCTGCTCGTCTGGTCCGAGATGGCCGCCACTTACGAGTACTCGGATGAAGCGGTAAGCCGTTTTACGAAGGAATGGACCGATATCGTCCGGCAGCAGTACAACCATCCTTGCATTGTGACATGGGTGCCGTTCAACGAATCGTGGGGAGTTCCCAATATTTATACCGACCGGAAGCAGCAGGCGTTTACGGAGGCGGTCTATCATTTGACGAAGTCGCTGGATACGACGAGACCGGTTGTCGTGAACGACGGCTGGGAGCATACCGTGTCGGACATTCTCACGCTGCATGATTACGAGGAGTTCGGCGAGAGGTTCGCCTCGCGCTACGCCGACAAGGAGCCGCTCGTGAGCAATGAGCGCTCGTTCAGCAATCATAGGCTGGCCTTCGCTCAAGGATACGCCTACCGGGGGCAGCCGATCATCATAAGCGAATATGGAGGCATCGCCTTCAAGAACGAATCCGGCTGGGGCTACGGCAGCATGGTTCAGTCGGAGGAGCAGTTTTTGAAACGGTACCGGGAGATTACGCAAGCGATCAAGAACGTACCGTATGTTTGCGGCTATTGCTATACGCAGACGACCGATGTTCAGCAGGAGATCAACGGATTGCTGACGGAGGACCGCAAGCCGAAAATCGAATTGAGCAAGATTCGAGCTATCAATCTGGAGTAGTTTGGACTTCCTTGTTTGCATGGATAGACCTGGCGTATCTTTTGCGCCGGGTCTTTTTTGCGTGGAGCTGCGGTATCCGGGGTAATCCACAGGCGGCGGAGCAGCGATCCGCTGGCTGCATCATGAAAGTTTCACAGGCTGGAACGGTTGGCATCGGCCAAAATCGTCAATACTGGGGAAGGTAGAGGCACGTTGGTGCTTGCTATAAGGATTTCTTAAGTCAGATGGGAGTTGCGGAATTTATGAAAGCAATAGAATGGCTGGTCAAGCTCGTATTGACCGCTTTGATTACGTCGGCGGTCTGTATTGCATCCACCTTTTGGGCTGTGAGCACTTATGCGGATCTGATATTGACGCAATATAATTTAAAATCGGCGGTTAGCGCTGCGCCCGGCTGGTCGCAATTCGTGGCACACCTCGGCAGCACGGCCTCCGGCTTGTTCGGCCAAGGGACGGGCGGGACCGGCGGTCAGCAGGCTGCCGGTACGAATACGGTGCCGGCGGACCGGTCCGTCGCCGGAGCCATCGATTCTTCGGGCGGCCCTGCGGATCCGCTCCGGCCGTCCGAGACGGGAGCTGCCGGCGGCAGCTCTACGGGAACCGACGCTTCCACGAACCAAGGAAGCGGGTCTTCCACCGGCAAAAAGCCGCCGGAGGATGCGGTTGCCGTATTCGGCCACCAAAGCGGACAGGAAAGCGGCTCGGGCATCAGCAAGGACGCGGTGGCCGGAAGCGGGGCAAGCTCGGGAGCCGGGTCGTCGGCAGCGGAGGAAAGCAAGCGGATCGTCGTGTCCGGAGAGGAATTTACCAAGAAGAAGGATCAGCTGTCGGGCGACGAGAAGAACAAAATTTTCAACATGCTCGTAACGCGGGTTCCGCAAGCGGAAATGCAGACGATATCCCGTTTGATGGAGGACGGCATTACAGCGGCGGAGCTCAAGCAGATCGAGCAGCTGCTGCAAACGTATTTGAAGCCGGAGGAATATTCTCAGCTTCTTAGCATGATTAAGACGACAGGCTGATGAGATCGGCCGATGAGGGAATATGGCTGTGATGGCACCGGGTTATCAGATGATCACTTAACGAACAAGTTAGGGAGTAAGGAAGCAGCACAGAGAGTACAGAGTAGAACAAGAGAGGGAATGGGTGTAGGGTGGAGGAGCGGCAGTGTCCGCCTTTGAAGTCGTGAACTACCGCGACAAGCTATCATTCAAAGGAACACGACTTCAACAAGCGGCCGGAATCCCACGCCCCATTCCCTTCCCACGCATACACGTACAAATTTAGACATGGACCTAGCCGCAGGCTAGGTTTTTTTACTTTAATAGAATTTATAAGATACTGATGTCATGGTTCCTTACCTCTGGCCCCCGTAGCGGGCCAATGTATCCTCGGCTTGGCGAAAGCGTGATGATTCGACAACGACCTGAAGAATATGATGATCATGATGCTCTTCTGCAGAAGACATGCCTAATGCAGCGGAAGCTCCAGGTAGTTCCCCCAGTTCTGTCTGACCGGCGGAGTACAGCTGAATATCGATGGCTCCTTGCTCTCGCAATGCGCTCGCAGCGCGGTCCATATCCTCCCGATTTTTGAAAAATGCCGTTATGTTTTCCATGGATTGACTTCACACCCCTGCCACGAAACCCCGGCAATCGAAACCAGAGCCCGTGAATAATGTTGAAAAATGAAGACGAACTGTGGTAAATTGATTAAGAAGGTCGTCTTACGTGGTTATTGTCTCTAATTCAGGTGTTTTTATGTATTTTTCGTAGAAAACGGCTTAAAGGAGTAGAACATGACAGTTTTCAGAGGAACGGGTTGGATGAAGGAGCTGCTGGACAAGTCCAAGCAGAAGCTTTCGCAAATCCGCACGCAAAAAGTGACTGCCGACACGGAAGTCAGCCTAGCTACCGAAGAACAACAGATGGAAGCTTCTGCACATAAAGCTAAGGATATTCTTTTACATAAATGGACTCTTGCTAAAACTATATCCGCATTGGGCGTTATAGCTGCAGTCGTTTGGGGTGGCCATACCTATGTGCACACCGGCTTGAAGAACGTATATCATGTCTCGGTGAACGGGCAGGAAGTAGGAACCGTCAAGGATACGGCGGAAGTAGAGCAATTGAAGCAAATGAAAGCCAAGGAATTGGCTGCCTCCAGTCAGGAAGTCCGGATGAAGGTCAAGGAGCCCGAGGTCACGTTTCAGGTTGAAAAGGTTTTCATGGAGGAGACGAACGACAAGGACGTCTTGAACCGCGTCGCCAGCGCCATTACCGCTTATCCGGTAGGAACGGAGCTGAGCGTAGACGGCAAATCCATGGGAATCGTCAAGGATGAGCAAACGGCAGAACAGCTGCTCGAATCGATTAAAGACACCGCGCTGGAGAATAAGAAGGAAGCCAAGGTTCGCGTGTTGTCCGCCTCTGCTGCACCGCCTGCCCAAGTAGTGGAATTGGAAAAGGTAGAGTTCGTGCAAAAGGTAGAGCTGAAGGAAATCGAAATTCAGCCTCAGGACGTAATGGATCCGGCGGAGCTGAAGAAGAAGCTGGAAACGGGCGATGTGCAGCCTACGAAATATACGGTGGAAAAAGGCGACTGCGTCTCCTGCATCGCGAAGAAGCTGGATATTCCGAAGCAGGTCATCTATCAAAACAACCCTTGGATCAGCGACGATATGATCAAGGTCGGCCAGCAGCTGGATTTGACGGTGCTGCAGCCGAAGCTCGCCGTTCGGACGGTCGAGAAGGTAGCGGAGTCTCAAGAGATTCAGTACGAGACGGAATACGAGAAGGACGACAGCATGCGGGCGGGAACGTCCCAGACTATTAAGGAAGGCAAGAACGGCATGAAAAAAGTCATGATTCAGGTCACGAAGGTGAACGGTCTCATGACGGATGAAACGGTTCTGAACGAGGAAATCATCGAGGAGCCGGTGAAAGCCGTCGTTCGCAAAGGAACGAAGGTAATCAAGGGCGAAGGGACAGGCAAGTTCGCTTGGCCGGTCGTATCGTCGAGCATCAGCAGTACGTTCGGTACCCGATGGGGAGCGTTCCACAAGGGCATCGACTTGACGTCGCCGAACAAAAACATTTTGGCTTCAGATAACGGCAAAGTGGTCTTTGCAGGCGTGAAGAGCGGGTACGGCAATGCGGTCATTATAGACCATATGAACGGCTACAAGACGCTGTACGGGCATTTGAGCAAGATTGACACCTCAACCGGCAAAATCGTCGAGAAGGGCGAGAAAATCGGTCTGATGGGAAGCACCGGGGATTCGACAGGCGTGCATTTGCATTTCGAGGTTCAGCAAAGCGACGCACCGCAAAACCCTCTGAAGTTCCTAAATCGTTAGCACTTATTTCGTTGAAAATCATTCTTCATAGATCTTAATAGAGAGGCATGGAAGAAGCAGGAAAGCTGCTTGTCCATGTCTCTTTTTGCTTCAAGGTGTGGTAAGATAGAAGCATGGGTTTGTCTGGATTTTCTGTTGCTTAAATACAAGACTAGTTTCTTCATAGGCGGTGATCGTAAGGATGGCGAAAATACTCGTTGTCGATGATGAACAACCGATTGCGGATATATTGAAGTTTAATTTGGAGAAGGAAGGCCACGAGGTTATATGCGCCTACGACGGCGGGGCGGCTGTGGAGCTTGCCTTCAACGAGGAGCCGGATCTGATTCTGCTCGATCTGATGCTTCCCGTTAAGGACGGGATGGATGTGTGCCGGGAGGTGCGCGTGCGTCTGAACACGCCGATTATTATGCTCACGGCCAAGGACAACGAAATCGACAAGGTGCTAGGGCTCGAGCTGGGCGCCGACGATTACGTCACGAAGCCGTTCGGTACGAGAGAGCTGCTAGCCCGCGTGAAGGCTCATTTGCGGCGTCAGACGAAGGCGGCTAATCCTGCCCCTTCCGAGCCGGAGAAAAGGCAGGGAATACGAATCCAGGGGCTCTTTATCGACTCCGACATGTATGTGGTCTATAAAGATGAGGTTCCTTTGGATTTGACGCACCGTGAGTTCGAGCTGGTGCAATATTTGGCCAAAAACAGCGGCAAGGTGATGACCCGGGAGCATTTGCTGCAGGCGGTATGGGGCTTCGAATATTACGGCGACGTGCGTACGGTCGATGTGACGATTCGCCGGCTGCGCGAGAAAATTGAGGACGATCCGAGCCGGCCTGAATATATTTTGACACGGAGAGGGCTTGGCTACATGATGCGCAATCCGAAAAGCGGAGGCTTCTGACGCATGAAAGGACTTCGTTTCTTTCAATCGATCCAGGCGAAGGTCATTATCATTTATGTGCTGCTGATTCTAATCGCCATGCAGCTGATCGGAGTCTACTTCGTCCGGACGCTGGAGAGCTACTTCAAGAACGATTTCATCGAATCGCATAACATTCAGGCGGAGCTGCTCACCCAATGGGTGGAAAAGTACTTAAATGAGGAAACGAAGCTGGGGGATACGAAGAAAACGTATGCCGAGATGAATGATGTCGTGAACAAGCTGTTCGCCAACAGCAGCGCCGAAATTCAGGTGATAGACGCCAACGGCTTTGTCCTGACGACTTCGATGGCAAGCCACCAGGCGATTATCGGGCAAAAAAATACGCAGACGGAAGTCAACCGCGCTCTGCAGGGGATTAAAGATAACCAGCGGATGTTCACCGACTTTGACGGCGTCCGCAAAATGATTATTACGAAGCCGGTCGGATCCGGCGTTAAGGTGAACGGTGCGATTTACATTATCGCTTCGATGGAAGAGCTGTACAGCACGATGAACAGGATCAACCAGTTTCTGATTACGGGAACGATGATCGCTCTCGGCTTGACGGCCGGTCTCGGCGTCGTGCTGTCGGCTACGATAACGAGCCCGATCAAGGCGATTACGCGGCAGGCGACGGCGGTTGCCGAAGGGCGTTTTAACGAAAAGGTCGCTGTCTTCGGGAAGGACGAGATCGGACAGCTGGGGCAGACGTTTAATTTTATGATGGAGCGCTTGCGGGATGCTTTGTCATTGAATGAGGAAGAGAAGGAGAAGCTCGCCTCGATCTTGTCGAATATGAATGACGGCCTGATCGCAACCGACGATGACGGACGTGTTATTGTAGTCAACCGCCGGGCGAAGCAAATATTGGAGCTGACCGAGGACGACATCGTCGGGCGGACGCTTCCCGAGGTGCTGGGCATCACACGTGAAACGATGAAGGAGCTGCAATCGGGCGACGATCCGATGATGATGCTGCAGTTTTATCATGAAGGGGAAGAGGAGCATCTGTCGGTCAGAGTGACCTTTACAACCGTTTACAGTAAGGAAAAGGGCTCTGCCAGTACGATTGCGATGCTGCAGGATGTGACGGATCAAGAGAAGCTGGAGGAAGCCCGCAGAGAGTTCGTGGCCAACGTGTCGCATGAGCTCCGGACGCCTCTGACCACGATCAAGAGCTATCTGGAGGCGCTGGAAGACGGAGCGCTGGAGGAGCCTCAGCTCGCCGGCAAATTCGTTAACGTGACCCGCAACGAGACGGAGCGGATGATCCGGCTTGTTACCGATTTGCTGCAATTGTCCCGGCTTGATTCGAAGCAGGCTATCATAGGCAGAGAGATCACGGACGTAGCAGAAATGCTGGAGGAAGTCGCGGACCGGTTCGCGTTCCAGCTGGAGCAGCGGGAAATCGCGATTGAAGTGAAGGTTGACCCTGAAGTGGCGGAAATTATGCTGGACCGCGACCGAATCGACCAGGTGCTGGACAATCTGGTGTCCAACGCGATCAAGTACACGCCTGATGGAGGTCATATTACGTTGATGGCGCGGCGTCTTGACATGAAGCAGCTGGAGGTTTCGGTGCAGGATACCGGAATCGGCATTCCGAAGAAGGATTTGAGCCGCATCTTCGAAAGGTTCTATCGCGTCGACAAAGCTCGATCCCGCAACATGGGCGGGACAGGGCTAGGTTTGTCGATTGCCCGGGAAATAGTGCGGGCTCATGGCGGAACTATAGGATTGGAGTCGGAATTTGGCCAAGGAACGAAGGTAACCTTCACGCTTCCATATACGATGGAGGAGGCTGCAGGATGATTGAAAAGGTGAAAACCGGTCTGTTGGTGATGCTGGTTGCGGTTAGTTTGATGCAAAGCTATTTTCTTTCCTACAGCTCGCCGAAGTTCGATCCGTTGGAGCAGCAGGATTATGTGAAGACCGATCCAATCGGCACGCAGGCCAAGCTGGAGGATTTGCTGTTCCCCGACCAAGTGGTCCTTCATATGGGCAATCAGGTTCATACGGTGCTGTACCCGAATACGGCTCCTTACAATCAGGTGCTGGATAGCGTGAAGCAGAGAACGTTGTCGGGCTTCCGCAAAACGACGGTCTCCGCCCTGAATATGAACGTGGAAGAGGTTCGCGGCAAGCAGCAGGGTATTGAAGTGGTGTTTCGCGACGGCATTCCCATAAGTGTGCTGCATCGGGTCATGCAGATGAAGGGCGACCTCCCGCTGGACAACGATACGATTACACGCATCTGGATAATTGCCAGAGAGGCCAAGGACGAGGTTCGCACTATTCTGTTCACCGATACGGCCAGCACGGTGTATGAGGTGCAGAAGGCGGACATTTCGGCCAAAGATATCGAGCGGCTCATGGCGATAGAAGGAACGGTGCCATATAAAGCGGTCGAAGGCGACTATTACTTGCCTACCAAGCCGGTTTCCTTTCCCGGCTATTCGTTCGGATTTTCGCAATTTACGGTGGATCAATTGAAGCGAAGCTTTTTCGTCGATCCGGCCATTACCCGGAATCTATCCGAGCGCGACGGTACGGAGATTTATACCGATGCCAAAAGAGGACTTCAGCTGAAGAACGACGAGCGCTGGCTCATTTATTCCGACCCGGTGGCGTCAGTGGACGCGAAGATTGATGTGGAGGAAAATCTGCTGTCGGCTGTGCAGTTCGTTAATCAGCATGGCGGCTGGAACGGCCAGTATACAGTGCAGAAGGTGCCCCAGCGGCTGCTGCCCGTTAATCAGGCGTTCATTTTCCGGCAATATTACGGCTCGCTTCCCATCATCAACCAGCGCAACGACAACATCGGTTTCATCAAGATGGTGCTGCAAAAAGGTGTCGTATCGAGCTATGAGCGGTCGATGATTATTCCGGAGCCGCAAAGCGCAACCAGTAAAGAAGTCGCGATGCTCTTCGGTGATGCGCTGGACGCGAAGCTGAATCAGTACGCGAAGAAGAGCGCCGTCATTTCGGTATTTCCCGGCTATCGCCCGACTGTAGGGGTGGGGGAAGACCGGATGCGTCTGGACCCGTCTTGGGTTGTGGAGCTTAGGGATGGGACTTACGAATTTTTGGAGTAGAGGGGCTTTCTGAAGGAAAGCCTGGAACCCTAAAGTGCAGGAAATTTTCTACCTCTCATTCGGTGATATATCTCCCTCCGGCCGCTGTTGAAACCCGTGAACTTGCTGATTAGATGTAATGGTAGCTTCACGGGTTTCAAAGGCGGACGCTAGCGCTCCTCCGGGAGATACACCACCTGCTTAAGCGCAAATTTTCAGAGAAATTTTACGACAGTAGGCTTTCCTATAAAAAGCCTGGTGGAGGAGTAAGGGGCTGGCTTTCCTGGTAGGGAAAGCGCGCGGATACAGAAAAGATCAGTACATGCTTACGAAGAAGCCCACAGGAGGTGAAGTCCATGGATTGGAGCCGGGCCAAAACGATATTAATCTTATCCTTTTTTCTGCTGAATCTGGTGCTCGGCTACCAGCTGTGGACGACCCGATCCGATCTGCTCGAGTTCGACGCCAGTACAGCGAGCGCAGCGGAAGAATTACAGAGGCTGATCAAGAGCAAAAACATACAAATATCGGCGGAGCTGCCGACCGAAGTGCCAAGGCTTAAGGAGATCGTAGTCCAATTCGATGAGAAGCTGACGTCAGATAAGGAGATTACGCTGGAAACGCCTTTTAAATACAGTCCGCTGCTGAGCAAAGGGGCACCGAGAGATGCGGCCGCCCGGGCGGCAATACCGAATATGGATAAATACCAGTACGATCCGGTGCTTAGCGCCAATGGGACGTATATGTTTCATGAGATGTTCGGGTCGTTTCCGATGTTCGAGGTAAGGCTCGAATTAAAGGAGCAGAACGGATTGATCACTTCCTACAAGCAAAGCTATGCAGAAGTGAAGTCGGAGAACGAGCAGAAGGAACAGAAAGTCATTTCCTCCTACACGGTACTTCGCAGTCTAATAGATAATTATCTCCCGTCCGGAACGGTCATCAGCAGCATTAAGCTCGGGTATCACGGGCAAACATTCGATTCGCAGACGATGTTTCTCGTTCCTTACTGGCGGGTTGTATGCAACGGAGATATTTATTACGTGCACGCGTTGAACGGGGCGGTCGATCCGCCGCAAAGAAACAAGAAGTAGCAGGCAGTGATGCAGGTTTTTGAAGATAGGAGTTTGAGCTATGGGAATTCGTTTTAGCGTATTATCGAGTGGTTCCACGGGGAACGCGATGGTAGTGGCGACGGAGGACGGCAAAGTATTGATCGACGCCGGTCTCAGCGCCAAAAAGATAGATCAGCTTTTGAAGGAAAAAGATATGAGCGCAGCAGATCTCGATGCGATTCTCGTAACCCACGAGCATGCCGACCATATCAAGGGATTAGGCGCAGTCGCGCGTAAGTACGATTTGCCGGTGTATGCCAATGAGAAGACATGGGAAGAGCTGAACCGGCATATCGGAGAGATCGCCGATGACAAGCGGTGCGTTATGGAAACCGGTGAGGTGCGCAATTTCGGATCGCTCCAGGTGGAGTCTTACGGTATTTCCCATGATGCGGCGGAGCCGGTGGGGTACTGCTTTTACCATGAGGATCAGAAGCTCAGTCTCGCAACCGATCTCGGCTATATGAGCTCCAAGGTGAAGGAGAAAATTCAGGACAGCGACGTGCTCGTATTGGAGTCCAATCATGATATCGAGATGCTTCGAATGGGTAAATATCCTTGGAACATCAAACGACGTATTTTGAGCGATCTCGGGCACTTATCGAACGAAGCGGCGGGAAGCGGCCTGGTCGATGTCATGACGCCGAAGACGAAGCGGGTGTACTTGGCTCACTTGAGCCGCGATCATAATCTGATGGATTTGGCCAGGCTGACCGTGAATAATATGGTAGAAGACCGGCTGCAGCCTGACGACCATCGGGCTCGTCTGATGGATACATATTATGATCGCGCTACAGAGTGGGATCGGTTGGAAGAGGACGAGTAGACTCCTCCGATACGGGTTCGGGTGTATAGGCGGCGTCCAGATGGGCCGACATGGCGGCTATGTCTCGGGCGGTAATAATGCCTTTTTCCACCAGCACTTCGATCAGAGCACTTACTAACAGGGCGTTTTGGTAATGGGCGTTTTTGAGGTCGGCCAGCTTGGCGATGAAATCTACTTGCTCCAAATGGTTGGTAATCCGATTCATAGGCTTCGGCATCCTTTCCGGGAACGGGGTTATACTCTTATTCTAGTCTTTCGGTTATGAAAACATTCCTTTTTCTTTTTAAAAGTTTTGAAGAATGCTAGAGGCGGCTCTGCAAAGTGTGCAGAGGAGGGAGCGGGAAGCGATGAGTCTGTTCGATGATGATTTTTATTCCACGAAGGTGTCCCGGTGGGATGGATGGTCTCCGTCAACCGGAGAGAAGAGCTGGAAAATCCATGGTTTGCAAAAGTACCCCTGGCTGCTGCCGGCACTGGGCGGTGCGGCTGTTATGCTCGTGCTCGTGCTTCTGTTTGGAGGAGGGAACGGTTCCGTTGATTCGGCGGCGGTAGCGGTTTCTTCTACAGGCTCAGGGAGCCTCTCTCCGGGCAATGGTCCGGACGGTCAGCAGGCTGCCAGCGATTCGGCGGTGCTCGCGGCGGAAAAGATCGGCCCTACGGTCATCAGCATTATCGCTTCGAACAAGGAGACGGACAAAGAAGTGATCCGCGGAGCGGTAGGCTTAGGCTCGGGCGTCATGTTCCAAAAAGCGGGCGATAAAGTGCGTATCGTAACGAACAATCACGTTGTGGAAGGCTTCAGCCAACTGGACGTCGTCACCGCGTCGGGAGAGCGCAAGCAGGCAACACTGCTGGGACGCGATCAGATGACCGATCTTGCCGTTCTGGAGATTGACGGAAGCGGCGTGAAGCAGGTGGCGGAGTTCGGCAACTCCGACGTGCTGAAGGCCGGAGAAACGGCTATCGCCATAGGCAACCCGTTGGGACTGGGCTATGCGCCGACGATAACCAAGGGCATTATCAGCTGGCCGAAACGGACGATTCCGGTTTCTCTCGGGCAGCAGGGCGAGTACGATTGGGAGATGGACGTGATCCAGACGGATGCGGCCATTAACCAGGGCAACAGCGGCGGTGCGCTGGTCAATTTGGAAGGCAAAGTCGTCGGTATCAACACTTTGAAAGTGGCTGATACGGGCGTGGAAGGGCTCGGCTTCGCTATCCCGATCAACGCCGCCAAGCCGATCATTGATACGTTGATTAAAGATAAGAAGATCAAACGGCCTTATTTGGGTGTCGTGACGCAAAATTTGCAATCTTTTAAAGGGACGGAAGTATTAAAGCTGCCTTCCGGTGTGAAAACTGGTATTATAGTTATTGAAGCTACGGGGCCTGCCAAGGATGCAGGACTTAAGACGAACGATGTCATTGTGGAGCTGGACAGCAAGCCGGTGGACAGTACACTGGAGCTGAGGAAGTACATTTATTCGCAGAAAAATATAGGCGACAAAATCAACGTTACTTATTATCGCGCAGGGAAAAAGGCTACCGCCGCCCTGACGATGGGCGAGCTGCCGGATAGGTAACCTATTTTAGAGCGTAGAGCAGAGTGGGGTCTCGATATGTATGTAGTTTGCAAGGAGCATTTGGAGCTGGCAATCGATCAATTCGTCGACGAATACGAGGATGCGCCGGATATCGTCGATTTGGAGGAGACACGCTTCCCGGCTTGGGAGCCGCCCGCCCATTGCGAGCGCTGCATGGAAAAGGCGCGGTTTTTGGTTGTGTAAGTTGGAAAAGAGGGCTGCGCGCGCAGGTAGGGGCGCGGCCTTCTTTTTTTGTTGGCTGAGATGATGGCTGGAGCAGGGTTATGGGGATAGGGGGGACTTGGTGGATCGTGCTGTGATGGTAGGCACGTGTCCGCTGGGTAGTTAGCCTAATTGGCTCCCACACAGGATAAGAACCATAGCTTGATAGATTAGATGAAAAGGATGGTAGCATTTCATGCAAATACAGATAGTAGCGGTAGGCAAGTTGAAGGAATCGTATCTGGTGCAGGGGATCGCAGAGTATGTGAAGCGCCTTGGGCCCTATGCCAAGGTGCAGATCAGCGAGGTGCCTGACGAGAAGGCACCGGAGGCCATGAGCGCCGCGGAGGAGGCGCAGGTGCGGCAGCGCGAGGGCGAACGTATCCTCGCGCAAATCAAGGGCGACGCCTACGTGGTGGCGCTCGCCCTTGACGGCAAGCCGCTATCGAGCGAGGAGCTCGCGCGGCATGTAGAAGGCCTCGCCACGTACGGGCGCAGCCACGTGGCGTTTGTGATCGGGGGCTCGCTAGGGCTGGCCCCCGCGGTGCTGGAGCGCGCCGAACTGAAGCTGTCGTTCGGGCGCATGACTTTGCCGCACCAGTTGATGCGGCTGGTGCTGGTGGAGCAGATTTATCGGGCGTTTAAGATTATTAGGAAGGAACCGTATCATAAGTGACGGTGAAAAATTTGGGTCTTGCTCAAACTTTGCTGGGAGCCCAGAGAGCAAGTAATTGATTTAAACGTATAGTTCAATTAGGCGTAGGTTCAGCAATGAGTTACCATTACATTTCATTTAGATTAATACTCTACTAAATGGTAATAATGATGTAATATAAGATTGAGTACATTTGTTCTTATAGATGTGGAGTGAATAGTATGATTACTGGAGATATTAAGAGCAAAGTTGATCGTATTTGGGAAATTTTTTGGACCGGGGGAGTAACTAATCCGTTAACAGTAATAGAGCAATTTTCATATCTTTTGTTTATTAGAGAACTCGACAGCCTACAAAATAAATTAGAGTACAAAGCGAAAAAACAAAAAAAGAAATTATTAAAGCCTATTTTTGAAAAAGAAAATTACCACCTGAGATGGTCCGTTTTTATCAAGTTTACTCCAATAGAGATGTACAACGTTGTCAAAGAAGAGGTGTTTCCGTTTATAAGGACTCTGAATGTTAAAACCACTAATCTTGGAACGTTTTTTAGAAATGCAGTTCTGGTTATACCGAATGAAACTTTATTACGGCGCATCATAGAAGGAATAAATGTTTTAATGGAAGATATACCACCTCAAAATAAGGATATGCTAGGTGATTTATATGAGTATTTGTTATCAAAATTACAAACTTCAGGAACAAATGGTCAATTTAGAACACCTCGTCATATTGTTAAATTAATGGTAGAACTCATCAAGCCAGATCTAGGTGACACTGTAGTTGATCCTGCGGTCGGTTCCGCTGGCTTTTTGGTAGAGGCAATGCAGTATATTGCTAGTCGTAAAAGAGGTAACTTAAAAACTGTTCGTTATATTGGTTTCGATACAGATGAGACTATGCTTAGAGTTGGAGCAATGAATATGTTTCTCCACGGAATCGAAAACCCAGAGTTATTGCAATTGAATAGTATATCGAATGAGAACAATGCAGAAGAGTTATGTACAATTGTTTTGGCTAATCCTCCCTTTAAAGGATATATTGATGAGGCTAGCATCTCTGATAGTTTAATGAATTTTGTCAAGACAAAGAAGACGGAACTTCTGTTTTTAATGTTGATTTTACGTTTGCTGAAAAAAGGTGGTCGCTGTGCTGTTATTGTACCGGACGGTGTCTTATTTGGGTCGTCCAAAGCAAATCAGAATGTTAGAAAATGTATCGTTGAACAGCATAAGCTAGAGGCAATAATATCAATGCCTTCAGGAGTATTTAAGCCTTATGCAGGGGTTTCAACAGCAATAATGATCTTTACAAAGACAAATATTGGAGGAACGGAGCATGTCTGGTTCTATGATATGAGAGCAGATGGCTTTTCCCTAGATGATAAAAGAAAGCAGCTAAACTTATCGAGACATGAAGAAAATAATTTACCGGATATTATCAATAGATTCCACCAGTTAAATAAGGAAGTGGAAAATAAACGATCAGATCAATCCTTCCTTGTTCCAGTAAGCGAAATTCGCGACCAAGATTATAATTTGAGCATTAAGCAGTACATGACCATTGTTCATAAAGAAGTGCAGAAGATCGACTCACTTAAGATTATTGATGAGCTGAAATTATTGGATAAAAACTTCAGATCAGAATTGGCGGAACTGGAAGCTCTTCTTAATACCGATAAAAAGTAGGGGTGAAATTGTGGATTTCCAAACCGAGGTATGTGCAGTTGGTGTCGGACAACTTATATCAATACGTAAAGGGAGAAAAGTTAATAAGAAGGTGTTAACGAGGGAAGAAAGCAGGTACCCTGTTTTAAATATAGAGTGCTTAAGGGGAGGTGAGCCCACTGAATATGCGTCGGATGATCGAGGAATCCTTTGCAACTCGGATGACATTCTCATTGTTTCGGATGGAGCTAATGCAGGTCTGGTTGGGACAAACTTAGTAGGGTATGTGGGATCCACCATCACCAAGCTTGAAGTTTTAGATAAAAAACGAGTGAACTACCTCTATCTTTACCATTTCCTTAAAGTGAAGTTTGACTACTTAAATAACAATACAATAGGAGCTGCAATACCTCATCTTGATAAAATGCGGTTGCTTCAACTTGAAATCCCTCTCCCCTCTATGGAGGGTCAAATACATGTTGTTTCTGTATTAGAGAAGATTGAGGGGATTAAAACAAAAGAAAGAAGAAAGAATGAGTTATTTAGGGAGCTTTACGAAGCGATTTTTTACGAATTAGTTGGACCCAGTGCATCTGAATATGAGAAGTGGGATTCGCAAAAAATAAAAGATTTAGTAGAAGCTCCGGTTCGTTCAGGTCCATTTGGAAGCCAATTACTACGTTCAGAAATTCAAGAGGAAGGAGAAGTAGCTGTATTTGGTATAGACAATGCGGTAAAACGTAAGTTCAGTTGGGGTAAAGAACGAAGGTTCATTAGTATGGAGAAATACGAACAACTTAAGAGATATACCGTTTATCCCGATGATGTAATCATCACTATTATGGGGACGGTTGGATGTGCTGCTGTAGTTCCGGCTGAAATACCTGTTGCGATTACAACCAAGCATTTGGCTACATTGACGGTTGATCGTAGAAAAGTTGAACCTCAATATATAGCAAGCGCTTTTAATCATCATCCTGAAGTACATCAGCAGATTCAACAAAAGGATCGTGGTGCCATTATGAGCGGCCTTAATATTGGAATTATCCGTGAAATAGAACTAAAGATACCACCTTTAGTAGAACAACAGAAGTATGTTCATATCGTGTCACATTTGGAAAAGATTGAATTGAGTATCACTAATTCTCTTATCATTGCCAACAAACTCTATGAGGAAACGGCCCGTGAGTTCTTTTTAACGAAAGGATGATACTGATTGATATCCGCCAAAATGAAAGCAATGATTGATAATGTGGTTGACCTTTTTAGATCAGGAGGTGTAAATAGTAGTTATGTTGTCATTGAACATATTTCCTTTTTGTTTTTCCTACGAATGTATGATGAGATGTGGCCATCACTTCGTGCATATATAAAGGATAATAAGCTAGATGACGAACATTCAAGTAATGAAGAGGGATTTGCTGAAGTTAAGACCAGAGTCTCGAGTTGTGTGAAGAATCTCAGCAGTAGACATTCTCAGCAACTGAGCGTGGATTTCATGTTGGAGACTCAATTTACGGTTACGAATCCACGCATTGTAACCAGAGCTGTTCGGCTAGTCGATCAAATTTTCGATGATTTTACTACTGTTACAGATGTCGGTGATGCATTCGAATATTTGTTAAGTACAGTTACGGTTATGGGTCAAGGCGGGCAATATGTAACACCACATTCAGTTATAGAATTAATAGTCAACATAATAGATCCTCGGCCCGGTGAACGGATTATAGACCCTGCTTGTGGCACAGGTGGTTTCTTATTGTCAGCATGGGCTCATCAAAAGAGTGCGGTACAAGAAGGAAAGTTACTGGGGGCTTTACATGGTTATGATTACGACACGTTAATGGCACGAATTGCATTATTTAATTTGTTGTTTCATCATACAGGACAATTTCAAATACAAAATATTGACTCACTTTCTGTTAAAAGTTCAACGTTGATATCTAAAGATTATGATGTAGTATTTGTTAATCCACCATTCTCGATTCGTTATACTGAAAAACTTTCTGATCACATTCAAGATTCAGACTCTAGAACAAGTGATCAACTTTTTTTAGAACTATCACTCTCGCTTTTGCGCGATTCTGATCAGTCACGTATGGCTATTATTCTTCCGGAAGGAGCATTGTTTGGTAACAGAAGTGAACTACGTCGAAGAATCGTTGAGAATTTCATAGTAGAAGGTATTATTTCTCTACCCCAAGGCATGTTTAAACCTTTTACTTTGGTTAAAACGTCTATTCTTTTTATATCAAAAATTTCGGAATCAAAAAGTGATACTATAACCGAGAAGGTTTGGTTTTTTGATATTACAGAAGATGAAGCTTCGAAACCTAATATATATAAGGAAGTATTAGAAAGATGGAAATCTAGGGATGATGATTGGAAAAAGTGGAAGGAACTACGTAATGCATCAGGAACATTCCCGAATAAATTCATGTATCCTCTCGGCTGGGATCACAACTCGCACTTCTTTGTAGAGATAGATTACGTTAAAACGGCCAATTATGATCTTTCGGTAGGGAAATATCGGCGGGAAATACTTAAAGAGAGTCAGATCTTGGACCCCGAAGAGATTCTCATAGAGCTTCAAGATTTACATAATTCAGTATTAGACGATTTGAAAATACTTAAAGGGCTACTAAAAGAGCAACCGATGCGAAGAAAAATGGAGGTAGCCCCCACGATTCTTACACAAACAAATAAACCTGAGCTCTTGCCAAAGGCATCCTTAGCTGAGAACGAATCTGAAGGCCCGGTGGATATCCCTCTAAAAGCACAACACCTGTTTCAAGGGCTTTCAATCGCACAGCAAAAGTTACTAACTATATATTATCGTGCGAACAGACCATTAGCTTGCCATGAAGCAGTAAAACATCTTAGAGAAGATCTATCTTCTGAAGATGACGAAGTGAAGTTCAGTGTACAGGAAGGAACTCTAACAATTAACATGTTGGAAAATTTCGGATTACTGGAGAGAGAGCGGGTGCTACTGATGTATCCTAGAGTATCAGAGCAAGAAAAAATTCGAAATATTTTAGACTCTGAGGGTGAAACTTATATCGATCGCTGGAGAGTTCCTGATGATGTTAGGAGCTCAAAAAGTGGAGGGGAAAAATGAGATTAAAATCAATATATGTTGGTAAATATAAGCATTTGGAAGACTTTAGATATGAATTCCGTGAGATTGATTCATTAATAAATCCCGCTGCATATCGTTTTTTTATAGGTCGAAATGGGTCTGGAAAATCTGCGCTACTTGAAGCATTAGGGCTTATCTTGACGAGGGTAATTCACGACGAAAGTCCTGGGTTTGCTTTCGAAATCGTCTATACAATAACAGTTGAAAATGTTGAGACAGAGGTAAGTATATGTAATAATTTTGACTTATATTTGGAGCATTGTAAAGGTTTAAATACAATGACTATGGGAGAAGAGACAGAGCCCGAAAAAACGTACGTTGATTGCTTATCCAAGATCATGGTGACAGTCAAATCCTTGAATGGAACCTTAGAACGTTTACCTCTTAAGGAGAAGCCATTCAGTACCTATTGGACAAAATATCATCCGAAACGAATTATTGCCCAAGCATCTGGGCCAACTAGTGTGTTGGGAGATGTTTTGATGAAATCGCCTCAAGACTCACTCAAAAGCGACTTGTACGATATTAGAGATGGTATTGACAATAAGACGAAAGAATATAATCAAAGAGCAAGTCAAATTTCGATGATAGAAACAAATTTGAAAAAATTGAAAAACGAAGCTCCTTTCTTATATGTAGATGGAGACACAGCGAAGATGGTTCTTATTACAATCTGTGCGATGACAACAACCATAGAACCTCAAAAAAAATACAACGATTTAAGAAATAAGCTATTTAATGTAATAGGTTCATTTACTCCCATCTCTTTTTCTCTTATCGCAGATGAAGACCGTCTAGATAGACTAAAGAAATTGCACAAGGATACCCCCCAGTACTTAACTGGATTGGAAAGACTATTCTTGGAATGTATGCTAACAGAAGAAGAGGCGGAAGAGCACTACTTGAAATCGCTGAACAATCTGGTAACTCGTACTTTAAAGCCCGAACAAAATTTAGAAGATCTGCGTGAGGGCACAGATAAATATGATCGAAAAGCGATGTTTCACTTTATGGAGACAGAAAAAAAAGGAGGATTTTGTTATCATTGTTTCGCCTTAGATTCGGATAGGGAACCAATAGATTTCCTTGGTATGCTTCTATACGCAAAGAGAGAAGGATTAATACAGTCAGCACATATTGCATTTAAAGTCGACGATAACGGCCCTCTACTGTCTGAGGCAGCGTTAAGTGATGGTGAATATTTTTGGTTGGCTCGCATGGGGCTCAGTTTGTTGTCACGATATGAAAGAGATTCTCTATTTTTGTTTGATGAGCCTGATGTACATTTAAATGAATCTTGGAATATTGATTTTGTTCGTTTGCTTCATGAATTGACCTACACTCCTGATAACAATACACAAGAGTTTATTATCGCTACTCACTCGACGCTTGTGCTGACAGACGCCGACCCAAATCAACTTTATCATTTTGTAAGATACGATAACAAGGCACCGTACATTAAATCAAATACAATGTCACCCTTTGGTGCAAATAGAGATGAAATATCAAAAAGGATTTTTGGAACAGAGGGGTTTGTTGGTAACTTTTCTAGTCGAAAACTACAACATCTTATTGAAAAGGCACAAACGGTTGAGGAGCTGAGGGAGCTGGAAAAAAAAGTTGGTCCCGGGCTTTTTCAGTTTGCAATTCGAGATCGGATTTACGATATGGAACATCAAAATGATTAATGCCGGGAGAATAAAAAATGTTGCTTGAAATGAAACAACCAGCTTGCAGCAGAGATTTTTATGTTGTCGCAAATTTCATTATACGTGTTCTGAATTATGCTGAAAAACATGCAGGACGACCATTTGATGAAGCACTCTTTAGACAGTATTTTGGTGGAGAAGCTCAGTGGTATTTGCGCTATACTGGAATCGTGAGGAAGGGGCTAGAATCTCTATTTCAGCTTAATTCAGACGAAATAGGATTAATTCGCGACACTTTTAAACACGATTATGCTTTCCACAAAAAAAGATGGGATATAAATTATCGATTTAAATCTGTTTCTTTACCACAACCATTATTTAATGTATTGAGAGACTTTATTGAGCCCTTTTTCACCTCAATATTTTGTGATGGTTCATTTAGGAATCTTAAAGGACAGCAAACTGCTCGCTTAGACAGAAAGACTTATTTGGATCAATATAGATCGATTAACCACCACAATAGCCATGTTTGTCCTACCTGCCTTGGTAGCATTGGTATACTTAGTGGATTGCTATTAGCTGAGAACGAGCATTATTTTCCAAAGTCAAAATACGCAGCATTAGCATTTAGCCCCAATAATTTAATTCCAATATGTAGTGAATGCAATTCTCCTCAGGTACACGGATCTACGGATCCTATTGAAGACCATAATATGGCGAACATAACAAACATTTATTTACCTTATTATCAAACTGCACTTGGTCATATCAAACTAAATTTCGAATTTGGAATGGGACTATTTCATGTTACAATTACCCCGATTCTGGAAGGTGACGTAATTAATATTGAGCGGATCAAACGAATGAATATTTTATATAAATTAGAAGATAGATGGTCGGAGCGAATTACATTAAGATTTGGGTTAATCAAAACTTCTATTATGAAATATACCAAAGGTGATCTAACAAAAGAAAATATAGAAAAAGCCTTGTGTTACCGTGAAGACGTATGTAAACCACATATTACCGATAACTCCGACGCATTTTTAGAGATGGAATTTGTAAAATGGCTTCGGACAGTCTATATTAATAAACTGCTATTATCATTTAATTAACTAAGACCCACTCTAATCATTATTGATAACAACAAATATTTTCGCTTAGCAGATGATACGCTGAACCGTATCATAAAGAGGGAGAAATACCTTATCTCACCTCCTCTAGGCTGGTTCCGAACTTGGGACGTGAGCAGGTGGAACACCTCAGAACCTGAAAACAAGGAAATGGGCAGTATAACTGAACAGGCCGAACGGATAAGGAAGGTCTAGGGATGGACCTGTATATATCCCAGGTTGGAGATGCGACACTTCATCCTGCCGTTAAGACTGTCTTATTGCCGTTATAAGTAGTAATCACCTCACCACAACTTCCAAAGGGAAGCCACAAATAGTGTCTGTAACTCTAATTAATTCTGCAGCATAGAATAACAATTAGTTCAACAGACAAACCAAAATATGTGGAATTATGACTAGTTTTACTATCAAACTCTCAATGTGGGAGGGCAAATGCTTAAATGGTAAACTCAATGCCAGGGCGGAGACTTGCTGTAGTCGATACTAATTTCCCGTGGAAGCAAAGTGGATTTAGATATTGGGAAAATTACGAAATACACCGGCTGCGGCCGGATACTTTGTTCTTTGCCACAAGCCCATTTACGGATTGGAGGGGCTTCCCGGTATCGGATAGCTTCCCGGCGAAGGTCCATCCTATCTCCCAGCTTGTTGACCAAATTTATTCCGAAAAAATAACCGATATTTATTGCGTCTTTTTGAATATGGCTCTCAGCTTGGTCGGCAATACCTGCCTTCCTAACGGTTATAGGGTTCTCGGGTCTAATAACGAGCTGAACATATTGCCGGTAATACAGGATCGGCAATTAAAGCTTCATACAACCATCTATCCAGGCGGTGGCTTGGCTGTAGACACCCCGATTGAGATTAGCAACTTGGACTCTTATTATTCTACGATCTTTTCCAACGTTCAAGAGGTGCTTAAAAAATTCCCCGGCAGTATTTATGTTCCCGGTATGATCAACGCAGAGTTTTACAGTCTTCTCCCAAAACCGATAACTCCGCCGATCCGATTGGTATTTTCAGCCCATCAGGGTCTGCGTAAAAATTTCCCGCAAATGGCTGAAGCTTTCAATCAGCTTGACGAAAGCTTTCATCTTGATATTGTAGGCGACTGGGAAAACTATTTGCATTTGTTGAACAACGATAACTATACCTTTCACGGTTTATTGAATCCTGAGGAGGTCCGGGATATATATCATCAAGCACATGTGTTCATTAGTTGCAGCACATCGGACTTTTCGGCGATGGACGGATTTCCAACTACGGCTGCCGGCGATGCCATGTCGACCGGATGTCTCTTGGTTTCAAGCAATCCTCGTCGCGATAGTTTTATGTTGTTAAGCGATTTTGACTATCTTGAAATCACCGAAACCAGAAAACTGGTCGACATACTATGGTGGATTAAGGATCATTTCAATGAAGCGGTGGCAATCGCCGTTAACGGCACCCATAAAATCAGATCCCATTTCGATTCCAAGGTAGTTGTATCAAGAAAACTAGAGGCTATGGGATTAATTTCAAAGTGAATCTAAAATATCAGTGCCGGCTTCTTAATGCAGTTTTTGAACCCAAAGGTAGTGCTATTTACAATGACGGTCATTCCAACCTTTATAATGCCCCATTATAGTGCGGTTCCTGCGGTGACGGTAAGTATTGTTGCGATTACTTTGATCGGTTTTTCTGCTTTTATAACGTGGGTTCTATTCGGTACGATCTTTAAAGAGTTTTTACAGAAGCACAATAAGATAGTTAGTGTAGTGATGGCCCTATTGCTGGTTTATGCTGCTATCATGATCTGGATGTAACTTAAGCTTAGGTAGAGGTGCTGAAATGGATCGATTTCTTTATAAAAAATCCGCAGGGATCACTGCATTGTCAGCAAGCATGACGGAATTTATGTACAAAAAGCACGCTCACAAGGAGTATGCAATAGGCGTAACACTGCGCGGCATTCAACATTATCACATCGATGGCAGCTTGCAATTGTCACATCAAAATGGCGTTATGCTGTTCAATCCGGAGCAGGTACATGACGGGATGGCTCATGATAAGTCGGGGTTGGATTATGTGATGCTGTATATTGATCCGCAAATGCTCATAGAGGGGGCAGGGAAAAAGGATATTGTGCGTAAGCCTTGCTCAAGCAATTTTAAACGAGCAAGATGAGGCGTTATGCAGTGAATTGTTCTTATCCCTCACCGGTAGTCTTGTTCAAACGAATCTTTCTTCGGACGTCAAAAGTGATAGCGCAATAATAAGAAAAGCAAAAGAAATGATTCATGCCAACCTAGAGCATGTGCTCAAGCTGGATGAGATCTGTACAGAGCTTGATGTATCGAAATTTCAGTTTATCCGGCTATTTAAAACTCATACGGGCATTTCACCTTATCAATACTTCCTTAATTGCAAAATAGAACGTGCCAAGCAGGTAATCGAAACCCATAGAGATGTTTATGCAGCCGTAGCGGCATGCGGTTTTTTTGATTTAACCCACTTGAACAAACACTTTAAAAGCGTATATGGAACAACCGCACTCGAATATATCTCCCATATCTATTGAAAAAGAGGCTGCTATCCGCCAAAGGATAACAGCCTCTTCCACTCATCGCGACAAAATCAAACGGTCCGTTTCACTGCTTCAATAAACGCCTTTACATTTGGTGAATTCCGGTTTTTCATCTGGTACGCCAAGTACAGGTCGTTATGAACGGTACAGGACGGATACATAATCTTGACCTTGCTGCGATATAAATGATCATCCAGCATGAACGTAGGAAGCAAGCTGATTCCCGCGCCATGCTCGATGGCCTTAAGCACGCTGTGCAGATCGGGCACGACGTGGGTAGGATGCGTTTGCGGGCGTTTCTGGAAATGCTCGCGCCAAAAGCGGCGGATGATGGGCAAATCCAAACCATAGCTGATCCAAGGCTGGGAGCATAACCACGCTTCAAACGACGCCTTGTCGGCAAAAGCCGGCTCAACGTAATCAGGAGATGCCACCAGCGCAAACTCCTCCTGCATGTACGGGATATATTCGATGCCAGGGGCGACAAGCTTTTGCGACATGACGATGACGTCGACCTTTTCCTCCAGCAGCCAGTCAAGCAGCTTGGAAGCGACACCGAGAGAAGCAATAACTCGCATCTGGTAGCTGCCGATATGTGGAGCGATCTTTTCCCGAAAAAACTCATGTGCAGACCCAATCCGAAGTATGGGCAAAGAAGTGGCCGTGCTGTTCTTGAGGGTCTGAGAGGTTTCTTCCAAAGCCTCGATGAGCGGCACCACCTGTGTATACAGCGCTTTGCCTCGCTCGGTCGGAATCATTTTGCGGGGAGCTCGTGTAAACAAGGGTTCACCCACCTCGGCTTCCAGAGAAGCCAAATGCTGGCTCATGGCCGGCTGGGTCATCATCCTTGTTCTGGCCGCTTCCGATACAGAGCTATGCTTGTAGATGCAAATAAAGCTTCGGTACCACTCAAAGTCTACCATGTTAGCTGCCCTTCCTTAGTTTCTGATACTGTGCTCCCCATATTGTAAACAAAATTCCGATAACCGTCACAAGTGAAGCGACCCAAGGTACGGCTGACAGTCCTCCTGCAAAGCCCGCATCAATGACGATCCCCCCGATATAGGCACCCAGAGCATTGCCCAGATTAAAGGCCGCGATATTCAATGTCGAGGCGAGTGTCGGAGCTTCTTTGGCCGTGTTCAGCATGTGCAGCTGCAGGCCTGGGACGGTACCGAATGCTGCGACTCCTAATACGAATACGGTGATCAAGGTAAGGAGCTTATGCTGATCCGTGAAGCTAAATACCGCAAGGATGATCGCGAGCAAAGCAAGGATTCCAAGCAAGGAGGGGAACAGGCTGCGGTCCGCCAATTTGCCTCCGTAAATGTTCCCGATCGTAATCCCGACCCCGAACAGGACGAGGATGTAGGAAACCGAGCCAGGTGAGAAGCCCGTAATATCGACCAGGATGGGCGAAATGTAAGTAAAAGCTGTAAACACGCCGCCAAATCCGAATACGGTCATCAAGAGAGCGATATGAACCGCAGGGCGTTTGAGTACCCCGAGCTCTTTTTGCAGGCTGGATACTGCACTGGCAACCTTTGGGACGAGGATGACAATCCCGATCAGCGCAATGATCCCAATCAACGTGATCGCCCAGAACGTAGAGCGCCAGCCGTACGCCTGTCCGAGATAGGTTCCAAACGGCACTCCCAATATATTAGCCAGTGTCAGTCCGGTAAACATGATGGCGATAGCGCCAGCACGCTTTTCCTTGGGAACTAGCTCCGCGGCAATGACCGAGCCGACTCCGAAGAACGAACCGTGGGTAAGTGCAGCCAAGATGCGGGCCAGCATCAACACCGTATAATTCGGTGCGATAGCGGCGAGCGCATTTCCCGCGATAAATAGTATCATCAGAAATAGCAGAAGTGCTTTACGCGGCATTTTGTGAGTTGCCACTGTAATGAAGGGAGCACCGATCGCGACCCCCAAGGCATAGCCCGTAATAAGGAAGCCGGCCATGGGGATAGAGACCTTCAGACTGGCTGCCACTTCTGGAAGCAACCCCATAATGATGAATTCCGTCATCCCGATAGCGAATGCACCGAGAGTGAGCGCGTAGATGGCGAGAGTCGAGCCTTTGCGAGAAGACTGTGCCGCCTGTTCAGAATGATGAGCCATTTGTTCCGTTATCATGATAGGGTGTGCCCTCCTTTTGTATAAAGTAAGGAGGCTGATCCAAGTGTTCAATCAGTCTCACGTATAGTATTAGCTTAATTTGCTCAAAACTGCTTTGGTAACAGCGAGCGTAGATTGGGGATTTTGTCCGGTAATGAGGTTGCCGTCGACTTCTACATGGGAGCTCCAGTTGGGTGCCGCTACGAAAATCGCTCCCAGATCGCGGATCTTGCTCTCCAAGAGGAAAGGCAGGGAAGAGCCCAAGCCTGTCGCTGCTTCTTCTCTATCCGTAAAAGCATTCACGCGCTTGCCTGCAACCAGCGGCTGTCCATCGGACAACGTCGCGCCAACGAGACCGGCAGGGCCATGGCAAACAGCGGCGACGATTTTTCCGGCTTCATAAAATTCACGAAGCAATTGCTGAAGTGGTTGGTTATCCGGTAGATCGAACATCGTGCCGTGACCGCCGGGCAGGAAAATCGCCTCGAATGCTTCTGCCGTTACCTCTCCAGCTTACGGGTGTGCTCCAGATGCTTGGCAGCGTCCAAGATGGCTTGCGGTGTTTGATCGTCTACACTGCCCGGATCAATCGGACCAGCGCCTCCTTTGGGGCTTGCTACGGTAACTTCATAGCCGTTTTCTTGGAACCCCAGATAAGCCTCCGCGAATTCCGACAGCCAGATTCCCGTCTTTTTGCCTTCCTGCATATCGGTATGATTGGTGACAACCATCAAAATTTGTTTTCCCATTGATATGGCCTCCTATGTTGTTGAACTGTGGTTACAGGTGCTATTGTAAGACCGCATTATCAATAAAACAAATTATGTTTTTTGTACATATCCATAAAAAAAATTATACCAATAATAGCAGTTCTCCCGTTCTAGGCTTTGGCGTAAGCGACGATGATGCATAAAGCAGTATGAGACGGAACGGGGAAGTAAATAATAACAGAGTAGTTGAACGCTTCCAAAAATATAGGTACAATAAAAAAGGGCGAAAGATTGGATGCTTTTGCCTTAATGTAAGGATGATCGTTGTTGGAACCCAAAACAGTCCAATTGGAACTAGCCAGTCATGTCGGAAGGCTGCTTAGAGAGTCGTTCGGGAAAGGACCGCAATCGATCTTCGTAAGTATTCGCCGGCCTTTTGTTGTATTTCACTTTAGGGGCCTATTGTCACCTACGGAAAAAATACTTCTTGAGCAGGATCAGGTTATTCCCATACAGAATACAAGAGACTTGCTAATGAAGTCGCTCATTCCTGAGATTAGAGCATATACGTCCTTAATAGCGGGCATTCACTTTCGGGAATTTTACTACGACTGGGGGCTTCATAATTTATCAGGAGTATTCGTAGGGATTGAATCGGATGAGGACAGCCTGCAAGCAATCAAGCAAGAGGGGTATCCCGGAAAAGAAGAGCTTCACCGGGAAATCAATGATATTAGTCATCTGGTGCAGAAGACCCCGGAAGAAACGTATTCCTGCATGCTTAACGGTCGTATGCTCCTAGTGATCCGAAACGGCATTCTGATCAGCATTGAGAAAGAGTTGATCCGGCATGGATTTGAAGGGAATTTAAAGGTGGCGAAACGAAGTCTGGAAAAGAGCCATTTGCATAACAACAATCATCTCGAACCCATCTTGAAAACGAAAATAGTTGATACATTTGTAGATTGGGACTTTCAGTTTGACAAAAGCGTCATCGTTTTCGTGCTAAATCCTAATCAATAGAAGGTAGTAATGGGCCAGAGATAGCGCTGGACATAAGCCTGGATAAAAGTTGCGAATAGCAGCTTTTCTTTAGGCTTTTTTTATACTCTTCCTATGGATATAGGATTAGGGATTGCCGGCTCATGTGATTGATGGAATGGCTTGAACTAAATACGTCGAAAGGAGTACCGTACATTGTCTGAATCAGATGGAAATAATCAGGTAAGCGAGTCCGACCTGAGACTGGACCGGTTGGCTTCTGTGGGTCAAATCGCAGCGGGAATCGCACACGAGGTCAAAAACCCGCTAACCGCGGTAAAGGGCTTTCTCCAGTTGCTAAAGGAAGAATCGCCGCATAAGTACCTCGACTATGCCTATACCGAGCTGGAGAACGCACTTTCCACATTGCAAAATTTATTGCACGTCTCTAAGCCCGATTTGGAAAACGAGCCTTTCGATTCGATTAATCTCTGTTCCGAATTGGAGTCCTTACTGTATCTTTTTCAAGAAAGATCGTATCAAGTCTCTATTCAAAAACAATTCTTGGATACGGATACAAGAGTGTATGGTAAGAGGAACCAGTTAAAAAAAGCTTTTTTTAACCTAATTAAAAATGCCTTTGAAGCTATTTCGGACAGAGGGACCATCACTATTAAGCATTATAAAGCCGATGGCAAATTAATGATTAAGGTTTCGGATACCGGGAGCGGGATACCGGAGGAAAAAATAAGATTGCTGGGCACACCTTTCTATACGTCCAAAACGGAAGGTACCGGAATGGGATTAACTCAAGTATTTTCAACCATTTACGAACACAGCGGGATTATTCGGGTTAAAAGCAAGGTTGGTGTCGGTACCGAATTTTTGGTACAGTTTCCTGTTCAAAATTTGACGAATGAGCTGGAGGTGGTTCCTTTGAACTTACATTATGTCCATGATCAGAGCTTTTCGCAATTTTATACGGCTAATAAAATTGATTTTTTCGAATTGCTTAAGCTGCAGGGAAAAGAGTTATTTGAAATTATCAAATCGACTGAAATCGATTCCGATTTTATCCTTGAATCGGCGAACAAGGTGGTGCTCCTGCTCAACGATCGGGACGAGCATGGCTTAATCGTGCATGCCAAGGAGCACGGGAGGAACTGGGCGAGCCATAATTTGGATTTAATATTAAAGCTTGAATGGCTTCAAATGCTGCGCAAGACCTACTGGGATTTTCTCTTTAATTATTACATAAACGTCGAACAAAGCCAGAAGCAATTTTTCGAGCTGGAGCGGCAGGTTAACTTTAATTTAGACACCTACATGAAACATTTTGCGTCTAGTTATTCCGAATATAAAAATGAGGTTCTCCAATCCCAACGCGAGGTTATAGAGGATCTGTCCCTCCCGGTTATTCCCCTTTCCGACCACATGGCCATACTCCCGATTGTCGGCAAATTAGACACACTCCGCGCCAAAAAAATCCAGGAACATGTATTAGTCCGCATATACCAATTGAAGCTCAAGCAAGTCATTATTGATTTATCCGGTGTCGTCTACATGGATACGGCGATTGTGTCGCATCTGTTTAAAATAGTGAACGGCATTATAATCCAAGGATGCAAAGCCATTATCACCGGTATACGTCCTGAGATTACGAATACTATGGTCGAATTAGGGATTTCGTTTCACGAAAAAGTAGAGACGAGGGGGTCCTTGCAGCAAGCTCTTGAGGAATACTCCAAATAGTACAAGCTTAATCTTGCTTATTATGTTTAAAATTATTAAAATAGGTGTGGGTAACAGATATGACGCTCTTGCCTTATCAACCACGTGTGAGGAACTTGCAGTTGAAGTTGAAGCAATACCAGCAGGAATAAGGATTTAGTTGGCCGTAATGAACCAGAGATAGCGCTGGACATAAGCCTGAATAAACGTTGCGTAGCAACCTTTATTTAGGCTTTTTTTGTTACTAGGTTGTAGGACAAAATCTACGGTGAATTATATTATCTTGATAATTAGGGTAAGACTATAATGGTTTTACCTAGACCGAGGATGAATCTTTTTGAATATGAATGAAAACCATTTCCAGAATGAAATTGCTAGCCACATAGGGAAAATGCTCCGAGATGCATTTGGAAAAGGGCCTCAATCCATTTATGTAAGTATAGACCGTCCGTATATTGTTATTTATTTACAAAAATTTTTGACTCCTACCGAAAAAATACTTCTGAAGCAGGGGCAAATCCGCGCCATTCAACATACTAGAGATATCGTGATGAGGTCGCTATTACCTGAAATCAAAGCTTATTTACTGCTGCTAACCGGAATGAACATTCTAGAGTTCTATTATGATTGGGAATTACATAATCACTCAGGCATGTTTGTTGGGCGTCAATGCGAGGATCCTCCATTTGGTTCCGGTTCGCAGGAGAAGTATCCAGGAAAAGAGGAGCTGCATCAAGAGATTGGCCGTATGAGTCATCGGGTCCAAAAAAAGCCGGATCATATCAGCTCCCGCATGATCAATAAACGAACGCTTCTGATCGTACGAACCGGTATTCTTATTGATCTCAGCAAAGAATTGATTCGGCTGCGGGATGAGGATCATTTAAAGCAGGCGATCAATCATCTCGAAAAAAGTTATTTGCGGGATAACAAGTATATTGAACAAATTCTGAATGTGAAGATGCTTGACGTGTTCGTGGATTGGGATTTTGAACGGGATCGAAGCGTCATCTTGTTTATTGTAAGATCGAAAGCGTGAAGTCTTGTAAGCAAGGGGAGGGCCGTTTTATAATGAGTATGGAATTATCTTAAATTGGAATGATAACTTTGTATTGCTCTTAGATGCAGGACGCCTTGTCGCAAATCTTCATCAAAACTTCATGAAACCTTCATGGTTACTTCATGATGAAAATGGTGGTTAATGCTATCATTTTTACATAACAAAAATTAAGCCCAATTTAAGGAGGAAAATACATTATGTCTCTTATCGGAACTGAAGTATTACCATTTAAAGCATCTGCTTACCACAACGGTAAATTTATCGACGTTTCTGAAGCTGATTTCAAAGGTAAATGGAGCGTAGTTTGCTTCTACCCGGCTGACTTTACTTTCGTATGCCCAACGGAGCTTGAAGATCTGCAAAACCAATACGAAACTTTGAAAGGCCTTGGCGTTGAAGTATACTCCGTATCCACGGACACTCACTTCACACATAAAGCATGGCACGACAGCTCCGAGACTATCGGCAAAATTACTTATATCATGATCGGCGATCCTTCCCACACAATCTCCCGCAATTTCGACGTATTGATCGAAGCGGACGGTCTGGCAGATCGCGGTACATTCATCATCGATCCAGACGGCGTAATTCAAGCGGTTGAGATCAATGCAGGCGGCATCGGCCGTGATGCAAGCATCTTGGTTAACAAAGTCAAAGCGGCTCAATATGTAAGAAACAACCCGGGTGAGGTTTGCCCAGCGAAATGGCAGGAAGGTTCCAAAACGTTGAAGCCAAGCCTTGATCTTGTAGGAAAGATCTAAGGAGCTGAAAGCTGATGGCACTGGACGTAGAGATCAAAGGACAATTAAATCAATACCTGCAGCTCATGGAAGGCGACGTCCTGATTAAAGTGAGTGCCGGGTCCGATGCCGTTTCCCAAGAGATGCTGGAGCTGGTTGATGAAATCGCCGGCATGTCTTCCATGATCACCGTCGAGAAAGCTTCGCTGCCTCGTACACCGAGCTTTACCGTGAACCGCAAGGGTGAAGATACTGGGGTTGCTTTTGCCGGCATCCCATTGGGACACGAGTTTACATCCCTGGTGCTCGCGCTTCTGCAGGTTAGCGGAAGACCTCCAAAGGTGGAGCAGCAGGTCATTGACCAGATTCAAAGCATTCGCGGCGAATATCAATTCGAATCGTATATTAGCTTGAGCTGCCACAATTGCCCTGATGTCGTTCAGGCGTTGAACCTGATGAGCATCCTGAACCCGGGCATTACTCATACTATGATTGACGGCGCGGCTTTCAAAGAGGAAGTCGAGAGCAAGAACATCATGGCAGTGCCATCGGTATACCTTAATGGCGAGTTCTTCGGCAGCGGCCGCATGTCGCTCGAAGAGATCCTGGCCAAGCTGGGAACGGGACCGGACGCATCCGAGCTTGCGGACAAAGAGCCGTTCGACGTGCTTGTTGTCGGTGGCGGACCTGCCGGAGCCAGCGCAGCGATCTATGCGGCGCGCAAAGGCATCCGGACCGGGATTGTCGCCGAGCGCTTCGGCGGTCAAGTGATGGACACCATGGGCATCGAGAACTTCATCAGCGTCAAATATACCGAAGGTCCTAAGCTGGTAGCCAGTCTTGAGGAGCACGTTAAGGAATACGGTGTTGACGTAATGAAGCTGCAGCGTGCCACACGGTTGGAGAAGAAGGACTTCATCGAAGTTGAGCTTGAGAGCGGGGCTGTTCTGAAGAGCAAAACCGTTATCATCTCCACGGGTGCTCGTTGGCGCAATGTCGGCGTACCGGGCGAAGTCGAGTTCAAGAACAAAGGGGTAGCTTACTGCCCTCATTGCGACGGTCCTCTGTTTACTGGAAAGCACGTAGCCGTGATCGGCGGAGGCAACTCCGGTATCGAGGCGGCCATCGATCTTGCAGGCATCGTCAAGCACGTGACGGTCCTCGAGTTCATGCCTGAGCTGAAAGCTGACGCTGTTTTGCAGGATCGTCTCTACAGCCTGCCGAATGTGACTGTTCACAAGAACGTTCAAACCAAAGAAATTACTGGTACGGACACAGTGAACGGGATTACTTACATCGATCGTGAGACGCAAGCAGAGCATCATGTCGAGCTGGAAGGCGTGTTTGTTCAGATCGGTCTTGTACCGAATACGGACTGGCTGGCCGAAACGCTGGAACGCACTCGCTTTGGTGAGATCGTGGTAGATCGTCACGGCGCTACAAGCGTTCCTGGAGTGTTTGCCGCAGGCGACTGCACCAATAGTGCTTTCAAACAGATCATCATTTCGATGGGATCCGGCGCTACTGCAGCTTTGGGAGCCTTCGATTATCTCATTAGAAATTAAGTGAATATTAGTATATACAAAAAGAGCCCCTATTTATTATGGGGGCTCTTTTTGTTTGGTGATAAAAACTACCGATGAACGCGCTCGATCATCTTCGGAAGACGCCGAAGGACGGTTTTCTCATCAACGCAGGCTTCTCCGAATAAGAAATTACCTGTCTGCCTGAGGGTGAAGATGGGCAGTCAGCCGCTTGAGCAGAACTACTGCTTCTGCCCGTGTTGCGGGAGCTTGCGGGTTGAATAAGTTGCCCGATTGGCCTTGAATGAGCTTCGCTCTATACGCAGCCTCGATATAGGCTTTTGCCCAAACGGCAATGGAGGCGTCATCCGAGAAAGTTGGCTTTGCAGCTTGTTCAGCCTTCAGTCCTGCGGCTTTGGCGATCATAACCGCTGCTTCCGCGCGAACGATTCGTACATCCGGCTGGAAGGTACGGTCTGAATATCCGTTTACGATACCGGCTCGGACAGCGCTCGCTATTGCTGGGGAAGCCCATCCGGGAATGTCTGACTTATCCGCGAAAGGCAGTTCCCAACCAGCCGGCAAATGCAATACATTGTTAAGCATGACCGCGAATTCCGCCCTGGAAATCGGTTTGTCTGGAAGGAATGTGCCGTCCGGATAGCCATCGATCCAGCCCAGTGCAGCACTTTCCCGGATTTCTGCCTCCGCCCAGTGGCCGGCGATATCCGAGAAGGTTTTTTCCTGCTGCGTCTCCACTGCCAGATGAACAGGCATGACGGCAAACAAAGTAAAGTGATCGGTTTGCCCTATGACGACACTGCCATCGGGCTTGCTCTCAATTTCTACCCATTGCTGGACCGTTTCATCATAATAGAATATCGCTGGCCGTTGATTAGCACCTAATTGGTTACTTGTCCATTGCACTTTAAGTGTAACCGGAATGGCAAACTTACCGGATACATCTTTTGTTATAGCAAAGGCATCGCTCAGCAGCTTCTGATCAGGTCCGAGCAGTTGAAGTGCTTCGCTCGTCGCGTTCCTCATAGTAATATTCATCGGCTCTGTGATAGCACCCACAGGGATCTGCAGCGTAATTCCATCGATTGTAAGGGTGTAGGCTTGGCCAGGAACTATACCATACTGACTCTGACTCGAAGGATTCCTCCGATTCGTTGTTGGAGTCGTATCGACAGGTGTTGTTGGATTCAAAATATTCGCAATCTCGATAAATTCGACTTGTTGATTGCCAGCCGAATCCGCCGCAAAGACTGTGTAGGCTCCGTTCTTTGTGACATGAAAGCTTCTTGACCCCAACAGATCCGTCCCGAATGAAGGATCCGCGAAACTGCTTGCAGTAAGCTGACCAGGCGCCCATTTTAAGGCCGTTAACGTGTTACCGGCATCTGCATTGTATACCGACGCCGACACGGTTACATCGACGCTAGGTTGATCTGAATCTTTCGGACTGTAATCCAGAGTAAGGATCGGGAGCTGCGTGACGATGTTGCTGACAGTAAACGTTTCGACCTTCGAATTGCCTGCCGTATCGGCTGCGTAAACAGTGTAGATGCCGTTTTGAGCCACATGAAAGCTTCTTGACCCCAACAGATCCGTTCCGAACGAAGGATCCGCGAAGCTGCTTGCAGTAAGCTGACCAGGCGCCCACTTCAGGGCGGCCAACGTATTGCCGGTCCCTGCATCATAGATCGATGCGGTCACGGAGACATTTACACCGGAATGGACAAGACTCTTCGGACTATAGTCCAACGTTAGGGCCGGAAGCTGCGTGACGATGTTGCTGACAGTAATCGTTTCGACCCTCGAATTGCCTGCCGTATCAGCTGCGTAAACGGTGTAGATACCGTTTTGAGCCACATGAAAGCTTCTTGAATCCAACAAATCCGTCCCGAACGAAGGATCCGCGAAGCTGCTTGCAGTAAGCTGACCAGGCGCCCACTTCAGGGCGGCCAACGTATTGCCGGTCCCTGCATCATAGACCGATGCGGTCACGGAGACATCAACACCGGAATGGACAAGACCCTTCGGACTATAATCCAACGTTAGGGCCGGAAGCTGCGTGACGATGTTGCTGACAGTAATCGTTTCAACCTTCGAATTGCCTGCCGCATCGGCTGCGTAAACGGTGTAGATGCCATTTTGAGCCGCATGAAAGCTTCTTGACCCCAACAGATCCGTCCCGAACGAAGGATCCGTGAAGCTGCTTGCTGTAAGCTGACCAGGCGCCCACTTCAGGGCGGCCAACGTATTGCCGGTCCCTCCATCATAGACCGATGCCGCCACGGAGACATCAACACCGGAATGGACAAGACTCTTCGGACTATAGTCCAACGTTAGGGCCGGAAGCTGTGTGACGATGTT
The DNA here is from genome assembly GCF_022354825.1 of Paenibacillus sp. H1-7. GTDB lineage: Bacteria > Bacillota > Bacilli > Paenibacillales > NBRC-103111 > Paenibacillus_S. The sequence continues at coordinate 63,206 of NZ_CP031168.1, forward strand.
GCTGATAGTAATCGATTCGACTTTGGAATTGCCTGCTGCATCGGCTGCATAAACAGTGTAAGTCCCGTTATGACTCACATGAAAGCTTCTTGAGTCCAACACATCCGTTCCGAATGCGGGATTGGCGAAATCGCTAACTGTTCTAATGCCATTAGCCCATTTCAAGACGGCCAACGTATTGCCTTTATCCTCCTCATAAACCGATGCGTTTACGGAGACATTTACACCGGAATGGACAAGTCTCTTCGGACTGTAATCAAGTAGAATAGCTGGATTTTGCGTGATGATATTGGAAACGGTAATGATTTGAACCGTTGCGTTTCCTACGTCATCCTTGGCATAGACGGTATAGCTGCCGTTACTCGATGCCAGGAAGGACCCGCCGGAAGCGATTGCCGTGCCTGCACTGGTAAAATAGGAAGCAGCGTGGGTGCCGGCAGCCCATTTAAGGATCGTTCCGTCCGACGTTACGGAAATCGTTACAGGTCCATTCGTTGGCGCTGTTGTCGAAGGTGTCAGGACTATCGACGGGACAACGCCGTTAATCAATATGTTGCTCGTAGAAGGGATTATGCCGGATAAAGTTAGCGGAACGTTAGAGCCAAGTGCTGTAATCGCTGCAGGAGCTGCTGTAGTAATCTCGCTTCCTAAAGCGATACCATCCATGTCCTTGTCGCCGGCTTGTACCGTGTAGCGGAATAACAGCTTAGCCGGCTCACCGGGCGGCTTGCCGATATATTGGGCAGCTTTAACTGTTGTGCCCACATATAGCGGAATCGTCGGCGTTCCTGCAACATCAACAGGCTTATCATAGGTAACGGTAAAATCCAGCTGCTGACCGATACCGTAAAATCCGTTGGCCGGTAATTGAACCGACTTCGGCTGCGGTGTAGGCACGATGATCGTTAAGCGGTAGAGGCCCTGCCATAAGCCGTCGGGTGATTTAACCCTTATGTCAACCGGATTATTTCCAAGCGTAAGAGCGATGTTGCTGCCGGCCGATTCGTTCACCGTGACGGTTGCGCCTGTGGCAGCAGCTGTGGCCGCTACCGTAGCTCTGGCTACAGGCGTACTGAGCGCTGCCGAATAGATGCCGTTGTTTTTATCGAAGCTGCCCATCGAAACCGATGCACCTGGTGCGGTTACCGTCAAACCGTTAAGCGAGACACTGTCTAAGGCGGTATTCGGCATCGGGTAAGTTGTGCCGTCAATGATGCCCCAGCGATGGCCGCTGCCGAACAGCCAGCCTGCGCCGGTATACGTAGCCTTTGTCATCATTTGACTCGTCGTTTTCCCGGTTCCTCCGTTTGAATTGGATTGGCGGCTGCTATCCGTATCCCAGAATGAATTGGAGACATCTCCTCCGTTGTTGAATCCGATCAAACCGCCTGTGAGGATGTCGCCGGAAACCAAAGCAGCTGAGTACGACTCGCTAACCGAGGATCCCGATTGCAACAGTTCACCGATCAGTCCGCCGACGTTTTCATTGCCGTATACGGCTCCCTGCATCGCTGCACCGCTCACGGTCATATTGTCTCCGCTGCCGACCAAGCCTCCCGCATGCTTGCTGCCGTGTACGGCTCCTTGCACTGCAGTTGCGCTGACGTTGACGTTTTCTGCGGCTCCAATTAATCCGCCAACCTTCTCGTTCCCCGTTATATGGGCGTCGATCAGGGCAATGTTTTTCAACGTTGCTCCGTTCGCATAGCCGAATAATCCGACATGATCTGACATTGGTGCATTAACGGTCATATGTGAAACCGTATGATCATTGCCGTCCAAAACTCCCGCGAAAGGGTTGGAGCTGGTGCCGATCGGCGACCATCCCGTTCCTGAGATGAAAGAGGATAGATCCAAGTCGGCATCCAGCCTGTACACTTGGCTCATACCGTAGCCTTCGGCGGGATCGCCAATTTTGGACAACTGAGTGGCCGTTGTGATGCGGTGCGGATACTGGGTCGTACCGGCATCGCGATAAACCGTTAACTTGTACTCAGCGTACGATCCGTCTGTCGCTGTAACTTTAATTTGAAATTCATTTTTACCCGTGGAAAGCGTAAGGGTCTTCGAGTCGGCGCCCCCGTCAACCGATACGGAGGAGGTCCCTGTTACCGGAGTACCGGCAACGACGATCTGACCGGTTTTGTTGACGACCTGTAAGGAGTAGACACCATAATCGCTGGCAAAAGCACGGTCTAAAGGCAGAGTAGAGTTATCGCCTGCATCTTTAACCGTGAGTGAGGCTAACGCGACATTCAAATAGTCATTGCGGTGCAGCGGGTAGGTGCTCTCTTCGATCATCCCCCAGGTCGTAGTAAAATCCCATCCGGCATAGGTCGCTTTGCGTTTCATCTCGACTGTGGTCTTGCCTGTCCCGCCGGCAGAGTCGCTCTTCCCGCTTGTCTGAGTATCCCAATAAGATGATAAAATCGCGGTGTTACCATTGAAGCCGATCAGACCGCCGGAGGCCGGACCTGAGGGGACTGTAAAGGTCGAATACGATCGAGAAACGGTGCCGGCAATTCCGTTGCCTGTACTATATCCAACGAGTCCGCCGAAGTTTCCCCCAGGAGATGAACCGAGAAGCATCGTTCCTTCCGCATAGTTATCCGCTAGTGTGTTTTGGCCGCTGTAGCCTACCAAACCACCAGTAGATCTGTTTCCTGTAATGGTCCCTTGTACGGAAGAATTCGAGAGAGTGGATGCCGTCATTTGTCCGGCAATCCCTCCAACATAAGAATGTCCACTGATCATCGCATTGTCCAAACGTAAATTCGAAATCATAGCTCCGTCAGCATACCCGAACAATCCGACGTAATTTTGGTTAGGCCTGTTTATGGTCAGATTTCGGATCGTATGCCCATTGCCGTCGAATTTTCCTTTAAACGGATCGGATAAATAGACGCCTATCGGATCCCATCCTTGGTGATCGCCGTTGTCGAAATCCGCTAGGTCAATATCCTGCATGAGCATATAGTTCCCCGATAGATTGCTGCTCATAGCACTGAGCTCGCCCGGGGTGCTGATGGGGATCCATATGTCGGCTGCAGCCGCATCCCGAGCAGGCAATAGTGAGCCCGAAAGCAGCGATACGAGCAGTACCATCACCAGCACCATGGAAACTCGTTTCTTGTTCATTCTTGTCGCTCCTCATCCAAACTAAATGTATTCTGATACTGCTAGTAATAACATGCTGAAAGTACTATAAATTCGCGATTAAGCTCGAAAAACCTCTAGAATTAGGAAAAAAAACCCACGGCATGATAGGATCGGGCGGGTACAAAAAATGTCCCACTTTTCGAAAATACTACTAACAAAAGTAGGAAATAGTATTGTAAAATATAATAGTCTATTAAAGTAGCAAAGCAGGAAAGCAATTAGGCAATTTTTTTGTTACTTAGCGAGCAATACACTTTTCCCAAAAAAGAAAGCGAGGATCACTCCATGTCTAACTCTTTGCTGTCCCATCGGCCGCTTGGCAAGACCGGCCTGTTAGTCTCGCCGCTTTGCATTGGCGGTGCTCCACTCGGCGATATGCCTGAAACCTTTAACTATAGCGCTCCGGAAGAAAATGCGCTGGCAACGGTTCGTGCTACGTTTGCAAGCTCGATCAACTTCCTTGATACAGCCGCCGCTTATGGCGATGGTGAGAGCGAGCGTCGTATCGGCAAGGTTATCAAAGAAAACGGCGGATTGCCTGAGGGCTTCGTACTCGCTACCAAAGCGGACCGCTGCCTGAAGACCGGCGACTTCAGCGGTGAGCAGATCAAGCGCTCCATCGAAGGAAGTCTTGAACGTCTAGGACTAGACCGCCTGCAATATGTGTACATTCATGATCCGGAACATACAACTTTTGAAAATGTTATGGGTCCGGGTGGTCCGCTGGAAGTTTTGAAAAGCTTCAAGGATCAAGGAGTCATCGAGCACATCGGCATGTCCGGCGGTCCTATTGACATGCTCATTCAGTACGTAGAAACGGGAGAGTTCAGCGCCGTTGAGACCCATAACCGCTATACGCTGCTCAATCGATCCGCTGATCCTTTGCTGGATGTCGCCAATCGTTTGGGCGTTGCAGTAGTCAATGCAGCTCCTTATAACAGCGGCATGTTGGCCAAAGGTCCGGATGCATACTCCCGCTACGCTTACAGTGAAGCGCCGCCGTTGATCATTGAGCGTGCAAGAGCGTATGCGGAAATTTGCCAGCAATACAATGTGCCACTGGCTGCAGCGGCACTTCAATTCTCTATGCGTGACCCGCGTGTCACCAGTACGGTTGTCGGCATGACCAAGCCGGAACGAGTCACCCAGACATTGGAGCTTGCGAGCTTCCCGATTCCTTCCGAGCTGTGGACCGCAATTGAAGCCGTTGGATTCGATACGGAAGATCCTGAGGCTAACCGATTTAAATAAACGCATGATAAAAAGACACCGGCGGTTGACTTCGCCGGTGTCTTTGCTTTTACATAGAAGCTTATTTCGAATCAGCTGTAAAGGTGTAGGTCGCGCCTGCCGACGTCGATAAGAGGATAACTCCGTCCTCGATAGTATGCTCGACAGGAGCTCCGTCTTCGCCCAGGACGCGAATCGGCTGCTGTCCCCAAGGGTTGACCAGCCTCAGCAGACGGCCCTGGTCGCTCGTCAATTGTACGTGCGTGACCCGGCCGTCCTTCAGCTCGCTGGACAGGACGAAAGCTCCTTTGGCGCGAAGCCGGACGAATTTGGCGTCACGGGCTTGCGGCCAGTTAGGGAACACGCGCAGAGTATTATCGTTCGTTTGCAGGAACATCGAATGGATCGTCTCGATGGAGCCGGATGTCTCCAACCCGCCGCCGGACTGGCGGACCGTCAGGTTTTCCCGCCATAAGTGGTTGATGACGGTCTTGAACTTGCCGATCAAATCCTCCGGATCCCAGCCTACTCTGGCGGCGATAGTGAACGTCTTGGGGAAGCCGTTGAGCGACGAGCCCCGTACCCCGGGTTCGAACGGATTAATGTACTCCAGGGTATTCCTCGCCACCTGCAGCAGCTCCGGATCCGATCCGATCGCCAGATTGTCGCTCGGATGCACCACTCCCTCCAGCATGATCGGCTGGTCGCTTTTGTTGATCAGAGCATTGCCCTTGATATGGTTGTGAATTTCTTCGGCCAGCAAGAACACTTCCTTGCCGTCCATTTCGCCTCTAGGATACGGCGTTAGATGGTCGAGTACTTCCTGCCATACAGGAATCAGATCGGCATCGACCTGCAAGTCCCGGCTTCCCTTGATCAAAGCCTGGAATAACGAGCGGATCAAGCCCAAGTCATAAGTAGGATTGATATCGTCGCCGCCTTCGTTCACCCCGGTGTGCAGTACATCGTAATAGCCGTCCTCGCCTTTTTCCAAATAGTCCATCCAGAATTCGGCCAGCTCCTTCAGAAACGGGTAGGTGACGCTGCGGAAGAAATCGACGTCGTACATGTACTGGTAGCGCCACAGGAAGGGCAGCGCGGCAAACGTGCCGTTAGTCTTCTGGTCGGCTGGAAGCTTGCTGTAGTCTTTCGTATCTGCGATGTCCAACGGCTCGGGAGGACGGTTGTAAATTCGCATCGGCCGGAATGACCGGCAGAAGGAGACGCCCTTGTAGCCTGCCTTAGCCGTCGCGTTCCGCTGGAAAGGAATTTCCGCCATAATCGGCGGATAGTAAGCATTCGCCAGCTCCGGACGGTTGCCGCTGAATACGCCGTAAAAGGCGGCTTCGTAGTTATAGTTCAAGTAATAGCCGGAGCCGTATAGTGGGCCCGTAGTATCGTTGTTGTTCCAGGAGGAGTAGGCGCCGGGCGGAAGGAAGCCTTCCCGAACCGCTGCTCCTAGCGCATAAAGCGCCCCATAATAGTACTTCTCCAGCACCTCGTCATTCAGCTTCACGTAGGACTTCAGCCAAAATTCCTTCCACCAGTCCAAATGCTCCTGATGAAGCTGAGCGACATCTTTTGCAGTCAGCTGCTCTACGCGCTGCTTGACGGAGTTCAGGTAGTGCGGAATATCGTGTCTGATTTGCTCATAAGGTCTGCCATCGCCTTGAATGACTGTGTACACCTGTACCGGCTGGCCTGGCGTCAGCTCGAATTCGAAGCGGGCGAAGCTCGAGCCGGGCACAGGGACGGACGGTACCGCGTCCGCACCGACAACTCGCACAGCCGCAGCGGCCAAGGAGAACCAGGCGTGATCCTCCGGACTTGGGGCGCTCGTTCTTGTAACCCAGATGATGCCGTCCTCGGTGCCGCTTTGGTAAGGGTAGCCGGGATTATCGGGTACGGCCAATTCCACCTGGATCGGGATGGCTTGGGCATTTGGATTCGTCCGGAGCTCGGTCACGAGCAGGTTCTCCGATGCCGCTAGCCATGTCCGCATATGAACGAGCTCGCCTTCGATTCGCATAGTCGATCGGACTTCGGCGTTCAAAATATCCTGCTCCTGCAAATAATCGGGGTCCGGCTGTGCTTCGGTACCGGAGTTCGGCCCTTTGACGGACACGGATCCAAACGTCAGCTTCTGGCTTGACGGGGCCCAGAAGTCGGACTTGGCTATATAGTACGTTTGCGTTCCGTCCCTTCCGTCGGAAGTTATGGACAGATCGCCGTTTGCCAGCAGCTGACCGGAAGTGTAACCGTTGGTTATAACGGTCTCAATCGGCGGCGGAGACGTGTAACGGCCCGTAATCCCTGACAAAATACCGGACAGCTCTTCCCATTCGCTCAGAGCTTGTTTCTTAGAAGTTAGCATTGGTTTTCTCACCTCATCATGGACTGTTTGTTCAATAATTGGGGTTGTTTCGTTCTTCTTTGCTATTCTAACGAGTTTGGCCCTTCCTGTATTTGAACAAATCCTTTGGCTTTGTCGTAAATTTACCAAAAAATAGCAGGCTGAATTTCGGCCTCCGCGCCCATATAGAGTGATTAGGACTATGTCGTTCAACAGAATAAAAAGGAATTGGTTTCCTTGATGTCGAAACCACTCAGCAGTCCCTTACCGCAACGCCGAATCGACGGCCTGAGGGGAAATCCATGCGAAAAGAAAAGAGTGAAATGATGAAAACAAACCGAATGGAAGCGTTCAGCGACGGCGTACTGGCTATCATCATTACCATCATGGTACTGGAGTTTCAAGTGCCTGAAGGTCATGACTGGAGTTCGTTATTAGGTCTTGTCCCCAAGATTATCAGCTACGTCTTCAGTTTTATTTATGTCGGGATCTACTGGAATAACCATCACCATCTGCTCCATACTGTTCATGTGATGAATGGAAAGCTGATGTGGCTGAACATGCTGCTGCTATTCTGGCTCTCGCTCGTACCTTTCACAACGGCTTGGATGGGAGAGAGCAATTTCGCCTCCACGCCGACTGCTCTGTATGGGATTGTACTGCTGCTAGCGGCGATTGCATACCGGCTGCTGCAAAAGGCCATTCTTAAGCAGCATCCTTCCGATTCCGCTATCGTGGCGGCGATGGGCAAGGATATCAAAGGCAAGGCTTCACCGCTGCTCTATTTACTGGCCGTCGTGGCGGCTTACATCAGCCCGTGGGTAGCGTGCTTTTTCTTCGTGCTGATGGCCGTGATCTGGTTCATGCCGGATAAGCGGATCGAAAGCGTCTTGAGAGGGAAAGCGACAGACTAGAACGCCGGTTCCACAGGGTCAAAGGACTAAGAAGAGACGGACGACAAGCCTGCAAAAAAAGGCTCTCCCCCTAGGTGGGTGCTGTTTCCAACCTGTCCTATGCACAATAGGATGGTATTCAATAGTGAGTTCTCACTTTTTGAATCCTGTTGGTATTGGAAAGGAGCCAAGGCATGGCTGTCCCCGCAAAGCAGGCCCGGGTCGCGTTATCTCCGCCTGAGGCCACGTATTACAATGAAATCAAGTATTCCGTAGGCAATGATCCGTTGGTACGAGTAGCGCCTTTGTGCACTACGGAGAACGGCAGTTTCATCATTACGCTTCGAGTTCGTGGGCTGCAAAAAGCCCAGGCGCTTGCTACGCTCCTGGTGCTGAACAAAACGTTCGGGAGTACCCGGGTCAAAGTCAAAGTAAAAACCTTTCAAGGCCGTGTAGCAGAGCCTATCCGTGCTGCGCTTAAGCCGCGCGAAATCGCCCGGCTCTACCGTACCGCTTTCCGCACCAATCGGCTGTTCAACTTCGCCGCTACCCGCGCGGTTTTTGGAATTACGTATGTGTACCCTGTGTTTAAGGCCAAAGTCATCCAATTTTACAATGACGATCTGTCCGATTTTTACGGAAATTATAATAACGCAGCCGCCTTTGCATTCCGCGACGTACTCAGAAATACTATTCAAGGCACTACCGTTCAATTCTCTACAGCGCTTGTTAAGAGAGAGCAGGGAGCGGCGGAGAGATGAACAATCAATTTATCGCTTATGTTGGGGATGACAGGGTGCACGACAGCTACATTACCTCAACCCATTGGGAAAACCACAATTTCTCCGTTTCCTTAAGAGGGTACGAGGGGGAGCTGGTTGTGCTGACGTTTTGCGATGTCCAAATGATTCATTCCAACAAGCCCATTGGGATGATGCTGTACGCCGTTAGCGTAATGAAAGAAAGCGAACCGTTCCGCAAATTTATTTTTACGAATTGGGATGAGTTGGACTGCGCTTCGCTCGAGATTGTAGCAAAAAGTATAGAAGTGGAAGTGACCGTGGTATAATTTAGCTAAATGAAACACTATCCCATCGACGGAAAGGTAGCGAGGACATGCAAATTCAGATCAACCAGCAAGGAGACTCGAAAGTAGCCGTAGTTACAAGCTCTGACATCATAATCAACGACGTTCAAGACGCGCTCGATCTGATGGCTTCACTCAAATACGAGGATTGCTACAAAATCCTTCTCCACAAGTCGAATATTACGGAATCGTTTTTCGATTTGAGTACCCGGCTGGCAGGCGAAATATTGCAAAAATATACGAATTACCATGTGAAGCTGGCCATTGTCGGCAACTTTGACATGTATGGAAGCAAAAGCTTGAAGGATTTTATTTATGAAAGCAACCATGGCAAGCAGGTGTTCTTTTTGCCCGACGAATCGACGGCGCTTCAAGCGCTTCATAGTGTGAATTAGGCAGCGGGCTAGGGAGCGCATTCTCAGCCGAGCAGATCAGGGCAAGCAAAAAACCGGGGAAGCAGCGGCTCCCCCGGTTTTTTCCTGTGCAATAAATGGAGCAATGAATTAGGCTTGCGGGATCCCTTTGCCACCGATAGGCGTTACCTGGATAGATTCAACCCCGGCTATTAACGGCATGGCGCGCTGAATGGCCGCTTTGGTTTCCTCCAGCTGCAGGGAAGCCTTATGCGCCTCCTCGTGGCTCCATACCTCGGTGACCCAGATGGTATCTGGCTCCGTCTCCGACACATTGACTATGTAGACTTCGCAATCCGGATCGGTCTGTGCGCCAACAGCCGCCTCTAACAGAATGGCTGCCAGAGCGTCCCGCTGGCCGGCTTGAGCCGTAAACTTCACGTACATCCCGTATTTGCTCATTCCTACACCTCTTATCGTTCATTTGGTATACAACACTATTATTTTCTCTTACTAGGTGGACAATATCAACTGACAATCTCTCTGATAGAAGCATGGTAATGATCCGTGTTCAATAACACGTAGTAGCACGGGGTTTGACTCAGTGAGCGGGTAACGGTCAGCGTCAATATTGACGGGCTGGTTCAATCGGGTCTGGTCGTTCGGGACATCCCGGAAGAGAACCGGAGAGAGGTTAAGCTGACCTTAACGCCGGAGGGGAAAGACACAGCGAGGAAGTCGATGGAAAACGCCAATTCGTACCGGGCGATGGCGGCGATCCTGGACACTATGAGCGAAGAGGACCGTGCGGAGCTGCTCCGTATCAATAAGGAGATATTGCGTCAGCTGGAGGCTTCAGTGCAAGCAGCGGCCGCTTCTGATTAAATGAATAAGACGCCATTCCCGCTCAGAGGAAGGCGTCTTTTTTTGTCAACATTGTCAATTAAAAGTCAAAGTTGTCCGGATCGGGTCCAACGCGAAGATTTTGGTTCAACGCATCGATCCGGTCCATATCGTCTTGGCTCAGTTCGAAATCGAACAGAGCCGCATTTTCGATGATCCGGTGCTCTTTAATAGACTTCGGAATCGTCACGACGCCGTGCTGCACATCCCAACGAAGAATGATTTGGGCAACGGATTTGTTATATTTCGCAGCCAAGTCCTTCAATTCCGGGTTATCGAGCAGCTCGCCCTGCATTAACGGAGACCAGGCTTCGAGCTGAATCCCGTGCTCCTTCGTGAATTGGAGCAGCTCCTTTTGGGTTAAGCGCGGGTGGAACTCGACCTGATTGACCATAGGTTTGATAGTGGCGTCGCTCATTACATCCTGAAGATGATGGATTTGGAAATTACTTACCCCGATAGCTTTGACCCGTCCTTGTGCGTACAAAGCTTCCAGAGCTCTCCACGCCTCTTTATATTTGCCCTGTACCGGCCAATGTATGAGATAAAGATCGAGATAGTCGAGACCCAATTTTTGCAGGCTCGTCTCGTAAGCGGCTAATGTCGCTTCATATCCCAGATCGGCGTTCCATACCTTCGAGGTGATGAAAAGATCCTCCCGCTTGAGTCCGGTAGCCGCCAACGCTTGGCGAATGCCTTCGCCGACGCTTTCTTCATTGGCATAAATAGCCGCGGTATCGATACTGCGGTACCCGTGCTGAATAGCTGTAATGACTGCTTGAACGAGAGTCGGTCCTTCTTCTACTTTGAACACGCCGAGCCCCAGACCCGGCATTTGGATTCCGTTATGCAGCGTTACAGTGTCTTGAAGATGAGTAATCATAAGAATATAGCCTCCTATAGGTTGGTATGATGAGTAGTGTTGATACAAATGCAAGCAAATATAAATGCAAATTAGCATTACCTGTTTATGAATCGATTAGAAAATGTTAACCCGCCCGCTGTAGGAAATCGAGCGGATAATGAATTATCCGTTTTGTGCGCTTAGGCTATTAGCATGGGCATCCCGGTTCGCTGCAGCGGGACTGCGTCCGGAGGCGTCTTTCTTCTCCAAAGCTCTTGCCCAGCCGGTCAACAGCACGGCTCCGAACACCATCAAGGCGCCTACCCACGTCGTATGAATGAGCCCCATCGAATCGGTAACGACCCCGCCTAGATAAGCTCCTATCGCAATGCCGGCGTTAAACGCGGCGATATTGACGGCGGAGGCGACATCCTTGGCCTTCGGCGCGAACCGTTCGGCGAGCATGACCACATACACCTGTAAGCCTGGCACGTTCATAAAGGCGAACAATCCCATGAAAAAGATCGTGATCAGCCCTGCCGTCTTGAACGGTGCGGTGAAGGTCAGCGCCAGCAGCACGACGGCTTGAATCGCGAACATATAGAATAGAGCTGCAGCGGGCTTACGATTGGCGGCCTTGCCTCCGATCACATTGCCGACCGCTATGGCGATTCCGTAGACGAGCAGGATGATGGCTACGGTTTTTTCGCCAAAGCCGGTTATCTCGTGCAGCAGCGGGGATAAATAGGTAAAGACGACGAAGGTGCCCCCGTAGCCTAAAGCCGTGATGCTAAAGGCAAGCAGCAGCCGTCCGGTAGTGACCAGCTTTACTTGATCGCTCAGACGGGTCGACACTCCCTTGCTCAAATTGGAAGAGACAAGGATCAAATTGGCGATAAGAGCAATAATCCCGACGGCCACGATTCCGATAAAAGCAGCACGCCAGCCAAGCTGTTGACCCAAGAAGGTCCCGATCGGTACCCCGGTTACCGTCGCAACGGTAAGCCCGGAGAACATAATCGAAATGGCGCTCGCCCTCCGATTCTCGGGCACCAGGTCGGCCGCTATCGTCGAGCCGATCGACATGAATACGCCATGTGCCAATGCCGAGATGACACGGGCTGCCAGCAGCAGGACAATCCCGCTGGAAAGCGCGGCGAGCAGATTGCCTGCGATAAATACCAGCATAATCCACAGCAAAAGCGTTTTGCGCGGAATGCCGGAAGTCAATGACGTTAACACAGGGGCTCCGAACGTGACTCCAAGAGCATATAAAGTAACGGTTAGTCCGGAAGTGGTAACGGATATATGGAGGTCTTCAGCAATGAGCGGCAGCAGCCCGACGCTGATAAACTCGGTTGTTCCAATCGCAAAGGCGCTGACGGCCAAAGCCAGCAACGCTAAGGTACTTCGGTTTCTCTCTAGTGACATGGTTTCACTCCTAGCTGCAATATTGTGATATCCGGCCGGTAAGTGCTATTATCAATTATTAGGATGAAATTGAACAGTACGTACTTTGAAGTACTATAGGCACTGAAAAGTTCCTATACAGTCAGCAGGGGAGGACTAGCGATGGTGAAAGAGGCGGTTTTGAAGAAGAAATACAATATTTCTGTAGAAGCAACATTGGAGGTAATTGGCGGGAAGTGGAAGTGCGTCATCTTGTGCCATTTAACGCATGGGAAGAAACGGACGAGCGATCTGAAGCGGCTTATGCCCGGCATTACGCAAAAAATGCTGACTCAGCAGCTGCGGGAGCTGGAAGATGACGGCATCGTCAATCGCATCGTCTACAATCAGGTGCCTCCGAAAGTGGAATATGAGCTGAGCGAATACGGATGGAGCTTGAAATCGATTCTCGATTCCTTATGCTCCTGGGGAGAGAGACACATTATTCGGGAATACGGAGACAAGTTTGCCGTGTTGGAAGACAACATATTGAACAAGAAGGACGATGAGAGCTGACCGCCGATATCGCGGCTGCTGGCAGCGCGGAGCAGCCTTGCGGAGGGGGAACACCTGTCCTATAGATGCAAAAATGACCGGAACGGGCGCTCGCCGCGGTTCACGATCATGTAATAGAAGGGGCCAGGGAGCCGTATTTTCGTTTATGTTGAAGAAGTTTCTTTGGCTGCCTTCGACAGCTCCGCTTTTAATGTTTCTTTGACCTCAACAGGCAGCTCCAGCCAATGAATTCCCCACAAAGCGGCTTCCATGGCGTACAGTGCATTTAAAGTCAAGCGGCCGGGGTAGTGTTCCTGCATGGCTATATATGCTTGGACCGAGCCCATTGCATTCAGGTCATCGTAGCTGTGAATGCCGATCTCTTTTAACATGAATTCGCTTTTGGGCCCGATATTTTTTAAATTCAACGTTTTTTTCAATTTCAGTTCTCCTTCATATACAACGATTGGAGCTCTTCGATATGGCTTTTCATAAGCTGCAGCAGCGCATCGGGCTGTTGGACAACCGCATCTTTGCTCAAGGACAGGAAGAACGTGGCTGCCCACGGCAGGAACGAGGGTCTGATTTGCCTCACAATATGGCCGGAGCCGTCTTCCTCTATCGTCAGCCCTTGTGACAACCATAAGTCAGACCGGCATCTAAGCACACCTCTTGCTGTTAAGGCAACCTCCAATGGAAGGGCTTCCTCGGTCTCATCCTCCCACAAAATGAAATCCTTAACGGTTAACTTATCCAGCCGGTCGCGCTGATATGTCCGCTGGCTCGGCTCCACGTTGCGGAATCGTTCCGCCCGGAGAGTCAGTACCTTGCCGGTATCGCAATCGATGGAGGGGCAATACCAGATACCGTTCATGGAGTACAGGCCCATCGGCTGGATGTCCCGCTGTTTTGATGCGTTCTCCGATGCATACGTTACGGACAGAGCTTGACGGTCTAATGCGGCGTTCAACAGCTGCCGGAGATAAGGCGTATCGTAATCATGGGGCGGAACCCAGAACAAGAGCTTGGATTGCAGCTCGGAAATCCGCTGCTGCGTATCGCGGGGTAAATAGTTAAAAAATTTGTTCAGCGCGGAGCGGCTCTCCGATTCGAAAGGGAGCTGACGGTAATTTTGCAGCGATTGGCAGGCGAAGAAGAGCGCGATAGCTTCGTTCTCGGTAAATGCAATCGGAGGTAGTGTACGCTCCTTCAATACCTGATAGCCTCCATGGGAACCCATTTCCGAATAAAGGGGAATACCAAGCTCGCCCAGCTCCTGCAAATCGCGGAGCATTGTTCTACGTGAAACGTTGAGCTCTTCGGCCAGCTGCTTCACGGTATATTTTTTTCTGGAGTTCAGGGTCAGAATCAATGCGATCAAACGCTGGGTCTTGTTCATTCCATAGCGCCTCCTTTCCTTTCTAAGTTTATCCTACATGTGTGACAAGGTTTGACACCATTCCATGCTATTCTGTGTATGAGAAGGGCAACCGGCCGGTTATGATCTTCGATGAGGAGAATGAACAGGAGAGATAAGAATGAACAAAACATGCACAGAGATTACGCACTACAAGCTGCAATCGCCCGCGGATACGGAGCTGTACTTGAAAACCGTTGATGTGCTTAATCGGGTACTGCCGCAAATCAAAGGATTTATTAGCCGTGACGTATATTACTCTTCCGAGGCGGAGACTTGGGTAGAGGTGATTCAATGGGAGGATCTTCCGACTGCCAAGGATGCGGAAAAGACGCTGATGAGCATGCCCGAATGCAAGGAAGGATTCCGGCTGCTGAATATGGAGACCGTATCGCTGCATTATTATGACAAAGTTTCTGAATTGAAGGTTAGATAACTGCTGCCACCCTTGTTTCCTGAAGAAAACAGCAAAGAGGGCACCCGTCACAGGGTGCCTTCTTTACCTTATCACGACTCAATGCCAAGTAAAGTGGCGAGCCGGACAATGTCCAGAATACCGACAATATCGCCGTTCTCGAGATACAGTCCCGACAACAGTGCAGGCTCTGCGGTTCCGCCGGCATCGGGAGGAGGCTGTACGTTAGCTGTGCCGGTCACCTTGATCACCTCGTCGACCATTACTCCTATGCAGCTGTCGGCAAGCTGTAAGATCACGATACGGGCCGAGCGTTCGGCAGGCGCAGGATCGGAGCCAAGCAGAACGGAAAGAAGATATACCGGAAGCACCGCGTTGCGCAAATGAATGACGCCCCGAAAGTAGGGATGCGAAGCGGGAAGGGTCGTAATCGCAGGAACCCGTATCACTTCCTTGATCCAATGAATGGCTAAAGCGTATTTCTCGGCGCCGACACGAACCTCGATGAATTTATGACCGATAGGCTCCTTCATCATAAGGTGCGCCCTAAACTTTAAAGGCGGCAACCGATCGGTTCAGCTGCTCGGCAAGCACAGACAGCGACTGGGACGACCCGGCGGTTTCCTGCGATGCGGCAGCCGATTGCTCGCAGGAGGCGGCAATCATCTCCACCGACTCCATAACGCTTGACGACTGGGCGGACTGCTCTTCGATGGCCGCTGCAATTTCCATGATCTTGGATGAAGCTTGCTGAATCATGGAGATGATGTTCTCGAAGGCGGCACCACTTTTATCCGTATTAATAACCGCCTCGTTCGTAGCCCCGACGCTGTCCTTCATATTGCTCTGCATGCCTTTAATAATGGAGGAAATTTCCTTCGTGGCCTTAGTGCTGCGCTCCGCCAGCTTGCGGACCTCGTCGGCAACCACGGCGAAGCCTCTTCCTTGATCCCCGGCCCTTGCGGCTTCAATGGCGGCGTTAAGAGCGAGCAGGTTGGTTTGCTCGGCAATTTCATCTATCACTTCGATGATTTCCCCGACTTTATCCGAATCCTTCTCCAGCATGCCGATTTGCTGCTTCAATTCGGTAATGCCTTTGATGGAGCCTTTAATCACATTGCCGCCTTCGTGGGCGACCATGGACATATTTTCCGATAAGGTTGCGGCCTCCTCAGCATTTTTGGTGATCGAGTCTATACCGTCATTCAATTCCTTGAACAGCTGATTGATTTGCTGCGCGGAGTAAGCCTGACTCTGGCTGCCGCTGGCAATTTCCTCGGTGGCGGCCGAAATTTGCTGCGATGCCGCAGCGACATGCTGGGCCGACGTCATAATGTTTTGCACGAACGATTGGTAATTTGACAGCATCAAGTTAAAGGAGCGGGACAGGTCGCCGATTTCATCCTTGCTCGTATCCGGCAGCCTTGAGGTAAGATCTCCTTCGTTGCTGGACAGCTCCTTCAATTTATGTACGACCGTTTGCAACGGCTTCAGCTTGTAAATGAGCAGCCACACCGACGCGAGCATAATCAGTGCTACGACAACGATCAGAACGATCGTAGACACCAAATAGAAGTGGAAAGAGGCTTGCGCTTGCTCCGCATCTTTTTCGGCTCTGGCGTTCATCTTGTCCTGAAATTGATAGATGGGGTCCATAATCGTTTTTTTGTTCTTCTCGTAATTATCGTCGAACATGAGCCTGCGTGCTTCGTCCATATTGCCTTTGGCGACGGCGTCCATGGCGGCTTCCTCCGTCTTGACCAGCGTATCGGACAGCTGCTTGGCTTTCTCAATCAAGCTAAGCTCGGCTTCGGGAGTGTTCAGTTCTTTCAGTCGGGTAACGACACGGTCTCTCGTTTTGGTCTCGTTCACTTCGCGCCAATAGTTGTCATAATACGTTTTTTGGCCGAATTGGACATATTTTCGGGCTTCATTCGTTAAATAGTCGGAGGCATTAACCAGATCGAAGCCGATTTGCTTCAGCTCCGCTCTGCGCTCCGACGTTTCCTGAACACCCTCATAGTTGCTGCGAAGCATGAAAGTGCATGCCACTAACAAAACCGAAACGATAATAAACACAGATCCGATGACTTTTAACAAGGTTGCTATTTTCATCTGTACTCGCCTCCGATTGGATGTGTTTCGAGAGCTGGTGTTACAGGACTATGTTACTTAAAGTCACCTCCTGGTATGGGAAAAAGAACCAACGGCTAAGCCAAGGGTTCTCCTATAAGAACGCTAACCCTAGGGAAATCTGGCAGTATAGCGGGATTACCAGCATGGCTAAGGCTGCGCTTCATTGTGTAGAAATTGTAAAAAAATGTCGAATTTGTTTATTGCAACCTCATTATACATGCGCACCTGCAGGGTGTAAACGGCCAAGTGAAAATATTTCCAAGGATCGTGTCGAAGAAATCTGTAGTAAAGATGTAGTGCTAATGGATTAACCGAAGAAAACAGGTAAAAAAAGTAGTGAATTAGTCCGATAGACAGGAAGGGAAGTGGAAGAAAATGTCGAATTGAATCAATGAAATCGATGAAGCGCAATTTCGGATGGTCGCGACAGAAGGGGCATGGGATCAATGAAATCGTTGGAATGGTTCAAGAAGCGTTTGGCGGTAAAGATTGCTGCCGCAGTGATGGGCGTTATCCTCGTATTGTCGTCGGGGTATTTATTTTTGCAAATAAGCAACGCCAAGAAGGCGGCGGAGGACGTCATTGCGACGTACGGCATTAGGATGGCCGGAAGCTACTCCAAGCAGCTGGATACAGGGAAGCTGGAGACGTTTATGAAAAATCCGCAGGAAAACGACCTGTACTGGTCGATCCGGCAGGAGCTGGATCTGTTTCGAACGCAGATTGGCGCTCTGTATGTGTACTTGGTTCGCATCGACGCGAACGGCCAGCCGCTGATTATGATAGACGGCCAGCCGAAAAACTCGGACTCGGCGTCTCCCATCAATGAAGTGACGGATATTTCTCCCGAGTCGGTGCAGCTCCTGCTGAAGGGGCAGGCCTCGAGCTCGGAAATTATCGATAACCCGCAGTACGGCAAGTACATTTCTTCATATGTTCCGTTAAAGCGTGCGGACGGTACGCTATTGGGCGTCCTCGGTATCGATACGGATGCCGCCGTCCTGGACAGCATCTCGGCCAGTGTGATCCGCAGCAATATCCCATTCTATTTGCTGCTGATCGCGATGACCGCTGCCGGTCTTGCGTTCGTCGCTTGGGTGCTTGTCCGTGCGTTGAGTCCGCTCCGCTGGATCGTATCCGGAGCCCGGCATATCGCGGACGGCGAGCTGGCGCAAGCGAACAAGCTGCTGCAGGACCATCCCGTTAAGTCCAAGGACGAGATCGGCGCCGTCCATGAGGCGATGGTGCAAATGTCTGTCAGCCTGAACACCATCATAGGCAGGATCGTATCGAACATCGCCCAGACATCCGAGCAGCTCGTGGCGTCATCGGACCGGTTCTCCGTGGAAGCGCGCCATGTGCTGGAGATGAATACCCGGGTCAACGCCGCCGTAAGCCGGGTGGCCGACGGTGCTTACACCCAGAGCGTCAGCACGGTGGAGAGCGGCCGTTCCATGGAAGAAATTACGGCGGCCATCCAGCGCATATCCGAAGCGTCCTTGACTGTCTCCGACGCCTCGCAGCAAGCTCTGGAGGATGCCGAGAGCGGAAGACATACGCTGCAGCGAATGAATGAGCAGATTCATACCATCTCCGTGGCAGCCGAGGAAGCGGTCAAGCGCGTTGCCGCTCTGAATGGGTATTCACAGGAGATCGAAGGGGCTCTAGGCGCGATATCGGAGATCGCGAATCAGACGAAGCTGCTGGCACTTAACGCTTCTATCGAGGCGGCACGAGCCGGGGAGCACGGAGCCGGGTTCGCTGTTGTGGCGGGGGAAGTAAGGAAGCTGGCGGATGATGCCGCCGGTTCGGCGCAAGTCATCTCTACGCTGCTTCATCATATTCAGCAGGAATCGCTGCAAATCAGCCAAGCTATGGAGACAAGCTCCAAAGAAGTGAAGACGGGGACCGTGCTGGCGGACGATGCGGAGCAAGCTCTCGCAAGCGTCGTGGACAAGTTCCGCTTCGTTTCCGAGCAAATCCAGGATATTTCGGCAGCTACGGAGCAGATGTCCGCCGGATCGGAGGAGGTCGCCGCCTCGGTCATCGGCATCGCAGATATCGCCAAAGATTCGTCCGAGCAAACGAAGCAAATTTTGGAGCTGACGGACATCCAGCTGATTGCGGTGCGGACGATTGCGGCTTCCGCCGAGACGCTTAGCGGCATGACCCACGATATGCGGGAGGCAGTCAAGCAGGTGAAGGTATAATTCGTCTGAACGGTCTAGGTATCCATCGGTGCGATATGTTACAATGGCGTTTGGAGATCAAGACAAGGAGATGAACCTTAATGAGCGAACAATTAAACGAGCAGGAGCTTGTTCAATACATTGCCGACAAAACGAAGGCGGACGTCAAGCACATCCAATTGGTATTGAAGCACGAGCAAGCCTATCTTAACAATGCCAAATCCGATGATGTCGATATCGACGACATTATCGATTACATTTTGCGCCGTCCGGACGTCAAGCTGAACGAGCTTACCGTAGATTCGATTCTCGAGGCGGAAATGGATTATTTGATCAAAAAAGGCTTCGTAACCTACGAAGATTAAACGGTCGATAGCAAGCTGATATAGAAAATCCCCGGGCTCATGGAGAGACGAGCCCGGGGATTTTTTTGTGAGCCTTAAGCGGCACTCGCGTATGTCAACGCCATCGGCGGGAGCGCTCTCTGCGCAGCAGGTAGACGAAGTACGGCGCGCCGATGATCGCGGTCATAATGCCGACCGGCACTTCCCGCGGGATGATGAGGATGCGCCCTAGGCAGTCGCCGAGCAGCATCAGATCGGCGCCGATCAATGCCGCCAATGGGATGAGCCATTGGTGGCGTCCTCCTACGAGGCTGCGTGCCATATGAGGGGCGATCAGCCCGACGAACCCGATGCCGCCGACGGCCGAGACGGATATGCCTGCGATGGCTACGGCCAGCAGCAGGAGCAGGAACCGCTGCCGGGTGAGGCGCAGCCCGAGCGAGGCGCTCGTCTCGTCGCCAAGCTGGAGCACGTTCAGCTTGGCGAAGCTTCCCCATGCGACGGGCACGAGCAGGGCGACCCACGGCAGAAGGGCGTACAGCTCCTTCCAGCCCCGGCTCCATAAGCTGCCTGACAGCCACAGCAGCGCCATGTTAATGTTCGTCGGATGAGTGACGATCAAATATTGCGTCCCCGCTTGAAGCACCGCGCCAATGGCCACGCCGACGAGGGCGAGCGATGCGGGGGTTAAGGTCAACCGCCGGCTGAGCAGCGTCAGCAGCGCGAACGCCACGATCGCTCCGGCGAACGCGGCTGCCGGAATCGCGTAGCCGGGCGCCTTCGGGAACAGGAAGATGACCGCCGCGGCGGCGAGACCGGCACCCTTGGTCACGCCGATGACATCGGGGCTGGCCAGCGGATTGCGGATCACGCTCTGCAGGATGACCCCGCCGACCGCCAGGCCGAAGCCGGCCAGAATACCGACGAGCACCCGCGGCAGCCGGACCTCGTGGACGATAAAATACGTCGGACTGTCCGGCGAGACGAGGCTGGCTCCCACTTGGCCGAAGGGAACGGCAACGGTGCCGACGCTTACGGACAGAACGGACAACACAATTAAGGCAAGCAGCGCCAAGCCTAGAGCAAGCGGTTTTCTCATCGCGAGGCACCTCCTTTTCGGCGGGCCAAATAAATGAAGAAGGGACCGCCGATTACCGAGGTGACGATGCCTACAGGCGATTCGAACGGAAACGCGATCAAGCGGCTGAGCAAGTCCGAATAGACGAGCAGGATGCCGCCAAGCAGCGCGGTGAGCGGAGCAAGCACCGTCAATTGGCTGCCGACCAAGGCTCGCGCGATATGAGGCACGATGAGGCAGATGAAGCCTATCGGTCCGCAGATGGCCACCGAGGAGCCGGCCATGACGATGACGAGCAGCATGCCGACCGCTCTGACGACGGTTACCCTTTGGCCCAAGCCTGCTGCGACTTCATCGTCGATCAGCAGGAGCCGGAACGAGGGGAGCATGAACCCGAGCAGCAGCAGCCCGCCGGCCAGGAACGGCAGGATCACCCGCACCTCCGGCCAACCGGCCTGATTCACCGAGCCGACGAGCCAGAACATCATGCTGTCGGTCGATTGCTGATTGAGGATAATCATCCCCTCGGTCAATGACGACAGCAGGAAATGAACCGTAATGCCCGCCAACGCCAGCCGGACATATTGTTTATGGCCGGAGCCGGCCAGCGACCAGACCAGCATGGCCCCTGCCGCCGCTCCGGCGAAAGCGAGCCAAATCGACCCCATGAGCGACAGATCCGACAATACGACCAGGCCGAACACGACGGCTAGGGAAGCCCCCGCATTGATTCCGAATATATGGGGGGAGGCGAGCGGGTTTTTGGTCACCAGCTGTGTCAGCAATCCGGCCAATGCCAGAAGAATGCCTACGATGCAAGCCGTCAGCGTGCGCGGGAGGCGCAGTGTCTGGATATATAAATGGGCCTTCTCCTGCCCTTGATAGGTCAAAGCTTCGTACAGCGTTCTCCAGGACACTTGCGCTTGGCCCCATTTGAGGCTGAACAGGATGCCGGCGGCGAGCAGGACGAAGGACAAAGAAAAAAGGAAGAGCAGAAACCATGTCCGGCTCTGCTTTTCCATCGGGGTGCTCTTGACCATCCTTATTTATCTCCCAGTTGCTTCAAAATATCTTCTGCGATTTTTTCCGAGCCCAGCATACCGCGGGATAACGACCAATCGCGTCTTTCGACCGTGTACACTTTCTTGTTGGCGACGGCGTCGATTTTTTTCCATAGCGGGTTGTTGGCCCATTCGTCTGCAATCGTCACTTTCTCCGTAGGCATCAGGAAGAGCGCCTGCGGATTCGTTTCGACGAGCTGCTCCAGCGTCAGCTGCGGATACGCGGTTTCATTTTTCAGAGGATCGCTGAACCCAAGCATCTTAACGATTGAGCCGGAGTAGGAATGGTCGGAGTGGCCGAAGAAGCCTTTCGGATTCACAACAGCCGGAAGCACGGTCAAAGTGGCGGTTTTAATCTTTTTCTTCGCCTCTTCCATCTTCTTGTTGTGCTCATCCAGACGCTTCTTTCCTTCGGCTTCTTTGCCTACGGCTTTGGCGGTAATTATGTAGTTTTTGAGCATTTGGTCATAGTCGGCTTGAAAATCGTTCAGCACGAGCAGAGGGGCGATAGCCTTCAGCTGCGGCAGCGCATTCTTGTGCTTATTGATATCGACGATGATCAAATCTGGCTTCAGCGAGCTGATCAATTCAATGTTGGGCTCGTAGCGGGAGCCGACGGAAGTGTAGCCTTTCAGCTGGCTTTTGACGGAATCCATGAACAGATCCGGGCTGCTGTCGTCCGCGATGCCGATCGGGGAGATCCCCAGCGTGACGAGCATATCCGTAAAGCTGAAGTCCATCGTGACGATGCGTTCCGGCTTCTTGGCCAAAGTGACTGTGCCCATGGCGTCCTCGACGGTAATCTTTGTATCGGCTTGCGCTGCCGGTGCAGGCTGAGGCGCGGTATTTCCGGACGAGGCTTGAGGAGCAGCCGACTGGCCGCAGGCGGCTAGAGCGATTGTAAAAACAAGCAATAGAGCGGTATGTAGGGTACGGTTAAACCAGCGATGCATGATGATTCCTCCTGATAATAATAATTATTCTCAATTGATTTTAGCTGGAACTCCCCCTGCGTACCATATCTATTTTCATGATCGGACATGTTATATTTTTAGATTTTGGTGAGGCTTTTCAGAAATTCGGTCGGCGAGCAGCCGACTTCCTGCTTGAAAATGCGGCTGAAATGGAAATAATCGGCGAATCCGACCTTTTGAGCGATTTCTTTGGCGGGCAGCCGGGTTTGAATGAACATTTCCTTCGCTTTCTCAATCCGGATTTGGCGCAGGTAATGAGTCATGGTCGAGCCCGTATGCTGCTTGAACAGCACCGTATAATGGCCTTCGCTCATCCCGGCCCGCTGGGCCAGCATGGGGAGGGTCAGCTTCAGCATATAGTGCTCGTTAATATAGGACACGGATTCCTCGATCGACGCAGCCGAAGCTTTCTTGTCTTCCCCCATATGAGTCTCGTATAAATAGATAAACAGCATCCGCTCCAAAATCAGACGCTTGCGCATTTGCTGAATAGAGATTTCCTCCTCCGAATGCGTTTTGATTTCGTGAATCGTGCGGATCAGCTCGTCCAGCATATACTTCACTTTGATTTCGCTATGGGTACGAAGCGGCCCGTGCAAGGTCCAAACGCTTTCCTCCGGAAAGACGCGGTAGGAGATGACGGCGTACTCGGCTGCCTTGGTCTTGGGAACTTGAATATGAAGAGGCAGGCGGCTCGGATGGCAGGCGAAGCCTTGTGTCACTACGACAGGGGCTACCCCTTCCGACGAGACGCTAATATGGCCGCGCAGCACCATGATCAAAAGATGCGTTCCCGCTGACGCGGAAATGGTCTGGGAGAGGGAGCTTAATTCCAATTGTCCGAATACCGGAATCATTGCCACAAGCTGTTGAAAATCCATAGAGGGCATCCCTTTCGACTGTCGGATAGGTAGACATGAAATGAAATGTTAAAAGCATACTGCATAAATGCTCGTTACTTGATATTGACACATTTATTATGACCAGCACAAGCAAAAATCGCTAGAGCGGCCGGCCTAACGCAGGGTCGTGCCATGAAAAGGGAAAAAAGCCCGCGGCAACCGGTACTCCGGTTGTCTCGGGCTTTTCATTTACCACATTGGAAAGTTTAAGTTCGGTAAAGCGATAAAGCGCATTGAAGATCTTTCCAATTGGCGATAAAAACAACCTCTTAACGCGGTCGCTCATCCCTGAAGTACTCCGATAGGAGTTTTTCTCATTTCACTGCGGCTGTGCCTCGCACGGCTTCCATTAGCAGCTCATACGAGTGCAAGCGGGCTTGATGGTCGTAAATTTGCGAGGTCACGATCATCTCGTCGGCCCCGGTCAAGTCGAGGAAACGCTGCAGCTTGTCGCGGACGGTCTCTTTATTGCCCGCTATCGAAAAGCTGAGCTGCTTATGCACGATGGCCTTCTCCTGATCGCTCCACAAGCCGTCCATCGAGTCGACGGGAGGACTCAGCTGACCGGTGCGTCCGCGGATAATATTAAGAAATTGCTGCTGCATCGATGTAGCCAGTCTGGTGGCTTCTTCGTCCGTATCGGCTGCAACGACATTGAGCCCTACCATCACATAAGGCTCGGACAGCGCCTCGGACGGGCGGAAGTTGGTGCGGTACAGCTCCAGCGCGGCGAGCAGATAGTCCGGAGCAAAGTGGCTCGCAAACGCGAAGGGCAGTCCCAGCTGGCCTGCTAGCTGGGCGCTAAAGCCGCTGGAGCCGAGCAGCCAGATCGGAATGTTCAGGCCCTCGCCCGGAACGGCTCTTACTCCCATCGGACGGTTGCCAAGCGATGGATTGAGGTAGGAGCGAAGCTCGCTCAGCTGCTCGGGAAAATCGTGGCCGTCGCTGCCGAGGCCGCGGCGCAGCGCCCGCATAGCCGGCTGATCCGACCCCGGCGCTCTTCCCAAGCCGAGATCGATGCGCCCCGGGTACATCGATTCCAGCGTCCCGAACTGCTCGGCGATCACGAGCGGAGCGTGGTTCGGCAGCATGATGCCGCCGGATCCTACACGGATTTTCTCCGTGCCGTTGGCGACATACCCAATGACGAGCGACGTGGCGGAGCTGGCCACTCCAGGCATATTGTGATGCTCCGCCAGCCAGTAGCGGTGATAGCCCCATTGCTCGGCATGACGCGCCAGGTCGAGCGTATTGCGGTAGGAAGCCGCAGGCGTGCTGCCGGCAACGACAGGAGCGAGATCGAGAACGGACAGCGTAATATGTTCAATGGATTTTCCTTGATTTGCTGCTGCGTTTGGTTGAACCATCGGATGAGAACCCCCCCGGAAAAGTTATGATGAATGTATCGTAGTTGGATACGTATGTTAAACAGGGTAACCAATGTGAACGGCATCATGCGCAAAATCAGCTGAAATAAAAAAACAGCCTCAAAGTTTATTATTATATATTACATTCCTAATAACAAGTACCAACCTATTTGTAAGATAGTATCAAAAAGATACTATTGGACCGGGAGCGGGGAAAAGTCCGGAGTAAGCAGTCCGGTAAGAGGTCAGAGTAATGCGACTGCGATAGCTGTATATTTCACAAACGATGCGCGAAAAAGGAACGTCTTATCCGGTCCCGGACAGACGTTCCTTCCTCATTGCAGTTAGATGTGGTGATCGACGATCTCGACGACGCCCTGACCTCCGTCTACGATGACCCGGTCACCGGTTCTTAATCTCGCCGTGGCGTTGCCGCATCCTACGACGGCAGGAATGCCAAGCTCTCTTGCGACGATAGCCGCATGGGACAGCGGGGCGCCGACGTCGGTAATAATCGCAGCCGCTCTAGGAAACAGCGGCGTCCAGCCTACATTCGTCGTAGAAGCGACGAGGATCTCTCCCGGCAGCAGCTGAGCCCCGTCCTCGGGACGGGATAACACGCGTACGCTGCCTTCAATCCGCCCCGCGGCTCCGGCGAACCCGTGCAGCGCCGCGGCATCGTCCGCGACGGCAACCGGAAGGGTGGCGTCGTAATAGTCCACCCGCCGATTCGGATCCTCGGCCCAGCGGAACGGATCGAACCGCCCCCGGATGAGAGTAGGCAGGGGAGGGAGCGTCAGGTATTGGTTATACGTCATCCGACGGGCGGGAATATGCTGCACCGCTTCGCGATGATCGGACAATACATCCAGAACCTCGTCGATGTAGAGGAAGAACAGATCGTCGCCCAATGCCGTAAGCTCACCGGCTCTTAGCAGGAACGCGCGCATAACCCGGTAGACGCGAATGAATTCGGAACGGGCCGATTCGCGGAGCTGGGCGTTCGCCGACGCCTTGGCGAGCTGCTTGCGGACCCGTGCGGCCTGCCCGGGGTGACGCTGCTCGAACCGTCTCCAAGCCTCTTCGTACTGGCGCTGCTGCTTCGCAAGAAGCGCATCCACATCTGTAGCCGAGCGATGGTATTCCTCAATCTGCTGGTCCAGCCAGCGTGTATCCTCCGCAGGATGGGGGATCGACAGCTCCAGCTCGTGCGGTCCGCGGTGCCCGTGCTGCCGCAAATATTGCTCGCGGCTCAGATCCCCGCGAAGAACCTGCGCGATGCCAGTAACCGGTCCGAGGCTGGCCAAGCCGCTGCTTCCACGCAGATTGGACAGCAGCAGATTGGTATCCTCCGTTCCGACGAGCTTCGTCAGCTTCTTGTTCAGCGCATAGGTGATATCTCCGTACTTACGCCCGCCCCAGAGCAGCGACCACCAGGCGGTCAAGACGTAAGGACGCAGCTGTTCCTTCCATAAGGCCAAAAGCTCCTGCTTGCTTGAAATGTTACGTATACGCAAGGTCAAATCGGCGCACCGTTCAGGCGAACTTTCGATATGATGAGGCGTATAGGCCGCGGCTTTCCGCAGCTTTTTCAAGAAGCGCGTCAGCTTGACGATGACCTCCTTCAGGAGCTGAAGCCGGGGGAACGGGTACACAGGGATCGTCATCCCTTCCGGTACCTGGCCGAGCGCCTGACTCACTTTTCTCAGCGTCAGCTTTATAGGGACGCCGACAGCAGGGAAGAGGGACAGCGCAGCGCTTATATTCGTATAAGCTCTTCCGCAAATATTGCCCGACCAAATGTAATAGCCCGGGATGATATTTTGCTCCTCGTCGATGAACCGCAATACGGACCAGGTGAGAGGGGTCATCACATCGGGAATCGCCTCGCCGATATTCGTATTCGTCCACAGGAAATCGCCGTCGAGCGAATCGTTCCATTCATACGTATCTTTGTTTCCGGGCATTAACGTCGTAATGGGACGTGCCTGAAGAATGTACAGCTTGCCTTCCGCCGCTGCCCATTCGATGTCCTGAGGGGCGCCGAGCTCTGCTTCCATCCGGGAGGCGTAAGCGTACAGGGCCGTGGCGTGTTTTTTGCCTTCCGCGGGTCCTTTATAGATGCCTTTCGGTCTGGTTAAAACAAAGGCATGAGCGTCCGACTCTCCGGATACCAACTGTTCGCCCAGGCCGTGTACGTAGTTTCCTACCATTCTCGTGTGGCTGCCGGTTATCGGATCTGCGGTAAACAGGACGCCGGACAGCTCCGACCGGATCATCCGCTGGACAACGATGGCCATGGCATGCGCTGCATCGATGCCTTGAACCGAGCTGTATACTTTCACTCTTTCGGAATGTGCCGACTCGTGCACTTTATCGATGGCTGCCAAAAGCTCTTCATTGCTTCGCACTTGAAGCACGGTCTCGAATTCACCGGCAAAGGAGGCATGGGCGGAGTCTTCGCTCAAGGCTGAGGATCTAACGGCCAACAGGATGTCCCGATGTCCGGATCTCATGGCATTCACCTTGGACAGTACCTGCTCCCAAGCCGAGTCGAGCAGCTTATCACCGTCGAAAGCGGACGGAAAAATGACGAAGCCTTCCGGTACCGGATAGCCGGATTGGTACAGAACGGAAAGAATGCCGCCTTTGCCTCCTGCATCCGCTTTTTGCTCCGGACGGATCTCTTGAAAGCTTACAACCGAATGTTCCACATGAAACATCTCCTTCGCGGCGGTTATCGATAAAAGCTTTTCCTCAACATCTCCAGATACAGATCCAGCTCTGCTGTCGCTCGCTCATAGTATTCCTCGGTCAACTCGAGAGACTTGACCCGCTGCTGCTCCTGATTCGAATAGCCTTCGATCGTCCAAAATATGATGCGGACGGCTCTTTCCGTATCGATCCCTTCCTTGAAAACCGTCGTATCGACTTTCTCGAGCAGGGCGGCATAGCTCTTGGCCAAAATTTCTTTATTTCTCGGCTGCAGCTTCGACTTGATCTCTTCGGCATCCTCCAGATTGGCTGACAGCGCAAATTGGAACATTTCCGGGTGTTTATGAATGATCTCCATTTTCAATCGGGCGCACTGGCGCAATCGGGCCAATATATCCCGCTGCTGCAGATCGATTTTCTCGAAAAATTCTTTCACAATGACTTCCATAATGTAGTCGTACAAATACAGGTACAAATCCTTTTTATTGTGGAAATAATGAAACAGCAGCCCTTTGGAAATGCCTGCTTCAGCAACGATTTCATTCGTCGATGCGTTTTTATAGCCTTTCTGTGCAAACTCCTTCATGGCTGCGTTCAATATGCGCTCCTGCTTTTCCGGCTCCAGACTTACAAACTTCTCATGCATTCCGGAACATCTCCTTCGAAAAAATGGTCCATGCCCATTGACCACTCTGGTCAATGGAGTCATCATAGCACTATTGACCACTGTGGTCAATGAGTATCCATATGGCTGCTGCGCCCAATAATAACAATCCGAACATCAGCGATCCATTGCAAAACCGCCGATGCTTTCCTACAGAAGAGCCGGGGGTTTACTTGCTTTTGCCGCACTAACCGGCTGCGGATCCTTTTCCAAGCCTCCGGTCGACAAAAGCAGCAACCTGCGGCATCGACCCAAGCGGATCAGGAGCACGGGGCGACGAGTCCGTACCTGGTTCACTAAGCCATTTCGTTCAAGCTTCCCTGACCGTAGTTGTCAGTAAAGCGATGCTATGCTTATCAAGCAACGAATAACAGGCTTAAGCGAAAGGTGGAGCTGAGCAATGGCTGCCAATGATGTGAAAGATTTGTACTATGAGTTTTATGTCGCGGGAACGCCGGAGCAAGTATGGGAAGCGCTCGTGTCTCCCGAAGGAGTGAAGGCGGTGTATGCCGGCTGCGTTATTGAATCGACGTTCGAGGAAGGGGCTTCCATTCAGTATGTCGGTCCGGGAAACCGGGGCGACCGCACGGTTCATGTGTACGGAACGATACTGGCTTGCGAGCCGCACAAGACGTTGAGCTTTTCCCACTATGTCGGGGAATCCTACTACGAGGGGCAGGAGCGTTACGAGTCCCGGATTACTTACCGGATCGAGCCGGCAGGTGTATCCACCAAGCTTATGCTGACTCACGATCAATGGCATGAGCAAGATCCTTCATATAAAAACACGGTCTCGGCATGGTGGTTTTTGCTGAGCAGCACCAAGACATGGATTGAGACAGGCAAGCCGCTGACGTGGTAGGCATCCGATAACAAGCAGCTCCAGCCCCGGAAACGGCGGTATGGCGCTGCTTGCTGTGTATTTTGACCCGAATCGGATCATGCTAACAAAGAAAGAGGTTGACAACAAGTTTATATTGTAACTATAATGGTTACAGGTAATAACGCAAGCCGTTGTTTACTAAGCAGCATGGTGAACTAAAATTTTTTTACCACAATAGAATTTATAAAATTCCGCATCGGATGCAGAATTCTATTTGGCGATAAAAACTACTACTAAACGCGGTCGCTCATCCTAGATGTACTCCGATTGGAGTTTTTTTCACTATAAGATGTAACTAATGTGGTTACAATATAAAATAGGAGGCTATACTATGAAAATTGCAGTTATCGGAGCAGCAGGCAAAGCAGGAAGCTTGATCGTCAAGGAAGCTTTGAGCCGCGGTCACGAAGTGACGGCGTTGGTACGGGACGGCTCCAAAATCAACGATGCCAACGTTCGCGTAGTGGAAAAGGACATATTCCAGCTGACAGCGGAGGATGTAAAAGAGTTTGACGCCGTCGTCAATGCGTTCGGCGCAGCGCCTGGTCAGGAGCACCAACATGTAGAAGCGGGGAAAGTGCTGATTCAGGCGCTGCAAGGTGCGCCGAACACCCGCTTGCTCGTTGTAGGCGGCGCAGGCAGCTTGTTCGTGGACGAACAGCAAACAACCCGTTTGATGAATACACCGGAATTTCCTGCGCTGTACTTCGCAACGGCGTCGAATCAAGGGCAGAACTTGGCCGACTTGCAGGCGTCGCAAGGCATTCGCTGGACCTTCCTCAGCCCTGCGGCATTTTTCAACCCGGAAGGCAAGAAAACAGGAGCTTATCGCAAAGGCAAGGACAATCTGATCGTCAATGCCGCAGGCAGCAGCTACATCAGCTACGCCGATTATGCGATTGCCGTATTGGATGAGCTGGAGAATCCGCAGCATATCAATGAACGGTTTACCGTTGTAGGCGAAGCCGAGTAAGATAGCAAAAAGCATCGAAGACTTAGGATCGCAAGATCGGTCTCCGATGCTTTTTTTCCATTTTTACATATAGAATTTATAATCGGGGCTCCCTGCAAAGTATCTGATGGACTTTGAAGCCAAAGGTCCACTTTGTGGGGTTATTTCAGCAAGATTGCCGGTAACAAAAGAGACTATTTCTACTTCACTCCGAGCCGCATCCGGTAGCTGAACAGGACATCCAGCGTTCTGCCTTGAAAATAAGCCTCCACAACAGACTTAAATGCTGCGATATCTTCGTCCAATGCGGTTGAACCTTGCTTCAGAATCGTTTGTAGTCCACCTTGGCTTATGGCAAGTCCGGCATAACGCTCGGCATCGCACGGCTCCATATTGTGAAAGACGATTTCTTTGGCGAAGCGGAACGCATTGCTGTTTTGAATATGCTGCAAATGCTCCTCCTTGTTGCGTTTCACCGCCTGCTTATTCTCCTCAACGAGCTGCTTTAACAGCGCGTCCGACTTTTGAATGAGCTTATTGTATTCATGCTCAATAGTCCAGGTCAATGTCGGAGGCCAATCGCAATCGTAAGCCGCGAACACCCCGCCGTCCCGAAGAACTCGGGCAAACTCCTGCAGGGTGCTGGATGGTTCCATCCAATGAAAGGATTGGGAGCAGGTAATGATGTCCACGCTGTCCGATTCCATGTCCAATTGATTGGAATAACCGGGTACAAACCGGATGTCGCTGTCACCGCTGGATTCCGCCGCTTTTTCCAAAGCTTTGCTTCGCATGTCATCACTCGGTTCCACCCCGATAATCCGGTCTGCATGGCCGTTCCATACGAAGGTCGACAAGCCTGTTCCGCAGCCGACATCCATAACGATCGAGGGTCTTCTGCCCAAGTAATTCGTTAAAATACGGATGACTGCTTGCGGTGCCTCCGGGCGGTATTTGTCGTACAAATTTTGGTAGCCTGTAAATCGGTCGATGTTGCTTTTAAGGTTGCCTTCCGGAATCATTCCCATTCCTCCGCTCATGAATAATGGTATGAAGATGATTATATTGTACCAATCTATGTAAATTGGGTCCAATAGTCGGGCTTGTCCATCGTTGACGAATAGTTTAAGGTTTTGTAAAATGGAAACCAAGAAGTATTATTTCGGTTTCCTTGGTTTCTGGAGTGGAGGGTAATTCAGTGGAGGATATGATTCGTACGCGGATTTTGCAGGCTGCGGCCGAGCTGTTTCAAGCAAAAGGATACCGAAGCGTCACTTTAAGCGAGCTGGCAACCAGGCTTGGGATGAGCAAGAAGACGCTCTATTTGTATTTCAGCGGCAAGGAGCAGATTGCCGAGGCGGTGATGGAGCTGACGATGAAGGCGATAGCAGCGGCCATCGCCGAAGTGAGACGGCAGGAGGCGGATGCCGTGACGATGATCGGGCTCGTTTTTGCCGCCATTAAGCAGGAGATTGTGAAGCTGAACCCGCTGTTTCTTGAGGACATCCAAAAGTTCATCCCCGGACTGTGGGAACGGATAGAGGCGTTTCGGGTCAAGCAGCTGTCGTTTCTGGAAGAGCTGATCACTCAAGCACAGCAGGACGGCTTGATCCGCGATCTGAATCCGAGGCTGGCTACCGTCATCATGCTCGAAAGCATCCGCCATTTTGCCCGGCCTGACTTTGCCGCCAAGCACGGGGTGGGGATGGTCGATGTCGGGAACACGTTATTCACGATGTTTATCGAGGGCATTCGAAAATAAGGGAGCGTGGATTCCATGAACGGTTACGTGCTTGATTTCCAGCAGATCGATAAATCCAGTCTGCCGCTGGTAGGCGGCAAGGGAGCCAACCTGGGAGAGATGACCCGGGCGGGCTTTCCGGTTCCTCCGGGGTTTTGCGTGACAACGGAAGCTTATCGGGCCTTTATCGGACAGAGTGCAAGGATGGAGGATTATTTCGCCCGGCTGGCCGCGGTAACGGCCGATCAGCTGGACGAAATCGCCGCATTAGGGCGGGAGATTCGCGACTATTTGGTCACGATTGAGATTCCCGGCGGCATCCGTCAAGCGCTGGTGGACAGCTGGAGACGATCTGGAGAGTCCAAGGCTTATGCCGTTCGTTCCAGCGCTACGGCGGAGGATTTGCCGACGGCGTCGTTTGCCGGCCAGCAGGACACGTATTTGAATGTTCGCGGAGAAGAACAGCTGCTTCAAGCCGTCCGCCGCTGCTGGGCTTCCCTGTTCACCGACCGGGCGATATCGTACCGGGCCAAGAACGGCTTCGACCACCGGGCCGTGCTGCTGTCGGTCGTCGTGCAGCAAATGGTATTTCCGGAGGTGTCGGGAATCCTATTCACCGCCGATCCGATCAGCGGGCATCGGGGGACCGTCTCCATCGACGCGAGCTTCGGCCTCGGTGAGGCGCTCGTATCCGGCTTGGTCTCGGCGGATTTGTACCAGGTACGCTCCGGGCGCATTATAGAGAAAAAAATCGCGCGCAAGAAGCTCGCAATCTACTCCTTGCCCGAGGGCGGGACCGAGACAAGGGACCTGCCCGAGTCGATGCAGGAGCGGCAGGCCTTAAGCGACGAGCTGATTGTGGAGCTCGCCCGTCTGGGCGGAACGATCAAGCGGCACTACGGCTCCGATCAGGATATCGAATGGTGCTGGGCCGAAGGCAAGCTCTTTATCGTGCAGAGCCGTCCGATCACCTCGCTGTATCCGCTGCCTGACGTGCCTGTAGCTGAGGGAGAATCCCCGCACATTCTGATCTCCTTCGGCCATCAGCAGATGATGACGGACGCGATCAAGCCGATGGGACTGTCCGTCCTGCGAACGATGGTTCCGTTCGGCAAGCGTTCCGTACGAACGGAGAGCGACAAGGCTTATGTCGCCGGAGGGAGAATGTTCATCGATATTACGCAGGCGTTCACGCTGAAGCCGGCCCGCCGGGTACTGCCGAAGGTGCTGAGCAACATCGACGAGCGGATAGCGAGCGGCATCGAAGAGTTCATCCGCAAAGATTCGTTCGTCCGGGGCTTGCCGCCTCAGCCCGGGATGAAGAAGGAGCTGCTGCGGTTTTTTGTTCCGATTGCGGGCAAAGCGGCGAGCAACCTGTTCTTCGCCGTACCGGAGCGGGCGGCCAAGGAAGCGAACGAGTGGATGGAGACGTTCGTCCACGAGGGAATGGTCCGCTTGTCCGGCGTCACCGGCTCGCAGCGGATCCTCCGGATTCAGGAGCTGGCCGGGATCATTCTCCGCACCTTGTTTGCCCGAATGATTGGCTACCCGTTGTCCGGTATTATTGCTTCCATCTGGATTAAGAAGCTGGCGGCGAAATGGCTCGGCGATACGGAGATCATGCCGGTACTGAACAAGTCGCTGCATGGCAATGTAACGAGCGAGCTCGGGCTCATGATCGGCGATTTGGCCGATGCGGCGCGAGATAAGCCGCAGGTGGTTGAACTGATCCGGCATGGAGATCCCGTCCACTTCCGTAGTCAATTGCAGACGGTGGAAGGGGGAGCCGCTTTCCTGCAGGAGTGGGACCGGTTCATGGAGCTGTACGGCATGCGCTGCCCCGGGGAGATCGACATGACCCGAAAGCGGTGGCGCGAGGATGCGAGCACGCTGCTGCCGTCGATCGATAACCATATGCGCACCATGAAGCCGGGCGAGCATAGAGAGCGGTTTGCCGAAGGAGCCCGGGAAGCCGAAGCGGCCGCCCGCGAGCTCGTGGACCGCGTGCGGGCCCTGCCCTTCGGCTGGCTCCGGGCGAAGCTATTGTCCCGGCTGGTGCGGGTATACCGCAGCATGATGGGCTTAAGAGAGCATCCGAAATATATGATGATCCGCTTGTTCGGGTTTATCCGGCAGGCGATGCAGGAAGAAACGCGGCGGCTGGTGGAGGCGGGTGTACTGCAGTCGGAGGAGGACGTCTTCTATTTGACGCTCGACGAGCTGATGCAGTTAACCGAAGGGCAGCCCATGCCCGGGCTGGCCGAGATGCTGGAGGAGCGGAAGCGGGATTACTCGCGCTTCCAGTCACTGACTCCGCCGCGCGTGATGACCAGCGAAGGCGAAATCATCACCGGCCGGCGCAGGCAGCAGGACGCGCCGGCAGGGGCCTTGCTCGGCACGCCCGTATCCGCCGGCGTGGTGGAAGGGATCGCGCGCGTCGTGCTGCGGCCCGACGAAGCGAAGCTGAACAAGGGCGAGATCATGATCGCCCCGTTCACCGACCCGGGCTGGACGCCGCTGTTTCATTCGGCGGTCGGCCTGGTCATGGAGGTCGGCGGGCTCATGACGCACGGTGCGGTCGTGGCCCGCGAGTACGGGCTGCCGGCAGTGGTCGGCATCGACGATGCGACCAAGCGCATCAAGGACGGGGACCGGATCCGCCTGGACGGGACCCGCGGCTATGTACTCATACTAGAGAAGCCGGAGCCATCCTAGGCTTGGACCCGACTACTCAAAGTTAAAACGGAAGCCGGGGACAGAACGCTTATGTCCCCGGCTTCCGTTATGAAAGAGGTTAAGGCGCTGCTTACCTTGCTCTTGTTGTACCGGTCGTAAGTAAGCGGTCGTGATTCCATTCGATTATCCTTTTCTGTTGCAGCCCGCTCCCCCTCCCTAAGCCAGGAAACCTTTTGCAGCTTGCATCGCACCGCTTCAGGACGTATCCTGAAGGTACTATAATCGGATCTATTCTATGATCCGGGACATTCCGGCTTTCGGCAGTCAAAGGAGGGAGCCTATGCAACAAGCCAAGCTGCATTCGTTGTTCCGGCCGGTTCAAGGAAACGGAAGAGTCACTTCCAGCTCGTATGTGGAAATCGAGCCGTCGCCGTTATTGCAGCCCTACGTTTCGTGTTATTGGGCGTCGGAGCCGGTGGCGGACGGGACTCCTGAAGCTTCGGAGCCGGACTCGGTGCCGGATCGGGTGATTCCGGATGGTTGTACGGACATTTTATTCGAGCGGGATTTGACGAACGGCCAATATCGTATAAGGTACATCGGTCTGCTGGAGCACCCTTTTTCTATTGCGTATGATGATGTACGTCCGTCATTCAAGCTTGGAGTCCGGTTGTTCCCGGGAGGCGCATATCCTCTATTGAAATCGCGGATTGCCGAATTCACGAACCGGTCGTGCTTTCTGGACGACGCTGCACCTGATCTGGCAGGCGAGCTGGATGAATTGGGCGAACGGATCGCCGAGGCTCCGACGCTGGCCGGGAAGGTGCGGCTGCTGGAGCAGTCCCTTACCCGTTGGCTGCAGCCGGCCGGTTCATCTGCGCTGCACGACCGGATGAGCGGCTGGCTGCACCGGATCTTTACGTCGGGCGGCACGGCTTCCGTTCAGGAACTGGCTGCCGAAGCCGTGCTCAGCTCCAGGCAGATGAACCGGGATTTCGATCAATGGGTCGGCGTCAGTCCGAAGAAGTTTTCCGAAATCGTCCGGTTTCAATCGCTGGTCCGGCAGATCAGATCCCAGCCGCAGCGGGATTGGGCTTCCTTGGCGGCGCAGTATGGCTACTTCGATCAATCACATATGATTCATGAGTTCAGACGGTTTTACGGCGATTCTCCTGTCGTGGCCGCCCGGGAATTCCATCTGGCGTCCGATTTTTACAATCCTAAACGGTAATCGGCGGGTATACTTAAGACTAACGCTTCTTTACACCCCATCTTCCGAAGGATGAAAGGAGAACTGCCGATGGCAGCCATTGTTAATGCCAGAACGTTATCCGTTTCCATTGAAAGGACACCCGAACGGGTGTACGATTATGTGTTTGAGCTTCAACATTTTCCCGAATGGGCCACTTCGTTCAGCTTGTCCATTCAACCGTCGCATGACGGCTGGTGGGTCGTAACGACGCCAGACGGTCCGATGAATCTCAAGCTCGTGGAAAGAAACGAGTTCGGTGTGCTCGATCATCACGTTTATGTAGGCGACGGGCAGCCGATTATGAATGCGATGCGCGTTGTTGCGAACGGTTCGGGAAGTGAGTTTCTCTTCACCATGTTCCAGCAGCCGGGCATGTCGGACGAGCAGTTCGCGCATGACGCCGGGATGGTGGAGCGAGATTTGCACAGCTTGAAAAAAGTGCTCGAAAGCCGGACCGAGCTTTAGATGGTTTATGCATGTAAGAAAAAGGCCGACCGACGCAGCATTCCAGCAGCGTTCGATTGGCTTTTTTTTGTATATACATTTTGTAAGCGGTGTTATTGAAGTCCGTTCTCATTACGATGTTCTAATACTAAGCTCAATAGGTCATTTAAAGCTTCAGGGATTAAATCATATTGTCCTGCTGGATACTCTAAAAATTCTAAATTATAAGTGGATTTAATTGCTTTTTTTACTGACATGTTCCAATTATCTCCAGATAGGATGTAGTGTGGCCTACTACATTTTGCGGCAATATTAGCATTTTCTAATAGAAGATTTATGTCTGGATCAGATAAACCATTTCCGATAAAAAGAAGTGTATTAACTAAGAACAATGAATCTAAAACTCGGTAAAAGGAAGAATACTTATCTCTAGCTTCAAAGTAATCCCCTCTAGTTAATATTGTTTGCTTAGTATTACTAACACATCCGTGCGCTTTTAAGACTAACCTCTTCCTAGACCGGATATCATCTATAATATTGTTATCATAATACTTTAACACGTTGTAGGAAGGTTGTTGCATACATAAATTATCATAAATTTTGTCATAATTTGTTGTAACGACAACTTTAGGGTCAAGTAGCATGATTGTCTTATGTATTGCAGAAGGTTGGTATATATCCCTAGGGTTAAATTCCTCCTGAAAGAAATCATCATAATCACCAAGGTTGATATGATCCTTCATTATTTGAGCAGCATCCAAGTAATTTTTCTTATTACATAATTCGGTTGCTACAACTTTCGCATCTTCATTATTCATTCTTTTTATACCTTCGCGTAAGAACCCATCCCAATCTTTAGGGCTTTTCCCAACGCTACTTTTCGATGATGCTGATACTCCTGAACCAAGAACAATAATACATCGACGCTCTGCCAACTCAGCTACAAGTGATGAAGGCCATCTTATTATTTCCTTTTCTACTACCTGATTAACAACTTCAGTAACTTCTATATCTGTGCTCATAAACCAGACTCCTTAATATTTTCAAGTAGGTTATGAGTAATCGAGTCTATCATTTCCTTGTAATTGTTTAACTGTGCATACTGTGAACCAACTAAGCCGTCTTTACCTTCCAAAAGAAAAATAGGTGTGTTTGCTGATTGTGAAAGAGGGACCAGACTATATAGATGTGGAACATCGCCTAACCGTAGTTTATTCTCATCCAATTTTTCTGGAGTAAATCTATTCAAATTACTTGATACTTCGCCTGGTATTTTTTCTAATATTTTTTCAAATGCTTTTGTAGGTCTTGCCCTACTCCCAGAACTTCTAGTAACTATATACTGTTGAATAGTATATCCTATAAATTTAGATTGCGAATTTATACTATTTACTAGATCAGCCTCATACTTTTCAACTAATTCGGGTTTTCTTTCTTTAATGAATCCCAAATTTGCTGCGTATAATGCATGCCAATCCCTTAACCAATCGGAGATATTGTTAATTCCCATAATGCTGAAAGTATCGCATCCCATTGGACTTACAAAGAAATCACAACCAAGCAGAATGGTTCTATTTAATGCACCTAAACTCGGACCCACATCATATATAATAATGTCATAATCATCTGAAAAGTAAGAGTTTAATTGATAACACCAATTTGTTGTTCTCAATGCGCCAATGTCATTATTTAGATCTAGCCACGCTCTACTAAATTTATCTTCAAAAAGAGCAATTTTAGGATGACCCGGTAATAGGTCGACATTAAATCTATTAAATTCTTGTTTAATTGGAACAATTTCGAAATTGATATTTGCATTGCCTTCTTCCAAGGGAAGTATCACATCAAGTACTGTGTTTTCTGACTTAGATCCAAAAAGATCCTCCGTATCATCAAATGACAAGATATATTGCGTTGCATTACATTGAGGATCTGTATCAACTATAAGAACTCTTTTGCGATGTACAGTAGCTAGATATGAAGCAATGTTACAGGTTAATGTAGTTTTACCGACACCACCTTTATTGTTAAAAAAACATAAACTGGTTGCCACAATTACCCACTCCATTTTACAAATATACTTAAATTTGTAATCATTGATATATGCTACATTGTACCATTGTTACTAAATCATTAGCTACAAAAAAAGTTGCCTTCACTTGCAATAGGGCTTCCCAAAAAGTATCTGTTTGGCTTAGACGCCAAAAAGCTCAATTAGTGGGGATATTTCCCTGTCTAAAGCGGGAAGGCCAAGAAAAGTGCAATCGCGCAATAAGTTTCCTACCGGTTTGCAAAAAAGTGCAATTGAATGCAAGAACTATACAGGGTATGAATAAAGTAACGTTGTTCGAAGAAGGAGATGTTACTTGTGACAAGCAATCAGTCTACCCCTGTAACCAAGCCAAACACAGATATTCTGCCTCGGCAGATGGAGCATATAGGGCGCGGTCTCGTCGCTATTAAGGTAGAGAAGGGCGTCTATGTCGGATGGCGCTTGCTCGGCACCGAGCCGGCGGACTTCGCTTTCAACTTGTACCGCGACGGGGAGAAGGTGAACGCCGCGCCGATTCGCACAAGCACCAATTATTTGGACGAGCGGGGAACGCTGGAATCCACCTACACGGTCCGTCCTGTATTCGGTGAGGAGGAGCTGGAGGAGTCGCCGCCCGTTAGCGTGTGGAGCAGCAACTACCACTCGGTGCCGCTGCGCAAGCCGGAAGGCGGAGTTACCCCGGCCGGGGAGGAGTATACGTACAGCGCCAATGACGCGAGCGTGGGAGACGTTGACGGGGACGGCGAATACGAGATCATTCTCAAGTGGGATCCGTCCAACTCGCACGATAACGCCCACTCCGGCTATACGGGCAACGCCTACTTGGATGCGTACAAGCTGGACGGCCGCTTCCTATGGCGGATCGACCTGGGCCGCAACATTCGCGCCGGCGCCCATTACACACAGTTTCTGGTGTACGACTTCGACGGAGACGGCAAGGCGGAGATTGCCTGCAAGACGGCGGACGGCACCGTGGACGGCACAGGCCAAGTGATCGGCGATCCGGATGCCGATTACCGCAACGAGCGGGGCTTCATTCTCGAAGGCCCGGAATTTCTCACCGTCTTCGACGGATTGACGGGCCGGGCGCTGGCGACGACCGACTATGATCCGCCGCGTGGCGATGTGTCCGCATGGGGTGACTCCAAGGGCAACCGGGTCGACCGGTTTTTGGCCTGCGTCGCATACTTGGACGGGGTACGGCCGAGCTTGGTCATGTGCCGCGGCTATTACACCAGAAGCGTGCTGGCTGCTTTCAACTGGCGCGACGGCGAGCTGACCAAGGTGTGGACGTTCGACAGCAACAATCCGGGCTATGCCGGCTACGCCGGCCAAGGCAACCACAGCGTGGCCGTGGCGGACGTCGACGGAGACGGCATGGACGAGATCGTCTACGGCTCCTGCGTCATCGACCATGACGGCACCGGGTTGTACGTCACCGGCCTGGGCCATGGCGATGCCATGCATGTCGGCTCTCTCGATCCGAGCAGGCCTGGCCTGGAGGTATACCAGGTACATGAGAACCCTTCGGACAAGGGCATTGAAGTCCATGACGCCCGAACCGGCGAAATTTTGTGGGGACTGCCAACCAGCACGGATATTGGCAGAGGTCTTGCCGCCGATATCGATCCCCGCTATGACGGAGCGGAGGTGTGGTCATCGGACCACTGGAAGCAAGGCGGCTTCGGATTGTATAACATTCGCGGCGAGAAAATATCGGATGTCACTCCGCAATCGTTCAATTTCGCCATATGGTGGGACGGCGATTTGCTGCGCGAGCTGCTCGATCACGAATATGACCCGGACACCGGCATCGGTGAAGGCCGGATTTATAAATGGGATTATGAGAAGGAAAGGCTCATCACGCTGATGACTCCGGAAGGGACCCGATCTAACAACGGAACGAAGGGCAACCCGTGCCTGCAGGCCGATTTGTTCGGGGACTGGAGGGAGGAAGTGATTTGGCGTTCAGCGGACAGCACGGAGCTTCGCATCTACTCTACGACGGAGGTGACCGAACACCGCATCCATACGCTGATGCACGATCCGGTGTACCGGTTGAGCGTCGCCTGGCAGAACGTCTGCTACAACCAGCCGCCGCATCCCGGATTTTATTTGGGACACGGCATGGAGCAGCCTCCGGCTCCGGCTATTTACGTTACGAAGCATAATGAAGGAACGGAAAAATAAGGAACAACCGGGAGAACGGAGGGCTCCCGGTTGTTTTTTGTTTTAGCGATATGACATGCCGTACCCCCTCTATCGAAGCGGCTTTACAGAGGCGGTCAAGCCCATTGAAAAAATAATTGTCAATAGTCAAACCGCTGTAGTATAGTGGAAACAATAGGTTAAGCGCTTTCCTTCGTGAAGAGCCGCATTCATGCTAACCATGATCTTTTTATGCCGGGAGGTGTCGTTCGCGACGATCGGTCAAGGAAATATCTGCATCGCAGCCATTGTTAAGTGCTGAATCAGTCCAAGGCATCTAGGCTATTGACCCGCATTCAACTCAAACCTTCTTCGTACTCTTACTCCATCCTGTACAATCATCCAGTAAAAACTCTGCTGCAACCGGAAAACAAAAGAGATGTTTCGTGAAAGCGCATTCAATTTTAGTGTGACGGTTATTGATGAATTCGTACTTTTAAGACCAGAAAAAACAATGGAACGCATGGAGGGATAAGATGAATAAGAAATGGGGCGTATGGATGCTGGCGTTATCGCTGCTCCTCGTATCGCTGCCAGCCTGCAGCAGCGGACAATCCGGCCAGACCGCGAACAAGGACAATCAGCCGGCCAAAGCGGAGGAGCCTAAACCGACGGCTGCTCCCGAGCCCGTAACCTTGACGATGACCAACCATAAAAGCGTAGGCTTCACGGAGAAGGATTTCCAGACGTATTTCGCCGAGCCGGTCAAAAAGAAATATCCGCATATTACCCTGGAATACATTAAGCCGGAGAAAGGAACGGAGCTGGAGGATCTTATCGCGGCAGGCAAGACACCCGATCTTATCTTTGCCAGCAACGGTTATTTCGCTTTGTTAAAGTCGCTGGATCTTATGCAGGATTTGAACGAGTATGTCAAGAAATACAAGGTGGATTTATCGATTTACGATCAGGCGATTATGGATAAGATCCGGTCGATAGGAGACAAAGGAGAGCTGTATTCGATCCCTTTTTCGCTTAACTACGGGATGCTCGTCTATAACAAGGACATTTTCGACAAGTTCGGCATCCCCTACCCGAAAGACATTATGAGCTTTGAAGACATACTGCCTCTCGCCCGCAAAATCAACCGTACGGAGGATGGAATCCAATACATCGGCTTTGAGCCGAATTACGGCGATACGATAGCCGGCCAATTGGGCGTTCTGGCCATCGACAGCAACGACACGCCGAATTTTGAATCGCCCG
Source organism: Paenibacillus sp. H1-7 (assembly GCF_022354825.1). Lineage (GTDB taxonomy): Bacteria > Bacillota > Bacilli > Paenibacillales > NBRC-103111 > Paenibacillus_S. The sequence continues at coordinate 104,649 of NZ_CP031168.1, forward strand.
AATATAAGCGTGTATTCACCTTTTTGAAGCAGGTGTATGACATTCCGGGGCAAATCGGGCCGAACGGCAAATTTAACTGGGGCCGGAACGGCCTGATCAAAGACCGCAACGTCGCGATGTTTCTGGAATGGACGAACGATGCGGCGGCTCCTCTGGAGGAGGCGTCCAAAGCCGGCTTTACCAACTGGGATATCGCAGCGCTGCCGAATTTCCAGGATAAGCTCGGCAGCGGCAGGACCGTCGACTCCCATATGACCTTCATATCCAAAACGAGCAAGCATAAAGAAGAAGCGTTCCAGGTACTGCTCGAGTCGGTGTCCAGGGAAACGCAAATGCTGGTCAGCGCGAACGCCCGAATCAGCTCCATACCGGATAAAGCGATACAGGCCAATTATGCCAAAAATTTTCCCAGCTACAACGGGAAGAACGTTCAGAACATCTTTTTGACGAAAATGACGCCTTCCCCCAAATCGTCTGTATACGGCTCGAAGGCGTCCAGCATTATTAGAGACGAGCAAAAGAACATGGCTTTGGGCAATAAAGACGTGAACACGGCCTTGAAGGATGCCCAGGAGAGGGCGCTCAAGAACGTGCAGGAGGAGAAGGGCAAGTAGAAGAACGGAAAAAGGAGCGGATGAAGATGGGGACGCTGGCGTTTCCTATGATCGGAGCGCATACCGGATGCGATAATACGCCGTATAATACGGTAGAATCGTTCATGGAGGGCATCAGGCTCGGTGCCGATGTAATAGAAGTCGATTTGCGCGTCGCACGGGACGGCACTGTTGTTTTGCTGCATGACGATTCCCCGTATCTTCACGAATATGATTACGAGGATTTGAACAGCTTGCCCGTCAGATCGAGAATCAGTCCGCTGTATGAGCGGCTTGAAATCGTGCGGCTGGCGGATGTACTGCCCATAGCCAAACAGTACGGAGTGCAGTTGAATCTGGATTTGAAAACGACGGACGCGATAGAGCCGTGTATTCGGCTGGTCCGAGAGCACGAGATGGCCGGGCAGGTGTATATTACCGGAAGCAGCGACGGAATGACAAGCCGTAACGGCGATTTTCGGGTAGTGTTCAATACGGCTACCAAGCTGACGCCGGAGGAGTCGGCGAACTATAGCTTATTTGCGGAAAAAGTGTGCAGAGAAGGTGTGGAGGGCCGGTATTACGGCTTGAATATGCACCATGCCACATGCCGCAGGGAGGTGATCGAGCTGGCTCACCGGAACGGTCTTGCGGTATGGGTGTACACCGTCAACGATCCTGATACGATGAAGCAGCTGATCGAATCCGGAGTCGATGCCATGACGACGAAGGAAGTATCCAGGTTGATCGCATTAAAAAACCTTAGCTTGTCTTAGACGATGGTTGTCTGCCCGAGTGGGCTGCCCGCCGATGAAGTGCATGGTTTAAATCCAAAGGCTCTTTGTGCGTTTCTTGCACAAAGGGTCTCTTTTATTGTAAACATGTGGAAATCCTGTTACAAATCAAGAAAAGTCCAAACAAAAAAAAGAAAAGTCCATTCCTCTGCAGCGCAATTCATGTGAAAATGAATCTCAGTGATAATGATTATCACTTTCGATTAGATCATACGATGCAGGCAAGTGATAAGAAAACAGGGGGAAATGTAGCATGGAATTGGCCCGGTTGATTAAAGAAAGACGTTCTGTCCATCAATTCGAGGACCGTCCTGTCGATATCGAGCTTGTGCAGGAGCTTCTCGATACGGCGGTATGGGTTCCTAATCATAAAATGACTCAGCCGTGGCGGTTTGTTATCGTCCATGGAGAAGGCCGCAAAAGACTGGCGGACGCTGCCAGCGCCTTTGCTGCTAAGCGGGAGAGCAATCCTGAGAAAAGCCAGGAGCTTGCCGAGAAGTTTTACAACCGGTTCACCTCGGTGCCGATGTTCATTGCCATAGTAATGAAAGAAAATACGCAGCCTGTCGTATGGGAAGAAGACTACGCCTCGGTCAGCTGCATTGTGCAAAACTTCAGCCTGCTGGCGTGGGAGCAAGGGCTCGGGCTTGTATGGGAGACGTATCCGCTGCTCCATGTGCAGGCGTTCCGGGACGCTTACGGCGTCGGACCCGGCGAAAAAATCGTCGGAAGCCTCCATCTGGGCTATCCGGGCAAGGTGTCGGCGCCTCAGCCGAGAATACCGGCAGCCGAGCTGACTACGATTATTAATCAGGCCAACTAGGTGAAATGACGTGAAATTAAGATATTTGGTTGTCCTGCTTATCGTGCTATCGATCGCCTCTATATTCATAGGGGTCAAAGAGATCAAACCGTGGGAGCTGTTCAAGCTGACCGAAGACCAGCTGCAGGTGCTGTTCATCAGCCGCTTCCCGCGCTTGATCAGCATCATTATTGCCGGCGTCAGCATGGGCGTCGTCGGACTGATCATGCAGCAGCTCAGCCGCAACAAGTTCGTTTCTCCTACGACGGGAGGCACCGACGATTCCGCCCGTTTGGGCATTCTCGTTTCGCTGCTGCTGTTCACCTCCGCGACGCCGATGCAGAAGATGCTGGTCGCTTTCGTGTTCGCTCTGCTCGGCACGTTTGTCTTTATGAAAATTCTCGACAAGGTGAAATATAAAGATGCCATTTTTATCCCGCTCGTCGGGTTGATGTTCGGAGGCATCATTTCATCGTTCTCCACCTTTTTTGCTTACAAGTACGATTTGATTCAAAATCTTTCGTCCTGGCTGCAGGGGAATTTCGCTCTGACGATGAAAGGCCGCTATGAGCTGCTGTACTTGAGCATACCGGTCGTTATTATCGCCTATTTGTATGCCAACAAATTTACGATTGCCGGGATGGGGGAGGAGTTCTCCGTCAACCTCGGGCTGAATTACAAAAAAGTCGTCAACCTTGGTCTCGTCATCGTAGCTCTTGTATCCTCCGTCGTGATGCTGACGGTAGGGACGATTCCTTTTCTCGGGCTGATCATCCCTAATATCGTCACCTTGTACCACGGCGATAATTTGAAGAAAAACCTTCCGCATACCGCCTTGCTGGGGGCTGTATTCGTCATGTTCTGCGATATTTTGGGCCGGGTGATCATCTACCCGTTCGAAATTCCAATCGGCCTAACGGTCGGAGTGCTCGGAAGCGGTATTTTTCTTTACTTACTGTTGAGGAGAAAGGCTTATGACTTATAAAGCAAAAATCGCATCGTTATCCGTTGTCGCCCTGGCGCTTATCGCCCTCTTCGTATTCATTCAAGTCGGCGACAATTGGAGCTATATTCTGCCTCGCCGAGGCTGGAAAGTGTTGTCTATCGTGCTGACCGGCGCCTGTATCGCCTTTTCCACCGTCATCTTCCAGACGATCTCGAACAACCGGATCCTGACGCCGAACATCATCGGGCTCGATTCGATGTACATGCTGGCGCAGACTGCCGTCGTCTATGCCTTCGGCTCGACTACGAAGCTGCTGGTCGACAACAATATCAACTTCGCCATGACGCTCGTTCTGATGATGCTGTTTGCCGGGCTGCTGTACAAGGTGATGTTCAAGCGCGAAGGGAACAATCTGTATTTTCTGCTGCTGATCGGGATTGTGCTCGGGACGCTGCTCGGAAGCTTGACGACGTTCATGCAGGTGCTGATCGATCCGAACGAGTTCCTCGTCCTGCAGGGCAAAATGTTCGCCAGCTACAACAAGGTGCAAGGCCAGCTGACGACGATATGCTGCGTGGTCATTGTTTTGATCGCGGTCTATTATTCCCGGTTCGCGAAATATATGGATGTGCTGTCGTTAGGCAAGGATCAGGCGATCAATCTCGGCGTCAATTATCATTTTGTCGTCAAACGGCTGCTGATCATCATTGCCGCACTCATTTCCGTAGCGACCGCGCTGGTAGGACCGATTACGTTCCTCGGCCTGCTCGTGGCCAACGTCACCTATCAATTTATGAAAACGTACCGGCACGCCGTACTGATTCCCGCGTCGATTCTCATCAGCATTATTGCATTGGTCGGCGGGCAGATGATCGTCGAGAGAGTATTTACGTTCACCACCACGCTCAGCGTCATCATCAATTTGATCGGCGGCATTTACTTTCTATATCTTCTGTTGAGGGAGAACAAATCATGATTGAAGTCAGGCAACTATCCAAAGCATACGGAGGCAAGCCGGTCGTAGAGAACGTGTCGCTGCAAATCGGCAAGGGGAAAATCACTTCCTTCATCGGACCTAACGGGGCCGGTAAAAGCACGCTGCTGTCCATGATCAGCCGTATTACGGCCAAAGATGCTGGAGAGGTTTACATCGACGGCAAGGAGATCGGGCAGTGCAAAAGCACGGATTTGGCGAAGCAAATCTCGATCCTGAAGCAGTCCAATCATATCAATGTCCGGCTCACGGTCCGGGAGCTCGTCTCGTTCGGACGGTTCCCTTATTCCCAAGGAAAGCTCACTCCGGAGGACTGGAAGCATGTCGATGAAGCGATTCAATATATGGAGCTTGGCGACATGCAGCACAAATATTTGGACCAATTGAGCGGAGGGCAAAATCAGCGGGCGTACATCGCCATGGTCATTGCGCAAAATACCGAATACGTGCTGCTGGATGAGCCGTTGAACAATCTCGATATGCGCCATTCCGTGCAAATTATGAAGGTGCTGCGACGCCTGGTCGACGAGCTCGGCAAGACGGTGGTCATCGTCATCCACGATATTAACTTCGCCTCCTGTTACTCCGACTATATCGTCGCGCTGAAGAACGGGAAGGTTGTGAAGGAAGGACCAACCGATCAGATCATCGAATCCGCCGTTCTGCGGGAGGTTTACGATATGGACATCCCGATCGAGACGATCAACGGCAACAAAATTTGCGTTTACTTCAGCTGAGCTAAATAGAGTCCTGGTTTATAGAAATTATTTGGTGGTTTGTTTGTGACAAGCTGCCGTTCAAATAATTACTTTTCAAAAAACTAAAGAGGTGGTTAACATGAAAAAAAGTTTACCTATGCTTATGCTGATGATTTGTTTGGCGGTATTCGCTGCAGCTTGCGGCACTACAGGCTCGAGCTCGAATGGTGCGGCTCCTGCAGCAGGAAGCGGCGGCGGACAGACGGCAACACCGGCACCGGCGTCCAATGAAGAGCTGACCTTCAAGCATCAATTGGGTGAGACCAAAGTAAAGAAAAACCCCAAAAAAGTCATCGTATTCGATTTCGGCGCATTGGACACGCTGGATAAGCTGGGCGTGGAAGTAACGGGCGTCGCTCAAAAGAACCTGCCTCCTTACTTAGCGAAATATAAAGATGCGAAGTACCAAAACATCGGAACGCTGCAGGAGCCGGATTACGAGAAAATCAGCTCCATCAAACCGGACTTGATCCTCATTTCCGGAAGACAGTCGGCTGCATACCCTGAGCTCAGCAAGTTGGCTCCGACCTTGTACGTTGGCGTAGACAACAAAAACTTCATGGATTCGTTCAAAACCAACATGAAAATGATCGGTCAAATTTTCGGCAAGGAATCCGTTGTCGATGCGGAAGTAGCGAAAATCGAGCAATCGATCAAGGACGTAAAAGCGAAGGTTGCGGCATCCAACAAAAACGCTCTGGTTATCTTGGCTAACGACGGCACGATCAGCGCCTACGGACCAGGCTCCCGATTCGGCTTGATCCACGACGTGCTGGGAATCCCTGCGGTTGAGAAAAACCTGGAAGTGTCCACTCACGGACAAAGCATTTCCTTCGAATTTATTGCCGAGAAAAATCCGGAGTACTTGTTCGTAGTAGACCGCGGTGCTGCGGTTGGCGGCGAAGCCAAAACAGGCGCGAAAGCGTTGGTAGAAAACGAGCTGGTTAAGAAGACTAAAGCGTATGTGAACAAAAATATCGTCTACCTGGATCAAAACTACTGGTACTTGTCCGGCGGCGGCCTTGTTTCCGTAGCGGAGATGGTTGGCGAAGTGGCAAAGGCTTATAAATAAGACGTAGGTTTCGTTCCACGTGAAGCAAAATGTGAAGCCCGTCCCTTAATGGGGGCGGGCTTTTTGCGCAATGTGCGGCTACTGCTCCGCAGCAAACGGGGGATGAGCAGCCGGGCGTTTGAAAAAGCCGATCAAGCGGTCGTTGTGCGGAACAACCGAGACGAGCTCCCAGCCGTTGCGACCCCAAGGAGCCAACGCCGGGTCGAGGCCGGCGGCACGCTGCGCCTGACTGGAACGGATATAGTCACCGAGGCCGGTGTCCGTTGCATACTCCCATTGCTGCAAGCTGTCGGCGCTTCGATCCTGGTATCCGCCCGAGGCATAACGGTTCGTGCGTACAGCGGCGTAGGTAATGGCGGTCACTATGGCTTCGCGCTCTGTTTCTTCCAGAGCGAAGAACGCAGGAGCTTGCGGAAGGCGGAAGCGGGCATGGGAGTGGTACAATTGCAGCACAGCGGTACCAAGCGGACCGCTTTCCGGCCGTTCGATCACATACCAGGCACAGCGCTCCCGTTCCTCGGGCGGCCCCCAATTTTCTATGGAATCGGCATAATGGAACCCGGACTTCATTCCGTAGCCTGCTCCGCGGATTTGCTCGCATAAGGGGGTCACCAGCTTCTGGACGTAAGCTCCATAAGCCCGGTCGCCGTATTCTGCGAACATTCGCGTCAGCTCCTCTTCATTATCGTGCCATACCTCATCCCATAATTCCGATAATGCTTCATTCAAATGTTTGACCAGAGTTTGGATGGTGAGCTTTTGGTTGTTTTCAAGAGCTTCTTGCAAAGGTTTCATTGGATATACCTCCTATTAATCTAATGGTGTTAGAATAATCTAATGGTATTAGAATAATTGCTTATGGTATACTTGTCAAGAGAAGGGAGTAGAGCTATGGCTAGAAGAAGGACTTATCCGCAGAACGATACCGCTAGTACAGCGGGGGAGCCGGGGCACACGCCCTTGGAGCGTGCGCGAATTATCCAGACCGCGCTCCGGCTGTTGGACGAATCCGGGTTCAAAGAGCTGAGCATGCGGAAAATTGCGGATGCCTTGGGTGTGAAGACCGCTTCCTTGTACTACCACGTGAAAGATAAAGATCAGCTGCTTCAGCTGCTTGCCGATACATTGAGCGATCAAATGGCCGAACCTGACTCGGCGCTTCCTTGGCGCGAACAGCTGGTCCAATGGTCGGGCGCTTTTCTAACGGCCCTGCGCGGCTGCAGGGATGCGCCAGACATTTTCCAGGCGACCATCGCCATGGGATATGGCCGATTGACCCAGATCGAACGGTTGTTTCACATTTTGGCAGCAGCCGGTTTCCGGGACGAGCATATTCCTTGGATGGCTTCCATCCTGAAAAATTATGTGATTGGCTTCGCTGCGGACGAAGCCCGCCTAAAGGCTTTGACCGGTCCCGAGGACGGCGGGATGGAGCAGAGGGATGGAAGCTATACAGAAGCCTACCGTTCGCTGCCGGAGGACCGGTTCCCTAATATGATCCGTCTTGCCGTCTACACGACGAGGCCGAACGGAGATGAGGAGTTTCAGTTCGGACTGGAAGCTCTGATGGACGGCTTTGAAGCAAAGGCCGGGAAAGTGTAAGCTATGTTCCTCCAAGACCGCACCGCGTACGGCGTGTTCATCATTCCCAGGACAGAACGGTCCGGACAACAACAAAGCACCCTTGAACCAGCTGCCTATATTGCCTGTGCAGGGTTTCAGGGGTGCTTTCCGTTGGTTCATGTCATATATGAGATGATGATGGGATAGCAGGGTAGGGCAGGTCAAGTCAAGGGCTTAACGGATCGCCTTGCTAAGCTTCTTCTTGGCATAAAACTCGGCCGCTTTATGGCGGTTTCCGCAAAGCTCCATGCTGCACCAGCGTCTTTTGCCGCTCTTGGACGTGTCGATAAAGCGGAGGATGCATTCCTCATGCTCGCATTTGCGGATGCGGTCGATGGAGCCGAGCTCCAATGTATCGGTGAACGAGCGGAGGATGCGATACAGAACGTCGTCCACAACAGTTTTGCCTTCGTAAGCCAGCGCAGCGCCTGTCTCCGTTCGGGTAAGCTTGACTCTGACCGATAGCGCATCGGTTCTTCGGGCTATCGAATCAAATAGCCGATCGGACAATGGCCCATGCTGCCCGAGCTCGTACAGGGCCTCCTCGAATAAATTGCGAAGCGAAACTAGCTCTGTGCTGAGCTGGCTCCATGTTTCTTCGGAAAGGGGGGCATCTCCGGCCGGCACCAGCCCGTTCGCCTCGAGCCAAGGAAGCGCAGTGGCGGGGTGCGATAACAAATCGGCAGGAAGTTTGTTATGCATGCAGACGGTATTCAGCAGATTGATCCAGAGTGTGCCTCCTAATACGAAAATGGCCGGTTCCATTGCTACATCATCCTTCCGTTACATATCAGATTCAGACTATCAGGACACTAGCTGCTCCTCATAGCACATGAATTTCCTTAGTCTGAAGAATGGTCAAGTCCATTGTACCATCTGCGCTGGCTTTTAAGCGATCCAAAAGATTCGGTGTTTGCGTGTAGATAGGAGGATGATGGATCATTCCGTAGTGGATAGGGATTAACGTTCGTGCCCCCAGAACAACAGCGGCGGACACGGCTTGCTCAGGAGTCAGGCAGATCGGCTGTCCGCTCGGCTTCCGTCCGGGAAGCTCGAGTACGGCCCCGTTCACCGGCAAGCAGGCGGCATCGAACGGACCATACGTGCTTGCGATGCTCCACCAGTATCCGTGCCAGAGCGTATCCCCGCAGTGGATAAGCTGGGTATCCTCGCTTCGAACGATCCAGGCGACTTGCGGATCTCCCATCCCGTCGACGGAAGGGACTGCTGTAATCGTGAAGGAACCGATGCAGAACGATTGTCCGACGGCTGCGCCCATAACATGGGTCAGCCTGCTATGGCCGGCTAGCTCAACCGATGCCTCAGGCAGGTACACAGGAACCGCTTCGCCATAAAAAGAAGCGATAGCCTCGGGATCAAAATGATCTCCGTGATGGTGCGTAATCAGAACGGCATCGACTGGCCCGAACTCGTTCAAAGGGTACAGCGGCTCCTGCGGCTGACCGAATTTGGAAGGGAAATGGAATAACGGGTCGATAGCCAAACTGGTTGTTTCCGTCTGTACGCGAATGCCTGCCCACGGCAGCTTCTGAATGATCATGCGAATCACTCCTTTTTTTGTATAACCTGTATAATTGATCTTTGAGGGTTATATTGGTATTATATACCAATAAATATAACCTGTAAAATATTATTTTATTGGTTGTGTAAAAGGTGTGTTTTGTCGGGGTACCCGGGTTGAAGGCTGAATCCATTAGGGCATACTGCTAATGATAGTGCGGAATGCTCTTGGAGGGTCGGAAGCTATGAATGTACTTACATCTCGCTGGATTCGCGGCATACTCAGCCTGATCGTCGTCCTGCTGCTTGCGGACGTTATCGCCAGCTTTTATTTTTATCATGTTGCGATCAAGCGGTCGCCGAAAGATTTCCTCGCGGATGATCCTGATCTGGAACAACTGGCGGACAGCAACCGGTCGAACTGGATGAACAGCCAACCGTTGCGCCAATTATCGATCCAATCGCACGACGGGTTGACGCTGTCCGGCTACTATATCGAAGCGGCAGCCCCTACGAACAAAACGGCTATTATCGCCCACGGATACTCGGGTAAAGCAGCCGACATGGATGCCTTCGCGAAGTTTTACCATGACGGCTTAGGCTTCAACGTCCTGCTGCCGGATGCCAGAGGGCATGGAAAAAGCGAGGGGGACTATATCGGCTTCGGGTGGCCCGAGCGCAAAGATTATTTGCAGTGGATTCAGCGGATGATCGAGATCGTGGGGCCGGACGCTGCCATAGCGCTTCATGGAGTGTCCATGGGAGGCGCTACCGTATCGATGACGAGCGGAGAGATGCTGCCGGGCAATGTCAAAGCCATCGTCTCCGACTGCGCGTATACGTCGGCTAAAGACGAGCTGTCTTACCAGCTCATGCGGCTGTACCATTTGCCGGACTTTCCGATTCTGCCTTCGACCAGTTTGCTGACCAAGGTTCGGGCGGGCTATTTTTTCGGGGAAGCCTCGGCAATAGAGCAGGTACGCCGGACCGCGATGCCCATGCTGTTCATTCACGGAAAGGCTGATGCGTTCGTGCCGTTCGATATGGTGTATCGGTTGTACGAAGCGGCCGCGGGAGATAAAGAGCTGTACGTTGTACCCGGCGCCGGCCACGGGATGTCCCGCCGTGTCGATCCGGTAGGCTATGAATCGGCGGTAGCTGCATTTTTGGCGAAGCATATGTAAGCGGGAGAGCACCTCTTCAGCCTGGATATCAGGGGGGAGGTGCTTTTGTCATTTGCCGAGGGTTGTTTGTTTCCGGCAGAGGAGAAGGACTATAATATACGCGAGGATGATTTTTCCGTATAAACACATGCTGTCATTTCAAATAAAAGAAATAAAGCGCGCTAGGGTTAAACACAAGGGGGAGGAGTGACCGGCGCATGATACAAATTTATAACGATCCTAAGGGAGAAGCCTACCGCAGGCTCATCGACTATGCGATAGAGCATTCCTCGATGTTCGTACTGGCGACACGGGAGCAGATGTACATGAATGAAAATTGCCATCGCGTGCTCCGGCTTTTGGAGCCTTATCTGATCAAGCAGGAAAGCTGCGACAGCTTGCGGGGGAAGCATAGCATCGCTTACTCCAACGGAGGGACCGTCTACTTTTACGCTTGTCATAGCGAAGCGGCGCAAGTGCTCCGTAGCGAGGCCGAGCGATTGCTGGCATGGAGCCATCCGCACCTGCCTGAGGATTTAGGCTTCCTGGACGCCGATGGTAACGATTGGCTCACTACGGTAGCGCACGAGGATATGGCGGGTATTCATCTCGAAGAGGATGAGGCGAATGCGCTCTCGCGTCAAATCGACGGCTTGTTTTTGCGGGGAGAGTTTAACGCAGGGCTGGACGATTTGCTCGATGATGCCCTAAGGCATAGGGCGGAGCGTCTTCATATTACGGGCTTTGATCTGTACGAGCTGCCTGATAAGGTAAGCCGGATCCACACGCTCAAAACATTGTACATATTCGAGCACCATATCCGGAGCCTTCCGGAAAACATGTTCCAGGAGCTCAGGCAGCTGGAGGAGCTGACGGTTTATACGGCCGACTTGCTGCCTTTTCCGAAGGAGATCGGCAGCCTGACTCGCCTGAAGCGGTTGACGGTAGGCTGCGGCAGCTATTACCGGTTGGACGAAGGCCAGTCCATTATTCGTAAGGAGGACGTCTCGTTCGATAGGCTGCCGGCGGAAATCGGGCGGTTGACGGAGCTGGAGCATCTGTTCATCAACTACACAAGCCTGAGGAGGCTGCCTTCGGAAGCGGCGAACCTGCGCAATCTCGTCTATGCCGACTTAAGCAACAATTTATTCGATGCGGAGCCCGTAGAGCTCTTAAAGCTGCCGAAGCTGCAGCATGTCGCGATGTATAACAATCCGGTCAGCGGCAGCCAACCATGATCTTCCGTGTTGTATCGTAATAGAGATGGAGGTGCATCGATGACAGCTATTGCCTTTTACCGGGAGCGTTCCCTTCCTTTTCTTGAGCTCAAACTATGTACCGATAAGAGCGCCTCGTACAAGAAGCATTTTCACGAAGAATATTCGCTCGGCGTTATTGAAGAAGGCTCCAGTACCGTCTGGTGCGACGGTCGCCATCTGGATGTGGAGGCGGGCCGGCTGATCTGGATTCCGCCGTATTTGCCTCACGCGTGCAATCCTCAGGAATCGTCCGATTGGCGGTACAAGATGGTCTTTTTTCACTCTGACTGGGTACACGGCGTGATCCGTGATGCTATGCCGGCTCGTCAGCCGTTCCTCCCGGACCATAGTACGAACGGACTCGGCCTAGGTCTGCTGAACCGTCTTGCCGCATGCATGACGAGAAATCTGTCGCCGCTCGAAACCGAATCCTCTGCCATAGCGTTACTCAAGGCTATCTTCCCATCCGCTGCCGTTGAAGGGAAACGCTCCGATGCATCAGTGCTGAAGCCTCATATGATCCGTGTGAAGGACTATCTGCATGAGCATTATTTGGAGCCCATAACATTGGAAGAGCTGGAGCGGGTGTCGGGCGTCAGCAAATACCACCTCATTCATTCCTTTAAGAAAGAGCATAATATCCCTCCTCACGCTTACCAAAACATGCTTCGTATCAACTACGCCAAAAAGCAGTTGAGTCCAGAGCGATCCATCTCTGACGTTGCCTTGGAGGCGGGGTTTTACGATCAAAGCCATTTTACGCGGCTGTTCAAGCATTTTGCCGGTGTCACCCCCCAACATTACAGAAGCTCCTTGTAACGCCTAGTACCGCAATTTTATACAATACGTCCTCTCGCTCCGTCCGTACAATGGTGATATCGACGGAGGAGGGGACAGATGTGAAATATGGACATATAGGCATGCTGATTGTTCTCTTGCTGTGGGGAAGCTCATTCGTCAGCATAAAGATCGCGGTCGGCTTTATTCCGCCCATTACGATGGCGCTGATCCGGTTTGCCGTCGCTTCGGCGTTGCTATGGCTATGGCTGAAAAAGAAGGAGCCTTCGTCCCGGCTGGATAAACAGGATGTGCTCCGCATGATGGCGGCCGGATGTTTGGGGGTGACGCTGTATTTTTACTTTGAAAACTCGGGAGTTCAACTATCAACCGCCTCGAATGCGGCGTTAATTGCCTCGGTCATTCCCATCCTGGCTACGCTGCTGGATCAGCTGATTTACAAGACGAGGCTTACGGGACTTCAATGGTCAGGGATGGCGGTAGCGTTCGCCGGCACTTATTTGGCGATTACAGCCAATGGACAAGTACAGTTCGCTTCGGCCCATTTTAAGGGCAACATGCTGATCGTATGCGCCATGGTAACCTGGTCGCTGTATACGCTGTGCAATAAGTCGTTCCGGAGCCAGTATTCCGGGCTGTTCATGACCACTTACCAGAACCTGTTCGGCACTCTGCTGCTTTTGCCGTTATCGTTAACCGAATATAGGCAGTGGGGGCCGATTCCTGCAGCGGTGCTGCTGCATGTATTGTTTTTGGCCGTCTTTTGCTCCGCCTGCTGTTACTTACTATACATTTACGCTTTGCGGCAGCTGGATGTCACGGTAACGACAATGTACTTAAATCTTGTGCCGATTGTCGGCGTAGTGGGAGGCCACCTCTTCTTGCAGGAGTCGGTTTTGCCTCTGCAGCTGGTCGGAGGAGCGGTCGTTATTACCGGTATCGTTATGGTCAATGTGAAGCCGAGACGGATAAAGCTGCAAAAGAACTAAGAGCGCAGCCGCTGCGCAGTCTGTGAAATGCCGATTGTTCCCCGTGGAACTTTTGCATGCCCGGTTTGACCTGTGTTGGGCGGAGAGGGAGCATACTTGTATCCCTATAGGGCAAAATGCCTCGGATACTTACAGCACCCGCCTTGTTTCTCGTAGGCGTGCTCCCTCTTTTCGCTTTGCTTTCAATCAAACATCCCGCTATCAAACAGTAGTCATTCTTGGGATAGTTGAATGAATCACACTACTCTACTCGTCTTGAGTAGCGCCCGTTGTGTATGGTTATCCATGCAAAGCAGCTAGCTTGCCTCACTCCTTCAGTAAAAATACACATATCTTGTAACCAAAAGAATACATGTTATATATATTGACATAATAATAACATTGATATAAAGTATATAAAAATTACAGCGAGTGAAGTTTTTGATAACTGAAGGGAGTGGTCGATGATGATAAACAACAACGAGAGCAAGCTTCTAGTAAGGCGGCTGCCCAAGGTGGATCTTCATGTGCATTTGGACGGGTGTGTAGAGGCGCAGACCGTGCTCGATTTAGCGAAAGAGCAGGGGGTAGAGCTTCCGGCTTATGAGAGGGAAGGGCTGCTCCCTCATCTTCAAGTTACCGATGATTGCGGCAGCTTGAAGGAGTATTTGAGCAAGTTCGACTTTGTTCTTCCGTTCCTGCAGACGGCAAAGGCGTTGGAGCGTGTAGCCTATGAGGCGGTACGGCAGGCCGCAGAGCATCACTGTCTTTATATCGAGGTCCGGTTCGCGCCTCAGCTTCACAGGAGGCGGGGGTTGACGGTAGACGAGACGATTCGGCACGTTATTGCTGGGTTGCATCGGGGGGAGCGGGAATTCGGTGTGAAAGCACGGGGTATTGCAATTTGCATGAGACACCATTCCGTCGCGGACAACTTGGAGGTTGTTGAAGGGGCAGCCCGCTTTAAGGGGAAAGGGCTGGCGGCCGTTGATTTGGCGGGGGATGAAGCGTCCTTTCCGCCGGGGCTGTTCCGGGAGGTGTTCGCCGCCTCGCGAGAGCGGGGACTTCCGGTAACGATCCATGCGGGGGAAGCGGCTGGAGCGGACAATGTGTATGAAGCGGTCGTAAACCTCGGCGCCGTAAGGATCGGGCACGGTGTCCGCATGAAGGAAAACGAGGCCGTTCTCGAGATGATAAGAGAACGCCGCATCCCGCTGGAGATGTGCCCGGTCAGCAATATTCAGACCAAAGCGGTGTCGTGCTGGGATGCTTATCCGATCCGGGAATACTTCGACCATGGAATTGTCGTTACCGTCAATACGGATAATCCCGGTGTATCCGGCACGACGATCACAAAGGAATATGAAGTATTGGCGGATACATTCGGATTTACACCTGCGGAAATCGCGGTCCTGATCATGAACGGCGTGGGAGCCGCCTTCCTGGAGGAGGACGAGAAGCGCGTGCTCAGGCAGGAGTTCGGCATGCGGATGAAGGAGCTGGGAGTTCTTTAGATCCAAAATCAGAAGAGCCGCCTGCTTTGCGGCTCCTCGGGCTGTTGTCAAGCCTGTTTTTTTGAGTTAACCATGAATGTAGGTGGGAATATCTCTTGGAGGAGAGTGAGCGTCCGCCTTTGAAATCCGTGAAGAGACCGATAAATCTAATCAAATTTTACGGATTTCAACAGCGGCCGGAGAGAGATATCCCACCGGAGTATAATGGTGAATTGTTATATTTACGGGTTTCCCGACAATCAAAAAGCCGCCAAACCGGCGGCTCTTCTTATTCCCCTTAGGCAGGACTTTTCTCCGTAACGTCCTTGCGCTCTTTGACGATGTCTTTGGAATCCTCGCCGTCATCCTTGTTCTCCGAAACAAGCTCGCGTGCGGACGATTTGAACTCGTGCAGCGTACGGCCAACCGCGCGTCCGAGCTCCGGAAGCTTTGATGGTCCGAACAGGATCAGGACAACGATCAAAATCAACATGAGACCGGGAAAACCGATATTTTGCAGCATGCGCAATCATCTCCTTCATGATAGTGAGAGAGGGCTAAGCGCTCCTCATCTTAGTTCTGGTCATGCTTCTTGGGATATACGGCTACGGCTTCGATCTCGATCAGCCAGTCGGTGTTGACCAATCCGGCGACGCCGACAGTGGACCGCGCTACCTTCACCGGGTTCGCTTCATTATTGAAATATTCCGCATAAGCGGCGTTCCAGCCGGCAAAGTCGAATTTGTTCTCCTTGGCCGGATCGGCCACGAGGTAGGCGCGCAAGTAGATGACGTCCTTCATCGTCAAGCCTTTTTCCTTCAACTGGCTCTCGATGTTTTTCAGAACACCTTGCGCCTGGGTTTTTGTATCGCCGTAACGGTCGTAGACGGTGGCTCCATCTTTATTCAATACCGGCGGCACCGTTCCGCTCGTGTATAGATAGGCCGCTCCGCCCGGAACGGAGACTCCGCTTGAAATTGAGGAAGAAGGGCTTCCGTAAAATTCCGCTTCATTTACCGGCTCGGCAGAATACTTGTTAGGCGTTTCCGTATCGTCGGCATAGGCGTTGATTCCTACTACAGTGGATAATAAGCCGATGGCCAGGATGGATTTGATCTTTTTATTCATGGTCACTCAACCGTCCCTTCATCTATTCTTTCATTACGCGCTCGTGAATTTCAGTAACGACTTTCCGCGCCGACTCGATCCCGCCGGCCATCCATGCCGGAATGTAACTGATATGCTCACCCGCCAAGTAAATGCGTCCGTCCGGTTTGCATAGCGTTGGATAAATCGTTTGGCGTTCCTCCGCCGTAAAGCTGCCCCATGCGCCGACATTGTATTTAATATTTTTCCAGTGGACGGAGAAGGACGCTTCGAACTCCTTATGGAATTGCGGGTGAATTTTGGCCCCTTGGCTCAAGGCGTAGCTTTCGCGTTCGGCAACCGACATTTTCCCGAGCTTGTCGGCATTGGCGCCGGTAACGTAGTAGCCTAGCAGGACGCCTTTTTTCGCAAAATATTCCGTCGGAGGATAGTACATTTGGGTAATATCCATATTGGTCAACGAGCTGCCGCCATAAATTTGATCGTCTTCTTCCCAGAAGCGGCGTTTGAATTGGAGACCGATTTTGCCTGCCGAAGCATAGTTGGTCTTGGCGATGGCGTCGGCCATTTCGGCGGAGAAGTCGGCCGGGATGCTCTTGAGAACGGATAAAGGAATGGTACATATGCAGTAGTCGCCGGTAATTTCTCTCGTTACGCCGGTCTCCAGATTCGTATAAGTGATGCGGACGCCGGATTCGTTTTGACGTATTTCCTTGACCTCGGAATGGAATTGGATTTTGCCTTGCAGGCGCTTCTCGAATGCTTTCGGGATTTGATCCATGCCGCCGACCGGGTGGAACATCATCATTTGCTGATCGTAAGAGTATTCGTTGCTGAAGAAGTTGCCGAACCCGGAGCTGATAATCGACTTCATATCGAACGGATCTTTTCTTACGCCGGCATCCAGCTTGCCTCCCGGCTCCTCGGTATATCCTCCCCGCTCTGACCCTTTATAGAACAGATCCGCATTCAAATCGCCTTCGCGCTTCAAATAGGCGACAAGCTTTTCTTTTTCCTCCGGAGTCAGCGGCAGGTCGAGCGCGTTCTGGTTGACCGCCTTGGCTAGCATCTCGGAAACGTAGCCTTTGACATCGGCCTTGGCTTCGCGCTTTCGGACTCTGCGTCCGGACAGCTCGCCGACGTTCTCGTTATAGTAGTAGCCGTGCTCGTTCACGTTGTTGAACGGCTCGATTGCAATACCGAATTTGCGGCAGTATTCCATGGTGACATGGAACTGAGGAATCCGCATCGGCCCTGCATTCAGGTACAACCCTTGACCTGCATCGAAGCGCGCGACCTGCTTCACGCCGCCAATCTCCGTTACTGTGGTTCCCCGCCGTACCGACCAGATCCGCCCCCCTGAACGAGCTCTTGCCTCCAGAATCGTGCAATCGTATCCGGCCAGCCCCAGCTCATAGGCTGCGGTCAAGCCTGCGATGCCTCCGCCCAGGATCACGATTTTTTTGCCGTTGCGATGAGTGGAAGACAGGTCGCCTTGACCGGGAGGGGTGAACTCGGCTGCTTTTATCGTCTCCGGCGATAGCAGTCCCAATGTCCCCATCATGCTAAACACGGCAGCCGAGCCTCCGATTTTGCCGACAGTCGTCAAGAACTGCCTGCGTGTCATTTCTTTAGTGGATTCCTTTGTCTCCATGCTCCTCTTCTCCTTCGTGGTAAAGTGGCTTCACCTTCACAACGAGATAGTACCAAAAAAATTTTTATTTGACTCACTTTTTGTTAGGTTTTCTAACACGATTTTTTCTTTTTTCAAAAACCATTGCATTTTGAAAATCATTTTTGTTAGAATCAACTCAAGATTAAGGCAAGAAGTTCATTATTTTTTTAAAATTCAGCATATTTATAACATTTAGTTAACATCGGAGGTTATGAAAATGGAAGGAAAAGTGATGAACATCGGTACGGTAAAAGAATTAACCGGCTTGTCGGAGCGCCAAATCCGTTACTACGAGGAACGGAAGCTGGTATTTCCGGACAGGACGAAAGGGGGAGCGCGCAGATATTCCTTTGAGGATGTGAGCCGACTGAGGGAGATTCAGCAAAAGCTGAAGGACGGCTTTCATACGTTCGAGCTGAAGTCGATGAAGCAGTACAAGGGAAACTGAAGGCCAAACGGAGAAAAGGCAGGTGAGGTAAGCCGATGGAGGAAGACGGAAAAATGGCGCTATGGGATCACGTTGCCGAGCTGCGCAAGCGTATTATACTCGTCATGCTGGCGCTGGTCGTTACTTTGATAGCGGGGCTGTTTATTGCACCTCGAATTTTGTTATATTTAAAAGGCGTGCCGCCCGCATCGGGCATTAGCTGGAACGTGTTCTCGCCGTGGGATGCAATCCGCATTTACATGAGTATTGCCTTGGCTTTTGCAATTGCGGTTACGATGCCCTTCGCCCTATACCAGCTGTGGAAGTTCGTGAATAAAGGGCTACGGAGGGAGGAGCAGGACGCGGCGCTAAAGTATATTCCATTTACAGTCCTCTGCTTCGTGATAGGGTTCTCCTTTGCCTATTTCATCGTATTTCCGATGAGCTTCAGCTTTACAACGGGAATTGCCCGAAGCCTGCAGTTCACAGAGACATACGGCATTTCCCAGTACTTCGGCTTTATGTTCAGCATCGTCATTCCGCTCGCGGTGGCGTTCGAGCTTCCGGTCATCGTGATGTTCCTGACGAAAATTGGAATATTGAATCCGAAACGGCTGCATACTATGCGTCGATATGCCTACCTGGTGCTGGTGATCGTGGCGAGCCTGATCTCGCCTCCGGAGCTCATATCCCATCTGATGGTGGCGGTTCCGCTTATCGTTCTGTACGAAATCAGCGTATGGCTGTCCAGGGTGGTCTACAGAAATAAGCTGCGGCTTCAGCAGTCGGGTTCCCTTGAGCAAACGGCCTAATCCGAGGCTCAAATGCAGTCGGTATGGGTAGCGGAAAGGAGTGGATTCATGAACGAAAAAGATTACATGATGCTTCAGTTCGTAGCGGAGGAGCAGAGTCTGACCAAAGCGGCGGAGCGCCTGTATATTACTCAACCCGCCTTGACGTACCGGCTTCACCAGATGGAGAAGGAGCTCGGCGTACCGATTATCGTCAAAAACTCCAAAGGGACGAAGCTGACGCCCGAGGGAGAATATTTAGTCGAATATGCCAGAAAAATGCTGGATGATTTACATAGGATGAAGAATTATATCACAAACATGCGCAACGAGGTGAAGGGTCATCTACGGATCGGGGTATCCAGCTACTTCGGACTCTACAAGCTGCCGCCGTTATTGAAAGCATTCCGGGATCAATATCCCGAGGTGCAGCTTATCGTCACCTGCGCGTTGAGCACGGAGATTCTCGAGCTCCTGACGCGGGAGGAAATTCATGTCGGTGTCGTCCGCGGAGATTATCCGTGGTATGAGGGCAGACATTTGCTGCATGATGAGCACATCTGCCTTATCTCCCAGCAAAAGCTGGAGCTCGAGGACCTTCCGAGTTTGCCGCAAATTTGCTACAAGCAGCCCCGGGTTCACGCAGGGACTTACGCTCCGCTGCCCTTCAGCGAGACGGTCGGCGCCTGGTGGCATGAGAGGTTCCATGCGCCTCCGCTCGTCACGATGCAGGTGGACAGCTACGAAACCTGTAAGGAGATGGTCAAGCACGGGCTCGGCTACACCATCATTCCCGGCATCTTTGTCACGCCGGAGGACCGGCTGCACAAAGTCGAGCTGTACCGGAAAAACGGCGAGCCAATGAAGCGCAACACGTGGATGGTGTATAAAGAAACGAGCCTGCAGCTCGCAACTATCGGCCGGTTCGTCGATTTTATGAAAGAACGGCATAAGCAGTAAGAAGTGCAATACTCCCCGGGGAGTACTGCACTTTTTTCTTTTTTAAGACGAATACCGGCTTAAGCGTAAGGGAGCTTGAATAGACTCGGCATACCGCGTTGCTTCCTCCGCAATATAGTCTGCCGTGGCATAAGTCGTGTCGTAGGTGACGAAGGTCGGCAGAAACGTCCCGTTGCAGCGCAGCAGCGTCACTTGAATCGGTCTCAGCAGCTCGTCTATTGTATACCAGTTATCTCCGCCCGCGTGATAGCCGTGCTCCGCACCTCCGGTTGTAGTGGCGAGCATAAATTGCTTGCCTTTCAGATGAACTCCTTCTTTGCCGAAAGCCCAGCCGTAGGTCATCACGTCGTCGAACCATTTTTTGAGCAGAGGCGGGCAGCTGTACCAGTAGAATGGGAATTGAAACACGATCCGGTCATATTCCAGCAGGAGCTGCTGCTCCCTCGCCACATCGATCTCCCAATTCGGGTACTCCCGGTACAGGTCTCTCACTGTAATTTCCGCCTGCCCCTCCAGAGCGTGGGCAAAAGCCTTATTTACTTGCGACTGAGCAAGGTTGGGATGCGCAATAATCACCATGATTTTCATCGTTCATCAGCCTTTCTTTGTGTAAAGTTTTTGGTGTGCCTTTCGGTACGCTCATTATGGCCGGGAGAGAAGGGCTTGAAAAGTACTTATTTATTTCATACTTAGTACGCCAAACCGTACAAAAGTGCAGGATCGAGGGTTTATGGAAAGTAGAAAATATTGCCGAAAACGAATAGGTACGCCCCAAGCCGGCGCTGCAGGCCGATAAGGTGCCGCCTGGGGATAATCGCATCTGTTGCCCGGGCAAGCGATGAATAATTATGCTGTTTGATTGTAAGGGAGACGGAAGCTTGCTTCACGAAACGATGAGATGCCGAACCGTCTTTGATCGATAGGTGATGGAGCCGGCATTGCAGATGAACGCAACAAACCCAACAATACTAACGGTTATTGGCTCCATGCCATTAAATTTTTTTCGGTGAAGCGCAAAAAACTATTGATTTTACTTATCGCCCGGGCCGATTTACAATAATTCAAACATGTTGCATAAATATTCGGCCGATCAATGAATGTGATGAAGTATAACACAAGGTGGTAGATATAATGAATAAAGACGAATGGAGCAGTGAAAAAACGCGCATTCAACAAGCTGTCGATGCAAGAGACGGACAGCTGCGTGCGATTGCGGCCCAAATTCATGCGAATCCGGAGCTCAGCTTCCATGAGCATAAAGCCCGCGAATGGCTGATCGAGCCTCTGGAGGCGGCGGGCTTTGCCGTGGAGAGGGGGATTGCCGGGCTCGAAACGTCGTTTCGGGCGACGTGGGAAGGAGCTCCCGGCGGGCCGGTCATCGCGCTGCTGGCGGAATATGACGCGCTTCCGGCGATTGGGCACGCCTGCGGCCATAACCTGATCGGAACCGCATCCGTCGGGGCGGCGCTGGCATTGAAGGATGCTTGCCCACAGCTGCCGGGCAAGATCGTCGTCTTGGGGACTCCGGCCGAGGAAGAGGGCGGAGGCAAGATCATCATGTGCAACGAGGGAGTGTTCGACGACATCGATGCGGCGATGATGGTCCACCCGCAAAGCAAGACGATGGTGCTGCGGGGCGCTCTTGCCTGCGTCGATGCGACCTTCACGTTCCACGGCAAGCAGGCGCACGCCTCGTCGTCGCCGGAGAAGGGAATCAGCGCGCTGGATGCGCTCATCAACGCTTTCGTAGCGATTAACTCGCTGCGCCAGTTCGTGAAGGAGGATGTGCGCATCCATGGCATCATTACGAAGGGCGGCGATGCCCCGAATGTCGTGCCGGAGCTGTGCGAAGCGGTATTCATTCTCCGGGCGGCCACGGTCGGGGAGCTGGAGAAGGTGCGCGAGAAGGTGTACCGGGCCGTGCGCAGTGCGGCGGAAGGAGTCGGAGCGACGGTAGATATCGCGGAAGGACTGATCTACGCCGAGCGCAACAACAACAAGGCTATGGCGCGGCTGTTTCAGAGCAATCTGGAGCAGATGGGCATCGAAGTGTGCGATCCACCGAAGAAAGGCGGCGTCGGCTCCTCCGACATCGGCAATGTGGGTCAGATAACGGCTACGATTCACCCGTATATCCGCATCGGCGACGCGACGACGCATACGCCGGATTTTTGCCGGCTGGCCGGAGCGGAGGAAGGTATGATCGAGTTGAATCAGGCGGCGAAGTCACTCGCGATGACCGCTTACGATTTGTGCGTCGATAAGGAAGCGTTCCGTGAAGTGCGCGAGGAATTCGAGCAGTGGAAGCGGGACAAAGAGGGAGGACGACAACATGGATAATGCGCAGGCGGCCGGCCCTCGCAAATGGCTGAAAATGCCTCATACTTACGTCATATTGATCATTCTGGTATTGGTGGCGGCCGTGCTTACTTATGCCGTGCCTGCCGGGAAGTTCGACCGGGTCAAGGATACAGCGACGGGCAAATCGCTGCTCGTAACAGGCTCTTACCATCCGGTCGAGGCCAGTCCCGTAAGCTTGGTGGACATTCCGAAATCGATCGTCCACGGGCTTGTCGATTCGGCGGATGTCGTATTCTTCATCTTCATCATCGGCGGAGCATTTCAAATTATTTCGTCTACGGGGACGATCGAAGCCGTCACGGGAAGAGTAGCGAAGGCTTTCGCCAATAAGGGCATCTGGGTCATCCCGGTATTCCTCTCCCTCTTTTCTGTAGGCGGCTTCACGATGGGGATGTCCACGGAGGTGATGGTGTTCGTGCCCATCGGCATAGCCATCGCCAGGGCTCTCGGCTACGACGCGCTTACGGGAACGGCGATGATCTCGCTCGGTGCCTCCTGCGGCTTCACGGCGGGCATCCTGAATCCGTTCAACGTAGGCTTGGCCCAAACGATAGCCCAGCTCCCGATGTTCTCGGGCATGTGGCTCAGGATCATCCTCCTCGTCTGCTTGATCGCGATTACAAGCTTCTATCTGATGCGCTATGCGGCCAAGGTCAAGGCTAACCCGGCAGGCGGGCTTGTGTACGAACTGGAGCAGGAGTCGGAGGGGACGGGAACGAAGCTCGACTTCTCGCATTTGCCGGTCATGAAGCTGAAACACTATTTGACGATTGCCACGGTGGTTATCGGCTTCGGCCTATTGATATGGGGCGTCTCCAAAAAAGGCTGGTGGATGGAGGAGCTGGCTGCGCTATTCCTGACAATGGGGATCGTGTCCGGTTTCTGTGCGGGCTACGGCCCGAGCCGGATCGCCAAGGAGTTCGTGAAGGGAGCCAGCGCGATCACGTACGGCGCGTTTATTATCGGCCTGGCCCGCGGCATTATGGTGGTGCTGGATCATGGCAGCGTCATCGATACGATCGTGTATCATTTGTCCGTCCTGGTTGGAGAATTGCCGGGCTCGGTACAGGTACTGGGTATGTACTTGTTCCAAAACGTAATGAACGTCTTCATTACATCGGGAACCGGCATGGCGGTCACTACGATGCCGATCATGGTTCCGCTGTCCGATCTGCTTGGAGTGACGAGACAGACGGCGGTGCTTGCCTTCCAGCTGGGAGACGGGTTTACGAACATGATCCTGCCTACCTCCTCGGCCTTGATGGGAAGCTTGGCGGTATCCGGTATCGCTTATCAGAAATGGGTCCGGTTTTTCTGGCCGTTGATGGCTGCCTGGCTGGTGGCCGGGGCGATCTTCGTCATCGTCGCCAATGTGATTCAATATTCGTAAGGAAAAAGGCGTTCGCGGTCGAGAGACCGTCGAAACGCCTTTTTGTTGTAAAGCCGATTTATTTTGCAAAAATATGATTGCCGATTTGAACAGTTTGCGGCCGCGACCAAATCCATTTGCTTGTAGCGGTTTGCGGATTGAAGTAATACATCGAATCGTAGGTCGGATCCCATCCGCGTACTGCGTCCTGGGCGGCCATATAAGCCGTGCTGTCCGGTGTCAGCCAGTATTGGCCGTCGGCTACAGCCGTAAAGGCGCCTTTTTGGAAGACAACGTCCTTAATATTATCTCCGTATTGTCCGGACTGCAGCCGGTTCATCACAACCGCGCCGACAGCAACCTGCCCGGTATACGATTCCCCGCGAGCCTCGCTGTAAATGACTTTAGCCAATATGTCCAACTCTTCTTTATTCAGAGAGTATTTCTTCAAAGCGGTCCATGTTTGCGGGCCTGTTTGTCCGTCGGGATTCAACCCGTAGTTCGTCTGAAATCGTTTGACGGCGGACACGGTGTTCGGGCCGTAAAGACCATCCAGCGGAAGCTGATAAAATCCGGCAAGCTTCAATCGGAACTGCAAGTCCCATACGTCGCCGCTTGTGCTGCCTTGCTTTAATAGTGGTGCCGGAGCCGCTTGAGCTTGCGGAGCCAGTCCATTTATCGTGGTCAAGCATAATAGGATAAGGAAGGTGAAAAATTTCCAGTGTTTGGCCTTCATCCTGCATCTCCCCTTTCGGGTTCTGATTATGAAGCAGCAAGTGGCGATGTTCAACCAGTATTTATTGGAATGTGCCGGAAAAAGCAGCGCTGGCGCGGCTTTAGTTAATGCTGTCGAGACGATGAAGTATTGCGGTAAATTTCCATATATTCGGATTCCATATCGTTAGAAGTAGTATTTGTCGTCCGGCTGACTCTAATTCAACTCCAACGAATTTAGAAGGGTGTTATTCCAAAGAGAACAGGCAGCTAGAAAATTTTTTTTTTGAATAAAACGTTTACTAGTGTCAACTATATTGACACAAAATCGCATAAACCATATGATAATATACATATATTACAAAAATATTCGGTTTTTTTGGACTGGAAACGGAAATTTGTGTTATTAAATCTAACATAATGATGCTGTTGGAGAGGGGATGGCTGCATGAACAAAATGGATCCTGTACCCGGTACGCCTTATCCGTTAGGGCCGTATTTCGATGAAATGTTCGGCGGGGGTGAGGGCGCCTGCGTAAGAGAGCATTACAGACAGGTCTACGCCCGGTTCTCGGGGTCGCGTCCGGAGGAATTGGCGTTAAAGCAGGAAGCCGTGCAGCGGAGAATGATGGAGGAAGGGATTACGTTCACGCTGTATAAGCCCGAGCAGCTTCAGCCGTTGGAGCGGACACTCCCTTTTGACCTCATTCCGAGAATTATCCCCCCCGAAGAATGGCGGATGCTCGAAGCGGGTCTGATCCAGCGGGTAAAGGCACTGAACCGGTTCGTGCAGGACGTCTACAACGAGCAGCATATTATTAAGGACGGGATCGTGCCGCGGCGCATGATTGTAGCGAACCGCTATTTCCGGCCGGAAATGATGCGGCTCCAGGTTCCTCATAACGCATATATCACCACATCGGGCATTGATCTTATCCGCGATGCGAATGGGCAATATTATGTGCTGGAAGACAATTTGCGCTCTCCATCAGGATTTTCCTACCTCTTTAAAAGCCGCTCCATCATGAACGAGCTGTTCCCGGAGCTATCCTTCTCCTGCTCGATACGCGATGTGGAGCTGAGCTTGAACCGGTTCCTCAGCACGCTGCGCAGCCTGTCTCCATCCGGCAAACCGGACCCGGTGATCGCCCTGCTGACGCCAGGAGAGTATAACTCCGCTTATTACGAGCATGCTTTTTTGGCGCAGCAGATGGGCATCCATTTGGTGGAAGGAAGGGACCTGGTCGCTATGGATCACAAGCTTTACATTCGCGGCATCGGAGGGATGCGCCAGGTTGACGTGCTGTACCGCCGTATTGACGACGATTATTTGGACCCGCTCGCTTTCCAGCCCGATTCGATGCTTGGGGTTGCCGGCATTATGAACGCATACCGCGCAGGCAATTTGGCGATCGCGAACGCGCCGGGCACCGGAGTAGCGGACGACAAGGCGATCTACATTTACGTACCCGAAATGATCCGGTACTACTTGCAGGAGGAGCCGATTTTGCAAAATGTCCCGACATATCTGCTCTCCCGACCGGAGGAAAGAGACTATGTGCTGGGACGGCTCCCGGAGATGGTAGTCAAGGAGACGTCCCTCTCCGGCGGCTACGGCATGCTGATCGGACCAACGGCAAGTAAGGAGGAGATTGCCGTATTCGCCGAGCAAATCCGCCAAGACCCCGGACGCTACATTGCCCAGCCTACTGTGCAGCTCTCCCGGGCGCCGATTCTTGGCGACGGCTGCATGATGCCGCGGCATATTGATCTAAGGGCGTTCGTCCTGATGGGGGCGGAGGAAGAGCTGCATGTCGTCCCCGGAGGCTTGACGCGGGTTGCGATGAAGGAAGGATCTTTGGTCGTCAATTCGTCTCAGGGCGGAGGATGCAAGGATACTTGGGTATTGGCGTAGGAAGGAAAGCTTTGTACTATGGCGATAACGGGAAGGGAGACTCCGTATGCTGAATCGTAACGCAGAAGCATTGTTTTGGGTCGGACGGTATATCGAGAGAGCGGAAAATCATGCGAGACTGATCGATGTTCATTACCATATTCAGCACGAGGGCGATTTCGACAATGAGGCGAATAAATGGGAGCGTCTCATAGATACTTTGGGAGCACGGACGGATTATTTGCAGCAATTCGATCTGTTTACGCAAAAGGATGTGCTCTCCTTCATTACGCTCGACCGCGGCTACACCAATTCGTTGTTCTCCTGCGTCAGCCAGGCGCGGGGCAACTTGCGGACGCTGCGGGAGAAGCTGCCGAGCGAGCTGTGGGAGGTACTGAACGCCTTCTACTTATGGCTTGGCGAGAAGCAGGTGGACGATATACTGCAGGAATCGCCGCATCCGTTCTATAAGCAAATCAAGGAGCGCTCGGCCATGTTCTATGGAGTCCAGCAGTCTGTGATGCCAAGAGAAAATGAGTGGCATTTCATGGAGAGCGGGCGCTATCTGGAGCGGGCGGAAAATACGGTGCGCATATTGCAATCGGTGCTTGGAGCGATTCGCGAGGATCAGGCGCCGGCATACCCGTATTTGCTGGCGGTGCTGAAATCGGTCAGCGGCTACCAGGCGTTTCGCAAATATTACGCGGACAAAGTCACCGTGGAGCCGATCATGGAATTTCTCATCGGCAACGCCGAATTTCCACGATCGATCCAATTCTCCTTTGAGCGGCTGGAGGAGCATATGGGGCAGATGGAGCTCGCCTCCTTCGATCTGAATGGCCCGCGGGATAAGGCGATTCGGCAGGCCGGCAAGCTGAAGGCGGATTTGGCCTGCCTGGAGCGCGAGGACATGGCGCTGCCTCTGGTTCAGCCGCTGCTCGACGGCTTGATGCAGTCCTGCGGCAAGCTGGGGAGGGCGATGGCCGCGGCCTTTTTTCACCTCGAGGAGGTCGGCGCATGAAGATCGAGATCTGTCACGTGACGCGCTACCGCTACGAGGACCCGGCTACGGACAGTGTCAATGAGCTGCGGCTGACACCACGGACCAATTACCGCCAGTCGTGCTATCATCATGAAGTGTCGATAGAGCCGGCCGCTTCCTTATTGACCTATGAGGATTATTTCGGCAACCGGGTTCATGCCTTTTCGGTCAACAAGGCTCACCGGGAGCTTGTGATCAAGACCAAAGCTACAGTCGTCACGCTGGACCGCAAGCCGGGCGAAGGACCGGTATCGGCGCTTACGCTGGAGGAAGAGCTGAATCTGCTGCACAGCGACCCGCTGCAGGACCGCTACATTGAGTTTTTGCTGCCGACGGCGTATACGCAAATAACGGAGGAGGTACGCCAGTACGCAATGAAATATCCGTTTACCGGCGCGGGCTTGCTGGCATGGACGAGAACGCTGTCGCAAGGCATTCATGCCGACTTCACGTATGATCCTGCGGCTACCGACGTGTTCACTACCGTTAACGATGCGCTGAAGCTGCGTAGGGGCGTATGCCAGGATTACGCGCATCTGATGATAGCGGTCTGCCGCAGTCTGGGGCTGCCTTCGCGATATGTAAGCGGCTACCATTTTGTCGGCGATCTGCAAGGCGGCAGCGCCGATTTCGAGCAGGCTTCCCATGCGTGGGTCGAGGTGCACGTACCGGGCACCGGCTGGCTCGGCTTCGACCCGACCAACAATTCGGAGGTCGATTGGCGTTATGTGAAGCTGGGCCATGGCCGGGATTATCAGGACATCGTCCCGGTCAAAGGCGTCTACCGCGGCTCGGGCCGTCAGCAGCTTGAGGTGAAGGTGGACGTACGGCTGCTTGAGGCGTGAGCTTTGCGCCGTCGTCACGGTTTCTAGCTGGAAGCAGCAGCTATAATGAGGGATAAAAGAGCGGGTGTGTCGATCCGCGTCTTTTATCCTTTTTTTTCGCAGCTTGAAGCGGACCGTTCATTCGTCCGTGCCCGGCTTGAATAACTACGTGGGGTTCAAGAGCAAACTACCGTACAAGGAGGATTTTGGTTATTATTTGCTCCCGAAGGATTCTGGAACAAACAGCGGATGACGAATTTACGGGTACAGGAGGTGGCAGCTGATGTCTTCCTTGCAAGACATGCGGGAATATTTCCTTGCCGTGTTCAATGGAACCGAGGATTTGAAAATACATACGTTGCATAGGCGTCAACAGCTGATCGACATTATTTACCTGCTTACGTTGACCAGTCATCAAAAGCTGGATGAGCAGCTCATCCAGCCGCTGCTGCGAAATCAGGACAGGCAAATAACGGATGTATTGCCTCCGGGGCTGCTGCAAATGACCGATTCACTGGAGCATGCGGTTGAGGCGCTCTTGATAGGCAAATGCGTAGTAGTTGTGGACGGAATGGATGACGCCTACCTGCTGGATACGTCCTCTTCTATTGAAAGAAGCGTGACGGAGCCCGTTAACGAGAAAGTGTACGGGGACTCCCACGAGGGCTTTATCGAGAGGCTGGACACGAATCTCCACTTGATCCGCAAAAAAGTCGTATCGAAAGATTTGATGATTCGCTATATGAGCGTCGGTATGGAATCGAATACAAGGCTGGCGATGCTGTATATGGAAACGCTGGCCAACAAAGAGCTGCTGTCGGAGGTGGAATTGCGGATTGCCTCTATCCGAATTGACCATGTCTCGTCGATCGGCTTTATCGAGCAGTTTATCGAGGACACGCCACTCTCTCCGTTCCCGCAAACCGTAAGCACGGAGAGGGTGGACAGGGTCACGGCAAACCTGATGGAAGGGAGAGTGGCACTGCTGGCGGAAGGCTCGGCCAAGGCGCTGCTGCTTCCTGTAAGCTTCTTCGCCTTTTATCAGTCTCCGGACGATTACAACATCCGCTGGCTTAACGGCAGCTTCTTCCGGATGCTGCGAATATCGAGCTTTCTAATTGCGGTGACCCTGCCTGCCTTATATATAGCCGTAGTCAGCTTTCATTTCGAGACGATCCCGAATGAATTGATTTTGCCTATGCAGAGCGCCGTTCTGGAAATTCCTTTCCCGCCTATTATTGAGGCCCTGCTGATGGAATTAACCATAGAGCTGCTGAGAGAAGCCGGTCTTCGCCTGCATACGGCCGTCGGCCAAACCATCGGCATCGTAGGAGGACTTGTCATCGGAGAAGCCATCGTGAGGGCGGGACTTGTCTCCAACATCATGATCATTGTGGTAGCATCCACAGCCATCGCTTCTTTTGTCGTCCCTTCCTATGAGTTCAGGGAAACGGTGCGCATTTTGCGGTTCCCGCTGATGGTGCTGGCTGCGACGTTCGGGCTGCTCGGCATTACATTCGGTTTCGCTTTTATAATGATTCATTTGTGCAAGCTCGAAAGCTTCGGGACTCCGTATTTTTATCCGATTGCTCCTTTCCGATGGAAGGGTCTGAAAGATTCCGTCATCCGTATGCCCTTATGGCTGATGAATACGCGCCCGTCGGACAGCCTCCCCAATAAAATGCTGCGTCAATTGTTCTCTAGAGGGTGGGAAAAGCATGATCGCCGAAAAAAATAAAATATCGGTCGCGCAGCTCGGCTTCTTTACCGTCCAGACGGCGATTGGTGAGGGGGCGCTAACGCTCCCTTACAACCTGCATTCCAAGGCTTCCATAGACGGCTGGATATCCATGCTCCTGGCGGGCCTGATTACGCAAATCGCGGTTGTTTTGGTATGGATGGTATGCAGGAAATACCCCGGCCAGATGCTGGTCGAAATCCTCCCTCGGTTGGTTGGGAAATTGGCGGGTAATTTGATCAGCGCATTGTATATAGGCTACTTTATGGGCATAGCCAGTATAGTCCTGATGAATTATACCCGGATTATTAATGCATGGATTTTTCCCACGACGCCCAAATGGGTCATTGTCGCATTAATGGCGGTCACCAGCTATTATTTGGCCAAAGAACGGCTTCGTGTCATCGCCCGATTTGACGTAATGATCTCGGTACTTTTACTCGTACTCATCGTGCTGGTCTTTTTCCCGATATCCGAAGGAAATATGCTTTATATTTTGCCGGTAGGTCAATCCGGTATGGAGAATATTTGGAGGGGAATTAAGGAGGCCGTAATTACATTGGCCGGGTTCGAGCTGCTGTTCGTCGCATACCCCCACATTAAGGGGAACAGCAAAGACATTTTGAAATGCATGATCTTATCCTATAGCTTCGTTATTCTGTTCTACCTGCTGGTTACCTTGTCGTGTTTCATCTTTTACAGCCCGGAGGAGCTCAAGCTCATCCCTGAGCCTGTGCTGTATATGCTCAAAACATTCTCGTTCCGAATTGTGGAGCGGACCGATCTGTTGTTTCTGTCGATATGGGTAGTGATCGTCATGACGTCTATCGTGAGCTACATGTTCCTCGCATCCGTCAGCTTGAGCAAGCTGTTGAAGGTGAGCAATACGTCCAAAGTCACGCTGGTTGTGGTAGTCGTCTGCTCGGTTTTGGCCTGGTATTCCCATAACTATCTTCTCATCCAGGATGTGAATAATTTCTTTGCGGACGTGACTATCGTGTTTATTTATATATTACCTGTACTGATGCTCACCGTGAGCGGCATTAGGGGGAGAAGGAAGGTGGGGGGATGAGACGAGGCTGCCCTGTCGTTATCGGTCTGATCTCTCTTAGTCTGGTTACCGGATGCTGGGATCAGACACTGCTAAAGGATGTTCGGCTTATTATCGGGCTAGGCATTGATGAGGATGCTGATGGAAATATACTGGATACCTTCGTGCTGCCCGACGTGACGAACCAAAAAAACACACCGCAGGTCATCTCGGTAACGGGGCATACAGCCCGGGAAACCAGATTAAATCTGGGGAAAAGATTGAATCTGGTGCCGGACGGGTCCAAAAACCGGTTCGTGCTGATCGGCGAGGAGATGGCGACAAAGAAGATCTATACGATTCTCGATGTGTTTTACCGTGATCCGAAAAGCGCGCTCAACGCCAAAATCGCCGTCGTAAAGGGACGGGCCGAAGCATTTATGAAAAAGGAGTACGAAATCAAGCCGAATCTGATTTTGAACCTCGATAAGCAAATCGTCAGCGCCGAAACAGCGTCACTTGTACCCAACGTCAATATTCAATCCATCTGTACGATCATGTTTGATCCCGGGCAAGACTTTGTCCTGCCTTATATTGAGCATGGGACGGAGGGGGCCGTTGTGACGGGGATTGCTTTATTTAACAGTCAGACGATGACAGGCGCGCTCGAAGGGCGTGATGCGATCATTTGCCTGCTGCTGGCCAATCAGATGGGGAAGCGGGCTGCTATCACGGTGCCTGCAGGGACATCGGGCAAAACAGGAAGCTTCATGACCTTCCAGGTGTTCCAGATCAAGCGAAATCTTCAGGTGTGGATGGAGGGCGACGAGGTCTTTGCCAATATCGATTTGCAGCTGAAGGTGAAGGTAGAGGAGTTTGCGGAAGACCATTTGGTGGATCGGGAAAGGGTTGAGCAGTTGAATGCCCGGATAACCAAAGAGCTGAACCGAAATGCTCAAGAGGTCATAAGGAGACTACAGCAGGCCAATTGCGACATATTCGGCATAGGCCGAAGGCTTATTGCTTTCCATCACGATTATTGGAAAAAGACCGATTGGAACCGTACCTATCCGCATATTAAGATTCAGCCGAGCGTTATGGTGGAAATAGCCAGACCGGGAATTATCTATTGAGCGGCAGGGAAAAAGCCGCCTCTCACGGCAATAAGGGGAGGCGGCTTTTAGGCTATGCTAGTATTTGATGCAAATGTTCGATACTTCGCTGTAGAAGTCGAGGCTGAACATCCCGCCCTGCCGGCCGATGCCGCTCTGCTTCTCGCCGCCGTACGGCGTTCGCGGATCGCGAAGGAACCAGGTGTTCACCCAGGTGAGTCCGGCTTCGATCTGATGCGCTACACGGAAGGCTCGGCTGCTGTCCTTAGTCCAGACGGAGGCGCTTAGGCCGTAATGCGTATCGTTGGCATAGCCGATAACCTCTTCTTCGGTATCAAACGGCTGTACCGTCACTACGGGGCCGAATATTTCCTCATTGATGACGCGGCAATCGTCGTTCACGCCGGTAATGATCGTCGGCTCGACGTAAAAGCCCCGTTCCGAGACGTTGGCGCGTCCGCCGCCGGTCTCGATGACGCAGCCGTCCTCACGGGCCGACTGAATGTATTGCAGCACGCGCTCGTAATGCTGCTCGCTGATCAACGCGCCGATGCTCGTATTCGGCTGCAGCGGGTCACCCACCACCTGCTGGCGGGTGCGGGCGATGAATTTCTCCAGAAATTCATCGTAGATCGGCCGCTGCACATAGATGCGAGAGCCGCACAGGCAGACGGCGCCCTGGTTGATAAAGCTGCTGCGAAGCGAGGTGTCCACCACTTCGTCCAGGTCGCAGTCGGCGAAGATAATGTTCGGGTTCTTGCCGCCGAGCTCGAAGGAGACCCGTTTCAGGCTTGCCGCGCCTGCTTTCATAATGCTTTTCCCGGTCGTCGTCTCTCCGGTGAAAGCGATGGCGCGTATGTCCGGATGCTCGGACATTGCTTCTCCGACGGTGCGGCCGGCGCCGTTGACGATGTTGATGACGCCGTCGGGCAGACCGGCCTCCTGGCATATTTCACCGAGCAGCGTGGCGGTCATCGGCGTCCACCTCGCGGGCTTCAGGACGACGGTGTTGCCCATGGCGAGGCAGGGCGCCAGCTTCGCGCTCAGCAGCAGCAGAGGCAGGTTCCAAGGATTGATCATGCCGACGACGCCGAGCGGACGGCGCACGACGAAGTTCATCGCGCCGACCTCCATCGGATAGGCGTCCGTTCCCATCGTCGAGATGAAGTTGGCGTAGAAGTGGTAGCTCCCCGCGGCGCGCGGAATGTCTACGTTCGTAGACAGCCAGAGCGGCTTGCCGGTGTCCAGCGTCTCGAGCATGGCGAGCTCGTCTTTTCTCGCCAGAATCAGGTCGCCGATCTTGCGGAGAATGGCCGCCCGCTCGCTGATTTTGGACTGCTTCCAGCCTCCGTGAAATGCGCGCGCGGCCGCTTCTACGGCGAGATCCACCTCGGCCTTGCCGCCTTCGGCCACCTGGCCGAGAATCTCTTCCGTCGCCGGGTTGATATTGGCAAACGTCTTCGGCTCCTGGGAGTGGACATACTTCCCGTCGATGAAATGCAGACAATCCATACCTTTAACAATCGTTTCCATGGATTAGCTCCTCCTTTGGATTGGGTGTGGCGCAGCCGGTGCGGTACAGCTTGCGGTAGCCGTTCGGCGTCATCTGTAAGGCTCCTTTGAACGTTCTGTAAAAGGTAGACAGCGTCTCGAAGCCGAGCTCGAAACAGATGGAAGCAATGTCTTTATCCGTTTCCGCAAGCAGCTGCTTCGCAAGACGCATTCGAACCTCGGTTACATATTGCAGCGGCGTCATGTGATACCGTTCTTTGAAAATGTTGTTCAAATGGCGGGCGCTGACGCCGAGTCTGGCGGACAAGTCGCCGGGATTCGCTATAGTATAGTAATGCGTATCGATATAGTCGCGCAGCTTCTCCGCCCGCATGCCGTTCATGCCGGAGACCGGCTGGCACCGCGCGAGAAGGAGAAGCAGCTCCGCCAGGCAGGTTCCGATAGCGAGCTTGTGAAGGAGCGCGCTGCGGGTTTGCTCGAACAGCATTTTGCGCGTCAGCTGCCGCAGTTCGTTGTCCCCGAACCCGTGAAGCTTGACGAGCCTGGAGCCGGCAAACTCTTTATGGAGCAGCCGGTGTCGGACTTCTTGCTCCAGCAGCTGCTCGTCAAATTCGAGAACGAGCACCGTTAAGTTGGCGGCGGAGACGATAGAATGAGGACAATGAGGCACGATGACGACGCCGCTGCCGCGCTCGAAATCGGAGCTCACCCCGTCCAGCGTTACTTGGCCGAAGCCGTCGAGCGCGTACAATATTTGATGGATGTCATGATGGTGCTCCGTCATGACGTCGCCGTCGCTATGCCGGATTTCATATAAACGGATGCCAAGCATGAGCCGATCCACCCCTTGCGGTTTTGCGTCCGCTCCTTGCCGGCAGAGAGCGTCCGGAACCTTGTACTTTATACGGCTGCCGGGACCGGATTTAGCCTTTACGGCGGTCCTGCTGGGGCTGGTCGAAATCGGGATATCCGCCCGCATGGGCCGAAGCCCCCGGGAAGCCGATCCGTTCCCATACGCCGGGAGTGTTCAAGTACAGCGAGGTCACATCGCCCCGCAGCTGTTTGTAGAAGCCGGGGACGGTGGCCTTTAGCGCGAGCAGCACTTCATGGATCTGCCCTGGCTCGAGCTGATCGAGCGGCTTGCCGAACTGCGTTTGGGCTGCTGTGCATGCGGCATCCAATCCTAATGAATAGAGCTTCGCGTGAACGCCTTGTGCGATTCTCGCGGCTAATACGGCGCCGGCATCCGCCTCCGCTGCGCCTCGATCCGTCTCGTCGGCGGGGATAACGCCGTTAGCCAATAGGGCGAGCAGCTTGGCCTGCTCCGCCTCGCTTAAGTATTGCGTACTCATTGGTCGGCTCTCCTTCCTGGGTTACCATTGCCCCTGCCGCGCATTGGCGGCGATATAATCGACAGCGCGGCTCGCGATCGCCATCGCGGTCAGCGTAGGGTTCAGCCCGCTGCCGGTGACGAATACGCTCGTGTCGCAGATGAACAGGTTCGGTATATCGTGCGACTGGCAAAATTCGTTGACCACGGAGGAGTCCGGGTCGCTGCCCATCCGGCAGGTGCCCATAGCATGGGCTCCGTAGTTCAGGCCTACGCGCACCTTGCGTGCGCCGGAAGCCTCCATCAGCTCGACGGCCTTATCTCGCGCCGCGCCGGCCAGCTTGATATCGTTATCAAGCCACTCGATGGCGACTCTGGCGGCTGGAAGCCCGCGGTGATCCTTCACGTCAGGGTCCAGCGTCACCGTATTATGCTCGCTCGGCAGCCCTTCGGCATGAGCCCACCAGGCGGCCGTGTACGGGTAGTCCTTCAGAAATTGCTTGAGCTCCGCTCCTACGAAGTCGCCGCTCAAGGTTGCGTAGGTGACCGGCGTCATCATATAGGACAGCAGGATGAAGCCTCGGGCATAATCGTTGCGCGCATCCGGCTTGTAATAATCCTGCACCATCACCTGTCCCATCTGAATGCCCTTATAGGCATTGACGGGCTCGTCGAAGGTGCCGAAGACTTGCCATGTCGGATGGCTGAGCATATACTTGCCGACGGCGCCGCTCGAATTGGCCAGCCCGTCCGGGAAGCTCGGGCAGGCCGACAGCAGCAGCAAGCGCGGCGTTTCGACCGCGTGAGCCGCCAATATCACGAGCCGAGCCGTTAGCTCGCGCTCGTTGCCTTCGGCGTCCAGGTACAGGACGCCCGTTACCCGGCCAGCGGCGGCGGCGTAATTGACGCGATGCACGAACGCCTCGCTGATCACTCGCACACCGGCGGCTTCCGCCTTCGCCAGGTACGTGCCCTGGCTCGTCGCCTTAGCCTCCGTCGGGCAGCCGGCGGCGCACCAGCCGCAGTACGTACAGGCGGGACGCCCGTCGTACTCGACGGAGTTCACGGCGATGGGCGGCGCGAACGGCTGCGCCCCGGCCTTGTGCGCGCCCCGGGCGAGCACCTGCGCGTGCCAGCTGAAGCGGTGCGCCGGCATCGGCAGCGTGTACGGCTCGGGCGCGTACGGCCCGCAGTCGCCGGCGACGCCGAAATCACGCTCGACCTTGGCGTAGTAAGGCGCCAGGTCCTCGTAGCCGATCGGCCAGTCCGCCCCTACGCCCTCCAGGCTGTAGGTGCGGAAATCCTCCGGATGGAACCGCGGCATGACGCCGAGCCAGGTGAGCGTGCCCCCGCCGACGCCGATGCCGGTCTTGGGCACGACCTGGTGCTTGCCGGCGTATACGCGGGGCTCGGTCCATTGGATTCGGGCATGATTCGCTTCCGCATTGGCGAAGTCCCGATCCGGTTGGAACCGCTTACCTGCTTCGATAACGGTAACGGAGAAGCCATGCTCGGCCAGCTCCTTGGCGACGAGTCCGCCGCAGGCTCCGGAGCCGACGACGATGACATCGACAGGCTGTGTTGGCATCTGTTGAACCCCTTTCCCAATAAGCTGGATTTAAGTGTTTGCACTTGTTATGGAACGGATGGACGGCATATAATGACAATAAGCATTAGGCAGCATATTTGAATATTTGGGAGTTAATTCCATATGAGCTTGCAGTGGATCGAATTACCGGCTGAGGGAATGCTGATGTATGAATTTCAACATGTCGACGGCGATGTGGTAAAACCCCATCATCATCAAGTGCATCAGATTTTGTATGCGTTGGAAGGTCAGGGCAAGATTACGTTGAATGGAAAAAGCTCCGAGTACAGTCAAGACCGGGTCGCCGTAATCGTGCCGAATTCGGAGCACGCGATCGTATCCGATTCGAGGCTGACCGTGCTTGTGCTTGCTTTTGATGAAAGGATCTTCGATACGCCTATGAGGCAAGAGCTGCTGCATCCGTATTTCGGGATGTCGCAATTGGGCAAGCCGAATCCGTTAACCGGCGGCGAGCTTAGGCAGTTGCTGCGCAAAATGCTGTACGAGCAGTCGAGCGCAGGCAAGCTGGGCGCTATTGCGATGAAAATTATTTTGTCCGAGCTGCTGATCGTTCTGGCCCGTTCGCTGCATATGCAGCAGGCGACGGATGCCAACAGCCTGAGAGCGGAGCGCATTCGCCATTATATCGATACGCATTATTTTGAGATTGTGAACGCCGGCGATATCGCCGCCAAGCAAGGGATCAGTCTGCGCTACATCAACAACATTTTCAAGGAGCAATACAGCTTGACTCCCATGCAATATTTGACCGATATCCGCATCGGGATGGCGAAGCAGATGCTGGCCGAGACGGACAAGGACATCGCGTCCATTTGCTTTGAACTCGGATTTGAAACCGTTTCCACATTTTATCGCATCTTCAAGGATGCGGTTCAAATGCCGCCGAACAAATATCGAACGCTGCATAAAATGCAAGAGCCCGGCAGAAGCGGATGACGGTATCAGGGGTGCCGGGGAGCAGAATGACCGGAAGCAGAAAATGCATGATGAAGCTGCTGGGCTGCTGTAAAACCAATATGTCATGCGTCCGTGTTGCTCTAAGGAGTGCTGCCGTGCCAGGCCGAGTGTTATTTGGCCATTAGGGAAACGTTAGCTGTTAGCAGGACCCGGCCCCGGCAGAAGAGAGGAATTGCGGCTTTCTAAGGTCAGGAGGCGGTCCGCCAAGACGGCGAACGGCGCCCGGCAAACGATTATGGGCCCATAATCGATGCTTCGCGAGAAGCCGATACAAGGCCATCATAAATCAAGCGGCGCCGTTCGTCTTTGCAACAGAGGAAATGGTTTCTTAATATTGGAACTAAAGTTTATGTTTTAAATACCGGCAGCGGCGGCCAATATCCATGGCGTGACGAACAGCGTAATGACGGCCGCGAGGATCATCGAGATGCTGGATACGGTCCCGGAAACGCTGCTGAACTCGAAGGCTTTGGACGTGCCGGCTCCATGAGCGCTCGTACCGAGCAGCACGCCGCGGGCGATATCGCCGCGGATGTTGCACATCCGGATGACATAAGGGCCGATGATGGAGCCGAAGATGCCTGTCATCATTACAGCCACAGCCGTAATGGTCGGGATGCCTCCGATAGACTGGGAGACGTTCATGGCAATCGGCGTGGTAACCGAATGCGGGAGCAGACTGAACGCAAGCTGATCGTTAAGCCGCAAAGCCCGGGCCATCCATACGGAAGAGGCGACGGCCACTGCCGAGCCTGACAGCACGCTGACCAGAATTTCGGCAGCGTGTTTTTTGATGAGCGCAAAATGCTTGGATAGCGGAATGGCAAACGCGATGGTCGCCGGCTGCAGCATATCGGACAGCCAATGAGCACCGGTATTGTAGGATTCAAAGGAAGTGCCCGTCGCCAGAAGCAGAATGACGAGTACCGCAGGCGTCACGATGATAGGCGACAGCAGCAGCGACGGCTTGAATCGGTGGAGCCTTTTGGCTGCAATATAAATAATGACGGTGGCAAGAAAGCTCAACGCGCCGATGATCATGGACGGGCACTCTCCTTACGTCTGGCTGCGGCTATGGCTTGCGCTACCCAGCCGCTGCTCATCATGACCACAATCGTACCGAGGGCAACGATAAGCGCAATTCGCCAGCCGTCGCTGACGAGCAGCTGGCGGTAACCGATGATGCCGACGGCAGGGGAGACGAAAAACAGCAGCAGCTCGGCGATCAGCCAGTTCGAGCCGGCCTCGAGCCATTCGCTGCGCACTATTTTCGTTTGCAGCAGCACGAACAAGACGAGCATGCCAAGAATGCTGCCGGGAATCGGCAGATGAAGCCAGGCGATAAGTAGGTTCATCGCCCAGGAGAATATAATTAACAGCGCAATTTGCGCTATGATGTTCAAAGCTTTTTGCATGGCTGCCAGCCCCTTTCATAGGAAAGTGTACAGCAGCTTCTTTCATAGGTAAAATACATATACAGAATGTTTTTCATTCCATTTGTCTATGGATCAAAGGGGGCTCCCCGTATGGATATGCGGCATTTGCAATATTTTGTAGAGGTTGCCCGGTGGAAGAGCTTCACGAAAGCCGCGCAGGCGCTCTATATTACACAGCCGACCATCAGCAAAATGATCAAAAATCTCGAGGACGAGCTGGGCGTTCTGCTGTTCGAGCGGCTCGGCAAGCGGATCGAGCTGACGGATGCAGGGATGGTTTTGCTCGGACAGGCACAGCATATGGTACAGTCGTTCGATACGATGACGGCGCATTTGGATGAGCTGATGCAGGCGAGAAGGGGGCGGATCCGGATCGGCTTGCCGCCGATGGTGGGAGCGAGCTTTTTCCCCAAAGTGATCGGACGGTTCCGTGAGCAATTTCCCGGCATTACGCTGCAGCTGTTCGAGCACGGGTCGAAAAAGGTGGAGGCGGACGTAGGGGCGGGAGAGCTGGACATCGGCGTCATTCTGCTGCCTACGAAGGAGGACCTGTTCGAGTCGTTTTCCTTCGTCAAGCAGCGGCTGATGCTTGTCGTTCATCCTGCACATCGGCTGGCCGGGCATAAGACCGCCTCGCTCATCGATTTGAGGGACGACTCCTTTTTATTGTTTCATGAGGAATTTGCGCTGCATGACCGGATTTTGGACGAATGCGAGAAGCTGGGGTTTCAGCCGAATGTCGTGTACAAAAGCTCCCAATGGGATTTTATCAGCGAGATGGTCGCGGCGAATTTGGGGATTGCGCTGCTGCCGGAGGCGATATGCCGGGAGCTCGACCCGGAGCGGATGCGGACGATTCCTTTGACCGATCCGACCATCCCGTGGCATTTGGCGATGATCTGGCGCAAGGACAGCTATCTATCGTTCGCGGCCCGGGAGTGGATTGCTTTTGCGAAAAGCATGCTGCAGCCTGCCACTTGAATCTGTCCCTAGGACCGCAGCAGCTGCAGGACTCCTTTTACTCGACCAGCAGGGCAGCCCACACAATGAAGGTAAACAGCAAGGGAGCCAGCGTACAGCCGACGAAGACGGCGACCCAGAAGCCTTTGGTGAAGACCATCTCCTTAGCGCTTGCCATAACGCTCAAGCGGGGAGGGAGGTCCAGCTGGCCGATCCAGCGCTGCAGCAATTGCTTCGCATGAGCTTCGTCCCGGTCCTGCAGCTTGCTCCACAACTCGGTATGAAGGGCTTCCATGTCTGCTTTATTGTCACTATCCTTAACGGACATCATAGGGGTAACGGCCTCCTTTGGCATGAAGGTGGATGCATTCATCTCACCATTATACCAGATGTGTTCCAAATAGTGGAAATGGATGGTTCAGTGGCAACCGTAAAGGTATTGCAGGGCACCGCTCTTGAGAAGGAGGCTGGTCGTCTTAGCGAAGCTGGCAGCAACCGGCAGTAAACGCAAAAAAACCGGCTCTATGGCCGGTATATAGAAACGTCGTTCAACTTTGGGCTTCGCTATTTCTTTTTTGCTTTGGCTTCCTCTTTTTGCTTTTTGAAAACGGCAACATTGACCGCATTGCTTGCCAACGCATTGCCCAGCTCTGTTTTTGCATTCGCGGACTGGGATATGTTAATGACGATATACAGATTTTTGCCGATGCGATGCTTGTAGGTCTTTACGTTTGTTTTTGACTTCGCTTTCGGTTTGGATTTAGCCATAGCGCATCCCCCTTATCCTGTAATAACAGCATATGAAAGGGATGTCCTTGAGGTTTAGGCGAAGGAGCATCTGGCAAACACATATTTGCGGCATGCTGCATTCAGGCATATGGGGGCATTGTGATCGTTCGTAAGGGCAGCAGGTTTAACTACATTAAAGGAAAAAGGCCGTTATGACACGCATGCAGCGTAACATAACAGCCTTTTCGCTTTTTCGGTGCCACACGACTTTGCAGCCGAGCGCCCCGTTTACTGCGCAACAGCAGCATCAGCTGATTGACCTGGGTGCAGCCGGTCTTGGTTTCCTGCGAACTCGGAATAAGCCTGCTCCTCGTGCGCCGGAATTGGCGAGTAGTGGCTGCAGCCAAGGTCATGCTGAGTACTATGGGCGCGTTGCGGTAATGGGTAATCCTAACCTTTTTCGTGGTGATGCTCCTCTGATGTTGCTTATCTCTATTTGTGTATAGAAGGATTAATCCTTAACAAGTAAATCGTGTCGAC
The DNA here is from genome assembly GCF_022354825.1 of Paenibacillus sp. H1-7. GTDB lineage: Bacteria > Bacillota > Bacilli > Paenibacillales > NBRC-103111 > Paenibacillus_S. Next base: position 145,550 of record NZ_CP031168.1, read on the forward strand.
ATCCATCTAGACGGAGCAGGGGTTGCAAATGTTGCATGTGGAATTAATTGGATAACGCTATTATCGTTCTTTGATTTCTTTAGGTCCGCGGAGGCCTTCTAAAATGTAGCCCCTTCCGCCATATACGCTGTAAGCCGCTTTTTCCGCTTTACAGCACGCCGGAGCGCAGGCTACCCCGCCTGTAAGACGGATTTCCCGTCTTACAAGCGTTTGAAACCGCGAGGCGTAAGGTTTTTCGGAGCTGTAAGGCGCTATTTCCGCCTTACAGCACGCCGGAGCGCATGCTGCGCCGCCTGTAAGACGGATTTTCCGTCTTACAAGCGTTTGAAACCGCGAGGTGTAAGGTTTTTCAGAGCTGTAAGGCGCTTTTTCCGCTTTACAGCACGCCGGAGCGCAGGCTGCGCCGCCTGTAAGACCCGCAGCGTGGCAAACGACAGTGCCTCACCCAAAAGGAAATATGCCCGCCCATACTAAAAAAATCCCCGCATCTCGACAGCAAACGCTCCAGTCGGAATACGGGGATTTTCAACGCCTATCGTGCGGCTACAAGCTTCTCTTGAGCGGCATCCACGGCGGCTTCCTTCTGCTTGGCGCTAGCAAGCTCGCGCTCCAGCTCGTACGGCAGGCACAAAGGGACACCCGAACGTGGGTCGCGGATAATGTCCGCCTCGATGCCGAATACTTCCCTGAGCACGTCGAGGGTCATGACCGCTTCCGGCGTGCCGCTGCTGACGACCTGCCCGCGTTTGATCGCGACCATATGGTGCGCGTAGCGGGAGGCATGATTGAGATCGTGGACGACCATGACGATCGTACGCTTTTCTTCATCGTTGAGCTTTTGCAGAAGCTTCAACACCTCGAGCTGATGAGCCATGTCCAGGAACGTCGTCGGCTCATCGAGGAACAAAATATCGGTGCCCTGCGCGAGAGCCATCGCAATCCATGCGCGCTGCCGCTGTCCGCCGGACAGCTGATCGACAGGGCGATCGTAAAGCTCCGACATGCCGGTCATATCGATCGCCCAGCGGACGATCGCCTTGTCGTCGGGAGATAACGATCCGAAGCCTTTTTGATGCGGGAACCGTCCGTAGGTGACAAGCTCCGATACGGTCAAGCCTTCGGGCGCAATCGGATTTTGCGGAAGAATCGCCAGCTGCTTGGCGACTTCCTTGGTCGATTGCTGATGGATGGACTTGCCGTCCAGAAACACGCCGCCGCTTTTGGGCTTCATAATCCTCGCCATCGTCTTCAAGATGGTGGATTTACCCGATCCGTTGGCGCCTACAAGGGCGGTAATTTGACCAGGGGGGATGCTAATATTCAGGTTATCGACAATGGAGCGTTCTCCATAAGCAATATTTAACTGATTCGTGTATAAGCGTTCCATCTGTTCCTCTCCTTCAGGAAGCATAGTCGTTCCGATAATAATGATAATCATTTTCATTCAATTATAAAGAAACAACGGGCAAAAGACAATACAAAATTCGTTTGACAATGATAATCATTTTCACATAAAATCTTATGGAATAGCTACCTCTGACAAGGGATGTGAAAACCATGCGGTACAAGCCTGACTCCATTCGTCATTATTACCTGGAATACATGGCAACGGAAGAGTGTAAGCTCCAGGCCGAGCAGAGCCAAGTTATCGTAACCGGGGATGAGCATGCTTTCGGCTTTGTATTGCAGGAGAAATGCAACGTGAGTTTGCAATCGAATTCCATGCGCAGCTCGGGCAAAGTATTGTGCGGAGAGACGTTCCTAATTCCGCCTGACTGCCGGTGCGCCATTGATAATAGTTCCGCCTCGACCGCCTTTATGCTGATCATCCGCTTCCAGTGCTCCACGAGCGTGCCGGCCTCCGGCTCTCCCTTACAGCCGTTCCGTCTGGTTGAAGACTTCCGGCTGTATACCTTCCGGACGCCTCAAGCCCGAAGCTGGGTGCAGGATTTCCTCGGCGATATCGGGAGACGGGAGCCTGCATTGTTCTACCAGCTTCAGTCGCATCTATACGCCATGGCCGCCGCATTGATGATGATCGTGCAGAAGCCGCGGGAAATGGAGAAGAGTCTGGTGGAGTATGTAGAGCAGACCCGGCACTATATTATGCAGCATTACAGCGAGCCTATGGACATAGAGGATATCGCCCGCTTGTCGGGAGCGAGCCCGAGCCGGTTTTATCAGGCTTTTCGCAGACAGACCGGGCTTAGCCCGCATAAATTCATTACAAAGCGGAGGCTTGACGCTTCACTGACCTTACTGGCGGGATCGAAGTCCTCGGTCATCGAGGCGGCTCACTCCGTCGGTTATCCGGATGAATATTACTTCAGCCGAATGTTCAAGAAGCACTTGGGACTCACGCCGACCGAATTTGCGGCCCGTACGAAGAAGCGGATCGCCTGCCTGTCACCGGTGCTGCGCGGGGATTTGTCCGTCTTGGGAATTACGCCGGAGCTAAGTCTGGAGCGCGGGTGGGTCGAGCAGCCTGAGATCCCGCTGAAGCAAATTCGCCAGATGGAGCCCGAGCTCATATTGGCTCCTCCGATCCCGGATGATATTCACCAAGAGCTGATCCAAATAGCGCCGGTTATCGTCATTCCGTGGAAAAAGTATCCTTGGAAAGAGCGGCTGCTCGATATAAGCCAGCTGTTCGACCTGCAGAGCGTAGCGGAGCACTGGCTGTCGTACTTCGACATGAAGGTGGAGAACGCCCGGCTTCATGTCCGCCAGCATTTGGGGGACGATCCCGTACTGCTTGTACACGCAGCGGACGAACACCGGTTTCGCGTCTTCGGCATGCAGATGAAGAAGATGAAGGATTTGTTTTACGACGATTTGCAGGTGCAGCCGCCGGAGCCCGCCCGTGAGATCGGCGCGCTGGACGTCACCTCGCTTAGTGATGTCGCCGCTATCGATTGCGATAACATCCTGTTTCTGGTGGGACACGCCAAATCGGAAGATTTCTGCGATCATCTGGCGCTAAGATGGAGGCAGCTGAGACGAAGCCGCGGGAAAAAGCGGTGTCTGTTCATCCGCCATGACGACCCTCTCCTGTACAACGCGGCGGCTCATGAAGGACTGGTGGACCAAACGGTCAACCATTTAATGAGCAAAGGCTCCTGAAGTTTCGCAAATCCAAAAATCTCAAGAAGGATTTGCTGCAGTTGAAGGGATTTGCTTTGCAGAGTCGTCCAATAGAGCGTTTCGCGTGAACGACCGCTCAAACCGTGATACAATAAGCTTGCTGATAAGAATGGTTCGCATGACAACCATCTCCATCGGCAGGCTTTTTTGTTAATTCGCGATAGGGCGATTGCCCGTCGTCCTCCAATTCAGTCATTTGTTAAGGGTGTGCTACGTAGATATGTATTTGGAGTGAAATATTGATGATCGGGCTGCAGAGTGGTTTATTTTCCGCGGGGAAATAACTATGATGGTGGTAATATGATTGTTTGACCGAGAGAGGAGGCTCCTATGAACCACAAACCGACCATCTTGATCTTGACGGCGAGCTATGGTGACGGACATTTGCAAGCGGCGCGAGCGCTTAAACAGTCCTTTTTATCCCGGGGTACGGAACGAGTTCGAGTCGTCGATCTCATGAGAGAAGCGCATCCTTTTTTGAATAGCATTACAACGACCTTATATTTAAAAAGCACGCAATCCTCCAAATTCGGCCTCGATTATTACGGCTGGAGCTACTATATGACGCGCGAGACCAAGCCGGATCTTGCCTGGAACCGGTATTTCAAGATTATCGGCAAAAAGAAGCTCAAGGAAATTATCGATGAAGAGAAGCCGGACGCGATCATCAACACGTTTCCGTTCGGGGCGACGGCGGAGCTGTGCCGCAGCTTGAGAATCCCGTGCTTTACCATCATTACCGATTTCGCCCTTCATTCCCGGTGGGTGGACTCGCATATTGACAAATATTATGTGGCGGCGGAGGAGATCAAGGATCAGCTTGCATCGTACGGCTGCTCGCGGCACCAAATCGAAGTAAGCGGGATTCCGATCCGCAGCGATTTTATCCGTTACGATGCTTCGAGCCATAATGAATTCCGGACGATTCTCGATCCTTATCGCAAAACGGTTCTTATATTGGCCGGCTCCTACGGCGTTCTCGGCAACGTGGATGATATGATCCGGCCGCTTCTGGCCATCGACGATTGTCAAATCGCCGTGGTGTGCGGACGAAACGCCAAGCTGGAGCAGAAGCTTCTAGCTCAATATTCGGATGAGCAGCACGTTCATATTTTCGGTTTCCTCGATAATATTCATCAGCTTATGGCCTTATCTTCCTGTATTATTTCCAAAGCGGGCGGGCTTACCTTATCGGAATCGCTTGCGCTGCGCATCCCGCTGTTTATTTATAAGCCGTTCGCGGGTCAAGAGAAAGAAAACGCCATTTTTCTGTCCAATAAAGGAGTTGCATCCATTTCTTACAGCACCGAGGAGCTGACGGACCAGATCCGCCGCTTTTTCGGCGATGAGCTGCTGTCTGCAGAAATCAAATACCGCATGGAGCGGATCCAATCCAAGTGCGCTGCGGAATTCATCGTGGAGGATGTCCTCCGAACGATCGACCGTACCGTGCCGATGGTAAATAATCCGTAATAAGCGGGGGATACTAAGCAAAAAAGTATAATGGAGGAAGGGGAAGCGCAGAATGCAGACTGTTCATAAACCGTCCTTTGCCGAACATAGAATATGGTATGGCATCATTTTATTTCTCGTCGAATTCGTGCGGGGAGCGTTTCTCGTTTCCTTCCTACCTACGTACGCTGTTAATGCGCTCGGATTTACGGTAACGACCGTAGGGTGGGCCGTATCCATCCATTACATTGCCGATACCGTCATCAAATGCTACGCAGGCTATTTGCTGGACCGCTTCTCTTTAAGATTCACCGTTGCTTGCGGCCTTGCCGTATCCATGGCGGGTTTATGGCTGCTGTATCAGGTGCATTCCGTATGGCTGCTAATCGGCGCATCCGCGCTGTTCGGCATCGGGCTGTCGCCGATCTGGCTTGTCTGCCTCAGCAAGGTCAAGCCGGAGCACCGCGCCGAGCAAATGGGCATGCTGTATACATGCTGGCTGGCCGGTCTTGGAGCCGGCCCGATCGTCATCAACTTTATTATCGATAAGAGCTATTCGATCACCTTCTGGCTCATGATGGGGCTGTGGGGGGTCAGCCTGCTCTTGTCTTTGTTTATAACCAACACCAAGCTTTCCACTCCGACACAAATTCCTCTTCAAGACCAGCTGGCCATGCTGTGGGACCGGCTGCGTTCCATGAAGAAGCTGCTCCCCGGGATGACTCTGCAAACGACTGCAGCAGGCATTCTGGTCCCTGTGCTTCCCGGCTTCGCATCCCATGCCCTAGGCTTTAGTTACTCCCAATATTCGTACTTGCTCATTGCCGGAGGCGTACTTACGGTAGCGGCGCTGATTCCAATGGGAAAGCTGTCCGACCGGTTCGGTAAAAAGTGGTTTCTTATTCTCGGCTTCACCGCCTTTGCGATAATGTTATTCTCCTTAACTTTAGCGTCCCAGCTGTGGATGGCGCTTACTCTTGCAGGCTTGCTCGGCATATCCTATGCAGCGGTTCTGCCAGCCTGGAACGCGCTTCTTGCGCAATATGTTCCGAATAACAATCAAGGCTTGGGCTGGGGCCTGTTCTCCAGCGTGGAAGGAATAGGAGTCATCATAGGACCCGTAATCGGAGGTTGGATTGCCGATACGTTCAGCGAGAGTATGGCTGTGCTTGCCAGCGCCGTGCTGCTAGGGGCCATTGCGGTATATTACTGGATCGCCCCGCCCGAGGGAACAGGGGAAAGGGTGGCACTTAAGAATTAGGAAGGACGAAGGCATATGGGGCATTTGTTCTGGATCATCATTGGAGTGCTGTGCATTTATACGATCATTCCGACGATACTCGTTCGTTTGTTCAGATTGGGCGTGTATAAAGAGAGAGCCACCGAGCGGTGCATGTTCCTTACGTTCGACGACGGTCCCGATCCGCAATATACGCCGCAATTGTTGGACTTGCTGAAAGCATACGATTGCAAAGCCACTTTTTTCGTGCTCGGGTCGAAGGCGGAGCAGCATCCGGAGCTGATTCGGCGCATGCATGAAGAAGGGCATTTGATCGGGCTGCATAATTATTCCCATCGGGCTAATGCACTCATGACGCCGCGAAGAGTAAGAAAACAAATCGATGACGCGGTACAGGCCGTAGAAAGCATAACGGGAGAGAAGCCGGTGTATTACCGGCCGCCGTGGGGAGTCATCAATCTGTTCGATTTTTTACTGCTCAAACGGTTTCACATGGTGCTCTGGTCCCTCATCGTAGGAGATTGGAGAAGCCGCGGCGGCAAGAATAAAATCAAGCGCAGGCTCCTGTCGAAGGTGCGAAACGGGGCGGTTATCGTCCTTCATGACAGCGGTCAGACGTTCGGGGCGAATGAGGATGCTCCTGGCTTTATGCTGGAGGCGCTGCAGGAATTTGTGGAGGAAATGAAGCGGCAAAAGTACACCTTCCTGCGAGTAGATGCCGTATCTTCATGGCCGCAGGATCAGACCACGGTCCTCGGGTGGCACCGCAGGCTGCCGATCGCCCTGTGGCTGAAGTGGGAGCAATTGTTTCATACCGTATTTGACCTTACTCCCGTAGATCCCGATAACCGGCTTCTGTATTACCGCATCTGCACGTATCAAGGGATCCGTATTACGCTTCCCGACGGGGAAGAGATACGCAAGGGCGACCGGGTGGTCGAGCTTCATTTTAACAACGAGATGATCTTCCGTCTGGCTTCCGGCACCCGTTCCATGATGCATCTGGCCGTACAGCTGATCCGCCTGGTGCAAGAGCTGATGCCCAAAATGACGGAGCAAATTCTCAGCAATTCGGACATCAAGGGGATTTACGGCATTACCATGATTTACAGGGGGCCCCAGCAGTTCGGATTCACGGTGAGAGATATGCCCCGCGGGGTATTTTATATCATGACCAAGCTGTATTTGCGTATGCTGCTCTGGGTAATTCATCCCCAAGGGAAAAAGCGGCTCGAGCTCAAAAGCGACCTGCTCACACCCAAAATTCTTGCCATCTCCACCAAGGAATTGCAAAAAAGGTATTCGGTTTCCCACGGTACATAACCGCCTGCGGTTAGGGCATATTATCCCTGATCTGATTTTATGGGTTAGGGGTGAAGGCATGAAGCGAGCAGCTGGTTGGGCATTATGCTTGCTGCTGACGGCCGGCATCGGGTGGATGCCCGTTTCTGCGGCGGCGGATGCGGCTGCCTTGAATCCGTATCACTTCGGGTTTAAGAAAAGCAAGCATCAGGAGCCAGCCTCCATCAATGAGGAAGGCTTCAAAGGAATCGTCCAAAAGAACGAGGCGATATTCCTCGGTGATGTTACGAAGAAGGAGCTTTATTTGACCTTCGACAACGGCTACGAGAACGGCTATACGGCCAAAATTTTGGATGTGCTCAAGGAGCATCAGGTGCCCGCTATTTTCTTCGTAACCGGACATTATGTACAGGATCAGCCGGAGCTGGTCAAACGGATTGTGGATGAAGGGCATCTCGTCGGCAATCATTCCTGGAGCCATCCCGATATGAGCCAAATTTCCAATCAAAGGCTCAAGGAGGAGCTCGACAAAGTCAAATCGGGAGTGAGCCAGCTGACGAGCCAAAAGGAGATGCGATATTTGCGCCCGCCTCGAGGCATCTTCAACGACCGGATTCTTGCAGCGAGCAAGGAGCTGGGCTACACCAGCGTATTCTGGTCCATTGCATACAAGGATTGGGATACGAAAGCGCAAAGAGGGGCGCAGTATGCTTACGATAGCGTAATGAACCAGCTTCACCCGGGAGCGGTCATTTTACTCCATTCCGTATCCAGTGACAACGCGGCGGCATTAAGCCGGATTATTATCGCAGCCAAGGAGCAGGGCTACGAATTCAAAAGTCTCGATCAAATGCAGGCACGAACTTATTAGCCAAGTAACCATTGCAAAGGGAAAAGGCATCGATTCTCTGATTAAGAGAACGGTGCCTTTTTCTGTCCATATTATCCTCCAGGCGGAGCGGATCTTGCGGTAGACCGAAAATCGATCCGGTACATTTTCTTCGGACGGCCCCGCAATTTTTCTCCTGCTTCACATAAGCGACCTTCGCTGGAAATATCGAGACTCTCGCTCAGCTGCTGCACGTACGGATTCACGTCGTTGCAGAAGGCGGCGTCCACCGGATTTTGTCACAATTGCAGGCGATATTAACAAGCGAAATGCTTTTGTTATGTTTTTTTAATGTTTTGGGCTGATTTTTTATTCGATTGTAACGGGCGATTCAGTAATCTATACCTAGGTTATTCAAGCAAGCAGCAAACCATAAGGGAGAGATTACTAATGATGAAACGCAAAAAGTTCGCAGCATGGGTTATTACGACGGCCGTAGGCTTATCCGCTATCGTTCCTCAAGTATCCGCAGCAGTTAACTTTACCGATAACGGGGCGGCGACGCCTTATAAAGCAGCTGTTGAAGAAATGGCCAAGCAAAACGTCATTACAGGCTATGGCGACCAGGAGTTTAAGCCGAACCAGAACGTTACTCGCGCGGAATTGGCAAAAATGGTTGCTCTGGCGCTTCACGTGGAATTGAAAACCGACGGCAAGCTGTCCTTATCCGACGTAGCGGACAGCGACTGGTATCAATCGTATGCCGCGGCGCTTGTCAGCGTCGGTGCTATGAAGAGCGAAGACGGCAAATTCCAGCCTAACAAGCCGGTTACTCATGAGCAGCTGGTAGAAGTAACGGCCGCAGTTCTGAAGGTAGACGCCGCTCAAGTGCAGGCTCTGCTCGGCAGCTCGTTTGTTAAAGGCAAGTTTGCAACGCGCGGTGAAGCGGCACTGCTCATGTATGCAGCACAGCAAATCGCACCGGTGCAAATTACAAGCATTACGCCGTTGAATGCGATCACGCTTCAGGTTACTTTCTCCGCTCCGCTTCCGAAAGAGAACACGGACGTGGATAAAGCGAAAGCTAATATTTCCTTCGACAACGGCTTGAAAATTCTGAACATCCCGCAATTGAAAACGGGAGCGACAGCAACCTACATCGTTCCGGTAACTACGCAAAAAGAAGGAACGACCTATACGATGAGCTACAAAGGTCAAGCTTCGATGACCTTTACGGCCAACACCGAGAAGCTTCAGCTTCGCTCCGCACAGCAAGTGGCCGCCGATACATTCGAAGTGGAATCCAGCCTTGAAGACGGCGTTGCCGATTACGGCTATGTCGTGGCAGCTTACAGCGCCGGCCGCAAAGGTGCCTTCATCGTGGATGACAACAATATGTACAACGGCAAGCAGTACGAAATTCTTTCGTCCATGAGAGACAAGCAGGTAACGATTACTCCTGAGGGCGGAGAGGCGATGATCGCCAACTACATTCCGTTCACGCAAGCTACGGACGGAAGACAAGCTCCGAAGTTCCGCCTGCCGAACGGTCAAACGTTCAAGTCGGGCGTGAAGTACACCGTGACTTCCGATTGGGCCGATATTGCCATCGGTACGTTCACCGCTAAAGAGATCGCACCGCTTGCTATCCAGTCGGCTGCACAGGTCAGTGAAACGTCCCTCGACATTACGTTGGCCCAAGATCCTAAAGACGAGCTGTTCGCATTGCGCAGCGTAACATTGACGCCGGAAGGCGGCGGTGCTCCTATCACGGCTCAATACAAGCTGACCAGCCGCAAAGGAGCAACAGGAACATTCGATCTGCAGAACGGCGCGAAGCTGGCGGCAGGTACGAAATATACGGTAGCGCCTGTTGGCGGATGGGCGACTGCAGCATCAGTCACGCTGACGACTAAGTAATAATTATCGGAACATGAGATAGACAGGAAAATCGGCAACGAAAGGAGAGCGCCCTGTATGTGGAAGAGGGGTGCTCTCTTTCTCATTTATGGCATTGGCCGCCGTACAACAATAAGCGAGGTGAAGATGATGAATCGAAAGCATAACCGATCAAGAAACATAGCTAGGCTGCTGCTGCTGATGATGATGGTCGTATTGGCTTTGGCAGGCTGCCAGCTTCAGCTGGATCGCAGCGGACAGGAGGCGCCGGCGCCGATCCCAGGCTTGGCTGGTCAAGGCTCCGCAGCCGCCGATCCTACGCTGCCTCCGACCCCGACCCCTGCGCCTGCGCCCAAGCAGGAGGAGGCACCGGTAGCCAAAGCTTTTGCGTACAGCTTGATGATTACGCACTCCAAAAGCAATACCGTTTCTTTCGTCAACCCCGAAAGCGGCGTTATAGAAAAACAGCTGGAAGCCGGAACGGCTCCATTCGCTCTGGCGCTCGACGCAGGAAGCGGCAGAGCCTACGTCTCTACAGCGGAAGGCGTGGCCGTAGTCGATACGAAGCAGCGCAAACGAACTGCGCTCGTGCCGTATCAATCGGCTATCCAGGCCATCAAGTTCGGTGAATACCGGCCGGGAGGAATGGGGATTGCCGTCTCGCCCGACGGTCGTTTCGTGTACGTCGGCGTCTATTTGCCGGGCAAGGCGAGCCAGGTGGAAATATTGGATACGGAGAAGCTTGCCATCGTTGGAACGGTCCCCGTCGGGACGAGACCGTTCGATGTTGTCGTCAGCAAGGACGGCAATGAAGTGTACTCGATCGACCACGACTCGTATTCCGTCACCATAGTCGATCCCATGAAGCGGACCGCCCGCAAAATAGATGTAGCCCCATACGGCAAAGGAGGCTTTGAGAAGCCGCATTACGCTGTCGTAAGGGAGGACGGCCATCTGCTGCTGCCGTATCAGGGGCGAGGACTCGTAGATTTTGATCCCGTCCGCGGCACGTACGAGACCAAGCCGTTGACCGGGAATTCGCATCAGGAAGGAGTAGCGCTGACGCCGGACGGTACCCGTATGCTGATCATCGGCAATGGAGCCGCAGGCAGCGCTACCGGCAGCCCTAATCTTACCGTGCTGGATATGCGGACGCTGGGTGAGAAAATCATCCCGCTGAACCGCGTCCATCAGATGGTGGCATCCAGTCCGGACGGGAAACTGGCATACCTCACAGGCGGTGTCACGTATGCCGATACCGGCTGGGACGGTCTAACCATCGTCGACTTGGAGAAAGGCACGACCAAGGAGATGGCTTTGCCGGATTATCCGCTGGACGTCGAGATAGTCCAACAACAGCCTGATACAGCTAAGAGCTGAAGCGGGAGATGGGCTGAGACCGGCAGGTGGAGTGTGGATGCTCATCCGGCAGCCCGGGCTTATATTCCAGCCGCCTGGCAGTCTGTTCATCACTACTTCCTATCGAAGCACCCCTGTGTATCTTGTGCGCAGGGGCTTTTTGCGTTGAAGGCCGCCACCAAGGAATGTAACAAAATGTAGACATCGTTCGTCTATATTATAGGGCCATTGTTAAGAAGTAGGATAGGAGGCTGCTGATGGGATTTCTGCTTAAGAACATTGCGCGCAAGCTGGATTTGATGATCCTGCTGCTGCTTCTTATTTTGATGACAATCAGTATTTTTTGCGTATACAGCGCTACATTGATCCATCCCGATTTGGCCGGCTCCCACGTCAGAATGATGTATTTTTACGGCATCGGGTTTGCCGCCCTGTTCGCCAGCCTGTTTTTCAATTACAAAACCGTGCTGCGCTTTGCGCCGATCTATTATGCCATAGGGCTCGGGCTGCTGGTTTTCCTATATTTTAAAGGCGATACGATAAACAATTCGCAGGGGTGGTTTTCGCTGCCGGGGGGATTAAGCTTTCAGCCGGCCGAGCTCTGCAAGCTGCTTCTTATTTTGATGCTGGCGTTTTATTTGACCAAAAGGAATGCGGACACGCTTGGGCTGTTTCGGGACGTACTGCCGATGGGTATCATTACGCTGGTTCCGTTTATCCTGGTACTCATGCAGCCGGATTTGGGCAATTCGATCGGCTATGTGGTCATCTGGGCGGTTATGTGCTGGATCGGCAACCTCCGTTACAGCCATGCGCTGATCGGTCTGGTCTTGGTCGCTGTCGTAAGCGTGACCGCATTATACAGCTACGTCGAGCACCACGATGAAGTGAAGCAATTCATGGCATCCAAGAACAAGGCCTACTGGCTGGACCGGATCGATGCCGTGGTGCTGCCGGATCAAGCTTCGGACAAAGCGACGTACCATATGAAAAGGGCGGTCATGGCCATCGGCTCGGGCTCTTTGCTCGGAGAAGGCTATCTCCAGGGCTCCTCGATTCACAGCGGGCAAGTCCCGTACACTTATTCGGATTCCATCTTCGTCGTTATTGCGGAGGAGTTCGGTTTCCTCGGTTCCTCGGCGCTCCTGATGCTTTATTTGCTCCTCATGTACCGGATGATGATCATTGCGCAAAAGCTGAAAACCAAATCGGGAGTATACATTATAGCCGGCATCTCCGCGATGCTGCTGTTTCAAATATTCGAGAATGTCGGCATGCTCGTCGGTCTGATGCCAATTACCGGGATTACGCTGCCTTTTATCAGCTACGGCGGGACATCGCTGTTGATCAATATGCTTTCTATCGGACTTGTTCTGAATATTTACATTTATGACGATTCTATCGAGTAGGTGATGGGGGAGGAAGAAAGCTTGCTGAAATAAAAAGAAACCGTGACCGGACGACCCCTGCCAATAGGCCGCGGCAAGCTTGAATGTTTCAAAATTATTCCAAGGACTCATGTTGACGCCCTGAAAAATGTTGTAATCCTTAAATGCAATCTGTATGCCATACATGGGAGCAGCGCATCCGCCTTCTGTCCGTGTTCCCGGCCGCCCAAGACCGCTCCAACCATAAAACTGCTGCCCACCGCCTTTTTCCGGCCTCCCTAAGCGCGTGTTTCGGCGCTGCGCGGCGGTCGGTCAAACCCATGTAGAGTGCATTTGAGTGCTTATACAAGCATAACTTTGATGAGTCCTATGCCATTAGCCTTGCTGGCTCTAGTCTAAGCTCTATCTAAAATTTCATTGAAGACAATGGGATGAGCGAAGCTGCCCCTCGGAGTTTGGAGGGGGGGCGGCTAACGGAATTCGGGGCAGACTATCGGTGCTGGATGCGGGTTATCGGACGAGAGATACGTTATTTCCAGAAAACGTGCTGTTTTTACTAAGCTATCGGACACAGGTGCGCTTATTTGCCCATTTTACCAGCAAAAGCAGTGTAATTTGGCGAAATAAAGGATCTGGTGTCCGATCACCATGTGAATGGAGCTATTTGTTCTAAAATAGCGGAACTACGGTCCGCAAGCACTTACCGTACTCCTAGGGATACCTGCACGCTCGAACGGATTGGATTTTTGGAATTTCGCAAGGTTCGTTGACGGCCAGCGGACGAAAACCGAAAGCGAACGTGAGAGAATGTACTCCCGCGGAGAACGGGCGTCGTAAAAAGAAATGCACCTGGCTGCTGCCTAGGACGCAAAGGATGAAATAAGGCGGAACCACCCTGAGAAGGGGGTTCCGCCTATTGCTTTTTACCACAATAGAATTTATAAGATTCCGAGGTCATCGGATGTAAATAGTTCTATTGGCGATAAAAACAGCCTTGCTTACGAAGCGGGTTTTGCTAAAGCCATAACTTTAAGGTCACTTCTCTGTGAAAGGGCCTCGATTGAGGTTTATCTCACAATTGAACTTCGATGCCTAAAGCTTGGAGCCGCTCCCAGTAGTCCGGACATGTCTTGGAGACGCAGCCCGGATCGGCAATACGGATGCCGTCCGCTTTGACGGCAAGCAAGGACAGCGCCATCGCCATCCGATGGTCATCGTGCGTATCCAGCAGCGCCGGCGTCGGCTCTCCCGGGTAGACGGTCAAGCCGTCGGGATGCTCGTCGACTCGGATGCCTGCCTTCGTCAGCTCCGTGCAGATGGCGGCGATCCGGTCGCATTCGTGATGCCGGATATGGGCCGCATCGGTGAGCGTGATCGGACCGTCGGCGAAAGCCGCGAGAGCCGCTACGGTGAGGGTCTGGTCGGACCACCGCTTCATGCTGACAGTGAATCCGCCTTTCAGCTGCCGGGTGCCGCGCACCTCTACGAAATCGTTCCCTCGTGTGACTGAGCAGCCCATCTTCTCCAGAACGTCCAGCAGCTCAATATCGGGCTGCCGTGTGCCGGCCGTTATGCCGTCAATCCGAATGCGTCCGTTCGTCAAGGCGGCGAGGGACCAGAAGTAGCCGCAGGTAGAAACGTCCGGCTCCAGGGCGATCGATTGCGCTGTGTATTTGCCGGCCGGTACGGCGATCGTCTGCCCGTCTTCGCCGCTCTTCGGATCGACGCCGAAGGCCCGCATCATGTCGAGCGTCAGCTCCACGTAATCGCGCTGCACGACAGGTCCGTTGATCCGCACCGTCAGCGGGCTCTGCGCATAAGGAGCGGCCAGGATCATGCCGCTGATGAACTGGCTGGAGGTGGAGCCGGACATGACGGCTTCCCCTCCCCAGATGCCGCGAGCGTGCAGCGTCAAGGGCAGGCGCCCGCTCGCCTCGTCGAAGCGGATGTCCGCGCCCAGGCTGGACAAGGTGTCGAGCAGCGGCGCAAGCGGCCGCTCGCTGAGCCGGGCGCTGCCCGTGAGCCGCCAGATGCCGCTGCCTGCGGCCAGCGCCCCGGGCAGGAAGCGGGCGATCGTTCCGGCAGCGCCGAAGTACAGCTCGCCTTGCTGGACCGGCCAGCTTCCACCGCCCCCGGCGATAACGGCCGTATCGTCCTCCAGCTCCACTTCGATGCCGAGCCGGCGCAAAGCCTCGATGCACCAGTACGAATCGTCGCTTTTCAAAATGCCCTTCACGCGTGAGGTTCCTTCCGCCATGGCGGCGATGATGAGGGCTCGGTTCGTCAAGCTTTTGCTTCCCGGTATCGTGATGGTCCCTTCGATAGGCGAGCCCGCCGGCATGACGCGAACCTCGGCTTTCTCGTTATAACGCGACCAGGGAGAGCGGGCCTCACGGTCCGGCGGCTGTGCAGTCGTATGGTTCATGATTCGGATACACCCTTTCGTTCGTTGATGGAATCGTGTAACCCGATTATAATGAACAGGATGAAATAGATGAAATTCGGATTTTTCCATTATGTCATAGAGGGTGTTTATGTCATGTTTAATCTCGAATGGTATCGTATCTTTCTGCATACGGCAAGGGCGGGTAACCTGACCAAAGCGGCGCAAGAGCTGTACATTACCCAGCCTTCCGTCAGCTATGCGATCAAGCAAATGGAGGAGGCGCTTGGCGTCGCGCTGTTTCACCGGCTGCCCAAGGGGGTGAAGCTGACCGCTGAAGGGAAGGCGCTGCTCGATTTTGTGGAGCCTTCGTTTGCGCTGCTGGATGCAGGAGAGTCGAAGCTCCACAACCTGAAGCGGCTAGCCGGAGGCGAGCTCCGGGTCGGGGCCAGCGATTCGCTGCTGAAGCATTTGCTGCTTCCTCATCTGGACTCGTTCCATGCCCAATACCCGGACATCCGCATCCGCCTCTCCCACGGGAAAACACCCGATATTGTGCAGCGCTTGAAGGAAGGCCAGATCGACTTCGGCATCGTCCATATGCCTGTGGCCGACTCGCAGATTGAAGCGGAGGCGCTAACGGTCATTCAGGATACTTTCGTTGCGGGACAGACGTACAGTAAGCTGGCTGGGCGGCCTCTGCCTGCCGACGAGCTGGGGGCGCAGCCCCTGCTGCTGCTGTCGCAAGGAAGCAGCACGCGCCGGCACGTCGAGCAGTGGTTCTCCGCCAGGGGAGTGAAGATCGAGGCGGATATCGAGCTCGGCAGCATCGACCTGCTCGTCGAATTCGCGCGCCGGGGCTTCGGCATTGCCTACGTCACCCGCTCGTTCGTAGAGGGCGAGCTAAGCTCAGGCACGCTGATCGAGCTGGAGACCGGCGACGCGCTTCCATCGCGGACGATCGGCATAGCCGTCCATCGCGAGATGCCTCTGTCGCTCGCGGCATCCCGGTTTCTCGACATGCTGAGGTCGGCGTTCCCTGGCTCTGTGAAAAGCGGAGAATAGCTTCTCCGCCTTTCAACTCTGCCGATGCATCATGGGGTGCTTCCAGCCGCCGAAGCTGCGCAGAAGGAGCTCTGAGGCCCTGACAGCCGGTTCACGGCAGCTGTCCTCCGCCATGTGCAAATAACCTCCCGGACTATACGCACGAAATACGAGCGCATGTCCCGGAGGTTAGATAAGTACATTAAAGATGAAATGTGACATATAATGTTAGGTAACAACCATGCAAAACCAATCGAGCTCTAGATTCCAGCCCACGAATCATCCAATGTGCACCAGTCCCGGACGTGCGATTCAGCATTTTGCGAAACGTTCAGTCGAACCCTGCGCATGCTCCCGTTCTGTGCTGCGGATCGATAGCGGCCAAGCGAAGATACCTAACATAGCTTCTGTCTCCAACAAGGAAGCCGATTATTCGCCCGATCTGGCCATATAACCGACGCCCGGATAAGTGACAATGAGATCCAGCGTATCGTCGATTTGCTTCAGCTTTTGGCGAATCCGCGCTATGGCGACCCGCAAATATTCGACATCGTCACGGTATTCGCTGCCCCATACATCGCTTAACAGCTGCTCGTGCGTCATCACTTTGCCTGCATTCTGGATCAGCAGGACGAACAAGTTGTACTCGGTCTCGGTAAATTTGACCTCCGTTTCGCCGAGCCACGTCCTTCGCTGCGCCAGATTCAGCCTTACCGCGCCCAGCTCGATCTCACTTGATGTGGACGAAGGAGCCGCCGTCCGGCCCTCGAACCGGCGCAGCACGGCATTGACCCGGGCGAACAGCTCGTCGAGCGAGAAGGGCTTGGTCAAATAATCGTCCGCGCCGAGATTCAAGCCCTGCACCTTATCGCTCGAGTCGCTGCGGGCGGTTAAGACGATGACCGGCACGTTCGAGAAGCTGCGCAGCCGCCGAAGCACCTCGAAGCCGTCCATGCCTGGCATCATGATATCCAGCAGCAGCAAATCGGGATCGAAGCTGTCGATCGTCTCCAGCGCTTCAGGGCCGTTGGAGCAGGCTGCCGTCTCATGGCCCAGCGATTTCAGATTGGCGGAGATGAACCGGATAATTTTGGGCTCATCGTCCACAATGAGAATTTTATGCTTCTTCATGTTCATGACCTTCCTCCCAACGAAACTTCGGTACGGAAATGATGAAGGTGCTTCCCGAACCGGGCTCGCTTTCTACGCGGATGCGGCCCCCGTGAGCCTCGATAATCCCTTTGCTTATGGCTAACCCCAGTCCCGTACCGCCGGTCTGGCGGCTGGACGATACGTCGACACGGTAAAACCGGTCGAATATTTTATCCGCATGCTCCGGTGCGATGCCGATTCCGTTATCCTGAACGCGGATATGGACGAACGAATCGTCGGATTCGGCCGAAATCCGGATGACCGGCTTGCCTTGGTTGTAGCGTATCGCATTGGTAAACAAATTGACGAGCACCTGCTCCATGCGCAGCTTATCCGCCTTTAGCAGCGGCAGTTCGCTGTCGAGCTCAAGCTCGAACTCCGCGTGCTCGGCACCGGCATGCTGGGGCAGGCGGTGGATGGCGCTCTGCACTATCGAAGCGACCCGGACAGGCTGCACGTTCACCCGCATCGCGCCGGCTTCGATCTTGGAAATATCTAGCCACTCGTCGATAAGGTCCTGAATGCGCCCTATGTCCTCATGGATACCCTCCAGCAGCTCCTTCTTGAAGGCCTCGTCCCAGACGGCGTCCGGGCGCAGCAGTGTTTCTACGCCGCCTTTAATGCTTGTAATCGGCGTTTTGAACTCGTGCGAAGCGAGCGAGATCAAATCGTTTTTCAGCGCATCGACCTCGTGCTCCTTCGTAATATCCCGCCACACGTAGCCTCTGCCGAAGCTGTGCCCGTCTCCCGAAACCTGGAAGGCGGAAACCGAGATGAACCTCTCCTTGCCGTTTTCTCCCGTAACCTTACATTTCGCGTGCAGCCGCTGTTTTCTTGTAAAAGCGGTCCACTCGTCGTCCGGCTCCGGCAGCTTCGCGGCGATTGCGCTGAACAGCGCCTCCTCCGTCATCGACAAGAGCTGCGGCATCGGAATGCCGAACTGCTCCGTCATTCTCCGGTTCGCATAGACGACATGGCGATCCGCATCGATCAGCACGATCGCATCGGACATACTCTCCAACACCGCATTCAGCGTCGCATGTTCATGCCGGATGCTGCTGAGCAGCATATCGTTTTGCAAAATGATGGCGACCGTATTGGCGAATGTAAGCAGAAACTTTCGATCATTGTCGGTCAATGTCGAATCGGAGTCTGCGTTCCCCCCTACGACGATGCTTCCGAGCGTTTGTCCTCCGGTTTGAATCGGAACTATCGCGCCGGAAATCGAATCAGAGCCTGAATCAGAGCCAGAGCCCAATGCAGATCCGTTCGGATGACTCGCTCCGTCAGGCGCCGCCGTCGCTTCCGCGTCCTTGAAGCGTCCGAGGGAAGTGGAGACGGTGAGCGGGTGCAGGCGCAAGCGGACTTCGCGGTGAATCAGTCCGCGCAAGTGAGCCATGCTGTCCTCGATAAATTCGCCGGCATTGCGGCGCGTCATGATCGGAGTCAGCAGGCCGTTCACGATTTCCAGCTCCTGATTTTTGCGCGACAGGCTTTGCGTCCGGTCGGCGACGCGGTTCTCCAGCTCGGCGTTCAGCTCGATCAGCGCGCGCTGATTTTCCCGGATTTGGCCGGCCATCCGGAAAAAGTGATCCGCGAGCATTTGCAGCTCGTACGGGGCTCCGCGGGAGGCCAGCTTCTTGTCCGGCACGCTGAAGATGCCGTCGGCAAGCTTTTGCGTATAGCCGACCAAGGCATGGATTGTACCGTTCAGCCGCTTCGCCAGCAGGTTGCCGACGACTACGGTCAGCACGAGCGTCAGCACAAGCAGAATGATTGTCGTTTGCAGCGTATCCGTAAAAGCGGCATTGGCCGCCTTGTAAGATCTTCCGACCCAGACGGTCCAGCCGAGGTCGCCGATTTTTTTGTAGGTGACGAGCTCGTCCTGGCGGTAAACGCCGGAGCGGTACTTGCCCTGGCCTTGGTCATGCGTCTTCGTATCCTGAACGACCGGCTCGCCGGACAAGTCGGTTAACGAGTCGGAAATGGCCGCCTCCGGATGATAAATCGCCCTTCCTTCCGCATCCAGAACGACCGGATAAGCGTCCGTGCCGTAATCGTACTTGGTTACGAGTCTGGCGACCTCCTGCAGGTCCAGAACCCCGACGACCAGGCCGTCCCATTGCTTTTGATCGCTGTACACGGGCACGGCGATGGCGATGGCCGGCTTGTCCGCTCCTTCAGGACCGCGGAACAAAGGCGTAATCGTCGTAGTCTCGGCCGCCTTGACGTTCTGGAAGTAGCTGCGCCCGCTCAAGTCCGTGCCGAGCAGAGGCTTCTGGCCGGCTGCAGCTTCAGGAAACTGCGCGCTGACACCGCCGCTGCGGTTCACAACGAACAGTCCGGAGAAGCCGGGCAGGTTGTTTTTGACCGACTGCAGCTTGAGCGTCATGCTCTCCCTCGTCCGAAACGGCGGACTGGATGCGCTGATCGTCGTTGCCAGCGTTTCTACGGCATTGCGGTGGTAGTACGTATACGTCTGTACGGCGTCCGCCAGCCGGTAGGTCGTCTGCATCTGCGTTTTGTTATAGTCGTTCGTAATATTTTTAATTTGGAATATTTGAATGCTGCCGAGAACGAGGATGGGAATCAAAGCCAATATGGCAAAAGTGATCGTCAAATGCAGCCGCAGCGATGGGTTATTCACGGTGTCCTCCATCTGTATCGTAAGTCATTACTCGTAGTTGTATTGTAACATAAAAAAGCTTACACCTTGTCACCTTCACGCTGATGATTTGTCCACGAAAAAACGAAATATTTATCATCAATTGTCAAATTGAGAAAAAAAATATAAAATAAATAACAACCTTACGTAAGTTAGGAGAAAAGGTGACAAACTCTACTTGGTCCAGGAGGTATTTTTCATGGTTGAATCAACATTGACCCCAGAGAATCTGAACCCGTTCCAGATCGCTCAGACACAAATCGAGAAGGCGGCTGCTTTGCTGCAATTGCCGGAGGAAGTTGTCGCGATTCTGAAGCATCCGAAACGGGTATTGTCCGTTACTTTCCCTGTCAAAATGGATAACGGTAAAGTAAGAGTGTTCGAAGGCTACCGCTCCCAGCACAATGACGCGGTGGGACCTACCAAAGGCGGCATCCGCTTCCATCCGGACGTAACGTTGGATGAAGTCAAAGCGCTGTCCATGTGGATGAGCTTCAAGTGCGGCGTTGTCGGTCTGCCTTACGGCGGCGGCAAAGGCGGAGTTATTTGCGATCCGCGCGAAATGAGCAAAGGGGAACTGGAACGCGTAAGCCGCGCCTTCATGGAAGCGATTCATGAAATCGTCGGTCCCGAAAAAGATATCCCTGCTCCGGACGTCTACACGACACCTCAAATTATGGGCTGGATGATGGATACGTACAGCCGCTTGAAAGGCTTCAATTCCCCCGGCGTTATTACGGGCAAACCGCTTATTATCGGAGGCTCCAAAGGAAGAAACGAAGCGACGGCCCGCGGCTGCGTATTCGTCATTCAAGATGCGCTTCATGACATGGGCAAATCGACGGAAGGCGCGACTGTAGCAATTCAAGGCTTCGGCAATGCCGGAAGAATCGCCGCTCGACTGCTGACCGAGCTCGGATGTAAGGTTGTTGCTGTCAGCGACTCCAAAGGCGCGATCTACGATCCGCAAGGTCTGGATCTGGCCAAAGTAGAACGCCTGAAGGACGAATCCTCGATTCAGGAATACGGCGCATCGTACAGCATCGCGGCAGAGAAAATTCTTGAGCTGGATGTTGATATCCTCGTACCGGCTGCACTGGAGAACGTAATTACGTCCGCCAATGCTGGTAACATCAAAGCGAAAATCGTGGCGGAAGCGGCTAACGGCCCAACGACTCCGGAAGCGGACGCAGTCCTGTTCAACAAAGGGATTAAAGTCATTCCTGACATTTTGGCCAATGCCGGCGGCGTAACCGTTTCTTACTTCGAATGGGTACAAAACCTGATGAACTACTACTGGAGCGAGGACGAAGTTAACGGCAAGCTGAAAATAGCTATGTCCGACGCATACCGTGAAGTGCAGTCTTTGGCAACCCGTTACCAAACCGACCTCCGTACAGCGGCATACATGATCTCTCTGGAGCGCATCACGAAAGCGATGGAAGCTCGCGGTTGGGTTTAATCGAATAACCGGACTTTTTATTTACCTTCATGCTTTATAACGGTAATGTATCATCGAGGCTGTCCCGCAAAGCTTTAATAAGCTGGCGGACAGCCTTTTTTTGTGCACAGATTTAGGAGCGGTTCCCCTGCACAAACAATTATACAACGCAAGGGAAGGCGGCTGCGAGGCATGTCGCCGGCACGGGTAGATAGGGTTCGCGCCCGGCGAACCGCTCTACCTGCCAATTTATGCATTTTATCCGGAACCGGCTTATATACTAGAGTATTCAGACCTAACGGATCATAACGTGAAGAGGTGCTGCGAATGCTTCATATTGTCGCCTGTATCAAGCAGGTACCGGATACTAAGATCATCAAGATGAACCCGAAGACGAACACGATGGATCGGGCCAGCGCCCCGGCGATTTTGAACCCCTATGACGCGCATGCCGTGGAAGAAGCCGTCCGGCTCAAGCAAAGGTACGGGGGAACGGTGTCCGTGCTGACGATGGGGCCTCCCCCTGCCGTGAAGGCGATCCGCAAATGTATCGAGATTGGAGCGGACGAGGGGTACCTGATCACCGACCGCGCTTTTGCAGGAGCGGACACGCTGGCTACCAGCTATTCGTTAACGAAGGCGCTGGAGAAAATCGGCAAAACGAAGCCGATCGATCTGGTCATTTGCGGGAAAATGACCATTGACGGTGACACGGGCCAGGTAGGGCCGGGGATCGCCCGCAGACTGGACATCCCGCCGCTGACCTCGGTCAACAAGGTGGTGGAGATCAACAAGCAGGAAGGATTCGCGGTCATTCACCGCAAGCTGGAGGACGGCCATGAGGTGATCCGGTCGACACTGCCCTGTCTGCTGTCGGTGGAGAAGGAGATTAACGAGGTTCCGTACTCGTCGATGCCGAACGTCATCCGGGCGGCCCGTTATCAGCCGCACATTTGGTCCGTCAACGAGCTGGAGGATGTGGATCGCTCCCAGTTGGGTTTGAAAGGGTCCCCGACGATCGTATCGTCGGTATGGGCGCCGCAGAAGCCGCAGGGAGGCGAAATGCTGCAGGGCTCCGCTAACGAACAGGTGGAGCGGCTGCTTGCTATTTTGCTGGAGAAACGCGAGTTTTTTCAGCCCGGAGGTGGAGCTTCCGAATGAACTTCGACGATTATCGCGGGATATGGGTGTTTGTAGAGGAAAAAGACGGAGTCATCGCGCCGGTTTCTCTGGAGCTGCTAGGCGCCGGACGAAGGCTGGCCGACAAGAGGGGAACCGAGCTTGCAGGCGTGCTGATCGGCGACCATGTGACGCAGCTCGCAGCAACAGCCTTCGAGTACGGAGCCGATACGATGTATGTATACGACGCTCCGATATTCAAGAATTATCGGACGGAGACGTTTATGAAAGCGCTCTTGGCTTGTACGGAGAAGTATAAGCCGGAAATTATACTGTACGGCGCGACCTCGACAGGCAAAGATTTGGCGAGCGCCGTAGCGACGGATTTGCCTACCGGTCTTACGGCCGATACGACGATCCTCGACGTGGAGGAGGATACGGGTCTGCTGCTGGCCAGCCGTCCGGCGTTCGGCGGGAACATTATGGCGACGATCCTGTGCAAAAAGTATCGGCCGCAAATGGCGACCGTCCGGCCGAAGGTGATGAAAGCATTGCCCCGGGAAGCGGGAAGAAGAGGGAAGATGATCGAGGAGACGATTCCGCTGCAGGAGGAGGACGTGCGTACCAAGGTGCTCGAGATCGTCCGTCAGACGACGCACAAGGTGCGCATCGACGAGGCGGACATTATCGTGGCCGGGGGCAAAGGGCTCGGCAGCGAGAGCGGGTTCCAGCTTGTCCACCAGCTGGCGCAGACACTGGGCGCGGCTGTCGGCGCGAGCCGGGACGTCGTCGAGGCGGGATGGATAGGACATCATCACCAGGTCGGGCAGACCGGAGTGACGGTGACGCCCAAAATTTATTTTGCCATCGGTATTTCCGGAGCGATTCAGCATATCGTCGGGATGCAAAACTCCGGGCTGATCATCGCCATTAACAAGGATCCGGCGGCGCCGATTTTTAGCAGCTGTCACTACGGCATTGTCGGCGATGCGTTCGAAATCGTTCCGATGCTGATCGAGCAGTTTACCAAGGCTCTGGGCAGAAAGGAAGACGCAAATGTCGGAAAAGTTTGATTGTATCGTCGTCGGTGCCGGACCTGCGGGAATCGCTTGCGCATTCGAGCTGGCCAAGGCCGGCGTCCATGTGCTGCTCTTGGAGAGAGGGGAGTATCCCGGCTCCAAGAACGTCATGGGCGGGGTCCTGTACCGAAAAATGATGGAGGACGTCATCCCCGATTTTTACAAAGAGGCGCCGATCGAACGGCCCATCGTAGAGCAGCGGTTCATGATGCTCGATAAGGAATCGGCCGTCACCTTCGGTTACAAGGGCATGGAGTGGGCGAGGGAGCCGTACAACAACTTTACCGTGCTGCGCGCGAAGTTCGACCAATGGTTCGCGCAAAAGGCGGTCGATCAGGGTGCTCTGCTCATTAACGAGACCGTGGCGCTCGAATGCATCGTCGAGGGCGACCGCGTCGTCGGCGTGCGCACGGATCGGCCCGACGGCGATCTGTATGCGGATGTCGTCGTGCTGGCGGACGGCGTGAACTCGCTGCTCGCCAAGTCGCTCGGGTTCCATAAGGAGTTCAAGCCGGATGAAGTCGCGCTGGCCACGATGGAAATCATCAAGCTCGACCGCAAAGTGATCGAGGACCGGTTCAATCTCGAGGAAGGCCAAGGCTGTACGATCGAGCTGTTCGGCGACGCGACCAAAGGCATTCTCGGCACGGGCTTTCTCTACACCAATAAAGATACGCTCAGCATAGGCGTAGGGACGTTACTATCCGGGCTCATCAAGCATAAGATAAAACCGTACGAACTGCTGGAGTACGTCAAGACGCATCCGATGGTCCGTCCGTATTTGCAGGGCGGGGAGCCGCAGGAATATTTGGCCCACCTCATTCCCGAAGGGGGCTACCATTCGATGCCGAAGGTGGTCGGCAACGGCGTTCTGGTCGTCGGCGATGCGGCGCAGCTCGTTAACGCCATTCACCGCGAAGGCTCGAACATGGCGATGACCTCCGGAAGGCTGGCGGCGGAAACGATCGTGATGGCCAAACAGGCCGGCAATTTCTCGGAGGATATGCTCGATTACTACCGGCAGCGGCTGATGGAAAGCTTCGTCGGAGAAGATTTGAAGAAGTACAAGGACGCGACGCACCATTTTGACAAGTTCCCGCAATATTTTGATCAATATATCCCGATGATGAACCGCGCGGCGAGTCAAATGTTCACCGTGGACGGCACGTCGAAGCGGGAGAAGCAGAAAAAAATATGGCAG
This sequence comes from Paenibacillus sp. H1-7, assembly GCF_022354825.1. Taxonomy (GTDB): domain Bacteria; phylum Bacillota; class Bacilli; order Paenibacillales; family NBRC-103111; genus Paenibacillus_S. The sequence goes on from NZ_CP031168.1 coordinate 170,247, forward strand.
GATATCGGCACGGTCAAACAAAAGCTGAAAATCGCCCGCGATATGTACCGGGCATGGAAGGTGATAAAGTAATGAGCGAGCAGGCGAAAGGCCAGTCTATCGAGGAAAAGCAGTATCTACTTCGCTTTAACGCGGATACAAAATCACATCTTACCGTATTGGATGCGGATACTTGTTTGACGAAATGTCCGGACAAAATATGCACTATCTTTTGCCCGGCGGAAGTGTACAAATGGGAGGATATCCGTATGCACGTCGGCTACGAGGGCTGTCATGAGTGCGGCAGCTGCCGGATCGGCTGTCCTCACCAAAATATTAAATGGGAATACCCGAAAGGTGGTCACGGAATCGTCTTTAGACTGGGGTGATCATATGTTTGAAGTCGGAGATCGGGTTATGTTCATACTGGACGGTGCGAGAGGCATCGTCATGGAAGCGGAGCAGGGCTTTTATCACATCGTCTGGGAAGACCATTTCACCAGCTGGGAGAAAGAAGAGATGCTCGAGAAAGTGAAGGACTGATTCGAATGCGCTTTCAAAAAAGTGATGCCGCATACTTGGGATACCCAGTGTGCGGTTTTTTCTCATGGAATCGGGAGAAACGGGATTATCTAAGGGGAGACGCCTTTCGGTGCCGAAGCCGTCTTCCGGTTCGCCGCCATTTGCTCCATAAGATACGAGACATAGATTTCGTCCCGGGCCAGCCAAGCGGCATACTGCCTTTTCGCCATTCGTTCCGCTTCTTCAAATGTGGCGAAACTTCCGCCCGGATTGCCGTCGACATCGATCTCCCACCCGCCGTCCGACGGAAAGACGAACAGGCTCTGTCCTTGGCGGTTTTCGTACAGCGAGCCGTACACCGAGTCCTTCTGATTGAACGAGTTGTGAACTGCGTCCGTGCGCAGCGGCTCGATCGGGAACGCTTCGGCGACATATTTCCGGTACGCCTCTTCCGTCATGGAGCAGCCGGACGCTTTGGCATGGCCTCCGCCTCCATAGCGGCCGGCTATTTCCGAGACGTCGATATGATCGTGAATCGTCCGGAAGCTGATCTTTTTCCCGCCCATGTTCAGGATGGCGATATAATCGAGGTGAGGGTGCTCCTTTCCAAGCTCGCTCCCCAGCTCCGAGTGGTACGACTCCGCATGGACAATGCCCGCATAACGATCGTCGATGGTTGCCTGCACGACCTCTCGCTTTTTTCTCCGTACGTACCGCTCGATCTTTTCTTCTTCCATATCCAAAATTTTTTCTTCAAACTCATCGAATGAGAAATGCTCGCTGTGCCGCAGCCGGTCGATCATTTTCTCCTCGAATTCCTCCATGGACACCATGTAGAACAGGTCGTTCAGCCGTTTGGCCTGAAGCTGGTTGTTCTGATCCCATTCCCACGTGTCGTACTGCCGGACCAGCTCCACGAATTCACTCAATCCGTTCGAAGGGGTCAACAAGCCGTGTTGAATCAAATAGTCGTAAAACAACGAAGTGGCCGAGCATAGCTTTCCGTCCTCTTCCTCCACCTTCACCATGCCCCAGCTGTACTGATTTAAATGAAGCGCGGATTTATGGTGATCGATCAGCCTGACTTTGCCGCCGGATTTTACAAAATCGTCCAGTCCGCGTTCGTTATCTTCATTCACCGATAAGTCGGTTATGAACAATTGCTTCTTTTTTCGCGGTTTTTCCAAAAAATGTGCGACCTGCGTGTTGAGGCCACCGACGGAATTGTAACGGATTTCCACCTTCGACCCGAAGGCGAATCTTGCCACGATGCCGCAGCCTACGCCATCCAGATCGTTATGAGTATATAGAACGTACAAAACGACAGCCCTCCCAGCCTTCTAACATTCATCATGAATGACAAACTATACCATTCCCTTTGCCGTTCGGCTTTATTCCGTGTTAGGGACCCATCAACAACCCGACGGCTCGAGCGAGAGCAGGGGCAAGTCTTGCCGGAGTTTGTTGCTAATGTTCGGATTTTGGTCGTATTATTAATGGAATTGAGGAGCAATGAGCAGGAATGATGGACTAAATACGAATAAATCAGTATAGAACCCTTGACATGAGTAGGGAATTGGGTTACCATTCTAGATGGCAATTAAATAAGACATACCAAGTAGCTGTTCGTATATCTTCGGCGATACGGGTCGGAGGTCTCTACAAGGAACCGATAATTCCTGACTACGAGTGGGCGGGTTTCCCGCAACCATTCGGTAGCTGGAATTTTTTTTGTGCCCGTCCAACAAGGAAACGCCATTTCTTTCAAGCGGAGGGACTAACAGGGATGAACAAACGTTACGATGTCATTATTGTAGGAGCCGGACCGGCAGGAATTTTTGCCGCTTATGAATTGATGCTGAAGGCAGCGCACTTGAAGGTGCTGCTCATTGATAAAGGACACGACATTGACAGCCGCCGCTGTCCGATTCTTGAAGAGAAGATCAAGCTGTGCCCGCCCCCGGCGGGGAAAAAAGAGTTTGCGGGCTGTCTGCCCGCCTGTTCCATCACGAGCGGCTTCGGGGGAGCGGGCGCTTACAGCGACGGCAAATTCAACATTACGACGGAGTTCGGCGGATGGCTGACGGAATATCTCGCACCGTCCCAGGTGCTCGATCTGATTTCGTATGTAGACCGCATCAATCTGGACCATGGAGCTCCCGATACGATCACCGACCCGATGACCGAGGTCGTCCGTTCGATCGAGCAGCGTGGCTATGCAGCCGGCTTGAAGCTGCTGCGAGCTCAGGTGCGCCATCTGGGCACGGAGAAAAACCTGCAAATTTTGCAATCGATCAACCGCCGTCTGAAAGAGCATATCGATATGATGTACAAGACGGAGGTCGCCGATATTTTGACCGTGAAGGAGAATGGAAGCTACCGGGCCACCGGCGTCGTACTCCAGAACGGCGAGGAAATCGAAGCCGGCTGTGTGATCGCCGTACCGGGCAGGGACGGCTCCGCATGGCTTACCGACGTTCTGAAGAAACGGCGGATCAAAATGTTCAACAACCAGGTCGACGTCGGCGTGCGCGTCGAGACGTCCGATGTCGTAATGCGTGAAATTAACGAGCATTTGTACGAAGGCAAATTTATTTTTAACACGTCGGTAGGGACGCGGGTGCGCACGTTCTGCAGCAACCCTTCGGGCCATGTCGTAGTCGAGAATCACAGCGGCGTTATGGCGGCTAACGGCCACGCCTACAAGGATCCTAAGCTCGGCTCGTCGAACACGAACTTTGCGCTGCTCGTATCGCACCGGTTCACCGAGCCGTTCGATAAGCCCAACGAATATGCGCGGGAAATATGCAAAAGAGCGAACGACCTGTCGGGCGGCGGCGTCATAGTGCAAAAGTACGGCGACATTATCCGCGGACGCCGATCGACTGAGGGCCGCATCAAGGAAGGCTTCCTGGAGCCGACCTTGAAGGAGGCCGTGCCGGGAGATCTGGGGCTTGTCCTGCCGTACAATACGATGAAGAGCCTGATCGAAATGGTGGAGGCGCTGGACAAGGTGACGCCGGGTATCGCTTCCGAGCATACGCTGTTTTACGGCGTGGAAGCGAAGTTTTATTCCGCGAGACCGAAGCTTAACACGCAGCTGGAAAGCGAGATCGACGGATTGTATTGCGGCGGCGACGGAGCCGGCATTACCCGAGGCCTGGCCCAGGCCGGAGCGGCGGGAGTCTGGATTGCACGCTCTATCGTGGAGCGGTTGTCTGTGTAAGGGCTTACTAAACAAAGTTCAAAAAAGCCTGTATCTGCTTCAACATGCGGATACAGGCTTTTTCTATGGGCGGCTTCCTTCAAACTTCCCACCAGGTTATGTTGGCGATAGAGCTTAATATTCCTGCGACCGATAAGGATGCGCTCACGGTCATCGCAATCGATTGGCCTGGAGGAACGACGATCCGGCCCGTTTCCTCGATGGAGAACTGTCCGGCAACGAGGGGAAGCGTAAGGAAAGGCGTTCCGCCCGTAACGGCAGCGGTTGAGGAGTTAACGTTCATGACGCTGGTGTTGGAGCTTGTGAAATTCGTATTGGTTTTGGCCACAGCGGAGGGGCTGGTTAGCGTCCCGCCTCTAACCAGCGTAGCCGTCGCGGAAAAGCTGGACAGCAAGCTCAACGAAATGCCGGTGCCGCCCGAAAAGCTGGAGACATAAACCGTCTTCCCGCTGCCTCCCGGGTTGCTGACCTGCAATGAAATGGTAACGGTTCCTCCCAGCAGATTGAGGTTCTGGGAGTTGGTAGCCGTTGAGATAAATAGGCTGCCTGATTTACCTGCGCCGGTTTCGGGGGGAGCGATGGTCCCGGGGGTATGGAACGTGTTGGTGACTCTGGTAAACACAGGCTGATTTTTGGGGTCGAATACAGAATCGTTGGGCATGATACACCACCTTATGATGCAATAGCTAAAATTCCCACCATGTAACGACGGCGGAAGCGTTCAGCGCCCCTGTTCCTACGGTTACGGTGAAGGTTTGTCCGGGAGGAACGACGATAGATCCTCCTATAGGGATCGTGTAAAGGCCTGCAGTGACCGGAAGGCTGGCGAACGTGACCGGAGTCCCCGTCAATGACCCCGTATTTTGCCGGGTTGTCATGGAGCTCACATTGGAGCTGCCAAACAGCATATTTACAGGTGTAGGCGTAGTCCCGCCGGTTATCGTTCCGCCTGAATGCATAAGGACGGCAGCCGCTGCGGTTACGCCGCCCATGACCCTGGACACATACATCGTCTTCCCGCTGCCCCCGGGATTAGATACCTGAAGCAGCAAGCTTGAACCGCTCGGGACGCTGACGCTGCCCGAAGACAGAGTATATAGTAAGCCGGACTTGTCCGCGTCTTCCGCCGGCGCCGATTCGATTCCCGGAGAGGAAAAAGTGTTGGTGATTTCGGTATACAACGGACTGTTGGATTTATTGAAAATAGAATAATTGGTCATCATCTCATCCCTCTTTCATCCGGCAATTGGAGAATGGAGCTGCGTTCTTGTGCCGTTGGTATACCATATGTAGGTCTTGTACAAGGTGTATAGGTACAATGGCAAACATTTTATCCAGAAAAAGGCAAATGCCGTTTCCTGAATGAGACGAGGGTCATACATTAACGCAGCACAACTTTTTAAGGGGAATCACGATGGGATCAAAAGCGGCTTGCGCAAAGCGACAAAACAAAGTGAATACCGGCCGAGGCAAGCAGTGCGTGACCAAAAAGTGCCCTCTGAAGAAGCCGGCCTGCACATTGCATCCATGCAGGAAAAAAAGGAAGTGCAGCAAGGCTTCCGGGCGGTGCAGGGAAGGCATTCCTGTCTATTCCGGCAAAACGTGCCTTGATATTTCGACGGAAGATGAGTTTGTGTTTTTGCCGATCCAGGATGTTTCCCGCCAATCGGTCTATTCTTTTGGCATAGTGAATAGGGGGGAGAATCCGGTTGAAGCGATAGTCCAAATCGGGCCGACCCGGGTGGACTTCACCGGAGATGTGCAAGAAGTGATTCAAGGTGGACAAACATCTGTCCTGGTGCCGGTCCGCTTTGTACGCTATGTTCGCCTGGGCGTCCGCTCCGTGGAGGAGGGAAAGGGCTCTGTCGTCGACGTGTATTTCCAGACCAAAACGACTGCATAAGGGATCGGGCTTGGTTTTCACTAATATGGAAGGGGGAAGTGAGCTTTGCCAAACTTTTCAACGTTTAATACGAATCCGGACCGGCTGCGTACGCTCATTTTCGGTCAAGACAATGCGTCCGTAGCGCACCCTTTGGCAACGGATGCTAACGGCAACTTGCTTACGGTCATTATGGACGGAACGCTGAGCGTACAGAGCGTAACGCTGACTGCGGGCACGTTGACGAACCTGCTGAACGGAACGATCACGAGTGTGCTGGGAGCAACGATTACGGCTGGGACGCTGTCGAACCTCCTGGACGGAACGATAACGAGTGTAATGGGAGCGACCATCACGGCAGGGACAGTGAGCGTATCGGGTGCGACGATCACAGCAGGTACGTTGACGAACCTGCTGAACGGTACAATTACCAGCGTACTGGGAGCGACGATCACAGCAGGTACGTTGACGAACCTGCTGAACGGAACGATTACCAGTGTGCTGGGAGCGACGATAACGGCAGGAACGCTGTCGAACCTGCTGGACGGAACGATCACGAGTGTAATGGGAGCGACCATCACGGCAGGGACAGTGAGCGTATCCGGAGCGACAATCACAGCTGGAACATTGACGAATTTATTGAATGGGACAATCACGAGCGTGCTGGGAGCTACTATTACAGCGGGGACGCTGTCGAACTTGCTCGACGGTACGATCACGAGTGTAATGGGAGCAACGATAACGGCAGGGACAGTGAGCGTATCGGGTGCGACGATCACAGCAGGTACGTTGACGAACCTGCTGAACGGTACAATTACCAGCGTACTGGGAGCTACTATTACAGCGGGGACGCTGTCGAACTTGCTGAACGGTACGATCACCAGTGTAATGGGAGCGACGATTACAGCAGGCACTTTGACGAATTTACTGAACGGAACAATCACCAGTGTGCTGGGGGCGACAATCACAGCCGGAACGCTGACGAATCTGTTGAACGGTACGATTACCAGCGTGCTGGGAGCGACGATTACAGCAGGGACGCTTAGCAGCGTAACCTCGATTTCACAAAAGAGCTTCCAGGAATCGGAGAACCTGAACTTGACGACTGCCGACGCTTTCACCCCGCTTGCTGCGGTCACTACGAGCGTGTTCGGCTGCTATTCGTTCTTTGTCTATAACCGGGGACCCGGTGTGAATAGGGCGGATGCGCGGATCGAGATTAGCGCCAACGGGACGAACTGGTATGACGATGTCGACACGGTAACCGGTATCGCGGTGGGCTCCGTCGATGTGCTGGTTCCGCAGCGATTCCTGAAATATACGCGGCTTACGTACCGCTCCAGCTCAGCGGGCAATCCGACGGCGATCGATGTGTTTTTTAACGGACAAGGCACATAACCTTATACCGCATCATATAGGTACATGGGGCCCCTTCTTCGGGGCTTCATGTACTCTTTTCATGATTAAATACAGTTTCACAAGATAGATACGGGTTATTACGAAAGCCTTACCTACACGCGGAGGAAGCGGATATGAAGCAGCTGCTGTTAGGCGTTCATGTAATTGCAAGAAATGAAGAAGCGGTGCTTGCCCGATGCTTGGAGAGCGTCCGGTCGATTGCAGACGAGTTAATAGTCGTAGATACGGGCTCGACCGATCGAACGGCGGACATCGCTCTTTCGTACGGCGCGAAGGTTGTGCATGAGCCATGGCGGGATGACTTTGCCCAGGCGCGCAACACGGGTATCGCCCACGCGGCTTCCGAATGGATACTGGTGATAGATGCCGACGAGGAAGTGGTGGACGGGGCGGAGCGGATCGTTGCGTTCTTGAAGGAAACCGAGGCGGACAAAGCTCTTGTACGCATTGTGAACCCGGTTGGGGAGCTTGCAGAAGAGAAGGTCACTTATGAGTCAGAGCGGCTGTTCCGTTCGGGCAAAGGGTACCGTTTCGAGGGGGCGATTCATGAGCAGCTCGTTCGTGATAGAGAGGATGATCGGGAGTCAGATACGGGTCAACAAGGAGAGCCGCTGTCAACACCGTCCGATGGAGCTGCTGCCTTGAGCCCCCCGTTAAGTCCGCTCCTGCTTCACCATACCGGCTATTTGCCCGCCGAGCTCTCGCGCAAGAAGACGATCGAGCGCAATATGCGTATTTTGCAGCGGGTATTGGAGGAGCATCCGGAAGATCCGTTTCACATTTACAATTTGGGTGTTACGTATTGCCAGAGCGGGCAAGCGGAGCAAGCACTTGCGATCTTCGCTCGAGCTTTGCGGTTAGCTACGCCGGGAGCCCCTTACCGGGGAACGCTGGTCCGTGACTACGCAAAAGTCCTTCTGGCTGCCGGAGATTATGCTGAAGCATCCGTCTTGCTTCAGGAGGAGACGAAGCGGTATTCCGGCTATTCCGATCTGCATCTGCTGCATGGTGAAAGTCTGGAAGGGCAAGGGCTGCTCTCCGATGCCTTCAACGCTTACCGTGATGCCATCCATGCCACGGGCGGCGGAACATATATTACGGAAGCGGGCGCGAACAGCTACCGCCCGCTGACCGGCCTGGCCCGGGTCGCGGGCCAGCAGGGGCGCACGGAGCTTGCCGGGCGGCTGTACCGTGAAGCGCTGTCGGAGCACCCGCACTACGAGCCGGCCCTCGCAGGCTGGGCCGACCTGCTGCAGCTAAGCGGGCTCAGCGACGACAGCATCAAAGCACGGCTGATCGAAGCCGTTCAGCCGGATAATACCGCCGCGTACGAGCTGGTAGCGCGCGTGCTTGCTGCCTGCGGCGCGTATGCCGCAGCGCTCGCCGTGCTGCAGCCGCTCAGCGATGCAGCTCGTGCCCTGGTCTGCGAATGCTTGATGCAGACCGGGCAGTTCGCCGAAGCCGCCGGACGGTTCGCGGCGTGGCGGCAAAGCGGCGGCCTGCCGGAGAGCGCGGCGGCGGATTGGGCGCTGTGCTGCTGGAGCGAGCAGCGGCCGTGGGCGGATTCGGCGGAGGGAGCGCTGCCGCCGCTGCAGCTGGCCGCCTTCGCCGCAATCGAGCGCTGGCTGTTGGACGGTACGGGTCAGCCGGAAGCCCCCTCGGCCGACCCGCCGCTGCACAAGCTTGCCTGCGAGCGCATGGAACGAGCCGTCGAGCTCCGGCTGCTCCGGCTGGCCAGGCGGCTGTCGGAGCTGGCGCCGCAGCTCTCGCTTGAGCTTGCCAAAAGCTTGTATCGGTACGGCTACGTGCTGTCGGCGGCGGATCGGCTGCTTGGGCTGATGGAACGCAGCGAGCTGGATGCGGAAGGGCTGTTCCACTTGGGCGAGGTGCTGTACGTCAAAGGCTTTTATGGTCAGGCGGCAGCCTTGTTCGAGCAATCGCTGGCATTGGTGCCGGATCAACCGCGTGCCCGTACGGGTGCGGCACTTAGTTATTTGCAGCTTGCGTACGAAGTGGCGGCGGAGAGCTACGATTCGGCTCCCGATGCACAGGTGCTGCATAACGATATGCGCAAGCTGGAGCAGGTCATCGCCACGCTGAGCGGCTTCGGTTGGAGGACGCAGCGCACCGGGAGGCAGAGGAGGAATGCGCATGCAGCGGAAGCGGATATCTCTATGCATGATAGTTAAGGACGAGGAGCACCATTTGCCGCGCTGCCTTGCCAGCGTTAAAGGAGCCGTCGATGAAGTTGTCATCGTCGATACAGGCTCCCGGGACCGGACGATACGTATCGCGCGTCAGTTCGGCGCCCGCGTCGTGGAAATACCATGGCGCGGCGATTTCGCTGCCGCCCGCAATGCAGGAGTCGAGCAGGCGTCGGGCGACTGGATTTTGTTCCTCGACGCCGACGAGGAGCTGGACCGGGAGGGCCGTGACCAGCTGAAGCAGTACGTTCAGCATGAGCAGTATGACGGTTTTTTTCTGCAAATTCACAATTACGTCGGCAGCGGCACGCAGGGAGCGACCATCAATCCGGTGCTTCGGCTGTTTCGCAACAAACCGTATCACCGCTTTGAAGGAACCATTCATGAACAGATTGCCGCCGCCATTTGCCGGCATAAGCCGGATGCGGCGTTCCATATAACAGATACGATCATTCACCACTACGGCTACCGGCATGAGGATGTCGTCGGCAAAGATAAAATACGGCGCAATATCGGACTTCTGGAGCAGGCGATAGCGGCGGAGCCGGACAATGCGTTTTACCGGTACAACCTTGGAGTGGAGCATTTGCGGAAGAACGATGCCTCAAGCGCGCTGCTGTCTTTCGAAGAGGCCAAGCGGCGGATCGACCCGCTGGAAACGAGCTATTCGCATTTGCTGTATAAGTATGAAATTCGCTGCTATCAGACGCTGGGACGCTGGGAGGAGGCTCTGGCGAAGATAGACCTGGCCCTCGAGCTGTTCCCGGCTTATACCGATTTGCTTCAATATAAGGCGGTCAGTTATGAGGCACTGGGCCAGCGGGAAGCTGCGGTCCGTTCGCTGCTGGAGGCGATCCGGGTCGGGCCCCCGCCCGCGGCTTATCACACGGAGGAAGGGATGGGCACGTACCAGACCGCTTTTTTGCTGGGGCAGCTGGTGGAGGAAGCCGGTGAGACGGAGGAGGCTCTGGAATGGTATATGGAGACGGTCCGGTTCAAGTCGAGCTTGACGCCGCCGTTGTACCGGATGTTTCATATGCTGCGCAGGGCCGGGCAAGAAGAACGGATCGTAGCGCTGCTGCAAGAAAGGCTTGCTGTCCGTTCGCCGGAAGCGTTGTGGAAGGTGGTTGCGATTTTGCTGCAATGCCGTTGTTCCCGGGCTGCAGTCTCCTTGTTAGACAGCCGCGAAGGCCGGCAGCTCCCCGAAGTCTCCCGCCGCCATGCGGCAGCGCAAAGCTATATGCTCTCCGGACGATGGGAGGAGGCGCGCAGTGTTCTGGAGGCGAAGCATGGACGCGGACAGGAGAAGAAGCTGGAGGAGCTGCGGGTGCAGCTGGACTGGCTGGAAGGACGCAAGATTCGAGGTAAGGACCCGGTTGTAGCGTTATTGACGGCTGCTGCAGGAAGCGACACTAACCGAGAGGAACGGCCTAAGAGTAAGGGGGACGGCTCACGCTCACGCTCCGGCAATGGCACAAGCTCCGCTTCCGGTACCGGCAAGCCAAGCAAAGGCGGCTCCGGATCGCGGAAGGCTGGACAGCTGCCGCGGGAGGACCATGCGTTGTGGCCGGACCTGCAAAGGCTTCTTCTTGCTGCCGATGCGGCGAATCGCAAGGATGCGCTCGGTTACATCGTGGAGAGGTGGATGGACCTGATACGACGGGAGAACAACGAGGGACGTGCGGCCGGTGCCGATGCACTGGTGAAAGGATTGGCTGCCGTAGCGGACCGTCATTTGGCTTTGCTCGGCAATGGCGGCAGGATGGGCCTGACGTCTAAGCGCGCCGAGAACGATGAGCACAGAGGAACTACAGGCGGATCGGCAGACGGACCGACATACGGACCGATAGACGGACCGGCGGGCGGATCGGTAGATGACGAAGGAGAGGGGAAGGGGACGCAATCCGGCTCCGGCGCGATTGCCAGGGAGTATCCCACCCTTTACATGGCTAAGGAACAGGCCTATAGGGCATTCACAGCCGGAGCCCGGCTGAAGCTTCCGTGTGAGGACGGATTTTAGCGCAATTTCCGGCGGTGTCCGGGCAAGGGCGGGCGACCGTGTCGCTTGAGGCCAGGCTTAAAGGCAAATAGGAAAGGAGGGGGCTGCCTGTGGGAGCGATGAACATATCGCTGTGCATGATTGTACGGGATGAAGAGGAGCATCTGGCCCGCTGTCTGTCATCGGTGGCCGGAACGGTCAAGGAGATCATCGTCGTCGACACCGGTTCGACCGATCGTACGGTCTCCATTGCCCGCAGCTTCGGCGCCCGGGTGGTTTCCGTTCCGTGGCGTCACGATTTCGCCGAAGCGAGGAACCGGTCGCTGGAGCTGGCTACCGAGCCGTGGATCCTCGTTCTGGATGCGGACGAACAGTGGGTTGCTCCTCCTGACGATAAGCTCGCAAGGCTGCTTAAGCAGGACGGCGTCCTCGGCTATTATGTACGGATGCTCAGCTATGTCGGGCCGCATGGGGATGAACACGTGACGGACGCCGTATGCCGGCTGTTCCGCAACGACCCGCGTATACGCTATACCGGGCGCATTCACGAGGACGTCGCTTCCCGCATCTTATCCTTGGCGCCGGAAGGCCTTGTATTTTCCGATTTGGAGATCGTTCATTACGGTTATTTGGACCGGGTCATTCAGCAAAAAAATAAGCACGAGCGCAATCTGACCCTGATCCGGGAGGCGCTCAAGCTTAACAAGGACGATTTGCAGCTGCTGTATGCGCTGGGGACGGAATATTACCAGCAGGCTCAATACGGACGCACTCTGACGGTGTTCGAGTCGCTGCTCCCGCGTGTGCCGGTTTATGGAGGCTATACGTCCGACCTTTTGTTGAAAATGGCCTACGCCTACCGGGCGACCGGGTTTCGCGACGAGGCGCTTCGCATGACCGAGGAGGCGCTCCGGCTGTATCCGGATTTTACCGATTTGTACGAGGTACAGGCACTCGTGCTGACGGATGCGAAGCGGTACCGGGAAGCGCTTCAGGCGCTGGACAAAGCCATGGCTACGGGCGACGTGTCCGAGAAGTATTCGTCCAGCTCCGGAGCGGGTACGTACCGCAGCTGCTACTTGAGCGGCATCGTCTACGAGCGGCTGTACTGCTGGGAGGACGCTCTCGCCTGCTACGAGCTGGCGCTTGCCGACCAGCCCGGCTACGTGCCGGCCTGGCAGCGGCTTGCGCCTATCTGCGCGGCGACGGAGCGGATGGACCGGCTCTCCGCCGCGCTGCGCGCGCACGGGCGCCGGCTGCCGCCCCACGCGCAGGCGGCGCTGCTGGAGGCCGCTGTCGATTTGCAGCGGCCCGAATGGCTGCTGCAGCACCGCGACGCGCTGCAGGCGGCTCTGGCCCTCCAGCCCTTGGCGGAAGGGCTGGCGCTCGCGCAATCCGGACGGCTCGATGCGGCCGAAGGAGCCCTGCGCCCATGGGCGGTCCACCCGCAGCACGGCGCTGCGGCGGCGCTCTCCTTATGGGCGCTCGCTGTAAAGCGGGCCGATGCGCAGCAGGACGCATCGGAGGCCGAGCTCCCGGCGGCCGCCTTCGAGCCGGCGCGGCAAGCACTGCTGCGGCTCGTCGCCGCGGACGGCTCCTTCGCCCCGCTGGAGTGGCTCACGCCGGGAGCTGCGCCTGTAGGCGGCGACGACGGCGATCCGCTGCCGCTGCCGGATGCGCTGCGGGCGCAGGCTGCTCAGGCGCTGCTTCGCGTAGGCGCCTGGGAAGCCTGGCTCCGGCTGTCGGCCGACGCGACGCCGGAGTTCGCCGCGATGCCGCACACGGTCCGCTGCGGCATGCTCCAAGCGCCGGCCGCTGTGCAGGAGCGGCTGCTGGACCTGCTGCTAGCCGCCGAGCCGCCGGCCGAGGAGCTGGATCGTCCCGGCCTGCTGCTGGCCGGGGTGCTGGCGCTTGAGCGCGGGCGCAGCCAGGACGCGCTGGCTTGGTTCTGGGCCGCGCGCGAGCAGGCGGGCGCCGAGCCGGCCGCGGTTCCTGCGGCCGTAGGCGTGCTGCATGCGCTGGCGCAGCTGGCCTCCGGCGTGGCGAACGGCCGCGTCCCCATTGCGCTGGCCAGCGAAATAAGGGCGGTCATCCTCGATTGATGACCGCCCCTTTCTTTGTTAGGCAAACAGACTGATCAGGTTGCCGTCAGGATCTTTGACGATGGCGTAGCGCTGCCCCCAGAACGCGTCCCAAGGCTCGCGATGCACCTCGTAGCCGCGGTCGACGATGCTGTGGTACAGCTCATTCACGGCATCCGGGCTGTCGCATCGGAAGGCGAGCTCGATCCGGTGCCCGGCCGGCTCTACCCAGCCTCCGTAAATGTCTTTGATCATCGATTGGGTATCAAAGGCCAAGCGGAAGCCGTTTTGCGCCACCTCCACGTGCGGCTCGGCGTTAGCGCTCTCGGGGATGTCGAGTCCCATGGCGCGATAAAAATCCAACGCCTGCTTCATGTCTTGAACTACAATGCCGACCATATCCAACTGAACTCCCATTAGTATCCCTCCACGATTGGAATTGAACTTTGTATCCTTATTTTCCCATAATCGAGCAGGCTTGTCCCGTACTATTTCGTGATGCCCCGTATTTGTTCGGACAGGCCCATCCGCCGGACGTCAGGAAAAGGCACGCCTATAGCATATACGATTCGGAACCAAATGAATTGTAAAAAACGGACATCGAATGAGGCGTGAGGCAAGAACGGATTGGAAGATCTCTTCGGTAGTGGATTATGGCCTGATTCTGCTCTACTTATTCTCCAGCTTGGGGCTCAAGTAGGCTTCAAGCACTTGGCGCCAGCGCTGCTTCCACTGGGCTTTATCGAAGGCGAGCGACGTCATCCGCGCGTGCTTGCCGAGCTGCCTGCGCAGCATAGGATCCTCAACCAGACTGCGAAGGGCGGTATACAACCGGTCTTCGGTAGGCGTTACCAAATAGCCGTTGAAGCCGTCGATGATCAAGTCGTTTAGACCGCCTACATTGCTCGAGACAACGGGCAGTCCGCAGCTCATGGCTTCGAGACATGCATAGGAGGTGCCTTCCGAGAACAGGGTAGGGATGACCGCAATATCGGCTTGATGATAAGCATCCCGGACTTTCGCGAAATCGTAGGTGTGTTGGAAAATGCGATCCCGGTGAGGATGGGAACGATGCCAGATCCGGAACGTCCGGCCGACAGGGCTGCCCTCCACCAGCTCGCCTGCAAACTCTACCTCGACCCGCGGGTCGGCAGCCAACAGACGGTCCGTAACCAGCATCATCAGGATGACGCCCCGCTCAAGACTAAGCCTTCGGGGATATAGGATGCGGATGGTTTCCGGCGCACGTGCGGCATCCTTATGGACCCGGACACGTTCGGTCTGCGCTCGTTCGATTGCCTCACGGCCGCCGTGACCAGCCTCCTCCAGGTCAAGCTTGTGCGTCCCTGACACCTCCGAAGCAGGCACGAAATAGTCCGTATCCACCGCATTCGGAATCAGCTCGATCCGTTCGGCATCGTCATACGTGCAGACGGACCGGCAGTATGTTTGGAAATGGGAGTCAACCGTTACGATCCGCTCCAGGCTTCGGACCGCCTGCTGAATGATCTCCGCCACGCTGCGTTTCACTTCGCTTCGCATATCGTGCCGGTCCCAGTTGATTCCGTGGCAAATGCCAAGAGACCCCGGCTTGTAGCGGATCGGCTGCCAAATACAGCTGGCATAAATAATAGGGCCTTGAGCGACCTCGGCCATCTGGTGGAAGGCGTCGCCGATCCGGTCCAGATCGAACGGGTGACCGTACACGTCGATGTGCTCGAAGGTCCGCTGGAACGGCTCGTAAAACGACAGCTGATGCACCTGCGTCCGATAGCCCATTTCTTTAAGGACTCCGCACAGGTCGTAAATATATCGTTCGAGACCGCCGCCGAAGATACGTGTCAAATCGCGGTTATAGCCGTCGAGAAAGCTGTGCGTAAACAGGCTGACTTTGCTCATGGGGTTACTCGGCCTCCTCTTTCCATTCGACCAGATTCGGATTCAGATCGAGAATCGACTCGTATTGTGCCAGGCTCCCCCACCGGCCGTCCGGATCGATCCGTTTGTAACGGATATATTTACGTACCCGGTCCTCCAGGGAGCCTGCCCAGCCCAGATGCTTCACCCTGAACTCGGTAAGCAGCCCGGGCAGCGTGCCGAACGGTACGGGCAGCCTGGGGACATGATGGTTCAGCTGCGGATATATATAAGGGAAGCCGGGGAAGTAGCGGACCAGCGTAGCCGTATGCCGCCGGTGGATGTTCCAGTACTCGTCCTCCCTGTAATGGGTAAGTCCGCCCCACATATCATAGAAGCGGAAGCCGACCCAGTCGTACCGGTCCTGATCGATAAGCCCCCGCATGGCGCGCTTGGCCCGCTCTTCATACAATTCGTCCGCATCGACGGAGAGCAGCCAGTCCGGCCCCGTAGAGACAGCGGTGTCCCAGAGAAGCGACCTCAGCTCCCACTCTTTATCGAACAGCGGAGAGGGGAGCGATACGAGCTTGACGACCTTGGGACAAGAGCGGCATAGGGCTGCGGTATCGTCGGTGCTGGCGTCGTCGACAATGACAATGTCGTCGACAAAACCGCACAGCTCATCCAGCACATACCGCAAATACCGCCCGCTTTCGTTGCGAACCTGCATCATGGCCGTCAGCTTGTTTCCGGCCGACTTGCGCACCAGGCGCATGGACCGGACCGCCCGCCCGTTCGGCAGGCTTGCCGCTGCCGTTGATACCGGCTCCCATCCGTATGACCCGGGTTTGCTGATAAGCGCGTCCGGCCCGGTTTTTTCTTCAGCGGGGAGAGGGGGCACACTCGACTGAGCCTGTTCGTGTTGTAGCTCGTGTTCCTGCTCCCGTTTCGCTTCCTTAGTCCATGCTTGTTCATCTTGCTTTTTCGGCTCCGGTGTTTCCTTGCTGTTATCGTTCATTGGCCACTCCTCCATTCCCGCTATCGCTTATCCGGTCCTGCAACCGTTCCAGTCCTTCTTCCAGCGCATCGATCTCTACGATATGCGCCAGCGCCTCTTCCTCGTTCAACGCTACCTCCAAAAACAGTCGTATCGCTTCATGCCGCCGGCCGCGCATGGACATCACCGTTCCCGTCAGCAGCTTGTGAGCCTTTACGTCGGAGGGACCGAGCCGTTCTTCGGGGGTTAAGCATTCGAGCGCCGCCTCCATCCAGCCCGCATCCAGACAAATACGCATCCGTAACCGTCGGGCTTCCGTGTCGAATGCTCCCGAGAGCGCTGCCAGAGCACTTTGGTAATCGTCATTCAGCCGAAAAACTTCCGCTTTGGCCAGATCGGGGCGGTCTTGCTCCATCCATCGGCACAGCTGCTCATAGCTCTGCCTCTCTTCCTCCGATACCGCCGTAATGCCATAGACATGAATCGCTTCTTCCAGCTCATCGTTCTGCGCATGGACGGCCGACAGAAACCGGTAATGCGTCGTAAGGCTGCTCCCGTACCCCTCCGTTACGGAGGCTTGCCGGAACGATTCGATCAGATGGGGTTTGGCCGACGGGCGGCCAAGCAAATATTCATACACCGCAAACAAAAAAGAAACCGTCTCATGCGGGCCCGTCTGCTCGCGGAGAAGCGAGTAATAGTCCTCGCGCAGCACCCATTGCACGGCTGCAGTCTTCGCCGCGCCGCCTGGTTGTTCATGCGTCAGATCGCCGATGCACCGCAGGAACAGCACCTCGTAATCGCGCAAGGGTATTTGCTCGGTGCCGATCGTTACGGTCGCTGAAGCGGAAGGGTCTTCGCCGGTTAGCAGAAGAGCTGCGCTTGTACGAAGGCTTAGCTCCAAATAACGCGTTTCGGATTCGGTGCATACGAGATCGGCGATAGCCGAGAGCTGAGCCCAGCATTTTTGCCATAAGTACGTCTCTTCGTCCATGGTTAGATGGGGGAGCATCACGACCAAACGGTGGGGCCGCAATGCCGCCACGGTCCTGACCCAATAAGGGTGAGTGACGATAACCAATGCAGGTTGGTTGAAGATGGCGGGCACATCGTCCACAGTGACAGCTTGCAAAGCCTCCGGCCATGGTACCGGTTCCGGCGCCGATCCGGTTACATAATAAACGGGGCGAACGGTTTGTAACACGGCCGCCAGCTTTTGATAAGGAAACTGCCCCCAACTGCAGTGGGGGAAAATAACAACCGGTATGCTGCTCATGTGATACCTTCTCTCCATTCGGCAACTGTGCCTCCTTGATCAGCTAGATCATAGGGCATAGCTCCGGAAGCATTCATTCCATCTTATGGGGAGAATGCGGTGTGGTGACGACTACGGAGAGGAAAACGGCTTCGGCGGTGCGGCCATTTTGAGCGTAAACATATGCAAAGGGCACACATGCATGGGCAGTCATGACAATTAGCCTTTCCCGGTTGGGCTGCCCAGCGCATTCCGCTTTTGAGCAGATGTAATGAACAATAGTTACCAGCGGGAGCCTGGGAAAGGGATTCAAGCTTGTGCAATCGAATGGCCGGAAAAATTGAAAAAACCCTCCGCTGCACTGTTATCAGTGACGGTGAAGGGTTGGCCGCTTATGTTTCCATTGTTGATTGCCATTGTTGATTACCTGTATGCCGGTTCAAAAGTACCGCTGCTTATGCTCTGCGCTGCCTGCCGCAAGAACTTCCCAAGCGGGAGGGCAACAGCGCGTTAGCCGACGCGCTTGAACTGGCTATTGTATAAGTCGCAATAGAAGCCGCCTTGATCGAGAAGCTGCTGGTGCGTTCCGCGTTCGATGATTTCACCGCCGTTGATGACGAGAATTTGATCGGCCTCGCGGATCGTGCTCAGCCTATGTGCGATAACGAAGCTCGTGCGTCCCTTCATCAAGGAATTCATCGCTTCCTGAATGTGCATCTCGGTCCGCGTATCGACGCTGCTGGTCGCTTCGTCGAGAATAAGGATCGCGGGATCGGCGAGAATCGCCCGCGCTATCGTGATCAGCTGCCGCTGCCCTTGGCTCAGGTTGCTGCCTTCCGCCGACAGCACAGTTTCGTAGCCTTGCGGCAGCTTGCGGATAAAGCTGTCCGCATTCGCCAGCTTGGCGGCGGCTTCGATCTCCTCGTCGGTGGCGTCCAGCCGGCCGTACCGGATGTTCTCGCGGATCGTATCGGAGAACAGGTAGGCGTCCTGAAGCACGATTCCGAGCTGTTGGCGCAGCTCGTCTTTGTCCAGCCGGTCGATCGGCTGCCCGTCTATTGTAATCGTCCCCTGCTGAATATCGTAAAAGTGGGTCAGCAGGTTGATGATCGTCGTTTTGCCGGCACCGGTAGGCCCGACCAGCGCGATCGTTTCGCCCGGCTTGGCCGTGAGCGACACGTTTTTCAACACGGGCACATCTTCATTGTAATGAAAATGGACCCGATCCAAAATGACTTCCCCTCTGACCTGGGGAATCGCCTTTTGCTCCGAGCGGTCTTCGTACTCGGTTTTCGTATCCATAATCTCAAACACACGCTCAGCCCCGGC
The DNA here is from genome assembly GCF_022354825.1 of Paenibacillus sp. H1-7. GTDB lineage: Bacteria > Bacillota > Bacilli > Paenibacillales > NBRC-103111 > Paenibacillus_S. The sequence continues at coordinate 188,997 of NZ_CP031168.1, forward strand.
CACGCCGGATTGAATCATATTGAACTGGTTGGCCAGCTCATTGATCGGACGGCCGAACTGCTTGGAGTAGTTCAGGAAGCTGACGATGATCCCTATCGTCGTCATGTCGTTGATAACCATCCAGCCCCCGACGGCGGCAAGCAGTGCGAAGCTCAGGTTGTTGATGACGTTCATGACCGGCCCGATCATCCCGCTGAAAATTTGCGCTTTCGTCCCAACGTCCCGCAGCTTGTTATTAATATCGCTGAACTGCTCGATCGATTTGCGCTCGCGCCGAAACGCTTTGACCACCTTTTGGCCGGATACGGTTTCTTCGATAAACCCGTTGATTTCGCCCAAATGCTTTTGCTGGCCGGAAAAGTAGCCCCGGGTATTACTCGCGATTTTGCCCGTAATGAACATAACGAGCGGGATGGTGACCAGACTGAGCAGCGTCAGCCACAGGTTCAGCCCGAGCATAAAAATCAAGGCGCCTACGACCGTAATGACGCTGGAAATCAGCTGTGTAACGCTCTGATTGAGCGTATTGGATACGTTCTCGATGTCGTTGGTCGTCCGGCTCATCAGCTCTCCGTGAGTCTTGCTGTCGAAGAAGCGGAGCGGCAGCTTCTGGATCTGCGAGAACATATCCTCCCTCATTATCCGGACGGTGCGCTGAGAGACGCCTGTCATCACGTAGGCTTGAATCCAGCTCATCACGGCACTGGCGACATATACGCCAAGCAGTAACAAACACAGCCCTACAAGCCCGTTATAATCGCGCGGGATAATATACCGGTCGAAGGATAGCCCGATTAAATAAGGGCCGATGAGCGCCAAGCCGGAGCTCAGTATCGCCAATAGGACTACGAATATAAGTCCTGCGCGCTGCCGGCTCAAGTAGGCCCACATTCGTTTCAGGGTCGCCCATGTGTTCTTGGGGCGCACCTTGGCCATCATGCCGCGGCCAGGACCTCCCGGACCGCCGCCCATCGGGCCGCCCATACCCATAGGAGGACCCATCGGTCTCATCCCGGCATTCGGTTGGCTATGCGATTCATTGCGGTTATGCTCAGCCATGGGCCAACGCCCCCTTTCCTAGCTGGGAATGATAAATGTCCCGGTATTCCGGACTGCTCTGGATCAATTGGTCGTGCGTCCCTTCGGCGACGATGGCGCCTTCTTCCAATACGATGATCGTATCGGCATCCATCACGGATGAGATCCGCTGGGCGATGACGAAGCAAGTGCTCTCCTGCATGAGCGACTTGATCGCAGCCTGAATGCGCGATTCGGTGCCCAGATCGACGGCGCTCGTGCTGTCGTCGAGAATAAGAATAGGGGGCCTGAGAAGCAAAGCGCGCGCAATGGAGATCCGCTGCTTTTGCCCGCCGGACAAGTTAACGCCCCGCTGCCCGAGCACCGTATCGTAGCCGTCCGGCATTCCGGCGATGAAATCGTGCGCCTGAGCGGCCTTCGCCGCCGCTTCGACCTCCTCCTGAGTGGCGTCCGGCTTGCCGAAGCGGATGTTGTCGCGAATCGTTCCCGTGAATAGGATCGCCTGTTGAAGCACCATGCCGATATGGCTTCGCAGATCGTCAAGCGGAATTTGACGGATGTCGGTTCCGTCAATAAGAATTTTTCCCTTCGTCGGATCGTATAGACGGGGGATGAGGCTGACCAGCGACGATTTGCCCGAGCCTGTAGCGCCGAGAATGGCGACGGTTTGCCCTGGCTTGGCGGTGAAGTTTATCGTCTTGAGAACAAGCTCCTTTTGCTCGGTCAGCGTATCGGTGCCGGTAGCTGCATCGGCGTTATATGCGAACGATACCCGGTCGAACACAACCTCGCCGGCCTTTATGGCGCCGGTCTTCGCGTTGCCGGCGTCGGCAATTTCCGACTCTACGTCAAGCACCTCGTTGATCCGGTCGGCGGAAGCTTTGGCACGAGAGACGAACATCAGCATCATGCCTACCATTAGCAGGGAGAACAGCACCTGCGTCACATAGTTGACGAACGCGATCAAATCGCCGACCGCGAGCGACCCGCCCCAGGTGAGATTGCCGCCGTACCACAGGACGGCCACGATGCTTGCGTTCAAGATCAAGGTCATCACCGGCATGTTCAGCGCGACAATCCGGGTAGCCTTCATCGCGAAATCGGTATAGTCGTCGTTAGCCTTGCGGAACCTGCTGTTCTCGAACCGGGCGCGGACGAATGCCTTGACGACCCGAATGCCGGCCAAATTTTCCTGCATGACATTATTGACGTTGTCCAGCTTGCTCTGCACCTTGGAGAACAAAGGAAAGGCATAGCGCACGAGCAAATACAGCACGAGGAACAAAATCGGAATGACGACGGCCAACACCGCCGCCAGCCGGTAACTGATCGTTACGGCCATAATCAAGCTCCCGAGAGCGAGAAACGGGGCGCGGACCAGAATGCGCAGTGTCATTTGGACCAGCGTTTGCATTTGCACCACATCGTTCGTCAGCCTTGTGACGAGAGAGCCTGCTTTGAACTGATCAAGATTGCGAAAAGAAAACGATTGCACTTTCTGAAACAGCTCCTGCCGCAGATCGGCTCCGAAATGCTGGGAAGCGATACTGGAAAATACCGTACATCCGAGTCCGCCCAGCAGCCCGATAAGCGTCAAGCCTATCATGATCAGGCCGGTTTGTTGAATGTGGGCCAAGTCCCGCTGCATGACGCCTTCATTCACGATGCTCGCCATCAGCTTAGGCTGAAGCAAATCCATGTAGACCTCAATGAGCATCAATAACGGAGCTAACAGAGCGGATTTCCAGTAAGGCTTTATAAAACGGATCAATTTCCACACAGCCTTGCACCTCGCAATTATTTTGTCGGCTAAACAGTTTCTTCGATCTTTTTCAAGTTATCGTGCATATGGAGCAGGAAGCGGCGCAGAAGCAGCTTCTCCTCCGGCGTGAAATCTTCGAAGCAGCGAAGCTCCAGGTCCTGCATTGTATCCTTGACAGCCTGGATCGCCTCATTGCCCTGCTCCGTCAAGTAGACGCGGGAAATGCGCTGGTCCCGTTCGTCCGGCTTGCGCTGGACCAGACCGGTCTTCTCCATGCGCGTCAGCATTACGGTCAAGGTTGCCGGCTTGATCCGCAGCTTCTTGGCGAGCTCCTTCTGACTCTGGCCGTCCTCCTCCGACAAGCGGAACAGGAGAGGAGGCTGTCCGGGATACACTTCGATTCCTTTCTCCTGAAGCAGCAGGTGCAGCGTATGGCGGTGGAGTCTCATGGTGTGGGACATCATATGGGTGAGCGATTCGAACTGGCTGCGATGCACCGGGTCTCCTCCTTTATTTAATTAGTCGGCTAATATAAATTGTAAAACAGTGACAACAATACCGTCAACCCGTTTCTTGAAATATGGGTAAAGGGGCAAAATGGTTGTTCCCTGTAAAAAAATCATTCGGCTATGTAACGGTAAAGCCGTGGCAATCGTCAAATCGTATGATGCTGGAAACGGTAGAGGAGGGCTGCACGGTGAAAGCGTGTCTTATTGTACTCGTTTGCGGGATGATGACGGTCCTGACAGCGGCACAGGTCAGCGCGGCACAGCCTGTTCAGGCTATGATAACGCCGGCCAAGTTTCAATATGACGGGGAAAGCAGCGGTTTGGGAAACGATAATCAGCCTATAAGCTACGATGGAGAATTGGATGAGCCGGCTCGATGGATAACCGAGAGAATGGGATTCCACATCGAATCCGAGGGCGAGAACCGCCTCGTTTACATCAGCTTTGGCAAGCTGGATATTACCGATCCGCGGGTCAGGGGCTTCAAAACAGGCAATTTGCTGCTCAGTCGGGATACGACGGTTCCGGGGATCGAACGGACCCGGGTTACCGGGCAGTTAAAAGTGGGGATAGCGGACTCGGAGCAAGTGAAGGTAAAAGCAAGTCTTTCCTTTTACAACGATAAGCATGAGCTGCTTGGCGAAGTGCCGCTGGATGGCGACTACCGGCTGCTTGGGACACACAAGTTCGAGAAGGTCGTCTATGGCGACCCGAGGCGGTATGCCAGTGTGGAGCTGCGGGTTCATTCAATGAACGACCGTCTTGTCACAGATGAGCCGCGGGTTCCTTTGACGGAAATAGTGAAGGATGATCTGCGCAGCGTATCCCGAATCGAAATCCGTTACGGACCTGTAATGCTGCTCGAGGTGCGGGAGGAATCACGGATTCGGGCTATTACCGATAAGCTGAGGGAGATGAAGCTGGTGAAGTCTTTTCATCAAGAACCGATGAGCGGTTATTTGTTTTATATGGATATTTATACCGACGGGCACAAGATCCGCTACTCCACAGGGCTAAACTTCGATGGAGTATGGTACGACCCGAATGAGCAAACGGATAGCTTCAATCAGTTTATTACCAGCCTGCAGTAAACGAGAGGCGCTGGTGGAGCAATACGCTGTCTGTTCAAGGGGGAACAAGGCGCAGTACCGGGCATGGAGCCATGTTGACAAAACAGTTGTTTGTAACTACAATCATTACAAGTTAAAGCTAACGAAGGAAGATGAGCCTCATGACGATAAGCAGCCGTTTTGCCGTTGCCATACACATATTGTCTCTGCTTGAGATTAATAAAGACGGGCGCACAACGTCGGATTTCATAGCCGGAAGCGTCAATACGAATCCTGTGGTCATCCGCCGGATTATGGGCATGCTGAACAGGGCGGGGCTCGTCATAACGAATCCCGGCGTTGCGGGTGCATCGTTAGCCCGGGATAAAGAACGGATTACACTGCTCGAAGTGTACCGTGCGGTGCAATCGGATCAGCAGGAAGAGCTGTTTGCCATTCACGAGCAGCCGAATCCCGAGTGCCATGTAGGACGCAATATTCAAGGCGCATTGGAAACCACGTTCCACCGGGCGCAGCAAGCCATGGAGCAGGAGCTCGATAAAGTGACTTTGGCGCAGATCATCGATCAAATGACGGAGTAAAAGGGGGCTTTCTCACAGGAGGAGCGCCCTTTATTTTTGTCAGGAGCTGCGGTGGGCTGGCGGCATGCAGAGAAAAAACCTCCGTCCCGCAAAATGCGAGCCCGGAGGCAGTTTCCACAGCCTTTAGAGGCTTTTTATCATATGAAAATACGTTTTTTTTGTTAATAATCGTTTCCTTGTCCGTCACGTAGCCGAGCTTCTTGTAAAGCGAGCAAGCCCGCTCGTTATACTGCTCGACGTTTAAGGCGATTTTGCCGTAGCCCCGCTGCTGTGCATGCTGCTCCGCCGCCTGAATCAGCTCGGTGCCGATGCCTCGTCCTCCCCACTCAGGCGATACGGCGAGAGCGTCAATGTAATATTCGTCCTCGTCCGCTTCTTTGTCGATGGTTAGCGTAGGATCGTTCGTTATGCGCCGCAGCTCATCGAGTATCGGGCGGTCTATCGTTTCGGCGTCGGAGCCGTGGTAGCATAAGATCATGCCGGCTGTCTCGCCGTCCGCTATTTTCACTAAAAATTGATTGCTGCTAAACCGATTCCCTTCCTGCACGAAAAAATTCGTGAGCCGATCGATGACTTCCTGCTCGGTTGCCGCTCCTGTGAGCTGAAAGCCGATGTCCTTGATGGCATCGAACAGCAGCCGTACAACGGAAGGGGCGTCCGCAGGCTGCGCTTGTCGTATGGTCATAGCTCCTCCGGTTCGTTTTTCATGTCATGTATTTTGATAAACTCTCCTTTCATTGTATACTAAATGGGACGAACTCGGAAATGGAGACGGAGAACAGCGGCGGGAAAGCCCTGTATATGGATGTTCCGGGAGAGATGAGGTGCCTTGTGTTTGTCAATAAAGAATCGCTCGTCGGGCAGTTCAAGCAAACGATAGCCGAGTGCAGCCGCAATCCCGATCTGCCTTTTTGGGGAGAGGTGTTTGTGCTGCTGCATCAGATGAAGAAAGTGCCGGGCCGTGAAATGCCTCTATACGAGATTGCTCCGTCGGGAGAGGTCATCTATGACCATGGGAAGCGCCGCTTTATCGTCAGGGCGCCGGATATGGATATTGTGATAAAGGATTCGGAGCTGGCCGACGCCATTGTGAAGCAGCGGCTGTTCTGGCCCAAATAGCGAGGGTATGAGAGAAAGCAGAGGATTAGCTCTGCTTTTTTTGCTATGCGCAGACTTTCCGCCTTCATGCCCAAGCAATCGGGAATAGAATGGAAAAGGAATTTCCTGCCATGTATCGAAATGTAACATAGACAAAATCATAGGTCAGCTTTCAGCCTCTGCGAGGATGCGGAGGCTATAAAAGGAGGATGCCACGATGACCATTTCCGCCACACTGGGCCACCCTAATGCCAAAAGCTTCGAACGCCGGATCCGATACGGCGGGCTTCCGGAGGATTCATGCCGATTGTATGAAGAAAGAGTGCGCGGACGGGGGTTCGGAAACGAACTTATCGTCGCGGTATGCAGCTAAAGACCAAATGATAGAGAGAAGAGACGGATTAGGGTGGACCATGGCAATCAGGAGTATGACCTTTGTCTGCGGCTTGTTTCTTTTAGTCTTGATGAGCTGCAGCAGCGATAAGCACCCGGCAAAGCCGGTCGAGGACGGGCTAGTCATTGCATCGGTAACATCAGCCTTGGGGGGGACGCCGGAGGAGACCGAGCTGACCTATACGGTTAGCCTGTGGAATAAGACCGCCAAGCCTATCGTCATCCGCTCGGTCGAACCGGTCATAGAGGAGCCGTTAAAAGCCAGAGTCATAGAAAAGCCTCCCGTTCTATGCAACACGGAGATTAAAGGGGGCACCGTCGAGCCGATTAACGGTTCGTTCCGATTCCGTACGCAGGGGATGAGCAAGGAAGACATCCGCAAGCTTCAGCCGACGGTAAAAGAGTTTATTCTCTATACGGAAAGCAGGCTCAGTTTGCAAGAGCCTTGAGATTCTTGGAAAATAGAGATGGACAAAGCGATTCCCGTCGTCAAAGATGGGTTGAATTTATGGATTTGGGATGATGCTAATGCACAGCAGACTACGCTATGCCGCTGCCGTCGTAATTACAATGGCGCTAGGGCTGGGATCGCGAAAGGGAGCGGCCTTGCTGCCGCATTGGATAGCGGAGCACGCCGGCGATATGCTATGGGCGGCTATGGTCTATTTCGGCTTCCGGGTTCTGCTTGTTAAAAGCAGTCTCAGCAAGGCGGCGGGATGGAGCTTGCTATTCAGCTTCGCCATCGAGTTCAGCCAGCTGTACCAGGCCGAATGGATCCAAGAGGTAAGATCGTCGTTGCTAGGCTCCCTCATCTTGGGCAGAGGCTTTTTATGGATCGATCTGGCCCGCTATGCCGTTGGAATTGCCGTCGCGTTCCTGATAGACAAGCGGTGGATCGCTCGAAACCGGCAATGAGAATCAATCAATTGAATCGAGAGGAGACCGAATCAATGCAATTTCGCCGATTAGGAAACAGCGGATTGAAAGTGAGCGAGATGGGGCTCGGCACGAACGCATTCGGCAAGCGGGCCGATCAGGATACTTCGATCCGGATCGTTCATCATGCGATAGAGCAAGGCATTAATTTCATCGATACGGCGAATATTTACGCCCAGACGGAATCGGAGCGGATCATCGGGCTGGCGCTGGAAGGAAGGCGGCATGAGGTCGTGCTGGCCACCAAGGCGGGGCTGGTCCGCGGCAAAGGACCGAACGAGCGGGGCTCATCCCGCTATCATCTTCAGCGGGAGCTGGAGGACAGCTTGCGGCGGCTCAAGACGGACTATGTGGATCTGTACCAGATCCATACGTTCGACCCGGATACGCCGCTTGAAGAGACGCTTCGGACGCTCGACGATATGGTCCGAGCGGGCAAGGTGCGGTATATCGGCGCTTCCAATTACGCCGCTTGGGAGCTGATGAAAGCTCTTGGCATCAGCGACCGGCTCGGGCTGAACCGGTTTGTGTCCACACAAACCAGCTATTCGCTCGCCGACCGGACGCCGGAGCAGGAGCTGGTCCCGATGTGCCTGGACCAGGGGGTAGGGATCATCCCGTATTTTCCGTTGGCCGGTGGCATATTGACCGGAAAATACGGCTCTGCGGATGCGGCCCCGGAGGGCTCGCGGGCCGCAACGGATCCCAGCTTCAGCCGATTCATCGCTGAAGACAAGCTTGCCTTGGCCCGGGCCGTGGGCTCCATGGCCGAGCAGGCCGGCTGCACGCCGAGCGCTCTGTCGCTGGCGTGGCTCCTGCAGCAGCCGGTCGTGTCGACGGTCATCGTCGGCGCGACGCGGGTGGAGCAGCTGACGGACAACCTGCAGAGCTTGTCCGTTACGCTGGAGCCGCAGCAATGGCAAGCGCTGGACGAGCTGAGCCGGCCGTACCGGTATGGCGAGCCGTTCGCAGTGTACCGGCTGCCTTGATCAACTAGCGGAGATAGCGAGCGGAGATGGAGCTTGCCTTCAAAGAGGCGTGCTGATAGATAACAGCCGCTTTGCGGTTCGTATTTGCATTTCCCGACCCGCATTCCTGAAGCATACAGCCTTAGTATAGAGACCGTCCGGGAAGGAACCCGGGCGGTTTTTTTAACCACAATAGAATTGATAAAATTCCGCGGTCATGATGCAAAATTCTATTTGGCAATAAAACCTGCCGTGCCTACCTTTGAAAGGCCTTGATAGAGGTTTTCTCGTATGACCAGGCTATCAGAGGATCAAACATAAACAGAAGAGCTCAAGAAGAGCGATAGATCAGTAAACGCTGAGCTTGCCAGGCTCCTTCCAGCGTTGCAGAGCGGCAATGTGAAGCAGCTGTTGACACGTCATATCAATAGTGATATTGTTAACCCATAAATAAATTGTGCACAATTAAATTTTGCAAAATTAATAACGGAGGTGCAGATGGACAAGGACGAACTGTTAAAGCTGGACAATCAGCTGTGCTTTGCCGTATATGCCTGCTCCCGGGAGATTACGAAGATGTATCGCCCGCATCTGGAGGAGCTGGGCCTTACGTATACCCAATATGTAACGCTGCTGGTGCTTTGGGAGACGGACCGCGTAACGGTGAAGGAGCTCGGAAGCCGTCTGTACCTGGATTCAGGCACATTGACGCCGCTGCTGAAGCGGTTGGAGCAAATGCAGCTGATCCGCAGGGTACGCGACAGCAAGGATGAGCGCAATGTATTGATCGAATTGACGGAGCAGGGCTCGCAATTGAAGGAGCAGGCCTACGAGATCCCGCGCAAAGTATTTTGCAATATGGGTCTGAACACAGAGGAGCTGGCTGAGTGGCGGGAGAAGCTGACCGGTCTGCTGCACAACATCCATCACAAAAATACGGAGGAATGAACCATGTCTATTTATAATATCCAAGCAACGACGATTCAAGGCAAAGAAGTGCAGCTCGACGACTATAAAGGGAAGGTGCTGGTCATTGTTAACACCGCGAGCAAATGCGGATTTACGCCGCAATACAGCGACCTGCAAAAGCTGTACGACCGATACAAGGAACAAGGCCTGGAAATTCTCGGCTTCCCGTGCAACCAGTTCAACGAGCAGGAGCCGGGCAGCCATGAAGAGGTAGAGTCGTTCTGCCAAATCAACTACGGCGTGAAGTTCCCTTTGTTCGAAAAAACCGATGTACGCGGCCGGGACGCCCATCCCGTATTCCGCTACTTGACGGAGCAGGCTCCGTTCGAAGGGTTTGATCTTACAAATTCCAGCGGCAAGCTTCTTCATGCCTTCTTGCAAGAGAAGCATCCGGAGCTGCTGCTCGGAGACGATGTGAAATGGAACTTCACCAAGTTCGTCATCGACCGGGAGGGCAACGTTGTCGGACGGTTCGAGCCGACGGCAGAGCCGCTGGATATGGAACCGACGATCGAGGCATTATTAAAATAATTCATCTTTGGAAGCAAGGGCTGTCCGGGCGATCGGCGACGATCGTTTCGGTGCAGTCCTTTTTGGTTTTTTTCAAATCGTTCGCGGGCATGGTATGATTTAAGGAAGAGAATTGTAGGAACGGCACCAGAAGAGAGGAAGAAAACGCAAGTGTTCCGTACTTTGCAGAAATATCCGTTAAGGCATCGGCTGCGCATTGCCTTTGCCGTCATGATCATTGTCTCGGTGCTGACGGTCGGCTGGACAACCTATTACATATCCGCCCAGGTAGTGCAAAATAACGCGCTGAAGCTGAGTCAGGATACGCTGAACAAGTCATCCCAGGCGTTCGACGAGAAGCTGAAGCACGTGGCCGTATCGCTTATGACGCTCGTAATCAGCACCTCCTATGAAAATACGATGAAGGATGTCGTGACCGGGGACAGCTCCAACTACTTCACTCATTTCGGGGCGCTGCAGACGCCTTTCATGCAGCTCAAGCTCAATGAACAGCTGCTGCACTCGGTTCTGCTGACGACGCCGATAGGCGATTTCTACCCCGCGGATGTGCCGCGGACCGAATTCCGGTTTAAGGACACCTCTATGTACGACAGAATTCGGGAGGAACGGCATGCCATCTGGATCGAGGGGCATAAGGATCCTTTTTTTGCTGGTGAGGTACCTGTCGTATCTTTAGTTATTTCGGCGATTTCCAGCCTCTACATTCCCGATTCGTACATCATCGTTAATTTGAAGGAAGACGGATTATGGCACTTTTTGACCGATAATATCAGCGACTGGCGCGAAGGCGTCACGATGCTGAAAGAAGACGGCTCACCATTGTTCGTGCAGAAGCCGTATAAATATGCGGATATGCTCAAGGAGCCGGAGTTTCAGGAGCAGCTCAAGTCGGGGGAACAGGGCGCATTCGATTACGATTGGAATGGAAACACCTATTTGGCGAATTTTGTAAAATCATCTGTCGATGACAAATGGACATACGTTAGCGTCAAACCGACCGATGAGCTGCTGAGTCAAGCTACGGGAATCAAGTGGGCCACGCTGATCGTAACCGTGCTTTGCATTGTGCTCGGCTTCTTCATCTCCAACGGGCTGAGCACGCTGCTCGCCAAGCCGCTGACAAAGCTCCAACTGCTGATGCGCCGCGCAGGGGAGAATGACCTGACGGTCCGGTTCGAGACCGACGGCAATGACGAAGTGACCCAGGTGGGCCGGCAGTTTAACCGGATGCTGGAGCAAATCGGGCAGCTGATCGAAGTGAACCGCCGTGTCGAGAAGGATAAGCATAAGGCGGAGATCAAGGCGCTGCAGGCGCAGATCGACCCGCACTTTCTATATAACACATTGAACACGATCTATTGGAAGACGAAGCTGAAAAAGTCCGACGAGGTCGGGGAGATGGTCATGTCGTTGTCCCGAATGTTTCAATTGGGCTTAAACGGCGGCAAAGAACTGACAACAATCAAGAAAGAACTGTTCCACGTGGAGCAATATTTGTCGCTTCAACAGAGATGCTACGAGAATTTGTTTGAATATCGGATCGAAGCGCCAAATGACGAGTCGATTCAACAGCATCCGATCCTTAAGGTACTGCTGCAGCCGTTGGTGGAGAACGCCATTCTTCACGGGTTCAAGAACAAGCAGGCCGGCGGCTTGATTGTCATTCGGCTGGAACAGGACGACGACCGGCTTGTCTTCACCATTTCCGACAATGGACACGGGATGGATAAGGAGACGCTTCAGAACATACGCCGGGCCGCCGAATCGTCCGACAGCTACGCGCTGCATAACATTGTGGAACGATTGAAGCTCTATTACGAAAATGAAGCTGCTTTTTCGATAGACAGCGTTCCGGGGGAGGGAACTACGGTAACGCTAACGATACCATGGTATGGAGGAGGGGAAGAGGATGGAGTCATCGGCAATTAATATGATCGTCATCGACGATATTAGAGATGTGGTTGACGGGATCGTAAACGGAATCGAATGGGATGAATACGGAATTACGATCGCCGGCGCCTGCTTGAATGGAGAAGAAGGACTGGAGCTCGCATTACGCGAAAGACCCGATATTATCATCACAGACATACGGATGCCGAAGATGGACGGGCTTACGATGACACGGGCGATTGTCGATAAGCTGCCTTTTTGCAAAATCATTCTGATCAGCGGCTACAGTGATTTCGAATATGCGCAGGAGGCGATCCGGCTCGGGGCGTTCGACTTCGTGACGAAGCCGTTCTCGCTGGAGGATATTACGGACACGGTGCAGAAGGCGCGGAATGCCGTGCTGGAGACCAAGAGGCAGCAATCAAACATTCGCGAGATGGAGCGGAGAGTCAAGGAAAGCTTGCCGGTGCTGAGGCAGGAGTTCTTCAATCTGCTGATTCGGCACAAGGCGAACGAGAGCAAAATTAGCGACCGGTGGGACTTCCTGCAAATCGGTCTCGACCGGAGCCGGTTTGTCGTTATGGTGCTCGAAATCGACCGGTTCCAGGAGACCAGCAAGGATTGGCCGGTCAATGAGATCGAGCTGCTGCGCTTTACGCTGCAAAACATTTTGGAGGAAACGATACACGCGTATACAAAAGGCGTCGTCTTCCGCGATTCGGACGGCCGCTTCGTCATTATTTACAATGAATACGAGGCGGACAGCCATGCCGCTCTGGCGGAGCGCTGCTGCGAGCATCTGGCCACCTATGCGAAATATACGGTGTCTGTAGGCGTAGGGAACCGGGCGGAGACGACCGATGAACTGCCGGTCTCGTATCAGCAGGCCGTCACGGCGATGTCCTATCATTTCTATACAGGCGGCAACGGCGTCGTCTGCTATAGCGACGTGATCGAGGACAAGCAGCAGCTGCCCAAATACCCTGCCGACCGGGTGCAGGATATCGCCTTTGCGCTGCAGTCGGGCAACCGGGAGAGGACGCTCGAAATCCTCGAGGAAGTATACGAGGAGCTGATTCACTTCCAGCCGCGGCCGCAGCCGCGTTATCTCGCGCTTCTGCTGCACGGCTTCGCCAACATGCTCGTCCGCGTTCTGCTGGAGAAGCTCAGCTACGAAGACATCGGGCCGCTGGAGGAGCTGCTGCAGGAGATGGAGACAAGCAGCGGCGGCTCGGTGCACGACATTTACGAGCTGCTGAAGCAAATTTGCGAGCACGGCTGCACCATCGTTGAGGAGCGGAGCGCCTCGCAGGCGCATCTGGTCATTGAGCGGGCGATTGCCTACATCAAGCAGCATTTGTCTGCGGAGCTGACGGTGGCGCATTGCGCGTCGCAGGTGCACTTGAGCGGCAGCTACTTTGCCAACCTGTTCAAGAAGGTGACCGGTATGAGCTTCAACCAATACGTGACCGCAACACGGATGGAGAAAGCGAAGGAGATGCTGCTGCAAAACAAGCAGATCCAGGAGATTGCCTCCGCGCTTGGCTATGAGGAGCGCCGCTATTTCAGCGACGTGTTCAAGAAGGTTACGGGCATGACTCCGTCCGAGTTCAGGCAGAGCGCCGGCTTGGCGGAGTAGGGGAAGGCATCGTGGAGTAAGGCCAGCTCCAAAAGACGATACGCATCAGCAGTTTCACGGTGAAGATAGAGAAAAGGGCGCCTGAGAGTGGCGTTAAAAAATGTCACCGACATGGATTAAGAAGAGAAGGCAACGAGCGGTGATCTGCAGGCATTTCCCCGAATCGGTGCCATAGTAAAAAGCCTTGATCTGAGACTATGGGGTTCACGGAGCTGACCCATAGTACTGATCAAGGTTTTTTAGTTGTTACCGGGTTGAGTATGCGGCTAAATCATCAGCAGATCACGGATATCCTGCTCGGTCATGGAGGACAGCGATTCCTCGCCTGGCTGGATCACTTCATCGATCAGACGCTTCTTCTTCTGCTGAAGCTCGACCATCTTATCTTCGACGGTTCCACGGGAGACCAGGCGGATCACCTGAACGACCTGCTGCTGGCCGATGCGGTGAGCCCGGTCCGCGGCCTGCTCCTCTACGGCCGGGTTCCACCACAAGTCGTAGAGGATGACCGTATCCGCTCCGGTCAGATTGAGACCGGTGCCGCCTGCTTTCATCGAGACGAGGAACAAGTCTCTCTCGCCGTCGTTGAACCTGCGGCACAGCTCGACCCGCTCGGCAGCAGGCGTGCTGCCGTCGAGGTAGAAGTGCGTCACGCCCTGCAGGCCGAGCTCGCGCCGGATGATGCCGAGCATCTCGGTAAATTGCGAGAACACGAGCATTCGTTTCCCCGAGCTCCGGCATTCCTCGATAATCTCCAGCAGCTGCTCGAATTTGGCCGAGCTGCCTGCGTAATCTTCGACGAACAGAGCCGGATGGCAGCACAGCTGGCGCAGCCGGGTCAAGCCGGCCAATATTTTGATCCGGCTTCTCTGAAAGCCGCCGTCGTCGTTCAAATGCTTCAGCGCCTCCTTCTGCAATTTGGCCAAATAGGCCAAATACAGCTTCTTCTGCTCCGGAAGCAGCTCGGACGTGTGGACCGACTCGATCTTCTCAGGCAGCTCCTTCAGCACGTCGGTTTTGAGCCGGCGCAGCAGAAACGGGCGGGCCCGGCGGGCGATAGTGTCCCGGGTCATATCGGCGAAGGCTTGACGGCTCTGGAACAGCTCCGGAAATACCGCATCGAAGATGGACCACAGCTCCTCAAGCGAGTTTTCGACCGGTGTGCCGGTGAGCGCGAACCGGTAAGTCGCCTGCAGCTCCTTCACCGCCTGGGCCGTCTGCGTTGTGTGATTTTTGAAAGCCTGGGCTTCGTCCAAAATCAGTGTATGGAACAAATGCTTGACGTACAGCTCCATGTCTCTGCGAAGGAGAGGGTAGGAGGTAATGAGCACGTCCGCTTCCTCCGATCTCTTGAGGGCCGCCGTCCGCTCGAGCTTGCTTCCGTCCACGACGACCGCTCGCAGATGAGGGGCGAACGACTGCAGCTCTGCGTGCCAATGGTACATCAGGGAAGCGGGAGCGACGATGAGCGCCGGGAGGTTCTTATCCCGGATGTCGGGAAGGATGGAGACGAGATAGGCGATGCTTTGCAGCGTTTTGCCGAGCCCCATATCATCCGCCAAAATACCGCCGAAATGATAATGGGCGAGCGTCTTCAGCCATTGATACCCGTATTTCTGATAATCCCGCATGATAGGGGCTAGCGTTTCGGGAACAGGGAAGTCCAGGTGATCCGGGTTCCTCATGTTTTCGAGGAGACGGCGGAACGACTTGGAGAGCTGCACGGCCCGGCCTTGCAGCTGCGCGTCCATGAGCCGGAGCCCGCGGACCGCCGGGAGCCGGAATTGTGCTTGTTTGACATCGATACTGCGGACCCCGACCTCATTCATGAAGCGGACAATCTCCTGAAACGCAGCACTTTCCAGCGGCAGCAGCGCGCCGTTCGGCAGCTTGTAATATTTGCGCTTCTCCTCCAGCGACTGCAGCAGACCGCGCAGCTCCGCCTCGGCAATTCCCGCCATATCGAACTTGATCTCGAGCCAATCGGTCCGTTCATTGACGTCAACGGTAATAGTCGGAGGCGCATGCTTGGCGATGATTCGGGCCTTGACGGCGGAAGTCGCATACACCTGGGCCAGCTTCTCCAGCTCGGGAACCGTATGGTACAAAAACTCGTATTCGCCTTCCTCGTCATCCATATAAAAGCCTTCCTCCGTCATGACGAAGGTGCTTTGCTCCAACAGCTCCAAAATGCGCCGTTCCTTGTCCCCATCCCTCATGAGAATGCGGTCCGTACTGCGGCTTTGTCTCGCGCTCTCCAACGGATTGAACACCATGTCGCCGTACTGGAATTCGAGCCCTGCAAGCAGACGGTCCCTTACCCGGTCCAAATACAGCTTGGCCTTGAGCTCGGTCTGAAGAACGCGGTCGGACACGGACTGTGCGATATGGACCGTCCCCAGCTTCATGAGCCCGGGAACGACTTTTTCCATAAATGGCTCAATCTGCTCCGGCGGAATGACCATTTCGCTTGTCCCGGACGCATCGAGCATTTGCTTAAGCCCTGACAGCCGCACGCATTGGTCGTCCTTCAGCTTCAGCAGCTTTCCGTCTGCGAGTGCCATGCCGTACGATTCCAGCATCGTCAGCTTCTCCAAGCCCTCGACGCTCAGCCGGTAGCCTTCATTCCCGTTCTGATCGAACGTATATCGCAGCGGAAGGGCTTCATCGGTGAGGCGCAGGCCGTCGTACACATGGCCGTCCGCTTCGAGCCGGACCGTAGGGGCCGAGACCAACAGAGGATAGAGCGACTCCCATTGGGCAGGCGGAATCAGCATCATCCGGTCGCTGCCGATGCGCAGCGGCTTCGCAGCCGTTGGCTCCTGCAGGAGCGACTCATTGTGGCACAGCTGGATGAGCTGGCGGATGATATCGTCATGCTCCGCTTGAAAGCAGTGGACCTCCGGGTCGTAAGTAAAATGCTTGGAGAACGCAATGGTCTCGCGCCGGTAAATCCGCTCCAGAGCTTCTCTTATATCGTGGACAATATATAGTCGCTGCAGTCCTAGTTTGAGCTCAATCCCGAACATTGTTTTCCTGTAACCATAGGGAACCGGCTTGAGTGTGATTTCCACCTCCAGCACGGTCCGGGGGTCCGTGACCAGCCGGTTCCGGCCGGGACGGAGCGGCTGCCTGGGCTCGAACAGGCCGAGCAGATCGCCGGCGAGGCGGCGGTCCTTGAGCGAGATTCCGCCTCCTTCGCGCTCCTCTTCGGCAGCATTAGAACGCAGAGGGGGACCGGAATCCGCACTCAAGGCGGCACGGTTAAGCGGCGGAGGCAGATGTCCGCTTGGTTGGGCATCTTGTATATGAAGCAGGACGGCACCGATATGGCCGCAATATTTTTGATACGATTGCAGGGTTAGGCATTCGCATTCGGCCTTCACCTCACCCAGATCGTCGAATTGGACTTGAACGCGGTAGCTGGAGCTTTTGTCCGCTTTCACTATAGCTTCATAGGAAGACATTTCGGTATCGTACTGTTGAAACGTGACTTTGCCTGCACGATAATAGGCTAATCCTTTCTCGTAGGAAAGCCGGTCGCACAGCGATTTAATGGTCTTGCGGGTTAACAGCAAGCTCATGGCGTAATCCTTTCTTTCCGGTGTTCTCAAATTCCGATAATCATATAGTAACACAATACGAGTGACAGGTCTGTGTCCCGGAGAGCGGCTCCACATGCCGGACTGGCTAGGAGACGATTCTATTGGCGGGCAATGATAGGCAAATCCAAGGCAGCGATCAGCTTTTTCAGGCGGGCGGAAAAAACGATTTTGGGACTATCGTCGGATTTTATCCCTTTGTGATTGTTTCACCGCACTCCAATTTCGACAAAAATCGCATAATCTATATACATAAGAACAAGTTAAGTACGAAACAGGGAGGTACTATACGATGGTTAAAAAATCAATGGCAGCGGTACTGTGTCTGTCCCTTGCCTTTACAGCTGCGGCATGCGGCAACCAGGAAGACGGTTCGAACGCGGGCGCGGCAGGCGGTGCCAACGGCAAAACGAAATTGACTTATTGGACGGCCGACCGTCATGACGTCGATCATATTAAAGGACTCATAGAGAAATTCAATGCGGACCACCAGGACATTGAAGTGGAAATGAGCGTTATGTCCGAGAACTACGTTCAGTCGGTTGACCTTGCTTATGCAAGCGGACAAGCTCCTGACATTCTTAACGCCAAATTCGATTTCGTCAACATGGCGCGCAAGCAGTACTTCGAGCCGCTGGACGGCTATATGAAGGACGACATGAAGAAGCGCTTTGAAGGCACTTTGAGAGACAGCGCGAACACGTACGACGGCAAAATCTACACGCTCCCTAACTATGGAACGACGATTCGTCTCGTATACAACAAAGAATTGTTCGAAAAAGCGGGCATTGCCAACCCTCCGAAAACGCTGCAGGAAATGGTGGACGCCGCGAAAAAAATTACCGAGGTCGGCAAAAAAGACGGCATCTACGGTTTTGCCGAAAACTTCAAAAACCCTACAAGCGCGATGGAGCGTTCCGTCCGCAACATTTTGCAGGTGAGCGGCTATGGAGTCGACGGTTACAACTTCAAGACCGGAAAATACGATTTCGCCGGTTACAAAGAAGTCATTACCGCCCTTAAGCAAATGAAAGACGACGGCAGCATGCTGCCGGGCGTAGAATCGATGGATATTGACCCGCTACGCGCGCAATTCGCGGCCGGTAAAATCGGGATGTACTTGTCCTACTCCGCGGAAATCGGCGTTTACCAAACGCAGTTCCCTACCAAAGTTCAATGGGCTGCGGCTGACGTGCCTTCCATTGACGGTACGGTGAAAGGTTTGAACGGAATGAACGGCGCACAATGGATGGCTATCAGCAGCAGCTCCAAAAACAAAGAAGCGGCATGGAAAGTCGTAGAGTACATGTACAGCGAGGAAAACCTCGTGAAATATGCAGAAACGGGTCTTGGTATGCCGGTGCTTCAATCGGTTGCCGAGAAAATGAAAACTCCGGACATTTACGGCTACAAAGATTTCGTTCCTACGAAATCCGATGCGATCTGGCCGGTTAAGCCTAACGTAGACAGCTCGCTGCAAGGCTTGAAGTATGCGGATGCGTTCTGGAAATACATCCTGGACGGCAGCGGAAACTTAGATACGATCATCGCCGATCTGACCAAGCGTTACAACGATGCGCTGGATAAAGCAATCAAAGCAGGCGACGTGAAGGTAACTCCGGATCCGAACTTCGATCCGATGAAGCTGAAGTAAGGATTTGAAGCTGAAGTAAGATTTACTGTTTAAGCTGTGGATGAAAGCTGAAGCAGTGATTGGATTGTAGTGTTATGCAAGAAGAGGAGGGACCTTCCAATAGACGGTCCCCTTCTTTTTGCCAAATAGCTTTGCTTACGAGACTTAGTACTGCTAACGAAGCCAGTTTTGCCTGCGGCAAAACTCAGCCAATGCTTGCGATGCCAGTTTCGTCTTCGACGAAACTCAGCTAGTGCTTACGAATCCAGTTTTGCCTGCGGCAAAACTTAGCTAATGCTTACGATGCCAGTTTCGTCTTCGACGAAACTCTTAGGAGGGGAAACACCATGGTAAAAAAACTCAGGTCCTACGGGGTATCCGCCGTTTTCGTCGTCCCGAGCCTGTTCCTGACGCTGGTCTTCTCCGTGTATCCGATCCTGTGGGCGATCCGGTACATGTTCTACGACTATAAAGGATACGGCAAGGAAATTTTCATCGGCCTCGACAACTTCAAACAGCTGTTCCACGACGAGCTGTACTGGGATTCGGTTTGGAACACGTTCATCTACGCCGGTGGCAAATTAATTATTACGCTTCCGCTATCGTTGATTCTGGCGGTGATTTTGAACCGGGCGCTGCGCGGGCGTCAATTTTTCCGGGCCGTCTACTTCATGCCTACGGTTATCAGCTCGGCCGTAATGGCCGTCGTTTTCTTCATTATTTTTAACTCGTATAACGGGATTTTGAACAAAATGCTGGTACAATTCCACATCATTGACCAGCCTATCGACTGGTTGGGGCAGAAGTACTCAATGCTTACGGTCATTCTGATCGCCGCATGGGGAGCGTTCGGTAACTATATGCTCCTGTTCATCGCCGGCTTGCAAAGCATTCCTAACGATGTGTATGAAAGTGCTTCGCTGGACGGGGCGAACGAAGCGCAGAAGTTCTGGTATATCACAATTCCGATGCTGGGACCGGTGCTGCAAATCATTATCATGTACGCGATCATCAACTCCCTGAAGGGCTATGAGAGCATCATGGTCCTCACCGAGGGCGGACCTGTCGGCAAGACCGAAGTTATGTTCCTGTACGTGTACAAGCTGTTCTTCCCGGTTTCCACTGGCTCCGGCGTTCAGCCGCAGTTCGGCTACGGCAGCGCGGTCGGTTTCGTAACCGCATTGATCGTCGGTATCATCACGGCAGCATACTTCTACATCTCGAAACGCCTGAACAAGGTGTATTAATAGGGGAAAGGAGCGGATACTATGAGCAACGCACCTGCAACCGTACACGCGGGGCAAAAAAGCCGGTCCAAGGCAAGCAGATATACGGGCAGCGTCATTCTGTGGGCGTTTTTGATTGCCGTTCTGGTCATCACGGTCTTTCCGGTCATTATGGCTATCATCAATTCGTTTAAAACGAATATTGAGATTAACTTGGGCGACACGTTTTTTCCGAAGTCGTGGCAGTTCAGCAACTATTTGAATGCATGGCAAAAAGGGAACTTCAGCACTTTTACGTGGAACAGCTTGTTTATTAGTATCGTATCTACGATCGGCACGCTGATCGTCGCTTCCATGGCGGCGTTCGCAGCCAACCGGCTCGATTTTCCGGGCAAAAAGCTGTTCGTCTTCATCCAGTCCGCTACCATGTTTATCTCGATCGGCGCGGTAGTGCTTCGTCCGCAATACGATATTATGGTGCAGCTTGGCCTGAACAAAACGCTGTGGGGTGTCGTCATCATCCTCATCGCGGGTCATGCTTCCACGTTCTTCATTTTGCTCGGCTTCTTCCAAGGGATACCGAAGGAATTGGATGAAGCGGCAATGCTGGACGGCTGCGGCTATTTCCGCATCTACTGGCGAATCGTGCTGCCTCTGGTCGCACCGGGACTTGGCGTATCGGCTTTGTTCGCCTTCCGCCACGGCTGGAACGAGTATATTTTGCCGCTCGTCTTTACGATGAGCTCACCGAAGCTGCAGCCGCTGACCGTCGGTCTCGCGAACCTGCGCTACGGTACGGGCGACGCGGCGCAGCTCAACCTGATGCTGGCCGGCGCATGCTTGTCCATCCTGCCGATTTTGGTCGTATACGTATTGGCTAACAAATCGTTCATGCAAATGTCCGCAGGATCTTTGAAGGGCTAATCCAACGGATGGAAGCTTATCAACACGAAAACCGCTTTTCCCTTACGGGGAGAGCGGTTTTTTGTCATGGCCGCAAGAAGCGGAGGACAGCGGGATCCTTTGCAGAAAATATTGGCATGAAAGTGGCTGCCGCTGCGCATATTACAACTAAACAATTTATGGGAAAACAGCCAGCCCCTGAGGAGGAGCAAGCTTGAACAGAAACCTGCTGCTGAAGTTATTGAAAAAAAGACAACCTGCGCCTCCGGTTCAAGAGCAGCAGCACGCTCAAAATTCTCAACACCTTCTTGTCCCGGACCTGCAAAGCAATCTGAATTTGCTTCATTCCATTTATGCCAATTGTTCGGACGTCGTGTTTAGGACTTTTTATATCGGGGGAACGATCAAGGCCAATTTATTGTTTGTCGAAGGGTTATCGAACTGCGATTCTATCGATATGTATGTGATTACTCCTCTGTTGAAGGAGGACATCGCCGGGTTTGCAGATATGAAGCAGCTGGCGGAAAGGATCATCTCCGTATCGGATGCCAAACCGATTGCGACGATTGAAGATTGTGTCTGGTATGCGGCCAACGGATATCCGGTTCTATTGTGCGAGAATGAAGCCCAGGGACTGGCATTAGGGCTGAGCAAATGGGAGAAGCGGGGGATTGAAGAGCCTTCGGCCGAAGTAGGGATCCGGGGGCCGCGTGAAGGGTTTACCGAGACGCTGCGGGTCAACACTTCCCAAATCCGGCGCATCATTAAGAGTCCACGGCTCAAAATGGAAACAATGAAAATCGGCGATTATACCCAGACGAATGTCACTTTGGCTTATATCGAGGGGCTTGCGGACAAGACACTGATAGAGGAAGTGAAAAACCGGCTCCATCGCATTCGCATCGACGGAATTCTGGAAAGCGGGTATATCGAGGAAATGATAGAGGATATGCCTTACTCCCCGTTTCCTCAGCTGCTTAGCACGGAACGTCCCGACGTTACCTGCGGCAACCTGATGGAGGGGCGGATAGCGATTTTGTCGGAGGGGACTCCATTTGTTCTTATTGCACCTGTAACCTTATTTTCCTTATTGCAGTCTTCAGAAGATTATTATCAACGGTTTTGGATCGCTACGATTACGCGATGGCTGAGATATATGTTTACATTAATATCGCTGCTGCTTCCATCGATTTATGTTGCGGTGCTTACCTTTCACCAAGAGATGGTGCCGGGCTCGCTGTTGATCAGTATGGCAAGCTCAAGGGAAGCGGTACCTTTTCCGGCTTTTATTGAGGCGCTGATTATGGAGGTTACGTTCGAAGCGCTTCGTGAAGCGGGAGTGCGGCTGCCCAAGCAGATAGGCGCTGCCGTCAGCATCGTCGGGGCGCTCGTTATCGGCCAGGCAGCGGTTCAGGCCGGCCTTGTCTCTGCGCCTATGGTTATCGTGGTTGCCATTACCGGCATCTCGTCCTTTATGGTTCCGCGTTACATCGTCGGGATTGCCATACGGATGCTGCGGTTTCCATTAATTTTTCTGGCGGGGACGTTAGGGCTGCTTGGCATTATGATGGGGATTATCGCTATCGTTCTCCACCTGTGCGGCTTGCGATCCTTCGGCATTCCTTATTTGGCTTCCGTCGCGATTCCAAAGGGGGGCGAGTTGAAAGATATCTTTGTGAGAGCGCCTTGGTGGATGATGAATACGCGTCCTCATCTTACCGGGGACTATGATCAATACCGGCAGTCTGCCAGTCAAAAGCCGGGGCCGGAGAGAGGTGACGAAAAGTAAAAGGGGTGGGTCGGATGCTGGAGAAAGGAAAGATTTCGGCGGTACAAATGGGGCTTATGCTGTATCCCACGGTATTGGGTACGGGGTTTCTCGTACTTCCGACCCTATCTTCCCGATATGCAGGCAACGATCTTTGGCTGGCTAGTATGTTAGCTTCTTTGACGGGCGTCATCGCCATATATGCTGCATGCCGCTTGCACGATCATTATCCTAAACAGAGTATCGTTCAGTACAGCGAAAACATTGTCGGAAAAATACCGGGTAAAATATTGGGCGTCATTTACTTCCTGTATTTAGTGCGTGCCACAGGGATCATTACCCGGGAATATGCCGAATTCGTCAAAGGCAACTTTTTGTTCAAAACACCGATTTTACTTGTTATTGCCTTAATGATTGTACTTGCTGCTGTGGCTGTACGCGGCGGTGTGGAGATGTTGGCCAGAAGTGCCGTCATTTTCACACCCATCTTTATTATTCCATTATTTCTTCTGCTGTTTCTGATCGGCCAGCTGGACTTGGGAAATATATTTCCCATACTGAATCACGGATTCGTCCCTGTCCTTAGGGGAACAGCATCGCCTCAAGCATGGATGAGCGAATTTTTTTTAATGACGTTTTTCTTGCCTTGCCTGCAGGATCCGGGAAAAGGAAAACAATGGGGCACGGTTTCGCTAATCGCGGTCGTTCTCAGCTTGACTTATGTCAATCTGATCACTTTATTTCTACTCGGGCCGGATATCGAGAATAAGTCGTATCCTGTCTTGACGGCTTTCCGCTATATCAGCGTCGCTAATTTTGTCGAGAATTTGGAGGCAGGTCTGTTGGCCATGTGGATCGTCGGAAACTTCGTCAAAATTGCAGTCTTCTATTATGCGACCGTGCTCTCATTAGCACATACCTGTCAACTGTCCGATTACCGGTCTATTGTGTTTCCAATCGGAATTTTGGCCGTCATATGCAGCATGTGGGGGCTGCCCGATTTACCGAAGGTCAAGCTGTATTTGAAACTGGTAGCCCCTTTCGAAATTACTACGATTCTCTTGATCATTCCGATGATCTTGCTGATTATCCGGGCTTTGCGCGCCAAGAAAACGAATGGCGGTGAAAAAGCGACCCGATGAAAGTCGGCGAAATAAGAACAGGGACTGGAATAAATCTTAACCTAAAGCGGGTGAACGGAACATGCTGGAGAAGGGAAAAATGTCCGCCTATCAAATGGGACTTCTTATGTACCCTCTTATTTTGGCTACAGGCTTTATAACGTTACCGGTCACTGCCGGAGAGTACGCAAAAAATGATTTATGGATGACACCCCTTGTTGCCTCCATATGCGGATTGATAAGCGTCCTTACAGCGATCCGGTTACATGAGCTGTACCCGAAGCAAACCCCAATCCAGTACAGCACTCGTATCGCAGGGAAAATACCTGGTAAAATACTCGGAATAGCATACTATCTTTTGATCACCTCTATTTCAGGAACGGTTACCCGTCAATATGCGGATTTTGTGACCGGCAACTTTTTATTCAAAACACCGATCCTGTTAGTTATTTTCTCCATCCTTCTGCTCGCGGCCTTCGCCGTACGCGGCGGAGTGGAAATGATCGCAAGGAGCGCAACGATCTTCACGCCCTTCTTTATTCTTCCGACCTTTTTTCTCCTGTTTCTGATTCCTGACTTGGATGTGCGGAATCTGTTTCCGGTCCTTCATCATGGGTGGGTACCTGTACTCAAGGGGGCAGCTATGCCGCAAGCATGGTTCAGCGAATATTTCCTGATTTCGTTTTTTCTCCCGTACCTGACCGATCCGCAAAAAGGAAGAAAGTGGGGGGTCCTTTCCTTGAGCGCCGCCATAATGAGCTTGACGTACGTCAATATCATTACTTTGTTCCTGCTTGGTGTGGACTCAAGCAATAAAATGTATCCGATTTTGGTTGCTTTCCGTTATATCAGCTTAGGCAATTTTTTCGAAAATTTGGAATCACTGCTTTTGGCCATGTGGGTGCTCGGAAACTTTGTCAAAATCGGAGGATTTTACTATACAGCGGCTCTTTCGCTCGCACAGTGCTTAAGTCTGTCCGATTACCGTCCGGTTGTCTTTCCCGTGGGACTCCTGATTATGGCTTTCAGCTTGTGGGGGCTGCCGACTTTTGCTGCGACTGCCATATATAACAGATTCATCATTCCGTTCGAATTGCCGCTCATGCTGACGGTCATTCCATTACTGCTGCTTTTGACAGCCATTTTCAAAAGAAAAGCATTGGGCAAAGGAGGGGCGGAGCAATGAAACGTATCGGGAAACCGGCCGTCGCCGTTCTGCTTCTGATCTTGCTTGGAGGCTGCTGGGACCGTACCGAGCTGAACGATTTGGCGGTGGTGACGGCTTTAGCCCTCGATATGGGAGAGAACAACCAGATCCGAACGACCATCCAAGTCATTATTCCGCAGAACCAGGGCGCAGGGGGGATGATGGGAGGGGGAGGAACCGGCGGAGGCGCGGCGCGGCGCACCACTATACGGTCAGAGCAAGGGTCCAATATTGCGGATGCATTATCCAAGCTGCAGCGGAAGATGCCGCGGAAGCTGTTTTGGGGGCAATGCAAAATATTTGTTTTCAGCGAAACGTTGGCTAAAGCAGGAATCCGGGAGCAATTCGATTTTTTGGTTCGTCATCCTCAGCCGCGCGAGAGAGCTTATATGTTTGTCAGCAAAGGGCTAGCCGCCGAAGCGCTTGAATTGTTTCCGCCTATCGAACGGTCCTCGGCGGAAGTGATGAGGAAATTATCCGATTTGCAAATCGGCATTCGTGTGACGCTGGAGCAACTGAGCCAGATGCTGAAAGGGGAAGCCCGATCGGCTATGCTCCCGCTGATCTACATTCTTCCGAAAGCGGTATCGGCCGAGCCGTATCAAACGATACCGTACATCTTCGGTACGGCCATATTCAAAAAAGACAAGATGGTTGGCGAAATATCGGAAAAAGTAACGCGCGGCGTCATGTGGATCAAAAATGAGATCAAAGAATATACCGTGACCTATAAAATCGGCAAGGAGGAAGGATTCGTATCGTTAAAACCGGTAAAAGCAAGGGTAAGGATGATTCCTGAAATGGATGGAAATCAGTGGAGGATGACCATTAAGGTGTATACGGAGGGGGATTTGGTTCAGAACGGAACCGTTCTCGATCCGATGGATCCGAACTTGTTAAAGAGCATGGAGGAGTCGTTTGCGAACGACGTGACAGAACGAATCCGCCTAGCGCTTCGCGAGGCGCAGGAACGGTTAAAAGTGGATATGTTCGGCTTCGCGACGGAATATTACCGTAAGTATCCTAAACAATGGGAGGCGGTAAAAGATCATTGGGATGACACATTTCCGGATGTGAAAGTGAAGGTTGAAGTGGAAGCACATATTCTTAGACCCGGGCTTATTAACACCCCGGGAGGAATGCCTGAGGAAGAGGTGACGAAACAATGAGATGGACCTTCTTTTACATCGTTACGGTCTCTGTGTTGGTTATTGCATGGGTTGAATGGCCGCAGCTCAAAAAAAAGCCGAAGCGGGACCGGGTAGTATTCGCTTCGCTTCTTCTCCTGGGCTGGGGCTTGTCCATGCTGGACTTGCCGAATACTCCCGGCCCTCCGATGGTCCTAGAGGCCATCTTCAAGCCGTTATGGCCATTGTTGGAGCCATGAGAAGGCTGGGAGATGCAATTCGCATGGGGGGAGGTGAAGGATACTCCCTTCACCTGGCCCATTACGATGAAATCGGCAGGGTAACGGTAAACGTCGTCCCCTCGCCGAGGCGGCTTTGCACTTGGATGCTGCCGTGGTGCATCTCGACGATTTTTTTCACGATCGACAGCCCGAGCCCGCTGCCGTTACTCGTGCCGCTGCGGTTGCGCGATTTATCCGCTTTGTAGAAGCGCTCGAAGATATGCTCCAAATCCTCCTGTGCAATGCCGATTCCGGTATCGGTAATCCGGATGACGGCCGAATCGGCCAGCCGCTGCAGGTGGATGCCTATCGTTCCTTTGTCCGGTGTGAACTTGATACAGTTGTTAATCAGGTTGACCCATACCTGACTCAACATATCTTCGTCTGCATGGACAGTTACTTCTTCGAGGTCGACGTCCATGTCAATCGCTTTGTCCAGCCATTGCGGCTCGCATGCCAGCACGATGCGGCGCAGCTGCTTATCCAGCCGATACGGCTTCGGCTCGTACGGGTGATGATTCGATTCGAGCGACGTCAGCTTGAGCAGGTTGTCGCTCAGCTTCGACAGCCGCTTGCTCTCCGTTTCAATAATGTCGAGATAGTGAAGCCGCTCCTCCGGGTTCAACTGCTCGTTGCGCAGGGCGCGGGCAAATCCGCTGATCGATGTCAGCGGAGACTGAATCTCGTGGGACACGTTGGAGATGAACTCCTGCCGCATTTGCTCCATCTGGTTCAGTTCTACCGCCATATGATTCAAGCTTTGCGACAGCTCGCCCCAAGGCCCGCGGTTATGAAGCGCCGTGAAGGTGACGTTGAAATCCCCACGTGCAATTTTGCGGATGGCGGCGACCATGTTTTTCAGAGCTTGCATTTGTTTTTTCCTTGCCGGAGTAGCGCAGAGAATGACGATGTAAAACAGGAGCAGATCCACTACGACCGTGAGAAGCTGCTTGCCGTAATCGTGAAACAGGCTTAACGCTTCCGCTTGAATGAATAGGGCATAAGGGCGCCCGCCTAGCATAAGAGTTTGGCCTGTAACGGCAAAGCCGGCCATGAACAGGTTCGGACGGTCCACGCGCTGGAGGATATCCCCCGACAGCACCTGAGCGACGTCGGCCGGATCGATGCTTTGGGCGAACGCCGAAGCGTCCGCTCCTCCCGAGTCGAGCTTGCGGCCCGTCGTGTCTATAAGCACGATGCGTTCCTTCTTGAGAAGCGCCAGCTGCTTCATCAGCATTTCCGCGTTCATCTCGCCTGAGTCGGGGCCGGACAATAAGGCGATTTTGCTGCCGCTTTCGAGCATGTCGGCCCACAGCGCCTCTCTGTCCCGCGCATCGTACATATAGGCGGTGATTAGAAACGCAATGGTCCAAAACAGGATGGTGACGACCAGAAAGCCGACTACGCTGGCAGCGAAGCGCAGCTTCATGGGAAAACCTCCAGACGGTAGCCCAAGCCCCGGATCGTGTTGATTTTAAAAGAGCACCGGTCTTCGGGAAACCGCTCGCGGAGACGGTTCACATGAACATCGACCGTTCTCTCGTTTCCTTCGAAATCGTAACCCCATATTTGCTCGATCAGCTGCTCGCGCGAAAACGTTTTGCCGGGGTAGCTCGCCAGCTTGAACAGCAGCTCGAACTCCTTTAAAGGGATGGTCATGCTTTCTCCTGCGACGGTGAGCTCATACGTTTTGCGGTTCATGGCCAGCTCACCGACTTGAACCGTCTGGGAGGCGGCGATCCGGTACCGCTTCAGGAGCGCCTTCACCCGGGCGACCAGCTCGGGCGGATCGAACGGCTTGACGAGGTAATCGTCCGTACCGAGCTCGAAGCCTTTTACCTTCTGGGCCGTTTCACCCTTGGCCGTGAGCATGAGCAGGGGGAGCTCATAATGCTCCCTCAGCTCCTTGCACAGCTCCCAGCCGTCCATGTTCGGCATCATAATATCGAGAATGACCATATCGACAGTTAGCGACGCCAGCTTATTCAGTGCATCCTCGCCATCCACGGCCTCGTACACTTCAAAGCCCTCATTGTTTAGGAACACCCGAACCAGCTCGCGAATATGGGGATCGTCGTCCACGATCATCAGTTTTGTCATGGTTGTACCCGGCCTCCTTGCTGCAATATCCTCCAACGGATGGAACGGAATCATCATCGGTAATAGAAATAGCATACACCAGTTACTTCCTTTATACGAGTTCCGGCTTGGCTGCCGTTTCCGGGGCGCCAGCCGTCGCCGGCGCGGGTGCCTTGCGGGCTCCTCCGCCTTCGCCGTCCTGATTGGTCAAGCGGGCGTTGCCCATGAAGAAGCCGGCGATAAAGCCCAGGACGATAATAATAAAACCGGCGATAAACACTTGGTCGACTGCGGAGGTGAACACCTGCTGCAGCTCGAGCAGCACGTCTCGCGGGATGGCTGCCAGCGCTGCAGGATCGAGCAGGACGCGCGGATTGGCGAGCTGTTGCAGCTGCTCTGCCGGCAGCTGAGGGAGCTTGGCGCCGATGCCGCTCAGGCCCTCGGTCATCCGGCCCGCCATGAGCGCTCCCATAACGCTGACGCCGATCGTCCCGCCGATGGAGCGGAAAAATTGGACGGAGGACGTAGCGACTCCGCGCAGCTGACGGCCGACTTCGCTTTGCACGGCCGTATTGATGGTCGGCATAAGCGGGCCCATGCCCAGTCCGGCAATGATCATATACAGAATGATGGTCCCGCTCGTAGTATAAACGTCCATTTGCGCGAGCAGTGCGAATCCGATGCCGATAATCGTCATGCTGGCAACAATGATCGCTCTGTAAGGCACCTTGTTAAGGAGGCGTCCGCCGATCATAGCCGCAGCGAAGACGGACAGCATGAGCGGTGTCAAAATGTAACCCGCCATCGAAGGCTTGACGCCGATAACGCCCTGTACGAACAGCGGAATGTAGGTGATCGCACCAAACATGGCCGCGCTCATTAGAAAACCGGTCAAATACGATACGGCGATGACGCGGTTTTTGAACAGCTTCAAGGGCAGGATAGGCTCCTTCACTTTGGACTCGATCCATAGGAATACAGCCAGCAAGGCGGCGCTAACGGCTAGAAGGCCGATGATTTGCGGCGAGCTCCAAGCATAATGGACGGTACCGCCGCCTTCTCCGCTGCCTCCGAGCACAAGGGCAAGCAGCAGCGAAATAATCGATCCGCTCAAAGTAACCGCACCGAGCCAGTCGATCGTCCGCTTCTCGCTGCTTTTACTCTCTTTCAGCGCGGCAGCCATAATCAGCATGGCGGCAATGCCGAAGGGCAGATTGATGTAAAAGATCCAGTTCCAGCTGGCATGCTCAACGATAAAACCGCCGATTGCCGGGCCGATAATGCTCGAGAGGGCGAATACGCCGCCGAACAGGCCCTGCATTTTGCCCCGCTGCTCCAGCGTTACGACATCTCCAATGATGGTCATTGCAATCGGCATCAGAGCACCGCCGCCGATGCCTTGAATGCCGCGGAAGACGATGAGCTCCGTCATATTGCCGGCCAAGCCGCACAATGCCGAGCCTATCATGAATAGCGACATTCCGATTAAATAAATGCGCTTGCGCCCGTACAGGTCGGCGAGCTTGCCGAAGATGGGCATGCTGGTCGTCGAGGTGAGCATATAGACGGAGAACACCCAGCTGTACAGCGACAGACCTCCCAGATCTTTGATGATGGTCGGCATGGCCGTCGACATAATCGTCTGATCCAGCGACGCCAGGAGCAGTCCCAGCAGAAGGCCGGTTAGAATAAGCTTCAGATTCGGTTTGTCGGAAGACATGGTTTCGATCTCTCCTTTATTTTTTTCTTGTGAGAGCAGAATACGATACTTTTTTAAACTGAATGTAAACGGAAGTTTATGGAAGAGGAAGCGGAAGACCTTGCGAGAAATTGAGGCTAGGAACGCGTAGGGAATCTTACAGAAATAAAAAAAACCGCACCGGGAAGGTGCGGGGGAAGGAACTATTTTGGCTTTAGTTATCGCTTTTCGTTATCTTGATGCTTTAAGCGTGAGCTGCGGTAGGCTTCGTGCCTTTGCCTGCTGTGTGGTTGGCGCCGTCTTTTTTATGAGCGAACCATTTGCGGAGCATTGGCATCAGGTAGTAGTCCAAACCGTATTTACCTGCGTTAGTACCTGCGATGAATACGATACCGCCTACCAGGACTAGCCATGGGTTAGTGCTTACCGTACCGGCGAACATGAACATGAAGTTCATCATGAGTCCGAAGAACGCTGCCGCGGCAGTCAAGCAGCCGAGGATCAAGCCAAGGCCTACCAGGAATTCGCCGATCGGGATAAGGATGTTAATAAGCTTTACGTTCGGCAGTGCGAAGTTGTTCACGAAAGCGGTGAAGGTAGGGTAGACCAGCTCGCCGGTCGCTTTGTCAGCGATAGGCTTGGTGACCGCATTTTTCAGGAATCCTCCAGCGTCGAAGCCTCCTGTCAGCTTATGCCATCCTGCTGTTAACCACTCATAACCGACATACAATCTTACGAAAAGAAGAAGCATCGCCGCATATCTGTTTTCTCTAAGCCATTGTACCATGATCAGTCACTCCTCAAGTTTATTGGTGAAATATTTCACAATCCAGGGTAAAAAACAAAGTTCGTTGGTTTATTTTGTGCCGGATCGTCGGGATCGTTTAGTTTGTAGTTTTGGTTTCATGACTCATGTTCCTTTCTTTTTTGTTTGCTTCCTTTCTACACTTTTAGTGTACTCGATTTGGATAACATTGTATGTGATTAAAATCACATACTAAAAAAAGTTTGTTCCCTTATCGAAAGAAATGAAAAGACCGCCTCCCGCGGATGACGATCCTTACGGTAGACGGCCTTCTTAAGTCCATGCATCAGGATGCTTTAGTAGAAAGGTGCCGGCTGATATGCTTGCGGCCTAGAACAGCCCGGGAATGGAAGAATGCTTTGAATTTGGCTCAGCGGGTAGTGCTTGGTTGCGAACTGCGTGTGGTACAAATATTCGAGCAAATAGATTTCTCCGCCCTGTACGCTGCACAAAACGCCGGATACTCCTTGCCCGTTCGTCAAAGAGACGCCTACCGGCTTGCCGATTAAATACGGGATGCTTTGATTCCATGACATGTGCGGATACCCCCTCATGCACTACTGTATGTAGAGGGAAGGAGGGGAGGTTACCGGCCCAAGACTTCCGTCGGGCGAGCAAGACTGATTGTTAAGCCAGTCAGGAAAGCAGATTGCATAGAAGCTCGAGATTACACGACACAGCCTGCTTCGAGCCATTGGTATAAAGGTGACAAAAATGATAGCGTTATTAATCTCCTGTAGCGGGTGGAGCATGCCTTACTTCTATGAGTATCGTGTCGCGGCCGTTTCTCTCCATATCCAGAACGGTTTGAATCAGCTTGATCGCTGCGTTCCATTTTTCCTGTTCGATAGCAGACTGGATAATTTCCTTCAGATCGTTTTTGGTTGTGAGATTATACTGCATTCGCATAGCCCCTTTACACAATATTCACATTTACATTGTATTGTTGCCATGAAATGTCAGTTTCAATCCTTTGCATGAGAAAACCTCTATCGAGGCCTCTCCTTTATCGCCAAAACACAATTTTTCATCCGATGACCTCGGAATCTTATGTACTTTATTGTGGTAAAAAAGACGGCTCCCCTAAGTAGGAGCCGCCGTCTGTCAAATAGTTAAGCAGTTTAAAATTTCACGATCAAATGGCTTAGCGACGCATATTGGTAGCTTTGGTGGAGGAGCTCCGCTTTTTTGCGGCTGTCTCCGGCGCCCATCGCAAGAAAGAGCGGCAAGAAATGCTCGTAATCCGGCGTAGCTTGTTTGGCATGAGGTGCGAGCTGCAAATAATTGAACAGCTCTGCCGTATCCCATTTTTCCATATGCTCGATCAGCCAATCATCGAACTCCTTCGCCCAGGAATCGGCTTGCTCCGGTGCGGCGAAATTCATGGCGCGGAAGTTATGAACCGTCGCGCCGCTGCCGATGATCACGACGTTTCTTCGTTCGCTTAGCTCGGCAAGCGCTTGCCCGATACGGTATTGCTGCTCAGGCGGCAGAGTAGGGTTGACGGAAAGAGCGATAACCGGGACATCGGCATCAGGGTACATATGACGCAGCAGCACCCATACGCCGTGGTCGAGCCCGCGAACCGTATTGCTTTGAGCCGGAATGCCTGCTGCTTCGAACAGAGCATTGATTTCGTCAGCGATGCTAACCGAACCGCGTGCTGGATACACAACCTGGAACAGCTCGTCGGGGAAGCCGCCGAAATCATAAATTGTTTCGTACACGCCGTCTGTTGACGTTACGGCTTGACCGCGGCTCACCCAGTGAGCCGAGAACACGATAACCGCTTCAGGCTTGCCCAGTTGATCGCCCAGCTGACGCAGCTCTCTGGTGTAAGGGAGATCCTGAATCGCCAGCATAGGGGAGCCATGACCGATAAACAACGAAGTTCCCATAATACTACCTCCTTATGAATGCAAGATTAGGATGCGTTAGGCGAAGCTCCGAACAACCGGTCGATGCCCCAGCCTTTTTTCGGTTCTACAGTGAGGAACAAAGCAATGAGCAAATAGGCGATCTCAAGCTCGAAGCCTGCGGCTTTGCCATCTCCGAGTAAGCCCAATGGCAGTTTGACGCTGATAATGGCGCCTGCCATCAGGACAATGTAGACAATCGAGATATAACGAGTGGCGAATCCGACGATGAGCAGCACCCCTCCGATTAGCTCGAGCCATGCGACTACGTAACCGAGCCCTCCCGGCAAACCGATGCTGTTGAACCAGCTCGCCACATTGCCAAGACCCATCTGCAGCTTGGCGATCCCATGAATTAAAAATAACACTCCGAATAGGATGCGTACTACCGTGTAAATAATACTTGCTTTAGGCACTGTACCGACTTCCTTTCATTAACTATAATTAAGTAAGTAACTTATACATCAAAGTTAACACGTTTCAGTTAAGGCGTCAATAGAAATATTTATCATATAAATATAAAGTATGTATAATTAAACTTTTGAGGTGTTGAAGGTCGGTCGATCCGAGCGTGAGTTGGCGTTGAGCGTCTGTAAAGCGGAAAAACCGCGTTATAGCGAGGTGTAGCAGGTAGGAGAGAAGCAGTAAGAAGGAAATTCCGCGTTACAGAACGGGAGGAGCTGGTGGAGAGAGTGTGTGAGCGTCTGTAAAGCGGAAAAACCGCGTTACAGGGAGGTGAAGTGGGAAGGAAGGCGGCTGTAAGAAGGAAATCCCGCGTTACAGAGCGGGAGAGTGGTCATGAGAGGTGACGGAGCGTCTGTAAAGCGGAAAAACCGCGTTACAGGGAGGTGTAGGGGGAAGGAGGGCGGCTGTAAGAAGGAAATTCCGCTTTACAGAGCGGGAGGAGCTGGTGGAGAGAGAGTGTGAGCGTCTGTAAAGCGGAAAAACCGCGTTACGGGGAGGTGAAGTAGGAAGGAAGGTGGTTGTAAGAAGGAATTTCCGCGTTAGAGATCGGGGGAGGCCCGATCACGAGGTGGCATTATCCGCCTCATCGGCAGGGCTGCCGGCGATTCCGCCAAGCTCAACGGACCCAACTAGGCATCCGTTGGCGGCCGTACCAACAACAAAAAGCCGCGAATCCACACAACCGGATTCACGGCTTTGTATCATATACCTGCTCTGCGAGCGATCTCATCCATTCGCGTCTTGCTCTCATGCATGATGCGCTCTTGGTCGAGCGTCAACACCTCGCGGTTCTTCATCACGAGCTTGCCGTCGATGATGACATCCTCGACATCCCGCGGCGTGACCGATTCCACGATCGTGTTGATCAGTATGCGCGACGGGGTAATGTGCGGCTGATCGATATCGATCAGGATCAGGTCGGCTTTCTTGCCGGCCTCGACGGTCCCGATCTCATTCGCAAGCTGAAGCGCGCTAGCCCCGCCCGTCGTGATCATCTTAAGCAGCTCCTGCACGGGAACGACGAGCGGATCGAACACGGGGAGACCCCAGTAAGCGTGCAAACCGGAGCGGAAGATGCGCATTTCGTCGAACAAGCTCAGGTTCGACCCGGATGCGCCGTCGCTGCCCATGCCGATCGGCATGCCCATTTCGATCATGCGCGGCGTTTTCGGGAAGCCGTGCGAGTTGAAGTTGGCGCGCGGGCAGTGGACGATTTTCACGCCGTACTGCCTCAGCATCTCCAGCTCCCGTTCGGAGTAGACGACGTTGTGCGCGGTCAGCAGATTCGGCCCGAGCGCGCCGAGCGACTCCAGGTATTCGACCGGCCGCTTCTTGTACCGCTCCAGGCAGTACCGCACCTCGTCGCGGTGCTCCGCCAAATGCATGTGCAGCCCCGTGCCGTATTCACGGGCTTTCTCCGCCGCCGCTTGAATCAGCTCGGGCGAGCACGACATGACCTGACGGATGCCGAACCAGATCTGGATTCGGCCATCTCCTGCACCATTGTATTCACGGTGCAGCCACTCATTGTTATCGAGGATCGTCTCCAGCGGCTGCTTCATCGCATCCGGCAAAAAATCGCCGATATCGATACAAGACCGCGTAATCGCCGCCCTCATTCCGGACTGCACCGCCGCTTCGGCGACCTGGTGCATATGCACGCCGCCGGCGTCGGCAAAAGAAGTCGTCCCCGATTTGATCATCTCGAGACAGCTCATTTCCGCACTGACGCGGACGTCGTCTTCGTTCAGGTTGCTTTCGAACGGGACGAGGATACGCGACCAGATCATCGGGAGCTCGTCCATCGTGCGGCCTTTTAGCAGCTGCTGGCACGTATGCGTATGCGCGTCCACGAGCCCGGGCATACACAGCTTTCCTTTGCCGGACAGCGTTTCGGCAGGTTCATATTTGGCTGTCAGCTCATCATTCGGCCCGATTTCGATAATGCGCGTCCCGTCGACCGCTATGGCGCGGTGGTCAACGATTTCGAAGTCGGGGGTCATGACGCTGCAGTTTTTAATCAGCAAATCGCATTTCATGTTATCACCTTTTTTCTCTCTGGTTGCATCATTTTACGCCGCCTTCGGTCAAGCCCCTGACGATAAACTTCTGAAAGAACAAAACCAGAAGCAGCACCGGCAAGCTGCCGACAATTCCGGCCGGGAACATGATCTCGTAGGCGACCCGGTCTTCTCCTATAAACTCGGCCATCCGGACGGACAACGTCTTCACATTCATATTCGTCATGGCGCTGGCAAACAAAAATTCGTT
This sequence comes from Paenibacillus sp. H1-7, assembly GCF_022354825.1. Lineage (GTDB taxonomy): Bacteria > Bacillota > Bacilli > Paenibacillales > NBRC-103111 > Paenibacillus_S. The sequence goes on from NZ_CP031168.1 coordinate 224,484, forward strand.
CCATGCTCCCATGAACACGAAAATGCCTGTCGTAACCAGGCCGCCCATCGAGAGCGGCAGTACGATTTTCCGGATGACCTGCATGCGGGAGCAGCCGTCCAGCTTGGCGGCTTCTTCGATCTCGTAAGGAATCGAGATGATAAAGGCGCGGAACATCCACACGACGTAAGGAAGCGAAAAACTGATATAAGTCAAAATTAAGCCCTGATGCGTATACAGCAAGCCTGTCAGCCGCATAATCATAAACAGCGGAATAAGCAGAGCCATATGCGGAAGCATTTGCGATGCGAGCACGGTCAAAAAGAATGCGTTTTTGCGCGGAAACTGAAACCGGGCGAACGCATAAGCGCCAAGCGATCCTATCGACAAGGAGATGGCGGTAGTAAAGCCCGAGACGATCAAGCTGTTCAGCATAGCGGAAGTGAACGATTTTTCCTGCAGCAGCTGAAGGTAATACTTGAACGTCCATTCGCTGGGCCAAAGCTTCGGAGGGTTGCTGAACAAATCAAGCGGCAGCTTGAAGCTCGATAGCAGCAGCCATAGTATGGGAAACAGGATAAAGATCATCAGAGCAATCGAGATCAGGACCTGAACCGCTTTTTTTGCGTACTTCACGCTCAAAAACATCCCCTCGTGTAAGAATTGGGCAAAATTACTTTTTGCCGATCATGGCCAATATTTTTTGCTCGGCATCTTTCAGCGCCTGCTCCGGCGTCACTTTGCCGAGGACGGCGGCCAAGACATTGCGGGACAGCTCGTCCGTAATTTTCGTCGCCTGCTCATGACGGAACAAGCCGAACGGATATTGCATTTGCTCCGGAAGCAGTTTGTAGTGCGGGTATTTGGCCTGCAAGTCGGCATCCTTCACGACTTCGGCGTCGCTTGGAATTTTGCCGTTAGCGAGAGACATTTTCTTCTGCTGCTCGGCATTGGTTACGAATTTGATGTATTCCATGGCCCACTCTTTTTTCTTCGAGGAAGACGGAATCGCGAGACCGCCGGTTTCGCCGTAGGAGGCGGTTTTCAGCTTCGCGCCCGGAATAAGGGCTACACCCATTTGGTCAACGACCTTTGATTTCTCCTTGTCGTTAGCCATCGGCAGCGTCTGAGGAGTGTTCATGTTCATGGCGATGGTACCTTGGGTCAATACTTCCGCCATGGCGCCGGAGCTCGTAAATTCCTTCGATTGCGGGCTCATAATGTTGTGCTTTAAGTTCATATCGGCCATCAGCTGCAGAGCGGCTACGCCTTCCGGACTGTTGAAGGTCGGACGGTCGTTCTGGTAATCCCAGAATTCGCCGCCGTTGGAGCGCAAATGCACGATGAAGCTGGAGTAGGACAAGATCCCGCCCAAAGATTCCGCATAAGGGGACACTTTATCGGCATTGATTTTTTTGGCTGCCGTGATCAGCTCATCCCACGTTTTCGGCGGATCTTGGATCAGCGTCTTGTTATAGTAGAACTGCCACAGCCACACGTAGCGGGGAATCGCATACTGCTTCCCTTTGTAAGACATCGCTTCCATCGTTTGCGGATTCAGCCGTTTTTTCATATCGTCGGTGACGTAGGAGTCCAATGGCTCCAGGAAGCCCTTGGAGGCAAATTCGGTCGCCCAGTCGTCGCGTACGTGCACGACATCGTACTCGCTGCTGCCGGCCGTGAACGACACGAACACCTTATCGTGCAGCTGCATGAAAGGCACAGTTTCGTACTTGACCTTGATGCCCGTAGCTTTCGTAAACTCTTCGTTTTGCTGCTTCCAGAACGGCTCGTCCAAGTACAGGACGGTGATTTCCTTGTTCTCCTTATCGGCTCCTCCAGCCGCTTGGCCGCCTTGATCGGCAGGTGCGCCGCAAGCCGCCAGCATCGAAGCGGACAGTGCGCCGACAACCCCCATTTTCATCCATCTCACATGTTTTTTTTCCATGAATCTTTCCCCCTGTTGGATTAATCGTTTTTGCCTATGGTTTTTAAGTAAACTGCCGTAAAAAGCAGCGTACAAAGCGTTATGAAAAACGCCAGCGCCGAGCCGTAGCCCATGTCGAAATTGCGGAAGGCCTGCTCGTATGCATACACGTTGATCACCATCGTCTTATCCAGCGGACCGCCTTGCGTCAGCACCCAAATGATGTCGAAGGCGCGCAAAGCCCACATCGTCTCCATGACGAACAGCACCATCAGGACCGGCCGAAGAGAAGGGAGGGTAATATGGAAAAAACGCTGGATCGTTCCTGCGCCGTCGACTTGGCCCGCGTCATACAGCTCCTTCGAGATCGTCTGCAGACCGGCCAGCAGGATGAGCGCCGCGAAAGGAACGCTTTTCCAAATGTCCGCGACAATGACCGCACCGAGCGCCGTCGAGCCTTCGGCCAGCCACGATTTATACTCGTCGATCAGACCCAGCTTCAGCATCAGCTCGTTAATGATCCCGTTGTTGCCGTTGTACATCCATTTCCACATGAGGCCGTTGACGACATTCGACAATGCCCACGGGATGAGAAATATTTTTTTGAAAAATTCGCCGCCCCATATGCCGTGAAAAATAGTGAGAGCGATGCCAAAGGCGATAAGCAGCGTTCCAACGACTTTAGCCGCCGTAAAAAGAAACGTTTGCAGCAGCACGTTCGGAATGCGCAAATCCTGCAGCAGCAGCGCATAATTATCGAGGCCGACGAAGGTGAAATGGGCGCGGCCTGCGGCGAAATCCATTTTCGTAAATGAAAGAAACAAGGCATACGCCATTGGAAACAAGATGGTCATGGCCAGCAAAATATACGTCGGCGTTAAATAAATGCCGGCCGCAGCCGAATCCGACAGCCGGTCAAAGCGATTCACCCAGCCCGTATGCCCGGGGGTCTTGCCATGCTTGCTCATGCGGGGTTGTCCTCCTTTTATCTGCTGAATGCTTGGTCGACCCGATCGAGAAATTCGGAGACAAACCGGTCTGCATCCACTTCCATGCACACCTGCGTGTTCGGACCGCCGGGAGATACCCGGCGAATATCCTCGACCGTGCGGCCTAACGCATCGTCGTCCAGATCGACGGTAATATGCATCGGCACGGTCGCCACCAGATCCGGATGAGCGGCTACGCCGACGGCCAGAGGATCGTGCAGCGCACAGCCTTGCAAATACGGATGGTATTGCTTGTAAGCCTGCATGTAGTACTCCGTAAAGCTTGCGAAGAAGACGCTGCTCTCCGTATTCTTCTCCCGCCACATCGCTACGGCCTCTTGCCGCAGCACGGTCTTTCTCGTCACATCGAGCCCGACCAGTGTGATCGGCAGCTCGGAGGAGAAGACGATGTGGGCCGCATGAGGATCGATGATGATGTTCGCCTCTGCGAACTTCGTGACGTTGCCGGGCGTGGCGACCGCGCCGCCCATCGTTACGACGCGCCCGAGCTTGCAGACAATGTCGGGCGCCTTCCGGATTGCCAGCGCCAGGTTCGTGAGCGGCGCTGTGGTCACGAGCGTCAAATCGCGGCCGAACTCGCGCGATTGCTCAATAATGAAGTCGACGGCGTGCATGCCGTCGGCGGTCCGCTTCGACTCGCGGCGGGGGACGTCGCCGAGCCCGTCGTTGCCGTGGAACGTGCCGCTGTAGGCGCGGCTTCGCACGAGCGGCTGTTCCGCACCGCGGAATACCGGCGCGTCGCACTTCAGCTGCTCCAGTACGAGCAGCGTGTTACGTACGGAGTCATCGACTGGAGCCATGCCGTATGTCGTCGTGACGCCAAGCAGCTCGAGCTCAGGCGATGCCGCAGCATAGGCGATTGCCAAGGCATCGTCGATGCCCGTATCCATATCCAAAATCACTTTGCCCACCAAGATGTCCTCCTTCGCTGCCGTCTTATAGTTGTAGAGTAGGTACCGGCATCCTTTTTGTACGGTATGAATAGTGTTCCATCCGAATCCGAATGCAAATGCAAATGCATAGAGATGTTCCTTTTGCATTACATGACGAGAGTTATGTTCTTATATGCGGGACATCGTTCTCTTAGATGATTAAAAAAATTAGACTCCACCGAGTCTATTGGATATAAGCTCCGCCGCGTTCTGGCATTGCTGCAGCAGCTGATCCGTAATTTTGCTCATCCGGAATTCGAGTCCCGATATCGACAAGCCGGCTATCACTTCGCCTGTATGGTCTCTAATAGGAACGGCGATCCCCATGCCACCGAGCGAGAAGTCGTTCGAGGAGATACAGTACCCCTGCTCTCTAATCGTCTGCAGATGATCGAGCAGCTCCGACGGGTCTACGATGGTATATTCCGTATACTTTTGCAAACCACTGGATATAATTTTGTTAATCTTGTCGGGCGAAAGGTTAGCGAGTAATATCTTGGTAGTGGCCCCTGCATGCAAGGACACTCTTTTGCCGAGAGGCGACGTGTATCGCACACTCTGCGGACTTTCGACCTTTTCAATACATATGCCCTCGAGTCCGTCGGCGATCATGAGCATGACGGTTTCGCCGGTGCTTGCGCACAAATCCTCCATGATCGGCTTGGCGACCGTTCGCAGACTCATCCGGTTGGCGACGATCGTTCCCAGCTCGAACAGCTTGATGCCGAGCGAGTATTTTTGCGTGACCGGACTCTTGCTGACAAAGCCGCGATGCTCTAAGGTGACCAGAATCCGGTGAACGACGCTTTTGTACAAGCCCAATTGCTCGCTAAGCTCGGTAACTCCCCATTCGGGCTTGTCTGCGGTGAAGCATTCAAGCAATCGTAAAATGCGGTCCCCGGTTTCTAATACAGCGGTTTTCTTCACGTTATTTTCCATCGCAACGTTACCTTTCGTTCCGCAAATAAGAACGGTGTTCTTTTATCGTAAAAACTCAATTTCATTATATCTCATTTTATGTCGAACGCAATCACTTTCATGGAAATTTTCATCAAGAAAAAAACTACGGCGCTCCTTCTAAAGGAGACCGTAGTCGGATGGTAAGCCAAGCACGTTTCTTTTAGGGCTGTTACCTCGCATAGGGAGGCTGTAGCTTTTAGTCCACAAGAAGCTTTATAATGTCCTGCTTTCATTGAAGCTCGCAATGAGAATAACCGCCGATTCTTCCCCGATATTGGTAACTTTATGGGGGACGCACGCCTGCCACGAAAAGGTGTCCCCTTCCTCGAGCGTATATTCGTCTTCCCCTTGAGAGACGCTGACTTTTCCTTTCAGCACCATATGGCACTCCACGCCTTCGTGGACGCTCTCACCGTTGTCAGGCATGCCGGCCGGAATCTCGATCATCATCAGCCTTAGGCCGCCTTCTTCGCTCAAATGCTCGACTTTCAGCTGATCCTTGTACATGCTGAACGATCTCTCGTCCTTGCGCACCACTTTCATGCGCTCCTCCTGCTTCAGCAAGAGAAAGGCGAGCGGAACCTGCAAAACATTAGCTATAGAATCCAGCGTGGCCAGCGAGGGCGACGTTTTGTTGTTTTCGACGAGGCTCATAAATCCTTGGGACAGTCCGGTCGCTTCGCATAGCTGTCCGATCGTGATGCCTCTCTTTTTGCGTATGGTCCGTATCGTTGCTCCAATCTCCATGATTCCAACTCCATTTGTTCGCGACCAAGGAGAATGCGGATGCAGACCCCCGAATCGAGTTAAGTGCTGCTCTCATCTTATCGAATCGGGGGCGGATTTGCAAAGCAAAGATAGCCTTTATTCCTGCAGAATTTCGACCGGCTTTTCTTGCGGAGATTCGGCGGGCTTGGCCCTTCTCAGGAAGAAAGCGAAGAACAACCCGATCAAAGTAATTAGCGTAGCGACCAAAAAGGAGTCGTTGATGCCGTTAATGGTCGATTGGACCGTGGCCAACGAGAACAGCGTCTGGATGGCCAGAGTACCGCCTGCCTGAGCCGCTTGGCCCGAGGCTTCAGCCAACTGCAAGCCGAACTGATTGATATTGTCGGCAACTAGCGTGTTCGCCGCCGTAAGCTGGTTCGAATAGTCGGCCATATGAATAGTCGTGCGGCTCGACATGACGGTGACGAGGAGCGCCGTACCGATGGAGCCGGCGACCTGCCGTGTCGTATTGGACATCGCCGTTCCATGGCTGCCCAGGGTTCTCGGCAGCTGGTTCAAGCCTGCCGTCTGCACGGTCATCATCAGCAGGGACATGCCGAACATGCGCACGGTGTACAGCAGCATGATGTGATTGTAAGTGGAATCGCTCGTCAGCTTGCTGAATTCGAGCGTAGTGATAGCAGTGATAATCAGCCCGGCAATGGCGAGGGGCCGAGCTCCAATCCGGTCGAACAAGGCGCCGGAGATCGGCGACATGACGCCCATGACCAGCGCGCCCGGCAAGAGCAGGAGGCCGGATTGCAGCGGCGTGAAGCCGCGGATATTTTGCAGGTAGATCGGCAGCAAAATCATCGCCCCGAGCATCGCCATATTGACGGCGGCGCCGATAATCGTGCTCATCGTGAATACGTCATATTTAAACACGCTTAGATTCAGCAGCGGCTGCTTCGCGGTCAGTTCTCTCCAGATAAAGAGGAGGAGGAACAGCACTCCGATGATGAAGCTGCAGACGACTAGAAGGTCCGACCAGCCTCTGCTGCCCGCCTCGCTGAAGCCGAAGAGCAGGGCGCCGAAGCCGATGGTGGAGAAAATGGCCCCCGACGTATCCAGGGAAGGGTACGTCAGCTTCGTAACGTTACGCAGCCATTTGATGGCGAGTAAAATATCGATCACGCCTAAGGGAATCATCGCATAGAACAGGATGCGCCAGGTGTAATTTTGCACGACCCAGCCGGCAACCGTCGGGCCGATGGCGGGAGCGAAGATCATGACGATTCCCATCGTTCCCATCGCGGCACCGCGTTTTTCCGGGGGGAAGACAGCGAGAAACACATTCGTGATCATAGGCATCAGCACGCCGGCTCCGATCGCCTGGATAATCCGGCCGAGGAGCATGATGGAGAAGTTCGGCGCAATGCCGCAGATGAGTGCCCCGACGGTGAACGAAAGCATGGCGAATAGGAACAGCGACCGGGTCCCGTAGCTTTCAATGAGATAGGCTGTAATCGGAATCAGGACGCCGTTGACTAGCATATAAGCGGTCGACAGCCATTGAATCGTTGTGGCGGAGACATTGAAATCGTTCATCATATGAGGGATCGCCACATTGATGAGCGTTTGATTCAAAATGGCTACGAACGCCCCGGCCATGAGCACCGTGAGCGTCTTGCCAACGGATATGTTCTCCATGACGGCCCCCTTTATAGATGAATTCGTACGGAAACGTTCATTCCGGGAACGATAGCCAAACCGTTATATCCATCCAAAGTTATGGTTACGGGAATGACCTGGGTCACCTTCGTATAGTTCGCGTTCGTGTTGGAGCTGGGCAAGAGAGAGAAGGAGCTTGCGGTGGCAAGTCCGACTTTGTCCACACGGCCCGTCAGCGTAGTCCCGGGAAAGGCGTCCGCATAAACGTCCACAGTTTGGCCGACTTTGATGTTGTTGATTTTGGTTTCCTCTATATTAGCAGTGACCCATAAATGATTAAGGTCAAAAGCCCGCGCCAGCGTAGTTCCAGTTGCGACGAACGAGTTCGGAACGATCGACTGCTGTACGATGGTAGCGTCAATCGGCACGGTCAGGTCGACCTTGGCTGCTCCGCCCGCAGGCTGGATGCTGCCTACCCGGTCACCGGAGCGGTAAGCTTTGCCCACTTGTCCGTTCCATTCGACGAGCTGGCCTGAGGCCACGGCGGCAACGGTGACGGGCTGGCCTTCGAACTTGGCGTTCTCGGTCGACACATAGTTGATCGACAGATTGTAGTAGTAAATGGCAGCCCCGGCGCCTCCCAGGATAAGAACCAGAACGATGATGTTGATCAAAATGACTTTGCTCATGGCAATTCCTCCAAGTGTCCTATTTTCTGTACACATTTTCTCCTGTTGGTTAGCCGTTTATGCAACAATTTCTATCGGCTGCTCGGAATCATACTTTGGCGCTTAATGGGGAAAATTGATGAAGAAAGAAAGGACAGGAGGACCCGCCATGAAAATTTACATCGTTTACGACAGCGAGAACGGGCATACGGAGGCGCTGGCCCGGTCCATTTATGAGGGAGCCAAAAGCCACCCTCAAGCCGAAGTTCATTATCATCATGTCAGCGAGGCGAATCCTAACGATACCGTCGGGATGGATGCCATCATATGGGGATGTCCCGGTCACTTTGGAACAATCAGCGCCGGGATGAAAAGCTGGATCGACCAGCTGGGCTATTTGTGGGCTCAGGGCAAGCTGATGGATAAAATAGGGGCCGTATTTTGCACGACGGCAACGGTTCACGGCGGGATTGAGGCGACGATGCTGAACCTGATTACGCCGATGCTGCATCAAGGGATGATTATTGTCGGATTGCCGGGCAATATCCCGGAAAATGCGCTGTACGGCTCGTACTACGGCGTCGGAGTCACCTGCCCTGTAGAAGCCTCGCGCGAGGATCCGCCGAACCTTCCATCGGAGAACGATTTGGCTCTCGGAAGGGCGCTTGGCCTTCGGGTCGCGACGATTGCCGGCAAAATGCAGTCAAATAACCAGAGATAGGACGATCTCTTATGCAATATATCATCTTTGCAGCTATTGCTGTTGTCGGGCTCGCGTTTCTCATTATTTATAATATCCGGGTCGATTCCAGCCGGAAGAAGGCGGAGCGTGCGGCCGCTTCGCAGCCGGCGGACAACCCGGCGGCTTTAAAAGATAAGCCGGAGGCAGCAGCCGGTCCGGACGGCATGGCAGAAGCGGAAGCTAGACCCGCGGTTGAGGCGAACGCCTCCGAATCGCTGGCCGCCGCTCCGTCTAAAGAAAGTGCAGCGGAGGAGACCGTCTCCCGTACCCGGACTACGGGAAAAGAAGCCAGAAGGCACAGCGACCATGATTATCGTGAGGCCTTGCGAAACTTCGGCAGCGCCAATCCGGATCAAGAAGAAGAGAAGCTGGAGGAGCCTCCGCCGAGCCTGTCGAAGGATCAGCAATTCCGGGATGCGCTGCGGTCCATCCAAAACAAGGATTGAAAAACCCGGCTTGCAGGGCGAGACGCCAGCAAGCCGGGTTTTTGCGTTGGATACTCTATTGAACTTCAACGGATTTAATAGCAGGAATATCCTGAATGATGGAGGCGAGCGAGTCTGCTCCCATAGCAGCCGGAAGCTTAACGACCAGCTCCAGCACGATATCGGACGCTTCTTTGTCCGTACCTTCGGCGTGAAACCGAAGCATGGTGATGTTCTTCTCCTTGAGGCGCTGAAGAACCTGCTCGATGCTGCCGGGCTCATCGGTGATCCGAATCGTCACCTGCTCGGTTTTGGGCGAGGCCAGCCAGTTGAAACGGCCGTGCAGCACCATTTGCGCCAGCAAAATGATCAGCGTGACGCCGCCCCCGAGCCAGTACAGCCCGGAGCCTATGGCCATTCCCATTCCTGCGGTAGCCCAGATGCCGGCAGCCGTAGTCAGTCCTTTTACCGTTTGCTTTTGCATAAAGATCATTCCTGCCCCAAGGAAACCGACCCCGCTAACTACCTGTGCCGCGATCCGGGACGGGTCGAGCGATAAGTTGTGCCAGCCGATCTGATCCTGAAATCCGTATTTGGAGACGATCATCATCATGGATGCACCGACGGCTACGACAAAATGGGTGCGGATCCCCGCCTCCTTCATCCGGTTTTTACGCTCATAACCGATAAGTGCGCCGCAGATGCCCGCCAGCAAAACCCGAATCAAATAATCAAATTCCATAAGACCACCTTCCTTGCCAGTTATAGTGTCCATATAATGAATGCGTTACCAACAGTGTGTAGTGGTAATGCATGGGATAGGGGTAAATGGTGTTTCATTATAGTACCATAGCAGGCGGGCAATAACAGGTAAATATTTACAAATAATAAAAACAGTCTTAACCGAAGAGGGGACCTCCGGTAAGACTGTTCATGTAGTATCGGGGTGGGGGATACGAGTACGTTAGCTAACGGGAACGATTATTTCCTGTCCCGGGAAAATAAGATTAGGATTCGCCAACCGGTTCAGCTGCTGTAGGTGCTGCCATGTAGTGCGATATTGCTTGGCGATCTTCCACAAGGAATCGCCGCTTTTCACGACACAGACGGAGGATGCAGGGGCAGTCACGGCCGGCGCTGGTGCCGGTGTTTGAGCCGGTGCCGGTGCTGGAGTCGGAGCGGATGGCGTAGGAGCCGCAGCTGCGCCTGTCTTAACGGTAATGCGGCCTTCCGTTTTCGGCTCCACAGCGCCTTTTTTCTGCAAATACGCGATCACCGATTCTTCCAGCGAAGAGAAATCGTTGGCGATAGGGTAATTTTGGAACATCGTATATTGGTCGCCTCCGGCGGCCATGAAGTCGTTAGTGGCAAGCAAATAATCTTTTTGAGGGTCGATAGGAGCTCCCTTTACCATGACTTCGCTGACACGCTGTCCTTTTGCCTCGCTCTGATCCAAGACGAAGGTGAGGCCGCCTACATGAGGAAAGCCCCCAAGCGGCTCCGGATAGCTGGATACGCCGAGCTCGAGAGCGGCGACGATATCGGACCCCTTCACCTTCTTCGTCTGGATGTAGTTCCCGAACGGAAGTACGGTGATGACCTGTCCTTTGGTGATCGGACCGGCTTCAATGGAAGCGCGAATGCCTCCGCCGTTCGTTAAGGCGACATCGGCACCCGTCTCATCGAGCATCGCATCGGTAATCAGGTTGCCCAAATTCGATTCTCCGACGCGAACGACCTCACGTTCACCTATGAGCTTCACGGATGTAGAGCCGACAACCTGCGACAGAACGGTATCCTGGCTCTTTTTCACCTCATCGATAATGGACAGGACGGCCGGGTCGGCCTGGATCGTATTGGCTGCCGGTCTCATCGTAAGGCTGGCCGTCTTGCTTTTCAGCTTGGTTCCGTCAAGCGTCAGCTCCACCTTGCCGATATTCTTGCTGTACTCGCCTGTCTGCGCAATAAGCACGCTGCCTACGTTCATGCCTTTTTCCAGCACGGTGTGGCTGTGTCCGTCAATAATAACGTCGATGCCGGGAACCTGCTCGGCTACCTTAATGCTCGTATCTACGCTGGACTTGTCGACTCCGAGATGAGCGAGGGCTATGACGATATCGGCCTTGTCCTTCAGCTCGGCCACTACGGCTTTCGCCTCTGCCGCCGGATCGGCGAACGTAATGCCTTTGACATTGTTCGGGTGCGTCTTGTAAGCGGTCTCCGGCGTCGTCAAGCCGAAGATGCCTACCTTAACGCCGCCCACTTCCTTAATGATGTACGGTTTAAGCAGGCGAGAGCCGTCCGCTTTCTTTACGTTGGCGCTGAGGACGGGGAATTTGGTCATTCCGCTCAGTTCGACCAGCCGGTCGCTGCCGTAATTGAAATCATGATTGCCAGGAGCCATGGCGTCGTAGCCGATCGTATTCATAATTTTGACGATGCTTTCCCCGCGTACGAGATTGGCGATCGTCTGGCCGTGGAACGTATCTCCGGCGTCGAGTACAAGGGTGTTCGGGTTGGCTGCCTTTTGCTCACGGATGATCGTGGCCAGCTTGGCGTAGCCGATGGAATCTGTGCTTTCCTCTACCCGGCTGTGGATGTCATTGGTGTGCAGGATCGTGATGGTTTTCGTTGTTCCGGCCGTCGTACCGGTCTTATCGGCAGCCGCCGCGGGCATTACTGTCGCCGCTCCAAGCAGCAGCCCCAACATCGTAGAAAGCCATGCGCTTCTTTTAAGCATACTTGACATAATCCCTCCTTGTTCAATATCCATTGCATTGTATCAAGGGAGTGTTAAGGGACAGACCTTCTTGTATTAAAATACGGTAAACATTCATAAAATATGAAAAGGGCGGCGCATTCGCGCTCAAGGCTGCCGAGCCAGGCGGGGGGCGGGCTGGAGCTTAAGAAAACGATTGAAATCCAGCCGAAAATCCGTTAGGATTTGATTGTATTTCACACGAAATCCGGGGGAACGGTGACAGCCAATTTGAATCTGAAAAGATGGATAGAGACACCCAGAAACATTAAGCACATGCTAGGAATGGGCGCTGCGCTCGGAGTTGCGGGAGGAGCCATCGCTGTGCTGGGCTATTTCGGGCTGCATCGGGACAGCGACGGAAGCTTTACGTTGAATCCGAATTTCAGCTATACCCCGGAGGTCGTCGTTGTCGGCACGGAGCTGGAAGGGATGTATTTGGCGCAAAGAGCGAAGCAGGAAGGTCTTGACGTGCTCATCCTGGAGACGAAAGCGGGCCTCGGCGGCCAGCTGCTGCAGGGAGAGATGCTTTACCTGGACGGGACTTACGACGATCAGGGACAACCGTTGGCTCAAGGCGGGATGAAGGAGCTGTTCCGGCAATACGAGCGCGGGGATATTCGGAGAAAGGCCGATTTCGCCGGGTATTTTCATCGGCTGGTCGACCGGATTCCGCTGGAGAAGTCCGTCGTTCTGGAGGATGTGCAGACCGAGAGCGGAAAAGTCGTGGAGCTTCAATATGTGAACCGGAACGGGAAGAAACGGTCCGTACGACCGGATTACGTCGTCGATAACTCGGATGACGCCTCCCTTATCCGCACTTTGAAGGTAGAACCCTTCCAAGGATTGGAAGCGCTTTACGGGTCGAAGGAACGGGAATATATGAGCGCGACCTACATGATGAAGTTCAAAGGCGTCGATTGGCATAAGTTTTACAGCCACTTCTGGAGTATAGGCAAGGCGCAGCGGGAGCACCTGTACGGACCGGAAACGTACGTTGATGCGAATATTGCTTACGGTTTTCCGCCGATTGTGTCGGCTTACGAGCTAAGAAACAAGGAATGGCTGAATTTGCGGGGACTTAATATTTTGAATCAAGGCAACGGAGAGATTGTCATCAACGCCTTGCAGGTTTACGGCGTCGATCCGAGCCAAGAAGACACGGTCCAGAGGGGAATGCGGCTGACGAGAGAAGAAATGCCGTATATCCGCGATCATTTGCGCAAGCATATCGTCGGCTTCGAGAATTTGGAACTGAACGGGGAACCGGCCTACCTATATATAAGAGAGTACAACCATTACCCGACGGAATACGTCATGCAGGCGTCCGATATTATGAGCGGGCGGATGTTCTGGGATAACGTCAGTATCGGCGGTTATTTCCTCGATATTCAGGGCTCCCGCTCGAATCGGGAAGGGCTTGCCATCGGGCGTCCGGACAAATACGGCATCCCGCTCGGCAGCTACCTGCTGAAGCCGTACGACAATGTCGTGACGGCCGGCAAGCTGGTCGGCTCCTCCGCGGTTGCTTACGGCAGCACGAGGATCCAGCCGAACGGCGCTATCGCGGCCGAATCCATCGGCGTGCTGATGGCCCAGATGCAGGGGAGAAGCCTGAAGTCTGCGGACAAGGAAGATATGGAGCGGCTTCATAACCGGATGGAGAGCCGATACGGCGTGCAGCTCAGGCCGCAGAAGGCCGCCAACAAAATCGCCCACTTGTCCGAGGAGGAGAAGCGGAGCCTCGATGCGGGTGCATTGACGCTGCTGCCGGGAAATACGGTAGCGAAGCATCTGCCTTTTACCCGGATTTATGCGGACGGCAGGGAGCTTCCTTTTCGGGGAATCAAGCCGCTGGTCATCCGCGGGATGCCTTGGGTTCCGCTCACCCAAACCTTTCGAGCGCTCGGGATAGAGGATGCGAAATATGACCCGGTAGCGAAGCGGATCACGTATACGGAGGAAGGGCGTATGAGGGTAATTGAGCAGCCGCCGGTGCACATATTGAACAATTTTGTGCTGACGGAATGGGCTTGGGTAGCCGATGCGCTCGGGTACCAGTGGCAGTGGAACGAAGCGGACCATGTGCTGACGGCTCATAAAGCGTTCCGTCCCTAGAGGCTATAGGCGACCAATTTTTTTGCTCAAAATATAAGCGCTGTTGTCGCGATTTCGGACGGTAGTTCCGTTATTCTACCAAAATCAGTGCTTTTTCGAGAGTGATCGGACCGTAGATCCTTTATTTCGCCCCAATACGCGATTTTCGTATGAAAAATAGGCAAATAGCGGACTCTCAGTCCGATCGCACTGCAAAAGCAGCATCATTCCAAGGAAAAGCGGATCTTCTGTCCGATAGACCTCCTCCGAGTCCATGAACAGGAGGCGGGTCACTGCACTAGCCTACCGAACGCAAGGGTCTTCTTGCAGGACAAAAAAATCCAGTACCGTGAAGGTACTGGATTTTTTCCTCTTGCCGCCCAAGCCTTACAGCTCAAACGAGCTTTTCAGCGAGACGATTCGATTGTATACAAGACGGTCCGGCTTGCTCAGTCGGGAATCCACATTAAAGTATCCGTGGCGGAATATTTGGTACTTGTCCTGCGCTTGCGCATCCTTCATGTTCGGTTCGACGAAGCCGTGAACGACTTCGAGAGAATTCGGGTTGATATGCTCCAGGAAGTTGTCGCTGTCGCCTTTCTCCTCATCGAGGATGAGCGGCTCGAACAAGCGGAATTCCGCCGGGAGCGCATGCTTGGCATCGACCCAGTGGATCGTTCCTTTGACCTTGCGTCCGGTGAAGCCGCTGCCGCTCTTCGTCTCCGGATCGTAGGTGCAGTGGATTTCCACCACGTTGCCGTCGGCATCTTTGATGAAATCGTTGCACTTGATGAAATACGCGTTCTTCAGGCGCACTTCATTGCCGGGGAACAAACGGAAATATTTGTTCGGCGGATTTTCCATGAAGTCGTCCTGCTCGATATAGATTTCGCGGGAGAACGGAATTTGACGGTTGCCCATCTCCGGATTTTCCGGATTGATCTCCGCGTCGAGCTTTTCCACTTGATCCTCAGGATAGTTCGTAATGACGACCTTAAGCGGGCGCAATACGGCCATCGTACGAGGAGCCTTCAGCTTCAAATCTTCACGGATAAAATGCTCCAGCATCCGCTCATCGGCAACGCTGTAGCTCTTGGCGACGCCGGTCTCGCGCACGAAGTTGCGAATCGCTTCCGGCGTGTAGCCTTTGCGGCGCAACCCGCTGATCGTCGGCATCCGCGGATCGTCCCAAGCATCGACGATTTTATTGTCAACCAGCTGCTTCAAGAAGCGCTTGCTCATGACGGTATTCGTAATATTCAAACGGGCGAACTCGTATTGTCTAGGCTGATGCTCCATTTCGCATTCGGCTACCACCCAATCGTAGAACGGGCGCTGGTCTTCGAACTCCAGCGTACAGATGGAATGGGTCACGCCTTCGATAGCATCCTCCAACGGGTGAGCGAAAGCGTACATCGGATAGATGCACCATTTGTCGCCGGTATTGTGATGCGTCGCGTGGGAGATACGGTAAATGACAGGGTCACGCATATTGATGTTAGGGGAGCTCATGTCGATTTTGGCGCGCAGCACCTTTTCCCCGTCCTTGAACTCGCCGTTGCGCATCCGCGCGAACAGATCGAGGTTCTCCTCAATGGAGCGGTTGCGGTGAGGGCTGTCTTGTCCCGGCTGGGTCAGCGTACCGCGGGTCAAGCGGATTTCGTCGGCGGACAAATCGTCTACGAACGCCAAGCCCTTCTTGATCAGCAGCACGGCGCGGCTGTACATTTCCTCGAAATAGTTCGAAGCAAAGAACAGCCCGTCCCATTCGTAGCCGAGCCAGGCGACGTCTTCTTTGATCGCTTCCACGTACTCGGTATCTTCTTTTAACGGATTCGTATCGTCGAAACGGAGATTGGTTCTGCCTTTAAATTCGTCCGCCAATTCAAAGTTCAGCAGGATCGATTTGGCATGGCCGATGTGCAGGTAGCCGTTCGGTTCCGGAGGAAAGCGGGTAACAATCTGGTCGACTTTGCCGGATTTTAAGTCTTCAATGACAATGTTTTTGATGAAATGAGATGATGCAGACGAGGTTTCCAACAGAATCAACCTTTCTTTCGTTATAGTTTATCTTAATATAATACACAAAATTGCATGGAAATATAATGGTTCCGCCTCTTAAACTATGATTTTTTTGAGTACCGGCAGGATTTCGGCGGTCTGGAGGGGAGGATGCGGAGCACAAGCAGTGCCCAGCGCAAAAAAATCCCCCGTACGGCTCAAGTACACCGGACAGGGGACATAACCAATTAGTGCGCTGCAGAACGCGGGCTAGGATAGCACGTAGACTTTCACGTTCTTTTTCACCCCAAAGTTGACGGCTTGCTTCAGATCGTCCATAAACACGTCTATTCGCGCGCCTTTTACGGCGGAACCGGTATCTTCAGCGGTACGGATGCCGATGCCGTCAATAAACACGGTCGTGCCGATAGGGATAACGGAAGGATCGACGGCTATCGTGCGGCCTTCCTCGGCCTTGCTGCCGCTGTAGGTAATGCCGTAGGCGGGGCTGGACGGGGTTTTTCCCGTAGATTCCTTACCGGCCGTATAGGCGGTTAGAGTGGAGCTGAGCACCTGCTTGACGACCTTTTGCTGCCCGTCGGGCAAGGGAATAACCGCTTCGGACGATGGAATCGTCAACTGCTGGCCAACGGACAGATAACGCGCTTCGGTGATGCCGTTTTCGGCCATAATAGCCGCTATGGAGATGCCGAAGTCGCGGGCGATTTTGTATAAAGTGTCCCCGGAGTTGACCTGATAGACTATCGGCTGCGGGGCTTCCACCGTCTCCGGAACCACAGGCTCCTGCTCAGGATAGTACGTTGTCGAGTAATATTCGGACATGTCGGCGTAATCATCCATTACGTGGTAGGCTTCCGCTTTCCCCGCAGTCATCATCAGGCTTGCGAACAAAATGGAAGGGAGAAGCAGAACGATGTTCAAACGTTTACGGAACATGGATCGGTAACCTCCTTACCTTGCGTAAAAAATAGTAGAATCGCGATTGCTAGTACTAGACTTACCGATTTTGATAGATTCTAAACCCTAGGTACGAAAAACAATCGTTCGATTCATAAATAGAGGGCGGCGAAACCGGAGACGGGAGGAGGATGGCGCGGGAAGTTGTTCTGCAGCTTTCCATGCGGTATAGTACGAGTAGATAGCACAGCATGGGATCGGGATGAGGGTTGACGATTCGTCACGAACAGGCTGTCCGAACTCAGGGAGGATAAGTTGGATGAGAATAGAGCTGTTTCACGATACGGTGTGCCCTTGGTGCCGAATAGGCAAGCAAAATATGCTGACGGCTTTGAGCGAATGGACAGGGGAGCCGGTTGAATTGAGCATCCGCGCGTATATGCTGGACGCTTCGATACCGGTCGAAGGTCTTCCGTTCAAGGAAACGATGCAAAAGAAATTCGGCGGTCAGGTTGATCTGAGCCAGGTATTCTCGCAGGTGACGGAAGCGGGAAAAGGCGCTGGACTAGCGTTTGATTTCGACAAGGTTGGCTTTATGCCCAACACCCGCATGTCGCACCGTCTGATCGCAATCGTGCAGCAGGAAAGCAAGCTGTCCATGCTGGAAGCAATCAATAAAGCGTATTTCGAAGACGGCCGGGATATCGGAAGCCTGGAGGTGCTGCTTAAGCTGGCACAAGAAACCGGTATCGAGACGGCGGGGCTTCGTGAAAGATTGACCGGCGGAGAGGGCGAGGAAGAGGTTGCCCAGGACCTGGCATATGGACACGACGTAGGAATAACCGGCGTGCCGTTCTTTATTATCGACGGCAAATATGCGCTGACGGGAGCGCAGCCGCCGAGCGTATTTACGCAAGTGCTTCAAAAAATCGCAGAAGAGAAATCGAACGGCTGATAGAACGACGGCAGGTTCAATTTGTTCATGCGGATGGAGAGCACTTCCTCCGTATCGTTGCGGAAGCGGATGCGGACGATGACGCCGAATTCTCCGCTGGGGTCCTTCAGCCATAGCCGGAATGACTCCTCGGAAATATCGGGACTGATCGGCTTGCGCCCGAGATGCAAATAATCGATGATATCTGCGTTGTACCTCTTCTTCGTTTCTTGTACGGCAAGCGCGCCCCATTTGGCATAAGCCGGTTCGGCGTGCAGCCGGACAGGCATACTGAAAGCAAGCAGCATCATGAACAGGCATACAAGGATACGCATAGTATCGAGCCCCCTTATTTGAGAACAGAAAGATAGTTTAGTATGCCACATCGGCAGCCAAATGTTGCGTACGTCCTGAGAAGGAACCATGAACCATGCAGTCCTGTCTTTTTTCAGGCGTTGTTGGCAGCATAAATAAATGATGAAGTCGATCAAATCGGAGTGAGCGGTTCATGCCTGTGTGGATGGTAGGCTTATGGAAAACCATTAATGACTGGATTCCTGTCATTAACCTGGTTTTCGCTGTAGCGATTATTTTTTTGGAGAGGCGCAATGTGGGCGTCACATGGGCTTGGCTCATGGTGCTGCTGCTGCTGCCGATCTTGGGCTTTATTTTATATATTTTCCTTGGGCAAAACTTAGCACGGCAGAAGGTGTACCGGATCCGACCCCGGATGGAAAGGCGCGTCAGAGAGGAGATGGAGGAGCAAGCCCAAAGCCTTCAGCGCAATACGTTTGCCTTCCACGATCCTTCGGTGCAGGAATACCGCCGGCTGATTTATATGAACCTGGTCAGCGGCTATTCGCCTCTTACGCAGAATAACGAAGTGACGCTGTTCACCGACGGGGTCGAGAAGTTCGAAGCGCTGCTGCGCGAAATCGGCCAAGCCAAGCGCCACGTGCACTTGCTCTACTATAAGCTGGGCAACGACGAGACCGGGCGGCGACTCATCCATGCGCTGACGGTCAAGGCGAGAGAGGGCGTGAAGATCCGCCTTTTGTATGACGATATAGGGTCGCTTGGCGTCAACCAGAAAATGTTCGCTGCGCTGCGGGCTGCAGGCGGAGCGGTGTTTCCCTTTTTCCCGGCCAAAATCCCGTACTTGAATTTCCGCCTCAACTACCGTAATCACCGGAAAATCGCCGTCATCGACGGGAAGGTCGGGTTCGTCGGAGGCTTCAACATCGGGGACGAATACTTGGGGAAAGACCGCCATATCGGCTATTGGCGCGATACGCATCTAATGCTGCACGGGGACGCCGTTCACCGGCTGCAGGTGCAGTTTCTGCTCGATTGGGGGATCGCCTCCAACGAATATTCGACCGTAGAGCCGGTCTTGTTCCCGGATATTAGGGAAACCGCTACGACCGCGGTACAAATCGTATCGAGCGGACCGAGCTCGGAGACGCAGCAGATCAAGAACGGCTATATCAAGTTTATTTTCGAGGCGCAAAAGCGAATTTATATTCAGACGCCGTATTTCATTCCGGACGACAGTGTGCTGAACGCGTTGAAAATTGCCACGCTGTCGGGGATCGATGTACGGATCATGATTCCGAAAAAGGGCGACCACCGGCTCGTCCACTGGGCGTCACTTGCTTATTTGGGCGAGCTGCTGCGCGCCGGCGCCAGCTGCTACCTGTATGACAACGGCTTTCTCCATGCGAAGACGATGGTTGTCGACGGCCAGGCTGCTTCCGTAGGGACGGCGAATATGGACCGCCGCAGCCTGGAGCTTAACTTTGAAGTGAACGCCTTTTTGTTCGATCCGGATGTGGCTTCGCGTCTGGAGCATATTTTCGAGCAGGATATCCGGCACTGCAAGCTGCTGACTTGGGAGCTGTACAGCAAACGGCGGCTGCACAAGCGGATGGCGGAATCGATGGCGAGGCTGCTCTCGCCGATCTTGTAACCTAATCAACCCTTTTCAAGAGCAAGAGGTGAGAAAATGATACGCATCGGACTCGCCGGCTGGGGAGATCACGACGACCTGTATGTACAGGGAACCCCGGCGCGGGACAAGCTGAAGGTGTACAGCAAGCATTTTCCTGTCGTAGAGGTGGACAGCTCGTTTTACGCGGTGCAAAAAGCCGAGCTCTACGAAAGGTGGGCGGCCGAAACGCCGGCCGGGTTCGCCTTCCTTGTCAAAGCCTATCAAGGAATGACCGGACATTTGCGCGGAGCCAATCCGTTCTCCGATAACGACTCCATGTTTAGTGCGTTCAAGGAGTCGATAGAGCCGCTCCGGGAAGCGGGCAAGCTTAAGGCGGTATTGTTTCAATACCCGCCGTGGTTCGAGTGCGACCGCAATAACGTGGCGCTGCTGCGGGCGGCCAAAGACCGGATGGACGGCATTCCGCTCGCGCTGGAGTTCCGCCATCAAAGCTGGTTCACCCCGGAGATGAGGGACAAGACGCTGTCCTTCATGCGGGAGGAAGGATGGATCCACAGCATTTGCGACGAGCCGCAGGTGGAGCCGGGCTCCGTGCCGACGGTGCTGCAGCCTACGGACAAGAAGCTGACCGTCGTCCGGTTTCACGGACGGAATGCAGCGGGATGGAGCTCGGGCGGAGGCTCGAACTGGCGCGAGGTGCGGTATTTGTACCGGTATAACCGGGAGGAGCTGCTGGAATGGTGCGAGCACTTGCGCCTGCTGGAGCGGGAAACCGAGGAGCTATGCGTCATTTTCAACAATAACTCGGGCGGCGACGCGGCCGAGAATGCCGTGGAATTTATGAAGCTCCTGGGACAGGAGCCGGGGGAGCTGGCGCCGAAGCAGCTCGATTTGTTCGATTAGCCGGCGTGCCAGCTGCTTGTGCGGGACAATAGAAAGGGGCTGGGAGGTAATGTTCCTCCAGCCCCTTAGCGCACTTCCTACCATAGCTGCTTTCCAAACCTTCACCTGACAAGCACCTTCCGTTAGCTTCGAATGATTTTACGCGTTCTTACTAGTCCACTGTGTTCATTCAATTCCACTTTATGAGGTTCCCCTGACATAGCAAAAAAGCGGCAGCAGATTTACAAATCTGCCAACCACTTTTTTACCAAAAATCCATTTCACTATAGGCTATCATCAGCCGACTTATTTCTTCAATAGCTCACTCAAAGCGATATTCAGCTTCAACACATTCACTCGCGGTTCGCCGAATAGGCCCAAATCCCGGCCTTCCGTATTCGCTTGAACGAGCGTATTCAGCTGGTTGACGGACAATCCGGTCAGCTTGCTGATCCGCGGAATTTGCACTTGGGCCGATGCCGGAGTGATGTGCGGATCGAGTCCGGATCCGGAGTTCGTTACCAGGTCGATAGGAAGTTGGCTGACAGGGACGTCCGGATTATTTTGCTTCCACGCCTCGATAGATTCCTCGGTCCGCTTCAGCATATCCGGATTGGAAGGAGCATAGTTGTTCGTCCCGGAAGCTTCCGCTTTGTATTCGATACTGGATACCCGGCCCTGAAAATATTTCGGATCGGTAAAGTTTTGACCGATCAGCTCAGAGCCTACGACTTGGCCGCTGCCGTTCTTGAGCATGCTGCCATTGGCACGGCCAGGCATCAGAACCTGAGCTACTCCTGTAGAAACAAGCGGATATACGACACCGCATAAGACTATGAATACAAGGCTGCTGCGAATAGCTGTCCCGAGAGAGAATCGGGCGGAATCCGCACTGTGATGGGCCGATTTATTCATCCTTTTCATACCTTTCTTCTCTATAATAGGGTGCCTGCCGGATTCTATGTCCGACAGCAGCCGGTTAAATCCACAGATGGACGATCAAGTCAATCAGCTTGATTCCGATGAACGGTACAACAACGCCGCCAAGGCCGTAAATAAAAATGTTGCGCTGCAGAAGCTTGGTAGAGCTCATCGGCTTGTAAGTCACACCCCGCATAGCGAGCGGAATCAGCAGCGGTATAATAATGGCGTTGAAGACCAGCGCCGATAAAATGGCCGACATCGGAGATCCCAGCTTCATGATGTTGAGAGCTTCCATTTGCGGGATCGCCAGTGTGAACATGGCCGGGATGATGGCGAAATATTTGGCTACGTCATTGGCGATACTGAACGTGGTCAGAGCGCCGCGCGTCATAAGCAGCTGCTTGCCGATAGCTACGACCTCGATAATTTTCGAAGGGTCGGAATCCAAATCGACCATGTTGGCCGCTTCCTTAGCGGCTACTGTACCGCTGTTCATGGCTAGGCCGACGTCAGCCTGTGCTAGAGCCGGAGCGTCGTTCGTTCCGTCCCCGGTCATGGCGACCAGCTTTCCTTCGGCCTGCTCCCGGCGAATGACGGCGATTTTATCCTCGGGCTTGCTTTCCGCGATGAAATCGTCCACACCGGCTTCGCGAGCAATCGTCGCCGCCGTCAATGGGTTATCACCGGTACACATAATCGTTTTGATCCCCATTTTGCGCAGCTGGTCGAAGCGTTCCTTCATCCCCGGCTTCACGGTATCCTTCAAATAAATCAAACCGTAGATCGTATTGTCGACGGCCACGGCAAGAGGCGTTCCGCCTTCCTTGGCTATGGCGTCGCTCTTGGCGCTCAGATCGGCAGGCACCGTACCGCCTTGAGACTCAACCCATTTGCGTACCGCATCGACGGCGCCTTTGCGAACATGGCGGCCGTCCTTCAAGTCGATGCCGCTCATCCGGGTTTCGGCTTTAAATTCGATGAACTCTCCGCCGTCAGCCAACGCTTCGGAATACGACAAGCCCTGTTTTTTCATCAGCTCCAGAACGGAGCGGCCTTCCGGCGTTTCGTCCTTAACCGAGCTGATGGCCGCCCATTCGGCCACGGTGCTTACTTTTTCCGAGCCGACCGGCGTGAATTCGCTCGCCATCCGGTTACCGAACGTGATCGTTCCGGTCTTATCCAGAATCATCGTATTGATGTCACCCGAGGCTTCCACCGCTTTACCGGACATGGCCAGCACATTGAACTGCGTGACACGGTCCATACCGGCTATCCCGATGGCTGACAGCAATCCGCCGATCGTCGTTGGAATCAGACAAACAAGCAGTGAAATGAGAACGGGAATCGATAGATCGATTTCCAGAAATTTAGCAATCGGTGCCAAGGTTACTACAACGATCAGGAAAATAAGCGTCAAGCTGGTTAACAGTGTGTTCAAGGCGATCTCGTTCGGCGTTTTTTGTCTCGACGCCCCTTCTACGAGAGAAATCATCCGGTCCAGGAACGATTCCCCGGGATCACTCGTAATTTTGACCTTGATGCGGTCGCTGACGACGCGGGTCCCTCCGGTGACGGAGCTGAAGTCGCCCCCGGCTTCTTTAATGACCGGCGCCGATTCCCCGGTAATGGCAGATTCGTCGACGGAGGCAAGGCCTTCGATCACTTCGCCGTCGCCAGGAATCATCTCGCCTTGAGCGACGACGACGATGTCGCCTTTGCGAAGCTCCGAGGAGGAGACCTGCTTTACTCCGCCGCCAACGACTTTGTTGGCCGTAATATCTTTTTTCGTCTTTTTCAAGGAATCTGCCTGGGCCTTGCCCCGTCCCTCGGCCAAGGCTTCGGCGAAGTTGGCGAACAAGACGGTGAGCAGCAGGATGAAAAAGACGGTGAGACTGAAGCCGATACTATCCGTGCCGAAGTAGCCCGGGAACAAGACCATCAGCAAGACGATGAACGTTCCGACCTCGACGACGAACATGACGGGATTTTTCATCATTGTGAGCGGGTTCAGCTTGATGAAGCTGTCTTTGATGGCGCTCGCGACGATATCTCCGGTTAGCAATTTTTTTCTATTCGCACTCATATTGTTGTTCCACCTTTTCTATTAACGGATCGTGAGATGCTCGGCAATAGGGCCAAGCACAATCGCCGGCAGGAAGGTCAGCGCGCCGATGATCAGTACCGTACCTACGAGAATTCCAACAAACAGGCCGTTATCCGTACGGAACGTGCCGATCGTCTCCGGAACCCATTGCTTGCGAAGCATGGAGCCTGCGGCGGCGAGCAGCGCGATCATGGAAATGTAGCGGCCGAACAGCATGACAAGCCCCGTCGAAATATTCCAGAACGGCGTATTGTCGCCAAGACCTTCAAAGCCCGAGCCGTTGTTGGCAGCGGATGAAACATATTCATACAGCACCTGCGAGATGCCATGGAACGTAGGATTGGTGATCGCTGCTTTTCCAACCTCGGTAACAAGAGCGAGAGCCGTAGGTGCAAGGATAATGAACGGGTGCGCCAGGATGGCGATGGCGATCAGCTTCATCTCGCGCGCTTCGATTTTGCGTCCCAAAAACTCCGGCGTGCGCCCGACCATCAAACCGGCCAGGAAGACGGCCAATATCGCATACATCAGCATGTTCACCAGTCCGACGCCCTTGCCGCCGAATACGCAGTTGAGCATCATCAGAGCCAGCGGAGTAATGCCGCCAAGCGGTGTCAGCGTATCGTGCATGTTATTGACGGAGCCTGTTGTCGCAGCAGTAGTAACGGTAGTAAAGAGCGCGGACTGCGCGATGCCGAACCGGACCTCTTTGCCCTCCATGCTGCCTTGCGACGCGTCGATGCCAAGCCGGTTCATGACCGGATTGCCGTTCGATTCCGATACGTAAACAAGCGATAAGAACAGCAGGAACAAAATCATCATCGCCGAGAAAATAACCCAGCCCTGTTTGCGGTTTTTGGCGAACAACCCGTACGTGTAAGGCAAGGCGGCGGCCAGCGACCACATGGACAATATTTCAATGACATTGGTCAGCGGACGCGGATTCTCGAAAGGATGAGCCGAGTTGACTCCGAAGAATCCTCCGCCGTTCGTGCCCAAATGCTTGATCGATTCTAAGGATGCGACAGGACCGATAGCGATTTGCTGCTCCTGACCCCCGAGACCGGTGACGGTGATGGTAGGCTGCAGTGTTTGCGGAACTTGAAGCGCCACCAGCACCAGCGTAATGACAAATGCAAACGGTAGGAAGACGCGCGTATGAGCCTTCACGAAATCCTCGAAAAAGTTGCCGATCGTCGTTCCTTTGCTCGTAATCGCGCGGACAAACGCTATCGCTACGCACAGTCCGGTCGCCGCCGAGGTAAACATCATCATCATGATGACGGCCATTTGCGAGAAATAGGATAGTCCGGTCTCACCGCTGTAATGCTGCAAATTCGTATTGGTCATGAAGCTGATGACCGTATTGAAGGAGAGTGTCTCCTCCATATTGTCGATCCCGTTCGGATTCATCGGGAGAAATTTTTGGATCCGCAAGATCAGGTAGCTTATAGCCACAAGAACGATATTGGTTGCAATGAAGCTGAATCCGTACGTCTTCCAGGTCATCCCTTTAGGGTCTTTCAGACCGATCAGGGCGAATATCGGCTTTTCAATGAAGGAGAACCATTTATCGGTTCCATTCGCTTCATTCCGAAATACGTTATACAGGTACGTGCCCAAAGGCTTAACAAGCAGTACCAGGATTACTATCACGACGGCAATTTGCAAGATGCCCATAGCTCAAAAAAGCCTCCTTAGGTTGCTCCTAAAATTTTTCAGGATAGATCAGCGCATACACAAGATAGAGAAAGATAAACAAAGTAAAAATCGCAACGACTATCATTTTCGCTCACTCTCCGGTTCCTGAATCACTCTGCCGCACCAGGATAAAAAACCGCTGAACAGTGCGTAAGTGACGGCCAGCGTCAATACCATATACAGATCCAACATCGGTATCCCTCCAAAGCTTTCAATAGTAAGGTAAGGCATTCCCCGCATTCCGGTCTCAGCCTCCAGTTAAGGCTCTACTATTCCGGCCGCTGCGAGGCCAGCAAGAAAGATACATCGTGACTATTCGTATGAATCACAAAGCTGGCTCCAAGCGCCCTATAAATCAGCCTGGGATTGACGGAATGCGTAATGACGTAAATCGGCTCCGAGGTCCACATATGGCACACCCGGATATAGCGGCAGCACAAGTTCAGGCTGCTTTCGAACAAGTACACTTTACCTACGGGAAGCTCGGGCATCACCCATTTTCTCTCCTCGGTAGTATCTACCAGAATAAAATGCTTTACTCCGATTTCCTCCAGCCGCGCTGCTTCCGACTTGCTGTTGACAAGTGCTGCGAAAGGAAGCTTCTGCAGCATTAATTTGCGGATGAAGGCTTCGCCTGTTTTGTTTGAGGCTGCAACCAGAATGAACTGCTGGCGTTGTTCCATACGACTCCTCCTACTTCGGTCAGAAAGAGAAGGCAACAAAAAAGAAGCCTGCAGGCTAGAGAAGAACTCTTCCCGTGGCTTCTTAAGGCACAGTGAATGAACCGTGTCTTATCGCACGACAATCGTTGCCTCTCTCGATACGCTTACGAGGTTAGCTGCCGGATTCGGGCGTGAGAGTCGCCCTACACGAGAGCATGCGCTAGCCTGCTCCTGTGATTCACCCCAATGGAAGCCCGATAGAAAAGTAGCTTTCGAGCTTCCGGTGGTTCCCCCGTTCCTTCCTATGAAGGACTCAGCGAAAAAGATGCAAAATATGGTTGGAAAACATCATGTTTGTACTTTCGGACAGAAAAAAGCCACAGAGGTCTAAGCCCTGTGGTCGCCGGTTCCGATCACAAGCTTCATCATCCTCTCTTCTTTGACAGCCCATATGCCTATTAAAAGGATAAGATAGCTGCCTTTCCAACGCTTACGAGGTTAGCTGCCGGATTCGGGCGGTGAGAGTCGCCCTACCCATGAGCATTTTGTGAGAAATTCTCATAGGATTCACCCCAGTGTCGACGTATCGGCAGCTCTCACACCGCCTTAACGCAACACGATTTTTGGTTCCCCCGCTTTCCTTGTGTCACAATATATAGGACAAAAGGAAACTCAGCGATTCGATAGTGGAAACTTTGTATGTCAATTCATGAGTTGAATCATACGCCGGACGCTTGTTACTGTAAAGAAACCCTGCATGCGAAATGGGGAACTTAAGGGGGATTCATGCGGCAAACAAGAATCAGATCTCGAAAATTCTCCATATAGCTTCGTTTATCTTGCGTTTTCTCCAAAAATGTGAGAATCAGCGAATAATGAAGCATTCGGAACGATATTCGCTGTCTTATCACAATGATTTCGTTTTCATGTGCAATTCCCGTCAAAATATTGGAAATAATCGCCGGATTCCGGTTTTACATTACTTGGGTTTGGGAGTAAGATTCATTTCAACAACAGCATAATGCAAGCTTTAACGTTGAATTCCCGAATAGGGAAGCGGGGGAACCAATCGAAGCGGCAATAAGCAGCTTCAAGGGGTGAATCTTGGGGCATTAGCTTCTATTGTTCCTGAGTAGGACACTCTCAAGTCCGAATCCGACAGCTAACCTCGTAAACGTGATTGAGAGAGAACCGCGACCGCAAGCTTATTTTACTGTGTAAAAGCCCGGAAGCAGAGTTTCTCTGCTCCTGAGGCTTTTTTGTGCTGTTCTATCCTAAAACTATAAGAGGAGATATGCCGTCATGATGAAATTATCGGATCCATTACCCCGTATGGGTGAACAAGAGGTATCTGAGTTCAAAATCGGCCATATGGAATTGTTTCGCTTTGATTGTAAATGGATTGAAAACCGGATTCAGACGGATTGCCGCGACTGTACATGCGGCTTGCTCAAGCTGTCCAGCGGCAGTGTATCCGGGTGGGCCGAATATATGGTTCCGGCATCAGAGAGGGCTACAGGCGACTTCGCCCGGTGGGCTTCCGTATTTACAAGGCTGAGAGGCCTTACCATTCCTGAAGCATTACGCTACATTCAGACCAGGAACGAGTCCTGGGGACCGATAAGAAGAGCTTTGGCGGAAACCGCCTTATCCGATCTCGCGGACCACTTGCACAATCCGTCGAGGCTGCACGAGCAGCAGGACAGGTCGCTGGAACGCGCCTTCTTGATTGAACGCTCGCAGGCTTATTTCGGATATTAAGGCTTAAGAAACCGGAGGAATCCGCCTCAATGAGCCTTCTGTTCGCAGCACTTTGCTTATCGGTGTTCATTGGGAAAGAATTGACTGGAGGTATATATGATAAAAGCAATTGTCACGGATGTACGACCGCATCAGCCGAAAAAATGCGCAGGCTGCGTTTGGGGAAGGTGGGACGGAATTAAGCAATATTGCTCCAGGGTCAACTGCATCAAGCGGATGAAAGCAGAGAAGAAGTAAGACGTGTCCATAAAATTCTGTTTTAATTTGGAAATTCCCTGTGATAAAATAGCGGTGTTTGCGGATGTTTCTATATATAGAAGCTCCGTAGAACCCGATTGCGAGGAAAGAAGGGCTCCGCCTTTCCGATCAGTCGGATTTATATTACGGGGGGCGTAGGGAAAGCCGATGAAATCTCGCTTGGTGCATGAAAATGAAACTACATTGTACACGGTTTGTGTAATCATCAGTATCTTAATTTATGTCAGTTTGATCGTATCCATTATAGGCATTGTGTACATCTTGATCGGATTGGCTGTCGCGCTTCTATTGCATGGGCTTATGGTTGCGGGGATCCGCAGCTCAGGAGTCAAATTAACGGAGCGGCAGTTTCCGGTTGTTTATGAGAAAGTGCAGCAGCTAAGCGGCAGTATGGGTCTCAAAAACGCTCCGGACGTGTTCATCGTCCAGTCCGGCGGGATCTTAAACGCGTTCGCGACGCGGTTTTTCGGACGCAGCTTTGTCGTGCTTTATTCCGATATTTTCGAGCTGATCGAGCAGGGCAACGACGAGGAATTAACCTTCGTCATAGCCCATGAGCTGGCTCATCTGCAGCGCAAGCATGTGTCGAAGCAGATGCTGATTTTTCCCGCAATGTGGATCCCATTCCTGGGCAACGCCTATTCCAGAGCATGCGAGTATACGTGCGACCGTATTGCGACGGCTTACACAGGCAATGCGAATGCGGCCATTCGCGCATTGACGGTGCTCGCGGTCGGCAAGCAGTTGTTTAACCGGATCAACATCCCCGATTATTTGGAGGAAAGCCGCCGGGAGCGAGGGTTTTTCATCGCATGGTACGAGCTGCTGTCGACGCATCCTCCGCTTCCGAAGCGGATTACGGAAATATGGCAGTTCCATGCCCATCCTCAGCTGTTTGGATACGAGACCAGCCGCTTTGAGGCGATGGAACCGCCTTCTTCCATAACCTTGTAAAGGGATTCGTCTCCGGCATAAAACACCTCCTTTTGTCTCATAGTAAGCAGGAAGGTTATGAAGACATGAGGAGGTACACGACCATGGCGAAATATGACTCCAGCCTGCAATCGCAAAACCCGATTTCCCAGGCGCAAAATTCCGTCAATACGGCTCACAACGCGGTGACGCAAGCGCAAAGCCATCCGAGCGAGCAACTGATTGAGCAAGCCGAAACGGCCGTAGAACGTGCAGAGCGTGCGATCGAACAGGCCAGCTTCAGCCACAACCAGAAGGCAGTGGACGAAGCAAGGGCTGATCTGGCGGAGGACCAGGCAGCTTTGCAAAGCTTGACTCCTATGGAGAGCCCGGAAGAAACCGAAACGTATTGAGCGGCGGTTGGAATCAATAAGGGGTTTCCCCATATAGCTGCAGCATGAGACCTGTATGGCCGGTGTGATCCGCCGGCTGTCAGGTCTTTTTTGCATTAACGGCAAAGCCGCGCCAACTGCCGAACAGATGGCTATGGCGAAAAAAACGTTACTTGCAAGCAGACGGCTAAGAAATGCTTTTCCCGCGGGGCATGTGCTACAATGAGAGAATAAAAACCGATTCTGACTGCGGGATGGTGAAGGAAACATGTCGAATCCTCCATTGGAGCTTGTTCTCGATGCGAAGGCAACGTTAGGGGAAGGGCCGTGCTGGGATCAACGGAGCGGCTTGCTGTACTGGGTCGATATTAAGGAAAACGCGGTTCATGCCTATGATCCGCATCAAGGAACGAACCGGACGGTTCATCTGGATCAGATGGTAGGAGCGGCGGTAGCGCGGGAGTCAGGAGGCCTTGTACTGGCGCTTCAGCATGGCTTTCACCTGCTGGATATGACAACGGAGCAGCTGACCTTCCTAGCCGATCCCGAGAAGGAGCTTCCCGACAACCGGTTTAACGACGGCAAATGCGATGCCGCGGGGCGGTTCTGGGCGGGAACGCTAAGCTTTGAGGAGAAGGAACCGGTAGCCGCGCTCTATTGTCTTGAGACTGACGGAACGGTCCGTCAGGCGCTGGACGGGGTAATTGTCTCCAACGGGCTTGGCTGGAGTCCCGACGGGCGGACGATGTACTACATCGATTCCATGACCCGCAAGGTGTCCGCCTTCGATTTCGAGGTGGAGACGGGACGGCTAAGCGGCAGACGGACGGTCGTGACCATCCCTGAAGGCGGAGGCTTCCCGGACGGCATGGCCGTCGACGAGGAAGGTATGCTGTGGGTAGCCCAATGGGACGGCTGGCAGGTATCGCGCTGGAATCCGTCGACCGGCGAGCAGATCGGCGCGATCCGTGTACCGGCCGCCCGCGTGACCTCCTGCGCATTCGGCGGACCGAACAACGATGAATTATATATAACGACGGCGCGTACGGGCATATCGGAGGAGTCGCTGGCAGGGCAACCCCTTGCCGGCGGATTGTTCCGCGTGAAGCCGGGCGTTGCCGGGCTTCCGACGTACCGGTACGGCGGTTAATTGATAGGATCAGGGAGCTGGAGCGGGAATGATACAACAACTTATCGATCTGGTGGAAGGGCAGCTGCTGCCGCAATTGCAAATTGAAAGCATACATCCTCACGATCCAGTCGTCGTGCACCATCTTCCGAAGCCATGGAAGCTGCTGGGCGCAGGGAATTACGCGGCAGTCGTCACTCACCCGGATTTCGCCAATTTTGCGGTCAAAGTATACGCTCCCGGCCGGCCCGGACTGGAGGACGAGGCGGAGGTGTACCGGCGGCTCGGCAGCCATCCGGCATTCTCGGAATGCCTCCATGCTGGCGGCTCGTATTTGATTCTACGGCGGTTGACCGGCGTGACGCTGTATAACTGCATCCTTAGGGGCATCCCGATTCCGCGAAGGGTCATCCACGATGTGGACGAGGCGCTGGATTACGCCAGAAGGAAGGGGTTGAACCCGCATGACGTGCACGGCAAAAATGTCATGCTCAAAGACGGACGCGGTATCGTCGTGGACGTATCCGACTTTTTGAAGGAGGAGCCGTGCTCGATGTGGGACGATTTGAAGGCGGCGTACGACCGCTTCTATTTCCCGGTCATAAGAAGGCTTCCCGTGCCCGAGTTTTTGCTGACCGCGGTTAGAAAAGGGTACCGGTGGCTGAACGATCATGCCCGCACCGGCTCAGATTCCTGAAACCAGGGGTTGACGATTCCGTATAACTAGTAAAACCCGATAAAACAATGAATGAAAGATGGTGCCGCGATGTCATTTTTCAAAAAAATGTTGGCTAGTGTAGGAATTGGTTCGGCTAAGGTGGATACGCAGCTGCATACGGAGCGTTTGGCTGCAGGTGAAGAGGTACAGGGCGTCGCCGTTCTGGCCGGGGGCGAGCTGGAGCAGCAGATCGACAGTCTGTATTTATTCGTCAAAACCCAGTACATCAAAGAAGAAAATGATCGCAAAGTAACGAAAGAGGCCATTATCGATAAAATTTTGATCTCAAGCGCGTTCACGCTGGGCGCTAACGAAAGACGCGAAATTCCGTTCCGCTTTGTGCTGTCTGAGCAAACGCCGATTACGCTGCGCCGGACTCCAGTGTGGATTGAAACGGGGCTGGACATCAAAATGGCCGTCGACCCGACGGACCGCGATCTGATCGAAGTGCTGCCGCATTCCCATATGGGTACGGTGCTGGATGCGCTGGAGGATCTCGGCTTCCGGCTGCGGGAAATAACGAACGATTATTCCCCGCGGCTCGGTCAAGGGCTGCCTTTCGTGCAGGAATTCGAATTCGTGCCGAATGCCGGCCCGTTCCGCGGATTGCTGGATGAGCTGGAGGTGCTGTTCTTCCTGAAGGGCGACGATCTGGAGCTGTTCCTGCAAATCGACCGCCGGGCAAGAGGACTGGGCGGGTTCTTCTCAGAGGCGATGGGTGCCGATGAGAGCTTCATCCGCTTTACGATCCCCGGGGATCAGCTGCGGAGAGGATCCGGTTATATAGCGGATCAGCTTCAGGAATTGATTCGAAGATATACGTAAATTATGCGCAGCTTGATAGGGCTCGCGGGTCATGACGACCTGCGGGCCTTTTTCCATATGGCCTTCTTAAGAAGAGCAGCCATCATACATTATCGGAATAACGGGCATACTAACGCCGAATTCAACATCAAGGAGGGTTCTGGCGCTTATGGCGAAAGATAAAAGCATGAAGCCGGTCTCGAGCGACGAAGTGGAGACGGACGGCATCTACGAGAACGAATGGGGACGTGAAGAGACGCTGAAACGCGGCGACGAGTTTCCGTACGATCCGGCGATGGGACAAACCGAATGGGAGCTCGTCAGTCTTCCGCTCGAGAGCCAGGAAGAGGAAATGTACAAGGATACCAAAGGAAATACGAAATCGAGACTTCACATCGATCAAAGCGATAAGTAATACGCTGACTCAGCCTAGCGGGGCTACTGGAATAAGAGATGAAATGGCATCTGCAGGCTATGGGAGCTGTGGATGCTTTTCCTATGCAGAACGATATCGCAGATTCAACCGGGTGAGAACCGGGTAAATATCTTGTACAGCAGATGGTTGTAGAGCTTGTCCATAAAAAATCAAAATACCGTTTGAGGAGTGTGAGCCCTATGTCTACAGCAACAGCAACAGCGTCGATTGAAAAAGTGTTGAACAAGCAGGTCGCTAACTTTGGTGTACTATATATTAAGCTGCATAACTTTCATTGGTATGTAAAAGGCCAGCAGTTTTTCACGCTGCACACCAAGTTCGAGGAACTGTACAATGAAGCAACCATACACTTGGATGCTATCGCCGAGCGACTGCTAACGTTGAAGGGCAGCCCTGTGGCCACGATGCAGGAGATGCTGCAGGAATCCACCGTCAAGGAAGCGACAGGCAAAGAAAAGGCGGAAGACATGGTTCGCACGCTGGTCGACGATTTTAATAAATTAATCGATGAGCTGAAGGAAGGCATGGAAATTGCCGAAAAAGCGGGAGACGAAACGACCGGCGACATGCTGCTTGCTATCCATGGCAGCCTGGAGAAGCATAACTGGATGCTTAGATCGTTCCTGGGATAAGAAGCCGATTACGGGCTTGATGATAAAAACGGCAGGACAAACGATAGGTTTGTTCTGCCGTTTTTTATTTTGTAACCATGCTAGGCTTATGATGGCGGTGGCAAGGCTGCGGCGATTCGCTTTCCTGCCCAACCTTTAGGTATAATAAGGAAAGATGAAGACTCCAGATGGTTGCAGCTCATTTTAACCAAGGGAGGCAAGCAATATGAGCAATCGATTTCGCAGCAACAGCTTGGCGGCGTTCAGCCTGGCGTGCATGCTGCTGGCCTTGTCCGCATGCGAAGGCACGAAGGAGGGCAAGCCTGCCGCGCCGGCGGCAGCTCCGACACCTGCACTCGGTAAGCCCGCTGATTCCGGGAAGGAAGCCCCGACAACGGCGATGCCGTACACTAAGGAAGTGGTCGCCACGAAGCTTAATGTACCGTGGGACATGGACTTCGCCCCTGACGGGCGCATCTTCCTGACCGAGCGCGGAGGAACGATCCGCGTCATCGACAAGGGCAAGCTGCAGGAGGAGCCGGCGTACCGCTTCGAAGCCCCGTTGCAGAGCAAGGGGGAGGGCGGCCTTCTGGGCATGGCGCTCGATAAAGACTTTAAGACGAACCATTACCTGTATGTATACTATACGTATCAGGAGGGCGGCCAAACCCGCAACCGGGTGATTCGCATGATC
Organism: Paenibacillus sp. H1-7; assembly: GCF_022354825.1. GTDB lineage: Bacteria > Bacillota > Bacilli > Paenibacillales > NBRC-103111 > Paenibacillus_S. The sequence continues at coordinate 258,153 of NZ_CP031168.1, forward strand.
GAGAGCGGCGGCAAAGTGAAGCCGGATAAAGTGCTGCTCGACAATTTGCCCGGAGAAAATATTCATAACGGCGGCAGAATCAAGGTAGGGCCGGACGGCCTTTTGTACATAACGAACGGGGACGCGAGCAAGCCGTCGATTGCTCAGGATGTGACGCAGCTTGGCGGCAAAATATTGCGGATTCGCCCGGACGGCACGATTCCGCAGGACAATCCGTTCCCCGGCTCTCCGGTCTATAGCCTGGGCCACCGCAATCCGCAAGGCTTGTCATGGCATCCGGAGACGGGCAAGCTGTACAGTACGGAGCATGGGCAGACCGCGCACGACGAGGTGAATCTGATCGAGCCGGGGACCAACTACGGCTGGCCGCTGATCGAGGGCGACGTGTCTCAGGTTCCGGCGAAGGATGCAGGGAAGCTGGGGCCAGGCCCTCTCAAGGTGCCGATCCTGCATAGCGGGACAACGACATGGGCGCCGTCGGGTATTACGTTCGTCACCAAAGGCCCGTGGAAGGGCAACCTTATGGTCGCGAATCTGCGAGGGACACAGCTGCAGCGCATGATCCTGGGCAGCGACGGGACATCGGTCGCCAAGGTCGAGGAGCTGTTCAAGAACGAGCTCGGCCGTATTCGCAATGTCGCGGAAGCGCCGGACGGATCGCTGTACATTATAACCAACAACCGCGATGGACGCGGCAAGCCGACGGCGGATGACGATCAGCTGATCCGGCTGAAGCCGGCATTTTAAAACATCAGGGACTAGATTGATCGGAACGGAGAATGACATTCATGCAATCCATAGCTTCATTACTGAACGAGCTGACAGGGAATCGCTCTCTCATTCAAGCGACGCTCAGCCAGGTGCGCGTTAACGATCCGCAGGGCTGCAGCAAGGTGACGGTGAAGCCTGTCGAGCTAAAAGGCCAGCTGCATTACCAATTCAGCTCCTTCTGCGGCAGCAAGGTGCTGCACGATAATCTGCTGCCTGAAGAGGCGGCCGAACGAATGAACGGTCTGCTTACGGATACGTTCCGCCAGGCGCTGCTGCAGGCGGCGGAAGCCGACTATCAGGTGCTGATCAGCAAGAAGGGGAAGGCGGGCATTCTGAAGAAGCCCCCGACGAAGAAGCTCCCCGGGCAGCACGCGCATAACCGCAAAAAAAATTACGTGCTGGAGGAAGGAACGCCGATTCCGTTTCTGGTCGAGCTCGGCATTATGAACAGCGAAGGGAAGGTGCTGGCGAAGAAATACGATAAATTCCGCCAGATTAACCGGTTCGTAGAGATGATTGCCGATGTGGTACCGCATTTGGCGAAGGACCGGACGCTTCATATCGTCGATTTCGGCTGCGGCAAGTCGTATCTTACGTTTGCACTGTATCATTATCTTAAAGAAGTGCAGGGTCTGGACATCCGGGTGATCGGACTTGATCTGAAGGAAGACGTGATCCGCCATTGCAGCCAGCTGGCCGAGAAGTTCGGGTACGACCGGCTGGAGTTTCTCATCGGCGATATCGCACAGTATCAGGGCCTCGACCGCGTGGACATGGTGGTTACACTGCACGCCTGCGATACGGCTACCGATGCGGCGCTGGAAAAAGCGATCCGCTGGCAGGCCGACGTCATCTTGTCCGTGCCGTGCTGCCAGCATGAGCTGTTCCGCCAACTGGAGAGCGATGTGATGGAGCCGCTGCTTCAGCACGGTATTTTGAAGGAACGGTTCTCCGCATTAGCCACGGACGCGATCCGGGCCAAGCTGCTCGATATCATGGGCTACAAGACGCAGCTGCTCGAGTTCATCGATATGGAGCATACGCCGAAGAACGTATTGATCCGGGCGGTAAAAGGAAAACAGCCTACGGCAGCGGAGCGGGCTGCTTTGTTTGCCGGCTATGCGGAATTCCGCCGCTTCTTGAACGCGAAGCCGTATCTCGAGCGGGCGTTGGAGCCGGAGCTTCGGCCGCTGCTTGAGGCTCATTCGATGTGATAAACGGGAAAACGGAACCTTGCGGAGCGGAGTGAGGGGATCTCCCGAATCCGTAACCGTATTTGCTACTTTCCAAGGCATTAGTCAGCATGAACAGAGTCCGGATGAGCCGAAGTACGCCTCCGGGCTCTTTCTTTTTATATATTAGGCCGGTACTTTAATGGAAGTAACCGAAAGCACGAGAGAGGAAGGGATGGGACGAATGGGGACGATGGAGAAAAAATTGCTTAAAGGCGGCATTTACGGCTTCATTATCGGGTTGCTTATCGCGATTCTGTTTGTTTCCGACGAGTTCGTATACCGGAGCGGAGCGCTGGCGGGAACCGTGCAGTATCCTATGAGAGAATACATAGTCAAGCTGCTGCGTGTTGCGAGCGGCTTCTCCTTGGCAGCCGTTGCAGGAGTATGGTTTCACGAGTGGATGCGTCGCGATAAGCAGGAGCAAGAGGGGCCATCGTTTTGGGGAGGCTTCTTGAAATCGTTTCTGATCGTACTTGGCTGCATCATCGTTCTGCTGCTCGCCGCTTCTTTATGGAGAAAGTTCGTATAGCCGCAAGCAGCCGGAGCGTTCTATAAGTTTGTTTTTTAAAATGTCATATTTTGGCGAAATTATTGGGTCTATTTTCCTATCCCGCGTTGTATAATGGGTGGAATATAAACTGCGCCTTGTCGCCGGGACTATCGGTACATTAACGATGGGGTCCGGAGCATCCGCGGTTTATAGCAGCACAGCAAAAGCGGAGGTGGCCATATGTTGAACCGTTTCGCCTCGTTAACAGGCAAATTTATGACGTACACCGGCGTAATTCTATTGGTGCTCATGGGAGTGATTTACGCTTATGAGTGGCAGGTAATTAATCGGGATGCCGAAGCTCAGCTTCTGGAAAAAGGAAACAGCATGGCGGTCTCGCTGTCCCGTACGCTGCAGAGCATTACCGAGGACGATATCCGCAAAGGGCTCGTGCTGAACAACGGCACTCGGTTGCCGGGAGAAGAGCTGAAGCGCCGTTTGTTCGATCAGACGTTGAAGGTCGTGCCGGAAAGCGAGCAGGAAGCGCGCAAACGGTCGCAGGAAGCGGCTAACGCGGATGGCAAGCAGACGCTGTATGACGGCAGGGTCGTTCCGCTCGCACAGTACGAATTGAAATATACAAGCGCATTTGATGAATATACGGATGAGCGGTGGCAGTCGGTTATCGACGGATTTTTGACGGATGAGAATGTGTTATTCGCCGTAGCTGCCATGAATTCGGACAATCCGGATTATGCAGGATATATACCGACGCACAACAGCGCCTACAGCCCGCAAGGTGAAGCCTCCAGGGACCAATGGGGGCAGGAGGGGCTGCTCAGCCAAAAATACCGCGCCAACCGTGTCTTCAACGACGAAACAGGGTATCGTTCGGCGACGGTGAAGGATACGTCAAAGGCGCTGCTGCAAAAATACCCGCGTCCGCTGGAAGGGAAAGTCGTCGAGACGTGGAACGTCTCTTATCCGCTTACGATTGACGGCAAGCATTGGGGCGGCGTGCGGATCGCCTTGTCCAAGGAAGGCTCTGATGCCCTGGTGGCCAAGCAGCGGCTGCTGATGGGGCTTGCCTTCGCCCTGCAGTATGTTGTCGTGCTAGCGCTGCTGTTCGTCCTGTCCCGGCTCATTGTCGCCCGCAGACTGCAATTCGTGCTTCGGGCGGCGGCTAACCTGAACTCGCACGAGGCCGATTTGACATACCGTATTCCGGTCAAGGGTAAGGACGAGATGGCGCAGCTTGGGGCGGAAGTGAATCATTTTCTGGCGCATCTTCAAGATATGATCGGAACCGTAAGAGGAATGTCCCATCAGGTCGGCACCATATCGGGGAGTCTTACGCAAAGCGCCGCCCAATCGTCGGCGATGGCTTCAGACATGACGCGAACCGTCCGCGAGATGGCGGCGGGAGCGGAGAACCAAGCCACCGGCGCTGAAGATAGCGCCAAAGCGATGGAGGAGATGGCTGCGGGCATTCTGCGCATTGCGGAGGCTTCGGCGCAGGTGAATGTCGGGACGCAGCAGCTCGTTCAGCAGGCCGAGCTGGGCGGGGCGTCGTCGGAGCAGGCGATGCGTCAAATGAACGTCATGAGCGAGTCCGCGTTCCAGGTCGGTGAAGCCATTCGCCATTTGGACGAAGGGATGCAGACGGTCGGCGAAATGGCGGATGTCATCTCGGGCATCGCGTCGCAAACAGGCTTGCTAGCGCTTAACGCCGCGATTGAAGCGGCTCGGGCCGGGGAGCACGGCAAAGGCTTTGCCGTCGTGGCGAGCGAGGTCCGGAAGCTGGCCGATCAATCGGTGGCATCGGCTGGGCAGATCCATGACAGGGTCGAAGGGCTCCAGTCGTCGATGAGAGCGGCTGTACAGGCCATGAAGCAGGGCAGAACAGAAGTCGAGTCGGGCGTGAACCAAGTCGAACAAGTGAAGGAAGCGCTGGACCTAATGGTCGGCATGGTACACCGCATTTCCGAGCAGATGGAGGAAATCTCCTCTGCAGCAGAGCAAATGACCGCCGGTACCGAGGAAGTGACGGCAGGCATCGAAGAAATGGCCCGAATCGCCGGCTCCGCCTCCGATCACGCGAACCAGGTGGCTGAAGCATCCGGCGTTCAACTCCGTGTCTCGGAGGAGGCAAAGGAGCAGTCGGATACGCTTCGCGAAGCGGGACGCAAGCTGCAGGAGGCCGTTGACCGGTTCAAAGTGTAACCCGGGGGATCGGGTGAGCTTGTTCAGAAGCTCGTGATATTGTTAGAGGGGGGACCTGGAGACGGGATCCCCCTTTTTTTCTGTTTGGTCGAGGGTGTTATTGTGCCGGATTACGGAAAAACGGAACCGAAAAAAAGCCTGTCGACACCGGAGGGTAGACTATCGGACAGGAAATCCGTTATTCCCCTGAAATAGGCCGATTTTGCATCGTTATCGGACACAGAGGCCGCTATTCGGTGATTTTTCCAGCAAAAATAATGCATTTGATCCGAATAACGGATCTAGTGTCCGATCACTCCGCAAATAGTGCTACTTTTGGTAAAATAACGGATCTACGGTCCGGATCACAACCAGCTTCGGCCGATTCTATCATTCGCCGTATTGCTGGCAATCAAGCTGTGGTAGAATAGGAGACATATTAGAGAGCCCGCACGCATAGCGGGCCAAAGCGGCGGATGAGGTGTGGCAGCGTGGGCTATGTACTGCTTTTATTGGCGACATTGTCTTGGAGCTTTGTCGGGATTTTGGTCAAGACGGCTTCCACGATGGTGGACAGCACGACGATTACGTTTGCGCGGTTCGCGATAGGGATCGCGTTTCTTGGCTTGCTGCTGCTCTGGAAGCGCGGCAAGATCGATTTGCGCACGAGAATGAAATGGATTTGGATCGGTGCGCTCGGGAAGAGCTGCAACTATTTTTTTGAAAATTTGGCGCTGTCGATCGGATTCTCCTACGGCAACATATTGGTGGGACCGATTCAAACGGTCATTTTGCTTTTCATCTCGGCTTTTTATTTCAAGGAGCATGTCTCCGCCCGCGGCTGGGCTGCGGCGGCGATGTGCATAGGCGGCGTGCTGCTCATAAGCTGGAACGGGCTTCCGCTGCACGAAATGCTGGCAAGCAACGGGCTGACGACGTTCTTGTTCGTGCTGTCGGCCATCGGAACGACGTTTCATGTGCTGAGTCAAAAGATGCTGATCCGCACGATGGATGCGGAGAATATGAATTTCTCCGTCTTTTTCTGGTGCTCGCTGCTGATGGCGGTGCCCTTGCCGTTCCAGGCTCATGCGACCGGTCCTGTCAACGGATGGGGGATCGCTGCACTGATAGGTCTCGGACTGATCACGGGTCTCAGCTTCAACTGGTTCGCGCAAGCGCTCAAGAAGGTCAGCTTCGCCGTAGCGGTCATTGTCAGCAATACCGGCGTGCTGTTCACGATAGCGTGGTCGTACTTGTTTTTTCATGATCCGATCACGATCTATATTATCGGCGGAGCGGGGGTCTTCGTTGCGGGACTGCTGCTGTTGAACTGGCCTGCAAAGCAGGAAGCGAGACTGGCCAAGAAGCGGCAGCTTGAGGCGTAGAGGAACATGCGCTTACGGAATTCAAATGGAGAGCATAGGAGGCGGATTGCCGTGAGCCTGGAGGACGGACGACTGCAAGGATTGCCGCCGATAGCGGATGCTTCGTGCCGCATTCTCATCCTCGGGTCCATGCCCGGGGCGTTGTCTCTGGAGAAGCAGGAGTATTACGGCCATCCGCGCAACCATTTCTGGAAGCTGCTTTATGCGATTTTTGGCAGCAGGGACGCGGTCGGAGGCTATGCCGATCCTAGCGGTTTGTATGACGAGAGGCTCGCTTTCGCCCTACAAAACGGCATCGCTTTATGGGATGTGCTCGCGGAGTGCGAGCGCGAAGGCAGCCTTGATACAGCTATCCGCAAGCCGGAGGCGAATGATTTCGGGACGTTTTTCCGGACCTATCCCGGTATCGGGCGGGTATACTTTAACGGGCAGGCGGCAAGCGAGCTGTACCGCAAGCAGGTGCTGCCGCAGCTGCAGAAGCTTGGATTAGGCGAAACTATCGTGTATCAGACGCTTCCTTCCTCAAGCCCGGCCCGAGCCATGTCATTGGAGGCGAAGCTCGAGTCATGGCGCATGCTGGGGCGCACAGGAGACGGGAGCCAGGAAGTAGAGCAGGCCTAGGTTCGATCAAGGGCGTAATTCATTTCTGTTTGTCTTTAACAAGTGCGATGCAGTTAAGCAGAAGGATGCTCACCCCAAGGATCAAGTGGATTAAGAACATAATGAGCTCGCCGGTCGTCAAGCCCGGACCGTTACCTACGGGACCGACACGGTTGATAAGGATCACTTCAGAGAACCAAAAGCTGACGATCGTTAAGATAAGGTAAACGGCCGAGGTGCAGATCCCGATAGAGTAACCCCATCTTTTTTTGCTCATGGGTATCCCTCCTTGCTATATGAGACGCGAGCGGCTCCGGATAGTTGCTTGGACCTGGACTCAAATCCGCGTTTAGTTATACCAGTGATTCATGAAAAAAAGCCGATCGTTCACCTCGAGGTGAATATCGGCTTTTTAAAGCTGCTTCCGGCAAGCATAACGCAGCGCTCGTGAAGGTTATAAAAAACAACGGTGTCGATATGAACTATGGTTACACTGCCGGCAAATGCTGATGATATCAGTCTTTTTCTTTCGTAATGGCACCGTTCAAGTTTTTCGTCGTTTTGGCGCCTTCCACGGTATCGTTGACGAACTCCATGTCTTGATTTTCCGCTTCCATGGAGGTGGTTCCTTCATAATTTCCTTGATGCTTCTTGTTTTCGGACATGACGAATCTCTCCTTTTGTCTTATAAATACGCGCCTTACATAGCACCGGGTCTGGCCTAAGTCTAGGCACGTTTATGTGCAGCCCTTCTTAAGGTTGCCTAAAGTGGCGGAACATTATTCCTATCCGGGGATGGTTTACCGGAACGTATGGCATACTAATCGCATTGGATGATATATCCAAAGGTTTTGAAGGGAGTTGAATCGCATGGCAAGACAGACGAGTTCGGTTCCGTACGGGTATGAGCCGGAGGATAGGAGCAAAAGCCCGCGCGGGACGTTATGGATATACGACAGCTTTGAATCGTTCGGGATGCAGCAGCTGGCTCCTTTAATCGGTATGGGGGAGCGGAAATCGTTAAAAAAGCTCGTGTTTTACCCGCTGCATGAAGAGACGCTCCGCCGCATGGGCGAGCGAAATGCAGAGCCGTATTACCGGCGGACCGAAGCGCTGGAAGAGCTGCTGGAGCAAGCCGAGACGCCGCTTGATATGACAATCGATCACTGGGAGGGGCGGCGCAAAAAATATACGCCTGTCGATACGGCCTTCCGTTACTTGGCGGAAAAGTATGCCGGCCCCCACTTCGTATGGGTGACGCTGGAGACGGCCAACAAGCTGGCCGGATATGATTCTTTCGAAGGATGGATTAAAAAAATCCGCCTCTGGATCGATATGGAAGGGAGCAGCAAGAACCGGGAAGCCGAGCTTCATCCGCGGTTACATGCCGCCGCAAGCCGCTGGGACCCCGTGGATGTGGATGCATCCGAGGAATCTCAGCAACAATGGCTCGAATCGGCCGCTCATCCGTCCGATTGAGCCGGTTACCCCCTTTGCCGTAGACAACGAGGATCCGCTCTATGGATGAATATGGCGGCCGGAGCCCTCAAATCCGATGGGAAGTACGAATCTTTATAGTGCCTGATGGAAGGAAACCGAGATTCACAGGAGGGGACTATGAAGAAGATTATATGGATCGTTATCGGATGTATTGGCATCGGCTTGCTGTCCTATGGAGTGCTGGGTGCTGCCGACACCCCGGCTTCTGCGGAAATGTCGCAGGAAGCGAAGGGACAATATGTGCGGGTAGATGATGGAGGCAAGCGGATTGTCGTTTCCGTCGGCGGACAGGAGGCGTCTTACCCGATATCGTCAACGGTATGGGTTTACCGGAACAATCAAAAGTCATCCTTGGCCGATCTAAAGGCAGGAGATTCGCTGGAGCTGATTCTTAACAACAAAGACCAAGCCGCCTATATTAAGGCGTTCAGCGCTGCTGAGCCCGCACCGGCTCAACCTGGGCAGACTCCATCCGAGTCCGCAGCCGGCAGCAGTACGGCGGCGCCGAGCGGAGCCGCGACAGACAGCACGACGGCGGCAGCCGGTGACGAGAAAGCGGCGGGACCTGTTCTGCCTCCGGCTGCCGGAAATTCCGGAGCCTCGGGAGCAGCAGGGGCTACCGGATCGCAAGGGTCGGTACAGAAGCCGGCTAGTTCCGCGGGAAAATCCTCTGCGAGCTCAGGTACTGCTTCCTCTGCTGCTGCCGGCTCTCCAGGCTGGGAAAAGCTCGAATTCGAGTGGAAAAGCCGCGAGTTCGAATTGAAGGTGAAGCAGGATCCCAAGAAGCCGGCGGACACCGAGCTGTATTTGAAAACACAGGACCGCTCGGTCATTCATCTTGACGGTGTAGCCGCGGAATCCTTCATCCAGCAGCTGGTCAAAGGACTGCCTGCGGAGCAAAAAACGTTCGAGCAAGCGCTCAAACAGAAGATTGCCTCCGAATTTCAGCTTGCCAACCGTTCGGCCGATTGGAAGCTGGATGTGAAGTGGGCCGACAAGCCTCAACCTCCATCGCATCCCCAGGAGCCGAAGGGCAAAGGAAACGAGAAATCGAAGGACAGCAAGGAGAAAGAGCAGGGCAAAGGCAAAGAGAAGCACGACGATCATGATGACGATGATTAAGCCGGAGCCGATAGGCGGTTGAAGCAGCAACGCTGGGGAGGCTCTGTCCAAACAGCGCTGCGGACTGCTGCATCAAATTCAAAAAGCGTCGCGCTAGCCGGTTGCGCGGTAATGCTGCAAACACCACGACGGCGGCCCGGGGGGATAAACCAGCAGGACCTGCGCTGCCTCCGGCTGCCGGAAATACTGGAGCTGCGGGAGCCGCGCCAGAAGTACAGAAAAAAGCCAGTCACTACCCGTCGAGTTGAAGGCGGAAGTGACTGGCTTTTTCTTGTGTCAGCTCATGCGATATCCCGTGTATTGGGAAGGAACGGACGGCACGCTGACTAATCGTCGTTCCGTTATCTCCCTTTGGGCCCACGGGGCTTATTTTCGTTCTTTTTGGAGTCGGATGGACCGATACCGAGACGTTCCTGCAGCTGCTGCATCCACTGCGGCTGCTCGTTCTTCGGCTGTTCCGATTCCGGAGGAGGCTCGGGCTTATAGTCGGGCGGAACCGTGAACGGTACTGCCGGGACATCGCGGAGCGCCCGGCTCATGATCTCCTTGAACACGGTGGCAGGTGCGACGCCTCCCGTGGTTAAGTAATGGTTCTTGTCCGTCTGATCGTAGCCGAGCCAGACGGCTGCGGTCAGCTCCGGAGTGAAGCCGACGAACCAGGCATCTTTGATGCCGTTGGCTCCAATGTCGGCGAACTCCTTCGTGGCGGGCAGCTGCGTCGTGCCCGTCTTGCCCGCCGTCGGCCGCCCCAGCGCGGCGGCCTGCCCAGTCCCTGACTTTACTGCATCCTGCAGCAGTAAAGTCAGGGTGTACGCCACGGCCGGCTCCGTCACCGTCGCCGGCTGCGGCTTCGCCTCGACCAAGGGGATGCCGTCCTTGGTCGTTACCTTCACGATGGCGTGCGCCTGCTGCCGCACGCCGAGGTTGGCGATGGCGCCGAACGCTTGCGCCATCTGCAGGGGCGACACGCCCTCGGACAAGCCGCCGAGGGCGATGCTGAGCGTGCGATCGGGGGCCCCGAGCGGGATCCCCGACCTCCGCGCGAAGTTCATCCCGGCGTCGATACCGATCTCGTTCAGCAGCCACACCGCCGGGATGTTCCACGAGCGCATGATGGCCTCGCGCATCGTCACCTGCCCGCGGGTCTGACCGTCCCAGTCCTTGGGACGGTAGCCCGCGATGTCGAGCTCCCCGTCATACAGCGGGGAGTTAGGCGTATAGCCCCGCTCGAGCGCCGGACCGTACACGACAAGCGGCTTGAACGACGAGCCCGGCTGGCGCTTCAGCTGGGTCGCGTGATTGAAGCCGCGGTACACCTGCGGTCCCCTTGTGCCGACAAGCGCCCGGATCGCTCCCGTCTTGTGGTCGAGGAGGACGGTGCCGCTCTGAATAAGCTGATCCGGCTTGCTCTCCGGAAACGCGGCGTTGTCGGCGTACACGTCTTGGGCCGCCTGCTGTATTTGCGGGTCCAGCTCGGTATAAATGCGCAGCCCGGTCGTCAGCACCTGCTCCTCGGTAAAGCCGTAGAGGTCGGCGGCTTCCTGGATCACATAGTCGACATAGGACGGATACTTTCCTTTGAGCGTCTCTTCATTATGCTGCTTCAGAACGATCGGCTTCGCGACGGCCTGCTGGTAGGCGGCGTCGCTAATGAAGCTTTGCTCCTTCATCAGCGACAGGACGAGATTGCGCCGCTCCAGCGCCTTCTCCATATTTTTGGCCGGAGAGTAGCTTGTAGGAGCTTTGGGCAGCGCGGCGAGCATCGCCGATTCCTCCAGCGTCAGCTGCTGAACCGGCTTCGCGAAATATTCCTGCGCCGCTCCCTCGACGCCCCAGCGTCCTTCGCCGAAGTAGATGCTGTTCAAGTACAGCTCCAAAATTTCGTCCTTGCTGTAGACGGTGCTGATTTTCAGCGCATATCCGGCTTCCTTCAGCTTCCGGCTTAACGTCTTGTCGGACTGGAGGAACAGGTTCTTGGCCAGCTGTTGTGTAAGCGTGCTGCCGCCTTCCTTCATCGACCCTGATTTCAAGTCGCGCAGCAGAGCCCGGGCCGTAGACCATAGGTCGATCCCGACATGTTCGTAAAAGCGCCGGTCCTCAACGGCGATCACCGCGTTGCGCAGTTCAAGAGGAATCTGATCCAGCGGCACGGGAACGATGCGCGAGGAGGAGAGCTGGGAAGCGGGCTTGCCGTTCTTATCCATGATGATCGTCGGCTCAGGCAGCGGATGCTCCAGCTTGCTTATATCGAGCCCGCGAATCCATAGCGCGGCGAAGCCTGCCATAGCACAGCTCCCTAGCACGGCAATGCCTGCGAACCACAGCAAAGTCCGCTTCCAACGGTTTCGCTTCCGCGGTTTTCGGCTGGCGTGACCGGAAGGCTTTCCTGCCCCTTTATCTGCCAACGGCGGTTCTTGAGCCGCTGCCGCTGCAGCCATGCGGGCCGAAGCGGACTTCGCGAGCTTTTTGCGCAATCTTTTACGCAATAATGACCATAGTGACTGTTGTTTTGCCATAAAAACCTTCATCCCCAATTTTGCATATGTTACTCTCTGTAGCCTTACCTATTTAAACTATTCGCAGCGTCCGGCCGATTTGAGGCAAACGTCCAAGAACCCCGCTGCATAAGTCGCAGAGGGGTTCTTCCAGTTGCATTAGCGAAACTTGTATAAGCGAAGCTCGGGGCATTCATTCTCCCGCCAAAAGCAAGGGGCTCGGCCCGTCCATCCGATGGAATTGCCCCAAACGGACCTTTACTGAATCGGGTCGGGGACCATTCCGTTTTCCAGCAGCTGAGAATTGGTAGGCATATTGGCCATTTCCTTACCCAGCCGCCTCACCTCGGCCTCATTGTTCGCCATCCGTCCGTTCATCGCTTCTTCGATCGGGGTGCTGGCTAATTTGGGCTCATGATTGGACAAATACTGCTCCACCTCGGCCATCATCTGGACCGCCGCTTCCACGGCGCCAAACGGAACCTCCACCTTGTCCACGAAGCAGGCCTCGTGCAAATGGACGATAGTCAACCCGTTGCTTGCGGTTTGGGTAGGCAGCTGGTACAAATATTCTCTCAATGTAACGGGGTCGCGGAAAATCAGCTCATAAACGCAGCCGTCCCGCGTCGGTTTTTCGGCAAATCCTAATGTGGTCAATGTATTATGAACGTGGGCAAAGGGGCGTGTAATCAAATGCATTTGCTTCTTGCGTGTCATCTCCATCACTCTCCTTCAGAGTTGTGGTATGGAACGCCAGACGGCAATCAAGCATCCGGAAATCCGGGCACATCCGGTCATCCCCATAGCTCGGATACCTTCTATTACCCTTGTCCGATGATTTTGAAACCCCTTACGCCTGAACGGCCGAAGAGCCGCTTGTTTTCCTGTGCTTTCGCTTGTGTGATTTCAAGGCGATATAGGTCCATATAGCCCCGCTCAAATCAATCAGGCTAAGTGCGATAAAAATCGGCTTCAGCATGCCGAGCAGCACAAACGTGGTCATGAACAAAATAATGGACGCCCGCGTGTAGACCGTTAAATAGTAAAACCGGTACATGCCTTCGATAGCGGACGCCGCGTAATCAAACGCCAGAAACAAAAGAAACATCCCGATGACGCGAATCCAGATCTCGCTTACGGCGGTATAGCCGAGCAGCGGGGCCAATACCCCCGGCACGATCAATAGCGTCAGACTGAGTGCGAACATGTACAAGCTGAAGTAAAATACCGTTTTAGCCGGATAAGACATGGAGCGCAGCATACATACACCTCTTTCTAATACGGGTCTATATTCCTAATTCACCCAATTTTCGACATAGGTCTATCGTACCGGACAAGGGATTTTATGTAAATAGCGATGTGAGGTTTAGATCTTATTTTTTTGTTAGTTATTTCCCGCGTGGTATAATGTGCACAGGATGATACGAGGTGGAGTGACGGACATGAGAATTAACAAGTTCATAAGCGAGACGGGGTTCTGCTCCCGGCGCGAGGTAGATAAGCTGGTGGAGGCGGGACGCGTTACGATTAACGGGAAGAAGGCCGAGCTCGGCAGCCAGGCGGAGGAAGGCGACGATGTGCGGGTGGACGGCAAGCCGATCAGCACGAGGAAGAAGGGCGTCTACATTGCGCTGAACAAGCCGGTAGGGATCACAAGCACGACGGAGCAGCAGGTGCGCGGCAACATTGTCGATTTTGTCGGTCACAAAGAGCGGATCTTTCCGATCGGCCGGTTGGATAAAGATTCCGAAGGGCTGATTTTGTTGACCAACGACGGCGACATCGTCAACAAAATTTTGCGGGCGGAAAACAATCATGAAAAAGAATATATCGTGACGGTGGACAAGCCGGTCACGCCGATGTTTTTGCAGGGGATGGCAAGCGGCGTACGGATTCTCGGGACCATGACGAAGCCGTGCGAGGTGTTCAAGCAGGAGGAGAAGGTATTCCGCATTATTCTTACGCAGGGGCTGAACCGTCAAATCCGCAGAATGTGCGCAGCATTCGGGTATGAAGTACGGAGGCTCAAGCGGGTGCGCATAATGAACATCCGTCTCGGGGGACTTGCGGTCGGCCGCTGGCGCGATTTAAGCCCGCAGGAGCTCGACGAGCTGTTTACGAACATTTCGCATGAGGGAAAATGAGAAAAGAAGCCGCCGGACGCAAGCTTAACTCAAGCTTACTGTCTGACGGCTTCTTCATTGCCGGGCTCCATCCAGTCGGCAACTCCGTTATCTTCAATAATGCCGAGCGTTACGTCGGAAATGTTCGTATCCGTCAGCAGGCTGTCGCGGACGCGGAACTTGATGTCGTCGGCGTCGGCCAACGACAGCCCTTTGCGCAGCTCGATATAGCTCTCGACATGATATGTTCGTCCTTCCTGTACGACGCGCAGCTTGTTGATGTCAGTCACATCGCGGTCGGCCAGAATGACTCGGGCAACGTTGGTTTCGATTTCGTTCGGTGCGGCCACGCCGATCAGCCCGACCATATTGTCATAGCCCACCTTGAAGGCGACGCCGACCATCAATAGACCAATGAAGATGGTGGCCAGCCCGTCGAATATGGTAATGGCCGTAAATTGAGTGACGAGTACCGCAATCAGCGCGAGCAGAGCGCCTAGTGTGGCTACGATATCCTCGTAGAAGACGAGTCTTGTCGGAGGCGCAGCCCGCCCAACATTTCGGATAGCCGCGGGGACGACGCCGAGCCCGGTCGCTTGAGCTTTCGTTTCGTGCACGATTTCCTTCATAGCCTTCACGAGGACGAAGCTGTCGACGGCGATGGAAATGGCGAGCACGATGAAATTGAGCCAAAAATGATGCGCGGCCGAAGGATGGCTAAGCAGGTGGATGCCTTCTTTTACCGTCTCGTACGCCATAATGGTAACTACAATAACGGCAATCATGCAGAACAGGTTGATCACCCGTCCGAACCCGGTCGGGAAGCGCGGAGTCGGCTTTCGTTCGGCCAGCACGCTTCCGAGAAACACGAATCCCTGATTGATCGCATCCGCTATCGAATGCATAGCCGAAGCGAACATGGCCCCGCTGCCGCTGAAAGCCGCCGCAATCCCCTTCAGTACGGCAATCCCCGTATTTCCCAAAGCCGCCGCGGCTGACGATGTATTCCCTTTTTTGATCAGCTCCATCCAGTTGGTGCTCATTCGTGCCTCCTGTTGTCCGTATTGGGCAGCGCGGTCTTATTTTTGCTTACTATGCTTCATCCGCATTTCAAATATGTATGCTCAATACCCCCAGAAGCCGAATACGGTTCAAAACAGCTCAAAAACGGGGAAAAATAGTTTGTATACCTATATTTTAACCGTTAAAGCTTTCATTTCGACGCTGTAAATAAGCAAGCCGTTCCTTGGACGCTCTTCTTAATTAGGATATAATAAATATACTGGTTGCAAATGTATACTTTAATCGAGGCTGCCTGAAGAGGCGTCTCACATTTTGAGTCTTTGAGGGAGGTGTACCTATCCGTCTCACCGAGGCGATAGGGAGTTATTGAGTAGTGACCCGTTACCTTTATTGTGGAGTCTAGTATTGATTCTTGTTTTGATCTTATTGAATGGATTTTTTGTCGCAGTAGAATTTGCGATGGTTAAGGTTCGTAACAGCAGGATTGAAACGTTAGTGAAGGAAGGGAATGCAAGCGCCAAGTTTGCCCAGCATATTACAAGCAACTTGAACGCGTATCTGTCGGCTTGCCAGCTAGGTATCACATTGGCGTCACTGGCATTGGGCTGGGTCGGCGAACCGACCATCTCGCGGATCATTGATCCCGTGCTCAAGGATATGGGCTTCGGCGATGCGGTGATTCATACGGTATCATTCATTATTGCTTTTTCCGTTATTACGACATTGCACATTACGCTTGGGGAGCAGTTTCCCAAGACGTACGCGATCCGCAAGCCGGAGCAAATTACTCTGATGTCTGCAGTGCCCATGATTATTTTTTACAAAATCATGTTTCCCTTTAACTGGCTGTTGAATACCATCTCCAACTGGATGCTGAGCAAAGCGGGGATCGAGGTTGCCTCCGAGCATGATTCCGCCCACACCGAGGAAGAGATTCGGGTACTGATGAAAGAGAGCCACAAAAGCGGTCTGATCGACAATACCGAGCTTACGCTGGTTGATAATATATTTGAATTTGCAGAAACGAACGCACGCGAAATCATGATTCCTCGTACCGACATGGGCTGCTTGTATGTCCAGCTTTCGTTTGAAGAGAACATGAAAATTGCGCTGGATGAAATGCGAACACGCTACCCGGTGTGTGATCCGGATAAAGATAACATTATCGGGTTTGTCCATATAAAAGATTTGATGAAGGCGAACGCGAACAGCACGGACATTCGCAAAGTGATTCGTCCCATTACGAAAGTGCCGGAATCGATGCCGATCAGCAACCTGCTGAAGCTGATGCAGAAGAAGCGCGCGCAAATCGCGCTGTTGATCGACGAATACGGTGGCACATCAGGTATGGTCACGCTTGAGGATATCATTGAAGAAATCGTCGGAGAAATTCAGGACGAATTCGACGGCGACGAGCGGCCGGTTCTGGAGCAAAAGGACGAGAGAACGTTCTCGATCGACGGCCGGATGCTGATCGACGAAGTGAACGACCGTTTCGGACTGGAGATCGATACGGAGGATTACGACACGATCGGCGGTTGGGTGTACTCCCACATTGAGATTCCGCCTAAAAAAGGGCAGAAGATCGCCTACAACGAAGAATTCGAGTTCATTGTCGAAGAAACCGACGAGCTTAGAATTTCCAGAATTATTGTCAAAAAGCTGGTTTCCGAAGCAACACCGGAATCGGAAGAAACATTGACGGCTTAAATCAAATAAAGAAGCGGTGCCATCCTCAGGACGGCACCGCTTTTTTTGTCGCTAGACGCTATACAAGGCTGTTGAATTTATACCCGACTCCGCGGACCGTTTGCACAAAGACGGGCTCGGTCGGATTCGGCTCGATTTTTTTGCGCAGATTGCTTATATGTACGAGCAGCGTTCGCGTATCGCCATTGCTGTCGACGCCCCAGGCCATCTTATACAGCTGCTCGATCGGCACGACCTTGTTCGGCTTTTTGGCCATGAGCGCCAACAGGTCGAACTCCTTGGAGGATAACGGGGCGATGCTGCCGTTAACCCAGACGTTGCGGCTCAGCAAGTCGATTTCGAGCCCCGGGAACGAGAGCTGCTGCGAATCCTCCTTATGCTGGTCGTGCAGCTGCTTGCGCCGCAGGTGAGCCTTTACGCGGGCTACGAGCTGGCTCGGGCTGAACGGCTTGGTCACGTAATCGTCGCCGCCGATGCTGAGCCCTAGAATAATGTCCATATCCTCGCTTTTGCAGCTGATGAACAGGATGGGGATATCATAATTGCGCCTGATTTGTCTGCATATTTCAATGCCGTCCATACCGGGCAGCAAAATGTCCAGAATGACCATGTCCGGTTTGTATTGCTCCATATATTCCAAAGCGCCCGGGCCGTTGTCCGTGCTGATCACTTCATAACCTTCCTTAGCCAGGTACAGTCGGATAAGCTCCGTAATCTCCGGCTCGTCATCGACAATCAATATTTTTTCCGCTGACATTGGTTCTCCCTACTCCTCCTATTGAAATCACAAAGCTGTTTCCAAATGGCAAAATTTGCGTTACGATGAGAGAAAACATAGAAAGAAAGTATGTGGTTCCCGTTTCCAGAATCTATCTCTATTATATATGGATTCCAGCTATTTTTGCCATCCTTTTGTTAGGCGGCTGCAGCTATAATTCGGACCGGGAGGATCGGGTAAGTCCGTCGGCGGTTCAGGGAGTGCTGGATTTGAGAGGCTGGGATTTCGTCAAGGACGGGGCGGTTGAGCTGGAAGGCGAGTGGGATTTTTACTGGAATCAGCTGTTGACTGCAGATCAGGCTGCTTCCGCTGGTCATGGCTCCGGTTCGCCGGCAGCGGACTGGCTCAGGCTGTCCCGCTCATGGAACGGGCACGTCGTCGACGGGCAGCCGATTCCGGGCAAAGGGTACGCTACATATCATTTGAAGGTAACGACGGATTTGACCGGCGATGTGCTCGCTCTGGAGCTGCCGACCATCCGGTCTTCTTATTCCATATGGATCAACGGCGAACAGCTGGGCGGGGCGGGGACCGTAGGCACGAGTCCGGAGACTGCGCAAGCCCGTTATTTGCCTCAGCTCGTCTACTTCAGTCCGGACAGCCCGGTGCTCGATATTATGCTGCAAGTGTCCAATTACGACCATAGGCTCGGCGGCATCTGGAACGATCTGAAGCTGGGCGAAGCCCGGCAGCTGACATCGCATCATCAATTCCATCTGGGCGTGGAGCTGACGCTTGTGGGCAGCTTGCTGGTGATGGGGCTGTACCATCTGGGGCTGTTCTTAATCCGGTTTAAGGATAAGGGCTCGCTTTACTTTGCGCTGTTTTGCCTCGCCATCGGCATACGCGCCATGCTGGTCGGGGAGGGAGCCGCATATCAGCTGCTTCCGTTCATTTCTTACGATACCGGGCTGCGGGTGGAATATTTATGCTATTACATCGCCCTGCCGTTGGCCGTCATGTTTTGCCGGACGCTGTTTCCGCAGGAAATCAGCCCGTTGTTCGTGCTGGGCCTGCAGGCGGCGGGAGGTTTGTTCTCGCTCACGGTTCTGCTGCTTTCTCCGTATGCGTTTTCTTATACGACGCAGTGGTACCAGGCCATTACGCTGCTCGTATGCGCTTACGTGATGTCGGGTATTGTAAAAGCGCTGGCCAAAGGCAAGGAAGGCGCAGGCTTCGCCATGTTCGGCGGCATGTTTTTTATCATCACGGTGACCATCGATATTCTGTACTATAACGAATGGATTCAAATAGGCAACGTATCGTCGATCGGGTTATTTTTCTTTATCTTTATGACTTCGTTCATCATCAGCCTGAAATCGTTCAAGGCGTTCGCGTCTGTCGAGACTCTCTCCCGCCAGCTGCGAGAGCTGAACATGGGGCTCGAGCATCGGATCAAGGAGCGTACCGCGGAGCTGGAGCGCTCGAACCGGAGCCTGGAGAAGATGAACGAAGAGCTGGGAAGGCTGGAAAATTCGCGGCGCCACCTGCTGAGCAACATATCGCACGATCTAGGCACGCCGATGACGCTGATCCAAGGGTACGTGGAGGCTTTAATCGACCGCGTTGTGGTGGAGCCGGACCAGCAGGAGAAATATTTGCGGCTCATTCTCGGCCGAATTACCGGCTTGAACCGGCTCATAGCCGATTTGTTCCAGCTGTCGAAGCTGGAGGCGCGGCAGATCGATTTCTCGATGCAGGAAATGATGGTGGAGGACGTGGCGGCCTACTACACCGACCGGTACGATCTGGAGGTGAACAATGCGGGCTTGCGCTTCAGCGTTCACGCTCCCGCTGCGCCTTACGGGGGCAGCGTGTTTATCGATATCGACCGGATCGACCAGGTGCTGACCAACCTTATTTACAATGCCATCAAGCATACGCCGGTAGGCGGCTTTATTCAGCTGCAGATCGCGGTGGACGGCTCCTCGATCGTAATGCGGGTGCAGGATAACGGAAGCGGAATCGATCCCGACGATCTGCCGTATATTTTCGACCGGTTCTACAAAAAGGATAAGTCCCGCAATTCCGCAGGAGGCGGCAGCGGGCTTGGGCTTGCTATCGCCAAGGAGATCGTGGAGTTTCATGGCGGACGGATTTGGGCCGAAAGCCGCCTGGGGCAGGGAGCGTGCATTTGCTTCGCCCTGCCGCTGCAGATGTCGCGGCAATTGCTCCACTCCTAAAGCTGAAGCCGCTGCATGGCATGGCGGTATTCGGTAGGAGAAGTGCCGTAGAGCCGCTTGAACTGCTTCGAGAAGTAAAGCGGGTCCTGGAAGCCGACGGAGGAGGCGATCTGCTCTACCGTCAGCTCCGGCCGCTCGCGCAAAAGCAGGCGCGCCTTGTCGGTGCGCAGCTTGAGCAGGAACGAGACCGGAGTGACTCCCGTGTGCTTCCGGAACAGCGTAGACAAGTAGGCGCGGTTATAGCCGAGCGCTTCGGCCATAAGCTCGATCGTTATCGGCTCGGCATATTGCGACGACAAGTAGTGGACGGCCTGCTGCACGATCTGATCGCTGCTGCCGGCCAGCTGAGGAGAGGCTGCCGCTTCCGGCTGAAGCGCCTCGGCATATTCGGCAAGCAGAAGCTGCAGATAGCCGGTTGCCTTCAAGTTGGCATGAGGCAGCCGCGCCTGGAACACCGTCTGCACCTGATGGTACAGCACGCCTACGCTGCGCTTGCGGCCTGTATGAACGACGGGCTTACTCGAGGAGAGCCCGATCTCGTGCAAAATGCGGGCCGCCTGAGGACCCTCGAAGGCGATCCAGCGGTAAAACCAAGGATCCTCATCATCGGCCTTATAGCTGATGAGCTTGCCCGGCTCGATCAGGAAGCTGTCGCCGGCTCCGAGCCGGTAGGTGATCCCTTGACACGTGTATGTTCCCGATCCCGATTGGATATGGTGAAGCAAATAGTAGTCGACGACCTTAGGCCCGGGCTTGTGCCCGGGCTTCGTTTGGCTGTTGCCGGTGAAGAGCACGGCCAGCTCGTCATCGGTCGGCGGCTGCGGATTGGACACGACGTAGTAGCTGTCCGTTCTTTTGGCGTTCATAAAGCGATAGCACCTCTCCTTCTCCTTGAATGGCACATTGTATGGCACAGCCCGAAGTTGTGGTTCGTTTTGTTTCAGTATATCATGGGAGAGGGTGCAGCAAGAAACGAATCTAACATTTTTCCATGTGAAGCTGACATCGTTCCATAGTGCGGGAGAGCGCTCAGGCAGTATACTGAATTCAGACAAGAAAACCATTCTTCATCCATAATCCAATTTGAATCAGGTGGTGTATTCCGATGGCAGACTTACAGGCATTGAAAGAACGGTTTATTGAATTATACGGCAATGACGGAGCGGGTGAGCTTCATGTGTTCCATGCTCCGGGCAGGGTGAATCTGATTGGCGAGCATACGGATTACAACGGCGGCTACGTATTCCCGGCGGCTCTGACGTTCGGAACGACGATGCTGATCCGCAAGCGCAGCGACGGGCAGGTAGGATTTGCTTCCACGAACTTCCCGCTGCACAAACATATTTCCATTACTAACGTGGCGTTCGATCCGGCCGACGAATGGATGAACTATCCGAAGGGCATCATCGCCGAGCTGCAGCAGCGCGGAATAGCCGTCAGCGGGTATGACATCCTGTTCAGCGGCGCGATTCCTAACGGTTCGGGTCTCTCCTCCTCCGCTTCGATCGAAGTGGTTACAGCCTTCGGCTTGCTGACCATGGAAGGCCAACCGACGGACAAGGTGGAGATCGCCCTGCTGTCGCAAAAGGTGGAAAACGAATTTATAGGTGTCAAATGCGGCATTATGGATCAGTTTGCGGTCGCCAACGGGAAGCAAGACCATGCGATCCTGCTGATGTGCGATACGCTGGAATATAAGCATGTGCCGTTCGAGAGCGGCGCGTACAAGCTCGTCATCGGCAATACGAACAAAAAACGCGGGCTGGTCGATTCGGCCTACAACGAGAGAAGAGCTCAATGCGAGCAAGCGGTTAAAGATTTGCAGGCGCAATTCCCTGAGCTGACGCTGCTCGGGCAGCTGAGCCTGGAGCAGTTCAATGAGTACCGGCATTTGATCAAGGACGAAACGGTCCGCAAGCGGGCGAAGCATGTCGTTGAAGAGATCGATCGTGTCCTGCAGTCGATGAGGGTTCTGGAGCAAGGCGATCTGGCAGCCTTCGGCAAGCTGATGATTGCGTCCCACGATTCGCTTCGCGATCTGTACGAAGTGACGGGACTGGAGCTGGACGTTATGGTGGAGGAAGCGCTGAAGGTTCAAGGCGTGCTTGGTTCCCGCATGACAGGCGCAGGCTTTGGAGGCTGCACGGTATCGCTGGTGCATGAGGAGAGCGTTGCAGTATTTATCGAGCAGGTAGGTCAGGCGTACAAAGAAAGAACCGGCTTGACTGCGGATTTCTATGTATGCGACATCGGTGACGGAGTCAAGGAACTGGCGTAAGCTGTAAACTGTAAGTGATATAAGTGATGTAAGTGATGTAAGTGATATCGTCTATAAAAAAGGGAGGGTTTTAGATGGCAATCATGGTAACGGGCGGTGCGGGCTATATCGGCTCGCATACGGTTGCGGAGCTGCTGGCTAGAAACGAAGAGGTTGTCGTGGTCGATAACCTTCAGCAAGGACACCGTCAAGCGGTGCTTGGCGGTAAGCTGTATGTTGGCGATCTTCGCGACGCGGACTTTTTGGATACGGTGTTCAAGGAAAACGAGATCGAAGCGGTCATTCACTTCGCCGCCAACTCTCTCGTCGGAGAGAGCATGCAAAATCCGGGCAAATATTATCATAACAACGTGTACGGAACGCTGTGCCTGCTGGAGAAGATGAACGAGTACGGCGTGAAGAAAATCGTATTCTCTTCCACCGCGGCAACCTACGGAGAGCCGGAAAACGTGCCGATCATGGAGAGCGACCGCACTCTGCCGACGAACGCATACGGCGAAACCAAGCTGGCGATGGAAAAAATGATGCGCTGGTTTGATACCGCGCACGGGATCAAATATGTGTCGCTCCGCTACTTTAACGCGGCGGGAGCTCACGAGAGCGGACGCATCGGTGAGGATCATTCGCCGGAGACGCATCTCATCCCCATCATTCTTCAGGTTGCGCTGGGCCAACGGCCGCACATCTCGATCTTCGGCGACGATTACGCTACGCCGGACGGAACTTGCATCCGCGACTATATTCACGTGACGGACTTGTCCGACGCGCATATCCTTGCGGTCGAGAAGCTGCGCGGCGGCGGAGACAGCAGCGTATACAATCTGGGCAACGGCAAAGGCTTCTCCGTTAAAGAAGTCGTCGAGATCGCACGCAAAGTGACGGGACACGAGATTCCTGCCGTTATCGAAGCCCGTCGTGCCGGCGATCCGGCGGTACTGATCGCTTCCTCGGAGCGGACGAAAGCGGAGCTTGGCTGGAAGCCGCAGCGCGACAGTCTGGAGCAAATTATTGAAACGGCGTGGGCTTGGCACAAGAGCCACCCGAATGGATATAAAAGCTAATAGCATTGATGGTTCCATCACGTCTTATGATTTACTTACATGAAGGAGGCTTGCGCAATGAACGACGCAACCGGCAACAACCGCCAGGAAGCAGCGGCTTACACGATAGAGCAGCTGCTGCAGTTCGGCATCCGGCATAAGCTGCTGGAGCCGATTGACGCTTACGCCGCCCGCAATGCATTGCTTGAGCTGCTGTCTGTCAGCGAGCCGTACGGCGGCGAGACGGACGGAGCGGAAGCGGACAGCCCGGTTCCGCTGCTGGAATCGCTGCTCGATTATGCGGCGGAAACCGGCATTCTCGAAGACAATAACACGACGCTTCGCGATCTGCTGGACGCCAAAATTATGGGCTGCCTTATGCCGCGGCAGTCGGAGGTTGCCCGCCGCTTCTGGACTACGGCGAAGCAGGACAGCGTAGAGCAGGCGACCGATGAGTTTTACCGGCTTTGTATTGATTCCAACTATATCCGCGTCGACCGGATTGCCAAAAATCAATATTGGCTGGCGCCGACAGAATACGGCGATATGGAGATCACCGTCAACTTGTCGAAGCCGGAGAAGGATCCCAAGGAAATTGCGATGCTCAAGAATGCGCCGCAGAGCCATTATCCGAAATGCCTGCTGTGCATCGAAAATATCGGCTACGCAGGCCGGCTGAATCATCCGGCACGGCAAAATCTGCGGGTCATTCCGCTGGAGCTGGACGGGGAGCCATGGTATTTCCAATATTCCCCTTATGTGTACTACAATGAGCACAGCATCATTTTCGACCGGGAGCATCGCCCGATGAAGACGTCGAAGCAGACGTTCTATCGGCTGCTTGATTTCATCGACCAATTTCCGCATTACTTCATCGGTTCGAATGCCGATTTGCCGATTGTGGGCGGATCGATTCTCAACCACGATCATTTCCAGGGCGGCAAGCATCAGTTTCCAATGGAAAAATCGCCGGTTGAGCTTAGCCTGACCCATTCCGATTATCCGAATGTGAAGCTCGGCATCGTCAAATGGCCGATGTCCGTCATCCGCATATCGAGCCATAACAAGATGCAGCTGCTCAAGCTGGCAGATACGATTTTGAACGAGTGGAAAAGCTACAGCGATCCGGACAATGATATCTATGCTTACACGGAGCGAAACGGTGTGCAGGTTCCTCATAACACCATTACTCCTATCGCACGTAACAATGCGAACGGCGAGTACGAGCTTGATCTGGTGCTCCGGAACAACCGGACGAGCGAAGAGCATCCGGACGGTATTTTCCATCCGCATCAACAGCTCCATCATATCAAGAAGGAAAATATCGGCCTGATTGAAGTGATGGGTCTTGCTGTGCTGCCAGGCCGGCTCAAGGACGAGATGGAGCTGCTGGCTCAAGTGATGACCGGCACGCTGCCTTTGGATGCATCCATTACGGAGCAGGCGGATCACCCGCT
Source organism: Paenibacillus sp. H1-7 (assembly GCF_022354825.1). Classification (GTDB taxonomy): domain Bacteria; phylum Bacillota; class Bacilli; order Paenibacillales; family NBRC-103111; genus Paenibacillus_S. The sequence goes on from NZ_CP031168.1 coordinate 282,545, forward strand.
GCACAAGCATGCAAGCTGGATCCGCGAGCTGATCGCCGAGCACGGAACTGCGATGAAGGCACCGGAGGCCGAAGCGATGCTGCGCTCCGCCATAGGGCAAAAGTTCGCCGACGTGCTAAGGGACGCCGGAGTGTACAAACGGACGGAGCAGGGGCGCGAAGGATTCATTCGTTTCTTGGGATCGTTCGGGTTTAAAGCTTAATACGGCAACAGTTAAGGGCCCACCGGCATATCGGTGGGCTTTTTTGACTACGTTTCATTGGCTGATGGAAAATTATATACGGAAATTAGGAAAAAATGCTCACATTCATTACCATTTTATGTTATAGTATTTCACATAAGATGACATAAGATTCATTGGATGGGAGGAAAGACATATGTTTGACTGGTTAGGTGTTAGAAAGGGGCTTCCTCTCTGGTGGTCTTACCGTTTGAATCGCGGATTGAAAGAAGATGTCGAGGACATTTTCGAAGGAATTGCTAACACAAGAATGGAGCTTTTAAGAAGCTGGACCAACGAGTATTGGTCTCATCTCGATCGTCTGCTTGCACAGATGGGCTCCGTTTCCGGGGAAGTAGAGTCTTCTGACGGGGGGCAGTCTGCCGAATGGGACAAGCTGTTTACGGCGGTGCGCAACCGGGCGTCCGATTTTTCCGAATTGTTTGTGTTAAACGAGCGGTCGGACGTTATCTTTTCGTCGTACCAACGCCATATAAGCACCGGCTACGCAGGGCGCAGCCTGATAGCCAAAGGGCTTGAATATACGTATAAAGGAAACAAATGCTTGTTCGGTCCCTATGCCGATCCGCTGACACTGGAGATCGGACCGTCGACCTCCGCCTTTCATGATAAAATGACGCTGCTGTTCATAGTTCCAATTATGGTGGAAGGGAAGTGGAGGGGAGCGTTATGCGGCAGGGTGCCGAACGATGTAATAGGCGACCTGATCCAGCGGGAATCGGGGCACGTGTACCCGGATTCCGGCGATAACTATATTTTCATGGCCCGGGCTCACATGAACACGCATATTGCACCGGGAACGGCGCTATCCCGCAGCCGCTTCGAGGACCGGACGTTTACGCACGGCGAAAATTTAAAGGACGGCGTTACAACCGACTGGGGCACGGTGTCGGTCAAGGAGCATACGGAGCTGGAGCTGATGTTCACCGACCCGGCGACAGGCAAGCTCCATCCGGGCGTGGACAATACGATCGCTAACGGGAGCAACCTGTTCGTCGCCTTCCCGGGCTACTCCGACTACCGGCACATCCCGGTTATCGGCAAAGGAGTGACGTTCCAGCTTCCGCACTGCCCCGATGTATGGGGGATGATGTGCGAAGGCGATCTGGAGGAAGTATACCGGATACGGGGTATCGGGTGGAAGCTGACGAAGCTGCAGCTGCCCCTGATCGGCGTCTTCGCCGTCCTGTCGGCGCTGTTGGTCTACTTCATGCTGAACTGGCATGCGGTATCGCCGCTTGCTGCCGCTTGCGGCATAGCGCTGCTCAATGTGCTGTATGGCGTCGTCCAAGCATGGTCGGTTCATAAGCGGGGCTCGCAGCCGATTGTCGGCAGCCTGCACCGGATTAACCGGTTCATCCGCATCAATGCCGAAGGCAAGGGCGATTTGACCCAGCGTCTGGATCCAGCCCGTTTTGAACAGGATGAGACGAGAGAGCTCGCGAAGTGGATCAATAACATGATCGATTCGCTCGAGGGCATTATGCTGCAGGTGAAGCAAGCGGCATCCGATGTGCTTGACAGCCAGCGGCTGCTGAACGATTCGACCGCCAGCACGGCCGTATCTACAGAGCGGATGAGCGGCAGAATCCACGATATGATCCGCAGCATACGCAGTCAGCTGAAGGATATCGACGTAGCGAAGGATGCGGTAGGCGATATGCAGGGGACGCTGCGGGTACTTGAGGATAAAGCGGCCGGCCAAATAGCGGTGGCTCAGACGGAAGTGGAGCGGATCGGCGATAAGATGAGGCAAATCTCGAGTAAGGTGGCCGAGACGAATCATACGATCTTGACGTTCATGGAGACGACGCAGCAGATCAAGAACGTGCTGCAGGTCATTGAGGAAATTTCCAATCAAACGAATTTGCTGTCGCTGAATGCGTCAATTGAAGCGGCGAGGGTTGGCGAGCATGGCAAAGGTTTCGCCGTCGTTGCCGGAGAAATACGCAAGCTGGCCGACATGACGCGCAAATCGACCGAGGAAATTCATGAAACGGTTCAGCTGATTTATAAAAACGCCAAGGAAGCCTTCTCGTCTATGGAAGAGGGGACGCAGGTCGTAGAGGAAGGGACGCAGTTGGCTGCAGCGGCTTCCGAGCTATTGAATGATGCGGGCATGGATTCGCAGAAGACCCAGGTCGTCAACGAGGTTGTAGGGCTGATGGAGAAAATTGCGGCGGTCAGCATGGAAAACCGCAAAATATCGACCGAGGTGGAGGGCAAAGTGCACGAGCTGCTGTCCGACATCGTGAACGTGCGCTATACGTCGCGACACGTAGAAGGAATAACCGATTTCTTGCAGCAGCTGGTCAATCAGTTCCAGCTCACGGAAACACGCAGAAGATAGCTATCTTGCATAAATGCACAAAACCGGCTCGCTTCCTCGAAGGATTCGAGCCGGTTTTCCGTTTATTTTACGCTTGCGCCCCCCAGGCCTCATTGAATATAAGCGGCTCGAGCGATCTTCGTTTCTCCCAGTTGGCCGACTCCAAAATTGGCATCGACGGATACTGATCCGTATAGCCTACCGACAGCAGCGCGACAGGGTCGATATGCGGCGGGATGGAAAGGATATCGCGGATATCGTTTTTCTTATAAAAGCTTACCCAGCCCATAGCCAGTCCCTCGACACAGGCGGCCAGCCACATGTTCTGAATGGCGCAGGCGGTCGACATCATGTCCGTTTCCGGAATCGAGTTGCGCCCGAGCACGTGAGAACCGCCCCGGGTCGGATCGCACGTTACACAGATGGTCAATGGTGCTTGCTCCAGGCCTTCGATTTTGAGCGACATGAATTTCGTTTCTCGTTCACCCTCGTAATGGATGGCAAGCGCTCTGCGCTCCTTGTCCGCCGCCCAGGCCAGCTTCTTCTTCACCTCTGCGGACCGGACCAAAATAAAGTTCCAAGGCTGCATGAATCCAACGGAAGGACCGTGATGCGCCGCATCCAAAAGCCTCATGATGATATCCTCTTCAATCGGATCGGGAAGGAAGGTGCGGACGTCCCTGCGAGTATAGATAGCTTTGTACACCGCTTCTTTTTCTTCATCGCGAAATTGATTCATGTCGGATAGCACCTCTTTTTTTTCTAGTATACGTTGCCGGAGGACGAAGCTTTCATACGCGAACGGTTTTCCAGGCGCCTTTTTTGAACCTTCGGAAGATGAGGATGGAGCGGACAAACTGATCCGCTGCGGCGGCAGCCCAAATCCCGGCTATATCCCAATTCAGCCCGTAGACGAACAAGAGGCTTAATACGACCCGGAAGCCCCAGACGCCGATGACGGTTGAGTAAAGCGGATACCGCGTATCTCCGGCTCCTCTCAGCGCTCCGCCAAGAATGAACTGGGTCGCCTGCGACACTTGAATAAATCCCATGATGGTCAGGCCGACCGCGCCTTTTTCAATAACCTCCGGGTCGGTAGTATAGAGCATCATCATGTATTTGGCGAACAGGATGAAGACGACGCCCATCGCTCCCGCCACGATCATGCCGATTTTGCGCACCTGCCATCCGTACTTTTCCGCAAGGTCGGGGTTTCCCGCGCCCAAGCATTGGCCAACCAGAGTGGAGGCCGCAATCGAGAACGCCATCCCGGGCATGAACGTCAGTCCGAACACGTTGAAGGCGATTTGAGTCGCTGCCAATGCGATAGTGCCGAGGCTGGCGGCGATTTTGACAAAAACGAGCATGCCGAGACGCATGACGATTTGTTCGACGGCGGTAGGCAGCCCGATTTTTAAGATGCGCCCGATCATGTCCCGGTCCAGCTGAAGCAGCCCTCTGACGGTCAGGCGGATCGTATATTTCCCGCTGAACATAACGATGATCACCCAGATCATCGATACGAGCTGGGACGTGATGGTCGCCACGGCGGCGCCCGTTACGCCAAGCTCAGGCAAACCGAACAAGCCGTAAATGAGCGGAAAGCCGATCAGGACGATCAACACGTTCGAGAGCACGTTGATCTTCATTGGCGTCCGGGTATCTCCTGCTCCTCGCAGGATGGCCGTCAAAGCCATGGAAATCGTATTGAAGCCGATCGATAAAAAGATGATTTTCGCATAAAGCAGACCTTCCGCAACGACTTCCTCGCTCGCGCCCATCATGCGCAGCAAATCGGCGGCGTACCAATAGCCGAAGGCCACGACGATGAAGGATAGCCCGATGTTGAGTGCAAATGCCTGGCTCGCGGCTTTGTTCGCATCCGCAAGCTGTCCCGCCCCGACCGATCGGGCGACGATGACGGTGGTCCCTACGTTCAAGGTCATAAAAATGGCCAGAAGAAGGAAATAGGGCTGACTGGTTAACCCTACCGTCGCCACGGCATCAGGTCCCACTCGCCCTACCAAAATCATATTCAACATTTGCATAAAGTTAATCAAGAGCATCTCTACGAGCGACGGCCCTGCCAGCTGAAGAATCATTTTGCGGACATGGCGAAGGTCGTTCGGGTCGGCCGTGACCGCTTCGGAGCCGGGGCTTCGAACGTCTGCAGGCTGCTGCTCCACTTTCGGTGGTAACGGGGTGTTCAAATGATCACCTTCATCCGATTATGATGTCCTTTCATCATAACACAAACGATGGAAAAAGGGACGTTAAGTTGAAAACGTTTTATTTGTTTGTGCGCCCGATCTGAATCCTGGCCTGCAGCAGAGCGATCCGGGAGTAATCATCCTTCTTTCGGGATGTCGGAAGACGGCTTGCGTTTCAGCTCCACATGAATCGTATCCCGATCGTGCGTAATTTCGTTGACCTCGATCCCCTTTTGCTTCAGTGGGGCGGTGATAAGATTCTCGTCCTGCTCCGGGAAAATGTACGCCGGGTAGTTCGGAGTATGGAAGAGCAGCTGTTCGGCTACCTGCAGCAGCTTCTCCATCGAGAAAGGCTTGCGCAAAAATTTCTCGATATCCTTCTCGTGATAATGCAGAGGCGGCTCCAATGCCGTCGATACGATAACCGGTGTCCGGAAAAATACCGGGTGATCGTACAGCGCGGCCATGAAATCCCAGCCGTTCTTCGAGCCCTCGAGATGAATATCGACGATGCACAGCTTCGGTGGCTGCTGGCGAACGCGGGCTAACGCTACGATGCCTTCTTCGGCGGAGCGCAGATGAACGGTCGGGATCTCCAGCTTGCCGAGAGCGATTTGAACCAGCTTGGCCAAATTATCGTCGTCTTCCAGAATGATGATGCTTCCGTCGACGGACGGCAGTTCATACGTCTTCATTGCAACGGTAAACGTAGTACCTTCGCCCATGACGGAATCGAAGGAGATGGTCCCGTGGTGGGCATCCACGATTTCCTTGACAATGGCGAGTCCGAGCCCGGTCCCGCCGATTTGGCGGCGGTCGGAATTGTCGACGCGGTAAAACTTGGAGAACAGCTTACCTCGGGCTTCCTCCGGTATTCCAAGTCCGTAATCCGTAACGAGCAGGCGGACATCGTTATGCTCCACCTCAATGGCCACATCCACCTTGTCGGCCTGCGGAGAATACTTGATCGCGTTGCTAAGCAAATTATGTGCCACCTGCTTGAGCCTGTCGGCATCGGCGCGAACCCAAATTTCGCCGCCGGGGGACTGGAGCTCGATGGTGTGGCTGTGCTTCTCGTTCCATTGCTCGACGATGTCCCCGATGAGGCCGGTCAGCTCGACCGGAGCATAATGGTACACCTGCTTGCCGGACTCCATCCGCTGCAAATCAAGGAAATCGTTGATCAGCGTCGACAGACGGTTCGCTTCCTTGTAGATCGTCCCCAGGTACCGCTGCTGCTTGTCCGGCGTCAGCTGGCGGTGCAGCAGGATTTCAATAAATCCAAGCACGCTCGCAAGCGGAGTGCGCAGCTCGTGGGAGACGATGCTGATGAATTCGTTCTTCATTTCATCGACTTTTTCTTCTTCAGTCCGGTCGCGGAAGACGAACAGGAAGCCGCGGTCCACCTGTTTTTTGCGGTCGCCGACCTTGGTGGCGTACAGCTCGATATACCGCTGCTCCTCGTTATCCATCAGCGTGAAGCGCTCGGTCAGCTTATCGAGCGTCCCGTTCAGCAGGCGATCGATAGACAATCTCACGGTGGAGAAGGAAGGTGTCGACTTCTCGATCCGGAAGCCCAGATCGATCCAGCTTTCGCCGATATGGTCGTTCAGTGCGAAAAAGTCCTCCATCCGGTGATTGGCGAACAACAGCTTGCCGGATGCGTCGCACAAGACCATGCCTTCATGAGTCGACTCAAGGATGCTTTCGATCAAATCGCGCTGCTCCTCGATCAGTACTTTCTCCTGCTGGAGCTGCTCGTTCAGCTCCTCTAGATAAGCCGATTGACGGCGGCGCTCTTCGTTCATTTGCTGGGCCAGGAAGGCCAGCTCGAATTGCTGAACGAGTCCTTTGCCGGCCCGGGCGGTCTGTTCGCTTCGCGACGACAAGTAGCCGGTCAAGAGTAGGAAGCCGATGACCTCCTGGCGATCGTCGAACAGCGGATGATATTGATCAACTGCATGCGACATCGTCTGGTGAACGCCCGATTCTTCAAGAGACAGCTCGCGCTTGCACTCGATCGGAGCCTTTTCGGTAAACACGCGCAGCGCAGGGCCGAACAGCTCATGCTCGATATGGGACGGAAGCTGCTTCGGATAGCCGATGGCATATAAAATGTCGTACTGTTCCGGGATATAAGAAGCGTCCGGGAGTCCTCCGACATCAACCGAACGGCCGTCCATTCGCGATTTGACCACAAGAAGGGCGGCATCCATCTGCAGCGAGCTGAGAAGGGCAGGGATAGACGATTGCAGAAATTGCTGCATATTCAATGCGCCGGACAGCTTCTCCTGATACGTCGTGACCGTTTCCAGCTCCAGCTCACGCTGCGACAGCTTCTCCAACGTCTGCTCCTGCTCTTCCTGCTGGGCGATGATCTCTTCGTTTTGCGCTTCCAGGCTCTCCGCCATATAGCGGTACGTTTCCTCGCTTCGGCGCAGAGCCGCTTCGGCCCGGTTCGCGCGATTGAAGATGAAGGCGGAGAAGGCGCCGATAACGAGGGCTACGGCCCCTCCGATAGCGATAATGACCCGGGCGGCATGACCTGCCCGCTGCGCATCGGCATACGCCTCCGAGCTCAGAGAATCAATATCGGCGCGAAGCTTCAGATGAAGCTGGCGGAAGCGGTCCATCACCGTTTTGCCGTTGTTAATGCGATCCCTCGCTTCATCCACCTTGCCGGACCGCACCAGGTCGATTTGCATTTGGTAATGCTCCTGCAGCCGTTTGATCTGCGGGAGGATATCCGCTTCCATCAAGCCTCTCAGGCTTGGATATTTTTTCTCGTATTCGGCGAGAAGCTCCAGATCGGTGACCAGCTGCGTTTTGCCGAGCTCATAAGCCTCCAAATACTTGGCGTCGCTCGTCGCCACATAGCCGCGGACGCCTGTTTCCTGATTGATGACATCCTCTAGAATATTGGAGGCTGCTGTGGATAATGGAATGCCTTCCTTAGTAATCCGATTCATTTCCGCTTCCATGTTAGTAGAGGCTATGTAGCTGGAGATGCTCACAAACATAAGCAGGAAGATGATGATAATGACATAAACGAGCGAAACGTTCGAACGGGTAACCTTCATAGAATTTGTACCACCTTAGCTATAGAGAAATGAATGTTCGCCTCCGGAGGAAACGGGCTGGTGCAGAATCCTAGCCGCATCGGATACGGAAGTACCGTTAGGCAGCCGCCGTGTTATATATTGAATCATTTGATCCGATTCAGACATAGATGTACCTCGTAATGGGCGTACTGCTGAAGCTGTTCGAGAAAATCATTGAGCTCGGTGTCTGACGTCGCGAGCAGCCTGAGCATATAGCAGCCTTCGCCGCTGATCCGGTAAGCTTCACGTACATCGGGATGCTCCTGCAAAAATGTTTGAAACTGCGCATCCGAGCCGGCCGCGTTTATAGTCACGGTGATATGGGCCATGAGATGGTGCCCCAGCTTTTCGTAATTGAGGGTTACGGTAACCCCTTCAATAATTCCGGCATCCTCCATCTTGCGGATACGAGAACCTACAGCCTGACCGGTTAAATGTACGCGTTCCCCGATTTCCTTGTGCGCCCGGCGCGCGTCGTTGAGCAAGCATTCCAGTATTTTCAGATCGGTCGCGTCGAGCATAACGGTCATCCTTTCCCGTTCGGTTTGAAATCATCGTACGGCGATAGCGCATTCGAAGCGCTAAAGAAGACGTCATATTATCAGAAAAGGCGGTTTTGGGATGCTTTGATGATTTATACACCGTCCTTTCCTTCTAACGTAGATTATTCGACAAACAATCGACAAAATCCTTTAGTTTCCATTACCATTTGCCAGTTTCTTCATTCTCCTTTACAATATCGTTAAGATTTATTGTGTAAGATAACATATCACGAAACTAACGTGCGTTGGTCGGTAGGAGGCAAGCAGGCATGACAGAGGAGCATCGTGTATTGCAGGTTCAAGAACGGGAGCTGACCCCTTATTTTCAGCCTATCTTATCGCTTCAAACTCAAAAAATCATAGCATACGAGGCGCTGGGACGGAGTGTGACGGGGAATGAAGCTCGAAGCTTGGGCGCTTTTTTTCAAAATCCTGCAATTAGCGATGAGCAGCATCTCCATGTAGACCGCATTCTGCGGGAAAAAGCCATTTCGCAAATGGCTCAATCGGGCAGCGAGGCTATGCTTTTCTTGAATTTAAAGCCTTCCTGGATTTATCGCGTCTATAAGGAAACCGGGGCTTTGCCGACGCTGCAGTTCGTGGAAAAGCACGGGCTCGACCCGGGCCGGGTCGTCATTGAGGTGACGGAGGAAGAGTTTCATGGAAGATTGGACGAATTGTCCGCTATCGTCGACGTCTACCGGGAGCATGGCTGCCTTATTGCGATTGACGACATTGGGAGCGGGTACAGTAATTATGATAGAATTGCTTCCATCAAGCCGAATATATTAAAAATCGACCTGAAGCTGTTGAAAAAAAGCACGCTGCACGACGGGTACAAGGCGCTGCTGAACTCTTTTTCCATTTTGTCCTCGCAAATGGGGTCGTCCCTGCTGATCGAAGGGGTGGAGACGAAGCAGGATTTGTACCACGCGCTGAAGGCGGGGGCGAGGTATGTGCAGGGCTTTCTGTTCTCGGAAGCCAGGGCGGAGTTTCAGCAGGAGCGGGCATACGAGCCTTTATTAAAAGAGCAGATCCGGCTGTATACCGAGCAGGAGATGGCGCGATACCGCGCACTGTTTGCCGTGCAGAACAATTTGAACGAGCTGGTGACGTCCGATGTGCATCTGTCCGGGGCGCAGGACGCCGATACTATGATCGAAAGCCTGCTGGCTAATGTCGAGCCGAATGTTGTGAGAATTTATATATGCCGGGAGGACGGGTGTCAGGTTTCCTCCAACTTTATAAGGGAAACGGATGGGGGGTGGAAGCGGGATGCCCGCTACCAGGGGGCCAATTGGATATGGCGCCCGTACTTCATACCGAATATGCTGCGGATGAACAACCAGAGACAAGGCATATTGTCGCAAGTATATACGGATCTGGACACGTCCTTACTCATGCAGACCTATTCATGTCCCGCCGGCGATTCGCATTATTTGTTTCTCGATTTGCAGGTCTAAGGAAGGCTCGCTGATTATGATTGATGCTCCAATCCCCACAAGCACATCCCGTTCAATATCGGCATCAAGGTTCTGCCTTTCGGGGTTAAGGAATATTCCACCTTGGGAGGAATTTGCTCGTACTCCTGCCGCTTTATGATCCCGCTGCCCTCCAGCTCGCTTAGCTGGGAGCTTAACACCTTGTGGGTGATGCCCGGAATGCCGCGCTTCAGCTCCCCGTACCGCATCACTCCTTGGCAAGCCAATTGATACATGATTTTCATTTTCCATTTGCCTCCAATGACCGACAGCGTATAGTCAAAAGGGGCTTGCTTATCCTTCAGCTCCGGGTAACGGGGCTCATCCGTCATATTGATCCTCCTTCATGGTAAAGCGGATATCATCCTAAGGCGGCCGATTCCAAGAAAAAGCCTAACGAGTCCGAGCTTCTCCCGTTAGGCAGCGTATAGGGGCGGTTACCTCGCCGGCCCCGGGCAGGCGCTTGCAGCAAAAAAAAGGATAGCGGACCTCCCGCGGCCCGCACCTATGGTTACAGCTCCACCCACTCTTTGCGCAGCGTGAAGAGCTCCTTCAAATCGTCGGTCGACATTTCGGTAATCCACTGTTCGCCGCTGCCTACAATTTGTTGGCTCAAGCCTTGCTTTTTCTCGATCATATCGTCGATTCGTTCCTCGAGCGTTCCGAGCGTAACGAATTTGTGCACTTGAACGTGCCGGGTTTGGCCGATGCGGAACGCCCGGTCGGTAGCCTGGTTCTCAACAGCCGGATTCCACCAGCGGTCGAAGTGGAACACATGGTTGGCGGCGGTCAGGTTAAGCCCCGTGCCGCCCGCTTTCAGCGACAGCAGGAAAATGCCGGGCTGCCGCTCAGGAGGGAGCGAATCGTCCTGAAACTCCGTAATCATGCGGTCGCGAGCCGCTTTCGGCGTTCCGCCGTGCAGGAACATGACCGCAGTGCTCAGCTCCTGCTCCAAAATGCGCTGCAGCAAATGGCCGGTTTCCACAAATTGCGTGAAGATCAGGCACTTGTCGCCTTCCTGGCGAAGCTCCTGCACCATCTCCAGCAGCCGCTCCACCTTGTTGGAGCGCTGCTGCCAAGGGACGCCTGCGGGCTCCTTCAGCATGAGCGCCGGATGGTTGCATATTTGCTTCAGCTTGGTCAGGGCGGACAAGATGAGGCCTCTCCGCTCCATGGCGCTTAGGCGGTCCAGCCTGTCGAACATGTCTTTAATGTAATTTTCGTACAGCGTCCCTTGCTCGGCCGTCAAGGAGACGAAGGTTTTGTACTCGTACTTATCCGGCAGATCGAGCTGGATGGCAGGGTCCTTCTTAACTCTGCGCAGCAGGAACGGGCGAATGAGCCGCTGTACCTTGGACACGAGCTCGGCATCGTTCGTCCGCTCGATCGCGCTCACGAAGCGGTGAGAGAATTCGCGCAGCGTCCCCAGGTATCCGGGATTGAGGAAGTCGAAGATCGACCACAGCTCGGTAAGCCGGTTTTCTATCGGCGTGCCGGTCATGGCGATCTTATGCTTTCCTTTCAGGCCGCGGATGGACGTGGCTTGCTTGGTGTAAGCATTCTTTATATTTTGAGCCTCATCGAGACAAATGCAGCTCCATTCGAGCTGGGCAAGCTCCGCTTCGTCCAGATGAGACAAGGTGTACGTAGTCAATACGAGATCGTAGCCTTCGCATGTCTCCTTGAAGGCTTCGCCTTTGGCCCGGCCCGGGCCGTAATGCAGATGAACGTTCAATTCGGGCGCAAACCGCTGCAGCTCCTTCTGCCAGTTGCCCAGCACGGAAGTAGGGCAAATCAGGAGAGAAGGGGCGGCGGGAGCTCCCGTCTCCTTAGCGGCGGTCGCCTGCTGCTCACGCAAATGCAGCAGGTAAGTAATCATCTGGATCGTCTTGCCGAGACCCATGTCGTCGGCGAGACAGCCGCCCAAGCCGAATCGGCGCAAAAACAAGAGCCACGATATGCCTTCGATCTGATAAGGACGCAGCGTGCCGCGAAACGATGCAGGGGGCTCGACGAGCGGCGGGCGCTTGGCATGGTTGAGCAGATCGACCATCTCTTGAAGCTGGCCGTTCAGCTCCACCTCCATCTGCAGGGAGCGCTGGAAGCCAAGCTCCTCCTCGCCTTCCGATGAGCCGAGGAGATGAAGCTCAAGCACGTCGCGCAGCGAGAGTCCCTGCTTCTTCTGCACCTGCTTCATGACCTGCTGGAGCTGAAGCAGCTGGTCGGGATCGAGCTGGATCCACTGGCCGCGAACTTGCACGAGCTTGCGGTTCTCCTCCAGCAGGGCGCGGAACTCTTCTTCCGTCAGCTCGATATCGCCGAGCGCGATTTTCCAGTCGAACTGCATCAGCTGTTCGAGCCCGAACATCGATTGCGGTCCGGAGCCGACCGACGATTTGATCTTCGCCTTCAGGCGGGGACGCCAGCGCCGGATCCGCTCCCACCAGGCGGGCAGGAAGACCGAATAGCCCGCCTCCATGAGGCGCAGGCTGCCGTCGGTCAGCAGCTGCCAAGCCTCGTCCTGCGAGAGCTCGGAGCGAAGCACGCCGGGCTCCGAGCTCTGCTCGAGCCATGGCAGGATACGCTGCCATTTGGCAAGATCGCGCGCCGCGCGGGGCAGCTCAGCCTGCCACGCATCGGGCAGTTCTGCCAGCGCCGGCGATGCTTGCGGTGCTGGTGCTGGCAGGGGCTCGGCGGCATCGGCCGCGCTCGCCGTGGCGTCGGCGCCGGCATGAGCCGCCGGGCTGTGCTGGGCAGCCGCCGGACCGGCTGCGTCCGCAGCTGCCTGCGGTGCTGCGTCGCTTGCCTCGGCGCCCGAGCCGACCGCGAACGCGGCCAGCGCATGCGGATCGACTTCGCGCATGAGCGTCTTGTCGGCGCGGTCCTGCAGCACGACGCGCAGCGGCCAGATGTCGCCGCGGCCTTGCGGCGGCTCGCTCAGCTGCAGGCACGTCCTAAACGGCGTGCCGTCGGTCTGCCAGCCGATGGAGACGAGCCAGTCTTCCTCGTCCATCCACAGGTCGGCCGGCAGCTTCCCCCGCTGGAGCAGCGGATACGCCGCCTCCAGCTGGCGGATGCTTTGCGCCAGCATGCTGTCTTCCTCGCTCCACTCGGGGATGAGCTTATCCATCCACTGCTGCGCGAGCGGTGACAGCCCGTCGGCTGCCGCGTGCTCGGGCAGCTGCAGCTTCCAGCCGAGCTCGCCCGCCTTCCACTTCGCGAAGTCGGGCATGCAGCGGCCCTGCACGAGCGCCTCCTTGACGTGCGGCGCGAGCCGGATCAGCTCGCGGAGCTCGCCGCTCCAGTCCAGCTTCAGGTGCTGGACGGCGCTCGGGCTGCAGAAGTAGTCCAGCGCTTCGAGCGCGGACAGCTGCAGCCCCTCCACGTTCATCGACTCTGCGACCTCGATGAACGTGCCGTAAAACGACGGTTCGTGCCAGGCGAACAACAGGCTCTTCAGGTCGTAGGCATCGCTGATGCCGCCGTTGTAGCGGGTGCCCCACAGAAAGAAGCGGCCCGGGGCGGTCCATTTGGCATGAACGGTAATCGCAGTTGTGTCGATCATGGAATCCACTTCCCTTTCCGAAGCTCTTCTTGCAGCGCCCGCAGGCGGGAATACCGCGTAGCCAGGCGGTAGACGTATTCCTCCCATGTGTTCAGCCGGTTCAGCTTCTTGTAATAGGCGTGCAGCTTCTTGAGCAGCTTGATCGCCGTCTTGTAGGCGTTGCGGTTTTTCTCCTCGATGCACCTCTCCACCGCTTGGTGGTACAGCGGCAGCAGCAGGGAAGGATCGTGGCTTTCGACGGTTTTCAAGTCCATCGCATACAGATTGACCGGGGAAACGCGGTTGGCCAGCTGCAGATCGACCCACGCTTTAAACCGGTTCGCCTTCAGCAAATAGGCGGTGTAGAAATAGTACGTCCGAGGCAGCAGCGCGATCATCACCTCGACCCATTCGCCGTCGTCCGACTGCCGGCTGACCGCCTCCATCCAGTACGTGCAGAAGGTGCGCAGCTCATCCTGCTGCGCCCGTTGCATGGCCGGCAGCATCCAGCGCAGCCAGGTGAGCATCCGGTCCCATTGCTGGTCTTCGTAGCACCGGTTCAAATACAAGAACGTATCCCGGGCTTCCCGCTTCGAGAGCTCCTCCAAAAGCGAGCGTGCGCGGTCGTCCTCACCCTCGATCACATCGAAATGCGCTTGCGCTACGAGCAGCGCGTCTCTTCGTCGCGGGAGAAGCCCCGTCTTGGAGGACAGCAGCTGTAGACGCTTCTTCTCTTTCGCAATACGCTCGGAAAACTCCGCCAGCCTCCACCATATGCTGCGATAGGCCAGCAGCCAATCGAGAGGGGAGTCTTTGCCGCTCAGCGCGGCCTCTCCAAGCATCGCGAGCGTGTCGTCCAATGCGGCGGTATGGCGCCGGGCCAGCTCCTTCATATGCAGCTTTGGCACCAAAGCGCTGAATTGCTCCATGCACTGCTTGGCGACCGCTTTACAGCCCGTTTCTATATAATAGGACATGTACGATGTCTTCGTATCCGAGTAAAACTGTTCGATCTTGCGCATGACGAACAGCAGCACGTGCAGCTGGAAGAGCGGGCGAAGGTCTTCGTTCCACGAATCGGCGAGAGGCAGGAGAGACTCCTGCGCAGTGCTGTAGAACAGCTCGATCGAGTGCTGCTGGGATAAGGAATATCCGTAAAACTGCTGATCGAAAAAACGGTGCCAGACGGAAGGCATCTGCTCGGCCTTCGGCGCTTCCAGCCGCTCCTGCTTTTTCTCCGGCTTGGCGGTTCCCGTACGGGTCAGCTGCTGGCGGTTTTTTACCATAATGGCCTGCTTCAGCTGTGCCAACAGCAGTTCCGGGCGTGCGAACGATGCATATAATGTGAAGATGACGGCAGCCATATGCTTGCAGCAGCCTTCGTACGGACAGCTGCATTCGCTTTTTTCGAAACGGTCCATATCCAGAATGACCTCATATGAACGAGTGCCGTTGACGAGCGCATGAATTTCCACTCCGTGAACCAGCTCGATCCCAGCAACGCGGCCTTTGTGGTAATACTCCCAGCCCTGCGTAAGCTCCGCCAGCTCGAAATCATGCTGCATCCGTTCGATCAAATAATTCATTCGGTTTTTGGGGATTTGCAGCTTCAGCATAGGAAACGTTCCGCCTCCGAACTTATTGTGTGTATCCTTACAGTGTAACAGATTTTGCAAGCAAATGCTTTATTTCGAAGCGGTTGCATGAGAAGCTTTTTTCGGGTTAAAATGCTTAATAAGCAATTTCATCCATTTCCATCCGGAAGGACTGACGGTGTCATGGGGATTAAATTCGGCCGTGAATATAATGACATTATTGACGATTTCACCCAAGCTTTACACAGTATCGACGAATGCTACACATTTTTGGATATGACCCCGGACGATTGGAACGAGCTGGAGGCAGAGGAGCGTCAGGAATGCATCAAGACATTGGCTGACGATCTGTTCTACGGACTCGGCAGCGAGCCCAAAATGCGCGTCGGCGGCTGTACCGTCACACACGACAGGGAAAAGCACGTGATCGTCATTCACCACGAAGGTACGCTGATCAGCGTCGTTTATTTGGTGTAAGGATTTAAGGAGGGACCCCGGTTGACGAAGCTGACGGAGGAAGAGCTGTCGCGCAAGCTGGAGGATGCGGAGGGCTGGAGCAGGGAAGACGGCAAATGGATTGTGAAATCGTACCGGTTTGCCGCCTATTTGGACGGGATCGAATTTGTTCGGGACATTGCCGGAATCGCCGAGCTGGAGCTGAATCACCATCCGATGATCGCCATCGACTACAAGCTGATCAAAGTTCGTCTCACCTCCTGGCGGGCAGGAGGCTTGACAGCGCTTGATTTCGAAGCGGCTGCACGGTTCGACGAAGCTTTCGAACGGCGGCGCACCGACCGTTAGCTGCGGCCCTTATCCATGAGCCGTTTCCACACCATGCAGTGGAACGTCTCCATGCCTGTAGGCGTCATACGCTCATACGTGTCGGTATGGACAAAGCCGGCCTTTTGATACACGCGGAAAGCACGAATATTCCAGACCAGCACCTCCAAATCGATTTCGTTGGAAGGTGCTTTTTGTTTGGCCTCGGCGGCAATCGTCCGTACGAACTCCACCCCCAGGCCTTGGCCGCACAGGTCGGGCCGCATGCCCAAGCCTAGACGCGTCACCCCGGTCATAGGGAAGAATTGGGCGAAGCCCACCATCTCGCCATCGGCGTCCACTACGGCGCGATACTGCTGCTCCCGCAGCGTTTCGTCGGCGAATTCCTCTTGATCCGCCACCATCTTTTCCCACGACGGCCAATTGTATATATGATAAGGGACGGGATAGGTCCACGAGCAAATTTCCTTGCAGTGCTCTTCCGTTAAAGGGACGATGCGCAATCCCCATGAATTCTCCATCGAGAAGCACCTCTTTCCAATTGATTTCCATGCCTATTGTACCCAGAGACCGGGCGTTTGTCGACCCGAACCGGCTGTCGCTATCGATTCCTGCGGTTTGCTCGCGCTGCGTTCCGTTGTATACTATAAGAAAAGGCCATTAATTCCAGCAAAGGAAGTGAATGCAGATGCAGCATATTGTAAATCAGGAATGGTTGTTCGAGCACGGCACCGACGAGAATATCGTCATTGTAGATTGCCGCTTTGCGCTTGGAAGCCCGAAATCGGGTCAAGGCGAGTATGCGGCGGATCATATTCCGGGCGCTATTTATTTCGATCTGGAGCAGGACATGTCGGCTCCGAAAGGCGCGCACGGGGGACGCCATCCAATGCCGGATTGGCAGTCGTTCGCCCGCAGGCTGGGAGAGGCGGGAATCAGCAGCGAATCGACTGTCGTCGCTTACGACGATCAAGGGGGAGCCATGGCTTCGCGCTTGTGGTGGATGCTGCGCTATCTCGGGCATCCGAAGGTTTATGTTCTGGACGGCGGCTACTCCAAGTGGAAGGCGGCGGGCTATCCGGTTACGGATGAACCGGCTGCCGTTCATGAGGCTGTATTTACGGCCAAGCCCCAATCAGACATGCTGGTCGGCATGGAGGATGTGAAGGCGCGGATCGGACGCAAGGGGACGGTGCTGATCGATTCCCGCGAGGAGCGCCGGTATCTCGGGCTGGAAGAGGCGATCGATCCTGTAGCCGGACATATTCCGAGCGCGAAGAATTACTTCTGGAAGGATAGCCTGGATGAACAGGGCGGCTGGAAGGATGCGGCCAGCCTGCAGCAGCGGTTCGCCGAATTGCGCGATGCGGACGAAATCGTCGTCTATTGCGGCTCGGGCGTTACGGCTTGCCCGAACGTGCTGGCGCTGCAGGCGGCGGGCTTCAACAACGTGAAGCTGTATTCCGGCAGCTGGAGCGACTGGGTGTCGTACCCGGACAATCCGGTGGCTACGGGGAAAGAATAATAGGTCACAAGGTCTTCTGTGACGCGGGTTTGAGGGCTGTGACAGGTTGCCGGTGGGCAGGCTGTAACGGCCCTTTTTTATTGGTTCGTTCGTGAACCGGTAGCCGATGAGAAGCGTCTAGCCTTATGAAGATCGGACACAGGATCCGTTATCTGTGAACAAAACCCCTGTTTTGCTGCATTCGCGGACAGAGGATCCCTTATTAACGAGAAATGCGAACAATTTCCGGCATTTTAGTCCGAATAACGGAACGTGTGTCCGTAAGGGCCCAAAACCCGGCCGAAAAGCATGAAATAACGGAACTAGTGTCCAGCCAAAGTCTTAAGAGCCGGCACAAAAAGGAGCTGATTGGTCGGGCAAACTGTGGAGTACAGGAGCGCGTAAGCGGAAAAGCATTGATGATCTTCTACGTCGGTCTGAACTTGGTAGGCTGCTCGTCTCCCGACTATTATTCAACCGCAGCAGCTAGTCGAAATTAACCGTCTTCCGCTGAA
Source organism: Paenibacillus sp. H1-7 (assembly GCF_022354825.1). GTDB lineage: Bacteria > Bacillota > Bacilli > Paenibacillales > NBRC-103111 > Paenibacillus_S. Next base: position 300,390 of record NZ_CP031168.1, read on the forward strand.
GTCTACGGCAAGCCAGGAGAAGAGGAGCGGCCGATTCCGGTTTGTATCCAGATCAACGTTTGCCCTCTCTACTCCCCAAGCATAAGAAAAGGTCCGACTATGCTAATTCAAGCCTTGTTCCAATTTAGCTGTAATCGGCTTTGAAGCGGTTTCCCTTTTGAAATGCTTTGGCTATCTTCTTCCCTGCATATTGATAACACTTTCCACATCCGATTCGATACGACCCCAACGGTTCATGCAATGATTCAGAATCATGTCCAGGTCATTCTCGTTCTGGGCTTCTTCTGTATTGTGATGCAAAATAGTAGCGATCCAGTGGGTCAAATTCCGGAGATGATGACGATACGAAAAAAATCGCAGCAGGTCGGGGCATAAGGGGGCAGAAGTTTCCCGGAACCGTCCGTAAGCGGACAGGAACACATCGAAGCCCTCGCCGATATAATTGAACAAATCGTACTCCGGCGGCGCCAGCATGGCGGATTCCCAGTCGATGATATACAGCTCGCCCCCGCTGCTGCGGATCAGGTTGCCTCCCCAAAGATCACCGTGGCACAGCACGTTTTCTTTAGGATTCGATAGGACATCTCTGCGAAGCTTTCTTAAAAGGTTCAAGTAACGCATAATCTCGTCGTTTCGGGACAAAATCTCCTGCTTCAACGTTTGCTTAATACGGCTGTCAAAAGTTGCTGCAGCTTCAAGCTCGCCTATATACGAGGTGAGCCGGCTCTCAAAGGAGATGTCGTAAGCCTCCGTCAGCAGCATCCGGGTGCCGATGAGAGGGGTTAGACGATGGATTGCCGCCATAGCCGAAGCAACTTGCTCGAGAATGACATCGGAAAAAGGATACGATTCCGCAAGTGTCTCGCCCTCAATATAGTTGAAAATGACGACAGTGAAGCCGTCAAAGGCCGTTTGGAATCGGCCCTGCACATTTTTTACCGGGTAAGCAACGGTTGGAAATAGCCCGATATTGTACAACTCCCATGTAAGCGGAAGGCAGCGGTCCAATCTTGCGATCCCTTGCTGCTGCCGTTCATTGCCATGATCGAACAGCTTCAAATAATACTGGCACCCGTTCTTGCAATGAATGCGGTACGAATAGGCGGAATCCCCCATAGGGATAAACGAGATGCTCTCGGCGGTTATTCCGTAAAAGGCGTTAAGGCGTTCCCTAAGCAGACAGTCCTCTACAGGAAACTTCACTTTCATCGTTCATCCCTCCTTAGGAGTAGGATAACGGAATTCGGTTATAGCGGCAAACGTGCCCCGCAAGGGAGCTTATTCCGGCCTGCTCAGTCCGAACGTTGCAAGGGAACCGGCTGGTTGGTAAAGGGAAGGAACGCAGTCGAGGGGAGTAAGAGGTAGTCGGCAGCAGCGGTGTGCTGAGGAAAAAGAGGACTGCAGCAGGGACATCCCTAGAATGGGATAAACCGTGCTGCAGCCCTGGCATTCAATCTACAAGCGCGATCCCCCGCTTGCATCGAGCAGCTGGCCCGTAATCCAGCGGCTGTCCGGGGAGGCGAGAAAGGCGGCGATGTCCGCGACATCTTCAGGCTGGCCCCAGCGGCCCAGAGTGGAAAGCCCGGCTGCGAAGCTTTGCCCGTCCGGGTTTTGCAGCATCCCGGCATTCATCTCCGTATCGATGATTCCCGGTAATATCGCATTAACCGTGATTCTTCGATTTCCCAATTGCTGCGCCAAGACATGGGTCAGCGTATTGACCGCTCCCTTGGAGACGCTGTAAGCCAGCAGGCCGGGGAAGGCGATGCGAGTAACGGCCGATGAGATGTTGATGATTCTTCCTTCGTCGTTCAAGCGCGGTAAAGCCTGCTGGATAATAAAGAGCGGCGCTTTGAGATGAAGATTCATGACCTCGTCCAACGACTGCTCCGTCGTCTCCTCTATAGGCAAGGTTTGCCCTATCCCGGCATTGTTGACAATGATATCGAGACGGTTGCTTCCGGTATGCTCCGGCAGCGATGCATCCAAGGCTTCGAACAGTGTGTGAATGCCTTCAACCGATGATAAGTCGGCGCCGACCGCAAAGGCCGTCCCTCCTCCGGCTCGGATCTCCCGAACCGTGTCTTCTGCGGCAGCAGCGTTACTGCCGTAATGGACTGCAACAACGGCGCCGTCCTTAGCCAACCGCAGCGCGATGCTGCGCCCGATTCCGCGGCTTGCTCCTGTAACCAATGCAGATTTACTCATTAGCTTCTTCATGGTTTCATCTCCCTGTTTTGGATTCTTATTTGTTATAACACAGGGCTGGTTTTGTGATGTTGCGCTCTCATTTTTATTCCTCCACCGGCTATGATAAAATGGGGCTAAGCCGAATGGCATAAGCAGGGAAAACTCGTACGCTACAATGAGGAGGAATTGCTTTGATAGCGGAAATACAACGGCAAGGCAGCGGCGGCACCGCCCGGTTCGAGAGGCATCTGAAGCACCCGGTAGACAGTGTCTGGGCTTATTTGACGGAGAATGACAAGCTGGCATCGTGGTTCCCTGAGCTTCGGGTGGACAGCCTCCGTGAAGGCGGAGTCATCCTATTCGACATGCAAAACGGTACGTACGAAACCATGACCATTCTGGATATGGTCCTGCACGCTGTATTGGAATACACATGGGATAAGGACAAAGTGCGTTTCGAGCTGTCTCCCGAGCAGGACGGCACTCGTCTCGTTCTGATCGAAACGATATCGGAATGGACGGATCATACGCCGAGAGATTTGGCCGGCTGGCATGTGTGCCTGGACGTGATCGAGGCGCTGCTGGACGGCAGGACGATAGAGTCGCGTAAAGACCGGTGGAATATATGGTATAAGCAATATGTTGAGGCAGGGGAGCGGGCGAGAGGATAAAGTCGGCGCGGTCCTTCTCTCGAAAGATTCGTTGACACCGAACCTCTCTTGCGCTACAGTATATATAGTTAAGTATTTAACTAAAAGGGACGAAGACAATGACCGACATTCATAAATACGTGACCGAACAGCCGCTTGGAGTACAGACGTTCTTTGCCTTGGTAGATACGACGGCCCGGCTTATCGGCATCTCGGAGAAATATTGGAGCTCCAAAGGGTTAAACGGAGCGAGAATCCGCATGCTGGTAGAAATCGCGAAGGCGGGCGGTTCGATATTGCCTTCCATGCTGGCTGGCCGGATCGGCGTGACGAAAGCCAATATTAGCGTTCTGCTCGTTCCTCTGGAGCAGCACGGCTACATTCGATGCACCAGTCATCCGGAAGACGGGCGCAAAAGAATGATCGTGCTGACGCCGGAAGGAGAGGGCTTGCTGTGGGAGTTCATGCCGGGGAACCGGGCGGTCATTGCCGAACAATTGGATAAATTGAACGAATCGGAGATGCGGAAGCTGATAACGCTACTGGAAAAATTGCAAGGGTAGCGGCAAGCCGCTTTTTTTTGAGTATTTAGTTAAATGTTTAACTAAATGGAAAAAGGGGAAATGAGAATGAGTATTGTGATGACAGGCGCTACAGGCAGTTTGGGAAAATTCATTCTCCGGCAGCTGCTGTACAGGAAGCGGCCGGAGAACATCATTGTCAGTGTGCGGAAGCCGGAGGCGGCTGAAGCTCTGAAAGGGCAGGGCGTGGATGTACGGTACGGCGACTATGAGGATAAATCATCGCTTGTCGGCTCGTTTCGGGGAGCGAGCAAGCTGCTGCTGATCTCGTCCCCTCATCCGGACGATTCCGTGCGTCTCCGGCACCATCTATCGGCCCTAGATGCCGCCAAAGAAGCGGGAATCCGGCACATTATTTATACCAGCATCGCGTTTCTGGAGCAAGGACAGCTGCCGCTGCACCGGCTTCATTTGGATACGGAGAAGGAGATACGGGAATCCGGAATCCCGTTCACTTTTTTGCGGAACGGGTATTACATGGATATTCTCCGATTCCTGGGCGTCCGTGAAGCGGCAGCCTCGGGCGTATTGCTCAGCCCGCCCGGAGATTGGGCCTTCAACACGGCGGCCCGGGAAGACCTCGCTCTCGCCGCTGCTGCCGTCCTGACGGAGGAAGGCCCTACACACACGGGCCGGACCTACGAGCTGACGGCCTCGCGCACGTGGAGTCTGTCCGACCTGGCCCGCGCGATTGCGGAAGCGACCGGAAGTCGGGTCGTGCACCGCACCGATCCGGCAGCGCACAATCCGATCTACGGGCTGCTGCCCTTATCGGAGATGGGCAAGGTGTCGCCGGATCTGGAACGGCTGGCGGGACGGCCTCTACGCTCCCTGCAGGAAGAGGTGCGCAGCCTTCTGAACGGCTGACGGCGGCCTGTTTAAGCAGCAATCGCCGCCAAGACGGGCCGTGCTGCTCATGCAGCACAGGCGCGCGCTCATTCTGCGCGGCCTAACATACGGGCGATACTTTCGCTGTCCGTCTCTCTATACACGAAGGGGTGGTAATGAGGCTGGCCGTAATGGCGCCATCCTTTATCCACCGCTTGTTTATAGAAGTGACGGGCCTGCTTGACATCGCCGGTCTTGTAAAACATGCAGGCGGCATTCCAGTACAACGCCGCGTCCCCGCTCCAGTCCCAGCCCTGATCGAGCGCCTGCGCATAGCTCCAGGCTGCGCGGGCGTAATCTTTATGCACGCCGTAGCTCGCATCGCCCAGCATATAATGGTTGCCGTTCACAAGCAGATTGTTGAGCGGATGGCACCATCCGAACAGGACAGGGAAGTCCGCAGCCAGCCGGAATCCGGCCGACAAGGCCGTTTTGCTCGACCCGATATTGCTGGACCAGCACTGCCAGCCGGCCCGGGTCATCCCCCGCAGCTTCGCAAGCGTCAGCGCTCCCGACGCTGTCTTTACCGCCCAGCCGCTTCTGCGGAAGCGTTCCTCCGTAAAAATGCCGAATTCGCATTCGGTTCCTACGACCCAATCGGTGAGGCACCAGCTTATGAGCGTCCATCCCCCATCAGCAGGCTGCAGCGCGGCGCACCCGAAGCCTTGCTCAATGAAAGCGTCCAGTGATGGCCAAGCGCCGGCAATTTCACTTAGAACCTCGTCGAGCCCGGCAATATCCCGGCGTGCCAGGAAATCTCCGTCCACCGGGACCAGGGGAGCCTCCAGCGACGTACCGACATGCTCAAGAGTATGCGAGAACGTCATCCTTCCGCTCCGCATAGGCAGCAAATCGCGCATCATGACCGACAGAGCACCGGCCCATTCCTCATCGGACGGATAAAACAAAACGTAGTCCCTTCGTCCTCTGGCCGCAATCCGGGGCAGCAGCACCTTCGGCAGCAGGCCGTTCATTTGTTCGAAAAACGGGGTATTGTCCGCCCTGCCGCCAACGAACAAGCCTTGGGGATTCATCATGACGGCGGACGAGCCATCCGGCGAGAGGAAGATGCTGCCGGGCAGTACTCCCGTTATGACGCCCTGTATCGATATGTGATGCTCGAGCCCGCCGAACAGACCGGCCGCTTTGCCGAACTGGCTCGGTTCCAGCTCCAATGCGTGGTTCATGTTATTTTCATTATTCATGTCGTATGGATATCCTCCCATAAGTTCTTATGAGAGACGGTAATCCGGTTAGAGGACGCAGCCTCTCATAAGCGTTTCGAATTGTTGATGCTGTAAGACCAAAACATCATCACTCCTTTGTGTTCATATTGGGAATGGACTGCCGCGTATTAGCGTGAGCCATGTTCTCCCACCTCCATTATGGGAATCGGGCGGCCTCCGGCGAAAGGTTTTGTTTGTATATAACGAATCTATCCGGATATTCGCCTAAAATTTAGGAGTATCGTAAGATATATACGACTATTTTCCTAGAAAAAAATGACAGGAGACCCATAGGAACAATATTTTCCTTCTGATAAATTAATGGAAGTTTGATGAAATTTGACATCGTTTTACATTTTTTTAACAAAGGGAGAGGCGTTATATGTTAACCAATGCGGATATTCGCAGAATGGCAAGAGAAAGCTTGAGAGGAAATTGGGTACAAGCAATAGTGGCTTGTATTATTTTTAACGTAGTATTGTTAGTGGTGAATCTGATCCCCAACGTAGGACCTTTTCTGCAGCTTATTATCGGCGGCCCGCTGCTATTCGGCATTTACTTGTATTTCATTACCCTCATTCGCGGAGGGAAACCGGCACTGGCGGATGTGTTCAGCGGGTTTCCGTACTTTGTGAGCACGTTTTTGCTATATTTGGTCATGTCCATCTTCATTATGCTGTGGACGCTGCTGCTTATTGTTCCAGGCGTGATCGCTACGCTCAAATATTCCCAAGCGTTCTTCATCATGAACGATAATCCGGAGATTGGGGCCATGGAAGCGATTCGTCAAAGCAAGGAAATGATGGAGGGGCATAAGACAAGGCTGTTCATGCTGTACTTGAGCTTTATCGGCTGGATGCTGCTGTGCGTGGTGACGGCAGGGATTGCGTTGATTTGGGTAGGCCCGTACTTGTATGCCGCTATGGCTGCGTTCTACCACGATTTGAAGCACCGCAAGGACATGTACGCTACTACCGATTTCAACAGCATTCCGGTGTAAAAAAAGCAACCGCCGGCTTCCTTGGCGCCCGCTGACCTGGAACCTTATCCATTCTATTGCGATAAAAAGAAACGCCCCTTGTCCATGGACGAAGGGGCGTTCGTTCGTTTACACCTTGAAGTGGGCGAGCTGGTCGAGCAGCTCCTGCACCATCGAGCTGAGCGCCGATGCCGACGACGATATTTCCTGCATCGAGGCGAGCTGCTCCTCGGAGGCGGCGGCGACGCCTTGCGAGTTGAGCGAGGCTTCCTTCGCGATCAGCGCGAGCTGCTCCACCGTAGCCGTCACCTGCTGGGAACTGGCCGACATTTGCTCGGCCGCTGCAGACACTTCCTGGATCTGGTCGTTAACCTGCATCATTTCCTCCATAATGGAAGCGAAGCGGGCGCCGCTTTCCGTTACGGTAATGACGCCTTTTTCGACCTCCGCCGTGCCTTGACCCATCGCTGCGACGGCTTGGGCCGTATCGGAGCGAATCTCGTCGATCAGCCCGGCGATTTGCTCGGCGGCCGCACGCGATTGCTCCGCCAGCTTGCGGACCTCGCCTGCGACAACGGCAAAGCCTTTGCCATGCTCGCCGACCCGCGAGGCTTCGATCGCTGCATTCAAGGCGAGCAGGTTTGTTTGAGTGCTGATGCCGGAGATCAAGCCGATAATGCTGCCGATCTCCTCGGAGCGCTGTCCGAGCTGCTGAATGGCTTCTTGCGACTGACTGACGGTAGCCTGCACGACAGTCATCTGCCTCACGGCATCCTGAATCTGGGCGTTGCCGGCTTCGGTCAGCTTCCCGGCGTCATGAGCCGATTCCGTCACAACCTGCGCCGATTCGGCGATGCGCTGAATGCCGACCGCCATCTCCGTCATCGCTCTGGAGGAATCGAGAGCATGCGTCTCCTGCGATTCCGCGCCGATCGCTACCTGCTGCACTGAATCCGCAATCGTCTCCGCCGCCCGGCTGGTCTGCTCGGCGCCGGCGGTCAGCTGCTGCGAAGTGGCTCCGACCGACATCGCAAGGTCGGAGACGAGCTGCAGCATCGCTCGCAATTTGGCGATCATGGTGTTGAAATGCTTCGCCATCGTGCCGAATTCGTCGTTGCTGTTCACTTCCATGGACGAGCGGAAATCGCCCTCGGACAGCTTTAGCAGCAGCTCGGACATCGCTTTTACGCGCCGTACGATGACACGGTGAATGACGAGGGTCAACAGTCCCCCGATAATCAGCATGGCTGCAACGGCAATAGTAATGGAACCGATCATGCTCTCGTTATAGCTTTGCAGTACCGTCGCTTCCGGCACTACCGTTTCCGTATACCATACATCCGAGCTCCCCGGCAGCTGCAGAGGTTCAAAAATGCGTATGACGGATTGTCCCGAGGTGTTCGCCGAGTAATGCTTGAAGACGCCGGCTTTGACGCCGTCCCAGATCGCCTGCTTTTCAGGCCGGTCGGTATACGGGGCCGATACCAGCTCGGGCAAATTGCCTTGCGCGGCGTACACGCCTTTCGCGGACACGATGGATACATAGCCGCCCAGCGGCTTTTCCTTCTCGGCTTTTTTCTGCAGGTCGGCCAGTGACAGGTCGGCCCCGACAATCCCGAGGAAGGTGCCCTGCTTGTCTACGACTGGCAAGATTAAGGAAGTCATAAGCACAGCTTTGCCATTCACTTTATAGGAGTAAGGTTCGAGCAGAGTCAGCTTCTTGGAGCGTTTGGCCAGTAAATAATAATTGCCTGCGCCTTCGACCTCGTAATCGTGGAGAGCTTCGACGATGATTTTGCCTTCGCTTCTGACTGCATAAGGGATAAAGCGGCCCGTGGCGTCGTCGTGCGGAGTTTTATTGATATGCTGCTTGTCGTTATTATCAAAAGCGTTCGGTTCCCATAACGTATAGAGGCCCATAATATCGGGCTCGTGCTCCAGCAGGTTTTGCAGCATTTGGATCACATCGTCCCGCGACAGCTTTTTCGTTTCACGGGCATTCAGCAAGGCATCGGATGTGGTAGAGAGGGTGGACTCCAGACCGACCAGCTGATCGCGGAACGACTGGCTGAAATGCTTGCCGGCCACCTCTGCCTCAAGCTCTCCCTTGCCGAGGCTGACGCTGCGCAGCTGATTCAAATTCATAAAGATCAGGCCGGCAAAAGTCAGCAGCAGGACGAGCCCGAACGTCAAGCTTAGTTTGCGGGATAATGCAAGATTGCGATACCAGGCCATAGCTAATCATTCTCCTCTGTATATCAAATGATGATCATATGCATGATATCGACATTTTTGAAATGATTCTTTATACCTATTGCCGCAACTCGAATCGGATAGCTCTGCTTTGAAAAAAAGAGGGGAAAAGGATGAATGCAGGCGGATCTTCAATCCGCATGTCATTGCGAAGTATCGAAGTATCAATAGGGGGATGCAACCCGGCGCTCCTTGCTGCAAAAAAGGTTCAAGCTGCAACCTTCGGGGTAAATACATCGTATAGAAGCATATAGAAAAAGAAAGAGCTCTACAGGCTGGTCCGGCGCTAGGGGCGCTAACGGATGCAGACGCTATAGAGCTATAAGAAAGAAACTTCCTCTGAATCGTTCTACTAGATGTCCGTCATCAGAGCTTGGTACTGCTCATCCGACAGGATGCGTTTTGCGGTGACAAAGCGCTTGGTGTAATAGGAGTCGCTAAGCTTTGTTACCGTAACGCCTTTGTTAGTGGCGGAGTGATAGAACTTACCGTCACCGACATAAATACCTACATGAGAAATTCCTTTGCCATCTGTGTTGTAGAACACCAGATCGCCTGGACGAAGATCATCTAAGGCAACTGTTGTACCGAGTCCTGCTTGTCCTTTGGACGTATGAGGCAAGTCGATATCGAATTTTGCGAAGACGAAGGAAGTGTAGCCGGAGCAATCGAAGCCTTTTTTCGTCGTTCCCGCCCATTTGTACGGCGCTCCGAGTTCTTCATTCACGGCTTGACTTAGCGGCGTTTCCGCAAAAGCGCTTCCTACTTGAAAACTGCAAAACAGTGCCACAGATAAAGCAAAACCTACAAACTTCTTCAAAGGAAATAGTCCCCTTCCGGTGCCTACGAGGTTAGCTTAAGGGTTCGGTTGAAGGTTCCCTATGATCACTCTGTTGCGAGATCAATTCACCCGGGTTGTGGATCCCCCGTTTTCCTTGCGTGGAAATTCGGCAGTATGTATTGTTTTTTTTGATACGAATACTAGGATTCGATCAATTCCGCAATTTTCCTGCCGTTGTCACAAAATGTTCACAAATAATGCGTATATTTTTGAAACTTATTTGGAGATAACGTAAAATCCAGTATTTGTAAGCGATTTCCGTGTAGATGTCAGGCTGCGGGAATACCCGGTTTTTAGAGCGATTTCGACAAAATGATACGAGTTTCGATAAGTTTTCGACGTCTGAAAACCCGGGCATGATCGCTGTCGAATGCATTTAGTGCTTTCGGCACTGGAATTAGCGGGGGGAGGCTGCAGGAACAGCCTGAACATTGCGGTCTTAGCCTGCGGAGGTAAGAGAACAGCGCAAAAAACCGTTCTTCACGAAAGGAAGAACGGTTTTTTCGTCCTGCTGGGCGAGCTCTTTAGTCGCTATGGGCGCTCCACAGCGCATACTGGGCGGTAATCGCCCACATCTTGCAAAACGTATGAACCAGCCGGTACATCTGGTAGCCGAGCAGAGCGAGGAAGCCGGTCCAGATCATGGCGGAGGTCATGACGAGCGCTGAAATGATCAAGGTGACCAACAAGATGAAGATGGCAGTCAGAATGACCGGAATGACATTGCGGACCAGAAGCAGCAGGGAGGAGAGGTGCGATTTGCCGCCGGTTCTGCCGAACTGCAAATACATGAACACCGTCTGCAGCAAGAACACATAAGCCAGGTAGCCCGCGAGGTACATCAGCACGTCTTTAGCCACGTCGGCCAAAGTAGCGTTCGTTCGGTACAGCTCGATTGCTTTCGGAATCAGCCAATACAGCGGAGACAGCGTTAGCAGCATTTGTAAGACATACAATCCGAAGAAAGGCAGAGCGAGCTCTCTCATTCCTTGAACGAAGCGGTAGCCTGCATTCATCTCCGTATGCTCCAGTGAGTAATAGACGCCCGCATTCAGCAGCGGAGTCAGCAGCATCCTGGCGAGGAGGAGGCAGAGCCCCCACCAGGCGTAGGAATGAATGAGATCGGTTTTCATAATTTGAAACTGCGCTTCGATCCAGAACAGGTGGACGGCTTCACGGGACAGCTCTTGCGGGTAGCGGTGCAGCAGAGGCGAGACGATGGAGCGGATCAATTCGTATAGAGCAAGCCCCCACAGCAGATTGTAGATGAACAGCGTGCATACTACGAAAGGCTGATTCCAGGCGATAGTATAACCGGTTTTTATCGTTTTCCACATCGTTACTTTCTCACCTCACCAAGCGACCCAGCCGAACAAGGTCTCCATAAATTTGACGACGCCCAAATTCCAGCGGATCGATAATCGGGTGTCTACATTCGATTTCATGAAGCTGTTAATCCGTTTGTTCTCCAGCACGATGGAATGCTGCGGATCGATGGCCGCATAGTCGAGAGGCGCCGTATGATTCAGCTTGAACTGCACGTCCGGATCGATGCCGTCCCACGTCTTATCGATCTGCGAGCCGTCGGCAAAATGGAACCGGATCGGAACCGTATGGTACGTCCCGCCGAATTTTTGAATGCGGACGGTATTCTCGTACATCGGCTGGCCCTCATGCGTAACTTCCTTGATCTGAATGCCTGTCACGGCATAGTCGACCATGAGCCCCCCGTAAATATATTGATCGAAAAACTCCTTCCAGCTAGCCTTGGTCGTATCCTCCAGAACCTTTTGAAAGTCCGATGTCGTAGGATGCTTGAACTTCCAACGCTGGAAGTACGTCTTCATAACGCGGTCCATCGTATCTCTGCCTATTTGCGATTCGATGGACTTCAGCACGAGCTTGGCGCGTGTATACACGTTCTCCGCGTATTGGCCGTGGCTTCCGTAGCTCCAGGAATTTTGCTTCAGCGCCTCAGGCGCGGTGATGTAGCTCGACTCGACCATCAGGTTCGGCTTGACCCCGTATTCGAGCTCCATCAGCTTATCTTCGGCATAGGAGGTGAAGCCCTCGTCAAGCCACGCCTCCTCGAACTCGTTGCTCGCCACCATCCCGTACCAGAACTGATGGCCGATTTCGTGCACGATGACTCTCTCGAGCTCCAGGTCCGGCTGATCTTCGGCTGCTCCCCAGCCGGTAATCAGCGTAGGATACTCCATTCCTCCGGCGCCGTTGCCGTTTTCCGGAGGGATGACGATGGACAAGGTGGAGTACGGGTAGGTGCCGTACCATTGCGAATAGCGGGCAAGCGCTTTTTTGGCGGCGGCCATATAGCGGTTTTTCAAGCCCTCGTGCTTTGGATCGAGGTACAGCTTGATCCGCACACCCGGAATTTGCGGTGTGGCGTAAGGCTCCTCATAGTAAATGAAGTGCGGGGAAGCCGCCCAGGCGAAATCATGCACATCGTCGGCATAAAAAGCGTACGATTTCGTCTTGCCGTCATCTACGGGCGGCTTGGTCGGAAAGCCGGTTGCCGCCACGGTGTAGTTGTTAGGGACTTTAATGCGCACGTCGTAAATGCCGAAGTCGGCGTAAAACTCCGAGTTGCCGTGGTACTGGTGCAGGTTCCAGCCCTCCGCCGTATTTCCGCGGCGCCCTGCAGGCTCGTAAACCGCGATTTTCGGAAACCATTGGCCGGCCATAATAAAATCATCCGCATAGCCCATCCGGGCGAATACGGCAGGCAGCTTGACGGTATAGGCGTAATTCAGCGTTATTTTTTCTCCGGGATTGACGGCTTTGGGAAGAGTGATCTTGGCTAGGGAGCGGTCGTCCTTATTGCCGTCGTCGGGCTGTACATACTCTAGCTTGGAAATCAGCTCTTCGCCCTCCAGCGTCTTCATGCTGCTGAGATCCATGCTGCCGAAGCTGTTTTCCTTGCTTTTGTCCTCGCGCAGCTTGCCGCCGGATTCTTTCATGAAGGTAGTTTTCTTGGAGCTGAACGCATTCGGGTACAGATGGAAGTAGAGGTCTTGAACCGGCTGGCTGCCAGGGTTTTTCCAGGTCAATGAGGACGTTCCCGACAGCAGCTTTCCTTCCGCGTCCAGTTCCACGTTCAGATGATATTCCACGATGCGGGAGCTGAGTGGCTGCGGCGCAGGCTTCTCGACCGGCTTGGCGGGCAAGCTTGGAGGCGCCGGCGGTGACGACGGTTCATTGACCCTGGCGCCTACAGGGGTGGCTTTGGGCTGCAGCTGTAATCCTAACGAAGAACCGTCTGCCTGGGCTAAATCGTATTGGTAGGATTGAAAATAGGGCTCTCCTTTGACGGCCGTCGAAGGATAGGCCACAGGGCTTGGCGTGAGCGAGCCGAACAGTTCGGCATCCCATTGGAAGTCGGACAGGGAGAGGGAGGCGTTGGACGTTGGGCGGTCGGCCAGCAAGGATTGGCTTGTAATTGTGGCTCCGCTGGCTAGTACAACTATGAGACACCATTGCGCGAGTCGGTTGCCGAATACACTTTTCATCTATTTTTCACCCCGTTGACAAGCATCTACAGCATGTATATGTTTGGTGGACGAGGATTATTTCTGTCGTGTCCAAAAGAAATTTTCAGCCGCTGGAGCATGGCTTAATAATTTTTCGGATTTAGTGGAAATGAGAGGGCGATTTTAGTTACAATAGAAGAAATGCGTCCTTCATGGCGAAGCAGAAGCATCGTTACATAACGGCTTCACGGTGGGAGGACCGTTCTTTTGCAAGGGAGACTCGGATTCGAACGAGCAGCGCCTGCAAGCGCAGCCCTCGCTGGAGACTTATCATATAGTAAATGGAAGGTGCCCTAGATGGATATAAATAAAGATCAACCGGCGGAAAAGTCGAAGAAATTATCTCTTAATATCGTGAGCGGCAAAGTGGAGCACCGCGGCTTCGGTGCAGGCTCCATCGATTTGAGCCAGCTGTCGAGCGTCATTATCGACGGCGAAGAGGCTTACTTGGATATGGGGGCTCTTCATGCGAAGAGCAAGGTGGAGAAAGGGATCAAATTTACTACGAACAAAGAGGATGCGCCGAACGGCCGTACTTGCTGGATCGTATGGGTGGCGGCGGACCGCAACGAGACCGGGGCGTATTATGCAGGGGTTACTTCCTGCGAAATGACGGTCGATCCGGAGGCAAGACGCGGTTGGAAAATTCTCGCCGACCACGTCAACCGGATGGATTCGGCCTTGAAGCGCCGCATCATGCTGGACAATATCGGACCGCAGGAGAAGGCTGCGCTGAAGAAGCTGCTTATGGAAACAAACCCGGAAATGTGGGAGAATTCAAGCGAGGCGTTGAAGGAAGCGCTGGCTTGATAAAATGTGTACATTATGTGACTTCCATTGAATAAGTCCGCGCGAACGATGTATACTAGTCCTCAGTATATGCAACATATACTAGGACAGCAAAAAGGCAGACCCCTGGTCTGCCTTTTTGTGTTGCCCTCAAAGAGCCGCTGAACGAAGCAATTTCGAAGAAGGCCTAGTCCTTCAGCCCGCGGTATCGCGCGGTTCGCAGCTCGCGGCTGTACGGCTCCAGCTGCGGCATAGCTTCTTGCTCCGCCAGCCTAATCGCGTATTCGATGTCGTACGGAACCCGGATTTGCTGAATCGAGAAGGGGGCGGCGTGCTCGCTGCCCAGCGTCCCTTCGAGGACGGCATACGAAGCGAGCGGCATATCGAGCGGATTGCCCACACTGCCGACATTGAACAGTGTCCGGCCCTTCAAATTTTGCATATAAGCGTTGTGAATGTCGCCGTAACCGACCATATCCGGTATAGCGCCGTCGGCCGGACTTCCCGTCAGCTCCGTGTTATCGAACATGGCCAGCCGGCTCTCCATCGAGTCCCACGGCTGAACCCGGGTGTAGACGCTGACGGGAGAGGCGTGGAACAGCCGGATGCGCTTGCCGCTCATCGTGAAATCGTAGGAAAAGGGCAGCGATGCAAGCCATTGCAGCCGGTCGTCCCCTAATTTTCGCTGATGCCACAGCAGGTCTTCGTCCAGGTTCGGCTTTGCCATCAGATGATCCCAGTTGCCCATCACGACCACCTCGCAGGCTTCACGAATCCGGTCTACCGACTCTGCGGGCTGCGGGCCTTTGCCTACCAAATCTCCCAGGCAATAAATCGTCTGGATGCCGCGCAGCTGTATATCATCAAGAACGGCCTGAAGAGCTGGTATGTTACCGTGAATGTCTGACAGGACAGCTATTTTTTGCATATGCAGCCCTCCCTGATGAAATCAATGACAGTAGATGCCATCTTTAGTAAGAACGTGCTTCTATATAGTTTAAACCCGGAATGGTCTGCCGCGCAATCGGTTATTCAGACAGCATGAGCTTACGAGCCGTAATCCTCGCAAGTTATCGCGTAATGATTATGATCTTCCCATACGCCATGAATATGCAAATAGTTTCGGGCTAAGCCTTCATAGCGGAAGCACAGCATCGTCCAAAAGCAGAGGATGAATAAGCACAAATTCTTATGACATATTCATGAGACCGCCCATTCATGTACGATCTATAACACACCGCAGTCCGTAATAAGGATCGAGGCGGTCGAACGTCGCCCTGCCATCGCCGCTGACCGGGATAGGCTCGCCCAAATACGTCGGCTCGGGCTTAAGCAAATGGACGAAGATGAAATCTTTGGCCCGCGCCAGCAGCTCCCTGAGCTCGTAACGCGGCATGCCTTGGTACAGCTGCTTGTCCGACGCTACGCCATATGCGTCCAGCCCGAGCTGCCGGGCGGTGTAGACGGCCCGAAGCAGGTGGTATTCCTGTGTAACGATAAGCACCTTTTGTGCCTGGAAAATATCCCTTGCCCGGTACATGCTCTCGTAAGTGCTGAACCCGGCGTGGTCCATGAAAATATGCTGCGGCTCCACGTTCCGCTCCTGCAGGAAGCGGCGCATCGTATTGACCTCGTCGTAATCGATTTGGCCGTGATCGCCGCTGACGATGAACTTGTCCGACTTGCTTGCGCGGTTCAGCTCCAAAGCGACCTCCAGCCGGTCGTTTAATATTTTGGATACGGATCCGTCGGCATATACCCTGGCTCCGAGAACCAGAATCGCATCGGCCTGAGGAGCGTCTTCTACACTGAGGATATAAGGGGATGCGGCCGTTTTCACAATGGCGTTCATTCCGAACAAGCACAGTAAAGATATGGTTACAACCAGGATTAGAGTGATCGGCCTTCTCATTTGCTTCATGACGTTAGCCCTGCCTTATCAAAATGAATGATTTTCCTATTCTATCCATATTGAACGCAAGAAACCGCCTAAAAGTTGCTTTGCGGGCAATTAGGCGGCTTTTTTGGCTAATATTTATTTTTTGCGCAGCGATTTGGACAACGCGTTCCCGATGGACTGAATGCCCTGAACGATGATAATGAGCAGAATGACGCTCGTATACATGACATCGGGCTCCCAACGCTGGTAGCCGTATCGGATGGCGACGTCGCCGAGCCCCCCGGCTCCCATAATACCGGCCATGGCGGATGCGCCGACCAGACCGATGGTAGCAATGGTCAGTCCGAGAATAATGCCGGGCCGGGCTTCCTTCAGAAGTACCTTGAACACGATCTGCTTCCGGGATGCGCCCATGGCCTGATACGCTTCGATGATGCCCGGATCGACCTCCAGCAGGGCGGTTTCCATCAGACGGGCGATATAAGGGGCGGTATAGAACACGAGCGGGACGATGGCTCCCTTCACGCCGATCGTCGTGCCTACCAGCAGCTTCGTTAGAGGGATAATAGCTACCATGATAATAATGAACGGAATGGAACGGACGACGTTAATGACGATGTTCAGCACATGATAGACGGCTTTGTTCTCGTAAATGTGGTTTGGTCTTAGGATGACCAGCAAAACCCCGAGCAGCAGCCCGATAATAACCGAGATGACGAGCGAATAGCCGACCATCGTGGCCGTTTCGACGATCGATTTCCAGTACAGATCCGATTTGTCCAGCAGGTTATTTAACATAATCCAGCACCTCGACCTTCAACCCTTGGCTTTGCAGGAACGCGATGCCTTCATGGATGGCCTCGGGCTCTCCCAATATTTTCAGGAGCAGTCCACCGAAGATCGTATCCTTGATTTGGGTAATATTGCCGTACAAAATGCTCGGCTTCAAGGAGAATCGCTCGGTAAGCTCGGCGATAACAGGCTCCGTCACGGAATCTCCGATAAAATAGACCCGGATAATATGGCCCGGCGATTGCTCTTCCTTGAATTTATTTTGCAGCACGGGAGGGAGGTCGGCGTCGAATACGTTCTTGATAAAATTTTTCGTCGTCGCGGTTTGCGGGTTCGAGAACAAGTCCAGTACCGTACCTTGCTCTACAATGATCCCGTTTTCCATGACGGCCACCCGGTCGCATATTTTTTTGATGACATGCATTTCGTGGGTAATCAGCACAATGGTGATGTTGTACTTGCGGTTAATGTCCAGCAGCAGATCGAGAATCGAATCCGTCGTTTGCGGGTCCAGAGCGGAGGTTGCTTCATCGCACAGCAAAATTTCCGGATCGTTCGCCAAGGCTCTGGCGATGGCTACGCGCTGCTTTTGACCGCCCGACAGCTGGGAAGGGTAAGCTTGCGCCTTGTCCTTCAGTCCTACCAGCTCGAGCAGCGACATGACCTTGCTGTCGATTTGCGCTTTCGGAGCTTTGGCCAGCTGCAGGGGGGCTGCTACATTCTGATACACGGTGCTCGAGGTTAACAAGTTGAAGTTTTGAAAAATCATGCCGATATTTCTTCTCGCCGCCCGGAGCGCTGGATCGTTTAATGTAGCAAGGTCGACGCCTTTAATGCGGATCGAGCCCGAAGTGGGCCTCTCCAAAAAGTTAATGCAGCGGATGAGCGAGCTTTTCCCTGCGCCGCTATAGCCGATGACGCCGAAGATTTCACCCTTTTGCACATGCAGATTGGCGTCCTTTACGGCTTCAACCTTTCTGCCTTCCTGCTCATACGTTTTGTATACGTGCTCAATTTGAATCATGGCAGGGACCTCCTGTCTTATAAAAATGAGTCAATGGAAAAGGTCCCTTTCTTCAGAAAGAGACCTGAGCTTTGAAATTACCAGGATGGAACGATGTACGTTCCGTATTTTTCTTCTACGAGCTTCTTCACTTCGTCGGAATGATAAGCCTTGATCAATCTTTGGAATACAGGCTTGTCCTTGTCGGCGGTTCTTACGGCTATGATGTTCACCCACGGAGAATCCTTCGGTTCTACGAAGATAGCGTCCTTGGTCGGCACGAGGCCGTTATCTACCGCATAATTCGTGTTGATGACAGCGGCGGTCAAGTCGCCCAGCGCTTTAGGAATGAAAGGAGCTTCCAGTTCCTTGAACTGCAGCTTCTTCGGATTGTCGACAATGTCTCGAACCGTTGCTTTGACGCCGACGCCTTCCTTCAGTTTAATCAGCCCGGCACGCTCGAACAAAATCAGCGCTCTTGCACCGTTCGTCGGATCGTTCGGAAGTCCAAGCGTATCTCCTTCTTTCAGCTCGGAGACGTTTTTGATTTTCTTCGAGTATAAGCCGATAGGGAAATTCAACGTATTCGTCAGCTTCACCAGATCGAGCTTGTTATCCGCTTTGAATTGATTCAGGTAAGGCTCGTGCTGGAACGCATTCGCATCCAGTTGGCCGTCGGCCAGCACCTTGTTCGGCTGCACGTAGTCGTTGAACGTGACGATCTCAATGTCGAGATTATCCTTAGCGGCAACTTCCTTAACCTTCTTCCAGATTTCTTCCTCAACTCCTGCGGCAATGCCCACCTTGAGTTTGGCTTTTTCGGAGCCGCTTGGCGCGGTTGTATTAGCGGAGCCCGAGGATGCGTCCGGGGTTTGAGCCGGCTTCTGACCGCAGCCCGCCAGTACGAATACCAGCGTGAATGCCAGCAGCAACGGGATTATTGATTTTTTTATCATTCATGTCACTCCTTGTCCCAATGTAAGAAAAATATAATTCCGACTAATTTGCAAGGATTAAATTAACATGGTATTGACCATTAGTCAATATTTTTTTGTAAAAGTATTTTGCTATTCCAGGGAAATAAAGGAAGTTGAGGAGGCGGCATGAGTAAAGAAAGAACCCGGCAGCAATGCCGGGTTTACGGTGGGGAAGCGAGTGCTTTATTCTTTTTATAGCTCCTGCAATTGGCAGCGGAGGGGCTCGGGAAGCGGTTCTTCAAGCATCCGTTCGACGATGTCCCGGCTTGCGCCCTTCTCCTGAAGGTAGGCGAACAGCAGCTGCGACTTCTCTATCCGGTTCATCAAACCATAGGCGACCGCCCATACTTCCGGGCTGCCCATGCGGATGTTCTCCCAGATAAAGGGGGAATGGGAGGGCAGGCGGCATATCCCGTGCTCGCTATGGATAGCGAATCCGCCGATGATATCGAGCGGAAGCGCATCATCTTGCGCCGATAAGCGGTACGCACTGGCGAACGGGTAGTCTCCGCTCGGGACGAGGGCATACGGGATGTCCTGCAAGGCGGCCGTCACCGCTTCGAGAGGGGCGTCGGTCGTCAGGTCCCAATCGCGTACATGGCTGACAAGCCCGAGACTGTACAGCAGGCCGCTGCCGCCGGATGCATAATGGATGCCCTCCGCTTCCAGAAGGGCTGCAACGCGCTGTGCGGACGATAGAGATACGTTCAAGACAAGAGCCTCCTTCAGAGGGCGCCGATAGCCGGGATGGCATCAGCTTACCGCGTTTTCCCCAGTATATCATCCTGGGATGGGATAGGTTGAGAAATCCATATCGTAAGGAAGGGGGACCTGGCGGTAACATACAAAATATTAGCAAGCGATGCCGCCGGACGGAAGCTTAACGGCTTTTTCGCCAAACGTTGAAATGGGCATGAAAACAGACGCTTCCTCACCACAAACCGTGGATTCGAAAGCGTCTGTTGCTACAAGATCGATACGAAGCAGGAGAACTGCTTGTTTAAGTCAAGGCAAGATCCTGCTGTACGCCGCTCAATCACTATTAACAATGGAGTAACTGCTCACTAGCCGTTAATCGTTCCACCAGCGTTTTAAATCTTGCCACCAAGTGCCGTTGCCCTTCGGCTTCGCCGGCTTGGCCTCGTCTTTCTTCTGCCCGGTGCAGTATTCGGTTGGCTCCGTTCCTTGCACGAACGCCTCCAGCCGGGAATTCGGGCATTCGTCGTTAGCGAGCTTCCCGCTGGCGGGGTCGATATAGACATTGGCGACGCCGTCCGGGATCGGGAACAGCTTCGGCGGCACCGATTCGAGCGCACGCTCCGTAAACTCGGCGAAGATCGGAGCGGCCAGATGGGACTCGACTGAGTTGATCGTCCGGTCCTTGTCGTAGCCGACCCAGACGGCCGTCGACAGCTCCGGCGTATAGCCGACCAGCCAGGCGTCCGTGTTCGTCGTTCCCGTTTTGCCGGCGACCGGCCGCTTGAGCGAACCCGATACCCGGCTGCCGGTGCCGCCGGTATCGAAGACGCTCTCCATGAGCTGCGTCATCACGTACGTATAGGCCGGATCGACGACCGCCTCTTGCGCCGGATTCGCCTGGTACAGCACCCGTCCGCGCTGATCCTCGATGCGCACGATGGTCGTTGGCTCTACCCGTACGCCCTGGTTGGCGAAGATGCCGAAGGCGGACGCCATCTCCATCGGGCTCACGGGGAAGGTGCCCAGCGCGAGCGACGGAAGAGGCTTCATCGCGCTAGTGATACCCATTTTGCGGGCCATGGCGATGACATTATCGGGGCCGACGTCGAGAATCGTATGGACGGCAAAAATATTGTCCGACTTCGCAATCGCCTGCCGCAGATCGATCCAATCGAAATATTTGTTATCGAAATTGCTCGGCGTATAATTGAGTCTTCCGTTGTCGTAGGTGAACGTCGTCGGCTCGCTCTTGAACCGGGTTACCGGCGTATATTGCTTCTGCTGCAGCGCCGTCAAATAGACGATCGGCTTGAACGAGGAACCGGGCTGGCGCGTATTGGCCAAGGCACGGTTGTACTGGTTCTCGCCGTAATTGCGGCCGCCCACCATGGCCTTCACGTAGCCGTTGCGGGGGTCGATGGCGACCAGAGCGGCCTGCATATCCGGGTATCGTTCCAGCTCGGAGGATACCGTCTCCTCGGCAACTCGCTGTGCATTCATATCCAGCGTCGTGTACACCTTCAACGCGCCGTCATCGAATTGGTCCTCGTCAATGCCCAGCTGTTCGGTCGCCACCGTGCGGACATATTCGCGGAAATAGCCTGCAATGGCCGGCTTCTTCGGCTCCAGCGGCAGGATCGTCAGCTTCTCTGCGGCCGCCTGATCGGCCTGCTTTTGCGTAATGATGCCGGAGCTGGCCATCGTTTGCAGGATCGTCTCCTGGCGGTCCTTGGCGTTTTTCATATCATAGTAGGGCGAGTAATACCGGGGACCTTTCGGAATGCCGGCGAGCATGGCGCTTTCGCCCAGCGTCAAATCCTTGGCGTCCTTCCCGAAGAACAGCTTCGAGGCGGCCTGAATGCCATACGTGGAATGGCCATAATAAATCTGGTTCAAATATTGCTCCAATATTTGATCCTTCGTCATATGCAGCTCCATTTGCACCGCATAGTACGTTTCCTTCAGCTTTCTCGTCCACGTGCGTTCATGCGACAAGTATAGATTGCGGGCGAGCTGCTGCGTTATCGTGCCGGCGCCCTGCACCTTGGCCATATGCTGCAAATTGACTATGGCCGCCCGGGCGATGCCCCGGATGTCGAAACCGTAGTGATTGTAGAAGTTGCGATCCTCGATCGCCAGCGTGGCGCGGATCAAATCCGGCGATATGTCCTCTAACGGAACCGGCTCCATATGTTTGCCGCCGTTCAGCGTTTCGATGACTTCCCCGTGAATATCGTACATCTCCGTCGCAGGTCCCATTTTGGAAACGGGAAGAGCTTGGGAACGCATATATAAGAGCAGGACAAAGATGACGGCGGCGCTTAGTAAAATGGAAGAAAAGGTGAGAGAGGCCGCTGATCTCAGCTTGCGCAGCCAGCGGAAGTCGTCCTGCTCCGCCTGCTTGCGTTTTTTTGCGTCGGACACGTTCATCCATCCTTTCATAGTAGAAGTAAGAAGTCACAGCTTCCTATTAACCATTATGGAAAAACATAGAAAGGGCTATTCACGGAAAAGCCAGCCGGAGGTTAATTTTTTTTGAAGGCGGCGATTTTGGGGCCGATTGTATTTGCATTTTCAGGTGGATACACTATAATACAATTTGATGCAAAACCAGCAATAGATGATGGATTAGAACCGGCCCGTTGATAACGTTAAATATAGTCCGGCAATATTAAGAAAGAAGGGTGATTATAATGGAATTATGGTACACGGAGAAACAAACCGAGAAATTCGGCATTACGGCTAAAATCAGCAAGACTTACGTTACGGAAAAAACCGATTTTCAAGATCTTGCAATGATCGAAACGGAAGAATTTGGAACTATGCTTGTGTTGGACGGCATGGTTATGACTACGGTGAAGGACGAGTTCGTTTATCACGAAATGGTAGCTCATCCTGCGCTGTACACGCATCCGAATCCGAAGCATGTCCTCGTTGTAGGCGGCGGCGACGGCGGCGTTATCCGTGAAGTATTAAAGCACCCTGAAGTGGAGAAGGCGGTTCTTGTCGAAATCGACGGTAAGGTTATCGAATATTCGAAGCAGTACCTTCCTTCCATCGCAGGCGAGCTGGACAACCCTCGCGTCCAAGTGATCGTGAACGACGGCTACATGCACATTCATGACCATAAAAATACATACGACGTCATTATGGTCGATTCCACGGAACCGGTTGGTCCGGCTGTAGAGCTGTTTTCCCGCGGCTTCTATCAAGGTATTTTCGAAGCGTTGAAGGACGACGGCATTTTCGTAGCGCAAACGGACAACCCTTGGTTCAAGGCGGACCTGATCCAGACCGTAAACCGCGACGTGAAAGAGATTTTCCCTATCGTTCGCGTGTATTGCGCTAATATCCCTACGTATCCAAGCGGCTTGTGGACGTTTACTATGGGCAGCAAAAAGTACGATCCGCTGCAAGTCGACGAAACGAAAATTCCGGAAATCGATACGAAATACTATTCTCCGCGTTTGCACAAAGCGGCGTTCGCGCTGCCTAAATTCGTGGAAGATCTGTGCAAATAAAGCAAGACACGGATTCCCGACCTCAACTCCAATAAGTTAAGGAAGTGTAACTCATGCGTTTGGATCAAAAATATTCCGGCAACGTGTTTATATTGAGCTCCGACAACTACGAGGCTTCCCGCGCGGTGATTTACGGCATGCCGATGGACTTTACCGTCAGCTTCCGTCCGGGCTCCCGTTTCGGCCCTCCCCGCATTCGCGAAGTATCGATCGGCTTGGAAGAGTACAGCCCTTATTTGGATAAAAGTCTCGAAGATATTACGTACTTCGACGCAGGCGACCTGCTGCTGCCGTTCGGCAACGCGGCTCGCAGTCTGGAAATTATCGGCGAGTACGTCCGCGGCCTGCTGAACGACGGCAAGGTGCCTATCGGCTTGGGCGGCGAGCACCTCGTCTCTTGGCCGATATTCCGCGAAGTGTACGCGAAATACCCGGATCTGGCGATCGTTCATTTCGACGCTCATGCGGATCTGCGCGAGAACTATGAAGGCGAGCCTTTGTCCCACTCGACTCCGCTCCGCAAAGCGGCGGAATTGATGGGCGGCCGCAACATTTACCAGTTCGGCATCCGCTCGGGCTCCCGCGAGGAGTTCCAGTATGCGCGGGAGAACATCAATTTCCATCCGTTCGAAGTGCTGGAGCCTTTGAAAAAGGTGCTTCCGGAGCTGGCTGGACGTCCGGTTTATTTGACGATCGACATCGACGTGCTCGATCCGTCCTGCGCACCGGGTACCGGTACGGCGGAAGCGGGCGGCATTACGTCCAAGGAATTGCTGGGAGCGATCCACGCGATGGCGGCGGCGAACTTGAATATCGTAGGCGCCGACGTAGTTGAAGTAGCCCCAGCGTACGATCCGACGGAGCAAACGCAAATCGTAGCTGCGAAGCTGATTCGCGAAATTTTGCTTGGCTTGGTGAAATAACGGAACCGCTGGCGTAACAGCAGGTAACGAAAATAGAAGGACAGCCTTTTCTGCTTGGCAGGAAGGGCTGTCTTTTTTTATGTGCCTTGGAAAATGTAAAACATGTTTGACATTATTATAGGACCATGGTAAATTAAAAATGTAAAACATATTTGACATATGTGAGGTAACGAAATGGAAAACCGAATCAAGGAGCTGCGGAAGTTCAAGGGTTTATCGCAAGAGGATTTGGCTCAGGCTTGCGGTGTCTCGCGTCAGACGATTAACGCCATTGAAAATAACAAGTACGATCCGAGCCTTGTGTTAGCTTTTCAGATGGCTCAAATATTAAGCGTTACGGTCGATGAGCTGTTTGTGTTTCAAGGAAGCCGGCCATAGCAAAATCGCAGTGAATTTTACTACAGGGGGAATCAGCTAATGAAGACTGCACAATTAACAAGATGGAAATGGATACTTGGAGTCGTAATCGGAGCGTTTCTGATTTATATGGGGATACGGACATGGACGAAATACAGCACGGGGGAGCCGGTAACGACTAGTGATCTGATTTCGATCCCGATCTTGCTGATGGCTCTCATGCAGCTGATCACGTGGGGGCTCGACTCCAAAGCGCAAAGGGATGAGATGGGGCGGCAAATCAGTGCGAAAAGCGCCAATATCAGCTACTACATGATGGTCGTTGCTTTGTTTCTGCTCTGGATTGTTGACCGGATCGTCTTTGTGCGCAAGGACGACCTCGGCAATGTAACGTTGTTTATCGCCTTATGCTTGTCGCTCGTGCTTCAGCCGATCGTAGAATTTTTCCTCGCGAGACGGTACAAATAAATCGGCCGAGGGTATGACGAAGCCGCTCATGGAAGGATACTTCCTATGGGCGGCTTTGCTGTTAGATGGGAAATGGGCTGTCGCTTGCACATAAAAAAGCTGTATGCGGTCCGCAGCCTACCCACGCCGCAGCGTCAGCACCGTGAGCTCGGGCCGGCAGTTGAAGCGGACCGGGTAGACGGATACGCCGATGCCTCGATTCGTGTAGACCTGCAGCTTACCGCCGCCGAGAACATAATGTCCTGCAACGTATTTGCGGCCGTAGGCGGGCAGGACTACCGGGCCGAATAAGGGCAGCCGGACCTGGCCGCCATGGCTGTGTCCCGACAGCTGCAAATCGACGGATCGCTTGAGCGCCAAATCCGCGTAGTCGGGACAATGTGCGAGCAGGATGACGCACTCATTCTCCGGCACGTTCTGTAACGTGCGGGGCAGATCGGGCCTGCCGTCCCACATATCGTCGACGCCGCCCAGCCATATGCGCTCCTGTCCCCGTTGCAGAGGGACGGACCGGTTCATGAGCACCGAGAAGCCGCCGTCGGTCAAGATGGAGATGATTTTCTCCGACTCTTTCCCGTAGTAGTCGTGGTTACCGAGAACGGCGCCTTTGCCGAGCGGTGCGTGAAGCCGGGACAATACCTCGACGGTTGGAATTGCGTCGCTGCCGACGGCAGAGTCGTACAGATCGCCGGTAAAGCAGATCAAATCCGGGTTCAGCGCCTGAATACGGCCGGCCAACCCGGCTAATTGCTCTGTCGTGTAATGAAAGCCTAGGTGAACGTCGCTGAATTGGACGATGCGCATTCCGTCGAACGAAGGGGGAAGCCGCTTGAGCGTAATGGTGACTTCGGTTGTTCTCAGCCATCCGGGCTCGGCGTAACGCGAGTACATGTAGCCGGCTGCAGGAGCTAAGGCGAGGCCGGCGACACCATAAATCATTTTTTTCATAAAAGACCGTCTGGATAAGTTCGATGTCATTGGTTTTGCTTCACACTCCGGCGGTTGCCATGCATCTCATCATGGAAATAAATGAATTAAATGAATTTAAAGAATTGGGATCATTCACCATTAATAGACGCTGCCGGCGCTGGATTAGTTGCGCTAAGTCGGCAGCCGATGGATTTTGCGGAAGCTGCTTGGGGTGACGCCTTCCTGCTTTTTGAACAGCTTGATGAAATAGCTGCTGTCCTCATAGCCGACTTTGCGGGCGATGTCCTTGATTTCCATAGCAGGCTCCTGCAGCAGCAGTTCCTTGGCCTTGCGCAGCCGGTAGCGCGTCAAGTAGGCGAACGGCCGAATGCCGAGCGCTTGCTGGAACAGCAGGCACGTATGCTGAGGCGTCACCCCGAGCCGGTCGGCCAGCTGCTGGAGGCTGATGGCTTGGTCGTAATGCTCCTCGATGAAGTGGAATGCCGGAGCCAGCTGCTCCGCATGCTGCTTCTTGGAGCGGACCTCGGAGCGGGATGCGTACAGGAATAGGTCGAGCAGCAGCTGGTAGCCGAGCGCCGAGCACTCGGCGCCGCGCAGCGGGTCCTCCGTTTGCAGCAGCGATACGATGTCGTTAATTTTATTCAACGTGATGTCGGGATTGGTCAGGTACAGTACGGCCGAAGCGTCAAAATGCATCGATGCGAGAAGCTCCGCCATGTGAGCCCCGTTGAAGGTCACCCACTTGACGGTCCAAGGCTCTTTGACCGGGGCATAGCCGTGCTTTTCGTTAGGAAGCAGGAACATGCCCTGACCTTTGCTGACGGTGTACGGCTTGCCCCCGACCTCCAGCTGCCCGGAGCCGCTGATCGTCTGGATCCATTGGTAGTCCGGGAAGCCCCTTTCCCGATGCATCGGCTCCTGGTTGCGCCAGCCGCCAGCATTGGTTACATAAACCGGCAGCTTCAAATCGGTCTCCGTCATGATCCCGAATACATTGTAGTCCATCGCGCGCACCGCCTTTTCCTGCTGTGAAAGTTAGATGTGAATATTGTTATATTAACAAGAAAATGATCCGATTGAAATCATACTCCGGAAGATCGTATCCTATGCATATGATCGTATTTGAGGTTGTTCCACTGCTTTATTTTATAACCATATTTGCGAATTGGGGAGGATGAATGGTCATGGCTATTTCCAAAAATGTAAAGCTGCCTCATCTGTTCTACGGTGGAGACTATAATCCGGAGCAATGGCCGGAGGAAGTATGGAAGGACGACATGCGCCTGATGAAAAAGGCGGGTGTCAATATCGTCAGCATCGGCATCTTCAGCTGGGCGGCACTGCAGCCCGGGCCGGATAAGTACGATTTCGCCTGGATGGACCGGCTGATGGACTTGCTTGCCGAGAACGGCATTATGGCCGACTTGGCCACGGCCACCGCTTCGCCGCCGGCATGGCTCGCAAGATTGCATCCGGAATCGCTCCCGGTGGACGAGAACGGGGCGCGCTATGCGCAGGGCTCGCGCCAGCACTATTGCCCTAACAGCAAGGCGTTCCGCCTGTACGGGCAGCGGCTCGTCCGCATGCTGGCGGAACGGTACAAGGACCACCCGGCGCTGGCTATGTGGCATATCAACAATGAATATGCGTGCCATATTTCGCGCTGCTTCTGCGACGAGTGTACGCTGGAGTTCCGCAATTGGCTGCAAAAGCGCTACGGCACGCTGGACGAGCTGAACGCGCGCTGGGGCACGAACTTCTGGAGCCAGAAGTATTACGAATGGGAAGAGATCGGCCTGCCGGGCAAAACCCCGACATATGCCAACCCGGGCCAGCAGCTCGATTATATGCGCTTTATGTCCGACAGCCTGCTCGACGCTTATTTGGGCGAGTATCGCATCTTGAGGGAGATCACGCCGGAGCTTCCTATCATGACGAACCTGATGGGCGCGCACAAGCCGCTCGACCAGTTCGAATGGGCCAAGCACATGGATGTTATTACATGGGACAGCTATCCGGAGCCGACGGGCGGCATTCCGGTATTCGCAGCCATGCAGCATGATTTGATGCGCGGCTTGAAGGGCGGCCAGCCGTTTATTTTGATGGAGCAGGTCACGAGCCAGGTGAACTGGCGTCAGCAAAACCCGCTGAAACGCCCGGGCGTTATGCGTTTGTGGAGCTACCAGACGGTCGCGCACGGCGGCGACGGCGTCATGTTCTTCCAGTGGCGCCAATCCAAGGCCGGCGCCGAGAAGTTCCACGGCGCAATGGTGACGCACACCGGCGACGAGAACAGCCGCGTCTACCGCGAGGTGGAGCAGCTCGGGCTGGAGCTTCAGCGGCTGGATGCGCTGATCGAATCGCGCGTGGAAGCACAAGTGGCCATCGTCTTCGATTGGCACAACTGGTGGGCGCTCGAGCTCGATTCCAAGCCGAGCCGCGACGTCCTTTACCTCGAGCAGGTAAAGCAGTATTACAAAGCACTGTTCGAGCATAACGTTGGCGTAGACTTCGTACAGCCTGACGCCGATCTGAGCGGCTATAAGCTGGTGCTCGCTCCGGCGCTGTACATGGTGGCCCCGGGCGTTCAAGCCAACCTGGAATCGTTCGTGCAGGGCGGAGGCACTCTGCTCACGACGTTCTTCAGCGGAATCGTCGACGAGAACGACCGTCTGCATCTAGGCGGCTACCCGGCGCCGCTGCGCAAGGTGCTCGGCATTTGCGTCGAGGAGTTCGACCCGATGCTTCCGGGACAGACGAACGGCATCGCCGTCGAAGGTCTTGGCGAGGCGGATGGACAATACAGCTGCAGCCTGTGGGCGGATTTGATCAAGCTGGAGGGAGCGAGATCGCTTGCGAGCTTCACCTCCGACTTCTTCGCCGGATCTCCGGCCGTAACGGAACATGCGTTCGGTAAAGGCAGAGCGTACTATGTCGGCACTCAAGCGGAAGCCGCATTTACGAAGAGCCTGATCGGCCGCATCTTGGCCGATTTGGAGCTGCAGGCGCCGCTGCAGGCGCCGGAGGGCGTAGAGCTTACCGTACGCCGGGCGGCGGACGGAGAGCGCTATGTATTCGCGCTCAATCACAACGCCGCAGCGGCGCAGCTTACGCTGCCGGAGGGCGCGTACACCGATCTGCTGAGCGGCTCCAGCTTCAACGGCTCGCTGGAGCTTGCGGCTAACGGTGTCGTCATTTTGCAGCGCCAAGGATAATCGGCCGATCTGCTTATCCATACCCGGGGATTGAAATTGCCCGCTCCGTTCGGTACACTGTAGCGAGTAACAGGAGGTGCGGAGCATGAAGAAACCGGTGCACGTAAGTATCGAAAGCTTCGCCGACGGACAGCGTATCCGCCAGAATGCGGCGGGAGACTTGTACCGGAAGGGCGACCATTATTATGTGCGGTATGACGAGGCGGACCCGGAGATGAAGGGCACCGTCACGACCATCAAGCTCGAGCAGGACCGGATCCGGCTCGTTCGAAGCGGGACCGTCCGGTCTGAGCTTGTATTTGCCACTGGCCGGGAATGCAGCGGCTCATACGAAACCCCGCAGGGGGTTTTGCAGCTGCAGACAATGACCCGCTCGATAACGTCCGAGCTGATAGACGGGTTGGGCATCGTAGACTGGACCTACGATCTGCTTGTTGCGGGAGAGAAGACGGGAGAGTTCCGCCTTCGGTTGACGATTGCGGAGCTGCCCGCCGCGTCCTCC
Source organism: Paenibacillus sp. H1-7 (assembly GCF_022354825.1). GTDB lineage: Bacteria > Bacillota > Bacilli > Paenibacillales > NBRC-103111 > Paenibacillus_S. Next base: position 329,622 of record NZ_CP031168.1, read on the forward strand.
TAATTCAAAAAAAGAAACCGCCTGGGACTTAAGGTTCCAGGCGGTTTTTCGTATGGGCTTGCACCCGTAGAGCCGATAGGCGTTATTTGACAGCGCCGACCGCCCTCAAGGCATGAATTTCTTTGATTCCCATGCCCGATTTGCTTGCTTTCATAATCAGGCGGGCATTTTTTTGGATGATGGCTTTCACCTGCATCGGCTTTAACCCCGGCTTCCGTGCCAGCATAAGCGCGATGACGCCGGTTACGTGCGACGTCGCCATCGAGGTGCCGCTCAGCTCGTTATATTTGCCGCGCAGCCATGTCGAATACACTTTTTCGCCGGGAGCATAGATGTCGATTTTTCTGCTCGTATTACTGAAGGGAGCAATGTATCCGCGGCGTGTCGTCGCTCCCACGGCTATGACCTGGGGCAGCCGGGCCGGGTAATCGATGCCTGCTTTGTTGCCTTCGTTACCTGACGAGGCTACGACGATGACACCTGAGTCAAAGGCGTTGCGGACGGCCGATTCCAGCGCTTTGCTGTATGTTTTCATTCCGAAGCTCATGTTGATAATATGAAACTGGTTTTTCACGCACCAATCGATGCCGCTAATAATATCGGACACAAAGGCGCTGCCTTGGTGGTCGAACGCTTTGACCGGGTGGATCATCGCTTGCGGGGCTACTCCGATGATTCCGCGCTGCCGGCTGGATGCGGCTATCGTTCCTGCAATATGCGTGCCGTGACCGTTGTCGTCGCTCGGGAGCAGAAACCGGTTCAGCAGATTGATGCCGTAGGACAGGCAATGGCGCAAGTCGGGATGCGAATAATCCGCTCCGGTGTCGATAACGCCGATATGAATGCGGTCTCCTTTCGATTTGCTCCATACTTGCGGCGCACGGATATGTTTGATCCCCCAAGGAATGTTCGGCGTCTTCTCTCTGGATGCTTTACCGCCGATCGGCTGGGTGACCTGGACTGCTTTGGATGCATGAACGCTCATTCGCGTATCCGGTTCAATGGAATGGACAAAAGGAACATCGGAGAGGAGGCCGGGAGTTTGCAGTGTACAGGAGATGGCGTTGATGATGGCTAAGGGCTGTACATCCTGCAGAACGGTCCATGTGGACATCATGCGCTTGATTTGCTCAATGCATGCCGAATATTGTTTTGAATCGGTGAATCGGATGATGTGCTTGCAGTCGGCGTTCTCCGACCCCTTCATCGCTTTATGAAGCCATTTTACGAATGTGGATGGTTTCACGGCTGATCGTCCCCCCCATACTTCGGCCTCTGTAGTCAACAGTTTCTTTATCGTATGTAGAGGGACTTCCTGCGGCATGTGCACATAACCTTTATAAAAATAATTGGGTCGGAACCCGTGTCATACGGGAAACTTGAACATAGGATAAATAGAGAGAATGAAGCGATTCTCTTCGGTGTTCATAAGGGTTGGGGGTGTTGTTCTTCGTCCCCCACGGATACAGTCAAAGGGCAGGGGAACTTATAGTTCCCCCGCCTCTTTCTTTTTTGGCCGGAAGGGTAGACTGCTAGTTGCTTTTTTACATAAAATAAGGTTTACTAAATGAGTATAATGGATATTCTTAGTTAGGACTCTTGTAAAATGTTCGAAGGGATGTGCTTGGATGAGTGCACAGTACACTCTCAAGGTCAATGCGGAGCAAGCCAAAGAAATGCCGATGGTGGACCTTGCATTTGAATTGTTAAAAGCGGCCAATACGCCTTTTTATTATCGGGATCTGATGGCGGAAATCGCCAAAATTAAAGGCCTTTCTGAAGACGATGTTATGAACGTAATCGCTCAACTATATACAGAGATCAACATCGACGGCCGGTTCGCCTGCGTCGGCACCAATCTGTGGGGCTTGAAGCGGTGGTATCCTGTGGAGAAATCCGAAGATGCCGTCGGCAGCGGCAAGCGTCCTCGCATTATCAACGACGAAGACGACGATATGGATGACGAGGATTTGTTCGCCGAGGAAGAAGATACTTTTGCCGAGGAAGAAGACTACGACTCCTTCGACAAAGTGCGTGACGAGGACGACTTCGAAGCGGAAGAAGAAGCCGAGGAAGAAACGGAATTCTTCGAGGAAGACGAAGCGGAAGAAGAGCTTGAGGATGCCGAGCTTGGCGAAGAATCCGACGAAGAATTGGATGAAGAGGCGGAAGAAGATTTCGACGAAGAAGAGGATGACGACGATAAGTAAATCTGATCGTCCACTTTACTTGACAGCGAACATCGATCAGAGTAAACTATTTTTTGGGCTTTTGAAACGTTCGTATCATGACGTATGTCTTGACTATAAAGTGCCCCGCGCAAGTCGGGGGACTTTTTTCTTTTTTATGGGAGTTTTTGGCATGCAGCCCGGCGGATCGTGATGTGTTTATCGCCGAAGTTGCTTACCTTCCGTTTATGGGAACTGATTTCGCGCAATACTATTTATTATTGGAGGGTACTAGACATGACCAAGTATATTTTCGTCACGGGGGGCGTCGTTTCCTCATTAGGCAAAGGGATTACGGCAGCATCGCTCGGAAGGCTCCTGAAGAACCGGGGCTTGAAAGTTACCATTCAAAAATTCGACCCTTATATTAACGTGGACCCGGGAACGATGAGCCCTTATCAGCACGGGGAAGTTTTTGTTACCGACGACGGTGCGGAAACCGACCTCGACTTGGGCCATTACGAGCGGTTTATCGATATTAACCTGTCCAAGAACAGCAATGTAACGACAGGCAAAATCTATTCTTCCGTCATTACGAAAGAACGCCGCGGCGAATATTTGGGCGGTACCGTTCAGGTTATTCCACACATTACGAATGAAATCAAGGACCGTGTATTCCGTGCCGGACGTGAAGCGCAATCCGACGTAGTCATTACCGAAATCGGCGGTACGGTTGGCGATATCGAGAGCTTGCCGTTCATCGAGGCGATCCGTCAAATCAAGAGCGACATCGGCCGCGAGAACGTAATGTACATTCACGTGACGCTGATTCCTTATTTGAAAGCGGCCGGCGAAGTCAAGACGAAGCCGACGCAGCACAGCGTGAAGGAGCTTCGCAGCATCGGCATTCAGCCTCATGTTGTCGTATGCCGCACGGAGCACCCGCTATCCGAGGACATGAAGCGCAAGCTGGCTCTGTTCTGCGATATCGACGAGAAGGCGGTTGTAGAATGTCTGGATGCGGACACTTTGTATGAGGTTCCGATGATGCTTCGCGAGCAAGGCCTCGACGACATCGTGGTGAACCATTTGAAGCTGACGACGAACGAGCCGAACATGACGGAATGGGAAAGCCTCGTGCAGCGCGTCAAGTCGTTGAAGCATACAACCGAAATCGCTATTGTCGGCAAATACGTGGCGCTTCATGACGCATACTTGAGTATTGTCGAAGCGTTGGGCCATGCAGGAATCGACAGCAATACGGAAATCAAGATCCGCTGGGTTAACGCGGAGGAAGTATACGACCACAATGTGGCCGAGCTGTTGAAGGGAGTGCAGGGCGTCCTCGTTCCGGGCGGCTTCGGCGATCGCGGCATCGAAGGAAAAGTGGCGGCCATCCGCTATGCCCGCGAGAACAACGTTCCGTTCTTCGGCATTTGCCTCGGTATGCAGGTTGCCGTTGTCGAGTATGCGCGTTCCGTGCTGAAGCTCGAGGGCGCGAACAGCTCCGAGATCAATCCGACGACGCCGTATCCGGTTATCGATCTGCTTCCGGAGCAAAAGGATATCGAAGACCTGGGCGGCACGATGCGTCTCGGCTTGTATCCTTGCAAATTGACGGAAGGCTCGCTTGCTATGCGCTGCTATGACGACGAGCTCGTATACGAGAGACACCGTCACCGTTATGAGTTCAACAACCAGTACCGCGACGCGCTGGAAGCGGCCGGGCTGAAAATCACCGGTACTTCCCCGGACGGACGTCTGGTTGAAATTATCGAGTGTCCGGACCACCCTTGGTTCCTGGCGGTGCAATTCCATCCGGAATTCACGTCTCGCCCTAACCGTCCGCAAGCGTTGTTCAAGCATTTCGTACAAGCGGCATTTCAAATGAAAAATTAGTCATAGATCACAATCCGACAGCATATTTGATAATCAACACCATGTGCGCTCGTTCTTCACAAACTCCTTTTTTTGTAAACTTTTCAACTTTTCCGCAAATCGAAGCAGGATATTCGCTATTCGTATCGAATTAATCTTGTTAGGACAGTATGGACAGGACGGAAATCCGACAAACATATGATAGCGGAACGAGGAGGTTACCGTATTGAAGAAGAAGCTGCTCATAGTTGATGATCAGAACGGTATTCGAATCTTGTTGATGGAAGTGTTCAGCAGCGAAGGGTATGAAACGTACCAAGCGTCGAACGGAAAGCTGGCTCTGGAAATTGTCAGAACCGCTTCTCCCGATCTTGTTCTGCTGGATATGAAAATTCCCGGCATGGACGGTCTCGACATCCTGAAGCACATTAAGAGCATTGACCCTTCCATCAAAGTAATCATGATGACTGCGTACGGCGAGTTGGATATGATTAAGGAAGCGACGGACCTGGGAGCGATCATGCATTTCACCAAGCCATTCGATATTGACGAGCTTCGTCACGCTGTCAACAATCAATTGAGACTTACAGGCAACAGTTCATACGCAGTGGGATCCTGATATTCAGGGTCTCTTTTTTTTGCTCTGATTTCATGGAAGAAACACTCTATTTTTCTAGCGGAACCATTTTCTGTACAATGAAAAAAGCTGGGGGCTTGGTTATCATTTCATGCTTTATATGATATAATAACCCAGTATGACACAAGAGCGGTCTTCGCACTTAACTCGGTCACTATACAGAACACTAGGAGGAAGAGACACATGCCATTGGTTTCAATGAACGAATTTTTGCCTAAGGCAAAAGCGAACAAGTACGCGGTGGGTCAATTCAACATGAACAACCTTGAATTTGCCCAAGCTATCGTCGAAGCGGCGGAGGAATTGAAATCTCCTTTCATTTACGGCGTAAGTGAAGGAGCGTTAAAGTATATGGGTATCGAATTTACGGTTGCCATTGCTGAAGCGGCTGCTAAGAAATCCGGCCTGCCTATCGCATTGCACCTGGACCATGGAAGCAGCTTTGAAGTAGCGATGAAATGTATCCGCGCAGGCTTCAGCTCCGTTATGTTCGACGGCTCCCACTACTCTTTCGAGGAAAACATCCGTTTGACTAAAGAAGTAGTTAAAGCGGCACACGCAATGGGCGTATCCGTAGAGGGCGAGCTTGGAACTATCGGCGGCGTGGAAGACGATATCAGCGTTGACGAAGAGAATGCAAGCTTGGCTAAACCGGAAGAAGCGATTCGTTTCTACGAGGAAACCGGCGTTGACTGCCTGGCGATTGCTGTAGGTACGGCGCACGGCATGTATGCAGGCGAGCCTAACATCCGCTTCGATATTATCGAGAAAGTATCCAGCGCGATTCCGGTACCTGTAGTTCTTCACGGCGGATCCGGCGTGCCTGACGAAATGATCAGAAAGTCCATTGCAGCAGGGGTTGGCAAAATCAACGTCAATACGGAAAACCAAGTAGCATGTACCGAAACTATTCGCGAAGTGCTGAACAAAGACGCAAAAGTGTACGATCCTCGTAAATACCTCACTCCTGCCCGCAAAGCCATGATTGAAGTAGTTAAATCCAAAATTCAATTGTTCGGAAGCTCCAACCAAGCTTAAGTGTGTTGTTCGGGAAATGCATCGCAAGATGCGTTTCCCTTCATATTGTTTTTTCGATTCATCCTGAATTTAGGTTGATTTCATCTGTTTAGCGCTTTAAAGCAGTCATGTGGGAGGAAGAGGGACGAATGGAGAAATTGATGGTCGCCGGAGGGCGTCCACTGCGTGGGACGGTTCAAATAAGCGGCGCCAAAAACAGCGCGATCGCTTTGATCCCGGCCGCTATATTATCGGAGACGACGGTAACCTTGGATAATTTGCCGATATTGAGCGATGTAGCCATTTATACCGAATTGTTGGAGGAGCTTGGAGCGACAGTCGAATGGAAAGAGGATCAGATGATCATCGATCCGGGCGCGCTGCGGTCGAAGCCGATGCCTAACGGCAATGTCAAGAAGTTGAGAGCTTCCTATTATTTGATGGGAGCGCTGCTTGGAAGATTTGGAGAGGCAACGATCGGATTGCCTGGCGGCTGTAATTTTGAACCGCGTCCGATCGATCAGCATATTAAAGGTTTTGAAGCGCTGGGTGCGCGTGTAAGCACGGAGAACGGTGCCTTACATATACAAGCCAAGGAACTTCGCGGTGCTAAGATTTATCTGGATGTCGTTAGCGTAGGAGCAACTATTAATATTATGTTGGCAGCTTCTCGCGCCAAAGGTGTTACTTTGATTGAAAATGCGGCCAAAGAGCCTGAAATTATAGATGTAGCAACATTATTGAACTCCATGGGGGCCAAAATAAAAGGCGCAGGTACGGAAACGATCCGTATCGAAGGCGTGGATTCTTTGCATGGCTGCCGCCATTCTATTATTCCGGACCGGATTCAAGCCGGCACTTATATGATAGCTGCTGCGGCAACGCGCGGCGATGTAATAGTAGACAACGTCATTCCAAAGCATATGGAGGCTTTGACAGCCAAGCTGCAGGAAATGGGCGTTCATATTTATGAAATGGACGAATCGATTCGTGTCGTCGGACAGCCGTTTTATGAGAGTGTAGATGTCAAAGCGCTCGTGTATCCGGGCTTCGCTACCGATTTGCAGTCGCCGATGGCGAGCTTGTTAACGCAAACCAAAGGTGTAAGCATCCTGACCGATTACGTTTACAGCAACCGTTTCAAGCATATTCCCGAGCTTGTGCGAATGGGTGCGCGGGTTAAGGTGGAGGGGCGTTCCGCCGTCATCGAGGGAAGCATCTTAAGCGCTGCCAAAGTAAAGGCGACGGATTTGCGCGCCGGCGCAGCTCTCGTCATCGCGGGCTTGACGGTCGTCGACGGAGTCACCGAAATCAGCGGAGTGGAGTATATCGACCGGGGCTATGACCGCTTGGTCGCGAATCTATCAGAATTGGGCGCAGAGGTTTGGCGCAAGCAAGAGTAGGCCCGTATAGGCGGTTCCTTTTTGGGTAATGCTAGAAGTTGTTATGACGATAACGGATAGAACAAACTCTCATTCGATACAAAAATGCTAGAGTATATTTCAAAAGCCTTGAAAATATAATAGTTTGGTGGTTGGAAATTATGGATATGCATCTAGCACAACTAGAGGCACTGAAGTTGACGGAATTGTACCAATTGGCCAAAAAGCATCAAATTCCTTATTACGGCCAATTGAAAAAGAAAGAGCTTATTTTTGCCATTTTACGGGCGCAGGCTGAGAAGGGCGGACTTATGTTCATGCAGGGCGTCCTGGAAATTCTCCAGGATGGCTTCGGCTTCCTGAGGCCGATTAACTACTTGCCGAGCTCCGAGGACATTTATATTTCGGCATCCCAGATTCGCAAATTCGATTTGCGCTCGGGTGACCTGGTTTCGGGGAAATGCCGGCCGCCTAAGGAGAACGAGCGGTATTTCGGACTGCTTCATGTAGAGGCCGTGAATGGAGAAGATCCCGTAACGGCTGCGGAACGGCTGCACTTCCCGGCTTTGACTCCTCTTTATCCGCAGAAGAAATTGGTATTGGAAACATCCCCTACGCACTATTCCACACGTCTTATGGATTTATTGGCTCCCGTAGGATTAGGACAACGCGGCTTGATCGTTGCTCCGCCAAAAGCAGGTAAAACGCTGCTGCTCAAGGAAATCGCCAACAGCATCTCGACGAATCATCCGGATATTGAGCTGTTCGTTCTGCTGATCGACGAGAGACCGGAGGAAGTAACGGACATGCAGCGGTCGGTAAAAGGCGAAGTCGTAGCTTCGACCTTTGACGAGCTTCCGGAAAATCATATCAAGGTCGCCGAGCTGGTTCTGGAGCGGGCTCAGCGTCTTGTCGAACATAAGAAGGATGTCGTTATTCTGATGGACAGCATCACTCGTCTGGCGCGCGCATACAACCTGGTCGTGCCGCCGACAGGACGTACATTGTCCGGGGGTATCGACCCGGGAGCGTTCCATCGTCCGAAACGTTTCTTCGGGGCGGCGCGCAATATTGAGGAAGGCGGCAGCCTGACGATTTTGGCTACGGCGCTTATTGAAACCGGTTCTCGTATGGATGATGTGATTTACGAGGAGTTCAAGGGGACGGGCAATTTGGAGCTTCATTTGGACCGCAAGCTGGCGGAACGCAGGATTTTCCCGGCGATCGACATTCGCCGTTCCGGTACGCGCCGAGAGGAAATGCTCTTGACCAAAGAAGAGCTGGATAAAGTATGGGCGATCCGCAAAGGGATGAACGACTCTCACGAATATTTGGAAGCCTTCCTTAAGAAGCTTGCCGACTCCAAGACGAATCAGGAGTTTTTGGATATGCTGGAGAAAAACGGCGGCGGGAACTCGGGCGGCGGCCAGAGCTCATCGGCGTCTGCATCCTCCTCGTCCTCTTCCTCCAAGAGAGTGAAAAACTCCGCGTCGTAATTCAACTAGATAGGAGCTTTGACCATGAATCTGCTATATGCCGACCGCGACGGGAACGTGTTCGATCATCCCGATTATACAGCGCTCGGCCGCAATGGAGATATGATAACGGACATTATGGAGGAGGAGCTGATTCCGCTGCCGGAAGGGGCGACGCTCGTCAGCCTGCCTTATACAAGACCTGTCGGAATCAACTCGGAAACCGGCGAGATGGAGGTGGTTCCGGGCGATGTCACCGCGGTTGGTGCGCTGCTGCCGCAAGGCTTCACCCGTCTTCTGATCCCCGGGTACGTGAAGTCCGACAAAACGCAGCTGCTTCCGCTCTTCGGCTATACGGCCGCCGTCTGGAAGGACGGACGGTTTTACGTCGCCGCTCACCAGAGCGATGACCCCGAGCGCTGGAATCCGCGCAACTGCGATCCGGACGAGCTGGAGGTGCAGGTCAAGCACTTGCTGGACAAATACAGCGATAATCGGCTGTATCAGCATTTGTCCAATTGCGCCCTCGGGTACGAATGTCTGACGGCGTCGAACACGTTCTTAAACCGGTGGGAGGGAGCGGTTCCCGTATCGTTCTCCTGTAACGCGGGCTGCTTCGGCTGTATTTCCGAACAGCCGGACGACAGCGGGTTTCCTGCTCCGCAGACCCGGATGAATTTCAAACCGACCGTGGACGAAGTAGTTCAGGTCATGCTGGAGCATTTGCAGACGCCGGACAGCATTATCAGCTTCGGCCAAGGCTGCGAAGGGGAACCTTCGACACAGGCTCCGATCATCATTGAGGCTATGCGCAGAGTCAGACAGCAAACGAGCATGGGCTTCATCAACATTAATACGAACGCCGGATTGTCGGATCATATCCGGGGGATTGTGGACGCCGGACTGGATCTGATGCGTGTCAGCACGATCAGCGCATTGGACGATCATTACAACGCCTATTACAAGCCCCGCGGCTACACGTTGAAGAACGTGGAGAAATCGCTTCGGTATGCAGCTGATAAGGGAGTATACACTTCCATTAATTACTTGATCTTTCCGGGCGTAACGGACCGGGAGGAAGAGATCGAGGCGATGATCGAGTTTGCGCGGCGGACCGACTTGAAGCTGATTCAGCTCCGCAATCTGAACATCGACCCCGAGAGCTACTTGAACCTGATTCCCAAACCGCAAGGCGAGCTGCTCGGCATGAAGCAAATGCTGGAAATATTCCGCGAGGAGCTTCCCGGCGTTGTTTTGGGCTCGTATACTCATACTCCAGAGGATTTGATCAGGCTCAAAAACAGCTTGCGTTGACTATAGGCAACATGCTATAATGCTCGCATGTGTGTATTTAATAACTCTGATTCACATGGTGTTTCAGGGCAAAAGAGGTGAAAGCAATGAAAGAAGCAATCCATCCTACGTACCATAACACAACGGTTACTTGCGCTTGCGGCAATACGTTTGAGACTGGCTCCATCAAGCAAAACCTGCGCGTGGAGATTTGTTCCGCTTGCCACCCGTTCTTTACCGGTAAACAAAAATTCGTTGATGCCGGCGGTCGCGTTGATAAATTTAAAAAGAAATACGGCATCTAATCGATTGCCGGTTTCCAGACGTTTTACAGCATAAACAAGCCTCCTGTGGCTATCCTAAGAACAAAGTTGCAGCCTGAATCGGTTAACCGGTACAAGCTCAGCAACCAGGCTTCTTAGTATGGCTTGCAGGAGGTGTTTTTGTTATGAAAGCCAAAATTGCTTTGCTGCTTCTGCTTACTGCTTCTGCGGCTTGCATGGGGACGGCATGCCAGAAGCAGGATGGAATCAAAGCCAAATCGTATTCCCGGGACGGGTTGCTGGGACTATCCGACGTAAATCCGAATATGCCCATGAGTCCGACGTACCATAATTACAGGGCCGATACGCAGCTGATGAAGGACACTCTTCAGCCGATACCGAACATTACCGGCTCGACCATCAACATGAATGGGCCAATCGCAACGGTTCGCATCAAAGTACGGCCGGATTTGACGGACGAACAGGTGGCCGCCGTTCAGAAGGAAGCTTCCGAGAAGCTAACGCATGCAATGCCTCGCTATACCGTTAAAGTATCCGTATCGCGGTAATTATTGTTATAGGTTGATATTTGTCCTGTTATCGTCTATACTTATCTTTGCCGTGCTAGACGGGGAGGTAGCGGTGCCCTGTAACCCGCAATCCGCTATAGCGGGGTTGAACGCCTATTCGCGGTATTGCGATGTAAGGCTTGGGTTTTAGAATCGGTGTTGAGAGTCGGGTCCTCCGCAATGGATGCATGTGAATCTGGTCAGGTCCGGAAGGAAGCAGCCATAAGCATGAGTTTCCATGTGCCGGAGGGTGGCCTAACTTGAGCCGAGACTAAAAATTCCACTTGGATCGTAATATCAAGGTAGGTGCACGGTATTATTTTTTACTTGAGAATGGACGCGCGAACACTGTCGATCGAGCCGCAGAAGGCCGAAAGACGGTGTTTTTTTGCGTTTAGAGAAGGAAAATGAAAAATTTAGGAGAATTGTATACTAAAGTTAACTAGGACAAGTCAGGGTATTTAGGAGGTGGCACGTTGCAGCGGGGGTTGAATTTGCTACAGCAATTCGCCGGAACTTTTATCAAGGATGTCAATCTGGGAGTTATTCTCATAGATACGGATTTTAAATTGATTGATATCAGTGACATGGCGTGCCGAGTGCTCGGTCTGGTAAAAAAGGATGTACTTGAGAAGCCGCTGGACTACATTTTTGCGACGCTTCCGGCAGAGCATCAAATGGTGCAGCGCAGCATTTTGGACGGAGTGGTAGTGCGTAATCATGCTTTATCGTGGACGAACAACGAGGAACGTTACGAGCTTCTGCTCGATTCGAACGTGCTGCGCGATGACGACCATCAAATTGCAGGCGCATACATCATATTCAAAGATGTAACCAATCTTCGTTCTCTGGAGGAGCAGGTGCAGAGAAGCGACCGTCTGGCCATGATCGGACAGATCGCGGCGGGAACAGCACATGAAATCCGCAATCCTTTGACTTCGATCAAGGGGTTTCTTCAGGTGCTTCGTAAAACGCTTTCGGAGCAAGGACTGGAGCGGGAATGCGGTTATACGGACGTCATGCTGACGGAGATGAACCGGATCAACGAGCTGGTCAATGAGTTTTTGCTGCTCAGCAAGCCCAAGAACGTATCGTATACCTCTGTCCATTTATCCCAAGTGGTAAGAGATATTTTGCCTATAATAAATAATGAAGCGATTCTACATGGGGTCATCGTACAATGCGAGCTTTCAGACCAATTGCCTATGGTGATAGCAGATAGGGAGATGTTGAAGCAGGTATTTTTGAACATATGCAAAAATGGCATCGAAGCCATGGGCGACGGAGGCCGGTTGACCATAACGGAAAGGGTGGACCCTGAGGAGCGAAAAGTAAATATCGAAATTCATGACACGGGACCTGGTATCCCGCTGTTTGTCATTGATAAAATATTCGACCCGTTTTTTACAACGAAGGAAGAAGGAACCGGACTGGGCCTATCGATATGCCAGCGGATTATCCATGATATCGGCGGACATATCCGTGTCTCCTCGAAAGGCTTCGGCACGACCTTCACACTGAGCATTCCGTTTCCATGAAGATGGAGGGCACTTCATTTCAACCATACATCTGTAGTATAATAGACTGGATAAACAATGGTTGGAGAGGAAGCTATGGCACATATCGCATTATACCGAGCGTGGAGACCGCAGGCATTCCGGGAAATCGTAGGTCAAAAGCACATCGTCCAAACCTTGCAAAACTCGCTTCGCGAAGGCCGCTTTACTCATGCCTATTTGTTTAACGGTCCGCGGGGAACGGGGAAGACGACGGCTGCGAAAATATTGGCTAAAGCCGTCAACTGCTTGAACGGTCCGTCTGAGGAGCCGTGCAACGAGTGCGCCAATTGCATTCGCATCACGGAAGGCGCCGTTATGGATGTAGTAGAGATCGATGCGGCTTCCAATCGGGGCGTTGAAGAGATCCGCGATATTCGCGACAAGGTTAAATACGCTCCTACCGAGGTTCGGCACAAGGTGTACATCATTGACGAGGTGCACATGCTGACGACCGAGGCGTTTAACGCTTTGCTGAAGACGTTGGAGGAGCCTCCTGCCCACGTCATGTTTATATTGGCGACTACCGAGCCGCACCGAATTCCGGCAACGATCATTTCCCGTTGTCAGCGCTTTGATTTCCGGCGTGTATCGCTGGATGAGCAGGTTGAGCGCCTGCAGCAAGTGTGCCGGGAGGAACAGATCGAGGCTGAGGACGACGCGGTACGGCTCATAGCGAGATTGTCTGACGGAGGCATGCGCGATGCGCTTAGCTTGCTGGATCAGATTCGGGCTTTCTCCGACAAAAGAATCACTTACGAGGACGTTGTGTCCATTACCGGCGGGATGGCGGGGGAACAGTTCGAGAAGCTTGTACATGCGATTAAACGCAGAGATGTCGGCACCGTATTGAAGCTGATCGATGACTTCATGCAGGAAGGCAAGAGCGCTGACAAGTGCATGGAGAGCTTGTTGTACTATTTCCGCGACTTGCTCATGGTCAAAATGGTTCCGGGCTCCCAGGCCGTAACGGATCGGATTATCGATATCCGGCCGTTTGCCGAGGTGGCCGAATCGTTCACCGTGCAAGAGCTGATCTCGATGATGGATACGTTGAACTATTATCAGACGGAAATGAAATATTCCGTGCAGCCTCAAACGCTGCTTGAAGTTGCCATGATGAAGCTGTGCAGCTCCCCTGAAGGGGAACGGGCGGCTGCCGTGAGTACAAGGGCTGCGGATGCTGCGCCGGACGGACTTGTATCCCAGCTGACCGGGCGTATTCAGCGGCTGGAGGAGCAGATAGCCCAGCTTCTTAAGCAGGGAGTAGCTCCGGCTACTTCTTCGAGTACAGGTCACGGAGGAAGCTCCAGAGCGCCGGCGGTTCCCGTTGCGATCAAGAAGATCGAGAAGCTGGAAGGCTATTTGTCCGTGAAGGATAGCGACGAGACGAGGGCTGCCATGCAGCGCTGGAGTCAGGTGCTGGGCCGGGTCAAGGAGCAGAAGATTACGATCCATGCCTGGCTTGTGGACGGCGAGCCGGTATCTGTGTACGACGGCGCGCTGCTTGTTGCTTTCAAAAGCTCCATGCACCGGGAAACCACCGAGAAGCCGGCGAACAAGCAGCTTATCGAGCAGGTGATGAACGAGGTGCTGGGCAAGCCGCTTCGATTGATCACGATCATGATGAGAGATTGGAAGGCGGCGGCAGATCAATCCGTATCTGTCGAGAGCAAGAAGGAAGAGCTCAAGCTCGTTCCCGAGGATGAGCCGTCTGCTGCGAAGGAAGAATGGATTCACGAGGCTATCCAAATGTTTGGCGAAGATTTGGTGAAAATAAAAGAAGATTGATTACGAGGAGTGTTTACAATGAACAACATGAACCAAATGATGAAGCAAGTGAAAAAAATGCAGGAGCAAATGCTGAAGACGCAAGAGGAGCTTGCGCAAAAAACGATCGAAGGTACAGCCGGCGGCGGCGTAGTTACCGTTACCGTTAACGGTCAAAAGAAAGTAACCGGTATCGTCATCAAGCCTGAAGCGGTTGATCCGGATGATGTAGAAATGCTGCAGGATCTTGTTTTGACTGCTATCAACGATGCAATGAATAAGGCTGAAGAGATGGCTAATAAAGAAATGTCCCGCTTGACCGGCGGCATGAACATTCCTGGACTGTTCTAATAGAAACGCGAAAGTCTGGTTGAAATTCAAAGTGTAAGGAGCTACTTCCTTGTTTTATCCCGAACCGTTAGCGAAACTGATCGATGCCTTCTCCCGCCTTCCCGGTATCGGGCCTAAGACGGCGGCGCGGCTTGCTTTTCATGTGCTGCGAATGAAGGAAGATGATTGTATCGATTTTGCCAAAGCGTTGGTCAATGTAAAACGGAATTTGCACTACTGTTCCGTATGCTGCAACATTACCGATACGGATCCATGCCGAATATGCCAGGACAAGAGCCGGGATCATTCCGTGATTTGCGTCGTACAGGAACCGAAGGATCTTGTGGCTATGGAGAGAACCAAAGAATTTAATGGCTACTATCATGTGCTTCACGGCGCTATCTCGCCAATGGAGGGCATAGGGCCTGATGAAATACGTATTGCCGATTTGCTCAAACGGCTGTCCGACGAGCGGGTACAGGAGCTTATTCTAGCTACGAATCCGAACATTGAAGGGGAAGCTACAGCTATGTACTTGTCCCGGCTCGTGAGGCCGTTTGGATTGAAAGTGACCCGTATTGCCCACGGGCTTCCGGTTGGCGGAGATCTAGAGTATGCAGATGAGGTAACGCTGACCAAAGCTCTGGAGGGCAGAAGGGAATTATAGTAATGGTTCTAACAAGAGTCGTGCGTGAAACATTCGTTGTTTCCTGCACGATTCTTTTTTTTGCGCTTCAGCCCCTGGCGAGAGTTCTATTAAAGCGAAATGGAAGATATATATAGCGTATAGGACAAACTTCAGGAGGGGACTTGAATGAAGTTATGGCACAGGTTGACGGGAGCGCATCGGAAGCAGCAGGAGTTATTGAAGAATGAGGGGCTGCAGCTGTTGATGGAAATCGAAAAGGCCCACAGCGAGTGGGTCAATGCACAGCAGCGGCTGGACTATGTAATAGAGAAGGAGCAAATCGACTACGCGGTGTATGCGATGGAAGCGGCGGAGAAGCGGTTCGAAATGCTGATCAAGCAAGCGAAAACGATGAACCTGTCGGCCATAGACGTGTACCGGGGGAGGGCAATGGGAGGCTGATGATTAAACAATACATATTATGGGGCGTATTGATTGGATCCGGTGTTCTTCTCTTATTTACTCTGTTTCGTCAAAAAAGCGCCTTCCAGTGGATAGGGTATTTTTGCTTGCAGGTTGCTTTTGCAGCGTTTTTGTTATATATTTTAAATCTGTTCGGGCCATATACTCGTCTGGAAGTGCCGCTGAATGCAGCGACGGTCGGTACGGTAAGTGTCCTGGGCGTGCCCGGTTTGCTAATGCTTATCGCCCTGAAATTGTGGGTGATTTGATGTATGCCACAGCAATCCAAAGATTATTTCAAAAAAAACTTGCAATAGTGGGCTGATATGTGGTATATTAAAAAAGTCGCCGCTAAAAGCACTGAGAAATAGGGTGCGAAGGTGATGAACGGAAATGATTGTCCTTTGAAAACTGAACAACGAGTGAGTGTTAAATAGAGAATGCAAATTCTCGCTAGCATTGAATTTTGAGCTTAAGACAAGCTCTGTTATACGGTCGCTTCGGCGGCACTTTAATGGAGAGTTTGATCCTGGCTCAGGACGAACGCTGGCGGCGTGCCTAATACATGCAAGTCGAGCGGTCCCTTCGGGGATAGCGGCGGACGGGTGAGTAACACGTAGGCAACCTGGCTGCAAGACCGGGATAACTATCGGAAACGATAGCTAAGACCGGATAGCTGGTTTCCTCGCATGAGGGAATCATGAAACACGGGGCAACCTGTGGCTTGCAGATGGGCCTGCGGCGCATTAGCTAGTTGGTAGGGTAACGGCCTACCAAGGCGACGATGCGTAGCCGACCTGAGAGGGTGATCGGCCACACTGGGACTGAGACACGGCCCAGACTCCTACGGGAGGCAGCAGTAGGGAATCTTCCGCAATGGACGCAAGTCTGACGGAGCAACGCCGCGTGAGTGATGAAGGTTTTCGGATCGTAAAGCTCTGTTGCCAGGGAAGAACGCCATGGGGAGTAACTGCCCTGTGGGTGACGGTACCTGAGAAGAAAGCCCCGGCTAACTACGTGCCAGCAGCCGCGGTAATACGTAGGGGGCAAGCGTTGTCCGGAATTATTGGGCGTAAAGCGCGCGCAGGCGGTCATTTAAGTTTGGTGTTTAAGCCCGGGGCTCAACCCCGGATCGCACTGAAAACTGGATGACTTGAGTGCGGGAGAGGAAAGTGGAATTCCACGTGTAGCGGTGAAATGCGTAGAGATGTGGAGGAACACCAGTGGCGAAGGCGACTTTCTGGACCGTAACTGACGCTGAGGCGCGAAAGCGTGGGGAGCAAACAGGATTAGATACCCTGGTAGTCCACGCCGTAAACGATGAGTGCTAGGTGTTAGGGGTTTCGATACCCTTGGTGCCGAAGTAAACACAGTAAGCACTCCGCCTGGGGAGTACGCTCGCAAGAGTGAAACTCAAAGGAATTGACGGGGACCCGCACAAGCAGTGGAGTATGTGGTTTAATTCGAAGCAACGCGAAGAACCTTACCAGGTCTTGACATCTGGGTGAAACGTCTAGAGATAGACGCCCTCTTCGGAGCACCCAAGACAGGTGGTGCATGGTTGTCGTCAGCTCGTGTCGTGAGATGTTGGGTTAAGTCCCGCAACGAGCGCAACCCTTGACTTTAGTTGCCAGCATTAAGTTGGGCACTCTAGAGTGACTGCCGGTGACAAACCGGAGGAAGGCGGGGATGACGTCAAATCATCATGCCCCTTATGACCTGGGCTACACACGTACTACAATGGCCGGTACAACGGGAAGCGAAGCCGCGAGGTGGAGCCAATCTTTAGAAGCCGGTCTCAGTTCGGATTGCAGGCTGCAACTCGCCTGCATGAAGTCGGAATTGCTAGTAATCGCGGATCAGCATGCCGCGGTGAATACGTTCCCGGGTCTTGTACACACCGCCCGTCACACCACGAGAGTTTACAACACCCGAAGTCGGTGGGGTAACCGCAAGGAGCCAGCCGCCGAAGGTGGGGTAGATGATTGGGGTGAAGTCGTAACAAGGTAGCCGTATCGGAAGGTGCGGCTGGATCACCTCCTTTCTATGGAGTCCATGATGGCTGTAGGTCATCGGACATTAAGCAGCTTCGGTTGCACAAACTAGCACTCTCCTCGTTGTTCAGTTTTGAGAGGACAAAGATCTTCTCGCAATTCGTTTGGTGATGATGGCGGAAGGGAACCACGCGTACCCATACCGAACACGACCGTTAAGCCTTCCAGCGTCGATGGTACTTGGACCGAAGGGTCCTGGGAGAGTAGAACGTCGCCAAGCGAACCCACCTTGAGTGGGTTTTTATTTTGACCATAAATCTATATATGGGCCCTTAGCTCAGCTGGTTAGAGCGCACCCCTGATAAGGGTGAGGTCGGTGGTTCGAGTCCACTAGGGCCCACCATAACAAATTACCCTAAGAAGTGAAGAAGGCCTTTGAAGTGTAATCCGATTACTTTCGGGGACCCCGAAATTATGTGGGGGAAATAACATTATGGGGCCATAGCTCAGCTGGGAGAGCGCCTGCCTTGCAAGCAGGAGGTCAGCGGTTCGATCCCGCTTGGCTCCACCAAAACCACTTAAAAAAATACTTGCTTTTATGTAGGTGTTTGTGGTAAGATAATATTTGTCGCTGTTGAAGATGAGCGACATGAAACACTGCTGACAACTGGCAACAGTTGCAGACTTGTTCCTTGAAAACTAGATATGTAAATGAATTGCGTAGAGCAAACAAAGTGTATTAGCAAGGTTAAGCTAATAAGAGCACACGGAGGATGCCTAGGCACTAGGAGCCGAAGAAGGACGTGGCGAACGACGATATCGCCTCGGGGAGCCGTAAGCAGGCATTGATCCGGGGATGTCCGAATGGGGGAACCCAGCTGAGGTAATTCTCAGTTACTCACATCCGAATACATAGGGTGTGCAGAGGCATACGAGGGGAACTGAAACATCTAAGTACCCTCAGGAGAAGAAAACAAAAGTGATTCCGTCAGTAGCGGCGAGCGAAAGCGGAACAGCCCAAACCAGGGGGCTTGCCCTCTGGGGTTGTGGGACGTCAATGTGCGAAAAGTTGGTTAGGCGAAGCAGTCTGGAAAGGCTCACCATAGGGGGTAACAGTCCTGTAGCTAAAAACCAACGTATCGCTAGACGGATCCCGAGTACCGCGAGACACGTGAAACCTCGTGGGAAGCAGGCAGGACCATCTGCCAAGGCTAAATACTCCCTAGTGACCGATAGTGAAGCAGTACCGTGAGGGAAAGGTGAAAAGAACCGCGGGAGCGGAGTGAAATAGAACCTGAAACCGTGTGCTTACAAGAAGTCAGAGCCCGTTAACGGGTGATGGCGTGCCTTTTGTAGAATGAACCGGCGAGTTACGTTCCCGTGCAAGGTTAAGGTGAGAAGCCGAAGCCGCAGCGAAAGCGAGTCTGAATAGGGCGAATGAGTACGTGGGCGTAGACCCGAAACCGTGTGATCTACCCCTGTCCAGGGTGAAGGTGCGGTAACACGCACTGGAGGCCCGAACCCACGAATGTTGAAAAATTCGGGGATGAGGTGGGGGTAGCGGAGAAATTCCAATCGAACTCGGAGATAGCTGGTTCTCCCCGAAATAGCTTTAGGGCTAGCCTCGGGAGATGAGTAGTGGAGGTAAAGCACTGATTGGGTGCGGGGCCCGCCAAGGGTTACCAAGTCCAGTCAAACTCTGAATGCCACATACTTTATCCCGGGAGTCAGACAGTGAGTGCTAAGATCCATTGTCAAGAGGGAAACAGCCCAGACCATCAGCTAAGGTCCCCAAGTGTGTGTTAAGTGGGAAAGGATGTGGAGTTGCGCAGACAACCAGGATGTTGGCTTAGAAGCAGCCACCATTGAAAGAGTGCGTAATAGCTCACTGGTCGAGTGACTCTGCGCCGAAAATGTAACGGGGCTAAACACGCCACCGAAGCTATGGATGCAGAAATGCGTGGTAGGGGAGCGTTGTGTATACGTTGAAGGTGTACCGTAAGGAGCGCTGGAGAGTACACAAGTGAGAATGCCGGTATGAGTAACGAAAAGACAAGTGAGAATCTTGTCCGCCGAAAGCCTAAGGGTTCCTGAGGAAGGCTCGTCCGCTCAGGGTAAGTCGGGACCTAAGGCGAGGCCGAAAGGCGTAGTCGAAGGACAACAGGTTGATATTCCTGTACCACCGTGAACCGTTATGAGCAATGGGGTGACGCAGAAGGATAGTGACGCGGGCTGATGGATGCCCGTCCAAGCAGAGAGGCTGATGTGTAGGCAAATCCGCACATCGTAAGGCTGGTCTGTGATGGGGAGTGAAAATTACAGTAGCGAAGGTCATGAGTTCAGGCTGCCAAGAAAAGCCTCTAGCCAGGGAGAAGGTGCCCGTACCGCAAACCGACACAGGTAGGCGAGCAGAGCATGCTAAGGCGCGCGGAAGAACTCTCGTTAAGGAACTCGGCAAAATGACCCCGTAACTTCGGGAGAAGGGGTGCCTCGGTAGGGTGAATAGCCCGAGGGGGCCGCAGTGAAAAGGCCCAAGCGACTGTTTAGCAAAAACACAGGTCTGTGCGAAGCCGCAAGGCGAAGTATACGGGCTGACGCCTGCCCGGTGCTGGAAGGTTAAGGGGAGTGGTTAGGGGTAACCCGAAGCTATGAACCGAAGCCCCAGTAAACGGCGGCCGTAACTATAACGGTCCTAAGGTAGCGAAATTCCTTGTCAGGTAAATTCTGACCCGCACGAATGGCGTAACGACTTGGGCGCTGTCTCAACGAGAGATCCGGTGAAATTTTAATACCTGTGAAGATGCAGGTTACCCGCGACAAGACGGAAAGACCCCATGGAGCTTTACTGCAGCTTGATATTGGACTTTGGTACGATCTGTACAGGATAGGTGGGAGCCTGAGAAGCATGAGCGCCAGCTTGTGTGGAGGCGACGTTGGGATACCACCCTGATCGTATCGGAGTTCTAACCCGCGGCCGTGATCCGGTCGGGGAACAGTGTCAGGTGGGCAGTTTGACTGGGGCGGTCGCCTCCTAAAAAGTAACGGAGGCGCCCCAAGGTTCCCTCAGAATGGTTGGAAATCATTCGAAGAGTGCAAAGGCATAAGGGAGCTTGACTGCGAGACAAACAGGTCGAGCAGGGACGAAAGTCGGGCTTAGTGATCCGGTGGTACCGAATGGAAGGGCCATCGCTCAACGGATAAAAGCTACCCTGGGGATAACAGGCTTATCTCCCCCAAGAGTCCACATCGACGGGGAGGTTTGGCACCTCGATGTCGGCTCATCGCATCCTGGGGCTGAAGTAGGTCCCAAGGGTTGGGCTGTTCGCCCATTAAAGCGGTACGCGAGCTGGGTTCAGAACGTCGTGAGACAGTTCGGTCCCTATCTGTCGTGGGCGTAGGAAATTTGAGAGGAGCTGTCCTTAGTACGAGAGGACCGGGATGGACGTACCGCTGGTGTACCAGTTGTTCCGCCAGGAGCACGGCTGGATAGCTACGTACGGACGGGATAAGCGCTGAAAGCATCTAAGCGTGAAGCCCCCCTCAAGATGAGATTTCCCAGTATGTAAGACCCCTTGAAGACGACGAGGTAGATAGGTTCGGGGTGGAAGCACGGCAACGTGTGGAGCTGACGAATACTAATCGGTCGAGGGCTTATCCAATGATCTGCCATACGAAGTATGGTCAGAGATGCAGTACACTTGCTCATTACACGCATCGTTTCGTATCTAGTTTTCAAGGAATAAATCCTTGAACAAAGCGTATGCTTACGAAGCCAGTTTTCTAACGAAAACTCTTAGTTTGGTGATGATGGCGGAAGGGAACCACGCGTACCCATACCGAACACGACCGTTAAGCCTTCCAGCGTCGATGGTACTTGGACCGAAGGGTCCTGGGAGAGTAGAACGTCGCCAAGCAACGGCAAAGAGCTTTTCTGGATAAATTCCAGAAAGGCTCTTTTTTGTTTTTCTTGATTATGGCTGATCGGCGGACCGAATAGAAAGCACACGGGTAAACGATAATAAGCGTGGAAAAAGGGTGGGGCATTCATCTGTTATAATGGAGGGAGTCCGAATGAAAAGATCCGTTATCATTTCCGTTGTGTTATTGCTTTTTTTGACGGCTCCAATAAGCTGGGTTGCAGCTGCCGACGGCTTGTACAAGCTGGAGATGAACCAACAATGGCAGGGGACCGGCACAACCGAGCAAGGGGAGATCACCGGACAAGCGTATCGTTCGGGCCGAGGAACATTTTCCGGTGGACGAAGCCCTGGGGCGACCCGAGGGGGGACAACGACACCTGGCAGAGCTCCAGCTAACGTAACTACCAACCCGCGGACGACACCGAACGTGCCGAATACGACACGTGGAGGCTGGGGAGGCATTTTTGGCGGCTTCGCGGCCGGCGCTCTGCTGGGAAGCTTGTTCAATCCTTTTGGCTTTATGGGTTTCGGTCCAGGCGCCGGATCGCCGTTATCCATTATCGGGCTTCTGTTTTGGGGTGTGATCATTTATTTGGTGTATCGCTTTTTCACCCGATCCCGAAGAAATCAATCCTAAGCACTCGGTTTTAACCCTGCTTGCTTTCTTTATTGTTCATAGCACGAGGCATCCTGATCGTTTAACTTCAAGTAGCCATTCTCCTGATGCTGCCGCATGAAGAACTGGATGATAAAACGCGGAAGCATAATCCACACATGAATGAACATCAGATGAAGGATTACCGTAAGCGGGATCCACGGATAAAAGCAGCCGCATATGACAGCTGTAACCCAAAGTAAATGGATATTCATACCTTGGATCCGGTACAATGCGATATAATTGGTAGGAGCATATCCAAACCAAGGAAGCGTAAATTGAAATTTCCATTGGTGCAGCGGCCGCTTTTCTTTTAAGGTGAAATATAAATAAATCAGCACGGTATGGAGTACTGGGATCAGCAATACCCCAATCAGCATAGGGAGAGGCTGCAGACGAATCAAATCCCACAAAAATAAGATACCCGGCAAGCACCAGTATGCAATAAAATAGCGCGAGTTATAATGAATTCTCTGCAGCAGCTTATAATGGTAAATTGTCGATTCTTTTGATAATTCCTTTCGTATCACGTTGAACCTCACTCGTCCATTTTCATAGATTTGAATTGCAATTTCTTTATCGGCAAAAGCGGTAAGAAATATAAGCTTTTCGGAACCAAGTACATGCCATTTTCATAAAAATATATCAACAACGTTTACTTTAAGAGAAAGCGGACATACTGGTAGAAAAGAAGAATAGAGGTGAGACGTATGGGAGACGCCGTACAACAACAGCCTGTTGTAGCCCATAACTGCATCATCTGCGGACAAACGAAGGAAAATGGCATTATGATTATATCCGAATTCATCTGTGAAGAATGCGAACATGAAATGATCCAAACTGACGTTATGGATGCCAAATATCCTTTTTTTATCCACCAAATGAGGCAAATCTTTTACAAAAAGAATGCATAATCCTGTTTACAAAGAAATGAAGGCTCGCTGATGGGAATTACCCGTTGGTCGGAGCCTTTTTGTTTTGTTACAATAGAGGAGATAAAATGATTGAAAAGCTAACGGGGAGATTTACACCATGGATAAATTCAGCGCTCCTTTATTCGAGCGATTGGTAGAGCATGCTCAAGGCCGTCATGTGAGCTTGCACGTTCCCGGCCATAAATCGGGACAAGGCCTGGATGAGGCCGCACGGCCATACTATGAATCGATCATGCAGCTCGATTTGACGGAGATCTCGGGATTGGACGATTTGCATCACCCGGAGGAAGCCATTTTGGAAGCGCAGCAGCTGGCTGCGGCATGCTTCGGGGCCGAGGAGACGTTTTTTCTTATAAACGGGAGCACGGTAGGCAATTTGGCGATGATTATGAGCGTCTGCCGCCGCGGCGATCTGCTGCTTGTGCAGCGGGATGCGCACAAGTCCGTTATTCATGGCTTGATGCTGGCTGGAGCACGGGCCGTATTCCTGAATCCGGAGATCGACCCTGTGACGGGGTTAACGTTAGGGGTTAGGCAGGAAGACGTAAAGGCGGCGCTGCAAAAATATCCTGAAGCGCAGGGGCTGCTTATTACCAGACCAAGCTACTACGGTATGGCGACTCCGCTTGAAGGCATTGCGCAGCTGCTGCACGATTACGGCAAGCCGCTGCTGGTGGACGAGGCTCACGGCGGCCATTTCGGATTCCATCCGGCGCTTCCGAAGTCGGCGTTATCCTGTGGGGCTGATGTGGTGGTTCAATCCACCCATAAGCTGCTTACCTCGATGACGATGGGGGCTATGCTTCATGTCCAGGGAGAGCGGATAGACCGCAAGGAGCTGAAGCGGTACTTAACGATGCTGCAAAGCTCAAGCCCGTCCTATCCATTGATGGCAAGTCTGGATCTCAGCCGCAGGCAGCTGGATACGCATGGGATGGACATGCTGGAGCGCGGAATCCGCATTGTCGATCAATTCATGGAGCGGATGAGAGATCAGACCCGGTTCACGTTTTTGCTCCCTGGCCGCGATATTGAAGTAGGACGGGATCCTTTCAAAATCGCCATTAAAGATGCGGCGGACTTCATGAGCGGTTTCGAGCTGAAGGATGCGCTGGAGGAACGCGGCTGCTATGTAGAGCTGGCCGATCCCCAAGCGGTGCTGCTGGTTTTCAGCATGGCATCGACCGAAGAGGATGCGGAAAAGCTCGCTCGCGCACTGGAGCAGATAGCGGAGCTGAGGCACGATGTCGAGGCGAAAGGGACAGTAAGCGTGACGCTGCCATCTTATTCGGCCATGACCGGATTATCCGAGCCAGTGTCCTTCGACGAATCGGTCTACAGGAAAAAGGGGACGGCTCAAGTCCCGCTGAGCGATACGGTGGGCCTTTTGTCGGCCGAGATGGTCGTTCCGTATCCGCCCGGCATTCCAGTGCTGAGTCCCGGAGAAGTGATAACCTCCGATGTTGTCCGATATTTGCAGCAGCTGGTGCGGATGGGTGCCCGTATCCACGGATTGATAGACGGCGAGCAGCCGATGCTGTCCGTGCTGATTTCTTAGAAGCAGTGAAGGAAGAAACGCAAGCTCCGGCGGCATGGCCGGGCATGCGTTTTTTGCGTTGAGCGTGCCAGGGTCATGCCCACTTTTTACGATAAGAGGATCATAAAAATTGTTCCTTGAGCAAGCTAATACTCAGTCGCTATGATAAAAAATGGGCATGTACGCAAACGATTACAGCATAAAGCGCAAAGAGTCAAGTAGCCGACATGGACAAAGGCTGGACTAGAATGCCCGGATGTCCAGACAGGCGCCCGCATACACTACACATAGCATCGTTGCGCAATGCATACCTAAAATACAATAACTGCGCTGCTTATCTCATTATAGATCCGTGGTCCGCTCAATGTATTGTAACGCGGCCGGTCCATCGATAAACTAAAAAGACGTGAAGATAGCCACGAGGGGGTCACAGCATGAAATACGGTTATTTTCGCATCCGGAATCCATTCGAAGCATTCCGAAAGACGATGCTGCGGCGAATGCTTGTCGTATCGCTGTTAGCATCTATTATCCCCGTTATAGCCGTAGGGGTGTCCAGTTATTATTTCTCAGCCTCGGCGATCCGCAAGGAGGTAGACCAGGCGAATGCCCGAGTCCTGATGCACGCCTCTTATTCCATAGATACAACGCTTCAAAGGGTCCGAAGCAATGCATTGCAGATGCTGCTCGGGTCGTTTTTCAGTTCGAATTTGACGGAATTGAAATGGACGAACTATTCCGGATTTTACTCCAGTTTATTTAAAAATTTATCGTCCTTGCAGATTAGCAATGCCGAGGTAGGGCACATCCTCATGTATATTCCGGAGGACGATTACTTGATTTCTCCGGATGGAGGGGGACGCAAGCTAAGCGGAGAAGAGGAGCGGAGGCAGCTTCAGCAGCTGATGGCTTCACCCGAAGCGATGAGCTGGGTTCATGAGCCGTTTCTTTTCATGCCGGAGCCGGAGGGTGGGCAAAGGGGGGTAACCTTGATCTGTCAGGTGCCGTTCCAATCGCCGGAGCCGATCGGGCTTCTGTTCGTTCAGTTAGCTCCAACCTTCCTGCAGGAAAATATGACGAAGTACTCGGTCTACGAAGGGGAACAATCGTTTATATTGGATGATAAAGGAGAGTGGGTCGTCTCCTCTGCGGGACAAAAGGCTCCTGAAGGGTTATTCGAGCGGGTTAAGGAACAAGCGGCGAAGGGAAGTCCGTTCTCCTTCCGTTGGAATAACAAGGATTACCTGGTTACGTCCTATGTCTCCTCCTTTAACGGATGGACATATCTCGATATGGTGCCTCTCCAGGCGCTTAATGCCAAATCGCGGGGAATTGCTGTCATAACGGCAGGCATCATTATTCTCTTTTTGCTGCTGGGCGGCACGGCGACGGCTTGGGGAACGAGGCGCATCTACCGGCCGATCGAGCATCTGGTCTCCCTTGTGCGCGGCAACCGCCAGGGAGAGCTGCACACGGATGAAATCGGCTATGTGCAGAGCCGCTGGGCCGAGCTGAACCAAAAGACCAGCGGCTTGCAAACGGAATTGCGCGAGCAGCTTCCGGCTATCCGCGAGGCGTTTGCGCTGCAATTTATTCAGGGGCATTTTGCTCATTATACGCCGGAGCAGCTGGAAGTTATTTTTCAACGGTATGAGGTGCCCTACCGTCACTCGCATGCCGTGTTCATATTGGCATATGATCAGTCGCCGAATAGCGGCAGCCGGTTCGGGGAAAGCGATAAGGAGCTGATCGTGTTTACGATCAAAAATATTGCGCAGGACCTGCTGCTGCAAAGCGGCGTTAACGGCATGACGGTCAACCTGCTGAACGACAAGGTCGCTATATGGCTGTGGGAGGACGCTTCCGATCCGGCCGATTGGTTCGCAGGCGTTCGTGATTTCGCGGGACAGGTTCTATCGGAGCTGTCCAATTACTTGATGCTGCCCGTAACGGCAGGAATCGGGGAAGGGGCCGGGCAGCCGAACGAGCTTCCGATGCGGTTCGGACAGGCGGCGATGGCGATTCGTTCCCGGTTTTGGGCGGGAACAGGACAAGTCATCCGCAGCACCGATCTGGATGCGCAGGAGCCTAAGCCGTACCCGTATCCGTTCGAGATCGAGGCGGGTCTGGAACAGGCGCTGCGAGTCGGCGACGCGGCGGAAGCGGAGCGGCATCTGGAGCTGTTCGCTGTATATGCCAGGGACACTCTCCGGGAGACGGAGGGGATCCGGACGGCATACTATCAGCTGTTCACCGCGACGATGCGGGTAGCCTTCTCGCTGAATCTGAAGCCGGACGATCTCGGAGGGCATTCGGATGAAGTTGATCCGTACCGGCAAATCGGAAGATGCCGCTCGATCGGCGAGCTGAACGATTGGTTCCTCGAGCGGCTGGTGCGTCCGATCGCACACAATGTACTGCAGCGGCAAAACCAGGAGTACGCCAGAACGCTCGATGCAGCCGTATCGTATATCGAAGAGCATCACCATCTCGATCTGTCGCTCGACCAAGTGGCGGAAAAATGCGGGCTCAGCCCGCCTTATTTCAGCAAGCTGTTCAAACGGGTAATGAACGTGTCGTTCATCGAATATGTAACGGCCTATCGAATCGAGAAGGCCAAGACCTGGCTGCTCTCGACGAATTTATCCGTGTCCGAGGTAGCTGAGAAGGTCGGATATCAGCCGAAAAATTTTATCCGTGTATTCAAAAAGCATACCGGTCTCACACCCGGTCAATTTCGTGAATCGGATTCGGGACAAGCCTAGCGCCAAAAGAATAGAATAAACATCGAGCCGCAGTCTCCTCCTTCTACCACAGGAGCCTGCGGTTTTTTTGCGTTGCTGCACCGCTTTCGGCAGGGCTCATTTTTTAATGGGCAGGTCTGCTTAAAAAGTGGGGATCGAGGTGAATAACCCAGGCTCCATGCGGTATCCGGAGCGTCGCGGGGGTGAGGGGCACCCTCTTTTTTTGACGCTGCCGCGGCATAAGAATTGGACCTTGAGCCCATGGTCATGGTCGCTGTACTATACAATCATTCGGTCCGGCTGAAACGATTCGATTGACCAAGGTAACCCAACGGACATGTTGGTGAAAGGCTTTACAATAATGGAATCAATGTCGCGGCAGCTTAGGACAACTAACTTGGGAGGTGAACCGCATGGAACAAACCGGAGCTGAGGCGATCCGCGGAACGGGCAAGCAGCCGTCTTCTTTGCGAACCGAAGGGATGAAGCGGAAGGAGCGCGGGGTGCTGCAGGAGTGGGCCGTCGCCATAAAACGGGATAAGTGGTTGTACGTACTGGCTGCGCCTGGACTGTTGTTTTTCCTCATATTTAAATATTTTCCTATCTGGGGATTGGCTTTGGCATTCAAAGATTATTCGCCCTGGAGCGGGTTCTGGGCTAGCGATTGGGTCGGGTTCAAATATTTTCAAGAGTTCTTCTCCAATCCGGATTTCTGGATGCTGTTCCGGAATACGATGGGCATCAGCTTCATGAACATTATCTTTTTCTTCCCGATGCCGATCGTGCTGGCATTACTGTTGAATGAGGTTCGCGGGATGCTGTTCAAGCGTTTCGTGCAGACTGTCGTCTATTTGCCGCATTTCTTGTCATGGGTCGTCATAGTCGGGATATGCTACCTGCTGTTCAGTCAAGGGACAGGCGTAGTAAATCAGCTCATTACCGAATCGGGAGGCAAATCGATTCCGTTCCTTACGGATCCGAGCTCCTTCTGGCTCATGCTGACAGCGCAAAGCATATGGAAGGAAGCGGGCTGGGGAACAATCATCTTCCTCGCGGCGCTGACCGGCATTAATCAGGAGCTGTACGAAGCGGCTCAAATTGACGGAGCCAACCGCTGGAAGCAGATGCTGAACGTTACGCTGCCGGGAATCCGCAGTACGATCGTCGTGCTGTTCATTCTGCGCCTTGGACAAGTGATGGAGGTCGGCTTCGAGCAAATTTATTTGATGGCCAGCGCCCCGGTTTCTCACGTTGCCGATGTATTCGATACTTATGTATACCGCGTGGGTATATTGAACGGGCGATTCGGCTACGCAACCGTTGTCGGCGTGTTTAAATCCGTTGTCGGTCTTATTCTTGTCGTCGGAGGCAACCGTTTGGCCAAAAGGTTCGGAGAGGAGGGGCTGTACTGATGAAACCTACCGCATCCAGCCGTCTGTTTGAAATTTTCAACTATGCGATTCTGACCGTTGTTTCGTTAGTGACGATCCTGCCTTTCTTGTACGTTATTATCGTATCCTTCACGGATGCGAATGAATATGTTACCAAATCGGTCGTGCTGTTTCCGGAAAAATGGAGTCTCGACTCGTACCGGTACATTTTGTCGACTAACACCTTTTTACGCTCTATGGGAATTAGCGCAGTGCTGGCCATCGGGGGAACGATCCTAAGCCTGGTGGTAACCAGCTCGCTATCCTATGTGCTTTCGCGCCAGCGGCTGAAAGGGAAGCAGTTTTTTCTCGTAGCGATCTTGCTGACGATGCTGTTCCAGCCGGGAATGATCCCGAACTACATGCTGGTCGATTCGCTCGGCTTGACGAACACGCTCTGGTCGCTTATTTTGCCCGTACTGACGGGAGCTTGGTATGTATTCCTGATGAAAAACTTTTATCAGGAGATGCCTTCGGAGCTGGAGGAAGCGTCCAAAATCGACGGCTGCTCGGACATCGGTGTCTATTTCCGTATCATGCTGCCGCTCTCGCTGCCTGCGCTTGCTGCATTCGGGCTGTTCTTCGCCGTAGGGTATTGGAATACGTACTTCAACGCGGTGCTCTACATTAACGACGATACGCTCCGGCCGATGCAGGTGATTCTGCAAATGCTGCTCATCCAGGCTTCCACTCAGGTTGCCGATCCGAGCATTGCCGCTATGATTCAGAGCGAGCAAACCGTACCGCCGGACGTTATCAAAATGGCTGCGGTTGTCGTCTCCTCCTTGCCTATCGTTATCGTGTATCCGTTCTTGCAAAAGTATTTCGTCAAAGGGATGATGGTCGGCTCGGTTAAAGGCTAAAGAAAGGATAACCGCAGCTGTCTATAGAAACCATACATTAAGGGAGGTCTTTAAGAATGAGCAAAATGAATAAAATGATGGCAGGTGCCGTTTCGGTTGCGTTAATCGCATCTCTGACCGCATGCGGCGGCAAGTCGGGCTCCGAAGCGTCGTCGAAGGATAGCGGCGCGGCCGGCAAGCCGATGGATATTTCCATTACAACCATTGCTTTCGGCGCGACTCCTACAGGCGAGCTGGAAGGGCTGAAAAAAATCGGCGAGAAGTTTAACGCCAACCTGAAAATCAACTACATTCCGGCGAACAACATTACCGAGAAATTGAACGTGCTGCTTGCCTCCAACGACATTCCCGACGTTACGTTCGTAGAAGATTTCGGAACGACACCGAGCTTCCTGAACGCTATCGACAAGGGCGCTTTCTGGGAATTGACGCCTTTTATTAAAAATTACCCGAATTTATCGAAATATCCGCAAAACGTGTTCGACAACGCTTCGATCAAAGGCAAGCTGTATTCGCTGCCAAGGGTACGTCCGCTGGACGGAGCTCAGGCGCTCATTTTGCGCAAGGACTGGCTCGATAAGCTAGGGCTGCAGCCTCCGAAAACGATGGACGAGCTGTACACCGTATTGTCCGCCTTCGCGCAAAAGGATCCCGACGGCAACGGAAAAGCCGATACGTTCGGTTTAGCGCTGTTCGGTTCTCCGGGACCGGCAAACTATTTGATCAGTATGTTCGGAGCGGGTGTCGGCTGGCAAAAGGATGCGAACGGCATCACGCCGAACTGGATGACCCCGCAGGCGAGAGAAGCGCTGCAATTCTGGAACAAAACGTATCAGGCGGGCGGCATCGTGCCGGATTTGCCGGTAATGAAGAGCCAGCAGGTGCGGGATATGGTCGTGCAGGGGAAAGCCGGCGCCGCTATCAACAACGTAGTGGATGCGTATAAATTCAATGTCGATTTGAAAAAAGCGAACCCGAATGCCGATCTCGTAGCCTACGAGCTGCCGAAAGCGTCTGACGGCAAACCGCATTATGAGCAGGCCATCGGCTATTACGGCCAATTCCTGATCAGCAAAAAAGTCAGCGAAGAAAAGCTGAAGCGCATTTTGGAAATCTACGATTATACCGCTACCGAAGAAGGATACAACATGGGGACGTACGGCATCAAGGATGTCGATTACACGATTGGTTCCGACGGAACGGTGACCCAGACGGAGGAAGGCAAGAAGAAAGGCTACTCCGGCGATTCTACGGGCCAATGGGTGACAGGCTACTATAACAAATATTTGCGCGCCGCTACTTCCGGTATGCCAACCGATGTGCTGGAATACAACAAGAAGCTGATCGATACGATTGGAAGCCAATCCGAGCCGAATCCGGAATACGGATTGACCAAGTCGGCCGCGTTCAAGGAAAAAGGCGCAGATTGGAACAAAAAGATCAACGATATGATGATCAATGTGATTATCGGGAAAGCCGGTATGAACGATTGGGATCAGTTCGTTAAAACAATGAAAGAAGACGCAGGATACCAAAGCCATATTAAAGAAATGAATGAAAGCTTCAAAGCCAAGGCACAAAAATAGCGCCTGGCTCTAGCTGATCAAAGATAAGCCCGCTTGCCGCTTCGATGAAGCTGCGAGCGGGCTTTTGTCATAAAGCGAGTGCATGCTCCAGGACGGTCTAGGGCGCGTTTTTTTATACTTCTGCGCGAAAATTCGCTCTCATCGATTGTTCGAATCAAGCATGAATGAGCAATTTCGAATACGTACGAACATATGATTAAGATTTTTCAAAGATTTTGTAAAAGTAAAACGGTTTCCGACGTCACTACTTCTCTTTTTCAGCGGCAAAAAAATAATTAAAATCACAGTATTGACAAAAAGGATGACCGCGATGTAATCTAAAAGTGCAAAAACGAGCACTAATGAACAAAATAATGCGCGAAGTTGTTTATTTGTAAACTGGGGGGAGCGTATTGCTGGCAGCGGAGAGAAAATGGAGAATCGTCGAGTATGTCAGGCACTATCAAGCCGTTTCGGTCAGCGTTTTGGCCAAGGAATTCGGCGTTCACGAAGCAACGATCCGCAGGGATCTTGCGGAAGTCGAGCAGGAGGGATTGCTCAAACGGACACGGGGCGGCGTCATTGTAGAGCGTTTAACGAATAACGAGCCTCCCTTCCATGAAAGGTCGAATGTCCAGCTTGAGCAGAAGATGCGTATCGGTAAAATGGCCGCGAGCCTGGTGGAAGACGGAGACCATATCATCATTGATTCCGGCACGACTACGCTTCATATTGCCAAAAACTTGATTCATCATTCCCATCTTACCGTCGTAACGAACGATATCAACGTGGCAGCCGAGCTCAAGGATGCTCCGGGCGTGACCGTTACGGTAACCGGAGGCGAGCTGTACCCGTCCAGTTACATGCTGAACGGCATGTTTACCGACCATGTGCTTCGTTCGCTCCACGTGTCCAAAGCATTTCTCGGTACGCCGGCCATCCATCCGAAGCACGGGCTCATGCACCCGGAGGCTCAGCTGGTATTGGCCAAGCAAGGGATGATCGCTGCGGCGCAGGAGGTTATCGTCGTAGCGGACGGCACGAAGCTCGGCAAAATTTCATTACACACCGTGACTCCGAACAGCTCCATCCACACTTTGATTACAGGCAAAGAGGTGTCGGAGTTCGATATTAAGCCGTTTCGGGATGCGGGGATTCAAGTGCTTACGGTATAGGCCCATTCCATACTCAGGTGAACCTTTCCAGGCCGTCCCATTCGGCCGGAAATTCATAATCATAAACAGGATTCAGGTAGATGGAGGTGTTACGGTTAGTGGCAGCAGCAACAGTGAACTCAAGAACTTTACGATTGACACAGCCCCATACCGTTCAGGAAGTCAGGGTCGAACGGAACGTGAGGGAGGGATTCGCGGTCGTCGAGCCGACGCTGGCAAGCATATGTCACGCCGATCTTCGCTATTTTGGCGGGAATCGCAAGCCGGAGGTATTGGCCAGAAAGCTGCCGATGGCGCTGCTTCACGAGGGAATAGGCGTTGTGGTGGAAAGTCGTGCAGCGGGCATCGATCAAGGACAAAGGGTGGTCATCGTTCCGTATGTGCCCGGCTACCTATTGCAAAATGTGCAGCCGGAGCAATGCTGTCCGGCATGCCGGGGCGAGATCGAGGACAACTATTGCTCCCATAGCGAGTTTCTGGGAAGCGGGACGGACGGGATCGCTCAGAGCAGGCTGGTACTGCCGGAGCCGTGCCTCATTCCGATTCCGGATTCGGTATCCGACGAAATCGCCGTATTGGCGGAGCTGTGCAGCGTATCGTACCGGGCGCTCAGAGGCGTGGCGCATCTGCTGGACCGGGCACGAGTAGCCGTATTCGGAGACGGACCCGTAGGATATTTGACCGCAGCGATGCTTCACCATGCTTTCGGGGTCGGTAGCGACCGGCTGACGGTGTTCGGAGCGATAAGGGAGAAGCTGGACGAGTTTACCTTTGCGGCAACCGAAATGGTGCAAACCTACGATTTTTCAGCCGGTGACAAGGTTGACATTGTAGTGGAGTGCACGGGTGGACGTTTTAGTGAGAGCGCGTTGAACCAGGGAATCGACATTCTAAAGTACGGCGGGCATCTTATTGCTATGGGGGTAAGCGAGGAGCTGGTTCCCATCAATACACGAGATGTGCTGGAAAAAGGGATTACGATTCATGGCAGCAGCCGAAGCTCGGACAAAGATTTCCGTGAGGTGCTGAAGGTGATGGTGGAACCGGATTGTCAGGAAACGTTACGCCGCCTGATACCGGAACGGTTTGTAGAGGTGAACCAAGCAGATGACCTAGCTGGCGCAATGGAATCTGCTTTGGCCCACAGAGACTGGAAAAAAACATATCTCGACTTTCACTGGTGACACAGTGAAAGTCGCATGAAAATTGTACTACAGAAACGGATGCAAGTAAATAAACCGGCATCGGCTGGCAGATGCATCCGGGTACTTGACAGCTTTGAAAGCGCAATCATAAAATGGATGCACGCTTGCTTGATGAAAATGCGTAGAAAGAAGGAGGCAGCATGAGGAAACGAAAACTATGGGAATCGGTTCGTCCTTACATCATGATCGCGCCGGCTATGCTCGGCATCATCTTGTTCGTCCTTTATCCGGTGCTGTATTTGCTCAAATTAAGCTTCTACAAATACAATTTGCTGAACAAAGCCAAGAGCAAATTCGTAGGCCTGGACAACTTCAAGGAGATTTTCTCCCGTGGCGATTTCTATCATTCTTTGCTCAATACGGTGATTTATACCGTCGGTGTCGTTTTCCTAACCTTGGCCTTATCTCTCCTCATTGCCGTATGGCTCAAGAAAAAATCGCGCTTTAACGAAGTGATTCAAGCGGGTATTTTTACGCCTCACATTATTTCTATCGTCTCCGTCGCACTGGTATGGATGTGGCTCATGGAGCCGAGTCACGGCATGCTCAATTACATGCTGAAAGCGGTCGGGCTGCCCCCGATGCCTTGGCTCCAAAGCTCCAGCACCTCGCTCTTGTCCGTTATTATCGTTTCGGTGTGGCAGGGAATCGGCTATTACACCTTGATTATCGTTGCGGCGCTGCACGGAGTGAACCCTCAAATTTATGAAGCGGCGGAGCTCGACAGCGCCGGCAAGGCCGACGTATTTTTCCGGATTACGCTGCCGCTGATTTCACCACAGATCTTCTTTATTCTGATCATTATGACCATCGGTTCGTTCAAAGTGTTCGATACGGTAAAAATCATGACCGGAGGCGGACCGAGCGGATCTACAACCACCCTCGTTTACTACATTTACGAATTCAGATCGAACAGTATCGGATATGCCTCGGCTACAGGGGTCGTATTGATGGCGATTATTGCCGTGCTCACCTTCATTTATTTCCGAGTGCTGTCCAAGAGAGTTCATTACCAATAACTCGGCTATTCATGCGACCAAGGAGGTGTCCTTCCTGTGTTAGTGCAGCAAGAAAAAAGTGTAGAAAGCGTCCGTACCTACAGCGTCCGGTCGGCTTCATGGCTTAGACCGTTCCGTTGGACCGTCGGCGTAC
The DNA here is from genome assembly GCF_022354825.1 of Paenibacillus sp. H1-7. Classification (GTDB taxonomy): domain Bacteria; phylum Bacillota; class Bacilli; order Paenibacillales; family NBRC-103111; genus Paenibacillus_S. The sequence continues at coordinate 364,225 of NZ_CP031168.1, forward strand.
TGCTGAAAGCGGTCGTCCTTATGGTCTTCATCTTCCCGTTCTTATGGATGATCTCCACCTCACTGCAAACCTTTGAGGAGACGATGACCTTTCCGCCAACATGGCTTCCGGCGGTTCCGCAGTGGAGCAACTTTGTTAAAGCGATGAGCGCCGGTCCGTTCGTGACGTATGCCCGAAATTCCGTGATCGTGACGCTGTCCATCATCGTCCTGCAAGCGGCGGTCATGATCCCGGCGGCGTATGCTTTTGCCAAGTACAAGTTCAAGGGGAGCGCGCTCTTCTTCGGGACAGTACTGCTGGCGTTCATGATTCCGGGGCAGGTGACGTTTATCCCGGTCTATTTGATGCTCGCGGATGCGGGGCTTATCAAGTCACTATGGCCTCAAATCATTCCGTTCATGTCGAATGCTTTCGGTATTTTCCTTCTGCGCCAATATTTCATGCAGATTCCGCACGAGCTGGTCGAGGCTGCACGCCTAGACGGCGCAAGCGAGCTTATGATCATGCGGCGCATTATGATCCCAATGTCTATGCCGGCCCTGGCCACGATCGCGCTATTCAGCTTCGTCAGCCATTGGAACGACTATTTTTGGCCGCTCGTCATGACGGATTCAGCAGCGGTTCGCCCTCTTACCATGGGGATTGCGATGCTGAGAGAGACCGAAGGAATCAGCAACTGGCACATTATTATGGCCGGCAACGTAGTTCTGGTCGTTCCCATCCTTATCGTTTATATGTTTGCTTCCAAGCAAATCGTCAAGGCGTTCGTTTATTCCGGTATCAAGTAATGAGACAGACCGGCGATAACCAATCCAAATCTAAAGGAGATAATCACAATGAGGAAAAAGCTTCCGGCAATAGTAATGGCAACGGCGATGACGGCCAGTCTGCTCGCAGGGTGTTCGGGAGGAGCGACGGAGCCCGCGGCGAATCCTCCTTCCAATGCGGCGGGCGGCAAGACGACGGTGCAATTTTGGCACTCCCTGGGCGGGAAAAACGGCGACTACATCAATGAGATGATCAAACGGTTCAACGAAACGCACGACAAAATCGAAGTGGTAGGCACATTCCAAGGCTCGTATGACGAGACGGTAACCAAGCTTCAACAAGCGGTTGCGGCCAAAACCGGACCGGACGTCACGATGCTCGAGCGCGCTTACGTACAAATGTTCGCTGACTCGGAAGTGTTGGAGGATATGACGCCTTATATGAAAAAGTCCAACATGACCGCCGACGATTTCCCGCAAGGGCTGATGGGCCATTCTACATTTAATAAAAAGCTCGTTTCCTTGCCGTTTAACCGCTCCACTCCGATTCTGCACGTCAACAAGACGATGCTTGACGAAAAAGGGCTGGCCATTCCAAAAACATGGGAGGACCTGAAAAAGGTAGCCAATGCACTGGTCGTAAAAGAAAACGGGGAATACAAGCGGTATGGCTTCAGTATGCCTTATGACACCTGGTATCCTATTGCAATGATTTCCCAGGCGAAAGGGAAGTTCTTCAATGACGCCGGCACATCTATCGGCTTTACTAACGGAGAAGGCGAAAAAACGTTCAAGTTCCTGAAAGAGCTGCAAGGCACAGGCGCCTTGTACTATCCTCCGGCGCAAGACTCGGGCAATATCGTCAATCAGATGTTCACCAGCGGCAAAATCGGCATGATGTTCCAGTCAACGGGGGTTATCGGCAGCTTGAAGGACAGCGCCAAGTTCGAGTATGTTACGGCTTACTTGCCGATGGATCAAGTGTACGCTACACCGACAGGGGGAGCGAATATCTCCATTATGTCCGGCTCGCAAGCCAAAGACGCGGCATGGGAGTTTGTGAACTGGGCAATGACCGATCCTAAGGGCGGCTTGCAGTTTATACTCGATTCCGGTTACCTTCCATTTACGAAGAAGATGGTAGAATCGCAGCAAATGAAGGATTTGTGGGCCAAGGAGCCGAACCGCAAAGTCGCATACGATCAGCTTCAGTACGCAGTCGATACGAATAAGCATGTTGCGTGGACGCAAGTGATGCAGGAGTTCTTCAAGGCCATCCAGGCGATTATGTACGACAACAAGGATATCGCCAGCACGCTGGATACGTTCAAGAAGGAAACGGAGCGTATTTTAAAGAAATAGTGCATTGTGTGAAGCAGACTTGAAAGAACCGCTTCAATTGGCCTGAAGGCGATATATAAATAGAAGGGATAGAAACCAAATGATAACCCGTTTGCAAACGAATCCGTCCATTATTGTTGCCGGCCACCGCGGCTGGAAATCCGCTTATCCGGAAAATACGCTTCTTTCTTTTCAAAGAGCGATTGAATTAGGGGTCGATATGCTGGAGTTCGACCTCCGGTTTTCCAAGGATAAAGTCGTCATGGTCATCCATGACCAAACTGTGGAACGGACAACTAACGGCACCGGTAAAGTAAGCGATCTTACATGTGCCGAGCTGAAGCAGCTCGATGCCGGAGGATGGTTCGGCAAAGTGTATGAAGGGTTGAAAATCCCTACATTCGAGGAGCTGTGCGAGCTGTTAGCCTCCTATCCGGACGTACTGCTCAATGTCGAGATTAAGCCTAGCCCCGATGCCAAAGAGGTTGCGGACGCGTCTATTGCCATCCTGGAGAAATACGATTTTATCCCGCGCTGTATATTCACCTGCTTCGACGCCGAGGTGCTTGCTTATATTCATGATACCTACCAATTGAAGACGCAGGGGTTCCCGGGCGAGTTGATGTCCAATTATGTTCCAGGGGAAGACGGCACCATATCGAAAATGTGGGCTGTCGGGATTAGCATGAAGCTATTGACGCCGCAGCTGGTCCAGGATTATGAAAGGCAGGGTGTGCTGCCTTGGTGCTACTGTCCCGATACGGAGCAGCAGGTGTTCTACGCTATCGGGAGCGGGTCCTTGCTGATGACTGTGAACAATCCGGAGCCGGCCATCCAGATCCGTAAGCTGATCGAACGGAAGGGATGACCGTGCAAACGATGGAACGGCGGTATACGATCGGGATCGATTTTGGAACGGAATCCGGCAGGGCGGTGCTTGTGGACACTTGCAGCGGGGAAGAGCTTGCGTGTCATGTCACCCTCTATCCCCACGGCGTCATGGACGAGTGCTTGCCAAGCACCGGCAAACGGTTGGGCTACGACTGGGCGCTTCAGCATCCCGACGATTACCTGCTGGTATTGCGGCAGTCGGTCCCGGAAGTGCTGCGAGCCGCGAGCGTTGATCCGACACATGTTATCGGCATCGGAGTCGACTTCACGTCGTGCACGATGCTTCCTGTAGATGCCGACGGAAGGCCGCTTTGTGCGCTGGAATCGTTCCGCGATGAGCCGCACGCCTATGTCAAGCTGTGGAAACACCATGCCGCGCACAAGGAAGCGGCGCGAATTAACGAGCTGGCCCAGGCGAGGCGGGAGCCGTTCTTGAACCGCTACGGCGGGCAGACATCCCCGGAATGGATGCTGGCCAAGGCGTGGCAAGTATTGAGCGAAGCGCCCGAGGTGTACGAGGCGGCGCATTATTTCGTGGAGGCGGGGGACTGGATCGTCTCCCGTATGACAGGCAGCCTTACGCGAAGCGGCTGCGGTGCCGGCTACAAGGCGATGTGGCACAAAGCCGCCGGATACCCGCCGGCATCCTTCCTCCGGGAGCTCGATCCCCGGCTCGAGCGCTTCGTGGACACGAAGCTGTCAGGGGATATTCTCCCGCTGGGAGCAAGAGCGGGAGAGCTGACGGACGAAGCGGCGGCGATGATGGGACTCTGTCCCGGCACGTCGGTTGCCGCGGCCATTATCGACGCGCATGCCGGCGTCCCGGGGGCGGGGGCCGTGCGTGCCGGTCAGATGGTTATGGCGATGGGTACGTCTCTCTGCCATATGCTGCTTAGCGATAAAGAAGTACATATGGAAGGCGTAACGGGCGTCGTCGAGGACGGAATCATCCCGGGCTTGTTCGGCTATGAAGCGGGGCAGCCTGCGGTAGGAGACCTGTTCGGCTGGTTCGTCCGCCAAGCGTTATCACCCGAAGTCGCTCATGAGGCGCAAGAGAAAGGGATCGACGTGCACTCGCTTCTGGAGCACCGTGCATCTTTTCTCAATCCCGGTGAGCACGGGCTGCTGGCGCTCGATTGGTGGAACGGGAACCGCTCGGTTCTGGCGGATACGGACTTGAGCGGCTTGATCGTAGGGCTCACGCTGCAGACGAAGCCGGAAGACATTTATCGTGCGCTTCTGGAAGCGACTGCTTACGGCACCCGCAAAATTATTGAGACTTATGAGGAAGCGGGGCTTGCAGTTGACGAGCTGTTAGCCTGCGGCGGGCTGCCGCAGCGCAACCGGCTGCTAATGCAAATCTATGCCGATGTGACCGGACGCGAAATCAAGCTGTCCGCCTCCGCCCAGACACCGGCGCTGGGCGCCGCCATCTGGGGAGCCGTTGCCGCCGGTAAACAAATCGGGGGATATGACACCGTAGTGGAAGCTTGCGCTAGTATGGCGAAGCTGAGGGAGGAGACGTTTCGGCCCGATCCGCAGCATAAGGCGGTATATGACCGGCTGTACGAGCAATACGATCGGCTGCACGATTTGTTTGGCGGCCGGGGCGGCCGTCAAATCATGCAGGAGCTGAAACGGATCAAGCTGCAGCAAAGCCAAAGCCTTGCTTAAAACGAAAATAGGATGTCAGTGCAGTATCGTTGCTAACAGACCAGACCATAAGAGATCAAACCAGATCGAGCGGGAGGGTATGAATCCAATGAACAGTTTGTTTACGAAGAGCAAGCAATTGATCCGTACTTTATTCACGGGAAAACGTGCAGTGAAGCATGTGGCCTGCATTACTATTTTGAGTCTGCTTCCTATTCTGCAGCCCGTCGTTAGTGAGGGAAAGCCAGTGCTCCATTCGAAAATGTTCGACCTGTCGTCGGAGGCGACGGAAATCATCCGCGACAAAGCCTTACACAACGGTACCGTACTCCAATCGTTTGCTTTCGATAACGTGAACCGGCATATTTATGTCGTTCAGCTCATGGCTGGAGGACAGCAGCTTCCGGGAGAAAGCGCGCCTGTCAGCGGATCGTCGCGGGATAAGAACGGCGACTTGACGTTAACGCAGCTCGATTGGGATGGAAACGAGCTTGGGTACATGTTTTTGAAAGGCTTCGGCCACGGGGTTCAGATCGGAGTGGAGACCGTAGGAGAGACCGCATATTTGTGGACAGAAACGGATGCTGTCACAGAGGGCAGCAGCGGATGGGGAACGCAAATCGCCCGATTCCCGTTTGAGAACGGAAGCATTATGACTCCAGATTCGCCGGAGCTCGAGAAGCACCGCTTGATCGAGGGCGCAGACCGCACCACGGTCAATATCGATCCGGCCAACGGGCTGCTGACGATGCGCTACCGCAAGGACGGCGCCTTCCGCTTCGGCGTCTACGATCTGGAGCAGGTAAAAAGCCGTAACTACGAACCGGTTGCCGACGTGCCGCAGCCTAAGGTAGGCACATTTCAAGGCTTCGCTTCCTACGGCGGCTATTTGTACCTGCTGGAGGGCACTTCCTACGGCTCGGGCGGATCAGAGCCTCCTACAGGCAACACGTACATCACTGTCGTGAGCTTGACGTCCGGCGATGTCGTCGACAAGCAATTGATCACAGCGGGGAACACCTTATCGTTCCGGGAGCCGGAAGGGATGGCCATTCGGATTCCGGATGGGAAGCATCCGCAAAAAGCCGAGCTGAGCTTCGGCTTCGCCTCCAACTTCACGCCGTCACGGCTCGCGAATATATATTCTTTGGACCGGCTGATGCCGGAGCAGGCGCTCATTAAGAAAGATCGTCCTTAAGCTTAGCAGCCGCATGCTTTTGCATAACGCGCACTTCGTTGATATCAGCGAGGTGCGCGTTTTTTGTACCGGGGACGAGGAAAAGCTAGGTATTGAACGGCAAACAGTATATAATCATAGTAACCCTCTAAGGGATGCAATAAATAAATTACGAGAGCCGCAGGGCACTTATTATACGATTGGAGCAATCAAGATGCACAGAGGTATTTTCTTGACGGTCGAAGGCGGGGAAGGGGCAGGGAAGACGTCCGTCATTACGCTTGTCAGCGAATTTTTATCGTCGTCGGGGTATTCCGTGGTTACATCGCGGGAGCCGGGCGGAATTGAAATCGCCGAGCAAATCCGGTCCATCATTTTGGATACGAACCATACGAAGATGGAGGCGCGTACGGAAGCTCTTCTTTATGCGGCGGCAAGAAGACAGCATTTGGTCGAGAAGATTGTGCCTGCTCTCGAACAGGGACAAGTCGTCATCTGCGACCGGTTCATCGACAGCAGTCTTGCTTATCAAGGCTATGCCAGGGGGCTCGGGATCGATGAAGTGTTGACCATCAATCAATTTGCGATCGATCGGCTTTTTCCCGACTTGACTCTGTACCTCGATGTCCGTCCGGAGGAGGGGCTAAGAAGAATCCACTCCCGCCAGGGCCGGGAAATTAACCGGCTGGACCTGGAATCGCTCTCTTTTCACCAAAAAGTCCGCGAAGGATACCTTCAGTTAGCCGAACGATTTGCGGACCGCATCGTCATCATAGACGCCAACCGCAGTATGGACGAAGTGTTCGTCGACGTGAAGGAACAGCTGCAGAGCTTTCTGGACAAGCAAAAGCCATAAGCGGAGGCAGTACATGTCATTATAGTGCCGTTCGAACCCGGGAGGCCCTATCGGCATACAATAGCAGTGTACCCGGAATATTAAGGCTGCTTTGGGAATGGCAATGATGCTATTACGGTTCCCAAAACAGCTTTGCATGGAGCTAAGAAGGAATTGAATCGACCGGTGTCAAATTAATAGTTATGCAATATGTTTTACCATCATCTATAGACTACCTTCAGGCACTACAACATTTGCAGCAAGCTCCAACCGGAACGATTGTAAATTGTAAAGGAGGCCAACGCCAATGAAATTAGTGGTAGCCGTTGTACAAGATAAAGATAGCAACCGTCTGTCGAATGCGTTGATTAAAGAAGGGTTCCGCGCAACCAAGCTGGCCAGTACGGGCGGCTTCTTGCGGGCAGGCAACACGACGTTCATGATCGGGATTGAGGATGAGCGGGTGAACGAAGTGATGCAGGTCATCAAGGCCAACTGCAAAATCCGCGAGCAAATCGTCACTCCGGTATCGCCTATGGGAGGTACGACGGATTCCTACATTCCGTTTCCTGTGGAGGTTCAGGTGGGCGGAGCGGCTGTCTTCGTCCTCCCGGTCGAACGATTCGAGCATTATTAATGAAGGGCTGGTTGCAGCGTGAAAATTAATCCGGGCTGGCGCCCTTTCGGTAAAGAAATTCAGCGCAGCGAAACAGCGTCCTCCCAACACCTGCAGCAAAAATCGTTCTCCGATATGATGCATCAGCAGGATGAGAGGGCGAGCCAAGAGCAGTTGCAGCGGATCCTCCAGCAAATTCACTTGCAGGGAGACCGGCTGTCACGGTCAATGACGGTCAGGGAGCTGCGGCAATATAAGCTGCTGGTGAAGCAATACCTGGAGGAGACGGCCCGCCGTGGGGTCCAACTGCGCGATACGCGCGGCTGGGACCGCCGCGGCCGTTCCAAGAGGTACAAGCTGTTGGAGGAGATCGACGAGCAGCTGCTTACTCTGGCCGACGAGTTGCTGGAGAGCGAGCAGGGGCGCATCGATCTGCTTCACAAGATCGGTGAAATCCGCGGCATGCTGATTAACCTTGCATTTTAATCAGCGGCCGTTAGGCATGAAATAAACCCATATATAATAGGAAAGGATTTTACGAAGACGGCGATGTCTTTTCAATCGATACAAGGACAGGAACGCGTAAAGCGTATATTGCAGAACAGTTTGCGCACGGACAAAGTATCCCATGCTTATATATTTACCGGGCCGGCGGGCACGGGACGCAAACAGATGGCGCTTGCTTTCGCACAAGCGCTGTACTGCGAGGTGCTGCCTGACGACGCCTGCGGCGAGTGTCTCAACTGCCGTAAAGTAGAGCACGGCAACCACCCGGACCTGCACTGGATCCGTCCCGACGGCGCCTCTATCAAAATCGAGCAAATCCGTGAGCTGCAGAAGCAATTTTCGTACCGTGCCTCCACCTCCGGGCCCAAGATGTACATTCTCGAGGATGCGGATAAAATGACGGTGCAGGCGGCGAACAGCCTGCTCAAATTTTTGGAGGAGCCTACTTCGCGGGTCGTCGCTATATTGATTTCCGATAACGGACAAGCCCTGCTGCCGACGATTCGCTCCAGGTCGCAATGGATTCCGTTCGCCCCAATGAGCCGGGACCGGATGGTTTCCATGCTGCAGGAGGAGGGGCAGCCTTCCGTTCTGATCCAGGCGGCCGTGCGGTTAGCGGCGGGTCCGGATGCGGCTCGGCAGATGATGCAAGGAAATGGGTTTGCAGAAATCAGAAATCTAGTGATACAATTAACAAAGGAGAGTATGTCCCGTTTGCCCACGGCACTGCTGACGGCTCAGCAAAAGCTGGCCAAGTCGGAGCTTTCGGATCAGCTACCTCTGTTTATGGATTTGCTCATTTTGTGGCTAAAGGACATGGTGCAGCTTCATCTCGGCAATCGCACGGATCTGGTTTATGCCGATCAAACCGATTGGATGGGCGGACTGGCCTTGTCTTACGATATGAAGCACTGGGTGCGGTGCTTGGAGCAGGCGGTCGAACAGCAGAAAAGGCTTCGCTTTCATGCCAACCCGCAGCTGGTGCTGGAGAAAATGTTAATGCAGCTGAAGGGGGTGTAGATTTGTACTCGGTAGTTGGCGTTCGTTTTAAGAAGGCCGGTAAAATATATTATTTCGACCCGATTGATTTGCCTGTCGATAAAGAGTGCTCGGTTATTGTCGAAACCGCTCGGGGAATAGAGTACGGAAAAGTAGTTATCGGCAGACGCGTGGTTCAGGAATCCGATGTCGTCCTGCCGCTGAAGAAAGTGATCCGGATTGCGGATCAGACGGATGCACAGTTGGTAGAGGATAATAAATCCGCAGCAAAGAACGCTTTTGCCATTTGTCAGGACAAAATTAGAGATCACCAGCTCAAAATGAAGCTGGTCGACGTTGAATATACATTTGATCGCAACAAGATCATCTTCTACTTTACAGCCGAAGGAAGAGTCGACTTCCGCGAGCTGGTGAAGGACTTGGCCGGTGTATTCCGGACGAGAATCGAGTTGAGACAAATCGGGGTTCGCGATGAAGCCAAGATGCTGGGCGGTATCGGTCCTTGCGGAAGGATCCTGTGCTGTTCCTCCTTCCTGGGCGATTTCGAGCCGGTCTCGATCAAGATGGCGAAGGATCAGAACTTGTCTTTGAATCCAACGAAAATTTCCGGGCTGTGCGGCCGGTTAATGTGCTGTTTGAAATATGAGCATGATAACTACGAAAGTGCCAAGGATGATGTACCGCGTGTAGGCAACGATGTGATTACTTCATTAGGAGATGGCCGCGTGGTATCGTTAAATATTAACGAGCGTACCGTAAAAGTGCAGATTTATGAGCTCGGTAAAGTCATGGAGCTATCCTTTGACGATGTGGCGGAGCGGCAGTTTTAACGGTGGTTCCAGCTTTCTTGAGGTGAATGTGTGGATAAAAGAGACATTTTTGTTCAGATTGAGCAAATGGAAGAACAAATGGGTACCCTATACTCGGAGCTCGGACTGATGAAGAAGCAGATCATCGAGCTGCTGGAAGAAAATAACCGGTTAAGCATTGAGAATCAGCAGCTGCGCAAGCTGTTGAAGAAGGATGCCGAGCCGCCGGTTGCGGTCGTGCCCAAAATTCATGTCACCGCCGCACAGGCCAAGGAGCTTACAGGGGAAGGCTACGATAATTTGGCCCGACTGTACCATGAGGGCTTCCACATCTGTAATGTCTATTACGGTCATTTGCGGACGGAAGGCGATTGTCTGTTCTGCTTGTCGTTTTTAAATAAATAAGGAAACCGCCGTAGGGAGCCAGCTTCTCTACGGTTTTTTTTGAAGAAAGAGGAATCGTTCATCTATGGGAAAAGTAGACGTTCATATTAATGAAAGAATCGATGATTTACTGACCAACGATCTGAAAATTATCCAAAGCGACGAGGTGTTCAGCTTCTCGATGGATGCCGTACTGCTGGGAAGATTCAGCTATGTACCGCCCAGGGGGCGTGTCGTGGATCTGTGCACGGGCAATGGAGTCATTCCGCTGCTTCTGAGCACGCGGACGAAGGCTTCTATCGTCGGTGTGGAGATACAGGACCGGCTTGCCGATATGGCGGACCGCAATGTTCGAATCAATGACTTGGAGGAGCAAATTCGTATCGTGCATGGCGACTTGCGGAATATTCACACCGAGCTCGGTAACGGTACGTTCGATGTGGTGACGGTCAATCCCCCTTACCTCCCGGTTCCTAACGGCGAGCAAAATGTAAACGAGCACGTGGCTGCGGCTCGTCACGAAGTGTTCTGCACGCTTGAGGATGTAGTAAGGACAAGCAGCCGGCTTGTGCGAAGCGGAGGCAGAGTGGCTATGGTGCATCGTCCGAGCCGGCTGGTTGAAATCTTTTGTACGATGCGTCAATATAAGTTGGAGCCGAAGCGAATCCGGTTCGTGCATCCCCGGGCAGGGGAGGAAGCGAACATGGTGCTGGTGGAAGCACTGAGAGACGGGAAGCCGGAGCTGCGAACGCTTCCGCCGCTTATCGTTTACAAAAATAAAACGGAATATTGCGATGAGCTGATGGAGATTTATTACGGCAAACGAGACCAGCTTATCGAGCCAACCGTTACCTAACGGGGGAACCATCACTTGAACATTCAAAAAAGCTATCAGCAAAATGAAGAGGCGGCCGGCAAGCTGTATTTGGTCGGCACGCCCATCGGCAATTTGGAGGATATGACGTTTCGTGCGGTCCGAATCTTAAAGGAAGTGCAATGGATCGCGGCGGAGGATACACGGCAAACGCGCAAGCTGCTGACGCACTTCGACATATCGACGCGCCTTGTCAGCTATCATGAGCACAACAAGCACGCTAGCGGTCCGGAGCTCATCCGGATTCTTCAGTCCGGCGATGACATTGCGCTGGTAAGCGACGCGGGATTACCCGCTATATGCGATCCTGGTGCGGACCTGGTCCGGCAGGCAATCGCTGCAGGCATCGACGTCATTCCGATTCCGGGCGCGAATGCGGCCTTGTCGGCGCTGATCGTGTCCGGGCTGCCTACCGACCGCTTCACGTTCGCCGGCTTTCTGCCGCGCGACAAAAAGCCCCTAATGCAGGAGCTGCAAGCGCTGCAGCCGGTCAAAGAGACGCTGCTGTTCTACGAGTCTCCGCATCGGATCGTCAAGACGCTCGAGGCGATGCTGGAGGTGTGGAACCCGGAGCGGCAAATGTGTCTCATGCGCGAGCTGACGAAGAAGTACGAGGAAGCGGCGAGAGGTACGATTCAGGAATGCCTCGACCTGCTGAAGGAAGTACCGCCGCAGGGCGAGTATGTCATCGTCGTCGAGGGCAGCACGGCTTCCGAGAGCGGGGATTCCGCCTCATGGTGGGAAGCCTTCAGCCTGGAGGAGCATGTGGAGCATTATACGACGCAGGGCGTCGACCGCAAGGAAGCGATCAAGCGGGCCGCCGCCGATCGCCAGATGCCTAAGCGGGAGCTGTATAATCTGCTTCACCGGCAGTAAAATTTTACAATATCTTTGAAAAAGGCCGATCGACGCTATGTTCGATCGGCTTGTTTGTTAGCTCTACTATATAAATGGAGTTTGAACATTGCAAAAAAGGGAGTAAGGAAATGAACCGGAGAGTTTACGAGCCGCCTTTTAAGATGGATTATAACCTTAAAACTGAATAATAAGAATCCATCTTAAACAGCGGCCGGAGGTACATTCCTACTCCCTAACCCGGTAATGTTCAAAACTCCATCCCCACTCCAAAAAAAATCCCCAATTTCATAAAAAATCATGAATTGGGGAATAGAGGAGATATGAAAAAGGTTAGAATTACCTTAGTAAGAAGTGCTATCCTTATTATAACCTATTTTTTTTATTTTGTCACAGGTATTGGCATTTCGGATAAACATTCGTGACAAACAATTTTTCCTTTGAAGTAGGACACGTTTTCAGCGTTTCCACAGAAAATACAAGCAGGCTCATATTTCTTCAACATGATGCGCTCGCCGTCCACATAAATTTCCAAAGCGTCCTTCTCGCCGATGCCCAGCGTTCTGCGAAGCTCGATCGGAATAACGACACGTCCCAACTCGTCGACCTTTCTAACAATACCAGTAGATTTCATCATATATGATAAGTCCCCTCTCAATAAATTAATCGTCATGATTCGACATTCTTCTTAAGGTTTATGATACCAACCATTCCCAAAATAGTCAACTATCATTTTTGATTTTTACCCGTTAAAAATTGGAATGAAACCCTTCTTGTACAAAATTTAATTTATTAAACAAGTGAAAAACCTCAAAAAACAAAGGCTTTTAACTAAATGGGAATCGTAGTAATATGAATATATTGCATGTCCAAGAAATAATTTCAAGTCATATAATGTTCACATTTGGAAGTTGATTACGACAACATTCGACAAATCTACGGATTTTCCGTCTCATTTATTTTGTCGAATGCAACCAGGCTAAGGGGGAACCGACATGTCGAATCCATTGCGCGAAGAAAAAGTTTTCAAAGACCCTGTGCATAAATACATCTACGTGCAGGATCAGACCGTATGGGACTTGATTAATACCAAAGAATTTCAACGCCTGCGCCGCATCCGGCAGCTGGGTACGTGCTTTTTGACCTTTCATGGAGCCGAGCACAGCCGGTTCTCCCATTCCTTGGGCGTCTACGAAGTCACCCGCAAAATCATCTCGCAATTCGAACGCAACGGCTACGAGGATTGGCCGAGCGAGGAGCGGCTGCTCAGCTTGTGTGCAGCGCTGCTGCATGACGTCGGGCACGGACCGTTTTCCCATTCCATCGAAAAAACGTTCGGCACGAACCACGAGGAATGGTCTTGCCGGATCGTTCTGGGCGACACGGAAGTGAACCGCGTGCTGAAGCAGGTATCCCCGTCATTTCCGCAGAAGGTGGCCGGTGTCATCGCCAAAACCTACAATCAGGAAATCGTCATCAGTCTCGTGTCCAGCCAGCTGGATGCGGATCGGATGGATTACTTGCTGCGCGATGCTTATTTCACCGGGGTCAATTACGGCACCTTCGACCTCGAGCGTATATTGCGGGTGATGCGTCCGTTCCAAGGGCACATTGTCGTCAAGGAAAGCGGCATGCACGCGGTGGAGGACTATTTGATGTCCCGTTACCAAATGTACTGGCAGGTCTACTTCCACCCGGTTACCCGCAGCGCCGAAGTGATTTTGCATAATATTTTTCAAAGAGCGAAACAGTTATATGAAGAAAACTACGCCTTCTCCTTTATGCTGCAGCCGCTGTTAAGCTTGTTCCGTCGTACGCTGACCGTAGAGGAGTACCTGCTGCTCGACGAAGCGTTCATGCAGACCGTGCTGATGCAATGGTCCGGCGAAGCCGATCCGATATTGTCCGACCTGTGCTCCCGTTTCTTAAACCGCAGGCTGTTCAAATATGTCACGCTGGAGCGGATTGATGTACAGCTGATCGAGCAGCTTCGTGATGCGATGACGGCTCTCGGAATCGATCCTGCGTTTTATCTCGAAATTGATTTCCCTTCGGATCTTTCGTATGATGTGTATCGTCCGGGCGAGCATGACGAAAAATTGCCGATTTTGCTGCTGGACCATAAAGAAGGGCTGACAGAAATTTCGCGCAAGTCGGAAATTGTCCGTTCAATCAGCGGCATCCACATGGGGAAATACCATCTTTATTTCCCGGAGGAGCTGCTCAGGGCTGACCTTAAGCCGGAGCACCGGAAGCTGCTTGGCGTAGAATAAAGCGCAGCAGCCGCATCCATATAGACTTCAATAAAGGAGACTTTGTTTACATATGCTGACCGATACGCACACACATTTAAACGCACCGCAATTCGATGAAGATCGACACGAGGTCATCCGTCGCGCGCAAGAGAACGGAATCAGTCGAATCGTCAATGTCGGATTTAACCGGGAAACGATCCCTACCTCGATCTCATTGGCAGAGCAATATGATTTCATTTATTCGACCGTGGGCTGGCATCCTCAAGACGCCAAGGATATGACGCCGGAGGACCTGGAGTGGATCGAGCAGCTATGCTCCCATCCCAAAGTCGTCGCTATCGGCGAGATCGGCCTAGATTACTACTGGGATACGTCATTCAAAGACGTGCAGGACCGCGTATTTCGCGAGCAGGTTCGGCTGGCCCGTAAATTGAACATGCCGATCGTTATCCATAACCGTGACGCGCATCAAGATATTATCCGTGTTCTCCGTGAGGAGAAGGCGTCGGAGGTCGGCGGCGTCATGCACTGCTTTTCGGGCAGCTGGGAGACGGCGAAGATGTGTCTCGATATGAACTTCTACATCTCGTTCGGCGGGCCGGTTACTTTCAAGAACGCCAAACAGCCGAAGGAAGTGCTTGAAAAGGTTCCTCTCGATCGGCTGTTGGTCGAAACCGATGCTCCATATTTGACTCCGCATCCTCATCGCGGCAAAAGAAATGAAACTGCGTATGTGAAATTAGTCGCAGAAACCGCTGCTCAAATCAAAGGGTTAACCTTGGAGGAGCTGGCTCACGCGACTACTAAAAATGCAGTTAGATTATTCGGTTTGGAGTAGAGGAATCCGGGGGTCAGGACAGCCCTTTTTTCGTCGAAATCGTGATAATTAAAGAAAATTGGTTAAAACAGTAAGTCAGTGCAAGAAAAATAAGGGTTTTCTTTTTGAAACTGCTAAAATTTGTTTGAATTGAACAAAAACGGACCTTTTTTGGCGAGTTTGTATACTTTACAACTTTATATCCGACAGCGTAAACTCAATATTAACTTAATACGATTACCAGATTTCCACTATCGCTGAGTTTCCGTAAGGGAAACGGGGGAACCGTAAGCTGACCTGTCTCGAATTTCAATAAGACTAAGGTCACAATTTCTGGGGTGAGTCTTGGTGAGGATAAACGGCTAACAATCCGATACCAAGTAGGGCGACTCTCAAGTCCGAATCCGTCAGCTAACCTCGTAAGCGTAAGAGAGAGGTAACGATTGTCGTGTGCTTTATTTCATTTTGATGAAATAACGAAAAGTCACGGGAAGAGTCCTCTTTCCGATGACTTTTTTTATGTTCTCCCGTTCATTGTGATACGAATCCGACAACATAACGACCGAATACCGGGGAGGTGCTGGCCGCACGCAGGAAGAAACGATATGGCCCGTAGGTTGCAGCCCTTAGTTGAATTAACGAAAGATTGCAAAACTTAAACCATAGTCGCGTCAGATGAAATCATGCGAAACACTCGACGGCGGGGCTTTGAAGGAGGACCGACAAGTGGGAGCTATTCAACACGAGCAAACCCATGTAAGACGATCATCCAGCATGTCCTTCGCATTGCGATGGAAGCATGAAAACTTGCGTTTGATATCGAAAGCAGCACTCATTTCATTCGCTTTGACTTTCATGTTTTTGATGATGTTATACGGTACGGCTACCAAGAAGGTATCCGTAGTTGTGAACGGACAGGAAACCGTTGTGTATACGAAGCAATGGGATCTGCAGCGTTTACTGGATGAGCAGAAGATTACTGTTGGAGAGCACGATAGGCTCTCGGCAGCGCTGGATTCGAAGGTGAAGAACGGTGACAGGATCACCATCGAGCATGCCAAGCCGCTTCAGCTTACGGCTGACGGCGAGCAGAAGACGCATTATACCGTTGCCACGACGGTAGGGGATGCTCTCAAAGATTTGAACGTCACGGTTGGGGAGCTGGATAAGGTAAATCCGTCGCTGGATGCCGAACTGCCTCCGAGCGGTGAGATTCAAATTGTCCGGGTCAAGAAAGAAATGGAAGAGGTTTCGGAAAAAGTAGCGTTTAGCGTAGTGAAGAAGAACGATCCGCAGCTGGTAAAGGGCAAAGAACAGATAGTGCAAGAAGGGCAAGAGGGCGTAGTCCTCAAAACTACGGAAAAGGTTTATGAAGATGGAGTCTTGGTCTCCGAGCAAGTGGTTGGTGAGAAGGTCCAAACGGAAAGCGTCAATAAAGTGGTCGCTATCGGGACGAAAAATCCGGTAGTCGTGTTGTCGGCGTCGTCGCCGAATCTTCAAGAAGTAACCAAAGGCGGTGTGTCTTTTGGCGTGAAGCAGGTCATCAATAACGTGACCTTGACTGCATATACGGCAAGTGTAGCTTCTACGGGCAAAAGCGCGGAGCATCCGCAGTTCGGTATTACTTCATCGGGTACGAGAGTAACGGAAGGTCGAACAATTGCAGTGGATCCCAAAGTGGTTCCCCTGGGCTGGTGGGTTTATATCGATGGGCTTGGCTTCCGCAGAGCGGAGGATACGGGCAGCGCCGTGAAAGGCAACGTCATCGATGTGTATTTCGACAGCGGTTCTTATGCTAACAAATTTGGCATGAAGCGTGGGTATACGGTCTATGTCATTGGACCGAAGAAGCCGACGGCGGACTAAGGACCTGCAATTAGGGCAGACTCATAATATATAGGGTAACGGATGAGAAGAGGGATACCTCTTCTTTTTTCTGTGGTTGGCTTTCCAGAAAGAAGGTTGTAAGATGATAAAGGAAATTATTGTCGTTGAGGGCAAGGACGATACGACAGCCATTAAACGGGCGGTAGACGCCGAAACGATCGAGACCGGCGGGTCGGCGATCAATAAAGAGGTCATCAAAAGAATTCGCCTCGCGCAGCAGCGCCGGGGAGTGATCATATTAACCGATCCGGATCATGCGGGAGAGCGGATACGTAAAATCATTACGGCTCAGGTCAAAGGGTGCAAGCACGCTTTCATCACGCAGGAGGAAGCGACGAGCAAAGGCGATATCGGCGTCGAGAACGCATCCGTGGACGTGATCCGCAAGGCGCTGGCAAACGTGCGCACCGATTATGAGGCGGAGGAGTCCGATATTACCTGGGAAGACCTTATCAACGCCGGGCTGATCGTTCATAATCAGGCGTCCGCGAGACGGATGGTAATGGGGAATCTGCTCGGGATCGGGTATTGTAACGGAAAGCAATTTTATAACCGCTGCCGGATGTTCCGCATTTCGCGGGAGGAATTCGCCGAGGCGTGGAAGCAACTTGAGGAAAAAGAGGGCTAGGAAACGATGGATACGATAAAACCAGGATTGACGGAGGATATTGCCTCCCCCAAAAAGACAAAAGAGCTTCTCCAGAGGCACGGCTTCACGCTGAAGAAAAGCTTGGGTCAAAATTTTCTGATCGACCCGAATATACTGCATAAGATCGTCTCTGCCGCGGGGCTTGACGCCGCCAAGGGGGCGCTGGAGATCGGCCCGGGCATCGGGGCTTTAACGCAGCAGCTGGCGAAGCTGGCCGGACGCGTCGTCGCCGTCGAGATCGATCAGCGGCTGCTGCCGCTGCTGGAGGAGACGCTCCATGCGTATCCCAACGCAAGCGTTGTCCATGGAGACGTGCTTAAGGTCGATCTGAAACAGCTGTTTCAGGATTACTTTGCAGGCGTGGATAAGGTTAGCGTCGTAGCGAACCTGCCTTATTACATCACGACGCCGATTATTATGAAGCTGCTCGAGGACAAGCTGCCGCTGGAGAATATCGTCGTTATGATCCAGAAGGAAGTGGCCGAGCGGATGTCGGCTAAGCCGGGTGGAAAAGATTATGGCAGCCTGAGCATCGCGGTACAGTATTATTGCGAGCCGGAGATCGTGACGATCGTGCCTCACACCGTGTTCATTCCGCAGCCGAACGTCGATTCCGCGGTGATCAAGCTGAAGGTGCGGGAACAACCGGCCGTCGAGGTGCGCGACGAGGCGTTCTTCTTCGACGTCATCCAGTCCTCCTTCGTTCAGCGCAGGAAGACGATTTACAATAACCTGGCGTCGCGGTTTTTCACCAAGGAGACAAAGGGGCGGCTCGAGCCGATATTGCAGGAGGCGGGGATAGAGCCTTCGCGACGCGGAGAGACGCTCTCGATGGAGGAATATGCCAAGCTTAGCGAAGTGCTGGCTGAGGCTCTCGGACGCTCCTAGCAGGCCGTAGAGGCCTGTCACGGGCAATGGATGGACGAAACCCGGCGAGGCCAAGCTCCGGAGGCAAAAAAAGGCTCCCTGAATCACCAAATGCCTATTGACGCCATAGGATACACGAGGAGGCGATTTGGCCATGAAACAGGGAGACCTGGTCACTCGTAAGTCTTATGGTGGTGACATCATATTTAAAATTCAGGATATCATCCAGCAACAAGCGATATTGCGCGGGGTTGACTACCGGCTGCTGGCCGATGCTCCGATTTTCGATCTGGTCAACGCGCCGATGGATCCATATCAATATACGGTCGGCATTGAGCCCAAGTGGATGGAGAACATGCGCCGGGCCAGAACCAATCCATCGGCAGGGGAGAGCTATTCGGGCTTTGGCGACACCCCGGGGGCTTTAGGCGAGAAGAAGATACCGGTCTATTTTGAAATGCCCGGGAAGGTGCTTCATTTGGACGGCGACCCGATGTATTTGCGCAAATGCATGAATTTATATGGGGAGCTTAGGGTTCCGGCGGAAGGCTTCTATGTCTCGGAGTCCCGGATGGCCGAGGCGTTATATAGGCTGCTGCCCCAAGTAAAGCCGGATATCGTGGTTATCACGGGGCATGACGGTATATTGAAAACGCGCAGAAACGGAGACATCGGGCAACTAAGCAGCTACAAGAATTCCCATCACTTCGTGAGTGCGGTCAAAGTGGCGCGGCAGTACGAAAAAAATAAAGATACGCTAACGGTAGTCGCAGGGGCTTGTCAGTCTCATTTTGAAGCGCTTATGCAGGCAGGGGCAAACTATGCCAGCTCTCCGGCCCGTGTGCTCATTCATGCGCTTGATCCTTTGTGCGTAGCGGTGAAGGTCGCTTATACGCCGATCCGCGATACCGTCAATATAGTGGATGTGATCGGCTTGACCCATAGCGGATTGGAAGGCTTGGGTGGAGTGGAATCGCGCGGCAGCTTTCGCAGAGGAGTTCCCATTATTCAAAATAATATACCGCTTCAAGCACCCTAGGGTGCTTTTTGTTTTAAATTTTGACAATTTGGTGAACGAAAAAGGAGGGGAATATCGTAAAAACTCGGGATTTCGGGGAAAAATGGCGTTGACAACCGGTTTGTATCGCTGATATAATATTTGTTCTTATTTGACATACTACCTCTATTGGGTTATAATTTACAAGGAAAGAGGTGGTAGTGGTCAATGGCAAAAAATTCGCTATTGGATATCAAACGCAGTTTGGAACCTCATGTCGGACAGAAAATCATGTTGAGAGCAAACGGCGGTCGCCGCAAGACGATCGAACGATCCGGTGTATTGGAGGAAACCTACCCTTCCGTTTTTATCGTGAAGCTGGATCAGGAGCAGAACGCTTTCAAACGAGTCTCTTACAGCTACGCAGATATACTGACAGAGTCCGTTGAAGTAACGGTTTGCAATGATGACGGACAAGTTCGTATAACCATACAGCAATAGAGTTGCCAAGACGGTGCATCCTTTGGGGATGCGCCGTTTTTTGTTTCCGTAAGCATTGGCATTAAGCAGCAGTGTGCATGGAGAAAAAGCGACCGGGGCATACTACGCGTAACTACCGTAAAGGAGGATCCGCCAATGTCGCGTAGAAATCGTCGGGGCATGATGTCTGAGCAGTTTAAGTACGAGCTTGCGAAGGACCTTGGTTTTTATGAAACGGTACAGCGTGAGGGCTGGGGAGGTATACGAACCAAGGATGCGGGCAATATGGTAAAGAGAGCGATTCAAATTGCCGAGCAGACTATTTCGCAGCAGCCTCCGCAACAACCTCCGCAGCAGCCGCCGAGGTATAGATAACGTCCATTCGGGAGCTAGAGCACGCAGAGCGCTGCTTTAGCTTTTTTTTGTTTCCTTTTTGGTATAGTATTAAGGGATAGAATAGAGCTGTAAAGAAGGTGTCCTATGAAAGTTTTCGAAAAAGCGCCGGCTAAAATCAATTTGTCGCTGGACGTTCTGCATAAACGAGAGGATGGCTACCACGAAGTCGAAATGGTGATGACCATGGTGGACCTGGCGGACCGGATTGAAATGCAGGAGCTGCCCCGCGATACGATCATCATCTCCAGCCAGGCCGGATACATACCTTTGGATGAGAAAAACTTGGCTTTCCAGGCGGCTAAGCTGATCAAAGACCGCTACGATGTCAAGCAAGGAGTTTACATACATTTGGATAAAAAAATTCCGGTAGCCGCCGGGCTTGCCGGAGGCAGCAGCGATGCTGCGGCGACGCTGCGCGGGTTGAACAGGCTGTGGAAGCTGAACATCCCTACGGATGAACTGCAGCGTCTTGGTGCGGAGCTTGGTTCCGACGTGCCCTTTTGCGTCACAGGCGGGACGGCGGTGGCGACAGGACGCGGCGAGAAGCTCGAGGCTATCGAATCCCCGCCGCAATGCTGGGTCGTATTGGCCAAGCCTCCCATCAACGTGTCCACATCGGAAATCTACGGCAAGCTTCGGGCGAACGCGATCAAGCATCATCCTTCTACCGCCCGGGTGATTGATGCGATCCGGCAAAAACGGTTTGACCTGCTTTGCGACAACCTCGGCAATGTGCTGGAGGAGGTTACGCTGGATTTATATCCGGAGGTACGCCAGCTCAAGGATTGTATGATCCGGCTGGGCGCAGACGGAGTACTGATGTCCGGAAGCGGGCCTACGGTATTCGGGCTGGTATCCAAGGAAGCGAAGGTGCCCCGTATTTACAACGGGTTGCGCGGTTTCTGCAAAGATGTATATGCCGTTCGGCTTTTGACATGATCGGTTTGTGTTAGCTTCATGTTAGAATAATTTTCATGAATGATCTTGAATAAATACGGATAAAAATGATATATTCACTATATATTATTCGGATTTTTCTGCCCATGGCACGATTGCCGTGTGGGCTGCCGGACCGGCTGCGGATTCCAACCGCAGTGCAGCTAGCTTGACAGCTGCTTGTACACGCAGCCAATGCATTTTTTATCAATGAAGGGGGTTCTCCGCATGAAAAAGTTAAAACGAAGCGCAAGGTTGGTTGAAATGACCCAATACTTGCTTTTTCGCCCCCATACACTTATTCCTTTAACCACATTCGCAGACCGATACAATTCGGCCAAGTCTTCGATCAGCGAGGATTTGGCTATCATTAAAGAAGTGTTCGAGGAAGAAGGGCTGGGCGAATTACAGACACTGGCCGGAGCAGCCGGAGGAGTCAAATTTATACCGAAAGTCACCAAGGCGGCTTCTTTGCAATTTATCGAGAGCATCTGCCGTCAGCTGGAGCAGCCTGAGCGTATTTTGCCGGGAGGCTACATGTATATGTCCGACATTATGGGGCAGCCTTTTATTTTGAATGAAGTGGGCAAAATGTTCGCGACCGCTTTTGCGGGAAAAGATATCGACGTCGTGATGACGGTGGAGACGAAAGGGATTCCTCTCGCTTATGCAACGGCTACGTTCCTGAATCTTCCGGTCGTTATCGTGCGCCGCGACAACAAAGTAACCGAAGGCTCGGCGGTCAGCATCAACTACGTGTCCGGCTCGAACAAACGAATCCAGACGATGTCCTTGTCCCGCAGAGCGTTGAAGGAAGAGTCGAGAGTTCTGATCATCGATGACTTCATGCGGGTGGGCGGAACGGTCCACGGCATGATGGATTTGCTGAAGGAGTTTAACGCTACGGTCAAAGGTGTAGGCGTTTTCGTGGAGTCCGGAGAGGTGGAAGAGCATCTCATAGACGATTATATCTCTTTGGCGAAGCTGTCGGCGGTAGATCCGAAGACGAAGCAAATTACGGTAGAACCGGGAAATTACTTTACAGACGGAGAGTGAATGATCGATGAAATTGACCACTATCGCAACCAGTCAGGCACCAGCAGCTATCGGACCGTATTCCCAGGCCGTACAATTCGGCAACGTGCTGTTCACGTCGGGCCAAATCCCTCTTGGATTGGACGGACAAGTTGTCGGCGGAGGCATCGAGGAGCAGACGCATCAAGTGTTCCGCAATCTGGAAGCGGTGCTGTCGGAAGTGGGAGCAAAGTTCAGTGACGTCATCAAGGCAACCGTATTCATCAAGGACATGAATCAGTTCGCACAGGTGAATGAAATTTACGCTTCGTACTTTGGTGATCATAAACCGGCCCGTTCGACGGTCGAAGTAGCCCGTCTTCCCAAGGATGTGCTTGTCGAAATCGAACTGATCGCGGCGACCGGTGTCGAAAAATAATAAATTAATCAAATATTTATAAAATTATACATTTTTGATTAAAAGAAAGAAGGATTTTGCCCTAAAATGTGGAATTTTATATCCCAAGTCTCCCAGATGGAAAAAGGTGGTGAACACTAATGCAGATTACAGACGTTAGACTCCGTCGGGTTAACTCCGAGGGAAGAATGAAAGCCATTGCTTCCATTACCATCGACAACGAATTTGTGGTTCACGACATTCGTGTGATTGACGGTAACAACGGCATGTTCGTAGCAATGCCAAGTAAGCGCACACCAGACGGAGAGTTCAGGGATATTGCACATCCGATCTCTTCCACCACTCGTGAGAAGATTCAAGCTGCTGTTTTGGCTGAATACGATCGAGCGGCAACCGAGGAAGAAGTAATCGTTGAAGGGGCATAATTCAGCTGAGAGGAGGGCCGAGAGAGGCTCTCTTTTCTTTTGGCATGAATTCATATATATTGAGTGCAGGGAATGGTTAACGACGGTGTCAATTTCAGGGGGATGGGCCTAAAGCTTGTCTTTCGTTCGAACGCTTTACTGTTGGAGAAAATGACGCATCCTTCGTTGGGCGCTCCTCTTTGGTTTGATTGCTGATTGCAGTCGGCAGGGGGCGGATTACAAATGAGAGAGATCGAAGAGAAACTACAGACACTAAAGGAGTGGACCTAAAAGTGAACATTATGGGGATTGTCCTGGCAGCGGGACAAGGCAAACGTATGAAATCGAAGCTGTACAAAGTACTTCATAAAGTATGCGGAAAGCCGATGGTAGGCCACGTCGTTCATGTGCTGGAGCAGCTGCAAACCCGGAGAACGGTGGTCGTTGTAGGTCATGGAGCCGAAGCGGTGAAATCGTACCTGGGAGATCGCGTAGAATATGCCATGCAGGAGCAGCAGCTGGGAACCGGCCATGCAGTGCTGCAGGCCAAGGATTTGTTGGCGAATGAAGACGGGCTTACCGTCTTACTATACGGAGACACACCGCTCGTCACGAGCGAAGCGGTTCAAGAGATGATTCGCGTGCACCAGGAAAAGGGAGCCGCCGCCACCGTGATGACGGCGATCTTCGATAACCCGTTCGGTCTCGGGCGCATTATCCGCGACGAGAACGGCCGTGTGGCGCGCATTGTGGAGCAGAAGGACTGCACGCCGGAGGAGCGCGAGATCAAGGAGATCAACTCCGGCATGTACTGCTTCGATAACCGCAAGCTGTTCGAAGCGCTTAGCCAGGTGAAGAATGACAATTCGCAGCAGGAATATTATTTGACCGATGTCATCGGCATTCTGGTCAATCAGAACGACATCGTCGAAGCTTACTGTACGCCGGATGCCATCGAGACACTCGGCGTAAACGACCGCGTCGCTCTCGCTGAAGCCGAGCAGCAGATGCGTGCCCGCATCAATCGCGGCCATATGGTAAACGGCGTGACGCTGATCGATCCGGCGAACACGTATATCGAGGCGGACGTGACTATCGGCGCGGATACGATTGTATATCCCGGAAGCGTCCTGAAGGGCAACACGGTGATCGGGGAAGACGGCGTCATCGGACCGAACGCGGACATCGCGGACAGCACGCTCGGCTGCGGCGTTCAGGTCAAGCATTCCGTATTGACGGAAGCGGAAGTGGGCGATGACACCTCCATCGGGCCTTACGCATATCTTCGTCCGGGCGCCAAGCTCGGCGCTAACGTGAAGATCGGCGATTTCGTGGAGATCAAGAACGCCACGCTGGCGGATGACGTGAAGGTATCGCATCTGAGCTATATCGGCGATGCCGTGGTCGGCCGCAATGTCAATTTCGGCTGCGGAGCGATTACCGTCAATTACGACGGCTTCAACAAGCAGCTGACTGAAGTGGAAGACGATGCGTTCATCGGCAGCAACGTGAACCTGATCGCGCCGGTGAAGATCGGCAAAGGCGCCTATGTAGTGGCGGGCTCGACGATTACACGCGACGTGGAGGAAGGCGATATGGCGATCGCGCGCGAGCGTCAGGTGAATAAGCCGGGCTATGCGGATAAGCTTCGCTCCAAGTTTGCTGCCAAGAAGCAGGCATCGAAGGCAGGAAAGTGATTGGATTCCTCCTCAATTGGGTAAAGTAAAGAATAGGGTAGCAATGGTTTCTATTCTTGGGCCTAAATTGAAGGAGGTTTCATCATGGAAGCAACATTGAAAGCGGAAGTACGCAAAACGACTACGAAGTCCGAACGGAAGGGGCTTCGGGCGAAAGGGAAAATTCCAGCCGTTGTTTACGGCACCAAGGTAAACAACACGCCGATTGTTATAGATGAAAGGGAATTATCGGCGCTATTGCGAACGAACCCTCATGCCATTATTCAAATGGACGTGCCAGACATGGGCAAACAGCCTGTAATGATCAACGAGATACAACGCGATCCGATCTTGAGAGACGTCATCCATGTCGATTTTCATCAAATCAACATGGACGAGCCGGTTACGACAACCGTTCGGCTGGATTTTGTCGGCGATTCGGTAGGCGTGCGAATGGGAGGCATCTTGCAAATTCAGCATCATGAGATTGAAATTCGCTGCTTGCCGAAGCAAATTCCCGATTCCATCGAAGTCGATGTCAGCCAGCTGGAGATTGGAAACAGCCTGCTTCTCACCGATCTGAAAGTACCGGATTTCATCGAGCTGAAAAAGTCCGTAGCCAACGATGTGGTCGTTACCATATTGATGCCGCAGAAGGAAGAGCTTCCTGCGGATACGGCCGAAGAAGCGGAGCAAAAGGCGGAGGCCAAGGCCGAAGCGGCTGCGAATCAGGCTCAAGAAACGGTATAACGCAGGCGGGATCATCGTTGTTGCGGAGCGCGTCGAACGTTTGTTCGGCGCGCTTTGTCGCGTCGTCTCCTTCCGGTTGGGAACACGGGCTTGCAACGGCTGACGCGCAGGCTGTAACATAAATGGAAGCACCCCGCTAAGGGAAGGAGAACAACAGCATGAAATGGTTTGTAGGCTTAGGCAATCCGGGCAAGCAGTACGAAACGACCCGCCATAATATCGGATTTATGGCGCTCGACCGGTTTGCGGATAAGCATGGGATCAAAATTACGCAAAGCAAGTGCAAAGGACTGCTCGGCGAAGGCAACGTCAACGGAACGAAAGTGTATTTGCTGAAGCCGATGACCTATATGAATTTGTCGGGGGAGTCGATGCGGGCGTTTTTGGACTTTTACAAAGCGTCGGTAGATGATCTGGTTGTCATTTATGACGACCTCGACACGGCCTACGGCCAGATTCGGCTTCGTTACCAGGGCAGCGCAGGAGGCCATAACGGCATCAAGTCGGCCATCCAGCATCTCGGGACGCAGACGTTCAACCGGATCCGCATGGGCATTAACCGCCCGGCACCGGGCTACAACATTGCCGATTACGTGCTGTCGACATTTTCCAAGGAAGAGTTCAAATCGATGCCGCAGGTGCTGGATGCGACTTGCGAGGCGATGGAATTTTCACTCGACAATTCCTTTGAGAAGACGATGGCCAAATTCAACGGATAACCGGCGCGGAACAACGGTGGCTTCGGTATCTCTATGTGAAAGAAAACGGCAGGCTAAAATCCTCCTTTTTTGGTCATAATGAAGGGAAAAAGGAGGAATGCGCCATGGCTATCAAGTACGTATGCCGGCACTGCCGCACGTTAATTGGAGAACTGGAGCAGCAGCATGTGAGCGAGGAACTGCTGGGCTTCCATTTCTTGACCCCCGAGGAGCGTCAGAGTATAATATCGTATAACCCAAATGGCGATATGACCGTCAATGTGGTTTGCGATTACTGCAAGGAAGCGCTGGAGAATAACCCGGAGCTTTCGCTCGTGGCTAGTCCGCTGCAGTAACCACGGAATAAGGAACAAGGATCGAATGATAGATGCCTGGGCTAGTCAAGCCTGGGTTCTTTTTCGAGCACGGGATTAAGCGATTTCCAAACCCCTGTACGGCCATGAAGGGACTATGTTTTCCCTTACGTCATGGCGGCGAATTGGTTTCCGACGGCATGTTCTTTTGTGAGACACATACTATGTAGTATACAAAAGGAGCGTCGCCTCTCATGGCGTTTGCTCCTAGTACCCGTTGGCTTGGCATGGCAAACGCACGTGTCGGGTTACGCCAAGCCCGGGCAAGCCGCCTTTCAGGAGGCAATGAAAATGGTTTCGTTGATGGTGAGAGGGGGTACGTTGTTTGCAAGCGTTAATCCAGGCTTTCTCCGCAGATCCCGATTTGCAGAGCATCGTAAACGGTGTCCGGTCGGGGATGAGGGAGCAGTTAATATCCGGTCTGTCCGGTTCCTCGCGGCAAGTCATGCTTGCGGCTCTATATCAGGAGCTGGACCAGCCGTTGTTCATAGTTACACACAACATGTTTTCCGCACAAAAAATTTTCGAGGACCTGGTGGAATGCTTGCCGGACGATAAGGTGCTGCTGTTTCCGGCTCAAGAGCTGCTGGCGGCCGAGTCGGCCGTAGCGAGTCCCGAAATGCTGGCGCAGCGCATTGACGCTTTGACGCGTCTTGCCGGCGGGTTCCGCGGAGTCGTCGTCGTTCCCTATGCGGGAATGCGGCGTATTTTGCCTCACAAGGACATCATCGCGGAGGCGCGCATTCCGATTCAGGTAGGGCAGACGCTGCAGCTGGATTCGTTTATCGCCGAGATGGTTCATCTTGGGTATGAGCGTGTAGAACGCGTCGAGAGCAAAGGTGAAATGAGCGTACGGGGCGGCATTATCGACTTTTATCCGCTGTCTTCAGCACATCCTTACCGCGTAGAGCTGTTCGATGTAGAGGTAGACTCCATACGTACGTTCGAAATTGCGGATCAGCGCTCCATCGATAAATTAAACGAGCTGATCATTACGCCGTGCCGTGAAATTATAGCGGATGGAAAACGGTTACAAAATGCGGCGCAGCACGCCTATGAGCTGCTGCAGGCTCAAATGGAAAAAATGACGGACCGCAATGCCAAAGACCGCCTGCTTGAGGGCGTCGGGCATGAGATTGAGCAAATGCGCCAGGAGCAGTATGTTCCCGGTTTGTTTAAGTACAGCTCCTTGCTGTACCCTGAGCGGCAGACGCTGCTCGATTATATGCCGGCTGATTCGATTCTGCTGATCGATGAGCCTGCAAGGCTGCTCGAAACCGCCAAGCAGCTCGAGCGCGACGAAGCCGAATGGACGACCATGTCGCTTCAGGAAGGAAAGTCGATCCCGGGGTTCGTCTTATCCAAACCGTACGAGACGCTGCTGATGCGCAAACCGTATCCGATGCTGTACATGTCGCTGTTTTTGCGCCAGGTTCCGCAAACGCAGCCGCAAAATATCGTCAATTTTATGTGCCGGGTCATGCAAAATTTCCACGGGCAGATGAACGTGCTCAAGTCCGAAATGGAGCGCTGGAAAAAATCGGGCGCGAAGGTGCTGTTGCTGGCTAACGGAGAAGAGCGGGTGGAGCGGGTTCGCCGCGTTCTCGCGGACTACCATATTGAAGAGCCTGCGATTTTGAACGGGAATTTGCAAACGGGCTTCGAGCTGCCGAACATTCACCTGGTGGTTATTACCGAAGGGGAAATGTTCACCCAAAAGCAGCGGAAAGCAAGAAAAGTCGAGAAGAAAATCGCCAACGCCGAGCGGATCAAAAGCTATCAGGAGCTCAAGGTCGGCGATTATGTCGTTCACGTCAATCACGGCATCGGCAAATTTGTCGGGATCGGCACATTGGAAGTCGGCGGCATTCATAAAGATTATTTGCACATTTTGTATGCCGGGGGAGACAAACTGTCTGTCCCTATCGATCAGATTGACCATATCCAGAAATATGTCGGGTCCGAGGAAAAGGAGCCGAAGGTATACAAGCTGGGCGGAGCCGATTGGAACCGGGTCAAGAGCAAAGTTCGTTCGTCGGTACAGGATATCGCGGACGATTTGATCAAGCTGTATGCGGAGCGGCAGTCTACGACAGGGTACGGCTTCAATCCGGACAGCACGTATCAGCAGGAATTCGAGGGCATGTTCCCTTACGAGGAAACGGGAGACCAGCTTCGCGCCATCGGCGAGATCAAAGAGGATATGGAGAAGCCGCGTCCGATGGACCGTCTGTTGTGCGGCGACGTAGGCTACGGCAAGACGGAGGTTGCGATCCGCGCTGCATTCAAGGCCGCCATCGACGGAAAACAAGTGGCGGTGCTCGTGCCGACGACGATTTTGGCGCAGCAGCATTACGAGACATTCCGCGAAAGGTTCTCCGGCTATCCGTTCAACATTCAGGTGCTGAGCCGGTTCCGCTCGAAGAAGGAGCAGTCCGACACGATGAAAGGCGTCAAAGCGGGTACGGTCGATGTCGTTATCGGAACGCACCGTCTTCTGTCGGCGGACGTTAAGTTTAAAGATTTGGGGCTTCTGATCGTCGACGAGGAGCAGCGGTTCGGCGTCTCTCACAAGGAGAAGCTCAAGCGGCTCAAAACGAATGTCGACGTACTGACGCTGACGGCGACGCCGATTCCTCGTACGCTGCACATGTCGATGCTCGGTGTACGCGACTTATCCGTAATCGAGACCCCTCCGGAAAACCGGTTCCCGGTACAGACGTATGTCGTCGAGCACAGCAATGCTCTCATTCGAGAGGCTATCGAGCGAGAACTGGCACGGGAAGGGCAGGTCTATTATCTGTACAACCGGGTGCAGGGGATCAACCAGATGGCGGAGCAGATTTCCATGCTCGTGCCGGATGCGAGAGTAACGGTAGCTCACGGCCAAATGTCGGAGCAGGAGCTGGAGAAGACGATTCTCGACTTCCTCGACGGGGAGTTCGACGTCCTTGTCAGCACAAGCATTATCGAGACCGGCGTGGACATTCCTAACGTGAATACGTTGATTGTCCATGACGCCGATAAGATGGGCTTGTCCCAGCTGTACCAGCTTCGCGGGCGCGTCGGCCGCTCGAACCGGATCGCGTACGCTTATTTCACGTACCAGCGGGACAAAGTGCTGACGGAAGTGGCGGAGAAGCGGCTTCAGGCCATAAAAGAGTTTACAGAACTTGGATCAGGGTTTAAAATTGCGATGAGGGATTTGGCGATTCGCGGCGCGGGTAATTTATTGGGTGCGGAGCAGCACGGCTTTATCGCGTCGGTCGGATTCGACCTGTATTCGCAGATGCTGGCGGAAGAGATCGCCAAGAGAAAGCATGAGATCACTGGGGAAGAGCCCGAGGTCCAGAAGCCTTGGACAACCCAGCTCGATATTCAGCTCGATGCGTATATTCCCGGAGATTACATTTATGACAGCGTCCAGAAAATCGAAATCTATAAAAAAGTGGCTGCAGTCAAAACGCTGGAGGAAGCTGCCGAGCTGCACGACGAACTCGTAGACCGTTTCGGCGATTTGCCGGAGGCGGTTCTCAATCTGCTGGCTGTTGCGAGATTGAAGGTATATGGTTCGATGTATGCTATCGAAACGATTTCGCAAAAAGGAGTGGATTACGAGATCAAAATTCATGCCGACCAAACCGGCAATTTGGATGGACAGAAGCTATTGGCTGTAACAAGCGAGTTTGACGGCCGGATCAAGCCGATTCCGGGACCGCAAATTCATTTTCAGCTGAAAGGCAAAGGGTTAAAGCCAGAAGAATCCATCGATTTGCTGGAAAGGTTTCTGGTACAATATAAGCGTGCGCTCAAATCGAAGGGAGAACTGCAAGATGTTGCTAAATAACTGGAAAACAGCCAAGAAAGGGCTTATCGCCTTGCTTGCTGTTGTAACTATCGTCGCGGCCGCTGGCTGCGGCAAGAAGACGGAGACCGAGACGGGAGCTGCCGACGCAGGCAAGAAGGATGCCGGCGAAGTCATCGTTACGTATAAAGACGGGGGTAAAATTACCCGCGGCGAGTTTGACACCTTTTTAAACACGAACCTGTTATTTTATAAAGAATACGCGCAATACAAAGAAGATCCTGCATTCCAGCAGGATATGATGAAGCAATTGGTTACCTTCAAGGTGCTGTCCTCCCGGGCGGACGATAAGGCCAAAGCTGCTGCGGATACGAAAACGAAGCAGCAAATGGACCAGATCAAAACGTTCATGGGCATGCAGGAAGGCGGCATGGAGAAGCAATTGAAGGACGGCAATATTACGGAGAAGGATCTGGAGCAATTTGTTTCCCGCAGTATGCAAGCCATTGAGGCTATGGAAAGCAAAGTGCCGGACGATCAAGTAAAAACCGAGTACGACAAGCGTGTCGCTGCCGACAAGAACGTATACGACGTAGCTACGGTAAGCCATATTTTGATCGGTACGTCCGATCCGAATACCGGCAAGGAAACCCGTTCCAAGGAAGATGCGTTGAAACGGGCCAAGGAAGTACAGGACAAGCTTAAAAACGGCGGCGATTTTGTCGCATTGGCTAAAGAATATTCCGAGGATCCGGGATCCAAGGACAACGGCGGGAAATACGAGAACGTAGACATTTCCCAATGGGTTCCTGAATTCAAGAAAGCGGCAGCCGAGCTTCCGCTGAACACGATCAGCGATCCGGTGGAAACGGCTTACGGCTATCATGTGATGAAAGTCGAATCGCGCAAAACCAAGACGTTCGACGAAGTGAAGGGCGACCTTCGTTCGGAGCTGGCGGAAACGCACATTTACGATTTTGTCGAGAAAGAGCTGCCGACATTAATCGAAACGAACAAGCTTCCGAAGCCTGAAGAGAAGCCGCCTGCAACGCCGGAGCCATCGGCAACTCCGTCTGCATCCCCAACGCCAACGCCTTCGGCGCCGGCGAGCAAGTAATATATTACCAGGGTACCCGAGTGGGTACCCTGTTTTTATTTCTCAAATATGGACATAATGAAACCAACGGCGTCACAGATACATAGGTGGCTCAACTGGCGCAGGAATTAGCAAGCTTAGCAAGAGATGTATAAGCAACTGGGAATCGAAGAATACTATGGTTACTAATTGAATTCCCTCTATTTGTATACAACGTGCTATCCAGTCGAATCTAACTCTTCAAGGAAAGCGAGGCATCTAGAAATATGAAAGCAACTGGAATCGTTCGTCGCATTGACGATTTAGGAAGAGTGGTAATCCCGAAAGAGATCCGCCGTACGTTACGGATTCGCGAGGGTGATCCTTTGGAGATTTTTGTGGATCGCGACGGAGAAGTGATTTTGAAGAAATATTCGCCGATCGGGGAATTGGGCGATTTCGCCAAGGAATATGCCGAATCTTTGTATGAGAGCACAAATCATATTACGATGATATCCGACCGGGATACGGTTATTGCGGTCGCAGGCGGGTCCAAAAAGGATTATTTGGAAAAGCAAATCGGTCCATTGGTCGAAACCTGCATGGAGAACCGCAAAGCGGCCATGGAAAGCTCGGCAGGGCAATATGAAATTTGTAAGGATATTACCGAAACCTATTCATCCTATGTCATTGCACCGATTGTAGCGGGAGGAGACCCGATTGGAGCGGTGATTCTTGTCAGTAAGGACGAAAGCGTCAAAATGGGCCAAATGGAAACGAAAATGGCCGAAACGGCTGCAGGCTTCCTGGCCAAGCAAATGGAGCAATAGCCGCGCTAAATGCACATTCGAAAAGCTTCCTGACTCACGTATCCTTTGAAGGGTGCCGGCGGTTGGGAGGCTGTTTTTATGTGGAGGCAAATAAGAAGCGGAGCGGGATGAGCAGCCATAGGCGGCGCGGGACAGGCAAAGGTTTTCTCATCGCGAGACAATAGTATATAATGAATGGGATTGCAGGCCAATGATTATTGGGTAATATTGGAATGAAACTGTTGATTGATAATAGGGTGAGGGCCGGGATGAACGAAGATATGAAGGATGATGCCGGTTCGTTGAAGAGTACGGGCTCCGCGCTGCTAAAAGGCGCAGCGGTGCTCGGGGCTGCAGCTGTCGTTTCGAAGCTGATAGGAACGATGCAGAAGATTCCGCTGCAAAATATTGCAGGGGATAATGTATTCGGCATTTATAATGCGGTTTATCCGCTTTATATTTTGATATTGTTTTTGGCGACTGCGGGCTTTCCGCTGGTCGTATCGAAGTTCGTTTCGGAGCAAGCCGCGGCGGGGCGGTACGGGGAAGCGCGCCGCGTGCTGAAGGTGTCTTCCGCCGTGCTTGCGGTGACGGGACTGATGTTCTTTGCGCTCCTTTATTTCGGAGCGGACCGGATTGCGGAGCTGATGGGAGCCCGGCAGACAAGCCCTGCGATTCGGAGCGTCTCGTTCGCGCTGCTGTTCGTGCCGCTAATGTCGGCGCTGCGGGGATACTACCAGGGGTATCAGAACATGATACCGACCGCAGTGTCCCAAGTGGTGGAACAGAGCGTACGCGTGGCGGTCATGTTCATTCTGCTGCTGTTTTTTGTGCAGAGAGGGTATGGCCCGGATACGATAGCGGCCGGAGCCACCTTCGGCTCGGTAGCCGGGGCGATAGCCGGGTTGGCGGTCATGCTGCTGTTTTGGAGCAAAGAACGGCGGCGGCTCGGACTGGCGGGCCATGGCTCGCTGCAGGATCAAGACGCGCCGCGGGAAAGCAGCTGGAGCCTCGTTCGCCGATTGCTAACGTACGCGATTCCGATCTGTTTAGGGACCATTGCCATGCCGATCCTGACGCTGGTCGATTCCTTTACCGTGCCGAGGCTGCTCAAGATTCATGGCATGGACGAGGCGGAGGCGCTTCTGAGGTTCGGCCTGTACAATCACGGGCTGCCGCTGGTCCAGCTGGTCGCTATGATTGCTTCGTCCATGTCGGCGGCGCTCGTGCCGTCGATCGCCGAAGCGAAGTGGAAAGGCGACTTGGACGCCCTGCGAAGCCGAACAGTGATGTCGCTCAGGCTGGCGTGGCTCATCGGCCTTGCCGCGTCCGTGGGCTTAGCCGTGTTGGCCGAGCCGATCAACGTCATGCTGTTCAAAAGCGCTGAAGGCTCGTGGGCGATGTCGATCATCGCCTATACAGCGCTGTTCAGCACGCTCAACATCATCGCGTCGAGCGTGCTGCAGGGCTTCGGCGCCGTCACCGCTCCGGCGCTGTACCTGCTCGCCGCGGCGGCGGCCAAAGTCGCGGGGAACATCGCCCTCGTGCCCCGCTGGGGCATCGATGGCGCTGCCGCCGCGGCCGTGGCCGCCTACGCGCTCGCGGGCTTGCTCGCGCTCGCGCACGCGCTGCGCGTAGGCGGTGTCCGGCCGGCGCCGGGCCGGGCGGTTGTGAAGCCGATGGTCGCCATCGGCTTGATGGCCGCGGCCCTGCTGGCCGTAACGCACGGTCTGCCCGCGCTGCTCGGCGCGCTGGGCCCGGGCCTGCCGCCGCGCGGCGTGGCCACGGCGGTGGCGCTCGCGGGCGTCGGCGCGGGAGCGCTCGTGTACGCGCTGGCGCTGGTTCGGCTCGGCGTAGTGACCGAAGCCGAGCTCTTGCAAGTGCCGCAGCTTGGGGGCAAGCTCCTCAAGCTGCTGCGCCGGCTGCGGCTGATGCGCTAGCGCCCGAGCCGCGCGGCACGTGCCCGCGGCGGGCCCCCGCCTGCATGCGTCCGGTGAGCCGCAGCCAGTCACCGTGTACGCTCTCGCGCATTTGCGGGTGAGCCAAGCTAGTCACCGTGTACACTCTCGCGTCCCGCCAGTGCGCCGCAGCTGCGCCCACGTACTTGCACACCGCCCGCCAAATGACGGGCTGCGATAGAATAACCATAGGAGGCGATTGTTTGATGCAACCGCAAATTACTATAGTAGGTCTAGGCTCGGGCGATGAAGATCAGCTGACTCTGGGCGTATGGAAAAAGCTGCAGCAGGCCGGCCGCATTTACTTGCGCACGGATCAGCATCCGATGGTTGCGATGCTTCGTCACAACGGCATTTCGTTCGAGTCGTTCGATTCGCTGTACGAAAGCAATGACCGCTTCGAGCAAGTATACGAAGCGATCGCGGATGAGCTTCTGCGCATGGCCCGGGAACAACAGGCCGAGCTCGTATACGCCGTTCCCGGCCATCCGATGGTAGCCGAAATGACCGTGCAGCTGCTGAGAGCCCGCTGTCCGCAAGAGGGGATCGAGCTTGTGATCATGGGCGGAGAAAGCTTTCTCGATCAAGCCTTTTTGCGGCTCGGCTTCGACCCGATCGATGGCTTCCAGCTGCTCAACGGGACCGAGCTATCCGTTCATGCGTTGAACCCTCGTCTGCATACCGTCATCGGCCAAGTATACGATACATACTCGGCCTCGGACGTGAAGCTGACGTTAATGGAGCTGTATCCGGACGATCAGGAGGTGGTGGTCGGCCATTCGTTGGGCGTTCCCGGCGATGAGAAGATTCACCGCATTCCTCTCTATGAGCTGGATCATTTGCAGGACTACGGTAACCTGTCCCTTGTCTGGGTACCGCGTTCGGATGAGGATCGGCTTCGCAATCGCACGTTCGGGCGGCTGCACGAAATCGTAGCGATATTGCGCAGTCCCGAGGGCTGTCCGTGGGACCGCGAGCAGACGCACCAATCGCTGCGCAAAAACTTAATTGAAGAAGCGTATGAAGTGCTCGAGACCTTCGATGAGGATGATCCGGACCATATGGCGGAGGAGCTCGGAGATCTGCTGCTGCAAATTATGCTCCACTCGCAAATCGAGGAGGAGGAGGGCGGCTTCTCCGTCTGGGACGTCATTGGAGGATTGAACGAGAAGCTGATCCGTCGCCACCCGCACGTATTCGGCGAGATGAAAGCCGACGATGCGGATGAGGCGCTAAGCAACTGGCAGCAGATCAAGCAAGAGGAGAAGCGCAGTAAAGGCATCGACCCGGACGAGCTCCCGTTATTGTCCGGCATTCCGCGCGAGCTTCCCGGCCTCATGAAGGCGTACAAGCTGCAAAAGAAAGCTGCTTCCGTCGGATTCGACTGGCCTGAAATGCAAGAAGTGTTGAAAGTTGTCGAATCGGAGCTGCTGGAATTGAAGGAAGCAATAGACTCTCTTTCGAAGAAAGAGCAGCAGGAAGAGCTCGGAGATTTGCTCTTTTCCGTCGTCAATTTGTCCCGATTTTTGAAGATTGAGCCTGAAGAAGCCTTATCTGACGCCAATCGCAAATTTTTTGAAAGATTCGGCTATATCGAGCGGCAGCTGCGTTTAAAGGGCAAATCTTTTGACCAAACTGATTTACAAGAGATGGAGTCTTTGTGGCAGGAAGCAAAAAAAGTTTTATAAATCGACATTGGCTAGCAGGAATTTCCTGATAAACAAAGAATACATAGCATTAGTGTTATTTTGAGGAGGAAATGTATCCATGAACAAAACAGACTTGATCAACAACATCGCTGAGAAAAGCGGCATGACTAAAAAGGACGTTGAAACCGTTCTGAATAACTTTTTGGGTGAAGTAACTGAAGCTTTGTCCACTGGCGACAAAGTACAACTTATCGGTTTTGGCACATTCGAAACTCGCAAGCGTTCCGGACGTACAGGCCGCAACCCGCAAACTGGCAAAGAGATCAACATTCCTGAATCCGTAGTACCGGCTTTCAAAGCAGGTAACAAGCTTAAAGAAGCGGTAAAATAATGCGCCTTGATAAATTTCTCAAGGTTTCCCGGCTGATCAAGCGGCGTACCGTCGCTAAGGACGTTTCCGATCAAGGACGCGTCTGGATTAACGGGAAGGATGCAAAACCGAGCAGTGCGGTGAAGGTCGGAGACGAATTGAAAATTCAGTTCGGCCAGAAGATCGTAACCGTTCGGGTAGAGCAGTTATCGGAGTCGACCCGCAAGGAAGACGCCGCCAACATGTATACCCTGCTCAGCGAGGAATCGCGCAAAACCGAATTATGGTAACTCTAAAGAGACTGAGCTTCAGTCTCTTTTTTGCTGCGCTGCGCGTAGAGCCGGCTCATCGGCTCGGATTCAAACATTTCCTCTCTGTTCGGCTCAGATGGCCGTTCTAATTTCGGACATCCCCCCATACTTTTAAGTAAACAAGCTTTGCTTTTGAAATGACGTATTCTCATGCATGGAGGCGGAGGGCAGTGTAACGGGCCGGAGAGTTTACGTGTCGCCTTTGAAAACGAGTTCCTACGATTCTATTCGTATTCAAATAAGAGGAACCCGTTTTCAACAGCGACCGGAGGCCGTTACGCTGACCCGCAGCCGGGCTTTGCATGAGCGATCCGCTCCTTTCACAAGCAAAGCGGCCAGGAGGGATCGTATCATGGCCATCGAGCCGGGGAAAGTGAAACGCCAGGAAATCAAAATGCTCAACCGCAAGCTGCTTGAAGTGTCCGGCGTCATGAATGTCGAAAGCTTCGACAGCGAAGAATTTTTATTGGAAACCGAATGCGGCTTTCTGATGATTAAAGGCCAAAACCTGCATATCAAAAACTTGAATTTGGAGCAGGGGCTGGTTGCTATTGAAGGTTTGGTGAACGAGCTGGCGTACGTCGATACAAACTCCCAGGGCAAGCCCAAGGGATTTTTGGGAAAACTGTTTAAGTGACGCTGCAAGTTCAATTCGTCACCATGGGCATGATGCTTATGGGGGGACTATCATTAGGCGGACTGTTCGATCTGTATCGGGTGCTTGCAGGCCAGCTTCGTGCGCCCCGTTATGCCTATTACCTCCTGGACATCGTTTTTTGGCTCCTTGGGACAGTGCTTGTGTTCAAGCTGCTTTACATGAGCAACCTGGGACAAGTACGGATGTTTATTTTTATCGGCTTGCTTATCGGGGTGGGGGTCTATTTCTTACTGTTCAGCAAAACCGTCATAAAAATCATTCTTTGGATGATTCGTGTCGTACAGACTACAATTCGTATCGGAAAAAGAATGATCGAGCTGTTTATTGTCACTCCGGTGGTGTGGCTTTATAGGGCTACCGTCATATTTTTAGGTTTTTTAATGGCGATAGCTATTTTCCTGTATAAAGTTATGCTACAATTACTCTATCCTTTGTGGAGGCTGCTTGTATGGCTGACGAAGCCTCTTGTCAAGCGGATCCGCATCCCCGCATGGGTGAACAAAACAGGTCAGAGTATCGCGGCATTATTCCGTCGCTTCTTTTGATCGGAGTAGGAGGAGATTTTACAGTTTATGCGGTCAGTCCAGGCAGTAAGCAATGATACAAAACCGAAGAACAAAGGCACCTTTCGCAGGCGCCGGTTGGTCATGATCGTTCTTGCGTGCTTCATGAGCTGGGCCGGCGTTACACTGTGGAATCAAATCGGCAAACTGAACGAGCGCAGCGAGAAATTGGCCGCCCTGGATCAGAAGCATAAAGATACACAGCAAATCAACGAAAACATGAAGCGCGAGATGACTCGCTTGAACGATCCCGAATATGTAGAACAGAAAATTCGCAAAGAGCTGCATTACATAAAACAAGGCGAAACCTTATTTTTTGTTCCGAAAGAACAAAAGTAACCGAAGTGTCGCAATCAATCTGTTGACCGTATCGCAGCCAGTACGTTATAATCTGCATTGTCAGGGTTTTTGTAACACATAAGCTTTGATTGAATTTTAAACTTACCTCTAAGCGCGGTCGCTCATCTTCGAAGGCCTCGACAGAGGTTTTCTCAACTATTTAAGGGAGGAACATTTTACTTTATGGCAATTGAAGTGGGCAGCAAGCTGGAAGGAAAAGTAACGGGCATTACTCACTTTGGGGCGTTTGTGGAGCTGCCTGAGGGCGGTACCGGCCTTGTGCACATCTCGGAGATAGCAGACAACTATGTTAAAGATGTCAATGATCATCTGAAGCTGAACGACATGGTAACCGTCAAAGTGATTAATGTGGACAAAGACGGCAAAATCGGATTATCGATCAAGCAAGCGGTAGATAAACCGGTTGAACCAGCGAGGCCCGCTCGTTTTGATAGACCAGGTGGCGGTTCCGGCGGTGGTGGCGGTAACTTCGGCGGAGGCGATCGCGGCCCTAGAGGCGGCGGTGGCGGATTTGGAGGCCGAGGCGGCGACCGTGGAGGCCGTGGGGGTAAACCTCCTGCAGGTAAAATGACCTTCGAAGACAAGATGTCGCGCTTTTTGAAAGATAGCGAAGAACGTATTTCATCCCTGAAGAAGAACACCGAAGGTAA
This sequence comes from Paenibacillus sp. H1-7, assembly GCF_022354825.1. Lineage (GTDB taxonomy): Bacteria > Bacillota > Bacilli > Paenibacillales > NBRC-103111 > Paenibacillus_S. Next base: position 402,759 of record NZ_CP031168.1, read on the forward strand.
GCGCGGAGGCCGCGGGGCACGGCGCGATTAATGATACAAGGCAAGCCGTATGGGTGCAGCACGCGCCTGTGCGGCTTTTTTGCATCATGCTCATTACGGCCGATTCGGTGGAAAAAGGTCCCTTCGGCAAGATGGGGGGACATGCTTGACAAACGGTATCCGTCTATTATATACTCATGCTTGTTGTGGCGGTGTAGCTCAGCTGGCTAGAGCGTACGGTTCATACCCGTGAGGTCGGGGGTTCGATTCCCTTCGCCGCTATATAGGAACAAGAAGAAAGCACCTTGTCGGAATTTCGATTCCGGCAGGGTGCTTTTCGTTTAACCGCGACATGTATTCGTCGGTTTACATGGTTTGGCGTAGTGTATTGGAAAGTTGTGGAAAAATACCCCACACGCTGTCGCCCCTTTTGACGCGCTATCAGTAGTTTTGTCGTATTGTTAGCCCGAACGAAGCGAATCGACACTATGTAACGGCAATAGTGCATCTGTGCGATAGCGGAAAGACGAACGCTTGTTTTGGATTGGGAAAAAGAACAATGGGGGCAGCACCTTCCCAGCCCTGTGCCGCCTGGGCTTTGGCCGTTTCGCCGGCAGCGCTTTTTTTTGTCGGAAAAAACTTTTGCTCTACCAACTCATTCTGACAAACTTTATACTAGACTCCTTCTATACTAGAGAACACTAATAGTCTATGGGTGGTGTTCTGATAATATGCAAAGAAAATTATTCGTTGGACAAGTTGGTACAGTATGGAGTCGTTGGATGCAAGCAGGGAAACATCGTGTGAGCAGCGCAGTGGTGGAAAATCGGTTGGTTCAGTCGGTTGTGGCCAAAAAGTGGTCGATCCTTCTCCTGTTCATGGCCTTTCTATTAGGAAGAGCGATGATCCTCGATCAACTGGCGCCGTTTGCGGTGGCTTACTTCGCCGTCATGTATTTCTTGCGCAGGGAGCTGCTGTTTTGGACGGGAGCCTTTCTGCTGGCGGGGAGCATTTTCTCGGCCGCCCCCACACATGCCGGCTATATAGCTGTGCAGATGATAGTATTCCTGCTGATTCAAAAAGGCGTCGAGCGGTTCGAAAGGTCGGACATATCGTATGCGCCGATTATCGTCTTCTTCTCTACCTTCCTTGTTCAATTGTTCGCTCATCTGGTCAGTACAGAGCTGAACTGGTATACCTTTATGATGGTCGGTGTGGAGTCCATGCTCTCTCTGATCTTAACGCATATATTCCTTCAGGCGATCCCCGTATTTACACTTACACGCAAAAACTACAACTTGAAGCACGAAGAAGTCATATGTCTGATCATTTTACTCGCCTCGGTGATGACGGGCACCGTAGGTTGGATGGTAGGTCCCGTCACGCTGGAGCACGTGCTCTCGCGATATTTGATCCTATTGTTCGCGTTGGTCGGCGGAGCGCCGCTCGGGGCTTCGGTCGGCGTTATCACAGGCTTGATCTTGAGTCTGGCCAACTCCAATGCCATTTATCAGATGAGTCTGCTTGCCTTTGCCGGGATGCTTGCGGGGCTGCTGAAGGAAGGCAATAAGCTGGCCGTCGCTCTCGGGATGCTGCTCGGCTCGTCCATTTTATCCGTATATATCGGGAATCAGGCGGAAGTGATGAATTCCACCTGGGAGTCGTTGGTCGCCGTCCTCTTATTCGTTCTGACCCCTGGCGCCGTCATTCAAATGCTCGCCAAATATGTGCCGGGAACGCAGGAAAACCTGAAATCGCAGCATGATTACGCCAAGCGGGTCCGCGATATTACCGCGAGCCGGGTGGAGCAATTTTCCGAAGTGTTCCGCCAGCTGTCCCGCAGCTTCAAGCAAATAACGGCGGATGTGCAGCCGATGCAAAAGGAGGAGGAAGTAGGGCACTTCATGAACTCAGTGGCGGAGAAGTCATGCTCCAACTGCTGGAAACGGAACCAGTGCTGGGACGACAAGTTTTATCAAACGTACAAGTTCATGACCGATATGATGACGGAGGTGGAGCTTCGCGAAAACATGTCGCACAAGCACATTCAGCAGCAATGGAAAAAGCAGTGCGTCAAGCCGGACCACGTGCTTTCCGTGATGAAGCAGCAGTACAGCCTGTACAAGAACGATCAGCATTGGAAAAAGCAGATCATCGAAAGCCGCCAGCTTGTAGCCGAGCAGCTGTCCGGGGTTTCGCAGGTGATGGAGGATCTGGCCAAGGAAATCAAGCGGGAGGGCCAGGAGCTCTTCATGCAGGAGGAGCAAATTCGCAGCGCCCTGGAGGAGCTTGGGCTGTCCATTCACAGTATCGATATTATTAGTCTCGACGAAGGGAATGTAGAGATCGAAATTATCCATCAATATACGAAAGGATTTGATGAGTGCCGTAAAATTATCGCTCCGCTCCTGTCGGAGATCGTTGGCGAGCATATTGCCGTCAAGGAAGAGCAGGCCTTGGAGCGCAAGGAGGGCTACAGCACCGTAATCTTCGGCTCGGCGAAGGAGTACGAGGTCGAGACCGGGATTGCCGGCGCCGCCAAAAACGGCGACCTGCTGTCGGGAGACAGCTTCAGCACCGTGGAATTGGGCAACGGTAAATTCGCCGTTGCGCTCAGCGACGGCATGGGCAACGGGGAGCGTGCCCGGGCGGAGAGCAGCGCGGCGCTCAATATTTTGCAGCAGCTGCTCCAATCGGGAATGGACGAGAAGCTGGCCATCAAGTCGGTCAACTCGGTGCTCAACCTGCGATCCTCGGATGAAATGTATGCGACCGTCGATGTCGCGCTGATCGATTTATACAGCGCGAATACGACATTCCTGAAGATCGGATCGACGCCGAGCTTCGTTAAACGCGGGAAGGAGGTATTCCCGATCTCAGCCAATAATTTGCCGGTCGGTATCGTCCGCGACATCGATGTCGATCTGGTCAGCCTGCCGCTGCAGCCGGGAGACATACTGATCATGATGACCGATGGCATCTATGATGCTCCGGGACATGCCGTTAACAAAGAAATGTGGATGAAGCGCGTGTTGTCCGAAATCGAAACGGAGGTGCCGCAGGATTTTGCCGATATTTTGCTGGAAAAGGTCGTACGCTATCATCACGGCAGCATCTATGACGATATGACGGTAGTGGTTGCGCGGGTGGAGAAATATCAGCCGGAATGGGCTACGTTCCGTTGGCCCGGCTTGCAGCGGATCGAGCGTCCGAAGACGGTCAGTTGAAGGCGGGAGTTCAAGCGCATCTCTTCTGCGGAAGGGAGGCGCTTTTCTCACTTACTGAGTATGAATGGAGGTAAGCTAACGTACCGGGTGACCGAAACCGGCGGCTCCGGCTCTTCCTTAGGTTGTAGAGGCTGATCGGGCTGTTCCTCCCCCAAGTTTAGGAATATAGCAAAATGGAAAAACTAGACATCATAGACTTTTGCCTACAGGGGAGGAAACACGATATGATGAAGCAAATTATACTTATTACGGACGGATGCTCGAACGTGGGGGTGAGCCCGGTAGTGGCCGCGGCGCATGCCAAGGCGGAGGGAATCGTCGTTAACGTTATCGGTCTGATCGATTCCAGTGAAATCGGAGAGCACGGAATCGAGGAGATCAATGAAATCGCAGAGGCGGGCGGTGGCATGAGCCGTCTCGTCAATACCTCGCAGCTGTCGCAGACGGTTCAAATGATGACCCGCAAAACGGTCGTCCAAACGATACACCAAGTGGTGGGCCAGGAGCTGAAGCACATCTTCGGCGATTCGAAGATCGACAGCCTGCATCCGGACAAGCGTTCTCAGGTGGTACAGGTAATGGATGAGCTATCCGAGACGACGGCGCTTCAGGTAGCGCTCCTGATCGACGCAAGCGCCAGCATGAAGCCTAAGCTGCAGGCCGTCAAGGAAGCTATTTACGATCTTCAGCTCAGCATTCAAGCAAGAACGGGCGACAGTGAAATGGCGGTATTTCATTTCCCGGCATCTATATCGGGCCAGGACGAGGTCGAAATGGATCTCGGGTGGACTCGCGACCTTGCAAATCTGAACCGTTTGTTTTATAAATTAAACATGAAGGGTACGACTCCGACAGGGCCGGCGCTTCTGAAAGTCATCCGTTTCATGACAGGCGAGTCCGACGGACTGTTCCGGCATGAGGCTTCGGATGAAAGGCCGGATCCCGGACACACGCAAAAAGGCGAGGATGGGATGCTGAGTGACTACGTCGTTTGATCGGCACTTGCCTCCCGGAACGATCATATACGGCAATTGGAACAAACGAGAGTACCGCATTGAACGTCTGCTCGGAGCCGGAGCCAACGGCAGAGTGTATCTCGTCAAGCGGGGAAAGCTTCTTTATGCATTGAAAAGCGGGTTTGACGCGGTCGATCATCAGTCCGAGGTGAACGCGCTGAAAGCATTGTCCCAATCCAATACGTCGTTTCGTCAATTTTTGCTTGATGTCGATGATTTTCATTGGAACGGTGAAGTGTTCCCGTTTTATGTCATGCCCTATATCAAAGGGATGTCCATGTTCGATTATATGAAGCATAACGGGACGGACTGGATCTACTTGATCGGGCTCAACCTGCTCCGCAAGCTGGTCGAGCTGCACCGGGAACAGTACATTTTCGGCGATATCAAAATGGAAAATATACTCGTCTCGGGCTACGGCGACGTCGAGCTGATCGACTTTGGCGGCGTTACGGGTAAGGGAAAGTCGGTTAAGCAATTCACGGAGGTATACGACCGGGGGTATTGGGGAGCGGGCAGCCGTTCTGCGGATGAAGCGTACGACATGTTCGCATTAGCCGTACTGCTGATAAGCAGCACGGATACCGAACGGCGCATGCAGGGAATCAAGCAGGTGCTGCCGCAAAACCGAAATGCGGAGATGCTGCTGGACATGCTGCAGTCGAACCGGAAGCTGACTCATGCCAAGCCGGTATTGCGCAAAATGCTGCTGGGCCAATACACCACGTCCAGGCAGGCATTGGCGGACTGGCGCAAGCAAAGCTATCCGAAGCCGGCGAAAGCGTCGCGAATGATCGGCGGTGCGTGGCTCAAGGTTTGCTTCGCAGCTTCCTTGCTGCTGTTCGGACTTACCGTTTACTTGTACTGGCCGTAAGCAGGGCTGCGGCTTGATGAAAGGATTTAAGGCGATGGATCTTGTAACAAGGGTGGAGAACCAGATCGAATCGGAGCAGCTGCTCCGTCCAGGGGACAGTATAGTCGTTGCGGTGTCGGGAGGACCTGATTCCGTAGCCTTGCTGCATCTCCTTTTTGTGCTGTCCGGACGGTGGGGCTGGAACCTGACGGTAGCTCATGTGGACCACCGGTTTAGGGGCGACGAATCCGCCCAAGAAGCGGAGTTCGTGAGAGAGCTGGCGAACCGGCTCGGGCTTCGCAGCGAGATTGCGCATTTGGATGTGCCCCGCCATATTAGGGAGACGGGCAAAAACTCCCAGGTCGCCGCACGAGAGCTGCGGTACGGCTTTCTCCATCAAGCTGCCGCGAGCTCCGGGGCTAGCCGCATTGCCTTGGCCCACCATGCGGACGACCAGGCGGAGACGATGCTTATGAGGCTGCTGCGCGGCACAGGGCCTTCGGGCTTGACAGGAATTCCTATCCGAAGAATGGAACAACATGTGGAACTTGTCCGGCCGCTGCTGCGTATATATAAATCAGAGCTTCTCGAGTACTGCCATACTCATCAACTTGCTTACTGTACGGACAGCAGCAATTTGGAGACGAAATATACCCGCAACGGGATCCGGCTGGATGTGCTGCCGTATTTGCAGCAATTTAATGAGCAGCTGCCGCAGGCGCTGAACCGTTTATCCGTTATGATGAGCGCGGAGAATGAGATTCTGGACTCGCAGACGCACAGCTTATTTGAACAATATGTGGCTGTGGAAAGCGATTTCGCAGAATGGTCAAGAAATTGGTTCGCCGGGGTACATGTTGCTTTACAAAGGCGTTTGATTAAACTAATATTAAATTATCTTTCTATTGAATCGGATTCCATGGATTTCCTGAAGCTCGAGCAATTGAGGGATGCAATCGTCAAGGCTGAGCCGTCAAACCTTCGTATCGATATCGGGAGCAATCTTATATTGACCAGGGAATATGACCGGATCAAGCTTCATACTTATGTGGTACCAGCCGGTCCCTACCGTTACTCGCTTCAGCGTTATCAGAGCGAATTGACGGTGCCGGAGACAGGTGTACATCTTGAATGTGCCTGGTTTGAAGGGACGCTGTCCGCTTCCCTACAAGCTTTTGACAAGGAAGGACACTGCACCGTTTGGTTCGATGCCGATGAGCTGGCATTCCCTCTGACCGTACGAAGCCGTGCGGATGGAGATCGAATGAACCTGTTCGGACTAAACGGGTCGAAAAAAGTGAAAGATATTTTCATCGACGCCAAAATCGCTCCGAGCTGCAGAGCCGTTACTCCGGTCATCGCGGACGCCCTGGGTCGCATCGTTTGGCTGCCTGGTGTGCGCAGATCGTCGGTAGCGCCGGTCCATGAGGGTACGAAGGCGTGGCTCCAAATGAAACTTCACACGAAGGAAGGTTCGCTTTCCCCGTGTTAAGATAGCTTTACAAGATTATTTTATTCCAAGTAGGAGGTTCTCTCTTGCAAAACGACATTCAAGAAACACTGTACAGCGAGCAGCAGATTCAAGACAAAGTAAAGGAGATGGGCCAACAACTAAGCCGCGATTTCGAGGGACGCAATCCACTGGTCATTTGTGTACTGAAGGGTGCGTTTATTTTTATGGCAGATTTGGTTAAACAGATCACAGTGCCGTTGGAAATCGATTTTATGGCGGTTTCGAGCTATGGCCAATCGACCAAATCATCCGGTGTAGTCAAAATCATTAAAGATTTGGACGTACCGGTCGAAGGACGTCACATCATTATTGTCGAAGATATTATTGACAGCGGGCTGACGCTGAGCTATTTGATCGACGTGCTGGAGCGGCGCAATGCTCTATCCATTACGGTTGCAGCATTGTTCGATAAGCCGGGGCGCAGAACGGTGGATCTGGATGCAGACTATAAAGGGTTTGTCATTCCTGATGCGTTCGTGGTTGGCTACGGTCTGGATTATGCGGAAAAATACCGCAATCTTCCATATGTCGGCATCCTTAAGCCAGAGGTGTACTCCCATTAGCATTTCTTGTTATGCCAAGACTTGCTGTGGTACAATATACAAAGTTGCCGTTTTTGAGAGGAGGTAGGGGATGAATCGAATTATTCGCAATACAGGCTTTTATTTGCTCATATTTTTGGTCACTGTCGGTATCGTTCACTTCATCAGTACGCAGAACGACCAGAAAGACGTAATAAGCTACGATAAGCTCCGACAGGCCTTAATTGAGAAGAATGTTGAATCGGTCAATTTGAGATATGACGGCCAAACGTACTTGGTTCGCGGTAAATATAAAAATCCGCAGCCGCCGGACAAGAAGAACTTCGAAACCCGCGCGCCTTATGACCAAGAAACCGTCACAATGATCGAGAAAGGCGAAGTGCCTAACATCGTTGTCGAAAAAATGGAAGGGGACAACGTTTGGATTAGTTTCCTTACCTCCATTATCCCGTTTGTGATTATTTTCATCCTGTTCTTCTTCCTGTTGAACCAGGCGCAGGGTGGCGGCGGTAAGGTGATGAACTTCGGTAAAAGCCGCGCGAGACTTTATAATGAAGAGAAAAAGCGCGTAACGTTTGAAGATGTTGCGGGGGCGGATGAGGAAAAGCAAGAGCTTGTCGAGGTGGTTGAGTTTTTGAAGGACCCGCGCAAGTTTGCTGCCGTAGGCGCGAGAATCCCTAAAGGCGTACTTCTAAACGGACCTCCGGGAACAGGTAAAACGTTGCTTGCACGTGCGGTTGCCGGTGAAGCAGGCGTTCCGTTCTTCAGTATCAGCGGTTCCGACTTCGTAGAAATGTTCGTCGGTGTCGGCGCATCCCGTGTTCGCGACTTGTTCGAGAACGCCAAGAAGAACGCACCTTGTATCATTTTTATAGATGAGATTGATGCCGTAGGTCGTCAGCGCGGCGCCGGTTTGGGCGGCGGACATGACGAGCGCGAGCAGACGCTCAACCAGCTCCTCGTAGAGATGGACGGATTCGGAGCCAACGAAGGAATCATCATCGTTGCGGCTACGAACAGACCGGACATTTTGGACCCAGCGCTTCTGCGTCCGGGACGCTTTGACCGTCAAATTACGGTAGACCGTCCGGATGTGAAGGGCCGCGAAGCGGTATTGAAAGTGCATGCGCGCAACAAGCCGCTGAGCAAGGATGTTAAGCTGGACGTATTGGCACGCTATACGACAGGATTTACAGGTGCAGACCTGGAGAACCTGTTGAACGAAGCGGCATTGATTGCAGCTCGCCGCAACCGGAAGGACATTTCCATGGATGAGCTGGATGAAGCTTTCGACCGCGTCATTGTAGGTACGCAGAAGAAAGGCCGCGTCATTAGCGAGCGTGAAAAGCGGATGGTTGCTTTCCACGAAGCGGGACATACGATTATCGGCTACCATTTGGAAAATGCCGATATGGTTCATAAGGTTACGATCATTCCTCGGGGTCGCGCAGGCGGGTACGTCATGATGCTTCCTAAGGAAGGCGAAGACCGGATGATGAATACGAAGAACGAGCTTCTCGATAAAGTCACCGGATTGCTGGCAGGCCGTGTATCCGAAGAAATGTTCATCGGTGAAATCGGCACCGGCGCTTACAGCGACTTCCAACGTGCAACTTCCATCGTCCGCAAAATGATTATGGAATACGGAATGAGCGACAAGCTCGGACCGATGCAGTTCGGTAACGTGCAAGGGCAAGTATTCCTTGGCCGCGATTTCGGACATGAGCAAAACTATAGTGATGCGATTGCTTACGAGATCGACCAGGAGATGCAGACCATCATTCGCGCATGCTACCAAAAAGCGAAGGACACGCTGGAGAAGTATTCGGATCAGGTTCGCCTGATCGCCGAAACGCTCATAGAAAAAGAAACGCTGGAGAAAGAGCAAATCAAGCAGTTGATCGAAACCGGCAAGCTGGATGATTCCTCGATTATTGACGTGAAGGTCAATATTACAGGACAACAGCATACGGCGGAGGCTAACAAGCTTGAGTTCGATAAGCCTTCGGCAGACGATAAAGATAAAGAAAATAAAGAGTAACCGTATTGAAACCGGAACGCATAGCTTCTATGCTTCCGGTTTTTCTTTTGTTAAAATCGGATGAAAATGGGCGTTAGGCGAGAAACTAAAACCAAGAGATACAGGCGAGTAGCAGGCTTACGCCCATAAGCGATTTTCGGCTATTTTGTAGTTATTTGAGCATTGACACCACCGGGGATGTTGTGTAAATTAGTTGTAAATCTTCATGTAAATCTTCAAACAATATGTGAACATTTTCACGACTTCGATTTACACCAAAAAGGGGCATGTACGGAAAGGTAGGTAGTGCGACGATGGAGGCATTAGCCTTGGAGCGCAAGGAAGAGCAAAAGCGGGAACTGAAGGAACGCATTGCGCAGCTGAAGAAAGAACGTAACGCCATTATTTTAGCTCATTATTATCAAAGAGACGAAATTCAGGAAATAGCCGATTTTCGCGGGGATTCCTTTTTGTTGGCACAGAAAGCAGCTTCTACGGATGCGGATGTGATCGTATTTTGCGGAGTTCACTTCATGGGAGAAAGCGCTAAAATTTTGGCTCCGAACAAGACGGTGCTTATTCCGGACGAACGTGCAGGCTGTCCTATGGCGGACATGGTTAACGTCGACGGGCTGCGCGCTATGAAGAAGCAGCATCCTAATGCCAAAGTCGTTGCCTATATTAACACGTCCGCGGAAGTGAAATCCGAGACGGATATTTGCTGTACTTCGGCCAATGCTATAAAAGTTATCAATTCGGTGGACTCGGATGAAATTATTTGGGTGCCTGACAAAAACCTGGGTGATTACGTTTCCAAATTTACTGATAAAAAAGTTATAATTTGGGAAGGATACTGTAACACTCACGACATGTTGACCGTCAAAGATGTAGAGGAAATGAAGGCGCAATATCCGAACGCTCAATTCGTCGTTCATCCGGAGTGCCGTCCTGAGGTTGTGAAGCTCGGTGATTTCGTCGGCAGTACGACCGCCATCATTAAATACTGTAAGGAATCCGACTGTAAAGAGTTTATCGTTGGTACCGAGGATGGAACCGGGTATCAGCTTCGTTTGGACAGTCCTGATAAGACCTTCCATTTTGCTACGAAATATTTGGTATGTCCGAACATGAAGGTAAACAATTTGAAAAAGGTTGCTAAATGTCTGGAAACAATGCAGCCGCAAATCTATGTTCCGCCTCATGTTGCAGAACAAGCCAAAGCATCCCTGGAGCGCATGTTACAAGTGAAGTAGCATGCGCTACTCTCTTGTTGGTTGAAAAGACGTATAACCAATACTTGAGATGAGGGGGTTCCCCTGAAAGCGAGCGTTTTCATTTGCTGTCTTCTGGGGAACTGGAAGGAGAAATATAGGATGATTCCTCGGTATTTAGTCGATTTTGATTTAAATGAGCTGCCGCAAGTACATACGGACGTGATGGTGATCGGCGCCGGAATCGCCGGTCTTTTTACCGCTATTAAAGCGAGTGAGAGCCATAAAGTGCTCATGGTCACAAAGAAATCGTTACTGGACAGCAATACCCGCTATGCCCAGGGCGGCATTGCCGCCGTCATTTCCGACGAAGATTCTCCTGCTTACCACATTCAAGATACATTGATGGCGGGAGCAGGCTTGTGCTCTCCATCGGCTGTCGATGTCCTTGTGCATGAAGGACCGGCAGGAGTTCAGGACCTCATTCGTATGGGGACGCAGTTCGACCTGGAGGACGGAGAGTTCGCTCTAACTAAAGAAGGAGCGCATAGTCAACGCCGCATTCTGCATGCGCATGGCGATGCGACAGGAGCGGAAATCGTTCGCGCCTTGTCCGAGAAGACCAAGCAGGACCCGAATATCGAGGTTTGGGATGACCATTTCGTCATCGACCTAATTACCGAGAACGGCGAATGCTTCGGTGCTCTGGTGCAAAAACCCGACGGCCACAAAGTGTTCGTCCGGGCCAATGCGACAATCCTTTGCACCGGCGGTGCGGGACAGCTGTTCCGCTACACAACGAATCCGGACATAGCAACTGCAGACGGTGTCGCCATTGCCTACCGCGCGGGAGCGCTTGTACAGGACATGGAATTCGTTCAATTCCATCCTACGGCTTTATGTTATCCCGGCGCGCCGAGATTTTTGGTGTCGGAAGCGGTACGGGGCGAAGGTGCTATTCTTCGCAATATCAATGGCGAACGTTTTATGGAACGGTATGATCCGCTGCTGGAGCTGGCGCCCCGAGACATTGTCGCCCGGGCGATAGTGAACGAGATGGAGCTGACGAAGTCGACGTTCGTTTATATCGACTTCACTCATGAATCGGAAGAGACGGTGAAGCACCGTTTCCCTACGATCTATGAATTTTGCCTGAACTACGGCCTGGATTTATCCTCGGATTGGATTCCGGTAGCGCCTGCCGCTCATTATATGATGGGGGGCGTTCATACCGACTTGTACGGAGAGACGGAGGTACGCCGATTGTTCGCCTGCGGGGAAGTGTCTTCAACCGGCGTTCACGGCGCGAACCGGCTGGCGAGCAACTCGCTGTCCGAAGCCATCGTCTTCGGCCGCCGAATTGTCGAGCGGATTCAGCAGCTGGAGCCGCTGCAGTATACCCCTGCAGTATCGGGAGACTGTACGGCAAGAACCGAGCATGCCAAGCAGCCGATTGTGGAGAAAAAGCTGAAGCTGCAAAAAGTGATGCTTCGCTATGCAGGGCTGAAAAGAACGGCGAGCGGCCTGGAAAAGGGCCATGAGGAACTGAAGCGGCAGCTGTCGATCTTTGATACATGTCTATCGAAACGCGAGGAATACGAGTTTGCCAATATGCTTACTTGTGCATTGCTTACGACGCAGGCTGCGATAATTAGGGAAGAAAGCCGCGGGGGACACTACCGGGAGGACTTCCCTCAGAAAGACGACCTGAATTGGAGAAAGCATACGGTTTTCAGCCGGGAACAAGGCATAACGGAGGGACATATCGACGATGTATGAGCTGCAAATGGAAAATGTGAAAAAAAATCTTAAGCTTTGGCTGGAGGAAGATATCGGCATGGGCGATGTGACGACCATGACGACGATACCGGCCGATCGGCAGTCCAAAGGGATTATCCATTTGAAGGATAACGGCACCATCGCGGGATTGCCTATTGCCGAAGCGGTATTTTCGCTTGTGGACGAGCGTCTCAGGTTCGAGCCGAAGGTTCAAGAGGGACAAGCTGTAAGCTACGGTACGGTGCTGGCGGAAGTCACGGGAAGCACTCGCAGCATCTTGCTGGGAGAGCGTCTTGCCTTGAATCTTATGCAGAGAATGTCGGGAATCGCTACGCGGACCCGGCAATTCGTCGACGCGCTGCAGGGCTTGCCGGTCCGGCTTGTCGATACGCGCAAAACGACTCCAGGCCACAGGCTTCTTGAAAAATATGCGGTTCGGGTCGGAGGCGGGCATAATCACCGTTTTGGCTTGTATGACGCGGTCATGATCAAGGATAACCATATAAAAGGAGCCGGCGGGATTGTCGAAGCCATCCGCGCAGCCCGCGCCCAAATTCCGCACACGATGAAAATCGAGGTGGAGGTCGAGAGCATGGAGCAGCTGGAGCAAGCTTTGGCTGCACAGCCGGATATCGTCATGCTGGACAATATGAGCCCGGAGCAAATGCGCGAAGCGGTTGTACGCATGAAATCCCAGGCTCCGCATATTCTTGTAGAAGCATCAGGCTCCGTCACCTTGGAGACGATTCATGCCATTGCCTCCACCGGGGTAGACGTTATTTCCGTCGGCCGTCTGACCTATTCCGTGCAAGCGCTCGATATCAGTCTTGACCTGAATGAGCGGAAGGGGGTAACGTCGTGATCCTCGTCGTGGATGTGGGGAATACGAACATCGTACTCGGTCTTTATGAGGAGAGGCAACTGCTGCATCATTGGCGGCTGAGTACCAACCGTTCGAGCACGACGGACGAATACGGAATGATGATCTATAACTTGTTTCAGCATGCAGGAATCGAGCTGGATCAGGTCGAAGGGGTAATCATCTCCTCTGTCGTTCCCCCGTTAATGTTTGTACTGGAACAGTTATGTTCAAAATATTTAAAGAAATCCCCTCTGGTAGTCGGACCCGGAATAAAGACGGGGCTGAATGTCCGGTACGAAAATCCGCGCGAGGTCGGTGCCGACCGGATCGTCAATGCGGTCGCCGCTATCGAGCTGTATGGCGCTCCGTGCATTATCGTTGATTTTGGCACCGCGACGACATTCGATTATATCGATGAGTCCGGTCAGTATGTCGGGGGAGCGGTCGCACCGGGTATCGGAATCTCGACCGAGGCGCTATATCAACGCGCTGCCAAGCTTCCTCGCATCGAGCTTGTGAAGCCCAAGTCCGTTGTCGGACGAAATACGGTTGCTTCTATGCAGGCGGGCATCATTTACGGCTTTGCCGGACAGGTCGACGGCATTGTAGGGCGCATCCGCGAAGAGCACAGCAAGAACGCCAAAGTTATAGCGACAGGCGAGATGGCGCAGCTTATTGCCAGCGAATCCAGGACTATCGAGACGGTCAATCCTTTGCTTACGCTGCAAGGACTGCAAATGGTTTATGAGAGAAATCAATAGCTGCATAGCATATAGTGTTTTTGGATTTGGATAGTGTACGGGTTCGCAATGGCTGCTTAGCAGGTGAGGAATTCTCTAAGAAGAGCGGGAGCGTCCGCCATTGTCATCGGGAAATTACCGCAAAGTCTACTCACAACAAACGATTTCAAGAAGCGGCCGGAGGCTGACACCCCCCATTACAGAGATTCCTCGCATGAAACCGGCGTTCCACAATGTCCAAGAACTTATCACAACACCACAGAAAGGGTTACACCATGCGAGATTATATGATTAGAGCTACTGCGATGGAGGGCAAAGTAAGAGCGTTTGCCGTCTGCTCCACCGCGATAGTGGATGAAATAAGCCGCAGACACCAAATGACCCCGACAACAACAGCGGCGCTCGGAAGAACGGTTTCCGCCGGCCTTATGATGGGCGCGATGCTAAAGGGCGAGGAGAAGCTCACGATTATCGTAAAAGGCGGAGGGCCGATCGGACAAATCGTTGTCGATGCTAATGCGGCGGGAGAAGTTCGCGGCTACGTCGATAATCCTCAGGTCGATCTGCCGCTTAATGCCATTGGCAAGCTGGATGTAGCTGGCGCAGTCGGTACGGACGGATTTTTGAATGTCATCAAGGATTTGGGATTAAAAGATCCTTACCGCGGCAGCATTCCTATAATTTCGGGCGAACTTGGCGAGGACTTCACGTATTATTTTGCTTCATCCGAGCAAACTCCTTCTGCGGTCGGACTCGGCGTACTAGTGGGTGTTGACCACACGATCAATTCCGCAGGGGGCTTTATTATTCAGCTGCTTCCAGGCTTGAAGGACGACGAAATTTCTCTCATTGAGCAGCATCTTTCCAAAGTGGAGCCTGTAACGACGATGCTCGAGAAAGGGCTGGATCTGGAGCAAATCCTGCAGCAGGTCGTGCCTGGAGTCCAAGTACTGGAGGAAATGGACGTACAGTTCCGCTGTAAGTGCTCGAGAGAGCGAGTGGAGCAAACCTTGGTCTCGTTAGGTAAGGAAGAGCTGCAGCAGATGCTGGATGAAGACGGGAAATCGGAAGTCGTCTGCCATTTTTGCAACGAGCATTATATTTTTACGGATGAAGATCTAAAAACCATAATAAATCAGTTGTAGCCGGTCGATATAAACGGAAGGAACAACCGATGATCGATAGAGTTTAGTGACCATACGAGGGGATTAGGAAATGCGAAACTTAAAGATATTGTGGGGAGTTATCGCGGTTTTGCTGATAGCCGTTGTCATCCTTTCCTCCGTATTGTCTGCCGATGTTTTGAACCGACGACAGGTCGACATGAACCCGGACCAGACGAAGCAGAACGAGTCAGTAAAAGTCATTGCCAAGATCGGAGACAAGACCATTACCAACAAGGAATTGGAGCAATTGCTGATGCAAAAGCACGGCCGGGAATTGCTAAACCAGATGGTCGATCATGAAGTCATTCGCTTGGAAGGCAAGGCATTAGGCATCTTTGTGGAGGAAAGCGAGATCCAGAAAGAACTTAAGCGCATGCAGCAAGGTTATGACAGTGAAAATCAGTTCTTTGAATCGATGAAGGTACAGCTGGGTTTATCTCCGGAAGCGCTGAAAACCGATATTTACGACAAGTTGCTTCAGGAGAAGCTAATCACCCGTGACATCATTGTATCCGACGCTCAGGCGGATGCTTATATGAAGGCACATCCGGAGGAGTTTATGACGTCCGCCCAGCTCAGACTTCAGCAAATCATCGTAAGCAGCAAAGATCAGACGGCCAAGGTCGCGGCGGACATTGCCAAGAAGATTGATTTTGCCCAGATTGCAAAGGAACGGTCATTGGACGACGCGACACGTGATAACGGCGGAGATTTGGGCTGGGTCGAGGAAGACGATCCGTTCATAGCGGAGCCGATTATGAAAGCCGTCAAGCAGATGAAGGTAGGCGAGGTCAGTAAGCCTATCGAATGGAACGGTCAGTTGTATATCGTGAAGCTGAGAGACCGGAAGGAACAGCCGAAGCAGAGCAAGGAAGAATTGATGGAGCGCGTCAAAAAGGAGATCGCTTTGAGGGAAGCTCCGCCTATGAAAGATTTCCTTAAGCAGCTTCGTGATAAATGGAAGGTGAGTCTGACTTTGTAATAAAGTCAGGCTATCTTTTTTCATATGATTCCATTCGGTGATAGTAACGATCTTACAATCGGTGATTTTGGGAACACTATCCATAAATTCATATTGACAACCTCTGCTGCGATTGATAAGATAAAAGTATAATACCTACCAGTTTACTCGGATATTATCCAAATATATTATTTTTAGGGGGACGTCAGGATGGCTAAATTAGTTCAGAACATAACGCAATTAATCGGTGGAACTCCGCTGGTGAAGTTGAACCGCGTCGTGCCTGAAGGCAGCGCTGAAGTGTATGTTAAGCTGGAGTACCAAAATCCTGGAGCCAGTGTCAAGGACCGTATTGCGATCAGCATGGTGGAAGTAGCCGAGCAAGAAGGCAAGCTGAAGCCGGGCGATACGATTATCGAGCCTACAAGCGGCAACACCGGAATCGGATTGGCTATGGTGGCGGCAGCTAAAGGCTATAAAGCGATCCTCGTTATGCCGGAGACGATGAGTATGGAGCGCCGCAACTTGCTTCGTGCTTATGGTGCACAGCTTGTTCTTACGCCAGGGGCGGAAGGAATGAAGGGCGCTATCAAGCGTGCTGAAGAGCTTCAGGCAGAGAACCCGTCCTACTTCATGCCGCAGCAGTTCAAGAATCAGGCGAACGTGAAGGTTCACCGCGAAACAACCGGTCCTGAAATCGTGGAAGCTATCCAATCGCACGACGGCAAGCTGGATGCTTTCATCGCAGGTATCGGTACAGGCGGTACGATCACTGGCGCAGGCAGCGTGCTGAAAGAAAACTTCCCTAACATTAAGATTTATGCCGTTGAGCCAAGCGCATCCCCGGTATTGTCCGGAGGTAAACCGGGACCGCACAAAATTCAAGGCATCGGCGCCGGCTTCGTACCCGATATTTTGAACACGAGCGTATACGATAACGTCATTACGGTGGAAAACGACGATGCATTCGAAACGTCCCGCCGCGTAGCAAGAGAAGAAGGCATTCTGGGAGGTATCTCCTCCGGAGCGGCTATTTTCGCAGCTTTGCAAGTAGCCAAGGAGCTGGGCGCAGGCAAGCGCGTCGTTGCCATTATTCCAAGTAACGGCGAAAGATACTTAAGCACGCCTTTGTATCAATTCGAAGACTAATCACCCGCAAGCTTAACCGTGGAGCTCGTTCCAATGCAATGATTCAATCCTTATGGTTCTGCGGGCAGCCCCTTCATTTTGAGGGGCTTTTTTTCATGGACAATATCAAGTATACTAAATCCTAACTTATGAAATATGTGAATTAGGGGGGCGTCGGGTAACGCTGATAACCTACGAGCACTGACAGCAATGGGCAAAGCAAAGGCGATGTGGAAGGCGATTCAGTATAGCGAACGGAACGACATTAACCTATCCTAAGGGGGCAAACGCTGTGATCTTGGTCATTGATAATTACGATTCGTTCACCTATAATTTGGTGCAATACTTGGGCGAGCTCGGAGAACAAGTTGAAGTGCGCCGTAACGATGAGATCGATCTGGCCGGTATTGAGGCACTGAAGCCGGACCATATCCTGATTTCCCCGGGGCCTTGTACTCCGAACGAAGCGGGGATCAGCCTGGAGCTGATCGAGCATTTTAAAGGAAAGATCCCGATTCTCGGCGTATGTCTGGGACACCAGTCCATCGGACAGGTGTTCGGCGGGGAAGTAATTCGGGCGGAACGTCTTATGCACGGCAAAACGTCACCGATTTTGCATGACGGCAAAACGCTGTTCAAGGGCCTTCCGTCTCCGTTTATCGCGACACGGTACCACTCCTTGATCGTCAAAAGAGAGACGCTGCCCGACTGCCTGGAAATCAGCGCAGAGACGGCGGAAGGGGAAATCATGGGGCTTCGCCATAAGGAATATCCAATCGAAGGCGTTC
The DNA here is from genome assembly GCF_022354825.1 of Paenibacillus sp. H1-7. Taxonomy (GTDB): domain Bacteria; phylum Bacillota; class Bacilli; order Paenibacillales; family NBRC-103111; genus Paenibacillus_S. The sequence goes on from NZ_CP031168.1 coordinate 420,544, forward strand.
AGTTCCACCCGGAATCGATTATTACGGATCATGGCTTGACTATTTTGCGCAATTTCTTGAACGAAACGGCAGTGAAGCCGTCGTGAATGTATATGTGAACGGAAGCATTATAAAAGAGGAGGAGGCCGTGATCTCGGTATACGATCACGGTTTTCTTTACGGCATCGGTTTGTTCGAAACGTTCCGAACCTACGGGGGACGACCGTTTCTGATCGAAGAGCATCAGCGGAGGATGGAAGCGAGCTGCAAGGAGCTGGGCATTTCTTACATACCCGATAAGCAAGAGTGGGAGTCTATTGTTGAGGAGCTGCTGCAATCGAACGGTTTGGAGGACGCCTACATCCGATTTACCGTGACGGCCGGTGCGGATGCGCTCGGTCTTCCTGCAGGCGACTATGATAAGCCTAGCGTCGTAGTATATGTGAAGGGGCTCCCTCCGAGAAATGAGGAGCTGTACCGTTCCGGCAAACCGCTGCAGCTGCTTGCGCTGCCTCGAAACACCCCGGAAGGGCAAATCCGATTTAAATCGCTTCATTATATGAACAGTATATTGGCTAAGCGGGAGCTCGCACAGTATGCATGGGCTGCTGGAGCCGAGGGTCTACAGCTGACACAAGACGGTTATTTGGCCGAAGGGATTGTCAGCAATGTGTTTTTTGTCAAAAACGACCGATTGTATACACCGTCGTTGGATACCGGCATTTTATCGGGAATAACACGGGCGCATGTCGTAGTCTTGGCTCGGCAGCTGCTGCTTCCTGTTGAAGAAGGGCGGTATACTTGGCAGGATTTACTTAATGCGGATGAAGTTTTCATCACCAATTCCATCCAGGAGCTGGTCCCGATTTCGACCTTGTTTGACACGAACGGACAGCGTCATATAGTTGCATCGGGGACGGCGGGCTATTGGACGCTTCAGCTTTTGACCGCTTACCAAAGCAGCATCGACAACAATAATGAATAGAAGGTGAACCCTTATGCAGAAACCGGTGAATGAGAATCAACCAAGCATGGACTGCCGAGGAATTTCCCTGGACGTATATAATGAAACGGTCATTATGGGGATATTGAACGTCACCCCGGACTCATTTTCCGATGGGGGACGATATGTCGATCTTTCGGCTGCGGTACACCATGCCAAGCAAATGATTGCGGACGGTGCCGGAATCATCGATATCGGCGGAGAGTCTACGCGGCCCGGATCTGCGGCAGTCACTTTGGAGGAAGAGCTGCGGAGGGTCGTTCCGGCCGTTCGCGCCCTGAAGGAAGCCGGCATCGAAGTGCCTATCTCGGTAGATACGTATAAAGCTGAGGTGGCAAAGCAGGCGTTAGACGCGGGAGCCCATATTTTGAACGACATTTGGGGCTTGAAAAAAGATCCCGCCATGGCCAAGCTCGCAGCGCAATACGGATGCCCGATCGTCATCATGCATAACCGGACCGAGGCAGTATATAAAGATTTTATTCCCGATGTGATCGGGGATTTGCAGGAAAGTATACGGCTTGCGCACGAAGCGGGAATTGAAGACCGGCAAATCATTCTCGATCCGGGCATCGGCTTTGCCAAATCGCACGAGCAAAATTTGCAGCTGATGAACGAGCTTCATCAAATTTACGCCCTGGGCTATCCCGTTCTGCTAGGAACGTCGCGGAAAAGAATGATCCAGAACACGCTGCAGCTTCCGCCTAACGATGTCGTCGAAGGGACTGCGGCTACGGTTGCGGTCGGGATTATGCAAGGATGTCGAATCATGCGGGTTCATGATGTTCGCGCTATGAAACGTGTCGCCGTGATGACGGACGCTATCATCGGGCACAAGCTTCCGACGGTTTAAGATGGAAAGACAGGAGGAGACAAAATGGATAAAATCTTGATGAAGGGCATGCAATTTTACGGCTATCACGGGGTGTTTCCGGAAGAAAACAAGCTCGGGCAGCGGTACCAGGTCGATGTCGAGCTTCACTTGCCGCTGGACAAGCCGGGAACGACGGATAGCATTGAAGATACGATTAACTATGCAGAGGCATACGGGCTGATCAAGAGCATTGTCGAGGGAGAAACGTACCGGTTGATCGAGGCTTTGGCAGAGCGGGTTGCATCTAGCCTTCTGCAAACTTATACTAGTATAAATGAAATTACCGTTCGCGTGTTGAAGCCGCATCCTCCCGTGGCGATGTTCTTCGACGGCGTGACGGTGGAAATTCACAGAAAGCGGGCATAAGTTCATGGGCTCACAGCCTTCATTTGTTGCATACATTGCGCTTGGCTCCAATATGGGGGACCGGGAGCGTTTTTTGTCTGATGCCATTCGGTTACTGGATGAGCATGAGGCGATACAAGTATCCGCACAATCGAATATTTACGAGACGGACCCGGTAGGCTATACCGACCAGGGGCCTTTTCTCAATATGGCCGTCGAAGTGGAAACGTCCCTTTCCGCAGAGGCTCTGTTTGACGTGATGATGCAGATCGAGCAGCGGCTCGGCCGAGTGCGGGAGATCCGTTTTGGACCAAGAACGATGGATCTGGATATGCTGCTGTATGACGATTTGAGGCAGGACGACCCCAAGCTTATCCTTCCTCATCCTAGAATGCTGGAAAGGGCCTTTGTTCTTGTGCCTTTAATCGAGGCGATGCAGGGGCGCCACCCGCAGCAGGCTGCTGAATTGTCAGCACAACTAGAGAAGCTGGAAGGAAAGGAAGGCATTACGTTATGGAAAAAAATGCAATAGCTCAGCGCATCCGCGCTTTCCGTAAATTAAAAGGCTATACCCAAACCGAGCTAGCCGATCAATTGGATGTTTCCATTGCTATATTGGGAGCGATCGAGCGGGGGACGCGTAAGCCGGATACGAAGATAATCCGCAAAATATCCGACGTCCTGGGTATCGACCCGGATGAGCTGCTGCCAGCGGCTAAGTAAACATTTTAGAGAGGAGGAATAAATGATGCTTAAAATAGGAAACGTAGAGGCACCGAATCAAGTGGTTTTGGCTCCGATGGCTGGGGTGTGTAATCCGGCTTTTCGTTTGATCGCCAAGGAATTCGGCTGCGGCCTCGTTTGTGCGGAAATGGTCAGCGACAAGGCGATTTTGCACGGAAATAGCAGAACGATGGAAATGCTGTATGTGGACGAGCGCGAGAAGCCGCTTAGTCTGCAAATTTTTGGAGGAGATACGGAATCTCTGGTCGAGGCGGCCAAGCATGTCGATAAGCATACGAATGCCGATATTATCGATATTAACATGGGGTGTCCGGTACCGAAGATCACCAAATGCGATGCGGGGGCCCGTTGGCTGCTCGATCCGCCGAAGATTGAACAAATGATCTCCACGGTTGTCAAATCCGTCAGCAAGCCGGTTACGGTAAAAATGCGCATTGGCTGGGACGAGGATCACATTTATGCTGTGCAAAACGCCAAAGCTGTCGAAAACGGCGGAGGAGCGGCAGTATCGGTGCATGGTCGTACCCGCGTCCAAATGTATACGGGTCACGCAAATTGGGACATTATTAAGGAAGTTAAAGATTCGGTGTCGATTCCTGTCATCGGTAACGGCGATGTCTTTTCTCCGGAGGATGCCAAGCGGATGCTCGACCAAACCGGGGTGGACGGTGTCATGATCGGACGTGCGGCACTCGGAAATCCGTGGATGCTGTATCGTACGATTCAATACTTGACCAAAGGAGAGCTCCCGCCGGAACCGACAGGCCAGGAAAAAATCCGTATCGCGCTGCTGCATATGGATCGCTTGGTTGCATTGAAAGGCGAGCATGTGGCCGTGAAGGAGATGCGCAAGCATTTGGCCTGGTATCTGAAGGGCTTGCCTGGAGCAGCCCGTGTCAAGGATGTCATTATGGAGCAGACCAAACGCGATGCTATGGCTCATGTGCTGGAGCAGTTCGTCGCCAGTCTGGACAATAACGGGATGCCGGCGGACGGTTCTGAAGCGGCTTCAACCGTTCACTAGCAGCATAATGGTGCGGCATTTGGCTCAGATTGACATTTGAATGGGCTTGCAATATAATCAGTCAATAGTTATACCCACTAAGACGGATCAGTCATCATGATCTTGATCGTTAATATATTATTTATAAGTGAATTCATAGTCGAAGAATCAGCTCGAAATATGAAAATCTTTCACATGACAGGAGATTGTTGCAATGAGTGAAAAAGAAGTCATCCTGACGCAGGAAGGTTTAAAGAAGCTTGAAGAAGAGTTGGAACATCTTAAATCCGTCAAGCGCCGCGAGGTGGCTGAAAGAATCAAAGTAGCGATCGGCTACGGCGATATTAGTGAAAACTCCGAATACGAAGATGCGAAGAACGAACAAGCTTTTATCGAAGGCAGAATTATAACTTTGGAGAAGATGCTTCGCAACGCTCGTATCATTAATAATGATGATGTGGATACAGATACAGTCAGTGTAGGAGCGATTGTTACGCTGAAAGACCTGGAGTTCGGCGATATCGTGGAATATAACATCGTAGGCTCCGCGGAATCGGATCCCCTTCAAAATAAAATTTCCAACGAAAGTCCGGTTGGTAAAGCCATTCTCGGCAAAAATAAAGGCGCTGTCGTGGACGTTAACGTTCCTGCCGGCGTGATTCAATACGAAATTATCGATATTAAGAAATGATGGTTATGCAAGAGCGACAATAACCGGAATCGTCGAGAAAAGCTTCCTTGGGAAGCTTTTTTAACTTATACCACCTAACAAGGAGCTGGATAGCATGACAGTTGAACAAGAATTAAATGAGCTGCTACAAATCCGACGCAACAAGTTGGACGAGCTTCGCGGCTTGGGCATTGATCCTTTCGGTCAAAAATATGACGTAACGCATCATGCGAAAGAGATTTTCGATGCTTACGACGGACAAACGAAAGAAGAGCTGGACGTAACTAACGCCGAAGTGAGCATTGCCGGACGCATTATGCAAAAGCGCGGAATGGGTAAAGCGGGCTTTGCGCACGTGCAGGACATCACGGGGAAAATTCAAATTTATGTGCGCGAGGATGCTGTGGGCTCGACCAAATACCAAGCGTTCGACCTTCTTGATATCGGTGATATTGTAGGGATCAAAGGGATTGTATTCAAAACGAAGACAGGCGAGCTTTCGGTAAAAGCGACCAATGTGGAAGTGCTGTCCAAATCGCTGCTTCCGCTTCCCGAGAAGTATCACGGTTTGAAAGATGTGGAGCTTCGTTACCGTCAGCGCTACGTCGATTTGATCATGAACCAGGAAGTGCAGGAGACGTTTATTCAGCGTTCCAAAATTATTCAATCGATGCGCAGATATTTGGATTCCCGCGGCTATTTGGAAGTGGAGACGCCTACACTTCATGCGATTGCAGGGGGAGCTGCCGCTCGTCCTTTTATCACGCATCATAATGCTCTCGATATGCAGCTGTATATGCGTATCGCTATCGAGCTTCACTTGAAGCGTCTGATCGTGGGCGGCATGGAAAAAGTGTACGAAATCGGCCGCGTATATCGTAACGAGGGGATTTCGACACGTCATAATCCGGAGTTCACCATGATCGAGCTGTACGAGGCGTACGCCGACTACAAGGATATTATGAAGCTGACGGAAGAAATGATCGCGCATATCGCACAAGAAGTGCTCGGAACGACCAAAATCAACTATCAAGGGCATGAAGTCGATTTGACTCCTGAATGGAGACGTGTATCCATGGTTGATGCGATCAAAGAAGTGGTCGGCGTTGACTTCAGCAGGCAAATGACGGATGAAGAGGCGCATCAATTGGCTAAGGAGCACAAAGTGCACGTAGAGCCGATGATGACGTTCGGACATATCGTCAACCAGTTCTTTGAGATGTTTGTCGAGGAGACGCTGATTCAGCCTACGTTCGTATACGGTCATCCGGTAGCCATTTCTCCATTGGCCAAAAAGAACGAGCAGGATCCGCGGTTTACCGACCGGTTCGAGCTGTTTATCGTTGCCCGCGAGCATGCTAATGCATTTACAGAGCTTAACGATCCGATCGACCAGCGTGAACGCTTCGAGGCGCAGCTGGTGGAGCGCGAGCAAGGTAACGATGAAGCGCATGAGATGGATGACGACTTCATCCGTGCGTTGGAGTACGGTATGCCTCCTACAGGCGGTTTGGGCATAGGGATCGACCGTCTGGTCATGCTGCTGACGAACTCGCCTTCGATCCGCGACGTGCTGCTGTTCCCTCTGATGCGCGAGCGCCAAGGGGAGTAATCGGTTTATATATAAAAGCGTATCTTCCCGTGCTGTATTCGCGGGTAGATGCGCTTTTAATTTTAATTATCGCCGGAGTTTAAAAAAGGAGCGAAATTCCATTTGCATTTCGTGTCCGATTTTGATATATTACTCCTTGTCGCTTTTGAAGCTTTCCTGACGAACGCAAGTAGTTGTTACGGATTTGAAAAAAAAGCTTGCAATCGAGTAGGCGACTGTGTTATATTATAAAGGTCGCCGCTAAACAAGGTGACACAAAATGACAAGGTTCAAGTTACTATGAGTGACCGAACTTTGAATGAATTGTCCTTTGAAAACTGAACAACGAGTGAGTGTTAAAATAGAGAATGCAAATTCTCGCTAGCATTGAATTTTGAGCTTAAGACAAGCTCTGTTATACGGTCGCTTCGGCGACACTTTAATGGAGAGTTTGATCCTGGCTCAGGACGAACGCTGGCGGCGTGCCTAATACATGCAAGTCGAGCGGTCCCTTCGGGGATAGCGGCGGACGGGTGAGTAACACGTAGGCAACCTGCCTGCAAGACCGGGATAACTATCGGAAACGATAGCTAAGACCGGATAGCTGGTTTCCTCGCATGAGGGAATCATGAAACACGGGGCAACCTGTGGCTTGCAGATGGGCCTGCGGCGCATTAGCTAGTTGGTAGGGTAACGGCCTACCAAGGCGACGATGCGTAGCCGACCTGAGAGGGTGATCGGCCACACTGGGACTGAGACACGGCCCAGACTCCTACGGGAGGCAGCAGTAGGGAATCTTCCGCAATGGACGCAAGTCTGACGGAGCAACGCCGCGTGAGTGATGAAGGTTTTCGGATCGTAAAGCTCTGTTGCCAGGGAAGAACGCCATGGGGAGTAACTGCCCTGTGGGTGACGGTACCTGAGAAGAAAGCCCCGGCTAACTACGTGCCAGCAGCCGCGGTAATACGTAGGGGGCAAGCGTTGTCCGGAATTATTGGGCGTAAAGCGCGCGCAGGCGGTCATTTAAGTTTGGTGTTTAAGCCCGGGGCTCAACCCCGGATCGCACTGAAAACTGGATGACTTGAGTGCGGGAGAGGAAAGTGGAATTCCACGTGTAGCGGTGAAATGCGTAGAGATGTGGAGGAACACCAGTGGCGAAGGCGACTTTCTGGACCGTAACTGACGCTGAGGCGCGAAAGCGTGGGGAGCAAACAGGATTAGATACCCTGGTAGTCCACGCCGTAAACGATGAGTGCTAGGTGTTAGGGGTTTCGATACCCTTGGTGCCGAAGTAAACACAGTAAGCACTCCGCCTGGGGAGTACGCTCGCAAGAGTGAAACTCAAAGGAATTGACGGGGACCCGCACAAGCAGTGGAGTATGTGGTTTAATTCGAAGCAACGCGAAGAACCTTACCAGGTCTTGACATCTGGGTGAAACGTCTAGAGATAGACGCCCTCTTCGGAGCACCCAAGACAGGTGGTGCATGGTTGTCGTCAGCTCGTGTCGTGAGATGTTGGGTTAAGTCCCGCAACGAGCGCAACCCTTGACTTTAGTTGCCAGCATTGAGTTGGGCACTCTAGAGTGACTGCCGGTGACAAACCGGAGGAAGGCGGGGATGACGTCAAATCATCATGCCCCTTATGACCTGGGCTACACACGTACTACAATGGCCGGTACAACGGGAAGCGAAGCCGCGAGGTGGAGCCAATCCTTAGAAGCCGGTCTCAGTTCGGATTGCAGGCTGCAACTCGCCTGCATGAAGTCGGAATTGCTAGTAATCGCGGATCAGCATGCCGCGGTGAATACGTTCCCGGGTCTTGTACACACCGCCCGTCACACCACGAGAGTTTACAACACCCGAAGTCGGTGGGGTAACCGCAAGGAGCCAGCCGCCGAAGGTGGGGTAGATGATTGGGGTGAAGTCGTAACAAGGTAGCCGTATCGGAAGGTGCGGCTGGATCACCTCCTTTCTATGGAGTCCATGATGGCTGTAGGTCATCGGACATTAAGCAGCTTCGGTTGCACAAACTAACACTCACTTCGTTGTTCAGTTTTGAGAGGACAAAGATCTTCTCGCAATTCGTTTGGTGATGATGGCGGAAGGGAACCACGCGTACCCATACCGAACACGACCGTTAAGCCTTCCAGCGTCGATGGTACTTGGACCGAAGGGTCCTGGGAGAGTAGAACGTCGCCAAGCGAACCCTTTTTAAGGGTTTGAATACAATAGCAAGGGCCCTTAGCTCAGCTGGTTAGAGCGCACCCCTGATAAGGGTGAGGTCGGTGGTTCGAGTCCACTAGGGCCCACCATAACAAATTACCCCAAAAAGTGAAGAAGGCCTTCGAAGTGTAATCCGATTACTTTCGGGGACCCCGGAACTAAGTGGGGAAATAACATTATGGGGCCATAGCTCAGCTGGGAGAGCGCCTGCCTTGCAAGCAGGAGGTCAGCGGTTCGATCCCGCTTGGCTCCACCATAAGTTACTGGCAACTGACATGGCTTTGCCAATGTAACAGTTGCAGACTTGTTCCTTGAAAACTAGATAACGAAATAAATGCGTAGAGCAAACAAAGTGTATTAGCAAGGTTAAGCTAATAAGAGCACACGGAGGATGCCTAGGCACTAGGAGCCGAAGAAGGACGTGGCGAACGACGATATCGCCTCGGGGAGCCGTAAGCAGGCATTGATCCGGGGATGTCCGAATGGGGGAACCCAGCTGAGGTAATTCTCAGTTACTCACATCTGAATACATAGGGTGTGCAGAGGCATACGAGGGGAACTGAAACATCTAAGTACCCTCAGGAGAAGAAAACAAAAGTGATTCCGTCAGTAGCGGCGAGCGAAAGCGGAACAGCCCAAACCAGAGGGCTTGCCCTCTGGGGTTGTGGGACGTCAATGTGCGAAAAGTTGGTTAGGCGAAGCAGTCTGGAAAGGCTCACCATAGGGGGTAACAGTCCTGTAGCTAAAAACCAACGTATCGCTAGACGGATCCCGAGTACCGCGAGACACGTGAAACCTCGTGGGAAGCAGGCAGGACCATCTGCCAAGGCTAAATACTCCCTAGTGACCGATAGTGAAGCAGTACCGTGAGGGAAAGGTGAAAAGAACCGCGGGAGCGGAGTGAAATAGAACCTGAAACCGTGTGCTTACAAGAAGTCAGAGCCCGTTAATGGGTGATGGCGTGCCTTTTGTAGAATGAACCGGCGAGTTACGTTCCCGTGCAAGGTTAAGGTGAGAAGCCGAAGCCGCAGCGAAAGCGAGTCTGAATAGGGCGAATGAGTACGTGGGCGTAGACCCGAAACCGTGTGATCTACCCCTGTCCAGGGTGAAGGTGCGGTAACACGCACTGGAGGCCCGAACCCACGAATGTTGAAAAATTCGGGGATGAGGTGGGGGTAGCGGAGAAATTCCAATCGAACTCGGAGATAGCTGGTTCTCCCCGAAATAGCTTTAGGGCTAGCCTCGGGAGATGAGTAGTGGAGGTAAAGCACTGATTGGGTGCGGGGCCCGCCAAGGGTTACCAAGTCCAGTCAAACTCTGAATGCCACATACTTTATCCCGGGAGTCAGACAGTGAGTGCTAAGATCCATTGTCAAGAGGGAAACAGCCCAGACCATCAGCTAAGGTCCCCAAGTGTGTGTTAAGTGGGAAAGGATGTGGAGTTGCGCAGACAACCAGGATGTTGGCTTAGAAGCAGCCACCATTGAAAGAGTGCGTAATAGCTCACTGGTCGAGTGACTCTGCGCCGAAAATGTAACGGGGCTAAACACGCCACCGAAGCTATGGATTGCAGATGATAAATCTGTTCTGGTAGGGGAGCGTTGTATGTAGGTTGAAGGTCGATCGTAAGGACGGCTGGACAGCATACAAGTGAGAATGCCGGTATGAGTAACGAAAAGACAAGTGAGAATCTTGTCCGCCGAAAGCCTAAGGGTTCCTGAGGAAGGCTCGTCCGCTCAGGGTAAGTCGGGACCTAAGGCGAGGCCGAAAGGCGTAGTCGAAGGACAACAGGTTGATATTCCTGTACCACCGTGAACCGTTATGAGCAATGGGGTGACGCAGAAGGATAGTGACGCGGGCTGATGGATGCCCGTCCAAGCAGAGAGGCTGATGTGTAGGCAAATCCGCACATCGTAAGGCTGGTCTGTGATGGGGAGCGAAAATTACAGTAGCGAAGGTCATGAGTTCAGGCTGCCAAGAAAAGCCTCTAGCCAGGGAGAAGGTGCCCGTACCGCAAACCGACACAGGTAGGCGAGCAGAGCATGCTAAGGCGCGCGGAAGAACTCTCGTTAAGGAACTCGGCAAAATGACCCCGTAACTTCGGGAGAAGGGGTGCCTCGGTAGGGTGAATAGCCCGAGGGGGCCGCAGTGAAAAGGCCCAAGCGACTGTTTAGCAAAAACACAGGTCTGTGCGAAGCCGCAAGGCGAAGTATACGGGCTGACGCCTGCCCGGTGCTGGAAGGTTAAGGGGAGTGGTTAGGGGTAACCCGAAGCTATGAACCGAAGCCCCAGTAAACGGCGGCCGTAACTATAACGGTCCTAAGGTAGCGAAATTCCTTGTCAGGTAAATTCTGACCCGCACGAATGGCGTAACGACTTGGGCGCTGTCTCAACGAGAGATCCGGTGAAATTTTAATACCTGTGAAGATGCAGGTTACCCGCGACAAGACGGAAAGACCCCATGGAGCTTTACTGCAGCTTGATATTGGACTTTGGTACGATCTGTACAGGATAGGTGGGAGCCTGAGAAGCATGAGCGCCAGCTTGTGTGGAGGCGACGTTGGGATACCACCCTGATCGTATCGGAGTTCTAACCCGCGGCCGTGATCCGGTCGGGGAACAGTGTCAGGTGGGCAGTTTGACTGGGGCGGTCGCCTCCTAAAAAGTAACGGAGGCGCCCCAAGGTTCCCTCAGAATGGTTGGAAATCATTCGAAGAGTGCAAAGGCATAAGGGAGCTTGACTGCGAGACAAACAGGTCGAGCAGGGACGAAAGTCGGGCTTAGTGATCCGGTGGTACCGAATGGAAGGGCCATCGCTCAACGGATAAAAGCTACCCTGGGGATAACAGGCTTATCTCCCCCAAGAGTCCACATCGACGGGGAGGTTTGGCACCTCGATGTCGGCTCATCGCATCCTGGGGCTGAAGTAGGTCCCAAGGGTTGGGCTGTTCGCCCATTAAAGCGGTACGCGAGCTGGGTTCAGAACGTCGTGAGACAGTTCGGTCCCTATCTGTCGTGGGCGTAGGAAATTTGAGAGGAGCTGTCCTTAGTACGAGAGGACCGGGATGGACGTACCGCTGGTGTACCAGTTGTTCCGCCAGGAGCACGGCTGGATAGCTACGTACGGACGGGATAAGCGCTGAAAGCATCTAAGCGTGAAGCCCCCCTCAAGATGAGATTTCCCAGTATGTAAGACCCCTTGAAGACGACGAGGTAGATAGGTTCGGGGTGGAAGCACGGCAACGTGTGGAGCTGACGAATACTAATCGGTCGAGGGCTTATCCAATCATCTGTCATACGAAGTATGGTCAGAAATGCAGTACACTTGCTCATTACACGCATCGTTTCGTATCTAGTTTTCAAGGAATAAATCCTTGAACAAAGCGTATGCTTACGAAGCCAGTTTTCTAACGAAAACTCTTAGTTTGGTGATGATGGCGGAAGGGAACCACGCGTACCCATACCGAACACGACCGTTAAGCCTTCCAGCGTCGATGGTACTTGGACCGAAGGGTCCTGGGAGAGTAGAACGTCGCCAAGCAACGGCAAAGAGCTTTTCTGGATAACCTCCAGGAAGGCTCTTTTTTGTTTTTCTTTATTCTAAGGTGGTTATAATCATAACAGAGGGCTGTGTTGTTTAAGCCGCAACCTGAGCATAAAAAAAGTTGAAGTGTCAACAATAAATTGAGTGTTTACCATAGTTGCAAATTTTCTGAAAACTGTTATAATGATACTAAAGTCAAAGAAAGTCAAAGTCAATTTACTTCTGGGAAGGAGGTTGAATTGATGCGTAATGTCTCCGAAGTCATCGAACAATACTTAAAGCAAATGATACAGCAAAGCAACGACGGCATTGTGGAAATTCAACGTAACGAGCTTGCGGATCAATTCGAATGCGTCCCCTCCCAAATTAACTACGTTATCAGCACGCGATTTACTTTGGAGAAAGGCTACATCGTAGAAAGCAAGCGCGGAGGCGGAGGATATATCCGGATTCAGCGCATTGAGCTGAACACTCACGGCTCGGTTCACGACCATATTTTTAAAACGATCAGCTCGCATATAGATCAAAGCGCATCCGAAGGGTTGCTGTATCAGCTTCAGGAGAACGGCATCATCACTCCGAGAGAAGCGGCGATCATGAGGGCGGCGATCTCGCGGGAAGTTCTGGTTTTGAAGCTGCCGCTGCGTGATGAGATTAGAGCCAAAATTATGAAAGCCATGCTGATATCCTTGTTGAGCAAATAAGGAGGGGTACTCATGCTTTGTCAGGAATGTGGCAAGAAGCAGGCCACGCTGCATTTTACGAAGATTTTAAACGGTGAGAAGACGGAGTTTCACATTTGTGAATCGTGTGCCAGAGAAAAGGGAGAACTGATCCCGGGCACGCCGAACGGCTTCTCTATTCACAATCTTTTGTCGGGGCTGCTGGATTTCGAGCCTTCCTCGCACAACCCGCTGGCTGCCAAAGCGCCGCCGAGCCGCTGCGAGCAATGCGGTTTAACGTATACGCAGTTCAGCAAAGTAGGCCGGTTTGGCTGCAGCTCGTGCTATAAATATTTTGGCGATAAGCTGGATCCCCTGTTCAAGCGGGTTCATGGCAACACGATTCATACAGGCAAGGTTCCCAAACGCTCCGGCGGGTTAATTAAACATAAAAGGGAAATTGAGAATTTGAAGAAAGAGCTGTTGCTTCGGATTGATAAAGAAGAGTTCGAAGAGGCCGCCCACCTCCGGGATATCATTAGGGACCTGGAGAAGAAGGTAGCCGAGGGTTGAGTTCCTTTTGGGCAAGGAGGAATTGCTATGACAACTAACCGTTTTACTGAGCAGGCGCTGAGTGAATGGATGAAGGGCGATGGACCCGATTCGGATATCGTCATCAGCAGCCGAATCCGTATTGCAAGAAACCTGCAATCACATCCGTTCCCTATGCTCTCCACAAACCAGCAATCAGAGGAAGTGCTGGATCTAGTATCGGGGGTCCTGAATAATGAGGATCTCCATACGATAAGCCGTTTTTCTCTGATTCCGCTTAGCGATCTTAACGAGCTGCAGAAAAGAGTGCTTGTAGAGAAGCATTTGATTAGCCCGGCTCTCGCTAATGAATCGAGGAACGGGGCGGTTATTTTAAGCGAAAATGAGTCCATCAGCATCATGGTGAATGAAGAGGACCATTTGCGAATACAATGCTTGTGCCCCGGTTTTCAGATTAAGGAAGCGTGGGATTTGGCCAGCCAAATCGACGATATTTTCGAGGTACAAATGGACTATGCCTTTGATGAAAAAAGAGGCTTTTTGACCAGCTGCCCGACCAATGTCGGTACCGGCATTCGTGCTTCGGTAATGATTCATCTTCCGGCGTTGGTGCTGACTCAGCAAATTAACCGGATTTTGTCGGCGATTACACAGGTCGGTCTGGCCGTTCGCGGATTGTATGGCGAAGGGAGCGAAGCGCTCGGCAACCTGTTCCAAATATCGAATCAGATTACGCTGGGACAATCCGAGCAGGAGATTATCGATAACCTGTACGGCGTCGTCCGGCAAATCATCGAGCATGAGCGGGCTGCGCGGGAGAAGCTTCAATTAGAGAACAAAGCAAAGCTGCTGGATCGAATCAGCCGTTCATACGGGATCATGTCTTATGCAGCCATTATGGACTCCAAGGAAGCGGCACAGCGGCTATCCGATGTTCGTCTTGGCATTGATATAGGAATCATCAAAAATGTCCCTACACAGGTCATGAATGAATTAATGGTGATGACCCAGCCGGGTTTTTTACAGCAATATGCAGGAGAAAAGCTTTCGGCTGAAGAAAGAGACATACGTAGGGCTCAGTTAATAAGAGAGAAGTTTTCTCAAGACTAGAACCTTACGGCAACTCCGGTAAGAAATTCATTGTTGTTTCCAACTTTTATTCTTTTATGGAGGTGTTACACATGATGTTTGGCAGATTTACAGAACGTGCGCAAAAAGTGTTGTCTTTGGCACAAGAAGAGGCCGTTCGTTTAGGTCATAATAATATTGGCACCGAGCATATTTTGCTGGGGCTGATTCGTGAGGGCGAAGGGATTGCAGCCAAGGCGTTAATCGCTCTGGGCTTGGGTCTTGAGAAAATTCAGGACGAAGTGGAAGCCTTGATCGGCAGAGGTCAAGAGCAGCCTACGAATATCGCTTACACGCCCCGCGCGAAAAAAGTGATTGAGCTGTCCATGGACGAAGCTCGCAAGCTTGGCCATACTTACGTAGGTACGGAGCATATTTTGCTCGGGCTGATCCGTGAAGGCGAAGGCGTAGCGGCTCGTGTTCTGAACAATTTGGGAGTGAGCTTGAACAAAGCGCGTCAGCAAGTATTGCAATTGCTCGGCAGCAGCGAAGTGGTGTCTACGAACCATGGTAACACCACAAATGCAAATACACCTACGCTGGACGGCTTGGCACGCGATTTGACGGCGTTTGCCAAAGATGGCAACCTCGACCCTGTAATCGGGCGCAGCAAGGAAATCGAACGCGTTATCCAAGTGTTAAGCCGCAGAACCAAGAACAACCCGGTATTGATCGGGGAGCCTGGTGTCGGTAAAACCGCTATTGCGGAAGGACTTGCGCAAAAAATCATTAACAACGAAATTCCGGAAACACTGCGCGACAAGCGGGTGATGACGCTCGATATGGGCTCTGTCGTAGCCGGCACGAAGTACCGCGGTGAATTCGAGGATCGTTTGAAAAAAATAATGGACGAAATTCGCCAAGCAGGCAACATCATCTTGTTCATCGACGAGCTGCATACGCTGATCGGCGCAGGCGGAGCGGAAGGCGCTATCGACGCCTCCAACATCCTGAAGCCGGCATTGGCGAGAGGCGAGCTGCAGTGCATCGGTGCCACAACATTGGATGAGTACCGCAAATATATCGAGAAAGACGCGGCGCTGGAGAGACGGTTCCAACCGATTACGGTGGATCAGCCTTCTCCGGAGGAAGCGATCCAAATTTTGCACGGATTGCGCGACCGCTATGAAGCGCACCACAGAGTGAAAATTACCGATGAAGCCATCGAGCATGCGGTAAAACTGTCCGACCGTTATATTACGGACCGGTTCCTGCCGGACAAAGCGATCGACCTGATCGACGAGGCCAGCTCCAAAGTAAGGCTTCGCTCCTATACGGTACCGCCGGATTTGAAGAAGCTCGAGAGCAAGCTGGAGGATATCCGCAAGGAGAAGGATGCGGCAGTGCAAAGCCAGGAGTTCGAGAAGGCGGCTTCCTTGCGCGACACCGAGCAAAAGCTGCGTGAAGAGCTGGATTCCACGAAGAACGAATGGAAAGAGAAGCAAGGCCGTACCGATTCCGAAGTGACTCCGGACGACATCGCTCAAGTCGTGGCTAGCTGGACCGGCATTCCGGTTGTGAAGCTGGCGGAGGAAGAAACCGAGCGTCTGCTGAAAATGGAGTCGATCCTGCACGATCGCGTCATCGGCCAAGAGGAAGCGGTCAAAGCAGTGAGCCGCGCCATCCGCCGCGCAAGAGCCGGACTGAAAGATCCGAAGCGCCCGATGGGCTCCTTCATCTTCCTAGGACCTACCGGCGTAGGTAAAACTGAATTGGCACGCGCGCTTGCGGAATCGCTGTTCGGCGACGAAAATGCAGTCATTCGGATCGATATGTCCGAGTATATGGAGAAGCATTCGACATCCCGTCTCGTCGGAGCGCCTCCAGGATATGTCGGCTACGAAGAAGGCGGCCAGCTGACGGAGAAAGTACGCCGCAAGCCTTACTCGGTCGTCCTGCTGGATGAGATCGAGAAAGCACATCCTGAAGTGTTCAATATTTTGCTCCAGGTGCTGGAGGACGGCCGTCTGACCGACTCCAAAGGACGTACTGTAGACTTCCGCAACACGCTGATCATCATGACCTCGAACGTCGGTGCCGATACGATCAAGAAAAATTCTTCGCTCGGCTTCACTGCAGCGCATGATGCGGGCAAAGATTACAACAATATGAAAGATAAAGTGATGGGCGAGCTGAAAAAGAGCTTCCGTCCGGAGTTCCTGAACCGGATTGATGAAATCATCGTGTTCCACTCTCTGGAAGAGCAGCACATTGCACAAATCGTGACGCTGATGGCCGACGATCTCCGCAAGCGTCTGAAAGAGCAGGAAGTGGACTTTGTTCTTACCGACAAGGCGAAAGCTTTCCTCGCCAAAGAGGGCTTCGATCCGACTTACGGAGCGAGACCGCTGCGCAGAGCGATCCAGAAGCATATCGAGGACCGGTTGTCCGAAGAGCTGCTTCGCGGCCAAATCACCAAAGGCGATTCGTTGACCATCGACGAAAAAGACGGAGAGCTGACCGTAGAACGCAATCAAGGTGTTGCAACATCTTCATGATTTGTAACGTTAAACATCCTGTACCCTTCTTTCGAAGGGGCAGGATGTTCTTTTTTTGTCTTTGGCATCATATATATTACGGCGGCGTCCTGTGAAGCTATACCGCACCGGCGGGCTTCAGTATGTCCAAGCCGGCGGACAAGCCGCTCGTAAAAACTTTGCTTTTACGAGACTTTTTTATACAATAGAAGGGTTTTCATAACCTCCACAAAATGGTAAACTTTGATAAGACATTAGGCAACGGATGGAATAACAGCAGGGAGAATAATAATGGCAAAGCAAAAGACGAAATTCTGCTGCCAGGAGTGCGGCTACGAGTCGCCCAAATGGCTTGGCAAATGCCCGGGATGCCAATCCTGGAACACATTTGTAGAAGAAGTAGAAACCATCACGAAAACACAAGGTATTAGTTCTTCTTTATTGAAGACGAAAGAAAAGCCTGTTTCTATCATACATATAAAAAGCAGTGAAGAGCAGCGTATCGTAACGCGAAACAAAGAACTGAACCGGGTGCTCGGCGGTGGCGTAGTCCCAGGCTCACTGCTGCTGGTCGGGGGAGACCCCGGCATCGGCAAATCGACGCTGCTTCTCCAGACATCACACGATCTGACCCTGTCCGGACAAAAGGTATTGTACGTATCGGGCGAGGAATCCGTGCGGCAAACGAAGCTGCGTGCAGATCGTCTGAATGCCTCGTCGGAACAATTGTTCGTATTGTGCGAAACGAACCTGGAATTGATTGAAGCGGCGATCGAAGAGGTGCAGCCGGATTTTGTTGTCATCGATTCGATCCAGACGGTGTATCACCCGGGCGTTCAATCGGCTCCGGGCAGCGTAGCGCAGGTTCGGGAATGTACCGGCCATTTTATGCGGGTCGCCAAGATTAAAGGTATTGCGACGGTACTCGTTGGCCATGTTACTAAAGAAGGGGCTATTGCAGGCCCAAGATTGCTGGAGCATATGGTGGACTGCGTCCTTTATTTCGAAGGAGAGCGGCATCACTCATACCGGCTGCTGCGAGCAGTCAAAAACCGCTTCGGTTCAACGAACGAAATCGGTATTTTCGAAATGCAGGAGAACGGCTTGGTGGAAGTGAACAATCCTTCCGAGTTGTTCTTGTCGGAGCGTCCATTAGGCGTCTCAGGATCGACGGTAGTGGCCAGCATGGAAGGGACACGGCCGGTGCTTGTCGAGCTGCAAGCGCTTGTTTCCTCCACGAACTTCCCTTCGCCGCGACGAATGGCGACAGGTATAGACCATAACAGGCTTTCGTTAATTATAGCGGTGCTGGAGAAACGAATCGGCATGTTTTTGCAAAATCAGGATGCGTATGTCAACGTAGCTGGCGGCGTCAAGCTCGATGAGCCTGCCGTTGACCTGGCGATTGCGGTGAGCATTGCTTCCAGCTTAAGAGAACAGCCTACACAGCCTTACGATGTTGTGTTTGGGGAAGTAGGCCTGACAGGCGAGGTACGGGGCGTATCCCGCGTGGATCAGCGGGTGAAGGAAGCGGAGAAGCTGGGCTTCCGGAGAGTCATTTTGCCGGAGAAGAGCTTGAAGGGCTGGACCCCTCCGAGCGGTATCGAGGTTATTGGCGTAAATACGGTGGCTGAAGCATTGAAGGCTGCCTTAGGATAAAAGCGGGTAATAGATCATGCAAGGCGACGAGACTTTCTGCCGGAAAGCCGAAGCAGTGCTGACGAAGAAGTAGGTTTTCCTACGGAAAACCCAGTTAAAGCTTACGAAGTAGGTTTTCCATCGGAAAACCCTTAGGAGGGACAACATGAGCAAGGAAGAAATAAAAAGGGACGTGATGAGCCAGCTGCTGCAAATGGTTGCGCCAGGCACGGCCTTTCGCGACGGACTCGAGAACGTGCTGCGGGCCAAAACCGGAGCGCTGATCGTGGTAGGCTACAGCCCCGAAGTGATGGAGCTTGTGGACGGCGGCTTTTCTATCAATTGCGACTTCTCGCCGAACTATTTGTACGAGCTGGCGAAAATGGACGGAGCCATTATTTTGAGCGAGGATCTGAAGCGGATTTTATATGCGAATACGCAGCTAATCCCCAATTCGTCCATCTCCTCGTCCGAGACGGGAATTCGCCACCGGACGGCGGAGCGGGTTGCCAAGCAAACTTCCAAGCTCGTCGTGTCCATCTCCCAACGCAGAAACGTCATCACGCTGTATCAAGGCAATTTGCGCTATGCCTTGAAGGATATCGGAGTGATTTTAACCAAAGCGAATCAGGCGATCCAAACTTTGGAGAAATATAAATCGGTGCTCGATCAAGCCTTAACGAACCTCGGCGCTTCCGAATTTGAGGAGCTGGTCACGCTGCACGATGTAACGAACGTCGTTCAGCGGATCGAGATGGTGCTTCGGATCAAAGCGGAGATTAAACGGTATATCAATGAGCTCGGAACGGAAGGGCGTCTTATCAGTATGCAGCTGGAAGAATTGGTTGGAGCTACCGAGCATGAGGCGCAACTTTTAGTCAAAGACTACGTAAGAGAATATCAAGAAGACAAAATTAAAGAAATTAACCAAAGCTTGAGACGCCTTGCGACGGATGAAATGCTCGATCATTCTCACATAGCGAGAATATTGGGCTATCCTCACTCCAGCATCAGCGCCGAGGAAACGGTCTCGCCTAGAGGATACCGGGTACTGAACAAAATCCCGCGGCTTCCGTCGGTCATCATTCACAATCTGGTAGAGCGGTTCCAGCAGCTGCCGCATTTAATGATGGCTACGATTGACGAGCTTGATGAAGTGGACGGAATTGGAGAAGTGCGCGCCCGTACCATCAAAGAAGGATTAAAACGAATTCAAGATCAAGTACTCATTGACAGACATATCTAACTTGCATACAATCAGAGGGTAGTCTAATATGACGAACATGTGTATTAGGGTACAGGAAACCAGAGGTGGACAATAACAATGCTAACTAAATCAATTCCCAACCTTTTTACAATAGGCAACTTGTTTCTGGGATTTATTTCGATCATTCTTGCCTTTAACAAGGAAGCGGAATGGGCGGCGATCATGGTAATTATAGCCATGCTGTGCGACGGTCTGGACGGCCGTGTGGCAAGAGCGCTGAATGCCCAGAGCGAGTTCGGCAAAGAGCTGGATTCTTTGTCCGATGTCATTTCGTTTGGTGTCGCTCCTGCGTTCATTATGTACGTGGTTGCGTTTACGGAGATGAATGCTGCGGCAGCCTGGATCATCACAGCCATTTTCCCGATTTGCGGAGCTCTCCGCTTGGCACGGTTTAATGTAGTGGCAGGCGTTCCAGGATATTTCATCGGTTTGCCGATTCCTGCTGCCGGAGGCGTGCTTTGTACGCTGGCGCTGTTTCATAACGAATTAAATACATTCGTATTGGTTTTGAGCACTCTGCTCTTGTCGTACTTGATGGTCAGCACGGTCAAATATCCTAACTTCAAAAAAGTAGGAATCCCGAAAAAAGCGATCTGGATTGCGCCGATTGTCGTCATCATCGCTGTGCTGCTGGCTTATCAGTATCCAAGCATGCTCTCCAAAATGATTTTCGTACCGTTGCTTCTTTACGCACTGTACGGCTTAAAAAAAAACGTTGAACGCCTTTTTCCGAAACGAAGAAGAAAGAACAAATCCATGGACGAAGTGAATTCCGAGACGAGATCCATGTAACGGCTGACGGCTCAGTAAACCATCCATGATTCGTCAAAAGCGGAAATGAAAAGCATTTATTTTCCTGAACGGGAAAGTAAATGCTTTTTTTATTTTTCTTTCGCAACGACGATTAGGCAGGAAACTTTTGGTTCATAATTGTAACGAGTGAAATTTTAAATTGAAAAGGTTGGAGGTGATTCTATGATGAAAAGATGGTTCCAATGTTTATTTGCAGTTATCGGAGGCGTGTTAGGCTATGAATGGAGTGATACCGTCGGACAACCATTTTTCAAAATCATAGAAACGGTATTCGGCGTGGAGCAGGTGCGGGGCGAAGCATACTGGATGATGCTGGCGGGAGTCGTGCTCTTTTATTTAATCAGCTCATGGGCTGTGAATTATGGATTGCAAAAAATGCAGCAAAGCGAAGAAAAGGTGTCTTCCATTCCCATTACGGATTTAATCGCAGGAACGGTCGGCATGGCTGTAGGATTGGTGCTTGCGGTTATTCTGCTTACGCCTTTCGAGCAAGCGGGATTGTATTCCCCTGTATTGCACGTCATTTTTACAATGATGCTGGGTGTTGTAGGGTTCCGGCTTGGCTATGCCAAAAAAGAAGAGCTCATCGTGCTGCTGGCCAAGGGGCGCTCGGCCAAGGACCGCAACCAAGGTGAAGGAAAAGGCTTCGAGGAGCATAAAATACTGGACACGAGCGTCATTATCGACGGCCGTATTGCGGACATTTGCAAAACCGGATTTATTGAAGGCACGCTGGTCATTCCTGAATTTGTATTAGAGGAGCTGCAGCATATCGCGGATTCCTCCGACTTGCTCAAGCGCAACAGAGGGCGCCGCGGGCTGGACATCCTTAATAAAATTCAAAAAGAGCTGGAAGTCAAGGTGCTGATCTATGAAGGAGATTTCGAAGAGATTTCCGAGGTGGACAGCAAGCTGGTCAAGCTGGCCAAAGTGCTGCAGGGCAAAGTCATTACGAACGATTTCAATTTGAATAAAGTGTGCGAGCTGCAGGGCGTTTCGGTGCTTAATATCAACGATTTGGCCAATGCGGTGAAGCCGGTAGTACTGCCGGGGGAAGAAATCTTGGTCCAGGTCATCAAGGACGGCAAAGAGCACGGACAAGGCGTCGCTTATCTGGATGACGGCACGATGATTGTAGTGGAAGGCGGACGCGACTTCATCGGGACCACGCTCGATGTGCTGGTTACCAGCGTGCTGCAAACGTCGGCCGGACGAATGATTTTTGCTAAACCGAAACTATTGGAAAAAGCTCTCTAAAACGTATATGATAGTGGGAGTGCGTGCTATACGGGAAGGATCATTTCCGGCGGCATAGAAGCAGGTAGTAGGTGAAGGCATGAATCAGCTGGGAGTAGTGATTGTAGCCGCGGGCAAAGGCTCGCGTATGGGCACGAAAGAAAGCAAACAATATTTGCACTTGAACGGCAAACCGATTCTTGTACATACATTGGCATTGTTCGAGCGGATTGCGGAGGTCGACACCATCGTTCTCGTAACCGGAACAGAGGACGTGGAGCGCTGCCGCGGCTATGTGGAGCAATACCGCCTTACGAAGGTGCGGCATATCGTCGCCGGCGGCAAGGAGCGTCAAGACTCCGTATACAAAGGGCTTCAGCAGCTGGAAGGCAGCGTCGAATGGGTGATGGTGCATGACGGCGTCCGGCCTTTTGCCGCGGAGGAGCATGTTATCGCGTGCTGGCGCAAGGTGATGGAGACTGAGGCCGCCGTGCTTGCCGTGCCGGTCAAAGATACGATCAAGGTAGTCGATCCGAGTGGGACGATCCAATCGACCCCGGACCGGCGCAGCTTGTGGGCGATTCAAACCCCACAAGCTTTTCGTCTTTCTTTGCTGCTGAACGCTTACCAGCAGGCGGAGAAGGACGCATTCCTTGGGACCGACGACGCCATGCTGGTCGAGAGGATCGGCACGCCGGTCCAGGTCGTCGAGGCGGATTACTACAATATCAAAATAACGACACCGGAAGATTTGCCTTGGGCGCAATGGATACTACAGAATGTCAGGGGAGAGGACAAACGATGATTCGAGTGGGACAAGGATTCGACGTACACCAGCTGGTGGAAGGAAGAAAGTGCATTATCGGCGGGGTAGACATTCCGTATGAGAAAGGGCTTCTCGGCCATTCGGATGCCGATGTGCTGCTGCATGCGATTAGCGACGCCATATTGGGGGCGCTCGGGCTTGGCGATATTGGCAAGCATTTTCCGGATACGTCCGCGGAATTTAAAGACGCCGACAGCTACAAGCTGCTGCTCGATGTATGGAAGCTGGCTAAGGAAGCGGGATATAAGCTCGGCAATATCGATTCGACGATCATTGCCCAGAAGCCGAAGATGGCTCCTTACATCCCGGCAATGGTTCAGCGCATAGCGGAAGCTTTGGAAGCGGACCCGTCGCAAGTTAACGTGAAGGCTACGACGACCGAGCAGCTCGGCTTTACCGGACGGGGCGAAGGAATCGCTGCGCAATCGGTTGTTTGTTTGATTCAAGATGTGCTATCATAAATTCAATTTGGCGGTTTTTTGAAACAAGAGAGGAGCGGCAGCTATGACACCATTTCGCGTAAGATACGCGCCAAGCCCGACCGGCCATTTGCATATCGGCGGCGCCCGTACGGCATTATTCAATTATTTGATAGCTCGCAAAAATAACGGTCAATTCATTATCCGGTTCGAGGATACGGATCAAACGCGTCATATGGAATCCGGAATCGGCAGCCAACTGGACGGTTTGAAATGGCTTGGCCTGGATTGGGACGAGAGCGTCGATGTCGGCGGTCCGTTCGGCCCTTACCGGCAAACCGAGCGTTTGGATTTGTATCGCCCTTTCGTGGAGCAAATGCTTCGTGATGGTCATGCATACCATTGCTATTGCTCGGAGGCCGACTTGGAGCAGGAGCGGGCAGAGCAGGAAGCTAAAGGCGAAATGCCGCGATATTCCGGCAGATGCCGTCATTTGACACCGGAGCAGATTGCACAGTTTGAAGCGGAGGGACGCAAGCCGTCGACTCGCTTCCGCGTTCCGGCCGACAAGATTATCGCATTCGAGGACCGCATCCGCGAGCACGTAGAGTTCGAATCGAACGGTATCGGCGATTTCATTATCGTGCGCCCTGACGGGATCCCGACCTACAACTTTGCCGTGATTCTCGATGATCATCTGATGAATATTACGCTTGTTATTCGCGGAGAAGAGCATTTGTCCAATACGCCGAGACAGATCTTGATGTATGAAGCGTTGGGACTGGCTGTTCCTGAATTTGCCCATTTGGCGCTGATTTTGAACCAGGACCGCAAAAAGATGAGCAAGCGCGACGAATCGATCATTCAGTTTATCGAGCAGTACCGGGAGCTTGGCTATTTGCCGGAAGCGGTGCTTAATTTCATTACGCTGCTAGGCTGGTCGCCTAAAGGCGAGGAAGAAATATTCACGAAGGAAGAGCTGATCGCCCAATTCGATCTTGACCGGTTGTCGAAGAGTCCGGCCGTGTTCGATATGGACAAGCTCAACTGGATGAATAACCAATATTTGAAAAAAGCGGACTTGTCCCGCGTTGTAGAGCTGGCAGTGCCTCACCTGCAAAAAGCAGGCCGCATTTCCGCTGAACTTACGGCGGAGCAGCAGGAATGGGTAAGCCGTCTGGTGGGCTTAAATCAGGACCGGATGAATTATGCGGCGGAAATCGTTCCGCTGTCCGAGCTGTTCTTCCAGGACGAGGTTTCGTGTGAAGACGACGAAGCGAAAGCGGTACTCTCCGAGGAGTTCGTTCCTGCGGTGCTGGGAGCTTTTCTGCAGCAGGTGGAGCAGGCGGAGTCGTTCGCCGTAGAGTCGATCCCAGCTATGCTGAAGGCCGTTCAGAAGGATACGGGCTATAAAGGCAAGCAGCTCTTTATGCCGATCCGAGTTGCCCTGACAGGGCAAATGCACGGTCCCGATCTGAATATGAGCCTGTACTTGCTGGGCAAGGAAAAGGTCGTTGCACGGCTGAAGAAGTTATTGTAAACCGTAAGGTTTTTCGTTATACTAAGTAACATTAATAACACGAGGCGTTGAACAGGAGAGTACGATTAAGCTGGGATTTACAGAGAGGGCAACCGGGCTCGCGAGGGCCTGGGCTGGAAGTTGTCCATTCCCGTTGATTGGAAATGCACCTGGGAGCCGTATCGACGAGCTGTTGTCCGTTTCGGAACGGAAGCAGGGTAGTCGTACCGAACACGTTCACGTTACGAACGACGAGATGGACGAGAACTGGGTCCAAAGCAGAGTGGAACCGCGCACTTTCACGCCTCTGCAGCCGTTATGGCTGTAGGGGCGTTTTTTATATTTGCTTCATTTGTGGGAAATTGATGATGGGGAGAAAGCAGGTGATTCATCTTGTTTAAGTACATGAAAGAAGACATCGAGACGATTTTCGAAAACGACCCCGCAGCCCGAAGCTGGTTTGAAGTAGCCTTTACTTATTCCGGACTGCACGCCCTATGGGCGCACCGGGTGGGGCACTGGCTTTATAAGAGAGGATGGTTCACGTCCGCAAGGATGGTTTCCCAATTCAGCCGCTTTATGACCGGAATTGAAATTCATCCCGGAGCCGTCATCGGCAGACGGTTTTTTATCGACCACGGCATGGGGGTTATTATTGGGGAAACTTGTGAAATCGGCAACGATGTCGTACTGTATCAAGGAGTAACATTAGGCGGTACCGGGAAAGAGAAGGGTAAGCGGCATCCTACCATAGGGAACAACGTCGTTATTTCCTCCGGCGCCAAAGTGCTTGGCTCCTTTACGGTAGGCGACAACTCACGGATCGGTTCGAATGCGGTAGTGCTGAAGGAAGTTCCGCCGAACAGCACGGTAGTGGGGATCCCGGGCATGATCGTGAAGCGTGATGGTGTTCGTATAGGCAAGCTGGATCACAATAACCTGCCGGATCCAGTCATTGATATGTTTCGGCAAATGCAGCAGCAAATTGACGAACTGAAGCAAACGGTTCAAGATTTACAGTCTAAGAACGGAGGCGTTCACGAGCATGGCGCTAAAAATTTATAATACGCTGACCCGCACAAAGGAAGAATTCAAGACCATTGAGCCGGGCAAAGTGAAAATGTACGTTTGCGGTCCGACCGTATACGATTATATTCATATCGGCAATGCGCGGCCGGTGATCTTTTTTGATGTGGTACGGCGCTACCTGGAGCATGCAGGCTATGAGGTCAATTACGTCGTCAACTTCACGGATGTCGATGATAAGCTGATCAAAAAAGCGGCGCAAATGGGAACGACAGTGCCGGAAGTGGCCGATACGTTCATTCAGAAGTTTTACGAGGATACGGAAGGCTTGGGCGTTCATAAAGCGACGCTGAATCCTCGCGTTACGGAAAATATCGATGAGATCATCGCCTTTATCGAAGGCTTGGTAGAGAAGGGCTACGCTTACGAAAACGGCGGAGACGTCTATTTCCGTACAACAAAGTTTGCGGAATACGGAAAGCTCTCCCAGCAAAACCTGGAGGAGCTCCAGTTCGGCATCCGTGTAGAGGTGGACGACCGCAAAGAGAATCCGCAGGATTTCGTATTGTGGAAGGGCGCCAAGCCGGGCGAAATTTCCTGGTCTAGTCCATGGGGGGAAGGAAGACCGGGCTGGCATATTGAATGCTCCGCCATGGTGCGCAAATATTTGGGCGAGACGATCGATATTCACGGGGGCGGCCAGGACCTGCAGTTTCCGCACCACGAGTGCGAAATCGCGCAGTCCGAATGTTTGACCGGCCACCCGATGGCCAATTACTGGATGCATAACGGCTACATCAATATCAACAACGAGAAAATGTCCAAATCGCTTGGCAACGGCGTCAACGTAAACCAGCTGTTGAAAACGATCAGCCCGCAAGTCATCCGTTACTTTATGCTGTCGGCTCACTACCGCAATCCGCTGAACTTCAGCGACGAGACGATCGAACAAGCGAAGAACGGCTTGACCCGGATTGAGAACTGTATTGCCAACATCAAGCACCGTCTTGCTAACGCTCCGGAGGGAGAAGCTTCAGCAGAGATCACCCAAGCGGTTGAAGCGGTAAAACACCTGTTCGAGAGCAAGATGGAAGATGACTTCAATACGCCGGATGCGGTAACTGCCGTATTCGAGCTGGTTAATATCGCCAACCCTTATGTGCAGCAGGAGCAGGTCACTCGCGGAACACTGTCCTTCTTGCTGGAGAGCTTTGAAACGATGGATCGCATATTGGGCATACTGACCAAAGCGGAGGAAGAGCTTCTGGATGAGGAGATCGAGCAGCTGATCATCGAACGGACAGAAGCGCGCAAGGCGAAGCAATGGGCCCGTGCCGACGAGATCCGCGACTTGCTGACAGAACGCGGCATTTTGCTGGAGGACACGGCGCAAGGTATCCGCTGGCGGAGGAAATGATGAAGGAACCGTTTTCCTTGGACTCGGACCTGTTCTGTTTCCCGCCGGCCAAAGACCCGAAGCAGCTGAATCCGATTGTGCTTGCTTATATCGGCGATGCGGTATACGAGGTGTTTATCAGGCAGTACGTCATTTCTCAGGCTAATCACCGGCCCAATCATCTTCACCGGTTGTCGACGAAGTACGTATCGGCCAAAGCCCAGGCCAAATCGCTGCAAGTGTGGATGCCGCTTCTTACCGAAGAAGAGACTGACATCGTGAGACGGGGACGCAACGCCAAATCGGGAACAACGGCCAAAAACGCAGACGTATTGGAATACCGTCATAGTACGGCGTTCGAGAGTCTGATCGGCTATTTATATTACACGAAGCAATTCGAGCGGCTTCAATATTTGCTCATGGTATCCATTGAACAAAACGAAGCTTGAGCACCGGCGGAAGCCGAAACCAGGAAGCCAAGCGCAACCTTTGGATTGCCTTGATAAGGAGAGACATGCAATGGAAGATTTTATCGCCGGCAAGCATTCAGTGCTTGAGGCTCTACGTTCGGGAAGAACCATCAACAAAATTTGGATTGCGGAAAATGCGCAAAAGCAGCTGACCCAGCCGATAATCGCCGAAGCGAAGCAGCAAGGGGTTATCGTTCAAACCGCGGATAAGCGCAAGCTGGACCAAATGGTCGAGAATGTGCAGCATCAAGGTGTCGTTGCCCAGGTAGCCGCTTACGATTATGTGGAAGTGGACGACATTCTTGAATATGCCCGGAGCCGCAACGAGGAGCCGTTCATCCTCATTTTGGATGAAATCGAGGATCCTCATAATCTGGGCTCCATTCTCCGGACGGCGGACTGTACGGGGGTGCACGGCGTCATTATTCCGAAGCGGCGTTCGGTCGGTCTCACCGCTACCGTGTCCAAAACATCGGCAGGCGCCGTAGAATATGTCCGTGTCGCCCGCGTTACGAATTTGGCGCAAACGATCGAGCAGCTGAAGGAGCAGGGCGTTTGGGTCGCCGGAACCGATGTGGCCGCGCCGCAGCCGCTGTACCAAACGAACCTGAATATGCCCCTCGCGCTCGTTATAGGGAACGAGAATAAGGGAATGGGCCGCCTCATAAAAGAAAAATGCGACTTTCTGCTGAAGCTTCCGATGTTCGGGCACATCAATTCTTTGAACGCGTCGGTGGCGGCGTCCGTCTTTATGTATGAAGTCGTCCGCCAGCGTTTGTCCGCGAAATAAAGAGCTAGCCAATGATCCAGGAAATCCTGATTGTCGACGGATACAACATTATCGGTGCTTGGCCCGAGCTGCAAAAGCTTAAGGATATCAGCCTGGAGGATGCGCGGGACCGGTTGATCGAGCAGCTTGCGGAGTACCAGTCGTTCTCGGGGACCAAGGTGCTCCTCGTTTTCGACGCCTACTATGTTCCTGGCCTTGGAGGAAAGTATACGCAAAGCAAGCTGCGCGTGTATTATACGAAGGAAAAAGAAACCGCAGATGAGCTGATCGAGCGGCTGGTAACCGAAAATATCGGCCGCCGCCGGCAAATTTACGTAGCCACGTCCGACATGACGGAGCAGCATGTGATTTTTGGTAAAGGGGCCTTTCGCGTGCCCGCGAGCGAGCTCTTGATCAAGATGAAGCAGTCGAAGCGGGATATCCGGCATAAAATTGAGGATGAGCCCACCGGCAAGCGCAATACGTTCGACAGCAAACTGACCGGCGAGATGCGGGATCTGTTCGAAAAATGGCGGAGAGGCCAGTAGAATTCAGGGTTAGCGGCATTTTCCTATCTGGAATTTGGTTGACGATAACAGATTACATAATGTATACTTATCCTATCTTTCAAGGGTAATAAAAATCGTAGTCTTGCTAGGCCGGAGGGATTGTCGGTGAGTGTCGACCTCAAAGAACTGAGAATGTACGAATATGACCTCAAGGCAGATGAAGACATTGTCGATGCGGTTCGCGAAGGTGACAGCGACGCATTGGAGTACTTGATTAACAAGTACAAGAACTTCGTTCGCGCCAAAGCGCGCTCTTATTTTCTAATAGGAGCAGACAGAGAAGATATCGTACAAGAAGGTATGATAGGTTTATATAAATCGATCCGGGACTTTCGTGGAGACAAACTCGCGTCCTTTAAGGCTTTTGCAGAGCTTTGCATCACTCGTCAAATCATTACGGCCATTAAGACCGCCACGCGCCAGAAGCATATTCCTCTTAATTCGTACGTTTCTTTGGACAAGCCCATTTATGATGAAGATTCAGACCGTACGCTCCTTGATGTCATCTGCGGTTCCCGTGTTACGGATCCGGAAGAGCTGATCATTAATCAAGAGGAATTCAGCGGTTTGGAAGACAAGATGGGAGAGATCTTGAGCGACCTGGAACGAAGAGTGCTGATGCTTTATTTAGACGGCCGTTCCTATCAGGAGATTGCGGTGGACTTGGACCGTCATGTCAAGTCGATTGACAACGCTTTGCAGCGTGTGAAACGAAAGCTGGAACGATATTTGGAAGTTCGAGACGCATAGTACGTGCACCCAGGCTCATATAGAGGGGTGCTTTATTTTTTTTGTATAAATTATCGGATATTTGAGGTTTACCTTGACTTTGCCATGTTAATACTAGCACTTATACGCAAAAGCCGATGAGCGGTTATGGTAGTGCTAGGTTTCCCTTGACACCCATATCGGGCTGTGCTAAAGTACATAGGTAGCCTTAAAACTGTAAGGCGTTTTTTTTGCTGAACCTTTAAGGTTTAAGGTAAAAATTTGAGGCTGGTCCGTAGGAGGTGTACATCATGCGGGTTATTATCACATTAGCGTGCACGAACTGCAAGCAAAGAAACTATACGTCCAATAAAAATAAGCGCAACCATCCAGACCGCATGGAGTTGAAGAAGTTTTGCAAGTTTTGCAATGAACATACCGCTCATCGCGAAACTAGGTAGTTTTTGGAGGTGTAGTTGTGTCCTTTTTGGCTAGAATGAAGCAGGGATTCGGCAACACGTTTTCTTTTTTTGCGGACAGCTGGTCCGAATTGAAAAAAGTGAAGTGGCCAAGTCGTAAAGAATTGATCAGCTACACGCTCGTTGTTCTCTTTACGGTTGCCTTTACGACAGTTTACTTCTACGTCCTTGATTTGGGTATTTCTGAGCTGCTTCGCCTTGTTTTTAAATAAAGCGGGAGCATAGGTGGCTAATATGGAAATGGAAAAAAGATGGTACGTAGTACATACCTATTCCGGGTATGAGAACAAAGTTAAGGCAAACTTGGAAAAACGCGTTGAATCGATGGATATGAAGGACAAAATCTTTCGTGTTCTCGTGCCGATGGAAGAAGAACTTGTGAACAAGGACGGCAAGAAAAAGACGGTAATGCGTAAAGTGTATCCGGGCTACGTTCTGGTCGAAATGATCCAGACCGATGATTCGTGGTATGTTGTGCGCAATACGCCTGGCGTAACCGGGTTTGTAGGTTCGACGGGGTCCGGCTCGAAACCGACTGCGCTGCTTCCTGAGGAAGTGGATGCCATTCTCAAACACATGGGTATCGAGGAGCCGAAGCCGAAGATCGACTTCGATCTGAAGGAAACCGTTCGTGTGAAAGTTGGGCCGTTCGCTAACTTTGTCGGATCCGTAGAAGAAATTCTTGTCGATAAGGCGAAGCTGAAGGTTCATGTGAACATGTTCGGTCGTGAAACGCCTGTAGAATTGGATTTCCATCAGGTGGAGAAGCTGTAATAGCGAGGTACCGCCACACTACGTACAAGGGGGTGTCACACAATGGCGAAAAAGGTTATTAAGATTGTTAAACTGCAAGTACCTGCTGGTAAAGCGAATCCGGCTCCACCAATCGGTCCGGCTCTCGGTCAAGCAGGTGTTAACATCATGGCTTTTTGTAAAGAGTTCAACGCTCGTACAGCTGATCAAGCGGGTTTGATTATTCCTGTTGAAATCACAGTATTCGAGGACCGCTCCTTCACGTTTATTTGCAAAACTCCACCGGCTGCTGTATTGCTGCGTGTTGCTGCAAAAATCGAAAAAGGTTCCGGCGAACCTAACAAAAAGAAAGTTGCTACTGTTAAACGTGCAACGGTTCGTGAAATTGCCGAGCAAAAAATGCCTGATTTGAACGCTGCATCCGTTGAGGCTGCAATGCGCATGATCGAAGGTACTGCTCGCTCCATGGGCGTAGTTATCGAGGACTAATTTATTTTGCTCTGCAAGGGGCTGACGTGACAACTGGCATCGCTTCGCGTGATGTAACGGTTGCACAACCGAAGTGACAACTGACTTTTGCTTTGCATAAAGTAACAGTTGCACTACCAGTGAAGACCGACTTAGCTTCGCCTAAGCAACGGTTGCACTACCAGTGGGAGGATATTCCGCTAATACCACATAGGAGGAAAACAAAGTGCCAAAACACGGTAAAAAGTATTTGGAAGCTGCAAAGCTGATCGATACTGAAGCGGTTTACGAGCCGTTGGAAGCTATCGAGCTTGTAAAAAAAGCAGCGACTGCAAAATTCGACGAAACCGTTGAAGTAGCAGTTCGTTTGGGCGTAGACCCAAGAAAGCAAGACCAGGCTGTTCGTGGCGTTGTTGTATTACCGCACGGAACTGGTAAAACTAAGCGTGTTCTTGTATTTGCTAAAGGGGAGAAGGCTAAAGAAGCGGAAGCTGCTGGCGCTGACTTCGTAGGCGATCAAGACATGATCAACAAGATCCAGCAAGGCTGGTTCGACTTTGATGTGTGCGTAGCTACTCCGGACATGATGAGTGAAGTGGGTAAGCTGGGCCGTATCTTGGGTGGTAAAGGTTTGATGCCTAACCCTAAAGCCGGTACCGTTACATTTGATGTAGCGAAGGCGGTTCAAGAGATCAAGGCTGGTAAAATCGAATACCGCTTGGATAAGGCTGGTCAAATCCATGCTCCTATCGGTAAAGTTTCCTTTGATGCTGAGAAGCTGGCTGACAACTTCCGCGCATTGATCGATGCTTTGAACAGAGCGAAGCCTGCGGCTGCTAAAGGTGTATACCTGAAAAACATCGCTGTTTCCTCGACCATGGGTCCTGGCGCGCGCGTAAACGCTCAAACCTTCAGATAAGGTTAAGTTTGGCTGTTGACTTTTGCGGTCACACATGCTAACCTATCTAAGTTGACAAACGAATATGACTTACCGTAGACAGCAGGTGCTTTCGAGCTTAATTTCCTGCCGAGGTGTTATGATATAAGATCGGATTCTTTGGTTGCAAAGATAACGAATCATCATGCCTTCGCAGTGTCTGCGGAGGCATTTTTGCTTTTAGCGGATGCCTCCGCGGCACTTCCGATAGAACGTGTAACGGAATGCTAACGGATTGTTTACGAGATAAGTGAATCACGATATGTTTTCTAGCGAAAACAAGCTAATGCTTACGAAGAATGCTTCCTTACGGAAGCACTTAGGAGGTGCAAAAATGGCAAACGCGAAAATTCTTGAGCAAAAATCTCAGCAAGTTGCAGAAGTAGCAGAAAAGCTGAAAGAAAGCTCTTGTACAATCGTCGCAGACTACCGTGGATTGAACGTTGCTCAAGTAACTGAGCTGCGTAAACAACTGCGCGAAGCGGGCGTTGAGTTCCAAGTATTGAAAAACACTTTGGCAAGACGTGCAACTGCGAATGCTGAACTTAGTGCACTGGATGAGTACTTAACTGGTCCAACGGCTATCGCATTCAGCAAAGACGATGTCGTAGCTCCTGCAAAAATCTTGACGGCTTTTGCAAAGAAAAACGAACATCTTAGCGTAAAAGCAGGTGTGGTTGAAGGTAAAGTAGTTGATTTCGACCAAATCAAAGCACTGGCAGAGCTTCCTTCCAGAGAAGGTTTGCTGTCCATGTTGCTCAGCGTGCTCCAAGCTCCTGTTCGCAACTTCGCCCTTGCGGTTAAAGCTGTGGCAGAAAAAGACGGCGCACAAGAAGCTTAATAAGCTTTGTAGTTGATTACCCAAAAACACAAATAACTGGAGGTATATATACCATGAGTAAAGAGCAAATCTTGGAAGCCATCAAAGGCATGACAGTTTTGGAATTGAACGATCTTGTTAAAGCAATCGAAGAAGAATTCGGCGTTACTGCAGCAGCTCCTGTAGCAGTAGTAGCTGGCGGCGGCGGCGCTGCTGAAGTTGCTGAGCAAACAGAATTCGACGTAATTCTGACTAACGCTGGCGCTTCCAAAATCAACGTTATCAAAGTTGTTCGTGAAATCACTGGCCTTGGCTTGAAAGAAGCTAAAGATCTGGTTGACGGCGCACCTAAGCCAATCAAAGAAAAAGTGGGCAAAGAAGACGCAGAAGCAGTTAAAGCTAAGCTTGAAGAAGCTGGCGCATCTGTAGAAGTGAAATAATTAAAGTTGTCAACAGACCCCTTGGAGATCTTACCTTCAAGGGGTCTTCTTTATCTGCTAGTGAAGCCGAAGTTGAGGTAATAGGCCAATAGCAGATAGTCACCGCGAAAATACATTCCTGGAGGTGATTGCAATAAGCGAGCATTATTATTCTAAAAATCCGACCGCGGCGCATGACGTACATAGGGTCGAAGAGACGCTGGTAGGCCGTAAATTTACCTTTGTAACGGATGCGGGGGTCTTTTCCAAAAAGGGGGTGGATTACGGATCGAAGGCTTTGATTGCCGCGATGGAGCTGCCCGAAGGCGCTAGTGTTTTGGATGTGGGCTGCGGTTACGGACCTATCGGACTTGCGGCGGCTAGCGTGATCCCGCAAGGGAAAGTGACTATGGTGGATATCAATGAGAGAGCGATTGAGCTGTCTCGACAAAATGCGGAGAGAAACGGCATAACGAACGTTGAAATCTTGCAAAGCGACATGCTGTCCGAAGTAATGGAGCGGAGGTTTGATGTTGTACTGACGAATCCGCCGATCCGGGCAGGCAAGGAAACCGTGCATCGCATATTTGAACAAGCCTATGAGGTCTTGCACCCGGGAGGCTCACTGTGGATTGTCATTCAGAAGAAGCAGGGCGCGCCGACTGCATTCGCCAAGCTGGAGAGTTTATACTCCAAAGTGAGCGAGATCGGCAAGGATAAAGGCTACCGAATCATTAAAGCCGTGAAATAAGTGGATTGAAATACAATTTTGTTGACTTGACATTTCGTATGTGATATTATTATAAAATGTCAGCATTAGGGTAGGTAACTATGTCTTTAGTTTACTAAAATGTCAAGACATTTTTTTCGTACCAGGATGAATAAAGTTTAGGCATTCGACGTATAATGTTTAAATTTTAGGTAAAACCTACAAGGTATGAAGAAAATTATGGTAACATGAAAGTTGATGCATTTAGAAGCTTCCAAAAGAAGTATCACTTCAACAGTATTTACTCGAGAAGGCTTCAGGAGAGGCTTTTATTTTGTTCTATTGAGTAGACATGAGGGGTGAATCAAAGTTGGCGGGTCATCTTGTTCAATTAGGTCGACGCAAACGCAGGTCATACGCTCGGATTCATGAGGTTCTGGAGGTTCCGAACCTGATTGAGATCCAACAAAAATCATATGAGTGGTTTTTGGAAGAAGGATTGCGTGAAATGTTTCAGGATATTTCCCCGATTCAAGATTTCACGGGGAACTTGGTGTTGGAGTTTATCGATTACAGCTTAGGCGAACCTAAGTACTCCGTCGATGAATCCAAAGAACGCGACGTTACTTACGCAGCTCCACTTCGTGTGAAAGTGCGCTTGATCAATAAGGAAACCGGCGAGGTCAAAGAGCAGGAAGTATTTATGGGAGATTTCCCTCTGATGACGGAAACGGGGACTTTTATTATCAATGGTGCCGAACGGGTTATCGTCAGTCAGCTGGTTCGATCTCCTAGCGTCTATTTTAGCACGAAAGTGGACAAAAACGGCAAGAAAACATATACGGCAACCGTTATTCCTAACCGCGGCGCTTGGCTTGAGTTAGAGACGGATGCAAAGGACATCATTTATGTCCGGATTGACCGCACACGGAAAATCCCTGTTACCGTATTGTTGAGAGCGTTGGGCTTCGGTACGGATGCAGAGATTTTGGATCTGCTGGGTGACGATGAGTACATCCGCAATACACTGGATAAAGACAACACGGATTCGACGGATAAAGCGTTGATCGAGATCTACGAACGCTTGCGTCCAGGCGAACCGCCTACGCTGGATAATGCAAGAAGCTTGCTGGTCGCTCGTTTCTTCGATCCAAAGCGTTATGATTTGGCTAACGTGGGACGTTACAAAATCAACAAAAAGCTTCACATCAAAAACCGCCTCTTCAACCAGCGTTTGGCTGAAACATTGGTGGATACGAGTACCGGAGAGATTATTGCGGAAGCCGGCCAACTGCTGGATCGCCGCTTGCTCGACGAAATCATTCCGCATTTGGAAGACGGCGTAGGCTTCAAGGAATATACGGCTGTTAACGGTGTAACGGAAATGGAGCATATCCCTTTCCAATGCATTAACGTGTACTCTCCTATCGAAGACGGTAAAATCGTAAAAGTCATCGCGAACGGTAAAATCGATAAATCCGTTAAAAACATCACGCCTGCAGATATCATTTCATCTATCAACTACTTTATTAATCTTCTGCACGGTATTGGCAGCACGGATGATATTGACCATCTTGGCAACAGACGCTTGCGCTCTGTAGGCGAGCTGCTGCAGAACCAGTTCCGTATCGGGTTGTCCCGTATGGAGCGCGTAGTGCGCGAGCGGATGTCCATTCAGGACGCCAATGTTATCACTCCGCAGGCTCTGATCAATATTAGACCTGTTATCGCATCGATTAAAGAGTTCTTCGGAAGCTCCCAGCTGTCTCAGTTTATGGACCAGACGAATCCTTTGGCCGAGCTGACGCATAAACGTCGTTTGTCTGCCTTGGGACCGGGCGGTTTGACGAGAGAGCGCGCAGGCTTTGAAGTCCGCGACGTGCATCACTCTCACTATGGCCGTATGTGTCCTATCGAGACTCCGGAGGGTCCGAACATCGGTTTGATCAACTCTCTCTCTACTTTTGCGAGAATCAACGAGTATGGCTTCATTGAAGCTCCTTACCGTTGGGTTGATCCTAAGACGGGGATCGTTACAGAGCAAATCGCATATTTGACAGCGGACGAGGAAGATAACTACGTCGTTGCGCAGGCGAATGCCGATTTGACGGAGGAAGGCCTTTTTGCCAACGATTCCGTAATCGTTCGTTACAAAGACGATATTTTGACGCTTCCGAAAGATCGCGTTGACTATATGGACGTATCGCCAAAACAGGTTGTGTCCGTTGCGACAGCGTTGATTCCGTTCCTGGAAAATGACGACTCCAACCGCGCCTTGATGGGTTCGAACATGCAGCGGCAAGCCGTTCCATTGCTTATTCCTAAAGCGCCTGTCGTAGGTACGGGGATGGAGCATAAGGCTGCGAAAGACTCCGGCGTATGTATCGTATCCAAAGTAGACGGTGTGGTAGAGCGCGTATCCGCCAATGAGATTTGGGTCCGCCGCCAAGCTGTAGTTGACGGCAAGCTGGTTAACGGAGATTTGGTGAAGCACAAGCTGCATAAGTTTATGCGTTCCAACCAAGGAACGTGCATTAACCAGCGTCCAATTTGCCATAAAGGCGAGAAAGTGCGTGTCGGCGATATTTTGGCTGACGGTCCTTCCACGGAAATGGGAGAATTGGCACTAGGACGTAACGTGGTCGTAGCGTTCATGACTTGGGAGGGCTACAACTACGAGGATGCTATTCTTCTAAGTGAGAAGCTGGTTAAAGAGGATGTATACACATCCATTCATATCGAGGAATACGAGTCCGAAGCACGTGATACGAAGCTGGGTCCTGAGGAAATTACGCGCGATATCCCGAACGTGGGCGAAGATGCGCTGAAGAATCTGGACGAGCGCGGTATTATTCGTGTCGGTGCGGAAATTGGTGCCGGCGATATTCTCGTAGGTAAAGTAACGCCTAAAGGGGTTACGGAGCTTACAGCGGAAGAGCGCTTGCTGCACGCGATTTTCGGTGAGAAAGCCCGCGAAGTTCGCGACACTTCCCTCCGCGTACCGCATGGTACCGATGGTATTGTTGTAGATGTCAAAGTATTTACCCGTGAGAACGGCGATGAGCTTCCTCCTGGGGTAAATCAACTGGTTCGTGTCTATATCGCGCAAAAACGGAAAATTTCCGAGGGCGATAAAATGGCCGGCCGTCACGGTAACAAAGGGGTTATCGCAAGAATCCTGCCGGAAGAGGACATGCCGTTCCTGCCGGACGGTACGCCGGTACAGGTTGTACTGAACCCGCTGGGTGTTCCTTCCCGGATGAACATCGGTCAGGCATTTGAAGTGCATTTGGGTATGGCGGCGAACCTGCTCGGTATCCATACCGCAACGCCGGTATTTGACGGCGCACGCGAGTACGACGTATTTGATACGATGGAAGAAGCCGGTATGAACCGCAGCGGTAAAACAATGCTGTATGATGGCCGTACAGGCGAGCCGTTTGAACGTGAAGTTACCGTAGGTGTCATGTACATGATCAAACTGGCGCACATGGTTGATGATAAAATCCATGCTCGTTCCACGGGTCCATACTCTCTCGTTACACAGCAGCCTCTGGGCGGTAAAGCTCAGTTCGGCGGGCAGCGTTTCGGGGAGATGGAGGTATGGGCTCTCGAGGCATATGGAGCAGCCTATACGCTGCAAGAGATCTTGACAGTGAAGTCCGATGACGTGGTTGGCCGCGTTAAGACTTACGAGTCGATTGTCAAAGGGGAGAACGTTCCTGAGCCAGGCGTTCCTGAATCCTTTAAAGTATTGATTAAAGAGCTTCAAAGCTTGGGCATGGACGTGAAGATCTTGTCCGGAGACGAGCAAGAGATCGAAATGAAGGAAATGGACGACGAAGATGAGGTTACAAGCGACAAGCTGAATCTCAATCTCGAAGGCACGGAGTTAGGTGTAGAATAACGCAATTCGTAAGACCGTTAGAAGTCGGGTGGTGCATGAAGAGGTGGAAGCTGCTTCCTCCTTAGGCGCATCGCCTGATTCCCGGTTTGTTCATTCTATAGCCTCGTAAGAGGCTTTATGCGTACGATGCAGTTTTGTTCCACAAAACTTTAAGGAGGGTTGCTCCTTGATGGACGTTAACAACTTCGAATTTATGAAAATTGGCTTAGCCTCTCCGGAGAAGATCCGTTCTTGGTCCCGCGGGGAAGTAAAGAAGCCGGAAACCATCAACTACAGAACATTAAAGCCGGAAAAAGAAGGCTTGTTTTGTGAAAAGATTTTTGGACCGACAAAAGACTGGGAATGTCATTGCGGTAAATACAAGCGCGTTCGTTATAAAGGCGTAGTTTGCGACCGCTGCGGCGTCGAAGTTACACGTCAAAAAGTCCGTCGTGAGCGCATGGGTCACATCGAGCTTGCTGCTCCTGTATCGCATATTTGGTATTTCAAAGGGATTCCGAGCCGTATGGGCTTGGCTCTCGATATGTCTCCTCGTTCCCTCGAAGAGATCATCTATTTTGCATCCTATGTTGTTACGGATCCAGGAGATACACCTCTGGAGAAAAAACAGCTGCTGTCCGAGAAAGAATACCGCAGCTACCGCGAGAAGTACGGCTACGCATTCCAAGCCGGTATGGGTGCGGAAGCAGTCAAAAAGCTGCTTCAAGACATCGATATCGACAAAGAAGTGGAAACGTTGAAGGAAGAGCTTAAGACAGCTCAAGGTCAGCGCCGTAATCGTGCCATTAAGCGTCTTGAAGTAATGGAAGCATTCCGGAACTCGAAAAATATGCCGGAGTGGATGGTTCTTGACGTGCTTCCGGTTATTCCTCCGGAGCTTCGTCCGATGGTTCAATTGGATGGCGGCCGTTTCGCTACGTCCGACTTGAACGATTTGTACCGCCGTGTTATTAACCGGAACAACCGTCTGAAACGTTTGCTTGATCTTGGAGCGCCGGATATTATCGTTCAGAACGAGAAGCGGATGCTGCAGGAAGCGGTTGACGCCTTGATCGATAACGGCCGCCGCGGCCGTCCGGTAACAGGTCCTGGTAACCGTCCTCTGAAATCCTTGAGCCATATGCTGAAGGGTAAACAAGGCCGTTTCCGTCAAAACCTGCTCGGTAAGCGCGTTGACTACTCCGGACGTTCGGTTATCGTTGTAGGACCGAGCCTCAAAATGTATCAATGCGGTCTTCCGAAAGAAATGGCTTTGGAATTGTTTAAGCCTTTCGTTATGAAAGAGCTTGTAAATAAAGGTTTGGCTCATAACATCAAGAGCGCCAAGCGTAAAGTAGAACGCGTAAGCCCTGAAGTATGGGATGTGCTGGAGGAAGTTATCAAGGAACATCCGGTACTGCTGAACCGTGCTCCTACGCTTCACCGTTTGGGTATCCAGGCGTTCGAACCGATTTTGGTTGAAGGCCGCGCCATCAAGCTGCATCCGCTCGTATGTACGGCGTACAACGCAGACTTTGACGGTGACCAAATGGCCGTGCACGTACCGTTGTCCTCCGAGGCTCAGGCGGAAGCTCGCGTCCTTATGCTTGCATCCGGCAACATCCTGAACCCGAAAGACGGCAAGCCGGTCGTAACGCCTTCCCAGGATATGGTTCTCGGCAGTTTCTATTTGACTACCGATAACAAATTCGCCAAAGGCGCTTTGTCGATCGTTCGTTCCGTGGCCGAAGCCGTTTCCTTGTACCAACGCGGAGCCGCTTCCTTGCATGCACGGATCGCCATTCCGGCGAAGGTCCTTAACAAAACAAGCTTCACGCCTGAACAGCAGGAAGCTATGCTGATCACGACGATCGGTAAGGTTATTTTCAATGAAATTTATCCTGCCGATTTCCCTTTCATCAACGAGCCAACTAAGGCGAACTTGCTGAACGGAGCTTCCGACAAATACTTTGTATTTGAAAAAGGCGCCGATCTCCGCAAAGTGATGGAAGATTTGCCTGAGTGCAAAGCGGTAGGCAAAGAGTATTTGGGAACTATCATTGCGGAGTGCTTCCGCAAATATCATACTACCTTGACGTCGGTTATTTTGGACCGCATCAAGGAGCTTGGCTTCACGTATTCTACGAAAGCCGGTATTACCATCGCCGTTTCGGACGTTACGGTACCGCCTGAGAAGGATGCATTGCTGAGAGAGTCCGAAGAAAAGGTTAACGTCATTACAAATCAATACCGCCGCGGCTTGATTACCGACGACGAACGTTATGACCGCGTTATTTCCATCTGGAGTAAAACGAAGGATGAAATCACGGACATTTTGATGAAATCGCTGGATAAGTACAACTCCATTAACATGATGGTGGAGTCCAAAGCACGGGGTAACAAATCGCAGATTACACAGCTTGGCGGTATGCGCGGTCTGATGGCGACACCGACGGGTCGTATCTACGAATTGCCGATCAAATCGAACTTCCGTGAAGGTCTTACCGTATTGGAGTACTTTATCTCCACTCACGGTGCTCGTAAAGGTCTTGCGGATACGGCGCTTCGTACGGCGGACTCCGGTTACTTGACTCGACGTCTCGTAGACGTTGCGCAAGACGTTATCGTTCGCGACGAGGACTGCGGTACGGATAAAGGCTTCATTGTGAGCCGAATTCAGGACGGTAAAGAGGTCATCGAGGATCTGTACGATCGTATTGAAGGACGCTATGCTTTTGAAACGATCCGTGATCCGAAAACCGGTGAAACCATTGTTGGACGCAATGAGCTTATCGAAGCGAACATTGCCGACCAAATCATTGCTGCCGGTATTGAAAAACTGCAAATTCGTTCCGTACTCAGCTGCCGCTCCAGACATGGCGTGTGCAAAAAATGTTACGGACGTAACCTGGCCACAGGCCAGCACGTGGAAATCGGTGAAGCTGTAGGTATTATCGCGGCTCAGTCCATCGGGGAACCGGGAACACAGCTGACGATGCGTACGTTCCATACCGGGGGCGTTGCGGGAGACGATATTACCCAAGGTTTGCCGCGTATCCAGGAGCTGTTCGAAGCCAGAAATCCGAAAGGTCAAGCGATTATCACGGAAATCGACGGTACCGTCAAAGATATTCGTGAAGCTAAAGACCGCCGCGAGATTGAAGTGTTGGGCGAAGCGGAATCCAAAGTATACGCCGTTCCTTACGGATCCCGTATTCGTGTGTCGGTGAACCAGCAAGTCGAAGCCGGCGACGAATTGACGGAAGGCTCCATCGATCCTAAAGAAATGCTGCGTATTAAAGGTATCCGCGGGGTACAAAACTACATTCTTCAAGAAGTACAGCGCGTTTATCGTAACCAGGGCGTTGAAATCAACGATAAGCATATCGAAGTTATGGTTCGCCAAATGCTTCGTAAAATCCGTATCGTTGACGCTGGAGATACCACGCTGCTTCCTGGATCGTTCGTTGACATGCATGAATATGAAGAAGCTAACAAGGTGGCGTTGTTCGCAGGCGAAGAGCCGGCCGTTGCCAGACCGGTGCTCCTC
Organism: Paenibacillus sp. H1-7; assembly: GCF_022354825.1. GTDB lineage: Bacteria > Bacillota > Bacilli > Paenibacillales > NBRC-103111 > Paenibacillus_S. Next base: position 462,016 of record NZ_CP031168.1, read on the forward strand.
GGTATTACGAAAGCATCGCTCGAGACGGATTCGTTCTTGTCCGCGGCATCCTTCCAAGAGACAACTCGCGTATTGACCGATGCCGCTATCAAGGGCAAAGTCGACCAGCTGCTTGGCTTGAAGGAAAATGTCATCATCGGTAAGCTGATTCCTGCAGGTACGGGAATGTCCAGATACCGCAATATCCGTATTACCAACCCGAATGAGCTGGAAGCCGATGAGGATCAGTCGTTAGAGATGGAGCCTGTATCGGTAGAATAAACCGCCGCAAGGAAGGCTGTTAAACGCTTGTCTTCACGAAGAGAGATGACAAATATTTTCTTTTTGTGAAGACAAGCAATTTTCTTGACACGGTGGAATCCGGATGCTAATATATCGAAGTGTGCCATTTTCCTTTGGAGGATGCTTTCATGTCTTATGAAAAAGTGAAACAGGCAGCAAACATTATCATAGGTACGAAGCAAGCGACAAGAATGGTAGAGTTGGGTAAAGCCAGCGAAGTTTTTGTTGCTAACGATGCAGATCCGCGAATAACGATAAAAATGGTTAACCTCTGCAAGAAAATGGGGGTTAAAGTAACATACGTTGATTCCATGAAGTTGCTAGGTAAGGCGTGTGGTATTGAAGTTGGAGCTGCGATGGCAGCTGTAGTAGATGAATGATGTAAGCATGTTTTTGTCAACAAAACAGCGATGTGATGATGGCAAAAACTTTTCATTTGTTCATTTACGATTCGCCTGGATCTGTGGGCTTAAAAATTAAAGTCAACCATTTTGGAAGGAGGTGGCGACATGCCAACAATTAACCAACTCGTTCGTAAAGGACGTCAAGCGAAGGTGGATAAATCGAAATCCCCGGCTCTTCAAAAAGGTTTTAACGCTCTGAAAAGAGAAGCTACAGACCTGAGCGCTCCTCAAAAGCGCGGTGTATGTACTCGTGTAGGTACAATGACACCGAAGAAACCGAACTCCGCCCTTCGTAAATATGCCCGTGTACGTTTGACTAACCGTGTAGAGGTTACTGCTTACATTCCGGGTATCGGACATAACCTGCAAGAGCACAGCGTTGTATTGATTCGTGGTGGACGGGTAAAAGACCTTCCAGGGGTACGTTACCATATCGTTCGCGGCGCTTTGGATACATCCGGTGTTAACAACCGTATGCAAGCTCGTTCGAAGTACGGTACGAAACGTCCGAAAGTGAAAAAGTAATTTGATCTAAAATAGAATGAACTTTTTGAGAAAGGGGGATAACTATGCCTCGTAAAGGTCCAGTTACTCGCAGAGACGTATTGCCAGATCCTATTTATAATAGCAAGCTGGTAACTCGTTTGATCAACCGTATTATGATCGATGGCAAAAGAGGTGTCGCTCAGACAATTCTCTATAATGCTTTCAATCTGATTCAAGAACGTACAGGCAAAGAGCCGATGGAAGTGTTTGAAGCAGCCATCAAAAACATCATGCCTGTTCTTGAAGTTAAAGCCCGTCGTGTTGGTGGTGCCAACTATCAAGTACCTATCGAAGTTAGACCAGAGCGTCGTACGACTTTGGGTCTTCGTTGGTTGGTAAACTATTCTCGCCTTCGCGGTGAGAAAACGATGGAAGAAAGATTGGCTCAAGAAATTATCGATGCCAGCAACAACACAGGTGCTTCCGTTAAGAAACGTGAAGATACGCACAAAATGGCTGAAGCCAACAAAGCGTTCGCACACTATCGTTGGTAAAATTACATTCCTGATAATAGGAAGGAGACAACCTAATGGCTAGAGAGTTCTCCTTGAAAGATACGCGTAATATCGGGATTATGGCGCATATTGATGCGGGTAAAACGACGACTACCGAGCGTATCTTGTTCTATACAGGCCGTACTCACAAAATCGGTGAGGTGCACGAAGGTGCAGCGACTATGGACTGGATGGAGCAAGAGCAGGAGCGCGGGATTACGATTACTTCCGCCGCTACTACAGCTGCTTGGAAAGGTCACCGCATCAATATTATCGATACCCCGGGTCACGTTGACTTCACCGTTGAAGTTGAACGTTCCCTGCGCGTGTTGGATGGAGCAGTTGGTGTGTTCAGTGCGAAGGAAGGCGTTGAGCCTCAATCCGAGACAGTTTGGCGTCAAGCTGACCGTTACGGAGTTCCTCGTATTGCATACGTAAACAAAATGGACATCATCGGTGCGGATTACTTGGGAGTAATTGATCAAATGCGCGAAAGACTTGGCGCAAATGCAGTTGCTATCCAATTGCCAATCGGTGCTGAAAGTGATTTCATCGGAATTATCGATTTGGTTGAACAAGTTGCCTACATGTATAAAGATGATTTGGGCAAAGACATCGAGCAAACCGAAATTCCTGCTGAATACAAAGACAAAGTGGAAGAGCTTCGTCTTGAACTCGTGGAAAAAGTTGCTGAGCTTGATGAAGAGCTTACAATGAAATACCTCGAGGGTGAAGAAATTACGGTTGAAGAGCTCAAAGCAGCGCTGCGCCGTGGTGTTTGCCAAGTGAAAATCTTCCCTGTTGTTTGTGGTTCCTCGTACCGCAACAAAGGCGTTCAATTGATGATTGACGCAGTTGTGGATTATTTGCCGGCTCCTATCGATGTTCCTGACATCAAAGGAACTTTGGATGACGGTACGGAAGTCGTTCGTAAATCTGCTGACGATCAACCGTTCGCTGCTCTTGCGTTCAAGATCATGACGGATCCGTTTGTTGGTAAATTGACGTTCTTCCGCGTATACTCCGGTATCTTGAACTCCGGATCTTACGTTATCAACTCCACAAAAGGCAAGCGTGAAAGAATCGGTCGGATTCTGCAAATGCATGCTAACAGCCGTCAAGAAATCAGTATTGTATACTCTGGTGACATTGCAGCTGCCGTCGGTCTGAAAGATACTACGACAGGCGACACGCTATGTGACGAGAAAAATCCGGTTATCCTGGAGTCCATGAACTTCCCTGAGCCGGTTATCCAGCTTGCGGTTGAGCCGAAAACTAAGGCTGACCAAGACAAAATGGGTATCGCTTTGCAAAAGCTTTCCGAAGAAGACCCTACTTTCCGTGCACATACGGACGAAGAAACAGGTCAAACGATTATCGCCGGTATGGGTGAGCTTCACCTGGAGATTCTGGTTGACCGTATGCTTCGCGAGTTCAAGGTAGAAACCAACGTGGGTAAACCACAGGTTGCTTACCGTGAAACATTCCGTCAAGCGGCTAAAGTTGAAGGTAAATTCGTTCGCCAATCCGGTGGCCGTGGTCAATACGGACATTGTTGGGTTGAGTTCGAACCGCTTGAAGCTGGTACTGGATTCCAGTTTGAGAGCAAAATCGTGGGTGGATCTATTCCTAGAGAATATATCGCTCCGATCCAAGCAGGTATTGAAGAATCCATGAAGAACGGCGTATACGCTGGCTTCCCTCTGGTTGACATTAAGGCAACTGTCGTTGACGGTTCCTACCATGATGTTGACTCCAGTGAGATGGCGTTTAAAATTGCCGGTTCCATGGCTCTGAAAGCTGCTGCTGAGAAATGCCGTCCGGCATTGCTTGAGCCGATCATGAAAGTAGAAGTAACCGTACCGGAAGAGTACATGGGCGACGTAATGGGCGACCTGAACTCCCGCCGCGGACGCATCGAAGGAATGGATGCTCGTCACGGAGCACAAATCATCCGTGCCAAAGTACCTCTTTCCGAGATGTTCGGATACTCCACTACTTTGCGTTCCCGTACTCAAGGTCGCGGTGTTTACTCTATGGAAATTTCCCACTATGAAGAAGTGCCTAAGTCCATTGCAGAAGAAATCGTTGCAAAGAACAAAGGCGCCTAATAATAAATGTCTATTTAAGGAGGCAATCTAACCATGGCAAAAGCTAAATTCGAACGTAATAAACCCCATGTTAACATCGGTACCATCGGTCACGTTGACCACGGTAAAACAACTTTGACTGCTGCTATCACAACTGTATTGTCCAAAAGATACGGTGGCGCAGCGGTAGCTTTCGACCAAATCGACAAAGCTCCAGAAGAGCGTGAGCGCGGTATCACTATCTCCACTGCACACGTTGAATATGAAACTCCTAACCGTCACTACGCACACGTAGACTGCCCAGGCCACGCTGACTATGTTAAAAACATGATCACTGGTGCTGCTCAAATGGACGGCGCAATCCTGGTTGTATCCGCAGCTGACGGCCCAATGCCACAAACTCGCGAGCACATCCTGTTGTCCCGTCAAGTAGGCGTTCCTTACATCGTAGTATTCTTGAACAAATGCGACATGGTAGAAGACGAAGAACTTCTTGAGCTGGTTGAAATGGAAGTTCGCGACCTTCTGAACGAATATGAGTTCCCAGGCGACGATACTCCAATCGTTCGTGGTGCTGCTCGTGAAGCTCTTCAAAATCCAGACGGAGCATGGGCTGACAAAATCGTTGAGCTGTTCGAGCAAATCGATACTTACATCCCAACTCCAGAGCGCGACACTGACAAGCCTTTCTTGATGCCTGTCGAGGACGTATTCTCCATCACTGGTCGTGGTACAGTTGCTACCGGTCGTGTAGAGCGTGGTACTGTTAAAGTACAAGACGAGGTTGAAATCGTTGGTTTGGCTGAAGAAACTCGCAAATGCGTAGTTACAGGCGTTGAGATGTTCCGCAAATTGTTGGATTCCGCTCAAGCGGGCGACAACATCGGCGCATTGCTTCGCGGTGTAGACCGTAAAGATATCGAGCGTGGACAAGTATTGGCTAAAACGGGTTCCGTTAAGCCTCACACTAACTTCTCTGCTCAAATCTACGTTTTGACTAAAGAAGAGGGTGGCCGTCATAAGCCTTTCTTCACAGGCTACCGTCCACAGTTCTACTTCCGTACAACTGACGTTACAGGTATCATCAACCTTCCAGAAGGTACTGAAATGGTTATGCCTGGCGACAACATCACAGTTACAGTTGAACTGATCGCTCCAATCGCTATCGAAGAAGGTACTCGTTTTGCGATTCGTGAAGGCGGACGTACTGTTGGTGCGGGCGCGGTTGCTACAATCAGCAAGTAATTGTTGATTCCAATAATCCCTTCATCTTCTATAAGATGAGGGGATTTATTTTTTTAGACAAATGCATAAAGATTTACTTGCTTTTTGTTTCTGGTTTTTATATAATAGTGAACGTTGGTCTGTGACGTTGCGATGACGTGAGAGGTTGCTGACACACCCGGCCCCTTTGCCATAGGGGCGGCGTCAGGAGATTTTCACTGAGTATGTCCGATACTAAATTGGGCGATAGAAGGAGGGAATACTATGGCAAAGCAAAAAATTCGTATTCGTTTGAAGGCTTATGATCACAGAATTCTGGATCAATCCGCTGAGAAAATTGTAGAAACTGCGAAACGTTCCGGTGCAGGTGTATCTGGTCCGATTCCGCTGCCTACGGAGAAACAAATCATTACGATTCTTCGTGCGGTTCACAAATACAAAGACTCTCGCGAACAATTCGAAATGCGCACACATAAGCGCTTGATCGATATTGTTAACCCAACGCCGCAAACAGTAGATGCTTTGATGCGTTTGGATCTGCCGTCCGGTGTGGACATCGAAATCAAACTGTAATTCACATGTGTATAAATAAATGAACGTATAAGAAGAAACGAGGTGTCAACGATGAAAGGTATCTTAGGGAAAAAGCTTGGGATGACTCAAGTATTTACTCCAGAAGGTTTGGTTATTCCAGTAACAGTTATCCAAGCTGGTCCTTGTACTGTACTTCAAAAGAAGGACGTGGAGAACGACGGTTACGAGTCCATCCAAATCGGCTTTGAAGATAAGAAAGAAAAGAATGCTAACAAACCTGAGTTGGGCCATGCGAAGAAAGCAGGCGCAACACCTAAGCGCTACGTAAAAGAGTTTCGCGGAATGACTGAGTATGAAGTTGGCCAAGAGATTAAAGCTGACTTGTTCACAGCAGGCGAATTCGTTGACGTAACAGGTACTTCCAAAGGTAAAGGGTTCCAAGGTGTTATCAAAAGACATAACCAATCCACAGGTCCAATGGCTCACGGTTCCCGTTATCACCGCGGTCCAGGTTCCATGGGTTCGATCCAAGCTAACCGCGTTCCTAAAGGTAAAAACCTGCCAGGACATATGGGTAGCGAAACCGTAACATTGCAAAACCTTGAAGTCATTAAAGTGGATACAGATCGCAATGTAATCTTGGTTAAAGGCTCCATCCCAGGTGCTAAAAACAGCTACGTTAGCGTGAAATCTACGGTTAAGAAATAAGTAAAGCAAGAAAGGAGGATTACAGATGCCAAAAGTAGCATTATACAACGTTAGTGGTTCCCAAGTGGGAGAAGTTGAATTGTCGGATTCCGTATTCGGAATTGAACCTCACGTTCACGTGTTGAACGAGGCTGTTCTGATGCAGCGCGCTTCTCTGCGTTTTGGTACTCATAAGGTAAAGGGACGTTCCGAAGTTCGCGGCGGTGGTCGTAAACCTTGGAAACAAAAAGGTACAGGCCGTGCACGTCAAGGTAGTATTCGTGCTCCTCAATGGAAAGGTGGCGGCGTAGTATTCGGACCGACTCCTCGGAGCTATTCCTACAAGCTGCCTAAAAAAGTTCGTCGTCTTGCGATTAAATCTGCATTATCTTCCAAGGTAATTGGAAATGAAATCATCGTGTTGGATCAATTGCAATTGGCTCAACCGAAGACTAAAGATTTTGCAGCGATTCTTAGCAACCTGAAAGTAGACCGCAAAGCTTTGGTAGTAACGGCTGGTTACGAAGAAAACGTAGCATTGTCCGCACGCAACATTCCTGGCGTTAAGTTTGTAGTTGCTGAAGGAATTAACGTGCTTGATGTTATGGTTTATGACAAGCTGATCATTACTAAGGACGCGGTACAGAAGGTAGAGGAGGTGTTTGCGTAATGAAGAACCCTCGCGACATTATTAAGCGCCCTGTGATCACTGAGCGTACGAGTGATATGATGGCCGAGAAGAAATATGTCTTCGAAGTGGAACTCCGTGCGAACAAGACGGAAATCAAGCAGGCCATTGAGTCTATTTTCAAAGTGAAAGTAACGAATGTTAACACATTGAGAATGCCTGCTAAGCCTAAGCGTTACGGTCGTCATTCCGGATATACATCCGAGTGGAAAAAAGCGATTGTTTCCTTGAGCGCAGACAGCAAAGAACTCGAATTCTTCGAGAACGCGTAATTAATTCTTTTAAAGTAAGGAGGGAATCCAAGTGCCAATCAAAAAATATAAACCAACTTCACCTGCAAGACGTGCTATGTCGGTTTCTACATTTGAAGAAATCACGACATCCACACCGGAGAAGTCCTTGCTGGCTCCTCTGAGCAAAAAAGCAGGTCGCAATAACCAAGGTAAAATTACGGTTCGTCACCACGGTGGTGGACATAAGCGTAAATACCGGATTATCGACTTCAAACGGAACAAAGATGGAATACCTGGACGCGTTGCTACTATCGAGTATGACCCGAACCGTTCGGCTAACATCGCTTTGATTCACTATGCTGATGGTGAGAAGCGTTACATCATCGCTCCTAAAGGCTTGAAAGTGGACGATCAAATCGTGTCCGGCGTTGGCGCGGATATCAAGATCGGTAATGCACTGCCTCTTGAAAACATTCCTGTAGGTACTGTGATCCACAACATTGAGTTGAAACCAGGTAAAGGCGGACAATTGGTACGCGCTGCCGGTACAGAAGCTCAATTGCTCGGTAAAGAAGATGAGTATGTAACCATTCGTCTTTCTTCCGGCGAAGTAAGAAAAGTCCTCAAAGTTTGCCGCGCTACGATCGGATCCGTAGGTAACGAAGACTACGAGCTGGTTAAAATCGGTAAAGCCGGACGTTCCCGCTGGTTGGGTCAAAGACCAGAAGTGCGCGGGGTTGTAATGAACCCTAACGATCACCCTCACGGTGGTGGTGAAGGCCGCGCTCCAATCGGACGTAAATCCCCGATGTCTCCATGGGGTAAACCGACTCTTGGTTATAAAACTCGTAAAAAAGGCAAAGCTTCTGATAAATATATCGTTCGTCGTCGTACGAAGTAATTTCATTCTCGTTACGATTAATGAAGGGAGGAACGAAACATGGGTCGCAGTTTGAAAAAAGGCCCTTTCGTTGACGGCTATCTTCTTAAGAAAGTCGAAGCGCAAGGTGACACTACGAAGAAACAAGTAATCAAAACTTGGTCTCGCCGCTCCACTATTTTCCCGCAATTTATCGGATTCACATTTGCGGTGTACGATGGTAGAAAGCACGTGCCGGTTTATGTTACTGAGGATATGGTTGGACACAAACTGGGTGAGTTTGCGCCAACTCGTACTTACAAAGGTCACGATGATGACAAGAAAACAGGTAAACGCTAATTGAGCGTTTCGCAATATGAGTTGTAGATGAGAGGAGGTACTTCCATGCAAGAAGCTAAATCTATTGCAAGATTCGTCCGCATTGCTCCTCGTAAGGCGCAATTGGTGGTAGACTTGATCCGCGGCAAGCAAGTTGGAGAAGCGATCGCAATTTTGCGTCACACTCCAAAAGCGGCATCCCCGATTGTGGAGAAGGTTCTGAACTCGGCTATCGCAAATGCTGAGCACAACTACTCCATGGATCCTAACAGCTTGGTGATCTCTCAGGCTTATGTTAACCAAGGTCCAACAATGAAAAGATTCCGTCCTCGCGCAATGGGACGTGCGAGCCGTATTAATAAACGTACCAGCCACATTACATTAGTGGTATCTGAAAAATAAGGAGGGATAACGTGTGGGTCAGAAAGTAAACCCGGTAGGACTTAGAATTGGTATTATCCGCGATTGGGAATCCAAGTGGTACGCTGGTAAAGATTTCGGCGATTTGCTGCTTGAGGACGTGAAAATCCGCGAATACCTTAAAGAAAAGCTGAAGGAATCGGCTGTTTCCCATATTGATATTGAGCGTGCTGCTAACCGTGTTAATGTTACTATTCATACGGCGAAGCCTGGTATGGTTATCGGTAAGGGTGGTTCGGAAGTGGAAGTTATTCGTAACTACATTTCCAAACTGACTAACGGCAAAAAGATTCACATCAACATCTCTGAAATCAAAAACCCTGAACTGGATGCAATCCTTGTTGCTGAAAGTATCGCTCAACAATTGGAGCGTCGCGTTTCTTTCCGTCGTGCGATGAAACAAGCGATCCAAAGATCGATGAGAGCCGGAGCTAAAGGGATCAAGACATCAGTAAGCGGTCGTTTGGGTGGAGCGGAAATCGCCAGAACGGAAGGATACAGCGAGGGTACAGTACCTCTTCATACGTTGCGTGCGGATATCGACTATGGTACAGCAGAAGCTCACACCACTTACGGTCGTATCGGCGTAAAAGTATGGATCTATCGTGGCGAAGTTCTTCCAACGGCTAAGAAAAAGGCTGTAACGGAAGGAGGCAACTAATCATGTTAGTTCCTAAACGTGTAAAACACCGTAAAGAGCATCGCGGTAACATGCGCGGACGTGCTAAAGGCGGTACAGAAGTACATTTCGGCGAATATGGTTTGCAAGCTATGGAGCCTGCTTGGGTGACTAACCGTCAAATCGAAGCTGCCCGTATTGCAATGACTCGTTATATCAAACGGGGCGGTAAAGTTTGGATCAAAATTTTCCCTGCGAAGCCAATTACGCAAAAACCTCTTGAAGTCCGGATGGGTAGCGGTAAAGGTAACGTAGAAAAATGGGTTGCTGTTGTTAAGCCAGGTAAAATCATGTTTGAACTTGCCGGCGTAAGTGAAGAGATTGCTCGCGAAGCAATGCGTCTTGCTTCTCACAAGCTGCCGATCAAAACGAAGTTTGTTAAAAGAGAAGATGTAGGTGGTGAAGCAAATGAAAGCTAGTGAATTTCGCAACTTAACCACTGCTGAGATTGAACAAAAGGTTGCCGGATTTAAGGAACAACTCTTTAACCTCCGTTTTCAACTGGCTACCGGTCAACTGGATAACCCAGTTCAGATTCGAGAAGTCCGCAAAGAGATTGCTCGTGCAAAGACTGTTTTGCGTGAAAGAGAACTGGGTATCATTAGTTAATGAACGAGAGAGGAGGATCTCCCATGAGTGAACGTAACGAACGTAAAACTCAAGTTGGTAAAGTCGTGAGCAACAAAATGGACAAAACCATCGTTGTTGCTGTTGAGACTTACAAAAAGCATAACCTTTACCACAAGAGAATTAAATATACGAAGAAATTCAAAGCTCATGATGAAAACAATGAAGCTCAAATCGGTGACGTTGTAAGAGTCATGGAAACTCGTCCGATCTCCAAAGACAAGCGTTGGAGACTGGTTGAAGTAGTAGAAAAAGCGGTTATCGTTTAAGATATGCACAATGCATCAATTCCGGAAGGAGGGTTTAAACAATGATTCAACCTCTATCTCGCTTAAATGTGGCTGACAACTCTGGTGCAAAACAGCTTATGTGTATCCGTGTGTTGGGTGGTACAGGTCGTCGTGTGGGACATATCGGTGATTTGATCATCTGCTCCGTGAAAGAAGCAACACCAGGTGGCGTTGTCAAAAAAGGTGATGTAGTTAAAGCAGTTATCGTTCGTACAAAGAGCGGTGCTCGTCGTAAAGACGGTTCTTACATCAGCTTTGACGAAAATGCAGCTGTTATCGTAAAAGATGACAAGAGTCCTCGCGGAACTCGTATCTTTGGACCAGTTGCTCGTGAGCTTCGTGACAGAGATTTCATGAAAATCGTATCTCTTGCACCGGAAGTTATCTAATCAGTAACCGTGTTCGGTTAAATAAAGCAGTGCTTACGATGTGGGTTTTCTAACGAAAACTCTTAGGAGGTGGAATTTCGATGCCAAACAAAGGTAAGAAGTTAGAGTCTTACAATAACAAGTTGAACGTGAAAAAAGACGATACCGTGTTCGTGATTACTGGTAAAGACAAAGGTAAAAAAGGTCGCGTAATCGCAGCATACCCTCGTGAGAACCGCGTTTTGGTTGAAGGTGTGAACTTGATCAAGAAGCACACGAAACCATCGCAAGCTAATCCACAAGGCGGTATCATCACTCAAGAAGCACCAATTCACGTTTCTAACGTGATGCTGGTTGATCCTAAGAGCGGCCAACCTACGCGTGTAGGTTACAAAGTATTGGACAACGGCAAAAAAGTGCGTATTGCTAAAAAATCCGGTGAAGTCATCGATTAATCGTATAAGTTAGGAAAGGAGGTACATGAAACATGACAGCAAGATTAAAAGATCGTTTTCTGAACGAAGTTACACCTTCGTTGATGCAAAAGTTCAGCTACTCCACTGTTATGCAAGTTCCTAAAATTGAGAAAGTCGTTATCAACATGGGTGTTGGTGAGGCGGTTTCCAATTCCAAAGTGCTTGACGTTGCAGTTCAAGATCTTCAGCTGATCGCTGGTCAAAAGCCAGTAGTAACTAAAGCAAAAAAATCGATCGCAGGTTTCAAACTGCGTGAAAATATGCCAATCGGTGTGAAAGTAACATTGCGCGGCGAGCGTATGTATCATTTCTTGGACAAATTGTTCAATGTGGCACTTCCTCGGGTTCGTGACTTCCGTGGTGTTTCCAACAAAGCATTCGACGGACGCGGTAACTACACGTTGGGTCTTAAAGAACAATTGATTTTCCCTGAAGTCGAGTACGATAAAGTGGACAAAGTTCGGGGTATGGATATCGTTATCGTAACGACAGCTAATACTGACGAAGAGTCCCGTGAATTATTAACCCAATTAGGAATGCCGTTTACGAAGTAATCGAAACGGTACAAAGCGGAGGTGTAAAAGTAAGTGGCAAAAACTTCGATGAAAGTTAAGCAGCAGCGCCCTCCTAAGTTTAAGGTACAGGCGTATACACGCTGCGAACGCTGTGGTCGTCCGCATTCCGTTCTACGGAAATTCAAAATTTGCAGAATTTGTTTCCGTGAATTAGCATACAAAGGCCAGATCCCTGGCGTTAAAAAGGCAAGCTGGTAATTACCCTAGTTTCGGGAAGGAGGTTCACAATATGGTGATGTCAGATCCAATTGCAGATATGCTTACTCGTATTCGCAATGCAAACGTAGTGCGTCATGAAACAGTTGAAATCCCTGCTTCGACGATCAAGAGAGAAATCGCTGAGATCTTGAAGAAGGAAGGCTTTATCCGTGACGCTGAATATATCGAGGATAACAAGCAAGGGATTATCCGTCTTTTCTTGAAATACGGCCCTAACAACGAGCGCGTTATCTCCGGATTGAAAAGAATCAGCAAACCTGGCTTGCGCGTTTACACTCAAAGCCAAGAGGTTCCTCGCGTTCTGGGTGGATTGGGAATTGCAATCATTTCCACATCCAAAGGCGTTATGACCGACAAAGAAGCTCGTCAATCCAAAGCAGGCGGAGAAGTTATCTGCTACGTGTGGTAATACAGAATTCAAATGAACGGAGGTGCAAACCATGTCCCGTATTGGTCGCAAACCAATTACAATTCCAGGTGGAGTTAATGTAACTTTGGACAATACCCTGATTACGGTAAAAGGTCCTAAAGGAACGTTGAGCCGCGAATTACACAGAGATATGAAGGTAGTTGTTACAGAAAGTGAAATTTCTGTCGAGCGTCCTTCTGATAATAAATTACATCGTTCCCTTCACGGTACGACAAGAAGTGTTGTTGCCAACATGGTTAATGGCGTAACGGAAGGCTTCGTAAAATCCCTTGAGCTGGTTGGTGTAGGTTACCGTGCCAACAAAACTGGTAACAAGCTGGTTTTGAACGTAGGTTACTCTCATCCGGTAGAAATCGAGCCTGAGAACGGCATCGAATTCGAAGTTCCTTCGAACACTAAGATCATCGTTAAAGGTATCGATAAAGAGTTGGTCGGAGCTACAGCAGCGAAAGTTCGTTCCGTACGTGAACCAGAGCCTTATAAAGGTAAAGGTATTAAGTATGAAGGCGAGCGCATCCTTCGCAAAGAAGGTAAAGCTGGTAAGAAGAAATAAGATCGCGTAATGCGGTAACCTCTCATTCAAGCTGAAAGGAGTGAACCAAGAATGATTACTAAAGGCGATAAAAATAAAGCCCGTTTGAAAAGACACCTTCGTGTTCGTAAGAAAATTCAAGGTACGACTGAGCGTCCACGCTTGAATATCTTCCGTTCCTCCAAACACATGTACGCTCAATTGATCGACGATGTGAAAGGTGTAACGATCGCTTCCGCTTCGACTCAAGATAAAGAGTTGAAAGACAGCATCGGTAACGGCGGTAACGTTGAAGCAGCTCGCAAGGTCGGAGCATTGATTGCAGAGCGCGCTAAAAATAACGGTGTTGTGCAAGTAGTATTTGACCGCGGCGGATACCTGTACCATGGTCGTGTGCAAGCTTTGGCTGATGCAGCTCGTGAAGCTGGTCTTGAATTCTAATAAAACCATTTAATAAGGAGGTAAAGTCACTTGCGTATTGATCCCAATACTTTAGAGTTAACTGAAAAAGTTGTTAACATTAATCGCGTAGCTAAAGTAGTAAAAGGCGGACGTCGCTTCAGCTTCAGCGCATTGGTCGTTGTAGGCGACGGCAAAGGCTGGGTAGGCGCAGGAATCGGTAAAGCTGGTGAAGTACCTGATGCGATTCGCAAAGGTATCGAAGATGCCAAGAAAAACCTGATTCATGTACCTATCGTTGGAACTACAATCCCTCACTTGGTAATCGGTAAATTCGGAGCAGGCAGCGTTCTTCTGAAGCCAGCTTCCAAAGGTACCGGAGTTATCGCAGGCGGACCTGTTCGCGCCGTGCTGGAACTTGCAGGTGTAGGCGACATCTTGACAAAATCCCTAGGTTCTTCTAACTCCATCAACATGGTTAATGCTACATTGGAAGGATTGCAGCGTCTGAAGCGTGCTGAAGAAGTTGCAAAACTGCGTGGCAAAACCGTTGAAGAACTGTTAGGTTAGGAGGGAAACCAATGGCTAAGCAATTGCAAATCACCCTCAAACGCAGCCTGATCGGTCGTCCGGAAGTACAACGTCGTACAGTTACTTCCCTTGGACTCCGTAAGCTGCATCAATCGGTTACACATAACGACAATGCGGCTATCCGCGGCATGGTCAACCAAGTAAGTCATTTGATCGAAGTTAAAGAAATCGAAGCATAATAGCGCACAACAAAATGTATTAGAGGAGGTGCAAACGATGAAGTTGCATGAACTTGCATCTGCTGAAGGATCCCGTAAGGCTCGTAAACGTGTAGGCCGCGGTATCGGAAGCGGAATGGGTAAAACAGCTACTCGCGGTCATAAAGGGCAAAACGCTCGTTCCGGCGGTGGTGTTCGTCCAGGTTTTGAAGGAGGTCAAAATCCTCTATATCGTCGCTTGCCTAAGCGTGGTTTCACTAACCGTTTCCGTAAGGAATTCGCGATTGTGAATCTGACCGAGCTTAACAAGTTTGCTGCTGGAACTGAAGTTACTCCAGAATTGCTGCTTGAGTCCGGTGTTGTGAAAAGTGCAAGAGACGGAATCAAAATCTTGGGTAATGGCGAGATTACGGTACAGCTTAACGTAAAAGCTAATAAGTTCTCTCAATCTGCGGTAGAGAAAATTCAGGCTGCCGGCGGTAAAACCGAGGTGATTTAATGTTTCGTACCATTTCCAATATTTTTAAAGTGGACGATTTAAGACGTAGGATTATATTTACCTTGCTGGTATTGATCGTCTACCGAATTGGTGCTTTTATACCGGTACCTAACATTAACACGGACATTTTGAAAATGCAGGATCGGGCTAATTCTAGTGATGTGTTTGGCTTGCTGAACACCTTCTCCGGCGGCGCTTTGTTCCAGTTCTCCATCTTTGCGATGGGAATCATGCCTTACATTACGTCCTCGATCATAGTTCAGCTGTTGTCGATGGATGTAATCCCAAGGTTTGCACAATGGGCTAAAGAAGGCGAAGTCGGAAGAAAGAAGCTTGCTCAAATTACCCGTTACGGAACAATCGTGTTGGGTCTTATCCAGGCGTTTGGCTTAGCTATCGGTTTTAACCGGATCTATGCCGGCTTGGTTGTAAATCCAACAGTCACAACGTATATATTGATTGCTATTGTTCTTACCGCGGGAACCGCATTTTTGATGTGGTTAGGGGAACAAATCACTGAGAATGGAATTGGCAATGGTATTTCCATGATCATCTTTGCGGGGATCGTGGCTGCTATCCCTACGGGAATTTCGCAAATCGTGAAGTCCGAGTTTACGGATGCAGGCGACGCATTGTTCTTGAACGTCATCAAGATGGTCATTATCGCAATCGTCGTTATCGCTTTGATTGCTGGGGTTATCTTCGTGCAGCAGGGCGTTCGTAAAATTCCGGTTCAGTATGCGAAACGGGTAGTCGGCCGCAAGATGTATGGTGGACAATCGACGCATATCCCTTTGAAGGTTAATGCAGCAGGCGTAATTCCAGTTATCTTTGCACTTTCGCTTCTTGTATTCCCTCCTACGCTTGCGAGCTTCTGGAGAGGTAATCCGGTAGCGGACTGGATTATTACGAACCTGAACTATACTCATCCAATAGGGATGGTTTTGTATGTTCTGCTGATTATTGGGTTTACGTTCTTCTACACGTTTGTTCAGATTAACCCTGAGCAAATGGCGGATCAAATGAAGAAAAACGGAGGCTATATCCCGGGTATCCGCCCAGGTAAAACCACTTCCGTTTACTTGACAAGAGTGATGACTCGCATTACCTTGTCGGGCGCTTTGTTCTTGTCCGCGATCTCCATCCTGCCTATGCTCCTTGGAAGCTTAGCAGGCTTGCCTAGTTCGGTAAGCATCGGCGGTACTTCCTTGCTGATCGTTATCGGTGTAGGTTTGGAGACGATGAAGCAGATCGAAAGCCAATTGATCAAGCGTCACTACAAAGGCTTCATTAATAAATAGCAAATAGGTTCTGGTAGTTATTTATTGGCTATCGGCACCTATTGTGCTGTTAGCATCATTTGATGCGATGGGGAGGAAGTCATTATGAACGTGATCTTTATGGGACCTCCTGGTGCAGGTAAAGGTACGCAGGCGGAAGGAATCGTTAATGAGTTTCAAATCCCGCATATTTCAACCGGTGATGCATTCCGTTTGGCTATGAAACAGGAAACGGCACTTGGATTGGAAGCAAAAAAATATGTGGACCAGGGCTTGCTCGTACCTGACGAAATCACTATCGGTATCGTCAAGGAGCGCTTGCAGCAGCCGGATTGTGAGAAAGGCTTTTTGCTTGACGGATTTCCAAGAACGATCTCTCAAGCGGAAGCGCTGGACGACATAATGGCATCCTTGGGAAGAAGCATAGACCATGTAATCAATTTGAAAGTAGATCGCAATCTGCTTTTGGCTCGTTTGACTGGTCGAAGAATCTGTAAGTCTTGTGGAGCTACGTACCACATCTTGTTTAACCCTCCTGCACGTGAAAATGTGTGTGATAAATGTTCCGGCGAATTGTATCAAAGATCGGACGATACCGAAGAAAAAGTCGGTACCCGTCTTGACGAATACACGAACAAGACAGCACCTCTTTTGTCGTATTACCGTAACAAAGGAAATTTGCGTGAGGTTAACGGTGAGCAAGAAATAAGTGCGGTTACTACACAAATCAGTTCACTATTGCGAGGGCAAGCGGAATGATCATTTGTAAGTCTGCAGCTGAATTGGAGTTAATGAGAGAAGCCGGCCGCATTGTAGCCGATACGCATCGCTTGTTGCAGAAATCCGTTCAGCCCGATATTACAACTAAAGAGCTGGATCAAATCGCAGAAGAATATATTCGCAGTCAGGGCGCAACCCCATCTTTTAAAGGCTATAACGGTTTTTCTGGCAGCATCTGTGCTTCAGTCAATGATGAATTGGTACACGGCATACCCAGTGGGCGTAAGCTAAAAGATGGCGACATCATCAGTATCGATATCGGTGCAAACTATAAAGGATACCATGGTGACTCCGCTTGGACGTATGGCGTAGGGAATATCTCGGACACAGCGCGCAAGCTGCTGGAAGTGACGGAACGTTCTCTATATGCGGGTCTTGCGGAAGCCAAACCGGATGCGCGATTGTACACTATCTCCCACGCGATTCAAAAATGCGTCGAGGATGAAGGTTTTTCCATTGTTCGAGAGTATGTAGGGCATGGTGTAGGGACAGAGCTTCATGAAGAACCTCAAATTCCGAATTACGGCATCCCAGGTCGAGGTCCTCGCCTGAAGCCGGGAATGGTATTAGCAATTGAGCCAATGGTCAACGTCGGTGAACGGTATGTTAAGACCCTCGAAGACAATTGGACGGTTGTTACAGTGGATGGCACACTGTGCGCGCATTTTGAGCATACCATCGCTATCACTCCAGACGGTTACGAAATATTGACGCAGTCTCGGACGTAGGTGATAGATTGGATTCGGCTAACATTCCACAGCTCGGACAAATTGTTAGGATCGTTCGCGGAAAGGACTCCGGGAAGTACGCCGTAATAATCAACGTCGAAGACCAACGATTCGTCTGGATTGCCGACGGCGACAAACGGAAGTTCGATCAACCTAAAAAGAAAAACTTGAATCATCTCGAGTTATTGCAAGCGATCAGCAGCGAAGTAGTGGACAGCTTGAAGGAAAGCGGTCGTGTGACGAACGGGAAATTACGTTTTGCACTGAATAAGTATGTGGAACCAATGAAATCAGAAGCGCAAGAGAAAGGAGAATGACTGTGGCCAAAGAAGATGTAATTGAAGTTGAAGGTACAGTGATTGAACCTCTTCCTAATGCAATGTTTAAGGTGGAACTCGAGAACGGTCATAAAATTCTTGCTCATGTTTCCGGTAAAATCAGAATGCATTTTATCCGGATCCTGCCTGGAGATAAAGTGACAGTGGAACTTTCCCCTTATGACTTGACCAGAGGCCGTATAACCTATCGTTTTAAATAGATGTCAGTTGTAGTTTGGTTTGCTAGCGTAAGCTCAGTCATGCTTTCGAAGCAAGTTTTTCTCGCGAAAAACATAAGCCTACTCTTACGAAGTTAGCTTGCTAGCGCAAGCTCTTAGGAGGTAATAACAATGAAGGTAAGACCATCGGTCAAACCTATTTGCGAAAAATGCAAAGTCATTCGCCGCAAAGGTAATGTAATGGTAATTTGCGAAAACCCTAAGCATAAACAAAAACAAGGTTAAGGAGGTGCTCCTATAAATGGCACGTATTGCTGGTGTAGACTTGCCGCGTGACAAACGCGTAGTGATCGCTTTGACATACATTTTCGGTATCGGCAGAACGACTTCGGAGACAATTTTGGCCAACACTGGTGTTAGCCCTTCGACTCGCGTTCGTGACTTGACTGAAGATGAAGTAAGCAAACTTCGTGACGCGATCGACAAAACCGTTAAGGTGGAAGGCGACCTTCGTCGTGAAATCGCACTGAACATCAAACGTTTGATCGAAATCGGATGCTACCGTGGTGTTCGTCATCGTCGCGGCTTGCCTGTTCGTGGTCAACGTACTAAAACTAACGCTCGTACGCGTAAAGGTCCTCGTCGTACTGTAGCTAACAAGAAGAAATAGTAAAGGAGGTTAACAAATAAATGGCTAAACCTAAAAAAGTTGTTCGTACAAAACGCCGTGATCGGAAAAATATCGACTCCGGAGTGGCTCATATCCGCTCTACGTTTAACAATACGATTGTAACTATTACGGATCCGCACGGGAACGCAATTTCCTGGGCAAGTGCCGGTAACCTGGGCTTCAAAGGTTCCCGTAAAAGCACACCGTTTGCTGCGCAAATGGCTGCAGAATCTGCTGCCAAAGCAGCTATGGAACATGGCATGAAAGCCGTTGAAGTTATGGTTAAAGGTCCTGGCGCTGGTCGTGAAGCAGCAATCCGTTCACTTCAAGCAGCTGGTTTGGAAGTTAACCTGATTAAAGACGTGACTCCAATTCCACATAACGGTTGCCGTCCTCCAAAACGTCGTCGTGTCTAATTCAGGATTGCAAAAGAGTGGTATAAATATCCAAAAGTTGTGAATACTGTTTGGATAGGCATACTGCACGTTCTATGCGTCTTAAGTTATCCAGAGGGAAACGACGTTTTGAAGGAGGGTTATAAATGATCGAAATCGAAAAGCCGAAAATAGAAACCGTATCATTGAGTGAGGATGGCACTTACGGCAAGTTTGTTGTAGAGCCTCTTGAGAGAGGCTATGGAACGACACTGGGGAATTCGCTTCGCAGAATCTTGCTGTCCTCGCTACCGGGGGCAGCAGTAACCTCTGTCCAAATTGACGGAGTGCTGCATGAGTTCTCCACCGTTCCAGGTGTCATGGAAGATGTTACGGAGATTATCCTTAACCTCAAAGGGCTATCGTTAAAGATTCATTCCGACGAAGAGAAAGTGTTGGAAATTGATGCTGAAGGTGAAGGACCAGTCGTTGCCGGCGATATTCGTGGTGACAGTGATGTGGAGATTCTTAACCCGGATCTGCATATCGCTACACTATCCTCCGATGCACGTCTTCATATGCGCATTCATGCGAATCGGGGACGCGGATATGTTCAAGCGGACAAGAACAAGAAGGAAGATCAGCCAATCGGCGTCATCCCTATTGATTCGATCTACACTCCGATTACCCGCGTCAACTACAGCGTAGAAAACACTCGCGTCGGCCAAGTTACCAACTACGACAAACTAACCCTCGAAGTCTGGACCGATGGAAGTATTCGACCTGAAGAAGCCGTTAGCTTGGGCGCTAAAATCTTGACTGAGCATCTGATGCTGTTTGTCGGTCTTACCGATGAAGCTAAGGATGCCGAGATCATGGTGGAAAAAGAAGAGGACAAGAAAGAGAAAGTGTTGGAAATGACGATCGAAGAACTCGATCTTTCTGTTCGTTCTTACAACTGCCTGAAGCGTGCGGGTATTAATACGGTACAAGAATTGATTACGAAAACGGAAGAAGACATGATGAAGGTTCGTAATCTTGGACGCAAATCCTTGGAAGAAGTTCAAGAGAAGCTCGAAGAGCTTGGACTTGGCCTCAGAATGGAAGACTAAGCGTCAGGTAATCATTAAGCAGAAGGAGGTTGCACATAAATGGCATACCAAAAGTTAGGTCGTGATTCCAGCGCACGTAAAGCATTGTTCCGTGACCTGGTAACTGACTTGTTCATACACGAGCGCATCCAAACTACGGAAGCGAAAGCTAAAGAATTGCGCTCTATTGCAGAAAAACTAATCACGTTGGCAAAACGCGGAGATCTTCATGCTCGCCGTCAAGTTGCTTCCTTTGTACGTCGTGAAGCAGTTAACGAGAATCAAGATGCGATCCAAAAGCTATTTGCTGAATTGGCTCCACGCTATGCTGAGCGTCAAGGCGGATACACCAGAATCTTGAAGCTGGGTCCTCGCCGCGGCGATGCAGCGCCAATGGTATATTTAGAATTAGTAGATCGTGCATAAAAGGGTGGGAAAGGGTGGACGGGATCTCATGATTCTGATGAAACCCTTTTTTTTGTAGCTTAAGCTCGAACGGATAATGGAGGACGGCCGTGAGAAATATATGCATGACCGTCAGTTATGACGGGACAGCTTACAACGGATTTCAAACGCAGCCTAGCAAGAACACGGTTCAGGATGTATTGGAGCAAGCCGTGTTCTCCCTGACGGGGGAACGGGTGAAGCTTACATCGTCGGGCCGGACGGATGCGGGAGTACATGCCCGCGGCCAAGTGATCAACTTTTATACGGAATCGCAAATTCCGGTAAACCGTTGGTGCATGGCGCTCAATACAAGGCTGCCGGAGGATATCGTCGTGAGCGGTGCGAGGGAAGTGGATCTTGCGTTTCACTCGACAAGATCGGCTGTTCGGAAAACGTACCGCTATACAATCCGTTGTGGACGCCATCCCGACCTGTTTAAGCGGCATATGGAGTTTTTCCATCCTACGTCCTTAAACACGGAAGCGATGCGTGAGGGGCTGCAGTGGCTTGAGGGGACGCATGACTTTACGTCCTTCTGCTCGGTCCGATCCACGAAGTTATCGCACGTCAGAACGATATATGAAGCCAGGCTGGAGTGCGAGCCGGTGGATCCGGTGCTGCAATCGTTTGCTATTCATATTTATTTGACCGGTAACGGGTTTTTATACAACATGGTGAGAATCGTTGCAGGTACCTTGATCCAGGTGGGAGAAGGGAAACGTACGAGTGAATCGATGCGGGACATCCTGGCTGCTCAGAGCCGTGCTAAAGCAGGGCCTACGGCTGTGCCACACGGACTGATGATGTGGGAAGTTTTGTACGATGAATAATCAATCAAGACTTGATTTCCTGTCAGATTTATAGTAAAATATCACTTGGCGTTTCTTGATCGGCTAACCCACGGCCCCGGGTCAAGAGAAGGCTGCTGATTTACCCAACATGACAAATTAAACGTTTGATACAGATAGATTTGGTGATGGAATGACCTTTTGTCTTCACAATCATCACATGACTGTGTCATTTCATCAAAGCGTAAGCACCGAAGCGAACAATGTTTAGGAGGAACTATTCATGCGTACCACATATATGGCTAAGCCTAATGAAGTAGAGCGCAAATGGTACATTATTGACGCGACAGACAAAACTCTGGGTCGTCTTGCAAGCGAAGCTGCTAGCATCATCCGCGGCAAGCACAAGCCTCAATTCACGCCTCACGTGGATACTGGTGATTTTGTAATCGTCATTAATGCAGAGAAAATCAGATTGACCGGTAAGAAATTGCAAAACAAAATGTACTATCGTCACTCTTTGTACTCCGGCGGTTTGAAAGTAACTTCCGCTCAAGATTTGTTGAACACAAAACCGGAGCGTGTGCTTGAATTCGCAATTCACGGCATGCTTCCAAAAAATCGTCTTGGCGACAGCATGAAGACGAAACTGAAAGTATATGCTGGTTCTGAGCATCCGCATCAAGCACAACAACCTGAAGTTTGGGAACTTCGCGGTTAAGATAAAGGGAGGACTGTTTTGTGGCACAAGTTCAATATTATGGAACAGGTCGTCGTAAGCATTCGGTAGCACGTGTACGTCTCGTACCAGGCGAAGGCCGAATCATTATCAATAAACGTAACTTGGATGAGTACTTTGGTCTTGAAACATTGAAATTGATCGTGAAACAACCGCTGAACCTGACCGAAACATTGGGCAAATACGATGTATTGGTTATCGCTAACGGCGGTGGTATTTCCGGACAAGCAGGAGCAATCCGTCACGGTATCTCCCGCGCTTTGTTGAAGGCAGATCCAGAATTCCGCGGTTCTTTGAAAAAAGCCGGATTCTTGACTCGTGACCCTCGTATGAAAGAGCGTAAGAAATACGGCTTGAAAGCCGCTCGTCGTGCGCCTCAGTTCTCCAAGCGTTAATTTTCTTTATACGAAATATACAAAGACCTTTTCACTATTACGGTGGAAAGGTTTTTTTGTTTTTTTATTTCACCAAGTTCTGGGCACCTCATACTATAAAGAATGGCCCAAGTAAATTTTAAATTGACAAAAAGTAGGGTTGAGATATAATTATATATACAACAAAACATAGTAATATACTCGGGATTATAAGATGGGAGGAACAGTAATGAATTTATTTGAAAAAGAGAAGCTCATACAAGAAGCAGCAGAGCAGTTTGAAACACAAAGTCCGGAAGCTCTGATTGCCTGGGCGGTTGAGAAGTTTCCGAACATTACTTTAGCCTGTAGTTTCGGGGCAGAGGACGTCGTATTGGTCGATATGCTCCAGAAGGTAAGCCCCAAAACCGACATATTTTACTTAGATACGAACGTACACTTTAAAGAGACCTATGAAACTCGGGATAGATTACAGCAGCACTACGGTGTTGAATTCGTTCAAGTGCTCCCTAAACTGACATTAAGCGAGCAAGCGGAGCAGTATGGTGATGAGCTGTGGAAAGGCAATCCTACGCAATGCTGCAATATCCGTAAAGTAGACCCGCTGACCGATATCCTCAAAAATTACGCTGCCTGGATCACGGGAATTCGCCGCGATCAAGCTCCTACACGGGCGAATGCCAGAAAAGTCGAGTATGACACAAAGTTCGGTTTGGTAAAATTCAATCCTTTGGCTTCCTGGACCTCGGAAGATGTCTGGAATTATATCCGCACGAATAATATTATATATAACCCATTGCACGATCGAAATTACCCAAGTATCGGTTGCGAGCATTGTACACGTCAGGTAGCAGTAGGAGAAGATCCTCGTGCTGGACGCTGGTCCGGCTTCGAGAAGACGGAATGCGGTCTCCACAAATAATATTGAGGAGGTAATGCAGCAATGGCAGAAACGATTCAACCACACGGTGGTGTCTTAATCAATCGAGTTGTTGATGGTGCAGAGAGAGAACGTTTGTTGGAGCTGGCAAAAGGTTTGGTTCCTTTAAAGGTTAATTCCTGGACGATATCTGATCTTGATCTGATTGGCGTAGGAGCGTTTTCTCCATTGACCGGATTTCTTGGCAAGGAAGATTATGAATCGGTTGTCGAGCGGATGCGCTTGGCGGACGGAACGGTATGGAGCATACCGGTGACTTTGGCTGTAGAGGAAAGCGTAGCGGAGGGCCTCAAGCTTGGTGAGCAAGCTGCGCTGATCGGCGAGCAGGACGGCATTGTTTACGGCATTTTGGATGTTCAAAGCGTCTATACCGCGGACCAAAGGCATGAGGCTCTCAAAGTATTTAAAACCGATGACGAAGCCCATCCAGGCGTGCAGAAGCTGTTCTCACGCCCTTCTGTTTATGTGGGCGGACCGATTCAAGTATTGAACCGTTCGAAGCCGGAGAAGTTCCAGCAATATTACTTCGATCCGTCGGAAACTAGGCGGTTGTTCGTTGAGAAAGGCTGGAAAAGCGTCGTAGGATTTCAGACGAGGAACCCTGTTCACCGCGCACATGAGTATATCCAGAAGAGTGCAATGGAGATTGTCGATGCGTTGTTTTTGAACCCACTCGTGGGGGAAACCAAATCCGACGATATCTCCGCCGACGTTCGGATGCGCAGCTACCTTGTATTGCTTGAGAACTACTATCCGAGGAATCGCACGTTCCTTGGCGTATTCCCGGCCGCTATGCGCTATGCAGGGCCTCGAGAAGCCATTTTCCATGCTATGGTACGTAAAAATTACGGCTGCACCCACTTCATCGTCGGCCGAGACCATGCTGGTGTCGGCGACTATTACGGAACGTATGAAGCACAAGAAATTTTCAGAAACTTTACCAGCGAAGAGCTGGGGATTACCCCGTTATTTTTCGAGCACAGCTTCTTTTGCACCAAATGCGGCAATATGGCATCCAGCAAAACGTGCCCGCACGACAAGGCGGAGCATCTCCATTTGTCAGGAACGAAGGTTCGCGCGCTGCTGCGAGGCGGCCAATGCCCTCCTCCGCAATTTACCCGTCCTGAGGTTGCGGAAGTGCTGATCGAAGGTATGAGAGAACAGTTCGAGCCTACGAATTCGTAGCATATTTGTCCACCCTGTCCCATAAGATGTTACAGAGTCTATGGGATGTGAGGTGGATTTTTCATGTTTAAAAGGAGGAAAAGGGTCGTAGTCTGGCTCACGATGCACAGCAGCTTGAAGTTAGTCATGTCCGCTATGCTTGTTGTTCTCATGCTGTTTCTATTTACGTATGAGCTGCCCGCAACCAAGACGTGGACGTATTGGACGATGCCGCTGTCAGGCAAGACGATCGCGCTGGATGCGGGTCACGGCGGTCCGGATGGAGGGGCGGAGAACAAGGATGGACTTATTGAGAAGGACATTAACCTGGCGATTACGATGCATCTGAGAGACTATTTGCAGGAAGCCGGGGCGATTGTCGTTATGACCAGAGAAAGCGACCAGGATTTGGCCGAGCCGTCGACCAAAGGGTACAGCAAGAGGAAGACGGAGGACTTAATAAACCGGGCGCAATTTATATCCAAGCAAAATGCCGATTTATTTGTCAGCGTTCATTTAAATAGCATTCCTTCCGCCAAATGGTCCGGTGCGCAAACATTTTATTACCCGAATCATAAGGATAGCGGAATGTTAGCGGCATTAATTCAAGATGAAATCAAGCAAAATCTGAAAAATACGGACAGGGTCGCCAAGCCGCTGGAGGGCAACTATTTGCTCAAAACGGTTAAAGTCCCTAGCTCTCTGGTCGAAGTTGGATTCCTCTCCAATCCAGCCGAAGCGAATTTGCTGAAAAATCCGTCCTACCAGAAAAAAGTCGCTGCCTCCATCTACCAGGGCATCTTAAGATACTACGCCGGTGAAAAAGTGGGTTACTAACAAAATTATGATATAATAAGGGAAGTACCATACTTATCATCGGCTGAGGTGAAATTCGTTGCTTACTAAAGAACAACTATTAAATACAGTACAGCATCTTCATGATCCGGAATTCCAGCTCGGACTGACTGAGCTTCAGTTGATCCGGGATGTTGTTATTAAAGAAGGACGCGTTTCGGCAACCGTCTTGTTATCTAATGAAGATGAGACTTATAAGGAGCAGCTGCAGGAGCAAATTTCCGTTGCCTTCCGGAACGCCGGTGCGGGCGAGGTTCATTTGCGGTTTCGTCCCATGACCGAGTATGACCGCAATGAAGCGGCGCGCAAGCTGCAGGAGCATACGGTACAAGCCAACACCGAAACGGCCGCTGTACGCGATATACTGGCTCCTGAGGCCGGCGTACACTTTATTGCCATTGCGAGCGGCAAGGGTGGTGTAGGCAAGTCCACCGTAACCGTAAACCTGGCTGTCGCACTTGCAAGGCTTGGCAAAAAAGTCGGCCTTATCGATGCCGATATTTATGGCTTCAGCGTACCGGATATGATGGGAATCGAAGACAAACCGGAGCTTGTAGGCAATCGTATCGTACCGATCGAGCGTTTCGGCGTAAAGGTGATTTCGATGGGCTTCTTCGTCGAAGAGAATACTCCGGTAATTTGGCGCGGCCCAATGCTCGGCAAAATGCTGCGCAACTTCTTCCAGGAAGTCAACTGGGGCGATGTCGAGTACGTATTGCTTGATTTGCCGCCAGGTACGGGAGACGTTGCCCTGGATGTTCATCAGATGATTCCGCAAAGCAAGGAAATTATCGTCACGACGCCTCATGCTACAGCGGCTTTCGTTGCCGCCAGGGCTGGAGCTATGGCTAAGCACACCAATCACGAAATCATCGGTATCGTTGAGAATATGTCCTACTATCAGTGCGGCAAATGCGGAGAAAAGGATTATGTGTTCGGCAGGGGCGGGGGAGCCAAGCTTGCGGAAGAGCTGCATACCGATCTGCTGATACAAGTGCCTCTTGGCGCTCCGGATAATCATGTTGCTGAACCTGACTATTCTCCGTCGGTGTACAAACAGGATTCCGAAACAGGTAAGCTTTATGTGGATCTAGCACGCAAAGTGATCAATAAAGCGGAGTAAGCGCAAGAAGCTGCCTAAGCTGTTAACCAACAGTTCAGGGCAGCTCCTTTTTGTCTTCGTTCTACTATTACTGCTGACTTTTCTCTTTTTGATCCGATTGGTCCTGCTTCTTCTGTTCTTGCCCGCCTCCGCCACCACCGCCGCCGGCTTGTTTCCCTTGGCCCTGTTCTTTCGGCATGGATTCCTCTTCGAGCACTTTTTTCATCAAATTCATCAGCTCAAGGCGAAATAAAGGACTTTGCAGCGATTCCTGCATGACGGTCTTCATTTGCGAACGATACTGAGGGCCTTTCATCGTATCCATCAGCATTTTTTCAAAATCCGGATTTTTCATTGCATCCATCAGCGTTTTTTGGTACTCCGGGTCTTTCATCAGCTCTTTTTGCAGCTGCTTCGTATCTTTTTGAATCGCTTTGGCAAATTGTCCTGCAAATTTGGGGTCGGTTATGACATTTTGCAAAAACTTGTTGTTCGACGTATCCGTCAAAACATCCTTTACCGCCAATTGAATTTGCTGACCGTCTCCCGCCGCCAAGAGCTTCATTTGGCCTTCGGATTGAGCGAGCGTATTTGTCCTCTCAATGGCCGTCTGAATGGCTTTCCTGCCGTCTTCCGTCTTCAAAATATCCAGCACCATCGTCTTTGTATCTTTATAACTGCCGCCATGTGATTGCGAAGCTTGCTTATCCGAGCCGCAGGAAGCCAGAATCATAAGAACAAGAAGGAGGGAAACATATTGCCACCATCGCTTCATCATTGCTTAGAGCTCCTTTCCTAACAAGAATATGGCCTTAGTATTTGCTGCGATACGAACTTTCACTCCGCCGGTTTATTGGCTTTTTTTTGTGAACGTTGGTACAATTAACTTTTGAAGAGATGAAGCTTTGGGGGTCGACAATGTGACGTTAAGAAAGTGGTTCTATTTATTTTGGACAACTTTGCTGATCGGTGCCGTCAGCGCCTTGATCACAGGAGTTATTTTACAAGCTAACGATCAGCAGTTCAGTTTTCTGGGGGGCAACGAGATCGGCTACAATATTTTGACAATGCTTCTTGGTGGAGCAACAATCAGTGTATTAAGCCAAATGGGTTTTTTTGCGTATTTGATTGTCCGATTCATTATGATGGGGATCATAAGAAAAAAATGGGTTTGGGATACAGTGCAGATTATATTGGTTATCGTAGCTATTATAGACCTTGTTATCCTGCGTCATAATCCTGGAGATAGCTGGCTGTCCTATTCTCTCTTACCCTTTTTTATGCTGCTAGCTGGCTTGGCGATATCGGCTTGGAAAGTAAAGCTCACCAACCGCAACGGATTTATTCCGACCTTGTTCTTCATGACCGTTGTAACGGCTGTAGAAGCCATCCCGGCCATTCGTCTGAATACCGCGGCATCCACTATTTTTATGATGGTTCCTTTGATTGCGAGCAATGCATGGCAAATTTTAATTTTATCCAAAGTACTGAAAACAGACAAAGAGCCGCTATAA
>NZ_CP031168.1:495000-795000 GCF_022354825.1 Paenibacillus sp. H1-7
AAATAGCTTTAGGGCTAGCCTCGGGAGATGAGTAGTGGAGGTAAAGCACTGATTGGGTGCGGGGCCCGCCAAGGGTTACCAAGTCCAGTCAAACTCTGAATGCCACATACTTTATCCCGGGAGTCAGACAGTGAGTGCTAAGATCCATTGTCAAGAGGGAAACAGCCCAGACCATCAGCTAAGGTCCCCAAGTGTGTGTTAAGTGGGAAAGGATGTGGAGTTGCGCAGACAACCAGGATGTTGGCTTAGAAGCAGCCACCATTGAAAGAGTGCGTAATAGCTCACTGGTCGAGTGACTCTGCGCCGAAAATGTAACGGGGCTAAACACGCCACCGAAGCTATGGATTGCAGATGATGAATCTGCTCTGGTAGGGGAGCGTTGTATGTAGGTTGAAGGTCGATCGTAAGGACGGCTGGACAGCATACAAGTGAGAATGCCGGTATGAGTAACGAAAAGACAAGTGAGAATCTTGTCCGCCGAAAGCCTAAGGGTTCCTGAGGAAGGCTCGTCCGCTCAGGGTAAGTCGGGACCTAAGGCGAGGCCGAAAGGCGTAGTCGAAGGACAACAGGTTGATATTCCTGTACCACCGTGAACCGTTATGAGCAATGGGGTGACGCAGAAGGATAGTGACGCGGGCTGATGGATGCCCGTCCAAGCAGAGAGGCTGATGTGTAGGCAAATCCGCACATCGTAAGGCTGGTCTGTGATGGGGAGTGAAAATTACAGTAGCGAAGGTCATGAGTTCAGGCTGCCAAGAAAAGCCTCTAGCCAGGGAGAAGGTGCCCGTACCGCAAACCGACACAGGTAGGCGAGCAGAGCATGCTAAGGCGCGCGGAAGAACTCTCGTTAAGGAACTCGGCAAAATGACCCCGTAACTTCGGGAGAAGGGGTGCCTCGGTAGGGTGAATAGCCCGAGGGGGCCGCAGTGAAAAGGCCCAAGCGACTGTTTAGCAAAAACACAGGTCTGTGCGAAGCCGCAAGGCGAAGTATACGGGCTGACGCCTGCCCGGTGCTGGAAGGTTAAGGGGAGTGGTTAGGGGTAACCCGAAGCTATGAACCGAAGCCCCAGTAAACGGCGGCCGTAACTATAACGGTCCTAAGGTAGCGAAATTCCTTGTCAGGTAAATTCTGACCCGCACGAATGGCGTAACGACTTGGGCGCTGTCTCAACGAGAGATCCGGTGAAATTTTAATACCTGTGAAGATGCAGGTTACCCGCGACAAGACGGAAAGACCCCATGGAGCTTTACTGCAGCTTGATATTGGACTTTGGTACGATCTGTACAGGATAGGTGGGAGCCTAAGAAGCATGAGCGCCAGCTTGTGTGGAGGCGACGTTGGGATACCACCCTGATCGTATCGGAGTTCTAACCCGCGGCCGTGATCCGGTCGGGGAACAGTGTCAGGTGGGCAGTTTGACTGGGGCGGTCGCCTCCTAAAAAGTAACGGAGGCGCCCCAAGGTTCCCTCAGAATGGTTGGAAATCATTCGAAGAGTGCAAAGGCATAAGGGAGCTTGACTGCGAGACAAACAGGTCGAGCAGGGACGAAAGTCGGGCTTAGTGATCCGGTGGTACCGAATGGAAGGGCCATCGCTCAACGGATAAAAGCTACCCTGGGGATAACAGGCTTATCTCCCCCAAGAGTCCACATCGACGGGGAGGTTTGGCACCTCGATGTCGGCTCATCGCATCCTGGGGCTGAAGTAGGTCCCAAGGGTTGGGCTGTTCGCCCATTAAAGCGGTACGCGAGCTGGGTTCAGAACGTCGTGAGACAGTTCGGTCCCTATCTGTCGTGGGCGCAGGAAATTTGAGAGGAGCTGTCCTTAGTACGAGAGGACCGGGATGGACGTACCGCTGGTGTACCAGTTGTTCCGCCAGGAGCACGGCTGGATAGCTACGTACGGACGGGATAAGCGCTGAAAGCATCTAAGCGTGAAGCCCCCCTCAAGATGAGATTTCCCAGTATGTAAGACCCCTTGAAGACGACGAGGTAGATAGGTTCGGGGTGGAAGCACGGCAACGTGTGGAGCTGACGAATACTAATCGGTCGAGGGCTTATCCATTGATCTGCCATACGAAGTATGGTCAGAGATGCAATACACTTGCTTATTACACGCATCGTTTCGTATCTAGTTTTCAAGGAATAAATCCTTGAACAAAGCGTATGCTTACGAAGCCAGTTTTCTAACGAAAACTCTTAGTTTGGTGATGATGGCGGAAGGGAACCACGCGTACCCATACCGAACACGACCGTTAAGCCTTCCAGCGTCGATGGTACTTGGACCGAAGGGTCCTGGGAGAGTAGAACGTCGCCAAGCGGACATTCCCTGATAGCTCAGTTGGTAGAGCACTCGACTGTTAATCGAGTTGTCACAGGTTCGAGTCCTGTTCGGGGAGCCATAAGCTTCCATAGCTCAGTAGGTAGAGTGCATCCATGGTAAGGATGAGGTCACCGGTT
The DNA here is from genome assembly GCF_022354825.1 of Paenibacillus sp. H1-7. Lineage (GTDB taxonomy): Bacteria > Bacillota > Bacilli > Paenibacillales > NBRC-103111 > Paenibacillus_S. Next base: position 497,460 of record NZ_CP031168.1, read on the forward strand.
CGATCCCGGTTGGAAGCTCCAGTGCACGGCCCGTTGGTCAAGGGGTTAAGACACCTCCCTTTCACGGAGGTAACAGGGGTTCGAATCCCCTACGGGTCACCATTCTCTCTATACATATGGAGGCTTAGCTCAGCTGGGAGAGCATCTGCCTTACAAGCAGAGGGTCGGCGGTTCGATCCCGTCAGCCTCCACCATGAATTTGCCGTTGTAGCTCAATTGGTAGAGCAACTGACTTGTAATCAGTAGGTTGGGGGTTCAAGTCCTCTCGACGGCACCATCTTTACACTCAATGCATATTGGGGATTAGCCAAGCGGTAAGGCAACGGACTTTGACTCCGTCATGCCTAGGTTCGAATCCTAGATCCCCAGCCATGTATGAGCCATTAGCTCAGTTGGTAGAGCACCTGACTTTTAATCAGGGTGTCGTAGGTTCGAGTCCTACATGGCTCACCATGTTTTTCTTAAAGCGCGCGTATGGCGGAATTGGCAGACGCACTAGACTTAGGATCTAGCGGGCGACCGTGGGGGTTCAAGTCCCTCTACGCGCATTGTTTTTGCGGAAGTGGCTCAGCGGTAGAGCATCGCCTTGCCAAGGCGAGGGTCGCGGGTTCGATTCCCGTCTTCCGCTCCATAATTATGTGCCCTTAGCTCAGCCGGATAGAGCGTTTGACTACGAATCAAAAGGTCGGGAGTTCGAATCTCTCAGGGCACGCCATTAATCAAATACAAGCTTATGCTGTAAACTTTTAAAAGTTTGCTTCATATACCATCGGGACGTAGCTCAGCTTGGTAGAGCACCTGGTTTGGGACCAGGGGGTCGCATGTTCAAATCGTGTCGTCCCGACCATTTTTATTTACGCGGGTGTAGTTCAATGGTAGAACTCCAGCCTTCCAAGCTGGTAGCGTGGGTTCGATTCCCATCACCCGCTCCATAATCTTTAACGATGACTTGAGATTGCTCAGGTTTTTTTTATATTAAATTACTTTAATACGTTAATTTGATGAAGTGAAGATGGCAAATTGAAGTTAGCTGCGACAGCTACGGCCATCGGCGGCTTGATCGCCTTTGCAGGACTGCTGATCCCCCACATTACCCGGCTGCTGGTCGGCTCGGATCATAAGGTGCTCCTTCCGTTCTCGGCCCTTGCCGGGGCATTGCTTATACTGGCTTCCGATACGCTCGGAAGAACGCTGCTCGCTCCTGCCGAAATTCCGGCATCGATAATTATGACGGTGATCGGCGGCCCTTTTTTACTTTAGAAAGAATAATCGCATCTATGGAAAATAGAGATGTCAGCTTTTCCTACGACAAAGCAAACGATCAGCTGAAATCGATAACGGGCAGCATCGACACCGGCAAAATTATAACCATCATTGGACCGAACGGCTGCGGCAAATCGACGCTGCTTGGCGTCATGTCGCAAAACTTCGCGCCCCGGAGCGGGCAAATCGTACTGGACGGCAAGCTGCTGAGCGAGTATAAGCCCAAGGAGCTTGCACGAAAGCTGGCTGTCGTTCATCAGCAAAATGAAGCTCCGTCGGATCTGACGGTTGAGAAGCTGACCGGCTTCGGACGGATGCCTCACCGGCGTTTGTTCGCACAGCCGGATGAAGAGGATGAGCAGGCAGTGGAGTGGGAGTTGTCGTGCACGAATTTGCTGTCCAAGAGGAAATTGACCATTAATCAATTATCGGGCGGAGAGAGGCAAAGAGTGTGGATCGCCATGGCATTGGCGCAAAAAACAAAAATACTGTTTTTGGATGAGCCGACAACGTATCTTGATATATATTACCAAATTGAACCATTAGAGTTAATTAAGACTCTTAACACGACCTACGGGCTGACGATTGTTATGGTCCTCCATGATGTTAACCAAGCGATTCGTTATAGCGACTGGTGATCGTGATGAAGGATGGAGCCATCTAGATGATGGGTGAGCCGAGGGAAGTCATTACAGCCAATGCGGTCAAATCGATCTACGGGGTAGATGTGGTCGTAAAAAATGAAGAGGACACCGGATTCTATCTGGTACCGCTAGGCATCTCATGACGAGTAGCGGGAGAAAGTACTTGAGGGGAGCTTTCATGGGACTAAGTATAATCGGAATAGCTTATTCCTCGTATCAGCTTGGCTTCAGCTATGCAACAGGCAGCCAGGCTATGGCAGAGCGCGCCAAATCTATTATTCGAGCTCGGAGGAGCCAGCGGAAGCAAAACCACCGGAAGCCAAACGAGCGGAGGCCCGAGTCCCTTCCATCCCTGCCATCCCTACCATGCCTTTAAAGGCAGCTTCCCGATTCAACAGCTTGAATAGATCACTCCGGACGTTGTCGGCTGGTTAAGACTGAATGAGACCCCGATTGATTACCCCATCGTTCAAGCGCAAGATAATGAGTATTACTTGAACCGCAACGGCATGAGGAATCGAAGTCCGGAAGCATTTTTATGGACCATCGCAATAGGGCTGAAGAAGAGAATCGGCACACCGTTATCTACGGCCATAATATGAAAGACGGCTCGATGTTCGGCCAGCTGAAGCGGTACGAGATCCGGAATTTTTCCGCGCCCATCCTGCATTCACCTTCGATACCTTATATGAGAGTTATGTCGCGGAGGTGTTCTCCGTCTACTACACGACAACCGATGTCGACTATATCCTAACCCAGTTCGATACCGACGCGGAATATGAAGCATTTGTACAAGACTTTCGGGAACGGTCGTTGTATCCTTCGGAAGTGTCGCTTTCTGCGGATAGTCTAATTATTACCTTATCTACGTGCGATAATACAATGGATAAGGAAGCAGGGCGTTTGGCGGTGCATGCGAAGCTGACTAAGCTCGCGAAGAAGGATGTAGCCGGCGGATCCGAATAATACTTTACGGAGCATTCGAGATTATTCGACTTTTCCAGCATAGGAAAAAGCTTCTATATTACTAGACCCCTGCGGGTCTTTTTTCTTTGTTTTTACAAGGGAAAGTAAGAAAGTCTAACATTTCCTTTATAAATTTACTGCATGGTAGCGCGGTATTGTGTTAAAATATTCATTATGACCAAGGTAAGGGATGGAGGAGAACCATGTCGGATTCAGGCAGCTTGATTAACAAAAACACGTCAAACAACCTTTTGCGCAGAGATGTTCGCTTCTTGGGACACATTCTGGGAGAGGTTCTGGTTCATCAAGGCGGTAACGAGCTACTGGCCATAGTAGAGCAAATTAGAGAGATGAGCAAGAACCTGCGCGCCCAGTACAGTCACGAAATGTACGCGGAATTTAAAGAGACGATCAACTCTTTGGCCCCTGATAAGAGACATCAGGTTATTCGTGCATTTGCAATTTATTTTCAATTAATCAATATCGCTGAGCAAAATCACCGTATTCGCCGCAAACGCGATTACGAGCGCTCTGCAGGGGAAAATGTACAGCCGGGCTCCATTGAGGACGTTGTCCGCGATCTGAAGCACCAGGCAATTCCTGCAGCCCAAGTGCAGGATATGATTCAAGGCATTTCGCTCGAGCTCGTAATGACGGCTCATCCTACGGAAGCAAGCCGCCGCGTCGTTCTAGATATTCATCAGCGGATTGCCAACGACATGATGGAGCTGGACAACCCTAGTCTGACGTTCCGCGAGCGCGAACAGCTGCGGACCAATCTGCTCGGCGAAGTCGTTACGCTATGGCAAACGGACGAGCTTAGAGACCGCAAGCCGACCGTTATCGACGAAGTGCAGAACGGCATGTACTATTTTGACGAGACGCTGTTCGATGTACTGCCGGAAGTGTATCAAGAGCTTGAACGCTGTCTGCATAAATACTATCCTGAGGAATCGTGGCATGTGCCTGTCTATATGAAGTTCGGTTCCTGGATCGGCGGCGACCGCGACGGCAACCCTTCGGTAACATCCGATGTAACCTGGGAGACGCTGACGATGCACCGTGAGCTGGCTCTTCAGAAATATGCGGAGCTGCTGCAAGACTTCATTAAGCATATGAGCTTCAGCAAAAACATCGTTGAAGTAACGCAGGAGCTGCTGGATGCGGTGGAGCATGACCGCAAGCATGTGAAGCTGTCCAATGCCGATGAAGTATGGCGTAATGACAAGGAACCGTATCGGATTAAAGTGTCCTACATGATTGAGAAAATTCAGCAATCCGGCAATTCCCGCGTGAACCCGTTACAGAAATATAACAATCCGGATGAATTCCTGGCGGACCTGAAGATTATCGAGCGCAGCTTGCGTAATCATTATGCCGATTTCATCGCGGACACCTACGTGACGAAGCTGATTCGTCAGGTGGAATTGTTCGGCTTCCATCTGGCATCGCTCGATGTAAGACAGCACAGCAAAGAGCATGAAGCGGCGATGACGGAAATTCTAGCCAAAATGAGCATTTGTCCGGATTATTCGGCTTTGGGCGAAAACGAGAAAATCGAGCTTCTGAGCAGCCTTCTGAATGAACAGCGGCCGATTACTTCGCCTTATATGAACTATTCCGAATCCACGCAGGAATGCTTGAACGTATACCGCGTTGTGAAGAAAGCGCAGCAGGAGTTCGGACGACAATGTATCTCCAGCTATTTGATCAGTATGACGCAGGGCGCCAGCGATTTGCTCGAGGTGCTTGTGTTCGGCAAAGAAGCAGGCTTATACCGTCATGAGCAGGACGGCTCGGTCGTCTGTACGCTGCAATCCGTGCCGTTGTTCGAGACCATCGACGATTTGCACGCAGCACCGGATATTATGCGCACCTTGTACAAAATTCCTGCTTACCGCAACAGCCTGATCAGCACGAACCATCTGCAGGAAATTATGCTGGGCTATTCCGACAGCAACAAGGACGGCGGCGTGATCACAGCCAACTGGGAGCTTCGCGTAGCGCTTCGCAGCATTACGGAAGCGGCCAAAGAGTTCGGCGTGAAGCTGAAGTTTTTCCATGGCCGCGGGGGCGCTCTCGGCCGCGGCGGTATGCCTCTCAACCGCAGCATTTTGGCGCAGCCGGCGGATACGGTTGGCGGCGGCATCAAAATTACGGAGCAGGGCGAAGTGCTGTCCTCCCGTTATTCGCTGAAAGGGATCGCGTACCGCAGCTTGGAGCAAGCTACTTCGGCTTTGATCACGGCTGCTTTGAACGGACGCAATCCTCAAGCCGAGCAGATCGAACCGCAATGGGAAGAAATCATGAAGGACATCTCGGAGCAGGCGCAGACGAAGTATCAGGATCTGATCTTCCGCGATCCGGATTTCATGACTTTCTTCAAGGAGTCGACTCCATTGCCGGAAGTAGGAGAGCTGAACATCGGCTCCAGGCCGTCCAAGCGTAAAGGCAGCGACCGGTTCGAGGACCTGCGCGCTATTCCTTGGGTATTCGCATGGACACAAAGCCGTTACTTGCTGCCTGCATGGTATGCTTCCGGCAGCGGCCTCTACAGCTACTACCAAGGCAAGCCGGAGAACTTGACCGTGCTTCAAGAGATGTACCAGAACTGGTCGTTCTTCCGTTCCTTGATCGACAACTTGCAGATGGCGTTGGCCAAAGCGGATCTGTTGATCGCCAAAGAGTATGGCAACATGATCAAGGACAACGCTATAGCGGAGCGTATTTTCAATTTGATCAAGGACGAGTACGACCGTACGTCGGATTTGATCTTGATGATTACCGGACAACAGGAAATTTTGGACAATGTACCGGTTATTCAAGAATCGATCCGCCTGCGCAATCCTTACGTCGACCCGCTCAGCTACTTGCAGGTTCAATTGATTTCCGAGCTGAGAGCGCAGCGGGAACTGAACGAGGACGATGCGCTGCTGCTTCGGGAAGTGCTCTTGACCATTAACGGTATTGCCGCGGGACTTCGGAATACGGGCTGATCGTATTCGTATCCCATACGGAAATTGCATAATGTAATCCCCATCGGGCGGCCTGGACTCAGGCCGTCTGATTTTTTTGCTATGAAACGAAATCGTTCCTTCCCCGTAGGATAAAATAAAAACAATATTGAAGCCAATGTGCAGCAGCATAGTATTCTCTCTGGTTTTTTATGAAAAACTGTACATGTGGTGCGATGGTTTGGTATGATTTTCATATTGGCAGGAATCATTCCCGAAGATACCATGAACGGGGAGCGTCCTGACGAGTCCGGCCACCATAGCTTGAAGCAAGGACCGGAAGTCTGGAGGAGTGTCGTTTGAGTGAAATGGATGTAAGGCTCGCCAAATTGGCCCGAAATGGGGACAGGGCTGCGTTTGCCGAGCTAGTGGAGCTGTACAAGGACAAAATTTATCATCTGGCCAACCGGATGCTGCATAACCGCCATGAGGCGGAGGAGATTGTCCAGGAAACGTTTTTGCGCGTGTATACGAACCTGGAACGGTACGATGAGAACCAGAAGTTTTCCACCTGGATTTATCGGATCGGTACGAATCTTTGTATTGACCGTCTGCGCAAGCGGAAGCCGAATTATTCCCTGGATGCCGAGATGAGCGATGGGGAAGGTACGGATTGGTATGCCATGCTGCCGAGCCAAGAGGATACGCCTGACGATCAGGTTGTGCTAAGCGAGACGCAGTCGGAAATACGCAAATCCATCGATACGCTGCCGGATAAATATAAATCGATAGTCATCTTACGCTATTTGCAGGATTTGTCCCTTCAGGAAATCAGCGATGTTCTCTCGATGCCGGTGACCACAATCAAGACCAGGCTGCACCGCGGCAGGGAATATTTGCGCAAAAAATTAGAGCATATTTTATAAATGTTTTTGAAACAAAATCGAATGTCGTACGTAAAGTAACACACAAGCGTACAAGGACAACGGAAAGGAGTTGCTCTATATGGATTGCAATGAAGCCCTTCCTTTGATGCATGAATATTTGGATGGCGGATTGAAGGGCAAAGAGGCCGTCGCATTAAAAGAGCACTTGCTTGCTTGTCCGGCTTGTAGAGAGCGTCTGAAGCAGTTCGAAAAAGTCGAAGCGCTCATTCAAGCGTGGCCGAAGCAGGAAGTGCCCTCAGGGCTGACAGAGCGCATCATGCAGGCTCTACCGCCTGAGAAACGTAAAAATCCTTGGTGGCAATGGATTCGCAGACACCCGGCCGCATCGGTCGCGGCAGTATTTGCGCTCGTGATGATGAGCAGTTTCATGTCACTATGGAATCAGGATACCGAGCTCTTGGTGAAAGGTTCAGATCTTCGGTCGGTCGTAATAGAAGGGGATACGGTTTACGTTCCTCAAGGGAAGACTGTTGCCGGTAATTTGACGGTCGAGAACGGGAAGCTGAAGGTGGACGGAGATATTGAAGGAAATATTGTCGTGATTGACGGATCGGTCGTAATGGCGTCGACGGCGCATATTTCCGGACAAATTACAGAGATCGACGAGGCGTTCGGCTGGCTCTGGTATAAAATGAACGATTGGGCTTCGACCTTATCGCATAAATAAATAGTTCGTATGAACCATTTTTCGAAAATCCTCCCTAATTGACAGTGTGAAAGGGAGGGTTTTTTCTTCATTATGTGGTATGATGGAAAGAAGGGATTATAGATATATAAGCTGGATCCTGTTTGGGGGCAAATGATATGGATTTCATTCGTGCCATCAGTATCAAAGACATTGTCGACATTCTAATCGTTAGCTACGTTATATATAATTTGATCTTGCTGGTCAGGGGCACCCGAGCCATTCAGCTGCTAAAAGGAATTTTCGTAGTCGTGGTTACATGGGCGCTCAGTATTTGGTTCAAGCTCAACACGCTGCAGTGGATGATGAATCAGATGTTCACCTTCGGGGTTCTTGCGGTCATCATCATTTTTCAGCCGGAACTGCGCAGAGCACTGGAGCAGCTGGGCCGCGGAACTTTGTTTAGCAGAACCACAACGGAGGACGATCAAGAGTTAAGTCGGCGGGTCGGCGAAGTACTTAAGGCAGTTAATTATTTAGCACGTCGAAAGATTGGGGCATTAATCGTTTTTGAACGGGAGACCGGCTTGAAGGATTACATAGAGTCAGGGATTTCGATTGAAGCGCACATCAGCTCCGAGCTGTTGATCAATATTTTTATACCGAATACGCCTCTGCATGACGGGGCAGTCCTATTAAGCAAAAATCAGCTTATGGCCGCGGGATGTTACCTGCCTTTGTCCGAGAATCCTTTTATAAGCAAAGAATTGGGTACACGGCACCGCGCGGCGATCGGAATGAGCGAAGTGTCCGATGCGATCTGCGTCATTGTCTCGGAGGAAACGGGACAAGTCTCTCTCGCTATGAATGGGCATATCGTCCGCGATATTAAGGAGGAATCGCTTCTCTCCAAGCTGTTCGAGGAGCTCAAGTCGAAGACGAAGACTAAGGAAAAAAGCTCCATTTGGAAATGGAGGCTGCGATGATGGACCAATGGCTGCGCAACACGAATGTAGTGAAGGTGGTCGCTCTCGTCATCGGGATTTTATTGTGGGCAGTTGTCCATATGGATGACAGCACGGTCCCCGGCACGGGAGGAACGGGAGTACGGGAGGAGCAAATCTCCAACGTCTCTGTTACGCCAAAATACGACAATAATCAGTTTTATGTTGAATCCATAGACCCTGCTCAGGTAGTATTAACCATATCAGGGAAAGATTCCATATTGAAGAAAGCCATGAGCACGAGCAACTATTCCGTCGAGCTTGATTTGACGAAGGTTGGCAAGGGAGAGCATATACTGCCGCTGACACCGGTTGGATTTCCCTCCAACGTGACGGTCAAAGTAAGCCCGCCTAATGCGAAGGTTGTAATAGACGAGAAGTCGAACAAGCAAATGCCGGTTACCGTCAATGTTACCGGGATCCCTGCCGTCGGATTGAAAGCGGGGCAGCCGATCGTGAAGCCGAACAAGGTAACCGTTACGGTTCCTAGCGGCAGCATCGAGGAGATCGAGTCCGTAAGAGCTGACGTGAATGTGGAGAAAGCCCAATCTCCGGTATCCAGCAAGGCGCGTCTCGTAGCCTACGACAAAAACGGCAAGGTTATGGAGATGGCGGCCATCAACCCGGCTGTAGTCGAAGTGGAGGTGCCGATCACGAGTCCTTTTACGACGGTACCGCTTCAGCTGAAGCTGGTAGGGGAACCGCCGCGGGGCTTCAGCGTAGCTTCGCTGCAGCAAAATACGGATAAAGTGACGGTGTACGGGTCGCAGGATGTCCTGAACCGCATGGAGTATTACGAGGGGCCGAGCGTCAATCTGGCGGATTTGAAGGAGGAGAAGGAATATACGCTCTCTCTGGATATTCCGCTGCGCAACAAAGCCACTCAGCTGGACCCTGCCAAGGTGGAAGTAAAAATCAATATTGTTGCTTCGGCAACGAAAACGTTGGAGCAAATCCCATTGTCCATTGTAGGGCAAAATGACGGGTTCGACACGAAGGTGGTGCTGCCGGAAAGCGGCAAGCTGAACCTGGTCGTAGAAGGTGCTCCGGCGCTTCTGGATAAAGTGAAGGCGCAGGATGTGCAAGCAATCCTGGACGTCAGCAATTTGCCGCCGGGTCGTCACGAGCTGCCGGTCACGCTGAATTTGCCGACCTTTATTAAGAAAGGTCCGCAGCAAGACTTTAAAGCGACAGTCGAGATCAGCGCCAAGCAGGCGAACGCTAACGCCAATGCGAACACGAATGCAAATGCTAATGCGAACACGAATGCAAACGCTAATGATGCGGCCAAGCAACCATAGCCAACGGGAGAAGAAAGGGAGATTTCGTTCATGGGGAAATATTTTGGAACTGACGGAGTACGTGGAGTCGCGAATCAGGAGCTGACTCCCGAGTTAGCATATAAGATCGGCCGCTGCGGCGGTTATGTATTGGCAGGGCAAGTGGAGAAGCCGAACGTATTGATCGGCCGGGATACCCGGATTTCGGGAACGATGCTGGAAGCCGCGCTTGTAGCGGGACTTTTGTCCATAGGAGCCAACGTCATTCGACTTGGAGTCGTTTCGACGCCGGCGGTTGCCTACTTGACCCGTACGATGAAGGCGGATGCCGGAGTTATGATTTCGGCTTCCCATAACCCGGTAGAAGATAACGGGATCAAATTTTTCGGCGGGGATGGCTATAAGCTGTCCGATGAAACCGAGCTCGAAATCGAGCGTCTGATGGATGCCGAGGTGGACGAGCTTCCTCGTCCTGTCGGAGGCGATCTCGGAACGGCTGAAGACAACGAGCAGGCTAAATATCAATATTTGGACTTTTTGAAATCGACGGTGAAGTCGTCCTTCAAAGGCTTCAAAATCGCGCTCGATTGCGCTAACGGTTCCGCATATGAGCTGGCTCCGAAAGTATTCGAAGCATTAGGTGCCGAGGTTATTACGGTAGGAGCGGAGCCTAACGGCCGCAACATCAACGACCATTGCGGGTCTACGCATCCGGAAGCACTGCAGAAGGTAGTGCTGGAGCATAAAGCTTCAATCGGTTTGGCGTTCGACGGCGATGCGGACCGGTTGATTGCTATCGACGAGAAAGGTGAGGAAGTCGACGGCGATTTCATTCTGAGCATTTGCGGACACGCGCTGAACGAAGCGGGCTTGTTGAACAACAGCACGATTGTAACGACGGTAATGAGCAATATCGGCTTTTTCAAAGGGATTGAAGCGGTTGGCTTGAAGGCGGCGAAGACGGCGGTCGGCGATCGTTATGTAATGGAGGAAATGCGCAAGGGCGGCTATAACCTCGGCGGTGAGCAATCCGGACACGTGATTTTCCTGGATTACAACACAACGGGAGACGGCATTCTGACGGCGCTCCAATTGATGGATACGCTCGTTCAATCCGGGAAGAAGCTGAGCGATTTGAAGCAAATTATGCGCAAATATCCGCAAAAGCTGGTTAACGTGCGCGTAGCTGATAAGAGCAAATGGAAAGAGAACGAGGCTATCGGCCAGGCCATTCGCAAGGTTGAAGAAGAGCTCGGAGATAACGGCCGCGTACTGGTAAGACCATCCGGTACGGAATCGCTGATTCGGGTTATGGCGGAAGGTCCGGACAAAGCTCAAGTAGAAGCCTACGTACAGGATATTGCCGGAGTCATCCAGCAGGAGCTTGGCTAATAGATAATAGGCATTGTAGATGCAATCATATCCATATCATAGATTTATTAGTAGAAATTCTCTAATGGGTTTTGAAGCCTGTTAGAGAATTTTTCCTTAAAACTGACGCATGAAAACATCATGAAAATATGTGTTGCACATCGGTACGAAAATGAATATGATGGTTATATGCATTTTGATTCCGAAATGGAAAGGTGGGTAGAGGTTACAACAATCATAGCGCCAGAACTTACGAGGGTTTCTACATAGATTGGAAGTCCGATTCATAGGACTAGACAGGATCTAGCGTTTGGAAAGCCGCTTGTAAGTTGACGAGGTGAAGGTGTTCGAAACATTCGGCGGGGACCTTCCGGTAGACGATCACTACCGTACAAGCCGCGATTGGAAATCATCCGGGCGACTGGATGGACAAAGATCCGGCATGACGAAAAGACGGACGGACGTTGTATCACTCCGCAGGGGAATGGCGTCTCAGTCACTAGCTAGATGCATTCATTTCCTGCTGCTGATACAAAATGTACCAATTGTGTCGGTCTCATTCTAAAAGTGCGTTCGCAGAGGACGCATTTCCTAAAATAGCAGGAGGTTCTATCCCTTATGTGCGGTATTGTTGGATACGTTGGAAAACGTAATTCTCAGAATATATTGATTGAAGGCTTGAAGAAACTGGAGTATCGCGGTTATGATTCCGCAGGTGTTGCCGTATTTACCGAGAACGGGTTGGAAGTGAAAAAATCGAAGGGCAGACTTGCGAACCTGGAGTCGAAGCTGGGAGAAGCGCCGCTGAACGGATATATCGGTATCGGCCATACCCGCTGGGCTACGCACGGCAAGCCTTCGGACATTAACTCTCATCCTCATACGGATAATTCGCATAAATTTTCCGTCGTTCATAACGGCATTATTGAAAACTATATTTCTTTGAAAGAAGAATTGATTGCCAAAGGACACGTATTCGTATCGGAGACGGATACGGAAGTCATTTCGCACCTTATTGCAAGCCTGTATCAAGGCGATATTGTTAAAGCGGTACAGCAAGCTGTTACCCGCATGAAAGGCGCTTTTGCACTTGGTGTTTTGACCGAATATGAGCCGGAGAAGCTGGTAGCCGTTCGTTTGTCCAGCCCGCTGATTATCGGCGTAGGGGAAGGCGAGAACTTCATCGGTTCGGACATTCCCGCGATTTTGGACTATACGCGTAATGTGTATATTTTGAATGACGGAGAAATGGCGGTTTTGACGAAAGATGGTGTCGAATTAATGACACTGGAGGGGAATTTTATTTCCCGGGAATTATTCTATGTCGATTGGGACATTATGACGGCGGAAAAAGCCGGATTTGATCACTTTATGATGAAAGAGATCCATGACCAGCCGAAGGCTTATCGCGATACGATGGGATCCCGTCTGGATGCGTCCGGAACCAAAGTCGTTCTGGATGACATTAATATGTCGGCTGAGCAGATCCGCTCGATCCGCAACGTTCATATTATCGCATGCGGTACCGCGTATCATGCAGGTCTGGTTGGAAAAACCGTCATTGAGAAGCTGGCTAGAATCCCTGTGGAAGTCGATGTTGCTTCTGAGTACCGTTACCGTGAACCGATCATCAACAAAGACACTTTGGTTATCGTAGTGAGCCAATCCGGGGAGACGGCCGATACGCTGGCTGCACTTCGCGAGGCCAAGCGTAACGGTGCTGCGGTTCTTGCCATTACTAACGTAGTAGGCAGCTCGGTTGCTCGTGAAGCCGATCATGTTATCGTAACATGGGCCGGTCCGGAGATTGCCGTTGCTTCTACGAAAGCTTATACGTCACAGCTGATCGCATTCTATCTGTTCGGTCTGTACCTGGCTCAAACGCTGGAAACGAAAGAAGCAAGCTTTATCGCGAATGTGATTTCCGAGCTGAAGCTGCTTCCGGAGAAGGTTGAGCAAATTTTGGAGCAATCCGAAAGCATCAAAGAATGGGCTGAGCAAATTTCGACACACAGCAACCTGTTCTTTATCGGTAGAGGTCTTGATTACGCAGTTGCACTGGAAGGCTCCTTGAAGCTGAAGGAAATTTCCTACATTCACTCCGAAGCTTATGCTGCAGGCGAGTTGAAGCACGGTACGCTGGCGTTGATCGAAGATGGCATTCCGGTCATTGCGCTCGGAACGCAAGAAGACCTATTGGAAAAAACGATCAGCAACATCAAGGAAGTTAGTGCCCGCGGCGCTCATGTATTCGGGCTTCAGTCCGAAGGGCAAGCTGAGCTCGGCAAAGCAGTGGACGGCGTATTCACGATCCCTCGCACCTTGCCGCTGCTGACACCGGCCTTGTCCGTGATTCCGCTGCAGCTTCTGTCCTACTACGCCTCCTTGGCGCGCGGCAACGATGTCGATAAACCGCGTAACTTAGCTAAGAGCGTGACGGTAGAGTAAGGTTGTCTGTTTTGTGGGGGATAGTTGTTCAGTGAAAATAAAGTATTAGACTGAAAAATAAAGTATTAGACTGCGAAAATAAAGTATTAGACTGAGTAAATAAAGTATTAGACTGCTGGGCGTGACAGCATTTACTCCGAATAACAGACATCATGAGCTTGAACCCCGTAATTGTAACTAATTACGGGGTATTTTTGTTTTCTGGAGCTGATACAGATGAATCTAGGTGAGAAAGTCAGATTTATCCGAAAATCAAATGAGTTAAATCAGAAGGAATTCTCGGTCAGGATTGGAGTCTCTCAAGGGACGCTGAGTGACATTGAACGCGGTGTTTGTCTCCCGTCATGTGAAACGATTATTGCACTCAGAAATAAATTCAAATGCGATTTGAATTGGCTGCTTGCTAATGAAATTGAGTCTTCTTCCATGCAAACCGATGTATTAAATGAGGAGTTGGAACTGCTCGACAGCATTCGATCCCTCCCTACTCGTGAAAAAAACGAACTGTTTGAAATCATACATATCAAGCTAAGGAAAAATAAATATCCGTTTACGGATTAAAAAATCCGAAAAGTGTAATCATGGTAACATTACCGAAAAATGCGGGGTGTTACCTTGGAAGAAGATAAGTTGGATATAGGAATCGTAACTCCAAGCGGAATCTGGTTTGATGGGAAAATCTATTCTTGCTCTTGGGCTGTTCGACATCAATGGTTTAAGCATGCGGAGTTCATTGGAGGCTGGCCAGTATCCGTAAGAAGTCACAAGGAGCAAGCAGATCAAATAGAAGTCATACTGAAGGATGGCAATCCTGTCGTGTGCATCAGGATAGATCACATACCTGTTAATTCAGTGAAACTCGAAGCGTACTATCTGGAGTTTCAAGGGTTAGTGACTTTAAGAAAACAGCGGCAGGCTGTGAAAGAAACCATTCCAGAAGATCAGAGACATTCGGATGAGCCTACTAACAACTGAGGTGAATGATGGCCAAACGAAAAAGGCAACTAACCGAAGCGAAAATCGAAAAAATGATCAAGGAAGGCAGAGGTCAAGGCACCGGTAAAGACTATCTTCCTTGGCTCAAGATTCAGGACGTTCCATCGGAAGGCAGAGCAACTCGTGGCGTAGGCTGGACCACAGGCCGAAGACACGAGCTTCTTTCGGATATTGAGCGTGATTATTGCTATCTGCTTGACTATGCAGATGAGGTTTCAGATATCCGTGAACAATACCCACTATTGCCACTTGAGGAAACCTTGATGATTGCAGAGAAAATCGGAGTAAATCATCCGCATGATCCTAAGACTGGCATTCCTATCGTGATGACTACGGATTTCCTCATCACTTACGGGGACAAGGATTTTGCAAGGACTGTGAAGCCCTATAGTGAAATGGAAGATGAACGAACGATAGCCAAGTTTGAAATTGAGCGGGTCTATTGGGAAACACGTCATATAGATTGGGGCATTATTATTGACCGTGATTTACCTGATGTGCTGATTAGAAATATAGAGTGGGTCCATAAGGAGTATCATAACGAGGACGTATCTGATCTAGGTGTGTTTACTATTCGCAATTTAGAACAAATGCTCGCTGCCCATTTACACGAAGGGGAAGCAATATCGAAGGCTTGTTTAGCTTGCGACGAACGATTAGGACTAGAAGTTGGAACATCTCTTGCTTTGTTCCGTCATTTTGTCGCGCGTAAAAAGTGGTCTGTAAATATGAATGATAGAATCATTCCGACTCTCCCTGCGAAAGAGTTTAAGATAGCGGCTCCTGAATATAGACTTGAAGCCAAAGGCGGTTGATTATAATGCAGGCGATTTATGAAAATATGGTCGTGGAATGGATCTCGTCTGATTCAGAGGATCGGCACTTAGAACGTATATTATGGATTTCCCCTTTTAACGACGTGGTCTTCAGTATTGCAATGGAAGATGACAAGGCTTTCCCCATCATGAAAACATATTTCGAGTATATTACAGGCTTCGAATCAAATCTTTGCAAGACAGTCGAATGGATAAATGGAAATATTCCTTTACTGGATAAGGACATTAATGAAGATTATCTGACCATTAGAGATAAAGCTTGGGACGTAATTAAAGACATCGTTATGGATGAACCGGGCTGCTTCGATAAGAATTTCCGAGGCTCACGAGTAAGAGAATCGCAGGAGCGAACCGGATTACATAAAAGTACGATTTACCGTTACTTACGAAGGTATTGGCAAGGCGGAAAGATGAAGAATGCTCTTCTGCCCCATTTTAATAATAGTGGTAGTTATGGGACTGAGAGATCACCGGGAGATGCGAAGCGCGGTCGTCCGCGAAAGTTTGAAGATGAACCGTTAGGCATAAATATCGACGAGGAGACAAAACAATTACTACGGTCGGGCATCCGACTGTTCTATAACAATAAGCAGAAAGCTCCTCTCAAACATGCGTTCCAAAAAACATTGGAGAAGTTCTTTGCTAACGGATTTCGACAAGATGGACAAGCGTTGGTGCCGATCCTTCCTCCCCCTGAGAAGCTGCCGAGTTTTGGGCAGTACAGGTACTGGTTCAAGAAAGAAATGAATTTAGAGGATACGCTCAAAAGTCGGCTTGGAGAAAAACGTTATGCTTTAGATTATCGGCCTATTCTTGGAAGCTCCACGTTTGAAAGTTTTGGCCCAGGGTCTAGGTTTCAGATTGATGCGACTGTTGCAGATGTGTATCTGGTCAGTGAGTACCACCGGGAGTGGATCATTGGTCGCCCTATAATCTATATCGTTATTGATGTCTTCAGTCGTTATATTACAGGTATCTACATTGGACTTGAAGGTCCAAGCTGGATTGGTGCAATGATGGCTTTAGCTAATACGACAGCCGATAAGGTAAAGTTTTGTGCCCAATATGGGATAGATATCGAACCTGAAGAATGGGTATCCAGTCATTTACCGCAGAAACTGACGGCAGATCGTGGGGAACTTGAAGGGGAGAAACCCAGTCACTTAATTGACGTGCTTGGTGTTGATGTGGAAAATGCCCCACCGTATCGTGCCGACTGGAAAGGCATCGTTGAACAACAGTTCAGATTGGCGAACCTGCGAAGCATTCAATTCATTCCTGGAGCGATAAAAGAGCGCTATAGAGAACGTGGACAACGAGACTATCGTTTGGATGCAAAGTTAACGCTTCGAGAGTTTACGAAAATTATGATTCAAACTGTCCTTTATCATAATAATGATCATCACATGCTGTGGTATGACCGGAATGAGTTTATGGTAGCTGACGAAGTATCTCCTATTCCTAGAGACTTATGGCATTGGGGGGTCATCAATCGCAACGGAAGGCTTAAGAAACAACCGGAGCATATCGTTAAGCTAAATCTAATGTATCAAGGCGAGGCAACAGTGACTGCTGCTGGTATCCAGTTCAAGGGTATGCACTATAGTTGTGAGTTGGCTATGCGGGAACAATGGTTCGTTAAAGCAAGGGCAGGCAAGACTTGGCGAGTTAAGGTCTGCTACGATCCTCGATCAACGAATGAAATCTATTTATGGTTGGACGAAGGGCGCCTTTTTGAGACTTGTATTCTACTAGAGCGTGAAGAGCGATACCTCAATAAGAGAATTGAGGAAGTCGAAGATTTGCTCGAGATTGAGCGGTACCAAGGACGACATCAGGAAGTAAACAATATGTTATCCAAAATTGAGCTCGACGCACAAACAAAGGCTATTGTTGATGAGGCAACCAAGAAAACGGATGCAGCCATCCAGCAAAGCGAGGAAAGCAACAGTAAGCGTGTCAAAGGCACCAGACAGCGGCGTTCTAACGAGAAAGCGACTAATCGTGAACAAGAAGCATTCCAGTTGTCTGAAAAAGTCTCGACACCAAGCAATCCAACAAACAACGTAGTTCCCTTGAAACGCGACGACAAGGCAGAGACCAAACAAGCCTATGTTCCTCCAGCGGACAAGTTATCTAAAATAAAAGCTTATTTGCTTGAAGATGGTGATGATGAATGAGCGAATTTGATGTCCCGTTATTCCATTTCAGCCGCGGCGAGTTTGTGGAAGCCGATTACCAAGATCCGCTTCTTGAAGATTATCGGAATAACCCACTGCTCGAAGCTCTACCGCCGATTTGGGATGATAAGACGGTTGTGAACAAACTGGCGTCCAAGCCAATCTTCAATGCCTCGGAGCGTGACCTTCCCGTTCATCTCCGGTTGCACTGTGTCCAACGTATATCGCGCGACTTCTTTCGACCGTTATCCAGACATTTAGAGCTTCAGCAGAGCATTTCAAGGCTTATTCGTGACGGTTATGTAGGACGTAATCCTCTGACTCCAAATTACGCTTTCAGAGCTCGCAAGGACGCCTATGAGCTCATTATGCAGGGCAATACAAGCGGTTACCCCGTGAATACTCCAACCTCTGCTGGATTTGCCTTAGTTGGCATATCCGGGATTGGTAAGTCCAGCAGTTTGTTGCGAATTCTGCAGATGTATCCGCAAGTCATTCTTCACCGCAAGTATAGAGGGCAGGATATGCCTGCTCCGTTCCAAATTGTTTGGTTGAAGATGGATTGCCCTCATGATGGCTCCATAAGAGGGCTATGTCTAAACTTCTTGTTAGCAGTAGACAGCCTCGTTGGAACTAAATATTACAAGAAAAATGTAACCAAAAGCCCAGATGAGTTACTTCCTCTGATGGCACAAGCTGCGGCAGTCCACTGCCTCGGGGTGCTTGTCATTGATGAAATTCAGAATCTTCAAGAAGCCAAGGATGACCGCGCTGCTCAAATGCTTAACTTCTTTGTTCAGTTAGTTAATACCATTGGGCTGCCGGTAATTCTTGTCGGAACCTACAAAGCTCTTCCTGCATTGAACGGCGAATTTCGTAATGCTAGACGGAATAGTGGTCAAGGAGATGCCACATGGCATCACTTCAAGAAAGATGAGGAATGGGCCTGGTTGCTTCAGGGGTTGTGGAAGTACCAGTGGACGGACAAGAAAATGGAGCTAGATCAAGAATTCATAGATATCATGTATGAAGAGTCACAAGGCATATCGGATATTGCCATTAAGCTATTCATGCTAACGCAATGGAGAGCTCTGGATAAAGAACTCGAATCGGTTACGCCGGGGTTAATTCGCTCTGTGGCAAAAGATCGACTCACTTTGATTAGGCCAGCTTTAGAGGCCCTACGTTCCGGTAAGAAAGCTCAGATCCAGAAATTCGCTGATATTTATGACAGTGTTTCCATTGACGATTATTTGGATCGCATTGAAGCTGAACAGCGGCAAGCAGAACGGTTAGAAGTAATTCGAACAGAACTTGGTTATGACGTTACTGAACAGACGATAAACGAAGTTAGTGCTTGGCTAATCGAGGCTGGTGTGACACAAGCCATAGCTTCTCAAGCTGCGGAAGAGGTAACGAAAATTCATCTTCATGAATTGGATGAAATCGATCTTCATAAAGAGGCACTTAAAGTGGCATTTCAGAAGCAAAGTGTTTTGGTGAATAACTCATCGCAGCAGCGTAGTAAGACGAACCCAAAGGTCATACCGTCGAATCCAAGCGATTTGCGGCTCATTGTATCACAAGGCCGAAAGAAGAAAATGTCTGCTTACGATTCGTTGAAGGCTGCGAATTATATTAAAAATCCAATGGAGTTTCTCGGATAGGTGATAAAAGTTGAGTGAATGGTGTGCACTTCCAATCCCATACCCTGACGAACTCTTGTACAGTGTGATCGCCAGGTATCATATTAGATCACATAATACGAGTCCCAAATGGACACTTAGGGAAGTTTTCGGTACTGACAATGTCATTCCTACGATCGACCTTCCAAGCCATCTGGATGCATTGTCAAGAAGAAACATAGTTCAGATCATGGCTGATGAATGGATTAGGAAGCACACCTTTTATTCTTACTATGCCCCTTTCTTACCGGACTCCCGAGCGATGCGCGTTAAGGCACTTATGAGAAGCATGGATGGATCGGGCATTCATGCTTTAGTAGGCATAACAGCAAGCACGATTGATCGGATGGATCGATTGTGGTTTTGCCCTTCCTGTTACGAACAAGATATTCAACGTTATGGTGAGCCCTACTGGCATCGAGTTCATCAATTACCAGGTGTATATCTCTGTCCTCATCACCGGAGAGTTCTACGTAAGCTAACGAGTCCATTGTCGGATAGACATGGTTTAAATGTTTTGCCGATATCTAGACATATGTTCCGTTCGATTGCTGTCATTGAAGATTTACCCGATAAACTAAATGATCGTCTGTCGGATATTGCTGAAGACATTCATTTACTCGTTCAGCTGGACAATCAGCCGATTTTATATGACTTAAGAACGGCTATCCTGCCACGATTAGCAGAGAAGGGATATGTTACTGTATCATCGCGTATCCGCCAACAGAAGCTTTGCGAGCAGCTTGTGCTATTCTATGGTCGAGAATTGTTAGATCTAATAGATAGTGACCCGACAGAAAGCAGATATTCGTGGTTAGAGCAATCAACGAGAACAGCGCGGCGAGCTATTCATCCTTTACGTCAGTTGCTTCTTATCCGATTTTTATATGGGTCATTTCGTGAATTTCTTGATCGCACGGACGGTACAAACGCTCCGTTCGGCAATGCACCTTGGCCCTGTCTAAATAAGGCAGCTGACCATTATAAGGAATTAGTTGTTACGCAGTGTGATATAACCCGTTGCTCAGATACAGGGCAACCTGTTGGCACATTTGTATGTTCATGCGGATTCTCCTATTCCCGTCGTGGTCCTGATAGATCTGAGGAAAACAAGTACTATCGGGGAAGAATCAAGTCCTTCGGTCCGATATGGACGGAAAAACTTAAGCAATGCATGCAAGAAGGGATGTCCTATCGCTCCGCTGCTGAGAGACTTGGGGTGGATACGAATACTGTCATCAAGTATGCCAACGGGAAATGGCCGGAACGAAATGTTCCAGTTAAACAAAAGTACACTAAGAAGGCTGCAATAGCTCCTTCTTTGATAAATACAAGGAAGTCCCCTCGCATACGCGTTGACTGGGAAAATCGTGATTTGAAGCTAAGCTGGATGGTTGAACAGGTATGTAAAGCCATGTTGGCCGAAAGTAACGCCAAGCCTGTTCGCATTACAATTACTTTGCTTGGCAAGAGAATCGGGAAGCTTAGCTGGCTAGAGAAGTATCAACATAAGCTTCCAGTAACGGTGAGTATTTTAACTACCTATGTAGAATCTGTGTCCCAGTTTCAGATACGCAGAGTACGCTGGGCTGCGGAACGTTTGTCCGGAGAGTGGCCTATTAAACGATGGAAGCTGGAGAAGCTTGCAGGACTAAGACCGGACTATTCTCAGGAAGTATTAGACGAAATTAATCGATGCATCGGTCAAAGCCGACTATTGCAACCATACACATCACCAGAGGAGACTTCTTCATGGCAACACTGACGTTGAGATCCTGGCCTTTTCCAGAGAATCACGAGGCAGAATTAGTCTGGTTTGGATCGCCGTTTATGGACTATAAGGGTAATTGGAGAATTCGTGTCGCATTTAGAACTATATCTGAAGGGATAAAGGTAGTATCTTACCCCTGGGGTACGATGCCATATTTGCGGATTGGCCAAGTTTATACCAATGGCATGTATGACCAGATAAGACCTATGAGCGGATCAGCTTTTCAATTTACTATAGATTCCTTCAACCAAGGCAATCTGACTAACGGTTTTAAGCTGCCTAAACGATTGAATGATTTTGGCAAAATTCCTGAGCTCGGGCTACAAAATATTATTCAGTATCAAACGAATGGTCTCACATACTGTATACCGGTAATTGAATTGATTAGAGCTCTGTTTATTAACTCGAGGTACTTAGCCTACTATTTGCTCCAACCTCATGGCTTGGACTTGTTAATCGATAATAGCTATTCATTGGGGGGGACATTGCATTTCGACTTGAGCAATCGAGTTCCAACCAAATTGGCTACAGACAGCAATGTACGCCACCTCTCATGGATCTACACAGACCCGATGATTCGGTCTTTGTGGGATTCTGTTTATCAGAGTATGTTCAGTCATGCAGTTAAAAGTTCACCCTATAATCCATCCGCCACCTTAAAGAAAGGTGTTCCTTTAAATATCGATCTTCCGCCCTTAGGCCCTATTGAAATACATAGTCGTGGGGTTCAATTTATTGATTACGTGTTAGTCAAAGAAATTATTGCCATAGGCGGATTTCAGCACCCATCTAATGAGATTCTCTTTTGGCATCCTTCTAAAAAGCGCCGTGAATGGAGCTCAGGTGACAAGACTGTACGTATGATTCCTGGTTCTAAAAACACTGACTATGTGCTGAACGATCAAAGTGACAACGCCAAAGAAGATTTGAATCAAGATATACTGGAAACTTCCCCTACAATAATGCGATTCGCCAATTATCCTGTAGTGGAGACTCGTCGATCAAGTGTAAGACAATCGAATACAGGAAATGAAGTCATCGTGTCGACTGGACGCGGGGGAAAACATACGGCTGCTTCTGAAGAAATCAGTACTCAGGATTCCATGGTTGGCGGGGATACCCCACCTATCGACTTCCAGACACTCGAGACGATTCCAGCGTCCGATGCAATCGGTCTTGAACCATTTTTTCTGATGATTGAATTGTTGAAGAAGACATTCCCAGTAAGTGTAAGGATATCAGTAGTAAGAGTGCAGCCTGGTAAGCGATTCTCTGTCTGTATGAACGGAGCTCGCAGAACATGTGCCATAGTTCAGGTGACTACTGGAATCACGACATCCTATATTGTCGAAGTGGCAAGACCGGATGATTGGTCGATCTCTACCCTTATTCTCCGTCCAAAAAATCCGTTGTTGTCATTTAGGATAATAGAGCGAAACATAAAGCAGCTTCTCGATGGATTGGTTCAAAAAGGTGGACACTGGGATCAGTCAGTCCTTAACCAATGTGAGACCTTGAATATTGAAAAATTAAAGCATTATCAAAGTGATACGATTCGCGAGTGGGCCTCTAGACTTGCAGGTAAGTTAATGACGTAAAGAACCGATATCAATCGGTTCTTTATTTTTAGTATTTGAATACTTGATTTTATTATGGTACTATTTAGGTGTAAGTTCCTAGGGCTAGAGGGTGATACTTTGATTGAAACGTTCTGGAATATTTGTCTTCTTCATGATATAGCTGCCCGAGATCAATTGCTTCGAGAAGCAGTTCGGGTCGTTCAAACAAGAAAGTCGCTCGAACTGCAAGGAGCTGCACACACATCTATCCTAGAACCGGAAATGCTGTTCCAGTGGATGAAGCAGTATGCTGGTGAGCGTGAGTTCGGACACTTCCCCGGTGATCGGGATTTGTTCTATAGGCTGTATCAAGTGGGCAAGGATATGAACTTGTTAGATTATGCCGTACAGACGATACAGCAAGATCGTATTACAGGCGGTATTGTTGTTCATACGAGTATTGTGGACAGATTTAAAGACATGTGTGAACGCAACCTCTACCGAACGCTGTTAATAGCAGAAGTGGAGAAATACTTACGTGGTTTGGCGGAAACTCGATTATTCAAGAAATCATTTACGATTACGCTGCTGACCGAAAGTTACATTATCGCCAAGCTGCTGAAGACTTATTTTGAAGCTTATCCGAACGTTAATATCATTCAAGGCACGATCTATCAGCCGTTACCTTTGCAAGAGAAGTTCGATGCTATCTTAACCATCCCAAACTTCGGATTAAAGATGGATGACGTTGAAGATGCAAGCATTAGAGATTCGGAAGGCGTAGCCGTCAACCATTTACTTCCCCTGTTGCGAGACACAGGGAGAATAAGTGTGACATTCCCCCCAAGGATGATGTTTCAATCGGGGAGCATTGCAAAGTGGCGTGAACTGACGAATGAGTCTTACCCTGTTCAATCGGTACACATGCTGCCCGATGGATTGTTTCGACCCTATACATCGGTCAAGACCTATCAGGTTGAATTTGGGAGATCGCCAGAGCAAGTTCTGATAGGTCGATTACAGCTGCAAAAGATGTCATTGGAGCCTGAGCGAGAAATTTCGATTCATGCCGAAGCATTTGCTCAACTTGAAAACTGGCGAATCGATATGCTGCTTGATGAAGATCAAGATACACTGCGTTCCTTCCATCAAGCGCCTGTTCCTAAGGTGAAGTTACGGGATGTTGCGGATATATTTCGGGGAAAGTCTGTTCTCAAGCAAGACCTTAGAGCTGGAAACATTAAGGTGCTTAATATCTCCAACATTGATGACGGCGAAGTAAAACTGGATCAGCTGGAAACGATTGACGAAGAAGAACGGAAGGTCAAACGTTATGAGATCCTTCCTGGTGATCTTGTCATGGCTTGCCGTGGCACGGTGAATAAACTTGCCATCTTTCCAGAAGCAGAAGGTACGGTGATTGCTTCCGCCAATATTATCGTAATTCGATTCAAAGCGTCTATGATAAGCGACTTTGCAAAAATATTTCTGGAAAGCCCTGTGGGAATAACAATGATTCAGAGCTTCCAGCGAGGAACGACTGTTATGAATTTGAATCCCTCAGATGTAGGGGAAATTGAACTGCCTCTCCTCCCTCACGATGAGCAGATCAATCGAGTGAATCGTTATAACGAGGAGAAGGAACGATTTAAACAAACGATTCGTGAGGCAACGGATCGATGGGTGCAAGTGAAGAACAAGCTTTATAGTGAACTCTACTGAGGAGGATCTTGGGAATGGCAACAGCGAACCTGGGTTTTGAAGAAAAATTATGGAGCATGGCCGACAAGCTGCGCGGCAGCATGGATGCTGCGGAGTATAAGCACGTCGTGTTAGGCCTACTATTTCTTAAATATGTTTCTGATGCATTTGAAGAGAAATATGAAGCACTGAAGAATGAGCCCTATGCGGACCCCGAAGATCGGGATGAATATGTTGCCGCGAATATCTTCTGGGTGCCTAAGGATGCTCGTTGGAGTCACATCAAGAACAATGCCAAGAAACCGGAAATCGGCCAAATCATTGACCAAGCGATGATAGACATCGAGAAGGAGAACACTTCTCTGAAAGGTGTTTTGCCGAAGGATTATGCAAGGCCTGCTCTAGATAAAACACGTCTTGGTGAAGTTATTGACTTATTCTCGTTCAAGGTTGGCGATGAAGATAGCCGCTCCAAGGACGTGCTTGGCCGGGTATATGAATACTTCCTTAGTAAGTTCGCTAGCGCCGAGGGTAAGAACGGTGGCGAATTCTATACGCCGAACAGTGTTGTCAGCTTGCTCGTTGAGATGATTGAGCCATTTAAGGGACGTGTCTATGACCCATGCTGCGGCTCTGGCGGCATGTTCGTTCAGAGTGAGAAGTTCGTCGAAGAACATCAAGGTAAGCTTGGCGATATCGCAGTATATGGTCAAGAATCGAATCCAACGACTTGGAAGCTATGCAAAATGAACTTGGCAATCCGTGGAATCGATAGCAACTTGGGCGATCATAATGCCGATACGTTCCATAACGATCTTCACAAGAACTTGAAGGCCGATTACATACTGGCCAATCCTCCGTTCAACATAAGTGATTGGGGCGGTGACCGGTTAACGGAAGACGCCCGTTGGTCGTATGGTATTCCACCAGTAGGCAATGCCAACTACGCTTGGATCCAGCACATGGTGAATAAGCTGGCTCCAAGTGGTGTAGCCGGTTTCGTCTTGGCGAATGGTTCCATGTCCACCAGTACGACGGCTGAATTGGACATTCGGAGCAAGCTGGTCAATGCGGATTTGGTGGATTGCATTGTTACTCTGCCTGGGCAGTTGTTCTACTCAACGCAAATTCCTGTCTGCCTCTGGTTTATGGCGAAGAATAAGTCACCAAGAGGACTACGAGACCGTCGTGGAGAATTGCTGTTCATTGATGCCCGCAAAATGGGTCAAATGGTCGATCGTACGCATCGTGAGATGACGACGGAAGATATCACGAAGATAGCGAATACGTACCACGCTTGGCGCGGTCAGGTCCAAGCCGGGGCATATGAGGATGTTAAAGGCTTCTGCAAAGCTGCGAAACTTACTGAAGTGCAGGAGCATGAATACATTTTGACGCCTGGACGATATGTAGGCATTGAAGATGTCGAAGAAGATAGCGAGCCGTTCGAGGATAAAATGGCCCGGCTGACATCGGAGCTGGCGGAGCAGTTCGCCAAATCTCATCATCTGGAAGACGAGATTCGTAAGCGGCTTGGAGGGATTGGGTTTGATTTCTGAGTTGGGGTTTGATATTCCTTTTGACTGGAAAGTATTTAATCTTGTTGATGTAGCTTCTGAGGAAAAGAGATCAATAATCTCTGGTCCTTTCGGATCGAGTATTAGCAGTAAATTTTTTATTGATGAAGGTATACCTGTCATTAGGGGAAGTAACCTCTCTGTCGATATTAAGAAATTCAACGAAGAAGGGTTTGTCTTTATATCTAGAGAAAAAGCAGAGGAGCTTAAAGCATGGGCACTTTCAGGAGATATAGTGTTTACTGCAGCAGGTACCCTCGGTCAAATAAATATTATCCCTGAAAGCTCTAAATTTTCAGAATACATTATTTCTAATAAGCAGCTAAGAGTTCGTTTAAACGAAAAACTTGTAGTCCCGATGTTTGCGTATTACTGGTTAAAAAATAAGCCAATGGTAAGCCATATAATTAACCAAAATACTGGATCTACGGTTCCTTTGATAAATCTGACAATATTAAAAAAATTGCCTATAGCATTACCTAGAATTAATGAGCAAAAACAAATAGTCAATATTTTAGAGAGTCTTGATGACAAAATTGAACTTAACGATGCTATCAATAAAAACCTTGAAGAAATGGCCCAGGCCATTTTCAAACGCTGGTTTGTCGATTTTGAGTTCCCGAATGAAAACGGTGAGCCGTTTAAGTCCAGCGGCGGCGAGTTTGAGGAAAGTGAATTAGGGTTGATTCCTAAGGGATGGAGAGTTGGAACACTATCTGATCTTGGCGAAGTTGTAGGCGGGGCAACTCCCTCCAAAAGTAAGGAAGAATACTATACTACCTGGGGGATTCCTTGGATAACCCCGAAGGATATGTCGATAAATAAAAACAAATATATTTCTAGAGGCCAAATTGATATTACCGAAGAGGGGTTCAAGAGTTCAAGTACACGAATAGTCCCTAAAGGCACTGTTCTTTTTAGCTCTAGGGCGCCTATCGGATATATTGCCGTATCAAAAAATGAAGTGACCACAAACCAAGGTTTTAAATCCCTTATTCCATTTGAGCATATCGGGTCTGAGTTTCTCTATTATGTCTTGAAGTTCAATACTGAGACTATAGAAAACAGAGCGTCCGGCTCGACATTTAAAGAAATCTCGGGTAGTGAAATGAAGCGAGTTCCCGTGATAATTCCACCCTTTTATGTAATTGAACAATTCAACATTATTGTTGAGCCAATTGGAAAAATGGTTGAGAAATGTGAGTCGGAAAGTGACTCATTGATACAGCTTCGAGACTCTCTTCTCCCCAAACTCATGTCAGGAGAAATTCGGGCACCATTGAAGCAAGAATATTCGTATTCTCAGATGTTTGAGCTGCCAATGGCAGCAGAAAAAAAAGCGCAATACTCCACAACTTAACCAAAGGAGGTGCAAATATGGCCCTGTACACCACATCCTACACAGAGAGTGACCTCGAACAAGCCGCTCTGGAATGGTTCGAAGAACTGAACTACAACAAAGCCTATGGTCCCGAGATTTCACCTGAAGGAGAATATCGGGAAAGACAGTTCTATCAGGACGTTATTCTGAAAGATCGTCTCCGCGAAGCGCTCGTTCGAATTAACAAGCAACTGCCACGGGAAGCGATTGAGGAAGCGATTCGTATCATCGAAGTGCCTCGAAGCCCGAGTCTGCTGATTAACAATAAAGCTTTTCAGAAAATGATAACCGACGGAATCGATGTCCAGTATCGGGCAGCGAATGGCGACTATCCGACAGAGAAAGTCTGGTTGTTTGACACACATCCAGATCGGGTGGACAACAACGACTTTCTCGTAGTGAATCAGTTTACGGTCATTGAGAACCAAGTGGATAAGCGCCCGGATGTTGTGGTATTCGTCAACGGCCTTCCGATTGCGGTACTTGAGCTGAAGAGCGCCTCCAATGAAGAAGTGGGAATTAGTGATGCGTACAATCAGGTACAGACCTATAAAAAGGCGATCCCGTCCCTCTTCACGTACAATTCCTTCATGGTCATCAGTGATGGAGTCAATGCCAGAGTAGGTACTCTGACGGCTGACGAGGAACGGTTCATGATGTGGCGTACCATTGATGGCGAGGATGTGGCCTCCTCTTCCCTGCCGCAGCTCGAAGTATTGATTAAGGGCATGTTCGAGAAAGGTCGTCTGCTGGACATTATCAAGCATTTTGTTCTATTTCAGACGGATGGTGAACGTCTATTCAAAATATTGGCTGGTTACCATCAATATCATGCTACGAATAAGGCGATTGCTGCTACGGAAAGAGCAACACTTGAGGAAGGCGACCGCAAGATCGGAGTTGTCTGGCATACTCAGGGCTCGGGCAAGAGCCTTTCCATGGTTTTTTACGCCGGCAAACTGGTTCTGACACTCGATAACCCGACGATTGTTGTCGTAACAGACCGTAACGATCTCGACGATCAGTTGTATGCTACTTTCAGCAAGTCGAAAGATTTGCTCCGTCAAACCCCGCAACACGCCGAAGACCGCACTCACTTAAAACAGCTGCTTTCGGTGGAGGCAGGTGGAATTATTTTTACAACGGTTCATAAGTTCACGCCTGAAGAAGGCGAATCTAAGTACCCTGTGCTGACGGACCGCCGTAATGTCATCGTAATGGCAGACGAAGCGCATCGCAGTCAATACGGTTTTCAAGCTGAGATGGTCGCATCGGATGAGGGAGCAGACATTAAGTATGGCTATGCGAAATATATGCGTGATGCATTGCCGAACGCTTCTTACATTGGGTATACCGGAACGCCGGTTGAGTTGACGGATAAGAACACCCCGGCTGTTTTCGGTGATTATATCGACATCTACGACATGACCCGGGCTGTGGAAGATGGTACGACCGTCAAGATTTACTATGAGAGCCGTATCGCACGGTTGGAGCTATCGGATAATGAGCGTCCAGTTATCGATGAAGAGTACGAAGAGATCACTGAGTATCAAGAGTATTCTCAGCAAGAGAAGCTCAAGTCCAGATGGGCGCGTCTAGAGGCGCTTGCTGGTGCGGAGAAACGGATTAAAAAGGTCGCCAAGGATATGGTTGACCATTATGAGCAGCACAAAGGAGCTATGTTCGGTAAAGCGATGATTGTCGTTATGTCGAGACGTATTGCCATCGATCTCTACAGAGAGATTATTGCTCTTCGTCCGGACTGGCACAGCGACGATGACAATGAAGGCAAAATCAAAATCGTCATGACGGGAAGCTCAAGCGACCCTGCTGAATGGCAGCCTTATATCGGGACAAAGCGGCGTCGGGAACATCTGGCCAAGCGAATGAAGGACTTGAACGATCCTCTGGAGATCGTCATTGTGCGCGATATGTGGTTGACCGGGTTTGACGTACCGAGCATGAACACAATGTACATTGATAAGCCAATGAAGGGTCATAACCTGATGCAGGCTATTGCTCGTGTCAACCGCGTATTCCGTGACAAACCGGGTGGGCTAATCGTGGATTACATTGGTATAGCAGATATGTTGAAGTCGGCACTCCAGCAATACACGGAAAATGATCGCAAGACTGCGGGGATCGACACCGATCAAGCTGTCGATTTCATGCTGGAGCGGATTCAACTCATTCGTGAGCAGTTGCACGGACACGGCTTTTCAAAATTTGCATCTGAAAAAGCCTCTGAGCGGATGAAGGCAATCGTCGAGACAGTAGACTATGTGCTTGGACTTGGTGACCAAGGCAAACGTAATTTCGTCAATTGGACGACGGAGTTGGCGAAGGCTTATGCATTGTGCGCTACGACGGAAGCTGCAGAATCGGTCAACCTGGAAATCAGCTTCTACAAGGCCGTAAAATCAGGCATTGTAAAAATCATCACCACAGAGAACAAAAAGAAAACTACAAATGAGCTGGATGCGGAACTGAACCAGTTGATTTCTAAATCGGTCATGTCCGATGAAGTCGTCGATATTCTCGAAGCTGTCGGTTTGCAGAAGCCGAACATCGCGATTTTGTCGAATGAATTCTTAGAGCATGTTCGGGGATTGAAGCAGAAGAATCTCGCTGTCGAATTGCTGAGAAGGCTCCTTCAGGGCAAAGTAAAGGCTGTATCTCGAACCAGCATTGTACAGTCAAAGAAATTCTCAGAAATGCTTGAAGAAGCTATTCGGAAATACAATAATCGTACTATTGAGACAACGCAGGTAATTGAAGAGCTAATCCAGATGGCCAAGGAGATGAATGCTGCCGTCAAGCGCGGCGAAGACCTCGGGCTTATCAAAGAGGAAGTTGCCTTCTATGACGCATTGGCTTCTAATGAGGCTGCAAAAGAGTTAATGGGAGATCTAGTTCTTAAGCAGATCGCTCACGAGTTGACCCAAGCTATCAAGAACAATATCAAGGTGGACTGGACTCTTCGAGAGAATGTACGGGCTCAGATGCGGATTACGGTTAAGAGACTGTTGAAGAAATATGGCTATCCACCGGATCTTGAGAAAATGGCAATTGATTTGGTGCTTCAACAGGCGGAGTTAATGGCGCAGGCAGAGACAGAAGAATTTAAATACTAACAGACAAGAGCGCAGACTACATGAATGATTCATATGGGATGCGTTCTTTCTATTCTCTTGATCAAATGTGGGGGTTGAAATGAAATATACGTTATGCTTGTCTGGCGGAGGATTTAGAGCAACATTGTTCCATTTAGGAGTCATTAGGCGGTTAATATTCCTAAATGTATTTAATGAAATTGAAAGAATAAACTCTGTTTCCGGCGGATCCATTGCAGCAGCTATGGTTATGCAGGAATTAACAAAGTCATCATTTTCCTCTATCGAAGATTTTGATCATCGGGTTATTAAACCAGTTGTGAACTTTATTCAAAAATCACCTAGAGGGAACATATATACAATCATTCCACTTAGAAAAGATCCACTTAAATTTGCAAAGGTATTGGATGAGGAGTTATTTCAAGGTCTATCATTCAATAAGCTTGCCAAATCGCCGCAATGGGTTTGTTACGCCACTTCTTTAAATTCAGCATATTCTTGGAAGTTCTCGCAGGATGAAATCGGTGATTCATCAATAGGACATACTCAACCTACTCAGGATGATCGAATCTCAATAGGGGTAGCTGCGTCGGCATGTTTTCCACCTCTCTTTAAGCCACTGAGATTTGAAACTTATAACCGAAGTTTTCAGTTCAAATATGTTGAGGGTATGCTTGTTGATCGTAACAATCCTACCCCTCCCCAAACTATCTTACTTACTGACGGGGGAGTTTACGATAATTTGGGCTCAGAATCAGTTTTAACAAAAGGGAATTCATTTATTATATCCGATGCGTCAGGTATAACCGGTAATTGGCGACATGACCTTCCTGGGTTATTGGGTGAGCTAAAACGCCCAGTTGATATTGCGATGGACCAAATTGGAAAATTACGTAGAAGGCTCCTATTTAACATGTTGATAAAATCCGATGATAGCATTTTGATTGAAGCAGCTAAGCCACTGAGTGCATACTCGACTAAAGAATTACCCGGAAAAGAGTCCCCTACTAGACCAGATAATATGCCCGTATATGTATCATTACCCAGAGATTTGGAAAAGTCGATTGGCGAAATTCGAACCGATTTAAATGCCTTTCATGATATTGAAATTCACCTACTTTTATGGAACGGTATGGTGAAAATAGATGCTGCACTGAAACGATGGGTTCCATATTTAATAGATAAGAAGTTTTGGAACGTAGTTCCAGATATAAATATTGACTTTGATAAGGCACTTGAGATCATGAAATCTGGAAAAAGCGTAAGGGTATGGGGAGAACTGCATAAGGAACTGCATATTAATCCTCAGAGGAAGTTCATTGATCATATTACAACGGTACTTTAACTTTATAATATGTATGAGGTGCATGAGATGAGTATTATCAAATCGTTTTCTGTAGGCAACGGTGACATGTTCTATATTAATCATGGGTCAGACAACTTTACTGTTATTGACTGTTATTTGTCCGAAGAAAACAAGATGTCAATAACTGATGAAATACTTATTGAGTCAAGAGATAAAGGTATTACCAGATTTATTTCAACGCATCCTGATGAGGATCATATTCGTGGTTTAGAATATTATGATGAAAAACTTTCAATTGCAAACTTTTATTGCGTCGAAAATGAAACAACAAAAGAAACAGGTACAACTGATTTTAATAAATATTGTGAGCTTCGAGATTCATCTAAAGCCTACTATTTGTATAAAGGATGCAGTCGTAAATGGATGAACGAATCGGATGCTGAGCGTGGAAGCTCCGGCATTAATATTTTGTGGCCAGATACCGACAATGATCATTATAAAGAAATGCTTACTAAAGCAAAAAACGGTGGTAGTCCTAATAATATATCTATAATTATGAAGTATTCATTACAAGACGGTGTTAATGTTCTTTGGATGGGCGATTTGGAAACGGATTTTATGGAAAAGATCAAAGATGAAATTAAATGGCCCGAAGTAGATATTCTCTTTGCGCCTCACCATGGAAGAGGGAGTGGAAAGATTCCTAGTGAAATACTAGAAATGTTAAATCCCAAAATTATTATTATTGGAGAAGCACCTTCGGGTCATTTAAATTATTACAATGGATATAACAAAATAACTCAAAATTCTGCATGGGATATAACATTCGAATGTGTTACAAATAAAGTGCATATTTACGTCTCGAATCCAAACTATAGTGTGGATTTCCTTGCTGACGAAGGAATAAGTAATTATAACCATTATATTGGTACATTGAATCTATAAATGAGTCACTGAGTAGTCTAATACTTTATTTTCTTGCCTGCGACTATTATGAAATTCAGTTACTTAGTCAGTCTAATACTTATTTCTCAAAAGCTGACGATTTTTCAACTCAAAAACCGCGCTAAATCAACAACTCCAGTCTAATACTTTATTTTCTCCTAACAATAGTGTCCGGTGATAAAGATGTCTGGAACCAGTGAAAGATCTATGGAACTAGTAAAAGAAGGGAGCCCGAGAGGAATAATTCGGTGCTCCCTTTTAAATTGTGTTTAAGTTGATTTACAGAGAACTTCAAGACCGGTGGTGAAATTGATGAGTGACATTGGCATAGAATCAAATGTATCCGCAAAGAGAATAGTTTAAACCAAATTCAGTTTGCAAAAAGTATAGGCATATCACAAGGAAACCTGAGTGAAATTGAAATGGGAAATAGTAATCCCTCTGCGGAATGAAATAATTGAGATAATGCGACTTAAAGAAAGATTAAGATCAATAAAACGAAGCTAATATTAATTAGTGGGTCCCAAGCGAGTGGTTTTTTACATGCTACATACCAAATGAGCAAACCGTTTCGCGGAAATTTTCCGTGGAACGGTATTTTTGTATTTGTAGAAAAACAAATGAGCTAAATAAACAAATAAAAATGAGCTCTTTGGCAAAGAAACTCTTTCGTCAAAATAATATTCATAGCTCATGCTGTCCCTGCAAAATAAAGTGATAGACTCGGAAATAGTTGTAGACTATGAAAATAAAGGTATAGACTCAGAAAATAAAGGACTAGACCGACTGCGGCGTTACGCTAACCGGCAGTATAATTACTCAAACTCCCGTTGTTCATAAGCGGACAAAACATCAGCAGGGACCTTAAGAAAACTAGCAGAATAGTTCAATTAATTCTACAGAATGCCAGGGGGATTGAGTATTTTAAAATCACAAATCAGACGTTACCTGGAAAGAATTATAAACAAAAAAACGCCTATAGAGAAGAGACGGGAGAGCAGAGATGCACAGAGTGCGTGGCGATGACAATCTGAAGCAAAACAAACGAAGGAACGCTTGTTTAAGTGTGTTTGTGACGAAGCCCAAAAAGTGCGGAGCGTGTCTGCCCTTGTTGTATTGTTGGATTCTTGACACGGGGAATATTTGATTCCCTCAAGTCTTCGGCTAAAATCAAAAAACGCGCCTGAACCATGGTGGCTTTGCGCGTTTTGTCGGACGAAATACGGTGTCAGGACGGGATGTTCATAGCGGTCTGAATATTTTTCAGATCGAGCTGAATTTGCTCCGGAATATGGTAGGGATGGTATAGGCCCCGCTGCATCATGTAGTTTGTTATCTTTTCATGGGAGTCTATAGCTTCGTCGAGCTGTTTCATCAAAATTTGCTTGATTTCGGGGGTGGCACATTCGGTTACGGCCATGGCGTAGTTTCTGACTCCGCTCTTGGCGTTCATCAAAAAATCCATTGCGATCACGTCGTCGGTCAGCGTATGAAGCCCTGTCAAGTGTTCTAATAGGGGGTTCATGTTTCTATCTCCTTTTAGGTTAGGGTCACTTTAGACAGCACTCCACCGAGCTCCTGAAGCTGCTGCTGTGATAATTGCACGTCTTGCTGCAAAATTTGTCTGAGCTCCGGGTCGGTTACCAGAGCCTGCATGGTTTTGCATTTGGTCATGCAAACGGTCTTGAACGCAGCCATTTCATGAACCTCCAGCATCTCATGCAAAGCGTAATTGGAATTCATTCGGATTGTCCTCCCCTGTATTTACCCATATTCAGGGCTTTAAGATGACTTTGATGCAATTGTCCGTTTTCGTATCGAACATTTCATAGCCGTGCTTGGCCTCGCTAAGCGGAATGACGTGCGTAACAATATCTCCAGGGTCTACTTTGCCCGACGTTACCAGCTCGTACATATACGGCATGTAATGAATGACCGGGGCTTGTCCGGAACGGATATTCACGTTGCGCTGCATGATGTCGCCGAGGGGGAATCCGTTATAGCGTCCGCCGTATACCCCAGTGACTTGGATGGTCCCGCCTTTGCGGACAGCCTGAGACGCAATGATAAATGCGCTCATGGTGCCGCCTTGCAGTTTCAAACCGCTGGCTAGAAATTCGAGATCGCTCATCTTGCCGTCCATTCCTACCGCATCAATCACGACATCGGCGCCGCCTTTGGTCATTTCCTTGAGATTGTTGCCGATATTCTTATCCTGTTCGAAGTTTACGATTTCCACATTGTTTGTTCGCTTCGCATGCTGTAAGCGGTAATCGACATAGTCAACGGCGATGACTCGCTTTGCTCCCTTCAGCCAGCAGAATTTCTGGGCCAGAAGTCCGACCGGACCGCAGCCGAGCACGATGACCGTATCTCCATTCTTGACACCGGCGTTATCTACGCTCCAGAATGCCGTCGTCATGGCATCGGCGATCAAGCTTAGCTTTTCGTCCGGTTGCTCGCAGTTTTCAGGAATCTTGAAGTGGGTGAAATTAGCAAACGGAACTCGTAAATACTCGGCTTGCCCTCCAGGGTAACCACCGGTCGTTCCGGAGTAGCCGAAATATGCACCCATATCCCCGTGTTCGTTTGAATTGTCGCATTGGCTTTCCAGCTGATTCTTACAATAAAAGCATTCGCCGCATGCGATGTTAAAAGGGATGATCACCCGGTCGCCTTTCTTTACCTTGGTCACTCCAGGGCCTACTTCTTCTACGATCCCCATCGGTTCATGCCCGATGACATAGTTCTCCTGAAGGTTAGGGATCATCCCGTGAATCAGGTGAAGGTCCGAACCGCAAATGGCGGAACTGGTGACTCTTACGATCATATCGTCCGGTTTCACAATCTTCGGATCCGGCACCTCTTTGACCACGACATTTTTAATCCCTTGATACGTTACCGCCTTCATGCTTTATGTCCTCCAATATGTTCATCTGGGGTCCGATCAAACATCCCTTTACGCGACGTATCATCCGGGAACAAATTCATCTGCCCGATCATCACCGTATTTTTCGCTGAAAGCTGGTCGAGTTGGTACTGTTCGTTCAGCTCGTAAGGATGGAACCATTTTTTGCGAATCATAAGCTCCGTGATTTCTTGGTGCAGTGCAATCCCCTGCATAAGATGATTTCGCAGCAGTGCTCTTACATCGGGAGAAGCCGTTTCCGTCAGGGCGATGGACAAATTTCGCACACCCTCCTTGGCACGAATAAGGAAGTCCATTGCAAATGTCATATCTGCCATCTCCGGCATATTTAACGAATTAATCGGGTCTAAATAATCGGTGTTCATTGGCGCTCCCCTTTAATGAGTGATAGGTGTCGGGCTATTCGGAACAGGCGCTTGGAATGGAGCTCTTGCGTAGATGGCCTGGAGCTCGGCGATCTGTTGCGTAGATAGAATGACGTCCTTCTGCATTAACGCTTTCAGCTCCTGGTCAAAGACCAAGCCTTGCATAAGTTTTGACTTAGCGAGGCAGAGCGTTTTGAAGTTTAACGCTTCATGCAGTTCCATCGATTCGTGCGGCGCTAGCGTTGGCGTATTCATTGAGTAATTATCTCCTTTCTTTCATCAAAGTTAGACTTTCCTACGCATTGGATCCTATACTAAAATGGATTGCCGAAAATCTGGGGTCCGAATATTCCCATGCAGTTCGTAAGAATATAAACAAAATCTCAACCGCATACTTATTTCTGTTTAAGTTATTGATCTTTGCTCTAAGGAGGGAGGACTCACCTTGCCCAATGAAAACAAAATTGATCTAGCCACCGAAAATGCAAGAAAACCGGCAGAAGGTACACTTCACTCGAGCGGCAATACGCTGGAGCAGCATGCATCTAACGCGGTTTCTGAGGCGCAAACGGCTTTAAATCAGGCGATAAGCTCGATAAGTGAATCTAATGCGGCAACAAATTCACAAGCTTTGGAGACGGCCCGGCAGCAATTGACCCAAGCGGAGGAATTTTTAGATCAAGCGCAAACTTCAGCAAACGCATTACGTCTGCCGGACCAACAATAAAACGGTAGCTTTGGTAGTGGCAGAGATTCTCCTTCTTTGTCGGATACAAGTGGAATCAAGCTCACTAATGTCGAGGTATGGTCGTCTGTCTATGTAGACGCTGCGTATGATGTTTTCCGAATTTACGCCGATACTCTCCGGCAAATGAACTGCGTTGACGCTTGGAGGAACGTATTTGCCATAGACGCGGAGAGTCACCTTAATTAACCTCTTAATGTTGAAGAGCATATTTTTAAGTGGATAAAAGCAGACTACGGAAATTGCCCCCTTTCAATGAGACATTTTTGTACGTCGGCGAACGCGCTTGATTTGGCGGACCAGCACAGCGAATCATGACAAGCGGAAGGGAGGCCCTTTAAGGCGCCCTCCCTCTTTCTTCTGCTTCCTATTATTACGGATTGGTCGTTAAAATGCCGACGTTTCTTCAGCACTACGCGCGGCGGCAGCAGGAGCGCGGCCAGCGTGGCATAGCCCTACATTTAGGAACGTGTCGTACTGGATGCGTTCTTTTGTTTTGCCGTTTCCACTCGTGTCATGGTTCCGAAGTAGATCACGCAGAACGCTCGAGTCATCAGGAATGTGAGGAAAATCGTAACCCACGACCAAAACCAGTTCCAACGAATATACCGAATCAGATCGGTATATTGTACGAGCAGCACCTCAACTATCGTCAGTACAGTAGTGAATAACACGTAATAGCCGAATTGAATCCAGCCACTCCGATGGTTCGGATAATACGCGTTAAACACCGCGCATGTCATCGGATAGGCCATATATTCGTAGGTGAAGCTCGTCCGGCTAACGTCGGCAAGCTCCCTTACGGGATAGGCCAGAAGTTTGTGCTCGACCACGGCATGACCGAAAATACACGTAATATACTGTTTGAACAAAAAAGCGACCATCGCCAATCGATGTTTCTGCCGCGGGATGATAAGAATCAATAACAATGAAAGATCCACACTGAAACGATAATGCCGTATTGCAGCAGCAAACTCATCGCTCGCTTCCTTCCTGAAAACTTTGCGATCCCTAAAGAACCAACCCGCTAGGCCGTGGACGGATAGGAATATAATCGATAACACGATCGCCATCAAACTCCAGTGAAAATGTACATAATCCACCAAGTCGGTATACACGAACTTTCGGGGTTCCCGTAAAAATATTATATTATCCAGGCACTTGAACCACATTCAGTCATATAAATAGGTAATAGCAGTTCGAACTTGTTGAGGAGGATTTTATGCAAGTGATGTTACCGAGTGAAAAGTATTTCGGTAAGTTTGAGGCGTTTTTTTTATTTTACGGAGCCATGCCTACAGGCGTTACTGTTTCTGAAACTGGGCGCATTTTTATTTGCTTTCCAAGATGGGGAGACGATGTTAAATTTACGGTGGCTGAAATCGTTCGCGGTACATTACAGCCTTATCCTAGTTTAGACGCTAATTTGGTAAGCCAATCGAATATCACAACGTCCTTCATTAGTGTCCAAAGTGTCGTTGCTGATGGAAAGGGAACGCTTTGGGTACTGGATACGGGGGCTCCTAATTTCTCAGAACCCATCAAAGGGGGGGCTAAGTTAGTCGCTGTAGATTTAAATTCAAATACCATAAGAAGTGTATATACATTTACGGAAGATGTTGTCTTGCCAACCACATATCTGAATGATGTCCGATTTGATTTTCGAGTTGGTAAAGCAGGTTATGCTTATATAACGGATTCGTCTTCCCGAGGACCAGGAGCCATTATTGTCGTTGATTTAGAAACGGGCTATGCCTGGAGACGGTTAAACGGAGCAAATTCAACCTCGCCCGATCTCTTTTTCTTACCGAAAGTTGAAGGTAAAATCCTGATGAATCGAAACAAAGACGGATATACTTCACCGTTTAGATTGGCATCCGATGGTATAGCGATTTCCCCGGACGGTAAGATGTTGTATTTTTGTCCTCTCTCCAGTCGTCATCTGTACTCGATTTCGACGGAAGCCCTAAGAGACCGAACGATACCGGATATGAATTTACAGGATCACGTGAAGTATTGGGGAGAAAAAGGTGCTTCAGATGGAATGATCACCGATGCAAAAGGAAACGTTTATGCTGGAGACTATGAAAACAATAGTATTCGAAAGATATTGCCGAATGGAATAATGGAAACCATTGCACATGATCCGAGGATTTTATGGCCGGATACTTTTTCAATTGGTCCAGATCAATACTTATATTTCATCGTGAACCAATTACATCGGCAGGCAAGATTTCATTATGGAAATGACCTGCGGCAGAAGCCTTATAGTTTACTCCGTATGAAAATAGATGAACCGCCTGCTCCTACCTTTTAGTAAATATTTCGCTTTACAAAGTTGACTCTATTTGCATATAAAATGTATTTTATTACTTTAGGGTTATGAAGAATTTGGAGGCTGCCGCTCGGCAGCCTGTTCAGCTATCGGGGAACGTTAGTTGAAGCCCCAACCCAAGTAATCGCCAGCATCAATGATCTCCCTGCGGCAATCCCCCGATACCAGCGCCCTCGGCAATGCCAAGCTGGGTAAAAGAGCTGTTTAGACTAGCCATAATACCGGGCGCTTCCGGAGGAAGAGAGACAACGTTATAATTCTGTACCGCCCCAAACGACCATGCAGCCATCATCCAGATTATGAGCAATGTGATAGAGACCATTAACGAACCAGAGATGATGGATAGCAGTATGAGGGCGAGAACATGAAAGACATTGCTGCCGAAAAGCATACGAGTGGTACCGATTCGATCAGCTAGGAACCCACCAAACCTGGAGCCAATCACAGCGCTTATTTCCCGATCACCTATCTTCTTAACCATTATTACATATCCCGAAAAATCAATGTGAATAATTAGCCGGCATTGCTGTTGGCAACACTGATATGGAACGGAGTTGAGGAAGTACCTGATCAAACAAACCGAAGTACGGGGTGTGACTTTAATGAAGCGATGGCAGTGAAGCTTGAGTGAAAATGCGTTTACTGAGAAATGGATGTGCGAAAGTGACGGCACGAGGCATTATTTTCAAGTATTTACCGGTGCTATAGATATTGTTGCACTCTGGCGTTATACTTAAAAACACACAATTTGGCATGCCCGTATCGATAAGCAAGGCTTGACGAAACAGAATGAAATTATTATAGTATTTATATACCCATAGGGGTATGTGTATATTCGTGAACACCGAAAGTACTAACTGTCTTGAGGTTATTTTTTTGCTTGAAATGATACCCTATGGGGTATGGAGGTACTGGCTTCCGGTACCTGCAGCAATGATTAAACTACCAGAACACTTGCTTCACCGATCGGAGCTTAAGAGAAACAATAGCTATGGCCCTTTTGATCAAGTCAAGTCCGTTATCATGTTTACATTACCATTCTATTTTCCAAAGAAAGGATGATCCAAATGAGTGCGGCATTTTACAAAGAACTGCCTCCGCAGGAGGTTCAAGAGCGTATCCTTCGACAAGAGAA
Source organism: Paenibacillus sp. H1-7 (assembly GCF_022354825.1). Classification (GTDB taxonomy): domain Bacteria; phylum Bacillota; class Bacilli; order Paenibacillales; family NBRC-103111; genus Paenibacillus_S. The sequence continues at coordinate 537,521 of NZ_CP031168.1, forward strand.
AGTGACACTTATTGATGTGCGTGAATCCGATGAATGGGAAACAGGGCATATTCCGGGCGCCAAACATATCCCACTGGGCCAAATAGCCAGAGCGCTGAACGAGCTCGATAGGAAGGAAGAAGCGATTATCGTGTGCCGGAGCGGGAATCGAAGCGGCAAAGCTTGCGGGTATTTATCTTCATTCGGCTATAGCGTAGTGAATATGACCGGCGGCATGAGTCAATGGTCTGGCCCGGTCGAGTACGGCAAATAATAGGGTGCACCTAACATAGGAGGTTTATTCTAATGAACACTGTGAATGTGAATCAAGTATTGGAATGTGAAGGCTTGGCTTGCCCGCTGCCAGTAGTTCGAACCAAAAAAGCGATGGATGAAATGAAATCCGGCGAGGTGCTGGAAGTCAGAGCTACCGACAAAGGCTCGGTTGCGGACCTGCAGAGCTGGGCGAAGCGAACAGGGCACCAATACATTGGATTGAAAGAAGAGGACGGCGTGTTTCGACATTTCATTCGTAAAGCGGACGCTTCGGAAACGAAGAAGGAAGTCATCTATCCACATACGATAACCAACGAAGAAATCCTTACTAGGTTGTCTGCTGGAGAGAAGCTGCACCTTATCGATGTCCGTGAGCCTGCCGAATATGCGTTTGGCCGAATTCCCGGAGCGGTATCGATTCCTGCGGGTGAGATTGGCGACAGAATTCATGAACTTGACCCGAATCAGGAATATTTCGTAGTTTGCCGTACGGGGACCCGCAGTGACATGGTGTGCCAGATGTTGAATGAACAGGGCTTCCAGCAAGTAAAAAATGTTGTGCCTGGAATGAGCGGCTGGACCGGTGAAATGGAGAAAGAGTAATGATAGGTCGAGGAATCTCGAATATCGGATTTCAATGCACTCGTCTTCAGCGCTAGCCGCGTTTAAGCACATAATCGTACTAACAGAAGGAGGTCTACATTGACATGGAATCGGCTCAAATTATAACGGCAAAAGAAATCGCTCGAAAGATTCTCCAGAAAGAAAAGCTGTTCATCCTCGATGTCCGTAACGAGGCGGATTATAACAATTGGAGAATCGAAGGGGAAAGTGTAGAGATCACCAATGTTCCTTATTTCGAATTATTGGACGGAATCGACCCGGCGCTCGACCGGATACCAAGCGGGCAAAGCGTTGTCGTGGTGTGCGCCAAGGAAGGCTCATCCCAATTCGTTGCGGATCAACTCGCTGAAGCGGGAAGGAGCGACATCTTTTATTTGCAAGGCGGGATGAAAGCATGGAGCGAGTATCTTGAGCCGGTGAAGGTAGCCGACCTCTCGGGAGACGGGGAGCTGTACCAGTTCGTTCGCTTGGGGAAAGGCTGCCTATCCTACATGGTCCTCTCAGGCGGGGAAGCTGCAATTATCGACGCAAGCCGCATGACGGAGCAGTATGAAGACTTCATGAAGGAGAAAGGAGTCACGCTTGTTCACACGATCGATACGCATCTTCATGCCGATCATATCTCGGGCGGAAGAACGCTCGCAGAGAAGCATGGAGCCCTATACCATTTGCCGCCAAAAGACGCAGCGGAAGTGACCTTTGATTTTGAGAAGCTGGAGGAAGGCAAGGACATTCACGTCGGAAAACAAGCGATCAAGGTCCAGCCAATCTACTCGCCTGGGCATACGATTGGTTCCACCTCCTTCAGTATCGACGATACTTACCTGCTGTCCGGCGATATTCTTTTTGTCGAATCGATCGGTCGTCCGGATCTGGCGGGTATGGCGGAAGACTGGGTAGGTGACCTGCGGGAAACGTTGTATACGCGGTTCGCCGAGTTATCGGAGGCTTTGCTTGTGCTCCCTGCCCATTTCGGCAATAGTTCCGAGCTTGGAGAAGGCGGACTGGTGGCTGCTCGTCTAGGGAAGCTGTATCAGCATAATCCGGGGCTCAATCTTCATGACGAGGTAGAATTCCGCAAAACGGTTACCGAAAACCTGCCTCCGCAGCCCAATGCGTATCAGGAAATTCGTCAAACGAATATGGGAAAAATCAATCCGAATGAAGAGGAACAGCGCGAAATGGAAATCGGTCCGAATCGGTGCGCCGTTCACGATAAATAAGGAGGAACTACGATGAATAGCGATAAACTGCTGGATGCCAAAGGATTAGCCTGCCCGATGCCGATTGTAAAAACGAAAAAATTGATGGACCAATTGCAATCGGGTCAAGTGCTGGAGATCCATGCGACGGATAAAGGCTCCCAAAGCGATCTTGCGGCATGGACCAAAAGCCAGGGTCACGAGCTGCTGAACCATACGGCAGAAGACGGTGTATTTAAGTTTTGGATTAAAAAGGCGTAGCGATCGGTAGGGAACAACGATGTTCGGTGCTGTGGTTTCCTTCTTTTTAACGGGGCATTCTAACGATTTTATATACCTATACATGTATAGGTAATTTGGGAAAGGCGGGCTGATTTCATGGCTGAGAAAGAGAAAACAACGATAGTGCTTTTTAGCGGGGATATGGATAAAGCCATTGCGGCTTTTATTATTGCCAACGGCGCAGCTGCTTATGATCATGAGGTGACGATCTTTTTTACATTCTGGGGATTAAACGCTCTACGTAAAGATGAACCCATAACTGTCAAAAAAGGCTGGCTAGAAACGATGTTCGCCAAAATGATGCCGCGCGGTGCGAACAAGATGGGGTTGTCCAAAATGAACTTCGGCGGCATGGGGCCTCAGATGATCAAGCATGTGATGAAGAAGCACAATGCTTTGTCGCTGCCGCAATTAATCGAGCTGGCTCAGGAGCAAGGAGTCAAATTGGTCGCCTGCACGATGACGATGGATCTTCTTGGCTTGCAGAAGGAAGAGCTGCTGGATGGGATCGAATATGCGGGAGTTGCTGCGTATTTGGGAGATGCCACCGAAGCTAAGGTCAATTTGTTTATATAAAGCAGGTTGTTTTCACCGTTTGGATAAGCAATAATATACCTATACCGGTATCATGGATGGGGGTTATAGGATGCAATACGATGATGATGTAAAAAGAAGACTGAAGCGGGTAGAGGGACAAATTCGCGGCGTGCTGAAAATGATGGAGGAAGAACAGCCCTGTAAGGACGTTGTCAGCCAGCTGTCCGCTGTCCGAAGCGCCGCAGATAAAGCTATAGCCTATATCGTCGCCGTCAATTTGGAGCAGTGCATTAAGGAGGAAATGGAAGCGGGAAGAGACAGCAGCAAAATCGTTCAGCAAGCCGTAGAGCTGTTGGTGAAAAGCCGTTGATGTTATAAAAGCATACTGCAGATGAGCCTCCCTTTTTTGTGGAGGCTCAATTATTTAGAAATCATTAGCTTCGTCAGCTAATGATTTTTTTGTTTATTCATAGAAGCGCAATTAATTTAATATTGTCGAAAAAAGGAAAATTTCCAATGTTTGTGGAATAAGACTAACGGACTAGTCCGTAGTGGCTGACTGGAACTTCAAACGCAGACAGAGAAAAGAGGGAATTAGAGAAATGAAAAGATGGACATGGCTTACCTTGATCCTCGGGATAGCAGTAGGGTTATCGCTCCCGGCAGGCAATGGATACGCCGAAGAGAAGCTTATCGAAGACCCGGTATTGGAAGCAGCTATTAAGCAGGAACTGAAGCTTACGCAAGACGCAGAGCTTACCCAGGAGCACTTGCTTCAATTGACATCCTTGTATCCGAAGGGGGAGGGGAAGATCCGGAGTCTGAAAGGGCTGGAATATGCGCAGCATCTTACAGGGCTATACTTGCCTAACCAGGAAATAAAGGATATTGCTCCTCTTGAGAAGTTAACAAGTATTGCTAGGCTTGGTTTAAACAGTAATCAGATCGAAAATATTTGTCCCATCGCAAATATGTACGAGTTAAAGCAGTTGGTGATCTCAGGAAATAACATCCAATCCATCGACTGCTTATCGCAAAATTACAATCTCACGGATTTATTAATAGGTAAAAACAAAGTTCAAGATATAACGGCGCTGGCACACCTGCCTTTAAAATGGGTTGGCCTCGAAAATAATCAGATTACGGATATTCAGCCGTTGGAGGACCATGCTACCTTAGAGACAGTTTACCTTAACAACAATAACATTCAGGATATTCGCCCCCTTACGTCAATCAAGAATCTAAAAACGGTAGTTCTTAAAGATAATCCTCTGAAGGATGCAGGAAAGCCGATTATTGATCAATTGACGGCACGAGGAGTTACTATAAACGAAATGCAGTCAGGTACAAAAGCACCGAAGGATATAACGGTAAAGGTTGATGGCAAACGTGTAACCTTCAATGAGAATCCAACACTTGTAGAAGGAAATACGATCGTTCAGTTTCGTCCACTGTTCGAAGCGCTTGGAGTACAGATTGAGTGGGACGAATCCAAACAAGAGATTACAGGCAAGAAGCAGGGGCTGCAAATCGATCTTAAGATGAACAATCCCATGGCAACGGTTAACGGTGTGAAACAAATGCTGCCGGTAGCCCCTATGATCATTAACGGTAATGCGTTCGTCCCCGTCCGGTTTATTAGCGAAGCGTTACATTATGATGTCGTGTGGGATGCAGTTACCAAAACGATAAATATGTATACTGAATGGCAAGAGTTTGCAAGTGATGATCGCACTTGGTCATTTAAGGCAAGTCATAAGTGGAAAGATCTTTCTCGTTCCCAACCTCCTGGATATTATGTTGATGTTTATGCCGTATTCAATAAAGCTGAATTCATTTTTTTCGAGGATAAGTACTCGCCAGCCCAGAATTTAAACGAATACGTTGAAGCAATCAATAAGTATGATGCTTATGAAGGTATCACTCTTATATCAGATCCCAAGACATTTTCTATTAATGGGCTGGATGCAATAGAAGTATTTTTCACTACAAAGTCACTTAATAATCAGGCTAAAGTTCATATGATCATTATCCAAGGCAAGCACAGATTCTACAGACTCGGAATTGGATCACTAGAAAAAGATTTCGATGATTACTCCAACGAGCTCATGGAGATAGCAAAAACATTCCGGGAACTTCCGACACCCCAAGAAAAAGTAGCGGAGAAGTTCAAAGGAATGAGCGCGGAGCAGCGGATTCGCGAGACCTTTGCCTTTTATAAGCAAATGGGCTTTTTCCAATCGGTGGATGCAGGCGCTGCGGAGAAGACCTTCCTCGATAACTATGCCAAAGAATTTGCAGTGGACGAGGAATATGACCCGTACCGGGACCATACATACTATCAAGTGTTCGCCGACCTGTTCATCCTGGAGCACGACAAAAGCCGGGTTTGGATGGAGGATACGGAGGCGGATGTCGGCAAAGGTAATAATGTCTACGTCCGAGTGCTGAAGGATTGGGCGAAAATATCGCGGGGAGCCTTCCAGCCAACCAACATTGAGGAGACATGGAATAGCCAAAACGGACCGGTCAAGGTTACATTTACGTTAAACGGGGAAGAGGTTACTCTCTATCCCCAAAACTTGAACGACTTTATCGATGTCGGGATTGTCAAGAAGATTAATGCCAAGATTGCCGGCAGCGGGTATCAATTTGCGGTAGTTGTAATGGATCAATCTGCGTTTGTAACGGTACTTAACGAGCAAGAGCTGGCTAAAATACGCAATGAGCGTTTCTGGCCGCTAGTGGAGTTATAGGAATTTTAATCATGATAAGGTCGAGCTGAAGCGGGACGATGGTCCTGCTGTTGGCTCGGCTTTTTTTCATTTTCCGACATCATCCGCAAACTTCGAACAATCACTATGGTTTTTAAACGATTCCCCGATTGTGAATCCGGACCCGGTTCCACATAATAATAGATGTACTTAAGTCCTATACAGATACATACAGGGGGAGGATTTTCGATGAAAAAGAAAGTAATCTCAGCCTCGCTCGTCGTTGCGCTGGGCACCACCGTGGCTCTTACCGGATGCGGCGGCGCAGACGAAAAGGCCCAGGCGGATAGCAAAGCGGCAGCGGAAAAAGTATCGCCGCCCGGCACATTCCCGATCGTGAAAGACAAAGAAACGTTAAAGGTGTATAACGTCGGCGATCCGAACATTGAAGATTTGAACACGAATGAATTTACGAAATGGTACGAGAACAAAACGAACATTCATGTCGACTGGACGGTCGTTCCGACGACGGCCAAGGATGAGAAGCTGCAGGTGACGCTGGCCGGAGGCGATTTGCCGGACGTGTTCATGAACGCGGGCATCAGCTCCAGCCAGCTGGTAGCTCTGGGCTCTCAAGGCGTCTTCCTGCCGTTGAACGATTTGATCGATAAATATGCGCCGAACATCAAACGGGTTATGGAAGAAACGGCTTCGTATTCCAAACCGTATTTTTACGCGCAGGACGGAAACATTTACGGCTTGCCGAATATGGGCGAAGTGGTTCACTCCACGATGCCTCGCAAGCTGTGGATCAACAAAGCGTGGCTGGACAAGCTCGGTCTCCAGGTTCCTACTACAACCGACGAGCTGTACAACGTGCTGAAAGCATTTAAGGCGATGGATCCGAAAATAGTTCCGCTCTCCGGAGCGAACCAGGCGAACAATGAGATCGACGGCGCCCTCATGCAAGCGTTCACTTATTATGAGCGTGGAACTTACGTTGAGGTGAAGGATGGACAAATCCAGTTTTCCGCCAATACGCCGGGCTTTAAAGCCGGACTTGCTTTCATGAGAAAGCTCGTTCAGGAAGGGCTGATGCAGCCGGAAGCGTTCATTCAGGACCGCAAGGCGCTGACCGCTTTGGCGGAAGACCCTGCAGGCTCGCGTCTCGGTGCGGCATCCGCACTGTACTGGGGACAGTTCACGGTAGATAACGGCCCTAGCGGACGGTACAAAGACTACGTGCCTGTACCGGTGCTGAAAGGGCCTAACGGCGAAGCTTACGGCTACGACCGCGGCTATGCGCCGCTTCCGGGATCTTTCGTCATCACGAAGGATGCGAAGAATCCGGTTGCCGCCATCCGCTGGATTGACTGGCTGTACGATGAGCGTACGGGCATTCAAGAGGGCGCATCGTCCAGCTGGGGGATTGAAGGCCAAGGCTGGAAAAGACCTGCTCAAGGCGTTCTCGGCTTGAACGGCAAGCAGGCGCTGGTCGAACCGATCGTGCCGTTCGGAACGAAAACGAACATCCGCTGGGGGCAGACGGCCGCACGCTTTACGGCGCGCGACGTTCAAGAGGGCGGAGTGGTGACTCCGGACAGCAAGCTGGAGTCGCAATTGCTGGACATTACGAACAAGTACTATAAGCCGTTCGCCAAGCCGGACAGCCACGTACCGTTCATGTTCATGTCGGGCGATGATCTGACCAAGTATGGCGACGTGACGAAGAACATTCAGAACACCGTTCAGCAGTTCATGCTGAAATTCATTACTGGCAACCTCGATCTGGACAAGGATTGGGACAAGTATTTGAAAGAGCTGGATAACGCAGGCTTGCAGCAATACATTCAAATTTTGCAAAGCAACTATGAAAAAACGAAAAAGTAATCAGGCTTGAAAGCCCGCAAGACCCGGGTCATTCGGAATTCGACAATTGCGATGCCCGGTTTTTCTTTTTTTGCCACAAACCACCGGAAGGGGATGAGAACTATGATCAAAGTACAGCGTAAGCAAATCCTCGAAAACTGGCAGTTATATGCGCTTGTTGCGATTCCGTTTCTTTACGTCATTATTTTTCACTACGTGCCGATGCTCGGCATTCAGATCGCTTTCAAGAATTACAATATCGTCAAAGGCATATGGGGGAGCGAATGGATCGGCTTCGACCATTTTCAGCGATTCTTTCGCTCGTATGAGTTTATATTGGTGTTGAAAAACACGCTGCTGCTTAATTTATATAATCTGGTGGTCGGCTTCCCCGCGCCAATCGCTTTGGCTCTTTGTCTCAATTACATCCGCAACGAGCATTACAAAAAAGCGGTTCAGCTCGTCACCTACGCGCCGCATTTCATTTCCGTCGTCGTTCTTGTCGGGATCGTCATTCAGATGTTTTCCCCGCTGACGGGCATCCTTTCCCAACTGATTACATGGTTGACCGGCGAAAAAATCAACGTGCTCGGAGATCCGGCCTACTTCAAATCGCTGTACGTCTGGTCCGGCGTCTGGCAGCATATCGGATGGGGCTCGATCATATACTTGGCCGCCTTGTCATCCGTCGATCCTCAGCTGCATGAAGCGGCTATCGTGGACGGAGCATCCAAGCTGCAGCGGGTCCGCCATATCGATATTCCGAGCATAATGCCGACGATTGTCATGCTGCTCATTCTGGAGTTCGGTAAAATCATGACGGTCGGATTCCAAAAGGTGCTCCTGCTGCAAAATCCGATGAACGTCGACGCCTCCGAGGTTATCGACACGTACGTGTACAAAATCGGCTTCATTACCGGGATGCCCAACTATTCTTACGCTACGGCGATCGGGCTGTTCAAATCGCTGATCGGTCTTATTCTGATCATTACGGCCAACAAAATCGCACGCAAAGTGAACGATACGAGTCTTTGGTAGACATCCAATTAACAAGCTGAGGTGAATGACATGAACGAAAACCGACTGATCCGCGACTCCGGGGCCGACAAGCTGTTTACTTGGATGGTCTATGCCGTAACGTTTATTATCTTTTTGCTGGTGCTCTACCCGATACTGTACACGCTCAGCGCTTCCTTCAGCTCCCCGCAAGCTCTCGTTGCCGGTAAAGTATGGCTGTGGCCCGTCGACTTCGGTTTCGAAGGCTACAAAGCGGTACTGCAGTACAAGGACGTATGGGTCGGCTATTCGAACAGTATTTTTTATATGGTCGTCGGTACGCTGATTAACGTCGTCATGACGATTGCGGCGGCGTATCCGCTGTCGCGCAAAGATTTTGCCGGACGCAAATTTATAATGATGACGTTCGCGTTTACGATGATTTTCTCCGGCGGCTTAATTCCAAACTATTTGCTTGTCAAAGAGCTGGGCTTGCTGAACACGCGCTGGGCGCTGCTTATTCCTAATGCGATGAGCGTGTTCAATGTGGTTATGACGATGACGTTTTTCCGCTCCAATATTCCGGACGAGCTGCTCGAATCGGCCAAAATCGACGGCTGCAGCAACTTCCGCTTTCTCGTCAGCATCGTGCTGCCGGTTTCTGGAGCGATTATCGCCGTTATTACGCTGTTTTATGCGGTTGAGCATTGGAACGAGTTTTTCAGCGCATTGCTCTATTTGAACAAAAAGTCGATGTTCCCGCTGCAAATTTATTTGCGCGAAATTTTAACGATGAATACGGCCGATCAATTGACGACGAGCATCGCCGATCAAAATCAGCGTCTGTATTTGAACGAGCTTTTGAAGTATTCGCTCATCATTTTTTCCAGCTTGCCGCTGATGGTGATGTATCCTTTCATTCAAAAGCATTTTGTTCGCGGCGTGATGATCGGCTCGATTAAAGGTTAATCCGAAAATTGGAAGGAAACGGCCCTGGTTGCATCAGGCTATCCCTCCGTTATAATAAAAACGAGTCATACAGATTACGGCTGTATTGCGAACTTACTTAGGATGTTAGCTACGGGGGAGAGTGACCTGCATGTTGCGTGTTCTGATAGTCGACGATGAGCTGCATATTCGCTCAGGCATCAGGGCCAAGCTGGAGCAGTGCGGCGACAGCTCGATTGCTGTCTGCGGCGAGGCGTCGGACGGCCAAGAAGCGCTCGACTGGCTCGGCCGGCATTATGCCGACCTTTGCATCACCGACATTCGGATGCCGATCATGGACGGTCTTGAGCTGATCCGCCATATCAATGAACGGTACCCATGGATGAAAAGCGTTATCGTCAGCAGCTATGACGATTTCAATTATGCGAAGACGGCGATGGCTTTGCACGTTACCGAATATATATTGAAGCCGGTGGAACGGGAGATGCTGCGAGAAGCAGTGGAGGATGCCAGAGGCGGTCTATTCCGGGAACGGCTTGACCGTGCGCATAAAATTGTCGCCGAGCGGCTGAACCAGTCTCACGGGCTAATGCAGCATTGGGTCGACGTGATCCAAACCCGGCAGGCGGATAAATATCCGCTGCTTGTTGTCGATACGCTGCTGATGATGGAAAGCTGGATTCAGCACGAGTATTATATGCTCGACTCCTTATCGGCGGCCTGGATCGATATGGTGGCCAAGCAGGCGAAGCTTACCGTTCCGGGCTGTGCAGAGATTATAGACCGGGAGCTTGGCTTCGACCGGGAAGGTCTGCTCCATGAGGAGGAGCGCGTCTATTTCCGGCTTGCAGCAGTACACCGCTTGGAAAACAGCGTGCTGAGCCTGTTCGACCGGATGAAGAACGACTTCGGCTCGGAAAACGCCAAGCTCGTGTACCAGGTGAAAAGCTACATCGAGCAGCATTATCACGAGAAGATCAACGTCGCCGAGCTGGCCGATCAAATCCCGATCAGCCGCTCCTACCTGGCGGTACGGTTCAAGCAGGGGACGGGAACGACCATTTCGTCGTACTTAACCGACGTTCGCATGAATAAAGCGAAGCTGCTCCTGCTAGACCAGCAGACGAAGGTCTATGAGGTGGCGAACCGCGTCGGCTATGAGAACGGGGAGCATTTCGCCAAGCTGTTCAAGGACCATTGGGGGATTACACCGAAGGAATACCGCAGGCTTATGGGCATGACGGTCGAGGTGTAGCCGATGCCGAAGCTAAATAAAGGCACGCCGCAGCGTGCCGCAGTTATCGATAGGCTGGGACGATGCGCCGATAGGCTGAGGTCAGCCTATTCGTTTTGGCGGAAGTCTTTTAAATGGAAGCTGGTTTCCATTTTTGCCCTTATTGTGTTCGCAAATTTGCTGGTGATCGGCTTTTTCGTCAGCAGGGAAGCGGCGTTCAAAATTCAAGAGGACGATATGAAATTCAGCAGCCTGGTGCTGAAGCAGGCCAATTTGAATTTGGAGCGGTACTTGGGGGAGTATGAGCGATTTCTGCTTACACTCGGCTCGAGCGAGCAGCTGCAGTCATGGAGCAGCTTAAGCGTCGACAGGCAAAAGCAGTCGGTCGTCCCTTTTTATGTATTGGAGAGCGATTTCATCAAGCCCTTCGTCAACTCGCACCCGGAGATGATCTCGGTCGTGCTGTTCCATCAGCTGGGCAACCAGGCCTATATCACGACGGAGCTTGGAATCAAGCCCGGATACCGGATGAGCGACGAACCGTGGTTCCAGAGCATTAACCCGATACAGCGGGCAACGTATATTGCCGAGATTACTTCGGACTACGTCGATACGCAGCTTAACGAGGTGCGGCTTCCCGTCATCAGCATAATCAAGCGGGTCGGCTTTAACGGCGCTACCTATATTAAGCTCGATATCAAGCCGGATTTGATGCAGAGCATATTGAACGAAATGAATATCGGCAAAAACGGCGTCGGATTCATTACGAACGGCAGCGGGACGATCGTCGCCCATCCGAAGCGGGAGCTGCTGCAGATGCAGATGGACGCAGATATGCAGCGGCGAATCGGCCAAGCCGACAGCGGCTCGTTCATTCATCCGGGTACGAACGAGATTGTCGTATACCGGTCGATCCATGGGACGGATTGGAAGTCCGTTATCGTCATTCCTTATGTTGAGGTGGCGGGGAGCGTATACGAAATTCGCAACATCATCATGGTGACAGCCGCTATTTGTTTGGCTGCTTCGGGCATTTTCATCGTGCTGGTCTCCACCTCGGTGACCCGGCGAATCAGCGTGCTCAAGCAGCGGATCAAGCAGACAGGGCATGGAAATATCGATGCCCCCATAGAGGTCGAGGGCGAGGATGAGATATCGGCGCTGGCGCAGTCGTACAACGAGATGCTGTCGGATTTGCAGCAGCATATTAAGCGGCTTGCCGAAGCCCGTCTTGCCGAGCAGCAGGCGGTGCTGTTCTCGCTGCAATCCCAGATCGACTCGCACTTTTTGTACAACACATTGGAAATTATAAACTCCATGGCTACGAAAATTCGCCATAACGACATTGAGCAAATAACGATCTCGCTCGCCCACATGTTCCGTTACACGGCCAATTTCCGGCAAACCGACGTGACGCTGGAGCAGGAAGTCCAGCATTTGAAACGGTATTTGCAAATTATTCAGATCCGGTACGGAGACGCCTTCGCATATACGCTGACCATGGACAACGCATGTAAGGAAGTGCACTGCTTGAAGGTCATTTTGCAGCCCATTGCGGAAAATGCCGTTCGTCACGGCTTCGAGATGAAGGCGAAGAGGCTGAAGCTGACGATACGAATCTTGCGTAATGAGTCGGGATGGGTCGAGGTCTACATAGCCGACGACGGCATGGGCTTCGATCCGGACAGGCTGGCGGAGCTGACGCAGCGGCTCGGTCAAGCGGAGGAGCAGAATGCCGATTTTACCCGAATCGGACTGCTCAACATTCAACACAGGCTGAACATGCGCTACAACAGGCCGGACGCTAAATTGACAATCGGCAATAACCCTGGAGGCGGGGCCTACGTGAAGATGACGTTTCCCGCGGAATAGATGAGCGGCGGAAGCCCGAAATGAAGCGAGTAACGGATCTGGAGTCCGATGAACTCGCCATTTCGGGCTTTTTTGCATAAATAACGGAAGCAGTGTCCGATCCGTATCAGGAACCCTAGCGTCAAGTATGAATCAGGAACAACCGACGGGACAGGTAATGGAGTAACTGAAGCATAACATACCGAATTACTGCCTAACGTCACGCTGTAAGCAGGAACAATGATCAGAGAAGTATGTGTACCTTGTGCACAACAATCCGTATTACTACCCGGGCTATGACTCTCCGAACGGGACGAGCGATCGGACAGGCAATCCGCTATTTCAATGAAATGCAGCCAAATGGGTACCTTATCGGATACAGATGCGCTTATTGAGCGATATTCTCAATAAAATGGCCCGAAATGAAGCGAATAACGGATCTGGTGTCCGATGAACTCGCCATTTCGGTCTTTTTGCACAAATAACGGAACCAGTGTCCGATCCGAATCTGGAGCTCTAACATCAAGCACGATTTAGGAAAAATCGACGGGACACGTAATGGTGTTGCATTCTGTACAACTGCCCAAGCTACGCTCATCCAATTGGACAGCTTCGTTCCTCACACCAGCCGCCACCATCCCCACAGCATCTGTTAGCACAACAAAGCCGCCCCGCAGCCATGACATGTTCCTCGGCTATTTATACAGAATATCTTCCCGCAGCGATGCTACCTTCTGCAATGCAGCAGTAATATCCTCTTCACCGACACCAAAATGCTCCAGCGCAGCGCGCAAATGTCTCACTATGGCATCGAAGTGGACGGGCTGCAGATTCATCCCCGCGTGAACCTTGGACATAGCTCCGCCGGAATACTGGTTGGGACCGCCCAGCGCGTAGCTGATAAACTTCGTTTGATGCTTGCGCTGCTTCTCCATATCCGTATGCTCGAAAAAGTGATTTACAGTATCGTCCGCCAATACCAAATCGTAAAAATAGTCGACGACTTTCCCAATCGTCTCTTCTCCGCCGAATTTCTCATATAACGTGCTCATGAGCATCCCCTTAAATTAAGTTTCATGATGGATTCACCATTTTAACGTTAGGTTACCCGAAAAGGGGAATGTCATGCAATGATTACCTGCCCTGTCCAAAGTAAAATGCAAGAGAATGAGCGATTTAATAAGCAGAATGAAGTATTTCCGAGAAAAGAGCGATTTTACTTTCTATCATTAAACCATTTCGCCTATTCTGTTCCCATTGTAGTTTTACAGCCTGAGGCAAAAGGCGTATCATTCATTTTTGTGAAATCCATATATAGTTTCCATTCTAATATCGCTGAGTTTTCAGAAATGAAGAAGCGGGGGAACCAAACAGGTCGAAAGCGGGCTGCAAGCGGCTCTATGTTTCACTTGGGTGAATCCAGGAATGCTTCTGGTAGGGCAACTCACCATGCCCGAATCCGTCAGCTAACCTCGTAAGCGTATTGGAGAGTAGAGGGTGAAGCTTGTGTCCTAAAAGGAACCGCAGGGCTGCATGCACCTGTGGTTTTTGCTGCTTTTCAAGGGATAGAGAGGCATTAAGGGAACTTATAACCGCTGTCATCTGCCGGGATTTTTGTTTCTGCGAATAGGGTAATCTACTTTTATAAATCACTGGTGGTGAATGCAATGTTTACTTCCTTGAAGAGGTTTTTAATTGGGCGGCCATTAAAATCCAACGAGCTAGGTGAACAAAAGCTTAATAAAACGAAGGCGCTGGCGATTCTTTCCTCCGACGCGCTATCTTCCGTTGCTTATGGTCCGGAGCAAATTTTGCTGGTGTTAATTACGGTTGGAGCAACGGCCTTCTGGTACTCGCTTCCTATCGGAATAGGAGTATTGATTCTGCTGGCGGCCCTCATTTTATCTTACAGGCAAATCATTTTTGCATATCCGCATGGCGGCGGAGCGTACGTTGTCTCCAAGGAAAATCTGGGCATGTACCCCGGACTTATCGCCGGAGGCTCCTTGCTCGTAGACTACATTCTAACGGTGGCCGTGAGCGTATCGGCTGGAACGGATGCCATTACGTCAGCGTTTCAAAGCCTTCACACCCACAATGTAGCTATTGCCATTACGTTTGTTATCCTGATTACGATCCTGAACCTGAGAGGCGTAACGGAATCGGCGTCCATCTTAGCATATCCCGTGTACTTATTTGTCTTTGCGTTATTCATTCTTATCTGCGTGGGGATATTCAAAATTGGGACGGGGCAGGTTCCGCCTGAGCTGCATGCTCCGATCGGTACACCGGTGGCGGGGATCAGCCTGTTTTTATTGTTAAGAGCATTCGCATCCGGAAGCTCCGCCTTGACGGGAGTCGAAGCCATTTCAAATGCTATTCCGAACTTCAAGACTCCTGCACCTAATAACGCCGCCAAGACATTAATGGCGATGGGGACGTTACTGGCACTATTATTTTCCGGAATTGTGTATATGGCCTATTACTACGGGATTTCGCCGAGAGAAGAAGTAACGGTGGTTTCCCAAATCGCCGAACAGACCTTTGGCCGCGGCTTCATGTATTTCTTCATCCAGGGAACGACGGCCTTGATACTGATTCTTGCTGCTAACACAGGGTATTCCGCATTTCCTTTGCTTGCGGTGAATCTGGCCAAGGATAAATTTATTCCCAGAATGTTTACGGTCCGGGGAGACCGGCTCGGGTATTCCAACGGGATTATTATGCTGGGCTTCTGTTCCATTATCCTGATCGCCGCCTTTAAAGGGCAGACGGAGCACCTCATTCCGCTTTATGCTGTCGGTGTGTTTATTCCTTTTACATTGTCACAGACGGGGATGGTCGTCAAATGGATCCGGGAAAAGCCCAAAGGCTGGATTTCGAAGCTGATCATTAATACAATCGGTGCGGCGATCAGCTTTATCGTGTCCATGATGTTCTTCTTAACCAAGTTCGCGCAAGTGTGGTCTGTTCTAATCTTTCTGCCATTAATCATTTATTTGTTCCATCGCATTAGAAAGCACTACGAGGCCGTCGGCGACCAGCTAAGACTGTCCACCTGCGAGCCGGTTGTTCCTATAGAAGGAAATGTGTTCATTGTCCCTGTAGCCGGCATCACTCATGTCGTAGAAAATTCCTTAAACTACGTCAAATCTCTTTCGCCCGAGCAGATTATTGCGGTGTATGTACCTTTTGAGCGAGAAGATGAAGTTATTTTTGAGGAAAAATGGGAGAAGTGGCAGCCGGATATCCGATTAGTCACGCTGCATTCCCCTTACCGCAGCATCATTAATCCGTTGACCAAATTTATCGATACCGTTCAGCGCAAAGCGAAAGAATCGAATTACCAGGTTACCGTAGTGATCCCCCAGTTTATTCCCAAGAAAGGCTGGCACAACATCCTGCATAACCAATCGAGCCTGTTGATTCGCGCTCATCTGCTGTTTCGGAGAGACGTTATTATTTCGACGGTTCCATATCATTTAAAGAAATAAACAAGACAAGAGCATTCTCTGCGAAAGGGGATGCTTTTTTGCTGCAAGCGGCAGAATTTTCGGAAAGAAATGGATTGTATTGATCTTCTGTATGAATAAGTAAGGTTTGAACAAAATAAGTAACGAAAATGAACTATCCTGATGCATCGTGTCCATGAATTCCCCTTATGAAACCAATATAGAACGGAGGGTGATCTCTTGAGCAAGGAAGATCTTATCTTAGCAGAGCTGGAAGAGGTTATTGATCCGGAGGTTGGTGTAAATGTAGTCGATCTTGGGCTGATTTATGAGGTAAAGGCAGA
Source organism: Paenibacillus sp. H1-7 (assembly GCF_022354825.1). Classification (GTDB taxonomy): domain Bacteria; phylum Bacillota; class Bacilli; order Paenibacillales; family NBRC-103111; genus Paenibacillus_S. The sequence goes on from NZ_CP031168.1 coordinate 553,829, forward strand.
TCAAGAAGGAACCGCGAGCATTAAGATGACGTTAACGATCCCGGAATGTCCTCTGGCCGATGAGATTGTATCCAATGTGAAGCAAGCGGCTTTAAAAGCAGAGGGGATTCATAAGGTAGACGTTGAGCTAGTTTTTGAACCTAAATGGACTCCGGCGAAGATGAATGATCTAGCCAAGGAACAGATCCGAGCCCGGCATTCCATGGCTTAAGAGAAGAACGAACCGGCCCGCCTTCGTGCGGGCTGTATTTCATACATTAATTACAAGAGATCTGAGCAGATCATGGCCTGTTCAAAAAGTTATCCATTCCTCTCCGCGAGCAGCGCAGTTCGGGTCCCGAGTCCGGGGCTTGAGCTGCATTTTTATTTTTTCCATGAGCGATGTCGCTTGTTTGCACTATGTGCCTGCCGGATGTGTGGTATGCTTTTGTAAGCAAAGGAAATGATGTCCGTAAACGAAATGATTCATGTATCCGCTTTCAATTAAAGAAGGTGAAGGACTCCAAGGACTCCTGACCATCCGGCACCAGCAAAAAAAGGGGAGATCGAGCTTGTTGAAAGGAACCATTTCTGCAAGATTCAAGATGATTTACGGGATCGTATTTCTGCTGATCATTTCTACCACGGCCTGGCTATCGTATCTCAGCTCCAAGGGAAGTCTTGAAGGGCAGCTGAAAAATACGAATATCGCGCTGCTTCACCTGGTTCAGCAAAAAATCGAAATGATCCTCCGCGAAATCGACACGAACACGATCAATTTCATTCAGGAGCCGGAGGTCGCCTTCTTCTTGAACGGGAGGTATGCGAATGACGATTTGCGTTTCAACCACTTTAACGTCCTGAATACGAAGTTCAAGGTGTTAATGAATGCGAACGGCAACATTTCCTCCTTCTACCTGTATTCGCTTCAGAACAAGAGCATGCTGACGGACAATACGTTTGCCGATGAAGCCGATTTTTACGATATGGATTGGCTGCCCGCCTTCAATAATATGCAGCGGTACCACCAATGGCTGGATGTCCGCAAAATTACTACGGTCAGCTCCGGTCTGCAGCTGGATAAGAACGTCATTTCGCTCGTCCGTCAATTCCCCTTGATCAGCAACCCGCAATTCCGCAAAGGCGCCATTATTGTGAACATCGACGAGCGCACCGTGGCAAACCTGATGGAGGATGTCGATAAACAGCGGCTCGGGCAGACGATGGTTATTAACGACCGGGGCATGATCATTTCCTCCAAAGACAAGGACCAGCTGTATAAGCCTCTAAGCAGCATCGAATCGGCCCCCGACTTGGACAAACTGCAGGGAAGCGGGTATATCACCAAGGATATCGGGGACGGCAGCTTTACTACCTTCTATGTGTCCTCGCAATATAACGGCTGGAAATACATAAGCATCGTACCGGACCCGGTCATGAACCGTCCGCTGGAAGTGGTGCGCAACATTCTGTTGTCCTTCGCCGCCGGGATGTTTGTAGTCGCCATCATTCTCGTGTATGCAGTCAGCAGCTATACGTTCCGTCCGCTGGAGCGTTTTTTTCAAGCATTCGCCGGGAAAAAGCTCGGTGCCCACGACGATCTGACGTACCTTGAGAAGTTTTTCAAGCAGATGATGTCCGACAATGAATCGCTGCAAAAGCAAATGCACGAAAGCTTGCCTGCGCTGAAATGGCGGCTGATTATGAGCCTGCTCATGGCCGACAGGACGAATTATAACCGGATGAGAAAATATTTTGACATGCTCGGCATTCATTTCAACGATTCGCGCTTCGTCGTGTTGGTCATGGAGCTGGACCGTAAGCAGCATATTGCCTCGCCCCGCGACGTATATTTGTTCACCTATGCGATCAGCAACGTTGCCGAGGAGCTGGTAGCGGGCGTGTGCAGGGGAGTGTCGGTAGAGGTGAACGACGGCGTCGTGGCCGTGATTATGAGCTTCGAGGAGGACGACCCGCAGGGGAATCAGCTTCAGGCGCTGCAAATTGCCGATCTCGTGAGAAACTATGTCGCGGAGCATTTCAAGCAGACGGTCACCATCGGCGTAGGGAGCCCGCACCTTCAGCTCGAGGGCATCCACGAATCGTACAAGGAAGCGCAGAACGCGCTGAAATACAAGCTGATCATGGGCGACAATACGGTCATTTCCATCGACGATGTCGCAGGCAATCATAACGATAAATTTTATCGGATTTGGGCGATGAGCGATACGATTGTCGGCTTGATCCGCGATACCGATAAATCGAAGCTGGAGCTCCAGCTCGAAAAGCTGTTCGATGAGACGATCAAGAGCAACGTGCCGCCGGAAATGATCAAGCAAATGTGCATCCAGCTCATTATGAAGTCCATCAAGGCGATATCGGACAAAGGCCTCGATATCAAGCAGTTTCTCGATCCGAAGGAAAATATTTATTTCCGCATCGATTCGTGCGCCAATGTGGAGGATATCCGACACTACATCTCTTCTTTTCTTCAGGAGCTGATCATCCGGACGGAGGAGAGGCGGGAGAGCAGGAGCCCGAACGATACAGTCCATCAAATTATTGACTATTTGGAGCACAACTATATGGACAGCAACCTGTCGCTCAATCTGATCGCGTCCGACTTTAATCTAAGCGTGCCTTATTTGAGCAAGCTGTTCAAGGAAACGATGGAGATGAACTTCATGGACTACCTGATTCAGATCCGGATGGAAAAATCGAAGCAGCTGCTTCTTGACCCGAGGCTCAAGATCAACGCGATAGCCGAGCAGGTAGGCTATAACAACGCGCAAAGCTTTATACGCATATTCAAAAAGTATACGGGCCAAACGCCCGGAGAATACAGGGAAAACCCGGCAGATGAAAAAAGGTGAATACATTAAATCCGGTGCATGGCGCGTAAACCAAGCCGCAATTAAAAAAAGTGAAGAGCGTAAAAAGAGAATATATCCAAAACGTGCAGGCAGCGTATACGATAGCGGTGAAATCGGCTGAAGCGAAAAGAGGGGAGGTGGAGCTATGAATTCGCAAATCGGCGATGCTGCGGGGCAGACCGGGGTGAAGCAATCGGCGCTGGCCCTGCGGACGAAGGCGGCCTGGAAATACATCAAGCGGGATAAGTACTTATATTTGCTGCTGGTCCCGATTTTGGCCTACTATCTGATCTTCAAGTATGCGCCCATGTTCGGGGAAATCATTGCATTCAAAAACTACCGGTTTGCCGACGGCATCTGGGGCAGCAAGTGGGTCGGGCTGAGGCATTTCGAGAGATTGTTTACGAGCCCGGATTTTTTCAACGTATTGAAAAATACATTGCTGCTTAACGTATACAGCATCGTGTTTGCGTTTCCGGTTCCTATTGTGCTGGCGATTTTACTCAATGAGGTACGGATCGAGTGGTACAAGCGGACGATCCAGAATTTGCTCTATATTCCGCATTTCATCTCCTGGGTCGTGCTGGGAGGGATCGTGATTGCGCTCTTGTCGCCATCGACAGGGATTGTGAACACGGTGATCAAGCTGCTCGGCTTGGAACCGATCTACTTCATGGCAAGCAACTTCTGGTGGCCGATCATGTTCATCTTGTCGGGTATCTGGCAGAGCGCCGGCTGGGGGACGATCTTGTATTTGGCGGCGATGGCGGGTATCGATCCCCAGCTGTACGAGGCGGCCAAAATCGACGGAGCCAGCAAGCTTAGGCGCATTTGGCATGTGACGCTTCCGGGCATTCGCAGCACCATCGCGATTTTGCTGATTTTGCGGGTCGGCCAGATGATGGATGTGGGCTTCGAGCACATTTTCATCCTGCAGAACAAAGCGGTGTATGAAGTATCGAACGTTATCAGCACGTACGTGTACAACGTCGGTCTGGTAGGCTCCCAGTACAGCTATACGACCGCGCTCGGGCTGTTTCAATCGGTGATCGGACTGATATTGGTCGTTGCGGTCAACAAAATCATCAAAGCACTTGGCGAAAACGGATTATGGTAGGGGGGAGACGAATGAACGGCGGTTCCACATTGTCATCAAGACTGCTGTATGGTTTGCTGTATGTATTTCTGGCGTTTCTCGCCGTACTGACTCTGTTTCCTTTCGTCAACGTGCTGGCTACGTCCATGAGCGGCTCACGGGCAATAAGCTCCGGGGAAGTGTTCCTGTGGCCGAAGGATGTGACGTTCACCTCGTTTCAAAATTTGATCGAGGACGGACAGCTGCTCGTAGCGATGAAAAACACGGTTCTCATTACGGTGGTGGGGACGGCGCTAAATATCGTTTCGACGATTATGGCGGCCTATCCGCTCAGCCGCAGACGGCTGAAGGGACGCAGCTTCATCCTGATGATCATCACCTTCACGATGCTGTTCGGGGGCGGCTTGATTCCGAACTACATTTTGATCAAATCGCTCGGCATTATGAACTCGTATTGGGCGTTATGGCTGCCGGGGCTGCTCAGTACGTACAATTTTTTCGTCATGAAAACATTCTTTGAGAATCTGCCTGCGGAGCTGGAGGAATCGGCATCCATCGACGGCGCGAACGATCTGTACATCATTTGGAAAATCATCCTTCCGCTGTCGCTTCCTATCATTGCGGCACTGACCTTATTCTACGCCGTAGGCTGGTGGAATTCGTATATGAACGTGCTGATGTACATCACAAGCTCGGGCAAGCAGTCGCTAATGGTGAAGCTGCTGCAAATGATCGACACGACGAGCCAGAGTCTGCTGAACGCCAATGCGACGAACGGCGGCGAAGGGGCGACCATGCAAACGCTGCTGTCTCCGGAAGGCGTGCGGGCTGCGGCGATCATCATCTCGGTCACTCCGATCTTGTGTGTGTATCCGTTCCTGCAAAAATATTTCGTCAAAGGCGTATTGATCGGTTCGCTGAAAGGCTGAGGAATACCTAGTACAGGAAATTGAGGAGGCGGAAAAGTTGATGAAAAAACGCAAGCCTATTGCTGTGCTGCTTGGGATTACTTTAACTACGACGATGATGGCAGCCTGCTCCGGCGGTGAAGAAGGCAAGAGCGGCGACACGAAGAGCAATAACGATAACCAAAAGCTGGAGGTCAGCATCTCGATCCTCGACAGAGGACAGGTGGCAAGCGATGAAGGGACCTATGAGAGCAACCGGGTGACGAAGTACATTAATGAAAAGTCGGGTATCAACGTCAAATGGGTGCCTGTCCTGCGGACGCAGTCGACGCAAAAGCTCAATACGCTGATTGCGGCAGGCGAAGCGCCGGACCTGATGTGGGAATTCGGGCGGGATTACATGTCCACCTTGAAGGATCAGGGGGCGATTCAGCCTATCGACGAATACATCGAGAAATACAGCACCTCCTACAAGGCATATTTGCAAGCGCATCCAGAGCTGAAGCCGTACACGATGTTTGACGGCAAGACGTATATGGCCACCAGCGCACGCGGTATCGATGCCATAGCCAACCATGCGATGTGGATTCGGCAGGATTGGCTGGATAAGCTCGGCTTGAAGATGCCTACGACGATGGATGAGATGATAACCGTTATGCGGGCGTTCAAGGAGAAGGACCCGGACGGCAACGGCAAGGCGGACACGCTGGGCGCGGCATTCAACTTCAACTATACGGGCATCATTCAGGCATTATATGCTGCCCAAGGCGGAATATGGTATTTGGAGAACGGTAAAATCGTCAAAGGCAACTTTACCGACCGGTATGCCGATGTATTGACAACGTTGAAATTGTTTTTTGAAGAAGGGCTCATCGATAAGGAATACATTACGGATAAAAACTTCCAGAAGGAACGGCAGCTGTTCGTTACAGGCAAAGCCGGCATCTATTTCTCGAGCTGGAACATTCCGTCGGAGTATCGCGAGCTGAAGCAAAATGTGCCTGACGCGAAGCTGGTTCCGTTCGAGCCGGTAGCTACGAAATACGGCAAGTTCGGCTTGTTCCAGGAGCCGCCAGCCAACCGGCTGATTGTATTCAATAAAGATATGAAGGATCCTAAGGCGGCCATCAAGCTGTTGGATTGGCTGATCGACAAAAACTGGTTCGACGTGCGCTTCGGACAGGAAGGGGTTCATTATAAGCTCGTCAACGGAGTGCCGCAAGCGATCGATGCGGAGAAAAACAAGAAGGAAATCGGGTATGCGGGGGAATACGCCGTATTGGATCAATACAGTCCGAAGCCGGAGGATTTCGCCATCATGGCGGCATCGGACGCAATATCGCAGGAATACGCCAAGGTTCAGGGCGAATCGCTGAAGGTAGCGATGAAGAACAAGTTCCGCCGCGACATTCCGTTCAACCCGACATTCCCGGAATTAAGCGAAATCACGACTTCGTTCGCCCCGCTGTCGGAGGAAATCGAGACGAAGGTCATTACGGGCGGAGCGCAGTTTACGCCGCAATGGGGAGTGGAGCAGCTTCGCAAGGAGTGGAAGCGTCTAGGCGGAGATAACGTCGACAAGCTCGCCCAGGAATGGTACCAAAAAAATGTGAAAACGAACTGACCAGGAGCGGGAGCGTCCTGACCCGTATTTCTCATCCGGAAAGAGGGAGCAGAGACGCTCTTCAACATGCCTGCTTCATGGCATGAATATTTCATGAGATAAAGGAGCGAATCCCGTGACGATCGATCACCGAATCATGCTGATGAAAGAGCTGGAAAGCTGGCACAAGGACTACAATGCCGAGCTGCATATGGTAAGAAGGCCGTTCAGCTCGCCAGGATATCACACGACGCTGAAGGGAGTGACGCATACGCACCCGACGTTGGCTGCCTGCATCTACGCCTTGGCGCTTCTGGATACCGGCGAGGAAGCCTATGCGGAGCGGGCGTCGGACATTTTGCAGAAGGTGATCGGGCTGCAGGATCAAAACCGCGACCATGCGACCTTCGGCATCTGGTCGTGGTTCATGGAGGAGCCGCTCACGATGATGTCGCCGCCGGATTGGAACTGGGCGGATTTTTGCGGCAAGCGGCTTGTGCTGGCAGAGCAAAGGCACGGCGAGCGGCTGTCGCCTGCGCTGCGCGAGCAGATTCGCAACGCGGTCTATTGCGCGTGTGACGCGATCATCAAGCGCAATGTCGGCCCCGGCTATACGAATATAGCCATCATGGGGGCGTTCGTGACGCTGATCGCCGGAGAAGTTTACGGCGAGGAGCGGTATGTAGACTACGGGCTGGAGCGGCTTCGCAAGTTCAGTGACTACACCCGGGAACTGGGGACATTCCAGGAGTTCAACAGCCCGACGTATACGGTCGTGGCCATCCAAGAACTGTCGAGCATTCATACGTCGACGCAGCTGCCCGAGGCGAAGCGGCTCAGCGCAGACATGCTGGATGTGGCTTGGCGCATGATTGCGGAGCATTATCATGCACCGACCGGCCAATGGTCCGGGCCGCACAGCCGCAGCTACAGTACGGTCATGACCGATTCCGTACGGTCGTTCCTGCAGATGGCGTGCGGCGACGCTGTGTCACTGCAGCCTGAAGACAGCATGACGTACAGTCTGGACTGGTACGGCAACGATATTCAATGCCCGCCGGCTTACAGGGCGGCATTCCATGATACGCAAGGCGGTGAGTACCGCCAAGTTATCCATCGGGCTGCCGATGGAAGAGCGGTCAATACCGCCACGACGTACAAGGACGAGCGAGTGAGCCTCGGGACGTTCAGCAAGGACGTCATGTGGAACCAGCGCCGCAACCTGCTGGCCTATGTCCCGAACGGAGATAGCTTCAGCTATATCCACTTGCGGTTTTTGCACGATGGATACGATTATTCATCGGCTGTGTTCTCCTGCCGGCAGGAGGGGGCGGATGCCTTGTTCGGCATCGGCTTCTGCACGGACGGCGGGGATACGCATATCGGGCTCGACCCGATAGACGGCACGCTCGAGGCAGCCGATCTCCGGCTGCGGTTCGAAATCGGCGGCAGGCTGGAAGGAGTGGAGGCTCGCCTCGCTGAGGAGGCGGGAGCGATTCGCGTCAGCCTGGACGGCGGGGCGCTTGCGATGCAGGCGGAGGTGCTGTTCGCCGCCTTCGACGGCGAGACGCCGCGATGGGAGATCGCAAGAGACGGGGAAAAGCTCAACGTCGATTATGTCGTCTACGCCGGCGAGGCGAAGCAGTTTGATTTCCGAAGCCTGCAGGAGGCGCTGCTGGTGCTTGCCTTCCGGCTGGACGGCGGAGAGGGCGCAGCCTTGGAGGCGTCGGCCGATCGGATCGCCGCCGGAAGCAGTGCGGCCGGGGAAGCAGTGACGGAGGCTTCGTCCGCGGTTGACGGCAGCGGCACCTTGGCGGAGGAGACGGCCGAAGCGGATGGCCCGCAAGTACACGCAGCTTACCGGACCGCCGGCGGCAGCGTGCTGACGTTGACCTTGCCGCTGAAGCCGGCGGCGAAGCAGCAGATGCTGCGATAGAGCGAGTGGAGCAGCGGGAAGGAGAGCGTAAGAGACTATGGCCAAGGGTACGGTAGTGGAGAACGCATTTCACAGCTTCGAGGATCCTTACACCGGCAGAACGGTAACCCGTCTGACGACGCCGGAGCATATTCAGCATCATCCTTACTTTTATTACAAGATGATCACAAACGACAACCGGTATCTGATCTATGCGAGCGACAGGGACGGACAGCGCAATCTGTACAAGATGGATCTGGAGAACGGGTCGGCTGTCCAGCTGACGGAAGGAACGGGAGTGCACGATTTCAGCTGCTCGCTCACGAGCGACGACCGGCACTTAATCTATTGCCGGGATAGGCAGATCATCCGCTTGGACATGGCGACGCTAGCCGAGGAGCCGTTCTATGAATCGCCGGCGGGCTGGGTGCCGAATGCGAATCCGGGACTGAGCTCGGACGACCGCTACCTGGTGCTGGTCGAAACGAACGAGCGGGACGTCGTCCCGAGCCGCGGCGATTGGTCGACCTTCGAGCCGCAATGGGCCGCCAAGCCTCGCTGCCGGATCGTCTATGTCGATATCGAGCGGCAGTCCAGCCATGTCGTCCATGAGGAGCCGCATTGCTGGCTGGGCCATCCGCAGCTGCGGCCGGGCGACTCTGACACGGTCCTGTTCTGCCATGAAGGTCCGTGGAACCGGATCGATGCAAGACTGTGGCTTGTGCAGTCCGACGGCTCCAATCTGCGCTGCGCGAAGCTGCAGACGCATGAGGAGCTGATCACCCACGAATATTGGCTCGCCGACGGCTCGCGGTTCGCTTTCGTGTACCGCAGCCAGGACGGCGGGCCTCGCGAAAGCATCCGCTTCATGGATCCGGTAACCTTGTACGAGGAAGTGTGGATGGAATGCTCGAAATATTGTCATTTCATCTCCAATTATGACAATACTCGGATTGTCGGAGACGGCCAGCTGAAGGAGGAGCATTTCATCTACCTCGTCGATGTGGGGAAGCGCAGCGAAGAGAAGCTCTGCTCGCACGGCACGAGCTGGCGAAGCTACGGCAATACGCAGGATGCCCATCCGCATCCGGCTTTTTCGCCGGACGGCTCCTTCGTCGTCTTCACCTCCGATATGGCGGGCAAGCCGTGCATTTATCGGGTCATGCTTTAGTAGTGGAGTTGCTTTAACAAAAGGAAGCCCGTAAGGCAGAGATGCCTTCGCGGCTTTCTTCTTTTTTTGCCCTGTGCAAGGGAGCAGGCCGAATTAGTAATAGGAAAAAGTACCTATATTATCTCGCCCAGGTTATGCCGATATAACTAGAAACTCTGTTCAGCCGAAGTGCAATGATATTTATCACAGGCTTATAACAGCGTTTTCAAATTCCACAACGAGAAGGTTGCTGTTCTTATGATAAATCTTGGATTATCGCGTCGTAAGCAAATCGATTTTATTGGCATCACGGATAACGATTTGCAGTTATTGAGCAAGCATGAGAAGGAGTTCGGGATCATCGTCAACCGGCTTGTCGATGAATTGTATGCGCAGCTGACGGATAACCCGGAGCTTCTTCAAATTATTGAGCGGCACAGTACGCTGGACCGGTTAAAGGAAACGCAGCGGTGGTATTTCATGTCCATGACCTCCGGGGTGATCGACGAAGCCTTTATCGAGAAGCGGCTCTTTATCGGCAAAGTCCATTCACGTATCGGCTTGACTACGAACTGGTATTTGGGAACCTACGTCCTGTATCTCGATCTTGCTGCGGCCCATTTGGCCGCTGTGATCCCGGACAACTGGATGCCGGTCATTCACGCATTGTCCAAAATGTTCAACCTCGATTCTCAGCTTGTGCTGGAAGCCTATGAAGCGGATGAGAAGGCTAAAATAGAAAGGCTCGTGGATAAGCAAAATCAGCTGCTGTCCGGTGTGAGCGCAGCGGTACAAGACCTTGTAGCCATGATGGTGCAGCTTAGCGGCAGCAGTGAATCGGTAGCCGATTCGGCGAGCAAAACGGCCGAGTTCCAGGATCAGACGCACCAGAACGTGATGTATTTGGCCAAAGAGGTCGACTCCATTCACCATGTCGGCGCCATTATGAGGGAAGTGGCGGATCAGACGCATCTGCTCGGTTTGAATGCTGCTATTGAAGCGGCAAGAGCCGGCGAGCACGGGCGCGGCTTCGAGGTTGTGGCGAACGAGGTTCGCAAGCTGGCCCAAAACACAAGAGATTCGCTGGAAACGATCGACGATAAGCTGCAAAACATTCATACAACGCTAAAGAAGGTCCAAAAGGATTCGGAGCAGACGTCCGTCTACTCGCGAAATCAGGTGGAAAGCTCCAAGCAGCTGGCTTCGTTCGTCAAAATGATCGAAAATGTTACGATCGAGCTGGAAAACTTGAAATAATCGTAATCGTAAAGCAGGCGCTGTCCGATGTGACGGTGCCTGTTTTTTGTTTACTTGCAGCGCTTAGTGAAAAGGATTGGAGAAAAGCGGCTAGAGGTATGAGAAAGTATAGACGGTTGTGCACTAACGCAGCAAATAGATACGTGTTAACTGGATAGTTAGAAATCCTATAGCACCGCTAATTAGGAGCTTCTCAAGAACTTTAACCACTTTTTCAGCTACATACTCCGCATCTTTAAATCTGGGTGACTCTTCCCCATATGATCTATTCCTGAAAAAAATTAAGGTAAAAATAATTGATGCTAGGGCAGAGAACACATATTTAGCTAGGGCGTGATCAAAGAAGACTAAAAGGAAATGGAACAGGTTAAGCAACGGATTGTTATCGCTCAATATGAACAAGTTTATCACCCGAGTCGGATTGAAATGAATTCATCACAGATAAATTACATTATTTTACAATTATATCACTGAGCTTATTTCTCGGAAAGATCCTCAGGGAATGCGCTTACCTTAAAAAAGCAAACCTGACTCCTTAATTTCCCGCATTGTTGATATAGAGCGTTTACATCATAATAAGGCTATACAACGAATGAGGGGGAAATGAAGTTGGCCAAATGGAGAAAATCCGTAACTGCCGCTTTGGCGGGGACCATGGCACTGAGTCTGGCTGCATGTGCAAGCGGAGGGAACAGCGGCACACCTTCCGGAGGGACTGGAGCAGCGGCGGGGGACACCGGCAAGGATAAGAAGCAGGAAGCCATTACGATTACATTCCAAAATATATACCCTGATGCAACGGATCCCAAAAATAAATTGCTTAAAAAAGTAGTAGCCGACTACATGGCGGCTCATCCGAATATCAAGATCGAGCTGGATTCGCTGAATACCGACCAGCAGAAGCTGAAGCTGAAGACGCAAGCCGCATCCAAGGAAGTTCCGGACATTACGGTCGTCAACCCGTCGGCGCAGATGAAGCCTTTTGTCGATGCAGGGTTATTTGCCCCGCTCAATGACATGGTCGAGCAGAACGGGCTCAAAGGAACGTTCCAAAGCGGGATTTTGGACTACTACAGCTTCAACAATAATTTGTATGCGCTGCCGGACGGCAACAATATCGGCGTCGTCTTTTATAACAAGGAATTGTTCCAGCAGGGCGGCGTAGAAATTCCTAAGACGTTCGAGGACATGATTGAGGTCGTCAAGAAGCTGAAGGCCAAAGGCATCCAGCCGATGGTTATCGGTGAGAAGGATTCCTGGACCGGATCGTTCCTGTTCATGAACATCCTGCTGCGCACGAACGGCGGACCGAACTTCCTGAAGGATGTCGTCGATAAGAAAAAGACGTTCAACGATCCGGCCTTTACCGAGGCCGTCAGCAAATTCCAGGATCTCGTTCAAGCGGGGGCATTCCAGGAAGGCGCAACATCGTTTGACTACAATGCGGGCGAGAACCTGTTCAAGACGGGCAAAGCCGCGATGTACTATATGGGCTCCTGGGCCAGCGGCGGCATCGAGACTTCGTCGGTAGCAAGCAAAGTCGGCGTGTTCAAGTTCCCGACCGTAGGCGGCAAAGGCAATCCGGACGAATTCATGCTCGCGCCGGGCAGCGCCTTCGCAATTTCGGCGAACAGCAAGCATCTGAAAGAAACGAAGGATTTCCTGAACTATTTCATGCTGAACTTCCCGAAAGTAGCGTTCGAGCTGAAGGGTGCCGTAGGATTGGCTCAAAAAGTGGAAGGCGATTTCAAAGCCGCGGGTTACTCCCAGACCGCCGTGGACATTCTGGAGCTGTTCAAAAGCGTGAAGGGCGGAGATCTGGCCTTCGATAACACGATGAATCCAGGAACGGCTCAAGCACACCTGACCAGCATTCAGAATCTGTTCGTTCAGAAGAAGGATCCGAAGGATGTCGCGAAAGAGCATCAAACCGCTTTTGAGGCAAACAATAAATAAGCCCCGGACTGGGGCGGGAGACGGGGGACTGTTGCAGGTCCCCTTTTCTCTCCAATAGAAACCGAACGTGATAGTTCATGAGGTTAATGATTTATGCCTCAAGACAGGATAGTGAAGGAGGCTCCATGAAGTGAATGTGTTGAAGGTTCCCGGCAGAACGATTGCCGTCTTTGTGCTGCCATGTCTGCTGCTCTACGTAAGCCTCGTGTTTATCCCCATCCTGGTGTCCATGTACAGCGGACTGTTGGATTGGAACGGGATCGGTGAATCCAAATTCGTCGGTTTGGACAATTTCGTGCAAATTTTTACGGCAGATCCGGTCTTCTGGCCGGCGGTGCGCCGCACCTTGATGTTCGCCGTCTTTTCGATGGTTGAAATCCCCATAGCTCTGTTCGTCGCCATTTTATTGAACCGTTATATTAGGAAGCCGAACTTTTTCGTCTCCAGCTATTTCTTGCCCGTTATTCTATCGGTAGTTATTATCGGACAATTGTGGAAAACGATTTATAATCCGGCCTCGCTCGGAGGCATGCTAAATCAAATCTTGATTGCGATGGGGTTATCGGATTGGACCAAATCGTGGCTCACCGAGCCGTCTATCGCTATTTATGCGCTGTATATCGTAGCTTTATGGCAGTACTTGGGCTACCACGTTCTGATTCAATTTACCGGCATTCAGAACATTCCTTCCGAAATTTATGAAGCGGCGAAAATCGACGGGGCGGAGGGCTTCACGGCGGATCGCTACATTACGCTCCCGATGGTTGTTCCGATTTTCAAAATATCGATTGTTTTGGCCTTTATCGGCTCCTTGCAGGCGTTTGACATGATCATGGTAATGACCGGCGGAGGACCCGCCCACGCAACGGACGTCATTTCGACCCATATGTACAACATGTCGTTCCTTTCCATGAAATACGGCTACGGAAGCGCGCTCGCCACCATCCTCGTAATTTTGTGTTTGGGAGCTACGCTGATCATTAATGCTTTCTTCCGCCGGCTGGAAGCCAAAGTATCTTAGATTCAGGATAAAGGCGGAGCCGTACTTGTTTGAAATCACTTGTACTTACTAATGATAAGGAAAGGAGATAGGAAGCCGATATGAATTCAGCTATGAATGTCACTGCAGGAACATCGGCCGTGCGCACCGCATCAAAGCGGCTGTCTCCGGTCAAATGGATCGTGATTCTGTTTCTCTCCGTGCTGTTCGTCACTCAGCTGTATCCTTTGATATGGTTGTTGACCTATTCTTTAAAAACGAACGAAGAGATTCTTTCGGGCAGCTTCTTTTCACTTCCCAGTGTACCGCAGTGGAGCAATTACAAGGATGCTTACGAAGCGGGCAATTATCTCCGCTATTTGTTTAACAGCTTTTTTGTAACCTCGGTCACGATGATAGCCGTCATCATATTAAGCGCGATGGCCGCTTATGCGATTTCCCGCTTTCGTTGGCGCTATGGCCAGGCCGTTATGCTCGTCTTTCTGATCGGCATGATGATTCCGCTCCAATCGACGCTGCTGCCGCTGATGATTATTTTCAAGCATTTGGGCATCCTTAATACTCACGGTGCGCTCATCCTGCCTTATATCGCCTTCTCCACACCGATTGCGGTGTTCATTTTGAGCGGCTTTTTGAAGTCGATTCCGCATGAGATAGAGGAGTCGGCGATCATGGACGGAGCCAGCGTCTACCGCACGTTCCGGAGCATCATCCTCCCTGTATCGGTTCCGCCGATTATGACCGTGTGCATTTTGACGTTCATTTCGATCTGGAACGAATACATCTTGGCGGCGACGTTCATTTCGTCGGAAAAGCTGAAGACGCTGCCGTTCGGCGTGTACAGCTTCGTCAGCCAATATTCGGTCAATTACGGGGCTATCGGGGCGTTCCTTGTGATGGGGGCGCTGCCGGTAATCATCATTTACTTCCTGCTGTCGGAAAAAATTACGAAGGGCATGGTCGCCGGTGCCGTGAAAGGATAGGCAGTTGATGCTGGAAAGAGTGCAAGCAAAGCATTCCAGTCGGCTGTTTCTTTTCGAAGCCTACTAACGATGCGACCTTGTCAGCGCGAAAATTGCTCGCTTGATTTCAAAAAAAGTTCCATTGTTGGCGGCGAAGCCAGTGGTTATTCCGTCCCCGTCGGCATCTGGTCTGGCACCCAGGAAGCGGCCAGATTGCCGAGGGAAGGCTCCATTTCTCGGGATAGAAGAGGAAGCGGCGGTTAGTGGTGCTGCAGAATGGCTTTGTCTTACCTGCCGCGCGGTGCCCGGCCGACTCTAGCTTACAAATCCTCTGTGACGGCGGAAATCCATATGATATGATGGGCATACAGAAAGGACGCCGCGAAGTGGAAGGAGGGAAGGAATGGCGCGAGGCTTTCATACAATTCATAACCGTCTGTTCCTGCTCTTCCTCTTCGGCATGCTGAGCCTAGTATTGATCGTAAGCGCTGTCTATTACATTAGGACAACCGAGCAGGTACAGAGCAAAATCAGCGACATCGCCCGCAAAAACGTATCGCAGACCGTCGGTCTGTTCGATTTGCTGCTCAAAGGATACGACAGCATGTCCAAGTCGATCAGCGGCAACTTCGATCTTCTGCGATTGCTGGCCGATACGACGCCGAAGGATTCGGCGGTCAAATATATTAATGAGCGCACCATAACGAACACTTTGGGGGCTATCTATTATTCACGTGAGGACCTGATCGGGATTCACGTGATTTCCTATTCCGGTGCGATATACAGCTACGGCAATTCCATGAATGTGATCGACCCGGAATACATGGATTCGTCCTGGTTCCAGGAGCTGCGCGACTCCACCGGGGAGATGAGATGGCTCGGGGTGTATCCCCGGTCCGTCATCGATCAGCTGGAGAGCCGGCCTGTTTTTGCATACGGCCGGCAGCTGTACGACTTGTCCGAGCATCGGCCTATCGGGATCGTGCTGATCGAATCCAACCCTCAGCCGATCCTCTCGGCGCTGTCGAATTTGAGCTTGGGCCCGCACAGCGAAGTGTACATCGTTTCGCCCGGCGGCCGCATCATCGCTTCGGCGAACAGCGACGTGGAGGCGGCTCCGACGCAGCCGCCTTCACTTGCCGACGTCCCCCGGCCGTCTTATGAAGGGGACGTGGTGGTGGATCAACGCCCCGGCCGATTGGCGGTGGCGGCGCGGCCGGAGATGGCCGACTGGACCGTCATCAGCCTTACGCCGGATAAAGATTTGAATGTGGAGCTGAACCAGACGAAGCAATTTTTCCTCATCGTCGTCTCGGTGCTGGTTGTAGTGGCGACGGTGCTGGCAACAGCGGTGTCGCGTTCCATCTCTTCACCGCTGAAGCGGCTGATCCGCGAGATGAAGCAGGTGGAAATCGGCAACTTCCGCGGTCTGCTGCATGTAAAATCGTACGAGGAGATCAACATTCTCGTAGCATCGTTCAACCAGATGGTGAACCGGATGGACGATTTGATCGAGCGGGTGAAGCTTTCATCCATCAGCGAGAAGAACGCGCAGCTGCAGGCGCTGCAGTCCCAGGTGAATCCGCATTTTTTGTATAACACGCTGGATATGATTTACTGGATGCTCGATGAGAAGGAGAACGACCGGCTTGGTAAAGTCGTTCTCTCCCTCTCTCACATGTTCCGGTACAGCAGCCAGTGGGAAGAGGAGTCCGTCGTCACGCTTCGCGAGGAGAAGGAGCAGATGAAGCATTATTTGACGATCATCGGAGTCCGGCTGGAAGGACGGCTTACGATGGCTATCGATATTGAGGAGCGGTGGCTCGATTTCCGGCTTCCCAAGATGACGCTGCAGCCCGTCATAGAAAATGCGGTTAAGCACGGTCTGGAGCCGCTGGACCGCCCGGGCTTGCTGCAGGTCCGAACGGCATCGACCGGGAAGGAGCTGCAAATCATCATCGAGGATAACGGCTGCGGGATGGAGCCCGAGGCGCTCGCGCGATTGACAGCCTCCTTGCACGAGGAGGCGCGGACGGCTTTGCGGGAGCAGGAGAGCACGGACATGACCCGGGCGGTTCCATTTGCGAAGCCGAAGCCGCGCAGAGGCATTGGCCTCGCCAACGTGCACCGTCGCCTTGCGCTGATGTTCGGCGATGCGTACGGCGTGAAAGTATTGAGCGAAGCCGGGCGGGGAACCACGGTCATCATCACGATGCCGTGTGCGGAATATCCCGCGCTGCAAGCGGAAGGAGGCCACACGTAACGATGAATATCCTAATCGTAGACGACGAGTCGATTATAGGCGACGGGGTGAAGCGGACCCTTAACGCCCGGTTCCCGTCGTTCCGGGTGCATTTGGCGACAAGTCCGGAGGAAGCGGTACAGGTGCTTCGAAGTCAATCCATCGACGTAGTGCTGACCGATATTCTCATGCCGGGCATGACGGGATTGGAGCTGATGAGCATATCGCGCAAGCGGCATCCGCATGTGAAGTGGGTTGTCATCTCCGCACACTCCGAATTCGCCTATGCTCAAGAAGCGGTTCGGCTGGGGGCGAGAGACTATCTGCTGAAGCCTATCGGCAAGGAGCTGCTGACGGAGTTGATCCGCACGCTGCACGAGGAGGTTCAGAAGGAGACGCAGAGCACCCAGGAGGCGCAGCTGCTGAAGGCGAACCTGAAATATTTGCGCGAAGCGGTGTTTCAGAGATGGGCGTCCGGTCTTGATATCGGCCGCATCGATTTGAAGCCTTTTATCGAAAGTCATCCCCAATTTCATCTGGTCATGGTGAAGATGGAGAGCGACCGCAAGGTCCACCTTGAGCATTTCATCATCGAGAATGTGTTCTCCGAGCTGATAGAGCAATACGGCCAGGGCTTTGTCGTCAGCTACGACAGCCAGAGCCTTCTCGGGCTTATTACGCTTCGCGAGCCATTAAGCCTGGACTCGTTGACGAATGAGCTGAAAACCCATCTGAAAACGTATCTGAAAGTACCGTTTCAGATTATGACGTCGGGCCTCGTCGACGATTTCCGCACGGTGCCCGAGCAGGTGCAGCGGCTGAGGCAGGCTTCGACGACACAGGTCTACGAGCATTACGCCCGCGGCGGCGATACGGCGATTGAAGTCGCGCTGCAGTATATCCGCACGCATTTTCACGCGGACCTGTCACTGGAGAAGGTAGCCTCCATAGTATTTTTGAACCCTGTCTACTTCAGCCAATTGTTCAAGCAGAAGACGGGGCTCGGATTCAAGGAATATGTGATCCAGCTGCGCATGGAGCAGGCGAAGCAGCTGCTGCACAATCCGCAGCTGAAGCTGGCGGACGTAGCCGAGCGAATCGGCTATCAGGACATGCGGCATTTCACGCAAGTGTTCCGCAAGAAATTTTCCATTACGCCGACGGAGTACCGGGGCAGCATTAAGGTTCAGGAGATGCAGGGCCAATAGTAAGACCAGGTGGTATTCCACCGATCGGACCGTGGTTCCGCTATTGGTCGAAAAATCCCGTGAACGGAGCGATGATCGGACCATAGATCCGTTATTCGCTCTGATTTCGAGGTAGTTGGGGGGAAAAACGTCCAATAACGGATCGTGTGTCCGATCGTGCTTGGTAAATGCGCCTTTTGAGGCAAATAACGGATCTCCTGTCCGAACAGGTTAGAGTTCACCTTGAGAAAAACGAGACTGCCCCCAAAAAGTCATTGAATGATTGGGTCAGCCTCTTACGCAATAGAATTCATTGGATTCCGAGGTCATCGGATGCAAGATTCTATGCGGCAATAAAGCCTGCCTTTCTCTATGAAGCGAGTTATACCTAAGCCAAGCTTTAAGGTCGATCAATGCCTCGCTAGAGGTTTGCCTAATTAAGAAAGTTGACTTCTAGCCCAGTTGTTTTTGACCTGACTAATGAAAACATAGTGGCGGTCCCCCAAGCAGATTGAATCTCCTAGGGGACCGCCTCTTATTGTGTCCTGCACATGCAGTTGGCTTCATGCTGCAGCAAGCTCCGTATCTCTGCACGCTGCTTCTCCGTTCACAATCACTGAACCATATCTGTGCTCGTCTGCGCGGAGGCGCGCGGCATCAAGTCGATGAGCGCATGCAGAGCGCTGCTGATGAACGAATCTTTCCGCGTAATGAATTCCGTCCTCATATGCCGGATCGATTCCGGAACCTCGTGCGCACGGACGGCTCCTTCCACGGCGTGCTTGGCGACGACGGTTCGCGGCAGCAGCGAAATGCCGAGTCCCGCGGATACGCCGCCGACGATCGCCTCGAGCGTTCCGAACTCCATAATGACGGATTGCCGGACGCCTTGCCCCTGCATCCATCTCTCCAGTATATCGCGGTAAGAGCAGCCGATGCTGTACACAAGGACCGGCTTCGTGAATGCCTCCTCCAGATCGGCCACCGGCGGTGCGGTTGCGATCACCAGCTCCTCGTCAAACACAGGGATGGATTGCAGCTCGGGATGATCGCACTGCGTTCCGATGAAGGCTCCGTCGAGCTCATACTGCAGCACTTTATCGATCAAAAATTGCGTATGTCCGGTTGCAAGCGACAGCACGACGCTCGGATGCCGTTCGTAGTAGACGGCCAGCAGCTTCGGCAGCCTTACCGCCGCCGCCGTTTGAGTAGAACCGATCCTGAGCGGTCCGCTCGGCTCCGTAGAGGAAGCAAGAGCCCGACTCGCTTCGTCCAGGAGGCCGACGATTTTATCGGCGTACACGAGCAGCGTCTGACCGCTCGACGAGAGCGTCATGCCGCGGTTATGGCGAAGAAAGAGCATCGTGCCCAGATCCGATTCGAGCTGCTGGATTCGTGCGCTCACATTGGATTGGACATAGCCGAGGCGCGCAGCCGCTTTGGTAATCGAGCCCTCGCGGGCAACCGCTTGGAAGATGCGCAAGTCTGTGCTTTCCATTTGAATTCGCCTCCTTCTCATTTGAAATCCGGAATCCATACTACCCATTTCCTTCGTTGGTATCACAAAATATGATATCGAGTATCATTAGTGTTCATTATACATAAAACCAAAGCTCCGTTACAATAGAGTTCATCACGAAGCTCAGAGCAGCAAAACAGAACTATAGAGCAACAGAACTATAGAACAACAGTAACGGAGGGATTCCTATGAGTAGGTTCCGCTATGTCGCGCTGATCCTCTTTACGACCTGTTTAATGGGCCTTGCCTTTCCGGTCGGCAAAATCGGGATGCACTATGCCCCGCCTTTTTTGCTGATGGGCATCCGCTTTGTGCTGGCAGGCGGCGTGCTCGCTCTCATCGTAGCGGGAAGGCCGAGACCCCGCGGCGCAAAGCAATGGCTGCAGGTCTCTGCCATCGGCTTGCTTCAGTCCGCAGGCGTCATGGGCTGCGCTTATTACAGCATGCATTGGATTACGTCCGGCGAATCGTCCATCCTTACCTGTACGAACCCGCTGCTTGTTATCGTGCTCGGCACGATGTTCGCCGGCGCATCGTACCGGTGGCTGCAGTGGCTGGGAGTAGCCGTCGGTTTTATCGGGGTCGCCTTCACGTTCGGCTTTCACTTGAGCCTGCAGCCCGGTACCTTCATCGCGTTTGCAGGAGCGCTCTGCTTCGCCTCCGCCACCATGCTCGTTAAGCGATGGGGCGCCGCCTTCGATATGACCGTGCTTGCGGCTTATCAGATGCTGGCCGGGGGGATTGCGCTTCTTCTATTAAGCGCATGCACGGAGCAGGCCTATTTTACCGTTACCTTAACGTCGGTCATCGTATTGCTATGGCTTGCGGTCATGTGCTCCATCGTCCAATTTTGCGCATGGTATTATTTGCTGAAGAACGGAGATCCGGCCAAGACAAGCGCCTTTCTGTTTCTCGTACCGGTGTTCGGCGTAGTTTCCAGCTGGCTGCTGCTGGGCGAAGAAGTGAAGTGGTATGTGGGCGTAGGCGGTATGCTCATCTGTGCCGGCATATTCCTGGTTAACCGGGAACGGAACGGGGTATCCAGACCGATTGGAGCTGTCGCTGTAGTAGAGGATAAAAAATTAACGGTGTGAATGGATCAGGGTATAAAGGAAAGCAGATTAACACATAAACAATTCATTGGATAAAGGAGCGGACAAAATGGAGAAAAAGCATCCTATAGCACTAGTTACCGGCGGAGGAACCGGAATCGGCAGGGCGACGGCTATCGAGCTGGCCCGGAGAGGGGCTGTCGTTGCGGTGAACTACTCGCGTTCCCAGGTCGAAGCGAAGGAAACGGTACAGTTCATCATCGGGGAAGGCGGGCAGGCAATAGCCATACAGGCTGATGTATCCAAAGACGAGGAAGTACGGAGAATGGTGGCCAACATAGCGGAGCGGTTCGGCGGGCTTAATTACCTCATCAACAATGCGAGTATTACCAGGCACATTCCACTTGACGATTTGGAAGCAGCAGTGGAGGAAGTATGGGATGAGCTGTATGCCGTCAATGTGAAAGGCATGTTTTACTGCGCGCGGGCGGCGGCGCACGGGTTGACGAAATCGCTGGCTCGGGCTTTGGCGCCGGAAATCCGAGTGTGCAGCGTGGCGCCCGGAGCCGTAGCGACGAGGTGGTGGGCCGGCCGGGAAGAGCAAATGAGCCGGCTCAGCGGACATTTGCCGCTGCAGCGTATTTCGACGGCTGAGGATATCGCCGGGCTCATCTGTTCCATCCTAGAACAACCGTCGCTTACGGGACAAATTATAACCGCGGACAGCGGGCAAACGATGTAATGAAAGCCAAAGTCGAGCCAATGTCCAGACGCCTTTACGGGTGAACTGCTGGGAGGAGGCACTCACCCAGGGTTAAGGGTTCATGACAAGAACAGACGTAGCCTGTCCCAGGCTGTCGAGAAACCTGCTTTTACTCCAAAAAGTTTAGGATGGAGGGGTATCCCCCTTACGATGCCAGTTTTCCTAGGGACAGCTCCGGGGCGTCTGTTTCTTTTTACCTGGTTTTTGGCGAGGAATGTCGAATTTGTTCAGATTTTGTTCAGTGCCTCCTACTATAATAGGTACTTATGAACCTAGGTCATTGGGACTACGAATAGGAGGAAGGACGGATAACGAGATTGAAACGACCAGAGCACTGACAAGCAGGCAAGGGAGAACGGTTATATCGAGAGGAGAGGACAGGCAGTGGTAAAAAGGCTTCAAAGAAAAAGTATCGTGTCACTGGTATTAATGATGCTCATGATCATTAACCTGATAACGCCGGCGTTAGCGGCCGGCGGAGCATCAGCGGGCGTGCAGGGAGGCAGCTATTTCACGGACGACGATAATTGGAACGGCGATGCAACCGGCAGCGGAGTACCCGACAGCTCGAACAAAAATATGGATCTCAAAATCGGCAACGGCGATGCGAAGTATCCTATTAATTTTAAAATTACAGGAGTAGACAAACAGCCGCAGAAAGATGCCTATTTGCTTGTACGGGCGCTGGACGTGGATGAATACGACGGTACCAACGGCACGGGAGAATGGGATCGGGTTTATTTCTCCGACAACCCCGCGGATATTCAATTGGGAGCTCCCTATACAAACTGGCCTTCCAATTTTACTGCCGGTAATTACAGAAAAGAGTTCCCGAAATCGGCGTACGCCGGTGCGCTATCGGGAAACAACGAAAAATGGAATACGACAGTATTGAATCTTGATCCGAGCAGAATTACATCGGCTTCAGATTATTACGTCGGTCTGTCGACGCATCACTACTATAATGCCGGCAGCTTCAACGGCGGCTGGATCGTACAAGTCGATTGGGGCCAGCTGATTATTGATGGAGGCAGCCGGGAATCCGGAGAAATTACGAAAGGGAACATTAAGATTGAGGGCGGCAAGCTCAAGCTGGATACGGCATTTATTCCGAAAGTATCCGGGAACTTCGATATGGAGGTCAGCTTGATCAAGCCAGTCGTGAATCCGGACGGTAGTGTGGATGAACAGAATCTGGACACGGAGACCAAGCGCTTTAACGGCAGTACGGCAGGCGTAGAAAAGCCGTGGGCGGGAATTGAGCTCGGTTCGAATTTGAATCCTAATGATCCATATTATGTAAACATCATTTTGTTCGATGACCGTGGCGGCAATGCGACAGACGATCCGAATCCGGGCAAAGCTCAGCATTTGTTCCGAATTTCCACGTTCGATCCTTTGGCGGACAGCTTCGTCAAGCAGGGGCTTCAATATGATCCGGTTGCTTTTACGCCAAATGAATTCGAAACGAACTATTTCAAGGTAAATGGAGAAGCGAACGGGACTCAGCTGCAAAAAGTGAAGATCGTAACGCTTCTAGATGCAAGCAAAGGAAAGCTGGTTATCGATAACGGGACGGATCCGATAACGGATGTCGCAGCTGGCTTGGAAATAAATAAAGCGGACCTCGGTACGCTGAAATTTATTCCGGCTTCCGGCGAACCAGGCTTCACCGGTTCCGCTTCCTTCAAGTGGAACGGATATGACAGTAAGCAATACGCTTTTATCGATGCCGATATTACGATTAAAGCCAACGCCGCTCCGACCATCGATCCGATTGTGAAGGATGCGAACAAAGGCGTGTCGGTACCATTTACCCAGGCTGAGTTTGCAAACAGCTATGCCGATACGGAAACGGCTCCTTTAAATAAAGTGAAATTCGTAACGCTGCCGGATCCCGACAAGGGCAAGCTTGTTCTTGTAAACGGCGCGAGTGCAACGGATGTCACCCAAGGTCAAGAAATTCCTGCATCCCAGCTCGGACAATTGCAATTCATTCCGAATGCAGGACAGGCCGGAACGGTTACGTTCGATTGGAACGGCTCCGACGGTACGCAGTATGCTCGAACCGGGAAAACGGTCACGATCCAGATCAATAACCCGCCGGTGATTCAATCGATTAGCAAAACGGGACTGACTGGAGCGGTGATTCCTTTTAGTTCGGCTGATTTCGCCTTGGCGCCTTCCTACACGGATTTGGACGCCGACGTCTTGTCGCAGGTGAAGATTACTTTACCGAACAACTTCGATTCGTTAGGCAAGCTGTGGTACACCTCCGTCTCCGGTGCGGTCTATATTTCCCCGGTTACGACGGCAGCCCTCACCAAGGCGCAGCTGGACAGCTTGAAGTTCCATCCATCGCCGGGTTTGCCGAACGGCGGCACTGTAACGTTTGACTGGACCGCTACGGACGGCAAGCAATACTCCGAGAATCCGGCACGAGTGAATATTGCCTATAACGGTGTTCCAGTTGCCCAGCCTATTTCGGTCAGTGCCGAAGAGGGCAGTCAGGAGATCACTATCGTGCTGAAAGGGGCCGACATGGAGTCGGTAACCGGGTTAGTCTACGGAATCAAGTCCCAGCCGGCGAAAGGGACGTTAGAACCGGCAGCAAGCAATAATCCTTACGGGAATACATGGATTTACAAGCCGAATCCGGGATTTACCGGAGAGGACAGCTTTACCTTTACGGTCACGGACTCTGATGGTCAGAAGAGCCAGCCTGCTACCGTAAATATCAAAGTGAACAAAACATTGGACGGCTGGGCAGGCGGCAAGCCGCAGGGTGATACAAGAGCCGTGAAGATCATTCCGGGATATGTGCTGCCTCTGACTGCGGTAAGCTCGACGGATGCTGCGGAAGTCATCGCGACCGTGAACGGAACGCAGGTTCCACTGACGCTTGCGAACCCGGCTACTTATGCGGCGGACGGCTACAAGAAGTGGGAAACGGCCACATTTATTCTTCCTGAAGGAACGGCCAAGGGCGAATATACCGTAAGCTTTGCGGCTAAAGCGGCGGATCAGACGGTCCTGCCTGCAGAGCCTGCAGCAAAGCTTGGTGATAACAAGTTCCTAGTTCCTGGTCCTGCTATCCTGGATTTGCAAGCCAATCCGGACAAGCTGCTCGGAGACGGCAAATCGACCACGGTATTGACCACATCGCTGAAGGATGACAACGGGGTACCGGTAGCTGGTGTCGAAGTTGTGTTCAGCGCGCCGGAAGGAACGGGCTCGTTCGTAGGTTCGGACCGTGCGATCACGGATAGCCAAGGAAATGCATCGGTTACCTTCAAGTCTCAGAAAATTACGGGTACTGCCGAGCAGAAGATCCCGGTCAAAGCCACCGTACTCGATACGCAGAAGGGCCTGAAGGGACAAGATCAGATCGAGATCACATTCCTGCCGCCGACCATTAGCGGCGTTCTTACCAAAGGCGGCACTCACGAGCCGGTTGCAGGAGCTACGGTCCGAGTCACTTTGGATCTGAACGGCGACGGCAAAATCGAGCAAGGTGTAGACTTCGATCAGACGATTGTTACTCAAGCGGACGGCTCTTACTCGCTTCCTGTTCCTGAAGGAGACCGCGAGTACAACCTGGAGTTTACCCAAATGGTTACCATCGGAGGAGTAGAAACCCCGGTAACGTATAGTCAGAAAGCGCAAGTTGGCAAGGCATCGGGCTCCGGAAACGAAAATTTCGATTCCGAGAAAACCGTAACCGGCATCGTGCTTGTGAAAAAGCCGGATGGCAGCTCCAGTCTGTTTGACGGCAGCATGGTATCGAAAATGAAAGTATACCTGAAGGATCCTGCCGGCAATTATATTTCGCAAAGCGAAGACGGCACTCCAACAGGCTTTGAGCTGCAAGGACAAGGCGTGTTCAACGCGAACGGTTTGACTAAGGATACCGTGTACACCTTGGAAATCCGTTTTGAAGTAGCGCCTGGCCAAGAGCTGATTATCCAACGCGGAACCGTTAAAGTGACGGCCGACGGGGAAATGAACATTTCGCAAGAGCTGGTCGATCCATACGGCCACATTACGGACGCTTATACGAAGCAGCCGATTGAAGGCGCTCAAGTCATGCTGTATTATGCCGATACGCAAAGAAACAAAGACAAAGGCTTGGTGCCTGGAACAGGCGTGGTATTGCCAGAACAAAAAGATTTCCCGCCGCACAACAACAAGAGTCCGGAGCAGCTGAGTGACAAGGCGGGCTTCTACGCTTACATGGTTTATCCTCATACGGATTATTATCTTGTAGTTACTAAGGCTGGATATGAGCAGCAAACAAGTGAAATCATCAGCGTGGAACGCGAGATCGTAAAACGGGATTTTGCCTTGATTCCGCGCAGATCGTCCGGGCATTCTTCCTCCGGAGGAGCGGTTATTCCGGCTAAGCCTGAAGTAACGCTGGCTCTCTCTGTAGACAAAAACCTGATCAAAGAAGGCGATCAAACCACCATTACGGTCGACTACAAAAACTTGTCCTCCACAACGCTGGACAGCGGCGAGATCAAAGTGACGCTTCCGGAAGGAGCGGAGCTGGTCAGTGCCGATGGAGGCACATTGGATGGAAAAACGATCACATGGAAGGTAGCTAATGTGCAGGGCGGACAAGCAGGAAGCTACAAGGTCTTTGTGAAATGGCCGATGCTGACGGCTGCCAATACGGAATTTGAGATTCCGGGGCAATTCGCTGCCAATGGAAATACCGCTGATCCTGTTCAAGCGGATTCCTCGGTTAAGCTGAACGTATTCTCCGATCGCTTTGGAACGTTGAAGCATCAACGGTACATTCTCGGCTATCCGGACGGACAATTCAAGCCGGACAACTCGCTTACGCGGGCTGAGCTGGCAGCTATCGTTGCCCGTCTGACGGAGAACGATAAGGTGGATGGACCGCTCTCTTATTCGGATGTGCAAGAACAGCACTGGGCGGCGAATTACGTGAAGATCGCTACGAAGCACGGTTACTTCGGCGGCTTTGAGGACGGAAGCTTCCGTCCGGAAGCGCAGGTGACAAGAGGCGAGCTGGCTTCGGTTATGGCGCGCTTCCTGGAATTGAAATCGGGCGCTGCGGGAGAGGCTCATTTCTCGGATGTGCAAGGCCACTGGGCTGCCGATGCGATTGAGGCTCTCTACCGCGGCAAATTCCTCTCCGGTTATCCGGATGGAACGTTCAAGCCGCAGGATCATATCCGCAGGGTCGAAGCGGTAACTATGATCAACCGGATGCTTTATCGCGGTCCGTTGAAAGGAATGCCTGCGCAATTCCCTGACGTGGCGGAGAGCCATTGGGGCTTCGGCGACGTACAGGAAGCGACCGTCTCGCACGAGTCGAACCGTAATAACGACGGCAGCGAGACGTACAAGAGCAAGATCGAGGATCATGTGCAATAAAACGGAACGCAATGACTGAACCAACCGGCGGTGCATGGAGCCTATCCATGTGCCGCCGGTTTTCTTTTGTAATAAATCCGCCTGCCGATACCGATACACTAAAGAGAAGCTCTAATACAGGGGGATAGGGACGGATGAGGGCGATACTTGTGGACGATGAACATCTTGCTTTGCTGCAGCTCGGCAAGATGCTGACGAATATACAGGGAGTCGATGTCATCGGCTCCTATATGGATCCTGAGCAAGCGATCGAGGCGGCGGGCGGGCTGCAGCCGGATGTGGCATTCCTGGACATCCACATGCCGGGGATCTCTGGATTGACGGCAGCCGAACGGTTGCAGGAAGCTTGCCCGGATATCGAGATCGTATTCATTACCGCTTACGATGAATATGCGATTCAGGCGTTTGAGCTCAGCGCTATGGATTATGTGCTGAAGCCTTTGCAGAAGGACCGGCTGGCGAGAACGGTACAAAGGCTGCATCAGTATGCAGGCGGCAAGAAGGCGCCGGAAGAAGCGCCTGTACTCATCCGGTGCCTGCAATCGCTACAAATCGAAGTGCCGGGCGCTGGAACGGAGGCTTCCCGGTGGCGTACCGCCAAAGCGCAGGAGCTGTTTGCTAATTTGCTTCATAATAGAGGGCAAGTGGTGCGCAAGGAGGCTCTGTTTGAGCTGCTGTGGCCGGAGCTGGAGCTGAGGAAAGCCACGACGCTGCTGTATACGACGATCTACCAGGTGCGGCAGGACTTGAAGCGAATGGGCGTGGCGATAGAAATCCGCAGCGTCAGCATGAAAGACGGCTATGTTCTGGACGCAGGAGCGACCCGAATCGATGTCGAGGAGTGGGAGCGGGAAATATCCAGGCTGGAGCCTATATCCGCTGCCAACGCGAATGATCATCTGCGTCTGATGGAGGCCTATACGGGCGATTACCTGGCGGATTGCGGCTATTTATGGGCCGAGAATGAGCGGCAGAGACTTCATATGATGTGGCTGCAGCATGCGCAGCGGCTCGGGGAATATTACGACCGGCATCACAGGCTGACCGAGGCGGTCAATGTGTACCATCGGCTTCAGCTGAAGAATCCGTATTTGGAAGACACTTATTTCTCATTGATGAAATTATATGACCGGCTGCAGGAGCAGACCGCCGTGGAAGATCAGTACAGACGATTGATCCGGGTGCTGGAAGAAGAGATGGATGCGGCTCCTAACGAAACCATCCAACAATGGTATGACCGATGGAGACCGCTTCATCAGCGGTCGCGCGAATAGGAGCATTTTGATTTGCAGCGAGCTTGATGAAAAAGGCCAAGCCCTTCCTGAAAGTGGGGCAGCGGCCTTTTTTTCGTGTAAGCTTCAGGTACGGCGGTGCTATAGTTCTAAAGGAGGACATATAGTTATATGTATGAAACAGGAAGAGGAACGCCTCGCTCCGCCTCGGTTTGAGCCTTGCAAAACGCCGGGAGACGGGACCCTGGTTTTTCCAAGGTTTCTTTCGGTTGGATGCGTTTACAAAAATAAAAAAAATAAATTCTTAAACCCGATATACGGCAGGAAAACTGTTGAGATGCGTCGAAAAATATAGTTCAAAAACACATAGAAACGCTTTAGAGAAAAAAGAGGGGTGCTTGATGGAAAGACGGGTTTGGCAGGGGTTATCTTATAACTTTTACGAGGTGATTATCCAATAGAGCAAACTGCTTCAGAGCGAGGTCAAATTGTGCTCCATATCCAAATTACATTACCGAAAGAAACCGCTTTACACATTATGAAAATTTGGAGTTGTGTAAACAGTGCACCGACTATATTATATATATAATAAGCTCAAAAACCGTGATTTTATATTCACCATTCCGCTCGTTCTTCTGGCTCTTGACAAGATTGTCGGCCACTGCTTGTGGCTGTACCACTCTGGCAAAGGGTTTCCGAAATCGGACGACAGCCAATGGTATCTTGATTATGCAAACGCTTTGATGACGAATTTTTCCATCGGCTTGCATATGAACGACCTGATGTATCTCGGCTACAATATTCTTCTAACGCTTCTTCTGGCCCTGTTTAAAGACCCGGTTGCCATAGTTTTTGTTCAGGCGGTAACCGCAGGCTTGAGCGTCATTCTGGTCTTTAAAATCTCAAGAATGTTATTTAATCGCTTGACGGCCATCATAGCTTCTTATTTCTATTACAGTGCCTACGATATTACATTGTGGACAACGTATATCCTTTCGGACAGCTTTTTTATAAGCCTTCTGCTTCTATGCATTTATTTCCTTCTTAAAGTATTCGAATCCAATAAAAAGCTATACAAAGTGCTTTTCGCCTTAACATCACTATACATGGTTGTATTTCGCCCTACCGGCGTCATCACGATCGCCTTCATTATCATCTATATTCTTATCCGCATGCATCACAAAACGATCTTCGGTTTCATCAAGCGCTACCGCTTTGCCCTGGGCGGCGTCGTGACAACGTTAGCGGCAATAGGAGTCTATCTGCTGGTTGTCGGCAAGCTCGATCCTTTAATAACATCTTTACAGTTTAATGCCAAAATGGTGTTGTATAATATATACGCCAAAGGATGGATTTACGACAAATCGACACCGTACGATCACTACTACAGGCCTGATTATACGATCAACATCTTTAACAGTCTCATCTTGAGCTTCCTGGTTAATAACTGGGATGACGTGTCCATCCTGTACGCCAAACGAGTGCTTGCTTTTATGGGCCGATGGGTATGGACGACCGATCTTACGAGCCTGCTCGGCGTCGTCAAATTTATTAAGGAATCGATGCCGGTTCTATTATTTTTGGCGGGAACGGCTGCAGCTGTTGTCAACGGAGTGTTTCGAAGAGCTTCCGTCATTTGGCTTATCATTCTTGCCGTTTTCGTATTTTGCATATTGCTGTTTATCGACGCTATGTACCGGTACCGCGCGCCGGCCGTCCCTTTCATCGCCATTGCCGCCGCTTATGGGGCGGATCAAATCATTAAGGGAGGCATCGCTCTCATCCGAAGGTACGGGGCGGACAAAATCATCGAGTTGGCTATTATTACCGCAAAAAAACAAACAGGGAAGCTGAGCCGATATGGAAAAAGGAAAAGTATTGATAGTGATTCCGGCTTTTAATGAAGAGAACAACATAACCAAAGTCATCCGGGATATTCGGGAGAGCGTCCAAGGGACCGAATATGACATTTTGGTCATTAACGACTGCTCCCTGGATAACACGTCGACCAATGCACGGCTGACGGATGGGGTTAAGGTTGTCGATCTGCCGTTCAATCTGGGGATCGGGGGCGCGGTGCAAACCGGCTTCAAGTATGCCAACCGGAACGGATACGATTACATGGTGCAGATCGACGGCGACGGTCAGCACATTCCCCGGGAAGTGGAGAAGCTGCTCGATGCCATGACTCGAAGCGGCTGCGACATGGTCATTGGTTCGCGGTTTCTCGATATCAAGTCGTACCGCACGACATGGTCGCGCAGATTGGGCATCAAAGTGTTCTATGTCCTGTTTCGGATGCTTATCAAGACGAAGGTTACCGACAGTACGTCGGGCTTCCGTATTTATAACCGCAGGAGCATCGAATTGTTGAGCCGGTATTATCCCGACGATTATCCCGAGCCGGATGCCATTATCGTACTGAAAAAATACGGCCTGAGCATTTCCGAGGTCGGCGTCGAAATGAGAGAGCGTGAACACGGGGCGTCTTCGATCACCCCGATCAAAAGCCCGTATTATATGGCTAAGGTTATCCTATCCATCCTCTTCTCCTATACAAGGACAAGGTGGTGATAGAAATGGATGGAGGGTATCATTTGTACAGCTTTCAGATTATGGGCATCGTGTTCAGTCTTATTATTATGGTTTCGGTCTTCCTGATGGTCCGGGCAAGAATGATCAAGGAAAAATATTCGTTAGTCTGGTTCCTTATCGGTCTATTCACGCTTTTGATGTCCCTTTTCACGGATCTTATGGATTCATTTTCCGATTTGATCGGTGTCTATTATGCTCCATCGGCGTTTTTTGCGATTCTCATTGCCTGCGCGTTTTTGCTGCTGCTTAATATGAGCGTCAGCATTTCGGGATTGAAGATGCACAACAAAGCTTTGACACAAGAGCTGGGATTAACCAAGCTCAAGCTGGAGGAACTCGAAAGGAAATTACAAGAGAACAAATGATACTTAAATACATTATGCTGTTTGGCAGCGTGACCATGACGGTTGCCGCACAGACGCTGCTCAAAATCGGCGGCCGGTCGGTTCAATTCGACAATGGGCTGATGGCGATCCTGATCGGCTACTTGACATCGCCGATCATCGTGCTGGGCTTTGCGTTATACGCGTTAGCTGCTTTTGTATGGATTTACTGCCTGTCCCAGTTTGACCTGAGTTACGTTACGTTCGTGTCCAGTATTCAGTACGTTTTGCTTATTCTTGCTTCCATTCTGATTTTCCACGAGCAAATAAGCATGATGAAGTGGGCCGGCTGCGTCATCATCATGATCGGCGTCATTATATGGATGAAAGGATAACGAGCTCATGTTCAGGTGTGTTGCCTATACCGAGTCCCTCAAGGAAGAATGGGACCGACTGGCGTTGTCCCGGGGTACGATCTTTCATACCATCGCTTTCCGGCAAATTTTGATCGATTCATTCGGCTACAAGTGCAGATACCATGCCGTCGTCGATAGCGGCAACCGCATTTGCGCGTTACTTCCTTTGGTAGAGGGCCGCAATCTTGGATTGAAAAAAGCAGGTATGGCGCTTCCGTTCGTGAATTACATGGACATTTGTGCCGCCGACGAAGAAGCTTTTAACTATTCTCTGGAATGTTTGGTTCGAATTAAGGACGAGCATCGTCTTGGATATATTGAGCTGCGGCTGAAAGAGCAGAAACTGGAGAGTCCCGATTGGAGCTTGAACCTTCATAATCATACGTTCGTGCTTCCGCTGGAAGAGGACGAGGAGAAGGTGCTGGCGTTATCCACCTCGAGCAACCGGAATCATGTAAGGAAGGCTTATAAGAATAACTGGTTCGAAGCGTCCTTCGATCCCGGACATTTGGAACGTTTTTATAAAGTATATGTCCGAAGAATGAAACAGCTAGGCTCGCCGTCGCCGGATATCCGTTATTTCAAACGGTTTTTCGAGCTGCTGCCCGACAACAGCCATTTGCTGACCGTAATCGACCGGCAAACTGGGGATGTCGTCGGAGGCATGCTGCTTCTGACCAGTCCGGGGGACGGAACGCTCTTTTATCCGTATGGCGCGAACCTGACCGAATACAACAATAAATACTTGAACAATTTCATGTATTGGGAGGCTGTACGGTTCGGGATTCGCAGCGGATTGAAGCGGCTCGATCTCGGCAGGTCGCAGACCGGCTCGGGAACGTATAAATACAAAGGGCAGTGGGGTGCGAAGCCTGAACAGCTCAAGTATCTCGTCTACGGCGGAGGAAGCGAAGGGGCGGGTGCTCCCGATAAGGAAAGCTTGAGCTTTTTTATTAATCTGTGGAAAGCTGCTCCCGCATTCATAACGAATGAAGCAGGGAAGCGTCTGATCAAATATTTAATGCCATAAAGCAAGCTTAGCCGGATTCAATCCATTTACTAACGGTGTTCTTGACAGTTACACTATCGGAGGATGCAAACTAATGAGCAATTTGAATTGGAAGCAGTACTTTGACAATAAAGCGGAAACGCACGGAGCGTCGGTCAAATCATCCGACTACTTCAATGAGGAAAGCTTCTTCATGCAGCGAGACCACACCTTGCAGTGGCTGGGAGAATGCAAAGGCAAGGAAGTTTTGGATGCAGGCTGCGGCGTAGGTGCCTTCAGCGAGCCGTTGGTGAAGCATAACAAGGTGTACGGAGTCGACTTTTCCGAAAAAAGCCTGGAGCATGCCGCTGCCCGCGGACTGATTACACAGACCGATGACCTGACGAACCTGCACTTCGAGGACGGCAAGTTCGACGTGGTGCTGTGCATCGGCGTTATCCAGCTGATCGAGCAGTACTTGTCCGTAATCCAGGAGCTGGCGCGTGTGACCAAACCGGGTGGTACGCTGCTGATTCAAACGCTCCACAAAGGGTCAATCCAACGGAAAGTGCTTCGGCTGTTCGAGAAAAGCAAAAAATTCGATCAGATGTATGCGCTGGACGAGCTGAAAAGCGTATTCACCCAGTGCGGGTTTGAAGATATCCAGTTTTTGAAAATGTACCATCCATTCAAATTTGTAACCCGCAGCAGCGGAGATGGAAGCTTGTCCAATATGCTATGCACTTCGTTCGCTATAAAAGGAGTCAAGAAACGTTGACGAATTCAGCACCTGTGAACAATATGCTCACCTTTGATATCGAGGAATGGTTTCATGCCAACTACGACAATGTAATTCCGGACTATAGCAAGGGTTCCAGCTTCCGGGCGCACATGGATACGCTGCTGCAGATGTGCTCGGATGCGGGCTGCAAAGCGACCTTTTTCGTGCTTGGCTGCATCGGGGAGAATTATCCGGACGTCGTTCAGGCGATTGCCCGGGAAGGTCATGATGTGGCCTCCCATGGATACGGACACGAGCTGGCTTATAAACAGACGTTCGACGAGTTCAAGGCGGATGTTAAGAAGTCGGTAGATATATTGGAGAATTTGACCGGAACGAAGGTGCTCGGCTATCGGGCGCCGTCGTGGTCGATCGTCGAAAGCAACCTTCATTATCTCGAAGCGCTTGAGGAGCTGGGGATGAAGTACGATGCGAGTATTTTCCCGGTGAAGACGTTTCTGTACGGTATTCCTACAGCTCCGACGGAGATTCATAAGCCGAAAGTGAACGGACGCGAGCTTGGAATCTACGAGGTGCCTATGTCGGTAATGAACCTGACCGGCAAAAATGTGGGGTACTCCGGCGGCTTCTACTTCCGGTTTTTCCCGGAATTTTTCATCAAGC
The DNA here is from genome assembly GCF_022354825.1 of Paenibacillus sp. H1-7. GTDB lineage: Bacteria > Bacillota > Bacilli > Paenibacillales > NBRC-103111 > Paenibacillus_S. The sequence continues at coordinate 587,656 of NZ_CP031168.1, forward strand.
AGGTTATCCGCTCCGCCAACAAGCAGGGCAAAAGCTCCATCGTCTACTTGCACCCGAGAGAGATTGATGCCAACGAGCATAAGCTGAGCCTGCCGCCGAAGGAGCATTTTATCCACTATTACAACGTTCGCGGTACCCGGTCCAAGCTGAACAATATCATGCGCAGCTTCCGGTTTACTTCGATTACGGAGCATTTGAAGCAGCAGCATCAGTTGAACCTATAAAGAAATCCCGACTCCCGAGAACAGACCAGGGCGCCCAGACGGCAAGCCGGCGTTTGCCTCTCCGGGAGTTATTTTTTGTTCTTGGCGTAAAGCCAATTGTAATATCCAGCATGTTTGATTTCGTCAGTCATAATTTCGAACATCCAGTTGCGAAGCTCGGGTGCGATTTGCAAATAGATTTTTCTGTATTTTTCAAAAGCCTTCAGTTCGCCAAGCAGGGCTGTCTCAATGCCATCCACATAACTTGCGGGGAGCGTCTCGGCCTCTCCTTCCTTTACGACAGGCGCTTGGCCGGTTAAATACGTGTACATGCTTCTGAACATTTGCCGATGCTTTCTTTCATCATCCCGAATAGAGCGGATCACGTCCTTCTGCTGCTCTGTCGGGGCAAGCCGGATTAGTGCATCATAAAACATCTCGTCGTTTCGTTCGCCTTCGATAGACTCTTGAATCATTTGGATCACTTGTTCGTTATCGCGATAATGCGCCGGGGAATGAAGCCAAGGAGAGGCATAGGATAAGCCGTACATAGTGGGAACACCGCCATTTTTTCTAATTTCAATACTCGTAACAGGGTATTCACCTATAAGCGTTTGGGTGCGGAAGGCTCTAGGCGACTACAGAGGAGACTACAGAGGAGACCGGTACTTCTCCTTATACTCGGTCGGCGATAAGCCCGTCATGTTACGGAACGCTTTGGAAAAATAATGGATCGACGAAAAGCCGTACTTCTCTGCGATTTCCGTTATCGAAGCGTTGGAGAAGCACAAATCCTCGGCAATGTGGTGAAAGGTTAACCTCTTTAAATAATCGTTAGGCGTGTAGCCGGTATCCGTCTTAAACAGATCGTGAAACCGGCTTTTTCCCAGTCCGAGCTCCTTGGCCCATTCGTACAGCATACGCTCGCTCAGCTCCAACGGGCTGGCCTCAATGCGCTCAAGCAGTTTTTTGATGCGGGGATCGTAGAGCACCTCACGTTTCATGGCAAACGTCAGGAAATGATGCAGGAACGTCTGGAAGGCGCCGTTATACTTCAGGGAATCCCAAGGATTGCGGTTGCCGAGCACTTCAGGCGGCGGGGTGAGCGAGTTGTAGTAGGATACCCACAACGGGATGTTGTTGATTTTCGTTACCTCTTGAAGCGCCAGGTCAGGTGGCGGGGCCAGCAATTCCTTCCGACATGAATCAGCGCCGTGAAAATAATCCCTCTGATACTTAAAATCCGGCCGGTCTACGTATTTCCAATCGAAATAAGCGCAGCGATGCACCATCGGATCCTGCTCATCCGACCTCCATCGGTGCACGGCGCCCGCTTGAATATATACCATTGATCCCGGACGCAGCGAGTATTCCTGATCTTTTAAGAGAAGGGTACCCGAGCCCGATTCCACAAGAACGAGGGCATTGGCATAACAAATGCGAAGCGGGCATTGTTCTCCGGAGCCGAACACGTATTTTTGGGCGAAGAGCAGCAATGGGTTAATGTCCGAATACTGGGTTAAATAGTCGACGCGAAAACGATAGATTGGAATTTTCATCCCTATATCCACTCCTCAATTCCGATTACATTGTTATCTGCCATTATTATATTGGAAAAAAGGATAAATCGAAATGGTTTATTGCAAAGACCGCCCGAAATTCGCGGACTATAATGAAAAGGCAATCATTTGACAGCGGAGCACAGGGTCCGTAAGGAGGCAAGAAGGATGAATAACGCGAACAAGCTTATATTAAAATACCCTGCATCATGGTGGAAAAATATGTGGAGAGAAGGGCTCCCGTCCGGTAACGGAGAGATTGGGGCGTCCGTCTATGGCGCGGTGAAAGAAGAAACGGTCATGATCACGCACGAGGATTTGTGGCATTGGGGACACAAGGATACGGTGCCGGATGTGCGTCATACGCTCGCAGAGACACGAAAGCTCATGACGGAGGAAAAGTACCTTGAAGCCAGCTGGAATTTGACCAACTCGCTCAAGGAGAACGGCTACAATACCCGATTGGCTGCAAGGTTCCCAGTTGCCGATTTGAAGCTGATCATGCCTTGCGAGAACGCGTTTAGAGCTTATCGCAGAACTCTAAATATGGAGACCGGAGAAGTATCGGTGACATGGAAGGACGGCGGCGCTGCCTATGAGCGGCAATTGTTCGTTTCCCGGGCCGACCACGCGATTATATATGAAGTGAGATCGGACGGGACTCCAATTCAAGGCGAATTTCGCCTGGCGTTTCATGCTACGGATAACCCCCGTCTGGCCGATAAATGCAAGGAACTGGAGGATACGGTCCGGATTCGGTCTGAGGATGACTTTATTTACTATGCCGCACAAAATGATGACGGGACGGACTTCGGCGTCGTAATGAGAGTTATTCCTACCGGTGGGCGGCAGACGGTTTCAGGGAATGGAGTTCGTGTTGAGCAAGCTTCCAAGGTGCTTGTCATGGCCAAAGTGTTCGTCAAAGGGGAGCGGGAAGCCGCTTGGAGAAGGCTGCAGCAAGAGCTTGCTGAGTTAAATGCGGACTACAATGCATTGCTGGCTGCTCATGTCCGGCTGCACGGCCGGTTGTTTCATACCGTTAATCTTCAGCTGGGTGAAGAACGGGCAGACAACGGCCACCGGACGAATGAAGAGCTGCTGCTGGATGCATATGACGGAGAGGCGCCGACCGAGCTTATCCGCAAAATGTGGACGTATGGCCGCTATTTGTTCATCTCCGGTACGCGGCCGGAAGGTTATCCGTTCGGTATGTACGGCCTCTGGGGCGGGGATTACCGCCTGACCTGGTGCCACAACATGGCTAACGAGAACGTGCAGATGATGTACTGGCATGCACCTGCAGGAGGACTGGCAGAGCTTATGCCTGCGCTCATTCGTTACTATGACAGCATGATGGACGATTTCAGAGACAATGCGGCGAAGCTATACGGCTGCCGGGGGATTTATATTCCTGCGGGATCTACGCCTGGTATCGGGGTGCCGAACCAGATCGTGCCGGTCATTATGAACTGGACGAGCGCGGCCGGTTGGCTGGCAAGGCATTATTACGAATATTATTTGTACACCGGCGACCGTTCATTCCTGCTTGATAAAGTGCTGCCGTTTATGAAAGAGGTCGCGCTGTTTTACGAGGATTTCCTTGTGGTCGGTGACGATGGGATGTACAGCTACTATCCGTCCGTTTCGCCGGAAAATACGCCGCAAAACTTCATGCCAACAGACGGAAGGCCTCTGGCGCATCCTATGCCTACGACCATCAACGCCACTATGGACTTCGCTGTGATGAAGGAGCTGTTGACGCATTTGGTGCAAGGAAGCCGCGAAGCGGGCATGAACGGTGAAGAGATTCCGAAGTGGGAAAGCATGCTTGACCGCATTCCTTCGTATCAGATCAATGAAGATGGAGCGATAAGGGAATGGATGCATGAAGCGTTCGACGACAGGTACGACCATCGGCACTTGTCTCACATTTACCCGATTTTCCCCGGCCAGGAATTTACGAGGGAAGAGCAGCCCGAAGTGTTCGAAGCATTCGAGACGGCGGTCAAGAAGCGCTTGATAGGGGCCCAAAGCGGCTGGTCGCTCGTGCATATGGCGGCCATTTATGCGAGACTGGGCGACGGCAACAAGGCGCTGGAATGTCTGGATATTTTGTCGAGATCCTGCTTGCTGAATAACTTTTTCACGCTGCACAATGACTGGCGCAATATGGGAGTTTGCATGAACATGACGGAGGCCCCGATCCAGATGGATGCCAATATGGGCTGGGTTAATGCCGTTCAAGAAATGCTTCTCTATGTATCGCCTAAGATGGTAAAGCTGCTTCCGGCTCTCCCGGACAAGTGGAGCAAAGGGAAGGTATCGGGTCTCGCTATGTGTACGGGCTCCGTATCCATGGACTGGGACCGGAATGCCGGCAGCTTCCATGCAGAGCTCATAGCTCAGCGGACAACGGAGATCGTTATTAAGCTGCCGTCCGAATTCGAAACTTATACATTAAGCGGTGAAGAGGTTAGTATCGCACCTTCCCATTTGGGTGCCAATTGTTACGATGTTCGCATGAAGCCTGGTCAGATCTTGCAAATCAGCGGCAAAACTATGGCTGTGGTTGGATAAAGATTGTATTAAAATTCCTATGAAAAGCATTGAAATACCTCTCCTAGATTACTATAATGGACAGGGTAATTATTCAAATTATTCCATATTATTCTAGTGACTAGGAGAGTGTATGATGAAAAAGCTGCTTATATTGACGACGGCTCTAGCTTTGAGCGCCGTTCCGGCCACTGGTTTTGCTCAGGCAAACACTTACGCGGCGGGGAATCCGGTAAACGGTTCCGGACAAATTACTATATTAGAGCTAATGCTGAATCGAAGCGGAACGCTGCCGTCGAACGGGGAAAAGGAATACACCTTTTCTTATGATCCTTCCTATGGAAGTACGATCCGATACTACCTTGAAGATACGAATCACAAAGGAATGTCCATTTATATTTATAACTCCAGCAACAGGCTGGTAGCTTCGGGTCATACCGGCGCGAGCAACAATTGGCAATTTTTGAATACGTTCTCGCCCGCTCAAGTGTACGATGATTTTACTGTTACTATTGTATCGGATAACGGGAATGGCGGGACTGACTACGGATACAATGTGGCGGTACGGGCTTATTAGAAGGGGGAGGGGACTGTGAAGACAGTCCCCTTTTTAGTTCACGATTAAGGCCGTTAAAAGTTTTGCTTGCATTCCAAGTGCAGATCATGGTATATTGCAAATCCGGTGTTGCGAGAGCGGCAATGGAAACTAGTAAGCAGGACGGCTTTTCTGAGCATGCGGGACATCCCTTGAATGGAAAAAAAGAAATGCTTGCATGGATAAATGCAATGTGGTATATTACAAATCCGGCGCCGCGATAAGCAACGTTGGAATCGAGAACATCAAGCAGGACGGCTTTTTCTGAGCAATGTGGAGTATACCTTGAATGGAAAAAAAGAAATGCTTGCATGGACGAATGCAATGTGGTATATTACAAACCGCTGCTGCGAAAGCGGCATGCGAGGTTCGAAGGCAAGCAAGATGATTGAAAAAAAAGCTTGCAAAGAATCGACAAGATGTGCTATATTACATTCTTGTCCGCTACTGAAGCGGATGAGGGAAAAAGAAACGATTGTCCTTTGAAAACTGAACAACGAGTGAGTGTTAAATAGAGAATGCAAATTCTCGCTAGCATTGAATTTTGGGCTTAAGACAAGCTCTGGTAATAACCTCATGGTTTCGTGGGGTCCCCGAAAAGTAATAGGAATTTGCTTCGGCAGGTTCACTTCACTTTTTGGGGGAATTTATTGGAGAGTTTGATCCTGGCTCAGGACGAACGCTGGCGGCGTGCCTAATACATGCAAGTCGAGCGGTCCCTTCGGGGATAGCGGCGGACGGGTGAGTAACACGTAGGCAACCTGCCTGCAAGACCGGGATAACTATCGGAAACGATAGCTAAGACCGGATAGCTGGTTTCCTCGCATGAGGGAATCATGAAACACGGGGCAACCTGTGGCTTGCAGATGGGCCTGCGGCGCATTAGCTAGTTGGTAGGGTAACGGCCTACCAAGGCGACGATGCGTAGCCGACCTGAGAGGGTGATCGGCCACACTGGGACTGAGACACGGCCCAGACTCCTACGGGAGGCAGCAGTAGGGAATCTTCCGCAATGGACGCAAGTCTGACGGAGCAACGCCGCGTGAGTGATGAAGGTTTTCGGATCGTAAAGCTCTGTTGCCAGGGAAGAACGCCATGGGGAGTAACTGCCCTGTGGGTGACGGTACCTGAGAAGAAAGCCCCGGCTAACTACGTGCCAGCAGCCGCGGTAATACGTAGGGGGCAAGCGTTGTCCGGAATTATTGGGCGTAAAGCGCGCGCAGGCGGTCATTTAAGTTTGGTGTTTAAGCCCGGGGCTCAACCCCGGATCGCACTGAAAACTGGATGACTTGAGTGCGGGAGAGGAAAGTGGAATTCCACGTGTAGCGGTGAAATGCGTAGAGATGTGGAGGAACACCAGTGGCGAAGGCGACTTTCTGGACCGTAACTGACGCTGAGGCGCGAAAGCGTGGGGAGCAAACAGGATTAGATACCCTGGTAGTCCACGCCGTAAACGATGAGTGCTAGGTGTTAGGGGTTTCGATACCCTTGGTGCCGAAGTAAACACAGTAAGCACTCCGCCTGGGGAGTACGCTCGCAAGAGTGAAACTCAAAGGAATTGACGGGGACCCGCACAAGCAGTGGAGTATGTGGTTTAATTCGAAGCAACGCGAAGAACCTTACCAGGTCTTGACATCTGGGTGAAACGTCTAGAGATAGGCGCCCTCTTCGGAGCACCCAAGACAGGTGGTGCATGGTTGTCGTCAGCTCGTGTCGTGAGATGTTGGGTTAAGTCCCGCAACGAGCGCAACCCTTGACTTTAGTTGCCAGCATTGAGTTGGGCACTCTAGAGTGACTGCCGGTGACAAACCGGAGGAAGGCGGGGATGACGTCAAATCATCATGCCCCTTATGACCTGGGCTACACACGTACTACAATGGCCGGTACAACGGGAAGCGAAGCCGCGAGGTGGAGCCAATCCTTAGAAGCCGGTCTCAGTTCGGATTGCAGGCTGCAACTCGCCTGCATGAAGTCGGAATTGCTAGTAATCGCGGATCAGCATGCCGCGGTGAATACGTTCCCGGGTCTTGTACACACCGCCCGTCACACCACGAGAGTTTACAACACCCGAAGTCGGTGGGGTAACCGCAAGGAGCCAGCCGCCGAAGGTGGGGTAGATGATTGGGGTGAAGTCGTAACAAGGTAGCCGTATCGGAAGGTGCGGCTGGATCACCTCCTTTCTATGGAGTCCATGATGACTGTAGGTCATCGGACATAAAGCAGCTTCGGTTGCACAAACTAACACTCACTTCGTTGTTCAGTTTTGAGAGGTTAATTCTTCTCAAAACACGCTGACAACTGACATCACTTTATTGATGTAACAGTTGCAGACTTGTTCCTTGAAAACTAGATAACGAAATAAATGCGTAGAGCAAACAAAGTGTATTAGCAAGGTTAAGCTAATAAGAGCACACGGAGGATGCCTAGGCACTAGGAGCCGAAGAAGGACGTGGCGAACGACGATATCGCCTCGGGGAGCCGTAAGCAGGCTTTGATCCGGGGATGTCCGAATGGGGGAACCCAGCTGAGGTAATTCTCAGTTACTCACATCTGAATACATAGGGTGTGCAGAGGCATACGAGGGGAACTGAAACATCTAAGTACCCTCAGGAGAAGAAAACAAAAGTGATTCCGTCAGTAGCGGCGAGCGAAAGCGGAACAGCCCAAACCAGAGGGCTTGCCCTCTGGGGTTGTGGGACGTCAATGTGCGAAAAGTTGGTTAGGCGAAGCAGTCTGGAAAGGCTCACCATAGGGGGTAACAGTCCTGTAGCTAAAAACCAACGTATCGCTAGACGGATCCCGAGTACCGCGAGACACGTGAAACCTCGTGGGAAGCAGGCAGGACCATCTGCCAAGGCTAAATACTCCCTAGTGACCGATAGTGAAGCAGTACCGTGAGGGAAAGGTGAAAAGAACCGCGGGAGCGGAGTGAAATAGAACCTGAAACCGTGTGCTTACAAGAAGTCAGAGCCCGTTAACGGGTGATGGCGTGCCTTTTGTAGAATGAACCGGCGAGTTACGTTCCCGTGCAAGGTTAAGGTGAGAAGCCGAAGCCGCAGCGAAAGCGAGTCTGAATAGGGCGAATGAGTACGTGGGCGTAGACCCGAAACCGTGTGATCTACCCCTGTCCAGGGTGAAGGTGCGGTAACACGCACTGGAGGCCCGAACCCACGAATGTTGAAAAATTCGGGGATGAGGTGGGGGTAGCGGAGAAATTCCAATCGAACTCGGAGATAGCTGGTTCTCCCCGAAATAGCTTTAGGGCTAGCCTCGGGAGATGAGTAGTGGAGGTAAAGCACTGATTGGGTGCGGGGCCCGCCAAGGGTTACCAAGTCCAGTCAAACTCTGAATGCCACATACTTTATCCCGGGAGTCAGACAGTGAGTGCTAAGATCCATTGTCAAGAGGGAAACAGCCCAGACCATCAGCTAAGGTCCCCAAGTGTGTGTTAAGTGGGAAAGGATGTGGAGTTGCGCAGACAACCAGGATGTTGGCTTAGAAGCAGCCACCATTGAAAGAGTGCGTAATAGCTCACTGGTCGAGTGACTCTGCGCCGAAAATGTAACGGGGCTAAACACGCCACCGAAGCTATGGATTGCAGATGATGAATCTGCTCTGGTAGGGGAGCGTTGTATGTAGGTTGAAGGTCGATCGTAAGGACGGCTGGACAGCATACAAGTGAGAATGCCGGTATGAGTAACGAAAAGACAAGTGAGAATCTTGTCCGCCGAAAGCCTAAGGGTTCCTGAGGAAGGCTCGTCCGCTCAGGGTAAGTCGGGACCTAAGGCGAGGCCGAAAGGCGTAGTCGAAGGACAACAGGTTGATATTCCTGTACCACCGTGAACCGTTATGAGCAATGGGGTGACGCAGAAGGATAGTGACGCGGGCTGATGGATGCCCGTCCAAGCAGAGAGGCTGATGTGTAGGCAAATCCGCACATCGCTAAGGCTGGTCTGTGATGGGGAGCGAAAATTACAGTAGCGAAGGTCATGAGTTCAGGCTGCCAAGAAAAGCCTCTAGCCAGGGAGAAGGTGCCCGTACCGCAAACCGACACAGGTAGGCGAGCAGAGCATGCTAAGGCGCGCGGAAGAACTCTCGTTAAGGAACTCGGCAAAATGACCCCGTAACTTCGGGAGAAGGGGTGCCTCGGTAGGGTGAATAGCCCGAGGGGGCCGCAGTGAAAAGGCCCAAGCGACTGTTTAGCAAAAACACAGGTCTGTGCGAAGCCGCAAGGCGAAGTATACGGGCTGACGCCTGCCCGGTGCTGGAAGGTTAAGGGGAGTGGTTAGGGGTAACCCGAAGCTATGAACCGAAGCCCCAGTAAACGGCGGCCGTAACTATAACGGTCCTAAGGTAGCGAAATTCCTTGTCAGGTAAATTCTGACCCGCACGAATGGCGTAACGACTTGGGCGCTGTCTCAACGAGAGATCCGGTGAAATTTTAATACCTGTGAAGATGCAGGTTACCCGCGACAAGACGGAAAGACCCCATGGAGCTTTACTGCAGCTTGATATTGGACTTTGGTACGATCTGTACAGGATAGGTGGGAGCCTAAGAAGCATGAGCGCCAGCTTGTGTGGAGGCGACGTTGGGATACCACCCTGATCGTATCGGAGTTCTAACCCGCGGCCGTGATCCGGTCGGGGAACAGTGTCAGGTGGGCAGTTTGACTGGGGCGGTCGCCTCCTAAAAAGTAACGGAGGCGCCCCAAGGTTCCCTCAGAATGGTTGGAAATCATTCGAAGAGTGCAAAGGCATAAGGGAGCTTGACTGCGAGACAAACAGGTCGAGCAGGGACGAAAGTCGGGCTTAGTGATCCGGTGGTACCGAATGGAAGGGCCATCGCTCAACGGATAAAAGCTACCCTGGGGATAACAGGCTTATCTCCCCCAAGAGTCCACATCGACGGGGAGGTTTGGCACCTCGATGTCGGCTCATCGCATCCTGGGGCTGAAGTAGGTCCCAAGGGTTGGGCTGTTCGCCCATTAAAGCGGTACGCGAGCTGGGTTCAGAACGTCGTGAGACAGTTCGGTCCCTATCTGTCGTGGGCGTAGGAAATTTGAGAGGAGCTGTCCTTAGTACGAGAGGACCGGGATGGACGTACCGCTGGTGTACCAGTTGTTCCGCCAGGAGCACGGCTGGATAGCTACGTACGGACGGGATAAGCGCTGAAAGCATCTAAGCGTGAAGCCCCCCTCAAGATGAGATTTCCCAGTATGTAAGACCCCTTGAAGACGACGAGGTAGATAGGTTCGGGGTGGAAGCACGGCAACGTGTGGAGCTGACGAATACTAATCGGTCGAGGGCTTATCCAATGATCTGCCATACGAAGTATGGTCAGAGATGCAATACAGTTGCTCGCAATACGCATCGTTTCGTATCTAGTTTTCAGGGTGCAAGACGACCTGAATGAAATACCCTTATGTTTCTTGGCAGAAACATAAACAAAGCGTATGCTTACGAAGCCAGTTTTCTAACGAAAACTCTTAGTTTGGTGATGATGGCGGAAGGGAACCACGCGTACCCATACCGAACACGACCGTTAAGCCTTCCAGCGTCGATGGTACTTGGACCGAAGGGTCCTGGGAGAGTAGAACGTCGCCAAGCAAACAATCCCACATTATGTGGGTTTTTTGTTGCTATGAAAGCATCAAGGGCCTTTAGCTCAGCTGGTTAGAGCGCACCCCTGATAAGGGTGAGGTCGGTGGTTCGAGTCCACTAAGGCCCACCAGCAATATTCCCTGATAGCTCAGTTGGTAGAGCACTCGACTGTTAATCGAGTTGTCACAGGTTCGAGTCCTGTTCGGGGAGCCACATGGAGAGGTGTCCGAGTTGGCCGAAGGAGCACGATTGGAAATCGTGTAGGCGTCACAAGCGTCTCGAGGGTTCGAATCCCTCTCTCTCCGTAGCAGTAAGGCCCGTTGGTCAAGGGGTTAAGACACCTCCCTTTCACGGAGGTAACAGGGGTTCGAATCCCCTACGGGTCACCATTTTTACAAGCAAGCCGGTATGGCGGAATTGGCAGACGCGCGCGACTCAAAATCGTGAGGGAAACCGTGGGGGTTCAAGTCCCTCTACCGGCACCAAAAACTTTACGGGACGTAGCTCAGCTTGGTAGAGCACCTGGTTTGGGACCAGGGGGTCGCATGTTCAAATCGTGTCGTCCCGACCATGACAATTAAACATCGTATACATAAATAGAAACACACCTGAAGCACGCGATATATCGCAAGCGGCAGGTGTGTTTTTTGTTATAGGACTCGTGGATAGGGACTGAGCGACAAAGAATAGCAGAAGCAGGCCATCGGCTATCTGGACTGCTCCAGAATGGCGCTTGTCAGCTGCGTCCGGTTTTTGAGCCCGGTCTTTTGCAGCATCGATTGTACGTGCTTCTTGACGGCGGCTTCACTAATATACAAAGCAGCGGCGATCTCCAGGTTCGTATGGCCGCGTACGAGCAGATCAGCGACCTCTTTTTCTCTAAGCGTAAAAGGCAGCGCTCCGGCATTGTCCTCTTTTTCGGAAGAAGGGCTGTTTCCGATGTCCGAGCCCCGGACCAGATTGGTAACAAACGCGGACAATTTATCGCCGCTCGTATCCAGCATATAAGTACAGGCAGGCGAGTGCTTGTCGTATGCGTAATGCTCTGACCCAGCAACCGGTTGAAATCCGAGGCTCCGATAAGTTTGGGAATAAAACTCGAGCGGCGGCGGAGATAAGAGCAGAATTCGCCGAGACATCATAAATTCGAATAAGAGGCGGATAATGTCCGAGCGCAGCTCGTTTTGCTCCATGTCCTCGACATCAATGGCAAATAAATAAGTGCCGGTTGATTGCTCTGCAGTCGTACGATAGGTTTTCAGCTGAGCTGGAGACAAACCGTTGAAATACGGGCCCGATACCGGGGATGCTAATAAGTAATCCAAGGTTTGCTCGTGAATAGGCATGGCCACCAGCAGTCCGACCATACGCCCCGCAGCGTTGCGGAGCAGCTGCAGGTTGCCTCCGACACGGAGCATCTCCCGCACCTGTACACAGCTGCTAAGACGGGAAATACTTTGCTCCTGCGTGAACTTATACCTGAAAGATACGCCCGATTCCGGATCGGAGCAGACGATTTTCCAATCTTTATCCTGCCGGTTTCGCATTTCAATATATTGTTCCACTTCCCCCATATTCGCCTCGGTAACGGCTTCTAAAAAATTGGCAGATCCTATGGAATGCCGGAAGTGAGCTCTGAAAATCGGATTGTCCGTATGAGGGAGCATTTCGGCGACTTCCCACGCTGCATTTTGCCCCGACTCCATCGCTTTGAGAATGTGCCAGTGATAAATTTGAACCGTTAATTGGCGCTGCTTCTCGAACGTTTCCGGCATTTTGTCGCGATACGTTCGACGGATCGTTTCTCTTACGAGCTCATGCATTTGCCAGCCTTTGGCGGAGCGGCGGATGAAGGAGAGCCGGATCAGCTGATCGAACAGCGATAAAGGGACTTCTTTTTCCAGCAGATGTGATAGAAATTCCTGATGAAACGTTCGCGGCACGGATGCTGTCATGATGAGGCTGCGCAGCTCGTCGCTAGCTGCCTCTCGAAACCATTGATCGACAATCGCATCAAAGGGCGACTCCTGTTCATACGCAAGCTCAGCTGCGGCTCCAGCACGGGCTGCGATAGGGCCGAACAGCGATAGCGTGAGGGGATGGCCCAAAGTTTTTAACCATACGTTGTCGATCACAAGTTCGTCGGTAATACCTAAATTTCGGGCAAAAGTCGTCGTTTCCTCATAGCTCAGCTCGGAAATGGGGAGCGTCACTATGAGCTTTTGCCATGCTGCGGATACTCTCCACGAGCCTTCCAAAGGATACCGCCCCGCAATAAGAATCAGCACCTGGTTGTGCAGCCGCGGAATGAACGATTCTCTAAGCCACTTATCTATACTACCGGATTCCTCGTAATGATCGAAGGCCAGGATGATCCGCTGTTCTGCCGCCGCCATATTAATAAGCTCCAGACCATGCTCCTGCCGACGCTCGTCCAAGGACAGGAAGCTGCCGTGGATTTGCTGAGTCAGCTGGATAACAATCGCCTCAGGATCGTTCATGTAGTCTCTCATATCGACGAGAGCGAACCGTAAGCCCCGCTGTTCCGCTCGCTTGCGGAATTGCTCCAGCAGACGGGTTTTGCCCATGCCTCCCGTGCCGTGAAGGTTGATGATGCGTTCCTTTCGAGTATGCAGATGTGTCATGTATTCATCGAACAAATGAAGCTCGAACGATCTTCCGGTAAAATCAAGATCATTCCACTCCTCGATCTGCTGGCCGATTGTCGGAAATGGCCGGCTCGCCTGTACGATTTCCCTTTCCATAGACTTCATCACCTGACCGCTCATTTTTTAACCCAAAGTATACTACGATTCTCTACTTATGAGTAGTACTCTGCATCCGGCCTCCATGGTAAAGTTTCGTTAATGTCAATCGATGGAGGGGCTATACAGATGAGAAACAAGCTGTTACAAAAAGACCGCATCACAGGTTCGGAAATCCTGCTGCGCATTCTTCTGCTGGAGGGCGTGGAATGCGTATTCGGGTATCCGGGCGGAGCGGTACTATATATTTACGATGCAATGCATGGGGACGAACAGTTCCGGCACTTGTTGACCCGGCACGAGCAGGGAGCGATTCACGCGGCGGACGGATATGCAAGATCTACGGGAAAAGTAGGCGTGTGCATCGCTACGTCCGGTCCGGGGGCTACGAATCTGGTAACGGGTATCGCAACGGCGTATATGGATTCCATCCCGCTTGTAGTCATAACGGGCAATGTACCGACCTCGCTGATTGGAACCGACTCGTTCCAGGAGGCGGACATTATCGGGATCACGCAGCCCATTACGAAGCACAGCTATTTTGTCCGGCGGGTAGAGGAGCTGGCTTCAACGATCAGAGAAGCTTTTTATATTGCAAATTCCGGGAGAAAAGGACCGGTGCTCATCGATATACCGAAGGACGTGTCGGCCGCGCTGACCGAATTCGATTATCCGCAAGGAGCCATCTCCATCAGAGGCTATAAGCCGCAGCCGGAGGTGAGTGCAGCCCGAATTGAGGAGATGCTGTCTCTGATCACGGAGGCGGATAAGCCGCTGATCTTGTCCGGAGGCGGACTTGTGCAGTCCGACGGCGCGGAAGAGCTCATGGAGTTCGCCGAGAAGACGAACATTCCGGTGACGACGACGCTGCTCGGGCTGGGCGGCTTCCCTAGCCGCCACGAGCTGTGGCTTGGCATGCCGGGAATGCACGGCACGTATGCGGCCAATCAGGCGCTGCTCGCCTGCGACCTTCTTATCTCGGTTGGCGCCCGATTCGACGATCGGGTGACGATGCGGCTGGACGGCTTCGCGCCTCACGCGAAGATCGTCCATATCGATATCGATGCCGCGGAAATCGGCAAGCTGGTTCCTACCGCTCTCCCGGTCGAGGGGGATGCGAAAGAGATTTTGCAGAGGGCCAACGCGAGGCTGCATCACGCCACGAAGAGCAATAAGGCTTGGCTGCGCCAGGTGTGGGAGTGGAAGGCGGAGGTGCCGCTAAAGTACCGGGATTCGGAGACGGAGCTGAAGCCGCAATATGTGCTGGAGATGATCTCCAAGACGACAGGCGGCGAGGCGATCATCACGACCGATGTCGGACAGCATCAGATGTGGACGGCGCAATTTTATCGGTTTCAAAATCCCCGTTCCATCATCACTTCCGGCGGGCTCGGCACGATGGGCTTTGGCTTTCCGGCTGCAATCGGAGCGCAGATCGGTAATCCCGGCAAGCTGGTCATATCGATCAACGGAGACGGCGGCATGCAAATGTGCGCCCAGGAGCTTGCAATCTGCGCCATTCATAACATTCCGGTCAAAATCATCGTCATTAACAACCAGACGCTCGGGATGATCAAGCAGTGGCAGGAGCTGATCTATGAAGGCCGCTTCAGCCATATCGATCTGTCCGGAAGCCCCGACTTCGTCAAATTGGCGGAGGCGTACGGTGTCAAAGGGCTCAGAGCTTCGACGAAGCAGGAGGCGGATCAGGTATGGCAAGAAGCTCTGCAGACGGCAGGGCCGGTGCTGATCGATTGTATGGTCGCCAAAGACGAGCTGGTATTCCCGATGATTCCACAGGGCAAAGCATTAAGCGATATGATAATGGGGGATGTGTAACCGATGCAAAAGCAAACGATATCCGTACTGGTCAATAATCATCCCGGGGTACTCCAGCGAATATGCGGCTTGTTCGGACGAAGAGGCTACAATATCGAGAGCATTTCGGTCGGCCTCTCCGAAATAGAACAGCTGTCACGTGTCATCATTGTGGTTCAGGCCGAGAAGCCGATGCTCGAACAAATCAATAAGCAGCTGCTTAAGCTGCTCGACGTCATTCAAGTCAACCATTTGAACGCGCATCCGATGCTCGCAAGGGAATTGATGCTGGTCAAGCTGCGCGCGGACCCTGCGGTTCGCCCGGAAATATTCGGGATGGTCGAGACGTTCCGCTGCTCCGTCGTCGATGTAGGACTGAGCTCCGTTGTCATTCAAGTCGTAGGAGACGCGGAGAAAAACAGCGCGTTCCTCCATCTGCTGGAGCCGTACGGCATTCTGGAGCTGACGCGGACCGGCGAGACGGCGATGAATCGCGGAGACGGTTCGGGCGGCACAAGCTGAATAAGGCTCGATTAATAAAAACCGTTTTCTCCCGGCACCTTACTTGGAGGCAGTTTCCAAGCGGCCGTGAGGAACGGTTCTTTTTAAAGCAGATAAGGATTAATCGCATTAATAGTTACTATGGTTTGTGTGTGCACCCTTGAATCGAGACTTTACTGGTTTAAACGGAAGCTCAGGCGCTTTTCTCGGCAGGGACGGTTGAGTCTGCGGCGCGGGCGCCTTTTCGATACAAAGCCAGCATCCCCAGAGAGCCTATCATAATAACGAATAGTAGCAAATAAATGTGCTTAAACGCCAATGTCGGGCTCAACTGCTGCTGCCATACGAGCAAGATACCGCACACGGCGACGGCGAACGACCCGCCGAGGTATTGTGACAGCTGGGTCAGCCCCATTCCCGATCCGATCAAATGCTTCGGCAGGATGCGGGATACTTCGTTCGAGAGGGAAGAAGTAACCGCGGAGAGTGACGGCGAGAAGAGCAGGTAAGCAAACAAGGTTACATAGGGCGATACATCGAGCCATATAAAGACTATGATCATAGAGACAGCCAACAGCGAATGGCCGAGAACAAGAAAGCGGAAGTTGCCGTAACGATCGATCCAGCGTCCGACGAGCTTCATCAGGCAGGCGGATAAAAACGCGCCGGGAAAAATCATCAGTCCAATCGTCGCCGCCCCGAGCTGGAATACTTTTGCATAAATTAACGGCATTAAGAACAGCATCGAAAGGTTCAGTACGAACGCCATAAAGGCGAGGAGCACCAGCTTCCGGTATCCGGGATTTTGCAGCAGAACCGGAGGAATGAACGGCTTTTCCGCACGGCGCAAATGCCGGATGGTGATGAACAGGCAAACCAGGCTCACGATGAGCACGACGGCAGAAAGCTGTGTTACCGCGAGCAAAAACGCCGAGGATGTCACGACGATACATGCTGCCCCGAAATAATCGAAAGGAACCTTCGGAAGCGACTCCTTCGGGATTAATCTCAACAGGAAGGGCACCAGAACTACGACCAGGCAGGTGACCAGAAACAGCTCGTGCCACCCCAAATACTGTGTAATTGCTCCCCCGATTACCGGTCCTAGACCGAACGCCAACGCACTTCCCGAGGCGATCATCGTGATCGCTCTGCCGCGCCGCTCGTACGGCACGTACCGGCTGGCCAGCACCATCCCGAGGCCGGGCGTGGCTCCTGCGCCGCTCGCCTGAAACAGCCGCGCGAACAGGACAAGTCCGAAGCTGTCTGAGAAAAATCCTACGATCGATGCCAGCATAAGCAGCGTGACGCCTATCAGCCAGAGCTTGCGGATCGGGATGAAGTCCGACAGCCTGCTGAATATAATCGTCGAAAGCGCGAAGACAATGGAGTACCCCGATACGATCCAGGAGCCTTGTCCGGCGGTAATATGGAGCTGCTCGATTACGTCGGGCAGAGCGACATTGAACATGGTCGTGTTCATAACGACCAGAAACGTTCCGATAGCCCAGACGGGAATCGTTATTTTATCGTTCATAGAATAGAAAACCCCTTACAATGTGACTTTTTTGGCACCATTGTCTATACTACTCTTAACCGCTTATATAAAAAAATACAATTTGGAGTATTTGCTAATAGATTAGAACTTATGAATTATTTTATCTTTTTACGGACGAGTCGAAGCAGGGAGAGGGTTAAGGATGGAGCTGCTGCAGCTGAAATATTTTCAGACGGTTGCCAGACACGAGCATATGACGCGTGCGGCCAAGGAGCTGCGCATCGCACAGCCTGCACTTAGTCAGACGATTGCGAAGCTGGAGTCGGAGGTTGGGGTACCGTTGTTCGACCGCCAAGGGCGGCAAATCCGGCTGAACCATTTTGGCAGGGCTTTTTTGAAGCATATCGATCAAGCGCTGTTGAACATCCGGGAGGGACTGCAGGAAGTAAGCGATCTGGCGGGAGCGGAGAACGGCTATATCTCCCTCGGGGTCATGTCCACGCAAGTGCTGGGCGATATGCTGAAAGCTTTTCACAGCGAGTATCCGCATGTAAAATTTCGCGTCCATCAGCTGCCTATGCAGGAGATGATCGAACAACTGCAAAGCGGCGAACTTCATCTATGCATCAGCTCGATGCCGGTAGAGCATCCGGGTCTTCAGCGGGTCCCGCTTATGAATGACGAAATCGTCCTGATCGTCCCTCAAGAACACCGGTTAGCCCATCGGGCCCATGTACGTCTAAGCGAGCTGGCTAACGAGACGTTCATCCAATTGAAGAAGGGCGGCAATATTCGCGATCTGACCGATTATTATTTCGAACAGGCTGGCATTCAGCCGGATATTGCATTTGAAATTGATGAGCCGGCATCGGTGCGCAGCTTGGTCAAAGCCGGACTGGGTATTTCGTTCAGCACAGCATTGAACTTAAGATATTGGGATCATACGACGGTGGTCGCCATCCCTATCGAAGAACCGCGGTGTCAGCGTCCGATCAGTCTTATTTGGAAGGAAGGGCGCTATGATTCATTGGCGGTCCGCAGGTTCCGCGAGTTTGTCGTCGCTTTTTTCACACAGCTGCAGCAGAGCCCGTAATCATTCGAAATCCCTCTAAAACGATTGAATAATCTCATCACTGGAAATAAAATGAAATTATGTGCCAGTCTATTCGAAAAGGAAGGAATATCGTAAGCCATGTCCAAAGCCGACAATATGCTTTCCATACTATGGTTACTGAAGACCCGCAAACGCATCACCGCCAAACAACTTGCGGAAGAGCTGGAGATCAATATCCGGACCGTCTACCGGTATATCGATGCGCTGTGCGCGAGCGGTGTGCCGATCATCGCCGATTCCGGTCATAACGGAGGCTACAGCTTGCTGGGGCAGTTTAACGAAGCTCCGCTTTTTTTCGATATTAACGAGCAAAAAGCGCTCATTCACGCGGCCGTGTTCGCCGAGGAGGCAGGGTATCCTTTTGGCGAAGCGTTGAACCGTGCCATTGGCAAGCTGAAAAAGTACACCAACGAAGAGCAGCTGCACCAGATCAACCGGCATACCGTCGGTTTCGATGTCATCAATCCTCCGTCCGATGGCTCCCTGGAAACGTTTCTTCAGGAACTCGAGCTATCCGTTGCCAATGGAGCCACTCTCCTCATGGACTATATGAAGGCAAATCCCCCTTCCGAACAGCGCGAGATCGATCCTTACGGCATCGTCTACTGGAAAGGAAAATGGTACATCGTAGCCTACTGCTATCTCCGCCGGGAAATTCGCAGCTTCCGTGTGGATCGAATCCGTTCGTTGTCACGTACAGGGGCGGCATTCGAGCGGCCGGTGGATTTTTCTGCACGGCAGTTTTTCCTAAACACGCTGCTGCCGGATATGGATAATCCGGAAACGATGCTGTCAATCCGGGTAGAAGGGTATGAGCAGGCGATCAACGATCTGTGTCTGCATTGGCTGCTCGGTCATGTCTTAGTGGAGCGGACGGCGACGACGGCGCATTTTCAGCTCGATGAGAGATCCATAGTTTCGTATTTGCCTTATACACTGTTATCGTATGGAAAATCGATTAGGATCATTGAGCCGGCCATGCTGAAAGAAAGAATGGTCGCTATCTCGTCGGCGCTGGTCCAGCATTACGAATCGATGTAGCTTCACTGACCGGTTTTGTCAGTCAAGGTGCTGTATGATCGGTCTAGAAACTAAGTTATCCTTAAGGAGGAAATAGAATGAGCCATAAAGCACTCCAACTGCTCGAATATCACGTGTGGGCCAACGATAGAATTATCAATCATTTGAAAGCTTTGCCGGAGGAGACGTACCGGTCCGTTATCCAAAGTATTTTTCCATCGATTGCGGAGGCGCTGGTCCATATCTACCGGATCGATAGCAGATGGCTGCATATTATGAGCGGCGGTACGTTCGAGCAAATCTTGGCGCTGGACAAGCAAGTTACGGAAGCGACAGAGGGAATTAGCCTGGACGGCATTCAAGCGCTGTACCATGAGGTGGCTGAAAAGTATCGTACGTTTTACTCCGACAAGGATTTGGATGCGCTGAAGGAGTACCCTCACCCGACATATGGGGTAATGAAAGCGAGCTATGCGGATATTATTCAGCATTTGAGCAATCACGGAACGTACCACCGCGGCAATATTACCGCGATGCTCAGACAGCAGGGACACCCTGGCGTTCCGACGGATTATGCGTTCTTTTTGTACGAGATTTAGAAGGGGAAGGAAGAGGAGCGTTTTGACCACTAGACGGTTGGGGCGCTTTTTTGTGCTGTGAGGTCCTACAACTTTCGACATAGATTTGAAAAAGCTACAAAATAATGCAGGACATTTCTACTAAATGTAGAATATTGGATATTAGGATTAAAGACACTGTCTCATTTTTGGGACTAAAACCGACTGAACAGAAAAAGGCAAACCTGTCGAAAGGCAGGGACGCAAAGCCACGGGCCTAAGCCTTACATCATGCATCAGCATGGAAAAGGGATGGCAGCCGGGCCGCCCGATAGTGTTGGTTTTTTTGTGTTATTTGAATCTGACTTCGATTATTTATAACGGTGAAAACCTCGATGGCTATATACAAGAATGTAGGTGGATTGCATTAAGTACGTGCTCGCTTCGATAATTGCCTCGATATGTTTTGTATTATCTATGAGTTTTTACTTTGTTTATAGAGGCTCTCTTTTTGACTTTGGTTCTTTATTAGTTGCTTTTTGTTATTTCAGTATACCTGTGTTTATAGTTATAGGGGCACCAGCAGCCTTTTTGTTAGATAAAGTTACTGCAAAACTAGCTGACCGTTTAATCATGAGACTAGCGGTTTCATACATTTTATATTTGCTAGCAGGCGCAGCATTAGCTTGGTTTTATAATTTATATTTAAATTTCCTAACTTCGCTTGTTGTGAAATTAGGGTTAGTGGCATCAACGATTTATTTTGTAACGATCACGATCATGAGTTATGTGACGTTATTAAAAAGAAGCAAAAAGAAGAGGCACATTGCTAGCGGTTAGCGGCATTTTACTCATTTTGTTTTCTGTTTATCCGATGTTCTTGTTGGTTCGCGAGAGTGTATTGGAAGCATACATCAATTCGAAATATCAATTAGATCAGATGATTAACATAAATAATCAATCGGATAAAACAAACACGTTTGCACATGACCCTTCTAAGCCAATTTTCTGGAACAAAAATATTATTGAAGTACTTACTGAAGATACTGGCATTGAAGCTCCAAAGTCAGTGTTAAACAAGTTTGACAAAGAAGCTAAACACATTATGAAAATCGTCATTCGAGTGAATGGAAAAGAAGTATCCTCACCAACAGAAGCATGGTTGTTTCCAAACATAACAAAATTCAGCAACTACTTGTCGTGGCTAAATATAATAAAAGTTACTGATAAAAAAAGTAATGAAGAAACAATAGCTATAATCCGAAGACATGCTGGCAAATGGACAAGAGGGGATACTCAGAGCCAAAAATGGAACATATTATACTTGGATAAAGATGGCCGACTAACTGAAGAACAATTTACATATCGTGATCGTGGAAAGTACTTGTTAGGAGTGAAACTGGTCCAAGCATCATCTCAGTCATCATCATTTATTGGATATAAATCCGACATTGCTTATGTCATGCCTAGCCTCTTTTTTCCACTTATCTATCCAACGGTAACTAGTATTGTTGGGTTTCTTTTTCTAGTAGTTTGGTATATGCGAAGGATTCCCAGGAAATAAGCAACCGCAAAAATTGTGGATAGAAGATGATTTGTTGCATTCACTAAAAAACATAGGTAAGCAGTGTTAAAATTTGTTCTTATAGTTTGAATAAAGGATAGCCGGTCAATGGATATGAGAGTTTTAAATGAAGACGAATTAAAAAGTTATATTTCTGATGAGAATATGCAGGTCTTTTACATTGCTAATTATGATGATGATAGATTAAATGAGCTGCGAGCGTATTATACCTGCTTAAAGAGAAATGTTGGTTCACTTTCTCTAGAAAAATCAATTATTTATTACAGTGCATACTTCTGGTACGCGCAGTTCAAAGAGAGGTATTTTGAATTATACGGAATGGATGAAGGAATTGCACAAGAAGGATTCAAGCTTCTAGAGGAAATAGATATTGAGCTAGAAGAAGGGATCAATTGGGTATTAATTGAAAAAATCGAACAAACAATTTAGGGCAAACCAACGCTTTTGATAAATACGATTTGGACGGAAGCCTGGTTGTTATTAAAGACAAACGGGGTAGTTCTATGCTATTGAAATACGATGCAATGAACCGACTTGTCAGAAAAGGACTCCTTTGGAGCTGGATGGAAGCGGAAATAGGGTCTATGCAGTAGAAACGTTTGGCTACAATTCGTTGGGGAACCTGCTGAAAAAAGCATGACTGGCTCCGAAGGAACTCCGAAATCAGAAAGAGGCTGCCAGCAAAGGCAGCCGCGTTTGAACTTATGGTATTCTTGAGCTGCAAGCAAGCTCATCCACAGTTATTGATCCTCGCTGTAGCCTCCTTTTTCTTCAGCGGCTTTAGTATTGGCAATCGCTTTATTGGCAAGCTCGTTAGCCATTCGCAGCGCCGTGACGGTGTCTTTGGATTCCTGCAAAATTAAGGGCTTCCACACATAATCGATTTGATTATGCGTAAAGATGTAGGCTAACCCCGGTTTGCGGGAAGGTGACATGGCATTCTCCAACGCAAAAATCGATTGTACGTTCTTGCCCTGGAATTCCCGCAGGTCTTGCCCGAACGCCTGATGAACCGAAGGATCCGTTGAAGGGGTCATCAACCCTTGCCGGGAAAGCCTCATTTGCATTTCCGGCGATAAAATATACGAGATCACTTGGAACGCAAGGTCTTTATGCTTTGACTGGTTCGTGATGAACATGGCTGTGCTTTGAGGCTGAAATTTGGATTTGGGGGCTTCCGGAAACACCGGAACAGAGGTGAAATCCCAGTTCAGGTTCTTGTTCTCATTGGCCCATCTGCTAACGGTATCGACCGTATCGATGGCCATAGCTATCGAACCTTGGGCGAAAGCATTCGTTTTGACCAACTGATTGCCGGGTATATCATAGAACCGCCTAATGTTATTGGTGATTTTGGTCCAATTATCCGATGATAGAGTGGCTTTATTGTCATTAGGATCAAGTGAGGGCTCCGACAGCTGGTTCCACATCATGTAATGGGAAGGATTCACTTGGAAACCCTTATAAGTCACGTCCCCGTCCTGCTGCGTTAGCTTTTTGGCCAAATCATAGGCTTCATCCCAAGTCATTCCCGGCTTAGGGTAATTGACGCCGAATTTATCGAAGATGTCCTTGTTATACACCAGCACCCATTCGGCAGAGCTGTAGGGCAGCGAATAAAGCTTTCCATCTGATGAGTTAACCGATTGCTGCAGCATCGCTTGGTTTAATTTGTTTGTATCGAAGTTATACTTCTTGACCAACTCGCTCATGTCATACTGCAAATTATACCTGCGGACCTCCCTGTATGTGTTGCGGGCGGAATCATCGATGACAATATCGGGGACGGTACCCGCTGCAAGCAGGTCTTTAAATTGCCGTCCCGGATTATCCCATTGAATATGCTTAAACTTGACATCAGGGAACTTCTTGGCAAGGTGTTGACCGATATGCTGCTGCCAAGTTTCTTCCTTAATATAAAATTGCGGCCATACCGTGTAGATCAGCAGTTCGTTTTCGGAGGAAGACGACTGCTCCTGAATCGTATTTGTGGAAGGGTCGGTCGATGCAGTTTGCCCGGGTTCCAGTTCCGCACCGCTCTTGCAACCCGCCAGCATTATGAGGCTCATGATCACTGCGCAAAAGCTTTTTATTTTCATACCTTCACCACCTGTTTAATGATACTGGAATAAATTTATCTTAAACGGCGGCTAGTCGGTTGATAATTCTAAAATCTTAAGAAAGGTGGATAATTTTAAAACAAGAAACTTAAAAGTAACCAGACGGTTAGCCATCACTAGTGTTCAATTAACGGTACGCCTGCGAATGCTGTTCGTTTTTTTAGGAACGGAAGATACATGGGGGGATCCTATAAAATGGCTCATAGTTATGAAGAATACTCAGAACACATTAACGAAACGTATAATGAATATAAGGAAGATCAAAAGATGAGTAATAAGGAGGCGATTGCAAGAACATTTAATGAATATGATATGTCAATGAATAAAAGTGAGACAGATAAAGCAATCATTAGTGTAACAATTGCGGAAATATTAGTTACTCATATGAGAATTCTGTACAGTTTTAATGATTACATAATGGACACAGTGCTCTCTTTAAATTTTAAATTAATTGAGCAAGAAAATAAGTTATCTCAAGAACAACGTATTGATCTACTATCTCGTAAGGAACTTGTACTTAAGCAGTTAGAAAAAAAGTCGTTAGACTATTATCCAAGAGTATGTTGGTACTATGAAGAATTGACTGACGAAGTTAATAAATATTTTGATCAAATCAACGCTGGAAGTATATTCATGGACGAAATAGTTGCTAAAGTATTACAACGATTTGAACGAGATTCTAAAAATACATTAAGTGAAAAAAAAATCGTGTATACTACTCTAGCTGAGAACATGCTAAAACATGGTTATACGCAGGCAGAAGGAATACAGAAGATAAAAAAAGAGTTGCTACTGTTAAATAAGGAACATATTAGTGGAGAGCAATTAACAGAAGAGGAGCAAAAGAACCTGAAAAATCGAATGAATAACGTACTACTTCAAATAAAATAGTTGAATAAGCGGTTCGCATGAGTCTTGAAAAATATATCAAACCCTGGTCGATATGATTTGATATCGGCCTGGGTTTATTTGCATTCCCTAAATTCACCCAACCCCAAACACATCGGTAAGCAGCGATAACAAAAGCAGCACTCCCATAGCCCCGCTAGCCGTAAGTGCCCATGATTTCGTTTTGCCATGGGTGTTCTTCAACAGCGACCGCGCATACAGAAGGAAGCCCGCACCTACCAAAACAAGCTCCAGCACCATGCTTACACCCGGAAACTGCCACAAACCGAAGCCGAGCAGCGGCAGATTGCCAAGGTTGCCGGGCAGCAGAGGGAGGTCCATGCGGTGCACGATCAGGTCGAGAAGCCAGTGGCTAAAGACGACCGACCCGATCACGAAGCCGCTGCGCTTGCCCCAAAAGCGACTTGCAAGCAATCCGGCAAGCAGCGTAATAAGTAAGGCTCCTACCAAGGAGTGCGTGTAATCGGCGTGGATAACGCTCCCTCCATAGCCTTGGCTGCCTTCAACGGGCTCAATCGTTTCCACCCCTGACAAGAAGAGCGGGACGAACGCGACATCAAGCAGCTGGGTACCCAGCATGATTGCCCAGAGAGGCACTTCCGGCGTCTTGGCCTTCACAGTGGCGGCTAATCCGAAATGGCCAGCGAACATCTTACATCCCTTCCTTTCGTTTCATCGAACGAGTCCTTGCATCCAACCATCCGCATCCAGCGGTAAAAAGAATCACGAACAGCAAAAAGCTCATGTGTCGCTCACTCCTTATTTTTCTTGGGTGGGAAGCTCCGTACCGCCTTGCTTCATCGTCTGAATGCCTGAGATAAACGTATCGATAAGCAGACGCAGGCTAACGTCGAGATCGAGAGGGATGCCAAAGCCGCCCCGCTGCTCCAGGGACGCGAAGCCGTGCAGAATGCTGCGTAGCCCGCGCACGGCATGAATTGCTGCATCGCCCTGCAGATCGTACGCGTTCAGCACGCGGATAGCAAGATCGACAATATCGCTGCCGACTCGCTGCACATCAGGATCATTCGGATCCGGAGCACGAAGCGTGGCATCATACAGGCCGGGATGGGAGCGGGCGAAGGCTACGTACGCTGCTCCTATCGCGCGAACGGCATCATCACCTGAACGACCGACCGCCGCTTGGGTAGTAACGCTGAGAAGCTGTTCCAATCCGTAGACGGCAAGCTTGGTGCGAAGCCCGGGAAGTCCGTGGACGTGATTGTATAGAGAGGGGGAGCGAATATCTAGCTTTTGCGCTAAGGAGGCCAAGGTAACTTCTTCGATGCCATGAGTGTCGGCCATTTCCGCAGCTGCTTGTAAAATTGTAGGTATATCAAGTCCGATTCTCGGCGACATAACGGATGCTCCTTTTGACTAATTAAAAACTAATAACGTTAGTTTTATAATAACTAATGATATTAGTTTTTGCAAGAAGTTTTTTCCATAAATAAAATTACGTTAAGGTCGAGCTCTTGATACACGGTCGGGACGACTACTATAATAGAGAAAATAGCTCTTGGGCTTGACTAGGGATGCTTTTAGGAACGGGAGCAAAATACGGTTGGGAAGGCGGAAGCGCAATGAACTATACGTTCGATCTGCATCCTAAGGAGTCAAGGGTCCGGCAGCTGAGTCTCATGGATCCCAGGTTTGCCGAGCTGGCCGAAGTCATCGGGTCAATAAAAGTGCAGGAGCGTACGGATGGCTTTGAGTTTTTGGCAAAATCGCTTATCGGGCAGCAGCTTTCCGTCAAGGCCGCAGATACTATATGCCGGCGCGTTGAGCAGAACCGCGGGATTACAGCCGATTCGATGCTTGCGGCTCAAGAAGATGATTTGCGAACAGCTGGTGTGTCCAGACCCAAGATCGCGTATATTAAAGGGCTCGCGCAAATGGTCAAGCAAAATGAACTCGATTTCCAGTCCATGAACGGCATGAGTAATGAGGAAGTTTTGGACCGGTTAATGAAGGTGAAAGGGATTGGGCGTTGGACGGCCGAGATGTTTTTGATTTTTTTCCTTGGCCGGGAGGATGTGCTGTCTCTAGGGGATGCAGGGCTTCGCCGCTCGGCTCATTGGCTGTATGAAGGGGAGACGGGGAGCAGCCCGACGGCGCTGGAGCATTACAGCAACCAATGGAAGCCTTACCGTACAGTCGCGTGTTTGTACTTGTGGGAGGCTGTCAATCGCGGGCATGTCGGGGCCGGTAGTTTTCGGGATTTTCAAAAGGAGCTTGCAAAGGATTAAAGAGGCGGATGAATACGTTGACACCATTTACGAAGCAGGTTATCGGGATTATAAAAGGAATACCGGAAGGCCGGGTCATGACGTACGGGCAAATCGCGGAGCTGGCCGGAAGCCGCAGAGCCGCGAGGCAGGTCGTAAGGATTTTGCATTCATCGAGCAAAAAGCACGGTTTGCCGTGGCACCGGGTAGTCAATGCCAAGGGGGAAATCGCGATTCAGAATGACGAATCCCGGTTTATGCAGACGGTTCTTTTGCAAAATGAAGGGGTTGAGGTGGACGAGGAGGGCCGTCTCGATTTGGCGAGCGTACAGTTTCATCCGGATTGGAACGGGGAGTAAGATGAAAGCGGAGCTTTTGGCTTCCGACTGATGTGGAAGGACACAGTTCAACGGTAGCGGGTCGCAGGTACGAAGCTGGTTAGCATCACGCCAAAGGAGAGAACAGGGCTAGGGCTGCGGCGGAAAAAGGGGATTCCATCCTAAGAAGGTCTAGCCGAAAAAGTCTCCGGTATGGTATGCTATTTAAACATCAGATGATCAGATATAATTGAGACGAGTGGGGAGGAAACCAACATGAAATACATGATCGATTTGCAAAACATAACGTACCGGCGGGAACAAAACGAGCTGCTGCGAGGTATCGATTGGCAGGTTCGTCCCCGGGAGCATTGGGCGATTCTCGGTCTGAACGGCTCCGGTAAAACGACGATGCTCAATATCGTAAACGGATATATTTGGCCGACGACCGGTAAAGTATCTGTGCTGGGGCATGCCTATGGGGAGGTCGATCTGCGCGAGCTGCGGATGTCGATCGGCTGGGTGAGCTTGTCGCTGCAGGAAAAATTGTACCCAACCGACAAGGCGGAGCAAATCGTCGTGAGCGGCAAGTACGCGACCATCGGCTTGTACGAAAAGCCGGACGAGCAGGACTGGGAGCGGGCGATGCAGCTGATGGAGCAGATGCGCTGCATGCATTTGAAAGGACGGCAGTACCAGACGTGCTCCCAGGGGGAAAAGCAAAAGCTGCTGATCGCCCGGGCGCTCATGAGCTCGCCGAAGCTGCTGATCTTGGACGAGCCGTGCAATGGGCTCGATTTGTTCTCGCGGGAGGCGCTGCTCGAAGCGATCGATCAGCTGGCTCAATCTCCGGATGCGCCGACGCTGCTATACGTGACGCATCATACGGAGGAGATTCTGCCGATCTTCCAGCATGCGCTGCTGCTGCGCCGGGGCGAGGTATTCGCGTCCGGGCGGGTGAGCGAGGTGCTGACCGAACCGAGCTTGTCGAGCTTCTTCGAGGCGCCCGTCGAGGTGTTAAACCGGGAGGACCGGATCTGGGTCCTCCCGAAGCAGACGCGCCATGAGCTGCTGGCGCGGAAGTGACCTACATGACGGCCGGGCGCGTCATGCATAAGGCTGAAGCTGCTGCTGCAGCTTCGCGCCGATAGGCGTCATCGGCAAGCGGAGCGTGCCGCTGGCCAGGATCCCTTGCTCCGCGAGAAGCCATTTGAGCGGAGCGGGGTTCGGCTCGGCGAACAGCAGCCGGATGAGCGGCAGCAGTTCGTCGAATTGCTCCTTGGCTTCACTCACACGGCCTTCCGTGAAGCGGTGGTACAGCTGCACGAACCGCTCGGTGCGGATGTGAGCGGAGGCGAGCATGCCGCCACGGGAACCGCAGCAGAGCGATGCGAATAGATAAGCATCCTCGCCGCACAGCACGGGCTTCGAGCCGGTGCGCGACAGCTCCGAGACGAGCTGAATGCCTCCCGAGCTATCCTTCATCCCGATAACCCCATCCATATCCAAAATGGTGCGAACGGTGTCTAGCTCCAGCGCCACTCCCGTCCTAGCGGGAATTTCGTATAAAATGACCGGAACCCCCACCTCGGCGACCCGCCGAAAATGCTCTATGATCCCTTGCTGCGAAGGTTTGTTATAGTATGGAACGACGACAAGGACGGCGTCCGCTCCGAGCTTGCCTGCTTGCTCTGTTTTTTTCACAGTGGAAGTCGTATCGTTCGTGCCCGTGCCGAGCACAAGCGGAATCGGCGCCGAGCCAATGGCTGCTTTGGCGGCACCGGCCAGTGCCCCCATTTCTTGTGCGGTAATGGTAGGCGACTCTCCGGTCGTTCCGTTGACGACGAGACCGTGAATTCCGCTGTTAAGCAAGTGGACCGCAAGCGTATGGAACGATTCCAGGTCCGGTTCTCCGTTCGGGTGAAACGGGGTGACGATAGGGACATAAACGCCTTGAAGCTGCTGTTCGGTTAGCATAGGAATGACCTCCTGAAGATTTTTTTTGTGATGGAAAGTTAGCGCGTTACGTGTAGCAGGAAGCTGCACTGAAGCGCGTTACGTGAACATAAAATTGTTGCAAATTGCGATTCCGGTGTGATACACGAAATTGTAATGAAGTCCAAGACTTCATCTGCAAGGCAAAGCGAGAAAGAAATTGAATCGGCAAACCCGACATAATGCGATAAACCTGGGGCGAAGCAGGAAACTTATGCGATGAACGATCCGCCGTACATCAACTGTAGCATGGATTTCATCATCACTGATAGCTATAATAAATGATAATGTACATCAATATTTTTGATGATGGAGGCGAACGGTGATGGATTTAACCTACATGCGCACGTTCCGCGAGGTGGCGCGCAGGCAGAGCTTCACGCGGGCGGCGGAGGAGCTCGGCTACGCTCAGTCGAGCGTAACGATGCAGATACAGAAGCTGGAGCGCGAGTACGGCGTCCCGCTGTTCGAGCGGTACGGCAAGCAGCTCCGGCTCACGCCGCCGGGCGAGGCATTGCTCAAGCTTGCGGTGCAGATGCTTGAGCTGTACGACCAATCGAAGGAATCGATTGGCAACCAGGTCAGTGGTGCCGTCACGATCGGCACCATCGATTCGCTGGCGGCCTACTATTTGCCGCCGTATTTGCAGCAGCTGAGGCAGCGGTTCCCCGGTCTCGGCATCCAGCTGCTGCCCGACAGTGAGGCG
This sequence comes from Paenibacillus sp. H1-7, assembly GCF_022354825.1. Lineage (GTDB taxonomy): Bacteria > Bacillota > Bacilli > Paenibacillales > NBRC-103111 > Paenibacillus_S. The sequence goes on from NZ_CP031168.1 coordinate 617,303, forward strand.
GCGTTGGTCGCCAAGGTCAAGGAGGGCGACTACGACGTCGCCCTGCTGCTGGACCGTGCTCCGGCCGACGTCTCGCTGCGCAGTATTATGGTGCGCGAGGAGCCGCTCGTGCTGGTCGCGCCCCCCGGCCATCCGCTGACGGAGGCGGCGGGCGACGTCCGGCTCCATGATTTGGACGGCTGCGAGCTGATCGTGTCCGAAGGCAGCTGCCTGTACCGCAGCACCTTCGAGAAGGTGCTGAAGGACCATGCGGTCGCCTACCGGATCGGCTTCGAGCTGGGCAGCCTGGAGGCGATCAAGCACTGCGTGATGAGCGGCCTGGGTATCGCGCTGCTCCCGCGCATCGCCGTAGAGGAGGAGCTGTCACGGGGAAGCCTGGCCATGATTCCGTTCTCTCATCCGGACATGCGCTTTTATTTACAGCTTCTCCTGCATCCGAAAAAATGGATGTCGCAGATGCTGCTAACCTTCATCGGCTTGCTGACCGGTGAAGATCCCGCGTCCGTCGGTAAGCAGCTTCGCAGCCAGCAATGAGCCCCGGGAGCTGAGACGCCAGGGACATGCGTTTTTACTTGCAGCAAAAAACCGTAAAGCTTGTATCTCCAATTTTAGCTTCCTCCATGCCCAAACCAGTAATAATTCCAACTTAAAATCAAACGCGTACCAAGCCGCATTTCATCGCTATAAGGCAGCCGTTAGAACTTTAACCGCTCAGCTTCCTTTTCCATTATCGAGAAGCTGAGCGGTCTTTTTTGCCTAATTATCAATAGTTTCTTTGTTGACAAGTTTCGACTTATAAACTACTATGTAATTGCACAATGTGTAACCGGTTACACATAACATCGTAGAGATTATGGGTTATTGCTCGCTTTACATATAAATACTGCATTATTGAGCTTTACACCTTATGGTCCTGCTTATGTAACGGTTTACATGATGGCGTGCGATTAAGGCTTTGGCATGTGCCGGTTAACCGGTTACATATGGAGGTGGCCCGTGGCAACGATCAAGGATGTCGCTAAATTGGCGGGGGTTTCAGTAGCTACTGTATCCCGCGTAATAAATAAGAACGGCTACGTGAATGATGGAACGAAGGTTAAGGTGGACGAGGCGATCCGCAAGCTCCAATACGAACCGAATGCCATGGCTCGCGGGCTTGCCACCAGGAAGACGGAGACGATAGCGCTCATCCTGCCTGATATTTCGAACCCCTTTTTCCCTGAGCTGGCAAGGGCTGTCGAGGATGTGGCCCGGACGTACGGATACACGGTCATTCTGTGCAATTCGGACAGCGAAGCCAACAAGGAGAAGGAATATATCCATATTTTGAAGCAGCGGTATATTGACGGGATTTTGTTCTCCTCCCATTCCCTGAAGGCGGAGGACGTCGAGCTGATGAATAAGGAAAACATTCCGTTCGTCGTGCTGGACCGCGCTCCGGTGCAGGTCGACTGCCCGGTCGTCCGTTCGAAAAACTTTGAGGGAGCGCAAATCGCCGTGCAGCATCTGCTCGATGTAGGCTGCAGCAAAATCGCCCATATTTACGGACCGCAGGAAATGGCTACGGCACGAGAGCGTCTGATGGGGTACGAGGATTCGGTCAAGCATTTTGACTGGTTTACCCCGAGCCTGCTGGTTGAGGGCGATTTCAGCATTGAAGGCGGGAAGCGGGCGATCGAGCTGCTGATGAGCCGGCATCCGGATGTGGACGGTATTTTTGCAGGCAATGACCTGATGGCATTGGGCGTCATGAAGAAGCTGCATCAAATGGGCATTCGGGTGCCCGATCAGATCGCACTCTGCGGCTTTGACGGCATTCATCTTACGACGATAACCGAGCCGGAGATGACGACGATCGCCCAGCCGATCTACGACATCGGGATGCTCGCTACCCGGCTGCTGATCAAGAAGATCGAAGGGACATCCGAGAATAACAGGGTTCATGAATTCGATGTGAGGCTAATTCCAAGAGGATCTACAGAAAGGAAATGAACGTATGGTACAACCGAATATTGTGGTGATCGGGAGTTTGAATATGGACATCGTCGTGAAGGTATCCCGGTTTCCGCAAGCAGGGGAGACGTTAACAGGAGAGGAAGCCCACTTTATCCCCGGCGGCAAAGGAGCGAATCAAGCGGTAGCCGCTTCCCGTCTGGGGGCGCGGACGACGATGATCGGCGCTGTCGGCACCGACTCGTTCGGCCGCTCATTGCTGGAGTCGCTGCAAGGCAATCATGTCGCCGTCGACGGCGTCAAACGCATCGACCAGGCACCGACAGGGGTAGCTTCCATAACGCTCACCCCTTCCGATAATGTCATCGTAGTCGTACCCGGTGCCAATGCGCTCTGCTTGCCCCAAGATATTCAGCAAATCGAGCAGGTGATCGAAGAAGCCGATGTACTGCTGCTGCAGCTGGAGATTCCTTTGGAGACGGTGATTTATGCGACGGAGGTAGCCAAGAAGCACGGGAAAATGGTCATTTTGAATCCGGCACCGGCCCGCCAGCTTCCGGCAGAGCTGCTGCGTAACGTGGACTGTATTACCCCGAACTTATCCGAGCTGGAGCTGCTGACGAAGGTCGATACCTCGAAGCAGGGGCTGCAGGTAGCGATGGATACCTTGCTCGCAATGGGACCGGCTAGCGTAGTTACGACATTGGGAAGCAGAGGCTCTGCATGCAAGCGTCAAGGGGAACAAATGAAAATAATTGAGGCGCATAAAGTCCCTGTCGTAGATACGACGGGAGCAGGCGATGCCTTCAATGCAGGGCTTGCGTATGCGCTGGCTTCAGGCAGCAGCTTGTACGAGGCGGCGCAGTTCGCGGGTCATGTATCTGCATTGGCTGTAACGAAGTTCGGCGCTCAGGAAGGAATGCCGACATGGCAGGAGGTCAAAGCATTCGAAACGAGTTCTGCAGGCCAATAGCTGGAGTGTCTCCTCCTGCAGGACAAGCGGTCCGTCAGACTAATAAAACCAGAACACCGCGGCATCCATAGCTGCAAAAGCCCGTGAATCGATGGCGCAAGGCATCGGGCCGAACGATTCGGCCCGGCATAGCAGCGCATCAGACACAGGGACTGGAGCCTGACGATGATATCCAGCGATCGCTTCCAGGCTCGCATGACCCTGACACGAGACACGGCCTTGCTTTCTTAAGCGAACGTGTCACGCACAGGCATTTTTCATAATGAGAACATCATGCAAACGCAAGGAATTTTTATCGGCATCTCGGGCTTCTAGTCTTTGCGCGGCGCAAGCAACGACGATTATGATCGAGACCGCTCCGGGCAATACCGTGCCAAGCAGGCTGATCAGAAGCCTGTGTAGGTTTCCTCCAGCCTTTTTGGTTATCGCCGCTTGATCGCTCGCGCACGTAATGATCCAAATGAGGCAGGGACATGCTAAAGACAGACAGCCGCAATAAATGAAAGCAAACGGATATTGGAGATGTATTAGGTTGGATATGAAAGAAAAGCAAGGAAAGCAAGCGAAGCAAGATCGGCTTGGGAAGCAAGAGCGTCAGCGTCTAGGCTGGAACGAGGGGATAGGGGCCTTGCAATGGCTCGTTTTTTTATTGGCCAATGCGGTTACGCTGCCGATTGTTATCGGACAAATTTACCATCTGCCCTCCGATGAAGTAGTATCCCTTATGCAGCGGACGTTTCTTGTAGCCGGACTGGGCTCGTTTTTGCAAGGGTGGCTCGGCCATCGTCTGCCCGTGCCGGATGGGCCTGCAGGAACCTGGCTCGGGGTCTTTGCTATATTGGGAGCCGAGGTTGCGAAGCAAAGCGGCGGCGGAGCCTATCATACGCTGCAAGTATTGGAGACGGGCATGATTACCGCGGGCGTCATGCTGCTCCTGTTTGTCGCGACCGGGCTTACGGCGAGAATGATGTCTCTGTTTACGCCTCTTGTAACCGGCTCGTATTTGCTGCTGCTCGGGCTGCAGCTGGGAGGCGTCTTTTTGCAGGGGATGCTCGGACTAAGCGCCGACCAGCCGCATGTGGACGCGGTTACAGCCATTGTATCGATCGACGTCTTTGTTCTGATTCTCTTTTTATCGATTAAAGGCAGAGGCTGGGTCAAAAATTATGCGGTATTCATCGGCATCATACTGGGATGCATCCTGTACTACGCCCTTGGCAAAGGCTCTGGGATGGGGGCTGACGCCAGTATCGGCATGCCGCAGCTATTCGCATGGGGAGCACCCCGTTGGGACACGGGGATCGTCATTTCTTCAGCCATCATCGCCTTGATTCTCGTGTCGAATACAATAGCCAGCATCGCAGCGATGAAGCAGGTGATGCCGGATTCCTCGGGCGGCGAAGAGGAACCGGATCCGAAGGCCGTGAGCCGGAGCGGAGCGGTCGGAGGGGTCATTCAGCTGCTGTCCGCGCTGTTTTCTACCGTCGGAACCGTCCCGCTTTCGAGCGCCGTAGGCTTCGTACGCATGACCGGGCAGACGAAGCTGCGTCCTTTTCTCATCGCGTGTATCCTCATGGCAGGCGTAGCCTTCGTGCCCATTCTGATCCGTCTGATGGCGCTGCTGCCGAGTCCGGTAGCTTACGCCTCCGTCATGGCGTCCTTCGTCAATCTGGTCGGCGTAGGACTGCAATCCATCGCCAAGGACACGCTGGATCAGCGAAGAACATACATCCTCGGTATTACGTTGTTAATCGGCAGCGGCTCGATGATTTTGCCGGCATCCGTTTTTGAAACGATGCCTTCGGTGTTCCGCTATGTGTTCGGCAACGGGCTCATTCTCGGTACCATCATTGCGATCGTCATGGAGCAAATATGGAAAGAGAAGCGGAAGGCGGTACAGTGACGGATAATGGCAATTCATAGATTGTTGTCGCTGTATAGGCAAACAGGACTTTGCAATTTGATCGGGCATTATCAACGGCTTCCTTTACAGGACGTGCTTGTGGTAATGTCTTTTTCTTTTGTCTAATACCTTTCAACGTAACGGAGTACTCCCAATTCAAGTTGGTTCCAAGCTAATGTGATAAAATTTATGGTGAGATGCTCCATAATTCGAGATAAAGTCGGGAGATGAATTATGCCAAAACTAAGTAGAGAAGAGCTAATTGAATTGATCAGCAAAATTCGTTTAGGTCTAGGTGAGGATGAAGAAGTAGAAGGTTGGATCATGAGTATAAAACAGAGCGTACCCCATCCAGAGATTCTAAACGTAATAACACGAAACAAAGATGGGTTATCTGTAGAAGAAATAGCTGATAAATTATTGAATTATCAGCCTGTTATTTTAAAAGAAGCATCGGACAAGTAAGCCTTTCTTCCATTTTAATCAACACAAAAACACCTCCACGATTATAGCCATATCCTCCGACATGGTTACAAAGTTAGGAAGGTGTTTTAACCGTCTGAACTTTTGGATCAGCAAATACTCCCTGCAACGAAGCCCTCCGCCTCGTTATTTCACAATAAGCACGGGAATTTGGGAATGCTGCACGACATGATGGCTGGTGCTGCCGAGGAACAGCTCGTCAATAGCCGTATGTCCCCTGCTGCCGATGACGATCAGATCGACGCCGTTTTTCAGGGAATATTCTATAATCGTTTGGGCGGGACGGCCCGTGAGGATCGTGGATCTGCACCGGGGGATATCCGCTATAAGCTCCCGCAGCTCATCTTCGACCGCCTGCTCGTGCTCGTAGTAATTTTTTTGCAGCATGGGGGTGCTGATGACAGCTTCGCCGATAATGACAACCGGGTTTTGGTACACATGGAGCACCTCGATCTCCGTATCGTTTCCGGCCAAATGCGGAATATAGGTCAGCGCTTTTTTTGACTGATCAGAGCCGTCATAAGCTACCAAAATGTGAGAGAACATAGCAAACACCTCTTTAACGTGTAGTAGATAAATGGATAACCGTGAAAAAATACCCGCTCGTAATAACCTCTCCTATCCAGTGCCTGTTTATTCCACTTAATAAGCTTTACCCTTTCGCTGCAGCAGTGTCACACCTCTCGATATCGATCCAAGAGAAGCAGTTCCTGCGCTTATGTGGCATGATGCATGCATGGCTCCGTACGGTTTGCCCTCTTCCACTCCCGATGGCTTTAATTGAACAAAGGGCAATTATGTCAGGTTGATGTCAGAAAAAGTTTCAATTAAAGGATGACGGTACAAGGGATGTGTGCTACAATTTCAATAATTCGTGTTACTGGAGAATCTTTCATAAAAAAAGCTTAGGATAAGAAAGAATAGGGGAGAGAGCATGCTGAAGCAAAGTTCCATTCGCTTAACCATCCTGTTGGCGCTCATCGTGTCCGTGATAGCGGCAGGATGCTCGCAAACGCCAAAAGAAAGTGCAAACGCAGCCAAAGAAAAAGACCAGCTGGTTGTAGCGGTCGGCGCAGAGCCGGAGGGAGGCTTCGATCCAACGACGGGCTGGGGACGTTACGGTTCCCCGTTATTTCAAAGTACGCTTTTCAAATACGATGACAAAATGAGCGTCGTTAACGATCTGGCAACCGGCTATGAATTGAGCGCGGACGGCTTGGTCTGGACGGTCAACATTCGCAAGGATGTGAAGTTTACCGACGGCAAGCCGTTAACGGCGGCAGACGTCAAGTACACTTACGAAACGGCGGCAGGCAGCGGATCGGCGATTGATTTGAGCAATATGAAAAGCGTCGACGCCGTCAATGACACCACCGTCAAATTTACGCTGAAGGAGCCGCAATCGACGTTTCTCCAAATGATGCTAGCGACAGGGATCGTACCGAAGCACGCCCATGGCAAGGATTACAGCCAAAAGCCGCTTGGGAGCGGGCCTTACAAGCTCGTGCAGTGGGATAAGGGTCAGCAGCTCATCGTCGAAGCGAATCCGGATTATTACGGTACAAAGCCGTACTTCAAGAAGCTGACCTTCTTGTTCTTGACGGAGGATGCGGCGTTCGCGGCGGCCAAAGCGGGTAAGGTGGATGTCTCCTACATTCCTGCGGCATTCAGTAAGCAGCAGGTGCCCGGGATGAAGCTGGAAGCCGTTCGTACGGTAGATAACCGCGGCATAGTATTCCCGTATGTGAAATCCGGAGGCAAAACGAAGGACGGGTTCCCTATCGGGAACGACGTAACATCGGATATCGCGATCCGCAAGGCGATTAATACGGCGCTCGACCGCAAAGCGCTCGTGCAGGGCGTATTGGAAGGACACGGCACGCCTGCGTTTACGGTCAATGACGGCTTGCCTTGGTACAACCCGAGCTCTGTAGTACCGGATGCGGATCCGGAATCAGCGAAAAAAATGCTCGCCGACGCTGGCTGGAAAGACACGAATGGCGACGGCATTTTGGAAAAAGGCGCGCTTAAGGCGGAGTTCACGCTGCTGTACCCGTCCAATGACGTGACGCGGCAATCTCTAGCGATTGCGGTAGCGGACAAGATCAAATCCATAGGGATTAACATTAAGGTGGACGGCAAGAGCTTCGATGAAATCAAAAACCTGATGTATTCCAGCGCCGTCCTGCTGGGATGGGGAAGCAACGATCCGACGGAAATGTACAATATATATAACAGCAAGTACGCAGGTGTGGAATATTACAATCCAGGGTATTACAATAACCCGGCGGTTGACGACTATATGAACAAGGCATTAAGAGCTACCAATACGAAGGATGCAATGGAGTTTTGGAAAAAAGCCCAATGGGACGGCACGACCGGCTTGAGCGCCAAAGGGGATGCACCGTGGGCATGGCTCGTTAATATCGACCATTTGTATTTGGTGAAGGACAATCTGGATATCGGGAAGCAGCGCATTCATCCGCACGGACACGGCTGGCCGGTTACGGACAATATTGAAGAGTGGAAATGGCGGAATGAATAGGAAGCGGGGTTCATTAGCATGTTCGGAAGCTTGCTGAAGTTTTTTATGCAGAAAGCGCTCAGGCTGATTCTGCTGCTTGCGGCCATCAGCTGCGTTTCGTTTCTGCTCGTCAGCCAGTCCCCGATCGATCCGGTGCAGGCCTATATCGGTGCCGATGCGATGAAGGTATCCCCGGAGCAGCGCGCGCAAATCGCCGCGCACTGGGGGCTGGACCGCCCGCCGGCCGAGCGCTTCCTGAAATGGATAGCTTCGATGGCGCAGGGAGATATGGGCACGTCGATGATCTTTCGCCGCCCGGTAACGGAGGTGATAGCCGAACGGTTCGTCAGCTCTGTAGTGCTGATGAGCGCCGCGTGGCTGCTGTCGGGGCTGATAGGATTCACGGCGGGAGCCGTTGCCGCCATGCACAAAGACCGCTGGGTCGACAAAGCGATCAAATGGTACTGCTATATGCTCGCTTCGACACCGACCTTCTGGATGGGGCTGCTGCTGCTCATCGTGTTCGCGGTATGGCTCGGCTGGTTCCCGATCGGGATGGGCGTTCCCATCGGGGTGCTTGCGGAGGAAGTGACCTGGCAGGATCGGCTGGTTCACATGATTTTGCCGGCATTGACGCTAAGCGTTATCGGGATTTCTACCATCGCCTTGCATACGAGGGAGAAGCTGGTAACGATATTATCGAGCGACTATATTTTATTTGCGAGAGCTAGAGGAGAGAAAGGATTCGGCCTGTTCTGGCGCCACGGCCTCCGCAATGTGGCTCTGCCGGCAATTACGCTGCAGTTCGCCTCGTTCAGCGAGCTGTTCGGGGGCGCGGTGCTGGCTGAGCAGGTGTTCTCCTACCCTGGACTCGGGCAAGCAACCGTAGAGGCGGGTCTTCGCGGAGACGTGCCCTTACTGATGGGGCTTGTATTATTCAGCGCCGTGTTCGTATTTACAGGCAACCTGCTCGCCGATCTCCTGTATCGGATTGTCGATCCGAGAGTCAGAGAGGGGCGGGCTGTATGATACGATTGAATCGAAGACGGCGGACGGCAGCGATGACGATGCTGGCTGCGGCTCTCCTGGTATCAATCCTCCTGGGAGGGCTTCTAACAAGCAGCGAAAGCATCAACTCGCACTTGGAAATCCGCAACCAGGCTCCGTCATGGGACCATCCGTTCGGCACCGACTGGCTCGGGAGAGATATGTTCATCCGGACGCTGAAAGGGCTTGTCCTTAGTATCGGCGTTGGGATGACCGCCGCAGCCGCCAGTGTGATCATTGCTATGGCTCTCGGGTTGGCGGCAGCTACGATGGGCAAAGCCGTAGACCGGGCGATCAGCTGGCTGATCGATCTGTTCCTCAGCGTCCCCCACCTTGTTACGCTCATCTTGATAGCGTTCGTATTGGGTGGCGGGGCCAAGGGAGTTATTATCGGGATTGCGTTGACCCACTGGCCGAGCCTATCGCGTGTCATCCGTGCAGAGGTGATGCAGCTGCGATCCGCCGATTATGTGCAGCTATCGAGGCATTTGGGCAAGTCCAGGTGGTGGATCGCAACCCGGCATTTGCTGCCTCATCTGACCCCCCAATTTGTAGTGGGGCTGCTGCTCATTTTTCCCCATGCTATATTGCATGAAGCGGCCATTACGTTTCTAGGCATGGGCCTGTCGCCCCACCAGCCGGCGATAGGGGTTATTTTGTCCGAGTCGATGCGGTATTTGTCGACGGGCATGTGGTGGCTGGCGTTTTTCCCGGGCATTTGCCTGCTGCTTATCGTTCGATCATTCGACGTGCTGGGCAGCAACCTGCAGGCGCTGCTAGATCCGCACAAGGCTCATGAGTAAGCGGCATTCAAACATAGAATGGAACTTGTTGATCAGGGAGGCGGAAGGAACATGAACGCATTGGAAGTAGACGGCCTCTCCGTATCCTTTACGCAGTATACCGGGGGGCTGAAACAGCGCAAGGTCCGGGTCATTCACGATCTTCATTTGACGATTCAGGCAGGGGAAATCGTGGCGGTTGTCGGCTCCAGCGGCTCAGGCAAAAGTCTGCTCGCGCATGCGGTGCTGGGCATTCTTCCTTCGAATGCCGTAATGACCGGGAGCATCCGCTATAACGGAGAGGAGCTGACGGCGGAGCGGGCGGCCGGATTGCGGGGACGGGACATCGCCCTGGTGCCGCAATCCGTCACCTTCCTCGATCCGCTGATGCGGGTCGGAGCGCAGGTTCGCTCGTCCGTTCGCGAGGGCGACGCGGCGGCCAAGCAAAGGGCGGCCTTCGAACGGTTTCGGCTCGCCCCGGACACGGAGCGCAAATATCCGTTCGAGCTGTCCGGCGGCATGGCCCGGCGAGTGCTGGTATCCACCGCAACGGTAGGCGGCGCGCGGCTGATCATTGCCGACGAACCGACGCCAGGCCTCGATCCGGCCGTGGTGCAGGAGGCGCTCGACGGCTTACGCGAGCTGGCGGACGGCGGCTGCGCGGTCATGCTGATCACGCATGACATTGAATCGGCGCTTGCCGTCGCGGACAAAGTAGCCGTGTTCTATGCGGGAACGACGGTGGAGGTAGCGCAGGCAGGCGATTTCGCCGGGAGCGGCTCCTCGCTGCGGCATCCGTATACACGGGCGCTGTGGAGAGCGCTGCCGCAGAACGATTTTGCGCCGATCTCGGGCTTTCAGCCGCATCCGGACGCGCTGCCTCCCGGCTGTCTGTTCGCGCCGCGCTGCGCGAATGCAACGGACGGCTGCGGGGCAGCAATGCCCGCCATGCAGGAGCTGCGGGGCGGAAGGGTGAGGTGCATCCATGCGACTTGAGGCACGAAATATCGGCTTTGGCCACGAGAAGGGCGAGTGGCTGTTCCGCGGCGTCGATCTGACGCTGGAGCCGGGCGAGATCGTCGGGCTGACCGGCCCGAGCGGCTGCGGCAAAACGTCGTTCGGCCGTATTCTGGCCGGCTACGAGCAGCCCCGTGAGGGCTCGGTGCTGATGGACGGCCGACCGCTGCGGCCTAAGGGCATTCATCCGGTGCAGCTCGTCTTCCAGCACCCGGAGAAAGCGGTCAATCCGCGCTGGAAGATGGACCGGATGCTGCGCGAGGGCGCGGAGCCCGATGCCGAGCTGCTTGCAGCGCTCGGCATCGAGCGCGATTGGCTCACCCGCTGGCCGAACGAGCTGTCCGGCGGGGAGCTGCAGCGCTTTTGCGTGGCGCGGGCGCTCGGTCCCGGGACGCGCTATCTTATCGCGGACGAGATGACCGCGATGCTCGATGCGATCACGCAAGCGCAAATTTGGCACGCGGTGCTCGACACGGCTCGCAAGCGCAATATCGGCATCGTGGTCATAAGCCACGAGCACAAATTAATAGACCGGCTATGCAGCAAGGTCATAGACGCCCGCAGCTGGCGGGCAAGAGGAAGCACGGTACCGGCGGAACGGTGACCGTGCTTTTTTTGCCGTCCGCGAATCCGGTGGATTGGGTTTGGCTATAGCTGCAACGTGACGATTAGAAGGATAATGAAGTGTTCAAGCAATAAAATGATTGAACTTAAAGGATTTTAAATGGGCGGGAGCGAAATGAACAGCATAAGGCTGCAATGTGTTTCCGGCTGGAGGGTATTGACGATAACAATGGATCGCCCCACAGCGGATTGACAGCTCAGCAAACGAAGGAGTCATGACCATGAGTGAGGAAACATACGGAAGAATCGTGGACACGGCCTATAAGCTGATAGCGGAGCATGGGCTTGATCATACAAGCATGTCGATGATTGCACGGGAAGTGGGCATATCCAAACCGGCCATTTATTATTATTTTACTTCCAAAGATGTGCTGATTGATGTATTGTTCGAGGAGCTGTGCAAAGAGATGGGCTTTGCGAAAAGCTTCGCCGTTTCCGATTATACGGAGCACAATTTTCGAGATAAGCTGCTCGAGGACGGTTTCCACATGATTAAGGAGCATCAGGAAAATCCCCATTTCTCCCGTGTTGTCAACGAGTTTCTAACACTATGCTTGCGCAATGACACATATCGCGAGCGTATTCAAGCTATTACGAAAGGGTTCGTCACAGGCTTCCAGGATCTATTGCAGCAAGGCGTGGAGCTTGGGGTGGTGTCTGGGGAGCGAATTGCGGCCAAAGCGCAGCTGCTGACGGTCGTTATCGACAATATCGGCAATTTCATGGTGATGGGATACGATTTTGGGAGTGATTACGAGCAAATTTGGGCTGAGGCAGTTCACAACGCGCTGAATCGTTGATTTGATTTGGAAGGTTCTTCAGTAGCAGGCCGTATAAAAGGAAGAGCACTACACCGCGAATGCGATGTAGTGCTTTTTTGGCTATTTCCCATTTATTATTATTTCACGATAAGTACGGGAAGCTTGGCGTTTTGCACAACGTTATGGCTGACGCTGCCGAGAAACAGCTCGCGAATCGGTCCGAGACCGCGGCTGCCCATCAGGATCAAGTCGCTGCCTTTGTCGTCGGCGTGCTTAAGAATCGTTAGAGCGGGCTGTCCGTACTCGACGAGAAACTCGGCTTCGACTTCGGCCGGAACCAGCTGCCGCGCTTCATCGACGACGGCTTGAATCAGCTTGGGATCGATCGTGACCGCAGTTCCCATGACATAGGATACGTCCTGGACAATATGCAGAACATCCAGCTTGGGTGCGGTATCGTGGTGAGACGAGGTCTCCTTGACGATCTCGACCGCTTTGATCAACGCTTTCTTCGATAAGTCCGATCCGTCGTACGCTACTAGAATGTTGGAAAATAACATGGAAACCACCTCCGATAAGGATACGATCGTTGCTTGATAAGATTGGATTGCGACTAGTTAGATGCGAGTAGAATTGCCGGATGAATGGTTGCTTTCACACCTTCATTATATCATAGCTGTAGCGAAAGATGTCGAAATTGTCAGAAAGTTCACACATGGAACCGTTTCCTGTATTGCAGCGGAGATACTCCGATTTTATCCGTAAAACAGCGCGAGAAGTAAGCGGCATAATGAAATCCCGACCGATCGGCAATGGCCGAAACCGGTAGATCCGTCGTAAGAAGAAGCAGCTTGGCCTGCTCCAGCCGGTATTGCTGCAAAAACTCCATCGGCGTGCATTGATACACGGCCTTCATGCACCGGGTGATGTAGTTCGGGTGAAAATGCAGCGCTTCGCCAATAGACGTATTGGTCACATCCTCTTGAAAATGCTGCTTGATGTAGGCTTCCGCTTGTTCGGCGACGATTCTTGCCGGAGTCAGGCTTTCCATGCGCTGTCCCTCGTCCGCCAATCTTAGCAGCCGGAGAAACAGCAGCTGCCGCTCCCAAAAGGCGTGGGACCGCTTCTCGGCGGACATGGCGTTCAGCTTATCAAACAGCTCATAGCCTTCCGAAGGCACAGGCAGGGTCCAATGCTTGGGAACGCTGATCACATGTGACGGCTCGGGATGATATTCGCGGCTATCCCCAGGCTCCGGAAGGAAACCTGCGTCTTGACTCGGATCGGCCTCCGACTCCGTCCAGCTTCCCGCGGATTGGTAGTGAAGCCAATGAAACGTCGTATGTTCTGCGCATGGGGCTGCCGAGTAATGATACTGGTCCGGTCTAAGAATGAGCATATCCCCTGGCGCTAGCTCCCAAGCGGTTTCTTCTTCTCCGATGAACAAACGGCCCTTCTCAACAAGCAGCAGGTCGAACACGCCGAGATTCGCTCTATTCGGATGCTGGTCGCCCGGCCGGTATACGGCAGTTCCGCATTCCAGGAAAAAAGGGAGCGGGACGGGGGCGTAATGAAGGTAGGAAAATGAGGGCATCGATCCTCACCTCAGGTTCAAATAGTATAAAAACAATGTGAACAGGATCGTATTTTCATCTTATTTTATCCGATATGATGGGAGGAGGAAAGGGTTCGATTTTACATATTACCAAGAAAGGCGAGTGGCGGTGAAATGAGTTGGAGCAGCAGACAAATCCCTTTGAAGCAGGTACGGGTGGAGGACGGTTTCTGGTCGCCGTATGTCCGATTAGTGAGAGAGGTCGTGATCCCTTATCAATGGGAAGCATTGAATGATCGGGTTCCCGGTGCGGAGCCGAGTCACGCCATCAGCAACCTGCTGATCGCTGCAGGCAGGAAGAGCGGGGAATTCGGGGGCTTCGTCTTTCAGGACAGCGACATTGCCAAATGGCTGGAGGCCGTCGCTTACAGCTTGTCTACGCACCCGAACGATGAGCTGGAGAACATAGCGGATCAGGTTATCGAATGGATTGCCGAAGCGCAGGATGATGACGGCTATTTCAATACGTATTTCATAGTCAAAGAGCCAGGCAAGCGTTGGACGAATTTGACCGACTGCCATGAGCTGTACTGTGCCGGCCACTTGATCGAAGCCGCGGTGGCTTATTACCACGCTACGGGAAAAACCCGCTTTCTGGAGATCATGAGCCGATTCGCGGATTATATCGGTACGGTATTCGGTACGAAGCCGGAACAGATCCGGGGCTATGACGGCCATCAGGAAATAGAGCTTGCGCTGGTGAAGCTGTACGAAGTTACCGGAAAGGAGGCATATTTGCAGCTCAGCCGATATTTCATTGACGAGCGCGGAGGGAAGCCGAGCTTTTTCATCCAGGAATGGGAGCAGAGGGGGCAGACTACCCATTGGAGACCTGGGAAGGTGCCGCCGACGAATTTGGCGTACCACCAAGCCCATCTTCCCGTACGGGAGCAAAAGGAAGCGGTGGGCCATGCCGTGCGCGCTGTCTATATGTATACGGCGATGGCGGATCTCGCGGCGTATACAGGCGATTTGACCTTGCTGGAGGCTTGCCGTACGTTGTGGAGCAATATCGTTCAACGGCAAATGTACATCACCGGAGGCATCGGCTCTACGGCGCATGGCGAAGCATTCAGCTTCGACTACGATTTGCCGAACGATACTGTCTATGCGGAGACCTGTGCGTCGATCGGACTAATTTTCTTCGCCAGCCGAATGCTCCGTCTGGAAGCCAAGGGGCATTATGGCGATGTATTGGAGCGGGCGCTGTACAACAATGTAGCGGGAAGCATGTCGCTGGACGGAAAGCATTACTTCTATGTCAATCCGCTGGAGGTTTGGCCGAAGGCCAGCGAGGGCAATCCGGGCTGCAAGCATGTGAAGCCGGTCCGGCAGCCTTGGTTCGGCTGCTCGTGCTGCCCGCCGAATATCGCCCGCCTGCTGGCCTCTCTCGGGGAGTACATTTACACAAGCAGTAACGATACTATATTCGCTCACTTATATATTGGCAGCGAGGCTCAGACAACATTGGGGGCGGCGCAGGTGAAGCTGAAGCAGTCATCGAACTACCCTTGGGAAGGCCGTATTCAGCTGGAGGTAACACCCGAGGAAGCAGCGGAATTCACTGTGGCGCTGCGTATTCCCGGATGGTGTCAAGGAGCTGGTCTTCATATTAACGGCGAGCCTCTTGCGATAGAGCAGATTGCCGTTGACGGGTACGCATACATCCGAAGAAGGTGGGAGGCCGGAGATACCGTCGTGCTGGAGCTTCCGATGAGTGCACAGCTGGTCCGTTCCCACCCGAGGGTGCGTGCCAATGCAGGAAAAGCGGCTATCCAGCGCGGTCCGCTTGTGTACTGCCTGGAGGAAGCGGACAACGGCGGGCTGCTGCCGGCCATCCGGCTGAATGCCGGGACCAGATTTAGTGAGCGGTATGATTCCGAGCTGCTGGGAGGCATCGTCGCGATCGAGACAGATGCCGAGCGTGAAGACGAATCGGCTTGGAACACTGAAGCGCTGTATGGCACGGACCGGAAACGAACGGAGTCTCATAGGCTTCAGGCGGTACCGTACTGCTTGTGGGGGAACCGGGGACAAGGGGAGATGGCAGTGTGGATTCGGGAAGGCAGTTGAGTATGATTTTGCTCCAATAAACCAGAATAAGAGGGTACGCTTCAAAAACTTACATTTTAAGGAGATTTGCAGCATGAAGAAATGGATCCTCATTACTCTGATCTCAATGACCGCGGCTTGGATCTTTACGGCTTATGTTCCGTCCGTTCAAGCGGCAGAGCAGATGCAGGCGAAGGAGAAAAAAGATTGTATCAGCCCGGCGGCGGCCAAGCTCACATTCTGATTTAAGAAAACTATGGATCGATCATGTCGCCTGGACGAAAAGCTATATGATAAGCGCTCTGGGCGGATTGGAAGATCAGGAGCAGGTGTTGGCCCGGCTTCTTCAAAACCAGGTGGAAATCGGCAACGCTATTAAGCCTTACTATGGAGAAGCTGCCGGCAATAAACTGGCGGAGCTGCTGAAGCAGCACATCTTGATTGCAGGGAAAGTGATAGCGGCTGCCAAAAGCGGAAACGAGCAGGAACTCGCTGTACAAAATAAAGAGTGGTACCGTAATGCCGACGATATGGCCAAATTATTGAGCGGAGCCAACCCTAATTGGTCGTTCAAGGAATTGCAGGACTTACTGTACACGCACTTGAAGCTTTTGACGGAAGATGCTATGGCAAGGCATAAGAAGGATTGGAACGGAAGCATTGCGGCTTTCGACAAAGGCGAAGACCATCTTATTAAGCTTGCGGATGCTCTGTCCAAAGGCATTATCAAGCAGTTCCCGGATCAATTTTAAATTCTCGGACCGTATAGCTCTCACCAAGTCTATCCGGCAGCTTGTTCCTTCGCCTGACACAATAGGGATTGTGGAACCAATATATAAATTTGAGAGATAAATGGTTTATGTCATGAATCCGGGTTTTTCAACGTCTGATCCTTGCGAGAGCAAGGATTTTTTCGTTGTTTTGGAACTTTGCAATTCTAGTTTTCATAGACAAGAGGGCTCCCCCGGAGCTAATGTCCAACCTTTTAACGGATTAATGCCGATCAAGCACGTGCATAATTCGGACGGAATGGGCTTTTTAGGCTGTTTTCGCTTTCGGGAGACTGTTTCTTGGTTTCCAAATCCTTTACGATAAGAAAAAATGAACCTTTTGACCCTGCGGAGCCAATATAGAGTGAAATCCAGATTAGGGGGCCGGCCGCCTATGATAGACCCATCCAGTATGCAAGAATGGATTCGCAGAATGAATAACGGCAGCGAGGAAGCGTTTCGTGTCATTTATGATCAGACCAAGGAGCATGTGTACGGCACGGTGTCACTTCTGATTAACAATAGGGAGGATGTGTCCGATGTCGTAAACGAGGTGTATGCGGAGCTTATTACATCGCTTCCCAAATACGATTTGGGAAAGCCGTTCCGCCCATGGTTAACAGGATTAACGATTCGTCAGGTGAACAATTGGAACCGTAAGCTTTGGCGCAAATTCAGGTTAGTTGAGCGGAGCAAAAGCTTTGCTCTGCATGAGCCGAATCCCGGATCGGACGCCGTCGTCCTTCACAACGAGCACCGAAGCAGCCTCGTAGAGCTGGTGCAAAAGCTGCCTTACAAGCACAAAAGCGTCGTTGTATTGAGGTATTATCATGAGCACTCGTTCGAGGAGATTTCCGAGCTGCTGGGCATCCCGGTAGGGACGGTCAAATCGCGGCACCACGCCGCTCTTGCCAAGCTGCGCAAGCATGCAGTCACTATATTTTCGGAGGAAGAAGGAGGCATTCCCTCATGTCCATCGAACATCAATTAAAAACCGAGCTTCAACAGTACGCGAAGCAAATGCGTTATCCCCGCGAGTTGGATGAACGTATTAACAGACTGTCGGTCCGGGTCGGCAAAGCGGCAAAACCGGGGAAAACGGCGCGAATTGCGCTGATCGCGGCTTGCATTTTCTTATTTTCGGGTATAGCCTATGCATCAAGCTTGCTCTATACGATGCATTCCGGCAAGGTATCGGTGGAAGTGTCCAAGGACGAGCAGGTACAGCTGCCGGATAAGGTGAACGCCGAAATCAGGGCGTCGTTCCAGGATATCCGATATCATCTGACGCCGGGGGAATCGGCGATTGTCTACATATTGGAGCTGGAAAAGCGCAATCTTCCTGCATTAACGAGAGTGAATCGTCCTATCGAATACACTGAATTGAATCCATGGGCAGAGATGACCAAAGATTCGGAAGGGGTT
Source organism: Paenibacillus sp. H1-7 (assembly GCF_022354825.1). Taxonomy (GTDB): domain Bacteria; phylum Bacillota; class Bacilli; order Paenibacillales; family NBRC-103111; genus Paenibacillus_S. Next base: position 635,232 of record NZ_CP031168.1, read on the forward strand.
CCTCTTAAAATGCCGACCAGAATGCCGCAAGGCTTCACTTTTTCCTACGGGGAGCTGGAAGCGCCTGTCGGCTTAGTCGATGCGACGAGCTATTCCTTGTACAGCAAGCTGCTGAAGGATAAGGCGTCCAAGTCGAAGCAGTCTATCGTATGGGAACGCGATACCCGATCCCAAGCGGCCTCGGCCGGCTTGAAGAGCCCCGGTCTCGTCTACATGAATCCGAAGGGGGATCCGATAGAAATCCGTTATCAGGTACTCGAGACGGCGGAAGGGAAAATCGACATGAGCCTGCGGACAGGCTCGGCGACCAGGGGGGAAAAGGTAACGGTGAACGGGAAGGACGGATATTTTACGGTAAATAACAGCTCGTTTCTTAGCGATACCGGCATACAGAGCACGGTCAGTTGGCTGGAAGAATCGAGTAACGGACGAACGATTATCTATCAGATTTCCGCTTTTTCGCCGAACATCGGTAAAGAAGAGCTGCTGCTTGCGGCTAACGGCTTGAAGTAGATTACGGCTGAGCCATGGCGGTTGGAAACCCGTTTTCACTTGTGAATAGTGGAGGCGGGTTTTGTTTTGGTATCATGGTATGTAACGTAAGAAACCATTCTTTCACTTTGACGCATGTTAAGGTTATACTTGGGAAAGAAAGGCACAGCATAAAGTTTATGAGGAGGCGGTTGCGATGATTTTTAGCGATTTGGGGAATTGGGAGCGGGAAAAAGCCGTGTACCCGAAGGCGGTGAACCGCGGGCTGGAATATATCCGCAGTACGGATTTCAGCACACTGCCGCTTGGAAAGCACGAGATCGAAGGGGATTTGATGTTTGCACTGCTGCAGGAGGCGTCAACCCGGGCTTGGGAAGAGCAGCGTCCTGAATCTCATCGGACTTATACGGATATTCAATTTTTGATTTCCGGCGAGGAAATCATCCGGGTTGCTCCATGGTCGGAGGACGCCAAGGTGTCCGAGGAAGCGTTCGAGCTTAAGGATATCGCATTTTATGAACAGGTCGGCAAGGAAAGCGAGCTGGTGCTGAGTCCGGGTTCGTTCGCAGTGTTTTATCCCGGCGATATTCACCGTCCTTGCTGCCGCGTGAATGATAACGGGACCATTAAGAAGGTCGTCATCAAAATCCATAAAAGCTTATTGGAACTATAACGTATTGTACCGGGACCACACTTAATGCGGAGTCCGCTTGCCAACATCCAGTCAAGCCACGTACAGGAGCGTAAGGAAGGGAGCCAACGGTTATGACAGAATCGATAGCGCCGTTTCAGGCATTGGTTGTCGAAAAGGAGGGAGACCGGTTCCAGGCCGGTGTTAAAGAATTGAAGCTTGAAGATTTGCCCGCAGGGGAAGTACTCATCCGGGTCAGCTACTCCGGCGTCAATTTCAAGGACGGCTTGGCCTGCCTTTCTAACGGCGGCATCGTTCGCACTTACCCGCACATACCCGGGATCGATCTTGCGGGAACGGTCGTAACCTCTGCGGACGCGCGCTTTCAGCCGGGACAAGCCGTGCTTGTGACGGGCTTCGACCTGGGCGTAGCCCATTTCGGCGGCTTCAGCCAAATGGCCCGCGTGCCGGCCGATTGGGTCGTAGCGCTCCCGCCGGGGCTCACCGCCTACGAAGCCATGGCCATCGGCACGGCCGGACTCACGGCGGCGATGTCCATCGACCGCCTGGAGCATAACGGCCTTGCGCCGGGCCAAGGCCCTGTGCTCGTCACCGGCGCTACCGGCGGTGTCGGCAGCTTCGCCGTCGCGCTGCTCGCCGCGCGCGGGTATGAGGTCGCGGCCAGCACCGGCAAGGCCGCGGAGCACGATTACCTGCGCAGCCTCGGCGCGCAGGACGTTCTCGAGCGCAGCGCGCTGGAGCCGGAGGCGATCAAGCCGCTCGAGAAGCAAAAGTGGGCGGCCGCGGTAGATCCGGTCGGCGGCCGCTCGCTTGCGTACATCCTTGCCTCGATCCGCTACGGCGGCTCTGTCGCGGTGAGCGGTCTTACCGGCGGCGGGTCGGTCCCTACGTCGGTGCATCCTTTTATTCTTCGCGGAGTCAGCCTGCTCGGCATCGATTCGGTGCAGTATCCGGCGGAGCGCCGATATGCGTTGTGGGAGCGGCTTGCGGCGGACCTTAAGCCGACGGGCCATCTCGAACGGATCGGCGGCACGCGGATCCGTCTCGCGGAAGTGCCGCAATATGCCGCTGACATATTGCAAGGCCGCATCAAGGGCCGGGTCGTCGTCGAGCTGTGACGACCGCGCCATGAGAGGCCGGATAGCCGCCCGGCCTCCAGTGCCGCACGCGCCGCGAATCGGCGCGTATCGGGAACCCGGCTGCTGCCATACCCACTATGGCACAGCCGAGCTGATTTGCCTTGCTCGCTGGAGCGGGATTCCAGCAAGCAAGGCTGAGGCCGCACGATACGTGCCTATGCGGCACGCCTCGGCCCGGCTCCATACCGGCACGAAACCCTCCAATCGCAATTAAGCGATGGAGGGTTTCGTTTGTTTTGCTGCTCTTTCTGCGTAGATCAGCAGCCTGCCTCTATTAGCACTCGGCCCCTGTCATTTCATTCGTGAACATCCGCTTGTACTCATGCGGCTTCAGCTTGACCGCGGATTCCGGCGCGTAATGGATTTGCAGCGAGCGTCTCCGCTTCTCAGAGAAGTTAGGCGGAGTCCCGTGATGCAGCAAGCCTGAGAAGAACAAGGCGCCGCCCGGCTTCAACGGCACCGCGACGTCATGCTCGACCTGAACGCTGACGTCGCACAGCTGCCAATCCCGCACCGCATAGTGCGGAACCGCTCCTTCCCGGTGCGAGTAGGGAATCACATGCATGCAGCCGTTATCCAGCTCGGCCGGGTCAAGCGCCACCCAAACACCGATGACCGATTTATCATAGGCCAGGTTGCCGTAAGCCATGTCTTGATGCCAAGGCTTTTCCGCGCCGCCTGAAGGCGGTTTCAGGATCGCTTGATCCTGAACGACTTTCGGCGCTTCCCCGAACAGTGCCTCCATTGCTTTCATAATGTCCGGATGATAAGCAGCGTCCCGCAGACGGGGCTCGTGATCGACGTAATCGTGCAGCTTGCGGGCGGCGAGCTCAATCTCCTGCTCGGTATGAAGCTCCGAACGGGGCTTCACGAACTGAATTTTCGTGCCGACGGAACGCCCGTACAGGACATCCATAATCGCCTCCAGCGAGGCTTGCACCTCCTGCGGATTCAGCACCTGATCGACAACGAGATAACCGCGTTCCCAAAATTGTTTGACATGCTCCTCCGTTAGCTGCTGCAGCGTAGGGATGCGATCGGAAGCGATGGAATCGTAACGGTACAGCGTATCGGCAATCGTTCGGGCTAATTGTTCCTCTTCTGGGCTGTCGTATGAATGTAAAGTACGTTTAGCCGCTTTATCCATGTACATTCCCCCTTAAGGTGTATTTGATTCTATGTTATCTGACGAAGAGGGAGACGAAAATGGGGCGAGTACGCTTTTTTTTATACTTAAACCGATACGGGTCAATTTCCCTTTGGATTGGAGTGTGCTTGGGCCGGCTCGGATTTCCATTTGAGCTGGGAAGGCGGCGTTCCGTAACGCTGCTTGAACTGCTTGCTGAACAAATAGATGTTGGAATAACCGAGAGCCTCCGCTACTTGAGTGACGTTCATCGGAGTTTCCATTAACAGATGCATCGCCCTCTCGAGCCGTACGTCGGTGATGTATTGCTTGATGGAGGTGCCGGTATATTTTTTGAAAAGGACGCTTACGTATTCCGCGGACAGCCCGACGTGCTCGGCGATATCCTGGTGCGTTGCGCGTCTTCCGGGTTCTTCGCGTATGTAGCTTATGACACGCCCGATCAGCTGCTTATGCTTATCTGCGGAGACGGCCTCTTGCGTTTGCTGCCAGCGGTGCAGATGAAGCATCGTCTGCTTCATGATCAGGTCGAACTCGGCTTCAAGCCAAGGCCCGTCCGAGTGGATCATCTGCAGCTGCCGGTTGAGCAGCATTTCGATAAGCAGCGTGTCTCCTACCGTTGTGTAGCGTTCCGGCAGCAGTGTCGGCGAGAGGGGCTGACCGGTCTGCAAGTCCTGTACGGAGAAGTGGATAAAAATAACGCTGAGACGATCGAACGGATCCTGCGTTGCTTCTGGCTTGTCACCGGGACGCAGGAGGAAGCAGCTTCCTTTGCCAATATCGTCGTAAGCGATTCCGTTCACCGTCATCCGGCCCTTGCCGGACAAGACGTACCATAGATCGTAATCGTCCAGCGGCCGCTGGGGCTGCCAGTGCCAGCCCGGCTCGCAGCGTGCTTTTCCTGCGTTGGGCGATCGTGCGAATAGGGTATTTTGCAGCGGATGCAGATTGAGTTCGATGGGAGACACCTCCTCCAAGCTTACCGGGCATGTGGAATATGATATGATCAAACTGATCAAGCGTGTATCTTGAGCCCCATTGCCGTGTGACAACATCGAAAAATCAACGCGACCTCAGGATTCGCGCCTTTGTAAGGGTTGATGTCTATTGCGATGAGACGCAATGTTCCCGCAATCGGACACAGAGGCCGCTATTTAGGGAAAATCGCCTGAATTTCGCGGTTAACGGACACAGGATACGTTATTTGGCGAAAATATCATGTTTTTCGCAGATTTTAGGCCCAATAGCGGAACCACGGTCCGCAGCAGCTTGATTTTCGCCCCTTTTTGGCTAAATAACGGCTGTACGGTCCGATCCTATCCGGCATCTAATCGAATTGGGCCCTCCGGCCGCTTCCGATAACAAAAAATCACATGGATGAGTGGCTGGGCGGTTCGTCTTTTGTCTTTATTGTAACACCGCTTACATGCCGGTTGAAACATTCGAGTATCGAAATCCGTAAAAAGAAGTAAGCTGCTGCGTACATGGAACATACTGGACCGTCCGCTCTGTCTCGCGGCGACGAAGCGTTTTGGGAATCGTGCGCGTAGGGGGAGAACACACGTGAACTTATCTGAGCGTCTCGCGGTGAGAAGTACGTGCCGAGGTCGCGTGCGATGGACATGGCACACGTTACCGTCCGCTCTGTTTCGCGGCGACGAAGCGTTTTGGGAATCGTGCACGTAGAGGAGGACACACGTGAATTTTATCTTAGCGTCTCGCAGGGAAGTACGTGCCGAAGTCGCGTACGATGGACATGACACACGTTGTCATCCGATCTGTCTCGCGCTGACGAAGCGCGCAGGGAATCGCGTACGTAGGGGCATGGCACGTATATGATCGCCCGACTGCCTTACGGGGTGAAGCGAGCACTCATTCGCTGGACACCTTACAGCGCCCAAAGCAAACTAACCCATGAAGCAGCGGCATTCAGGATCAAAGGAGGATTTGTCTGTGGATACCAAGACCGTATATTTCTCCGACCGGTATTTTTCAACGGGGGTTACCGACATTTGGGATGAACAGCAGCGGAAGATCGGGGAGCTTGATTTGCAGAGCATGTTCACCGCCGGAATTCATTTGCGGGATGAGCGGGGCTGCTTGACATACAGCGGGAAGTTCCGTTTTTTCTCCAGTGGATGGATCATACTGGATCGTACGGAAGAGGAAGTCGGGGTTTTGAAGGCGAAGCTGTCTTTTTTCTCCAAACGCTTTATATACGAAAACCGTCATGGAACGTATGAGGTTGAGGCGCCGGCTTTTTCCCGCGAGTACACGGTAACCTCGGCATGGGGAGACAAAGTGGCCGAATTTAGAAAAACGGACGGGATGTTCGGCGCCGGAGCGTTTGCGTTAACGAATGACTCGTCACTGCCTACCGAAGAGCTCATCTTGGTTGTCATGGGGGTGCATGCGATTCAGAAAAGGCAAAACTCAGCTGCTACATAGTGGGAAATATTGCCTTTATATGTAATAAAATGTATGTCATTGCTTAAGAGGGGAAAGCTATCGGTAACGAAGAACCTGTGAATAAGAGGTGGAGCGCCATGCCGATGGCTGAAGTAAACGGGATCCCATTGCATTACGACAGGGTCGGGAGAGGAGTCCCGATCGTGTTTATCCATCCTCCGTTGCTGACGGGGGAAAATTTTGTGTACCAGCAAGAGCAGCTGGCCGATCGGTTTGAAGTCATCACCTTTGATATTCGCGGGCATGGCCGAAGCGGTTATTCGAAAGAGAAGATCACGTATTCGCTCATTGCAGACGATATTTGCAAGCTGATGGACCAATTGAACATTCCGAAAGCCTATTTATGCGGATATTCCACGGGAGGCTCGGTTGCGCTGGAGACGCTGCTTAGATATCAGGATCGCTTCCTCGGAGGAATCTTGATCAGCGGCATGTCTGAGGTCAGCGACTGGTACAACAGGAGCAGAATTTGGACCGCCGCGCGAATAACCCGATTGCGGGCCAAGCGGCTGATGACCGCGGCCATCGCGATAGGGAACTCCGACATGCCCGCAACGTTCAAGCGGCTGTATGCAAGCGCGATACAGGGCCATGTCCGCAATCTGCACCAATACTACGAATACAGCTACAATTACAGCTGCACATCGAGCCTGCACCGGATTCATATTCCTATGCTGCTCATTTATGGGGAAAAAGATGTCAGCTTTCACCGTTATGCGCACCTGCTGCACCGGAGCCTGCCGAACAGCACGCTGCATCTGATAGCAGGTGCGTATCACCAGATTCCTACCAAAAACGCCTCAGCGCTGCATGAGCTGATGCGTCTATGGCTGGCGGACGAGGTTTCGTCGGAAGAAGCGACCTCCTCTGTGGCTACATCTGCATCCGCATCGGTTTCCTCAACCCGTGCCGCAGCTACAACCATACTTGGCGAGCAGCAGGAGTATCCCGATGCAGACAGCCCAATAGGCACTCATGCAGACCGTATCGCACAAGCTCCAGCAGACCGTATCGCACAAGCTCCTGCCGATCCGGAGCCCGGGGAGCAGCGGCTCTAGCCCTTGCTCCAGCCTAGATTTGTCCGCTGCCCCGAGATTCCTTGGGGCGCGCTATTCGCGCCGCGCGGCAGACAAGGCCGAGCTCCGCAAGATCAATTGCTCTCCAGACGCTTCATGAAGTCCTCCACCGCGCTATAGCCTTGCTGGCGCAAATACCAGTTGTTCGCGGCCGCTTCGACGAGCCCTGCGACATCCCTTCCCGGCTGAAGCTGAATTTCGATATGAGGAATTCGTACGTCCATATAGTCCGAGAATTTCGGCTCTAGCTCTAGCTCGTTATTCAGCGCATTTTCCTGCCACTGGGTCAGCTCGATATCCAACACGATACGGGTTTCATCCTGAAACGCCCTGCGTCCGTACAGACGGGACACGTTAATCAAGCCGATGCTGCGGAGGGCAAGAAATTCCTTGCTCTTCCCGTTATGCGTGCCGATAATCGTCTCGGGGCTGATCTTGCGCAGAACGACGATATCGTCCGCGACGAGCCGGTGGCCGCGGCGGATGAGCGTATGGGCGGTTTCGCTTTTGCCTACGCCCGACTTGCCGCGAAGCAGGATGCCGATACCCGATACATTGACGCATACCCCATGAATCGCTACTTCCGGAGCGAGAGCTTTGGTTAAGTACGCATCCATCAGCTCGAGAAATTTGGTTGTCGGCTCATGGGTCCGAAGCAGCGGAATGCCTTCCTCCTCGCAATATTTCATTAAATATTTAAGCCCCTCCTGATTACGGGTTACGACAAAGCAGGGCGGGTGATATTTGACGATATTGCCTATCCTTGAATTGCGTTCTTCCTCGCTAAGCGTATGCAAATAGTTGATTTCTTTGCTTCCAAGCACCTGAACGCGGGCCTGCTGAAAAAAATCGAAATAACCGACAAACTCAAGACCCGGACGATGCGTGCGCGGCTTCGTGATCAATCGGTTCAAATCCTTTTGGCCGGCCAGCACTTCCAATGAGAAACGGTTAACGAGATCTTGTACGGAGACGGATTTCGCCATTGCGATTCTCCTCCTTTTCCATGGTTCTAAGTCTACCTATTCTACATAAGGGATGCATATTCCTTCGGAAAAACCAAGAGGACTTAGGGCATTGGGAATATGCAGAATTTCTGGTAATATACTCGTAAGGCCTCTTTTCGGAGAGGTCTTATTTTTTCAAGGGAGGAATGTTCCATGAGGGCAAGTTACGGCTATTTCACGGAAGGAGAAGTTATACGCAGCGGAGGTGATCCTTACTATGAGCCATAGTTCTCTGCAATCCGCCAGACTTCAGCTGATTCGTCAGCTCGTTTATTTCGATGAAGAACGGTTCCATTTCTTGGACCATTATTTCCCGAGCGACAAAGACAAGAGAAAGGGAGAAATGTTCCTAGATGAGTATACTCAAAAGCTGGAGCACATTATTGCCCATTTTGAAGAGGATGCTCTTCACTCCGTTGCACTTATTGGCAGTCGTATCGAAATGACGGACGAAGGCTTCGACGATTCGTTCACGATCGTATTCCCGCATCAAGCCGATCCGGACCGCAATATGATCTCGTTTCTGGCGCCGCTCGGGTTCCAGCTGCTGCTCTCCGCGCAAAACGACAATAAGGCGATTGAAACTCCGATTGGAAATTCAACCGTGCATGTGCGCAACGTTCAATACGTCAATATGGGGGAACCGTTTCAGCAATCGTAAGCCGGCTGCCGTTCGTCTATTCAGAAGACCGTGATCGGCATCCCGTGCTGCGGCTATCCATCGTTCCTTATGAAATAATGTGGTTTAGTTCTTACGGCCTCCGGCTGCAGCTTGCAGTCGAGGCCTTTTTGCCGTTCGGCTAGGTCCTGCGGCTTATGTGAAATTTAAAACAATTTGCCGAAAATCGACACCGAGCTATAACATTTGCGGCGATATTTGTCGAAATAAAAGAAGTAGAATATCCAATGAAAGGAAAAAACGCTTTCATAAATGGGATAAAAAAGACCCCGCCAAGGGGAATATCGGAGGCTGTGGAACATGAAAGAAAGAGTAACCAGGCTGCTTCGACTGCCTATATGGGCGAAGCTGGCTTCGGTAGTGTCCAAACTGACACTGCACAAAAAATTGCTGATCAGTTTTCTGGTCGTCCTGCTGCTGCTATCGGCTATCAGTGCAACGGCGCTGACTCAGATGAGCACCATGGGCAAAAAGTCGGTACAAATGACGCAAACCGCTCTGCCAAGCGTCGTGTTGCTGGGTGATTTGAACTATGAGCTAAAAGAGCTTGACGATTTGATGCTGCGCATTCAGCTGAATATGCAGGAGAAGACCGACACCAGCGATATGTCCGCGATGGGTGTGACAGATGAGACCATTTCGATGCCGGATAAAGCGAAAGCACTTTTTGAAGCGATCCAAGGCAAGGTGAAGCAGGTAGATAGTATCGCTGTGACGGAGAAAGACGCCAACCTGGTCAAAATGTTCCATGTTCAATGGGAGGCGTACGCGAAGCAGTTCCCTGCCATCTTAAGCGCGGCGCAGAAGCATGGTCCGGAAGGGATGAGGCTGATTCAAGAAGCGGATCAGCATTTGAGCGGATGCAGCCTTGTCATCGAAGTGTTTACCCGCAATTTGCAATCTCATGCGGATGACTGGTCGGATGAGCTGGAGAACGCGAACCGCTCCGGCGTCGTGTGGGTGATCACTTTAAGTATCATAGCGATTGTGGTCGGCCTCGCCGTATCGTTCCTTATCGCTCGGCACGTTTCCAATCCGCTCAAGCTGATGAGCGCTTCCGCCAAACGGATTGCCGAAGGCGATTTGTCTGAGAGAAGCGCCGTATTGTCGCGTCAGGACGAAATCGGCGAGCTCAGCGCTTCCTTCGTGCTGATGACCGACCATATGCGCCAAATGATCGAGAAAATCAATGAGCACGCGCAGCTTGTTACCGTATCGGCCGATCAGCTGAAGTCGAGCTCCGAGGAAATGCAGGAGGCGTCGGCGCACATCGCCGATACCGTCAAGGAAGTGGCCAGCGGTGCGGATCAGCAGACGCAGACGATGGAAGAAACCTCGAGATCGATGGAAGAAGTCGGACAAGGCATCAGCCGGATGGCCGAGAGCGCGTCGACGATCGCCGAGTCCGTGGAATGGACCAAGCAGCAAGCGGAAACGGGCGGCACGTTCGTTCAGAGCACCGTTCAGCAGATGAATTCGATTCATAATTCGGTTCATCAGACCGACCAGGTCATCGAAATGCTTGCGAACAAATCGCACCAAATCGGCGGTATCTTGAAGGCGATTCAAGACATTGCCCACCAGACGAATCTGTTGGCGCTCAATGCTGCTATCGAAGCGGCCCGCGCAGGGGAGCAGGGACGCGGCTTTGCCGTAGTTGCCGCCGAGGTGCGCAAGCTGGCCGAGCAATCGGGCAGCTCGTCGGACCAAATCGCCAAGCTGCTGAATGAAATCCAAGTGAGCATAGGCGAATCCGGAGAAGCTATGGGCAAGGTGAAGGATGAAGTTCAGGCCGGCATCGAGCTGGCCAAGGAAACCGAGCAGAATTTCGGACAAATTTTGCAATCGACGTCGCATATCGCTTCGCAAATTCAGGAAATGGCCGCGACATCCGAGCAAATTTCCGCCGGGGCGCAGCAAATTACCGCCGCTGTCCAGCAGGTCGCGTACATCGCCAAAGAAACCGCCCATTCGTCACAGAACGTGTCTACCTCTGCGGAAGGCCAACTGGAAACGACGGGAGAAGTACAAGCTTCCGCCCAATCGCTGTCACAGATGGCGGAGGAGCTGCAGCAGCTGCTGTCCCAGTTCAAAACGGCATAGCCCGATCCATAGTCAAAGCCCGCCGGCGGCCTATACAGGCCCGTTACGGCGGGCTTTTGCATTGTCCGCGAGCGTGGGGACAAGGGACAGGGTCCCGGCGTTTTTGGCGTTATGGTACAATTGTCATGCGACATGATGAAGTGCGACAAATTTTTACATGGGGCAGACTAAGGAAGCTCACAAAAAGCGAAGGCGGTCGAGAGGGAATGTCACGGGTCATGGACTGGTTGAGAAATCGGAATTCGGTACGAAATCAAATTTTTTTCTCCATCTTGCTGTTTCTCATCGTTCCCTTTTTGCTGACGTTCTACTGGGTGGACAATCCGCTGGAGAGAACGATTGAGCGCAAAATCGGCGAATCCGCGAACGAAGCGCTGCACCAGGTGAATTTTAACGTGGAGCTTTTTCTCGAAAGCATGATGAAATCCGCCATTGATATATCCATGAACCCGACAATCGATGAGCTGCTCAAGCATCCGGAGCGGTTTACCGATTACGAGAAGCTGCGGATTAACGATACGGTCATTAACAAGCTGTTCAGCTCGAATTTCTCGGAGCCCTATGTGACGCTGCTTGATTTGAACGGCAGCTGGCTGAGCAACAAGTATATGGAAGAGGAGCTGTACCGGCAGTATACGGAATCGGCCTGGTTTCGGGAGATGGTCCATCAGCCGTTCCAGATGCGCTGGATGTTCAACTCGAACAATTACATTTATACCGACAAGCAGCCTCTTCTTACCTTGGTCAAAACGGTTACGGAGCTCCAGACGAGCCAAAATATCGGCATGATTCTGTTCAGCGTCCGGGAATCCGACGTCCGCAAATATTTATCCAAGCTGGAAGGCGAAGTGTATTTGGTTGACGAGAACGGCATGATTATTTCCAGCCCAGACGCTAAGCGAATCGGCACTCCTGTCGGCGATGAACCGTTCATGGACAATGTTCACCGGCAGCCGAAAGGGCAGGAGGTGGTCGAGAGGCAGCGGGAGAAATGGTTCGTCAACTACGATACCGTTTCGCAAAGCGGCTGGAAAATCGTTCAGCTGATCCCGTACGATACGGTGTTCAAGGAAATTTTCGACGTGCGTAAAGCGAATATCGCCGTTGTCGTCGTTATTTTTATCGTATTTATGATCATTACACTGTTTATTTCCTATGGCATATCGAGCCCCCTCAAGCTGTTGAAGAAAAGAATGCAGGAAATCGAGGAGCGCGATTTTAACAGCTACTTGTCCGTTTCGGGACCGAAGGAAATCGCCACGCTGCTCAGCACCTATAACAAAATGGCGAAGCGGATCCGCGATTTGCTTCAGCGGCTGCGCGAGGAATACCAGCAGAAGGAAGAAATCCGGTTCAAGGCGCTGCAAGCCCAGATCAACCCGCATTTTATTCTCAATACGCTGAACAATATCAAGTGGATGGCTTACATCCGCAACGACCGCGAGGTAGGGGAAATGCTGTCGCGGCTAGGCAGCATCATGGAGGCGAGTATCGGCAGAGGGGAGACCCTCATTCCATTGAAGGAGGAAATATCGTATATTCAAAACTATGTGGAGCTGATGAAGCTGAAATATAACGACAAGCTTGTTGTGAAGTACGATATCCCCGAGCCGCTGCTGAAGGTGGAGGCCATTAAATTCATGCTGCAGCCGTTGATAGAAAACAGTATTTTGCACGGGATCGAGCCTTTGAACGGGACCGGAACGATTGAAGTGAGCGCAAACGAGGAGGACGGCGGCCTGAAGGTGACCGTGAAGGATAACGGTGTAGGCATGATGCAGGACAAGCTGCTAGCGGAGCAGGCAAGGCTTGCAGGCAGCGTCGACCGAAGCGTTACCGGCAGCATAGGGATGAAAAATGTGCACGACCGGATACGTCTTCAATACGGCGAGCCATACGGTCTGCTTCTGGATAGCGAAGTCCGTGCCGGAACGACGGTGACGCTGCTGCTGCCTTTGCACCATATGGAAAAGTAACGAAACAGAGGACGGGGGAGTCCAGACGGATAAAGACACCAGGGAAAGGAAGGGATAACGATGGCTTTGAAGGTCGTGCTGGCCGACGACGAAATATTGGTTCGGCTCGGCATCAAATCCTTGATCGACTGGGAGCGGCATGGGTTTGAGTTCGCAGGCGACGCTCCCGACGGCCTCCAGGCATTGGAGCTGATCGAACGGACGATGCCGGACATCGTGCTGACGGATATCGTCATGCCGAACATGGACGGCATTGAGCTGATTGAAACGGTGAAGCAGCGGTACCCGTTCATGAGAATCATTGTCCTGAGCAGCCATAACGAATACGATTATATCCGCAAAGCGATGAAGCTCGGCGTGGACGACTACATTTTGAAAACGTCGATGAAGCCGGAAGAGCTGCTCGAGCTGCTCCTGGAGACCGCGGACAAAATTACGGCAAGCGACACGGAGTGGAAGCAGCGTTTGGCTATGGAGGCAGGCGGAGAGAGTCAAGCCGGGGAAACGCAGGACGAGCTGGCCGAGCGGTTGTACAGATACATCGAGGAGCCGGCGCCGAAGGAGCGCGACTTCCTGCAAGACGAGCAGGGCGGCGATGCATCTGCGGAAGCGAAGCATGTGCTCATGCTGCTTCGTATTCACCGCAGCGATCCGTCCAGGGCGACTGTGGATAGCCATCAGGCGAAACGGACCTTGCTCAATCTTCTTCATCTGGAGCTTACCAAATGGACGAAAGGCAACGTAATCCCGTACAAGGAACATGAGGTGATCGTCTGGATTCCGCTGTCTGCAGACTCTGATCAGGGAAGCGCTGCTGAAGATACCGCCGGGCCCGGGCAAGCTGCGTCTGTGCCTCTCCTCTCGCTGGGACAAGATTTGATCAGCGCGGCCAAGCGATTTTTGAATCAGCGCTTGAGCATCGGCATCAGCCGCGTGGCGGCCGGGGAGAGAGGGGCGCGGACCGCCTACCGGGAGGCGAAGGAAGCGCTGGAGCGGTATTTTTTTGGAGGGACGGAGCGGGTTTACGTGTACGAGCCGCCGAACAACACGGAAGCGTCTTCAGAGGTGCCGGTGATGACCCGGGAAATCGAGCAGCGGCTCAAGCAGCAGCTGGAGCTGATGGATGAGAAGGCGGTGCAGCAGATTGTCCGGGGCATTTTCGACAACATGGCTGAAGCCGGAGGGCCGCTGGAGCATAACGTGCAAATAGGCTTGCAGCTGCTGCATGTCATCCAAACGGCAGGCAAGCTGACGGACGAGCACGCGGCGGCTGTCGGACCGGATAGCGGGCTGCCTTTATACAAGCAGGTTATCGGCTTTGAAACGTTAGAGGAAGCAAGGAGCTGGTTCGAACGGCTGATCGGCGTCTGCTGCGATAGGGTCCGAAACCGGATGTACCGGACGGGCCGTGAAGATATTCAGCGTCTGCTTGTGTATATGAGAACGAATTACATGAACGACTTGTCGCTGAAGCAGGCGGCGGATATGGTCAGCATGAGCGAGAGCTACTTGAGTCACCTGTTCAAGAAAGAGACGGATACCGGATTTACGGAGTATCTGAATCAGGTGCGCATCGACAAGGCGGCGGAGCTGCTGCTGACGACGTCGCTCCCGAGCTATTTGATCGCCGAGCAGGTCGGGTATGAGAACATCAATTACTTCGGGCGCATTTTCAAGAAAGTGAAAGGTATCAGCCCGCAGCAGTATCGCTCGCAATATCCGAATGATACGGATGGAGCCTCCCTAACGTGACGGGGAGGTTTTTTGCTATGTCCGTCTGGAATGAAGCCGAGCGATCATAAAAAAATGAACGTCGATCCAAAATAAGTGAATACTACCGGAGACAGCAGTAAGAAAGTGAATAATGTAAGCGTTTTTGTTCGTGTCGGTTTGAAAATGAAACCGCTATACTTTGGTTTGTAAGCGGTTGTACCACATCAATGCCACATCAATACGGGAGGGTCCTATATGAGAAAAAGATTAGCCATGACGATGTCCGTCGTACTCGCTCTCGGCTTCGCGGCCGGCTGCTCCGGCGGCAAGGAGCAGGCCGGAGGTGCCGATAAAGCCACTGACGCGAACGGCGCACCGAAGGTCGAGCTGACCTGGTGGGTCGTACAGGATGAAGATGCATACGGCACATTTTACGACGAAATGATCGATAAATTCCAGAAGCAAAATCCGAATGTCAAAATCAAACGCGAAATCATTCCGAGCGACAAAATCAACGAAAAGCTGAGCATTGCGGCGAACACCGCACAGCTGCCGGATTTGCAGCAGGGCTCCATCTTCTGGCCGCTCAGCTACGCCTACAAAAACCTGATGGTGCCGCTGGACGACATCATCGACAAGGACGACTTCGATCCGGCTATTTTGAAAAACGTTACAGTTAACGACAAGCTGTACATTTATCCGAACAATACCGTCGCCATCGGCTTGGTCGTTAACAAGGATTTGTTCAAGGCGAAGGGAGCGCTCGACCTGCTTCCGAAAAACATGCAGCCTTGGACGACGGAGCAGTTCCTGAAAGCGGCCAAGGCGGTATCCGATCCGGCTGCAGGCACTTACGGCTACGCTATGTACGCGGCAGATACCGGCGGCGACCAGTCGCATCATGCCTTGCTGTGGGGCTTCGGAGGCAAGTCGTTTAGCGACGACAACAAGAAGGCGGTATTGAACTCGCCTGAAGGTATCGAGGGAATGAAGTTTCTGGTGAGCTTGTCCGACGAGAAGGTGGTTCCGCCGGGAGCGGCCGGGTTAAAGGCGACTGAGGTTATCAACAATATGTTTCCTCAAGGCAAAATCGGCATGACGATGGGCAATATCGGCCATATCGGGGCGTTCGAGAAATCGTTCAAGGACGGAACGAACAAGCCGTTTGAAATGGATATCGTCCCTTATCCGACCAAAGACGGCAAGAGCACCAACTCCGTGCTGTTCGGCTACGGCACTTGGGTATGGAACACGAATAAGAAAACGAACATGGAATGGGCCAAAAAGTTCACGCAGTTCATCAACACGAAGGAAAATATGGCCCGTCTGGCCGAGATTCCTTCCGTACTGCCGACCCGCAAATCGCTCGCATCGAAGTACGCGGAGGATTCCATTCAGGGCAAGACGATCAAGCTGTTCAAGAGCACAGGCAACGTCGGCCTGGGCGTGCCGGGCTACTCGGAGACGCGCGCGGCGTTTTATCCGGAGCTGCAGGCGGCTTTGACGAAGACGAAAACACCGGAGCAAGCGCTTAACGATTGGACGAAGAAAGCGAACGAAATCATCGAGCGCAACTCCAAGTAGCTCGCCGGCTATTGCACACTAGGGGGATACGGTGCTTCGTGCAGCGTATCCCTGGTAACATTCATGATTAAAGGAGGAGTATTGATGTCAACCAAGGCAGTCAAGACGAGCAGAGCCATCGGAGGTCATTGGTGGGGGCTTCTGTTCATAGCGCCTTTCGCCATGTTCTTCCTCCTGTTTGAAATTTATCCGATGATCCGCGCCGTGTACTTGAGCTTCTTCGATTACGGGCTCGGCAAGCAAGTGTGGATCGGCCTGGATAATTACGTCTATTTGCTGCAAGATAAAGTGTTTTTGCGTTCCATAGCCAATACGTTCGGCTTTGTCGTAGGTACGGTACCGTTGACGTATTTGTTCGCTATCTTCGTCGCGACGATGATTTATAACAAGCACCGCTATATTGCATCTTTTTTCCGCGGCGCCTTTTACTTGCCGATTGTGACGTCGCAGGTCATTTTATCCGTCATTTGGGCATGGATCTACAATCCGGTGAACGGCGTTGCCAACTACGGCCTGTCGCTGGTGAATTTGGGACCTTATATGTGGTTATCCGATGAACGCCTCGCACTTCCGGCATTGATTATTATCGTCGTTACGTTTAACGTGGGGCAGCCGATTATATTGCTGCTCGCGGCAATGGGCAACATTTCGTCGGACTATTACGAGGCGGCCGATATCGACGGCGCTTCCGCCTGGGACAAATTCCGGCATATTACCCTTCCGCTGTTAAAGCCGACGTCCTTATATATTCTCGTCATGGCTACGATCTGGGCGTTCCAGACATTCGTTGTAGTTCAGATGCTGACCGGAGGCGGCCCGAATTACGGCACCTCGACCATTATGTATATTTTGTACAATACGGCTTTCGTATACGGTCAGCTGGGCTTGGCATCCGCCATGGGAATCGTAATAACCTTGCTTATTTCCATCGTTGCTTTCGCGCAGTTCAAGCTGATGAAGGCCGATGCGGACTCTTAAAATGTAGGAAAGGGGGAGAGAAGTGTGCCGCAAGCTGCTGTCAAATCGGTCAAAATGGCCGCGGATCTCTTGTTGTATGTCGTTGCTGCACTGTTCATATTCCCTCTGTATTGGATGATTACAGGCGCGTTCAAGGATCAGACCTCGTCGATGAAATTCCCGCCGGAGCTGTTCCCGTCGTCGCCGACGCTCGTCAATTTCAACAAACTGATTGAGGACGGCACGATTTTCGTCTGGCTGTATAACAGCGTATTTGTCTCCGTCGTCTCAACCGCAGCCATTTGTTTGGTTGCTGCGATGGCCGGCTATGCGCTGACCAAAAGAAAGTTTCCTGGCGCGGATTACGCCTTCGGCATCATCGTCATTGCGATGTTCATCCCGCGGCAAATTACGCTGGTTCCGCTGTTTACCATGATGCGGGACTTGCATTTGGTCAACAATCTGGCAAGCGTCATTTTGCCTGTCATCTGTCTGCCGTTCGGCGTATTTCTTATGAAGCAGTTCAGCCAGTCCGTCCCTACGGAGCTGATGGAGGCGGGACGGATCGACGGCTGCTCGGAGCTCGGCTTGTTCTTCCGGATCTTTCTTCCGGTCGTCAAACCGGCGCTGGGGGCGCTCGCGATATTCGCTTTTACTTATGCATGGAACGATTACTTATGGCAGCTCGTTATGCTGAGCGATCATAAGAAAATGACGATGAACGTCGGCATATCGACCATGGTTACGGAGTACGTGGCGAATTACGGGCTGCAGATGGCTGCGGCGACATTGGGCTTCATACCGGTATTTGGCGTCTTTATCGCATTTCAAAAATATTTCGTCAAAGGCATCACAATGGGAAGCGTGAAGGGCTAAGAGAGGAGAATCATGGGATGGAAACGATTCGATTTGGTGTTGTAGGCTGCGGCTATTTCGGAAGCGAGCTGACGAGAATCGTACAGCGGATGGAAGGTACGGAAGTAACGGCGGTATTCGGAGGCAGCGATGCGGCGAGGCTGGCGGAGGAGCTGCAATGCAAAGAGGCGGCTACGTTGGAAGAGCTGACCTCGCTGGAGAACGTTGACGCTGTGATCGTAGCAAGTCCCAATCACGTGCACAAGGAAGCGGTAATGCTCGCTGCGGCTCGCGGCAAGCATGTATTCTGCGAGAAGCCGGTCGCTTTGTCGCTCAGCGACTGCCGGGATATGCTGGCGGCATGTCGGGATGCCGGCGTCCGGTTCATGGCCGGTCATGTGATGCATTTCATGAACGGCGTGCAGCAGGTGAAGCGCTGGATCGCCGACGGCGAGATCGGCCGTCCTATTCTGTGCCATGCGGAGAGGACGGGCTGGGAGGAGAAGCAGCCTGCCATCAGCTGGAAGAAGAACGTGGCGACGTCCGGCGGCCATCTGTTCCACCATATTCACGAGCTTGATGTTCTGCAAGCGATCATGGGTCCGGCCGAACAGGTTGTTATGGCCGGCGGCAATTTGGGCCATCAAGGAGACGGCTTCGGCGATGAGGAGGACGCGCTGCTGCTGACGCTGGAGTTCCCGGGCGGCACGCTTGGCACGATGCAGTATGGCGGCGGATTCCGCTGGGCTGAGCATTATATCAAGATTAACGGGACTGAGGGTTCGATTCTTATGGATATGAAGAACTCCAAGGTGATTTTGAACCGGGGCGCACAGCTGACCAGCCGTATGCTGAACGATACGGCTGCCGAGGACCTGGAGCGTGCCCAATCGTACGAGCTGGCCCACGGGGGCATTTCGTACGGCTCTCCTTCGGTCCGGGTGCCGGGATGGCTGATTACGGCGATGACCAAGGAGCTAAAGGCGTTCCGCGACGCGCTTCAAGGCAAGCCGGCCGAAGACAGCCTGAACCTGTTATTCGACGGATCGGCTGCATTAACGTCCATTGCTACGGCAGAGGCGGCCATGAGATCTATGCGCGAGAAGCGCTGGATCGCTGTAGAGAGTATCCATTAAACGGGAGGGAATTTATCATGGGAGCTTATGATATTAATCGGTTTAAAGGCGTCATTATCGCTATGTATGCATGTTATGATGAACAAGGGGAAATCAGCGCCGCTGCCGTGCGCAAGCTGGCCCGTCACTATGCGGGCCTTGGCGTGAAGGGCTTGTATGTCGGAGGCAGTACAGGGGAAGGCATGCTGCAGAGCGTAGAAGAGCGCAAGCAGGTGCTCGCCGCCGTTATGGAGGAGGTCGGCAGCGAGCTCACGATCATTGCGCATGTAGGAGCTCCATCCACGCGCGACAGCATGGAGCTGTCCAAGCATGCGGAGCAGGTCGGAGCCCACGCCATCTCGGCGGTGCCGGCCATCTACTACCGGCTGTCCCCGCAAAGCGTGGAGCGCCACTGGCAGGAGATGATCGACAGCACGTCGCTGCCGTTTATCATTTACCATATCCCGCAAACGACGGGATTCCAGCTCTCCACGTCGCTGCTTAGCAAGATGGCGGCGCAGGACAAGGTGATCGGAGTGAAAATTTCCTCCGAGAGCACGTTCGAGCTGCAGCAGTTCAAAGCTGCCGGCGGGGCGGACTTCCTTGTATTCAACGGACCGGACGAGCAATATTTGGCCGGACGGAGCATTGGCGCGGACGGCGGTATCGGCGGAACGTACGGCGTCATGCCCGAGCTGTTCATGAAGATCGAGCAATGCTTCGTCGAGGGACGGATGGAAGAAGCGCGCGAATGGCAATTCCGCGTGAACGAGATCATCACCGGACTGCTGGCGCTGCCTTCCCTATATGGCGGCTGCAAGGCTATTCTGAAGCTGCGGGGTCTGGATATCGGTCAGCCGCGGATGCCGCTGCTTCCGATACCGGAATCGGAAATGGACCGGGTGAAAGAGCTGAACGACAAAATCTTGGCGTACATTGACCTTGCCAAAGCATAAGGTTGAAGAATAAAGAGGTATCTGCTCTACAAATTGAAATCGCAAGTGCCTGGGCCTCCGTTCGGATTGAGTGGCGACCAGGCCTTTGCGGCAAGGAAGGGGACAGGAGAGACATGGCAACAAATTCAGGTTTGTTTGCGCAGAGGGGCTTGATCGTATCCTGCCAGGCGCTGGAAAACGAGCCGCTGCATGGCGGCGATGCGATGGCGAAGATGGCCAAAGCGGCGGAAATGTCCGGCGCCATCGGCATTCGGACGAACGGCGTGGATGATATTCGGGCGATTAAAGCCGCGGTTGCGCTTCCGGTCATCGGACTCATCAAACGGGATATTCCCGGCTCCGCCGTATTCATTACGCCGACGCTGGACGAAGTGAGAGCCATTGTGGAAGCGGGAGCGGAGATTGTTGCGCTGGATGTGACGGACAGGGAGGATCGGCTTGAGCAAGCCGCTTCCTTGATTGAATACGCTCACCAAGCGGGAGCGGCCGTCATGGCCGACGTGTCCACCTTCGAGGAAGGGCTGGCCGCGGAGCGGCTCGGCGCGGATTTCATCGGTACGACGCTATCCGGCTATACGCCTTACAGTCCGCAGCAGGAGGAGCCGGATTTCGATCTGATCCGCCGCTTGAGCGCCCGGGTGAGCGTGCCGGTCATCGGCGAAGGACGCATATGGACACCGGAGGATGCGGCTCAAGCATTGGCATGCGGAGCGACGTATGTCGTTGTAGGCAGTGCCATCACGCGCCCGCAGCTGATCACCGCCCGCTATGTTCAGGCGGTGCGCAAGCAGCTCGGTTAAGGGAGGGAAGGACTATGATCGCGCAGCAGCGCATCCCTTATGATGCGAGCTCCGAGTACGCCGTAGGCGTAGACGTCGGAGGCACCAAAATCAATGTCGGCCTCATCCGCGAGGCCGGGGAAGTGGTGCTGTCCCGCAGCCTGGAAACCTGCGCGGGGACAGCCGATACGGCCTCCAGGATCATGGAGGCCGTCGACGCCCTGCTTGGCGATGCCGCAGGCCGAATTCCCGCGCTGCGGCTGCGGGGAATCGGTGTCGGCACCGCCGGGCAGGTGGATTGGTCCGAGGGGAGCATCCGCTTTGCCTCGGACTTGATCCCCGGCTACGCCGGGACGCCGCTGAAGCGGCTTCTTCAACAGCGCTACGGCCTGCCGGCCTGCGTCGACAACGACGTGAACGTGCTTGCGCTCACGGAGAAGAAGCTCGGCTCCGGCCGGGGGGTCAAGCATCTGCTGTGCTTGACCCTTGGAACCGGCGTCGGCGGAGCCGTGATGATCGACGGCCGCATTGTGCACGGCGCATGGGGCGGGGCTGGCGAGATCGGCCACATGTCGGTCGATCTGCGCGGAGAGCGCTGCGTCTGCGGCAGCGTGGGGTGCCTGGAGCAGTACGCATCCGGCACCGGCATCGCCCGCAGAATGCAGGAGAGACTCGCCCGTCTGGGCTCGGACGGCGGTGAACGGATCGGCTCGCGGGAGGTGCTCGCCCGATGGCGGGCCGGCGAGCCCGAAGCTTCGGCGGTGATGGCTGACGCCTTCGCCGCCTTGGGCAGCGCCATCGCTTCGCTCGTCCACATTTTTAACCCGGAAGTGATCGTCATTGGCGGCGGAGTAGCCGAAGCGGGAGCGCCGTTGTTCGAGAGAATCCGCGAAGAGGCGGGCCAACGCGCCATGGCGTCGCTGTTCGCCGGAGTTCGTATCGAGCCGGCTTATCAAGGGAATTGGAACGGCATGATCGGAGCGGCTTTGCAGATGTGGGAATACGAGCAGATAGCCGGGACGGAGTCGTTCGCTGATACAGGATCCGCTGAAAGGGAAGGACTTGAACCATGATCGTTGGACATATTCGGCATTGGAAGCAGGAAAGAGCTATGGCGCATCCGGTGATCCGCCAAGCCTTGGATTATTTGGAGCGGACGAATTTCACCGATATGGAGACTGGGAAATATCCCATTATTCCGGATCAAATGTATGCGATGGTCATGCAGCTGACCACCAAGCCGCTGGAGGAAGCCAAGGCGGAAAAGCATGAGCAATTTTTGGACATCCATTATGTGCTTCAAGGCTCCGAGACGATTGGTTATGCGGTGAATTCGGGAGCGAACCAGACCATTCAGCCGTACGACGCCGATGGGGATTACGCCCTGTACGGTCACGTGGAAGGAGAGCGCTTTGTGCGCATGTCTGCCGGAGACTATGTCGTGTTATTCCCTGAAGACATCCATCGCCCGGGTCTGTGCGATAACGCTCCCGGTCCCGTGCGCAAAGTGGTTGTCAAAATCAGCAAAGACTTGTTTCAGTAGGTTCATAGAATGATAGATCGCGTGCGCGTGTGCCAGCTGTAGGATAAACGGCTTGGCTGCGCGTTTTTTTCATTTGAGGGAATGAATGGAATCTGCAAATATAGTCGAGAAGTTGCATTTTTAGTCGAAAATACCTGTGAAATCTACTGTTTTTTCATAGTTCCTATGATAAAATGATAATTAATACAATAATTTGGAATTTTATTGAGGTGGAAATCCATGGTATCCAAACGCCCGGTTACAAAAGCGGCATCCGCAGCGGCGGCGATGTCGATTCTTGCCGTGCCCTATGCCGTAATGGCCCAACCCGCGACCGTTACTCCTCCCGTTGTTCTTCATCCTATCCAAGACTTGACCCTGGCCAAAGGAACGAAAAAAACAATAGATCTAAGCCACTTGGGATCATTCCGCGTGGATAATTCGGTTAGCAGTGTCGTGTATGCAACCTATTCCAGCGCCGAACAGAAGTATGTGGATCTGAAAGGATTGGATCAAGAAGGACCGACCGTTATTACGATTACCGATAATGCAAGTAACCAAATTGTAGAGCAATTCAAGGTCCACGTGCTCGATGCCGGGAACGATGAGCGCATCGATATCGGAGACATTACCAAATACATAGCTTCCCACCCTGCGGACGTGACTCAAGCCTCAGATGTTAGAACGCTATTGAACGGCGTGGAACCGTTTAATACGACGAAGGTCGTTAATAATCCTCCTATCGTTGTGGGCAAACCGGGTACGGTTTATTTGGTTAACGGCGAGCCGAGTGCACCGAAAACGGTATCTATGGCAACGTATTTCAGTGATGATACGACATTGAGTTACAGCCTCATCAATCCGCCTGCTTATTTGAACGCAAACATACAAGAGCTATCAGGAATGCTGACCATTAATGGCGTTAATCTTCCGGTGAATGAGACGAGAACTGAGTGGCTTACGGTACAAGCTAGAAACGAACATGGACTTACAGCGACGATAGACGTGGAAATTTTTATTAATGCGAAGGTCGTTAATAATCCACCTAAAGTATCCGAAGATGCGGTTCGGTCAATTGATGCTGTTCAAAATAAACCATTCGAAAAAACAATAGATTTAAGCACAGTTTTTACAGATGATCCGGGCGATGAGCTTGTGTATAAAATCGAGAGTGTGCTGCCGAATGGTTTAACGGCCTCATTCTTATCCGGCAATACCATTATTGTTTCGGGAACTCCGACTCAAGCTGGGGACGAATATAGAATTGTGCTCAGTGCTACCGATTCTTCAAGTGCTTCTGTGCTGCATGAGATTACTGTACGAGTTGCAGGGGAGGAGCAGCCTGTCCCTGAATTGAGCGGGCAGCAGCCAGAAGTGTCTTGGAAGATAGGGGAGACACAGCCTCAGACCGTCGTATTATCGACGTATTTTAAACCTACTTCAGGCTTGACCTACACTATTGAAGAGATACCTACTTTTGTAACGGCTTCAATTCAAGAGGGGAACCTTATCATTTCCGGAATATCGCCGGACAGCAATGTGGGAGAAACTGCTCAAATTAAAGTCATGGCCGCTAATCGTAGTGGCAGCGTCATTTTGAATGTACCGATTTCTTTAAAATACCCAATTCCAGTTCTCACAGGCGCGAATCCGCCGACTATTGAATTAGTAGACCCTGG
The DNA here is from genome assembly GCF_022354825.1 of Paenibacillus sp. H1-7. Classification (GTDB taxonomy): domain Bacteria; phylum Bacillota; class Bacilli; order Paenibacillales; family NBRC-103111; genus Paenibacillus_S. The sequence goes on from NZ_CP031168.1 coordinate 659,132, forward strand.
GATTTCCCATACGATTTCGCTGTCTGAGTACTTTCTACCGCCTTTATATGACGTAAGGTTTGAAGTGCAGTTTCCCGATTTTATAAGTATAAGTGTAGATACCGAAGCAAAGGAATTACAAATCGTGGGTACCCCTGCCATGAATGAACATGCAGGAGAAGCTTTCGAAATTCTAGTCACTGCATACAATCAATTTGGCCAAAGTCCAGTGTTGAGAGTTCCGTTACAGATCAAGGCGGCACCGCCAATTTATACTCCTCCGGTTGTTGTTGGCAATCCAGGTGCTTTGACATTGATAAACAGACAAGAAGGCCAGACGCAAACGATAACTATGGCGACATATTTCAACGATATTACGTCACTGAGATTCAGCTTAGTTGATCCACTGCCAGCTTATTTGGACGCAAACATACATGAATTATCCGGATTATTAACGATTAATGGCGTTAATCTTCCAGTGAACGAGACGAGAACCGAGTGGCTTCCGGTACAAGCAAGAAACGAGCATGGACTTACAGCGACGATAAACGTGGAAGTCAACGTACAGGCAGCGCCGCCAGTAGTTATCGACACCCCGGGAATAGTAACATTGACGAACCGTCAAGTAGGTATCCCCCAAACTGTAAGTATGGCGACGTATTTCCAAGATTCCAGCGCTTTGAGCTATAGCATTGCAATTAAGCCTGATTATTTGAGCGCCGATATAAACGGAACAACGGGTGAGCTTACAATTTACAGTGCTAATATGCCATCAAACGACCCTATTAGTACTTATATTCAAATTCAAGCGACGAACATGTACGGAAAACAAACGACATTGAACGTAGGCGTAAATATTGGTGCAGCCCCTCCTGCCATAATCGGATCGCCGGCTAGCGTTACTTTGTTGAACGGACAAGAGGCAGAGTCACAAACGAGAGCGATGTCGGCCTATTTCAGCGATACGACCGCTTTAAGTTATGAAATCATCACTAAACCTGAATATGTGACTGCATCTATTGATGAAGCCACGGGCATTTTAACTGTGTTAGGAGCTGCCTTACCTACTAATGAGACACGGACAGACTTTATCGAGGTTCAGGCGACAAATACATACGGTCAAAGCTCAGCATTGAAAGTACCAGTAACAATTGAGGCTGCCACACCTGCAATCATCGGATCACCGGCTGACGTTAAGTTGATTAATGGCTATATTGGTGCGCCTCAAACAGTGAACATGGCCACCTACTTTTGGGATTCGGTTCCGTTGACCTACAGCATTGGACTCAATCCGTATAATGTCGATGCATCTATTGAAACGGCGACAGGCGAACTAACCATCCGAGGGTTGACGCAATCGCTCCCTGAACCTGCGATCATCTATGTGCAAATTCAAGCGACCAATACTTCTGGGAAAACCGCAACAGTTAATGTGCCTATAACCATCGAATCCCCTGCGTTCTTGTATCACAATCAGGATGATCCGATGCCGCTCTCAGCACTGATAGCTGGACTTTTTGGCGATATTTCTGCGACTCATTTCGAGATCACGCGGCCACCTGGAGGCACGCTTACCGCCATCATTGAGCAAAATGATAGTGCGGATGCGCGGATCGTATTTGACGGTATCGCAGAGGAGACGTTCCTCGTAGTTAAAGGGGCCAATCCGACCACTGGAGCCAGTGTGGAGAGAAAAATCCGATTTATATTCAACCAGTCTCCACAAGTGACTGACATTCCAGTAGCTCCGATCTTAGCCGAAAAGGGCACGCCATTAGTCAATGTAACGAGAGACCTGAACGGATTGTTTATAGATCAACCAGGCCAGAACCTTGTGTATTCCATAGAAGAGATGGGAAGTTCATCGGGTTTAGAAGCTTCTGTAGAAGGTGGAGTACTGCATGTAGCAGGCACACCGGTATCTCCAGGATGGTACAGCTTTTATATTAGAGCAACCGATCCGAAGGGGTTGTATGCTTCCAGACAAGTCGAAGTACAAGTAGTAAACCGCCCTGAAGCGGTAGTAACTCCTGAGACTGTAGAATGGGTTTATGGCGTCACGCAGAATAAGGTGCTGAATGGTTCGGAGTATTTTGGGGAAGGTGGTTGGGAGTTTACCTATTCGATAGAAACTCCGGCTGAAGTCGCTGCCTTCATAGACAGCGAAACAGGGGAACTGATCATCCAAAACGTCAATCCGATGGCGAACGGCACGTATATCACTAAAGTAAAAGCTACGAATAGATTCGGAACAAACGCTGTAGTTGATATCCCTATTCATGTTAAGCTTCCGACAACCATTTCATGGAGCGCCGGCGCAGCAATGCCTTATGAATTTGATTTTTCAACATACTTCACGGGTACAGGAGCAACACAGTTTGAAGTGTCGTCATCCTACCCTGGTGTAACAGCATCGATTGTTGAAGAGACACAACAGCTGCAGCTTAGCGGGGTCCAGGCAGATACTTTGGTGACGATCAAAGGAACCAATGTTTCCAGCAATACAACGACGGAAGTCCTGCTTCACTTCTTTACCGACTATCCGGTACCTGTCCTTGATGGAAGTCCGGCCTCTCCGGAAACGATTGAAGTGACGAACGGACCGGTTATGGAGGAGAGGTTTACACCTTATTTGTCAAGCTATTTCGAAGGACAAACCGTCACCTTTGAACTGATGCCTTATACGAATCCTGCCGGATATGTGGATGCGCAAATTTTGGATGATAGAAGACTGGTAGTAGAAGGCGTCTACTTCCCGGATAATTTACCTAGAACAACATCTATCGATGTGAAAGTAACGAATGAGCGGAACAAGAGTACCACCATTAGCTTTCCGGTAGTTGTCAGAGCGATGCCTGCACCGGAAGTTAAATATGAGCCGGACACGCTGTATTTTTATAACGGAATCAACCGCTCCTACGACATTAATCCAGGTAACGATTATTTCGATCAAAAAGGTTTGGATTTTGTTGTTGAAAACAAAGCGGAGCTTATGAGCCTGAACATAAGGGCAGATATGGATGGCAACTTTTTATATGTAGAAAACGTGGCTCCTATCAACATCACTGAAGATTTGAATTTGACCGTAAACCTTATAGCAACGGATCCATTCAATCAATCGACAAGGCTGCAAATTCCGATCGTTATCAAACCCGTAAATAATGAACCGGTCATATCTTCCGATAGTATCGATACAATCTACATGGATACTTTCGATGATCGTTATAATGTGATCGATCTGAAGCTGCTGAACTTGTTTACGGACTCCGATGAAGGAGATTCGATTTCGGGTTATGATGTAGCGATAACAGGTCCTGTTACCGGCTACGTAACGGTTGACCAGTATTTGTTTCTGACGGCGAATAGTCTGGAGCCGGGAGCTGCAGTGACGATAACCGCACATGATCAGGCCAATCATACGGTCAGCAAGACGATACAAATAGCCAATTCTCCTATTGGCGATACGTACTCGCAGGTAAATCCCGGCATTCCGTTCCAATATAGCGATGAATTCCTGCCTGCCCTGCCTGCGGATCCGGAAGACCAGAGCAGAAAGATTTACCTGATAGACCCTAACAATGTATTGTTTTATAATACAACCTACAACTCGGCAGCAGGAGCCAATGAGATTACAATAACTAATCTGCCATCATCAGTAAATATTAGCAATGTGACGCTTAACTATGTGAATAAAGTCGATCACACGTTAACTTTGGATGTGTTCGATATTGCAATAACCGTCTAGCAAAGATTTAAATTATCGTAAGGTCAACTTTCGGGTTGGCCTTTTTTTGTAAAAAGGGGATGTGGCAGAGGATGAGCAATGACGCCAACGAACGATTTCAAGCAATAGCCGCTTCTCTTCAAAAGCAGCAGTACTTTCAGGCGGAGCAGCAAGCGAAGGAATACATTCAGACCCGCCCGCTGGATGCCCAAGGATGGGCCTATCTAGGCGAGGCACTGCTTTCGCGCGGATTTGCCGGTGCGGCCCGTGCCGTGTTCGAGAGAGCACAGCTGTTGGACCCCGAGGCAGCTTGGATGCCGAATATCCTCAAGCAGCTGGAGCAGCAGGAAGAAGGCACGGAGCGCTACGATATTGAGCTGCTGCTGAACACGGAGAAAGTAAGGGTCAGCGCAGCGATGCTCGTCCGCAACGGTGAAGAGTACATAGATGACTGCATCAGGAGCCTGCAGGGTGCTGTGGATGAAATCGTCGTTCTGGACTATGGCTCGACCGATCGAACACGGACGATTGTGGCCGGTATGCCTCACATCAAGCTTATTCAATCGCAGTGGAACGACAGCTTCGCGTCCTTGCGCAATGAGGTGCATGCCCATATTACCGGAGACTGGGTTCTTTGGCTGGAGGCAAATGAGCGGCTTCATCCCCGGTACAAAGGAAAAGTCCGGGAAGCGGCGGCATTGTTTCAGCAGAGCGAGTCTCCTGCCGCCCTCGATGTGATCTCTACGGTACGAGCGAGTGGCGGAGCCGGAATAGAGAAGTTCGTCGGGCCACGTATGTATGCTATGAAATGGGGGCTGGTCTATTCCGGCAGAGTGAAGGAGAAGCTGACCTACCTGTCAGGAATAACGAACGGTGTTACACTGCTCCAGCGAAGGTTAAACCTGAAGCTGGTTGTTACGGAAAGCGGCTCTCGGGAAAACGCCGAGAGGCTTTCGCAGCTGCACTTGGAATTACTGCAACGGATGCTGACAGAGGAGCCGGATAACCCTGTCTGGCCGATGCATTACGGCGAAGCGCTTGCCGGGCTCGGACGGCTCGAAGAGGCTCAGAGCTATGCGGAACAAGCGGCTCGACTGGCGGAGCTCACGGATTTTTCACACCGTTTGGAGCTGATGATATTAACAATACGCTTGAATATGGAGCTAAGCAGGTGGCAGGAGGCGGAGCAAGCGATCCAGGAAGGGATGGCGGCTTTCCCCGGCTATCCGGACTTTTCCTATTATTCAAGTCAGCTTCAGCTGCATAGGGCCCAGCTGCTGTATAAGCAAGCGGCGCAGAATACGCGACTTGCGCAGGAAGGCTTTGTAACCTACAGGGGACCGGACTCGATGGATCACGATATTGCCGATTGGAAAAGCCAACAGCTGTATGCAGAGCTGGCGTTAAGCAGCGGCGAGCTTGCAGCTGCGGAATCGATGTATGAGGCATTGGCGGAGCGCTTTCCGGAATCTGCGGAAATCCGTACAAGACTCGCCAGAATCGAGCGGCAGCGGTCGAAGCTGGCCGGAACGGAAGGAGGGCGCGATAATGAATCCGACAATGCAGCTCCATGAACAAATACAGCAGTGCCTGGTTCGACAAGAGTTCGAGACGACGGAGCAATGGGCGTCTTCCTATGTTAAGCAGGCACCGGCCTCGTCCGCAGCCTGGTTATTGCTCGGGCAAGCGCTGCTAGGCCGTGGTTACGGCGCGATGGCGCAGCTTGCTTTTCAGCGGGCATGGCTGCTCGATCCCGAGGCGACCTGGGTCCGGGCGGTGTTCGCGGCGCTGAAGCAGTCGCAGGCAGGGCCGATAAGGGAAGAGATCGTGGAGCTGCTGAAGGTCAAGAAGGTCACCGTGACCGCGGCGGTTATCGCCAAAAACGAGGAGCGCTGCATAGAGCGCTGCTTGAACAGCCTGATCGGAACCTTCGACGAGATTGTCGTCATGGATTCAGGCTCTACGGATAAGACCATGGAGATCGTACGCCGTTTTCCCGAGGTTAAGCTGTATGAGACGGAATGGAAGGATAGCTTCTCACAGCTTCGCAACGAAACGATACCGCTGCTAACGAGCGATTGGGTGCTGTGGATCGATGCGGATGAAGTGTTATATCCGGATGATGCCAAGCATGTGCGGGAAGCGGCGGGCCTGTTCGATGCATTCGAGCAGCCGGTGATTTTGCAAGTATGGATGGCCAACCAATACGGACGTCATTTCCATCAGGATTTTTCCCAATCGAGAATGTTCCCGCTTAACAGGGGATTGCGCTATTATGGCCGCGTCCATAATCAAATTGCCCCGGACGGGGGACTGCAGGAAAGAGTGAACACCGTCAGCCGCAAAGTGAGAATACGGCTGATTCACGACGGGTACGATCCTTCGGTATGGCGGGGACGGCAGAAGGGCGACCGCTCCTTTAAGCTTTTGCAGCAGATGGTCGATGAAGAGCCTCTCAACCCGTCAGGATGGTTTTTTTACGGCAGAGATTGCTTCAATGTAGGTGAGTATGACCGGGCGCTGGCTTACCTTAAGGAAGCGGAACGGCTTGCATTAATGACGCCTGCTTTTTCGGCGTTAGGTACGGTTCGGATGTATATGGCGCAAATCCATTTGCAGCAACAAGAGTGGGTCGAGGCGATGCGGCTGTGTGAAGAGGTATTGCAGCGCTCCCCCGATTATCCCGACGCTCGTTATTATTTGGCCCAAGCTCAGATGGGACAAGCCCGTGAGCATCTCCGCCAAGCTCAGCAAGCTATTGTCTCCTACAACGAAGCGTTGCCCGGCTATCGGGGAGCTGTTGCTCCGGATGCCGAGATCAAAGCGTGGAAAGCAGGCCGGCACATGGCCGAGCTGGCTGTGCGGAGCGGCAAGCTGGCGGAAGCGAGAGACCTGTACGAGCATTTCTTAGTGCAATTTCCGCAGGTAGAGCCGCTTCAAGCCGGACGGCAAGCATTGAACGGGAAAATAGAGAAGCTGCTGGCGCTACCAACCGTAAGGCAGAAGCCGGCTTCGGAATAAACCGAGCATGTCATAACTGCACGTGAATCGGCGCACATCAGTCGGCTCGATGGGGTCGAAGTCCGGCGTCCGGCAGCTGTTGTTTAGCGGAGCCGTCCAGGCGGCTTGAGGGCTTCTTATTGGCTTTTCTTGGCCAATTCTATAATTGATTTAATGAAAGGTGCTTTCAATTCGGTATATGTCGCTCGGTCTTCCGGATACATACTGGCAAGATGCTTCTTAAGCGCTGCATACTCCTGTAATTTCTCTGGATGGCTTTTGAGGTAATTGCGGAACAACAGGTTGTTGTTCCACTCCTCACTAGTTATTTCATAAATGTGAAGGTGATGCGTGCCCTTTCGCCACAAGCCTTTACGAAAAAAACGGCGGTTTGGGAATTCCATTTTAGGAACATATTCATAACCAAGCTCCTTCAATGGTTCTATAAATAAATCGGCGTCGTTAAGAAGATTCACTCCGACTGCTATATCGACTATTGGCTTAGCAGGTAATCCTACGATTGAGGTACTGCCAATGTGTTCGATAGAAATGGCTTTATCGTTCAGAGCGTGATGAATCTGTAACTTCTCCTTCTCAAACTCTTCGATCCATTCAGGCGTATATTCTTGAATGATGACCTCATAAGTCAAATCAATTCCCTCCCATCGTATACTTTTACAAAGAGGTGATCCGGCATCTAATCCTCCTGCTCCTCCATCATCAACGTGAGCCCGCAGGAGGGACACTCTCTCGCCGTAGCGGCTACGCGGAAACCGCAGGCAGGACAAGTCTCCTCCGCATTCTCGTGGGGAATAGGCCGATCGGAGACATTCTGGAAATAATCGCCGACGGGACGGCCATCAACCTCCACGACCAGAAGCTCCTCGGTCAGCATCCAAACCATATTGCCATAACGGTCGCTTACGGCGGCCAAAGGAATTTCTGCAGATTCCTCCTGGGGGAACAGGCTTCCCCCGAATACTCCGGGGAGCATGGCTTTGTAAGCACCGTAACCGGTTCCGATAAGGACGTATGTCTTGCCGGACTGCTTATGTTTTACGATCGTTGCCATTCACGCAGGCCTCCTTTCGGGTTTAGCGTCATCCTGTGAATCGTTCCAGCAAATCTTGAGGCTGGGCCAGCTTTTCGAATCCGGTGATTTTACCGCTGAAGTGCTCTGAAAGAAACCATGTTGCGTGAAACGCCTGAAGCCCGGCGGCAGCGGCACCATCCAGCTCGCGCGAGCCCCCGTCACCGACAAATATAGCTTCGCGCGGATCCACCTTCAGATTGCGAAGCGATAGCTGATAAATTTCCTTATCCGGTTTGGCATAGCCTGTCGTATAAGAGAAAACCGCATCATCGAAGTAAGGAGCCAGTGTGGACCGATCCCATGCCCGTACCTCCTCCTCGGTGCAATTGCTTATCATACCGATGCGGACGCCGCGGCTTTTGAGCTGCTTCAGCATGTAAATAATATTCGGCGATATCTCGTCGAAAGGGACCTTCTTAGCTTCTAGCCTCGCCTGATACAGCGATTGCAGGTAGGCTTCATCCAGCGTTTTTCCTTTACTCTGCCACATATCCCGAAGCACGCTCGGAAAATCCGGGAATGTGCCGTTCATTCGGCGCACTTGTCTTACCCGCCACTCCTCGTCGTATTCCTGCTTGGTCAATCCCCACTGCTCCTGAAAATCATTCAACCGCGGAACCTTCCTGGATCCATTGGCAAATTCGGAAATGAGCGTTTCGTACAGATCGAATAGGACTGCTTTTATCATGGTTGTCCTCCAGTATTGGGTTAGGTTTGGATGAATTTAACATTTCGAAACAAATATGGAATTCGTGGCGTCTAACCGTTTGAAGAGAAATTACCATGAGAGGCTGTGCGAATATGAAAAAGGTCGGTTTTGTAGCCGGGCTATGTGCAGGTATTGGGCTGTCCCTAGGTACGGCGGCATTCGCATCCGGCAGTATTCAAGCGGTGCTGTTTCCAAGCAAAGTGAATTTTCTCGTCAACGATACCGTCCGGCAGATGGATAACGCTGACAACGAGGTCCTCAATTATAACAATAAAACGTACATTCCGCTGCGCACCTTTGCCGAGTCTATGGGAGCTGTTGTCGAGTTTGTGCCCGGATCTCCGGAAACCGGTGGCCATAATAAAATCAATATTTATTCCGGCATGTCGGCGAACACGCTCGGGAAACAGGATCCACAAGGCTATGTCAGTTACGGACCGCTGACCTTCAAGCAAGCCAGCACGGATTTGGAATCGAAAACGGCATCTTTAACGGGGTTGTTGAAAGTGAACAAACCGCTGACCGGCAAAAAAATCGAGCTGATTGCAATGAATGCCGAAGGAAAGCGCGTCGGATCCGCTGACATCGATATATGGGATCGGCTGCAGCAGGGAGATATTATCGAGCTGAATCAGGCGCTGTATTTGAGCGGTAGCATAAGCTCCTGCCAGATCGAGGTCAAAGATTCCTGGGCGCTGACGACCCGGGATTTTTTCCACGACGGGATGCTGTTGATGAATGAAGGGCTTGTTTTTGGCATGGGTAGTATCGATCCGTCCCAAGGAGGACTTGTCCAAACGCTTCATTCAAAAATCAGGGCGGAAAAGCGATCCGCATCGAGCCTTTGAACGTGGAGTACCAGATTGTAAAGATCGAAGACGGCCAAGAACAGGTCATGTTCAGTCATAAGCTCGCCCCTTTGACAGGGGAGGTGCCTGAGTACGGATGGTACGAAGCGAAGCTTCCCGTATGGAATTTAAAGGACTCGGACGGTCGTCCTGTAACACCGGGAACGTATGTAGCGAAGATCGTCATTCCTGATGGACTCCAATACACGGTGGAAGGCAGTGCGGAAGTCCAAACGCTCACCAGGCTCTCACGGTTTACAAAATGGGAGTACGATATTAAGCAAGACGATATCGATTCGGTACCTTAGAGAGCGTTACGCCCGACAACCGGAATTTGCTCTAAATAGCTGCGAACCTCCCGCGGGGAGCGCAAAATAATAACCGTCTGCCCCTCCTTGAGCAAAGCCAAACGGTTCAGCAATGCCGGACGGCTCGTTCTCCTGTAGCTCCATATCCAGCGAATGAAGCCCAGATCCAGACGCTCGGGACAGCCCTCGTTCAAATCGGGTCTTGTCCGGCCGTGATACATCACTCTGCGTTTAATAACGCGGTACATGCACAAGGAGGTCGGCATATCGAGAAAAATAATCGTGTCCGCAGCCTGCAGCCGGGTATCGAGGGTTCTTCCGTAATTGCCGTCGATAATCCAGGCTTCGTTGCGGACCAGCTTGTTCATGAGCTCGTCCCATTCGTCTTTGGGGGTAGCAACCCAGCCGGGACGCCAGTTCAACGCATCCAAATGAAACACGGGCAAGCCCGTGCGTTCACCCAATTGCCTGGAAAAGGTCGATTTTCCCGCGCCCCCTGAACCGATGACTATCACTTTGTTCATTCAACGATTCTCCTCCCGCACGGGATAAGCTGATGATTTCGCTTTCAAATCCTCGAATGCTGAAATGAGCCAGGGATGGACGACCTTCAGCCGATCCCGCTGGTTCCACAAATAGGCGATATAGACAAATGCCCCTTGCTCCAACGAGGTGTCTAATTGCTCGAGCAGCTGCTCCAAATAAGGAGGCTTGCCCGGCTGGTCCCATTCGATTTTATCCGCAACGAACAAGACGAGGTCCATCAGCGTTGCCTTTGCTTTTAACGTGGTATGGCATTCGATGGCGTCGAGTATGCTTGGATCGTGGATGTGAAAGACGTCCCGGGCAATAATACGGGAAATTTTTTGATGAATGATCATGGGGAATAAGGCTTCTTCCGGGAGGATCTCGATGTGCAGCTCCTGGGCGACACGGATTCTTTCATTGTTCGGAATGATCGCACTTATGTCATGGAGTAAGCCTGCGGTGCGGGCGGCTTCGGGGTCCCCGCCGAATTTGGCGGCCAGGCGGCTGGCTTCATCTCCGACTCGTAAGCTGTGCTCTGCGGTTTTGGGACAATTATACAAGCTCAGCAGATCGATGACATCGTTCTCCAAATGTCCTGTAAACATCATCGATTGCCGAATCGTAGCAATCCGGTCGTTCATAAGGATTCACTCCTTCGAAATGAACTCTTCTTCATACTACCATATTCTGGTTTGGCTGCCCATAAGGACTCTTCATCGTAAAAAGCACGCAGGTTGACCCAATGCCAAAAAAAGTATGGACTACTTGGCGGAACATAGTATGCTTGAATGAGGAGCGCATCATTGTGTGCTGATACGGTCAACGAAATGGAGTGAAGGAAAGAATGAACACCGAAGCAGGGCTGCTGAACGGGCTGAAGAACCAGGCGCGGCGATTGAAGCAAAACGTGTACGTCCTGTACCTGGCGTACCGGGATCCGCGGGTTGCCTGGTACGCCAAGCTGTTTGCGATTTGCGTCGTTGCATACGCATTCAGTCCGATAGATTTAATCCCGGATTTCATTCCGATTCTCGGGTATTTGGATGATCTGATTATTGTGCCGCTGGGCATAGCCCTTGCGTTGCGGATGATACCGGAACCGGTGCTGGAGGATTGCAAAGCCAAGGCAGAGGAGGTGCGCCGGCAGGGCAAGCCGGTCAATTGGATTACCGGCGCGCTGTTTATCGCGCTTTGGATTGCCTGTGCCGTGTGGTTAGGGATGCTGGCTTACAGGATGTGGGGATGACGGATGATCACGGAAGGGCAGGATTTCCTGAACGGCATTCGAAATAAAAGGGGGAAGTCGGCTTGTTCATCCTGCTGCGCAAATATTCGATCCGGCTGCAGCTGCTCTGTATCGGAGGAGTCATCCTGCTTTTATTATCGGGTACGGTAGTATGGAGCTATCACCAGATCCTGAATATTACATACAAAAGAAATAGCGACTATACGATTGAGCTTATCTCCACTATTAAGCGAAATATTGCATCGAATGCCGACACGATCAACCGGATTTTGCCCAATATCGCTTATAACGAGCAGATTCAGGAATATTTGATGGAGCAGGATCGGCTGAAGCAGTACGAGCTGCATGGCAAAATCGAAAAGCTGCTGGTCAACCTGAAGTCCATGAAGCAGGGGATCGTCGATATAGTGCTTGTAAGCACGATCGGCAGCAGTTCGTACAATTGCATCAATTGTCAAGAATTCATTCCGTTGAATGAAATACCGGAACGAACCAGCGCCTACTATTCGGCTCTCAGCCTATATCCCTACAGCAATCCGATGAAACAGGTCGTGTATGTCGGAGTTCCCGTATATGACAGGCACAACCAGGTCCCATTGGAAGCGAAAATCGGCTATGCGATCATGGTGCTGGATGTGAACGCTATTGCTCCTCAAATAGACAGCATGTCCGACAAAACGGCAGGCAGCTTCTATGTGCTGGACCGCAACCGTGTCGTGACCTCCAGCAATGATTTGTCCCAAATCGGAAAGCGCTTGCCGGAGCTGGAAGACCGGATCGCGAGCGGCACCAGAAACGACGAGTTCAGAAAGGACGGAGCCCCGTACGTTATTCATGCGGAGCCTATTCCGGAGATTGCGGGGCAAATCGTCAGCATTTACCCGACCAAGGAGCTGTTCCGGGGACTGGAGGAGGTGCAGCACCTGGTCATAGGCACGTTTATTGCCGTGATTGTGGTGATGTATGTTCTTTATATTGCGATCAGCCATAACATTTTGCAGCCGATCCGTTCCTTTATGACATTTATTTACGGACTGCGTGCCAAAGGGCTGAACAATCTGAACAAACGGGTCGCCTTGGAAGGCTATGCGGAAATCAGCATTATGGCCAAACAGGTCAATGCGCTGTTGGATGAGATCGACGATTTGGCGAGTAAGCTGATCGATTCCAAGACGCATATTTTTGAGCTGCAGCTTATGAAAAAGCAGGCGGAGCTGCAATATTTGAAAAGTCAAATCAACCCCCATTTTCTATACAATACGATGGAGACCATTAAAGGCATTGCGTTTGTAAAAGGTGTGGATGAAATCCGGGACATGACGGATGCGCTGAGCCGGGTGTTCCGATACAGCATTAAAGGGGAAGAGCACGTTGCCCTGAAGGAAGAATTGGACATTGTCGAGGCGTATATCAATATTCAGCAAATCCGCTTCGTCGACCGGTTTCATGTCCGCTACGATTTCGAGGAAGCTTGCTGCAGCTGCAAAGTAATCAAGATGGTGCTGCAGCCCCTCGTAGAAAACGCTGTGTTCCACGGCATAGAACCGGCGCTTCACAACTGCACTCTAACCGTAGGCTGCCGCATGGAAGATCACCGCAATTTGCTGCTGTGGGTCATTGATGACGGGGTTGGCATGGAGCATGCGATGCTGGAGCAGATTAGACAAAGCCTCGAGGTTCAACCGCCGGCTTCGAATAATATTAACATGTCCCGCGAAAGGCATGTTGGTATAATCAACGTGAACAACCGGATCAAATTCGCCTATGGCGACCAGTATGGCATAATGTCTATCGACAGCGTGCCGGGCGAAGGCACGAAGGTGCTTATCAAAATCCCGGTTATAGGGGGCAGCGATGTATAAAATCTTGTTGGTCGATGACGAGAGATGGATCGTTGAAAGCTTGAAGGGCACGCTGGATTGGACGGCGGCCGGGTTTGAGATCGTCGGCATGGCGTATAACGGCATAGAAGCCTGGGAACGAATCAAGGAGCTTCGGCCCGACATAGCATTCATAGATATTCGAATGCCGGGGATGAACGGTCTGGAGCTGGTCAAGAAGCTGCAGGAGACAGGCTCCGCCGTCCGCTGCGTGATGGCCAGCGGTTACGCGGAATTCGACTATGCGAAGCAAGCCTTGCAGTACGGCGCTGCAGGTTATTGCCTGAAGCCTTTCAATAAAGCGGAGATCGAGGAACTATTGGCGCGTCTCCAAGAACAGATTGCTAGGGAGCGGCGCGTAGTGGAGAGTGAACTGCTGCATCTGTTTCAGGATAGAGAAACCACGCCTGAAGCCTATGCAAGGATGGAGCGGCTGCTGGACAAAATCAATGCTCCCTGGGACCGGGAAAACGGCGCTTTCGTTGCTGTTGTACAAAGCTCGGATCCGTGTAATCTGTTTGACAGGTGGGCTGCAGTTTCCATCAGGATCGGACGCGGTAAGACCGCCTTCCTCCTGTATGGACGACACCACAGAGATGTCATGAACCGATTGGCAGAACCGATACCGGAAGGTGTCCGCGGAATGGGTCTGACCCCGATCTTTTATAACATGAATGAGATTCATGAGAAGATAGAGGAGGCGGGTGCGGCATCCTACTTGTACTTCGTTTCGGGCCGTCCGTTCATTGGGGAGCTGATAGCCGCAGGGGCGGATGATCTCGATGCTGCAGCGCTTCGCATGCTGGAGGAAGGGCTTGAGCGCAAGGATGCGAAATACGTTCACGAGAGCTTCGCCATCATCGAACGGCACTTCCGGACGGGACGATACGATACCGGTCATGCGTTCCGGTTCTATCATGTGATGCTGTCCAGGATATACAGGATGGCCGATGGCTTCACCGAGCGATTTCTATTCGGCTTTGACGAATTGACCGCCGCTTTCGATGATGTATTTGCGATGATCCGTTACTTGGAGCAGCTTGCAATGGATAGCTTCCATTCGGCGGGTATGGGAGATAAGACCGGGGAAGCGACGTTCGACCAAATTTTACAGTATGTTCAAGATCATTTCCGTGAAAATGTGTCCATACAGGATATTTCCAGGAAATTTTTTATGCACCCGAACTATGTAAGTCATTTGTTCAAAAAGGAGCTGCAGGTCAATTTTACGAAGTTCGTAACCGATAAACGGATGGAGTTTGCTTGTGAGATGCTCAGAAGCACTTCGTTTGCCGTAAGCGACATTGCAGAGAAGTCGGGGTATAACGATTATTTTTATTTTGCCAAAATGTTCAAACGACATACCGGGGTAACACCCACCGAATACCGTTTACGGGAAAGCTGACACACTGTCGGGATACGGCTCACGTCCTAATAGGATCGATCCAAAGCCGCCGACCTGGTGCTTGACGCCCGCCGGAACCGCCGAGCCCTCGGTCGATCCGGCGGGCGTATTGTTTTGCTGCCGGAAAAAGTGAAAGGACCTATACAATAGCTGAGAAAAATACATACGGATGCTGAGAAATGTTTATATGGCGGAATTAAGCCCTCGATTAAACTGAAATGGAGCTGGAGAAAGCGGTTTGTCAGATGAGGGGGATTCCGATTGAACACGCAAGCTGCACAAAAAGCGTTATGGCGGCGAATGGCAGAGTACAAATATTTTTATCTGCTTGTCATTCCGCTACTGGTGTATTACATCGTATTTGAGTACGTTCCGCTGTATGGCTTGATACTGGCGTTCAAGGAATTCAACTTCGCCAAAGGCATATGGGGGAGCGATTGGGTCGGCCTGGCCAATTTTGAAGAAATATTCATGCTGGACGACTTCTGGATTGCTTTCCGCAATACGATCATCATCGCCGTTGGAAGACTTATCTTCGAGTTTCCCGTTCCTATAGTGGTGGCGCTATTATTGAACGAGGTCCGGAAAGCCGGGTTGAAGAAATTTTATCAAGTGGTCTACACATTCCCGCACTTTTTATCCTGGATTATTATTAGCGGCATTTTGGTCAATTTTCTGGGTAATTTCGGTGTACTGAATCAGCTGCTGGAGTTATTTGGGATGGATAAGGTCAGCCTGCTCGTCGATCCGGAGAGCTTTCGCGGACTCATCTTTAGCAGCAGCTTGTGGAAGGACATGGGCTGGGGGACGATTATTTACTTAGCAGCCATTGCGGGTATCAATCCATCCCTGTACGAAGCGGCCAGCATCGACGGAGCCAGCCGGTTTCAGCAAATGCTGCACATCACGTGGCCTTCGCTAAAAAGCACGGTTATGATTTTGTTCATCCTCAACATCGGCGGAATGATGAGCTCCGGAGGCGGCGGCTTTGACCAAATCTTCAATCTATACAATCCTGCCGTTTACGAGAAGGCCGATATCTTGGATACGTACGTTTACAGGAGAACCTTTTCCGTAGGGTTAAGCTACGGGACGTCAACCGCCGTAGGATTGTTCAAATCGGTCATTAACTTCATGCTGCTGGTCGGCGCGAATCGGATGGCCAAGCGGCTGGGACAGGAGGGGATTTATTGATGACCCGCAGGAATACGTGGGCTGACTATGCCATCCATATGCTATTGATGCTTATTGCCTTGATTACGATATTGCCCTTTTATAATGTGTTCATTACTTCGTTCGCGGATCCGGCGGAAATGATGAAGCAGCGCTTCTATTTGATTCCAACCAGCTTCGATCTGGCTTCTTACAAGATTTTACTGGAAGGCAGCTATGTCGGAAAAGCCGTGGTCAATTCTCTTATCGTAACGCTGGTCGGAACCGCAGTCAACATTCTGGTGACCACTTGCGGCGCCTATGCTTTATCCAAAAAAGGAATGCCGGGACGGACCTTCATGATGGGAGGGATCGTGTTCACGATGCTGTTCAGCGGAGGGCTGATTCCATACTACTTAACGATCAAAAACCTGCATTTGATCAACAGCTACGCCGTAATGTTTCTTCCAATGACCGTCAGTACCTTCTTTCTTATCGTCATGATCAATCAGTTTCGAATGGTGCCGCCAAGTTTGGAGGAATCCGCCAAAATCGACGGCGCCAACGATATTTACATCCTGTTTCGCATCGTGATTCCGATCTCCAAGCCGACGATAGCGGCCATTACGCTGTTTTATGCGGTGGCCCGATGGAATGAGTGGTACCACGCCATGCTGTTCGTCAATGATCCGAAGATGCATCCGATGCAGCTGTTTTTGCGCAATATGCTGGCCGATGTTACGAAGATGTCAAGAGACGATATGGGAGCGTCCATGGTGGCTCAATTGCGGGAGACGTACCCGGACGGACTGAAGATGGCCAGTGTCGTTATCACAATGGTGCCTATCATGCTTATTTACCCTTACCTGCAAAAATATTTTTCCGCCGGCGTCACGCTCGGTGCCGTTAAGGAATGACCAGCGGTTTTCAGTACTTGGCAATACAGGCTTAACGATACAATAACCATACTAATTTTGGGAGGATGACCATCATGAACGGTAAACGTTTTGGTGCGGCGGCATTGACGCTGGCCCTGTCCCTTTCGGCTCTCGCCGGATGCAGCGACAGTACGGGGAAGACACCGGAAGCGGGAAAGGCAGGACAGGGAGAGAAGGCAACCGGGGAGAAAAAGCTTGATATTTCCGTATCGTTCTACAACATCGGCAAGGCGTTCCCGAATCGGGCAGAGGATGAATACTTAAAAAAGATGGAGAAGCAGTTCAATGTGAATTTCGTAGACAAGGTCATCAGCTATAACGATTACAAGGAAAAGTATCAGCTGTGGAGCGCCTCCGGGGAATTGCCCGACGTGTTCAGCCACGACATTATCAACACCGACACGTACTATTCCTGGATCAAGCAGGGCATAATCCGTCCGCTGCCGGACGATTTGAGCAAATATCCGAATGTGCAGCGGGTTCTGAGCCTCGATGATATTAAAGGGCTTAAAGTGGATGGGAAGTTTTACATGATTCCGAGGCAGACGTACCAGGATTACGATACGTGGGCGGTAGAGCGCGCCTTGATTGTACGCAAAGATTGGATGGAGAAGCTGAAGCTGAAAACGCCGGTCACCTACGATGATTACCTGAACATGCTGAAGGCGTTCGCTCAGAACGATCCGGACGGCAACGGCAAAAAGGATACGGTAGGCGTAACGTTCCGTTCGAGCACAATGCTTCTTCCTCTAGCTACAGGGACGTTTCCTAACGTGAACAACGCCTCCTGGGTAAAGGAGAACGGCAAATATATCCCTTATTTTGCTTCCGACAAAATGAAAGAGGTCGTGAAGCAAATGCGGCAATTGTTCACCGAAGGGGCGATTGACCCGGATTTCGCAATCATGAAGACGAACGACGGGATCGAGAAATTCGGACAGGGCAAAGTAGGCGCAATATCGATGCAGGCTACGCCGAATGGACTTCAGAAGCTGGACGCGGCATGGAAAAAGTACAATAAAGACGTGCCGTTCGAGGATGTCGCAGCCATTCTTCCCGTTTCATGGGCGGCGGCAGACGGCACGGAGTACCGGCATACGAACGTGACGTTCTGGTCGGAAAGCTATTTCAGCTCCAAAGTGGATGATGAGAAGATGGACCGGATACTCCGCATGTACGATTTCTTGCTGTCCAAGGAGCACGAGATAGAAACCCAATACGGAATCGAAGGGAAGGATTATAAGAAGGAAGGCGATAAGCTTGTCATTACAAGAGAGAAAGATAACAATGGCGAATATAAAAGCTTGGGAGCGATGTACCCGTCCTATAACCTGTTCGGAGCTTTGGCCGCCTGGAACCAGCAGCTTGAATTTGTAGAAAATGAAGTGAATAACATTCAATTTACTCCAAAGCTGGCCAAAATGTCCCGTGATACGCTGAAGCAAAGGATTGCCAATGCCAAGCCTGTTCCGACGAACTTTCAGGTCGAGCTGCTCTACACGCCGGGCAAATCAAAGCTCAGCGCCATTAATCCTGTTGAAGACATAACGAAGCTGATCCTGGCTAAAGACGATCCGGTTGCTATGTGGGAGAGCACATTGAAGAGCTATGAGAATAAAGGGCTCCAGCAGGCAATTAAAGAAGTGAACGAAGCGGTTCAAAAGCAAGGCTTGGACAAGTGACCGGATTTGGCTGATTTAGACGAGAGTAACAGGAATTTATTGGTAAGGGAAAGGCGGGGATCCAAGTGAAAGATTTCTATATAGCAGGTACGGATCAGGCGTACCACCGGATTGTGGTGCTCGATCCGGAGGTGGAGGATTGGAGCGCCGGGCGTGCT
This sequence comes from Paenibacillus sp. H1-7, assembly GCF_022354825.1. Classification (GTDB taxonomy): domain Bacteria; phylum Bacillota; class Bacilli; order Paenibacillales; family NBRC-103111; genus Paenibacillus_S. The sequence goes on from NZ_CP031168.1 coordinate 677,782, forward strand.
GTCGTGTGGACATGGTCCGCCGATACGTCCGACGGCTTCGAAGACCTTGTCTCAGCGTGGGGACTTCCAACCGATGCTAAGGTGAGACATAACCCCGTATGGGGCGGGAAGTGGATGGTGGTTACGGACTCCAAAGGCTTGGCGGCTATCCTTCCTTACCCTGCCGGCGACCGAAAGCAGTGGGGCTTGAACGTCGGCGGCAACCCTCACTCGGCCGAGCTGCTGCCGAACGGCAACATTGCCGTAGCGGCCAGTACGGGCGGATGGGTACGAGTCTATACTTCCTCGCAGGGGCCTTCATCCGACGCTTATGCGGAATACAGGTTCCCGGGAGCGCACGGTGTTCATTGGGATGCTGATCGTCAAGTGCTCTGGGCGTTAGGCGACGATGAATTGGTTGCTCTCAAGTTGGAGGGAGAAGCCGATGCTCCCGTTATTCGCGAGGTTCACAAGACAGCGCTGCCGACCCGGTACGGCCACGACCTTCAGCCGGTTTACCGGAACGACGACCGTTTGTGGATCAGCACAGGCACTCATGTGTATCAGTATGTGAAGTCGACCGATACGTTCGACTCGGCTTATGCGGGAGGTCAGGCTTTTAGCCGCCCCGGAGTTAAGAGCGTGGGCGATCAGCCCTCTGGCCGAGTGGTAAGAACAGTACCGAAGGAAGGCAGCTTGTATGAATGGACGACCGATACGATAGATTTTTCTATGCCGTTTGGGCTGGATGAAGCACGGGTTTGTAAGGGAGCCGCGCTGTATAAAGCTCGAATTTTGCTACAGGAGCAAGAGTAAGAGGTACGCCTACGTACCCCTACAGGAGGGACGATCATAATGGAGCAAAAAGAAAAATCGCCAAAGAGGACGGATCCTGCCGATTGGGAGATAGGAACGTCGCTTTCCCTGGAGGCATGGAAGAACGCCCGATTCGATATCGAGGATGTGGGACGGGCGGGCATCCGTTACATAGAGCTTGCCTGGCGCAACGACACCTTCGATATGCTGGATCCCTATAACGAGGAGCTATGCGCTTCATGGGTCCGACGGACTCGTGATCTTGGGATGGACGTTTGGACGATGCATTTGCCGTACGGACCGATGTGGGATGTATCCTTAACGGATTCCTTGCAGAGCGGCGAAGCCGTACAGAGGCACCTGGCGCTGCTGCAGCTGGCGAATAGGTGGAACATTCGTACGGCCGTCATTCATCCGAGCTGGGAGCCGATCCCGGCCGAGGAGCGGTCCGCCCGGCTGGATGCGTGCAAGCGAAATCTGCCGGTGCTTGCCGATGCGGCCGAACGGCTTGGTGTTCGTTTGGCCGTCGAATGCTTGCCGCGCACCTGCCTTGGCAATACGAGCTTGGAGATGAGCAGCATTATGGAGTCGGACGAGAGACTGGGCGTCTGCTGTGATGTGAATCATTTGCTGCAGGAGCGTTCCGAGCAATTTATACGGGAGCTTGGCTCACGAATTATTACCGTTCATATGTCCGATTATGACGGGTTGGATGAGAAGCATTGGATGCCGGGTAAGGGCATCGTTCACTGGAATGAGGTTATCGGGACTCTGGCGGCTCATGGTTATCAAGGTCCTTTCATGTTCGAGGTGCGGGAGCCTGTCCCATCTGAATTAACGGCTTGCTGGAATCGTCTTTTGGCCGATTACAGGCAATCGCTGCATCATGGTTAACAAAATCACTTTATGAATTGAATCATGGCGGGAGGGCTATTATGAAGAATAAGATCGTCAACAAGGCTGTTGTTTTCTTGCAGAGAGTGTTCCCGGCAATGCGTCAACATGCTTCGGATCAGCCGGATCCGGCGAGAGCATGGCGGACCAAGCGATTCATTCTGCTTGGCGTGCTCCTTGCAGCCTTTTCCTTGTTAGGTATAGCGGGATGGTCGCACGTGTCGGCGTTGAATGCGGCTCCGAACGATTACGATATCGCCGTAAGCGATCAGGCCTCCAAGAAGATTTTAGTGATGGACCCTGCGGCCAGCGATTGGAACAGTCCGAGTGCCGTCAAATGGTCTTGGGCTCCGTCCGGCACGAACGGGTTCGCGGAGTTCACGTCTTTCTGGGGGCTCCCTACCGAAGCAAGGGTGCGGGATAGCCAGTTTTTCGGCGGTAAGGTTATGCTGGTGACCGATTCCAGAGGCTTAGCGGCAGTCATCCCTTACCCCGCGGGAAATTTCAAATATTGGGCCGCCAACGTCGGCGGGAATCCGCATGCTGCGGAGATGCTGCCTAACGGGAACATCGCAGTTGCCGCAAGTACAGGGGGATGGGTCAGGGTATATACCTCGTCCCAGAGCTGTCATTCGGAGGTCTATGCCGAATACAAGCTTACGAGCGCCCACGGCGTTCTATGGGACCCGGAGAAGGAAATCCTATGGACTCTCGGCAACAGTGCCATAGTCGGCTTGAAGGTAGGGGGAACCGCAGCTGCGCCTACCTTGCAAGAGCATGTCCGGCTGAATGTGACGAGCTTGAACGGACACGATATTCAACCGGTTTACGGAGATAACGATCGGCTCTGGGTTGCATCGGGAGGCAAGGTGTACCAGTATGTGAAGTCAACGAACTCGCTGGATTTAACCTATTCGGGAGCGGGCAGCATCAGCCGCGTCGGCGTCAAGGCGGTTGGCAATCAGCTGTCGGGCCAAGTCGTCGAAACCGTTACGGATACGGCAAAAACTCCGAAGGGCGGTTGCACTTTAAACACTTGGTGCACCGACTCGGTAGATATGTTTATGCCTGATGCGATAAAGACCCGGACCGGTGCGGCCTTCTATAAGGCAAGAATAATGAATCCGAATTATCAGTAAGATGGTCTGGCGCCGCAATAGAATTATGAAAAAAAGCCCTGAACTTGCTTCCCTCGAACGAATTGCTGTTCGATTCGAGGAAGGCTGGAATTCGGGGCTTTCTGTCATCAGTTATTAATGAAAGGAATATTTATTGAAGTTAATCATTAACCTTGGGATTTATAGTCGAGATCGCCGTGCTCTCCTTGCGCTCAATGAGCAAGGTCAGGCTAAGCAGGCTGATGAGAATCGTCGCCCCCATATCCGACAGGATGGCGAACCACAGCGTCAGCCAGCCGGGAATCGTCAGCAGCAGAGCAGCTAGCTTCAGCCCCATCGCAATGATGATATTGGTGCCAATGACGCGGTTCGTGCTGCGGGCGATGCCGATCGCTTCGGGCAGCTTGCCGAGATGGTCCTGCATCAGCACGATGTCAGCCGTCTCGATCGCGCTGTCGGTGCCTTTGCCCATCGCGATGCCGAGCTCCGCCGTAGCGAGCGCCGGCGCGTCGTTGATGCCGTCTCCGACCATGGCGACGCGCCCTTCGCGGCCGAGCTCGCGGATCTTCGCCACCTTATCCTCCGGCAGCAGGCTGCCGAAGAAGGAGGTGACTCCGACCGCGCGCGCGACCTTCTCCGCCGTCTGCGGATGGTCGCCCGTCAGCATCACCGTGCGGCGAATGCCGCGGCGATGCAGGGCGGCGACGACGGCGTCGCTCTCCGGGCGGATCTCGTCGGCGATGCCGAAGAGCCCGAGCACCGCTTCGCTGTCGGCGACTAGCACAAGCGTGAGGCCGCTCGCTTTGAAGCGCTCCACGTCGCGCTTCACGGTATCCGGCAGGGCGATGTGGCTGACGCTGGCTTCGTTGCCGAGCCAGTAGCGTCTGCCGCCCAGCACAGCCTGGATCCCTTTGCCGGAAGCGGCCACGACCTCTTCCGGCTGCTCCGCCGGGATGCCGCGGCGGCTCGTCTCGCGCACGATCGCCTTGGCGAGCGGATGCGTGGACGACTGCTCGATCGCCGCGGCAACCCGGTAAAAATGCTCCTCGTCGCTATCGTAGACGACGGTCTGCTCCACATGCGGCTCGCCTCGGGTCAGCGTGCCGGTTTTGTCAAAGGCCAGCGTGTCGATGCGGCCTAGCTGCTCCAGGAATACGCCGCCTTTCACCAGGACGCCGTGGCGAGCATTGCGCGTGATGCCGGCTACGATGGCGATGGGCGAAGCAAGAATTAGGGCGCAAGGACAGCCGACGATCAGTACGGCCAAGCCTTGGTACAGCCATTCCTTCCAGCCGCCCTGGAACAGCAGAGGAGGGACAATAGCTACGAGAAGCGCAACGAACATGATGGCCGGCGTGTAATATTTGGCGAACCGGTTGATGAACAGCTCGGTCGGCGTCTTCGTCTCCTGCGCTTCTTGCACAAGGTGCAGTATTTGCGCCAGCGAGGAGTCCTCGTACGCTTTCTCGATATGAATGCGCAGCACGCCTTCATGGTTGATGCTGCCGCCGAATACGCGGTCTCCCGGCGCCTTCTCCAGCGGGAGCGATTCCCCGGTGATCGCCGCTTCGTTCACCGAGCTGGCGCCCTCGAGCACGACGCCGTCGGACGGGATTTTCTCGCCGGCCCGGACGAGCACCGTATCTCCCGCTTGCAGCGATTCAATAGGGACGAGCGATTCCTTGCCATCGCGGATAAGCACCGCTTGCTTCGGAGCCACTTGCAGCAGCGTTTCCATGGAGCGGCGGGCCTTTTCCATTCCGATGCCTTCGAGCAGCTCGTTTAAACCGAACAAGATGGCGACCATCGTCGCTTCTTTCCATTCACCGATGCTCACAGCTCCGATCAACGCGATGGTCATCAGCGTGTCCATATTGAACCGGAGCTGCACGAGCCGCTTCAAGCCTTTAAGGAACGTGCCGTAACCGCTCAGCACCATAGCGGCCAAGTAAAGGATGATCTGCACGATGCCGGGAAGGCGGCCTTCGAGCAGCAGCGCTCCACCGTACAGCGCCGCGGAGATGATCAGCTGGCGTTTCATCGCAGAACCGCCGTGGTCGTGCGAATGATCGTGTCCGTGATCGTGCTCGTCGGCATGCGAATGATTGCCTTCATGGCTGTGATCATGGCCATGTCCATGCCCATGACTATGGCTGTGCCCATGCCCATGCCCATGCCCATGTGCATGTCCAGCAGCTCCTTGCATGCTTGCAGCGGAGCCGGATGCCAACGCAGCTTCAGCAGCGTGAGCTTCACTGGACGCCATTTGTCCGGCCGAGCCTGAGGCCGGATGAGAATGGAAGTGGGCACCTCTTACGCTGTCATCCGTGCCTTCATCGTATCCGTGCGCATGCTCCAAAGCAGCGCTTACTTGCTCCTGGCTGCCTTCGATGCTTCCGTATGTTCCGCGGCGCAGTGCGACTTTGCCTGCAGCCCCGCCGCGAGCCGGCTTGGATGGCGCCAAGGAATCGATGTAGGCGCCGTCCGAGCGCAAAATTTTCTGTACCTCCTGCAGCGGGACCTGGGAATCGATTTTCAGCTTACCGCTGTTATAGTTAAGCGTCGCCGTCTGTCCGTGCTCGAGCCGTTGAATCTGCTCTTCCATCTCCCTCGTACAGTTGGCGCAGCTCAATCCTTTCACTCTGTACTCCAACATTGGTTTCCCCTCATTTCATGACGGGTCGGTTTCCCCCGGCTAATCGTGGTTGGCGTGGTGAATCGCTTCGGTCAGCAAATCCATCACGTGCTCGTCATCATATGAATAATATAAGGTGGTACCGGCTCTGCGGAACTTGACGAGCCGCAGGTTTTTTAGAAACCGAAGCTGATGAGATACGGTCGACTGCAGCAGTGACAGCTCATCGGCGATTTCGTTCACGGAGCATTCCTTCTGCGACAACAAGTATAAAATGCGGATACGCGTCGTATCCGATAACGCTTTGAACGTTTGGGAAACCATAAACAGCGTTTCTTCGTCGAGAGAACGGACGTTGATATCCGGCGATTGAGGGCGGTCGTGAGAATCCATGGAAAGTACCTCCGAATAGGATAAATAGTATGAATATATGATTATATGCTCATATAGTATTCTGTGGAGGAGGATTTTGTCAATGACAAATGTCCGACAATGCGCAAAAAAAAGCAGATGCAGCGTATATCATTGAGGGCGGAGCAGTATATAGAGTGCGCCATTTGGGGCAAGAACATGAAAAAAATGTACGTTTTGGGAAGGGAAAATATAGGAGACAGGCTTTCCTCTTATCAGGGGCACAAAACACATCGAGCAGCGTTCGTTGAGAAAGAGCAGCAGCCGGCTTTTTATGACCGCCGAGTCGTGTACATAGATTTGCTGCCACATGCCGCGTATTAGTCTGCAACGTTTGTGCCGGGATGTCGGCAGCATCGATTGGATCGGATGCGGTGAGCTTCAGCTATACAACCCGATCTTCTAGCAGTGGCGAAATTAAAAAGGCGCCCGGAGGCCGCTTACGTTCATCTGTCGACGAGCGTACGGCTTCGGGCGCTTTTTCTAAAAGATCGGTTACATCGTGCTGCGGAATAGCTTGGGCGAGACGCCGACGATTTTTTTGAACAGTCTGGAGAAATAAAACACGTCTTGATAGCCGAGAGTGGAGGCGATCTCTTTGAGCGATTTGTCGGTGTTGAGCAAAATGTTCTTGGCTTCGGCCATCTTCAAGCGATGAACATATTCATTCAACGGGTAGCCGGTATATTTACTCACGAGACGCCGGAGCGTCGGGAACGAGATATGGTGCTGCTCGCACAGCTCTTGGGCGTCAAAAGGGCGGTACAAATAGTCCGCAATCGCCTCGATCAGACCGAGCGCATTCTCGGCTTTGGTTGCTTTTGGAATGGCTTCGGAGCTCGCGACGAAATCGTACAGCATCGATTCCACAAGCAAGGACGCTTTGTCGATGTTGCTCGGCACTCCTGTCTCCATCAGCATGAATATCCGGTTGATTTTGGTCAAATGCTCCTCTTCGGTTTGCTTGACCCTATCCGGCTCCGGAAGCCACGTGTCGAGCCATTCTTTAATGCGTGGGCCCTCGATCGTAAAATAATGCTCATCCCAATGCTCGTTCTCCCCCGGTCCATAATGAAATACAGCTTCGGGATACAGCAGAAAGAAGCTCCCTTGCTTCACCGGCTGAATGTCGCCGTCGTTCACCTGGTACGTTCCCGAGCCCCCGGCTATGTAAACGATGGCCCAGTAAGTAAACCGCGCATGAGCGCGATAGTGAATCCGTGCAGGAATATGGCCTACATTGACGATGGTGAGCGATTTGTGCTTGAGAATGCTTTTATCCACCTTGAGGTCAACGATTCGGATCGGCTGTCGACTGATCTTATAATCCATGTAACTGATCATGGCATGCATTCCTTCTTCGGACAATTCGTGTTAGTTTGATTATATATTGCATTCACAAATTGCTCAAACGTTTCACACCTATTAACGGGAGGATGAATTGGATTGAACAAGCTGAACATTGGCATTATCGGAGCGGGCTCTATTTCGGAGCTGCATTTGCAAGCGTATCAAAAAATGGGGCAAGCGGTGCAAATTTACGCGATTTGCGATTTGAACCTGGCCAGAGCCCAGGAAAAAGCGGATAAATACGGCGCTACCCAAGTATATGACGATTACCATAAGCTGTTGGCCGATCCGGCGATCGATGCCGTTAGTATTTGCACCTGGAACAATACGCATGCCGAGATCAGTATCGCAGCGGTCAAAGCAGGCAAGCACGTGCTCGTAGAGAAGCCGCTGTGCCGCACGGTAGAAGAGGCGCTCGAGGTGCAGAAGGCAGTCCGCGAGTCCGGCAAAGTGCTTCAGGTCGGCTTCGTCCGCAGATACGACAACAATGCTCAGCTGATGAAACGGTTTATCGACAATGGCGAGCTCGGCGATATTTATTATGCGAAAGCTTCATGTATCCGTCGTCTTGGCAATCCGGGCGGATGGTTCGCGGACAAGGAGCGTTCGGGCGGCGGCCCTCTGATCGATATCGGCGTCCATGTCATCGATATTTGCTGGTATTTGATGGGACGTCCGAAGGTCGTATCCGTAACCGGCAATACGTATCGGAAGCTGGGCAACCGCGGCCATGTGCAGAATCTCTCTTTTTATAAAGCAGCCGATTACGATGCCAGTCAAAATACGGTCGAGGATATGGCGAATGCGCTTGTCCGCTTTGAGAACGGCGCGTCTTTGATGATCGATGTCAGCTTTACGCTGCATGCGAAGCAGGATGAGACTACGGTCAAGCTGTTCGGGGACAAAGGCGGACTGGAGCTGGAGCCGGCCATGGCGCTCGTATCCGAGAAGCATGACACGATCCTGAATATTACGCCGCAAACGGATCAAAAAGGCTTGAACGTCACCGTGGCGTTCCAAAACGAAATCCGCTTCTTCATCGACAGCTGCAACACGGGCAAAGAGCCGGTCAGTCCTGTGGAGGACGGCGTCGAGCTGATGAAAATTTTGTGCGGCATCTATGAATCTGCAGAAACCGGACGCGAAGTCCGTTACGAATAAATTAAGGGAGGCATGGAGAGATGAAGCTCGGATTAAGCTCATACAGTCTGGTGAAGGCATTGAGAAACCAGGAGCTGGATATTCTCGGGGTTATCCAATGGATAGCCGACAACGGCGGGGAGCATGTGGAGATTGTTCCCATCGGCTTTAACTTGACGGAGAACCCGGAGCTGATCGATGCGATTCGGGAAAAAGCAGCCGCCGCGGGAATCGAAGTGTCCAATTACGCGATCGGAGCTAATTTTATTACGGAGACGCAGGAGCAGTACGAGGCGGAAATCGCGCGCGTGAAGCGCGAGGTGGATATTGCCGCCGGTCTCGGCGTGAAACGGATGCGCCATGACGTCGCTTCCCGCAAGGATACATCGATCGTCCGGTTCCAGGAGGATCTGGAGAAGCTAGCCGCAGCATGCCGCGAAGTTGCCGATCATGCGGCACAGTACGGCATCACGACCAGCGTCGAAAACCACGGCTATTACATTCAGGCGAGCGACCGGGTGCAGGCGCTGATCCATGCGGTAGACCGTCCGAACTTCCGCACGACGCTCGATGTCGGCAACTTTATGTGCGCGGACGAGAATTCCGTCGTTGCCGTACAAAAGAACATCTCCTACGCGTCGATGGTGCACGTGAAGGATTTCTACTTGCGTCCGGCGTCCTTGAACCCCGGAACGGGCTGGTTCCAGACTGCAAGCGGGAATCACCTGCGCGGCGCTATTGTAGGGCATGGCGACATCGACATGCGGCAGGTCATTAGCATCGTTAAGCGTTCCGGCTACGACGGCTACATTTCGGTAGAGTTCGAGGGCATGGAGGACTGCTATACGGGCTCCAAGCTTGGACTCGAAGCCGTCCGCAGATTGTGGGACGAAGTGTAAGCATTTGGATTGAGTGAAAAAGCGAAAGCGGCGAGTGAACTTCGGTTCATTCGCCGCTTTTTTTGTGCCGTTTTCGAGTAGAACGGGGATAGCGGAAACGGGCTTTGTAAGCCGGAAAACCCGTCTTACAGAGCGCTCGATGCCGCAAACCGGGCAGAAAGCTCCGCTGTAAGCCGGAAAAATCGCCTTACAGGCTGCGCTGGATCGGAAACGCGCTCTGTAAGCCGGAAAACCCGCCTTACAGAGCTGTCGATGCCGCGAATCGGGCAGAAAGTGCCGCTGTAAGTCGGAAAAATCGCCTTACAGGCTGCGCTGGATCGGAAACGCACTCTGTAAGCCGGAAAACCCGTCTTACAGAGCCGTCGATGCCGCAAACCGAGCAGAAAGCTCCGCTGTAAGCCGGAAAAATCGCCTTACAGGCTGCGCTGGATCGGAAACGGGCTTTGTAAGCCGGAAAACCCGCCTTACAGAGCCGTCGATGCCGCGAACCGGGCAGAAAGCCACTGTAAGCCGGAAAAATGGCCTTACAGGCTGCGCTGGAGTGGAAACGGGCTCTGTAAGCCACGGAAACCCGTCTTACAGAGCGCTCGATGCCGCAAACCGAGCAGAAAGCTCCGCTGTAAGTCGGAAAAACCGATTTACAGGCTGCGCTGGATCGGAAACGCGCTCTGTAAGCCGGAAAACCCGTCTTACAGAGCCGTCGATGCCGCAAACCGAGCAGAAAGCTCCGCTGTAAGCCGGAAATATCGCCTTACAGGCTGCGCTGGATCGGAAACGCGCTCTGTAAGCCGGAAAACCCGCCTTACAGGCCACCGATGCCATACAGTTCATTCCAGCGGTATTTGCATGCCCGTCTCGGCGAGCGAAACGGAGCACGGCAGCCCGTATTCCGATGCGATATCGACCCCATGGGACAGATGGGTGAATAGCGTGCGCGCCGGCTTTACCTCCTCCAGCAATTCAAGCGCCTCTACCATATCATAGACCGAGCGGGTCTTTTTATCGGCGTCTTCCTTGTAAAAGTTGGTTCCAAGGACGAGCAGCTGCAGCCCGAATAGAGGGGCTGATTCTTCCCGGCTCAGATTGATGGCGTCGGAGCAATAGGCCCATGCGTACGGGGCTAAGTCGAATGCAGGCCGGTCGAACCTGTACGCGTAGGAGTAGCCGTTTTTGCCGTGGCATACTTTCCATGGGCGAATGCTCCATCCGTTCCACTCCATCCCTACGGCGTTGTCGTGGTAGATGATGTGGTTTTCCAGCCACGGGAACTGCTGCCGCAGCGTATCCAAGACGTCGCGCGGAGCATACAGATGACCCTTGCGCCTCAGCCACCGGCAGGCGTCGGCCCATTCCGGGAGCCCGCCTATATGGTCGAAATGGGCATGGGTGATAAGAGCATGTTCTATGAAACGCAGGCCGAACCGTTCCATCTGCGCTCTCCAATCCGGGCCGCAGTCAATCAATAACGGCTCTCCACCCGCATTCAGAATGGCGGAGGAGCGAAAACGCCGATTGCGCCCCGTCGTTCTTGCTTCCGAGCAAATATCGCAAGGGCAGTATACACGCGGAACTCCCATGGAGTCCCCGGTTCCCCAAAAGGTTAACGTGTCGGTCATATGTCCATCTCCGATTTGTTCGATATGTTTTACAATAACAAGAATTGTTCGTTACAACAAGCGTGTGGCGCAAGGGAAACAAATGGACGGACGGAACGCAGCTATTTAACAATAAGTCCCAGTATAATAGAATGATAGTGTGAGAAGCGCCAAAAAGATAACGGTATAGTTGCCGCTAGCAGCATACTTGAGACAAAGTCGGGAGGAGAAACGATGACGGCAGACACAAGAGGGATTGAGTGGGTCAAACGGATTCAAGCGATTGCGCAGGCGGGATTGGCTTATTCCAAGGACGCCTATGATTTGGAAAGGTTCGAGGAGCTCAGGGCTATCAGCGTCGAGATGATGTCCGCTTACTCGGGGCTTGCTATCGAGCAGGTGGCGAATTTGTTCGCCAATGAGAGCGGGTATCAGACACCTAAGGTCGATGTACGCGGGGTAGTGATGCAGGACGGCAAGTTGCTGCTAGTGAAGGAAAAGACCGACGGAGGCTGGTCGCTGCCCGGAGGGTGGGCCGATATCGGATTGTCGCCCAAGGAGATTGTCGTGAAGGAAGTGAAGGAAGAATCCGGCTACGATGTCGAGCCCGTGAAGCTGCTCGCGGTTCTGGACCGCAACAAGCATCCGCATCCGCCGCTTGCGCATCATGTGTACAAGCTGTTCATCCAGTGCAAGCTGACGGGGGGCCAGGCTCAAACCAGCATAGAAACGACCGAGGTCGGCTTTTTCGCCGAGGATGAGCTGCCGCCTTTATCGACGGATCGGGTTACTTCCGGGCAGATTGCCATGCTGTTCAAGCAAGTGCGGGAGCCTTTGGGCGAGACCATTTTTGACTGAGCAATAAGTAGTTACCCTAACACCATAAGCGAAAAACAATCCCCTAAAGGCCTGTCGGCAGCCGAAGGGGATTTTTATTTTAAAGCGAAAGCCCGAACCGTTTCAGTTCAATGCAGATCCGCTCGAGCTGCTTTCCTTTTTCCGTCAACGAATATTCGACGCGGGGCGGAACTTCCGGGTACACGGTGCGGGATAGAATGCCGTGCTCTTCCAGCTCTTTCAGCCGCAAGGATAGGGTTTTTGGACTGATGCCGTCGAGGCTCTTGAGCAGGTCGCTGAAGCGCATGGTTCCTTCGATCAGCAAATCGCGAATAATCAGGAAGGTCCACTTCGTCCCGATAACATCTATGGCCTTCACGACCGCACATACTTCCCCGGGCGTTCCTTTGGTCAACACGATAGGCTCATCTTTCATTATCCGGCCAACTTCCTTTCTTTTCACAATGGATAAAGCCAACTGTAACACAAAACTATCTTTTCGGAAACTATGTGAATAAAATATCACTACTTCCGTAAGTAAAGTGTTTGTGTATATAATGACCTCGTGAAAACCAGACTTACAATGTTGCAGCAACGCGTTAGACAAATAACCCTTTTTTTTGGGAGGAGAGAACCCCATGCCGAATTTATCGTCCAGCTTTACGTTGAAAAATTTGGAGTTGAAAAATCGTACCGTAATGCCTCCGATGTGCCAGTATTCGGTTGAAGCCAAAGACGGTATTCCGAACGATTGGCATTACGTACATTACGTTTCCCGTGCTGTCGGCGGCACCGGCTTGATCATTATGGAAATGACGGACATCGAGCCCGACGGCCGAATTACGGATTTTGACCTTGGATTGTGGTCCGATGAACATATTCCGGCGTTTAAGCGGATTATTAATGAAGTGCATAAGTACGGCGCCAAAATCGGCATTCAGATTGCTCACGCAGGCCGCAAGGCGGAGGACGCCGCGGTTCCGGTCGGTCCGTCCGACATCCCGGTGAGCCCTGAGGGCAAAAAGCCGCGGGCGCTGACGACGGAAGAAGTAAAAGCCATGGTCGTAAAATACAAGGAAGCCGCTGTACGTGCAATCGAAGCAGGGGTGGATACCATCGAGCTGCACGGTGCGCACGGTTATTTGATTCATCAGTTCCATTCGCCGGCCATTAACAACCGGGGTGACGAGTACGGCCGGGACTACGCCAAATTCGGAGTGGAAGTCATTCAGGCGGTGAAAAGCGTTATGCCCGACGATATGCCGCTCATCTTTAGAATATCGGCCATAGAGTATATGGAGAACGGCTACGATTTGGAGCACAGCCTTGAAGTTGCCAAACGCTACAAGGAAGCCGGCGTGGACCTGTTCCATGTAAGCAGTGGCGGGGAAGGCCCTCCTCCGGGAGCACGGAAGCCCGGTAACTACCCGGGCTATCAGGTACCGTTTGCCCGGGCGTATAAGCAAGCGCTGGATGTTCCGGTCATTGCCGTCGGCATGCTGGACGATCCGAAATTGGCGGAAGCGACCGTTGCCAATGAAGATGCGGACCTCATAGGCGTAGCGCGCGGCATGCTTCGCGATTCGTACTGGGCGACTCATGCGATTCATGCCGTATCCGGCGACGTATCGGCACCGAGACAATATAGCCGCGCCTACTGATAGCGGACAAAAGTCCGTTCGGGCTTCCAAAGGGCTATCACCTAAATAAGAGCCCAAATTCTCAAGGCTAACGACCCTTTTTCTCTTCCCGACATACTGTAGATGTGTAGTCAGTTTGGAAAATGGGAAGGGAGAACATGTTAATTATGGGAAAAAGCCAAAGCAGCAGTGGAAATAAAAGCTCGCGGTCCAGCCAGCGCAGCATGCAGCAAGGCCAATGGTGGCCAGGTCAAGGAGGCGGCCAGTGGCCAGGACACGGTGGTGGCCAATGGCCAGGACACGGCGGAGGCCAATGGCCAGGACACGGCGGAGGCCAATGGCCAGGACACGGCGGAGGCCAATGGCCAGGACACGGCGGAGGCCAATGGCCGGGACACGGCGGAGGCCAATGGCCGGGACACGGCGGAGGCCAATGGCCAGGACACGGCGGAGGCCAATGGCCAGGACACGGCGGAGGCCAATGGCCGGGACACGGCGGAGGCCAATGGCCGGGACACGGCGGAGGCCAATGGCCGGGACACGGCGGAGGCCAATGGCCGGGACACGGCGGAGGCCAATGGCCAGGACATGGCGGAGGCCAATGGCCGGGACACGGTGGAGGCCAATGGCCGGGACATGGAAGCGGACATACTACGGGAGGGCATCATACGTCGGGACACCGCAGCAATAAAAGCACTCGCAAAGTAAAATAACAGCAACAACCGAACTAAACGGTTTTTAAGATATAAACCTTTTTTAGGAAAAAATGGTAGACGAATCAATCGTCTTATGGTAATCTTATAACAATAATCCGGAAGCACCGGTCGATCAGGTCCGCTAGAGGCATTGCCTCAGGCGGGCCTTTTTCGTTCATGGGAGCGGGTAGCGCGTTTTTTTTGGAAAATGTCGGAGATAGGTGGATTCATTAGTAACAAGAGCGGAAGCCGTTTCATATGTTGTCATGGAGTATGGATACGGTCGGCGAACTAATAACTGTTGTTCCCTATGGTTGGATGGCAGGAAGAGAGTTCGGCGGCTTGACAACATGATAACGGAGGATGATTAGAAATGAGCGATTTCAAAAAAAAATTGAAACAATTGAAGGTTTCCGATCTCAGATCGGGAGAAGTCAACTCCTGGCAAGCATCGGCTCAGGAAGATCCTAGAAGCTTGCAGTCTACTGGCATCAACTGCTTTAACTGCTTTAACTGTGTTTCGTGCTTCACTTGCTTTACCTGCTTTAACTGTGTGAGCTGCTTCCGTTGTTCCAACTGCTTCCGCTGCCATAACTGTTTCAACTGCCATAACTGCCAAAACTGCCATAACTGCGCGCGCTGCCAAAACTGTGCCCACTGTCACCGTAACGGCGAGCAATAATCCGTATATTAAACGGCATTCAAAGCACTTAAAACCCTTGTATCTTCAGATACAGGGTTTTTCTCATGAACGTCCTAATGGTCCGGGAGCAAGAACGTGACATGAGGGACAAAGAGCCATACATAAAATGATGGGAGACGGGTCGAACCGAACGGTTAACGAAGGAGGAATTACGATGACAGCCTTACATCCTTCTGCACGTTTGAAAATGAAGAGAGATACGTTCTACGTTCCGGATGCTCACGGCAGTGTATATTTCCGCAACAATACAAGTTCTTTCCGGATGGAAGGAGAGTCTGTGGATCAATGGATCGAGCAGCTTCTCCCTTTGTTCAACGGAGAGCATACCATGGATTATTTGACGGATGAGCTCCCGGAGTCCCATGCGAACCGTATCTATGAAATTGCCGGGATGCTGTACAAGAACGGCTTCGCAAACGATGTCAGCGTTGATAGGCCTCATCAGCTGCCGGAGCAGGTACAGCGCCGATACGCCTCCCAGATCGAGTTTTTGGAGCAATTCGCGCCATCCGCGGCGTTCCGGTTCCAGACTTATCGCGAGTCGCGGGTATTGGCTGTGGGCTGCGGGCCGTTATACGTTTCGCTGATCGCCTCCCTGCTCGAATCGGGGCTGCCCAAGCTCCATATGCTGATTACGGATGGAGAACCGACCGACCGGAGCCGGCTTACGGAGCTGGCGGCTTTTGCAAGGGAGCACGATCCCGAGGTCAGTCTGGAAGAACTAACCATCCGTCCTTCGTCTGAGCAGCCGTCGAGCCGGTTCTGGCAAGAGACCGTAGCACCGTTTGATGCGGTCATCTATGTGTCGAGAGGGGACGACGTGAGGGAGCTGCTGAGCGTTCATGCTGCATGCAAAGAGGAGAACAAGCGGTTTGCACCCGCAGTCTATTTGTCTCGGGCAGGATTAGCCGGACCGTTGATCCATCCCGGACAAGACACGCAATGGGAATCCGCATGGCGCCGTCTTCATAGCGCAGCCCTGAACGGCGGGCAGCCGCCGGAGGAGTATTCTTCTACGGCCGGAGCGATGCTGTCCCATATCGTCGTGTTCGAATTGTTGAAACATATCGCCGGGGTGAACGAGACCGCCGGCAAACGTCAGTTTTATTTGCTTGATCTGGAGACACTGGAAGGAAGCTGGCACCCGTTCGAGCCGCATCCGCTTGCCGAGGGGAGCTCGCTGCCGGCTGTAGTCGAGGAGGCAGAGCGGAGGCTCGAGCCGGCTAGGACGGATAACAGCGAGTGGCTGGCCCGCTTCAGCCGGCTGGTGTCGCCGGTATCGGGAGTTTTCCACGTGTGGGACGAAGGGGAGCTGAACCAGCTGCCGCTCTCCCAATGCCGCATACAGCCATCCGATCCATTGTCGGAGGGACCGGCAGAACGTCTCGCGGAGATCGCGTGCGCGGACTTAACCCATGAGGGGGCCAGGCGCGAGGCGGCTCTGGCCGGAGTGGAGGCGTACGTGCGGAGATGGACGGACAGCTCGTCTTTCCGGCAGGAGTGGGAAGCGAGCGGCTTCACTCGGCAATGCTTGCTCGGCATCGGAGCGGGAGAAACGGCGGCAGAGGCTATGGCTCGCGCGCTGCAAAGCTGCCTGGGAGAGCGGCTGAGGAGGACGATAGCGGATCGGCCGCAAGTGGTTGCGCAGGCGCGAATCGTCTCCCTGGAGGATGTGCAGAGCCGCTATTACTTTCAGGCGTTATCGCGGATGAGAGGGACACCGGTGATCGCGCTCGGGCAGGCGGTTCACGGACTGCCGGTCGTTTGGGTCGGGACCGAGGGACAGTGGTTCGGCAGTCCCGGCTTGAATGTCACCTTGGCGCTGCGCGAGGCTTTACGGGAAGCGGTGCAGCAGGAACAAAACCGCTCCGCAGGGCGCTCCACAACTGCGAGAGGGCTTGTAACGAAGACGGCGACGTCCGTCTATTTGAACGAAGCGTCGTCTTTCCCTCTTGAAACGCCTTCGTGCGATAACGGGCATATGCCGGAGGCGGTGCGGTCCGCTCTGCAAACGCTGAAATCGAGGATCGGACATCGTCTTGTAGTGCTGGATATGGCCTCGGAGCCTTTTTTAAGGGAAGAGATCGCAGCGGTGTTCGGTGTCGTAGTGCGTGAGGGGGTGTCCCGGTGAAGAAGCGCATCGTTATTGCCGGTGATGGCTCGTTAAGCGATTACGTTGGGGAGGAGCTGTCCCGCCAGGAGGTAGAAGGAATTCGGCTGCGTATGGATCAGCTTACGGACGGACTTCCTGATGAAGCCGGACTCGCGCTGCTGCTGCAGGAAGGCTGGCAGCCGCAAGCGGTGCAGCATGCCGAGGAGCGGTTCAGCGCTGCCCGCATCCCGTGGCTTCGGGGGGCGGTTGTGCTCGGCGAAGGTGTAATCGGGCCGTGGGTCATCCAGGGGGAGCCGGGCTGCCCGCAGTGCACGGACAGCCGCAGGCTGATGGCCGGCAGGGAACGCCGGGAAATGCAGTCGCTGCTGCAGGCATTAGCGGCCCAAGGCGGGACGCAGCGGGACGTATGGGCTGCGCCGATCGGACTCCTGCATATGGCGAAGCTGATTGCGGCGGAGGTGCGGGAGGCGCTGAACGGGTTGAGCGGCAAGCGAAAGGGGCGGCTGATGCGCGTCAACCTGCTGACCTTGGAGACGTCCAGCCATACGGTGCTGCCGGATTCGCTATGCCCGGCATGCAGCAGGCCTGTGGACGATACGCCGGAGCAGGCGCGCATGGAGCTTAGGCCGAGTCCGAAGCTCAAGGCCGACAGCTTTCGTACCCGGTCCATGGATGAGCTGCAAGCCGTATTGGGACGGGATTATGTGGATCATCGGGCTGGCTTGCTGAACGGAAGCATGGTCGACTTGACGTCTCCGTTTGCCGACGCCAGCGTCAATCTGCCGCTGCTGTCGGAGGACGTAGGTGCGGCAGGACGCACGCACTCTTATGCAGTGAGCGGCTCCACGGCGATTCTGGAAGGGCTGGAGCGCTACTCCAGTCTGCAGCCGCGCAGCAAGCGAACGGTCGTATACGGCAGCTACCGCGAGCTGGCGGAGCAAGCGCTGAATCCGTTGACCGTAGGGGTACACTCGAAGGAGCAGTATGCGCTGCCGAACTATCCGTTCCGGCCGTTTGATCCTGAAGAAACGACGCCATGGGTATGGGGCTACTCGTTCCTGCAGGAGCGTCCGATTCTCGTGCCGGAATCGTTGGCGTACTACAGCATGGGCTGCGGCAGCCAATTCGTCTTTGAGTCGTCCAACGGATGCGCCCTGGGAGGAAGCCTGGAGGAGGCCATATTGTACGGAATACTGGAAGTGGCCGAGAGGGATTCGTTCCTTATGGCATGGTATGCGCAGCTGCCTCTGCCGAGGCTGGACCTGGGTTCGGCCGCCGACCTCGAGCTGCAGCAGATGATCGACCGGCTGGAGACGGTTGCCGGGTTCGAGGTCATGTTCTTTAATTCGACGATGGAGTACGGCATCCCGAGCGTGTGGGGCATAGCCCGGAATAAGCGGGAGGAAGGGGCGCGTCTTATATGCGCCGCAGGCGCTCATCCCGATCCGCTGCGTGCGGTGAAGGGCGCGCTTCATGAGCTGGGCGGCATGATGCCGAGCTTGGATATGAAGCTCCAAGCGAACCGTGAGGACGCTGTAAGGATGCTCCGCGACTCCTCGCAGGTGAAGTCGATGGAAGACCATTCTCTGCTGTACGGGCTGCCGGAGGCTGAGCAGCGGCTTGGATTCTTGCTGGATGGGGGGAGCAAGCCCCTGAAGTTCGAAGAAGCGTTTCCGCTAACCGGACGGCGGAATACAACGGATTTGACGGATGAGCTGGTTGGCGTACTGCAGCGGTTCAACAGGCTGAACCTCGATGTCGTAGCGATTGACGTAACGGCACCGGAGCTGGCGCGCAACAAGCTGCATTGTGTCAAAGTGCTGATCCCGGGCACGCTTCCCATGACGTTCGGCCATCATTACACCCGGCTGGCCGGGCTGGATCGGGTGTTTCGGGTGCCTATGGAGCTAGGATTTACGAAACAGCCGCTGACGCCCGGTCAGCTCAATCCGTTCCCGCATCCGTTCCCGTGAGAGGAGGAGGACCCGTGGAGCTGGAAACGTTCTTGCATGATTTGCATTACGATGTCGACAAAACGAAGCCTCCGGGCTGGGAGATCGATTGGGACGACAAGCCGCTGCCTTACAAGCTGTATCGCAGCATACCGACAGTGACATTGGCTGCGGAAATTCCATTGGTGCTGCCGGCGAACAGGCCGTTAGCGGGCGCAGCCGCGCGTGAATATCCGGGTGCAGGCTCCGGAGCGAATACACTCCGGAAGCCGGGGCCGCCTGATCTGCGAACCATCGGACACTTTCTGTGGTATGCTTACGGCCTTGCTCAAGTGAGCGATTCGATACTAGCCACCATGGGTCCGGGGCAGGATGTGTTCCGGATGCAGCGAAGGTTCGCCCCTTCCGGCGGAGGCTTGTATCCGAATGAACTATATGTCTATTTGAACATCGGAGAGCTGCCTGAGGGTGTATATCATTACGATACGGCGCACCATCGGCTGGCGCTGCTGCGCGAAGGGAGATTTGACGGCTATATCGCCCGTGCGCTGGGCAACAGCTGCGATGTCGGCCGCTGCTTCGGCGTCGCCTTCGTTTCGTCGATGTTTTGGAAAAACTTCTTTAAATACAATCATTTCTCCTACCGTCTGCAAGCGTTGGACGCAGGCGCAATGATGGGGCAGCTGCTGGAATCGGCCAAACGGTTCGGATGGGAAGCGGGGGTCCATTACCGGTTTCTCGACCGCGCCGTTAATCGTCTGCTGGGGCTGTCTGAGCAGGAGGAGAGCGTATACGCCGTCATTCCGTTGTCGGCGGAATCGGCCGACGTCTGGTTTGCCGGCATGGCAAGGCAGCCGCCCGGAGCTATTACCGCTGAACGGCTGTGCAGCGAACTGCCCGCTATCCAGCATGACCAGTACGTACGATCGAAGAGAATCAAGCCCTACCCGCTGCTGAACCGGATGAATGAAGCTTCCATGCTGGAATCGCTAGAATCGTTAGGCCCTGTCGGGCTGCCTTGGATGGAAGCCGGTGGAAGCTCCGGCCGCAGAACGGCGGCGGGTGAGAGATATCGCCTGCCCGTCACAGAGAGGCTGGAGTACGATTTCGCCTCCGCATGCCGTCAACGGTATTCGCCGGATGCGGATTTCGTTATGGGCTCTCTGGAGCCGGAGCGGCTGGCCGCACTGCTGCGTGAAGCGACAGAGTCCTTCGTGTACCGGAACGATCTGGATGGCTTCATGGAGCCGTCCGCTCCGAGAGCTCCGAGAGTCGGTTTGTATGGGATCCTGCATCAGGTGGAAGGAATCCCTGACGGGTCGTACCGCTACGACAGCGCGGAGTGCGCCTTGCTGCAGCTCCGGCCGGGAGATTTGCGGCTGTGGGTTCAAGAGGGAATGCCAGCGCACAACGTCAATGTGCTGCAGGTTCCCCTTGTTTTGCATATAGCCGGGGATAGGCGGCATTACTTGCCGGCGCTTGGATACCGCGGGTACCGCATCCAGCAGATGGAAGCGGGTATGCTGACACAGCGCGTCCTGCTGTCCGCTGCGGCGCTGGGGTTAAACGGGCATCCGCTGCTCGGCTATGACGCCCGGCTGTGCGACGAGCTGTACCGGCTTCCGGAGCAGCGGCTGGCGAGCCTGATCCAAATTCCCGTCGGCTGGACCCGGCCCTCCCCCCGGCTGGCGGGGGCGCTGCATGGTTGACGGGTTACCCCGAAGCAAGCGGTATCCCGTGAAGCGGAGAGGTCATAGCATTACGATCAAGGCATACCGTAATTGTTAACGGGCTGCATTGGCAGGAGGATAGTTATCCGGCTAATGGCAGCCTTTTTACCACAAAAGATTTTATAAAGATTCCGATGTCAGCGGATGTAAAAGTTTATTTGGCGATAAAAACAACCTTGCTTACGTAGCGAGTTTTGCTAAAGCAAAACTTTAAGGTCGCTCCTCTGTGAAAGGACGTCGATAGACGTTTTTCTCACATCATGGATGCACAGGAATAACCGCATATTATGTCGAACTTCTTGGTATGATGCGAATAGTAAACTTAACCATACTTAGAAATATCGCCATATTGATTTTATTTTTCGGCGCTCTTTTTTACCTGCGCTGGACCTGGATGGGGGTTTTTACTACACAGGATCAACCCCAAGCCGTCCAAGGCGTAATCGATTTGCGCGGTGTCGACCTGGAGCAATCTCCGCCGTTCTTTTTGAACGGGCAGTGGGAGCTGTACCCTCACCAATTTGTTTCGTATCAAAACGGACCGCAGGGAGCGAACGGAGGACTCCCTATCCAAGTGCCGGGTGATTGGGGCGGCGCGCTGAATCCAGATTCCGGCGCCTCCTACGGGTACGGGACGTACAGGCTGCGTATTCTTATCGATCCGCTGGTCCAGCCTGTCGCCTTCTGGTTTCAAGGCATTCAGGCGTCGTCGGAAATCGAAATCAACGGGATTACCTCCAGCAAGATCGGCAAAATTGCCGCAAACGCCGACGATTACGTACCCGGAAACGTCTCGTACACTGCCAACTATGCGGAGGAGGGTACCACAGAAATCGATTTGCTAATTCGCGCAGCTAATTTCGACCAGCCGTTGAAAGGCGGCTTGACGCGTTCCATTCGCTTCGGCTCGCTGGCCTCGATTGATTACGTGCGATGGTATTCCATCGGCTTCCAGCTCGTTACGTTTATCATCCTGCTGCTTCACGGCTTGTATGCAGGCATCATCTACTTGTTCAACCGCGGGGAGAAGGCTTTGCTCATTACCGGCTTATTAACCATATCGGTCGGGATAGCGATCCTTATCGGCCATGATAACGTGCTCCAGCTCTGGCTGCCGATCAATTACGAATGGGCGATAAAGATCAGGCTGCTCAGCCTCCTGTGGCAAAACATTTTTATCCTGCTTCTGTTCCGAAAATTCTCGGCGGCACCTCCGAAGAGCCTATGGTTACGGGGTTACACAACGGCACTTGTTCTGTTCTCGGGATTTTTGGCGGCCGCACCCGCATCATGGGTCAATGCAGCGATCGATTTGCAGCTGTTCCATGCCTTCTATTTCACTTCCTTCGCCTGGTTTATTTATATCGTCTGCACCATGATCTTCATGAAGCAGGCTGACAAAGACGTCGTCTTCCTGCTGCTCACCGCGGCAGCTATCATAACCAACATGTTATGGAGCATCGTCGAGTCGATGAAGGACGTGACGACCGTGTATTATCCGATGGATCTTATTGCGGCGCTCACCGGATTTTCCAGCTATTGGTTTAAAAAATATATCCGTAACGCCAACAATAATGCGAAGCTGACGGAACAGCTGACAAAAGCGGATAAGCTTAAGGACCAATTTCTGGCCAATACCTCACACGAGCTGAGAACGCCGCTGCACGGCATCATGAATATTGCGGAAACCGTAGTGACCAAGGAAAAAGAGAAGATGGACGAAAAAAGCGTGAAGGATATGGAGCTGCTTGTGACGATTAGCCGCCGGATGTCACATTTGCTCGGCGATCTGCTGGACGTCGCACGGCTCCGCGAGCATGGCATTGTGCTGCAGCGGGAGCCTTTACAGGTGCAATCGGTCGTTCCGAGCGTCATCGCCATGCTGAAATTTATGGTGGAAGGCAGGCCGATCCGGCTGTCCACGGATATACCGGAATCGATGCCCCCGGTCATGGCCGATGAGAAAAGGCTCGTGCAAATTTTGTACAACCTGCTGCACAACGCGATCAAATACACCGAGGAGGGAACCATCAGCGTTTCCGCCGGGACCAGGGACGGGCATGCCGTCATCCATGTCACCGATACCGGAGTCGGCATGGACGAAGAGACACAGCTGCGAGTGTTTCTCCCTTATGAGCAAGGATCTTACGGGATCAGCGACGGGAAGGGGATCGGGCTCGGCTTGAGCATATGCAAGCAGCTGGTCGAGCTGCACGGCGGCTCGTTGACGGTTCACTCCGCAGAAGGCAGAGGCTCGGAATTCCGCTTCGAGCTGCCGCTCGCGGATGCGTCGGAGGTACCGCTGCCGCCGCAGCTGTTGTCTATGCCGGCAGGAACGGAGACGGAACCGCCGCCCGGGTTCCTTGCCCGGGACACGGCCGTTGGCGAAGTGGCTGCCGCCGCAGCTATTCCGCCGCTTCTGCACGATTCGCGGGCGAATATTCTTGCGGTTGACGACGATCCGGTCAACCTGAATGTACTGGCCGGCATCCTGTCGACGGAGCCGTACAGCATTACCACGGTCCAGTCAGCCCGTGAAGTGCTGGAACTGCTCGGCACCCGGCAATGGGACCTGCTGATTGCCGACGTTATGATGCCGCAAATGTCGGGCTACGAGCTGACGCAGCGAGTAAGGGAGCATTACTCGGTATCGGAGCTTCCGGTGCTGCTCTTGACCGCGCGCAGCCAGCCTTCCGATATATATACCGGCTTCTCGTCGGGAGCCAACGATTATGTTACAAAGCCGGTAGATGCCCTGGAGCTGAAATATCGGATCAGGGCGTTAGTAGCGCTGAAGCAATCCATCCATGAGCGTTTACGTATGGAAGCGGCCTATTTGCAGGCGCAGATCCATCCTCATTTTCTGTTTAACACGCTGAATTCCCTGATGGCGCTAAGCGACATCGATACGGAGCGCATGCGGGATTTAGGCGATGCGTTCACGTCGTATTTACGGATCAGCTTCGATTTTCTTAATACGGGAGAGCTGGTCGAGCTTACTCATGAGCTGGAGCTGGCCAAAGCTTATTTGTACATTGAAAAAGAGCGGTTCGGGGACAAATTGGCGATCGTTTGGGAGGTCGAGCCCGATATTAATTTGCTTCTCCCGCCGCTGCTCATTCAGCCGCTGATTGAAAATGCGGTCAAGCACGGTATTTTTAGCCGGACCCAAGGCGGAACGGTACATATTCGGATTACCCGCCGGGAGGGCTTCATCCAAGTTGAAGTAAAGGACAACGGCAAAGGGATGGACCAGGAGAAGGTGATTCAGCTCCTCAGTCCGACGATGAAGGGGAAGTCCGGCATAGGGCTCCCGAATACGAACCGGCGGTTGATTCAAATGTATGGCCGCAGCTTATCCATCATCAGCACACCGAATGAAGGAACCGTCGTGTCGTTCGTTATCCCTTATAATTCTTTTAATGATATGAAATAATCTGACACCAAGATCACCCTCTCCGCGCCTGAGCTTGCGCCTCCCATTACTGTTATGTGTTAACCATTAGGGGGTGCAGGAAGCAGTCGCGCGGAGCCTGGTGATCTTTTGTCCGTTATAGCCGAAGCTAAAAGCTCGCGGCAAGCTTCGCTGTCTTCTGCAATCCTTCCTCCACAATCTGGCTGGCACGGTCTGGATACTGGTTATGCCCTTCGATAACGGCCACTTCCGGATCGTGAATCCCCCACATGCCGAGCATATTTCTCACATAGGCCAACGACATCTCCATTCCAGCCAGGAAGGAATTGGAGTAATCCCCTCCGCGTGCATTTAATAGAGCGACTTTTTTGCCTGCTGCGAGTCCGGTGATTCCTTCTTCGGTAAACTGGAACGTTTTGCCGCTCTGCGTCAAATACGAAATGTAAGTGATCAGCGGTGCCGGAACCGTATGGTTCCACAGTGGAAAGGCAAAGACCGCTTTGTCGGCCGCCAAAAACTGATCCATATACCGGTTGGCGATCCGGGCGGCTTTAAGCTCTTCGGGAAGGGGCTCCAAGCCCAGGCTCAGCTTATAAAGACCACTGATGGTTTTGTTTCCGTAATACGGAAGCTCGGCATGGTAAAGATCAAGCTCGGTAATGTGATCCTGCGGATTGGCCTCCTTGTACGTTTGCAGGAACGTTTCATACATTTGTACGCTGACGGATTGCTCTGCCGGACGGTCATTGGCAATAATGAATAATACACGGGACATGTTCATCTTCCTCTCCTGAGATGTGATCTTTTACAAGGTCTAGTGTAAGGGAAGAACACTGACAACAGACTGTCAGAGATTGTTGATGGTTTCTATTGTTTTTTCTTTTATTTTTTGCGGTTTGTACGATACAATAGATGTGCATTTGGACCGTTTGAAGGAGCCGCGCGAGATGGAGAACCTACATAAGGAGCATGACCAAATTAGTCAAATCTGTTTGCTGGCCGGCAAAATTATGCTGCAAAGCGGAGGAGAAACCTACCGGGTGGAGGATACGATGATGCGCATCGCCGCCTCGCTAGGGTTCGACAATACCCATAGCTATGTAACCCCTACGGGAATCATCTTTACCATTGACGGGAAGGAGCCGGCAACCCGGCTGATCCGGATTATGGAGCGGTCGACGGATTTGCGCAAGGTGGCGCTGGTCAACGACGTCTCGCGCAAAATTAGCGCAGGTCAGCTATCCGTCCAGGATGCCTACGAGACGCTGAAGCAAATCGATGCGGACCGCCACGCCTATCCGGTAGGCACCCAGGTTATCGCCGCCGCATTGTCCAGCGGATGCTTCCTGATCATGTACCAGGGCGTCTGGCAGGATTTTATTCCGGCTATGCTTGCCGGCGGGTTCGGTTTTTGCATGCTCGTCTTCTTGCATCGGCTTATTTCCATCAAGTTTGTCGCGGAGTTCGCAGCTTCTCTCTTGATCGGCATGATCACGTTCGTCTTTGTCAAAAGCGGCTTCGGCCGGGAGCTCGACACCATTATTATCGGGTCCGTCATGCCGCTTGTACCGGGGCTGCTTATTACGAATGCGGTAAGGGATTTAATGGCGGGGCACCTTGTGTCGGGTATCTCGAAGGGTGCGGAGGCGCTGCTCACCTCGTTTGCCATCGGCTCGGGGATCGCGTTCGTGCTTTCTTTTTATTGAACCGCTTAGGAATCCGAACAGGAGAGTTCATATATATGATCCTAGAACAGCTCGTGACCAGCTTCATCGCCTCCGCCGGCTTCGGCATTTTATTTAACGCCCCCAGGAGAAACCTGCTGCAATGCGGCTTTGTAGGGATGCTTGGGTGGCTCTTGTATATCTCGTGTCTGAAATCGTGGGACGATCCTATCTTGTCGACGCTGACTGCTTCGTTTTTCGTCACCGTAGTAAGCCAGTTTCTCGCAAAAGTATACAAAACGCCGATCATCATTTTCAGCGTCTCCGGCATTATTCCGCTTGTACCGGGGGATTGGCTTACGATGCCATGCGCAACGTCGTAGAAAATCAGTATGATCTGGCCGTGCAGATGGCAGCCAAGGCGTTCATGCTGTCCGGTGCCATTGCGATTGGCATTGTTTTCTCCGAGGTGATCAATCAGGTTATCCGGAAGTCGCGTTTATAGTAAGCTGTGGAGGGGAGAGCCGGGGTATGAAAGTAGAAACGATCTCATTGCAAGGAACGGCGCAGTGGAACGAGGATGCGCTCGTTATTAACGAAAGCCTGCATTTGTACGGCGTTTTGGACGGGGCTACCTCCGTACATCCTTATCGCGGGCCCAACAACGAGACGGGAGGCTATCTGGCTTCGCAAACGATACGGCAATATATGCAGTCGCTGAAGACAGACGCCGGGCTGGAGACGGGGCTGAAGCCGCTTGTCCTCGAAGCGAATTCGAAGCTCAGGGAAGCGATGCTCGAGGCCGGGATCGACGTCACCGACAAGCAATCGTTGTGGACGAGTGCGCTGGCGATGGTCCGGATTAGTAATAATTACATCGATTACGCCCAAGTAGGGGATTGCATGATTATCGCCGTTTACAAGGACGGATTGATCCGGCCAATCTCCAGGGATCAGGTGGCGCCCATCGATGCGCGGTTGAAAAGCGTCCTGCGGGAGCATATCCGGCAGGGTG
Source organism: Paenibacillus sp. H1-7 (assembly GCF_022354825.1). GTDB lineage: Bacteria > Bacillota > Bacilli > Paenibacillales > NBRC-103111 > Paenibacillus_S. Next base: position 704,383 of record NZ_CP031168.1, read on the forward strand.
TTGCGTCGAGAGATGAGCTGTGGGCATGCATCAGGCCGATGATTTTGCAAAACAAAACGAAAATGAACACGATCGAGGGCTACTCGGTCATGAGCGGCGAGCCGGAGCTTGCCGATTTTATCGAATACGGCAGGTTTAACCGGATCGGGCTGCAGTCGATCTTGATCGTGACGGACGGCTTGTTCCTGCCTGGAGCGGACTCGGAGCGGGAAGCAGACGCTATAACAGCGATGGCCGGGCGCATTGCCGACATGACCTTGCCCGGTTATGCCGAATGGCTGCTCCGGCTGGAGCAGGACGATAGCGAATGCGTGCGGTATCCCCGATTCAAAATATCCGACGATAAAACGGGCGTATGGATCAAATGGTGAGCATGGAGCTGCAGGGAACATACAGGTTGCCTGCGGCTCCTTGGAATTGAGTTTGGCAAGGAGATGATTGGAATTGCAGGGAAACGATTCGGGGGTTTGCAAGTTCGTTCATTATGGATTAAAATGAAACCGGATTCAGATAATATAATAAGAATTGACCATTGGACAATTATGGGATCATAGCGAAGGCTGAGGGAGAGAAGTACAATGAAAGAAACGTTGCGTGTCGAGAAAGATTTCTTAGGTTCCAAGGAAGTGCCGATCGAAGCTTACTACGGTATTCAAACGTTAAGAGCCGTAGAGAACTTCCCGATCACGGGTTACCGGATTCACGAAGAGCTGATCAGAGCGATGGCGATCGTGAAAAAAGCGGCGGCTACAGCCAATATGGAAATTACGAGACTGCAGCCTGCATTGGCGGAAGCCATCGTTCGCGCCGCGGATGAAATCATTGCAGGCCAATGGCACGACCAATTCATTGTCGATCCGATTCAAGGCGGCGCAGGAACATCCATCAATATGAACGCCAACGAGGTTATTGCCAACCGCGCGATTGAGCTGCTGGGCGGAACGAAAGGCGATTACTTCACCGTTAGCCCCAACTCGCACGTCAACATGGCGCAATCGACGAACGATGCGTTCCCGACGGCGATTCACATTTCCGTGCTGTCTTCGATAGACAAGCTGTTGGTGACGATGAAGCAGCTGCATGAAGCTTTTGTCGCCAAGGCGAAAGAGTTCGACGGCGTGATCAAAATGGGCCGCACCCATCTGCAGGATGGAGTGCCGATTCGGCTTGGTCAGGAATTCGCCGCCTATGCCAAAGTGCTGGGACGGGACATGAAACGGATCGAGAACACCCGCGAGCATCTGTACGAGGTTAATATGGGAGCGACGGCGGTCGGAACGGGCTTGAACGCCGATCCGCGCTATATCAAGCGGGTTGTGGAGCTCTTGGCCGAATGGAGCGGCTTCCCGCTCGTTAACGCCGAGGATCTCGTCGACGCTACGCAAAATACAGATGCGTACACCGAGGTGTCCGCAGCATTGAAAGTATGCATGATGAATATGTCCAAGGTGGCGAACGACCTGCGCCTTATGGCGTCGGGGCCTCGCGCCGGATTAGGCGAAATCAGGCTGCCGGCCCGCCAGCCGGGATCTTCCATCATGCCGGGTAAAGTGAATCCGGTTATGTGCGAGGTCGTCAATCAGGTGGCGTTCCAGGTTATCGGCAACGACCATACGATTTGCCTTGCTTCCGAAGCGGGACAGCTTGAGCTGAACGTGATGGAGCCTGTTCTCGTCTTCAACCTGCTTCAGTCTTTGAGCATCATGAACAATGTGTTCCATGTGTTCAAGGTTCACTGCGTTGACGGAATTGAAGCCAACGAGCAGCAGTGCAAAGAATACGTCGACCGGAGCATCGGTATCATTACGGCGCTGAACCCGCATTTGGGCTACGAGGTAGCGGCCCGCATCGCGCGCGAAGCGACGTTAAGCGGCAAATCGGTACGCGAGCTGTGCTTGCTGTATAACGTGCTGACCGAAGAGGAGCTGGATCTCATCTTGGATCCGTACGAGATGACGCATCCCGGCATTGCAGGTGCGGCGCTTCTGGATAAAAATTAATCGGCTCTGCCGGGTCTGGCAGACTCCTGACAATTCAACCGGCGGTCCGGAACTTTGGTTCCGGGCTTCCGGTTTTTTTGCCGCTGCGATTCTTAATGCTGCTTCATGCGTTAAATAGGTAACGGCATTGATTGATGTTCCTTGTCTTTGATGGCGGTATGTGCATGAAACTCCGGATATTCCCGTATGCTAAGGAAGTGCGCAAGACTTATGGATTTAAAGGAGGAGGATTTCCATGATTTTAAGTACTACACCGACGATACAGGGGAAAGAGATTGTGCAGTACGTTTCCATTGTCACTGGAGAAGCCATTATGGGGGCCAATATCGTACGCGATCTGTTCGCATCGATCACCGATATTGTAGGCGGACGCTCCGGGGCCTACGAGAGCAAGCTGAAGGACGCCCGGGACATAGCATTCAACGAGATGGAATCGCAGGCGGCTCGGATGGGGGCCAACGCTGTCGTCGGAATCGATATTGATTATGAAGTGATTCGCGAAGGTATGCTGATGGTGGCGGTGAGCGGCACCGCGGTCAGAGTGGAGTAAAGCAACGCCTGAATCGGGCGAAACGGGCTGGGAAAGTACATACACCAGCGAAAGTAACTAAGAGGCGGCTTACCGGCGAGATGTTAGAGGTAAGCCGTCTATTCGTTTCTCATACTGGAGAGTTGAGTCGATCGACTCAGACGGGAACAACATCGATGTATTGCACTCTGCCGTCATCCCCGTCTATAACCAGCTGGATCTCTACGGCCGGGACGGAAGCAAGCGCCCGCAGCGTGGGCGAATGACGCAGCTCATCCATTAGATGCCAGCCCGTCGGGCAAAGGATGTAGCGGCGGTCGCCGCGTGCCATGAACGTGTTCGCAATAAAGCTCCACAGCTCGTCCCAATGCTCAAGCTGAATCGTTTCCAAACGCTCCGCATACAAGGAATAGTATTGGAGGCGCTTGGCCGGCTCGTGGATGATGAGATCCGTTCTATACAAATCTGTAATCAATGGATAAACCTCCCCGCTTCGAAGCTTGTCTCGCAGCCATTGCTTGGATGAAGGCCGGATCCCGTTCAAAATGACCTCTTGGTCCTCGTTGGCAATAGACACCATCTTAGGTCTGCCGAAATGAGGGAGCAGCTGCTCGAACAGGACTGCTTGCGTTTCCAGACTGCCGATCGGGATTTGCATATGAACATCACCGGAGTAGAGAGCATGGGGCGCCAGCAGCCATTGGGCGAGCACCGACATTTCCCCGTCTGGAGAGGGTGATTCCAGACCTTGCGTATAAATGAAAAAATCGGCGGCATCGCTATCTCCGGCTACCAGAATGCCGTTTCCTTGACATACAACGAGCTTCTCTTCCTTCAACCAATCCAAAGCCGGTCCACCTCCCATCGTTTTCACAACTCTAATCAATCCAATCCGCTCATGAAGTCGCAGGGGACATGATTTTATTGTAATCTGAGGGTATGCCGATGACAACTTTTCCATGGATGCCAATTGTTAGGCGGATGTCAGGAATTTTAATCTTTTAGTCTAAAAGTTACCTAAAGCTTGTTTGCCATAATACTATACAAAAGCAGTACAATGGCAGGGGGAATTCAAATGGCAAAAGTGATGGTAGTCGACGATGCGGCTTTTATGAGAATGATGCTGAAGACGATGCTTACGGAAGAAGGGCATGAGATCGTAGCCGAAGCGGCGAACGGTTTGGAAGCGGTGCAGGCATATATGTCGGCCAAGCCCGATCTGGTAACGATGGACATTACGATGCCCGAGCTTGACGGAGTAGGGGCCGTCAGGGAAATTCACAGGCTGGACCCGCGGGCCAAAATCATTATGTGCTCCGCCATGGGGCAAAAGGCAATGGTGATCGAGGCGATAACGGCGGGAGCGAAGGATTTTGTCGTAAAGCCGTTTCAAAAGGAACGCGTGATGGAATCTGTTAACAAAGTGTTAGGATTATAAGCGGACGGCCTCCTTGCCATGATGTGGCGACGGAGGTTTTTTACTTGTAAACAATACATATACTGTATATAGCGAAACTGAAGAGAGGGGAGGGTGATGAACTTTGCGGTGGAAAGCGATAGGCGGGGTCGTGCTGCTCATAGGCGTCGCAGCCGCAGCCGCCATTCAAATATACGGCAAGCCGTATCATCCCGATGCGTCTGCGCTTGAGGCAATGAGAGGGGGACACGGAATTACCGTAACGGACAGCAAACGGTGGATCGCCTTCGAGCCGCTGCAGGTCAAGCAGCCGGACGTTATATTGTATCCTGGCGCATGGATCAGTCCCGAGAGCTATGCCCCGCTCGCCTCCCTGCTGGCCGATCGGGGCTACCGCACCTGGATCGTCAAAATGCCGTTTGAGCTTGCGGTATTCGGCGTAGAACGGGCAGCGGATATTATGGAGATGAATCCGAAGCAGCCGTACGTCATCGGAGGCCATTCGCTCGGAGGCGCGATGGCAGCCCGTTACGCGGCCAAACATCCCGACAGCGTGCACGGGATCTTTTTTCTGGCGGCATATGCAGATCAGAAGGGCAGTATCAGGGAGACGAAGCTGGCGGCGTTATCCATTACCGGCAAAGAGGACGGCGTTCTGAACAGGCAAGCCTACGAGGAAGGGAAAGCGTATTTGCCGGAGAGCACCGTCTATGAAGAGATCAAAGGCGGCAATCATGCCGGCTTCGGCAGCTACGGGATGCAGAAGGGAGACAGGCCATCCAGGCTGAAGCCCGATGAGCAGGAGGCCCTTACGGCGGACATGCTGAGCAAATGGATGAATACCATAGTGACGCGCTCCAGCAGCAAATAAAGTAAAGACGACAGCAAAAAACCACCCGTTGGCTGGACGAATGGTTTTCGGTTGTATCGGTCGAGTTCAGTTCAGTTCAGGTAATCCCCTGATATGGCGTTTTGCCGGAAGGGGCGTACGCCTGGCTCGGAGTAGCGAGCGGCTCTCCGTTCTTATAATAGACCTTCGGGTCAAGAATAACGAAGAAAATGTGGATGTTATCGTAGCCCTGCTCCTGGAGCAGCCGGTTCAGCATGGAGGCCGCGGCGTCATGAACCTCCTGCTTGCGGGGAAACATTAGAATTTCTACGCTGAGCGGGACCTGGGTAATAGCTTCCGTGACCAGCGATTCCATCTTTACTTTCTCGTTCGATATGTTGACGATATGGGCGAATTCCTCCACCACCCGGGGGGCTATCGTTCGTAAAACATCCGTGGGAAAACCTTTAAAACGCAAATAAGGCATGGTGTCCGTCTCCCTTATATTCCAATATAAAAAGCAGCAGCATATCGATGCTCCCGCCAGACCTGAAACGATCAGCTTGTCCTAACCAGCGAGCCTGCCACTGGGGCTGTCTATTGATTATATGTACATTTTTACATATAATAGGCTCGTGAACATCGTACTACGGTTCCATATTTCTGTCAACCGAACAACCGTTACACGGGAGGGACCATGAATACTCTTTCATACGGCTTGCTTGCCATGCTTGCTCAGGGGCCGTGCACAGGGTATGAGCTGATGCTGCAAATTCAGCCGGTCTGGCAGGCGAAGCACAGTCAGATTTATCCGCTGCTTGCGAAGCTCGAGCAAAACGGCTTCGTCAGGTTCGTCGAAGTGCCGCAGAAGGAGAAGCCGGATAAAAAAGTGTACTCTATCACGGAACGGGGCGTCGAGGCACTGAAGCAATGGCTTCCAAGCGAGACCTCCGAGCCGGTCAAGCGGGACGAGATGCTGCTCAAAACCTACTGCATCTGGCTTGTTGACCCATCAAAGACGGAGCGTTTGTTTGAGGAACGGCTCGAGAGCTTTGGGAAAAAAATGAGTAAATATAAGTCAATGCTGTCCGAGCTGCATCGGGAGGACGATAACGCAGAGCGCTTGCCGGGCGCAGGTTCCGCCTCGTTCGGCCAATATATATTGCTAAAGAGGGCTATAGACAGCGCTCAAATGGAGATGGATTGGTGCCGCTGGGTGCTGCAGCAGCTGCAGGAGCAGAGGGAGAAGCGGGCCGCTGCAGAGGCAGCCAAGGATGCCGCGCAGTGACGCCCTAACCCGGGCGAATGCCTCGCTAGGCAGGCAGGTCATCCCTCTATCCGATGGAGCTTCACTTAATTTATAGGTCAGGTCGTCTTGTCGTTCATCGCTGTGAATACGATAGGCCGATTTATTTGTTTTTGCCCCCGTGCAAAATCCAGTGCAACATTCGTTGCTCCCATCGCCGTGCGTGCGTGCCTTTATCCCGTTTTTATGCTATGGTTAGATGTGAGAGAATTGGCAAGAGCTTGATGACTAATCGGGAGCTGAAGTGAGGGTAGATGGATGAACGATCGCAAGATGATTGTCTGTTTGGGCGAGCTTTTAATTGATTTTGTACCGGAAGAGAACGGACAGCCGCTGGATAAGGTGCCTGCTTTCCAGCGAGCGGCGGGGGGAGCTCCCGCCAACGTAGCCGCGGCCGTAGCGAAGCTGGGCGGATCGTCCCGGTTTATCGGGAAGATCGGCAGCGACGCGTTCGGCCGTTATTTGCGCGGCACGCTGATTGACGCGGGAGTGGAGCCGGCGCTCGTCGAGACGGAAGAGGCGAGGACGGGCCTGGCCTTTGTATCGCTCCGCCGGGACGGGGAGCGGGATTTCTTGTTTTACCGCGAGCCGGCCGCGGATATGCTGCTTGAGGCGTCGGAGCTGGAGGACGATTGGCTGCACGACGCAGCCGTATATCATTTCGGCTCCGTATCCCTGATCAGCGAGCCGAGCCGGACGGCAACACTGGAGGCGGCGCGCAAGGTCCGGGCGGCGGGCGGAGTCGTATCGTACGACCCGAACCTTCGTCCTGCCTTATGGCCGGACGAGCAGACGATGCGGCAGGAGGTGCTCGCGCATATCGCTTTGGCCGATATAGTGAAGGTCAGTGAAGAGGAAGCGTCGCTTCTGCTGGAGACGCACCCGGCGGATGCGGTGCAGCAGCTGCTGGCTATGGGAGCCAAGGCTGTGGTCGTCACAAGAGGCGAGGAAGGCTGTTTCGTCGTTACGCGCAATGCGATGACGCTGGTACCGGGCGTGCGTGTTAAGGCGGTCGATACGACGGGAGCGGGAGACAGCTTCGTCGGAGCGATGCTATACAAGCTGGCGGAATGCGGAATGACAGCCGAGCGGCTGGAAGGGCTGTTGTCCGATGAAGCGGCTGTGATGGACATTTTTACATTCGCCAATAAGGTAGGCGCAATCACTACGACGCGTCGAGGCGCGATTCCTGCGCTGCCGACGCTGGCAGAAGTCGAAGCGCTTTAATACAACAACAAAGAAGGGAATCTGCTTTGGAATCAAGCAGGTTCCCTTCTTCGTTTCTATGCCGCTAGAAGCTTAGCGGAACGGTACGTTGTGCTGCGGGCAGCGGGCGAGAGTGTGGTCGGCGCTTAATACACCCGCGCCTCGACGAGCTCGGCGCAGCGGCCGCCGTTCGTTGCTTCGACGACGAGCCGGATCCGGGACGTATGCACCGCTTGGCTCAAGCGGTGGGTACGCTTGCGCTTGCGGTTCGCGCGCTCCTCATGCAGGACGGTCCATTCACCGTCCACTAACGCCTCCAGCCGGTAATCGCGCACGAGCTCTGGAATGATCTCGAACGGGGTCCGGTGGTGATGCAGGTTGATCAAATCCTCGTTCACGTCGTCGTTAAAGACGAGCTGCACCTCATTCACCTCGACCGGCTGCTCCCAGCTCAGCTCCAACGTCGCGGATTCTCCTTGGCGAAGCGGCTCGGAGCTCCACAGATGAGGCTGCCCGTAAGGGCGGAGGTAGCCGTCCTTGACGTTGTCAGCGGTGAAGGCTGCCGTCTCCGGATGAAGCCGGAAGCAGAACGGACGGCGCACGAGCTTCTTCATGCTCCATTGAACTACCGGCTGATCCGGCTGATGATCCTCCAAATCGCGCGAGACGACCGGCTTCCGTCCTTTGTCGAACGCGAGCACGCCGGTGTGTGGCTCATCGGATACATACAGCGCGACGCCGTCGCAGGCTTTCACGACGATGAACGCGTTCTGAGGCGTATCCGGCTTCCAGGCGAGCGGCACCTGAATCCACTGCCGCTCGCCTGGAGCAACCGCCACCGTGCCGCTTACTTCGAGCTTGTGCGGCACGTAGTTTTCCCCTCGGCCGGTGCTCCACACCTCGACCTCGAGCGTTGCCGGCGCCGCCGCATCGACCAGCAGGTCGAGCCGCTCCAGCTCCGGCGCCACGGGTACGAGCAGGCCGGCGTCCCGGGCCAGCTCATACCGCTCGGCGGCTTGCTCCACCGCGAGCCGCCGCAGCGTGCTCGACGCCGTGACGGCGGCACGGCGGGCAAGGTCCCGTTCATCGGCATTGTGCAGGCCGATGACGGAGGCATCCTGGCGCAGCAGCGTCTGCTGCAGCTGCGCCAGATGCTCGCGGTACACGCCGCGCGGCGTCGTGCCGAGCTGCACAGCCAGCGCCGCGCCGGTGCCCGCGGCCTCGCCGATGACCGCGCACGTGGCCATGACGCGCGTCGTCCCGAAGGCGACGTGGGAGGCGCTGATGTTGCGTCCCGCAAACATCAGGTTCGACACGTTCGCCGAGTAGAGCGAGCGGAACGGGATGTGGTATATCCCGTCGGCGTGCAAGTGCTTCGAGCCGCTCTCTGTCGAATACATCCCCTGCGGCGGATGAAGATCAATCGACCAGCCTCCGAAGGCGACCCGGTCCTCGAACTCCCGCTGGGCGAGAATGTCGTTCTGGTTCAGCACGTAATCGCCGACGAAGCGGCGGTATTCCCGTTTGCCCGGCAAGGAGCCGACCCATTCGAGTGTCATGTTGGCGGCGTCGAACTGGCCGGAATTTTTAATATAATCCCAAATGCCGTAAATAACCGACCACAGCTCGTCGCGAATGCGTTCATTCTGATGAACCGTGTCCAGCTCGCCGCCCCACTCGATCCACCAGTAATGGCAGCCCGAATCACCGCTGCGGATGACTCTTTTGATTGGGATCGACGTCTGGGTAATGTCTTTGGCAAAGCTTGGAGGGATATAGGCAACAGGGTGCCCGACATCCTTCGTATAAAATAACAGCGTGCTGCCGAGGGTAATCGAGTCCGCTTCCTCCGGCGCCCAATCCTCGTTGTATTCGTGCCTCGCCTCACGGCCGATCCGGTATTTGGCTCCGGCCAAAAAGCCGACCAGACCGTCGCCGGTACAATCCAAAAACATAGCGCTTTCAAAACGGATTTTGCGCTCCGAGCCCATCATCCACCCGGTGACGGAGACAATGCGGCGGTCGTCCGCTTCCCCAACCGCTTCCACCTCGTGAACGTCCGTGTTCAGGAACAGCTGAATATTCGGCTCCGCCAGCACCGTTTCCAGCACGACCAAATCCCAGAAATACGGATTCCCGTCCGGGTTCCGGTATTGATTTTCCACGAACATCTCACCCATAATGCCGGTTTCCCGGGCATAACGGTTCGTTCCGTGCGCTGTGGCGCCGCATACCCATACCCGGACCTCGCTGCTGGAATTGCCGCCGAGGACGGGGCGGTTCTGGATCAAGGCTACCGTGCTGCCGAGACGGGCCGCGGCGACAGCGGCGCTGACTCCGGCCAAGCCGCCTCCGATGACGGTAATATCGGTTTGGATCAGTTCGTTTTTCATATCGGATCACCTCTGCTTCAAAATAATTGCTTATCTATAATTTCATTATATGAGGGGCTATTTACTTTTAACATGCACTGATTTAGCATTGAGTATATACAAAATTTCATCGATGTCAGTTCGTGAGCATCGACATGAATCGTTCAGAGAGGGGGCGCCGGGCATGGAGGCTCCGTTTACAGAATGGCTGCCCGTTGTCCTGCAATATACGTTTTGGAAGCGGAAAGCCGACTTTCAGCTTGCAGAGGATACGTATGAGGAATGGGTGCTGTTTGCGGTAGAGGAAGGCTCGTTCCGCTATGAAATTAGTGAGTCGTCGGGAACAGCCGCCTTCGGCGACATCATCGTCTGTCCTCCAAGGACACCGTTTCACCGGGAGGTGGTCGAGCCGGTCTCATTTCATTTTTACACGTTCGGCTGGTCGCGACGCGATTGCGGAGAGGATTCCGCCCCTATTGGCGGTGATGAGGTCCCCGTTCGGCTGGCGCTGACGGACAGCACCCGGCTGTCCTCGACCTACCTGTACATGCGGCAGCTGGCCAGACTCGGCCCGCCTGCGCAGAGGCTCGGGCAATGGAACCATTTGCTGCAGGATTTATGGCAGCAATACGTGATGGAGCGCGAGCTGGCCGAGTCGGCCTCGTCCGTCGTTCAGCAGGAGCTGGATCCGGTCATGATCGAGGCGGGAAGTTGGCTGCAGCGCCATGCTTTCGGGCCTGTCCTGCTGAAGGAGCTTTGCAGCAATCTCGGCTTAAGCCCCGTCCAGTTCACGCGCAAGTTCCAAGCCGCCTATCGGATGACGCCGATGGATTATTTAACCTCATTAAGAATTCAAAAAGCGCAAACGCTGCTGCTGGAAACGACGCTCACGCTGGAGCAAGTCGCCGAACGGTGCGGCTACGAGAACGGCTTCTACTTAAGCCGTGTCTTTTCCCGAAGGATGAACGTGAGTCCGTCGCAATTCCGCAGCATGCACCGTGTCTAGCTCTGCAGCTCATTAGGCGCTCTTCAAGCGTTGAAGTGCGGGCTTCGTCCGGCCGGTGCGATGTCCTGTTTTCGTGCGATGTCGCAATGTTACATTCCGCTGTCGCCTATTTGGAATGGGATGCTTTTCCGAACCGTGGTACGATGTGGCTACAACCACTTAGGATGTCATTTTGGATTTCGGGAGGGTGAATTACGGATGGCGAGTAAAGTAAGAATCGGCATTATCGGAAGCGGCGGCATTGCGGGAGCGCATGTGAGAGCCTATAAACAAATGGAAGATGTGGACGTGGTTGCCGTAGCGGATATTATTCCGGGCAAAGCGGACGAGTTTATCGCGAAGCACGAGCTGACAGGCGCCCGCGGCTTTGACGATCACCACAGACTGCTGGAGCTGGAGCTGGACGGTGTCAGCGTCTGCACGCCGAACGTATCGCACAGCTCTACCAGTGTCGATGCGCTGAGGGCAGGCAAGCACGTGCTGGTCGAGAAGCCGATGTCCGTCACGCTGGAGCAAGCAGTAGAAATGGTGCAGGCGGGGAAAAAGGCGCAGCGCATGCTGTCCATAGCCTTCCAGCCGCGCTATGACCCGAACATGCAGACGGTGCGGGATATTGTCCGCTCCGGTCAGCTCGGTGACGTCTATTATGTGCAAACCGGAGGCGGGCGCCGCCGTGGCATGCCCGGAGGGACGTTCATTTCCAAGGAATTGGCCGGGGCGGGTGCGCTAGCGGACATCGGCTGCTATTCTCTTGATATGGTGCTGAACGCTCTCGGCTATCCGAAGCCGTTGACCGTGTCGGCGATGACCAGCAACCATTTCGGCACCAATCCCAAGTACCATTCGCAGGCGAGCCGTTTCGAAGTGGAGGATTTCGGCATGGCGATGATCCGCTTCGAGGGCGACTTGACCGTCAACTTCAAAATCGGCTGGGCCATGCATATGGATACGCTCGGTCCGACGCTGTTTCTCGGCAAGGATGCGGGCTTGAAGGTCACTCCATCCGGCAGCGGGGCGTGGGACGGCGGTATCACTTCGATCGCCTTGTACCACGATATTCTCGGTCACCCGACCGAGAGCCCGATTCCGGTCAAGCAGCATAACGTCAATATTTTTTACGAAAAGGTGCGCGACTTCGTCACAGCCATTCAGGAAGGAAGGCCGGCTCCGATTCCGGGTGAGGATATTATCCGGAACCAGGCCATTATCGACGGCATACTGAGATCCGGGGAGAGCAAGCGGGAAGTCGATATTGTTATTCCCGAGCTGTAGCCCCGAAGCCTTTATAGCTCTATAGCTCATGAAACATGAAAACCGCAGGATTCCAAGCGAGCATTGCCTTGTCCTTGAAGGATAAGGCTTGACCGGCTGGAGTCCGGCGGTTTTTGGTTATGTCCGGCGAGGAGTGCGCCTGTCAAATAACGAAGCCTTTATGGGGCATACTGCTCGGGAAGCGCGCGGATAATTTCCTCGTACTTCAGCGCAATCGCGATTTCCAGAATGTGAACCGGATTGCGGTGCGCATAAGCAAGCAACAATTCTTTGTTAAATTCGTCTTCGTTCATTTTCAAGCTTTTGCGTACGAGGTCCATCATCGCCCTTTGGTTGCGATAGTTGAGCTGCTCGATTTTTTCAACAGCCAGATCGATTTCATTGTCCATAATTACGCCCCCGTATAAGCTTATTGGTTTACCATATTCATTCGTTGCTTGTACGATTTTTTTGGCCTGCCAGCATGTTAGACATTTCACTACCGTAGAACGGTTCAGTTCGTCTCTCCGCTGTCTTACTTATCGGCTCTTCATCCGGTAATGGCGCTGGGCTTGTTCTGGACCTTTTTTATATTTCTCTTTCTTTGGATAATGTGTACAATGTACCATATTGTTCCAGGTGGTCCGATTTCTAATTGAGCAGGCTGGTCGGTAAAGGGACATCATATCCGTAAGGGGGAACGACCGTGACGGTTTCGAATTTTGCCTTTGTCAAAGCTGCTTTGCCGGAGCTTCACGCTTTGGCGTCCAAAGCTGAGCGAACGATGGACAGCGCCCCGCTTGTAACGCTGCAGTACCTTCAACTTATGGGGCAGTGGTTTGTCACAACCATTTTGATGCATGAGGATCTTGCGCCGGGGTCAGCAGAGCCTATGGCACGACTGGAGACCTTGCTCCGCAACGAAATCGTTCCTGAACGATGGAGCGCGGTATTGAAGAGGCTGGAATATATGGATACGAGAGAAAGCGAGCTTTTATTGGATCCGGCTATCGGTAAGCGGCGACTATTCGAGATGTACGATTTTACTTGCTGGTATTACAAAACCTATATCGACGACGAATACGAACCGTCCCCCGCCTATGTCTCTTCCCAAAGCTTGTGCATAAGCAGCATGGAGTCGACGGAAGTCCGACGTGAGCACGTACAGTCCCAGATCGGAATTAACGGACAACACTTCGAAGCACAATGGGAACGCCATATCGGGAACGGACATCGCATCGAGACCGCAGAAGGCGAGAGCTATCAGGGCGAATGGCATAACGGAATGAAGCAGGGCACGGGCGTATACCGCTGGTCCGACGGAACGAAATATACGGGGCAATGGAGCAGGGATGTCGAGCATGGCTTTGGAGAGAAGCAGTACGCCAATGGAGATACGTACCGGGGGGAATGGCGGGAAGGGCTGTTTTACGGCAAAGGCACCTATCAATGGAACGATGGAGCCGAATACGTTGGCCAGTGGGAAGACAATATGGAGCATGGCTACGGGGTGAAAACGTTGCGAGACGGCGCGGTTCACCGCGGATTGTGGGTATACGGCGAACTGGTTGTTCGAGAGGACCAGCTTGCAGGCGGCCGGGATAAGATGACCGGTTCGGCAAACGGTTGAGCTGTCCTGCGTAAAAAAAATGGAATTCATCTCGATTTAAGATGGAAATCGTGCAAATGAAGTATTATTCGACATCGTTGAATGTTGGTATACTCCAAATATGTGACCATTTCCTAATGAGGAGAGATGCCCCGTGTCTCAATTTGATGCCGTAGCCAACAAGTACATTGAGCATGCAGTGAAAAAAGGGGCGCAGTGGAAGCCCTACGCAGCGATCGTTGACGAGCTTGCCAAGGAGACAGCCATAGCGGGCAAAACGATCTGCGATATAGGATGCGGTCCGGGGATCTTAACCGGCAAGCTGCGTGAGCTGGGCGGTCAACTTACCGGTGTCGATTCCAGCGAAATCTTGTTAAACTACGCGAGCAGCCAGGATCAGAACGTGCATTGGATACATGACGATGCTATGACGCTGAGCCAGCTTCGGGAGGAGAGCTTCGATATCGTTGTATCGAGCTTGATGCTGATGGACGTACCGGATCATAGGGCGGTGTTCCGTCAAAGCCTGCGTATTCTCAAGCCTGGCGGGCTGATGATCTGGTTAATCATGCATCCGTGCTTCCAGTCTCCTTTTAGCGAGCCATTGGAAGGCGGAGGCCATAAAGTGGTTCAATATGCGCCGCAATATTGGAAGTCCGAGGGAGAGGATACATTCCGCTCCATAGCAGGCTCGCACCATCGCCCTATCAGCGATTATGTGAACGATTTTATGAATGCAGGCTTCGAGCTGCAGCGCTTGTTTGAGCCGGGAGCGGAGCAGGGGATTCCGGTGCATTTCGGGGCTGTAGGGAGAAAAAGCGCTTCCGATGGAATCGGAATTATAGGCGATTAAATGCAGGGCAGCTTTCCCGCGCGGAAAGACTGCTCTTTTTTGCATAGTTTGGAGAAGGATTCGGAAATCGATTTCAGATGATAACCGTATAAATAGCTGAATTATTGGAAATCGATTTCATAGAAATGGTGGGCTGTAGAAGGATAGCACTCTTACGGTAAGGCAAAGGGATAGTTGGCTAGCTTCAGTTTTTTACAATTGGTTATTGACTTCATATTGGAAAGATTATTATAATGGCTTATGAAATCGATTTCATTAAGTAAACAAAATGTAAGCGTTCTATTCAATGAAGATCTGGGGGTAGATTAGTATGAAAAAACAAATCCATTTGCTGGCCGGCGCACTTCTTCTATCGGGTGCCGTATTGTCCGGATGTTCGGGCGCCAAATCGGAGCCTGCGGCAGGCGGCTCAGCGGCTCCGGCTGCGATGAAGCCGGTAGAGCTGTATTTTTACCATAACGGCAACATTACCGAGGAACAGTTTAACACCATGTACGGAGATTACATAAAGCAAAAGCTGCCTAACGTCACCACGAAGTTCGTGCCCAAAGACAAGAACGTTTCGCTTGCCGAAATGATCAGCAGCGGTACGACGAAAATCGATATTTTCATTGATTCCATCGGGCAGATCGGCTTGAAGGGCTCGCTTCTGGACATCGGATTGAATCAGGACATGACCGAGCTTGTGAAAAAGCACAACGTCGATTTGAACCGTTTTGAACCGACGACGCTGGAGGCTGTGAAAGTGATGGGCGGGCTGTACGGGCTGCCGATCGGCAACAGTGCTTTGGTGCTTATGTACAACAAAGATATTTTCGATAAGTTCGGCGTTGCGTATCCGAAGGACGGCATGACCTGGGACGAGCTGGCGGACTTGTCGCGCAAGCTTACTCGTTCGGACGGCGGAGTCAACTATATAGGCTATACGACGTCCGTCAATCATTTTCTGCGGCTCAATCCTCTCTCGCTCGCGAATGTCGATCCGAAGGAAAAGACTGTGACGCTCGAGACGGATGCCTGGAAAAAGCTGCTGCAGGATACGCTGATGAAGCCGATGCAAGCGGAAGGCTACAGCCAGGTGCTGAACGATTTGAAGAAGCAGTGGTACAAAATCCCTTATATCGATGAGTTCTCCAAGACCCGCAACGTTGCGATGTTCAGCTTCATGTACGCCGATTACGCTTGGGCCAAGGAGATGAACTGGGATGTCGTCGCTCTGCCGACGTTTGCAGACAAGCCGAAGGTCGGAAGCCAGGCTTATCCGAGCTATATGTTTATCACCTCGATCAGCGAGCATAAGGATGAGGCGATGGAGGTGGTGAAGCTGTTCACCTCGGATGAGTATCAGACGCAATTTTCCAAAACGGGCGGTATTACGGTGTTGAAAAACGAGGCGGTCAAGCAGGTGTTCGGCCAGGATACGCCCCTTAAGGACAAAAACATTAAAAATGCGGTGTTTTACAACAGCTCCGCTCCGGCTGCTCCAAAGACACGCTATGATGTATTTGTGGAGGACGGCATAAGAAACCAAGTCACGAGCTTGTTATTGGGGGAGAAGGATCTTAATACGGTATTGAGAACGGCGCAGGAAGAAGCGAATACGAAAATACAGTCGGACACCAAGTAGGGGAACGGCATAAAAGCGGTCTATGATCCGGACGGACGGAGGCCGCTTTTTCTTTTTTTATCACCGGTTATCATCTTCGCGCTGTGCGAGCGGCGCCTCTCGTTCAAGACCTGAACCGGCCGTCCGTTCACGCCGTTAACGGATTTGCTCCTCAAAATTTAGATCCTTAATCTTTAATCCCGTATCATATTCGGCGGCCAGCATTCCGGCAAGCTCGGCAGGAGAGACGCTGACGGACACGTAGGCCCATAACCGGTTGTCACGAACTTCATATTTCAGTATGGACCCGTAACCGGGGTGATCCAGCCAAACAGCCGCATAGGATGCATCGTATAGCTTCACAACGTCCCCTTTATTGTCGATATGTAAGGTTAATATCATGGAATCGTCCGATGGTGTCATGCTGGCGCTAACTTGCTCTCGAACGGCCTCAAGCGGGTTCTCTAATGGAATTTCCGTTACGTCTTCGGGATTCAGTACGTGAATTTCCTGTTCCAAAACTCCTGTGCCGTACCCTTTGGTTAAAATGATCGTCAGCTCGTTCTTGTTATCGCCTGTAAGATCGGTCAAAGAAACGGCGGGAGCATACGTTTCATTGGATGAAGTGCTCCATGCGAAGGTTTGGTCACGGCTTGGCGCCCGGACGGTGATACCCTTATAGACCCCGTCTTCCGGAGGTTGAAAAGCGAGGATTTCCACATCGCCTGCTCGGGCAAGAACCGTCGGAGTCCGGGAGGGCAGCTGCTGCTCAGCCGCCGGTATGGAGCTTGCGTCTGGTACAGCATGTGTTTGAGGAGCAAGGCCGCTTGCGTAAACGAGAATTGCAAATGCTATTGCGCCTATGGGTATGAACGGGATTGGCATCATCTATCGCTCCTAGCTTCCAAATGATCGTTTCAAAAAATTAGACGCACGATAAGGGGACAAAAGTTTCAAAGCCGGGACACAAGCCCAGGAATAACCGTTTATTGACAAGCAAATTCCACTTTTGCTGTATTCCATTTGCCAGTGTTTTTGAATATTGTAACTTAGTCTATATGAAGGGAGTAAGAGTCATGACCAAAACTCGTCGGGTTGGTGGAACATCCAAACCTAAAGCTAAACGAAAAGTTCAAGGAACTCGCAAGCCGCAAGCAAGCCGCAAGCCTCGCTATGATAGCTCGGAAGGCTCGGCTGACAGAACGTCGGGGAGCTACGATGACTTTGCGCTAGGCACTTACGGTGATAGAACACAGGGGACCTACGTTGACAGAACGATGGGAGCTTATGGAGACAGACCGACAGGGGCTCAGGGCAACAGAACGACGGGGGTCTATGGAGGCCGCACGACTGGGGCATACGGGGACCGCACGACGGGGGCTTACGGAGGCCGCACGACAGGAGCTGCCGGAGGCAGAACGATGGGAGCATTCGGTGGCCGCACGACGGGAGCTGCCGGAGGCAGAACGATGGGAGCATACGGAGGTCTAACGACGGGAACTGCCGGAGGAAGAACGGTAGGAGCTCATGGAGGTAGAACGATGGGAGCTGCCGGAGGTCAAACGGTGGGAGCTCATGGAGGCCGCACGATGGGAGCTTCCGGAGGTAGAACGGTGGGAGCTCATGGAGGCCGCACAACGGGAGCTAACGTAGGCCGCCCGACGGGAGCCAACGCAGGCAGAACCGCAGGAGCTTATGGTCTTAGACCCCAAACGATTCAGGATTATGCAAATGCACTTCGTCAACGTCAACCTGAGAACAATGCAAATTTATACAATGGATTGTTGCTTCTCTAAGATATTCACAAACGTGGGGACTCTACCGTTAAAATGGCCGGGCTCCCTGCGGATACATATTGGGGACAGTAACTCCGCCGGCCAATTACCTGAGAATTGTCCAACTTTGAATGAGTATCGTGTATTTAAACAGGGCATCGCTTGCTCTTATAATCATAATGTGGGGCGAGTTAGCCCTGCTTCGAGGTCTTCATTACGACTAACGGTCCGCGATACAGCTACATCTCGTTCAAAGAGGAGAGAATGTGAAAATGCAGCAGGAAATCGTTCTAAAATCAATGCAGAGTGCAGACTGGGAAGCGTTCCTGGGCAGGCACGATATGCTGTGGAGCCCGCACCCGTCGAGCTGGGAGAGCGGAGCTTTTATCGGCAACGGGCTATTGGGTGCGATGATTTATAGTCTATCCGATCAAGAGCTGCAGTGGGATATTGGAAGAAGTGACGTTACCGAGCGTCAGCCGACGAATACGCCGATTTACGGCAAGCATAGACTTCCAATCGGGAAGCTGCTGCTTAAGACGGTCGGGCGCGTGGTGGATAGCGGGGTGCGCGTCCATCTATGGAATGCGGAGGCAGCGGGATTCACTCAGACTGAAGCCGGAAGGATCGAATGGCGGTCGTTCGTCCATGCGGACCAGCACGCTATTGTCGTGGAGTGGAGCGCTACAGGCGGCGAGAGCAGCTGCCAATGGAGCTTTGTGCCGGAGAGACCGATCAATCCGAGACAGGTTCATCGTAAGGAGCCGATTACTGACATTAATCCGCCGCATATCACCGAATGCGTGGACGGCATCGAGATAGTGACGCAAAAGCTGCAAGCGGGCGGAGAATTCGCCACAGCTTGGAAGACAACGGCGACCGGAGCCGGCACCAACGTGCTCTTGCTAAGCGTCGGGTCGTCTTATCCAGAGAACGGTGGACGCGAAGAAGCGCTGCAGGCGATAATCAAAGCGGACAAGACCGGGATCGCCGAATTGACGGCAAGCCATCGTGCCTGGTGGCATCATTACTATCCGGAGAGCTTTCTTTCTATTCCGGACACGCGCCTCGAGAGCTTATACTGGATTCAAATGTACAAGCTGGCTTCCGGAACGAGAGCCGACCGTCCGCTGCTCGATTTGATGGGGCCCTGGTTTTATATCGACACCCCATGGCCGGCGATTTGGTGGAATTTGAACGTACAGCTGACCTATTGGCCGGTGTACGCCTCCAACAGGCTTCATCTTGGCGAATCGCTGACCCGGTTTCTGGAGCATAACCTGGATAGCTTGATCGGTAACGTGCCGGAGGAATACCGCCACGACTCTGCGGCTATCGGGCGCTCCTCAAGCTATGACGGCGTACGTAACGCTGGGGAGGAGCTCGGCAATCTTCCGTGGATTTGCCATAATTATTGGCTCCACTACCGTCATTGCATGGATGAATCGATGCTGCGGGACCGCATTTATCCTCTATTGAGACGAAGCATCAATTTTTATCTGCATTTGCTGCAGCCCGGAGCTGACGAGAAGCTGCATCTGCCGCTCGCCATTTCCCCGGAATATCCGGATAAGGCGGAGGATACGAACTATGACTTGTCTTTGCTGCGGTGGGGATGTCAAACGCTGCTGTACATATGCGACCGGTTGAACCTGGAGGATGCGTTGAAGCCGAGATGGGAAGAGGTGCTCGACCGTCTGGCGGACTATCCGGTAGACGATACGGGCTTTATGATCGGCAAGGACGTGCCGCTCAGCGTGTCGCACCGCCACTATTCCCATTTGTTTATGATTTATCCTCTGTACCTGATCAGCTGGGAGCAGCCTGAGCATAGAGATATCATCTGGAAGTCGCTGCAGCATTGGATTGGCTTTAAAGGAGCGCTGCAAGGCTATTCCTATACCGGCGCATCGTCCATCTACTCCAGCATGGGCAAAGCGGAGGAGGCGGTGCAATGCTTGAACGATTTTATGAAGCAATATTTGAAGCCGAACACGATGTATATGGAGTCCGGCCCCGTCATTGAAACCCCGCTGTCCGCTGCGGCGTCGATCCACGATTTGATGCTGCAGAGCTGGGGGGACAAAATCCGCATTTTCCCTGCCATACCGGCGCATTGGCACGATGTAACGTTCCATGGTCTGCGGGCGGAGGGAGGCTTCCTCGTCAGTGCGGTCAAGCAAGAGGGAGCGACCCGATTCATCCTGATACACAGCGAAGCCGGCGAGCCCTGCCGCATTCAAACGGATATCGCCGGCCCGGTAGCTTGCTCGGGAAGCCGCGCGTTCACTCTGACTAGCAACGAGGATGGAAGCATTCAGATTGACTTGAATAAGGGTGAGTTCGTTATAATATATCCAGAAGGAAGCGAGCCGGATCTCGCGTTCGTGCCGGTGCCGGCAAACCCGGATAGGCTTAATTCGTTTGGCTCCCGCCAGTGACGGGCCCGGGGCTGTAAACAGGCTTTTCGCATTATCAAAATCAGTACTATTAGTAGAAGGGAGATTGCTGTGATGAGACGCTAACCTTACAAGTATCATGCTCGTGCACCTCCAGGCTGACCTGAAGTACCCTAAGGCATAGGCCCAAAAATAGAAAACGGAGGTATCGCATAACGATGAGAAGCGAGCAGCAAGTATTGGATCAAATGCTGGAGATGGCGGAGCGGGACGATAACATTCGAGCGGTCGTTCTTAACGGCTCCCGGGTCAACCCTAACGCCCCGAAAGATTTTATGCGGGACTACGACGTCGTGTTTTATATGGCCCGGTTGAAAGAAGCCTCTTATAACACAGACCGGAGCTGGATCGATTCGTTGGGCGAGCGGGTCGTCGTTCAATTCGAATATTTGGAGGACGGCTCCTACATTTACATGATGCAATTTAAGGACAGCGTCCGGATCGACCTTATTTTTCAAGATACCGCAGCTTTGGTTCGGGAAGTGACCAACGATTCCTTAAGCAGAGTGCTGCTGGATAAAGACAACCTGAATCTGGAGCTGCCGGAGCCGAACGACAGCAGCTACGTCGTGAAGAGGCCGACCGAAGACAAATGGAACTTATACGTCGTAGAGCTGTGGTGGCTGCAGGTTTATATCGCCAAGGAGCTGTGGCGGGATGAAATGCCGCGTGTTAGGCAGCTGTACGATTATTATTTCATGGAATCGCTGACCTTCCTGCTGGAGTGGCATGTTGGCGCCGCCAACGACTGGACCGTGAACGTCGGTTCTACAGGAAAATGGTTTAAGCGGTTTCTAGAGCCGGAGCATTATGAAGAGCTGCTTTCCTTGTATTGCGGGGCTGATCCTGAGGAGCAATGGGAGAAGCTGTTCCAAGCGGGGCGGTTCATTCGCAAAATCGGCATTCCGCTGGCCGAGAAGCTGGGTTACTCGTATCCGATGGAGGAAGACCGTAACGTCACGGCTTACATTGAAAAAGTAAGGCGTTTGCCGGCCGACGCGCAATCTTGGGAAGGGTAGTCATATTTGAGACCGTCAGGCTGATTCAGCCTGCGGTCTTTTTTTCGCCGTATGAGAGGTCGGAGTTAATCGGGAAGCTTCCAATATTGGAACATAGGCCCGTTATCTCCATAGACGGGATCCTTCACCGGGAGCGGCACGTTTCTTATCTCTTCGAGCACCTGCGGACGCTCGTTGTTTTTGCCTGTTTTCAAATTGTAGCTCATTCCTTCCGGATAAGCTCCTGCGACGCGAAAGCCTGAGCCGGATGATATGCGTTTGTGCCCTGTTCCTGCCGGCAGCACGATGACATCGCCTCTTTTTACCTCCAGGAGTTTGCCGTTTTCCCCGCCGATTTGCAGCTCCGCATAACCGCTTAGCACCCCCAGCACTTCATGAACGTTACTGTGGTAGTGATGGAAATCGAATACGCCGTTAATCCAGCTGTTCAACCAACGGTTCCGGTGAAATACGCTCAACGCCTGGTCCGAATCCAAATCGGTGAACACACCGGAGTAGATCAGCACAGGGAAGCGGGGATGGTTAGGGATCACTCCGTCGTCTTGGAAATAATAAGGGATGGCTGCAGATAGGTTCATTCGGTTTCACTCCTTTTTCGTATGATTAGCTGTTTGTTAGTTCATCATATTGGATCGAACAGCCGACGAGGAATAGGTTTTCCTTCGGCCGATCATAATTATTTTGTAAAATCGGATCATTCAGAGAGGAGTAATGAGGGATTGTGGCGAATCGTAATCAGTATTGGAGCGCTTTCATCCAAATACAATCATTTATGGGAGGTCCCGAAATGCGAAGTGTGAAGAAAATCGCAGTAACCGCCGCATTATCCACCATGGTGTTGTCAGCATCGATCGGAGTTGTATCCGCCGAAACCGTGAAATCGGACATGAAATTGTTGATCAACGACAAGGAAGCTTCCTTTGCAGCCCAAAGCGTACTGGTGGACAGCAGCTTGTATGCGCCTTATGATGCCGTCGCCAAGCAATTGGGTGTGGAAGCAAAATGGAATGAGGCATCTCAGACGCTGCTGCTTGCGAAGGATACCAACACTTTGGAACTTAGCGTCGGGGCTTCCACGTACAAGGTCAACGGACTGGCTTTGGCCACGACGACACCTTTGAAGGTATTGGACGGAAAAGTCTTAGCCCCTGTACGGATTGTATTTGAAGCGTTCTATCATCAGATCGGATATGAAAATAAAACTCGGACGGTCAGCATCCGTTCGCAGGCAGATACGAAACCGGCATTCAAGGTTCACGGGATCGAACCGGGCGGATACGTCACCGGCAGCGAGCTGAAAGTGTCTGTGTTTACATTTAACCATTTATTGAAGGATTTTGCACAAGCCAAGGAGCCGAAAGCGGGAGAAGGCCACATTCACCTATGGCTGGATAACGAAAAGCTGGACGCCGCTTCCGCGATCAAGCTGTTCAAGAATGAGCCGGTCGTCTTCCGCGATTTGAAGCCGGGCCAGCATACGCTGACCGTTCAGCTGGTGGGCAACGATCATAAACCGGTGCAGCCGGAAGTGAAGCAGGTCATTCCTTTTACGTCTACATCCTTGTCGATTTTGAAGGATCTTGACGAGACGAAGGCGACGGGACTGCGCATCGAGGGCGTCATTGCGGATGAGAAGCACAACGTATATACCGTGGAGATGGAATCCAAAAAGCTGTACCGCATCGCTGCAGACGGTAAAATGGACGTATTGACCGAGCTGCCTCGTTCGGCTACGGGCATGGCGTTCGATGCCGCAGGCAACCTGTACATAGCGAGCGGCGGCATGGAAGGCGTCATATTCAAAGTGAATGCGAAGGAGCTTGCGGGCGGGCCTTTCGACACGTCGTTAGTGGAAACCTACGCAAGCGGCGTCCAAGGGGCGAACGGGATTACATTTGACGCCAAGGGCAGCCTGTATGTAAGCGGCGGGGCGAACGGCAACATTTATGTCGTCTCTCCCGACGGACAGCTGGCGACATACAAGAGCGGCATTGCTGCAGAACGGACCAGCCAGCAAATTGTCGTTAACGGCGTAGCCTTCGGCCAGGACGGCAAGCTGTACGTTGCCAATACGAGCTCCGGAGAGGTGAACCGGTTTGCCATTAATGCAGACGGTTCTCTGGGACCGTGGGAGCTCGTGGCGAAGAGTCCGCTGCTGTACGGAGCGGACGGCTTGAACTTCGGGCCAGACGGCGCCGTCTACGTCGCGGCTAATGAACGTAACGCCATCGTACGCGTGAGCGTGGACGGCAAAGTCACCGAGGTTGCCCATAACGGCAACCAAGGGCCGCTTGAGTTCCCGGCGAGCCTTCATTTCGTAGGCAGCACGCTGTATATTAGCAATTTCGACCAGCCGCGCGGCGACAATATGCCGAACGATCCGGGCATCGGCTCCTCGATTGCGAAGATCGAGTTCGGCAGCGGCAAGTAAATTTTGCTGGAACCATGGTCATATAGATTACCATGCTTGAAACGAGCCACGGATACGGAGCGGTTGAAGACGGACTTGCGTGATTGCACATGCGACAAGCCCGCCGGTTCAATTGCCCGGACCGTGGCTTTTTTTGCCGCGAAACGGGAAAGCGAGGGAAAAGAATGAATCCGTCCGTCGAAGTCGAAGTAATCGAATTGACTGCAGAGCTGCTGCCGCAAGCGAGCTTGCTGCTGGCGGGCTACATGTACCCGAACAGCGAGTGCACGTGGACAGGCGATCGGCTGGAACGATGCAGAGGCAATTTGGAAAGGCTGTTAACCTTTCGTCACGTTAACTTTTTCATGGCCAAAAGAGGGGAGGAGTGCGTCGGTTTCATCGCGGTCCATTGGGGATTTTCCACTACAACGGGCAAGCTTATTTTGAGAATTCAGGATCTTTATGTCGTGCCCGAAAAGCGCAAGCAAGGCATTGCTGCACGGTTGATCCATACTGCGGCGGATTTGGCGAAGCAGCATGACGCGAATCGTCTGGAGCTTAACACGGGGACGGCAAATGTCAGTGCGCGTCGTCTTTATGAAGCGCTGGGCTTCGAACGACAGCCCGGCAAAGAGATTTATATGCATTTTATTCGTTAGCTTGCCGGCGACAACGGGTAGCGTTATGGGAATACCGGGTTCGTACACGTCCGATGACGCATTCGGACGCTCCTGCAGCCGTTGGATCGTCAGCCTCGCGATTGCTATTGTCCGCTATGATTACTCCGAACCGCACCGCCCCTCAATAAGCTCCGCACACCCGCTATCTTTTCCTTTTGCATCCGGCGTCGCTTGTGTGTAAGATAAGACTGTTACTAACTATGAAAAAACAGGAGGGGGATTTGTGGTATTCGGAGCCCGCGTATGGAAGACAGGAATCGCGGTAACATTGGCATTATATATCAGTGCGTGGTTGAATTTTACCCCTCCGGTTATTGCCGCAGTAGCTGCCATCTTTGCGATGCAGCCCTCGATTTACCGATCTTGGCGTTATTTCCTTGAACAGCTGCAGACGAACATTGTGGGGGCGGCGTTAGCGTTGTTTGCCGGGATGTTCTTCTCCAACAACGTTATCGCCATCGGCATCATTTGTATTCTTGTCATCATTATTTGTTTAAGAATGGGTATGGAAGAAACGATAGGCCTCACCCTGGTCACGGTTGTCGCGGTGATGGAAGCTTCGGCCGAATGGCAGTTTGCCGTGAACCGGTTTTTGCTTAGCCTCATCGGGATCGGCTGCGCTTTTTTGATTAACGTCCTCTTTTTTCCCCCGAAGCCGAAGGCGCAGTTTGCCGCACAAATTCATACGGTGTTTAACAAAATGTCACTGCTTCTGCGCACCGTCATTTCCGATGAAATGAAAGAAAACGTGTTCCGGACGGAGAAGGAAGGCTTGCTCAAAACCATACAGGCATTGGCAGATAAATATAAGCTGATGGAAGAAGAAGTCAAGAAGCTGAAGCGGGGCGGGGGCGTCTTCAGCCAGAAGCGCCAGCTGGTCATTTTCAAGCAAATGCTGCGCACGCTGTATAAAGGAGCCGAAGTGCTGGATGCGGTGGAGGAGCACTATTTTCAAGCGGCGCCGAGCGATAAGACCGATGCGTTCTTCGACGAGCAGCTGGAGAAGCTGATCAAGTTCCACGAGCATACTTTGCTGAAATTCGAGGATAAGCTGAAGGCCGACAGCTCGGAAGGGCTGGAGATGGAAGCGGAGAACGAGAGGTTTATGGTTACGCTGATCGAGAAATACAACGAACGGCCGCAAGGGATGCTGCGTCTTTCGGTGGTGGCCGCCGCCATGTACGATTACGGTCACCAGATCGCACGGCTCGACAAGCTTGTCGATCACTACCATCGCGGCGATGCGGACGATAAAGATAAAGAGCCGATAGAGGCTCTGTTAAAAAGCATCAGGCTGAAATAACCTCAGCCGAGAGCCGAGACAAAAGAAAGATCGCCTTCCCAAGATAGGCTTCTAGGGAAGGCGATTTTTCATGTAAGCGAGACTTATGCTTACAGCTGTTTTTTCATCCGGACATGCGGGATTCCGGCATCCAGGAACGTTTCCGGCGAGACGGTGGTGTAGCCGAGCTTGATGTAGAATGGCTCCGCCTGGCATTGCGCGTCCAGCAGCGTGTACGCATAACCGATGCGGCGGGCTTCCTCCTCCAGGGCGAGGACGATCGCTTTGCCGGCTCCGGTCCCGCGGGCCGGCTTCCGAACGGCGATACGCTGCAGCTTCATCGTATCTTCCTTATAAGGGCGCATGCGTCCGGTGGCAACCGGGAGCCCGTCCTCCTGCAGCAGCACATGGCTGCATGCCTGCGGGGAATCGTCGAATTCGTCGATCTCCAGACTTTCGTCGACCTGCTGTTCGTGGACGAATACTTCCTTACGGATATCGAGGCATTGATTCAATTGCTGTTGTGTCGTTACATGGATGATTTCTTTCATGGCAAGGTCTCCTTTGAATTCGAAACTAAGTGAGCTTCGGAAAAATGCTGGTATAACATCCATACCGCAAAAAATGCTTCACGTCAAACGTTCTGCCAAAAGTTGCTATATTTTTGCATCCTTGACCGCTGTTCGATTACAATGGAAGGAGCAGAGAAAAAAGGAGTGGAGACCGTGACAGCAGGGTTTGTCTTGATGATTTTCATTGTAGTATTTGTTATCATCGTATTTAACCTTATGAACGGATCCAGGAGCCGTCACAGCCGTCGCAACAACCGGCACCGGCGTTCGGACGGAGGCTGGAATGCATCGAACGGCTTCTTCATGAACGATACCGTTGACTCTCATCGCCACCACCATCACCATCACGGCCATCATCACGGGCATCACGGGCATCATCACAGTGATGATCACGGCGGAGGCTCCTCCGACAGCGGCAGCTCGAGCGGGGGGGACAGCGGTGGAGGAGGAGACGGCGGAGGCGGCGGTGGCGGAGATTAACCGGTCCGGCTCTATCGGCTAGCAAGATGATGACTAACATGGAGAGTGAGATTATGGACGATTTGCGGTTTCCTATCGGACGTTTTGAATGGACTGAAGATATTACAAAAGACCAGCGGCTGCGGTGGATCGAGGATATCGAATCGGCGCCGGCCCAGCTAAGAGCCGCTGTGGAAGGACTAACGGAGCAGCAGCTGAACGAGCCGTATCGGCCGGGCGGGTGGACCGTTCGCCAAGTGGTCCATCATTTGGCGGACAGCCACATGAACAGCCTAATCCGCTTCAAGCTCGCTTTGACGGAGGACCAGCCGACCATCAAGCCGTACGACGAGGCTGCCTGGGCGGAGCTGACCGACAGCAAGGATGCGCCGATAGCTTTGTCGCTCACTCTGCTGGATCAGCTTCACACTCGATGGGGAGTGCTGCTTCGCTCCGTAAGCGACGAGCAGTGGCAGCGGAGCTTCGTTCATCCCGATTCTGGCGTCGTTCGGCTCGATGTCAACTTGGGGACGTACGCCTGGCATGGCCGTCATCATATCGCGCATATTACGCGCCTAAGAGACCGGATGGGCTGGTAAAGCCGATCGGCCTCACTTCGGCGATTCAAACCCAAAAACCTGTCTGCAGCATCGTCTGCGGACAGGTTTTATTTGATTGCCTATTAGAAAATACTTCCATCCCAAGGTAACCCTTTGCGGAAGCGGGATTCGTCATGCCAGCGCTGCAGCATCAACGGAGTGAATTGATACATTTCCCAAATTTCGCATGGACTTTCCTTGGAGCCGGAGGCCTCCAGCAAGGCGTTAACCGCCCGGCGGGCCGCTTCGTTGGCGCCTTCCATCGTAGCCAAGTCCGTGTTTGTTCTGACATAATCGGAAGCAAGGAACAGGTTCGGAATGGCGGTGTAAGCATTAGGGCGCATATCCCAAGTGTATACCTTGTTGACCAGCAGAGGCTCCAGGTTCACATTAACGCCGTCCGGATTCGGGGTATGAATATCTTCGTCCAGGAACCACGAATGGAGGTTGCTGTCCTCCAGCACGACCCGTCCTCCGACATTCAGGCTCGCTTTCAGCTGCCACCAAACCTCCTGCATAATTTCTTCCCGCGTGCAGTGGCGCGCGCTTTTGCCGAACAGGGCCCCTTTGGCTTCCCAGTCGGAAATATCGACGGACAAAATACCGCGCACTTCACCGTCACCGTACTGGCTCAGATCGGTATGAGGCCAAAACTGCTTCTGGGACACCGAGGTCAGCGCCCACTGGGAATCCATATAAATCATATGCCCGTGAATAATCGGCACGTCTTCCTTGAAGTAAAACTGGATGCCGTTCATCCAGTCCACGTCCTCGGCAAGCTCCTTGATTTTCGCCAAAGTCGGATCGGCATGCACAATCTCGTCGGTTACGAATTGCGCCATCACCTCGACAGGAAAAGCAGCTATGTAATAGTCGGCCTGCACCTCGTAGGTTTTGCCTAATTCGGTCACAACCGCTCCCGTAATGACGCCGTCCTTGCAGTTGATTCGTTCCACCTTCGCATTCAAATGGTAGTCGACGCCGGATTGCTGCAAATAATTAAGCCAAGGGGTAATCCATACTTCGTTCGTCGGCCCGTCCAAGAGACGGTCTGCGCTGCCGCCGGGCAGCACCATGTCGAGCATAATTTGCGCTCCTACGGTACCTACGGTCGCCGTGTTGGCTTCGCGCGCTTTGGCGGCTACGAGAATCCGGGTCATCCCGGTGAAGACGCGCTGGAAATTGGCCGACTGCTCGTCCGCTTGAATGAAGTTCCACCAAGGAATATCTTGATATTCCTCCGTTCGCCGTTCATTGCAGCTGGTCATGACCTGCCAGACCCGCTCCAGGTAGTGGTCGACCTCTTTCTCCGTCAGCCCCAAATGATTGTCAAATATCGACTTGAACAGCGATTTAATATCCGCAATAGACGTTGGGAACTCGGTTACGAACTCTACCGGCACATCGTCGGTACGGGCCAGTCCGAGACGGGTACCTTCGATCAGATTGTCCGCAACCCCGCGTTTATTGTTTCCGTACGGAATCCGTTCCATGGTGTCGATAATATGCTTGTAAAATCGCGGAAAGAAACGAAATCCATGCTCTCCGGGCAAATCCTTGCGTCCGTCCGTACCGCTGTCCGGCACAGGCATGGACCGCGCTTTCCCTCCCGGGATGCGCTTCATCTCGTACACAGCAACCTCGAAACCGCGCTCGATCAGCTCGTGAGCAGCACTCATTCCCGCCACTCCGCCTCCAAGAACGGCGACCTTCTTCTTCATTTCCATTTCCACCCCTGTCATATATTGCTAACTTATCTAATCTAGTTATACCATGACTTTTATCCTACGAAAACCGTTATTTTTCGACAAAATGTTTCCTATTACCTAATAAATGATAGATTTGATTCGAAAATGTATGGAAAACCGGATCGATCGGATGCTATCGGTCCCGGACTCAATTTCCAGTTCGGTAGGCAGCGCGTCAGCAAGTGCGAAGGTTGTCGATAACCGCCGGACGCAGAAAAAGAGGTTTAGCCACAATGATGGAATAAGACAGCCAAATGGAATAAAGACATCGCTGGCCGAATCCGGTATGATGACATTAATGACAGCTTAGTGTACATGCTTACGGACTTACTAAATAAGACGGCAGAAGGGAGCATAATGATGCAACCATTTCGTATTGCGGTGATCGGCTGCGGCAGCATGTCCAAAGCCTGGATCGAATACGCGCAGCAGCGCGAGGACGCACAGATTGTAGCGATGGTGGATATTCGAAAAGAAAGCGCTTCCGCCATGGCTGAGCGCTACGGGATTCAATGCGGCATTTTCGACGATGTGAGAGAGGCCATTGAGCAGACGGGGGCGAACCTGGTGTTCGATGTGACGATACCGGAGAGTCACGCTGCGGTTACGACGACGGCGCTGGAATTGGGCTGCGACGTATTGGGAGAAAAGCCGATGACGACGTCCATGGAACAAGCGCGCCGTCTGGTTCAATCGGCGGAGCGGCAAGGACGCACGTATGCGGTTATGCAAAACCGCCGGTACTTGTCGCAAATTCGCGCGTTCCGCCATTTGGTGGAGCATGCGGGCATTGGGGACATCGGCTTCGTCAATGCGGATTTTTTCCTCGGACCGCATTTCGGCGGCTTCCGCGATGCTATGGAGAGCCCGCTGCTGCTCGATATGGCGATCCATACGTTCGATCAGGCCCGGCTCATTACGGGCAAAGATCCGGTCTCGGTCTACTGCCATGAGTTTAATCCGGCAGGCTCCTGGTATGCCGGCAATGCGGCGGCCATCTGCATTTTCGAGTACGCCGACGGCGGCGTGTTCTGCTACCGGGGCTCCTGGTGCGCGGAAGGGGCGCCGACCTCCTGGGAGGCGGAGTGGCGGGTCAACGGGAGCGGCGGCACGGCCATATGGGACGGGACGCACGCGCCGTTTGCCGAGGTGCTGCTGCCCGCCGCAGAGCAAATCGACGGACGCCGCTTCCGGAGGGTGGAAGCGGAGCTCGTCTGGGACGGCCGCAGCGGCCATGCCGGCTGCCTGGATGAGATGTTCGCCGCTCTATCGGAAGGACGCAAGCCGGAGACGGTGTGTACGGACAACATCAAGAGCATGGCGATGGTATACGGTGCGCTGCAAAGCGCCAAAGAAGGACGCAAAATACTGCTGTCCGACGTGGTTTAAGCTCGATGAGCTAAAATAAACGGCGTTCGGCCCCCGGTTAACACCGCCTTACGGCTGCGGTGACTCCGGGGGCCTGACGCCGTTACAGGCTATTGGCGTATCCGATCGCGTGTGCGTACGGGCAGGCGCAAAATCGTCTTCAGCTTCCCCGGATCCGTCCTCCGCGGATCGGATATATAAATCTCGTGATGGAGCCCGTTCTGCTCCAGTTCATGGGCCTCCATATATCCATGGAGCTGCGTCAACGTTTCCGGCTCCGCCGCATAGGGGCCTTGATGCATCATTTGCACGCACGACATCAATATGTCAGGGTTTTATTAATAGGAGGAACTAGCCTACAGACAGTTTGTTGAGACGCAATCCGATTTCATCCGCTGTCATCGGTTTGCCGTAATAGTAGCCCTGCATGACATGGCATCCGCGTGATTGCAGAAATTGGATTTGCTCTTCCGTCTCGACGCCTTCGGCTATGACTTCCAAATTCAAATTTTTTGCGATCGCAATAATGTTGCTGATGATCGCTTGCTTGGATAGCAGCTGGCTTTTGCGGACAAAAATCTGGTCGATTTTGAGCGTATCCACGGGCATTTCGTCCAGCGTGCCGAGAGAGGAATAGCCGGTCCCGAAATCGTCCAGCGATACGCGGACACCCAGCTCGCGCAGCTTGTAGAGCT
The DNA here is from genome assembly GCF_022354825.1 of Paenibacillus sp. H1-7. GTDB lineage: Bacteria > Bacillota > Bacilli > Paenibacillales > NBRC-103111 > Paenibacillus_S. Next base: position 735,433 of record NZ_CP031168.1, read on the forward strand.
GCTGCACCGTATCCTCCGAATCGTGCATCGCAATCGACTCCGTTATTTCGAGCTCCAGATACTTTCCCTGTAAGCCCGACTCGGTTAACGCTTCTTGTACCATATCATACAATGCCTGACTCTCGAACATGCGGACGGACATATTGACGGAAACGCATAATTGGGCCCATTGCTGCTCCTGCCAGTGGCTGTTTTGCTTGCATACCTCTTTTAACAGCCAATGCGTAATCGGAATGATCAGCCCCGTATCCTCCGCGATCGGAATAAATTCTACCGGAGAAATAATGCCGAGGGTCGGATGCCGCCAGCGCAGAAGTGCTTCCATCCCGACCATTTGATTGGTGGAGGCGTCGCATTTCGGCTGATACACCGCAAAAAACTCCTGATGCGCCAACGCTTTGCGAAGGTCCTTTTCGAGCTCCATCTTGCGGATCATTTCACGGTCCATCTGTTCGTCAAAGATACGGAAGCGGTTTTTCCCTGCAGCCTTGGCGTTGTACATGGCGGTATCTGCCGCCTTCAGCAGCGAGGAGCGGTCGGTTCCATGCTGCGGGGATAAGCTGATGCCGATACTGGCCGTAACGTAAAGCTCATTTTCTTCGATAAAATAAGGCTTCTTGATCTCGTTCAACAAGGCTTCGGCGAGTGTTCGAACCGTATCCTCCGATCCGTCCCTCGAAGCGATCAGAAACTCGTCGCCCCCTAGACGAAATACCGTCTGCTTGTCGCTTACCGTCTGCTGCAGTCTCTGCGACACCTCGCGAATGAGCAGATCGCCTATGTCGTGGCCCAGTGTGTCATTAATCGATTTGAACCGGTCGAGGTCGATAAAAAATACGGCTCCTCCCGCCTGCGGGGTGAACTGCTCCTCGAAAAAGCGGGTGAGATCATGGCGGTTAGCAAGCCCAGTCAGCGGATCGCTGTAGGCCATCCGTTCCAGCACGTGACGGTCAAAAAATATCGCTCCCCAAGAGATCGCCAATATGACCAGTGCGGCCAACGATACGCCGATTAACAGAAACAACCGGGGCTCCGCATCCGAAGCGAGACCGGCAGGCTGCATGTCCGAATAAGGAATGAACCGGACAGCCGCCATCCCGATATAATGCATGCCGCATACGGCAATGGCCATAACGACCGAGCTCAACAGCTTCCATCGGCTGTAATCGGGAGAAAGGCGGAATTTCCGGAACAAATACAGGGCGGCATAGCAAGCTACCAGCGCGACAATGACGGAGAGCGTCCACAGCCCCGGTTCGTAGGTCAGGGAGGCTGCCGTACGCATGGCGGACATGCCGGAGTAATGCATCACGACAATTCCGCTGCCCATAAATAAGCCGCCTATGCCAAGGCGCCATTTATTGACCTTTGTGTCCATAGTGGCACGGAAAGCGATGAACGACGCCAGGATGCCGGCCAATGCCGACAAGAGGGTGGTCCAGGCATCGTAGTGAACAGGTAGTTCTATGTGAAAAGCAAGCATGCCGACAAAGTGCATCGACCAAATGCCGCAGCCCATTACGCAAGAGCCCGCCAACAGCCAGACAAGCCGGGATTTGCCGCGCGAACGGGAAATTTTGCCTGCCAAATTCAGCGCGGAGTAAGAGGCCATAATGGCGATAATGAAAGACAGAAGAATAATCCAGCCGTTATAATGAGCATGAAGATGGTCCATGGTCCCAACCTACTTTTCTAGTATCTTCAAATTGATAGATTCAGTATAGTGTATCCCTTGTGCATATACAAAGATAAAGTTTTCACATTTCAACGCATAATGGATCGCTTATAATCCTGAGCTGGGATAGGTATGAAACCTCGGTACCGTATTGTATAATAAGTAATAAAAATGCGGGAACGGCCGGTTCCGCCGCCCAGAAAGTGATGTGAATGCGATGAGCGCCAATAGGGCTGTAGATCCAGCGGCAGATCAGCCGGAAGCAGCGGACGATGCTTGCTGTGCAGTGGACGGAGAACGAAAAAGCCATCATTCGACTAAAGTGAAAGATAATCTAATCTCCCGATTAAACCGGATCGAAGGACAAATCCGTGGCGTCAAAGGCATGATCGAGAAGGATACGTATTGCGACGATGTGCTGAACCAGATTGCCGCCATCCAGTCCGCCCTGAACAGTGTCGGGAAAATACTGCTCGAGGGCCATATGAAAAGCTGTGTCGTCGAAAGGCTGGAGCAAGGGGACAAGGAAGTCATCGACGAGCTGCTCAAGACGGTGGGCAAGCTGATCAAATAAGCTTGCTCTAACTCCGCCCGGGCGAAGGGCCCGTTTAGGCCCGCTTTCGCCCGCTGCCCGTCCCGACCCCTTCCGCTTCGTCGGAAGGGTCGGGGAACATAACAAGAAACCCGCGCTTAGGCAAGTCGCGGGTTTCTTGTTATGGCAAGGCTGCGGCAGCATCCCGTTTATATATGCTGCGCAGGGCTTTTTCTCCAGCCGGTAAGTGCGCCCGGCAAATATTTGCGGCTCATCCACCGGGGAAGGAGGATGGCGCCGCGGATAAATTCATCGGCGATCATCGCGATATAGACGCCGGCGAGCCCCCACTGCAGCTGGATGCCCAGGAAATAGGAGCATCCGACCGAGATCGCCCACAGCGACAGCATGCCGACAACGGTCATAAAGCGGATGTCTCCCACGGCCGTCAAGGCGTTGGTCGTCACCATATTGACCATTTTGAGCGGCTGCAGCAGCAGGTTGAGCGCGAGCAGCGACGCGCCGAGCGTAACGATTTGCGTGTCGCTCGTAAACAGGTAGAGCACGCGCGAGCCGAAGAAGTACAGCAGCAGCACATTCAGGATGACCAAGGCGAGGCCGATCCATATCGCCTGAAATGCGCTTCGGTAGGCTTCCTGATGTCTACCCGCCCCGTACAAATGGGCGATCTGGATTTGCACGGCCATCGCTACGGAGCTTCCCAGAATGAAGCAGAACGATTCGAGCGTATTCATGTACGTTCTTGCAGCCAGCTCCAAGGCGCCCAGCATGGCGACAAAGGAGAAGATGACCAGCTGAGAGAGTACCCATGATGACATATTGACGCCCATCGGCCAGCCGATGCGGATGATTTCGCCGAACAGAGGCTTGTCGAACAGGCGGATATCCCGCCATTCGATCCGCTGCTCAAAAGCGCGGATGAACAAGAGCAGCAGCATAGCGGTAGCGGCAAGCCGGCTTACCAGAGTGGACAGAGCGACGCCGGTCAAGCCCCACTGCGGGAAGCCGAAGGCGCCGTATATAAACGCATAGTTCAATACGACGTGAACTACGTTCATTCCAAGTGCTATAAACATCGGACTGCGCGTATTGCCCGTGCTGCGGATGGCCGTGCTGAGCGCCGCCATCGCTGCCGTAAACACCATGCCTCCGCCTACAATCGAAATGTAGGTGGCTGCCAGCTCGTGCAGCTGCTCGGGCAGCTGAAGCAGCACGGCGATCGGAGCGGCGCCGAAATAGAGTACGGCGCTTAGGGCGGCTCCGATCCAGATGGACACTTTGACGGCCATTATGGCAATCGTTCGCGCATCCTCGGGTTTTCTCGCTCCGATCTTCTGGGCTATGAGGACGCCGGCGCCGCTTGCGACCGTCATGAACAAAATCGTCACGGCGGAGAACAGCTGGTTGGAAATGCCGACGACCGCAACGGCGTCGTCCGAAATCCGGCTGACCATCAGCGTATCGGCCGTCCCGAGTAAAAATTGCAAAAACATTTCAATAAAAATAGGCCATGCCAGTGCCCATAAGGTAAACTTTTGTTCGGATGCCATGGATGTGCTGCCTCCTGCTTCTTTCTGCCTTATCGAATGAGATGAGATGCAGTTAAAATTATAGAGGATACGGCGAGAGCCATGTATAAGGTTGTGAACCAAAACTTTCAGTTTTCCAACCTGCAATTCTCATTCGGAAGGGGGAGCATGATGTCCGTACTGCAGTTCGTTTCTCCGCCGCTCCCGCATTATATCGCCAGCGGCTACACGATCTTTCATCCCGGCGATAAGCATATGAGCCGGCGCAATATCGGCGTGTTCGACCTGCTGGTCGTAACGCGCGGGTGCTTGTTTATCGGCGAGGAAGACCGCCATTACGAGGTTTCAGGCGGCCACGCGCTCATTCTTCGGCCGGATCGTCACCATTATCCGACGAAGGGCTGCGAGGAGCGGACGGAATATTATTGGCTTCATTTCGATACGACCGGCAAATGGGGTCAGGTGGAAGAGGCCGAGAATGAACGGCCGCGGGAGCCGTCCGGAGAGAAGACGGCTTTTACGATGGAAACGTTCACGATGCTGCTGCCCCAATTCGTGTCGCTTCCTTTGCCCAAAGCAACCTACGAGCCGCTGAGGCAGTTAAGCGAATTGGAGCAGGAATCCCATATGAGCTGGGCCCGGTGGAAGCTGCAGCTGATTTTCCAAGGCTTGCTCGAGCAATTGAGCTCCTCGCTGGATCGGCGAACGGCATCGCCAGGGGCGCATGTGGCCGAGCAGGCGGCCTCATACTTAAGAATGCATTACAAAGAAGAAGTAACGGCCAGGCAGCTTGGCGAGGCGTTAAATTTTCATCCTGTGTACATTGCGCGGTGTATGCAGAAGGAATACGGCGTGTCGCCGTTCGACTATTTGCTCCGGTACCGGATCGAGCAGGCTAAGCTGCTGCTGCTGCAGACGAATCATTCGATTGCTCTCATAGCCGAAATGGTCGGCTTCAATCAGGCCGCCTATTTCGCTTCCTGCTTCGCCAAAGTGGAGGGAATCCCGCCGCGAACGTACCGTCAACGCTTTTATCATATTTGATCCGGCTCGCCGACCCCCATAAATGGTTAGAGGCTGACGAACATGCATAGAGAAGATGTCGAAAGCTGGAAATACAAGGCGGGGATCAACATGAATTTGTCCAACTGCAGCGGCTGCGGCAAGCTGCATCTGCAGCGTGAGCATGTGCTGTGTACGGATTGCTTCAAGCTTCATATGGAGGAAAGGAGCAAGGTGAAGGCTTTTCTCTCGGCTCATCCGGGAGCGTCGGTAATGGACCTTGCTCGGCATATGGGACTTTCCATTCAAAAAGTAAACGAACTGGTGAAAAGGTAGCTATATCGGGGATACGCCTCGATAGCTGGCTGCTTGAAGCCGGTTCTTTTTTTGTTAACTGCACTCGATGCGGCTGGTTCAATGACTCTATAAAAAAGGGATAAAGATTATTTAATGATAGTGAAACCATAATATTCGATCTCACGTACCACTAGTGTACGGAGCGACGGAAGGACTTTTCCCGCGGTTGCTCTGGAAAAGTCCATTTCATTTTTGCTATGAATTGGTCATACATTGGGAACCCTATACAACGATCTGAACGAAGGAGAGATGCACATGGAATTGTTTTCCCCCGAATTTTGGTCGGCCTTATTGGCCATCGTGGTGATTGACCTCGTCCTAGCCGGAGATAACGCTATCGTTATCGGGCTGTCTGCGAGAAACTTGCCCAAAGCGCAGCAGAAAAAAGTAATCTTATGGGGTACCGTCGGCGCCATAGCCATTCGTTCTTTGCTGACCTTGGTTGTCGTATGGCTGCTGAAGATTCCGGGATTGCTGCTGATCGGCGGATTGCTGCTGGTCTGGATCGCATACAAGCTGTTGGTGGAAGAGAAAAAGCACGACGTCGAATCGGCGGTCAGCATGATGTCGGCGATCAAGACGATCGTCATTGCCGATACCGTAATGGGATTGGACAACGTCCTGGCTGTAGCGGGCGCGGCGCACGGCGACTTTCTGTTAGTTGTACTCGGCTTGCTGGTCAGCGTTCCTATCGTTGTATGGGGCAGCACGATTATTCTAAAATGGGTCGAACGATTCCCGATTATTATTTATATCGGTTCGGCGGTTCTCGCCTGGACGGCGTCGAAAATGATCGTCGACGAGCCGATCGTCAAAGGATTTTTCGAAGCGAATCCGATATGGAAATATGTATTGATGGTTGTCGTTGTTATAGGGGTACTGGCACTCGGCAGGCTGAAGAAAAAGAGCCACGTGATGGAGAAAGCTTAAGAGAATCAGCTTTTAAGCAGGAACCTGCTGTATGGCGGAGACAGACAGTTATCGATAATCAATAAGGTTAAATAAAATAGGCCGAAGAAAGCGCAGCAGCTTTCTTCGGCTTTGTTGTGTTGATGGACCGTCAGTTATGGAGAACGGGATAGTATCCATATGCGGTCGGAAATCCTCTTCATGTACTGCTCACCCAGAATGGACTGCCGGTCGCTTAGGCTGCTGCAATTGTCCGGCGGCCCTGCGTGCTTGATTGACGCTATCCCTTCAGCCGTTTGCCTTCCTGCAGCAGCTCCACGGCCTTTTCAATGCGTCGGGAGCGGGTATCGGCCTTTTTGGCCGACTCGATCCAATCGATGTATTCTTTTTGGTGAGAATAGGACAGTCGCAGGAACGGCTCCAGCAGGGAAGGGGCGGCCATTTGCAGCGCAGCACGCAGATCGTCCGGCACGTCCACGGTGCGCGTCTCCTTATCCTGCTCCATCTCGACCTCAGCCATATCTCCGGCTTCGACACCTGCGCTGTCCCGCAAGGACTGGTTAACAACCATATAATGGGTGCCGTTGCCATGGGGCATTAGCGTACCGCGGTACGGAACCCCGTTGACGGTGCCTTTCACTTTAACCTGCGACCGGCTTCCGAAGGCTTGCTCCACGTCGAAGGGGACATCGAGATAAGTCCATGTTCCCGTCCCCTCCGGGCGAATGAGCCGGGAAGTAAAGATATGCATGCTGCTTCCGCTCCTTTTTTGCACCTATTATACCATGGGCGAGCGGCGGGAACGAAACTAGCCTTTGCGAGTTACCATGCCGCCAGGAGAGTAAGAACCAAGGCGGAACATACTGCCGGATGAAAAAAAGCCCCCATTGAGGGAGCTCTTTACGCTTCTTGCCTGCTTGTCGTGCTACGTCTGAACTGTAGACAGCTTGCATTTTATGGCGCGCCGAATGATCGTTTTGTGCAGCTTTTTCGGTGTGATGCTTGGATTCCCGGCATTGATGCGCGGCAGCTGCAGCGGGTCGTCCTTGCGCGTCGCCATCCGGCTCGTGACGGTAAAGGCATAGCCGATTCCGCCCTGCTGAACGAGCTCGGAAGCTTCTTTATGGTACATCCCGAACGGATACGCATAAGTATCCACCTTCTTGTTGTGCAGCTCGTACAAACCGTTGATGCACTTCTGGGTATCGTTAACGATACGAGCGCGGTACTCATCTTGCGTCTCCTGCTTGCCGTCCGCGAGCAGATAGCTGGTCAGCAGCGGCTTTCCGTTCGCTTTGGCATGCAGTCCGTGAGAATGGCATTGGAAGTCGACGAGATCGCTCTGCCGCTTCATCTCCCTTATTTCCTCTCTGGATAACGAAGGGAGGTGCGTTGCTTTCGGATGATCGAGATCCTTGGTAATGACGAAGTTCACGGCCGGGATGCGCAGCTCTTGAAGAACCGGATAACCATATGTATAAAAGCTCTCGTAGCCGTCGTCGAATGTGATGAGCACTGCCTTCTTCGGAACCGGAGCCCCTTCTATGTATTGCTTGAACTGATCCAAAGTAATGAAATGATAGCCTTTGCGCTTCAAATAGGATAATTGCTCCCGGAACAGCTGCGGCGTGATGGTCACGCTGCTTTGTTCCTTTTCGCTCAAATGATGATAGGCCAGCACGGCGACCTGATCGCTGTAGGAGTAAGAACCCCACTGGTAAACGCTGAACAGCAGAAAGAAGGAAGCCAGAAGCAGGATGCCGACTGACTTCCACACAACATGTTTCGAACGCATGATTTCGGTTTGAACCTCCGTTTAGCTTTTATGTTTCGGCGCTTCGTCCTCATTCCATACGTCATCGGACGGCTCCTGGTTTCCGGAAGAGGAAGAATGGCTGCCGCTCTTGCCGTTGAACAGCGTTTCGGCCAACGCCTTCAGCTTATCCATGACTTTGCCGTAGCCGAACCCGACGAGGAAGGCGATGGCGATTTTGGCTATTACCGAGTCGCCTGTCTGCAGGAGGAGAATGCCGCTTTGGAACAAAATGATCGTCATGACCGCTGCAGCGGCGCATTTGATGGGGCGGAGCATATACCATAACACCCATCGCTCGGACATCCTGTCGTAATATTCATGAAAAAGGCGAAGCGCGTATAAACACCCGCCTATGCTGCCGGCCAAGGCGTAGTAGACGTAGTCCCGCAGCAGCTGCCAATCGACGCCCAGCATCGTGCCGAACAAGCCGCTTCGCATCGCGGCCATAAGCCAGAAGCTGCCCAGCAGCCAAAGCGTCAAATAGATGACTATGCCGAGCTTGTACGCCTTTTTCTTGTCGAGCATTCGCTTCACCGCCTTTTCCTTGCGCTACTGCATCATATGTGCAAGGCGCACGGGAGGTGCAGACGCAAAAAAAGAAGGATAGAAGCGGCGTCCGTTCGCCGTGCTATCCTCTTAGAGCTGTTTGACGGTAAACCGAAGATTAATTTCCTTTTCGTTTGGACGAGTAGCATTTGCGGCAGACCGGCAAATAGCTTTCGTTGCCGCCGATCTGGATTTGTTCTCCTTCGAATACAGGCTGCCCGTCCTTGCAGCGCATGTTCATGATGGCTTTTTTATCGCAAAACCAGCAAACGGTTTTAATTTCCTCGATCTTATCCGCCAAAGCGAGCAGATGATAGCTGCCTTCGAACAGCTGTCCCAGGAAATCTGCGCGCAGTCCGTAAGCAATGACCGGAATGTCCAGTGTATCGACGATTTCCGTCAGCTGGAGCACCTGCTCTTTATTCAAAAATTGCGCTTCGTCAATAATGATGCAATTGGGCTTTTCCGCCTCCGCCATCTTAACCATATCAATCCGGTCGTCGATGACAATCGCCTGCTTCTGCATCCCGATCCGGGAAGCTACCGTGCCTACACCGTTCCGGTCGTCGACGGAGGGGGTGAACAAAAGCACTTTTTTGCCCTGCTCCTCATAATTGTGAGCGGTACGGAGCACTTCGATCGATTTGCCGCTGTTCATAGTGCCGTACCGGAAATATAATTTGGCCACGTTGGAAGACAGTCCTCTCGGGTGAAAGATATCCACCTATCATAGCACAGGTTGTTCAGGAAGAGTATAGGTCTCCCGCGGAATGGGCCGGACTCCCTTCTCGGCCGGGGTATGACCGGCAGGAAGGAATACCGTGACTTTCGTGCCTGCTCCCGGCTCGCTGGCGATTTGGATGGCACCGCCGTGATCGTTCAGCATTTTTTGGCAGAGCACAAGTCCGAGGCCGGAGCTTTTATCTTTGGTAGTGAAGAAGGGTTCGCCGATGCGTGCCATCAATTCCGGAGGAATGCCGTTCCCTTCGTCTGCAAAGGTCACGGCCAGCATGTCATTCGATAAATAGCAATCGATCGTAATGGTTCCGCCGTCGGGCATAGCTTCCATGCCGTTGCGAATGAGGCTGGCAAATACATGCTTCAGCTGCTCCTCGTCGCAATAAACCTCGACCAGGTGCGTCGGGAAGAGCGGTTTCAGCTTAGCTCTGTTCAAAGCTGCTTCCTCTTCCATAAGAGCGATAACCTCACGGAGGATCGGTCCTATTCTGCGCCGTTTGAATTGGCTCGAAAGAGGACTTGAGAGCATGAGCAGCTTGCTGATCGTTTGCTCGATACGCGTCATCTCGGAGAGCATGACGGAGAAGTATTGCTCCTTGTACTGCGCATTTTGCTTCATGAATTGAGTGAAGCCCTTGAGCGCGGTCAGAGGATTGCGAATTTCGTAGGCCAATCCGGCGGCGAGCTGTCCTGCAACCGACAGCCTATCCGTAAAGCGCAGCACTTCCTCGGCCTGCTTGCGCTCGGTCATGTTGCGCAGGATGAGACAAAGGGCAATGACGCTTTGATCCTCCGCAAGAACAGGAGAAACCGTCATACAGACGTCGATCCTGCTGCCATCCTTATGCTGCCGCACCGTTTCGAGGCTGCCAAGAGACTGTCCTTGCGCTGCTTGCCTGAACCATTTCAGGGTATCTTCCAGAAGAGCGCCTGGAATTGTCGGCGGCAGCTTGCCGAGCAGCTCGTCATCTTCATAGCCGAACGTGCTCTTGTACGCGGGATTGATGTAAATGACGCGGAAGTCCAGATCGAGGATGGCGAAAGCGTCGGGAATATGCTCGATCATGGAATCCAGCAGCCGTTTCAATTCCCTGTAGGCGTTCTCCCGGTTGTTGACCGCGGTCGTTTCCTGGATAAACAGGCACAGGCCGTCTTTGGTCGGATGACAGTTCATTTCATAGGCTCGGCCGGAGGGCATCGTTTCGTGGACGAAGACCGATGTTTTATCTTCCATCGCCCGATGGCACGCTTGGTAAAACCAGGTATTGACGGCATAAGGGAATTTGTCCCATATCCGCTCGCCGATCAGCTGTTCGCGCCGGATTTGGATCAGGTCCTCGGCCGCTTTGTTAACATAAGTATATTTCCAATCGGTGCTTAATTTGATGAAGGAATAAGGAATCGATTCCAATAACGAACAGAAGGAAGAAGAGGAGAAGCGAAGCTGCTGCTCCAGCATTTTGTTATTCGTAATATTGTGCAGCTGCCATAAGATCCATAGCGGCTGTCCGTTCGCATCCTTCAGCAGCATGGCGTTCGCAAGGCACCAAACCGTATCCTTCGACGAATGGATAAACCGGACTTCCTCCTGGAAGGAGGGGATCGCTTGCTCGGCCAGCCGGCTGGATAAGTCCATGCAGCGGAGCAGCTCGTCGGGATGGAGCAGTGCCGGCAAATTCATCTGCTTCAATCGGTGCTCCGTATAACCCAACAATTGACAGAAGGCAGGATTGACCCGCATCAAGCTGCAGTCCATGTTCATCAGCGCTGCTCCGAAGGGGGACTCGGCAAACCATTGCTCTGCAAGCTCTGGGGGAAGAGCCTTATTGTTATTTGGATTCATCTTCGCACGGGCCTCCGAAATAGGCTGAAGTAAGAACTCATTGCTAGCTAAGTTCTACAACAACCCGCCCGTTCCCTTCGTAAGAAAATGACATTGGTGAAATTTTTCTTCACAATTTCTTGGAATTTCCCGGCAGGCAGACAGGGAGCGCGGACTTTTTGGCGAATTGATTGTACTATCGATACGCAACAGGAATACAAATGTAAAGGGATCAGGAGGCGATAGGATGTCCACGATTCGTTGGGCGGTTATCGGAGCGGGTGACGTAGTGGAGCGCAGGGTGGCCAAAGCCTTGCAGACTGCTGAAGGAAGTACGCTCCTGGCCGCGGTGAGACGCGATGAGGCAAAGCTGCAGGCATTTGCCGAGAAGTTCGGCGTGCCAAGGGCATACAAGGATGCTGCGGACGTATGGAACGACCCGGACATCGATGCGGTGTACGTGGCGACACCTGTCATGATGCACGCGGAGCATACGATGGAAGCGGCCCGTCACGGCAAGCACGTGCTGTGTGAAAAGCCGATGGCGCTAAACGCTGCGGAAGCAGAAGGCATGATCGCCGTCTGCAGGGAGCATGGCGTGAAGCTCGGCATTGCGTACTACCGCAGATTTTATCCGAAAATTCAAAAGATGAAGCAACTGATCGACTCGGGCGCCATCGGCAAACCGGTCTATGCCCGTGCGCAATTCAGCGGCAAAACGAATCATGCAGGAACGGACCGGGCATGGCTGCTGAGGCCGGAGGTGTCCGGTGGCGGGCCGCTGATGGATGTCGGCACGCATGTCATCGATTTGCTGTGCTACTGTCTCGGTGAGCCGCGGCAAGTGTCGGCCATGACGGGGAATGTGCTGCAGGAGCTCGATGTCGAGGATACGGCCTCGGTCCTGATCCAATTCGCATCCGGCTGTCACGCTTCCGTTCATGCGAGCTTCAGCACGGCCGCCGGCAACCAGCTGGAATTGTTCGGCACGGAAGGAAAGCTGACTATGAAGACAATCGAGGATTCCGAGCTGGTATGGACGAACGGAGCCGGGGAGGTTCAGCTATTCGATTTGCCCAAGCATGAAAATATGAACGTTCCTATGATAGAGCGTTTCATAGAATATATACGGGGCGGGCAAAGCTTCCCGAGCGAAGGCAAGCAGGGAATACTCGCTTCGCGGGTTGCGGAAGCCGCTTATCGTTCGGCGGCGGAGGGGCGCCATATTTCGGTTTTAGACAAGTAGGCTTGGTCATAGCCGGACATTCATGGATCAAGCTTGGAGAAAAGCTTGGTTTTTGTAGAAAAATGGATTCATTTTAAATTGATAAGTAAGTTCTTAGATGTTAATATATATCATATCTTAAAAAGAGGTTCATAGAATTGTCACAATTTCTTCTATGGCAGGGCGTAAATTCTCCATGTTCATCAGGTGTAACGGCTTCGGCAAACGGGACGCAAATGAGGGCAGCAGGACGGTTTGATCGCCCTTTTTTCCTTTTTAGTGCTTTACATCTGTGAAGCTGTGATTTACAACCGTGCCGGTGAATGGTGAAACCAATACTAAGGTATAGAAAGGTTGTACAACATGAACAGAAAAGGACTGCCAGCGAAGCAAGGTCTGTACGATCCGCAGTTTGAGCACGATGCTTGCGGAATCGGCTTTGTAGCTAACATCAAAGGGGTGCCCTCGCACGAAATTGTCGGTCAGGCGCTGAATGTGCTCTGTAATCTCGACCATCGCGGCGGTCAGGGCTCCGAAACGAATACCGGAGACGGAGCGGGGATTTTGCTGCAAATTCCCCATGCTTTTTTGCAAGCGGAGTGTGCGAAGGAGGGCATAGAGCTTCCGGAGGCCGGCCAGTATGGCGTCGGAATGGTATTCCTGCCGCAGGATGCGGCGCTGCGCGCTGCCTGTGAGAGCATTCTGGAGGAGAATGTCAAGGCATCGGGACAGCGGCTGCTCGGCTGGAGAACCGTGCCGACGGACAATTCCTCTCTCGGGGAATCGGCCAAATCGGTGGAGCCGTTTGTCCGGCAAATTTTTATCGGGGCGGAGGAAGCCGCAGAGCTCGCATTCGAACGCAAGCTGTACGTCATCCGCAAGCGCACCGAGAACGCCGTCCGTGCATTGAGCCAGGAGCGGCCGCTATATTTTGCAAGCTTATCGAGCCGTACGATCGTATACAAAGGCATGCTTACTCCCGTGCAAGTCGACAACTACTACTTGGAATTGAAAGACCCCTCGTTCGAAACCGCATTAGCTCTTGTTCATTCCCGTTTCAGCACGAACACGTTTCCCAGCTGGGAGCGTGCACATCCCTACCGCTATGTCATTCACAATGGAGAAATCAATACGCTGCGGGGCAACGTCAATTGGATGCATGCCCGTCAGCAAATATGCGAAACCGACCTGTTCGGCGACGATTTCAAGAGCATTCTGCCCGTTATCGATACGGACGGCTCGGACTCGCAAATGTTCGACAATACGCTGGAATTTTTGACGCTGTCCGGCCGTTCGCTTCCTCATGCAGCCATGATGATGATACCTGAGCCGTGGTCCAAGCATGAATCGATGAGCGACGACAAGAAAGCGTTCTATGAATACCACAGCTGTCTGATGGAGCCATGGGACGGCCCTGCGGCGATTGCTTTTACCGACGGGACGGTGATCGGAGCGGTGCTGGACCGTAACGGGCTTCGGCCGGGCCGCTATTATGTAACTAAAGACGACCTGATTGTCCTCGCCTCTGAAGCGGGCGTGCTGAATATTGCGCCTGAGCGCATCGCGCGCAAGGAGCGGCTTCAGCCGGGACGCATGCTGCTGGTGGATACGGCTCAAGGCCGGATCGTATCGGATGAGGAGGCGAAGCGCCCGATTATCGCCGAGCATCCTTACCGCGAGTGGCTGAGCGAGCATTTGATCTCACTCGAGGAGCTGCCGGAATCGGCGGACGTTCCGCGGACCGACCACGAATCCGTGCTGCAGCGCCAGCAGGCGTTCGGCTATACATTTGAGAACCTGCGTAAAATTATCGAGCCTATGGCCAAAACAGGCGTAGATCCTGTCGGCTCGATGGGCTTCGATGCGCCGCTTGCCGTTCTGTCGGACCGCCCGCAGCTCTTGTACAGCTATTTCAAGCAGCTGTTCGCACAGGTTACGAATCCTCCTATCGATGCGAACTTCGAGGAGATCATTACTGCGCAGGGAACGACGGTGGGCCCTGAGCGCAGTCTGATTCGTCCGGAGCCCGAGAGCTGCCGGCAAATTCGTCTCGCGACGCCGATTCTGACGAACAGCGAGCTGGCCAAGCTGCGCGACATTCAGCGCGAAGGCTTCCGCACGGAGACGCTGCCGATCCTGTTCAAGGCGGCTGACGGTGCAGCTGCGCTGGAGCAGGCGATGGAGGAGCTGTATGCGGCTGCCGACAAGGCGATTGCCGGCGGTGCAACGCTGATCATTTTGTCCGACCGGGGCGTGGATGCCGCCCATGCGGCGATTCCTGCGCTGCTGGCCGTCTCCGGCCTGCATCATCACCTGATCCGTGAGGGGACGCGGACGAAGGTGGGCCTGCTGCTCGAATCCGGCGAACCGCGGGAAGTGCATCATTTTGCTCTGCTGCTTGGATACGGCGTCAGCGCTATCAATCCTTACCTTGCGATGGAGACGGTGGAAGATTTAGTCCGTTCAAATAAATTGAAGGACGTTACGCCGGAAAAGGCGCTTTACAACTATGTCAAGGCTGCCACCAAAGGCGTCGTCAAAGTATTGGCGAAAATGGGCATTTCGACGATCCAAAGCTACCGGGGAGCGCAAATTTTCGAGGCCATCGGCTTGGATTCATCCGTTATCGACAACTATTTTACATGGACTTATACGCCGGTCGGCGGAATTACCATCGATGTCATCGCGCAGGAAGCGATATTGCGGCATCAGCGCGCGTTCTCGGAGCAGGAAGGCCGCGACCGGGTGCTGGACACCGGCGGTGAGCTGCAGTGGCGCAAAAGCGGTGAGGAGCACCTGTACAATCCGGAGACGATCCACGCGCTGCAAACGGCGGTCCGGACGAACAACTACGGCATGTACAAACAATTTGTAAAGCTGATTCATAAAGAAAACGAAAAGTACGCTGCGCTTCGTGCACTGTTCTCATTCAAAGCCGGCCGGAAGCCGGTCCCGATCGAAGAGGTCGAGCCGGTCGAATCGATGTTCAAACGGTTCAAAACCGGGGCAATGTCGTACGGCTCGATTTCGAAGGAAGCACACGAGAGCATGGCAATCGCTATGAACCGCATCGGCGGCAAATCGAATACGGGCGAGGGCGGCGAGCATCCGGAGCGCTTCACCCGGGATGCGAACGGCGACTTGCGCCGCAGCGCCATCAAGCAGGTAGCGTCCGGACGCTTCGGCGTGACGAGCAACTACCTGGTCAACGCCGACGAGATTCAGATTAAGATGGCGCAGGGCGCGAAGCCGGGCGAGGGCGGACAGCTGCCCGGTACGAAGGTGTACCCTTGGGTAGCCGAGGTGCGCGGCGTAACGCCAGGCGTAGGCTTGATCTCGCCGCCGCCGCATCACGATATTTATTCGATCGAGGATTTGGCGGAGCTGATTCATGATTTGAAGAACGCGAATCCGCGTGCCCGAATCAGCGTCAAGCTCGTATCCGAGGTGGGTGTCGGCACGATTGCGGCCGGCGTCGCCAAAGGGAAAGCCGATGTCGTGCTCATCAGCGGCTACGACGGCGGCACGGGCGCGTCCCCGCTGACGAGCATCCGTCACGCGGGCTTGCCTTGGGAGCTTGGGCTTGCAGAAACGCACCAGACGCTGGTGCTGAACGACTTGAGAAGCCGCATAACCGTCGAGACCGACGGCAAGCTGATGACAGGTCGCGATGTCGTAATCGCAGCGCTGCTAGGCGCCGAGGAATTCGGCTTTGCGACAACGCCGCTTATCGCTCTAGGCTGTATCATGATGAGAGTGTGCCATCTGGATACGTGCCCGGTAGGGGTGGCGACGCAAAATCCGGATTTGCGCAAAAAATTCGCCGGCGACCCGCAGCATGTCGTTAACTTCATGCATTTCGTGGCGCAGGACGCGCGCGAGCTGATGGCGGAGCTCGGCTTCCGCACGATCGAGGAAATGATCGGACATACCGAAATTATCGAAACGAAGCAGGCGGTGGAGCATTGGAAAGCAAAGGGCATCGATTTGACGCCGCTGCTGCATCAGCCCGATGTGGGCGAAGAGGTCGGCCGTTTCTGTTCGCAAGCCCAGGATCACGGTCTGGACCGCTCGATCGATAGGAGAGAGCTGCTCGAGATTGCCAAGCCGGCATTGGATAACAAGGAGCACGTCCATGCGATCTTGCCGGTCCACAACGTGAACCGCGTCGTCGGCACGATACTCGGCAGCGAGGTGACGCGCCGGTACGGGCTCGAGGGCCTGCCGAGCGATACGATCCGTCTGCACTTCAACGGCTCGGCAGGACAAAGCTTCGGCGCTTTCGTGCCGAAGGGGATTACGCTATCGCTCGAAGGCGATGCGAACGATTACGTCGGCAAAGGGCTGTCCGGCGGCAAAATCGCGATCTTCCCATCCGAGCAATCGACCTTTGCGGCGGAGGAGAACATCATCATCGGCAACGTGGCTTTCTACGGCGCCACCGACGGCGAAGCCTACATTCGCGGCATCGCGGGCGAGCGCTTCTGCGTACGGAACTCCGGCGTCCGCGCGGTGATAGAGGGCGTAGGCGACCACGGCTGCGAGTATATGACCGGAGGGCGCGTAGTCGTTCTCGGCAAGACGGGGCGCAACTTTGCCGCCGGGATGTCCGGGGGGATCGCCTACGTGCTGGATGAAGACGGTACGTTCGCGAGCCGCTGCAACAAGGAGATGGTACTCCTGGAGCAGGTCGAGGAAACGTACGAAGCCGAGGAGCTCCGCAACATGATCCAGCACCACGAGACGTTCACCGGCAGCACGGTAGCCGACCGCGTTCTGAAAAGCTGGGGAGAGTACGTGTGGAAATTCGTCAAGATCATTCCGAAGGATTACAAGCGGATGTTCGAGGCGATCGAGCGCGTGAAGCGCTCCGGCTTGAGCCAGCAGGAAGCGATGCTCGTCGCCTTCGAGGAAAATATGAAGGACGTCTCCCGCATCGGCGGTAACTAATCTAAGCGAGTGTGTCGAATGACAGCTTGTTACGGTCACCTTTAGATAAAGCCATTTCGGCACATGTAGGAGGTAAAAGACAAACGATGGGTAAACCAACCGGCTTTATGGAATATGACCGGGAAACCCCGGTCGAGACGGCCCCTCTGCTGCGAATCAGCCATTGGAATGAATTTTCCACTCCGATGTCTGAGGAGAAGCTGCAGACGCAGGGCGCCCGCTGTATGGACTGCGGCATTCCCTTTTGCCATACGGGCAAGCTGATCAGTGGCATGGCGGCAGGCTGCCCGGTCAACAACCTCATTCCCGAATGGAACGACCTAGTCTACCGCGGTCTTTGGCGCGAAGCGCTCGACCGGCTGCACAAGACGAACAACTTCCCGGAATTCACCGGGCGCGTATGCCCGGCTCCGTGCGAAGGCTCCTGTACCGTGGGGTTGAAAGATACCCCGGTTACGATCAAGAACATCGAGAAATCGATCATCGATAAAGGCTTCGCCGAAGGCTGGGTCGTTCCCGAGCCTCCGAAGAGTCGGACCGGCAAGAAGGTGGCCGTTGTCGGATCGGGCCCGTCCGGCCTGGCCTGTGCTGCTCAGCTGAACAAGGCTGGCCATACGGTAACCGTCTACGAGCGTGCGGATCGCGTCGGCGGCTTGCTGATGTACGGCATTCCGAACATGAAGCTGGATAAAAAATACGTGCAGCGCCGTATCGACCTGCTCGCAGCGGAAGGGGTAACGTTCGTCACCGGCACAGAGATCGGCAAAGATATTCCGGCCTCCAAGCTGAAGGAAGACTTCGACGCCGTTGTGCTGTGTGGCGGAGCGACCAAAGGCCGCGACCTGAACATCGAAGGGCGAGAGCTGAAGGGC
The DNA here is from genome assembly GCF_022354825.1 of Paenibacillus sp. H1-7. Classification (GTDB taxonomy): domain Bacteria; phylum Bacillota; class Bacilli; order Paenibacillales; family NBRC-103111; genus Paenibacillus_S. Next base: position 753,427 of record NZ_CP031168.1, read on the forward strand.
ATCCACCTGGCGATGGAGTTTTTGTCCAAAAACACGAAGAGCCTGCTCGATTCCAAGCACGAGGACGGACAGTTCATTTCCGCCGAAGGAAAGGACATCATCGTGATCGGCGGAGGCGACACCGGCACCGACTGCGTAGGCACGTCGATTCGCCACAAGTGCAAAAGCGTGCTTCAGTTCGAGCTGATGCCGAAGGCGCCGGAGACGCGGCAGCCGAACAACCCGTGGCCGGAATGGCCCAAAGTGCTGAAGGTCGATTACGGCCAGCAGGAGGCGGCCGCGCTGCAAGGCGACGACCCGCGCCAATACCAGATCAGCACGAAGAAGTTCGTTGGCGATGAGACCGGCCATGTCAAAGAGCTCCACACCGTCTTGATCGAGTGGAAGAAGGACGATCAGGGCCGGTTCGTTCCGGTAGAGGTTCCCGGCAGCGAGAAGGTGTATCCTGCGCAGCTCGTCATGCTCGCGATGGGCTTCCTTGGTCCGGAGAGCACGGTGCTCGACCAGCTTGGCGTGGAGAAGGACGAACGCTCCAACGCCAAAGCCGAGTACGGCAAGTTCGCGACCAACGTGGACGGCGTATTCGCAGCGGGCGATATGCGTCGCGGGCAAAGCCTTGTCGTCTGGGCGATCAACGAAGGGCGGGAGGCGGCACGTGAATGCGACCGCTATTTGATGGGAGCGACGAATTTGCCGTAATGAATCATTGCTATGATGAATAATTAATAGGATAAAAAGACGCCGGGAGCGGGTTTTTGAATGCACCTGGGTCTTTTTTTTGACTGCATAGGAATGTTGGCGATTCTACCCTATCTTGCTTACGATGAGACTTGGCGCAGCAAAGCTTTAAGCCGCTCAATTTTGAAAGGTATCGATAAAGGCTTTCCTCCTATGCCGTATCAGGGGCGAGACGGAGTAGAGGCTGGAGGCGCTCTTGCAGCAAAAGCTGCATCGTATTTGTGCCAACGTTGGTCATCACAGCTAATCGGGCATGCATGCAGCTTATAAGCAAAGCGGACCATTCCTTCGGCTTAGGTTTGGCGTCATATCATACTGCGGAAGCTGCGCTCGCGCCTGATGCGGACATAGAATCCGCTATTGTGCCAAAAATGCTCGCTTTGGACATGCTTGCGGACATAGAATCCGTTATTTGCCAAAAAAAGGTTCAAAATTGCTGCTCTTCACGGTAATAACGGAACCAGTGTCCGAGAGTCGACCATTTTGAGCAAATTTGGGGAAATAAAGGATCTACGGTCCGAAGCAGTGCGAGGGGCAGGCATAACAGAGGCGGACGGTGCGAATAAAGTGACGGTGCGACAGAGATGAGGCGGTGTGACAGAGGTGACAGGGGCGGCAGAAGATGAGGTGGTGCGACAAAGGTGACGGGTGCGATAGAGGTGAAGGGTAGGACAGAGAGGGGTGATAGAGAGGAGGAGTGCGACAGAAGTAACGGTACAACAGCGGTGAGGGGGGATGAAGTAGTGTGGGGTACGATAGAATTGACGGGTGCGATAGTGGGGACAGAGGCAATAAAGTCATTAAAACAGGGGCGTGAGATGCACCAGACTCGTCACAGGTATTCAAGTTAGCCGCGAAGCCCAAGACGTTCTGGGCATCCGAGAGTACCATTCCAAACAGAGTCACCGTCGCAAACATATGCGCCATCGCAAACAGAGGCATCATGCCAGACAGAAGCTCATCGCAAACAGAGTCACCATCGCAAACAGAGGCACCATGGCAGACAGAAGCTCATCGCAAACAGAGGCACCATGGTAGACGGAAGCTCATCGCAGACAAAGACACCACGGCAGACAGAAGCTCATCGCAAACAGAGGCACCATGGCAGACAGAAGCTCATCGCAAACAGGGGCACCATGGTAGACGGAAGCTCATCGCAAACAGAGTCACCATCGCAAACAGATGTGCCATCGCAGACAAAGACACCATGGCAGACAGAAGCTCATCGCAAACAAAGACACCATCACAAGGCAGCAGCACTTCACACTTGGAAGCGCCGGTTGCGTCACAAACGCACAATAAACACGATAGGTAATGCCGGCCCCGGCCTACAGTAGGCTATATTTTGCCTATGGCTGCAATTTCTTGGTCTCCTGAGCATAGACATTCCAGTAGCATCACTATTTTTGGAATCCTTCAGGAGGTGCTGTGCTGTATGGCTTCAAGTGAGGAAAGAAACCTGGCGCTGCTCGCACATATTTTATGCCTTATTGTCGGTGTGATAGCTCCCCTAATTATTTATCTCATGAAAAAGGACGAATCCGCTTATGTCACCGAGCATGCGAAAGAATCGCTGAACTTCCAAATTTCCATGATCATTTATTCCATTATCGCCGGCATTCTTTGCTTCGCCATCATCGGGTTCGTTCTTTTGCCGATCCTCGGGGTTTTTGCGCTGATCGTCATTATCATTGCTACGATACGCGCTTCCAAGGGACAGCACTATGAGTACCCGCTGACCATCCGCTTGGTGAAGTAGCGCCGGGCTGATCCAGACATCCCCCCGAGCATCGGACTGCTAAGAAGAAAAATGCTCTATCGTTAACAAGCGGTTCATAGCCCGGTCTTACTTTGTTAACACTTTGTTCCTATTTACGTAATTTAATGTAATATACCGCAGGAACCCTCTCTTAATGGTGCCGCGCCCCGAACGCTATGGGGTAAACCTAGTTATCCGAGAATATGGAGGGAGCAGAGCATGTCCTTTTATCGCACGCTTATACCCAACAAAAATCTTGATGAGAACTGGCTCAACTTGATGATTGCAGCTCGCGACATGGGTATATCCAAAAAAGAAGTGCTGCAGTTTATACGACAAACGAAGCAGGAAGAACGTTTCATACCGTATGAAGATCCGTGTAGCCAATAAGTGTAGCCAATAAGAGAGAGAGAAAAAGAAAACATATTTTTTTTCACTGTAAATGGCAACGCTTACAAAATACTTTTTTTACAAATGACCCTACACAGACTTGTATTTTTTGATACAATATACTGGATAACGGACTAGATAGAAACTAGGGGTGGCTACCATGATTGGCAGACGAGTGAAACAGTTACGAATGGAAAAAGGCCTCACCCTCACGGAGCTTGCAGAAAAGGCCGGGGTAGCGAAGTCTTACTTAAGCTCAATCGAAAGGGATATCCAGTCGAACCCGTCGATCCACTTTCTTGAGAAAATATGTGCTGTCCTTGAAGTACCCATAGAATCGTTTCTGCAAAATAAAGCCACTCTGAGCAAAGAGCTGGACGAAGAGTGGTTAGGGCTAGTTCGTGAGGCAATGGATTCGGGCATCAGCAAAGAGCAGTTTCTCGAATTTCTGCAATACAACAAATGGCGCAAAGACAACAACAAGTAAAGCATGTCCTGGTCTTAAGGACGTGTTTATTCGCCGTGGATGCCAGGCCGGGCGGCTCGCTTCACTAACGGCAGCCGATCTGGTGCGCCGGCTCAAATGAAAAAGGATGACTCCTTCCTAATGAAGGGTCATCCTTTTTTGTACCTGCCGGAGCTCCGGGAGGCACATGCGCCTCATCCGCGCTATCACTTCGAAGCAGGAGGCTTCTGGCTGCCGCCGCCCATCTGCTGGTATGCCTGCTTCATGGCGTCGTAGCTTTGCTTGAGCCGCTCGACGTAGCCGACCTTCTCCCACTGCTTCCAGTGGTAGACAGGCAGCTTGGAGACGGCATACGGACCGCCGCTTCCGTTATCCAGTCCGACGACGCTGTTGTCCGAGCGCTGCACGATCCAAGGGACGAACCGGATTCCTTCGGTTGTCTGTGCAAACAGCTTGCCTTCCTGCTCACCGTAGGCTATGACCTGAAGCGAGCTCGGGTCGCTGAAGCCTAGCAGCATCCACGGGATTCTCATTTCGACGGTGTCGCCTTTCGCCTGCCACATCGTCAAGGAGTTGAACTCGGGGGAGTCGAACTTTGTCGTCCCGCGCAGCATTTTGCCCGCATCGACTTCCTCGAACGGATAATACTTTTTCGCGTCCGGCGGCGTCAGCTCGAGCCCGATAGCGAGCTTCCACGGATTGAACACGCCCGAGTCGTCCTTGAACTCCTCCGGCTTGACCTCCATCATGCCGTAGCGTTTGCCGTACAGGCGGCGGTGGAAATCGTAGTTCGACGCGATGCGGACCTCGCTTTCCCCGTTTTTACCGAGTCTGACAACGGTCTCGAGCCCTTCATCCAGCGTCCTGCCGCCCATTTCCTTCGCGTGACGGTTGCCGCCGGGCAGGGTGTCGACGCCGAGGTACAGCTGCTCGCGTTCCGCATCGAACGGCTTCTCCAGCTTGCCGGTTACGTAGACGTACGCTTCGTCGTGAGTGACCCACAGGTCTTTCCAGCCGGGGTACGAGCCTTCGAGCTTCTGCTTGTCCTTGATTGCATCCCAGTCCTTCGCATCGCCGTCGATGACGAGAGGCCCGTCCTTGGACGACAGCATGGCCACGAGGCCGAAATGCTGCTCGTTGGTCAGCACGTTATGCCACATTTTGCGGCGATCCTGAGGAATTTCGAACAGCATCGTGTTCCAGGTTTTCTTGAACCACTCGTCCTGCCAGGAGAAGACGATGGCGCCTGCCATCCCTTCGTCATAAATATCCTTCAGCAGCGATACGTTGATTTGCCCCTGGCTTTGCTCGTCATGACCGCCCTGATTGCGGTCCATCGTTCCCAGATGGGCTACGCCGAGCGATGACGGAACACCGAACTCGGTGATCATGACGGGCAAGTTCTTGTGGTACGCTTTCAGCTTGCGCAAATAGCTTTTATATATGTTAGGCGATCCGTCCGGTTCCCGAATATCCATTAATGTCTCATCCATATGGAAGAAATCCGGGTAATAAGGGTAAGCATGAAACGCGGCAAAATAGCCGGCAGACCAACTGTGCGCATCAATATGCGTCGCGTCCACGCTGACCATATCTTCAGCTACCAGCACCTCGCCCGGATGGGTGAGAGGGTCGGTCGTTACCCAGTTTGTAAAAGAAAGCGGGTGCATCCAGCCGTATTGGGATTCCAGCTTCGCCAGATGATCCAGCATTTCCGCCAGCCAGTTCTCGAAGGGGCTGGCCTCCGGCTTGGAGGAGAAATGAGTGCCTTCATAATGGGTCTTGTCTTTATGCAGCTCGTTGGTATTTTTCACCATCGTCGGGTCCCACTCGGTGCCGATTTGCCAGCCGAGCAGGTAAGGTCCCGCATTAAACCGGTACGTACCGCTTGCTTTGCCGAAATGCTCAGGTATATCTGCGTTGCCGTAGACGGCTCCTACCGCATAGGCGATATCACTTTGGAAGTGCTGGTAAATCTCTTCGATGTAGGCGTCTTTTTTCTCAATCAGCTCTTCCTCGGGCGCCCATACGCCTTGGATGAAAAACAGCGGCTGATCCGCATGGCGCTGGTTGTATTCGACCAGTGCTTCGTAGAATACCGGCTGCAGGATCGTGTAGACGCGAACCGTGTTCGCGCCCATATCCTGAATTTGCTGAAACCATTGCATATAATGCTCTTTCGTAATTGGAAGCTCCCCGGGGTCGGTACCCGGGAGAGCGGCTCCCATATTGACTCCTTTCGAGAAGAAAGGGGTCCACGATTGATTGGCATACATTTCGATCCGGTCTTCCTGCGTGCGGAATTTGATTTGCGAGCCGTCGGCCGCTTTGACGCTTTCCACTTTTTTGTCCGGCCAGTAGTGCCAGGCCAACAAACCTACGAGTAAAACCAAAGTGATACGGAGCAGCCATTTGCCGGCTGTGGTTGTCCCATTCATAATGATGAACTCCTTTTAGGTATTGTGCGTCAGGCCAGCAATCTCCGGATACGGGCTTCAAGCTCTACGGGCGAGAACGGTTTTTTGATAACGTCCGAAACCCCGAGATCGAAGCACTTGCTGACTTCCTGCTCTAATCCAAGATCGGTCAGCACCATAATCTTGCAATGGCTGTGAAGCTCCTGGGACTGCCGAATGCGGTGGATCAGCTGATAGCCGTCAAGCGCCGGCAGTGTCAGCTCCGTAATCACGAGATCCGGCGTCGTCTCGTTAATCAGGTGCAGTCCTTCCAGGCCGTCCTGGGCGGGAAGCACATCATACCCTTGAAGCCCGAGCCGGGCCTGCATGAAATCGAGCAGGTCCGCATTCTGGTCAATCATGACGATGGATGGCGATTCCGCTGCGTCCGACTGCCGATAGTAGACGTGGATGTCATGCCCCGCGCTTTCCTGTCCGTTGGTCAAGGAGATCATCTCGGTTATCGCTTCCGGTGCAGGCTCCGCGCATTCCGGGAAGGCGGCGACGGTCAGTGCGCCTTTCAGGAAGCCGGCGTTTTGCAGAAAGTCCTTCGTCGAGAGGGACAAGAAGTGGGTGTATGCCAGCGTTTGGCCTGGAAGCAGGATCATCAGCAGCTTTTCGATCGGATCGTAGCTCGTCATAGCGGCGAGCGACGCATTTTCCAGACCGAGGTGTGTTTCCAAATCTTGAAGCTCCATGGAACCCAGTTCACTTACTTGCGCCATGATCAACCCGCAGCTATCCCATGTTGCAGCTTGCAGAATGCCGTTCAGCTGTGTATTCAGGTGGTGCGACAAATCGTTATGGTTCATTGTAGGCATCTTCATTCTTCAGGACACTCCTTTATGCTTCGTATTGGTACTGCTTTGTAAAGCAAGAGAGCTATTCCGTGTTTCGACATCTCCAAAGGGTTCGAAACTTTTGTCGATTTAGGGGGGATATTAGATCGCTTGGGCATTGGAAGCTTTGGATGCTTTGGACGCAGCTCCCTTTTTCGACTTCTGGCTCAGAGCATCCTGATCATCCGGCGAGTCCTCGTTCCAGCTCCGGCGTACCATATGGCCCCAGCTATGATTGCCGCGTAAATAGTCGGCATGCCCCTGCAGCTTCCACAGCGCATTCAGCTGGTCGTAGCCTAGGGCCATCAGCATGGAGAGGCCGATGATCCGCAGCACGTCCCGCGTCTCGATGCTTCGCTGGAAAGCCAGCTCTTCGATAATGAGCGAGCCTGAAGTGAAGACAAGCCCGATCAGCAGGTTGATGAACAAAAAGGTGAGCAGAATCGGCAGCTGCGTCATATCCATCAGGACATAGGCGACCAGTGCCGCCAAGCCCGACAGCTTGATATAAGGGCTGAGCGTTTCATACAAAATGGTATAAGGCAGGGCGAGCCAGCCGATGATTTTGTACTTCGGAATGAACAGCATGGAGCGGAATCGGATGACGTTCCACAGATTGCCCTTAATCCAGCGGCGCCGCTGGGAGCCAAGGATGCGCAGCGTATCGGGTGCCTGCGTCCAGCAAACCGCGTCAGGGCAAAACAAAATGCGGTAGGGCAGACCATGGTGCAGCATGTAACGGTGCAGCTTCATGACGATGTTCATATCTTCGCCGGGACACTCCTTCTCGTAACCTCCGACGTTGATCAAATAGTCTTTACGGAACAAGCCGAAGGCCCCGGAGACGATCAGCAGGCCGTTCATGGAGCTCCAGCCGATGCGTCCTCCGAGAAAGGCGCGCATATATTCGACATACTGCATGGCGGGCAGCATCCGGTTCGACAGTCGGGCCGAGGTGACGCGGCCGTCTTGGATTTTGCTTCCGTTGGCAATGCGGACGTTGCCGCCGATGGCGATGTGCTGCTCCGGATTTTCCATATACACCTGAACCATTCGGATCAGGGCGTCTTTTTCAAGCATGGAATCGGCATCGATCGTCGCTACCAGAGGATATTTGGAGACGTTGATACCGGCGTTCAAGGCATCCGCTTTCCCGCCGTTCTCTTTATCGATCACGACGAGCTTCGGATACTGCGGATTGTAATATACCTCCTTTACCGGGTTGGATTGGACCAAATGGCGTGCGGCCGTCATGCGGCCCGGCTTCAGATCGAATTGCTCCACAAGTACCTGGAGCGTATTGTCCTTGGAGCCGTCATTGATGACGATGACCTCGTATACAGGAAATTCCAGCGCCATCAAGGAACGCACATTATCGATAATGGTCAGCTCCTCGTTATACGAAGGAACCAGAATGGACACCGGCGGAACGAATTGCGATCCGGATAGCTCCCTGAATCGGGAGTACATCGTGCTTTTGATCTGGGACAGCATGCTTTGCGACGACATCGCTAAAATAATGAAGTAGACCAGGCTGGACCCGACGATCAGACAGGTGGCTAAGAACCCGTAGTTCAGCAAAAACTCTCTCATCGTGTTCCCCTTTCTACGAGCTGATACGGGGGTGTTGGACAGATGGGCTCGTGTACAATTCATTGAACGTTTTTTGGTACGTAAAGGTTAGTTCGTTATAGTAAAGCACTTGTTTGATATCCTGGGAAGCCGTTAGTGCGGCATTCTCCATCTCATCCCGAATGGCGTCCATGGCGGTTTCGCGGCACAGCTTGTCCTCTGAGGAGCTGGCGGTTTCGCAAAGCGCCTGAAAGCCTTGGAGTCCGAACAGTGCGAAGCTCTTCGCGCCGTAATGGCGCACCCACCAATTGTCGTCCGACAAGGCCGACGTTAAGGCATCCATGTAAAAAGCCAGCCGGTGCTCGCCGACCGTTCTGGCGGCTGCGGCGCGAATTTCCCAGTCCGGGTGGGCCAGCAGCAGGCTGAACCGTTCTGCGGAAAGCAGATGGGAATACTGAAGCAGCAGCTTCGATGCTTTGATTCGCACTTCTTTCTGCTTGGAGTTGGCGAGCTGTTCCAGAACGGGAAGCGGACCGGGAGCATTGCAGGCGGACAAGCCGATCAAGGCTACAATCACATGCTGTACGTTGTCCGACTGCAGCAGCTCCGAATACATGGAGTGGGGATCCAGGGATGAGGAAGCTACAATATCCGCGATGAGCTGGTGGCTCTGCGGATGATGCTCGACAAGCTTCAGGACGAGCTTTTTCAAATCTTGTTGGTTTGCAGCGCATTTGGCTGCCGCTCTTCCGACGACAAAGGCCGTGGAAGCCTCTTTTTCTTGATCAAGCAGGGCTACCAGGTCGTCCGAGCAGCCTTTGGCTCTCATAACGCCGAGATGGTAGGCCGCATCGATGCGGTCGCCATGCTTCGAGCTTTGCAGCCGCTTGCGTTCAAGCTCGACAAGTCCGAGCTCCTCACATAGCTCAATCAGCTTGCTGCGGTGGGAGCCGTCGATCGTCTCTATCCACTCCAGCAGCTTCTTTTGAATGGCTTTGAGCTCCAGGGGCTCCAGACGGCCTGGCGGAGGGAGCAGCCGTTCTTCCCCGTCGATATGAATGCTAAGATACGTGAAATAAGGCTGATGCTTTTCCAAATAGGACGTTATCTGGTTTTGCTGCGTCCGGTTGGCGGCACGCAGCGAGAACAAAACGGCGAATCCTCCGGCGATTATAACGCCAAGCGTTGTCACAACGGGAACAGCCGGTTCCAAGGTGTCCATCCACATACGCTATTATCCTCCTGCGCTTTTAACTTTCCCGGCGAATGCGCGGGCATCGAGCCGAATCAATCGTCCGGTCTATCCGATTCGAACAGACGGCTCTTGGTCGATTCGGCCGTGAAGCCCGCTTGTAAACGCCGGGAGTGTTAAGTAAAAGCGGATTTTATTCGACCGTAACGCTTTTGGCCAAATTTCTCGGCTTGTCCACATCGTTGCCCCGTGCCAGAGCGGCGTAATAAGCAAGCAGCTGGAGCGGGATGACCGATACGGCAGGAGTAAGCAGCGCATGGGTGCGAGGGACATAGATGACCTCGTCCGCCGTCTTGGCGATGTCGATATTGCCGGCCAGAGCGACCGCTGTGACATAAGCTCCGCGTGCTTTGACCTCTTTGATGTTGCTGATCGTTTTTTCCAGCAGCGCTTCCTGTGTCGCAAGGGCGATCACCGGCGTGCCTTCTTCGATCAGGGCGAGTGATCCGTGCTTCAGCTCTCCGGCAGGATAAGCCTCCGAATGGATGTAGGAAATTTCCTTCAGCTTGAGCGACGCTTCAAGCGCCACCATCGCATCGATCCCGCGGCCGATGAAGTACAAATCGTCAACCTTTGCCACTTCCTTGGCAATTTGCTCGATGAAATGCGTATGAACCAGCATCGAATCGACGTGCTCGGGAAGCTCTCCGAGCTGATCCAGCAGCTCCTTGCGCTCCAGCGGATCCAGCGTATTGAGGCTTTGGCATAGATACAAGGCCAGCAAGTAAATGGCGATCAGCTGCGAGGTGTAGGCTTTGGTCGAAGCGACGGCGATTTCCGGCCCGGCCCAAGTATGAATGACGTGATCGGCTTCCCTGGCGACGGAGCTTCCGACGACATTGGTTATAGCCAATACTTGAGCGCCGTTCAGCTTGGCTTCCCGCATTGCTGCAAGCGTATCGGCGGTTTCGCCCGATTGGCTGACGACAATGACCAGCGTGTTGTCCCGGATAACGGGCTGACGATAGCGGTATTCGGAAGCTACGTCGACCTCAACCGGAATTCGGGTCAGCTTCTCAATGACCGCTTTGCCGACCAGCGCGGCATGATAGGCGGTTCCGCATGCGACCATATGGATGTGGCCGATCCGGCGAATCTGCTCCGGCGTCATCTGTACCTCCGGCAAGATGACTTCCTGGGTCGTGCTGTCGATGCGGGTGCGCATCGTATCGCGATAAGCGCGAGGCTGCTCGTAAATTTCCTTGAGCATGAAATGATCGTAGCCGCCTTTTTCCGCGACCATAATATCCCAGTCAATGTGCAGCAGCTGCTTGGCGATAAAATTGCCTTCGAGCGTCATCAGCTCGACGCTGTCCCGGGAGATGACGGCCATCTCGCCGTCGCTCAAAATGTACACGTTTCTCGTATACTCGAGAATGGCCGGAATGTCGGAGCCGATGAAGTTCTCGCCTTCTCCGACACCGATGATCAGCGGGCTTGCCCAGCGCACGGCCACCAGCTTGTCCGGCTCGTGCTCGGACAGAACGACGATAGCGTAAGCTCCGCGAATGCGGCTGGACGCTTGCTGAACGGCGCGGACCAGATCACCTTCATAATAATGAGCGATCAGATGGCTGATGACCTCGGTATCGGTTTCCGACAGAAAACGGTGGCCTTCCAGCTCCAGCTCTTCTTTTAATTGCTGATGATTTTCAATAATGCCGTTATGAACGACGGATATTTTCATGGTGTTGTCTGCATGGGGATGGGAATTCACATCGGACGGCTTCCCGTGGGTAGCCCAGCGAGTATGGCCGATTCCGGCAAACCCGCTGAGAGGCTCGTCCTCCAGTCGTGCTTCCAGCTCGCGGATTCTTCCCTTGGCTTTACGAATGTGGAGGCCATCTGAAGTATGTACTGCCACTCCGGCGGAATCATAACCGCGGTACTCCAATTTTTTTAATCCTTCTAACAAAATCGGCTGTGAATCTCGGCTGCCGATATACCCGACAATGCCACACATCGGTTTACTCCTCCTCTTTTCCGTGTCGGCTCGTGAGCCTTCTGTAAATGATTTTGGTTCTCTATAGCGAATGACATTTTGAAGTATAACGCATTTCTCAACAAAATAAAAATCGAGCAAATGGATTTATTTCGTTTTAGCGAACAAATTCCTTTAAAATTCTCCATTATCCTCCACGAAACGCCCTTTAATCGTTCTTTATAGAGAAAACATCATTCGTTATAATGAATGGCGGAACAGGTGGGACCCATCTGCATACCTCTAAATAAAGGAGAGTCGGTTATGGTACCAACCAAAACGGATGTCAAGCTTAAAGGAGGGGAAAGCAGATCTACTCCCGGCATGTATCTCGCTCTGATGCGCCCGAGGCAGTGGACGAAGAACCTGCTTGTGTTCGCCGCATTGATATTTTCCATACGTATCGCGGATATGACCATGCTGAGCCATGCTGTCGCAGGCTTCGTTCTGTTCTGCCTCGTATCGAGCTGCGTCTACGTTCTGAACGACTACGTGGACCGGGAAAGAGACCGGATGCACCCCGAAAAAAAGCACCGCCCGATCGCTTCAGGAGCGATCCAGCCGAATAGCGCCCTTGCGTTCGGTGTAGGACTTTTGGCCGTGTGTCTGCTGCTGGCCTTTCGGTTTCAACCTGTTTTTGGCTTTGTGCTGACGGCCTACTTCGTATTGAATGTGCTGTACTCGTTCCGATTGAAGCACGTCGTCATTATGGACTTGCTCGTCATCGCTGCAGGCTTTGTGCTGAGAGCTATCGGAGGAGGCCTTGTTATCGGCGTCCCGTTGACACCATGGTTTCTCATTTGTACGCTGCTGCTGGCCTTGTTCCTGGCCATCGGCAAGCGCAGACACGAGCTGTACCTGCTGCAATCGGATAAGGGCGCACACCGTCAAGTGCTTGAGCACTATTCCATGGAATTGCTGAATCAAATGAATGCGATTGTTACCACGGCCACGATCATGAGCTACTCGCTGTTCACCTTCACCTCCGGACATACTCCTCATCTGATGTGGACCATCGTTCTTGTGCTCTACGGCATATTCCGCTACTTGTATTTGATTCATATCGAAGGCAAAGGAGGCAGGCCGGAGAAGCTGCTGCTTGAGGACAAGCACATTTTGCTGACGGTAGTGCTGTACGCATTTTCCGTTGCGTTTATTTTGCTGTATTTGGATAAATAAGAAGTAAAAACGACTTTGATTTGCGGGAGTGGTAGGCATAATGAAGTACATTTGGCTGATTGCCTCGATACTCCTTGGGGCGTCCGGACAGGTGCTGATGAAATGGGGCATTGAAACGGGAAAACAGACCGGAAACGCTGTGATAGCAGGCTTGAACATGACTGCCTTGTTGCAAATCGGCTCCGGACTGGCGAGCTATGCACTCAGCTCCGTATTCTGGCTGCTTGCCTTGAAGCGGTTTCCGCTCAGCACGGCGTATCCGATGGTCAGCATGAGCTACATACTCGTTATGGCCTTAGGCTATTTTCTGTTCAATGAAACGATTTCCATGCAAAAATGGTTCGGCGTGGCATTCATCTCCGTTGGAGTCCTGTTTATCGCCCGCGCCTAAGAAAAGGGGGGAACTTGATGATGGAAGGCGCACAGTGGCTGTACCCGGTGATCCCCTTTGCGGCGTGGCTGTGTTCGGGCACGCTCAAATATTTGATCAATCGGGTGCGCTTCGGCGCTCAAGCCAAAGAGCATATCGGCAATGGAGGATTTCCGAGCACGCATACCTCGGTCATCTCGTCCATTACGATGCTGATCGGATTTGAGCAAGGCTTTGCAACGCCGCTATTCGGCCTGGCTGCCGCCATGACCTATATCGTCATGATCGATGCGGTAGGCATTCGCCGCGCCGTGGGAGATAGCGCCCGGTGGATCAACACCTTGTCCCGGGAGCACGGTGAAGAACGGCGCAGCCAGCTTAGAGAGAAGCAGGGACACACGCGTCCCGAGGTGCTCGGCGGCCTCATCGTAGGCACGCTGCTGGCTTGGGCGGCTTCAAGCATGCTGTAACCAATAAAAGAAATAAAGATTTGGGGAGAGGCGTATGAGAAACCGACTTGCTGCATTCAGCCTGGTAACCGGCTTAACCTTATTGATGTTTGTCACCGGAGCGATGATGATTCCTTCGCTGTTGTTTTTAGTGAACATTTCGGTCACGATGCTGCATGTATGGCTCGCTGCCGGTCTAGCTGCGGGCGTTGCCTGGATAGCGGCCAAAATGGTCCAGGCCGAGCGGCCGGGGCGTTTGTTCGCAGAAGCGATCATCGCTTCTTGCATATTGTTTGTCGCTTGCTTCTTCATCAGCGGCTATTTCTATGACCTATCCTATGACGGACAGGCTTATCATCAGGAATCCATCATTCATTTGGATAACGGTTGGAATCCGGTTTACGACGAGCCGCTGAACGTGCCGACAGGGCACTCGCTATGGATGAACCATTATGCCCGGGCGTCGGAGCTGGCGGCAGCCGTCCTGTTCAAGGCAACCGGCTTGCTGGAGCACAGCAAAGCGATCAACGGGCTGACGATTTTTGCGTCCTTTTTCCTTAGCCTGTCCGCATTGCTGACATTAAGGCCGTCCAGCAATAGCAAGGCGGTATTGGTCGCACTGCTGCTTGCTTTCAATCCAGTCAGCGTATATCAGGCTTTAAGCTATTATGTGGACGGGCTTCTGTCCTCGATGCTGTTATGTATGGTCGCGCTGGGCTGCCTCATCTTCGCCCGTCCCGGCTGGCTGCTGCTTACAGCCTATACGTCGGCCATGATCTTCGCGATCAACATCAAATTTACAGCGCTCGCTTACGCAGGACTTCTGACGATCGGACTGCTGATCGCGCTCTATATGAGCGAGCAGTTCGGGCGGCTGAAGCAGCTGTTCAAAATAGCCGCCGTCGGCGGTCTGGTCGGTGTGCTGCTTATCGGGTACAACCCGTACGTTACGAACACGCTGACGAAAGGGCATCCGTTCTATCCGCTGGCGGGAGAAGAGGCGATCGATGTCGTCAAAAACTTCACTCCGCGGAATCTGGAGAGAATGAACCGTCTGGAGCAGCTGGGCGCCTCCTATTTTGCCGTCACGACAGGCAACAGCACGGAGAAGCTTCCGACCAAGATCAAGCTGCCGTTCACCGTATCGGAGAAGGAACTGGTAGCGTTGGGTGATCCGGACGTAGCGGTATCCGGCTTCGGTCCGCTGTTCAGCGGAGTACTGCTGCTCTCGCTCGCCGTGCTGGTGCTGGCCTTCCGGTACCGCAAAGGCGCTACGATGGCCGCGATAGGCGTGATTGTTCTCCTAGCCGGGTCGGTAATCGTCAATCCGGCCGCTTGGTGGGCCCGGTACGTGCCGCAGCTGTGGATCGTGCCGATAATTTGTCTCTGGCTCGGCTTCAGCATGCAAGGGCGACGCCTGCTGACCGGCGCAAGCTGGACGCTGGCGGCGGTCATTGCCGTTAACGCCCTGCTGGTCACCGGGACATATACGTACCATCAGTGGGAATGGAACCAATCGCTGCGGGAAGAGCTCGCCGCCGTTCAAACCGCCGCCGCCAAAGGGCCGGTGCGCACGGAATTTACTTACAGCTGGGCGAACCGCGAACGGTTCGAGGAGCTGGGTATTGCATTTAAAGAGGAGATAGACCTTGCTTGCGACGATAAGATGACTTTGACCAAGTCCGGCACATCGGTTTGTATGCCGCCGCAGTAAGGATGGTAATAGAGGAGGAGACCATACCCGCATGAAAAAGAAAAATACCGTGCGACTTGCATTAGGAATCGCTGCACTTATCGTAATTTGCGCCGTGGGCTGGGTGTACGGAGCTCCTTATATTCAAATGAGCTCGACGGCATCTCTGAATACGATGCAGCCGATTCAAGAAGAGCAGGGAATCAAACGAATGGCTTCCGTCAAGGACGGACATTTGGCGGTTTACGACGGCACGGAATGGAAGCCGGAATTTTGGAACGGCATCAACATGGGGGCGACCACGCCGGGGCACGCTCCCGGGGAGCTTTCCCCGAGCAAGGAAGATTATTTGCGCTGGTTCGGGCAAATGAAGGATATGAATGTGAACGTGCTGCGGATTTATACGATTTTGCCGCCGTATTTTTACGAAGCGCTGGCGGAATTCAATTCCGGACGTAAGGATCCGCTCTATATGCTGCACGGCATTTGGTCGCCGGAAGAGGCGCTGATGGGGGAGAACGGACAGCCCCGGGACGCGCTGCAGGAAGATACTATCGAGCAGTTTCGCCAAGAAATCAAGGACGCCGTACAGGTCGTTCACGGCAAAATCAATCTGAAAAGCAATCCGGGTCACGCTTCGGGCAAATTCACCGCAGACGTGTCGCCGTATTTGCTCGGCTGGATCGTCGGTACGGAATGGGACCCTTACGTGGTGAAAAAGACCGACGATGCGCATCCCGGAATGAAGCCATTTGCGGGGACGTATTTTCAAGCTTCGGCGGACGCGTCTCCGTTCGAAAGCTGGCTTGCGCAAATGCTCGATACGGTGGCGCAGGAGGAAATGAAGTTCGGCTGGCAGCGCCCGGTGTCGTTCACCAACTGGGTGACGACCGACCCGCTGACGCATCCGAACGAGCCGGCCGACAACGAGGATTTGGTCTCTGTCGATCCGATGCATGTGTCTCCGACAGAGCAATGGACGGCCGGATATTTCGCATCGTATCACGTCTACCCGTACTATCCCGATCTTCTGCGCTATGAGGAGAAGTATCAGACGTACAAGGACAGCACGGGGGAAATCAATCCGTACGCCGGCTACCTGCACGATTTGCGGGCGCACCATCAGGGCATTCCGCTGATTGTTGCCGAATACGGGGTGCCGAGCTCGCGCGGGATGGCGCATTTCGGCCCGGTGGGACGCAATCAGGGGATGCATACGGAGAAGGAGCAGGGAGAGATCAATGCCGATTTGTACCGAAGCATCTACGACGAGAAGCTCGATGGCGCGGTCATGTTCTCCTGGCAGGACGAATGGTTCAAAATTACGTGGAATACGATGGATCTGGATGCGCCTATCCAGCGCAGGCCGTTCTGGCGGAATATGTTAACGAACGAGGAGCATTTCGGAGTCATTGCCGTAGAGCCGGGACGCTCTAAGGAAGATCTCATCATGCTGGACGGGAAAACCGCCGATTGGGAGCGCAAAAAAAACGCCGTCGTCAAAGACTATCCGCAATTCAGTCTGACGACCGTACACGACGAGGCCTACGTCTACATGATGCTGAAGAAAAAGGAAGGCTCCTGGCAGACCGACCAGCAGCCCCTTGATATCGGCTTCGATACGCTGGACGGCGGCAGCACGACGTCGGACAAGGCGCCGGGAGTCGCGTTCGGCAAAGGGCAGGAATTTATGCTGCGTATCAAGGGGGCGAACGATTCGGCGATCTACGTCAACAGCGCCTATGACCAGCACACTTGGCTATACGGGTCCGTACAAAAGCTGCTCCCGTGGAAGCAGGAGTTCGCGCGCGACGGCAGCGGCATCTTCCTTCCGTGGAAGCTGCCTACGAGCAAGGAGCTGTACTTGCCACAGAGCAAGAAGAAGGTGCCGTTCGAGGATGTTGAGATCGGGATCATGAAGCCGGGGATTACCGACCCGGACAGCCCGGAATTCAACAATCTGGCCGATTGGTATGCTTCTGGCGACGTGATGGAGATTCGCATTCCGTGGATGCTGCTCGGCTTTACCGATCCGAGCACAGCCAAAGTATGGCGCTATCCGTATGAGGCGGGCGGCTTGAAATTTGTGGAAACCAAAGGTATCCGCATCGAGCCGCATTTACAGCCGGCATCCGGAGCTCAGGAGGCGGCGGTGGAGCCGGTTCAGTATAAGTGGAATAAATGGGAGAAGCCGGAATACCACGAGCGCTTCAAGCAGAGCTACGATATTTTGAAGCAGGCCTTCGGGGAGAAGCGTCCTCCCAAGTCTTAAGTTGTAAGTCGTAAGCTGCAGTGCTTGGCTGGAAAAAGAAAATGACAAAGCGGGGGGGAGGGCTAATCCTTCAGCCGCTTCCACCCGCTGTAATCGTGAATGGCAATGCCCGAATAGGAGGGATGAGCGCTCAGCTTCTGGTCGATGACGGCCATCTGGCGGCCCATTTCTCCTTTTCCTTTGCTATGGAAGGTGACGAAGGCGGCCTCGTTGACCGGATTCGTCTCCACGCCGACGAAAACTTTGATCCCGAGCTTGTCGCCAAGCGCCATTTCCGCAGCCGTAATTTCGATGAGGGCTTCGGCGGAATCGCGATAGGACATCAGCGTGACCTCGTCGAGCTGCTTCATCATGCCCTCGATGGCCGTTTGGCCGGTTTCGGGCACGGTGACGGTATCGAGCCAAAAGGGCAAAGCGGCGCTGACCGTCAAGGAAGCATCCTGCTTCCTCGCTTCGCTGGCGAAGGCGGCAGTCGCATCCAGCCATTGGGCCGTCACAGCATCCTGCTTCGTGCTCCATTCGGGAAGCTGGTACGGCTCGATGTCGATCTGGATGCCGCCGAACCGCTCGTCCGGCTGCACCGACCGGTTATATTCGGTAACCCAGCTTACCATATCGGTAAGCTGCTTCCGGTGGGAGGGCAGCGCCCATTTCGGCGCGCCATCCAGTGCATGAACCTGAATGCCCGACTCGGAGGCAGTGCCGATGAAGTCGCTGTAGGCGCTGCGGGACACGTCGCCGTTAACCTGAACATAGATGCGCCCGAGCGCATGCTCCTGGGCGAATTGGAGAATCGATGCGCGCCCTTCCGGCGTGCCGATCATTTCGGTATCCCATAGCCAGGTGGCTTTCATTTTCTCTGACGGTAGCGGGGCGTTAGGTAAGAAGTTCCACGGTGTCAAGAAAGCAAACAGTAAAGTCAATGCAACAATGGGTTGTATCATGCCTAAACCGCACCTTTATCTTAGAAGTTGTTATGTCTTTCTTCCTATATTATATGCTTCGTATGATACCGGCTCCTATAGTACTTAGGTCATAAATACGTCAAGGAATGTACACATAAAGAAGCTGCCCTCCTGCAGGCAGCTTCTTTGCATACGATGGGACACGGTTTCAAACACAACACAAGCAGCTTGAACAAGCCGCTGCGGCTTGCCGTTACTTGTAACGCCATACTCTGCGCGAACGGACCGGATTGGAGCGGAACGTTTTGACCTGCTTCGGAAAACGGATGCTCCTCAATATTCGCGGGTCGTCGTCATTCACCATGCGATTTAAAAGCCGGATGGGAATGCCGTATTTTTTATAGTCAACCTGCTTCGTCTGCGGATCCAGGAAAGCGTCCGGAAGCGCTTCGGGAGTGAGAGAAGCGAACACCCTGCCTTCATATTCGCCCAAAAACGTAAGCGGGGATTCGCTATAGCCCTCGTCCATCCATTGATGGAACGTGATGGGAAGCACCAGAATGGTCAAGACGTCGTCGTACAGCTTTCCCTTGTACTTGAACTTGAAATGCAGCACATATTCCGCGGTTGGATCTCCCTTGTCTCTACGGATCACGACATAGTTTTTCCACCAGCGCGGAAATACAAGCTGAAACCCGTACTTTTTGTCGTGATAAACGATCGGACTGTGGTTATTCACTTGAACATGGTCTCCTTCCTGCTTTAGGGGTGTCTCCTTACACCTTATTCACAGGATCAAGGCTTATACCAAATGTTTTTGAATTGAACCCAATCGAGCGAGTCCAGCGAAATGCCTTTGACCGAAGAGTGGTAAATCGTTTTTAACCGTTTGAAATACAGCCATTGCAGCACATGCTCGCTTCGCAGCCGGCGCTCGATGCTCTGCAAGAGGCCTGCCCGTCCTTCTCGGTGCGGTTCCCGCAAGGCGGCGCCGATGAACTGCTCGACGGCGGATTTGCACGCAGGCTCGAGATGGTGCTGCATGCTTTTGTACAGATCGATGAGCCGCAGCTCCGTATCGTTGTCGAGCATGATCGAGAACAGCAGCATGTCCGCCTGAAGCCGTCGCTCGCCCTTGAATTCCTCCACGGGCAGCAGCGACAGCTCGACGGCGAGGCCGGCCTCTCTCAGCAGCGTTTGCACGAGCATCGCGTCCCGCTCGTAATGCGGAATCGTGCACAGCAGCATTCGTTCGCCGGCGTAGCCCGACTGCTTGACGGCCTCGCGCACGCGGGCAAGATCGGTGGCCGGCGGGTCGATCGCCGCCGGGCGGATGAAGCTGTCCGACGCATAGATGGCGTCTCCGTCGAGCAGCTCCAGCAGCTTGCGCTGGTCGAGCGCCTCGTACACGGCCTTGCGGATCGCAGGATCCTTCAGTGGCCCCTGCTTCAGCAGGTTGAACGTGACGAAACGGCACGTCGTCCCTTGCTGCTGCACCTGCTGCCAGGGGCTTTCCGCTTCGTCCGGCATCCGGTAATTGTGGATGATCTGGAAGCTCTCCAGCGTCCGGTACCGGTCCTGCTGCTGCAATTCGGGAACGTGCCACAGCTCGACACGGTCGAGGTGGGCGCGCCCCTGGAAATAAGCGGGGAACGCGTCGAGCACGCACATGGAGTCGTCAAGATAAGTCAGCTTGAACGGCCCGGTTCCGATAGGGGAGCGGGCGAAAGCCGCTTTGCCTTCCTCCTCGGTTTCGTAGCCGTAATAGGCGTTGTTCGGGATGATGGACGCCCGGTTCGTGCTCATAAACTGCAGGAACAGCTCGTTCGGCTCCGTCAAATAGACCGTTACCGTCAGAGGGTCGATAATATCGATCCGCTCAATTTGCCGGTACACCCACCGGTACAGGGATCGTGCGGCGGAATGCTTCAACCGCTCCAGCGTATACCGGATATCCTCCGAGCTGAGCTCTTTTCCGTGATGGAAGAGGACGCCCTTACGCAAATAAAAGGTCCACGAAGAACGGTCCGGACTGGATTCCCATGCGTGGGCCACGTGCGGCTCGATCGTCTGAGTCAGCCGGTTGTAGCGGACCAGACTGTCGAACAGCTGGTTCACCAGGTGCCCTTCGGTGGAAAAGTTCGTAAAGGCAGGGTCGAGCGATTGGACCGGCTGCGTCAGCGGGAAGCGGAGCGTATCGAACCGCTTGCTGTCCCGGACTTCGCTGCTGTAGCCGAAATGGCCGTTCAGCCAGCTGTGAAAATGGTCCTTCAGCGAGTCGGGAATCGACGACACATTCATTTGCTCCAGCGCTCCGCGCAAATCTTTTCGTTCCACCAGCTCCTTGGCGAGCAGCAGGATCACATCCTCCGACGGCGTGAGGAACAGCAGGGTGGAGCGGTTGCCCCGTCCGCGCTTGGGCAGCCATTGCAGCCAGCCCTGATCGTTCATTTTCTTCAAGATCATCGCCGCATTGCGGTGCGTGCAGTCCAGAATAGCGGCTATGTCGTCCAGCAAAATGTCCTGCTCCTGATGCTCGCCCACATGCGGCAGCTTGTCCCGCAGGCGTATATAATGACTGGCCAGTTTCATAGAATCACCTCAGCTTATACATTCATCATATCCGATATTTGGGATTGAAAATAGGAAATTTCCATTTGTAAACTTGCGCTTTTTATTCCTATTTTATCGCCTACAATAAAAAAAGAAAACGAAAGCCTTTAGATGGCGGGTTCAAAATACTGGGATTTCCGGCAGTTCTAGGGCTGCGGGAGCATCCTTAAGTTCTAAAGGAGGATAATTTCATGAACAGACTGCTCTTATCGGCGGAGTGTCGTCCGCTGCAGATGCAATGGGCCGAGCAATTCATTAAAGAATCGGAGCTTACAATAGTGAACGAATGCATTACCGAGGCGGCGCAGACCGTTCTCTTTTATGCCGGATTGCTGCTGGAGCTGGAGGGACAGAACGATTCTGAGAGGGCTTATGCGGAGCAAACCTCATGGCTTGCCGCAGAAGAGGAAGTGGTGGAGCAAGTGCTTCCGTACGTCCCGAAAATGTATCATGGGCTGCTGAAGCTGTGCCTCATGGTCTCATCGCTGAATGCCGAGCTGGAGCTGGAGCCGGGCGAGCTGGCGGCGATTCGGGGGAATGCGTATTCCTTTATCGCCTATGTAAGGGGACGGACACATCAATTGGCGGATTGGTTTCATTAAAAGAACGCCTCAAGGAGGTTGTTTAAGGCATTATGCAAACGAACCGTTCTTATAAACAGGAAGTGACGGTGCTGGGAGCGGCGCTGCTGTGCGCCGTCATCCACCATGCGCTTTTTTACGGCAAAACCGCGGGAATCTCGTATCCGCTGTTTACGTTTAGCTTCTACCTGCTGTTTTATTGGGCGGTGAAGGACCGCTGTAAGCCGCAATGGGACAGCGGGCTGCTGCTGCTCATTCCGGTAGGATTGCTTGCGCTAACGTTTACCTTATACACCAACGTATTGTTTATGGTACTTAATGCAATGGCCGTTCCCTTGCTTGTTATCGTACATACGACGTGGACGATGCGCAGGGACAGCCTGCGCTGGTTCGAGCCGCGCATCGTTCAGGCCGTCCTGGATCAAATCTTTCTTCATAGTCTTCGCCTGCTGCCTATGCCGGTCGTCATCCTGGCCCGAGTCGTATCGGGCAAAATGAACTCGAGCCGCTCCCGCCAGCTGGCGAAGGTGCTCGCAGGAGTGCTGCTTTCCTTGCCGCTGCTGCTGCTTGTAGGAGCTTTGCTCGCTTCCGCCGATGCGATGTTCGATCGCACGATGTCCCGGCTGCCGCAGCTGCTCGGCGAGCTGGAGCTCGGAACGCTGCTGTTCCGAGTGCTGTGGATAGCGGCCGTAGGCACGGCGCTGTTCGTTTATCTATGGGGCTTGCTGTACCCTAAGCCCCCGTATGTCACCGCGTCTCCCGCGGGGGCAACGATGCCGGGCGCGGGCAGCACGGCAGAACGGGCGGAAGCGGGCTGGGAACCCGGCTGGGAACCCGGCTCGCCGGTTCCGGCCGTGAGTCCTGCCGTGAAACCTGTCCGCCCGCTGCGGATCGATGCGACCATTGCCGCGACGCTGCTTTTCATGCTGAACGCAGTGTACGCTCTGTTTGCGGTCGTGCAGTTCTCTTACTTTTTCGCAGGGGGATCGGCACTGCTACCGGATGGAGTGACTTACGCCGAATATGCACGGCGAGGGTTCGCGGAGCTGGTGACCGTTACCGTCATTAACTTCTCTCTGCTGATGATCACTTTGTATGGCGCAGACCGGACGAACCGCTTCATGGACCGGCTGTTGAGAGGGTTGCTTGCGCTGCTCGTCGTCTTCACGGGAGTGATGCTTTGTTCCGCTTTTATGCGGCTCTCGTTGTACGAGCTGGCTTACGGCTACACGATAACCCGGGTGCTGGTCCGCGCGTTTATGATCTTTTTGGCGGTGCTGTTCGCGATTGCGCTGTATAAGCTGTGGAACGACAGGCTCCAGCTGCTTCAGCCGTATGCCGTCGTTGCTATTGGGGCATATGTGCTGATCAATTACATCCAGGTGGATGCGGTAGTGGCTTCGGGCAACCTGAAACGGTACGAGGCCACCGGCCGTATCGATGCCGCTTATTTGGGCGAGTTGAGCTATGAAGCCGCGCCATATTTAATCGAGCTGCATACGAAGTACCCGCAAGCGGAGGGGGCGAAGGAAGCGCTTCTTCGAATGAAAGAACGTGCCGACGAAGTACGGGAGCTTTCCTGGACGGAGTTCAATGTATCGAAGAAGAAGGCGGCATCGCTGCTTCAGGCAGCCGGTTCTTAATGTGCGTTTACGCATGGAGGATAATGATGTAATGAGGTAACGGGAACCGGTTTGACTTTGCCCATGGTCCATATTATCATTTTATATAATGATAATGATGGAGGCGGCACCATGAATTCATCCGACGATAAAGCCAAAAGGAAATCGAAGGCGGAGCTCCTTCTTCATCCGGTTCGACTGAAAATTATTCAATCCTTAATCGGGCGGCAATTGACGATCCAGCAGTTAAACGAGCGGATGCCCGAGACCCCTCAGGCTACGCTGTACAGGCAGGTCAAATTGCTGCAGGATTCGGGATTGCTGAGAGTGGTCGAGCATCATCAGGTACGGGGAACGGTTGAACGGGTGTTCGCCCTGGCCGAGTTTGGTGCTGATCTGACGCCGGACGATATGCGTCATGCGAGCCGGGAGCAGCATATGCAGCTGTTTATGCAGTTCATCGCGCTCCTGCTCGGCGATTACGGCGCCTATCTGGAGCGGGATACGATAGATATGGAGAAGGATATGGTCAGCTACAGGCAGGCGGGATTTTTTGCTTCCGACGATGAGGTAAGGGAGCTGCTCCGCAAGCTCAGCTCGGCGATAGCCGAGGTGATGGCGAATGAGCCGGCACCGCACCGGAGGAAAAGGACGCTGACGTCCATTTTGCTGCCGGATTCGTAATAAAAGCGCTGTCGGCGGGATATTATCCTGCGGCAGCGCTTTTATATTGCCGGATGGCTAATGGAATATCCGACAGCGAGGACAAGGTAAGGAAGGCGCCTTGCGGCTCGGCGTCGATCTCGACGTTATTGTACGACCATTCCTGCTGAGCAGGCATGAAGATAGCGTGAATGCCCGTTCTCAAAGCGGGCAGCACATCGGTGCGGAGTGAATTGCCGATCATCCAGGTGTTGCTTCGGTCGAGCTTATGGTTGCTGATGATGGACTCCAGAAACTCCGTTGTTTTGTGCCGCGTGATGTGAATGCGGTCATCGAAGAAGCGCTCCAGACCGGCCTCCGTTACTTTGCGCATTTGCACGAACGGCTCGCCGCCGGTATACAGGTGCAGCTCATGCCCTTCGGCGGCCAGCTCGCTGAGCGTCTCGTACATAAACGGATAAGGCTCGATGCTGTGCCCGTACACGGAACGGCCGAGCTCGAGCAGCCGCACCGCCTCATCTTCGTTTTTCTCCCTGCCCGTCAGGTCGGAATAATATTCATAGGTTTCGATGAACGATTCCGGGAAATGGTCCGGGGCGAATCCGGACAGCTCTACCCGCTGCAGGTCGATTTCGGCCTGCTTTTTCTTAACTTCATCGATGGGGATACGGTATGTGTGAAACCACATTTCCATTAAATCGGCAAACTGGTCGATCACCAGGTCGAAAAACTTGTTACAGTACAAGAGCGTATCGTCCATATCGAATAGAATCGTCTGTTTCTGCATAGGCGGTCTCCGTTTACTGGTTGTTTACCTTAGAATTCCCCCGAAGCGGCATAAACACGCAGGGGGCTGGTGTGACCCATTATACCACGGCAATAGGGAAAAGCCTATCGGTAGGCACCTCGTCCATCTGGCTCGTGCCTTGGAACACCGCTCCTTTTTCGATAATGAGCGAAGCCGCCTGAATCGTCCCGACCAGCTTCCCGGTAGACGTAATGCGTACTACGCCTTCCGCCTTGACCGTCCCTTCCATGCGGCCCGCAATGGTTACGTCCTTGGCGGTAACCTCGGAGCGGACGATGCCTTTTTCGCCGATGACGACGACACCGGTAGTGCGAACATCGCCGGCCACCTCACCTTCGACGCGAATGTCCGCCTCGGCCGTGCACTTGCCCTCCCACAGCGTTCCTTCGCCGATTAACGTATCCGCTCCCGCAGTCCGTCGCTGCGCCTTCTTGTTTAACATGGACATGTTCTTTTACGCCACCTTTTCGTTCGGTTTCATGACTCCGGCAAGTAAGGCTTCGGGTTCGTGCTTTTGCCGTCATGCAAAATTTCGTAGTGCAAGTGAGGCCCCGTACTGCGGCCGGTAGAGCCCAGCTTGCCGATCTGCTGGCCTCGCTCTACAGGGTCTCCGATATGCACGAGAGCTTCGTTCAGATGCATATACCAGGTCCGCAGCCCGTTGCCGTGCTCCAGCACGACATGGTGGCCATGGAACTTGTCGTAGCCGACGGTTACGGCGGTTCCTTTCGCGGAAGCGATGACCGGATCGTTCATTTTGCCGGCGATGTCGATGCCGCGGTGAAAGCTCAGCTTGTTGGTAAACGGGTCTTTACGGTATCCGAACGGCGAAGTGACCGTACGTGACCGGGTCGGCCAAAGACCGGGCTTACGCTCCGCCCGTTCTTGTTTTTCCAGCATCGTTTGGCGGGATTGCATCCATTTGCCCTTCAGCTCCCCGATCTCTTGCTGTAGGGTGGAGAAGCTGGCGCGGGTTTCTTTGGCGAGAGCCTTGACCTGCTGGGAGGTCACCGGATGCGCCGGTCCTCCCATACCGCCTTGTACCGCAAGCGCTCCGGCTGCCGGAGAGGCGGCAAGGTCAAGCGCGGAGCCCCCTCCAGTGCCTGCAGCGGAGGATAGCTCCTTGAGCTCCTGCTCAAGCTGCTTCATTTCCTCCATTTTGCTGCGCACCTCGGAAGCTTGGCGCGACAGCTGGTATATTTCATTTTGCAGCTGCTCTATCGTCTTGTTCTTGCTTGTTAAATCTTGCTCCAGCCGGCTCGTCTGATCCTCAAGACGGGATTGGGTCGACCGGGAGGAGACGAAATTGTGAAAATGGGCGGCGTGCATGAACACCGCGGCTCCCAGTACAAATAGGAGGGATAACGTAACGGCACATAGCGCCGCTCTGGACATTTTGACACGCATGACTCTTTCATTCGCCTCGGGAATGATGACGAGAGTCAGCTTGTTTTGAAACCATTTGAACCTCATGATAACTCCTTTCGGTATGTTGCGGACACCCTGGGCATACATGTAAAAAAACGTAAAGGGGAAATCCGCGTTGTTAAAACCCAGCAAAATGAATCTCATGGGCCGGCTGGCGCTCCATCTCAAAAACGACGTTGCGCTTCAGGGTGAAGATTTCACCATCTACATGGGCAGCTTTGTCGCCGCATTCATCCGGAGCGGCATGGATTTTGTCGAAGTGGCCGCCTCCAGAGACGGAGAGGAGGAAGTGCTGACCATCCTCATTCCGATGAACAAGCTGATAGGAATAGAGGCGATCTGATTGCCGGGCTCCGGATCATTACACCTGCTGCTGCCGTGCCTGCACCAGCTCCATGTACGAGCTGATCGTGGCCAGTATCATGCAGGTGCCGTATATAATGCTGCAGATGACTCCGATCATCGCATAATACTCGCTTCCCAACAGGCCTACAACTAGGGATACGATGCAGACGAGAAGCAGCGCATTGCTTACCTTGGACCACCCGTGGTACGAATGCTGCATGATGGAGCGGCTCGAGGAGCGTCTGGATGTACGGCCCTGGCTGCCTGATTTGCCGGGCGGACTGTTGCCTCCATTCGCATCTCCGGACTTGCCGGGGGATTCGTCCGGTACTTTCTTCGGATGCCTGAGCGAGAGTCCCACCAACAGTACAAGCAGAAGCGGCTGGTAGCTTAGTATTATCACGGTGGAGCTGAAATTGCCGAAGCTGAACAACTCCGACGTATTTTTGAATGCCAATAGAGACGTAATTAATACGAAGAAGCCTGTAGGAGTATTAATGGTGCTGTAATCCCTCTGCTTCACCAAACTCGCGATTCCGGTTAAAAGCGCCATGTAAATTAAAATATCCTTGCAAAATAAAATCGGAGCCCAGATGCTCAAGATGAGCAGATCCATCCGGTCCAGGAAGTCGGTGATATGGATTTGCTGCACCAGATTATAGTTTGGGTAAATAAGATTGCCCGTTATAACGGGGCCGAACACCAGTACTTCAAGCAGCAGAAACACGGCAAGAAAAAACGAAGACAGAATGACTCCGTGGCGGATGGCGGACCGCACCTGACGGATTTGGCCGATCGTGTGCAGGAACGCCCCGAGAATTATAACGTCCCCATACCATCCGAGAGACAAGAAATTTCCGTTCCATACCGAAATCAGGTCGCCGGCAAGGATAGGTTCTATCAACGACTTGTCCAATTCATTGGTCAGCATCAGAGGAAGCAGAATAATGGTCATGGCGAAATACGGGAACATAATATCGTTGACTCTCGCTATTACCTCAATGCTGGAACGTCCGAAATACATGATAAGCAGCACAAGAAGGAACAGAACTATCTCTTCAGGCGTGTTCGGCAGCAGGATCGTTCCCATGAATTTGCCGAAGGATCGGACATCCCGGATCAGCAGCAGCCAGAAATGGAATATCAGAATCAGGTTGCACACCGTGCCGAAGCCCTGCCCCATAATCATCTTATTGATCTCAAATAAGTTTTTGCCCGGAAACCGCTGTGCAATCAGGCAAAAAACGAACGCCACCAAGATCCCGTACAAGGTAGGCACGATGTAGGTGAACCATGCGTCCATACGAGCAACCCGGACAAGATCGTGCTGGATGCTGACAAGCCCCCCTCCCGTCAACAAGGAGGCCGTTAACCAGGAGAACTGCCTGTAGTTGATGATTTGCTTGGAATCCATACCTTCACCTGCTTCATTATCATTGTCGGTTCAGTGCTGCATCTTGGAGAAGACCCACGGCGATACCTTATGGATGAAAAAGCTGGTCGGCATGGGTATTTGGTACCCTAGCAGAAAGCAGAAGTACACGCCGAAGGCAAGTGCAAATATCAAATAATACAATCGCTTCAGAGGCGGTTTTTGACTGCGAAGCTTTCTAATATCGAATAGCAAAGTGACTACCATGGCTATGAGGTAGAACGTTAAAAAAATGACGTTCATTTGAACGAACTCCCCTTCGTCACATTTTCATAGATCAAGCCCGTTTCAATCAGCGTGCTCTTTACATAAATGTCGTATTCGGCCTGCTTCATGGCCTGCGGCCAGTTTTTGGCGTAGGTTGCCTTCCATTGATCGGGAAAGCTTCTCCATATATAGGTGCCGAACTGCATGGAATCGACGTTATTTTTCTTGCATTTCTCGATAACGCGGGTCATCGCTTTTTTCATATAATCGTTGAGCAGCAATTCGATTTTGTCTACATTTTTGATCTGGCTCAAATCGAGATGCTTCTCGTCCTCGAGCAAAACCGCCTTGGCTTGAACGTTAATGGTAAAGCGAAGCTTATCATCGCGGATCGCCGGCTTTATTCTTGTATGGACCTCATGCATACGCAGCCCGATCCTGTTTTTTTTCTCCTTGTCATACTCCAAATCGACCGTTGTTTTTATCGACTCGTTACGCAGCCAGGAGAAGCCTTGCGCCTCCTCGTTCTCAAGCGTGCCGATCATTTTATCTCCCCGAAACTGGGCATAGCCTTTGACTTCGATTTCCTTTGATTGTTTTTCGCTTTTGACCGAATTTTTAACATCCATGAGAACCATAACCGGATCGCTTCCCGGAGCGTTAAGGGCTACTCCGACGTCCTTCATATTGATATCCATCAGGCTGCCCGATTTGGCCAGCTCGCGAATAACCTCCGATGGAAAGCGCTCGAATTTGGGCGCAGCCTGCAGCAGCTCGTAAGCTTTTCCTTTCGTTGTAACGAGATAGGTGGACATCCGGTTTTCTGAATTCCGGGGAGAAGAGTCGAACAAATCGCCGATGCCGGCCTTGGCGACATCTTCGCCGACGATAAGCGTTCTCCGGTGACCGAAGAACATGCGCCGGGACATCCGCTGCTGCAGCTTCGCCTGCGCAGCCCGGAAGGTCGAGCCGGCCTCCGAGTCCAAATAGTAGCTCTTTCCGCCTCCCCCCCCAGTACCACCGCCGCCTCCGGTTGCCCCGCCCATTTGCCCCGGTAGAGGAACCATGACGGTAATGCGTACTTTGCCGTCCTCGTCCAGATCAACCGCTGAAGATACGACGAAAGCGACGTCGTTGATTTCCGTACGGTCCCAGCATCCGGAAAGCAGGAGCAGTGAACAAGAAAGAAAGGCGCACAAGGCGCTTCGTCTTCTCATTCGACATTCCCCCGATCCTCATTGTCATGTTGGATGGACATCCCTCTTTGTCCGCCTTGTTCTTTAATTTCCTTGGACAGCTCGTCGCCCTGGCGCGTCGAATCCTTCAAGGTCATAAAGGAAGGCCGTTCTTTAAGCGACCACCATGGAG
The DNA here is from genome assembly GCF_022354825.1 of Paenibacillus sp. H1-7. Classification (GTDB taxonomy): domain Bacteria; phylum Bacillota; class Bacilli; order Paenibacillales; family NBRC-103111; genus Paenibacillus_S. The sequence continues at coordinate 782,815 of NZ_CP031168.1, forward strand.
CCCGGAACATGGCATCCTTCATATCGTTGGATGAGATCGGTCCGAAAGGCGACAAGTAAGGCACGCCGAAGGAGCGAAGGTTAGCCAGATGACCGAGCAATAGCATAATGCAGATCAATATGCCGTACAGGCCGAAGATCGCCGCTGCAATCATGATCGGGAAGCGCAGGATACGGATGGCGATAGCGGCGTTAAAGCGCGGGATCGTAAACGATGCGATACCGGTCAGCGAAACGACGATAACCATCGGCGCCGACACGATGCCGGCTTGAACCGCAGCTTGCCCGATAACCAGGGCTCCCAGAATACTGACCGCAGCCCCGATGGTCTTGGGGAGCCGGATTCCTGCTTCCCGCAGCGCTTCGAAGGTCGTCTCCATGATGAAGGCTTCGACTACCGCCGGAAAAGGAATCGCTTCACGCGATGCCGCTACCGACAGCAATAGCGACGTGGGAAGCAAATCCTGATGGAATGTAGTAAACGCCACGTACAAGCCTGGCGTGAGCAGAGACAATACAAGCAGCACATAGCGAAGCCAGCGGATCAGCGTCATCATCTGAAACCGCTCGTAATAGTCCTCCGTTGCATGAAGCGCTTCGGCGAATACGAACGGCACCAGCAGCACGAAAGGAGTTCCGTCGACGATAATGCCTACGCGTCCTTGAAGCAGGGCGGCGGCTACCATGTCGGGTCTTTCCGTATATTGGATTTGCGGGAACGGAGAGAAGGCAGAATCCTGGATAAGCTCTTCCAAATAGCCGGTTTCCAAAATCGCATCGATATCGATTTTTTCCAATCGGCACAGCACTTCATCGACAAGAGCCGGGTCGGCGATATCCTCCATATAGGTGATGACAATGCTCGTGTTGCTTTCCCGCCCGATAGTCATAGGCTTCATTTTAAGCCGCGGCGTCTTCAGCTTGCGGCGGACCATCGAGGTGTTCGTGCGCAAATTTTCGACAAAGCCCTCGCGGGGGCCGCGAATGACGGCTTCGGTCTCCGGCTCCTGAATGGAGCGCTTCTCCATTCCCCGTATCCCCATCAATATGCATTGAGTGTTGCCTTCGACAATCAAGCCGACGTCGCCGCCAAGTACGGATTTGAGCATATCGGCATAGTTGTCCGCCTGCTGTGTTTGCGTGACCGGCAAGGACGTCTCCAGAATCCGCTCGATCAGATACTCCTTGCCTTCGATGACCATCAGCGTTTTCATCGCTTCGTTGGCCGACTGCGTATTCACCAGTCCGTCCACAAAGAAGAAGATCGCTTTGGCGCTCCGCTCTATATAAAATTCGCGAATGACGAAGTCCGAGCAATCCGCGAACATCTCGTTCAAAAAATCTTTGTTCTCGTCCAAAGAAGCGGAAATCTTAACGGACTTCAAGTCATCGATGAATTGATAATCGAATTCCTGAAGCGACTGCTTTTGCGTTTTTTCGCTTTTTTGTTTCCGATTTCTCCACCGCAGCATGACGGCCTCCCCGGATGTACTAGCACCTCGGCAGCATGCGCCGGAGTGTGTCCCGTATATTTTTCTCAAAAAAGGAATTTTTATTACAAATGATGCAAATCGGCATTTCGGTCGGCGCGGCGAAAGGTTCGTTGTAGATCATGGATGGTACGGTATAGCTAATGAAGGAATAGATTACAATAAGACGGCCAAAGTTGTATTCATTGACTCAAATCGGAGGGGGAACGGATTGTGATATGGCTTTTAGCCGCTTTGCTGCTCTTTATATTTCAAATCATAACGATCCTGTTTCATGAATTTCGCCATCCTGCCAAAACGGTCGCTTGGCTCGTTATTTTGTTTATTTTTCCAATAATTGGGTTTATTATGTATTACTTTTTGGCGAAGGAATATACGCACCGTAAAAAAGTGCGCCGCAAAGGGCTCCGATACATTCCGGATCCGATGCATGAAGGGAGAAGGTACTCGGCATCGCAGCCGAATGACGAACTGCAGCAGCCGGACGGAGTAACGAAGGATTCGCGCCTCTATGCGCTGCTGAACAATATCCCGAGCTCGTCGGTGACACAGCAAAATGAAGTGAGGGTGTTGACCAACGCGGACATGGCCTACGATGCCATAATGGAGGGGATGGAGAAAGCGGCAAGCTACATCCACTTCGAATTTTACACGATACGTCATGACAAGACCGGTCGCCGGTTTCAGGAGCTGCTGATCCGCAAGGCTCGGCAGGGTGTGAAGGTTCGGTGCATTTTCGACGGCATCGGCAGCTATCAGCTGGATAACAGCTTCTTGATCGAGCTGCGGGAAGCGGGAGTGGAGGCGTACATATTTTTACCGCCGTTAATCGCCTTTTTCGACAAAAGGATGAATTACCGGAATCACCGGAAAATCGTCGTCGTGGACGGGATGATAGGATACCTTGGCGGCATTAATGTCGGAAACGAATATTTGGGGGGCAATCCGAAGCTGGGCTTTTGGAGAGATACGCATTTGGAGCTTGTCGGGGATGCCGTATATTCTCTGCAATATACGTTTCTTTCGGATTGGTATTTTGTCAGCGGACAGAGGCTGACCGATTCCAGCCTGTTTCCCGAGCACGATAATTCGGGCGGGAAAAGAGTGCAAATCATCAGCAGCGGCCCGGACGCTCACTGGGATGCCATCCTCGAAATGTACTTCGGGGCGATTACGGCGGCCAAGAAGCGTATTTTTATTACTACGCCGTACTTTGTGCCTGATCCGAGCATCAGCATGGGGCTGAAGACGGCAGCGGTCAGCGGCGTGGACGTCCGGGTGATCTTTCCGTCTCGTTCCGACTCCAAAATTGTCAATTACGCTTCGAAATCTTACTTCGAGGAGCTGATGCAGGCGGGGGTCCGGTTTTATTCGTATGAAAAAGGATTCATGCATGCGAAGGTCATTCTCATTGACGATATGCTGGCGTCCGTCGGAACCGCGAATATGGATATGCGCAGCTTCTTCAGCAATTTTGAGCTGAACGCCGTGCTGTTCGACAAAGAGACGATCCAGCGGCTGGAAGCCGATTTCTTGCAGGATTTAAAGGACAGCAAAGAAATCAAGCTGGAGCAGTTCGAGAAGCGTCCGCGCATGGAAAAGGCGAAGGAAGTGATGGCACGCCTGCTGTCGCCGCTGTTCTAGACTTCGGGCCGCCTTCAGGACTTGGCCGATTCGATAAAAGCCAGCACCTGATCCAGCTTTTGCGGCGGCACCTGCTTGATCAGGTCGCCCTGCTCGGCAAGCCGGCTTTCCATCGTCAGCAGCGTAAATTCGCGGGGATCGCACCGGCGGGCAACCTCCTCCCAGTGCAGGGGCGCGGATACCGTGGCGTCCTTGCGCGCTCGCGGCGTGTAAGGCGCGGACAGCGTTTTGCCGTACCAATGCTGCAGGTAGTCGATATAAATTAGCGTGCCGCGGTCTTTTTTCAACCGCTCGATCGTGAACAGCTTGGGATGCTTCTGCACGCAATAATTGGCTACGAAGAAGCCGATTTTGCGCAGCTGCTCGAACGTATAGCCCCGTTCTATCGGAACGTAGATCTGCACGCCCGTAGCTCCCGAGGTCTTGGGGACGGAGCGGATTTGCATTCTATCCAGCGCTTCGCCGATAATTTCTGCGGCTTCCATAATGCGCGGCTCAGGATCGAGCGTTGGATCGATATCGATCAGCCATTCCTCGGGGAGCTGCTCGCCGATCCGGTGAAAGGACGGGTGAAACTCCAGGCAGGCCAAATTGCCGAGCCACAGCAAGGTCGGAACGGAATCGAGATGCACGTATTGAATGCCTTCGAGCACCGCCGTTTTGACAAAATGCGGGGTCGGCTCCGGGGCGTTTTTTTGATAAAACGATTTATCCGCGTAGCCGTTCGGAAACCGGATCGTCGTCAAATACCGGTCGCGGCAATATTCCAGCAAATAAGGCGCCAGCTTCAGCAGCTTCTCCAAATAGACGATTTTGGTGATGCCGAGCTCCGGCCACAGCAGCTTCTGGGGATTCGAAATCGTGATTTCTTCCCCTTCAATGATCACGGTGCCTTTGTTGTTATTGGATGCGGCGGCCATATAGGTGCACTCCTTTGTTTGGACGGTTGATAAGCGAATACTTAAACCATAAGGGAATGGTGTGGACTGTCGCAGGCCGGTCGGCTGCAGTACTGCTGATTTCGGTCCTACCCTCATTATGGTCGCGCTCCTGTGAATCCAAACGTGAAAAAACCTCTATCGAGGCCTTTCAAGATGAGTGACCTTAAAGTTTTGCTTTAGCAATACTCGCTTCGTAAGCATGGCAGGATTTATCGCCAAATAGAATTTTCACATTCGATGACCTTGGAATATTATTAATTCTATTGTGGTGAAAAAGACCGGGCGATGCCCGGTCTGACTGTTTTGAAACCTTTACCGTTTTACCACCCGATGCTTAAGCCGTCGCTGCGCGGATCGAAGCCGCCGTAGAGGAAGCCGCTGTCGTCGATTCGAATGGCATGGGCGTGCCCCATAATCCCGTCGAAATCGTTCACGATCTTCACGTCATGTCCGGCTGCCGCTAATCGTTTGGCAACCCTCTGATCCACTCTCCCTTCGAGCTTGAGCTCTTGCGAATCGTTCCCCCAGGTTCGTCCCCATACGAATCTTGGCTCGTTAACCGCTTCCTGCGGGTGCATACCGTAATCGATCATTCGTGTTATGATCGCGGTCTGCGTCTGAGGCTGTCCTTCGCCGCCTTGGGTGCCGTACAATATGGCCGGCTTGCCATCCTTACAGGCGAGAGCCGGCATGAGCGTATGGAAAGAGCGCTTGTTCGGCTGCAAGCAGTTGACATGCTCAGGATCGAGGGAGAAGAAGGAGCCGCGGTTTTGCAGCAGAATGCCGGTATTTCCCGCCACCACTCCGGAGCCGTACTCGAAATACAAGCTCTGGATGAAGGAGACGGCATTTCCTTCCTCGTCTACTACGGCCGCATACGCAGTATCGCTTCCCATCGGCTTGCTGACGGCCGGAGCCAGAGCGCTTTCCATCGAAATTTCGCCGAACATTTCGCGGGCGTAGTCTTTGTCCAGCAGCTTGTCGAGCGGAATGCGGCAAAAATCCGGATCGCTCAGCACCTCGTTGCGGTCCTGGAAGCTTCGTTTCAATGCCTCCACCAGCAGGTGGTAATATTCATACGAGCCGTTCTCGAACGACTTCAGATCGACCTGCTCCAAAATGTTCAAGGCCATCAAACCCACGAAGCCTTGGGAGTTCGGCGGCATCTGGTAGACGGTATAGCCGCGATAGGTCGTAGATACCGGCGTCACCCAATTGCCTCGATGGGCGGCGAAGTCGTCCGCTGTGAGAAGGCCTCCGGACTGCTCAAGAAAACCGGTGATGGCTTGCGCCAGCTTGCCGGTATAAAACGACTCTCTCCCATGAGCCGCTATGTCGCGCAGACTCGATGCCAAATCGCTTTGAACGAACCGCTCGCCCGGCTCGGGTACCCGCTGGCCGGGAGTATATATGCCGGAAGTATAAGGCGTTCCGGACAGCAGGGCGAAATTGTTCAAGGTATGTGCATGCTGGTCCTTGGTCATTGGAAATCCGTCAGCCGCGTAGCTGATGGCGGGCTCCAGCACCTCGGCCAACGTAAGGCGGCCGTATTCGCGAAGGACCGCGTCCCAGCCGTCCACCATGCCGGGAACGGTGATGGCGCTCCGTACGCCGCGAAACGGGATCACGGATTCCCCGGCATAGGTATCGATCGTGACCTTGGAGCCGGCCCTTCCGCTTGCATTGTAGGCACGCACATTGCGGTCTTTGCTGCTGTAGCACAACCAGAACGAATCGCCGCCAATCCCGGTCATGTGGGGGTAAACAACGGCCAGGCATGCGCTGATCGCAACAGCCGCGTCAAAAGCGTTGCCGCCTTGCTGCAAAATCCGGCTTCCCGCCATGGATGCCAAATAGTGCGGGCTTACAACCATTGTTTTGGTGCCGATAACCGATTGTTTCATGAGTGCGTGCTCCTTTTTCGTTGAAATGGGGGATGAATTGCCTTTTCGTCATGTGTAAACCCTACATAAGTACAAGCTGCATAAATTTATGTTACTTTATATGACATATCTCTAGGCGTGAAACCATACTTTATTTCCGAAAAAGACCAAGATTAACAATAAACATAACACAGAACAAGTTTGATAGACAATAACTTTTATTTCGGAATGCAGGATAAAATGGTTTACTTGATGACGAAACGAATGTATAATTATATAAAAAGTTACGGTTTGTTTATGTTGATTTTATCCTTTAATTCATCATGAAGGAGGTCTATCACTTGGAGCAACAGCCTGTTACGCAGCAGCCTGCGGTGCAATTGGACGAATACGATCTGAAAATATTAGATGCGCTTCACGATAACGGGAGAATATCTTACACGGATCTGGGGAGAGATATCGGTCTTTCCCGAGTCGCCGTCCAATCCCGAATTAGCGCCTTAATGGAGCATGGCGTCATTGAAAAATTCACCGCCGTAATCAATCCCGGCAAGATCGGCATGAGTGTATCCACCTTTTTTAACGTGGACATCGAGCCGCAATATTTGCAGCAGGTTGCAGAAAGCTTGGCGCAGGAGACGGAAGTGACCAGCCTGTACCATATGACCGGACCGAGCAAGCTTCATATGCACGGCATTTTCAAGGATTTTCAAGAGATGGAGGCGTTTCTGGTGGAGAAGCTGTATACAATGCCCGGCATTGTCAGCGTCGATTGCCAGATGCTTATTAAACGCTACAAGAGCCGGATGGGCATGAAGCTGTAGCAGTTTTCAACGAGGAGGAACGTGAACTACGATGTGGACTACATTATGGAATTTATTCATCGCCTTCGGGAAAGCGACGATGCTCGGCTACGGCGGGGGGCCCTCGATTATTCCCCTCTATCAGAACGAAGTGGTGCGGATGGGTTGGATGACACCGGAGGAGTTCGGTAATGCTCTGGCGTTCGGCAATGCCCTGCCGGGACCTATCGCGACGAAGCTAGCTGCTTATATCGGTTTTAAAATCGCCGGCTGGGCCGGAGCCTGCGTTGCGCTTGCGGCGGTGGTCATGCCGACGGCTCTGCTGATGGTCGCGCTGGTAGGAGTGATGCTCAAGCTGCAAAACAATCCGGTCATTCGCGGCATGATCAAAGGCGTTCAGCCGGTGATTTTCGTCATGATGGCAATGCTTGCTTACGATTTTGCCAAGTATGCGTTCAAGCCGAGCGACGGATTTATCAGCTTTTTGCCCTTCGTGCTCGGGGCGGGCTATTTCATTATGGTCCAGTACTTGAACATTAACGCGGCTTGGGGGATCGTGGCCTCACTGGTCATTGGCGCTATTTTCTTCAGGGGCTAACCATTAGGACGAATAAACGGGTCCTTCGTTTGCCTATACTTGGAATGACAAGATCATTCGGAGGATACTTATGAAACTGAAACCGGTTGTCCCTTTTGAGCCGATTTCGACCGACAGGCTGCCCGAAGGGAAAGAGTGGATCGCGCAATTGAAATGGGACGGCGTGCGGATGCTCGTGTATTACGACGGGCAAGAGACGCGGCTCGTCAATCGCAAGCTGAATGAACGAACGATGCAGTATCCCGAGCTGACTGATGTGCCTTCTTATTGCCGGGCGGAATCGGTCATTTTGGATGGCGAAATCATCGCGTTAGAAGACGGCAAGCCGTCTTTTCACCAAGTGATGAGGCGCGATGGCCTGCGCACATCCGGGCGCATTCCATTGGTCCGCCAGCAGGTGCCGATCGTCTACATGATATTCGACGTTCTATTTTATAACGGGGAATGGGTTACTTCCCGGCCGCTCGCCGAGAGGCAGCAGCTATTGGAGAAGATTGTTCACCCAACCCCTTACGCGCAATTGGTTCCAAGCTATTCGGAAATCAGCGGTTTGTTTGACGTAGTGAAGCAGCATCAGCTTGAGGGCATTGTGTGCAAGGACATTGGAAGTGTGTACGCGATGAACGGTAAAGATAAACGATGGCTCAAAAAGAAGCTGTTTCAGGATCTGGTAGCCGTAGTAGGAGGAGTCACCCACAGGGCGGGGACGGTGAATGCGCTGCTGCTGGGATTGTACGATGAAGAAGGGCGGCTGTGGTACATAGGTCATGCTGGAACCGGCAAGCTTACGCAGCAGGATTGGAGGTCCGTGACCGAGCGGGCGAGAGAGCTGGCCGTCACGGAGAGGCCTTTCGCCAATCAGCCGGAGCGGAGCAAGGATGCCGTATGGATTAAGCCTGTGCTGACGGTGAAAATTCATTTTATGGAATGGACGCACAACCGGACGCTGCGCCAGCCCAGCATTCAATCATTCGTAGACATCGCGCCGCAGGATTGTACGTTTACTTCCGTTTAACAAGGACAATGGGATAAAAAATAAGCCGATAAGCGGTCCGAAGACCGGCTTGCCGGCTTGTTTGCTGTTTCAGGCGCTAGGAGACCGTTTCTTCCTTGGCTTTTCCTTTGGCCCTCGTTTTTTTCGTTTTGGCGGCCGGCGCGGCGTCGGTTTCCGGGACCGGCTTCATCGCGTCGAGGCTTGCCTGCAGGGCGGACATCAGATCGATGACGTTCATCTTGTTCGGCTCCGGCGCTATGCTTACCTGCTTGCCGCTTACTTTTTGCTCGATAGCCTTCAGGACCGCTTCGCGGTAATCGTCTTTATACTTCTCCGGCTCGAACGGGGTGCTGAGCTGCTCAATCAGCATTTTGGCCATCGTCAGCTCTTTGTCGTTCACATTGCTTAGCTCCGGCAGGTTAGGCACTTGCTCAACAGAGCGGATTTCGTCGGGATAAAAAATCGTCTCCATAACGATACAATTTTCGATGACGCGAATGGCCGCCAAGCTGCTTTTGGAACGGATCGACACTTTGGCGATGCCGATTTTGCCCGTTTGCTTCATCGCTTCCAGCAGCAGGTTGTAGGCGTTGGCTCCCGTTTCGTTAGGCGCCAGATAATATGTTTTTTGAAAATAGATCGGATCGATATCGGTAAGCTGTACAAAATCAAGAATTTTGATTTCCTTGGTGACTTCTCCGTTCAAGCTGTCGAGCTCATCCTTCTCGAATAGAACGAAGGCCCCCGGCTCGTATTCGTACCCTCTGGCCATTTCCTCCCATTCCACTTCCCGTTCGCACGTCTGGCATTTACGGACAAAGTTAAGCGGTGTCGTGCATTCCTTGTGGATGTAGCGCATGGAAATGTCCTTATCCTCGGTAGCGGAAAACATTTTGACGGGAACATGCACCAAGCCGAAGCTAATAGCCCCTTTCCAAACCGTGTGCATCGCGATTCCTCCTCACCTGGACTTGCGTCCTCTATACGAACCAGTATTCCCTTATTTCATCCATTGCACACGTGGATGAATGAATCCGTGGCGGGACATGCTACATATAAACCGGGACGCGGTGAGCTGAATGGGTCTTGGCCGGCAGCAGCAATCGTCCAATAAAAAAGGAGGAGTCCAAGCAATGGAGAACGAACGTTCGCAATCAAACGAAACAGGCGAACAAGTGCAAAACGAAGGAGCCGTCAGTGCGTCTGCGGCAGCGGCTCAGGAGGCAGGCGATGCTCTCCATCAAGGACGTCAGGACTATTTTATGGACATTGACCGGATGGTCAACGAAGGCTTGGGAGGCGGCATAGTCAGTCTGAATAACGGCTTGATTGAGGAGTCGACTACGGATACGATGGATCATCCGGAATCGGTTTTGGAACCGTAGCAGCGAAAAAGCAGACATGGGCAACGATGAGATCCGACGATTTCGTAACCGGGAGGTGATGGGGAAATGAAATTGTACCGCGCTCAGGAAATTTTGCAGTCGGAAGCGAAGATTGATGTGGAGCTGAAAGGTGTACCCGTCTGGATTGACAGTGTGGATGCCGACAAGGAGACGGCCAAGGTGCACGTCGAGCATCAGCCTGCAGATTCGCGGGTCGTGCCTGTTAAGGAGCTGCAAGAGATACAATAAGCAATTCACGCCCTATGTTTAAGCTGCTGCAGCTTGAAGATAGGGCTTTTTTCTGCGAAAACTCGTTCCGATCCGCATGTCAGGGGCAAGGCCTGCCTGCCTGAAACGCTTATTGCTACGCATGGAGCAGAGGGCTATAATAGGGACAATACATTACGGAGGCGGTATCGGATTGAGTTCTTTGGATGAATTTGCGTTAATTCGAAGATTGACGGAAGGAAAGCAGTCCGCCGCTTTTCAGCAGGCGAGCGGGGTCGTTACCGGGATCGGCGACGATGCGGCGGTAGCGGAGCTTGCCCCGGATAGTCAATTGGTGATGACTTGCGATACGATGACCGAGGAGATCCACTTCAAGGCGGTCACGATGCGCGATCAGGATATCGGATATAAAGCAATGGCGGCGTCCGTGAGCGATATTGCCGCCATGGGGGCCGTGCCGCGGTATGCGCTTGTCTCGATCAGCATTCCGAAAGGGACGCCGCAGGACAAGCTGGATGCCGTATATCACGGCTTGTTCGAGTGCGCGAACCGTTGGGGCGTCGTCATCGTCGGCGGTGATACAACATCGGCCATCGGCGGGTTGACGGTGTCGGTTACCGTCATCGGAGAAGTGGAAGCGGGCAAAGCGCTGCTTCGCTCGGCGGCAAGGACAGGCGATGTGCTGTTCGCCACCGGGATGCTGGGGCGCTCGGCAGCCGGACTTGAGCTGCTGCTGGATAAACATATCCCGTCCGATCAATGGGAGGAGCATTCCTTTGACGATGCGCAGCGGACGTTGATACGAGCTCACTGCCGGCCGGAGCCGCAGGTAGAGGCGGGGCAGCTGCTTCAGCGCTCCGGGATGTGCCATGCCCTGAATGATGTAAGTGACGGCTTAGCGAGCGAGGCTTGGGAAATTGCCGAAGCTTCCGGCGTAGGCATTGATTTGATAGAGGACCGCATTCCGATTGCGGAAGAGCTGCTGGCCCAAGCATTGAAGGCGGAGAAAGATCCTCTGCATTACATTTTGTACGGCGGAGAGGACTACCAGCTGGTGGGTACCGTTCAAGCGGAGCATGCCATCACCCTGCAGATGATGTTTAAGGAAGCGGGGCTCGAGCTGTACCTCATCGGCTATGTCAATTCGGAGACGAAGGGCGTCCGCCTCGTCCAAAGCAGCGGCAATGCGGTGCCGATAGAGAAAAAAGGCTACAATCATTTTTGAAAGGAGGGGTCCTGCAATGAGTGAGCCTGCTTCTTATGTATACAAGGCAGACAACCTCGACCAGACAGCGATGCTGGCCGCACGTCTTGCATCCTGTTTTCAGGCCGGAACGGTCATAACGCTGGACGGCGATTTGGGAGCGGGAAAGACATCGTTCTCCCAGGCGGTCGCCAAAGCCATCGGGGTGAAGGAAATCGTGAACAGCCCGACATTTACTATTATTAAAGAGTATGAAGGGGAGGTATTCCCTTTCTATCATATGGACGTATACAGGCTGTCGCAGGAGGAAGCGGACGACCTTGGTCTCGACGACTACTTCTATGGGGAAGGCGTTACGTTAATCGAGTGGGCCTCTTTGATCGAGGATTTGCTGCCTCCCGACAGGCTGTCGATCACCATCGAGCACACAGGGGATACCGGCAGGAGGTTTAAGCTGACTCCGCTGGGCAATCCTTATGAACAATGGTGCAAAGAATTAAAGGAGAACGGAATCGTATTATGAACAGTGACAATAACAAATTTACAGGAAGCCTGCTGGCCGTCGATACGTCCACCAGCTCCATGTCCATAGCTTTGGCCAAAGGGAAGGTGCTTGTTGACGAGCTTACCTCCAAAGCGGAACGAAATCATTCCATCCATTTGATACCTCATATTCAGCAGCTGCTAGCGTCGGCAAGCCTTCGTGCCAAGGAGCTTGATGCCTTCGCTGTCGGCGTTGGCCCGGGTTCTTATACCGGAGTCCGAATTGGAGTGACGGTCGGCAAAACGTTTGCGTGGACGCACGGCATGTCGCTTATCGGAGTATCCAGCCTGGAAGCGATGGCTTTGGGCGGTATGGAGGCTTATTTTGTTTCGACTAAGGGGCAGGCTGATCATGAAAATAACGGCTTGCCGTTCAAGGAGTTTTCCGCTCTTGACCGGGTGTGCCAAACAGACGGAACGAGCTGGGTTGTGCCTATGATTGAAGCGCGGAGAGGACAGGCTTTCACCGCTTTG
>NZ_CP031168.1:800000-802500 GCF_022354825.1 Paenibacillus sp. H1-7
TGGTTCTCCCCGAAATAGCTTTAGGGCTAGCCTCGGGAGATGAGTAGTGGAGGTAAAGCACTGATTGGGTGCGGGGCCCGCCAAGGGTTACCAAGTCCAGTCAAACTCTGAATGCCACATACTTTATCCCGGGAGTCAGACAGTGAGTGCTAAGATCCATTGTCAAGAGGGAAACAGCCCAGACCATCAGCTAAGGTCCCCAAGTGTGTGTTAAGTGGGAAAGGATGTGGAGTTGCGCAGACAACCAGGATGTTGGCTTAGAAGCAGCCACCATTGAAAGAGTGCGTAATAGCTCACTGGTCGAGTGACTCTGCGCCGAAAATGTAACGGGGCTAAACACGCCACCGAAGCTATGGATTGCAGATGATGAATCTGCTCTGGTAGGGGAGCGTTGTATGTAGGTTGAAGGTGTACCGTAAGGAGCGCTGGACAGCATACAAGTGAGAATGCCGGTATGAGTAACGAAAAGACAAGTGAGAATCTTGTCCGCCGAAAGCCTAAGGGTTCCTGAGGAAGGCTCGTCCGCTCAGGGTAAGTCGGGACCTAAGGCGAGGCCGAAAGGCGTAGTCGAAGGACAACAGGTTGATATTCCTGTACCACCGTGAACCGTTATGAGCAATGGGGTGACGCAGAAGGATAGTGACGCGGGCTGATGGATGCCCGTCCAAGCAGAGAGGCTGATGTGTAGGCAAATCCGCACATCGTAAGGCTGGTCTGTGATGGGGAGTGAAAATTACAGTAGCGAAGGTCATGAGTTCAGGCTGCCAAGAAAAGCCTCTAGCCAGGGAGAAGGTGCCCGTACCGCAAACCGACACAGGTAGGCGAGCAGAGCATGCTAAGGCGCGCGGAAGAACTCTCGTTAAGGAACTCGGCAAAATGACCCCGTAACTTCGGGAGAAGGGGTGCCTCGGTAGGGTGAATAGCCCGAGGGGGCCGCAGTGAAAAGGCCCAAGCGACTGTTTAGCAAAAACACAGGTCTGTGCGAAGCCGCAAGGCGAAGTATACGGGCTGACGCCTGCCCGGTGCTGGAAGGTTAAGGGGAGTGGTTAGGGGTAACCCGAAGCTATGAACCGAAGCCCCAGTAAACGGCGGCCGTAACTATAACGGTCCTAAGGTAGCGAAATTCCTTGTCAGGTAAATTCTGACCCGCACGAATGGCGTAACGACTTGGGCGCTGTCTCAACGAGAGATCCGGTGAAATTTTAATACCTGTGAAGATGCAGGTTACCCGCGACAAGACGGAAAGACCCCATGGAGCTTTACTGCAGCTTGATATTGGACTTTGGTACGATCTGTACAGGATAGGTGGGAGCCTGAGAAGCATGAGCGCCAGCTTGTGTGGAGGCGACGTTGGGATACCACCCTGATCGTATCGGAGTTCTAACCCGCGGCCGTGATCCGGTCGGGGAACAGTGTCAGGTGGGCAGTTTGACTGGGGCGGTCGCCTCCTAAAAAGTAACGGAGGCGCCCCAAGGTTCCCTCAGAATGGTTGGAAATCATTCGAAGAGTGCAAAGGCATAAGGGAGCTTGACTGCGAGACAAACAGGTCGAGCAGGGACGAAAGTCGGGCTTAGTGATCCGGTGGTACCGAATGGAAGGGCCATCGCTCAACGGATAAAAGCTACCCTGGGGATAACAGGCTTATCTCCCCCAAGAGTCCACATCGACGGGGAGGTTTGGCACCTCGATGTCGGCTCATCGCATCCTGGGGCTGAAGTAGGTCCCAAGGGTTGGGCTGTTCGCCCATTAAAGCGGTACGCGAGCTGGGTTCAGAACGTCGTGAGACAGTTCGGTCCCTATCTGTCGTGGGCGTAGGAAATTTGAGAGGAGCTGTCCTTAGTACGAGAGGACCGGGATGGACGTACCGCTGGTGTACCAGTTGTTCCGCCAGGAGCACGGCTGGATAGCTACGTACGGACGGGATAAGCGCTGAAAGCATCTAAGCGTGAAGCCCCCCTCAAGATGAGATTTCCCAGTATGTAAGACCCCTTGAAGACGACGAGGTAGATAGGTTCGGGGTGGAAGCACGGCAACGTGTGGAGCTGACGAATACTAATCGGTCGAGGGCTTATCCAATCATCTGTCATACGAGGTATGGTCAGAGATGCAATACACTTGCTCATTACACGCATCGTTTCGTATCTAGTTTTCAAGGAATAAATCCTTGAGCTGCATGCCTTTTCTAAGGGCGGATATTTTCTCGCAGCGGAATTCGAGGCCGTAACGCTTCGAAAAATCCCGTTTGGTGATGATGGCGGAAGGGAACCACGCGTACCCATACCGAACACGACCGTTAAGCCTTCCAGCGTCGATGGTACTTGGACCGAAGGGTCCTGGGAGAGTAGAACGTCGCCAAGCAAAAAGCAGTTGATCTTACTTAGAGATCAGCTGCTTTTTTATTTGCATTCGTACATTATTTTCTCGTTTTAGCGATCAGATCCGTAACCGTAACAAACTGGTAGCCTTGCTTCTTCAGTTCAGGCAATATTCGCTTCAGCGC
>NZ_CP031168.1:5607500-7177500 GCF_022354825.1 Paenibacillus sp. H1-7
GTCCGACTTTCGGCTGAGCTATACCATCGACCTTCTTACGATATATGCTGCCCATAATTGCGTATTGATTCAATTCCTCCGGACTGGAATCCATATTTGCCCCAAGATCCAACGCCAGCATGCCTACGCCATCGATCGTAGGAATCATCGGCGCAAGCGCGGGACGGCTAATCCCTTTCATCCGTCCGACAACCAGAATTCCCATTGTCATTAAGGCTCCGGTGTTGCCTGCGGAGATCATCCCGTCGGCTTCCTTCTCCTTAACCATCCGGCCAGCGACGACCATGGAGGAATCTTTTTTTCTTCTTACCGCCTTAACCGGCTCATCGTCTGCCTCGATGACTTCACCGGCATGACGCACTTCGATATTCGCCGGCTTGTTCCCTGCGAGCAAAGCTTCAATTCGAGCCGAATCCCCCACTAAAATAATGGTCGTATCGTTCCATTCACGAGCCGCTTCCACGGCTCCGGCCACCACGACATCGGGGGCATGGTCTCCGCCCATTGCATCAATCGCTATCCGCATCAGGCTCTCCTCCCTCCGATCGATCTCTTGTTGAATGATAAATAATGAAATTACCTTGAAATACCATTTCTTCTCCAATATAGGTGAACACTTCGACCTTGGCTTTCCCTTTGGAAATAGAGCGGACGTAGGCTTTGGCCACGCATTTCTCCCCGAGCTTGACCGGACGCACGAACCGGATGTCGGCTGCGGCCGTTAACGCGATCTGATCGTTAATCAACGCTACCGCCAAGGAATTCGCCTGAGAAAAAATATGATGCCCGCGAGCAATTTTCGTTCGTGAGAACACATGCTCCTCGCGGATTTCGAACATGGAAATACCGCTCTTGTCCAGCTGCAGATCAATGACATCACCAATAACTTCATGCAGCGGCAAAGAACGCACTTGATCGTACGATTGCTCCGCCATCAGTTTCATCCGTTCACGCAGCTCCGGAATTCCGAGCTCCAACCGGTCCAGTCTGATGGTCTGAATACTGACCTGAAACAAACGCATTAAATCTTCATCCGTTATAAATGGGTTTTGCTCAATGGCTCCGGCCAGCTGCTGCTGGCGCTGTCGTTTAGGAAGGCGCTCGATGTCGGACACCACCTTTACCGTAATTAGTATTTATCCAGCGATCCGTATTTGATCGGTACTATTTATAATTCTCGGTCTGCAAGCGCAAGGACGACACTCCATCTATATCGATGAGTCTCGAAGACTCGATATCACTTTATCTTATGACCAAGTAATATGAGATAGTATAATGGATTACAACTGAAAAGGAAAGCAGAAATTGGCTTACTAGCTGCTTTTGACGCATGGTTCCAAGCGACAGGATGCGTACAAACTGCGCTGCCTTGCCGAAAAAAATAGCACTTCACCGTCAGATGAAGTGCTACCGCCTAGTTTACAATAAACTATTGCTTGATGATCTCTCTTTTTTTGTAAGATCCACACACTTTGCAAACGCGGTGAGCCAATTTCAATTCACCACAGTTGTCACACTTTACCATGCCTGGAACTACTAATTTAAAGTGAGTACGGCGCTTGTCGCGACGTGTCTTGGATGTTCTCCTTTGAGGTACTGCCATATTCCCACCTCCTTCAACGAATTCAACCTGTCCAACGTACTTATTGCTTAAAGAAATCCGCCAGCCCGGCAAGTCTAGGATCGGTTGAATCCTGCTTGCAGCCGCAAGCATGCTCGTTGCGGTTGGTTCCGCATACGGGACATAGCCCTTGGCATTCTTCCTGGCACAGCGGTACGTACGGTAATGCCACCAGTACATTCTCAATCAAGTAGGGCATCAACTCTATCTTCTCATCCGTTACGAAATGAATATCTTCATCCTCGTCATCCGGTTCCGATTCATCTGCAGCTAACGCAAACGTTTCATGAAAAGGAATTTCCAGCCTTTGCTTCACCGGCTCCAAGCAGCGGGAACATGGTTGCTCTACATCAATACTCAGTACTCCGGTCACCTCAGCCGCTCCGTCATCATGACGGGCCTGCAGTTGAACCTGCAGCGGGCCGAAGCTGAGCAGATCGGTACGGTTCTTCAAAACATCGGTCAAATCGACGGTTTCATCGAAATGAACCGTGTCCGCTTTGTTCGCCAATTCTTTTAGTCGAATGAACACGTGTATCACCCCAAACAAACAAAGATTATTATATCTATAGTTCTTCTATTTTGTCAACATTTTCAGTTCATGCTATAGTGAAAATAGATGAAATCATTGCCAAATTGTGTACAAGGAGACCCTATGAAAACCGTCGGGCTGATCGTCGAATACAATCCACTGCATAACGGACATTATTATCATTTCCAACAATCGAAAAAGGTATCGGGCGCCGACGCCGCCGTAGCCGTCATGAGCGGCCATTTCCTGCAGCGTGGCGAGCCGGCCATGGTCAACAAGTGGGCAAGGGCTGAAATGGCCCTGCGAATGGGCGTCGACCTCGTTCTTGAGCTCCCGGTAGCCTACTCGGCTCAGCCGGCGGAATGGTTTGCCTACGGTGCGGTCTCCGCCCTGGATGCTGCAGGCGTTGTGGATACGCTGTGCTTCGGCAGCGAGAGCGGCGACATCTCCTGGCTGCATCGGGTTGCCGACGCCGCAGCGGAGGAATCGGCGGGCTTTCAAAGCCTGCTGCAGCAAGAGCTCAAAGCGGGGCTCCCCTATCCGACAGCGTACAGCAGAGCTGTGGCGCAGTATGTTCCGGGGACCGCGGAGTCCGAGCTGGCCCAGCCTAACAATACGTTAGGCCTTCATTATCTCATTGCTTTGAAGCGGCTGCAAAGCCGGATTGAGCCGCTGACGATTACGCGGCAGAAAGCCGGATACAACCAGTCGGACATTACGGACAGCCAAATTGCCAGCGCCACGGCGTTGAGGCATATGCTGTTTGAGCGGATGACGCTGGAGGAAATAGCTCCCTACGTTCCTGTCGGCACTCTCGACGTGCTGCGAAGAGAATGGGCCGCAGGCAAGGCTCCTGTCCGGTGGGAGCATTTTGCCAAACCGCTGCTGGTTCAGCTGCTGAATCATTCGGCGGAGCAGCTCGCAGAATTTCACGAGGTAGGCGAAGGACTGGAGCACCGTATCAAGCAGGCGCTGCCGTCCCTTTCAATCGATTCAACCAACGTTGTAGAAAGCCTGGTCGGCCTGCTGAAAACCAAGAGATATACCCGGACAAAGCTGCAAAGAACGCTGCTCCGCATCCTCTTGAATCATAAGAAGCCGCAGCTCGCTCCCGCGGTTCTGGCGCAAGGAGCCCCTTACTTACGCGTTCTCGGGTTTACAAGCACAGGACAGGAGCTGCTGCGGAGGATGAAAAAAACGGCCAAGGTTCCGGTCGTCACCAAGGTAACGTCATTATCCGAGCCTTCGCCGCTGTTGCAGCTCGATATTCAAGCCACTTCCGTTTACGCCCTCGGCTGCCGGACGGCGTCGGAGCGCGATTTGTTCCGCGACTATTACGAGCCGCCTGTCAGGGGTTAGCTAGCCTTGTCTTCCTTGGGAGACAATGTATTCAAATAGTTCAATGCATCATCCACGGTTCCTACAGGGACGATTTTCATTGCCGTATGAATTTCCTCCGCCCGCTTCACTGCATCGGTATAATTTTTAATAGTTTGCCCATCCGGGGACACATAATCTTTCGGCGCAAAAAAGATTTCCGCACCCGCTTTATCCGCTGCGATGATTTTATGCTGAATGCCGCCGATGACACCTACCGTGCCTTTCTCGTCAATGGTCCCCGTGCCGGCTATTTTGTGGCCCTTCGTTATATCCTCGGGCAACAGCTTGTTAATGATCTCCAGCGTGAACATCAAGCCGGCAGACGGTCCTCCGATATCGCCGGCCTTGATTTTGACCTGCCTGGTCTCATCCTCCGCCTTCACGCTCTGCACATTGGCCGGCACGATGCCGAGGCCGGCTCGGCGCGCTTGCGGCTTATCCGCCGCCGTTCCCTCGTCAGCGGGAAGAGCAGCCAGAGCGATGGAATCGGTCTTGGTTGCTTTTTTCCGTTTATAAGTAACCGCGACGGTGTCTCCCGCCTGCTTGTTCTTGAGCAGCGCCTGCAGCTCTTCCTTGGTTTGAACCGCCGTATCGTCGATCTTAACGATATAATCGCCCGGCTTCAATATTTGTGACGCAGGATAATCCTTGAATACCTGGACGATGAGAATGCCGTCTGTAGTAATTTTATAAGGAATCGACAACTTATGGTAGGCCGCCTGGATCGCGCTCGACTGGGAGGTTAGCATATTGACCTCCTGTCTTTGCGAATATTCCTGCTCCGTCTCGTCCTTTTGAAGCAGCTCGCTTTTTAGGTGAAGCTCCTCAAACGGGCGGACGAAGGACAACAGGTAGCTGAATACCGTCGCATCGCTGACACGAACCGTAGTCAGCATAAACACGCCGTGATCCTGCGAATCATTTTGTTTCACTTGAACCATAGGTTGAATGTCTTCAGCGGTTCCTGCCGAAAAAATAAAAAGCGGCAGCGGCAAAAAATAGATGCCGTAAACCAGTGCAATAGCAATGAACACCGAGACGACAATTCTCGATGCCCGCTTCATATGCCTCGTGTCTTCCATGCTTCTCCCCCCTTTAAGCCCCCTTAAGCCCTGCCTCGATGCGGGCACTGCCTTATCTATAGGTTGACCTGCTTGGTCTAAACCATTCGGACAAAGCGTAAACATGTACCATTCACCCTCGAATCGGAGTTGGTACCTTATGGCTGGTGTAAAACCGTTATCCCCACAGCGCCTTACAACTTTATTATTCGGTTGTCTGGCTCTGCTGCTTGTAGTATGTATTATTTTGTTCCCTGATCAGGCGTTCAAGTCATCGCTTCAGGGATTGACGGTTTGGTGGAAACTTGTGTTTCCCGCCCTGCTCCCTTTTTTCATCGTAACTGAAATCATGAGGGGCTTAGGCGTTCTGCATGCGCTCGGAGCCTTACTGGATCCGTTGCTGCGGCTGCTGTTCAAGCTGCCGGGTATTGGAGGATGGGCCATTGCCGTCGGCTTCACGGCAGGAGCGCCCTCCGGAGCCGCCGCAGTGGGAGCCATGCGCAAAGATAATCTCCTTAGCCGCGACGAAGCCGAGAGATTGCTTACGCTCAGCCACGTGCTTAGTCCCGTATTCCTCATCACCGTTGTCGGCGTAGGCTTCCTGCAAGATGCACAAAGCGGGCTTATGCTCGGCATACTCCATTACGGTTCGGCCATTCTTGTCGCGCTTTGGCAGCAATTCCGCGGCTCAAGGCAGCCCTTGCAGCCGGACATTGTCTCCAGCAGGGCGGTTCACGATGTAATGTATGCCAACTACGGTCTGCTGAACCGCAGCATCATCGCTTGGCGGAACGCCCAGGCCAAAGACGGCCGAACCTTCGGCAAGCTGCTCGGCGATTCCGTCAGTAATGCGGTTCAACAGCTTATGGCCATCGGCGGTCTTATGATGATGTTCTCGGTTATCGTTAACGCCGTTTCTTTAAGCCAGCTGCTATCTGTGTTCAGCCTTGCCTTATCGGCATCCGGGATCGTCTCCTCCCAAGAGAGCGAGGCCTTCTTGTCCGCTCTGCTGCCGGGACTGTTTGAAGCTCATATCGGAGCTTACTCGATGACTCAAAGTCCGGCTTTCACCGATACATGGCAGTACGCCATTCTCAGCGCCTTGTTCGCCTGGGGCGGACTGTCCACCCATGCACAGGTCAAAAGCTTCACATTAGGCACGGATATCCGCTATACTTCATTTTTAAAAGCGCGGGTTCTTCATGCCGTTACAGCATTTGTATGTACAGGCATTCTATGGAAGCCGCTTAACGGAGCGCTCAACCTGACGTTGCCCGTCTGGATGCCGAATCCCACGGCAGGAATGCCGGCCCATTCGCAATGGAGTCTTCACGATGTAAACCTATGGCCGCTCCTTAGTCCCACTATGCTCTGGTTTAGCGGAATCCTGCTGTTAATGCTGCTATTGTCCGTGTTTATCGCCTTTGCGTTCCGGAACCATCACCGGAGCACTAGAGAATAACGTCCGCATATTTGACCAGCAGCGCCTTCTCCACCACTTCAGGCACCAGATCGTTAACGGGGCCGTGAAAACGGGCTATCTCCTTGACGATGCTGGAGCTTAAATAAGAATATTGCGGCGTCGACGTCATGAAAAACGTTTCAAAATTTTCGTCCAGCTTCCGGTTGGTCGATGCCATTTGCAGCTCGTACTCGAAATCGGATACCGCCCGCAAGCCGCGGACAATCAGATGAGCATCCTTTTGTTTCATATAGTTAATAAGCAGATCCCGAAAGCTGTCGATTTCGACATTCGGCAGATCGCTTGTCACTTTACGCAGTAGATCGGTCCGTTCTTCCACTGTGAAGAGCGGGTTTTTGCTTGTATTGTTCAATACGGCGACGATCAGTTTATCGAATACTTTGGCCGAACGGTGTATGATGTCCAGATGCCCGTTGGTCACCGGGTCAAACGTACCTGGATAGACGGCAATTTTCATTCCGAAATGTTCTTTAATCATTGTGTCAACTCCTCCGACTAGTGCGGTAACTATTGCTCTTGCGAACTATTTTTGTAAATCGTAACCGCCGTATCGCCATATTCGGCTCTACGCGCCCATTGCAAACGGCCGATCGGACCGTCGTAAGCATCCTCGGCATCGTGTTCCACCACAATCGTGGCATGGGGGTTCAGCATATTCCCTTGATCAAGCTGTTCCATCAGCTCGCGGATGACCTTCAGCCGGTAGGGCGGATCCAAGAAAACGAGGTCGAATTTGGCCTCCCTTTTCATTAACGCCTTCAGTGCCCGCGCGGCATCGTTACGGTACAGCTCCGCTTGCTCCGTAAATCCGGCAGCCTGCAAATTGTGCCGAATGGTGTCGATGCTCTTCTTGTCCACATCGGTTAAAACCGCCCGCTCCATCCCTCTGCTGAGCGCTTCGATGCTTAGTCCTCCGGTTCCTGCAAATAGATCCAGCACTTGCCCGCCGTCAAAATACGGCCCGATCATGCTGAAAATAGCCTCCTTCACCTTATCGGTAGTAGGCCGCGTTCCCATGCCCGGAACGGCCTTAAGCGGCCTTCCTTTGGCACTCCCTGATATGACTCTCATTTATGCCCACCTTCTACTGGATAGTACTGCTATCGTACCACAAACGGAAAGTTTTGCACAAAATTTTCTGACAAGCACGTATAGATTCCTCGAAATGTGTCCATCCTTATATCATCGACATCCGAAAATGTCGTAGACAACCGCGGAGAAGACTTACGTTCCCCATAAGCTCTTCGTCCGGTTTCTCCTCTCCCATGAATGGGCCTCGTCGCGAGACGGGGCCCGATTTATTTTGTCCTCATATTAAAAAATCCCTGCTTCGTCGATGGCAGCCGACAGCAGGGATAAACGTGATATATGTTGAATGTGGGATCAACGTAGTTTAGTGTAATAAACTTAGATTAAAAGCAAATGAATGAAACCTTAAAATAAGCTGAAAGCCGCATGGTAACTTTTTCCGGCGCATGAAGTTGGCATAAAATACAAATACTGCTCAAAACAGCAGAGGAGCTTACGAACATGTGCGACCGATTTATACTTCATGCCGACCTGGATGAGTTAAACGAGCGTTACGGCATTACCCGTGCGCTTTCCTATTATTCCCATCAAAACAACCGGATGCCGAATGAGTCCATAGCAGCGATTACGCAAAAAGACAACGTGCGCACGCTCGATGAGTACCGCTGGGGGCTGATGCCTTTCTGGGCGCGCGATTCGGTTTTGGCGGACAATCTCAATGTATTCCGAAACCGCGCGTTCGATTACCTCGTCAAAAGACAGCGCTGCGTTATTCCCGGCAGCAGCTTCGACCGCGTCACTTGGCTGAATCCGAAAAAGGAAGCCGTCGATCGCTATATCGCTCAGGATGGACGGACTTTCGCCATGGCCGGCGTTTATGATGTATGGAAAGGTTCGCTTGGCGAGGAGCTGAGGACTTGCACCATCGTTACCAGGAAACGGACGGATGACGACACAGGCAGCGAAGTGCGTGTGCCGATTCTTTTTGATGAAGAGCAAGTAGAGGCATGGCTTGATCCGAAAAGGTTCGATAAGACAGCTCTGATGCATTGGCTTGAATCCATTCAATCACCCCAATTTCAGAAGCTCCCTGTCTCTTTGTGGGACCGTGCGGACGGCCTGGAGGGCCTAGACGGAGAAGCCCTAGGTACCGGCACTATTTCTGCGCAGCCCCGGATCGCGAAGCCGTAAAGAGAGATACCTCAATGCTACTCTTACACTACAAGCACAAAGACCCGCTCCTGGCGGGTCTTTGTCATGCATTGAGAGCATCGGCAATAGCTTCGAGCTTATCCGGGTTGCTGATGAAATAAATCGACTGAATGGTTCCGGCTTCATCTGCGGCTCCGAAGCAAATGACAGATTTGGCTTCACCGTTCCGAATCAGCAGCAGCCCTGGCTCGCCGTTTACGTGAGCTTGCCGGAGATCGCCGGCGAATGCGCCTTTGCCGTATATTCCTTCCAAGAAGGCTTGAATGCGTGCTTTACCCGCAATCGGATGTATGGCGGAACGGACTTTCCCTCCGCCGTCGCTGACCAATGTCGCCTGCTCCACAAGCATCCGGACGAAAGGATCGAAATCGCCGGTATGGACGGCCCGGAGAAAAGCATTGACGAATGGTGCGGTTCCTTGACCGTCCCAGATAGCTTTGCTTAGGTCCGGTTTCATTTTTTGCTTGAGGCGGCTCATCATTTTTCGGCAGCTCACCTCGGACTTCTCGAGAATATCGGCAATCTGCGCGTAATCGTAATCCAGTACCTCCCTCAGCAGGAATACCGCCCTCTCCACGGGAGATAATTGCTGAAGCATGACCAGAAGGGCGTAAGACAGCGTTTCATCCCGGACTACCTTTTCCTCGGGAGTTTGCATCACTTCAATATCCGGTTCGGGAAGCCATGGACCTGTATATACTTCCCGCTGATGGCGATGAGACTTCAAATAATTCAGGCAGCGGTTCGTTACCCCTTTGACCAAGTAAGCCTTCATATTCAGTATCTCATCCACCTTCGCGCTTTGAAGAGCTACGAACGTATCCTGCATCATATCCTCGGCATCGCTTTTGGTCCCGAGCATCCGATAGGCGATGGAGAACAGCAGCCGTTTATATTCCAGATAGATCACATCTATCTCCATAGATCGTCCACTTCCTGCTTCCCGGCTTCACGGGAATGATTAATAGCTGATTAGCGATGCCAGCAATAGACCGGTGGCGATGCTTAAGCAGAAGGAAAACAGTCCGACCGAAACGTTCCCTTTCGGAATTTCCTTCAATACTCGGAAAGGCGTCAGCAGCTCAAACAGATAAAATACAATCACTTGAAACGCAATGCCGACCAATCCCCAAATTACCAAATCAATCAAACCGAGAGAATGGTAAACAGCCGAAGCGAGCACTATCGTTTGCCCCAATATTTTACCGCCCAAATCGTACGCCGCCGCACGGGCAGCATTCGCTTTTACCGGGTCACTCAAATCCCCGCCGTCACGAATCAGCTTAAACTCGCTGTAGGGTGTTGTAAAAATGAAGAACAGCAATCCCAAGCCAAGCAGCGGTACGGTAACGCATAAATAAATGAGAAAATTAACAATCGAATCAAACTGTGCCATTGGTTAACCCCTTTCCTTCTTCCCAAAAGCCTGACGGCAAATAATAAGAGATATTGTTCGTGATGTGTCCACCCACTCTGGAGATTACAGCTGAAGGCCGGCCTCCAATTAAAAAGCAGCCCCAAAGCTGACGTCCGCTGGTCCACCCTTTCAATGTTTCAATCTCGATGGAAGGCAGTTCTATGTACTGTTGATATACCATTGGCTGCTCCATGTACTCCTGTTCGCCGCTGTGGTCGATCGTATGACCATCCCCATCAATGATGGAGACCCCGCTGCCTTCCCGCCCGTAAATCGGCTTCACAACATAAGGGATGTTTCTGTCTGCAAACCGGTTCTCGAGGTAGGTAGGGAGCATGTATGCCTCGATCCATTCGTGCTCCTCATCCGTATAAAATTGCCCCGCTTCGTGCAAATTCCAGATTAACGCCTGGAGCGCTTTCGTCTGAGCGGTAAAGCCGGAAGGAGGATTGATCACAGCCAGCTTTCGTTCGGCAATGAGCCTCAGCACATGCTCTCCCGTCGGATAACCGTCTTCATCCCGGTCTTCCGCCAATTTTTCCAGAGCGTGCAGCCGATACCAAATATCAACCGGCTTCAACGGCCCGTCAGCTTGCTGAACCCACAGCCGGTCGTCCATAACCCTGAGATCGGACAACGCAGCAAATTCGGAAGCGAGACCGGACTGGCGGAGCAAATATCGGGTCGTGCCGGCATCCTCTTCATGCCAATCCAAAGCGCTGAAGATAATATGCCGGGTACTGTAACCGGACGCCCGATAAGCTTCAACCGCTTGCCCGAAAGCTTGCTTAATGGCGGACCAGCAATCTGCGTTAGGATCCTCCGCTCCATAAGCGCGGCACACTTCCCCGTTGACGTAAAACGCTTCGACGATACCTGTAGGGGTATCGCTGTTAAACTCAAGCATTTTGATCTTCTGCCCGTTCACGGCAAAATCAAACCGCCCCACCACAGTCGGTGCAGGCATAGACGGATCCAGGCTAACGCGAATCGCATCGAACGCTGACCGTGGAAGTCCGAGCTCCTCCAGCAGGGAATCGTCGGAAAGCTGAACGATCTGCACCGTTTTGGCAAAAAGCTGACCGAGCCTATCCGCAGCCTGATGCATACGCTGATGGAGCGTTCGGTCCAACCGGTAAAGACCCGCTAACGCATATTCCTCTCCGTACATGGAGTCCCATGTAAACGTGCCTTCGGCACGAAGCGTGCCGTAAATGGCCTCCCGCCGCTCAGCGTAGGAACGGTCATGCTCGTTGCTGTCCAAGTAAACCATAAATGTCCTCCCGCCTCATCCCGAACTGGAGCCGCTGCTGCTCCCGATTCCGCCATGGGAGGAGGAGCCTTGCGATATCCCCGATGAGCCGCTCACTGTTCCTGATTTGCCGGAGGAGGATCCACCCCGGTAATAACCGCTGGATGAAGTGCTTCCGCTGCCGTTATCGCAGTAGCCGTCGTTATTTTGATCGACGCAGTTCGAATTGGCCGCCGAGTTGGAGCACCCTGTCGCTGCTACAAGGGCTGTAGCCACGAATAAAGTGACCAGTTTATGCGTCTTCCCTTGTTTTTTTTCCAAGTTGGCTTTCCTCTTTTCTAAGTTATTGATATGGATCCGATTCTACCGCATAGTAGACGAACGTTTCCCGGTCCTCGTCAATCTCGACCGACGTTTTGTACCATTCCTTGCCTTCCGCATACAAATAGTTCGCCTGCAAATACAGCATAGCTTCAAGGCTGTCAGGCAGCACAAACGTGTGAACCAGACGGTAATCGGCCCCGAATTTCTTGTATTCGCGAAGCTCCAGAGTCAGACCATGCAGCCCGTTGGTTCGCGGACTACCCCACGGCATCGTTCTCTCGTCATTGGCCTGCTTTACATAAATAACATAGCATGAATCCTCGACTGCGCATGACGTTTTCTCATAAACAACGCCTTCCTTGACGAAATAATCGCATGCGAACCGCAGGGCCGACTCTTCCCTTCCCATACGGTCGTAGTAGTACAGCAGAGGGAATTCCCCGCCCTCCTGGTACAATCGGTATTCCAATCGCGCCACAATGCAACGCTCCCTTCCCGGTGCTTTATCGTTTTATGAAAAGACTGTTAAGTAATACGCGGCAATTTCGGAAAAGGTGCGTAGTCCATTGCTCCCAATTTTATGGTAACGCAGACGTCCCAGATGTCAATACAATTATTACTTACATTGCTGCCAAAGGGTTGTGAAAGGAAACACCTGCCATGTGAGCCGATGGACGAAGCTCGTAGTAGCATGCTATGATACCTCAGAGGTGAGCTCATGATCGTACATAAAGGCGAAGTGCTGTTCCGCCAAGGGGAGACCGGTCCGCTCTTCCATATAAAAAGCGGCTTGTTCAAAATTATGAGGGTGCATGAGGACGGAAGCCCGTTTCTGGTCAATATTGTAGTGCCGGGAGAAACCATCCCCCACCATTCGTTAATCAGTCCGAAGGATTACCATGGAACGGCCATTGCGCTCGTGCAGAGTGAAGTGGAGGTGATTTCCCCCAGGGAGTGGTATGAAAGCCTCGAGCAGGATCCGGTCAAATGCCGTGACATTGCGCTGCTGCTTCAAGGAAAGCTGAGGATGATGCAGCAAAGAATCGATCAATTAACCGTGGTCACTCCTGCCGAAAAGCTGGAGAAGCTTGAAGTCTGGTTTGCCGATTACATCACGGACATGGCTTTAACCGATATCCTGACGCAAGAGGAAATCGGGCAGCTGATCGGAATGAGGCGCGAGACCGTAAACCGGCTGTTACGAAATAAAACAAAGTCCCCCCGTTGATTAACATAGGCTGGCTTTCGCCATACGTAATCGGTGGAGAGACTTTGATTTTTTATGCTTGCAGCACTGGATCCGTACCTTCTACCGCTTCTTCCAGGCTGCCGGAAGGTCCGAAAAATTCGTAATGGATATGGTCAGCAGGGACGCCCCATTGTTTCAATGCACGGTTCATTGCTTTCATGAACGGAACGGGACCGCAGAAATAGAAGACGGCATCCGGACCCGGAGCAACCGATTGCAGCCAGTCCAAATCAATATAGCCTTCCTTATCATAGCCGCCTTCCATCCGGTCCGCCGCCGTAGGCGTCTGGTAGCATACATAAGCTTGAACCTGTTCATTACGTTCAGCCAAATCGGCTACATGCCTTTTCATTGCATGAGTCGAACCGTTCTGAGCCGCATGGATAAAAGTAACCGGCTGTTGAGGCTTCGTCTCAACCAGTGTATTAAGCATACTGACCATAGGCGTCAACCCGACCCCGCCGCTGATCAGGACTATCGGTAGAGAGCCTGCGTCTTTCAACGTGAAGCTTCCTGCCGGAGCAGTAAGCTCCAGAACATCTCCAGCAGAGATGCGGTCATGCAAGTAGGTCGACACGATCCCTTCCGGCTTCTGTGCGTCGGCAGCCTCGCGTTTCACGGTAATCCGGTAATACGGTCTTCCCGGGGCATCCGATAAGCTGTACTGGCGAATATGAACGTTGGCTTGCCCTGGAATCGATAGCCGAACACTCACATATTGTCCAGGTTCGAAACGAGCCAACGCTCCTTGGTCTTCAGGGACAAGATAAAAAGAAGTAATAACGTCGCTCTCTTCTTCCTTGCGCTCTACGACGAATCGTCGGAAGCCTTCCCAGCCCCCCGGCTGTTTCTCCGCCTGCTCATACATCTCCGCTTCCACTTGAATAAAGGCACCTGCAATAACGCCATACGCTTCTCCCCAAGCGTTCAGAATCTCATCTGTAGCCGCATCTCCCAGAACTTCTTTAATCGCTTCCAGCAAAGTTTGCCCTACGATAGGATAGTGCTCCGGTTTAACGCCGAGGCTCCGGTGTTTTTGGCCGATTTGTTTAACTACGGGCAGGATGGCGGCCAAATTATCGATATGAAGCGCCGCTGCATATACCGCGTTGGCCAATGCCGTCTGCTGGCGTCCCTGCTTCTGATTGGCATGGTTAAACAGGTTCAGCAGCTCCGGATACCTTGTAAACAGCAGCTCATAAAACCGTTTCGTTATTGCAGTTCCGTGAACCTCCAAAACGGGTACCGTCGATTTAATGATTTGTATCGTTTGCTCCTTCAGCATAAGATCGCCCTCTTCTTTCTAGTTTCGTTTGCTCACAACTACAGTGTAAACAAGAGGGCTAATGGAGCTTGTGATTCTCGTCACATCGAATGAGACGGTTTTGTGACACGGTGCAGGGCGAGTTCAGCTTGTGCAGCCTGCCTCTCGCTCAATCACATAATGTATCGATTCGCCATCCCGCTGCAAGCTTGTTATCCTATAGCCTGCATTTAACAGCGGAACTAGTGCTTCACGCAAGGCGAACCGCCATTCCTTCGCCAATTCTGGGTTTTCACGCAGCAGCAGCTGAATGGACGGAGGCACCGCAACACGATATCCCTGCTGTCCGGCTTCAAAAGAATGCTTCTCCGGAGCCCCTTGCGCCGTAATGCTTACTAACTTGGACAAGCCCTCAGCATCAGGTACAGCCGGTTTCCTGCCATCCAACGCGCCGATAACCCGTGACGATTGCAAATCCCATTCAAGCACGAGCCGGTCCATCGGGATGCCGCGTCTGCTTTCACCATAGTAGGACTCTACATAGCTTGCGGCGGTGCCGCCCAGCTTGCACACATTCAAATAAGCGTTGCGAGATTCCAATGGATCGTAAGTCCACACGATTTTTTCATATCCGTTCCTAATCGCCCATTGTCGCTGCTCCAGCTTCAGCCGCATACCGATCCCTCGATCGCGGTATTCCGGGAGAATGCCGAGCATATGGGAGCACAAATAAGCTTTTCCCGCTGCCGCTGAATAGTCAGGAAAGCTATAGCTGAAGCCGACCGCCTGCTCCCGATGATACGCAACAAGCAAACATCCGCCGTTGCGGATAATCGCCATCATTTCGGGGAAAGCGGTAACGGCCTCATTTCCCCAGATCGTTTGCTGCAGCTGTCCCGCCTGCTTTATCATGGGCACGTCTATCGGCTCCGCTGTTTTGTATTCTATATCTGCCAGTAGCTTCGACATCATAATCTCCCCGCTCTCCGCTGATTTTTCCAGCTGCTGCGTACCGTGCATTGCCTTGCCCTGCCTTGTCGGATTATTAAACTATCCTCTATTTCCTATTCAGTTCAGCGGGCTGTATGCATCTGAAAGCATCTGAAACGGCTTATTTTAGCGAATGGGCTTCTCCAATGTATATAAATCGTCTTCCATTGCGGCAAAGCGCTCGGTAACCAGCTGCCGGCTGTCGGCCACAGCTTGATTGTATATGAACGGTCCCGCCTGACTTATGAAAAAATCAAGCATCTGCTCCGCTGCCAACCGCCCAAGCTCTTCCGACCTTTCCTCGTAAAAATATTGCTGCACTCGCTCAATCAATTGCTCTTTATGCTCCTTCGGGAGTCTGATATTCATCATTTGCTCATCATCCTTTTATGGAAATCGTTTTATCCTATCCTCTTTTACTATAGCCTTCCCGGGAGAAAAATACGTTCCCTGCATACGCAGAGAACGTAATGATGGTTAAAATCCGTTTGTGATAGTGCCCGTCCCGCTATCCTTGACATTTTCCGCGTTGTCAAACCCGGTATTGCCGAAAACGCTGTTCGATTCACAGCGTGCCGAGCCGATGTTGATAGCCGCGCCGGTACATTGATACAAGCTATTGTTAGTAACCGCATTACGCTTGGTTGCGCCCTCGCCTACCGTATTCAGCAGGACGCCCGTTTGCGCGCGCCGGACTTCATTGCTTTTTACCGAATTCGCATCTCCATTAATGACTGTAATTCCGCTAGGGGAGGAGACAACGGTATTGCCGGTCAGCGTATTGCCGTAAGGTCGGTCATCGCCGGCATTGTCACCCGCCTCCAGCTGGATGCCAGCCGATGAGGGACGGTTGATGACATTATTAACAATTGTATTATAGCTGCAGGAGTCTTTGAGCCGAATGCCGATGGTGCAGCTCGATTGCTGATCCAATAAACCGTTAGCCGTTACCATGTTGCCTTCTATCAAATGATAGGAGCAGCTGTTCAGATTGGAGGACAGCAGGATCGCCGTGTCCAGACATTGCTCCATGACATTCCCGCTTACCGTGCAATAGGTTGCGCCTGCCGTTAGATGAATACAGCTCTTAGGGATTGTTTTAAAATGATTTCCTTGAATCGTATGGTTCGATCCGCCTTCTACGACGATGCCGTAGCCCTCACTCGGTGTTTCCGATCCGAGCAGCTGGGTGAAGGTACAATCCAGCAAGGATACGTGCCTGGATCTTACAACCCGAACCCCGTTGGTAATGTCATGAAACCTGCAACCGCGAATGGTCACATGAGTCGCTTCAACAATATGAATGCCCCGCTCAGCCACCTCTCCAGCTGCACCGCTAGGGCCGTACCCTTCGAAGGAAAGATTCTCAATCGAGAACGAACCTGCGCCAGCCCCTCCGTATATCATCAGCAAATTAGGCTCCCCGGCCCGAAGAACCGTCACACCGGCTCCGGCGCCAAGTATGCTGACTTTGGATCGAAGGTTTAACCAACGGTCAATCTTGTATCTTCCCGCGGGAAGAAACACGGTTCCCCCTTTATCTCCTGCTGCATCGATTGCAGCCTGGATGTAAGGCGAGTCATCATCGTTCGAACCGGTTCCCGTTGCACCGAAATCCTTCACGTTAAACCAGGGCTTATTGTCGGTAACAGGAATAGTCGTCTTGGCCGCTTCTGCCTGCTTCGGCAGTCCGGCACCCATCGCAAGCAAGGCGCCCGCCGCTCCTACGGATGCAATAAGCTGTCTGCGAGTCATCGGCTTGCCGGATTCCGTCTCTTTATTATCCTGAATCGTCACTTGAAGCTCCTCCCCCTATGTAAGTATTCTATGAAAATTATAGCTTTCATAGATTGCGCTGGCAACCTCTGCCTGTGCTGTCATCGCCAAACAGCATGTTCACCAATTGGAAATATCCTCGATACGCTCCGAACTTAAACTTTCCATAGAGATGAGAAAACCGTCTATCGACGTCCTTCACAGAGGAGCGACCTTAAAGCTTTGCTTTAGCAAAACTCGCTACGTAAGCAAGGTTGTTTTTATCGCCAAATAGAATTTTTACATCCGATGACCTCGGAATCTTATAAATTCTATTGTGGTAAAAAAAAACAGACCCGAAGGTCTGCCGTGGTTTACATCGTTAGTTCCCGTCCAATTGTCAGCGGAACATGCCCCAAAGCTTGATGAGATGGAACGTGTTGTTCGGATCGATTTTTTGTGCGATGACAAAATTGACCATGTGCTCCGTCTGCATGTCCGTCAACCGTTCTCCCAGCACCTTACCCAACATGCCGACAAAACGTCTGACCTTCATCCTATCCTGCAAATCCGTCTTCGTCACACCGTGCAAAATCATTTTGATCCGCTCTTTTGTGTCCGGATTCTTCATCTTCAGCTTAACGCGTTCCACAAAGACAGGATCAAATCCATACTTTTGATAGCTCATGTCACGAACACCTCCGATCAAGGAAATGGTAGTCTAATGTGCCAACCTCCTTGTAAGTCTATGTCGGAGAGCTCGGACATGTGCCTTATATTCTATGCGATTGCACAATAATGGGTATCAATCCAGCATATCGTTGTCAAAAATGTTCTCGCGGCGCAAAAATTCATGAAGCGAGCCGTATTCGACCGCGGTCCAAAAGTCGGGGCGCCGTACGAGCGCCGCCGCATCGTCGCGTGCCTGCTCCATGACTTCAAAATCGGTAACCATATCCGCCAGCCGGAAATCGGGCAAGCCGCTCTGCTTCGTGCCGAAAAAGTCGCCTGGTCCTCGAAGCTCGAGGTCTCGTCTTGCTATTTCGAAACCGTCATTCGTGTCGGTCATCGCCTTCATCCTTTGCTTCCCGACCTCATTCTTCGGATCGGCGATCAGCACGCAGTACGACTGATGCTCGCCGCGTCCTACACGTCCGCGCAGCTGATGCAGCTGCGACAGACCGAATCGGTGCGCGTCATAGACCACCATCAGCGTCGAATTCGGTACATCCACTCCAACCTCGATAACCGTGGTCGATACAAGCACCTGGACGCGATTCTCGCTGAATTCGCGCATAATCTCATCCTTCTCTGCTGCAGGCATCCGTCCGTGCAACAGGCCGACGCGGAGCTCAGGGAACGCGAACTGGATCTGCGCGTGAACGTCAATTGCATTTTGCACGTCGAGCTTCTCCGACTCCTCGATCAGCGGGCATATGACATACGCTTGCCTGCCCGCTTCGACTTCCCGCCGGATAAACCCTAGCACACGATCCAGCATATCGTGCGTAACCGAATAGGTCTTGATCGGCTTCCGTCCCTTGGGCAGCTCGCGCAGCGTCGATACATCCATATCTCCGAAGGCGGTGATAGCAAGCGTCCTTGGAATCGGCGTTGCCGTCATCGTCAATACATCGGGATTCATTCCTTTGCGGCGTAAAACGCTTCTCTGGTTCACCCCGAACCGGTGCTGCTCGTCCGTCACCACAAGCCCTAGATTGCGGAAGAAGACGTCTTCCTGAATCAGCGCATGAGTCCCGACGACAACGTCGACCATGCCCATTTGCAGCGAAGCAAGAACGTCTCTGCGCTGGCGGGCGGTCGAGCTTCCGGTCAAGAGCGCAACAGTGATGCCGTAAGGCTCGAACAGCTTGTCCAAGGAACGTTTATGCTGCTCCGCAAGTATCTCCGTGGGGACCATCAGTGCCCCTTGGTAGCCCGCCTTCACTACGGCGAACAACGCGGCCGCGGCTACGACTGTTTTACCGGCGCCAACATCTCCCTGGAGCAAGCGGTTCATGCAATAAGGCTGCTGCAAATCGTGCAAAATTTCGGCCAGCACCGTTTTCTGCGATTCGGTCAATGTAAAAGGCAGGGCGCGGACAAAGGCGCGCACTTCGGGCAGAGGAACCGGATGTGCCACACCGTCGGTCCGGTCGTGATTCAACGCTTTGTAGGCTTGCATTTTCAGCTGAAACAAGAACAGCTCCTCATACACCATGCGTTTGCGGGCCCGCAAGCCTTCCTCCATCGATCCCGGAAGGTGCAGCAGAGCCACCGCTTGCTTCCGCGCCATCAGATCATATTTGTCCAGCAGCTCCGGCGGCAGCACTTCAGGTATCATGCCTCCGTACTGCGTGATCGCCTGCTTCAACGTCTGACGCATCCACTTTTGCGTAATTGATCCCGTTATCGAGTAAACAGGCTGCAGTGTGCCGATCTGTGACGTCCCTTTCCCCGGAAATTCGGACTCCGATACGGTCAAGTGCAGCCTTTTTTGATCCCATTTCCCAGTTAAGACGATGTCGGATCCGGTTACCAATTGATCCTTCAAGAAATGCCGGTTGAACCAGACCGCGGTAATCATCAGCCTGTCCACCATGATTTTGCAAGTAAGCCGCGACTTCGTGCGGCCGTACATTTGCAGCTGAGGGACTCCGATAATGGAGCCCTGAACGGTTATTTTGTCCCCGTCCTTGACCTCGGTTAAATCCCTCAGCGTGTAATCCTCGTAGCGGAAAGGATAATAGTCCAGCAATTCTCCCGCTGTGGCAACACCAAGGACAGCCAGCTCCTCGAGCTTCTTGCCCTTGACTCCGTACACTTCTTTAACTGGAACGCGGTATAAATCGATCATGGCTATGCCGGTCTAACAAACGCAGCTACGGCTCCGGGACCGGAGTGCGTCCCGATAACAGGACCAATGCTTGCATAACCGATGCTTGCAACATTAAAGCTTTGGAGAATCAGCGAGCTCAACTCCTCCGCATTAGCCATGTGATTCGCATGAGCAACCGTCACATGGATCGGCTTATCGCCGAAATCCGCTTTGAGCAGTTCTATAATGCGGGCCATCGCTTTTTTATGGCCTCTTACTTTGTCTATGGAGTACACTTCGCCCTCCTCGCTGATCGACAAAATAGGCTTAATGTTCAGTAAGGAACCGAGAAGAGCCGCCGCTCTGCCGATTCTGCCGCCTTTTTGTAAATATTCGAGCGTATCCACAAGAAAATACATTTTTTCATCCCGGCGGATCGCTTCGATCATCTCGAGGATTTCTTCCTTGCTCTTTCCTTGCTGCGCAGCTTCTGCAGCTGCAACCGCCATCATGCCGATGCCGTAAGAGGCTGTCTTCGAATCGATAACATGCAGATCGGCTTCGCCTTCTAGCATCGACTGAGCCAGCAGCGCCGATTGGTATGTGCCGCTCATTCTTGATGACAAATGAATCGAGATGATTGGGCCTCCGTACTCGTCTGCCAGACGCTTATACGTTTCCGTAAACTCCACCGGAGACGGCTGCGAGGTCGTCGGCAGCGAAGAAAACGATACTAGTTTTTCAAAAAATTGTTCCGGTCCCATATCGACCGAATCTTTAAAGGTTTCCGTTCCGAAATGAACCTTCAAAGGGACAAGCTCTATATTTAACGCTTCACGCAATGCTGCCGGAATATCGGCCGTGCTGTCCGTGACAACTCGAACCTGACTCAATCGCTACACCTCCGTAAATGGTACCTCTGCCACCGTCTATTCCGCAGAAATAATGTAATAATATAGCGGCTGACCGCCCTCATGCACTTCCACTTCCACATCTGTGTAAGACGTCTCCAAGTATTGGACGAGCTCGCCGGTTCTCGCTTCGTCTGCTTCTTCCCCAGTGTACAGTGTCACAATCTCAGCACCTTCAGAGAGCAGGCTGTCAACAAGCTTCTTGCAGGAGGCAAGCAAGTCGGAATCCGAAGTCACAATTTTATTGTTGTGGATGCCGATATAATCCCCCTGCTTGATATCGACCTCATCGATCTGCGTGTCGCGGACCGCATACGTTACCAGTCCCGACTGTACCTGCTGTATCGCCTGCTGCATCAGGTCCGCATTCTCGTCGGAGGCTGCATTCTCCCGGAAGGCAAGCACGGCAGCAATGCCTTGGGGAATCGTCTTCGTCGGAATGACAACGACCTGCTTCTCTTCTACAAGCTCCACCGCCTGCTGCGCGGCCAAAATAATATTGGAATTGTTCGGAAGCACGAACACCGTCTGGGCATCCACTTCATGAATGGCTTTGACGATATCCTCGGTGCTTGGATTCATCGTCTGTCCGCCCTGGAGCACCCGGTTCACACCCAAGCTCGACATAATATTCGAAATGCCTTGGCCTGCCGAAACAGACACAAAGCCGTACCGTTTCCAATGGCTTTGAGCGTCTGCGCTTCCTGCATTCGCCTCGGGCTTGCCTACGGCATCCGCTGGGGAAGGATGATCATCGCCGTGGAGTATATGCGTATGCTGATCCCGCATATTTTCGATCTTGATCCGGCTCAGATCGCCGTATTTCATGGCCAAATTCATTACGCTGCCGGGATATTCGGCATGGATATGCACTTTGACAAGGTCATCATCCGCCACTACAAGCAGAGAATCGCCGAAGTCGGACAGCTGACGGCGGAATACATTCTCGTCAAAAGCGGCACCTGCCAGCTTTTGCTCATTAAGTCTCACCATGAACTCCGTGCAATAGCCGAACTCGATATCCTCCGTCGCAAGATGCGCCTGCGGCTTCATCGAAGCCTCATGTACGGCATGTTTGAAGGCATCGGACGTTACGGGGTGTATCGAATCATCAGCGACACGAGCCCGCTCAGCGGCATCCGAGTCATTAATCGGAGTACCGGAGGATAGCTGCTGCAATGCCTGTACAAAACCTTCGTATATATACATCAAGCCCTGCCCGCCCGCATCGACTACGCCGACCTGCTTAAGCACCGGCAGCATATCCGGCGTGCGGGAAAGCGCCTCATTTCCCTTTTTCCATACGTCTTTCATTAATTCGGTCAAGTCTGCAGTCCGTTTTGCTTGCTGAACTGCATGTTTGGCCGCTTCACGGGACACGGTCAGAATCGTTCCCTCTACCGGCTTGACCACCGCTTTGTAAGCCATGTCTACGCCGTTCTGCAGTGCCGCGGCAAACCCTTCCGCATCAATCGTCTCCGATTCGGAAACCGATTTCGAAAATCCGCGGAACAATTGCGACAAAATGACGCCCGAATTGCCTCGAGCTCCCATCAGCAAGCCTTTGGCCAACGCATCTGCCGCCTTGCCGATATGTCCAGAAGGACGCCGGCGAAGCTCTTCTACACCGGAAGTCAAAGTCAGGTTCATATTGGTCCCCGTATCCCCGTCGGGAACAGGAAACACGTTGAGCGCATTGACTTTGTCCACATTATCTCTTAGCTGCTGCGCTCCCTTTTCCACCATGCGGATAAAGTCATTACCGTTAATTACGTTTAAGCGCTTACTCAAAAAAACCATTCCCCTTCCTGCCAAGGAGAAGACACGGCATTATTTATAGATGCTATGCCGCGTCTCATCTTAGCGTTACTGAGCTACTCGCACGCCCTGAACATAAATGTTCACCGACTCGATTTGCAGCCCCACAACTTCATTTAGCACGTATTTCACCTTCGTTTGCACATTGTGGGCTACAACGGATATTTTGGTACCATAGCTGACAATGATATACAAATCGATTGAAAGCGCTCCTTGTGTATCCCTGCGTACTTCAACACCACGGCTTAAGTTGTCGCGGCGAAGCAGCTCTGCAATGCCATCCTTCAGCTGATTACGAGATGCCATTCCTACAAGTCCATAACAATCCAAAGCAGCTGATCCCGCCAACACCGATATGACTTCATCGGTTATATAAACTTTGCCATATTCCGTAGCCAATTCGATAGCCATAATCACAGCTCCCTTGATATAGATTAAAATGGACTATAAATCATTTTACTATATCAAGCAAAAGAAATAAATAAAATTTGGTGAAAACTGCATAAAAACCTCTTTGTAACATTGACGTCTTTTGATGCCGTATGATATGATATTTGAGTGTGTTTTCTGATAGGCTTTACTATTCGGAGATATCGTAAGGAAGACAAGTAGTCATCGAGGCTGTTAAGGAGGTGTAGTACAATGTCCCGCAAATGTTTCATTACTGGCAAAGGACCAGGCACAGGCAATCACGTGTCCCACGCCAACAACAAATCGAAACGCACTTGGGGTGTCAACGTTCAGAAAGTTCGCATTCTGGTGGACGGTAAGCCAAAACGCGTTTATGTAAGCACGAAAGCTTTGAAATCCGGAAAAGTTACTCGTGTCTAATCCGCAACAACAGATAGACAAAAAGCACCTGGCCGCAGGTGCTTTTTTTAGTGTGTCAACAGCGCTTAAGCTGTAGCTTCTTCTCGGCCGTACTAAGTATTAATTTTTGGATACGATCAGTTTTTACTGAATGTATTAAGTACGGCCTTAACGAATCCGCCTATGAATTTAGGTAACTTGATTGTATAAAACTTCATTTCTACCCCTCCTCCAGTTTTCACGTCAGCCCTGTCCGAAGCCCACCCGACGGCTCTTCCGTCTCCCTCGCTCCGCGGAACAACCAAGTCAAAACCATGATACTCCAGTATATTCGGCTACCTTCCAAAACGTGCCTATCCATTGCATCCGTGCCCAAAAAACAAAAACATGGCTACAAAAGCCCTAAACTTTTGTAACCATGTTATGCGGATATGAAACGGAATATGACTCGAAGGCGAGCCTTCATCTGAAGAAGCTATTAAGCGGCAGCTGGAGTAAGCTGGCCTGTCTTGATCGCTACGTACAACGCGTAAATAACGGAAAAGATAAAGTACAGAACAATCGTTGAAACGACAAACCAGATTCTCATCCCGCGGCCTTCATGCCTTTTGAAAAATTGAATACCGGTAAATAAAGCCCCAAGCGAAAAAATATATTTCAGCAAGTCGTTAATGTGTGAAAACAACGTCAGCAATAGTGCACACAATATGCTGTAACCTAAAATAATGAAAAATCTCACCCGTTGCTACACCCCGTTTCGAATATGCCTTATCGCTTCCGCACGGTCGCTGCGGTTGAATACCGCACTGCCGGCAACGAGCACATTGGCTCCGGCGGATATAACCTGCCGAGCCGTCTCGGCGTTAATGCCTCCGTCCACTTCGATATCGACCTTCGTCAATCCCCGCTCATCGAGCATTTGACGAAGCTTGGCAATTTTGGGCAGCATGGCGGGAATAAATTGCTGGCCGCCAAAGCCCGGGTTAACCGTCATGATAAGCACAAGATCTAGAGATTCGTCCAGCACGTGCTCAATGGAGGATAGCGGAGTCGCCGGATTCAGCACAACTCCCGCCTTCACCTTCTGTTCCTTAATGAAATGGAGCGTTCTATGTAAATGAAGGCAAGCTTCGACGTGGACGGAGATCAAATCCGCCCCCGCCTTCGCAAAAGCCGGAATATACGTATCCGGGTTTTCTATCATTAAATGGACATCCAGCGGCAGCGCCGTGTGAGGACGGATCGCTTCGACTACCAATGGTCCGATCGTGATGTTGGGTACGAAATGCCCATCCATCACATCCACATGAATCCAGTCGGCTCCGCCCCGCTCCACATCGGCAATTTCTGCCCCTAGCTTGGAAAAGTCGGCGGACAGTATGGACGGTGCAATGTTCAGCATCTCAGTATCTCCTTTTTCTCTCTTTGATTTCACCCAGAAACTGCAAGTAGTTGTCATAGCGGGACGCCGCAATAGCTCCTTGCTCCTTCGCTTCGATCACTTTGCAGTCCGGCTCGTGCTGGTGCAGGCAGCCTCTGAACTTGCAATCGGCCGCGTACGGCTGAAACTCCTTGAAGCAGGAGCTGAGCTCCTCCGCAGCTTCAATTTGCAGAAAATCCAATTGGCTGAAGCCCGGTGTGTCAGCGACGAGTCCGCCGTTGGTTAGCCTGATCAGCTCCACATGGCGTGTCGTATGCTTACCGCGCCCCAGCTTCATGCTGATCTGATTCGTCTCCAGCTGAAGCCCCGGAACCATCGCGTTCAATAGCGAGGACTTGCCTACGCCGGATTGGCCCGCAAACACGCTGATGCGTCCGGCCAACTGCTCCAGAACGGCATCAACCCCGATTCCGCACTTGGCGCTGGTTGCGATAACCTGATATCCGATCGACTCGTAAAGCTGCATGATATGTTCCATGCCGGCAGGCAGCATCTCCCCTTTGGACTTAGGCGCTTCCCCGTCTTCTTCGGATATCAAATCCTGCTTCGTCAGACAGATGATCGTATTCAGCCCAGCGCTCTCCGTGTGCACCAGAAACTTGTCCAGCAGCTGCAGATTGAGCGCAGGCTCCTGCACGGCAAATACGAGCACAACCAGCTCTACATTGGCTACCGGCGGACGGACAAGCTCCGACGTACGCGGCATAATCTCGTCCACCGTTCCTTCTCCATTCTCCGTCAGCTCATACAGCACTCTGTCGCCGACCAATGGGGAGACGCCGCGTTTTTTAAATATCCCGCGGGCTCTGCATTGAATGGAGGACATAACCTCATTGTCATCCGACAGCACGTAATAATATCCGCTTAAAGCCTTAACGATTAAACCGGCTGGCATTTACCCTCTGCCTCCTGTGTTGGTTGAATTACTTGCAGGGTTGTTGGCCGGAGTCACCGACCCCGGATTCCCGTTGCCGCCCGGTGTGCTTCCGCCTGATCCGCCTGTAGTTTTACCGGGCTGGTTCGTCCCTGAACCCGGCGTTGGAGTCGGTGTAGGCGTTGGCGTTGGGGTCGTACTGCCCGGTATCGCCGCGCCTCCCTGGCTCTGCGGAACGGGATTGAACGGTTTGCCGTTCTTTTGCGCCAGGAAATCCTGGTACGTCACCGTAATCATATCGGACACCACATTGTCCTGCATGACCCGGATAACGGCGTTTTTATCCGGCGCAACGACCAGCTTCACATCGGCCGTAGTCGCTTTGGTAATGTTGGTAAGCGTCTTGTACTCGAAATTATCGTAAGTAGCGTCACTCAGTATAATTTTAATCGTTGTCGCTTTGCCCTCGCTCACAGGCTTGACCGGAACCGACACCGTCATAGGACCGGCTTCCTCAGGATATCCGGAGCTGATGATCAGTTTGATCTCCGAGCCGGTCGGCACTTCTTCCTTGAACTTGTACGGAAACTGTGTGATGACCTTGCCCTTCGGCTGCTTATAGCTGGTTTCATAGCTGATGCCGTCTTGCGCCAGCTTCAAATTGCTTACGGTAATGCGGGATTTGGCCTCCGCTTCGGTCAAGCCGACCAGATCCGGCATATTGATCGTTTCCCTGCCCTTGCTGACCGTCAACAGCACGGTCGTATTGGCCGGATCCACCTCTTCATTCATCGGCGGCGTTTGCTGAATAACCGTTCCCGGTTCGGCATCCACGAACTTTTGCTCCGTATTTATTTTATCTTCCTTGATCCCGAGATTGATCAAAGTGGTTTTTGCATCGGCAAGCTTGCCCCCTACGACATTAGGCATTTTTGGTTTGTCAATGCCTTTGCTTACATACAGGGTTACCTTGTTATTGATCTTCAGCTTTTGCTTGGAAGGGTTTTGCCGGATGACGACATCCTTCGGAACTTCCTTCGAGGTTTCCATAATAATTTCAGCACCCAGCTGAACTTCCGCCAGCTTCGCTTGCGCTTCAGCCACCGGAAGGTTAACGACGGTAGGAACCTCCACCTCTTGAATGGCGAACATCTTCTTCACTTCGCCGACCGCATACCACATGGCTCCAAGCAATAGCAGCAGCACTACGATCCAGATCACGGGCTTGACCCACCGATTTTTCTTTTTTACGGCGGCAGCTTCTGCCTCCCCCAGTTTCGGCTTAGGACTATCTTCTTCCTCATCGTCGTCGTTAGCCAAGTACTGGTTCGGACGAATAGCCGGAATGATCCGCGTTTTCTCCTCGTCAAGCTCGTCCTCATCCAAAAAGTTCACCTTGGCTTCGTTACGCCTATGAGGCAGCAGGCAGCTGTCCAGATCCTCCAGCATTTGCTTCGCCGATTTGTATCGTTCCGACGGATTTTTACGCATGGCCTTCAGAATGATATTTTCCACGCTTTGCGGAATGAGAGGATTCACCTTGCGCGGGTCCTCGACTTCTTCCTGCAAATGCTTCAGCGCCACGCTGATCGGACTTTCCCCAAGAAACGGAAGCCGTCCCGTAAGCATCTGATACATGACAATTCCGAGCGAATATAGGTCGGACTGCTCCCCAGTAAACGTACCTTTCGCATGCTCAGGAGAAAAATAATGAACAGATCCGACGACAGAACCGGTTTGTGTAATAGTGGATGAGGTAACGGCGCGCGCAATACCGAAGTCGGTCACTTTCACTCTGCCGTTTTTGCCGATCAAAATGTTATGAGGCTTAATATCGCGGTGAATGATTTGATTATGGTGCGCATGATCAAGCGCGTCGCAGATTTGACTGGCGATATGAACCGCTTCCTCCACCTGCAGCGGCGCTTTTTCCTTGATCAGCTCGTTCAACGTCGTGCCTTCAATGTATTCCATTACGATGTAATGAATGTCTTCCTCTTGGCCTACATCGTAAATACTGACTACATTGGAGTGGGATAATGATGCCGCCGCCTGCGCTTCTCTGCGAAAGCGTTGAATGAACTCCTCGTCATGCACGTACTGCTGCCGCAGCACTTTTACGGCGACGTTTCGATTTAATAAAATATCAAGTCCTTTATATACAATGGCCATACCGCCGCCGCCGACACGCTCGAGAATTTCATAACGGCTTCCCAGCTGCTTACCTATCATTGATCATCACCCCGTCTCACCGTCAAAATGAACTGCTTCCCCAGCCTCAGGATCGGCAGCGTTGCTGACCAACACTACGGTAATGTTGTCGTCTCCACCCGCTTCCAACGCTTCGTTAACCAGCTGCTTGGCTTTGTCGTCCAACGCCTCGGCACCGTTCACAAGCGTCAGCAGCTGCTCTGTACTGACCAAGGAGCTGAGCCCGTCGCTGCATATCAACAGCAGCTCCCCATTGGTCCATGGCAAGTCCTGAATATCGACTTCAATCGTCGGCTCCGTTCCTAGTGCCCGCGTCAGCACGTTGCGCCGCGGATGATGGGTCGCTTCTTCCTTTGTAATTTGACCATTCTTGACCAATTCATTGACCAGCGAGTGATCTTCCGTGAGCTGCTCTATCTGGCCGTTCTTGAATTTATACGCGCGGCTGTCGCCGATGTGGCCGATGACCACGGTATGCTCGTCAGCAAGTACCGTAACCACCGTTGTGCCCATGCCATAATAATTTTCGCGCTGGGATGCGAAATTGAATATGTTTTCGTTAGCCAGCTCGATAGCTTCCTTCACCCGTTTTTTGCGTTCTTCGACGCTCGCTCCGGGCGGCATGTTCTGCAGCTTGTTCTGAATCAAATCGACAGCCATTTGGCTTGCGACGTCACCTGCTTGATGACCACCCATTCCATCCGCTACGATAGCCAGAACAAAGCCGTTTAAGTTCTCTTGAACAACCGACCTGTCTTCATTGACCATACGGACGCGTCCGACATCCGTTTGATTGGCCGTTTTCACCATGATTCTCCTCACCTCGCACTCGACTCCATATGCTTAGCACGCAGCTGTCCGCAGGCGGCTGCTATATCGCTGCCCTGCTCTCTGCGTATTGTGGCGTTAATTTTGTTGCGTTCCAGGATGCGCTGAAACGTAAAAATATCGTCCCGAGGCGTACGTACATAATCGCGCTCCGATACAAAATTAACGGGAATCAAGTTGACATGCGCCATCGGAAAGGTTTTCAACACTTCGGCAAGCTCCTCCGCATGCTCCGGCTGGTCGTTCACGCCGCCCATCAGCGCATACTCGAACGTGATGCGGCGTCCCGTTTTGGCAACGTAATATTTACATGCCTCAATAAGATCCGCAAACGGGAATCTGCGATTGACCGGCATCAGCTTCGAACGCAGCTTGTCGTTCGGAGCATGGATCGAGATGGCCAGATTGATCTGCGTATTTTCATCGGCAAACTTGTAAATATTCGGCACAATGCCGCTTGTAGACACGGTTATGTGACGCTGTCCGATATTCAAGCCTTTCGGGTGAATCATGACGTTCAAAAATTTCATCATGGCGTCGTAGTTTTCGAACGGCTCCCCGATCCCCATGATGACGATACTGCTGACACGCTCACCTGTCGCATCGAGCAGCTGCTGGGATTTTACGATCTGGGCGATAATTTCCCCCGCAGAGAGATTTCGCTTCAAGCCAGTCAAGGTAGAAGCACAGAACGTACAGCCGATCCGGCAGCCGACCTGCGTAGTAACGCATACGCTGTTGCCATAGCTGT
This sequence comes from Paenibacillus sp. H1-7, assembly GCF_022354825.1. Taxonomy (GTDB): domain Bacteria; phylum Bacillota; class Bacilli; order Paenibacillales; family NBRC-103111; genus Paenibacillus_S. The sequence goes on from NZ_CP031168.1 coordinate 5,636,532, forward strand.
GCTTCATGATGACCGTCTCGATAGCGTTTTTATCCGACAGCTCGAACAGAAACTTGACCGTTCCGTCCTTCGATTCATACTTGGCCACCTCCGTCAAAGTGACAAAATCGAACTGGGCGCTCAGCTTCTCACGAAGCGTTTTGGACAAATTCGTCATCTCTTCGAAGCTTGAAACTCTTTTCACATAGAGCCAATCAAAAATTTGCCCGGCGCGAAATGCGGACTCCCCGTTAGACTTGACCCATTCCTGCCACTCTTCAAGCGACAAGTCGTAAACATAAGGTTTTTTATTTATCGGTTCTTTGGTATTCACTGTTTCCATTGTTTATCACAACCTGTTTGTCTATTAATCAAAGCATACGTTACATTTTATCATAGTTCCCCTGAGAACGCTCGCTTTCTCAGCTTGGCGATGAAAAAACCGTCCGACTGATGCTCGTACGGATAAATTTGAATCGGTTCCTGTTCATCCGCCCACTCGAATTCGGGATGATCGCGTAGAAACGCCTGCACCATACCCTCATTTTCATTATGCTCAATCGTACAGGTGCTGTAAACCAGAATCCCGCCGGGACGAAGCAATTTATGTACCTCGTTCAGCAGCTCGCGCTGAATGACGCAAATGTCGTCAAGCTCCTGCTCCAGCTTGCTCCATTTCATATCCGGCTTTCTCCGGATGACTCCAAGTCCAGAGCAAGGGGCATCGAGAAGGATGCGGTCGAAGCTTTCTTCCTCAAAGCGCTCGGTCAATGTGCGAGCATCAGCCGTCAATGTCTTGACGGACTTCAACCCCAACCGGTTCGCCTGCTCCTGAATCAGCTTCGCTTTATGTTCATGAACGTCGCACGCCCACACTTGGCCGTTGTCCTCCATCTTCTCCGCCATATGCATCGTCTTGCCTCCGGGAGCGGCGCAGCAATCGAGCACCTTCTCGCCAGGCCGAGGGTCAACGGCTTCCGCCACAAGCATTGAGCTTTCGTCCTGGATGGAGAACAGCCCTTCCGCAAACCAGGGCGTCAGCGCCATGTTGCCGGCCCCTTTAACGATAACCCCTGCCGGGGCAAGGTCGGAAGGCTCCGCCTGAAGGTCCGCTTGCTGAAGCAGCTCAACCAGCTCATTGCGGCCGAGCTTCATCGTGTTCGCACGGATGCTGACCCGCGGAGGCATGTTGTTGGCTTCGCATATTTGCTCGGTCATGGCTTCTCCCAGTTGGCGCAGCCAACGGCTCACGAGCCATTTCGGATGCGAGTGAACGAGAGATATGCGCTCCGCAGCCGGCAGATTGTCCGGAATCTGCAAGGTATCCTTCTGGCGGATCACGTTGCGCAGCACTCCGTTCACCATGCCGGAAATGCCTTGATGACCTTTCTTTTTGGCAAGGTTGACGGCCTCGTTCACGATGGCGTGATCAGGGATGCGATCCAAATAGTACATTTGATAGAAGCTGAGCCGCAGCAGACTGTGGACCCACGGCTGAAGCTTCGCCATCCCTTTGGCGACGAATTTCTCCAGGAAATAGTCGATCGTATTCAGTCTCTGGATCGTCCCGTACACAATCTCCGTCGCCAAGGCGGCATCCGACTTATCCAGCCGGTATTTTTGAATCGTCTGATGGAGCAGCAGGTTGCTATAAGAGCGGTCCTGTTCCGTACGGACCAGCACATCCAGCGCAGCTTCCCTCGCCGTTCCCGGGCGGTCGGCACGGCTGCCGTTGGACGGACCTGTCCCATTGCCCCGTTTCTTGTTACTGTTATTCACTTATGTAAGCCTCCTGTGATATAGGCACAGCGCCGATTACCCCAATACGGTACCGGCTGCGATCTGTCCGCCCCGAATGAATTGTGCGGCGTCCATCGCCTTTTTCCCTGCGGGCTGAAGTTCAATAATTGTCAGCGTGCCGCTTCCTGTAGCTACTTCCACTCCCGCTTCACTTAGCCCGACAACCGTGCCTGGAACGCCTGCTTCGCCCGTCGTTTCCGGTTTGCGGCAGCCCCAAATTTTCAAAACGTCACCGTTCCACAACGTATAAGCTCCGGGACGCGGATTCAAGCCTCTTACCTGATTCCATATCGTCAGCGCAGGCTTCGTCCAGTCAATCAGCTCCTGCTCCCGCGAAATGTTAGGCGAATAGACTGCCTCGTCATCGTTCTGAGGTACCGCCTGAATGCGGCCCGCAATCAAGTCCGGCAGCGTCTCGGTCAGCAGGCGGGCGCCGGCAATGCTCAGCTTGTCGAACAGCGTACCGGTCGTATCGGTATCTTCAATCGGAAGCTCCACACGGCTGATCATATCGCCGGTATCCAGACCTTCCGCCATATACATGATCGTCACACCCGTGACGGCATCCCCATTCATCACAGCATGATGAATCGGCGCGCCTCCGCGGTATTTAGGCAGCAAGGATGCATGAATATTGATGCAGCCGTGCTTCGGCAGCTCCAGCACCGATTTCGGCAAAATTTGGCCGTAGGCTGCCGTAACAATCAGATCCGGCTGCAGCTCCTTGAGCTCCTCCACTGATTCCGGGCGGCGCAGACGTTCCGGCTGCAGCACCGGGATCCCATGCTTTTCGGCCTCGATCTTAACAGGTGTAGGCGTCAGTATACGTTTACGCCCAACCGGACGATCCGGTTGGGTTACGACGCCTACTACCTGCATTCCGTTTTCGATCAATGCTTGCAAAGAAGGCACGGCGAAATCCGGCGTGCCCATAAATACTATCCTCATGCTTCGCCACCATGCGGTTCGCTGCGGTACATCGTTTCCGCCAGATCCGTATACAAGACGCCGTTCAAATGATCGACTTCATGCAGAATGCAGCGGGCCAGCAACTCCGTTCCTTCTATGACGATTTCGTTTCCTTCGCGATTAAGGCCTTTTACTTTCACGCGTTGGGCCCGGCGTACATCTCCGGTCTTGCCCGGAATGCTAAGGCACCCTTCGGGTCCGAATTGCTCGCCTTCCATTTCGATCACTTCGGGATTAATCAACTCGATAAGGCCGTGATCGTCTCCTACGTCCATTACAATGACACGCTTTAAAATTCCGATTTGCGGAGCGGCCAGCCCTACGCCCTCCGCATCATACATCGTATCCGCCATGTCATTCAGCAGCTTATGGATGTTGGGAGTAATCTTCGTAACCGGCTTGCTTACCTCGCGAAGTACAGGATCCGGATCTTTTACAATCATTTTAATAGCCATTCTAGACACACCTTTCTTTGCTGTAAGCCATTCAACTTGGAACACACAGGTGCTGGCCCCTATATATATGCCGCCATTCTATGTGACCCCTAAGTGCCTTCCGGCTTATGGATATATAGATAATCATTAGGACGAATTACATGAGAACTTGCGGATCCACATCTACGCTGATCGTTAGCTTGTGCTGTCTCTCCAGCTCCTCGAACGAGGCTACGGCGCGTTGAACCAAGCCGGATATGCTGGCTTCTCCCCGATATTTTATCATGCATTGAAACCGATATCTATCCTTGATTCGGGCGATTGGAGAGGCGACCGGGCCCAAAATTTCAATCGGCAGAGGCGACAGCTCCTGGGCAAGCTCCTTCAATCGCTGTGCTAACGATTCCGCCGTTCTCATCAGCAGCGGAACCTGTTCATGACTAAGCGTGATCAGGATCAGCCTATGAAACGGAGGGTACTCGTGGAGCTTGCGCAGCGTCATTTCTCTTTCCATGAAGCTGGAATAGTCGTGCCGGCTTGCGCTGATGATGCTGTAATGCTCAGGCGCATAGGTTTGAACGAAAACCTCACCGGGGAGCTCGTGTCTTCCCGCACGGCCCGCAACCTGTGTCAGCAGCTGGAACGTCCGTTCCGCCGCCCGGAAGTCGGGCAAATTAAGCACCGTATCGGCTGCCAGTGCCCCTACCAGGGTAACATGGGGGAAGTCGAGTCCCTTGGCAACCATTTGTGTTCCGAGAAGCACATCCGCCTGCCGGTTGCGGAACATCGTCAGCCATTTCTCATGAGAGCCTTTCTCGGTGGTAGTATCGACGTCCATACGTATGACGCGGATGCCGGGAAACAGCTTCCCGAGCTCCTCTTCGACACGCTGGGTCCCCGTCCCGAAATGGCGGATATGCTCGCTGCTGCAGCTCGGACATTCCGTTAGCTCGCGCTCGGCGTAGCCGCAATAATGACATCGGATGGCCCGAGAGCTTTGGTGGAACGTCAGCGAAATGTCGCAGTGGGGACATTGAGCTACGTATCCGCAAGAACGGCACATTACGAAAGTCGAGTAGCCTCGCCGGTTCAACAGCAGAACCGTCTGTTCTTTCTTGTTTAACCGTTCTTCTATCGCTTTATACAGAGCGCGGCTAAACATAGACCGGTTCCCAAGCCGAAGCTCCTCCCTCATATCTACTATATGAACTTTCGGGAGAGGGCGTCCCTCCACCCGCTTGTGCATCGTCAGCAATTCGAATCGCACTCTTTTATGAAGTGCTTGATCCGCAGCCGCTTCGGGCCCAGCGTTCCTTAGGGATGGTACTTCATATGATTGTGAGCCTTGATCTTTTAACGTTCCGTGGATGCTTTCGAGAGAAGGCGTAGCCGAACCCAGCACAACTACGGCATCGTGCATCGATGCACGGGCTACCGCCACATCGCGGGCATGATATTTGGGGCTCTCTTCCTGCTTGTAGGACGATTCGTGCTCCTCATCTATAATAATCAGGCCGATTTGTGTAAAAGGGGCAAAAATCGCCGACCGAGCACCAATGACGACCTTCACTTGCTTTAACATAATTTTGCGCCATTCATCATACCGTTCTCCATTGGACAACCGGCTGTGCATGACGGCAACCTGGTCGCCGAACCGCCCTTTGAACCGTTCTACCATTTGTGGAGTCAAAGAAATTTCCGGTACCAGAACGATAGCCTCTCTGCCTTGATTCAAGCAGGTTTGGATCGATTGCAAATACACTTCGGTCTTGCCGCTTCCGGTCACCCCATGAAGCAAAAACACTCTGTGCTCGCGACGGTCTACAGCTTGCGCTATACGTCCGAACACCTCCTGCTGTTCGGGCATCAATGGCAGCGGCTTCGTCTTGTTGAACGAGTTGTTCGCATATGGATCGCGGAACACCTCGACTTCCCGCAATGCCAGCCATCCCTTGTCCACCAGGCTCTTCACCGTTCCTGCGCTGATTCCGAGATCATTCAGCAGCTCGGTCAGCTTCACTGGAACCGGACGCTCGGCTAGGTATAGGAGCACTTCCTTTTGCTTGGCGGCTCTTGCCGGCAGCTGCTCCTCCCACTCCCGGAGCAGGCTTGGATCGTCGGGAGGAAATACGGTCAGCACCTTTTTCGCAGCCATCCGGTCTTTGATCATTTGAAATTCCATCAGCTGCCCTTCGGCAATCAGTTGTTTGATCAGCGCTCCGTCCGAGCTGAACTTGTTCAACAAAGCTTCGAGCTCGACCGAGCCCTTGTCGCGGACATAGTTGACGATATCCTGCTGTCTCGGGAACAAAATGACGGATTGCCCTTCCGAGCGCCCGGCATCAGCAGTCGGTTCTGCCGCACGCACATGTCTTTCGTACTTTGCTTTTAACGCTCCCGGTATCATCGCTTGCAGCGCCGTGATTTCGTGGCACAAATAGGTCCGGCTAATCCAGCGGCCCAGCTGCACCAGATCCGGCGTCAGCGGGGGATACAGATCCATCACTTCGGAGATGGGCTTGATTTTACCTGGATCCATATCCGGGCTCTGTTGCAGATCGACTACGAACCCTTGCAGCTTGCGGGGGCCAAAGGGGACGCCAACGCGGCTTCCTACCGAGACCCACTCGCGCATGGATTCCGGGATCCGATAATCAAAGGCGCGGTTCGTCTGCTTCGCAGGCACATCCACAATGACTTTTGCGTACATCAGTTCGGTCAGTCTCCCTTCTTTATCCGTTCGGCAACCTGAAGGAGCAAGCGGCGCGCCACTTCTTGCTTGGTCATGATGGGCAGTGCTTCGACCAATCCGTTCCCGTCGTAAATACGGACGATGTTCGTATCGTATCCGAATCCTGCTCCCTCCTGGGAGACATCATTGGCAACAAGCAGGTCGCAATTTTTTCTCTGCAGCTTGTCTAACGCATGCTCGTCGATGTTTTCCGTTTCCGCCGCAAAACCAACGATGAACTGGGTTGTTTTGTGCTGCCCCAGCGTTTGCAATATATCTTTATTTTTAACGAGCTGAATCGTCATAGCCTCGTCTTTTTTCTTGATTTTCTGCGTAGCGGTCTCCGCTGGACGGTAATCAGCCACCGCCGCCGCCTTGATCACGATATCGGTATCTCCGAACCGCTCCATCACCGCGTCCAGCATATCCTCTGCCGATTGAACGCGCACCGTACGGATACCGGGCGGAATATACGCGGAAGCTTTCCCTACGACGAGCGTGACGTCCGCCCCCATGATTCGCGCCGCTTCAGCAATAGCAAACCCCATCTTGCCGGACGAATCGTTAGTTAGATAACGGACCGGATCAATCCGCTCCACCGTGCCTCCTGCCGTCACCAGCACCTTCTTCCCATGCAGCAGCTGTTTCTCTGCGAAATACCGTTCGATCGCCTCGACGATCCTCTCCGGCTCCTCCAGCCTGCCCTTGCCGACATAGCCGCAAGCCAATTGGCCCGTTCCCGGCTCGACGAACAGCACGCCCCGGTCACCCAGCAGCTTCATATTGGCAATAACCGCAGGGTGCTCATACATATGAACATTCATGGCCGGAGCAACAAGAACCGGTGCCGTAGTTGCGAGCAGCGTCGTGCTGAGCATATCGTCGGCAAGCCCGTGGGCCATCTTGGCGATGATGTTGGCTGTCGCCGGTGCCACCACGAACAAATCGGCACGGTCCGCTAGATCGATGTGCGAAACGACCGAAGCATCCTTCTCGTCAAAGGTGTCGACAATAACATCATGACGCGATAACGTCTGAAACGTCAGCGGCGCAATGAATTTCGTAGCCGATTCCGTCATAATTACATACACTTCGGCTCCGGACTGCTTCAATTTACTGCATATTGCCGCCGCTTTATAGGCAGCGATGCCTCCACTGACACCAAGAACTATCGTTTTCCCTTTCAACATCCCGATCCACCCCCGTTATTCGAGAAAAAAATAACAACCGCAAGGGTTGTTGTGAAGGTTACTTGACCAATTCTTTAGTTGGCAGTTTTTCGTAGGAAATGTGTTCCTCGTAAATCTCTTCCAGTGCAAGACCAACGAATTTATGCGATCGTTTGTTGCGCACCTCGGATTTGGAACCGTCACGCAGCATTCTGGCCCGTTTGGCTGCCGCCACGACCAACGAATATTTGCTGTCCACTTTATCAAGCAGTTTATCGATAGAAGGATATAACATTTACTTCACCTCGGCCATCCATTGTTTGATTTTGTTAACCACTTTCTCTTTACGGCAATGCTCCGCCACGACAATTGCTTGTATCTTCGAACAGGCGTTCTCTACGCGGTCGTTAACGATAGCATAATCATAATGCTCCATGAGCTTGATTTCATCCATAGCGACGGACATCCGGTTGCGGATCGATTCTTCCGACTCGGTTCCACGTCCTACGATCCGGCTCTCCAGCTCATCCATGGATGGAGGGAGCAGGAATATAAATACGCCTTCAGGGAATTTTTGCTTCACCTTCAATGCGCCCTGTACTTCAATCTCCAATATGATATCTTTACCGGAGTTGATGGTCTCCTCGACGAATTTCCTCGGAGTTCCGTAGAAATTACCTACATATTCGGCCCATTCCAGCATTTGATCTTCCTCGATTAGCTGCTGGAATTGTTCCCTTGTCTTGAAAAAATAATTCACACCGTCTACTTCGCCCTGTCTCGCTTCGCGAGTCGTTGCAGATACCGAGTAGACCAGATCGGGAGTACACTGCCTGAGCGCTTTGCAAACAGTACCTTTGCCTACGCCGGATGGCCCCGATAGTACGATTAAAATCCCCTTTTCCTTACTCGTCATGATCATCGTCCTTATTAGAAAGTCGATGGGCCACCGTCTCAGGCTGAACCGCAGACAAGATGACATGATCGCTGTCCGTAATAATCACAGCACGTGTACGACGGCCATAGGTTGCGTCGATCAGCATGTGACGGTCGCGCGCTTCCTGGATAATTCTTTTGATCGGCGCCGACTCCGGACTCACGATGGAGATGATTCGGTTAGCGGATACAATGTTACCGAATCCGATATTGATTAGTTTGATTGCCATCTTGTTTCCTCCCAAAAGCTTTGCTTAGGCAAAGCTACTTCGTAAGCATTTGCTGAGCTTTCCCGCAGGGAAAGCTTACATCGTAAGCATTACTTAAGCTTCTACTCGATATTTTGAATCTGCTCTCTCATTTTCTCCAGCTCCGCCTTCATCTCGACAACCAGTGCGGTAAGTCCGGCATGGTTAGCCTTGGAGCCGATCGTGTTCACTTCCCTGTTCATCTCCTGTACAAGGAAATCGAATTTTCTTCCTATCGGTTCCGCAGATTGGAGCAGCTGCCTGCATTGCTGAAAATGACTTTGCAGCCTTGTTAATTCTTCATCCACATTGGCACGGTCCGCAAAAATCGCCACTTCCGTAGCCAGCCTCACTTCATCGATCACCGGCTGCTGGATCAGCTCTTGAATCCGAGAACGCAGCTTAAGCGCGTATTCCTGAACGCTTTGCGGACATAATATCCGAGCCTGCTCGAGCAAAGAGGCCATCGTCTCCACGCGTTGAGTTGTATCGGCAGCCAAATGACCGCCTTCCGACTCTCTCATCCGGATCAGCTGCTTCAGCGCATCGTTGATGCATGCCTTCCACACTTGCTCCGCTTCTTCATCCGGAATTGCCGCGGTTTCCTGCATTGTAATCAGCTCCGGAATCCGCAGAAAATCCTGAACGGTTAACGACCCCTCCAAACCGAATCGCACCTTCAATTGCTCGGCGGCCTGCCGATAGGCATCGGCCAAAGGCCAGTCGATTTCCATGGAACCTGCAGCATCCGTTTGTTTCTCGACCGTTACGAAAACGTCGATTCGGCCTCTCTTGATCTCCTGCTGTACCGCTCGCTTGAGAAGGTCTTCATACTTCAACCACTCTCGCGGCATCCGCACCTGAACTTCGCAATAACGATGATTCACGGATTTCACATCTATTTGAACGGTATACCCGGCAATCGATCGGCTTGCTTGTCCGAATCCGGTCATACTGCGAACCATGGCATTCACATCCATTATTCTATATTAATTCATTTTGTCAATGGGTACAAGTGGTAATAGCTTTACCCGATTTCTCCCATACGTAATTCGTCAATTGGACGGTCATTTCGTAGGAAAGGAACGGCGTCATCAAGTATATGCCGTTAAAATAGCTCATAGCCGTATCAAGCAATTCCTTCGCGATCTGCACGCCCATCGCGCGGCCTTCCTCACCCTTGAGATCGCCCATCCGCCGGCGCACTTCATCCGACAGCTGAATGCCCGGAACCTCGTTATGCAGGTACGTCGCATTGCCTCCGCTGGCTAACGGCATGATGCCGATGAAAATCGGAACGCTCAAATGCTTCGTAGCTTCATAGATTTTTTCTATCAATTCAGCATTATATACCGGCTGCGTCATAATGTAATCCGCTCCGGCTTCGATTTTGCGCTCCAACCGCTGCACGGCCTTCTCCAAGTACTTGACGTTAGGGTTAAATGCTGCGCCTACGATAAAGTTCGCTTTCTTCTTCAACGGTTTGCCGGAGAAAGCAACGCCTTCATTCAACTGCTTGATCATACGGATGATTTCAAACGAAGTCAAGTCATAAACCGAGCTGGAGCCCGGCAAATCGCCGAATTTAGCAGGATCGCCAGTAACGGCCAGCACATGATCGATATCCAAAGCGTGCAGGCCCATCATATGAGACTGCGTCCCTATCATATTGCGGTCGCGGCAAGCGATATGAATGAGAGGCCGGATTCCTGTCTGCTCCTTAACAAGATAACCTAGCGCGAGGTTGCTCATACGTGTAACCGCAAGAGAATTATCGGCCATGGTAATCGCATCGACTCTCGCCTCTTTGAGCGCATGAGCCCCTTCCATAAATTTGGCAATATCCAAATCGCGGGGAGGATCCAGCTCAACGATGACGGTATGACGCTGCTTCACCAGCTCGACGATACTTGGCTCCTTCGGCGGCGCAGCAGGCGGGGACACCGATGGCTCACGCTCCAATACCGCTTGAAGCCCTTTCGCCTCGGCCGCCAACTGAAGCTGTCCGACACGAGTCGCATCCGGCGTGTAGTCCGTCAACGCTTGAGCCATCGCAGCCACATGCTCCGGCGTCGTTCCGCAGCAGCCGCCGATGATCCGCGCACCCAAATCGGCAAACTTCAATGCCGTCTCGGCAAAATATTGAGGAGTAGCCGCATAAGTGAACCGGCCATCCACATAATCGGGAATGCCCGCATTCGGGAATACGGAGAAAGGCACCGGATCGTTCATCCCTGCCGCTTTCTCCAAAGAGCGAAGCAGGCCGTTCGGACCGCTGCGGCAGTTGAAGCCGACGACGTCCGCACCGTTTTGCTTCAGCTTCGTGAAGGCTTCGGCAAGCGAGACCCCGTCATGCGTAGAACCTGTTCCCTCCGTCGCAAATTGGCAAATTACCGGGAGCGTGCTCAGCTTGCGGACCGTTTTCAGCGCGATCAGCATTTCCTCCAAATCATAAAACGATTCCAGAAGCAATCCGTCGATCGGCGTATCGAGCAAAATCTCGATCTGCTGCCGCAGGTCTTCCTTCACCTTGGTCGTACGCACATTTTTCCTTCTGCCGGCACGGATGGAACCGACGGCGCCGACCACATAAGCATCGTTTCCGACCGCTTTGCGTGCAAGCTCCACACCTGCCCGGTTAATGGCTTCGACATCTTGCTCCAGACCGTATTTGGACAGCTTCTCCCGATTGGCAGAAAACGTATTCGTCTCTATAATCCGCGCACCCGCTTCATAATACCGGCGGTGTACGTCCATAATAACATCCGGCTTCAGCAAATTTAATTCCTCGTAGGAGATGCCGACTGGAAAACCCAGTTGATACAAGTAAGTCCCCATCGCTCCATCGCCGACCAATATATGCTGACGGAGCGCTTCCCTCAATTCTAGCTTCATGATCTATCCGTCTCTCCTTCCCCATGAAAATCACATGTATTCATATATGCATCCTTTTATCAATATGAACTAAACGGATACAATACCTTCGAACACCAGCTCTGCCGGCCCTGTCATGTATACATGATTGTCCTTCTCATCCCATTCGATGAACAAGTCGCCGCCCTTCAGCGACACCGTCGCAGAGCGGTTCGATTTCCCGTTCAGCACCGATGCTACCAGTGTGGCGCACGCGCCTGTACCGCAAGCCAGCGTAGGTCCGGCTCCGCGCTCCCATACTCGCATGTCCATGAAGTCGGAAGATTTGACCGTCACGAATTCGACGTTGGTCCGACGCGGAAAAAGCGGGTGCACTTCCAGTTTAGGTCCCCAAGCAGCAAGATCAAACGACGCAGCGTCGTCGACATAAATAACGCAATGCGGATTCCCCATCGATACCGCAGTGAATAAAAATTGCCGCCCGTCGACTTCAACCGGATGGTTCAATACCGGCTCCTGATCGACCGTCGTCGGCACCTCGATTCCTCTAAGGATCGGCTCGCCCATATCTACGCGGACCGCGATTACCCGCCCATTGTCCACCGTCAGCTGAACCTTCTGAGCCCCTGCTCCTATCGTTTCCACGGTCATTTCTTTGCGGGAAGCATCCACAAGCCCGTGCTCGTAAATGTATTTTGCTACGCAGCGGATGGCATTGCCGCACTGCTCGGACTCGGAGCCGTCGGAGTTGATAATGCGCATCCAGTAGTCCGCTTTATCGGAAGGAAGAATATATACAAGACCGTCCGCCCCGATGCCGAAAAACCGGCTGCACAAACGGACGGCAAGCTCGCTTGCATCCGCCGGAAGCTCGTTTTCCCCCGAAACGACGATAAAATCGTTGCCCAAACCATGCATTTTCGTAAATTTCATCGTAGTTCTCCTCTGCTTTCGATCATACTCCCGTATTCTCTCGGTTTAGCCAATATCATAACTTAAAAATGAGGGAATGCATAGTTTTTCCGCAAAATTTTACCCTATTTCGGCCGTAAAAGCAAAAAAACGGCTTATGGGCATGTTTCCCATAAACCGTTGTCTTAATGGCCCTTATCGGGCTACCGGTTTGGCGCTGCCGTACCTCATTTGCTTGCGCTTGGAGGGCTTGCTCATGACGCTGCCGATTCCCATCAGGAACGTAGGGATGCCGGCGAAGACGAGCACAATGATCCAATCCATCCAATTAAGCGGAACCGTCTTGAAAATCGGCTGCAGCTGCTCGACATACAGCACAGCCAGCATCAGCACAAGCGAGGAAATGACGGCCAGCACCAAATATTTGTTTTGAAGCGGGTTGCGGTGGAAGATCGAACGGGAGCTGCGGCAGTCGAAGACATGAATGAGCTGCGCCATAACCAACGTAGCGAACGCCACCGTCTGTGCTTTAACCAAAGAAGAGCCTTCCACAGATCCTCCCTGCTGAAGCATGATGATAAATGCGGCGAGTGTGCATATGCCGATGAGAATGCCGCGGCTGATGATTTTCCAGCCAAGCCGGCGGGCAAAAATGTTCTCGCGCGCTGGACGCGGCTTTTGCTGCATCAAATCCTTCTCCGCCTGATCCACCCCTAGCGCCATCGCAGGCAGCCCGTCCGTGACCAGGTTGACCCACAGGATTTGGATCGGCACTAACGGCAGTGGAAGCCCGGCCATCATCGCCAGGAACATCGTCATGATTTCGCCGACGTTCGAGGCGAGCAGGTAACGGATAAATTTGCGGATATTCTCGTAGATTCCGCGTCCTTCTTCAATCGCCGCAACGATAGTAGCGAAGTTGTCGTCGCTCAGTACAAGCGATGAAGCTTCCTTCGACACATCCGTTCCGCTGATTCCCATAGCGATGCCGATATCGGCCGCTTTAATCGCCGGGGCGTCGTTTACGCCATCGCCTGTCATGGCGACTACATGTCCTTTTCTTTGCAGCGATTTGACGATCCGCAGCTTATGCTCCGGCGATACGCGCGCATAGACGAATGCATCGTCCACGGATTTGTCCAGTTCGTCGTCGGACATTTGGCTCAACTGCTGCCCGTTCAATGCAATGCCGCTGTTCGGAGGCAAGATACCGAGCTGTCTGGCGATAGCTTCCGCTGTCGATTGATGATCGCCGGTAATCATGACAGTCTTAATTCCCGCTTTACGGCATTTGGAAATGGCGTCGCGTACCTCTTTACGAGGGGGGTCGATCATGCCGGTCAAGCCTACGAAGATGAGGCTGTGCTCTACATCCTCCTCGGCGTCGAAGCGCTCCGTCGGCTTAACATCGCGGTAAGCCACTCCGAGAACGCGCAGCGCGTTTTTGGCCATGCCTTCGTTAGCGGCCAGCACTTTTTGCTTAAGCGTCGGCGTGAAAGGGATGACTCTATCGTCCCACAGCACATAGGAGCACTGCTGCAGCAGCACGTCGGGAGCTCCTTTGGTGCAAACCATGCGTCCCCCTTGGTGCTCCACCAAGACCGACATCCGCTTCCTCTCGGAATCAAACGGATATTCGCTGATTCGCGTATACAGCCCGCCGATCGATTCATGGGTCATGCCGGCTTTGGCGCCAAGCACCACCAGCGCACCCTCGGTCGGGTCCCCTTTAATGTTCCACATCGTTTCCCGCTCTTCGCTTGCTTGCTTCTTGCGTTTCGTTTCTGCTGCTTTATCCTCAACCAGCACTGCATTGTTACATAGAACGGATACTTGAAGCAGCCTGCGAAGCATTTGATTTTTGCGCAGATCGACATGATGTCCTTGCTGTAAAATGTCGCCGTGCGGGTCGTAGCCGTCGCCCGTTACTTCCAATATATTGCCGCCGAGCCACAAATGAGTGACCGTCATTTTGTTTTGCGTCAGTGTTCCCGTTTTGTCCGAGCAAATAACGGAGGCGCAGCCCAGTGTCTCTACAGAAGGAAGCTTGCGCACGATCGCCTTGCGCTGAATCATCCGCTGCACACCTAACGCCAAGGCGATAGTAACGATAGCCGGAAGCCCTTCGGGAATGGCGGCTACTGCGAGGCTGACCCCGGCGAGGAACATTCCGTACGGTTCTTGTCCATGAACGATACCGGCAATGACAACAACAACGGTCAACGCTAACGCCACGATGATCAAAATTTTGCCGAGCTGCTCCAAGCGATGCTGCAGCGGCGTTTCCATGGATTCGGTGCTTTGGATGAGATCGGCGATTTTGCCCATCTCGGTATTCATGCCGGTACGAACAACAACGCCGCGGGCTGTTCCGCGCGTAATCATCGTCCCCATAAAACCAAGGTTGCGCTGGTCACCGAGCGGCACTTCATCCCCGCTCAGCGCATCCGTATGCTTGCTTACCGGAACCGACTCTCCAGTCAGCGCCGACTCCTCTGCGTACAAGCCGTTCGCTTCCAGGAAGCGGATATCTGCCGGAACACGGTCGCCGCTCTCCAAAACGATTAGGTCGCCGGGAACAAGCTCTCGTGCCGGTACCTGCTCCACGATGCCGCCGCGCAGCACCTTGGCGTGGGGGGCCGACAGCTCCTTCAAAGCCCGCAGCGAACGCTCCGCCCGGAACTCCTGCACGAAGCCCAGGATTCCGTTCATGATAATAATGGCCACAATCGTGATGGCATCCAGGTATTCGCCAAGAAGTCCGGAAATTAACGTCGCCCCCATCAGCACAAGCACCATGAAGTCTTTAAACTGGTTAAGGAAAAGGGAGACCGGCGATATCTTTTTCCCTTCGGATAATTCATTCCGTCCGTGCTCCGTCAAACGTCTCTCCGCCTCTTCTAAAGAGAGTCCTTTTGACGGTTCGATCTGCTGCGTTTGCAAAATGTCCTCTGCCGTCATTTGATACCACTGCTTGTGACCCATCTGCTCATTCCCTCCCAAAAGGTTGTGCCCAAGGCTGTTCTCATGTCCTCTGACACAGGACAACAGGACATCCTCATTAAAAATGTGTTTAAAAAGTTCGTCTTCAGAACCGAGAAGGTTGGACGAAAATCGAGGAAGGAGGAACGGAGCGTAGGGAAACCTACGTGAGTACCGGACTTCCCGATTTCGTTCAAGATTCGATGCCGAATTTCTTCACGATTCACTTCATTATCAAGGCGGACTTTTTAAACATCCTCTTTTAGTAAATGTATTCAGACAAGCTGCAAAATAGCACAAAGGAAAACAGACTTAAGTTTTTGCCGAAAATATGGCATGATAGAGAGTGTCGAATTTTTGCAAGCCCGTTTCTATTATCCTTTGATTTGACTGAATGGAGTTGTCATTGAAATGTCTTTAGACGGACTGGTCGTCCACAGCCTGGTTAACGAGCTGCAAAGCTGTGTGGGCGGCAGAATCAATAAAGTGCACATGCCATCGGAGCACGACATCGTGCTGCAGCTGCGCGCGCAAGGCAGCAACCTGAAGCTGCTTTTGTCGGCGAATCCGACGTATCCGCGGGTTCATTTCACCGAGCAAAGCTTCCTTAATCCTATGGAAGCGCCGATGTTTTGCATGCTGCTCCGCAAGCATTGCGAAAGCGGGATAATCGAGAGCGTCACGCAGCCCGGTTTGGAGCGGGTGATCCATATCCAGGTCAGACAGCGGGATGAGCTTGGCGATGTCAGCAGCAAGACGATCGTCATCGAAATTATGGGACGCCACAGCAACATTATTTTATTGGATCCGGCAACCGGATCTATTGTGGACGGTATCCACCACGTCACCCCTGCGATCAGCAGCTACCGGATTGTCATGCCGGGCAGCAAATATGTCTCACCTCCCGAGCAGCATAAGGAACTGCCGCTCGATCTCGACAGAGAACGTTTCGTGTCGCTTATGACAAGCCCGCTTCCTGCTCAGGAAGACGCGGAAGATACAGGAAAGCCTGCCGCCCGTTCGGATGAAACTTGGGAGCAGCGGATCGTGAACCGTCTCAGCGGCTTCAGCCCGCTGGTTGCCAAAGAGCTTGTCTTTCGCTGTCAGCCGCCGCTTACGGAAGCCAACACTCCGGAGGCTAACGCAGCCTTGCTGTGGGAGCCGTTTCATTCTTTAATGGAGCAGCTCCGTCAGGGAGGAACGACGCCGAACATTACGGAGCGTGAGTCTACAGGCAAGTCTTCCTTCTCCATTACCGAGCTGACGCACATTGGAGGAGTTGTTCGAAGGTTCGCATCCGTTAGCGAATGCCTTGAAGCGTTCTATGGAGACAAAGCGGAGCGGGATACCGTCAAGCAGCGTGTATCCGACCTGCTTCGTTTTCTTCAGAATGAGCGGAGCAAAAACATCAAGAAGCTGGAGAAGCTGCAAGAAACGATGGAGGACGCCAAGGATGCAGACAAATTCCGGATTCTTGGCGAGCTTCTTACGGCTTCCATGCATCAGATTCAGAAAGGCGATACGTCGGTCGAGGTCGTCAACTATTATGATGAAGAGCAGCGTCCGATCCGCATCGAGCTAGACCCTCTTATGACCGCTTCGGAAAATGCTCAGCGCTATTTCAAGAAATACACGAAGGCTAAGAACAGCCTGATTGCCGTTCATGAGCAAATGGAGCAGACGGAAAGTGAAATCGTCTATTTGGATAATCTGCTTCAGCAGCTTGGCTCTGCATCGCTGGGAGATATCGAGGAAATTCGCGAGGAATTGATTGAGCAGGGCTATATTCGCGACCGCAGCAAAAAAACGCGCAAAAAGAAGCCTAACCAGAAGCCGGCCTTGTCCTGCTTTACTTCAAGCGAAGGAATTCCTATCTATGTAGGAAAGAACAATACGCAAAACGAATATTTGACCAACCGGCTTGCTCAATCGGCGGATACTTGGCTGCATACGAAGGACATTCCGGGCTCCCATGTGGTCATCCGAAGTCAGCAATTCGGGGAACCGACACTGCATGAGGCCGCACAGCTCGCCGCTTTCTTCAGTCAAGCCAAGGAATCGAGCCAGGTTCCGGTCGACTTTACACTGATCAGACACGTCCGCAAGCCTAGCGGCGCCAAGCCGGGCTTCGTCATTTACGATCATCAAAAAACGTTGTTTGTCACTCCGGATACAGACGCCATCAAACGGATGCCTGTAACAGTAAAATGAGAAAAACCTCTATCGGGGTCCTTCACAGAGGAGCGACCGCGTTTAGAGGTGGTTTTTATCGCCAAATAGAATTTTGCATCCAATGATCTCGGGATCTTGTAAATTCTATTGTGGTAAAAGAACCTCCCTTCCGCCAATGAAGCGGTTTGGAGGTTCTTTACTCTTTATGGCCTGCCTACCGAGACATAATGGAAGCCTAAGCACCTTATGGTATCGGCTTGCAAGCAATTTCTCCCGTCTATGATAACCGGCGAGCGAAGCAGCTGATGAACTTCAGCATAATCCAACGATTTCACGGTATCCCATTCCGTCGTAATTACCATGGCATCCGCATCTTGCAGAGCCTCATACGGATCCGTGCAGCAGACTGCACGGGGGATGAGAGGCGCCGCCGCTTGCGCAGCGACTGGATCGTAGGCGCGGATCTGCGCCCCTTTGGCCAACAGCAGCTCGATAATATCGAGGGCGGGTGCGTCCCGCAAATCGTCCGTATCCGGTTTGAACGTAAGCCCCATCACGGCCAGCTTCAAGCCGTTAACATCCCCGCCAAGCGCTTGTTCGACCTTATCGGCAAACCGTTCCCGTTGAAGCCGGTTCACTTCGATGACGGCGCGCATGATTTTGAAATCGTAGTCCGCGTGCTCGGCAATCTTAAGCTGCGCTTTCGTATCTTTAGGAAAGCAGGAGCCTCCGTAGCCGATGCCCGGCCGCAAGAAATGCGTCCCGATGCGTTTATCCATCCCCATGCCTGCAGCCACAAGCTCTACGTTGGCACCGACCTTTTCACACAGATTGGCCATCTCGTTAATGAAAGAAATCTTCGTAGCCAGGAAGGCATTGGATGCATATTTAATCAGCTCGGCGCTTTCCCGGTCCGTGAACAGTACAGGCGCGCCATACGGTTCGTGCAGACGGGCAATTCGATCTGCCGCCTCCTGTTCCGTCGCCCCGATGACGATGCGGTCCATATGGAACGTATCCCGTACGGCGGAACCTTCGCGAAGAAATTCAGGGTTCGAGACGACGGAAAATAATGCTTCCGGATTATACTCCCGGATGAGGTTTTCTACCCTGCGGGCCGTACCGACCGGAACCGTGCTCTTCAGCACAACGATGGTATAGCCTTCCATCGCCATTGCAATCTGTATCGCCGCGCTGGTAACTTGACTTACATCTACTTGCCCGTCTTCCATCGAAGGAGTACCGACGGCAAGAAATACTATATCGGACCCGGATACTGCCAGGGCCGTATCGGAAGTAAAGGAAAGACGTCCCCGCTGCAGATTAGTTTGCACCAGCTGCTGCAGATCAGGCTCGTATATCGGCAGTTCCGCTCGGGACAAGCTTTGGATTTTATCGGCATCCTTATCGACGCAAACAACATGATGACCTATCTCCGAAAAGCACGTTCCAGACACTAATCCCACATACCCGGTTCCAATGACAGCGATCCTCTCTCCCATGCGTCCCCTCCGTGTGCGCCGGTTTAGATTACCAGTTGTTTCTCCAAGGG
The DNA here is from genome assembly GCF_022354825.1 of Paenibacillus sp. H1-7. Taxonomy (GTDB): domain Bacteria; phylum Bacillota; class Bacilli; order Paenibacillales; family NBRC-103111; genus Paenibacillus_S. The sequence continues at coordinate 5,655,290 of NZ_CP031168.1, forward strand.
TCGGTCAGCTGCCGCAAGTACGCTTTGAGCGCTCCTTGAAGATCAGCTCTTTGCAGCGCAAATTCGATCGTCGCCTCGATATAACCAAGCTTGTCACCTACGTCATACCGCTTGCCCTGCAGCGGATATACAACCATTTGCCGCTCTTGATTCAGAATGCGAAGGGCATCCGTCAGCTGAATTTCTCCGCCTCTGCCCGGCTCGCATTTTTCTAGAATGCCGAATATTTCAGGAGTAATAATATACCTTCCGATCACGGCCAAATTTGAAGGCGCTTGATCTCGATCCGGCTTTTCCATCAAATCTTCGATATATTGAAATTCCCCGGTTCCCGTATTCCGGGAAGGAGATACAATCCCGTATTTATCTACTTCTTCCCAAGGTACCTCCTGAGCTGCAATAACCGTTGTCTCTGTCTGCTCGAACAAATCGATCATTTGCTTCAGACAGGGCGGCTCGGACTGGATAATATCGTCTCCCAGCAGGACGGCGAACGGCTCATTCCCAATAAACTTGCGAGCGCACAAAACGGCATGCCCCAGGCCGAGCGGCTGCTTTTGGCGAATGTAGTGAACGTCGGCAAGATTGGAAACTTCGCGAACGATTTTCAAGAGCTCCTGGTTTCCCTTCTCCTCGAGCATCATCTCAAGCTCTATCGACTTGTCAAAATGATCCTCGATTGCTCGCTTGTTCCGGCCGGTGACAATCATAATATCTTCGATTCCCGACGCAATCGCTTCCTCTACGATATACTGGATCGCGGGCTTATCTACGATCGGGAGCATTTCCTTAGGCTGAGCCTTGGATGCCGGCAAAAAACGGGTGCCGAGTCCCGCGGCTGGAATAATGGCTTTTCGCACTTTCATTATGACTTCCTCCTAGCGTGCTGAAGTTGCTCGATTACGGCAATGCCAATTCTCCTTGCTCCGATTGGAGCATGGAATACGACACCGCCCCGTTCGCCATGGAAGTCCGATCCGGCTGTAACAATCAGATTGTATTGTTCAGCAAGCCGTTGATAACCTTCCTCCTGCTCCGGGGTATGATCGGAGTGATATACCTCCAGACCGGCAAGGCCTTGATCCGCAAGCTCTCCAATAAGCTCATCCATACCGTACAGGCCGGGATGAGCGAGTACCGGCGCGCCTCCTGCTTCTATAATCCACTGAACGGCGGTTGCCGGCTCGATCCGAGGCGGATTGATATACGCCGCACCGTCCTTGCCCAAATACCGGTCGAAGGCTTCCGCCATGTCGGCCACGTATCCTTTGCGGACCAAAGCGTCGGCTATATGCGGTCTGCCGATGGTTTCATCATTCTTCTTGGCCGCCTTCAACGATTCCAGTACATCGTCCATCGAAATTTCGATCCCCAGCTTGTTTAATTGCTCCAATATCATATCGTTGCGACGGTCGCGCACCTGGCGCAGCTCCGCCAACCGGTTCAATAAGGTTTCATCTGTATGATCTATGTAATATCCGAGGACGTGGACGTCCATTCCTTTAACGACCGTGCTGATTTCTACTCCCGGAACTACCGTAATTCCATACTGCAGTCCGGCTTCGAGAGCCTCCCGAATTCCCGCCACGGTATCGTGATCGGTGATGGCTATCGCCCCGAGACCCACTGCAGCCGCCAGTCTGACGTTATCGGTCGGTGGCTGGGTTCCGTCGGAAGCCAATGTGTGAGAATGCAAATCTGCATACAGCATATACGACTTTCTCTCCTTTACCATATCGAACAATGATTAACGCAGTATGAAGCGAATGTGTAGACTAAGTAAACATTTTACAGCCATTGGCTTAAATCCCGTTCACGAAGAAACGAGACGAAGGTGACGGCCGAAATCGGCAAGATCGTCGAGTTCAAGTAAATAGCGTAGAAGCTCCGCGAAAAACGGATCCCTTCCATACTTTTCACCTTGAGTACGCCAAGCGCCGCTTCGTGCTTTACGGACGATTGGGACAAGATGGACAGACCGAGCCCCGCCTCGACAGCCGATTTGACGGCCCCGGTGCTTCCGAGCTCCATAACGACATTCATGTCGGCCGGATTGTATCCGGCTCTCTCCAGCTCCTCTTCCATGACCCTTCGCGTTCCCGAGCCTTGCTCCCGCAGCACGAAAGGATATTTCAGCACATCGTCCATCCGTACCGATTCCTGCTCCGCCAATGGGTGATCCGGCGGTATGATCAGCATCAATTCATCGTTCATTACCGCTTCCGTATGCACATCCGGATGCTTGATTTCCGCCTCGACCAGACCGAAATTCAATTGGTGGTTCAATACCTCATCCAATATTTGTTTCGTGTTGATAACCTTCATGCTGATCGAAATATTCGGATACTCCTTGCCGAAAGGACCGAGCAATCGCGGTAAAATATACTCGCCTACCGTCATGCTGGCACCCAGATATAACCGGTCCTCCAGCATATGAGTAAACTTGGACATGCTGATTTCTGTCTCCTTCATAAGCTCGATGCTGCGCTTGGCATAAGGAAGCAGCGTTTTTCCCGCTTCCGACAGCTCTATTTTTTTCGTCGAGCGGATGAACAGCTTCGTCCCGAAATATTCCTCCAGCGATTGAACCTGCATCGTTACGGCCGGCTGCGTCATATGAAGCGCCTGCGCCGCATGAGAAAAGCTACCTTTCTCGGCAACTGTATAAAAGATGTGAAGCTGATGAAAGTTAAGAGCCATTGCCTACCTCCGGTTGCTTGGTAGCCCTATTATAACAAAGAACCGCCCCCCTCAAAAGCGCAAGTCGGAAGCGAATACATTACCCGGTCCACATTCAATGGTAATAAAACCTCTACCGAGGCTTTCCATAGAGCAACCTTAAGCTTTTACTTAAACAAAACTCGCTTCGTAAGCATACAAGCATGTTTTATCACCGAATAGAATTAATTTGGATTTTTTTCCAGCATGGTATGAAAGTCGCAGCAACAATTGAGACCGAACATCCCTGTGTACGAAGGCATGCGGATAGTCCCATTCGTATAACAGCCGTTAATGAAAAAAGAGCGTTCCGCGGGCAAGCGGAGCGCTCCTGAAAGGACCGAATCGTTCGGGTCATTTATCTGCGTTTACGGCTATTTTTGATTAATGTCATTCTGCGGGAATGGCGAAGCCACGAGTAGTACGACTTCAAATCCCTCAGCTCAATCGTCTCGGACATTCGGCCTAAGAAGGTTACGACGACCATCCGATGAAGTAAAGGGCGGCCGAGAGGAACATCCAGATCGTAGGGGGAGAATTCCGCTACCATCACGAGATCGTCCTCGATCAAATATACATCCTCGCCATTTTTATAATAAGACTTGATTTGTCCTTCTCTAAGCCTGTTCCATAAAAAAGCGCAAATATCGTCAAACCCGGTTTTACGGGATTCCACCCGGTCCGCCCAGCGCTGCCTGGCATGATTGGTAATAACGATATCCGTAATGTTCTTCTCGCCTAATGCAATGTAATAGGGCTCGTGGTTGCTTGAACGGTGTGCTATTTTATCTCTCATAAATCACAACCCCTCACCTAGCAAAATAGTTCTTTACGCCTATGTACAAAATGAATGCATTTTCATTTTACTTGATTTAAAATAGGTTGCCAAATAAAAAAATCTTTAGAATTCATTCGCAGGAAGGAATTTAGCACTATGTATCAGGTTCATGGAGTGTATTATGGTGAAAAAAATCCCCACAGAGCCTGAAACATTCAGATTCCGTGAGGACTGTTGGACTATTTTATAGTTCTATGTAACCCGATTACATCGTGTAAAATCTCGTTTTGTCCGGCATGTTGCTGGTATATTCCGTCTTGATTTCGTTGCGGTAAGACCGCTCCACCTTTTTGACGAAAGGCAGCTTCTGAAGCTGCTTCATCGTTTCATCCAGCTTGCTGGAATGAACATACATCGCCGCGTAGTGCATTTTCTTCGATATAAAGTGAACGCTTCCATAGCGCTCCAGCTGTTTGCCCGCTGCTTTTAAATCGCTGAACCATACAATTAACCCGCTTCGATCCGTAAACATGTGCCAACCCTTCTTTCATTAGAGAGAATGGGAGGATAAGCCTAAGTGCGTAATGACCGCCGGGCCATCCTCCCGAGTATAGATATTATTAGTTTAACCGCAGCTGCCGGAGCAGCCGCCTCCCGTGGAACAGCTGCCTGATGCACAGCCGCCCCCTGAATCGCGGAGATCGTTGCTTGGGACTTTAATCGTCTCGGAGACGCTGCGTGCTATCGTTTCGGATACCGTGTACAGCAGATCATCCAGACGCTGCTCAGCCTCCTTGAACCGTCTTACGGCTTCCAGGCTGTCCAGCTGCTCCTGAATGGATTTCGCTTGCTCCAGGGCATGATGATAGTCCGGATGGAAATGTCCGAACCGTTCACATTCCTCGAACAGCTCCTTTTTCTTCTGAAACTGTCTCATCAGCTGCATAACCTGCGGGTCTTCGTCTTTCTTTTGCTTCCAATATAAGTAATCCGCCGTCTCCGCGGAGCTCTTGATCATATCCCCCAAGTCGTATGCCTGCATCAAAATGGCAGACATATCCAACGTTTGGGCTTCCATTACTGCCATAATCGCACCTGCCTTATCATTTAAGTTTCATCTTGATCAGACAAGTCTATCATAACACACATTGTGCCCATTTGTTGCATCAATATTTCATCCTGAATTTGGGGAGTGCTATCCATGGCTCGCAACTGGCTCTCCTTGCTGGATACGATACATTTGCCGGTATTTTCCCTCAAGCTCCATCAATTCGTCGTGGTTGCCGCGCTCTACAATTTCACCTCGATCTAGCACGAGAATCAGGTCGGCATTTCGAATGGTCGACAGGCGATGAGCGATAACAAACGTCGTCCGGCCTTTCTTCACGACGTCGAGCGCTTGTTGTATGACCGCTTCCGTTTCCGTGTCGATGTTCGACGTGGCTTCGTCCAAGATCAGAATCGCCGGATCAAAGGCAAGCGCCCGGGCAAAAGAAATCAACTGCCGCTGTCCCGCCGACAGCGTGCTTCCTTTCTCGATAACCGGCTCATCGATGCCAAGCGGCAAATGACGAAGCAGCGGCGCGGCGCCAACGTCAGCCAACGCTTTTTCAATGGTCTCCCGCGTTATGGATGCGTCGCCCAATGAAACATTGGATGCAATCGTACCGGTGAAAAGAAACGGGTCCTGCAGCACAATCCCCATATGCTGGCGAAGCGTTTGCCGCGGCAGCTCCATTGTATCCTTTCCGTCGATGGTAATACGACCTTCCTCCGGATCATAGAAGCGGAACAACAAATTCAGTATCGAGCTCTTCCCCGAACCCGTATGTCCTACCAGCGCCACGGTTTGGCCCGGCTTCGCTTCAAAGGATATCCCTTTCAGCACAGGCTCATTCTCCTTGTATGAGAACTTCACATTGTCGAATACAACATGACCCTTGTAACGTTCAATACGGTGGTCCGATACGTCCTCGCCCGCCTGATCCGTTAGCGCGAATACCCTTTCCGCAGAGACGAGCGCTCTTTCCATATTAGGGAGCTGGTTGACGATATTCACCATCGGCTGGAACAGCCGGTTCAAATAGTCGACGAACGCATAGAGTACCCCGAGCGAGACCAGTCCCGCTCCACTGTTCAGTGACGCTCCCCCGAAATACCATATTAACGCAACCAGTGCCGTATTCCGGATCACGCCGACCAAATTATGTCCGGTCCAGGAATTCAAGCTGAGCAGCTTGTTTTGATATTGAAACAGCTTCGTATTATACTGCTCGAATTCCTCTTCCGTCCTCCGTTCTTTTCGGAACGCCTTTATAATGGTCATTCCTTGAATCGACTCGTTAATCATGCCGTTAATATCGCTCACCGTCACACGGATGATGCGGTTGAATTTTTTGGCCGTCCGGCCGTACACATAGATCCAGCCGGCCAATGCCGGAATAATGAACAGACAGATCGCCGCGAGCCTCGCGTCAAGAATGAAGAGCGCGATAAAGATCCCCGCCATATGGATCGTACCGGTGAAAAAGTTGGACAGGACGTTGACGTACAGGTCACGAATCGATTCGGTGTCGTTCGTTATTCTTGATACGACCTTCCCTGCCGGGAGGTTGTCGAAATAACGGATCGGCAGCCGGTTCAGCTGCGCGAATACGTCGTTGCGCATCTGCCGAATGATGCGGTTAGCCGAGCTTTGCAAGAAGTAATGCTGCCCGTAGGCAAACAGCGCGGATATAGCAAGCAAGCCCATGTAAAGCCAGCATAAGCGAAGCAAGCCGGCCAATTCGGGGCGATAAAAGCTGTACAGCTCATCGCGTGTGAGCATGGAAGCGGGATAGGTGTTCTTCTCGCCGCCCCTGGCTATCTCCACTTTCCCGTCACCCGCGACAGATCTTTCGCCGTCCCCTGCAATGGACTGAGGGATAAAGTAATAATTGCGTTCAATTTGCAAAATACGTACTTCCGCTCCGCGCGATTCGCCTTCAGTGAACCGGTCCTCTCTCTTATACAGCTTCGTGCCGTAAGCAACCGTGCTGCCGCCTGCAGCGGCTGTCTCGTACCAAGGCTTCTCAATCCCGGATATGTGCACGTCAATGATCCGCTTGGCAATCAGAGGTCCTGCCAGATCGGTTGTCACGGCGATAGCCAGCATGACCAGTGCTATAAGCAGCTGCTTCTTGAATTGAACCGCATAAGATAACAGACGTCTTACCGTTCTTTTCTTGGTTCCGCTACCCAGCTCCTGCTCCATCTCGTAATCCAGGCTTTCGGTGTAATCGCTCATGTCGTATCCTCTCCTCTCTCCTCTTGCCGGGCTTCTGCCTGCTGGCGATCGAACTGCTCCCTATACCATCCGCCCAGCTGAAGCAGCTCCTCATGGGTGCCCCTTTCCACCACGCGCCCTCCGTCGAGAACAAGGATTTGATCCGCATGGTGTACAGCGGATAAACGATGGGTGGCGATGATTGTTGTTTTCCCTGCCCTCGCCTCGCGCAGGTTGTGTATGATTTCCGCTTCCGTCCTGGCATCAACCGCGGACATCGAATCGTCGAGCATCAATATCGACGGGTCGGCGACTAGAGCCCGCACGAGCGAAACCCGCTGCTTTTGCCCGCCGGATAAAGCGACTCCTTTTTCCCCTACTATGGTTTCAAGCCCTTCCGGCAAAAACGCCAAATCCTTCGCGAATGCGGATGCCTTAACCGCAGCCGTGAGCTCCTCCTCCGAAGCCTGCTCGTTGCCAAACAGCATATTGCGCCGAATCGTTCTCGAGAACAGAAACGGCTCCTGCGGCACATACCCGAGCCACGACTTCAGCCGGTTCATCGATATCGTTTCGATCGGAACGTCCGATAAACGCACGGAGCCTTCACCCGGAGGATACTCGCGAAGAAGCTGCTTGATCAACGTCGTTTTGCCGCTTCCCGTCCGCCCGACGATCCCCAGGGTTTGGCCCGGTTCGAGCACGAACGACACGTCGCTCAAGTTATCGACGGCCGAGGACGGATAGCGGAACGTTACATTCTGAAACTCCATGCGCCCGGGTTGACTCGGCTCTGCCGCGGCGGCAGGCTCAGGGACATCCGGGTTGTAGGTGAGCACCTCATTGACGCGGTCCAACGATGCGTTGCCCCGCTGCATAATATTGATCAATTCGCCTATTGCGAACATCGGCCAAATAAGCATCCCGAGATAAACGTTGAAGGAGACTAGCGCCCCGATAGTCAGCTCGTTATGGAATACCAGATAGGCTCCATAGCCTAGACCGATCATATAGCTTACACCAACCAATATCTTAATCGTCGGCTCGAACAAGGAATCGATGCGGACTACGGCAATATTTTTTTCCAGCACATCCTGCGTGACGTCTGCAAACTGCTTCTCCGCCGAACGTTCCTGCGTATAGGCACGGATGACCCGAATGCCCGATACAGTCTCAAGCACGCCCTCGTTCATATCGCCGAAAGCGTCCTGCGCAGCCATATATCTTTTATGAATCCAGCCTCCATAATAGCTGACGAGAATAGCCATAATCGGCAGAGGCAAAATCGCGGCTAATGTCAGCTTCCACGATACGAATATCGTCATCGTAACCAGAAGCGTCGCCATCCACAGCGTGGAGTCCAGCAGCGTCAAAATACCGAATCCGGCCGTTTGCGCCAATGCCTGCAAATCGTTGGTCGCACGAGCCATCAAATCTCCGGTCCGGTTTTTCTCATAAAACGTCGGCGTCATTTTCAGAAAATGACCCATCAATCGTCCGCGCATTAACCGTTCAACGACAAAAGCGCCGCCGAACAGCCCATACCCCCATATGTATGAGATAATATAAACGGAGACCGTAATGATAACAAGCGTCGATATCGTTCGGACAATATATCCCCAGGTCATATGGCCAAGCGCTATTTCATCGATGGCGCGGCCCACCAGCATAGGCGGAAAAATCTCCAAAATGCCGGCTATTACCAACAGCACTACAGCTATGGTATACCGTTTCCATTCCTCCCGAAAAAACCAGCCCAGCTTACGCATTACAGATAACATCGGTTGTTTTCTCTCCTCTCTCTAGAGCAATCCGCATCACGGCAAAAAAAGCACACGGCCTTGGGAGACCATGTGCTTATCGTGTAAAGCTATAAGCGCACGCCGCCACAAGGAGAAGTGACCTGCGTCGCGGATAAACGGTTATGCTCAACCGGCTTGCCGCACAAGCCTCCGTCTTCCGGAATGGAGAAAGGTCACATGATACTCGCAGTTATCTTGGATATCGTTAAATGTATGATGCAGTAGAAGTTCAAAAGATATCAATAACATGCGACATTCCCCTTTCCATTTTCAGGATTTTCGGTTACACAAGAACGTTATCACGGCTGCACAATCCATGTCAATGCCGGATAAAACGATAAAACGATTATAATCGATTTTTATCCGACCTAGCCTTGTCTCTTTTCAGCATCTGGGGCTAGCCGTACAACAGCCGCAGCTTGTCTTCGGACATGCCCTGATCATTATCAACTGTTAGGTGGCCGCGACGTTCGTAATGCTAGATTCCTTCAGTTTGCCTGTAACTGTAATCTTTCTTATTATAAAATGAAAAAACCGGCCATGTTCGGCCGGTAAAGAAACTTTTCAGCTATTCGAATCGTTAATGCCGGGGACGATGATTTTCATCTCCTGCCATTCGTCGGCAAGCAGGCATACCTCCTGCAGCTCCGATGGCTCCAGTCCGACCATGCTCCAGGTTCCTCTCGTTTCCTGCAGCTTTCTAGGCGCGACCAGACGGTCCCGGCCGTCAAGACGCACCTGCAGAACCCCTTTCCATTCCATCGCCTTCTCCACCATTTCTCTGCGAGTAGACGTGTGGTAGGTTCTGTAGTCCTTCATCCAAGCTGCGGGAATCCCGTTCAAATCCGGGTACAGCTCAGCGATATTGGGCAGCCGCTGCTCCATTTCGAAATAAGAGATTGCATGGCGGGAATAAATAAACCCCTTATCCGCGCTTCTCAGCTCTTCTTGCACTTCGTCGCGGATCAAGTGCAGCTTGCTGTCCTTGTCAATCAGCTTAAGGCTCTTCCCGACACCGGTTTGACCCTCCTTGTCTGCATCCGCAGCTTGAGCCGTTCCGTCGAGCAGCAGCAGCTTGCCTGCCATCCAGCCGCTTTTATCGAGCAGCGTACTCAGCGCCTTCAGCTTCTCAGACTTCACAATCCAGGCTTTATCGCCAAGCGGCTCGTCGAGACACTCGGCGGCACCGGCCATTTTTCTTATCGCTTCAGCAACCTCGGGCGATTCGCATCGCAGCAGAATCACCTGCTGAAGACTCAGCTTTCCGAATGGCTTCGCCCATTGTTCCAGCGTCAGCTTCACGTTGTCCGGCAGCTCGTACATGGCATATCCCGCAAGGAAACCGACTATTTCCTCCAGCGTCCTTCCGCTCTCCAACCCTCTTTGCAAGCTCTCTTTGGATAAGGAGTAGACGGACAGCGCATCCGTTTTGTGCTGATCGGCGAACGAGGCAAGCTCCCAGCGCGCAGCGAAGGAGACGTCCGGCGGCACGAGGATTTCGAAATCCGGCTGTACGTAAAATCGTGCTTCCTCCTCGTCTTGAGGAATCGGTTTTAGCGGATGGATCCGCCATCGGTACCACACCGCTCCTGTTCCGCCGGCGCCTTTTTCCATCCATCCGAATGCAAGAAGCGGGCGAATCCACTGCTCCTCCAGCATCGCTGCACAGCGATCCAAATCCTCATCCGTCGAAATAAGCTTGTGCTTTTTCAGCCAATGGATCAGATGCTCAGCGCTATTCCAAACGTCCGGCGCCCAGTCTTCCATCCTTAGCGCTGCATGCTGCATCCATACCGCTCCCGGGAACACTACCGGCTTCCAAATCCGGTATAATGCGCCGGTTTGCTCGGCTTCATTCAGTGTAAGCCACTGCCTGGCACTTGAACCGTTGAGCTTTACCACGTCTCCTTGCTGCTCTAGCAGCTGAAGGCGTGTCAACAATTCCATTAAAACAGCGATTGAATAAGGGTACACGTCTGCATAGGCATACTTGATGCCGGTATGCTCGAACCATGCATCGCGCAACGACACGGTTTCGCTCAGCTTTTGCAGGTGGCGCTTGTGCAGCGTTCCCGATTTGGTCAGCTTGATATCGTGCTGGCTCCAGTAGACGAGCGACTGAAACAGATCATGCGCCAACCCGGCGCCAATCGGCTCTGTCGGTTCAATCTTCTCCATCTCCGCCGGGTGGCTGCTTCCTTCATCCTCCACAAACAAAATTTGCTGCCAAATAGCCAGCATGTCCGGTGACATCACATAAATATGCTCGCCCCACGACTTGCGAAAAATAAAGCAAATGCCCTTTCTTTGCAGCTGCAGGAAGCCGACCTTCGCGTCCGCCCCGGACATAACGGAGGATGCGAGCTTATCCAGCCTGACGGCATCGAACGGCTCACAGCCGATTCGCGTGACAATAAGCTGAAGCACTTGCCGCTCCCTGGCCGTCATCCGATTGTACACCGTCTCCATGACGACCGGGTTGACGAACAGCTGCTCCAACGTCTCTCCTTGCTTCAGCCACGAGGAGTAAACAGGCACCGCTTCAATTTGCTTGCGCAGCGTTTGCGGCATTCGCGCCAAGTAATCTGCATGATTCATGAGAACGCCGCCTCCTGCTTGTTGATTCGGTTCGTTCCAGCAGGAGCCGTACGGTCTTCAATCCGGTAACGATACCCCTGCTCGATGAGAAACAATTGCCGGTTCAAGGCAAAATCCTGCTCTTTCGTGTCGGAGGTAACTACCGAGTAAAAGCAGGCTTCGTTATTGCCGGATTTCGGCCGCAATATTCGCCCCAGCCGCTGCGCTTCCTCCTGCCTTGAGCCGAAGCTCCCGGAGATCTGAATCGCGACGGACGCATCCGGCAAATCGACGGCGAAATTGGCTACCTTCGATACTACGATCGTCTTGAGCTCCCCGGAACGAAACTGACCGTATAACCGCTCGCGTTCCTCATGCGGCATCTGGCCGTAGATCAACGGAGCGCCAATCGCTTCTGCCGTAAGCTTCAGCTGGTCCAGGTATTGGCCAATGACGATAACTTGATCGTCGGCATGCTTCTCAAGCAGCTCCTGGACGACGGCCAGCTTGGCGGAATTTTCGCTCGCTATTCTCATTTGCTGTCTTGGCTCCGATGCCAAATACAGCTCCTTCTCTTCATCCGGCAAGGGAATCTGGATTTCCGTACAAGTGACCGAAGCGATCCACCCTTTGGATTCCAGCTCTTTCCACGGCATATCATAGCGTTTGGGCCCTACTAGCGAGAAGACGTCCTCTTCTCTCCCGTCCTCGCGGATCAGAGTTGCCGTTAACCCGAGGCGGCGCGTAGCCTGAATATCGGCGGTAACCCGAAACACCGGAGCGGGAAGCAAATGAACCTCATCATAGACAATGAGCCCCCAATCCCGCTTGTTGAATAAATCCATATGGACGAATGGATCGTCCTTCGATTTGCGGTACGTCAATATTTGATAGGTGGCGATCGTGATCGGTCGCACATCCTTCATCGATCCGGTATACTCCCCGACCATGTCCTCGGTCACGTCCGTCTTCTCCAGAATTTCACGCTTCCACTGACGGACAGAGGTGCTGTTGGTGGTCAAGATCAGTGTGGCGCAATTCAATTTGCCCATCGCCGCAATACCGATGATCGTTTTGCCCGCACCGCATGGCAGCACAAGCACTCCGCTGCCTCCATGCATGCCGCCCTCCCGGTAAAAGGAATCTACAGCCGATCGCTGATAGTCGCGCAGCTCGAACGTTTTTCCTTCCTCGCTCTCAGGCTTCAGCCGAATCGGCAGCTCCTCGCCGCGGGAGTAGCCGGCCAAATCCTCGACAGGATATCCAAGCTTGATCAGCTCCTGCTTCAAGATGCCGCGAAACGCCGACGAGAAGCGCAATGTCTTGGCATCGAGCTGACATAATCCGTAAGAGCGGAGCGATTTGAACGAAACCATCTCCTTAATCGCTTCCACATCCTCGGAAATCAGAAGCAGGTCCTCTCCCAGACTTTCCATGCGGATCAATCCGTACCGCTCTACGAATCGGTGAATGTCCTGCTTGATGTTGTGCGGCAGTCCGAATTTGGCGTTGCTCTCCAGAAAGACCGTGATTTCCTCCGTAGTCATGCCTGCCGCTGCGGCATTCCACAAGGACAAGGCCGTCATCCGGTATGTGTGGATATGCTCCGGAGTTTTGACCAAATCCGCAAAACGGGCCAGCCCCATTCTTACCGTTTCAAACTGGGGGTGGCGAACTTCCAGTAAAATGGTAAAATCACTCTGTACGATGAGCGGCCGTTTCGTATCCATTGCCATTCCGTTCCCTCCCGAATGATGTCGTTTATGGTCGAAGGTTCCTTTTTCATTTAGTATGAGGGGAAACAGGAAGATTTAAACATTGTTCTCTTTACAACGGACACGCTCTGCTTCTACAATAAGGCTAGAACGGAGTGACGAAATGAGAAAAATGTGGGCAACGGCAGCCATCATCCCGGTACTAATAATCGCCATATTTGTGACCGGATGCGGCAATAAACCGACATCAAGCAAGCAAGGCAAGGAGCCGGTAACTATTGAAAGAGTCGTCGACGGAGATACGGTCGAAATTACGATGGCAGGCAAAAAAGAAAAAATCCGGCTCATAGGCATCGACACGCCGGAAACGAAGAAGCCGAACAAGCCCGTCATGTTCTACGGCAACGAGGCGTACGAGTATACGAAGAAGCGGCTGGAGAAGAAGGCTGTAGAGCTTGAATGGGACGTTGAGCAGCGGGATCAGTATGGCCGCCTGCTTGCCTACGTATGGGTAGGCAAAGAGCTGTTCAATCGGACCCTTGTGCAGGAAGGCTATGCAAGGATCTATACGTTTCCGCCCAACGTCAAGTATGTGAGCGAATTCAAGAAGGATCAGGAAGCCGCCCGCAAAAAAGGCATCGGGCTCTGGAAGGACTACGATTCCGCGTTCGAAAAAAGAAAAGGAAAAGAAGAAGACTGAGGCCGCATCCTGCGGCATCAGTCTTCTTTGTTATCGTCCTAACCCGAGGCATGGACGCTAATTGCTATTCGATATGCAGACGCAAAGTCCGGTCCCCGAGAGACACCGTCTCCATCGTCTCCAGCTCTTCGTAGCGGATGCTGTTTAGCAGCACGTTGTCCAGCAGCACTTGCTCGAACGCATGCAATGCCGCATGGACCGTTTCATCCGCATCCAGCACCAGATTCACCCTCTTGTCAATAGGCAAAAACAGTTTTTTCCGGTAGTCCTGCACGGCGCGGACCACTTCACGGACGAGACCTTCCTGCTCCAGCTCTTGTGTAAGCTCCGTATTGAGCGCTACCGTCATGCGGTAACCGGACGCGGAGGCGTAACCCGGCTTGGCGGTCTGCTCCACCAGCAAATCCTCCAGCGCTACCTCCACGGTTCCTCCGTCGGCCAAAGGATGGCGGTAGACGCCGGCTTTTACGATAGCAGCTGCTTCAGCAGCGGATTTGGAGCGCAGAGCCTGTTGAAGCTCCCCTACGGATTTTCCGAACTTCGGCCCCGCCACCTTTAAATTCAGCTTCAGCGAAACGTCGACGAAGCCGTTCTCGCTCGTTTCCAGCCGGACCGTTTTTACGTTGATCTCCTCTTCTACAATAGAACCGTACACCGCCAAATCCAATGGCAGCTCCGTGGACACAATCAGCTCGGATAGCGGCTGCCGCGTCTTGATTCCCGTTTCGTTACGTACGCTGCGGGCAAGCTCCACCAAATTCCGCACCGTCTCCATGTGCTGCTCCAGCTGCGGATCGATTAAGGCTGCGTCAGACTCGGGATAATCATCCAGATGAACGCTCTGCTTGCTTCCGCCCAGATTCCGGTATAGATCATCCGATAAGAACGGCGTGTATGGCGCCATCAGCTTCGCTAACGTCAAGAGCACGGTTCTAAGCGTCTGGTAGGCGGCAATCTTGTCGTCGGACAATCCGCTCCCCCAGAAGCGATCTCTAGAGCGGCGGATATACCAGTTGCTCATCTCGTCGACGAACGATTCGACCGCCTTAGCCGGATTCAGGAAATCGTATTCCTGCAGCCCCTTTGATACGGCAGCCAGCAAGCTGTTTAATCGCGACAGAATCCACCGGTCCAATATGCTGCTGCTTGCTCCAGTCACATGCTCTTCCGGCTTGTAGCCGTCGATCGAAGCATACAGGGTATAGAACGCATGCGTGTTGACAATCGTGTCGATAACTTTCGATTTGGCTTCGGCGACGATTTGTCTGGAAAATCTCTTGCTGTTCCATGGCGCGCTGTCGGCGAGCAATGCCCAGCGGAAAGCGTCGGTGCCGAAATCGCCGATAATCTCCCAAGGGTCGATAACGTTGCCCTTGCTCTTGGACATTTTTTGTCCATTCTCATCCAATATATGACCCGTGGAAAGAACCGCCTTGTACGGCGCCTTGCCGTTAAATAACGTGGACACCGCCAGCAAGCTGAAAAACCAGCCGCGCGTCTGATCGATTCCCTCGCATATCATATCCGCCGGGTATTGCCGTTCAAACTGCTCCCGGTTCTCGAACGGAGTATGGTACTGGGCGAAAGGCATCGAACCGCTGTCGAACCAGACGTCTATCACTTCCGGTGTCCGCTCCATCACCCCGTTCCCGCAATGGCCGCAGCGTACCTTGACTTCGTCTACGAACGGTTTATGAAGCTCCAGATTCGCATCGACCGGAGTTACGGCATGGGCTCTCAGCTGTTCGATACTGCCCGGAACGAATTCGCCCTGACATGACGGGCATACCCATACATTAAGCGGAGTTCCCCAGTACCGGTTCCGGCTTATGTTCCAATCGACCAGCTCCTCGAGAAACTTGCCGAACCGGCCTTCGCGAATATGGTCCGGGTACCAGTCCAGCTGCCGGTTGTTTGAGATCAATTGCTCTTTGACCGCCGTCGTCTTGATGAACCAGCTCTCCATCGCATAGTACAGCAGAGGCGATTTGCAGCGCCAGCAGAACGGATAGCTGTGCTCATACTTCTCCTTCGAATAGAGCAGCCCTTTCTCCGCCAGCAGCTTCACGATATCGACATCGCAATCCTTCACGAACCGGCCGGCGAAATCCGTCACTTCATCGACGTAGCGTCCTGAAGCGTTGACCACGTTCAGCATGCTGATGCCGAATTTCATTGCTACCTTGTAGTCGTCTTCCCCGTGAGCGGGTGCTATGTGAACGACCCCAGTACCGCTCGTGTCGGTAACGAAATCGCCTTCGATCACAACATGAGCGTTCGGTACCTCCACATACCGGAACGGAGGAGTATACTTCAAACCGACCAGCTCGGCGCCGTTCACCTTCCCGACGATTTCATAGTCGCCCTTCAAGACGTCTTCCGCCCGATGTTCGGCGACAATCACTGTCTCGTCACCTTGCTTCGCCCTGACGTACGTCAGCTCCCGATTTACGGCAAGCGCGACGTTCGCAGGCAGCGTCCATGGCGTCGTCGTCCAGGCGAGAATGGATTCGCTGCGGTCCTGCAGCTTGAATTTCACCGTTGCGGACAAATCCTTCACGTCCTCATAGCCTTGAGCGACCTCGTGCGAGCTGAGCGTGGTTTGACAGCAGGGACAATACGGACTTACGCGGTGCCCTTTGTACAGCAATCCTTTCTTGTGAATTTCCGCGAGCAAATGCCACACACTTTCGATATACTCGTTTTTCAACGTGATATAAGGATCGTTCATATCCGTCCAGTAGCCTATCGCCTCGGTCAGCTCGCGCCATTGCCTTTCATACTCGAACACGCTGTCCTTGCACTTTTGGACGAATTCTGCAATCCCGTATTGCTCAATCTCCTGCTTGCCGGAGATACCCAGCTGTTTCTCAACGCCGAGCTCTACAGGGAGCCCGTGAGTATCCCATCCTGCTTTACGAACAACCTGATGGCCTGTCATCGTCTTGTAGCGGCATATAAAATCTTTGATAACCCTGCCTAACACATGACCGATGTGCGGCGCCCCATTCGCTGTTGGGGGACCTTCATAGAATACGAAGTTTGGTTGTCCCTCCCTCTGCTCGATTGAATGCTTGAATGTATGCTCCTTATTCCACTGTTCCAGCACCCGAAGCTCCCGCTGCCGGGCTTTTTCTTTCGGATCCACTTGCCTCATTGTCCAATCACCTCAAAAAAAAGTATTGTTGAAAAACAAAAAAGACCCGTCCCCATAAGGGACGAGTCGTCGCTCGCGTTACCACCCTTGTTCCGTATCCGCCCTGAATCTCAGGACTGATAACGGCACTCCTCTACGTACTAACATACGCGTTCCTTGTAACGGCGGACCCCCGGTTAAGCTTACTCGTACGAAACTTTCGGCTTCACTTCTCCGAGATGATTTTCGACTACGACTTGAACACCGGCTTTCAGCAATCACCGGCTCTCTGGGGAACAACATCATAGCGTACTCTTTCTCGTCATCGAATTTAGTTAGGTTTGCTTTTTATTGTTATAATCCAATTGCTAGCATTTGTCAAGAGGCATGCCGCAATTTGTGCGAGGAGCCTGTTCTTTTATTTTGAGAAAAGAAAAAGGAACCGGCAGGAATAACCCGCCGACTCCTTAATGAATTGATTAATGAGTACCTCTTACGTCCATTTCCACTTGCTTCGTTTCTTTTTGGTACGTAGAGTTGTTAATGCGCTCTTGCAGCTTCTCGTAGTACAAGTCCTCATTGATAGGCAAGTCTACCCAGTTGTCGGTCCAGGAAGACAAATGCATCGCGTTCGACAGCGTCAAGCCTTTGATGCCTTCCTCGCCTGGCGCCAGCAGCTTCTCGCCTTTCAAGATGTGGTTGACGAAGTTTTGGGTAATGCCTTTGTGTCCAGGGCCTGGAGCGCCTTTAATCGGAATCTCGCATTTCCATACTTCTGGAGAACCGAAGCCGCCTTTGAACTCACGGTTGAACTCAGGCTCAGGAGTACGCAAACGCCAGAACGTCAGCTTCTCATCCTCGATTACGATTTTGCCGCGGTCGCCTGTGACTTCGAAACGGTTCGTTCCCGGAGCTTCGCCAGTCGTAGTTACGAACAAGCCGGTTGCCCCGTTCTCGTATTCTACATAAGCCGTTACGTCGTCTTCCACTTCGATGTTACGGTATTTACCGAAACCGCAAAATGCTCTGACGCGTTTTGGCATCATGTCGATCGTCCACTGCCACAAGTCCAGCTGATGCGGGTCTTGGTTAATCAGAACGCCGCCGCCTTCGCCGGCCCATGTAGCGCGCCAGCCGCCGGAATCATAGTAGCTTTGCGAGCGGTACCAGTTCGTAATGATCCAGTTCGTGCGGCGGACTTCGCCCAATTCACCGGAGCTGATAAGATCTCTCAGCTTTTGGTACAGAGGGTTTGTCCGTTGATTATACATAATTCCGAAGGCTTTGCCGGATTTCGCAGCAGCTTCGTTCATTTCCCGTACTTGCTTCGTATACACGCCGGCCGGCTTCTCAACCAGCACGTGGTACCCGTGTTGGAACGCCTGAATAGCCGATACCGGATGATCATAGTGAGGCGTTGCTACGATAACAGCGTCGAAGGCTCTGGAAGCGAAGAAAGCTTCGAGATTGTCGAACAGCTGAATGTTCTTGTTTCCATGATTTGCTCTAACCCAGTCCAGTCGGGATGCATCTGTATCCACAATGGCGGTCAGCTCTGCGCCTTTGACAGCGTTGTCTACCAAATAACCCGTATGGCCTTTACCCATGTTGCCCACACCGATCAATCCGATGCGCACTTTGTCCATTCGTGTCCCCTGCCTCTCGATTCATATTCGATACTATGTAAGCGCATTTTCGCTTGCCTCTTCATTATATATTGCACACGTGAACATTACAATATAAAAAAAGAGAAAATCGCACCTCTTTTCGCAAGGCCGACCTTCTCTGCGGCAAATGGTTATCGCACCGTCGCTTTATCTTTTTCGGAAATTTGACTCAGCGCTTCTCCCGCTTCGTCTTCGAATTTATCGCGTACCGCCAGGTCGCCGATCGAAACGATTCCGACCAGCTCACCGTTCTCGCATACAGGCAAACGGCGGATTTGCTGGCTGGCCATCAGCTTCACCGCTTCATCCACCGTCGTTTCCGGCGTAGCAGTCGTAATTTGGTTGCTGCTCATGACTTCCTTCACCGCAGTGGAACCTTCCTTCTTATCGGCAAAGCCGCGAATGACAAGGTCGCGGTCGGTGATTACGCCGATCAGCTTCTTGCCTTCAACGACAGGAATAAAGCCGGTATCCTCCTGCTTCATCTTAACAGCAACCTCATATACGTTATCCAGCAAGGTGACGGTAGCGCAATCCTTCGTCATAATTTCCTTCAAGGTTCTAGAATTCAAGAATAATCCCTCCCGAAAAAGTTAGTCTCGGACAGACGCACACGGATGGTGCCGCTGCTCTTGCACCGCAGACATAGATTCTCCTTAAACCCTGCTCGCCATGCGCCTTGAAGGCTGTCACATATCGGCATTACATCCTTTTTTGACAGTCGGACACCATGCTGATGAACAGCTTGGCCGCCACGGCCATCGACGCCTCATCGATATCGAATTTCGGGTGATGATGCGGATGAACGATTCCCTGCTCCACGTTTCCCGCGCCTACGAACATGAAGCAGCCCTTTTTATGATGCAAATAATAAGCGAAATCCTCTCCCGCCATAATTAGCGGCGAAGGCTTTACATCTGCCGCATGCGCGCCTGCGCGGAAGAATCGCTCCGCTTCCCCTTCATCATTAATAACCGGCGGATAGCCTAGCTTATAATCAATCGCGAAGTCCGCCCCATGCATTCGGCATGTTTGCTCAACCATTGTTTCGAGCCGCGCCTTGACTTCCATTCTAAGCTCGGGATCGAACGTCCGTACGGTTCCGTTCAGCATCGCTCTTTCTGCGATGACATTGAAGCTCGATCCGCTGTGAAACGATCCTACCGACACAACACAGGGCTGGGTTGGATCGACGGTACGGCTTACGATAGTCTGCAGATTGACCACAAGATGGGACGCAATTGCAATGCTATCCACCGTCTCGTGCGGAAGCCCTCCGTGGCCGCCTTTTCCTTTGACCACGATCTCGAATTCGTCCGCCGCGGCCATAATCGGCCCCGCCTTGCAATAAGCCGTTCCCACAGGAAATGGCGTCCACAGGTGGATGCCGTATACGTAATCGACATCATCCAGCGCTCCATCCTGAATCATGCTGTTCGCACCGCCCGGAGACAGCTCCTCCGCGTGCTGGAACAAAAACACCACATCTCCGTTCAGCTTGTCGCGATGCTCGGCCATAATTTTGGCGACGCCGAGCAGTGTCGCCGTATGCGCATCATGCCCGCATGCATGCATAACGCCGGATACCTTCGAAGAAAACTCGCATTGCTTCTCGTCTTGAATCGGCAAAGCATCCATATCGGCACGCAAGGCGACCGTTGGCCCGTCTCCATTACCATGCAGCCGTCCGACAACCCCGTTGCCGCCGACTCCGGTACGGACCTCGATCCCCCATTCCTGCAAATGCTTGGCTACATACGCGGCTGTCTCCTTCTCGTGATAGGACAGCTCCGGATGCTGGTGCAAATATCTGCGCCAGCCCACCATTTCCGGATATAACAGATCCACCTTCTCCAATAAGGTTTCCATACGCTATTACCTCCGGTTTTTTCTTTCTTTTTCAGCTTATTTTTCATTTTACCAAATGCCCGGCTTTGTTTCATCCATGTGTCACAAGAATTTCAAATTTTTGTTGCGAGTTCACTTGGACATTTTGCATTAGGCTTGCACAACTCTGGGAAACATACTATCATGAATAAAGAATTAGAATTGATGTACTTGACTTTCTAGGAGGGCTTTACTAGTGATTATTGAAAACAGCGGATTAAAAGGGCTTAAAAGCGATCTTGCCCATTTAGATGAAGCAACGGCAAAGCTTGGTTTTGTTCGTTGGCAGTGGGAATACTATCGTGCCACTTACGACCTGAAAATTGAAGGCAACGGTAAGGAATATTTCTTGCGCATGAACACCCGCGTAGAATCCGGCAAGCTGGAATCGCCTTACGCTATTCTTTACATAGAAGACCTTTACATCGGGGTTGCGACATTCCCTCACGGTCTGGACTATCAGTCTTCGATTCCAGATTCCATTATGAAAATCGCGCAGCAAAAGCTTGCCCAGCTGAAAACCGAATTGTCCGAATAAGCGGAGGTCATCATGACTCCCCCGCGCAGAGGAACGCCGGATTTTTTGCTGCTTTTTTTAACGTTTTCGCTAGTATGTTTCGGATTGGCTATGGTATTCAGCGCGAGTATGGGATATGTACGCATTGACCCGAAGACGAAGATTGCGTTCAACGATCCATCGTATTTGGTTATTCGTCAGGCTATATCCATTGCATTGGGTACTATAGCCATGTTTTTTTGTATGAACATTGATTTCCGCAAGCTGAAAAACTGGGTTCGGCCTATGTTTGTCGTTGTGGTCATCATGCTCCTGCTCGTTCCCATTATAGGCAATGAAGTAAACGGTGCCAAAAGCTGGTTTATTATCGCCGGGTTCGGTATACAGCCCGCCGAGTTTGCCAAGCTTTCGGTTATTTTGTATCTTGCCTCGCTTATATCCAAGAAAGACGAACGGATCGAGGATTTTAAGAAAGGGCTTCTCCCAGCCTTGCTTATCGTCGGCTTCATATGCGCGCTCATTATGCTGCAGCCCGATCTCGGTTCGACCATGATATTGCTGCTATGCTCTGCTACTATTATTGTTGTCAGCGGCGCGAGACTAAAGCATATTTTTAATCTTACGCTAGCAGCGGCCGGTATGCTTTCCGTCATTATTACAGTTTATGTGATCAGTAAGGGCGGAGAAAGCTACCGAATCGACCGGTTCAAGTCGTTCATGAACCCGTGGGCGGATCCGGAAGGTACCGGGTATCATCTGATCCAATCGCTGTACGCGTTCGGACACGGAGGATTTTCCGGCGCCGGCTTCGGACAAGGCATCCAAAAGCTGCATTATTTGCCCGAGGCTCATAATGACTTCATCTTCGCCATTATTGGCGAGGAGCTCGGATTTGTCGGGGCTTCCCTGTTTATCATCATCTACCTGGCCTTCTTATGGCGAGGATTGACGGTTGCCGTACGATGCGACGACCGCTTCGGAACGCTTGCCGGCGTAGGCATCATCGGAATGATCAGTATTCAGGCCTTAATCAATCTCGGCGGCGTAACCGGCAGCATCCCGCTCACCGGCGTAACACTTCCGCTGATCAGCTACGGAGGATCCTCCATGCTAGTTACGTTGATCAGCATCGGAATTTTACTCAGCTTATCGCGAGAACATAATAAGCCGGATAAAGAAACGTCAACGAAAAAGAGAGCCTGAACCGGCTCTCTTTATTTTTGTTTGCGTATGTAGTAAGGCTAGTTCGACATTCTCGTCTATTTTACGCGCTGCGGATCTTCCGCTACGACAGCCTCTTCCTCGCGGAATGCGACGCCTTCCACTTTGACATTGACTTCGACTACGGAGAGACCGGTCATATTCTCAACCGCATCGCGAACGTTGAGCTGCAAATCGCGGCAAACTTCCTGAATTTTGCTTCCGTAGTGGACAATGACCCGCAAATCAATAGCTGCTTCCACCTGACCTACTTCGACAGAAACACCTTTTTGTACGTTTTTGCCGCTAAGCCGTTTGGCCAAACCTTCGGAAATGCCTCCCGACATCGCGGCGATCCCAGGAGTCTCCAACGCAGCTAATCCTGCGATTGTCGAAACGACATCATCTGAAATGCGAATAAGACCTGATTGAATTTCTTCGGACATACGGATCACTCCTTATGGGTTATAGTTCCATTGTAATGACTTCCCAAGTGGAAAGCAACTTGTCCGAAAACGGACTTACCTTTCACGTCTACAGCGATTTTACGGCACCGCCGTCCACATGGAATACCGACCCGGTCATGTAGCTGTTCAGCGGCGACAGCAAATAGGCGGCAATGGTTGCCAGCTCGCTCGGCTGCCCGTACCGTCCGAGCGGGATGTCCTTGCGGAGCGCCTGCTGCACTTCTTCTATTGTAGTATTCTCCCGTTCCGCTCTTAGCGAATCAAGCTCGACAAGCCGATCCGTCATAATCCGACCCGGACATACCGTATTCAGCAAAATGCCGTCTTGCGCAAATTCCATCGACAACGTCTTCATTAAACCGACAACGCCCGTACGGAACGTATTCGACAGAACGAGTCCGGGGATCGGCGTCTTGACGGAGGTGGACGCAATCGTGACGATTCTGCCGCCTTGGGCCGCCAAATGCGGATGGAACCCGCGAATGAGCCTGACTACGCTCATCATATTGCCGAAGAACGCCTTCTCCCACGCTGCATCGTCGAATGATAAAAAGCTCCCGCTTGGCGGGCCTCCCGCATTACACACGAGCGCATCTACACGATCAAACCGCTCGGTAGCGAATTGAATCAGCTTCGCAATATCGTCCGCATTGCTCACATCCACCGCCATCGATTCAACCTTGACGCCGTATTGCGCGCGAATCGTTTCGGCCGCTTCCGCAATTGCCCGCTCGCTTCGGCTGCAAAGCAGCAAATTCGCTCCTTCCGCCGCCAATTGCTCGGCTATAGCCCGTCCCAAGCCTTTGCTGGACGCGGTAACTACCGCGGTTTTTCCTTTGAGCATCAAATCCATAATACAGTCAGCCTCCTTAAAAGGAATAAGTTTACATCATCCTAAAAAATGGGTATAGTAGAATAGGTTTTGTTCATTTAGGTATACTCTACCATAAGAGGTGATCGTTTTGAAAAGCATGTTTTCCATCGGGTTGGTCGTGAGCTTCGTTCTAAGCGCTATCGCTCACTATTCCGGCCTGGTATCCTCCACCGTGCAGTTCATCATATCCTGTATAGCCATTTTGTTTGTCGCAGGCTTTCTCGGAAAAGCTACGGAAAGCGTCGCCCATTATGCGGGTGAACGGCTGGGCGGATTTTTGAATGCGACGTTCGGTAATGCGGCGGAGCTGATCATTGCGATCTTCCTGGTCAAAGACGGCATGTTCGACGTAGTGAAGGCAAGTATCACCGGTTCGATCATCGGCAACTTGCTGCTTGTCCTTGGACTCAGCTTGTTCATCGGAGGATTGAAATATAAGGAGCAAACCTTTAACATCAAGCTTGCCGGACATAACGGGTCCTTGATGCTGCTGGCTGTGATAGCTTTGTTCATTCCTGCAGCCTTCGCTCAAAGCTTGACGACCTCGGAAACGGCAAACCTGAGCATCCTAGTCGCCATCATTCTGATTGTGGCCTACTTGCTGTGGCTGCTATTCTCTATGGTTACCCATAAAAACGAGCTTGCCGACGAAGTAGTCGAGCACGGGGAGCCGGCTTGGTCCAAAGGAACTTCGATTCTGTTCCTGATTATCGCTACGGTCATGGTAGCGTTCGAGAGCGAGTGGCTGGTCGGCACATTGGAGAGCATCACCCACAAATTCGGCCTATCGGAGCTGTTCGTCGGGGCCTTTCTGATCGCCATCATCGGCAATGCGGCTGAACATAGCGCAGCGGTTATGCTTGCCAGAAAAAACCGGATCGGCGCAGCCGTAGAAATCGCTGTCGGAAGCAGCTTGCAGATTGCCCTGTTCGTAGGACCGGTGCTTGTCCTTGTATCTCTTCTCTTCGGTCAGACGATGAACATCGTATTCACCACCTTCGAGCTTGTAGCCATAGGCGTTGCCGCCATCATTGCGAAGTCGATCTCTCAAGACGGCACGACCAATTGGTTCGAAGGGGTTCTGCTGCTGGTTGTATACTGTATTCTCGGCATCGCCTTTTTCCTCGTTTAGCACCCGGTCGCCTTATATACATACATTTAGCTGCAAGAAAAAAGTAGCCTCCAAATGGAAGGCTACTTTTTCATGTTCAATGCTTCATATAGCTCAGCCAAATTGCGTTCGAGCTTAACCAGAATCTGCTTGCCTACCTGATCTGATATCAGCTCAGCTCTAATGGCAAAATCGATCTCTCTGGATAACCCATACATCTGTGTATCTAATACCTCTTCATACAGAGGACATTTACGGGTAGTTAAGTTCTCCATCTGTACTTCGATGAGCTTTTCAATTTTATCTGCATCTTCCTGAAGAAGATGAAGTGCTTTCTGAGACAGGCTAAGTAACAAATCGGATGATGACATCAAGCTTTTCCCCCCCTGTACGTACGAGTTCATAGCTTAATATTAGTCGATATTGCCTCAAGAAACAAGAGAGCGGGTAGCTGTTGTCCATATTTCCTTTAATCCCCAAGGGAATGATCGTTTCTGTCGACAGACGGCCGATATTTTGATACGGAATTCCATTACATCTTCCTATGTGGTAACAAAAAAACGGCATTTTCGCCAAGGACGAAAATACCGTTATGTCTCGCTTTTAGTCTTGGATACTGTTGATTTGCAGATTGTGCTTGGCGAACACTTCCGCCATAGCTTTCTTGGCTTCCTCAGCGTCAGGACCATGAACGTGCAGATCGTAGTTGCTGCTAGTCAGCAAGGTAGTGAACAAGCCAAGGATGCTCTTCACATCGATATACTTGTTATCATACTGCAATACAATGGACGATCTGAATTTGTTCGCTGTTTGTGAAATCTCTACAATTGCGGCGTTGTTGGCACTTGACATATTTAATCCCTCCATGCGATCAATAACATAACATTGAAAAAAGATAAATCGCTTTCTTTTTCATGATACATTGGAAAGGAATAACACGCAACTACTATTTCAAATGTTCCGGGTTCAGCCCTTCCAGCTCCGGTATCACAAATCGTCCATCCTTACGGATCAATACGTCGTCGAAATAAATTTCGCCCCCGCCGTACTCCGGACGCTGAATGAGCACCAAATCCCAATGCACGGAAGAACGGTTGCCGTTGTCCGCCTGCTCATAGGCTTGGCCCGGTGTAAAGTGCAGGCTGCCGTCGATCTTCTCGTCAAACAGCGTATCTTTCATCGGAGTGGAAATATGCGGATTGAAGCCCAGGCTGAACTCGCCGATATAGCGCGCCCCTTCATCCGAATCCAGAATTTTATTCAAACGCTCCGTATTGTTGGAGGTCGCTTCGACAATTTTGCCGTTCTCAAACCGGAACGTAATGTTCTCGAACGTAATGCCCGACTTCACGGAAGGCGTGTTGTAGCTGATGACCCCGTTGACGGAATCGCGGACCGGCGCAGTGTACACTTCCCCGTCGGGAATGTTGCGTCTGCCGCAGCATTTGACGGAGCCGATTCCTTTAATGGAAAACTGGATATCGGTTCCAGGCGAGACGATTCTCACACGATCGGTACGATTCATAAGGTCCTGCAGCGGTGTCATGGCGTCAGCCATTTTAGCATAATCGAGATTGCATACGTCAAAGTAAAAATCCTCGAACTTGGCCGTGCTCATATTGGCCAGCTGAGCCATCGACGGACTCGGGTAGCGCAGCACAACCCAGCGGGTTCTTTTTACACGCTGCTCCAGATGAACCGGTTTGCTGTAATAGGTTTCGTACAGCTTCATTTGGGCTTCCGGGACATCGGACATCTCGCTTACGTTGGAGCCGCCGCGGATCGCTACATAGCAGTTCATATCCTGCATCCGCTTCAGGTCCATTGCAGCCCAATGCTCCATCTGCTCTTTCGTAGCCTGCTGGAGCAATGCGCTTCGAACGGACGGCTCCACAAGCTCGACAAAAGGCTGTCCGCCGCGGGCGTACACTTCCTCCACAAGGCATTTGGCAATCTCCCACTCGGAGCCGATAATTTCAATCAGCACCTTTTCTCCGGCTTGAACATCCAATGAATAGCCTACAATATTTTTGGCTAGCTGCTGCAAACGTGGATCGCGCATAATCTCTTCTCCTTTGTCGTTTAGGATACCTTATTGTTTCCGTTGTCGAACCATTTCTTCTTATAAATATTACCGATGATTAGCAGAATGACGAAAATGAGCACCAACAGCAGCAGTCTGCGCTTGTACTGATGAAAATACAGCAGATCGTGTCCGAGCATCGATTCCAAGAGGATCATCGGAAGCTTGCCCACCACAGTGCCGAGCACAAAATCTCGGGTTCTCACTTTCATAACCGCCGCTGCCAAACTAATCCCGAAGGAGGGCAGTACGGGAATCACCCTCGAGATCGCTATGTAAAGAAATCCGTTTTGTTCAAGCTTGGAATTGAATTTCTTAATGTAAGCGTATTGTTCCAGCTTTTTCTCTACCCACCCCCCCGCATAATGACGGGCAACCCAAAACAAACATATGGAGCCCAGAACGGCCATCGCATAATTGACGACGAACCCGGCCCATAAACCGAATATGAGTACATTGGCGCCTGCAATGACGACAAAGGGGACAATCGGAAAGACCGTCTGCAAAAAAGCCAGCAGCCCTCCCGCCAGATGCCCCCATATTCCCCATGATTGCAGGAGCTCGGACAAATGACGGACATTCCATTCGGCCAAAGAGCATTCCTCCTTCTACATTCATTTATTGTACCACTTTTCAGGTGCTTTTCCACAATGCATATGAGGTTGTTGCATAATCGATAAAAACCGTTGAGCCACTTGACATTGGTAGGTAATTTCCTTTAGAATAAGAAGTCGAGATAAGCGTGTTCCCGATATAGGATTCGCGTTTATGGTGGAAGCATGTGTCACCCTCACTGATTTTGTTGCTGACAAGACAGCGGCTGAGATTCTTGTCAGGTGCCGTGGCCGAACGCTTCAGGCTTTAAACAAAATCGAGCATATGTTTCACCCGAGGAAACCACCCACCATTCTATTTAACAAAGGAGCTCATTATACATGTCACGCTACACAGGTCCTAAATTTAAACTTAGCCGTCGTTTGGGTATTTCCCTTAGCGGCACAGGAAAAGAATTGAAGCGCCCATTCCCTCCAGGACAACACGGTCCGGGACAACGCAAAAAAATGAGCGGTTACGGCATTCAATTGCAAGAGAAACAAAAGCTTCGCCATATGTATGGAGTGAACGAAAAACAATTCCGCAACCTGTTTGACAAAGCTACCAAACAACAAGGTATCGCGGGTGAAAACTTCATGATCTTGCTGGAAAGCCGTTTGGACAACCTGGTTTACCGTCTTGGCTTTGCTAACTCCCGTGCAGGCGCTCGTCAATTGGTATCCCATGGTCACGTTACTGTTAACGGTAAAAAAGTGGACATCGCTTCTTACCTCGTGAGCACTAGCGACGTAATCGGTCTTCGTGAAAGAAGCCGCGGCTTGTCTTCCGTTAAAGAAGCTTTGGCAAACCGCAACTACTTGCCAGCTTACCTGGAGTACAATGACGCTGCTGTAGAAGGTAAATACACTCGTCTTCCTGAGCGTTCCGAATTGCCTCAAGAAATCGACGAGAAGCAAATCGTCGAGTTCTACAGCCGTTAATTTTTGAATTTGGTTACTCAAAACTGTCCTTCACTTATGTGGAGGGCAGTTTTTTATTATACTTAATATTTGCCCTCATCCCCCTTGGAACAGCAGGTCCCCTTCGATTTGCAAAAAGAAGAGCTTGTTCCCGTTCCGTGTCGAGCGGCGAATAAGCTCTTCTCTTTTGAAACCTTATACGAATTTGGCCAGGAAGTAATTGCGCTTGCCGCGGCGAATAACGATGTACTTGCCTTCCAATCCGTCCTCAGGACGAATCACCTTGTCCAGCTCCGTCACTTTGCTGCCGTTAAGCGATACGGCGCCGCTCTCGATATCCTGCTTGGCTTGACGCTTCGACGGTACCGCCTTCACGGCAACCAGCAAATCGATCAGCGTAGTTTCGGCTGTAATTTCCGTAGAAGGAACGTCCTGGAATGCATCCTCGATCTCGCGGCCCGTCAGTATGTCCACATTGCCGCTGAACAGCACTTCCGATATTTTGATCGCGCTCAGAGTCGCTTCCTTGCCGTGTACAAGCTCCGTCACTTCACGTGCGAGAACACGCTGCGCTTCGCGTTTTTCCGGACTCGCCTGAACCTGCTCCTCCAGCTTGCCGATCTCTTCCGGCGTTAGGAATGTAAAGTATTTCAGGAATTTCACCACGTCATTGTCGTGCGTATTGATCCAGAACTGGTAGAACTGGTACGGAGACGTTTTGTCCGCATCGAGCCATACTGCGCCACCGGCCGTTTTACCGAATTTCGAGCCGTCGCTCTTGGTCACAAGAGGCATCGTTAAGCCGAACGCCTTGTTTCCTGTCGTTTTGCCGATCAAATCGAGACCTGCCGTAATATTCCCCCACTGGTCGCTACCTCCGACTTGCAGAGAGCAATTAATATCGCTGTTCATTCTAAAGAAGTCGTATGCTTGTAAGATCATGTAAGTGAACTCGGTAAACGAGATTCCATTCGCCAGACGGGAATCTACGCTGTCTTTGGCCAGCATGTAGTTAACGGAGAAATATTTGCCGACATCCCGCAGGAACGAGATAATGTTCAGCTCGCTCAGCCAGTTGTAATTGTTCGCCATCCGGGCCGGATTCTCGCTATGATCGAAATCGAGAAAACGCGACAGCTGATTCTTCAGCTTCTCGGTCCATAGCTCCACCACGTCTTGAGTGTTCAAGGAGCGTTCCGTCGAACGGCCGCTTGGGTCCCCGATCATCCCGGTTCCTCCGCCTACGAGAGCGATCGGCAGGTGTCCCGCCATCTGGAACCGCTTCAAGCACAGGATCGGCAGCAAATGGCCGATATGAAGACTGTCAGCCGTCGGATCGAAGCCGGCATACAAGACGACCCTATCCTCTTCGAGCTTCTTGGCCAATCCTTCTTCATCCGTCAATTGATGAATTAATCCTCTGTACTGCAATTCTTGTAAAATGTTCATGTTCGAGCCGACTCCCTTCTTCAATTGGAAAAATAAAAAAAGCCCTCTCATCCACAAAGGGACGAGAAGGCTGTTGCTCGCGGTACCACCCTAATTAAAGCTGCCAAAACGAAATCTGTAGTCTGGAATATTGCAAGCTTAGACTGTGATTGCGCGGCAAGACTTTCACTTTGATAACGATAACGGGTCAGACCCGGCAGGAAGCTACTTGTGCGAGACTATTGCGGGCGACTACTGTACCTAGGTACTTAGCTCCAGCATTTTGCACGTTCCCCTCCCCTGCTCCGGACGGTAATTCGAATGAAGGTCAACTGCCGATTCGCACCACCATCGGCTCTCTGGGAGCTTGATACCTTATTCTACTGCAGCAGTGTCAAGGGTTCCACCCATCGACCGCCAAATCCATCATAGCATTTGCAATATTCGGTTAAACCATGTTATATCACAAGCGATTGCGGTTGTCAAACGTTATGTCACTTATTCTTCTTTTCGTTTGTGTTCACGGTTTCCGCCTTTATGCTATAATGAACTACGTATGTTTTCCAAAATCGGGAGGATTTTTATCGGTATGGAGATGGAGAAAAATAGCAATAAGGTCAAAAAAGTATTATGGAACATAGGTAAATATACGCTCATTACT
This sequence comes from Paenibacillus sp. H1-7, assembly GCF_022354825.1. Classification (GTDB taxonomy): domain Bacteria; phylum Bacillota; class Bacilli; order Paenibacillales; family NBRC-103111; genus Paenibacillus_S. The sequence goes on from NZ_CP031168.1 coordinate 5,685,390, forward strand.
TTGAAATGGACATTCATCGTTTGCGTTATCGCCGGGTTTCTTGGCGGGGGAGCCGCATTCGGCTATGTTTCTGCACTTGTAAAGGAGGACCCTGTACGGAGCAAGGAATCGATGGTTACCCAAGTACAGGAGAATGCGATTACCGGCTTCGTCTACTTCAATGACGATAGCGTCATTGGGCAGCTTCGATCGGAGGAAGACCGCCGGATGGCCGAGCTGAGCGAAATTCCGCAGCAGCTCCTGGATGCCGTATTTGCCATCGAGGATAATAACTTTTACGAGCATCACGGGATCGACTTCAAAGGCTTGGCACGCGCCGTCGTCCAAAAGCTGTTGAGAGAAGACATTCAAACCGGAGGCAGCACGATTACCCAGCAGCTGGCTCGCCGTGTGTTCTTATCTCTGGACAAAGAGGACAGCAGGAAAGCCAAAGAAATCTTCCTCGCCATGAGGATGGAACGGCTAATGTCTAAAGATGAGATCCTTCTCGCCTACTTGAACAAGATCCCTTACGGAAACGGCTCGTCCGGCTACAACCTGTACGGAATCAAAGCTGCGGCAAAAGGCATTTTTAACATTAGCGATCTGAAAGAGCTGAACATTGCACAAGCCGCGTACTTGGCAGGATTGCCGCAGCAGCCGAGCAACTACTCGACCTTCACGAGCAAAGGGCAATTCGACGGAGCGGCTTTCAAACGAGCCGTAAACCGGCAGCAGCTAGTGTTACGGCGCATGCTGGAGGAAGGTCGCATTAATCAGGAGCAGTACAATGAGGCCATGAACTTTGACTTGCGAGCTTCTTTGGCGGAGCCTGCGAAGAAGGCTTACTCCACCTACCCTTATCTGATGCTGGAGGTTGAGAAGGAAGCCGCCAAGACGCTGCTGAAGGTGCAAGACCCTAAAACGGCTGAACAGCCAAATACGGATGCATACAACGAAGCTTTGAAAAACGTGCAGGCGCAAATGAACCGCGGCGGTTATCATATTTATACGACCATCGACAAGGACATTTACGATTCGATGCATGAGATTGCGGAGAATCCTAAGAACTTCACTCCCGATGACCCGACCAAAGGGATCGAGCAAGTCGGCGCCGTTATGATGGAGAGTAAAACCGGAGCCATTCTCGGGATGATCGAAGGGCGGGACTTCTTCAAGGAGCAGCTCAACCATGCGACGCAGGCATACCGCCAGCCGGGCTCTACGATGAAGCCTATAGCGGCTTACGTACCGGCTATCGAGAAAGGCGCCATCCAGCCGGCATCGATTATCGACGACGTCCCGGTCATTTTGAAGGACGGCACGAAGGTAGGCTACCATATCCCGGAAAACTGGGATGATCAATACCACGGCCTGGTTACGGCCCGCAGAGCATTGAACCAGTCCTATAACATTCCGGCGATCAAGCTGTTCCTGGACGTAGTCGGAATTAAGGAAGCTTGGGACTTCGCCAAGAAGCTGGGCATCACGACCATTACCAAAGAGGATTATGTTGCGCAGACCGGAGTTATCGGCGGCTTGCGGTACGGGGTTTCCGTCAAGGAATTGACCAGCGCGTATTCGGCCATCGGGAACAAAGGGATACATAACGACGCTTATCTGATTCGTAAAATTACGGATTCCAACGGCAAAACGGTCTACGAGCATGAACTCAAGCCGGAGACGCTGTTCTCCGAGCAAACCGCCTACCTGATGTCGGATATGATGCGTACCGTTATTACTGCGGGGACGGCTACAGACCTGATGAGCAAGTTCAAGCATTATGGCAAAATGCCTATCGTAGGGAAAACCGGCTCCACTCAGGACGATGCGGACGCCTGGTTTATGGGGTATACACCGGACGTTACGTTAGGTGTCTGGATCGGTTACGATTCGCCTGTTCACAAGCTGAGCAAGAAGACGGGCGGTACGAACCGGGCCAAAGATATTTGGGCTCTGTCCATGGATGCGGCGATTAATAAAAAGCCGGACTATTTCCCGACCAAAGAATTTAAGCGTCCGGAGAATATCGTGGAGATGACCGTATCCAGTCTGTCTGGCAAGCTGCCAAGCGAAGCTACAACCAAAGCCGGCAAGCTGGTTACCGATTTGTTCAACAAAAAAGCGATTCCGACTGAGGAAGACAATGTGATGGTTAAGCTCCCTATCGTGTCGTACAACGGAATCAATTACATTGCCCAATCCACAACACCGGCAGACTTCGTTCAGGAGAAAACCGTAATCAAGCGCGAGAAATCGCTGACAAGCATTATGAAGGAGCTTCAGGGCATCATTTCGAAAATTCCTGAGGACCGCCGTCAGCCGCTGGCAAAATACCGGCCAACGGATTATGACGAAGACGCGCCTTCCGAGACGGATCCAAGAACGGATGACGGCAATCCGCCTGCGGCACCTACAACGGTTGTAGCCACCCACTCGGAAGGCAACAGCGTTATTACGTTCCAGGCCAGCGGAAGTGCCGATGTCGTCGGTTACAGGCTTTACCGCTCCGTTAATAACGGCGGATTCCAGCGTGTGAACGGCAAGGTTATCCTGGCTGGGCAGGAAACGAAATTTACGGACTCGACGACGGCCACTAGTCCCGTTGGCTATTATGTTACTGCTGTCGACGTGGCGGGCAAAGAATCCGCTCCAAGCAAAGGGGCTTATACGGACGGCACCAGCATGGATCTCCTGGCCTTGGCGGATGGCAATAACACGGGCAGTCAAGGCAATTCCAAGGACAAGAACGATAATAACGAAACGAAACCAGGAGGCTCGACGCCTTCCGGACCGGCCAAGGAGGTACCTGCCGCACCTTCAGGGCTTACGATTAAAGCTAACGGAAACAGCCTTATGATGCAGTGGAAGGCGAATCCGGATAAGGATAAAGTAAAGCAATACAGCATCTATTACAGCGATAAGGAAAACGGAAACTACAAAAAGCTGGGCAACGTGCTTAATGGCACGGAATTCCGTTATTTTGCCGCCGAATACGACGGCTACTACAAGATATCGGCAGTGAACGAGCTGGGCGAATCCAAATTGTCCGCACCGGTTCACTACAAAAAGTAAGAAAAACCTCTAACGAGGTCCTTCCACGGAGGAGCGACCTCGTTAGAGGTAGTTTTATCGCCAAATAGAAATTTCACATCCGATGACTTCGGAAAGTTAAAAATTCTGAATATGATAACAAAAAAACACCCTGCAAGGAAGGCCTGAGAGCCGATTCCTTGCAGGGTGTCTTGTTTCTATAAGCTATACAACAAATGCTGATTAGTCCTCAATGGTGGAAAGGTCACCTGTTGGCAGGTTCAATTCCCAAGCCTTCAATACGCGGCGCATAATTTTACCGCTGCGGGTCTTAGGAAGCTTATCCTTGAATTCAATTTCTCTTGGCGCTGCATGCGCCGATAAGCCGATTTTTACGAATTTGGCAATGTCCGCTTTCAGCTCCTCGGACGGCTCAAAGCCTTCACGCAAAGCGATAAACGCTTTAATAATTTCGCCGCGCATAGGATCCGGCTTCCCGATTACGCCTGCTTCGGCAACGGCCGGATGCTCTACAAGCTTGCTCTCGACTTCAAACGGACCTACCCGCTCGCCGGCCGTATTGATGACGTCATCGATCCGTCCTTGGAACCAGAAGTAGCCGTCTTCGTCAGCATAAGCGGAGTCGCCGGAGATATACCAGCCTTGAATACGGAAGTACTCCTCGTACTTCGCCGGGTTGTTCCAAATCTTGCGCATCATGGACGGCCAAGGCGTCTTGATCGCCAGGTTGCCCATACGGTACGGCGGCAAAATGTTGCCTGCATCGTCGACGATAGCCGCTTCTACACCAGGGATCGGCTTGCCCATGGAACCAGGACGAATTGCCATAGCAGGATAGTTACAGATTAACTGTCCGCCGGTTTCCGTCATCCACCATGTATCGTGGATCCGCTGATTATATACCTTCAATCCCCAACGTACGACTTCAGGGTTAAGAGGCTCACCTACGCTAAGCACATGACGAAGTGAGGACAGATTGAACTGCTTCGACACATCGTCTCCTGCACCCATGAGCATGCGGAACGCCGTTGGAGCGCTGTACCAGACGGATACGCCGTACTTCTCCAGCGTCCGATACCAATCCTGAGGGCTGAATCTTCCGCCTCGGATGACATTCGTTGCACCGTTCAGCCAAGGTGCAAAAATACCGTAAGAAGTACCGGTTACCCAACCCGGGTCCGCTGTACACCAGTAAACATCGTTGTCCTGCAAATCCAGCACGATGCGTCCTGTATAATAATGCTGCAGCATCGCGTTATGGACATGGAATACGCCCTTCGGCTTACCTGTCGAACCGGATGTATAATGAATCAGCATCCCGTCTTCGCGGTCCACCCATTCGATGTCGAGTTGATCGGAGGCTTGAGCCATTTCCTGATGGAAGTCGATCTGTCCTTCGGATAACTGAATATCCTCGCCGACAAGAATCACATGCTTCAATTCGGGCAGCTCCGCAACCGGAACACGGGATACCTGCGAGGGCGTCGTAATGATGGCTACCGCTCCGCTATCCTGTAGACGGTCCTTAACGGCGGTCTCCATGAATGCCTCGAAGAGAGGACCAACCACTGCGCCCACCTTGAGGGAACCGATTAAAGAAAAGTACAGCTCCGGAGTTCTTGGCATGAAGATAAACACGCGATCTCCCTTGCCGATGCCCAGCTTGCGGAGGACATTACCGAAGCGGTTGGATTGAAGCTTCATTTGCTCATATGTGTAGCTCTCGTCCCGCTTGTCATCACTGTAGTATAATGCAATTTTATCGCGTCTCTCGGCGGATTCCGCATGGCGGTCGATCGCTTCGTAAGCCATGTTCACTTTTCCGGTAGAAGACCAGGAGAATTGCTTCTCGATAGCTTCCCAGCTGAAATGGGCGCGCTCTTCCTCGTAATTTTTCATATTCGCTGTTGTAGATACGGCTTCAATAATTTCTTTATTTGCGTGATCCATTCTGCTACCTCCTAAAATGAACATTTTTCCATTTTCATTGAAACGCTTTCATTCATAAGTAAGATCGATGGTTTTGCTTCATCAGGTATTATACCACAGTCTCAATTTTTCGACTATTTCTTTTATTGATCTCTTATTTTTGATATAGTAACTACAAGCATGGGTGCGCAAAACCAACCTGTCGTTAAACCGGACTCACTCCGCTTGATCCGCAAGAAGGGAGACAACTTGCAAATGGAGCATTACAAAATTTATCATTCCCGTCGCGTACCCTATCGCGATTCGCAGATTACAGTGGAAGGCCCTGTGCCTCCTGAACAATTGAAATCGTACCGGATGCATCCCGATCTGGATGCGTTTCGCCGTCCCAAGGAGCAATTCGAAGCTCTGATTGAAATAGCAGAGCTCCCGGAAGGCCGGATCATTATCTCCCGGCTGGATGATCAGATCGTCGGCTATGTCACCTTCCATTACCCTGATGAAATGGAACGGTGGTCGGAAGGCAACATGGAGGATTTGATCGAGCTGGGAGCTATCGAGGTCGCTGACGATTACCGGGGCTGCAGTCTCGGAAAGCATATGATCCAGCTTGCGTTCGAACAAGATCAATTGGAGAATGCAATTGTTTTCGCTACAGAATATTATTGGCATTGGGATCTGGAAAAAAGCGGGCTTAACGTATGGGATTACCGTAAGCTGATGGAGAAGCTGATGAAGAGCGTCGATATGGTCTGGTTCGCTACGGACGATCCCGAAATTTGCTCTCATCCTGCCAATTGCCTTATGGTTCGAATCGGCAAGCAAGTGCCGTTATCTTCGGTTGAGCAGTTCGACCGCGTTCGTTTTCGGCAGCGGTTCATGTATTAAACGACGTTGCAAATTCATTAACCTCTATCACGGTACATAGGACAGTAGAGGAACGAGCCATGGGGGCGGAACATATGACTACATCATCTTTATTCATATATGATGAACGAGAAACCGGCTACCGTTTTCAGGCCGATCATCCTTTTAACCAGGAGCGGCTGCGCTTGACGGTCGACCTGCTGCGCAAGCTGGGGGCACTGCCGGAATCGGCGGTCCGTGCTCCTCAGCATGCAACCGATGAACAGCTTCTAGCCGTTCACAGTGCTGATTATATCGAAGCGGTGAAAGCGCTTAGTCAAGACCAGCCTGATGAAGAGTGGCTTAGCCGCGTTGAGAAATATGGCTTCGATTCCGAGGATACGCCTTACTTTCCGCGTATGCACGAGATTACCTCGCTGCTCGTAGGAGGCTCGGTCAAAGCCGTCGACGAAGTCATGAGCGGACAAACCGAGCATGCCCTCCATCTCGGCGGCGGGCTTCATCATGCATTGCGCAACAAGGCCGCGGGCTTTTGCATCTACAACGACGCCTCCGTGGCGATCCAGCATGCGAGACACCGTTACGGCGCCCGCGTTCTGTATATCGATACGGACGTGCACCACGGGGACGGTGTCCAATGGAGCTTCTACAGCGAACCCGACGTATGCACGCTGTCGATCCATGAGACCGGGAAATATTTGTTTCCCGGTACCGGTGCGGTGAACGAGCGCGGCGAAGGCACCGCGTTCGGCACCTGTATTAACATTCCAGTCGAGCCGTATACGGAAGACGACTCCTGGCTGGAATGTCTCGAGGAAGTGCTGGACCGGGTCGCGGCGCATTTTCAGCCGGACCTTATCGTATCGCAGCATGGATGCGACGCCCATGCTTACGATCCATTGTCCCATGTCCATTGCTCCATGGACATTTACAAGGCGATGCCGCGCCTGATCCACCGCCTGGCCCACCAATACAGCGGTGGGCGCTGGGTGGCGCTTGGCGGCGGCGGGTACGACTTCTGGCGCGTTGTACCGCGCGCCTGGAGCCTGCTCTGGCTCGAGATGAGCGACCACCCTATGGTCGCCCAGCTCGAGCGCGAGCAGGACATGGAGCTGCCTCTCGCGTGGCTGTCGCAGTGGCAGCTCCACAGCCCGGTCGAGCTGCCGACCACGTGGCTCGACGGCAAAGACTGGGCGCCGATGCCGCGGCGCCAGGAGGTCACTGCCAAGAATCGCCAGACGAAGGAGCTGGCGATGCTGTACTTGCCTTAAAACAACCGCGAACGGCCCTGCTAAAGGGCCGTTCGCTTTTTCATCCTAATCCCATCAGCCTCACAATGCTTCATCTCCCCTTCCTTCCTCCTCTACAAGTTCCATCTTTCATCCTCCCATGCCCTGCCCGCATCTTCTAGCATCCATCTCGACACCATAGTTACACGAGCATTCAACCGTAGTCTGGGGGAAAATTCAGTTTATCCAAATTTCACCAAATAGTGCGGGAAGGCCGGGTTCTCCTCTAGGATCTCATCCGCCTCCTATGCTTTTGTGAAAATCCCAATAGAAAGCTATAACTAAATGTGTCCCCGAAAACAAATGCGGCCGGAGGGGCTGACCACCGGGAACCCTGAACTCGCCAACAAAGCTTAACAAAAAAAAGCCCGCACCCTGTGAGTGCGGACTTTAATTTTACTTAAAATTGAATGTTTTGTTCAATGAATGCTTTCAGCTCGCTGATCGGCATCCGGGTTTGCTCCATCGTGTCGCGGTGACGTACCGTAACTTGACCGTCCTGCTCGGATTCGAAGTCGTACGTGATGCAGAAAGGAGTACCGATTTCATCGTGACGGCGGTATCTTTTACCGATCGAGCCTGCATCGTCATAATCGACCATGAAGTCCTTCGACAAGTCTTCGAAGATTTTTTGCGCGCCTTCAGCCAGCTTTTTGGAAAGCGGGAAGATGGCTGCCTTGATCGGTGCAAGCGCCGGATGGAAACGCAGCACAGTACGGCTGTCGTCGCCTTCAAGCTGTTGCTCCTCATACGCATCGATCAGGAACGCCAGCGTTACGCGGTCCGCTCCAAGAGACGGCTCGATGCAGTAAGGAATGTAGCGCTCGTTCGATTCCTGGTCGATATAATTGAAATCTTCGCCGGAATGCTCCATATGCTGCTTCAAATCGTAATCCGTACGGTCTGCGATGCCCCATAGCTCGCCCCAGCCGAATGGGAATTTGAATTCAATATCTGTCGTTGCGTTGCTGTAGTGGGACAGCTCATCATCGGAATGGTCGCGAAGTCGGATACTAGCTTCTTTCAAGCCGAGACTCATCAGCCATTGGAAGCAAAAATTTCTCCAGTATTCGAACCATTGCAGGTCCTCGCCCGGTTTGCAGAAAAATTCCAGCTCCATTTGCTCGAACTCGCGGGTACGGAACGTAAAGTTACCAGGTGTAATCTCGTTACGGAAGCTTTTGCCGATTTGGCCGATACCGAACGGCAGCTTCTTTCTCATGGTCCGCTGCACGTTCTTGAAGTTGACGAAAATCCCTTGAGCCGTCTCCGGACGCATATACACTACGTTCGCGCTCGATTCCGTTACACCCTGGAACGTCTTGAACATCAGGTTGAACTGGCGGATGTCGGTGTAATCGAAAGCGCCGCAATCCGGACATACGATGTTATGCTCCTTGATCAAATCCATCATCTGATCGAAGGTCATGCCGTCCACTACGATCTCGATGCCCTTTTCGTTCAACGCATTCTCGATGATTTTGTCCGCACGGTGACGGGATTTACATTTCTTACAGTCGATCATAGGATCGTTGAAGTTGCCGACGTGGCCGGAAGCAACCCAAGCTTGCGGATTCATCAAAATCGCGGCATCCAAACCTACGTTGTATGGCGATTGCTGGATGAATTTTTTCCACCATGCGCGTTTGATATTGTTTTTGAGCTCTACACCCAAAGGACCGTAATCCCATGTATTGGCCAAGCCTCCGTAAATTTCGGAACCCGGGAAAATAAAGCCTCTATGCTTCGCTAGCGCAACTACTTGATCCATTGTTACTGTCATGATTGTTCTCTCCTTCTAAATTCTACAGATGCTTCAACATATGCTCGACGATCCGATAAGAATTCTCGGATGCTTGCACAGTAAATTCGGCAAAATTGACATGCGCGGACCCATCCGCTTTATCAGACATGGAACGAATAATTACATGCGGGATACTGTTCATGGCGCATACTTGTGCAACGGCCGCTCCCTCCATCTCCGTGCACGCCCCCTGCAGCTCGCTAAAGAGCCTGGAGACAGTCTCGCGGCTTGCGATAAACTGGTCGCCGGACAATACTCTGCCGACCTTCACGCGGCCGTCAAACAGCTCTGCGCTCGCATTAACGGCCAATTGCCGCAGAGACTCGTCGGAAGCAAACAAGGATGTCTCCTCGTACGGAATCGTACCGAGCGGAAATCCAAGAGCAGTCACATCCATATCATGCTGCATGGACTCCGACGACACGACAATATCCCCTACGTTAAGCTCCGGATCTACAGCTCCGGCTACTCCCGTAAAGATGATCGCATCGACTCCGAACGTGTCGATCAGAACCTGGGTGGTCACCGCCGCATTCACTTTCCCTACACCGGATTTACATAGTACGATCGATTTGCCGTGAAACAGGCCCTCCCTGAACTGCACTTTGGCCTTTTCCGTTAGCTGCACCTGCTCCATGTGCTGCAAAAATTGTTCAATTTCTTCTTTCATCGCGCCAATCACGCCGATTTTTTTGTAAGACAAATTCGTTCCTCCTATGAAAAAGGCATCGGATTAAATAACCAATCGAATCGACCCTTACCGGATCGCCGTATATGTACAGCTTCCTGCCATAGAAGCCTCTCTTTGGCCCTCACAAAAGAAAGTGGCTCATTAACGATGAGCCACCGAGTTTCTATGAATGACCTCATGCGGTAAAACAACCTGCATTTGCTCCGATGCATCTTTGGTTTCTTTGTTCATCAGCTTCGTCAAGAGGCGCATCGATACCGCTCCGATATCGTACATCGGCATAGCCACTGTAGTAAGCTGAGGCCGTACCATCGACGCCATCCGGATGTTGTCGACGCTGATTACCGACATGTCGTCAGGAACCTTCAGCCCGTTATCCTGCAGCGTGTGAATGGCACCGATAGCCATTTCGTCGGTTGCCGCGAAAATAGCGGTAGGGCGATCGCTCAGCTCGAGGAAATGCTTGGTCACTTCGAGGCCGGATTCGTACCGGTAGTTACCAATGCGGACATATTCTTCACGGACCGGAATGCCAGCCGCTTCGAGCGCCTTCTTGTATCCTTGGTAACGGGAAAATCCGTTGGCAGGATCCTGCAGCGTCCCCGAAATCATCGCGATGTTGCGGTGTCCCTGCTCGATCAGCACGTTTACCGCGTCGAATGCCGCCTTCTCATGGTCGATGTCAACGGATGCGATCGTATTCTTCTCATCGGTTGTCGCGCACAGAACGATAGGTACAGCCGACGTTTTGAATGCTTGAATATGCTCGTCCGTTACAACGCCGCCCATAAACAGCAAACCATCCACTTGCTTCTCCAGCAAGGTGTTGATGACGCGAATTTCCTTCTCTTTCTTCTTATCCGCGTTACTCAAGATAATATTGTAATGGTACATATTGGCAATATCTTCGATTCCTCTGGCAACTTCAGAGAAAATGGAATTCGAAATGTCGGGAATGACAACTCCGACCGTAGTGGTCTTCTTGCTCGCCAAGCCTCTGGCAACGGCATTAGGACGGTATCCGAGGCGTTCGATCGCTTCGAAAACCTTTTTTCGCGTCTGCGGCTTCACATTGGGATTGTTATTGACAACCCGTGAAACGGTTGCCATGGAAACGCCTGCTTCTCTGGCTACATCATAAATGGTTACAGTCACGGTCATTCTCTCCAATATATTAAAATGTATAATGCTTCGATCATCTGCTATTAAGCCCTATCATACGACAAAATACGGTTAAACGCAACGAATACGCCACGTTCCTACATTTATAGTATCAAAAAATGCAAAAAAAGCCAACTGCAGCGCAGTTAGCTTGTCAAAACGAGCCTATAATGTGTGTATAAGACCTGTTTGAGTTACATCTACTCTTCTCATTTTCTTTGTCGTACGTTACGCCAAATCATTGACGGACAGCGAATGCTTCGCAATTTGGCCCAGCCTTTTTTGAATGTCGGCCTGCCATGTCTCGTCATGTAACGATTGTGCGAGCAGCAAAAGATCGAGAAGCTCGTTAATCCGATCCTCCACGATTTTTTCCACGGGATCTGCAGCATACTGCTTCTCCGTCACCTTTTTCATCAGGTGGGCTATTTCGCTGATCTCGTGAAAAGATAATTGCTGCTTCTCAGGTAAGCTTCCCAGCTTTCCGATAATGCCGGTAAGCTCAGGCTTCACTTCTGCGAATACTTCGCTGCGCTGGCACGATTCGCAGGAAAAGACCGGCACATTTTCAATTTCCACTTTGTTCTGATAGATGACCGTTCGCAGCTTAATGTTCATAGCGCTGCCACACTTGCACTGCTTCTGCAACCATTACCACTCCTTCATCCCACCGACAACACCTTCGCGAGTACTTGTTACCGCAATGCCTCTGAACAGAGTAAAAAGACACTCTTTGGAAAGAGGCCCCGACTGGTTGTCTTTCGAATCCCACGATGTTTGAAACCGTCTCGCGATCCCACTAGGACCGGATCCGAGCGTTTCGTTTCCTGTGTATCAAATATTCTACTTTGGAGAGCAAACTCCTGCTCTTCTCAAGATAGCAATATTAACCACCGGTCCACTGCCGGAACGTTTTATTGACGATAGGAATGGTCAGAAACAGCATGGCCAGCGCGGCGCCGATTCCGTCATTGCGCAGGTCCAGCGGATCGGGCGATCGTCCGGGAACGAACGATTGATGATATTCGTCCGTCACCCCGTAGAGCAGACATAGCAGCACGACCAAAGCTTTCATGCCCCAGGTCAGCTTTCGGCCCGTGATCCCCCAAGCGAACGTAAGCGCCAGTACAAAATAAGCGGCAAAATGGCCCCAATCAAAGCCTTGCATAAAAGGCAAAAAACGTTGTATTTCACTAAGCCACCCGTTCATATCGTCCCCTGTGTTGCTGGATAAGTAAAAAATAGCGGTCATACAGAGGATGGAGGGAAGCCACCGCACGGCATATCTCATTTCTATAGCTCCCAGCCTTCGCGCAAGCGACGATTATTTTGTCGTATATTCGGCCAGCACGCGGACGAATTGCTTAGTAAAAGCAGGCAAATCCGGCGGTCTGCGCCCGGACACGATATTCCGGTCGACGACAACCTCTTCATCGACCCAGATCGCTCCCGCATTTTCCAGATCATCCTTGATTCCCGGCGTAGATGTCATCGTGTAGCCTGCGCATATTTTCGCGGAAGCGAGCACCCAGCCTGCATGGCATATATGAGCAATAGGCTTCTCAGCCTCATGAAATTCTCTAGTCAGACGAAGCACGTCGGCATATCGGCGCAGCTTATCGGGCGCCCAGCCTCCTGGTACATACAATCCTATATAGTCCGATGATTTCACATCTTCCAGCGCATATTCCGTTGTCAGCGGTACGCCGTATTTTCCATGATAAACCGTGTTCGCTTTCGGCCCTGCCAAATGAACCTCCGCTCCCGCTTCGCGCAGCCGGAGTACCGGATACCACATTTCCAAATCCTCGAATTCTTCATCGACAAACGCGAGTACTTTGTATCCTTTCAGTTCCATTCGTTGCTCCACCCTTCCTCATGCTCTTTTTCTTATTTATTTGGCTACTACATCCTGCCTCAAATTGGAGTTCAATACATCCAGCACCGATTTGCTGTCCGTACATTTCAGCAGCTCGTCCCAAACCGCCGCTCCTTCCTGGAAATGGCTTTGCAGCAAGCTGTTCTTGACCCGCAAAATCGACTGCAGCGACATGCTGAGCTCCGTTAGGCCTAAGCCTAGCCAGATCGGCAGCGCTCTGATGTCTCCCGCCATTTCGCCGCACACGCTGACATGGATCTTGGCCGCTTTGGCCGCTTCTACGGTCGTTTTCAGCATACGAAGCACGGCAGGATGGAACGGATCGTATAAGTGGGCCACCTGCTCGTTCATCCGGTCGACGGCCAATATGTATTGGACCAGGTCGTTCGTGCCGATACTGAAGAAATCCACCTTGGCCGCCAGCAGGTCGGAGATAATGACCGCGGCCGGCACCTCGATCATGATACCGACTTCAATATGAGGCTGGAACGGAAAGCCTTCCTCCGTCAGCTCTTTTTTGGCGGCATCCAGCACCTCGTTGGCTTTGCGCAGCTCTTCGAGAGATGATATCATCGGATACAAAATTTTAATATTGCCGTAATGGCTCGCCCGCAAAATAGCCCGAAGCTGCGTTTTGAACAAATCCGTACGATCCAGCGAAATCCGGATAGCTCTATACCCTAGAGACGGATTGTCTTCCTCCGGCAGCTCGATATAATCGAGGCTCTTGTCCCCGCCGATGTCGAGCGTGCGAATGACCACGCGCCTGCCCTGCAGCTTCTCGGCCACCTCACGGTACACCTCGAACTGCTCCTCCTCGAGCGGCAGGCTGTCGCGGTCCATATACAGAAACTCGGTCCGGAACAATCCGACACCGGAGGCGCCGTTCTTGATGACCTGATCGAGCTCCTTGACGGAGCTGATATTGGCGGCCAGCTGAAACGCTATTCCATCCGCGGTTTGAGCCGGGACATGAGCCAGCGCCTGCAGCCGCTCCTTCATCTTTTGCAATATCGCTTTGCGCGTTGTATATTCCTCGATCAGCTCATCGGAAGGGTTGATATAGACGCGGCCCTCATCCCCGTCGATAATGAGATAATCGCCGTTTTGGATCGCCGTGCTAAGGTTTCCGTCCAGCCCCAATACGTAAGGAGTACCCATGGCGCGCGCCATAATGGCTACATGAGACGTTTTCCCGCCGAGCATCGTGACGAGACCGAGTGCCAACTCCGTGTCGAGATGAACCATCTGCGACGGAGACAGCTCCTTGGCTACCACAATGTACGGCTGATCCTTCGGCGGCAGCGTCTCCTCCAGTGCTCCGAGCAAATGCTTGAGAAGCCGGTTGCCGACATCCTTTATATCAAGCGCTCGTTCCTTCATGTATTGATCGTCCAGCAGATCGAACATATTCACGAACTTCTCGATGGCTTCCTTTACCGCCACCTCCGCCGCTTTGTATTGGCGCTGCATAATTCCCTGCACTTCGTTCATGAATATCGGATCTTCCAATATCGCCAAGTGCGCGTCAAAGATCGACGTTTGCTCCTCGCCCAATACGGAAACGAATTCCTGCTTTATCGTTTCAATCTCGTTTCTGGAAGAACGGATCCCGTCGTATAACCGCTCGAATTCGTACGCCAAATCCGTTACATCAATCAGTTTCTCCGGAAAATCCCACTCCCAGGTCGGGATGACAAAAGCTCTTCCCATTGCTATTCCTGACGAAGCTCCGATCCCCTCAGCCAAATGCGCTCCCTCCCCCTGTACCTGTAGCGTCCTTCAGGACAACGGACATCACGGATGCCTGCCCTTTTTTCACCGCTTTGTACGATGCAAAGCTCCATGATTTCACTTTGTCTACATTCGTTATAATCATTGGCGTTGCAAGCGATTTGCTGTTCTGCTTCACCTTTTGCAGATTAAAGCTGATGAGCAGCTGTCCTGCATCGACATAATCGCCTTCCTTGATATGCGCGGTAAACCATTTGCCTTGCAGCTGCGACGTATCGATCCCGATGTGCAGCAGCACCTCGAGCCCTTCCTCCGTCTGGATTCCCACGGCATGAAGTGTCGGATACAGGATCATGATTTTCCCCGCAACCGGCGCAACCAGTTCTCCCTTCTCCGGTACAAAGGCTACCCCGTTGCCGACGAGCTTCCCTGCAAAAATTTGATCGGGTACGTCTTCGAGCGGTATCATCCGCCCTTGCATCGGCGCGCTGAACATAACCTGCTGGATATCTTTCATCAGCACCTTCTTGATTTCCTCGCGAATAATTTCGGAGTAGGTACCGAATACAACTTGAACGTTGCCCCCGCCAAGGCGGATGACACCGGCTGCCCCCAAATTTTTCAATGCGGCGATGTCGAGGAGCTTGTCATTATCCAACGTCAGTCTCAGACGGGTTATACAAGCTTCAATGTTCTTGATGTTGTTCTTGCCGCCCAATGCCTGCAAAATTAATGGGGAGCGGTAAGGAATATCGCCCGCCCATTCTTCCAGCTGTGAGCCTTCCTCACGACCCGCCGTAGGAAGCTGAAATCTCCGGATGGCCCAGCGGAACAGGTAATAGTAGACGAAGAAATAGCCTATTCCGATCGGTATCAGCAGCCACCCGTTATGCGCAAGGTGCAGGTTGATCAAAAAGTCGATCGCCCCAGCGGAATAAGAGAATCCATGATGAATATCAAAATAATAGGCAATCGACATGGACAGCCCCGACAAAATGGCGTGAACGATGAATAAATAAGGAGCCACAAACAGAAAAGCGAACTCAATCGGTTCGGTTACTCCCGTCAAGAACGACGCTAAAGCCGCAGTCAAGAACGTCGCGCGAATTTTCGGCTTTAAGTCTTCCCTTGCTTCCTGAATGATGGCAAGCGCTATAGCAGGCAGCGCAAACATCATGATCGGGTACAGCCCCGCCATGTAAATCCCTGCCGTCGGGTCTCCCGCAAAGAACCGGGGCAAGTCTCCGAATACCATCTCACCGCTAGGTTTCTCGTAAGCGCCAAGCTGGAACCAGAAAAAGTTGTTGAATACGTGATGCAGTCCGGAAGGGACCAGCAACCGGTGGATAACTCCATATACGAACGCCCCGAAGCCCCCTAAACCGAGGATGGCGGTAGAGAGCGTTTGCATAAAATATTCCAAATAAGGCCCGATCTGAATCGTAATGAAACTGAGCACCAGGATGGACAGCCCCATTAACAGCGGAACCATTCGCGGACCGCCAAAAAACTGAATATATTCCGGCAGCTGAATATTTTTTACCCGATGATACAGGACAGCCGCAATAAGCCCGATCAGGATTCCCCCGGGAATGCCGAGATGGAACTCATCTCCTAGATAATGCTTCGTCGCCTGATTGAACATCAGCTGTCCAATCAGCGCGGACATCCCTGCGATGCCGGCGCCCTCCGTCAAGCCCAAAGCTACGCCAACGGCGAAAATCATAGGCAAATACGTAAAGATCGTATTGCCGAAAAATATCATGATTTCCCCTAAACGGGCCATATGTAAATCTTGCCAAGGCAGCGTTCCGAGCCGCAGCAATATCGCCGCAACGGGTATTGTAATGGTCGGAAGCATCAATGACCGACCTAACTGCTGCAAATTACCCATCCAGTTCAATCCAACCGCTCCCTCCTTTCTCTATCGATGGTAAGGCCATTGTCCCATTTTGTCAAACAACCCCAAACGCTTTGTTCGGGGCTGTGCAGTCTTTATATTATGAAAAGCTCGGGAATTGTGTGGAATAGCCGCTAAACTGCTGCTGGGCTTGTGAAATCTCCTGTTTATCGGCAGCTTTCATCTTGTACCAGCCCTTCTCAAACATCAGATTGAACAGCTGCCACTGCGCTTCATGCTGGGCTTGAAGAATGGATGCTACCGTCTTGCGAAGCTCCGGGTTTTGCACCTCGTTGATCCCGGTATTAAATCCGCTGGATAAATACTTTTGCATCGATAAAATGTCATTGATCCGGTCTCTGTCGTTCATTTGCGGACCTTTGACCTGAGGCAGCTCTCCGGATTGAGGCTTGGCAATTTCCATAGTTGGCATTAGCGTGTTCTCCCTTCCGTTACATGTATTATTGCAAATGCTTCAATAGACTGTTGTAATGATCCAGGTGCTGTTGACCGGTTTGCTCCAGTAATTGCTTGATTTGAGGATCCTGGCATTGTTCGGCGCTATCTTTGCATTTCTTCATGGCTAGCAGCTCCCACGATAAAAAATCCTTGATGTAGCTGAACTCTTTCTCCGAGAGCAAATTGCGGTCAGCGGTCATATTTTGCTGATTGTTCATTTGTTCCACCTCTTTGCCTTAGTGAATTCATGAATTTATTACAGTGATAAAACCTTTATCGAGGCTTAAAAGTAAAGCGGGCCTTATCGGCCCGCTAAATCAGTGGATACCTCTTAATACTGGTATCGGTTGAAATTCATGCTTGCAGCACCGAAGCTGCTTTGCGACGGTTGAGTGGAATCGGCTCTCAAGTACGCGTCATGACCAGCTTGGTTCCCGCGGTAGTTCGCAGTATGGTACGATTGCGGGGACTGGGATTGAAATTGGCTGTAAGGCTGGGAAGAAGCGAACTGGCTGCTGATACCGGTATTGAAGGAGTTGAAGCTGGAAGCGCCCATCCCGAACTGGCTTTGAGCTGGCTGAGAGGAATCGGATCTCAAGTAAGCGTCATGGCCCTGTTGGTCTCCACGATAGTTTGCCGTGTGAAAGGATTGAGCGCTTGGTTGTGCGTAAGATTGCTGCGAAAAGTTATTGATGCTGCTGAAGGATGGAGCTTGGCTGGAGAAGCTGCTTACATATTGGCTTTGAGCCGGTTGGGAGGAATCCGATCTCAAATAGGCATCGTGTCCTTGCTGATTGCCGCGATAGTTCGAAGTATGATAAGACTGAGCGCCTTGGAAGCCGGAGCTTTGGAATTGGTTGTTCATACCAGAGTTATTGGATTGGTTATACTGGGATTGGACATAGCCGATCGGTTGGTACTTTGTTTCCAATCCGCGGTATTGGGACATCGTATTCCCGGAACCGTATTGTTGGAAATTGCTTTGTTGGTAGTTTTGGTACATAAGAAAAATCCTCCTTAGGAAGTTTGGAAGTCTTCCGGGTCCGGTCAATTAACATAAACCGCGCTCTTCCAGAAGCCTTTCTTATTGTCTCTAAGGAGGATTTATTTTATTTATGGAAGCTGTTGGAGGTTCTAATGATTCCGGCTTACTTTTTTTGCAAATTCGAGCGCCGCTTCTCGCGGATTGGTTGCACGGGTAATGGCGGAAACAACGGCGACTCCGTCTGCTCCGGCCTGAATGACTTGAACAGCGTTATCGTGCTGAATGCCTCCTATGCCTACCATCGGAATAGACCAGCGTTCGGAAATTTGGCGAATTAAGCCGGTACCGATCGCTTCTCCCGCATCCTTTTTCGTCGAAGTAGCATATACGGCACCTACACCCAAGTAGTCCGCGCCTTGAGACACGGCCCACTCGGCTTCTTCCATCGTTCCTGCCGAGATACCGACGATTTTGTCCTCTCCGAGCAGCTTTCTCGCTTCCAGTCCGGGAATGTCGTCCTGGCCAACGTGGACGCCGTCTGCCTCAAGAAGTATAGCTACGTCTACTCTGTCATTCACCACGAAAGGTACCTTGTACGATCGGCACAAATCCCGCAGCAGCTTCCCCTGCCTGAGCACTTCTCTCAATGTCGCTTCCTTCTCGCGAAGCTGCAGCAGCGTCACTCCGCCTTCCAGAGCTTCCTTGGCGATTTCGAGTGCCGTGCGGCTCCCGTAGCCTTCCAACCCCATTACCAGATATACCGGCAAATGAAGCTTGATCTGATTGCGGAACAACGTTATTTCCCCCTTGGTTGAAGGATGGCGTCCTCGACCTTGATGCAGCGGTCCATAATGACTTCAAGGCCGCCCTCTTTGGCGATGCGGCCGGCTTCTTCATTAATGATATCCTGCTGCAGCCAGAACACCTTGGCTTTAATCTTTACCGCTTCTTCAGCCACAGGCACTACGGTTTCACTGCGGCGGAAGACATTGACGATATTTACCGGCTCCGGAATATCCGATAGCGAAGGATAGGAAGTCTCGCCGAGAATTTCCGTTGCATTCGGATTGACCGGAATAATCCGGTACCCTCTCTTCTGCAACGCTTCCGCGATCATGTATGAGACCCGGTCCGGCTTATCCGACAATCCTACGATGGCGATATTGCCTGCACCCGCCAAAATCTCTTTAATCCGTTCACGAGGTGGATTTTCAAATGCCATATTCCCAGCTCCTTTATGGTTTGGTATAGGACAAAGCTTGACGTCCCATTGCTTCCCACGTTTCAATAAACTGCGCTTTGTCCACTTTTATCTTACTCTTCGCTTGGAGCGGATCGTTGATATAAACGTTGTGCTCGTCGAAGCCGACCAGCAGAACGGCATGCTCCATAAACGTCGTTTGAATCGGTCCGATTGGCGTATCCCATACGACCCATTTGTCCGGAACGTTATAGTTGATCGTCGTCCAGACCACGGACGGGATTCCTTCGCGCAGCTGCTGCTCCAGCTTTTCGAACGGCTCGCGCGTGAAGTCTTCGGCCGTTGGAACGTATTGCTGCATCAGCTCGAACAAGGCCGAGTGGTAAATACCGAAGCCTTTGCCGGCAGCGGTAACCTCGCCTACAAAGCCCGTATTCGGATTGCCCCAATAAGCAATCGACCCGTTGGAATTCAGCTTGAGAGGAGTCGTATCGCGCTTCATTTCCGCAGCCAGCTCCAGCTTGGTTTTGTTGATCCCCAAGTATTGAAACAACATCGTCAAGCTGGTCACTTCGCACCCGCGGGGTAGCTCCGGATACTGCCTGATGACTGGAGCATCCAGCATGGCGGAGCTTGCAGACGGAGGAGCCTCTACCGGCGGCGGTACGGCTTGAACGGTCTGCTGCTGGACTGCCGTTTCGGCATAAGCAATTGCCGCCTCATCCGCAAACCAGTCCCGTCCCGTTATTTTGGCATATAACAATACGCCGAATACTCCGCTGGCAAAAATAAGTCCTCCAATCAGAAAAAAACCGATGGTGACCTGGATTCCTTTCCATAACACCTTCATAAGACTCAACCCGCTTGTTCATGATAAGTACCCGGATGTACTGAGCGATCTTCTGTAAGCCAAGGGGATGCTACTCTTTGACAAGCTCAATCTGCGCTCCCAAGGATAACAGATGATCGAAATAATTCGGATACGATTTGGCGACATGGTGCGCGTCATTGATCACGAGGCCTTGCTCGGAGCGCAAGCCCACGACGGTTAGCGCCATGATGACGCGATGATCAAAATGCGCGTTGATTTCTACGCCGCCCGGTACGCCTTGCGGACGGCCGTGGATAATGATCTCGCTTTGCCGTTCTTCCACATCGGCACCGGCTTTGCGGAGCTCGTTAACATAATCGGTAATCCGGTCGCACTCTTTGTAACGCAAGTTTTCTACATTGTAAAAACGGGATGTGCCTTCGGCAAATACGGCTGCGGCTACCATCGCCAGCACGGCATCGGTAAAATGATCGCCGTCGAATTCACCCGCTGTGAGCCGCTGATTCCCCAATACATGAACAACGCCGTTCTCATGAGTCAGGTTCACGCCCATAGCCCGAAGCACATCGACGACAGCCTTTTCCCCTTGTCTGCTCTTCTCTTCAAGCCGGAGCACTTTGACATCGGAATTCGTTACGGCCGCTGCGGCCAATATGGCTGCGGAGCCGGGATAGTCGCCTTGTACGACGTATTTTTGCGGCAAATACTTTTGACGGCCCGGAATTTTGTAATGCATCAGATCGTCCGTTGCTTCGATCTTGACTCCCGCTTGAGCGATAACCTCCAGCGTTTGTCCTACGATGACTTTGGATTTGAGATCGTGCAGAACTTCAATCTCGCTGTCTTCATCCAGCAGCGGTGTCATAAACAGCAGGGAGCTAAGGAACTGGGAGCTCACGTTGCCCGATACCTTGATCTTGCCGCCGCGAGGCTTGCCGCCGCGAATCGTAATCGGCAGTTTTCCTTCGCGATGCTCGATTTCGATCCCCATCTGCTGGAGCGCATCGATCAAATCGTCGTGAGGACGTTTCCCGAGGGAATCCGGATACTTGTTGATGAACGTCAACTCAGGGCAAAATGCCGCGATCGACATCAAAAAACGGAGCACCGCGCCTGCATTGCCTACGTTCAGTTCCGACACATGCTTCGGATTGCGGCCGAAGCCTTGAATCGTCATCTTCTCTTCGTCTTCCTCGACGACGGCTCCCAAGTCACGAATACAGCGGCGCATTGCATCACTGTCTTCACTGTGGGCAGGATAATAGATGGTGCTTGTCCCTTCCGCCAGTGCAGCGATCAGCATGTATCTGGTCGTATAGTTTTTGGAGGATAACGCGTTGATAGTTCCCTCTAGTTTATTTGTCGGTTTTACAATAGCTTTCATGAATATGTATCTCTCCTGTTCTGCGAAAAAATTGTGAATGATTTTCCTATGCAGATTACAGCCAGTTTACCATACGCCCTATGGGATGGAAACCGCCAGTTTGACACCAGATCTATTTTCTCTATATCATAGAAATGCAAAAGCTGCATCACCTATTCGACACCCTATTGGAGGTTTCATTAAAATGCAAACGATTACCCCTCAACAGCTAAAACAGCGCCTCGCACAAGGCGAAAAGCTCGATATTATCGATGTTCGGGAAGCCGAGGAGGTTGCTCTGGGAATGATCCCAGGCGCCGTTCACATTCCATTGATGGAAATCCCGGACAGACTGTCGGAAATTCCTAATGACCGTGAAACCATTCTTGTATGCAGAAGCGGCAACCGCAGCGGGAGAGCGTATGACTTCTTGACCGCCCAAGGCTTCACGAAGCTGAAGAATATGAGCGGCGGCATGCTCGAATGGGAGCAGCTCTAATGGCTAGTTGTTCCAATTAGCGATAATCTTGTCCGCGATTTCCTCCAGCGTCAAAGCGCTGGTATCGATCTTTAAATCCGCGAAGTCGTAAGCATGCTTGCGGACTTCCAGCAGCGTATGTACTCTTTCTTCCACATTGCCTTGTACGAGAGGACGGTTCTGATCCTGGCTCACGCGATCAATAATCGTCTTAGCGTCCGCCGTCAACGCGACGACGTAACCCTTCTCCTGCATCACCCTGCGGTTTTGTTCCGACAAAACCGCACCGCCTCCGGTGGCCACAATCTGATTCGTCCTCTCCAGCGAAGCGCGTATCACTTCACTCTCCACTTGCCTGAACCCCGCTTCTCCGATCGTTGCGAACATTTCGCTGATCGTAACCCCTTGCCTAGCTTCAATCTCATCGTCCGTATTGGCAAAGTGCCAGCCCAATCGTTCCGACAGCACCTTCCCTACCGACGTCTTACCTGTTCCCATAAAGCCTATAAGCACAATATTGGACTTTTCCAATGTTTCACACCTCTTGACAACTTCTTTCTAACCTTACAATCATACCATACGTACAGGATGATGAATAGAAACCGTACAAAAATCATAGGATGGAGTGTGAATAAACTCCAGTCATTCTTGCTAAGATGTTACTATGAAACTCATAACAAGGAGAGATGAATCGTTGACGCGTTCAGCCTTGTCGCCTTCTTCAGGCATTGTTCCCAATGCCGTCCAGCATAAGCTGGAGCAAATTATGGACCCCGCTCATTCGTTGTGCAGAGAGGACGTCGTATGGATCCTGGAATATATTAAAAAAAAGGTGGCTGAAGAAGATCCTCATTTGATGGACCTTTCCCAACCACGCTTATTACAAAACTTTCGTTATTTTGCGGAAATATCGTTAATGCTCATTCAGCGCCGCAACGGCTTCGACCAGGAAGCCGACCGACTGCAAACCTGGATTGCCGAGGCTTCCTTCGGCCTGCATCCGGCTAAACCGCCCAGCGACAGAAAGAGATCTTAATTTTCCATCCAGTTGAAGTGGAAAGAGCCTTCTTTGTCCAAACGCTTGAACGTATGCGCTCCGAAATAGTCGCGCTGAGCTTGCAGCAGGTTAGCAGGCAAGCGCTCCGTACGGTAGCTGTCGTAGTAAGCCAATGCCGATGCGAAGGCAGGTACAGGAATACCGCGGGTTACCGCTGCGGAAACTACCGTTCTCCATGCATCCTGGTAGTTGGTAACTACGCCTTGGAAGTACTCGTCAAGCAGCAGGTTTTTCAATTCAGGGTTGCGATCGTATGCATCCTTGATGTTTTGCAGGAAACGGGCACGGATGATGCAGCCGCCGCGGAAGATCATCGCGATGTTGCCGTACTCGAGTCCCCAGTTATATTCTTCGGATGCCGCTCTCATTTGAGCGAAGCCTTGAGCGTAAGAGCAAATTTTGCTCGCGTACAATGCTTTGCGAACCGCTTCGATGAATTCTTTGCGATCGCCTTCGAACGCAGGTGCTGTAGGACCGTTCAACACTTTGCTTGCGGCAATACGCTCTTCTTTCATTGCGGAAAGGAAACGCGAGAATACCGATTCCGTGATGATGGACAATGGAACGCCCAAATCAAGGGAGCTTTGGCTAGTCCATTTGCCGGTACCTTTTTGACCTGCGGAGTCCAGGATCACGTCAACCATAGGCTTGCCTGTTTCAGGATCCTTCTTCGTAAAGATATCCGTCGTAATTTCGATCAGGTAGCTGTCCAGCTCCCCTTTGTTCCAGTCGGCGAAAATCTCATGAAGCTCTTCGGTGCTGACGTTCAGTACGTCCTTCAACAGCTGGTACGCTTCACAAATCAGCTGCATGTCGCCGTACTCGATACCGTTATGCACCATTTTTACGTAATGGCCGGCACCGTCCGGTCCGATGTATGTGCAGCAAGGATCACCGTTTACTTTAGCGGAGATAGCTGTCAAAATCGGCTCAACCAGCTCATAAGCGTCTCTTTGTCCGCCCGGCATGATGGAAGGACCTTTCAGCGCGCCTTCTTCACCGCCGGATACGCCTGTGCCGATGAAGCGCAAACCGTGCGCGGACAACTCTTTGTTTCTGCGCTGCGTATCAGGGAAATAGGCGTTACCTCCGTCGATGATGATGTCGCCCTCTTCGAGATGCGGGATCAAGGATTCGATCGTAGCGTCGGTGCCCGCACCGGCTTGTACCATGATCAATACTTTGCGAGGCTTCTCCAGAGAAGCTACGAACTCCTCGATGCTGTATGTACCTACCAGGTTTTTCCCTTTCGCTTCTTCGATCAAAGCGTCCGTTTTCTCACGGGAACGGTTATAAACCGAAACGGTGAAGCCTCTGCTTTCGATGTTCAATGCCAGGTTTTTACCCATTACCGCCAATCCGATGACGCCAACTTGTTGTTTTGACATATGGTTTCTCATCCTTCCTTATTTGTAGTTATGAACGATTGGAAATGCATGTTTCCCACTTCGATCTTTGCCGCCTGCTGCTTGACAGTACAATCGGCCGCTTGCCCGTGAAGGAAACCGGGTTGACTAACAGTAAACTTCTTTAGTGCAGCCCGGTTACTGCATCACAGCAAGAAAGCCGGCCGGCTCTGATGCCGCACTTCCGCACTTATCGATAGCAGATCGACAGCGTTTTAGATCGTCATGGCTCCGTAACCGCCGTCGACGCGAAGAAGCGAGCCGGTAACAAAGCTGGACGCTTTGTCCGATGCAAGATATACCGCTGCACCTTGCAGCTCTTCCGCTTCACCGAAACGGTTCATCGGAGTATGGCGCAGAATGGATTCCGTGCGCTCCGGAGAAAGAATCTTGCGGTTTTGCTCAGCCGGGAAAAAGCCCGGAATGATAGCATTGACGCGTACGCGCGCAGGCGCAAACTCACGGGCCAAGAACTTGGTCACGTTGTTAACCGCCGCTTTGGAAGCGGAGTAAGTGAATACTCTCGACAACGGAGGCTCGGAGGATACGGACGAGATGTTGATGATGCTGCCGCCTTCTCCTTTATCCACCATATGTTTCCCAAACACTTGGCAAGCTAACACAACGCTTTTCAGGTTCACGTCCATAATAGCGTCCCATTCTTCCATTTTCAACTCAAAAAATGGAGTTGCGCTGTTCATTCCCGGACAGTTCATCAAAACATCGACGCGGCCTGTCCAAGCCAATACATCCTCAAGCACCTTTTTCAAATCTTCCACGCTCGTTGCATCGGCGGAGAAGGCTTTGGCTTTGCCGCCGACTTCCTCGATCTTTTTCACAACGGCTTCGGATTTCTCCTGATTCCGGCCGACTACGGCCACATTGGCTCCATGGCCTCCCAGCGCAACTGCCATTGCGCCGCCCAGCGTACTGTTACCCCCGATAATAACTGCTGTTTTCCCAGACAAATCAAATAAGTTCATGGAATATCCTCCTCAAAGTTGGTAAGGCTTATGTACCTCTCGTTGGAGTAAGATTACTTCGTATGCTCCTTCTGATAAGCAGCTATCGCATCGAATTCATCCTTCAACTGATGGTACACACGTTGATAAATATTTGTCAACTGTTGGTACAGCTGGTGGTTCTCCGAGTTAGGCAAATGGCTGTGCTGAATCTGCATCCAATTATGCACCGAAGAGAAATCTTGAATTTCGCCCATGGCCAGCATGCCGAGCTGAGCGGCACCCAAGCCGGAGCTTTCGATAGAGTTCGGTACGGCAACGGAGCTTCCTGTGACATCGGCCATACATTGCAGCCAAAACTTCGAACGGGCGAACCCGCCGGAGGCGCGAATTTCTTTGGTCGGTCCGGACAGCTCTTCCAAAGCGCCAAGAACGGAGTTGATCCGGTATACGACGCCTTCCAATACGGCGCGAATCATATGCTTCTTCTGATGGTACAGCGACAAGCCGAAGAACACGCCGCGAGCGTTGGCATTCCAATAAGGAGCGCGTTCGCCGGTGAGAAGCGGCAGGAAGATCAGTCCATCGGAACCGGCTGCAACCTCTTCAGCGAGCGAAGTCAAGTAATCGTAAGGGTCGAGCCCTCTGCGTCTTCCTTCCTCCGCTTCCGCCGTCGCCAGCTGGTCGCGCACCCAGCGGAACATAATGCCGCCGTTGTTGATAGCCCCGCCGACTACCCAGAAATCTTCCTTCAGGGCATAGCAGAACAATCTTCCCTTCGGATCGGTTACAGGCTCCCGCACGACGCCGCGCACGGCTCCGCTCGTCCCGATCGTAACGGCGTATACGCCTTCCTCGAAGGCTCCTACGCCGAGATTGGCAAGCACGCCGTCCGACGCGCCGACAACAAACGGAACATCGGTTGGAAGTCCCATAGCCTGGGCGTATTGTTCCTTCAATCCGGTAAGATAATGCACGGTGGAAACCGGCTCCGACAGCTGCTCTTCACGAACGCCGCAAGCCTTCAAGGCCAGCTCGTCCCACTTTAAATTGCGCAGGTTGAACAAGCCCGTAGCGCTTGCCAGCGAGTAGTCGATAACGAATTTACCGAACAGCTTGGCGAATACATATTCCTTGATACCGATAAATTTATAGGCCTTCTCGAAAATATCCGGCTGGTTGTCACGGAACCACATCAGCTTGAGCAGCGGCGACATCGGGTGCAAAGGCGTCCCGGTGTTCATATAAATTTGATGGCCGTCCAGTTCTTCCTTCAGCTTCTTGACATAGCCTACGCTCCGGTTGTCGGCGAACGTTATGGATTGCGTCAGCAAATTCAGATCGCGGTCAACGGCAATCAAGCTGTGCATAGCGGAGCTGAACGAGACGCACAGCACCTGGCTCGGCAGGATGCGCGCTTTGGCAATGACCGCTTGAATGCCTTGAACCACCGCTTGAAAAATTTCATCCGGATTTTGTTCCGCCATGTCCGGTCTAGGCGTATAAAGCGGATACTCGATCGAGTTCGATGCGAGTACGCGGCCTTCCTTGTCGATAACCAGCGTCTTGGCGCTGGTCGTCCCGAGGTCGGCCGCAATAATATACGGCTTCTGTGAAGTCAAGCTCATTTCTGCAAATTCCCTTCACTGTCAAATTGCAAATCATACGGTTCCGTCAAAATTTCGATATCCGGATGATTCTTCGCTTCCTCAAGCAGGTTGACCGAAATTTCGATTTCACCCAAATGAAGTGTATCCTGGATACGGACAAGCTTACATTTCGTGTAATCTAAAATATTGCACGTTTTCACGCCCGCTTTAATAGCGTAGTAGTCGTTATCCAGCGTCGTGGAAATTTTGGTCGGCGCGCACACGGTGGAGGTCAATCCGTTGACGAACGTTGCCGCACGGTCCATTTGATCCACCAGCCGCTGCGTCGTGAAATCCGCCGTACCTACGCCGTTCGCATTGCCTTTCGTTTCCGGAGTCAAATCCAGCACGATCATCTTCGATACATCCGGTCCGCCATGTGCGTACGGAGTCGGATAACGTCCGGTGACGTTAGGATCCATGCCATCGCCGCTGATGTTCTTACCGATGTAGTCAATAACAAGCACATCGATTTGATCGAACAAAATTTTCGGCAAACGGGCTTTCGCCTCTTCCAGCAGCTCCATTTCACGAGCTTCGATCTGGTCGGCAGGAAGCACCTCGATGCGGCAGGTTTGGTCGTATGCATTCTCTACCAGCGCTACGCCGAATAGAATCGGAAGCTTCTTCAGCATAATATTGGCCATCGCAGGCACGTTCTCGGCCATATATTTGAAGCCGAGCTGATGGCAGGCTTCCGCACCCTTTTGCTTGCCGAGACCGATGGAGATCATCTTCATGATTCCGCTCTCGATGCGTCCGCGGAAGGCGGTGTGCGGCTTCACGCGGTTAATGACCACGATGGCGTCCGCCGTCGAAGCGATTTTATCTACATAGACCGGAAGACCGTTCGGAAGCTCGTCGAGCTTGACGACTTCCATGGAAGAACGGATAGGCGCGCCCATGGCTTCTTCGGTAACGCCAAGATGATGCAGCACTTCTTTTTGACCTTCGGCTGTCGCTCCGCCATGGCTTCCCATGCAAGGGACGATGAACGGATGGCCACCGGCTTGCTTGATCGCATCGATCGTTACCTTCGTGAACAGAGCGATATTGGCTACACCACGGCTTCCAACCGCTACGGCTACCTGCTGGCCCGGCTTAATGCGGTCAACGGTACCCGGCTTTTTCAGCTCCTGCTCCAGCACTTCGGACAAATTCTCGATCTTGGTGCCGTCAAACTTTTGACGGATTTTGACCATTTGCGGAATCGGAATATCTTCAAGTACCTGTCTTAAAATACTCATCTCAAGCGCCTCCTGCAATCGTTTTGACGGAATCCCGGATCACGAGCTCCGTATGGATGAAGATCGTTTCTTTTTTCACTTGTTTATTTTCAATAAGAGACAGCAGCTTGACCGCACCTTCCCGGCTGATTTCCTCAATGGGTCTTCGAACCGTCGTCAGTGCTGGCGATACGAAGCCGGAAAACAACTGATCGTCGAAGCCGACAACCGATATATCTCCCGGAACGGACAGCTGCTTCTCGTGAATCGCTTTGATTGCTCCAAGCGCCATTTCGTCGTTACAGCAAAAAACAGCCGTAGGCGCAGGCTCCAGCTTTAACAGTCGGGCCATGGCGGAATAGCCGCTCTCGACGTCGTAATTCCCGTGTTCCTTGTACTGATCTCTTACGGTTACCCTGTACCGGTGCATTGCTTCCAAATAACCGTCGCGCCGCGCCTGGGTCGATTTGAAATCTTCTTTCCCCTCAATGATGGCGATATTACGGTGCCCTTGGGTAATCAAATACTCGACGATACGGTATGCTCCCCGCTGGTCGTCCGGAATCAGGTTCATGACCGGCATGCTGTCGATCTGACGGTTCAGTACGACAAGCGGAATTTCCCTCTCGGCCACATATTCGATGAACGGCTGGTCTATGGAGCTCTGGCTCATGACGATGATCCCGTCGTAGCTTTTGCGGTTGATTTTCTGGAAATTCTTGTAATCATCGATCCCGCGGACAATCAAATTGTACTGATCTTTTATGACGTCGTTTACACCTTTGACCGCCTCGTACAAGAAGCCCGCCGAGGTACCGGTATGGAGTGTTGAAAAAAACAGACCCAAGTTGTATGATCGATCAAGGACCAGACTTTTGGCACTGTAATTCGGGGTGTAATTCAAGCTTGCCGCCAGCTGCTGGATCCGCTCTTTCGTCTCCTGATTGATGAGCGGGCTGTCATTTAACGCTCTGGAGACCGTCGTATGCGAGACGTTGGCCAGCTTGGCGATGTCTTTGATCGTAACGCTCAATCC
The DNA here is from genome assembly GCF_022354825.1 of Paenibacillus sp. H1-7. Taxonomy (GTDB): domain Bacteria; phylum Bacillota; class Bacilli; order Paenibacillales; family NBRC-103111; genus Paenibacillus_S. The sequence goes on from NZ_CP031168.1 coordinate 5,714,331, forward strand.
TACCACCTCTAAAGTTTATCATATCACACAGCTGCACACGTTAACAACGGACAATTTTTGCGATGGATTGATCTGTTTTGCGATTTTGCGACATGAAAAATGGCCTGTGCCGTCAACACAGACCATGTCAGCCGTCGTTATTACATTTCCAGTTGAAGCATTTCATGCCTTAGTTCCAGCAACCTTTCCTTCGATGTCTTAATTTGTGCGGAATCTCCCGCTTTTATCGCATCAGACAAAGTCGACAATTCATAATCCAGCTCCAGTCGAAGTACGGGAATCCGATCGTCGGGCCGCTTCGACCGAAACGCCTGCATCATTTCCTCCACGGTAACCACCGGCTCCTTCTGAAACAGTACTTTGTGCTCCACGCCCGAAATTTCCACCATTCGGATAATTTCTCCGAACATAATGTTTTCAATTAATATTTGCCGATCCTTAAACCGTTTGACAACCGCGTGGCCGCGCGTATCGCCGATCATTTTCTCCATCAGCTCCGCCAGCTTCTCATCCTTGAAGGAATAGTTGCCGACAATCTTATACCGTTCGCCGATCCGCTGAAACTTCAGCTTCACGAGCTTTCTTCCGGTTCGGATCGATACAATGAACTGCTGTTCGCTCTCGTTCCAATATAACGAGTAGCCTTCCTGAATCAATGCCTTAATGAAGTTACGGATTAGCCGACGGTCAAATCGTAACTCAAGGTTGCAATATTCCACTTCATGACTTTTACTCACGGCAATCCCCTCCCAAATGGTACGTAACCCCGCCATAGCCATCCATTTTCTTTATGCTTTTTTGCCATTCATCGGACAGCCCATCTTTTGATAGAATTTTCAGACAATTCAGTTACTTAATTCTATCTTATTATGAATCATATGATTTAGCAACTTGGATTATTGACTTTTTTTCGCTTAAATTAATCCATTTTTTTCTGCCGGAGCAAGTACCTACAAGCAGGCTGCGTCTCAAATGCTCGTTCCTCCGCATGGAACCAATGCTTGACCGGCGCTTCGCAATACAAAAAAGATCGCCCCTAAGGACGACCTTTGCAACAAAGCAACAGCTGCTGTACAGAAGGAGTGCGCGGCTGGCAGCTGCCGGATAGCAACGTAGCTTTTTACCGCCCTGCACAATACGTCTCCGGCCTATTGCTCCGCTTTCTCTTCCGCTTTTTTGTTTTCTTTCTTCTCCAGCTCTTCGTTCAGGTCGACCCGCTCGATCACGTTCACGGTATAAGTAATGCTGTCGCCGAACCCTGTCCTCTCCAAGCGGATCGTCCCCATGAAATAATGGCTTTGGGTGATGCTGCCCCCGTTGCCTCTTCCGTATAACGATTGGTAAAACAAGTAGCTGTAACGGTCTTCGCCTTCCATTCCCGGTATTTTCTCGATCATGATCGGCTTTGTATTATAGTTGAAATCCTTAATCTTATAGCTTGCCGTACGTTTGACATAATCCTTGAGCTGTTCGATCTTATCGGAATTGGGTTCATCGGCGATGACATAGCCGTCGCGGTTCGTGCGGCTTGGCGCAGGTGCCTTCGTCCACCGCTTCTTAGCCTCAGAATCGCTGACATAAAGCACACCGGTCAGCTTCTCCCTCGACTTTTTCAACCCTTCGGTATCCACTCCCATTCGGCGAAGATCGGATAAGCGGTAAAATACGCCGCTCGTGCCTCCTTCCGCATACACCGTCAGCAGAGGGTATTCCACACCTAAATAAGTGACCATTTGCGACTGGGGAGAACGAAGCGTAAATTCTTCATATATTGCTTCTTTATCCTCAGCAGGCTGCTCGGGATTGATTCTGCTGTTGATGTAAATGGTCTTGTTGTCGCCCTTCCAAATAATATTCGCGCCCAGCATATTCGCCAGCTCCTTGAGCGGCAAATAGCTTTTATCGTTATATATCAGCGGCGGATTCTCCAATGCGACGGGCTTGCCGTCAAGAACAATATTGAAATCAGGACGCAAATAAGCTTCCACCTTCTGCAAAATGTCTTCGGCGAATACGCCCGCGGTAAAAGTTCCGCCCATCAAGGCTCCTAGGATCAGCACTCGTTTCCAACGCTTCATTGCAACTCTCAAACCTTTCTGTTCTTATAATCGATAAACGGCAAAAGCTTGCCGGTAAGCAGCCTTCCTTTATCCCTATTTGACATTGTTCCGTCGGCCGAAACTTTATATTGACAAACATTTTAATTCCGATAAAATAGGTTGGTATAAAGAAAAACCTTGTTTTGCCAGCGGGTTAATCCCTCATTTTGAACATGACCCTATAGTGTATATCGGCCAATGTGCCTTCAAATGTTATAGGATTTGGGAATTGCCTTGCACGCAATGGCTATTTGATCTTACATGAAGAAAAATAGACACACTCGGGGGAGTGAGCATCATTGATCGAGATTAAAGAAGTGAGCAAGACGTTTCATCAGCGTACCGGCGGTTCTTTTACCGCCATCGACAATGTTTCGCTGACCATTCAGAAGGGCGAGTTCGTCTCCCTGTTAGGTCCATCCGGATGCGGAAAATCTACGCTGCTGAACCTCGTAGCCGGACTGGAGCAGGCGGAGCAAGGCGTTATCGCCGTCAACGGGAAGCCTACCAGCACGCCGGGACCCGACCGGGTCGTCGTGTTCCAGGAGCATGCATTATTTCCATGGCTGACCGTACTCGACAACGTGGCGTTCGGCTTGAAGCAAAAGGGAATCGGCAAGAAAGAACGGGAAGCGATGGCGATGGAGCAGATCAAATCCGTTCATCTAAGCAAGTTTGCCGACCGCTACCCGCATGAATTATCCGGGGGGATGAAGCAGAGAGCGGCGATTGCCCGGGCGCTCGCGATGGATCCGGAAATTTTGCTGATGGATGAGCCTTTCGCCGCACTGGACGAACAAACTCGTCTCATTCTCCACAAGGAGCTTGAGGAAATATGGATGCGGACGCGGAAAACGATTCTATTCATCACGCACAACATACGCGAAGCCGTCATTTTGTCGGACCGGGTACTGGTCATGTCCACCCGCCCGGGAACGATCAAGAAGGAATTCGCCGTTCGTGCGGCGAGGCCCCGCGATTTGGCGGACCCCGTTCTCCACCACGTAGAGAGCAGCATTATGGATGCGCTGGCCGATGAGCTGGAAAAAGTGGTAAAGGAGGAAATGGGCGATGAGTACAGCATTAAGAAGAACCATCTTTCTGGTTCTGCTGCTGATAGCATGGGAAGCGGGATTTAGAATTTTCGACTGGGGCTGGAAATTCCCTTCCGTTACTCAGACGTTCCAGGCGTTCTACGACGGATTCGTCCACGGGCAGCTGCTGGGGGCTACGCTGGAAAGTATCCGCAGGCTCCTGACCGCCTTCATTCTTTCTATTCTTATCGGTACGACGCTCGGCTTCCTGTTCGCCAGATACCGCTTCCTGGATGACACGCTCGGTTTTCTGGTCGTCGCTTTGCAGACCGTGCCAAGTATTGCTTGGCTGCCGTTCGCCATCATCTGGTTCGGCATGAACGACTTCTCCGTAATCTTCATTACGACGCTGGGCGCAACATGGACCATGGCGATGTCCAGCAGGACGGGAATCATGAACATCCCTCCCATTTACCTTAAGGCAGCTCAAACGATGGGCACGGGCAACGGGTTCAAGATGTTTTATCAGATTATGGTTCCTGCGGCATTCCCGCATATGATTACCGGCGTTCGGGTTGCATGGGCTTTTGCATGGCGCGCGCTCGTAGCCGGAGAATTGATCGCCAAGGGCATCGGTCTTGGACAGCTGCTGCAGGATGGACGGAATTTGGCGGATACCGCACTTATGCTTTGTATCGTCATTATTATCGCTGTGTTAGGCACACTTTCCGACCATTTCTGCTTCAAGCGGCTGGAGGATAAAATTTTGCTTCGTTATGGATTGGCCGGCAAACAGAAATAACGGCATTCAACTATGAGTGAGTGTTCAAAAAGACTAAAAAGGGGAGTATTTCGATGAGAAAACATGTATCTGTTCTAATCGCCATTTTGATGGTTACCGTACTGGTGCTCTCGGCTTGCGGCAAGAAAGAAGAAGCGCCCAAAGAAGGAGCTGCGGCTGAAGGAGGCAAGTCTGCTGCCGCATCGACAGTTAAGCTGGGGATTTTTAAAAACGTAACGCATGCCCCAGGCTACATCGCATTGGAAAAAGGCTTGTTCCAAAAATATTGGGGCGAGAACGTAAAAATCGACGTCGTAGCGTTCGACAACGGCTCCGACTTCTCCACTGCGCTGGCTACGGGTGAGATCGATCTCGGCTTCGTCGGACCGGGTCCTTCCACCAATCAATACATCAAAAGTAAAAACTTCAAAGTGATCTCCGGTTCCAACAACGGCGGTGCCGTATTGGTAGCCGGCAAAGATTCGGGAATTACAAGCGTCAAGGATTTGCAAGGCAAAGCGGTAGCGATTCCTACCAAAGGCAGCACGAATGAAATTTCGCTGCGCCTGCTGCTGAAAGAGAACAATCTAAACGTAACGACGGACAAATCCGGCGTCAATATTATTGCCCGCGCTCCGGCCGACACGCTGATCGCTATGCGTCAAAAAGAAATCGACGCTACATTGATCCCGGAACCATGGGGCACGCAAATGGAGCAAGAAGGCATCGGCAAAATCATCGTGGACTGGAACAAAATTCCGCCAAATAACGGAAACTATCCGTTGACCATCCTTGTTGCGAGCGACAAATTCCTTACAGAGCATCGCGATATGGCTAAGCAAGCGATCAAAGCCAATGCGGAAGCGATCGATTTCATCAAGAAAAACCCGGATCAATCTTACGAGCTGATCAACAACCGCCTGAAAGCGTTGAGCGGCAAAGGGATGGATCTGGCGCTGATTAAAGCCGCGCTGTCCCGTTTGAACCTGACGACTGACGTAAGCAAGGAAGCAATTGAAGAAATGGCGAAGGTTTCGATTGACGCCGGCTACATTAAAGAGGTTAAAAAAGAGCAGCTCGACCTTAGCAAATTCGTCGACCTTAGCTTGCTGGAAGAAGTCAAAGCGGGTAAGTAAGCTTATCCCGGCCAATATGAATAAGCAACCCCCTATTTCCTCAGAACTTGAAGAGATAGGGGGTTTTCTTACCACAATAGAATTTATAAGATTCCGAGGTCATCGGATGTAAAAATTCTATTTGGCGATAAAAACAACCTCTTAACGCGGTCGCTCCTCTGTGAAAGGACGTCGATAGACGTTTTTCTTATTCTGCCTAAACGGATCGCATTAAAATGCTTTCGCCACCTCAACCATGGTCGTCTTGCCGTCCTCGGTAAAATATAGGTGGACGCCATTTTGCCCTTGATCATCCATGAAGTACGAAACGTACTTCGGCTGCCCTTTGCGCAGCGGCACAAGCAAGGTAGCAATGCGATGGCTGCGGGCCGCCGGCGTCTTCGCCGTCAAATGCCACTGGTGATCCAATCCTTCCATTTCCGCAGGATCGACATCCGCGAATTCATCTGTCTGCGACAGCTGCATATCTCCAGATGAGCAGTAAACGAACCGTCCGTCCATATCCGCTTTGCGGCCTTGGACTTGGAACGACTGATTTCCGAGCTTCATCTCGTTCATCGTATGGAACAGCCAGTCAATGCTCGCCGGCTGAGTAAGATCCACATGGTCGACTACTACGACATAGGATTCATTAATGAAATACAGCTCTCTAACATAGCGCTCCAGATACGGCACATTTTCCTTGTAAGCCGCCGTAGCATTGCATCGGGAATAGGTATAACCCTGGTGCCGCTCGACCGCTTCCACGGCTCCTGAAGCCGCCATATTGAGCACCTTGTTCGTCCCCGCATATTGTCCCAGACCGTCGATCAGGATCGTGTTGGTGGATCGGGTCTGCCTTCTCCAGTTCATATGCATCGTGCTGCCGAAGGCGATGTAATACCCGCTTTCAATCGCAAGCGGCTCGCCGTATGCGTGCAGCAGGAACCCGTTCTGATCGCCGTGGCTGTGACTGATCGAACCATAACGGCTGCTCTTGGTCAGCAGCATAATATGATCGTCCGGCTGATCCATCCTCGCGTGAAACGCCACCCATCCGATATCGCGGAACCATTTGACCGGTTCGATATCTACAGGGGCTTGCGCCGTCACATTCGGATAATCGTGACGGTACATCATCTCGTCGAAGCGGAAGTCCCACCAGCCGTAATTGTAGAATTTCATTTCGGAATCCGTATCGATAATGCGGGTCTGTTCATAATACCACTGGTAATGTCCGTTCCCCGTAATACCTGCGAATTGCCTAATATTGAAGCCGGTCTTGAGGCTGACGGGATCGCCTAACGTAGACTGGTCGCCGAAGCTTGCGCGAAGCGTGTCCGGACTAAAGCAGTAAAGCGGATAGTCGCCCGTGCGCTGGAAGAACGGCCTGCGGTAGAAATCGATGGCCGTAAATTTCTTCAGCAGATTCATCGCTTCGGTCACGAACGCCATGCCCGTCGTCCAATACATCGGTCCTTCCGCCCAGCCTCCGTCGATGCCGCCCCACGGGGAGTACAAGCAGGCATAGTACTCCAGCGTGTAATCCAGCCATTCGCGCGCCTTCTCCTCTTCGCCGAGCATCACAATACCGCACGGCACAAGAACAGACGATAAGGAACGAACGGCATGACTGTCGAACGGAACCTGATGAATCTTGGAGCGCTCTATGACATGAAAAGCAACCTGGCCCGTACGCTGCAGCAGCTTGCTGCGAACGTCCTCCCGCTCCGCTTGGGACAAACGGTCATACAGCCAATCATATCCCCAAGCAAGCGCGCCGGCGACGCGGAAAGCCGCTTCATCGTTATAATCGCGGCTCGTCGGTCCTTGAGGATCCCATGCGGCTACATGCAGAAGCCATTGCTTCGCCCGATTAATCAGCTTTTCGTCCTCCAGCACAACTCCGGCTACGCTTAGATGACGAATGGCATACAGCGCTTCCTGACAGTCCATATACATTTGCCGCCATAGCTTGGCGACTCTCTTATTGCCCGGATACGGCTGCGGTTCGGCGATAAGCTCCTTCTCGCTCCAAGGCTTGACCGACCGTTCGAAGAAGATGTCCCAGCCGCAGTACGATGCATCCTCTCGAATCCGGGAACGAAATTCGGGCAGCTCGTCCGCCTGGAGCCATAAGCGAGGGTGGCTCGCCTTGGTTTGTTCAAACCGGCTGCCTCTTCCCTCAAGCGGCGTTTCCGGCAGCCCTGCAGGTACCGTGAAGCGCCGAACGGTGCTCCACTCCGTTTGCGTGTCCTCGCTGCTGCCGTTCGTCTCGCCGTTCAGTAGCAAGGCGTAACGCCAATAGTAATCGCCCGGCTCAAACGCGTGATCAGGCGTGTATAAATTGTAAGGTATAGGCTGTACGGTAACGGTCGTCTCGCCATCGAATTCCTGCGACCGGGAATATTGCAAAATGTACGTATCCTTCTCCAGCTGAGCAGGAATCCATGTAAACCGAGGCGGATTCTCGATTAATTGCGTCTGCTCGCTAGGCTCATATTGAACGGTCAAAACGCCGCTTTGCGGTTCATATAATGGCTGACTCAAGTTGTTTTCCCTCCATCATCTGTGTGCATTGATTACTATCTGTTCTGTAATTGGTGTACCATAACATTCATTAAATCTATCTCATCAGCATGCCGCCGTTGATTTCGATCGTCTCTCCGGTCAAGTACGATGCCAGATCCGATACAAGATACAATACGGCACCGGCAACATCCTCCGGAGTGCCTTCCCGCTTCAACGGAATCCCGCTCACGGTAGCCTTTCTGGCTTCATCCGACGTGAACGTATCATGAAAAGCCGTCTGGCCGATAAAGCCGGGAGCTACGACATTGACGGTAATTCCGTCGCCTGCCACTTCCTTCGCCAATCCTTTGGAATAGCTGCCGACAGCGGCTTTACTCGCGGCATAAATGCTCGAGCCCGGTCCTCCGCCGTGATGAGCGGCTACCGAAGACATGTTCACGATGCGGCCGGCTCCTGTGGCCTTCATGCCTGGAAGCACCCGTTTGCACATGAACACGGTGCTTTTCAGGTTGACATTCATTACTTTGTCGTACAATTCTTCGGTCATTTCGCTGATCGGGCAGCGTTGAACCAGATGGCCCGCATTGTTCACCAGTATATCGACCGTGCTGCCGAACGCTTCTTCCACACCGCTGACCAGCTTATCGATTTGCTCCAAATCCGTTACGTCCGCTTGGAACAGAACAGCTTGACCTCCCGCCTGCCGGATGATCTCTACCGTCTCTTCCCCTTGCGCCTTACCGTTCAGGTAGGTTACACCGACTTTCGCGCCGTTGGCAGCCAAAAGAACAGCGATGGCCCGTCCGATTCCCGTATTGGATCCAGTTACCAGTGCGATTTTCCCATGTAATTGCGTATTCATGCTTTATAACCTCCGTTATAAATGAATTTTATGAGGCAATTCGGGCATCGAAAGAATGATGCGGCATCCGTGCCCGTATTCGCTTTCCAGCTGCAAGCCGAACTGTTCGCCGAATACCATCTGAATGCGCCGGTGCACATTCAGCAAGCCTATCCCGCCATGACGACGTTTCCCTGCAGCGGCAGGCGGTTCGTCGGCCAGCCGGTTCTCCTTAAGCCTGCTCTGCAGCTCACGAAGCCTTTCCGGCGGAATGCCGACGCCATTATCTTCGACGATAATTCGAAAGAAATCGTTTTCTTTTTTTGCGTCGATACGGATGAAATGATGCGGCTCGATTCCATTGACGAACGCATGCTGGAAGCAATTTTCCACTACCGGCTGTAATGTCAGGCGCACCATCTTCTCCAGCAACAGCGACGGCGAAATCGCCACGTCAATCTCGAATTCCCGGGCAATCCGATGCCGCAGAATGATCATATAATTACGAACATGATTCAGCTCGTTGGCAACCGTAATTTCCTCCAAATTCGTCTGGATCGAATACCGCAGCATGAAAGCCATTGCCTCCACCATTTCGGTAATCTCATGCGAGTCTTGTACGATGGCGTAACAATTGATCGTCTCCAGCGTGTTGTACAGAAAGTGCGGATTAATCTGCAGCTGCAGCGCCTGAAATTCAACGCGGTGCCGTTCCAGCTCCGCTTCCTGGATTTGTAAGGCGTCCTTTTGCTGCTGCAGCTCGGCGGCATACACCTTATCGATCATTTCGGACAATCGCGTCACCATCAGATTGTAGCTGTGAATCAAGCCGCCGATTTCGTCCGAACGGTTAATTTCCGCAATATGGCGCCAGTTGCCTTTTTCCGTCTCGCGCATGCTGTCCTTCAATTGCCGGATGGGGGCGAGAATCGATTGCCCGAACCGGAAGGCAAGAAACAGAGCGATGAGAAGCGTGATCAGCCCGACGGCCATCGTTGTCGTCCGAATCGTCGAAATCGGCTTGCGAAGCTCATGGACCGGCATCGACACGACGAGGGTCCAGTTCGAATAGTCGGATTTCCGGGCGACGAACATGCGATTTTGACCATTGTATTGCGCGCTGAACACCTTATTCCCGCTATCCTCGATACGCCGGGATATCTTATCCAGCATCTGTGCATCGGGTTCAACCCTCGGCGAATGATAAATCGGAGTCCCTTTTTCATCAATAATGAAGAAATAGCCGTCCTTGCCGATATTGACCCTGTCCCAGATTTTCGCCAGCTCCTGCAGCTTGAACTCTATCGCCACGATGCCTTTAAATTCCGGACCGTAAGCGGCCCCCCTGACTTTCCGGGCCAATGTAATTACAGTGCCCTGATCCTCCGGGCGAATGCTCATGTTCAGGAGCGTGATTTTGCCGTCATTTGGAATCGAATCGATCAGCGTTCGATACGTCGCGCTGCTCAAGCCGGTCTCCTGGATCAAAAAATTTTGGTTGTCATAAATAACGGTTCTCCCTTGCAGACCGACGACATAGATGGAATTCAGCTGCTTGTATAACGTCACGATCGATTGAACCGAGCTCGAAGCGAACTTTTTGATCCGGTCCGAGTAATAGTAATATTCGTAAGAGTCATTGCTGCCGATTTCGAAGAATGCCCTTACATCCGAGTTGGAGGAAAATGCATTATTAAGCAGCTCATAGGTTTGCAGATAAATATCGGTCTGATAAGACGCGCTCTCGATCATTTGCTCCATATACTGCTCTACCTGACGGTCCAGCGCACGGGATGACTGCAAGTACGAGACGATGCCGAGCGTTGCCAGAGACATAATAATGATGATGGAGAAATACCCGTACATTTGACCGGAAAGCGTTCGTTTGTTCATTTATTCGATCCCCAGCTTGCTCCGGTATTCGGAAGGCAGAACACCTATATACTTCTTGAACGTCTTCGTAAAATGGGGATGATCGGCATAACCGACCTCACCGGATATGTCCGTGATTCGATATTGGGGCTGGGCAAGCAGCTTCTTCGCTTTTTCCATGCGGCGCCGGGTACGGTACTGCACGAACGTTTCCTGCGTCGACTGCTTGAACAACTGGCTGAAATACGAAGGATTCAAGCCGATGCGATCCGCCACCTCCTCAAGCGACACTTCTTCGTTCAAATGATTCTCGATATAAAGCTTGGCTTCCTCCACCGGATCCTTCAGCTTCCCTTTGCGCTTGGCTTTCAAATCCAGCAGCAATTGTACAAGACTTGCCTGAAAGCGGATCCATGCTTCATCATCCGCAGCAACGTCGCGAAGATCCAGCGTATCGCTGAATGCAAACACGTCTCTCACATTGAGCCTTTTAATAAGCAGCGATGAAAATTCCGCCATCACATCCAACACCTGATATAATTTCAACCGGGAGGCATACAGTTCCTGCCTGACCTTATGGATAATTTCCAATAAATCGGATTGCTGAAGCGTCCAAACCGCTTCCTCGGCTTCTCCGATCCATTTCTCCAGCTTGTAGATGGAGACAAACGCCTTATATTTTTGCCTTGTCTGCAATTGCACCAGCTTGTTGAGAGCGGCATCGACGCTTTTCTTGCTGATCGGCTTGAGCAAATATTCCTTCACGCCGTAGGATACGCATTTTTGTGCATATTCGAAGTCATTGTAACCGGATACAATTACAATCTGAATGTCGGAGTCCATCTCGGACACCTGCCTGCATAGCTCCAGCCCGTCGAGCTTGGGCATCCGGATATCGGTGAACAGGAAATCGGGACGCTCCTCGCCGATCAGACGCAGCGCATCCAAGCCGTTCTCGGCAAGCCTGATACCCGCCAGCGGCTGACCGGATTGCTCTATCAGCTTTTGCAGTCCCTTACGGATCATCGGTTCATCGTCCGCTATCAGTACTTTGTACATGAGGCCACCCCCTTAACGAGAAAAGGATACTCCCCACGCCGGTTAGCGTGAGGAGCCTTATGTGCGGTGAGACAGGAATCGCGCCCGGACCGCCTAACTGCCTATTTATCTATCGGCGCGGCATGCTGATCGTTACGCTCGGATCCTTCTTATTGAATTTGTCGGTTGCTTCCTTAATCACGTCATTGCCGCCTTTGGCTTTCCACTCTTCAATCACTTTCGGCCAATCCGAAATCGGTTCCTTGCCGTAAACCATCTTGACCATATGCTGAAGCACGACGGGAGCCGCAAAATCGGATTCCGGCGAAATGTCCGGATTGGCGACGTAGGCATCGAGGCGGGGCTCGAATTGAATGCCGTCGCGGCCTTCCTTGGATAACATTGTATCATAAATGTTCATCAATTTTTTACCGTCTTCGGTCAAACTTAGAGTTCCTTTATTATAGGTAGTATCCTGCACCATCCACAAGAAGGCTTGACGATACCGTTCTTCATCGACCGCTTGCGGATCCGTCGGCATTTTATAGTTGATCTTGCCGCTCTCCATCGTGTAATTCTCGCCCTCGACGCCGAAGGTGAAAAATTGCTCGGCTTCATCCGACAGCATCCAGTCGAAGAACTTGATTATGCCTTCCGCATTTTTCGCATTTTTATTGATGAACCACGCTCGCGTTACGGAGTTGTATAAATAGTAGCCGCCTTTGCCGTCCGGTCCGACCGGAGACGGGATCAGCTCGATTTTGGCCGTCGGCACGTTCGCCTTCAACTGCTGCTCCCATTGCAGCACCTCGTTCGCATTCATCGTCCAGATGCCCGATTTGCCCGCCAAAATGGAGTTTTTATACGTGGTTGGGTTAATCGTAGCGAACTCCTTGTGGATCAGCCCTTCATCGTACATCGTTTTGTACGTTTGCAGCGCCTTCGTCATGTTCTCGGTGTTGAAAAACTTCGGCACGATCTGGTTGCCCTTCTGTTCCATCATCGATAAGTAAGGATAAGCATCGAACGGACCGAAGAACGTATCCGCATATTTGAAGTTTTCCCGGCCCTGATACGGATTCTCCACTCCCATTTCCTTGAACTTCCTCAAGACGTTCAAATAGTCGTCCACCGTCTTCGGAATCGGCAAGCCGGCTTTATCGAGCAGGTCTTTGCGAATCGCCGTCGCCCTCCGGGAAGGATTGGACAAAAACTCAGGAATGGCATAAATTTTGCCCTGGTACGTTTCCTTCTGCCATGCTTCCTTCGGAATTTTCTTCAGCAGGTTAGGGCCGTGCTTTTTCAACAGATCGTCGAGCGGCATGAACACTCCGGCCTGAACGGAGCCGGCCATTTCCTTGCCCGATACGCCCCCGCTCCCTTGGACTACGTCGGGAATATCGTTGGTCGCGAACATTTGCGCCATTTTTTGCTCGAATTCCTTGTGCGGCACCAAGACGATATTCAGGTCCGTATTCGTCTTCTCCTCCAGCCTTTTCACCCATTTGTCTTCATTAATATTCGGTGATTTCTCGACGTGATTGAAAGCCAGCGTACGCATGGATATCGAAAATTTCGTCTTTTCTCCGGATTGGCTTCCTTGCGCTTGAGGCGCTGCGTCAGGCTTGGAGCACCCGGCCAGCGCACTTGTGGCAAGTACCGATACCATCCCGATCTTCATCCACTTTTTCATTGTTCTACCCCTTTTCTCCAGTAAGATGCCTATTGCTTTCGGTCCTGAATAAGCGCTTTCAAATTAGCTTCATTGTAGAAGGTGTGCCGCTATGGAACAATGGAATGATTTTGGCTTCTATTGTCATTTTTTTAGAACATGCGGCAATGAACCTAAAGTTTCCCCTATTTACGACTTGACCGAACCGATCATCATTCCTTTGACAAAATGCTTTTGCAAGAACGGATATATCAGCACGATCGGCAGCGTAGCGATAATAATCGTCGCCATCTTGATCCCTTCCGGATTCGAATGCGCCAGCGAGCTGAACTGGGAAACGGACGGATCGATATTGATATCGTCGGCTTCGATCAGCTGGCGAAGCTTCACCTGCAGCGGCCACAAGGACGGCTTGTTGACATAGTATAACGCAGCCATGTAGGTGTTCCAATGATTGACTGCATAGAAAATACCTAGCGAAGCCATGACCGGCTTGGACAACGGCAAGACGATGCTCCAGATCATCCCTAGCTCCGAGCAGCCGTCCATACGGCCCGAATCGATGATTTCCCCCGGAATTTGCATGAAAAAGGCTCGCATCACGAAAAAGTTAAACGCGCTGATCGCTCCCGGCAATAGCAAGGCCCACAATGAGTTGGTAAGACTCAAAGCTTTCATCAATATAAAGTTGGGAATGAGCGGAGCCGTAAAAACCATCGTAATGAGCACGAATAGCACGAGATATTTGCGCCCGACATACTCCTGCCTGGACAACGGGTATGCGAGGGAAGCGGTAGCAATAAGGTTGATCAGCGTCCCTGCGACGGTAATATATACCGTAATACCGAACGATCTCCAGATGGAAGCATCGCTGAACACGTACTGATAGTTAATCCACGTAAACTCGACCGGCATAAAGACGACCTTGCCGCTAACAATCGCCTCCGAGCTGCTGAACGATTGAGCCAGTACATTAAGAAAAGGCAGAAACATCATCAGTGCCAATACCGTCAAAAACAGCAGGTTCGCCCCGCTGAACAGCCGGTAGCCGATACCGTATTTTTTCATATGTGTCATCTCCTTCATTCCGTAAGCTAATCCATGTAGGGAGCCATTTAATACAGACTCTCCCCTGTCGTCTTCTTGCTGATCACGTTCCCTATTACGATGAGCACGAGCCCGACCACCGACTTGAACAAGCCTATAGCCGTCGTATAGCTGTATTGCTGGCTTTGCAGCCCCTGCTTGTAAATGTACGTGTCCAATATTTCGCCGTTGTTAATATTCAGCGGATTCAGAAAGACGTAGACCCGCTCGAAGCCGAAATCCAGAAATTTGCCGATATGCAACAGGAACAAAATCATGATGGTAGGCATCAACGACGGCAGTGTAATCGACCAGGTCTGCCTCCAGCGGTTCGCTCCGTCCACTTCCGCCGCTTCGTACAAATCCGGATTAATTCCCGCCAGCGCCGCCAAATAAATTATTGTCCCGTAGCCCGTGTCCCGCCAAATGCCCGAGCCTACGAGAACGGAGCGGATATACGATTCTTCCCCGAGAAAATAAATCGGCTCCATTCCGAGCCAGGATATGAATTGATTGACGATGCCGGTCGAAGGTGACAGAACTCCTATCGCGATTCCACTGACGATGACCCAGGACAAAAAATGCGGCATATACACCACGGTTTGCAAAATGCGTTTATACATGACCAGCCTGAGCTCATTGAGCAGCAAGGCGAGAACGATCGGCGCGGGAAACGCCAGGACCAGGTCGTAAATGCCGATCAACAGCGTATTCTTGAGAATGTTAAGGAAGTCGTAATGCTCGAACATTCGCTTGAAATGAGCCAGCCCGACCCACTTGCTTCCGGCAATGCCCTGAAAAATATTATAGTTCTGAAATGCGATTACAGACCCGAACAAAGGAATGTACTTGAAAATAATAAAGTAGGCGATAGCCGGCAGCGTAATGAAATAAAGCGCTTTATATTTCCACATATAGCCGATCAAGCTCTTGTTCGTCATTGCGCGATAGCCGATTTCGTCCGCCGCTTGTAGTTTGCTTGCCATAATGGCCCCCCTTAAGGTCGTCGTTGTATCCGTGATGCAAGTTCGGACAGTTACATCCTACCCGGATGAGGCGGCTGCAACAAGGGAATCCCTTTGATCGGGATTGTGTTTTTTTTAGGTGCGATCGACACGGTTCGCTCTCGTTCGCCTCGATCCCCGACGTGTGATATAGTAAGCATATACATAGGTGTTAATAGGTTTAGGAGGCTAGCTTCATGACATTCCAAGGCTTTACCCAAGCAGATTTTGACGTATTCCACATTCCGGGACTCGAGGGCCGCATGGAAGGCATTCAAGGACGTATTCAGCCGAAGTTCAAAGAGCTCGGCGATGCATTAGTCGAAGATACGGCTGTGCTTGCCGGGGACGAAATGTTCCTGCATATTGCGAAGCACGCCCGGCGGACTGTCAATGCTCCTGTTGATACGTGGATGGCGATTTGCCATAACAAACGCGGCTATAAGCAGTATCCGCACTTTCAAGTCGGTCTGTTCGACGACCGTCTCTTCATCTGGCTGGCGCTAATATACGAGCTGCCGCATAAGCAAGCCATAGCGGAGTCGTTCCTGAAGCAGGTCGATCAGGTGCGCAGCCTGATTCCCGACGATTATGTCGTTTCCTTCGACCATATGAAAAAAGACGCGGCAGCCGTTGCCGACCTGGGAGATAAAGAATGGAAGGCAGCTCTGCAGCGCTTCCGTGATGTGAAAAAGGTGGAGCTGCTAATCGGGCAAAACCTGCCCTCGTCGTCTCCCGTACTGCAGAACGGTCCGCAATTCATTGAGCTTGTCCGCAGTACGATCCAAACGCTGATGCCGCTTTATTTGTTGGCACGCAGCGCTTCCGCCGCTTGACAGCCGGAGGGCTATGCTAACGTATTCAAACGGGCTTCCGCTCTGTTTCGGGCAAAGTTAGAAAATTTTATGTAATTCTAAGGTTTCTTTAAACTAAACTTAAGCAATTTGGCTCATGCTATCATTGGTTACTTGTACCATTCCCTGGATCAACCAGGTACAACAGGCCTATCCTTTGACGGAAAGGAGGAGATTTCATGCGAAGCTCTAGAACCAATAAGGTCATCGTTACCGGACTTGCTTTGGCCATGCTTCTGAGCGGCTCGGCTCTCTATACGGCGAACAACAATGTCTTTGCCGATAATTCAGATCAAGCGGCCAAACAGCAGCAAGCCCCTCGCGAAGCAAAGCAGGACCGTTCCGAGAAAGGGAAAGATTTCAAGCATTCCGATCAGCATCGCATGCCGATTCTGGAGGAGGCCGCCGCCATCCTCGGGATGGACAAAGCCGCTTTAACCGAGGCATGGAAGCAGAAAACACTCGTCGAGATCGCCAAAGAAAAAGGCGTCAGCGAAGCCGATTTGATCGCGAAGCTGAAGGCCGAGCGCATCAAAAAAATCGACGCAGCTGTAAAAGACGGCAAGCTGCCGGCGGAAAAAGCCGATAAGATCAAGGCCGGCATGGAAAAGCATCTCGCCTTTATGGTTAACCATAAGGGAGGCTTCGACGGGCATCACAAGATGAAGCATCGGATGCTGCCTGCTCCGGACAAACTGGCTTCCATTCTCGGCATTTCGGAAGACCAGCTGAAGGCACAGCTCAAGGAAGGCAAGTCGCTGGCCGACATCGCCGCGGCGCAAGGAATGAGCAAGGATCAGCTCGTCGGCAAAATCAAGGAAGAGCTGACACCATGGATTGAGAAGATGGTCGAGCATAAGCGGGATCCGTCTTCAGCCAAACATAAGGAAGCGAAGTAGCTGTTAGCTCGGATACTTAAAAGCCGTCCCCCCACTTCGTTGGCTGGGGACGGCTTTTCTTCTACAAGGCTCGACGGAAAATATGAATTTTTTCACACTTCCGTCATATTTATCGGTTATAATGAATGAAACGAATTCAGTCAGGGGTGACTGTCCGATGCGATATTCTTCCAGGTTCCCATATACTACTGTACTTCTGCTCGGTACCGCTCTCATAGCAGGCATCGTATTATATACGGGCTCTGCATCGACCTCGTATTCTGCCGAAGCCGCCCCTTCAGCGGCTATTCCTGCCGATCAGGCGGAAGGAGAAGCGATATACCGGCAGCACTGCCTCTCATGCCACGCAGCCGACGGAATGGGCTCCGGCAATTATCCGGCCGTTGCCAGCGATCATGTGAAGAAGAAGCTCGGTACCTACGACAAGGCCTATGAGTTTATAAGCCGCAATATGCCGGACAATGCTCCCGGTACATTAACCGACGAAGAATATAAAGCCGTAACCCGATACATTTTGTCCTTAAATGGGGTTCCAACCGGCTTTAACGATATCGAGAAGCACTGGGCGCAGAAAGAAATAGCGGCGTTATTCGATAAGCAATACATTGACGGTTACGTGAATAAAGAGACGGGCACGATGCAGTTCAAGCCCGATCAGTTTATTACCCGAGCGGAATTCGTCCGCTACCTGGTCAAGGCGAAGGAGCTGTTCCTCTCCAACAATACCGAATCCGAATTTACGGATATCGGGAAGAACAAGGAGGAACGGATCTATATTATTACGGCCGTCGAGTACGGGCTTGTTAACGGGTATCCCGATCAAACATTCCGGCCCAACAACACGATCACCCGCGCGGAAATTGCCGCAATTCTGTCGAGAAGCGAGATGCTGAAGGCTTCGGCCCAACCAACGTTCCACGATATTGCGTCCGACTATTGGGCGGGTGATGCGATCCGCGCTGTACAGGAAGCCGGCCTGTTCAACGGATATGAGGACGGCACGTTCCGACCTGATCAAAGGATGACGAGGGCGGAAGCCATCAGCGTCATTTACCGGCTCGTCAGCCAGCCTCAGGCGTAGAGGTTCATCTGTCCGACACTCGTATACTCGTATCGGATACAGATGCCAAAAAGCCGCAAAGCTCTTCTGCAGAGCTTTGCGGCTTTTTCATGCAACAGCATGCTGTCCCGGCTGCGGGATGCCTAAACCCGTTGCGCCAAATTGGCGCTCTCACGGTCGGCAATCATATATTTGTACAGCAGATACAGCGCGGCCAGCGACAAGATCGCTCCCGTATAGAAAGGAAGCTGCATACTGTATTGATAGATTCCCGCTCCCAGCAGCGGGCCTGTAATCCTCCCCAGACTGTCCATCGAGGAGCTCAGTCCGGAGGCAACGCCTTGTCCCACCTTCGTTTTCTGCGAGATCAGCGAGGTGACGCATGGACGGATCAGCGCATTGCCCGCCCCGAACACGGACAAATAAATGGAAGCCGTCAACAGGCTCGTGGAGAACAGGATGAGGACGAATCCAAGCGCCGACAGGACCAGTCCGATACCGATCACGCGGGATTCATCGCCGCGCTTGATAAATCTGCGGACAACGCCGCCTTGAATTAATGCTCCGACTACACCGCTTACAGCGAACATAATGCCGAGATCCAACGAGCTTGCGCCGATCTTGTCTTTCTCGAACAGCAGCAGTGTGGCTTCCAGGCCAGCCAGTGTGAACGAGACGAAGAACGATAGCACGTACAAGTACTTTAAGGAACCGACGAAAGCCGTCCAACGCGATTGTTTCTCCGCCTGCGGCTTGCGGCGCTTCTCCTCAGAGAGCGATTCCGGCAGCATGAACATGGCGAAGAAGAACGTAGCCAATGCTAGAATAGACGATGCGAAGAACGGAATTTGATAGCCCCACTGGCTCAATATTCCACCGACCGCCGGTCCGAAGATGAATCCTAGACCAATAGACATGCCGACTAGCCCCATTCCTTTCGTGCGGTTCTCTTCCGTCGTTATGTCAGCCACGTAAGCTACAGCGCATGCGGTAGCCGCTCCCGAGAACAAGCCGCCCAAAATCCGCGATGCGTACATCAGCAGCAGATTATCGCCGGCGATGCCGAACAGGAAGAAGCTCGCGCTGAAGCCAAGCGCTCCGATCATGATCAGCGGTCTGCGTCCGATCCGGTCCGATATGCTTCCCCAAACGGGCGACATCAGAAACGAAGCCAAGGAATAAATGGACAGCAGCATTCCCAAGTGAAAGCTGCTAGCGCCGGAGCCTGAAATCGCGTCGGGAAGCACTGGAATGATGATGCCGAAGCCGATAAATATCGTCATCAGCAGTACCATAATAACGGCCAGCTGTTTTTTCATAGTGAATCCAAAGCCTCCCAATGTAATGTATATTGCTTATCGTATCATATCTTTTTTCCACAAGGAAATAAATCACATGAAGATTAACAAAATGGACAAAACCGCACAATTCGTTAACAGAAAAAAAATCAGCTTGCATCCTGATTCCATTATGGTTAATATAACGTAGATTGGGGTCTCTTGGAGACTGCCAATCCCTTTAATTTTACTTAGGAAAGGTAGGCATGACAGTGGATCATCAACGCACTCCTCTTTTCTCTGCATTGAAGCAGCACGCAGAGCGCAACCCCGTTCAATTCCATATTCCAGGCCATAAAAAAGGAGTCGGGATGGACCCGGAGTTCCGGCATTTCATCGGAGACAACGCCCTGTCCATCGACCTTATCAATATAGCACCGCTCGATGACCTCCATCAGCCGACGGGAGTCATTGAGGAAGCGCAGCAGCTTGCGGCGGACGCCTTCGGAGCGGATCATACGTTCTTCTCCGTGCAAGGAACGAGCGGCGCGATCATGACGATGATTTTGACCGTATGCTCCCAGGGCGATAAAATCATCGTTCCTCGCAACGTGCACAAGTCCATTATGGCCGCGATTATTTTCGCAGGCGCGAAGCCGGTGTTCATCTCTCCGGTCCGCGACGAAAATCTCGGGATCGATCACGGCATTACGACTCGCTCCGTGAAGCGCGCGCTGGAACGCCATCCCGACGCCAAGGCGGTACTGGTCATTAACCCGACCTACTACGGCGTCTGCGCGAACCTTAAAGAAATCGTCGATATTGTGCATAGCTACAATATCCCGGTTCTAGTCGACGAGGCTCACGGCGTGCTCATTCATTTCAGCGATAAGCTGCCGATATCCGCGATGGAAGCGGGTGCCGATATGGCGGCAACCAGCGTTCACAAGCTTGGCGGCTCGATGACTCAAAGCTCCGTGCTGAACGTAAGAGAGGGCCGCATCAATGCCAGCCGCGTCAAAACGATCATCAGTATGCTTACAACGACGTCCACTTCTTATATTTTGCTGGCGTCTTTGGATACAGCGAGACGTAATTTGGCTATCAACGGAGCGCAAATGGCGGAGCACGCCATCGAGCTCGCGGAATATGCCCGCAGAGAGATCAATGAGATTCCGGGCTTGAGCTGCTTCGGCAAAGATATTTTGGGCACGGAAGCAACCTACGATTACGATCCGACCAAAGTGAACATTCACGTTCGCCATTTGGGCCTGACCGGCTATGATGTGGAGAACTGGCTTCGCGACCATTACAATATCGAGGTCGAGCTCAGCGATCTGTATAACATTTTATGCCTTGTAACTCCGGGCGACACGAAGGAAAATATCGATATTTTGCTCAAAGCGATGCGCGAGCTGGCCAGCGAAAACTACAATGTACGCGAAGTCAACGAGCTGGTCATTAAAATACCGAAAATTCCGCAGCTCACTCTCACGCCGCGCGATGCCTTCTACGGGGATACGGAAATTATTCCATTCAAGGAATCCGCTGATAGAATTATTGCCGAATTTATTTACGTGTATCCTCCGGGAATCCCGATTTTGCTGCCGGGAGAAGTCATTTCGCAGGATTTGATCGACTACATTACCGAGCATGTGGAAGTCGGCCTCCCTGTGAAGGGACCGGAAGATCGCAGTATCGAGAATGTCAAGGTGATCGTAGAAACGCCGGCTATATTTTAACGCAAAAAAAGGAGCCTTGCCGCACGAACAACGCGCGGTCAAAGCTCCTTTTTACTATATACAATTGTCCACATCGGTGTGTCGCCCCGAATTCTGATTCTCCTCAATCCTAATGTTCCGCTTTGCAAGAATTCCTTATACTTCCTTCTCCAGCCATTCGATGACATCGGCTACCGCATGCTCATTATGATGCTTGCACGTGCGATTGCATACGTCCATCAACGAAGCGTGCGCATTGGCTACCGCAACGCCGACTCCCGCTCTGCGGAGCATCTCCAGATCGTTGAGATGATCTCCCATAGCGATGCACCGCGATACGTCTATCCCCGTCATCCGCATTAGCTCCTCCAGAGCATGACCTTTCGTCGTATGCTCGGCCAATATTTCCAAGTATTTATCGTCGGAACGAACCCAGGTGAGCGGTTCCTTGAACTGCGTAACGAAGGCTTCCACTTCATTCATCCGTTCCGGCTCCCAGGCAAGCAGTACTTTGATCCAGGGATCGGTTAATTGCGACCAATCCTCGGTTCGCGGACGGTTGAAATGCTCCAGGCTGCGATGTTTTTCCGTTATCCGGTTTTCCTGAATGAAGTACGGCTCTTCTCCGCAATAGATTTCGACCCCAAGCTCCGGGAACTTGTCCATGACCTGCCGCAATACCGGCTGCACTGCGTCATGAAGCGTTCTCTGCCATACGACACGCCCCTCGGCAAAATCGTAGATCATCGCCCCGTTATATAAAATCGCCGGCGCCCCAAGCGGAAGCGTATCCGCAAACCTCTGCACCGAGCTGGCAATTCTCCCTGTCGCTAATGTAAAAATACCGCCTTCATCCACGAACCGCTGGATTGCTTCCCTATTTTCGCGGCTGATCGTCTTGCCGCTGTCGAGTAAAGTACCGTCCATATCCGTAACGAGCATGTAGCCTGCAAATCTTTTCACTTGGATACCCCTCTCCACTTCCATTATGATGAAGCTCCGCTCAACCTAATGATACAGCGGTTCCTTGTATTGTCAATCCATCCCCGAAGTGCTATGATGTTCTTGTTGTATATGAAAACCTTTCCAGTCCAAATACAGGCAGGTGTATCGGTTATGGCTCAAAGCGCATATATCAAGTTTGTAGAAGGCTCCGCCCTCTCGTCCTTATCTCTCGATGAATTGAAAGAGCAGCTGCTTCATTACAAGGAGCAATTACAGCTTACAGGCAAGCAGCTGGGCTGGGATTATGACGACGCCGGCTTCCCTTACACAATCGAAACGAAACCTGAAGCCGAAGGCAAATGGTTTTATCTCAAAGGCAAAAACTCGCTGTACAAATATATTGTCATGGGTCCAGGCAAGGATCAAAACGGCGAAACCGAGCAGCATTATGTGCAGGTCGTGCTTCCTGACGACAGTACGCATGGCGACAAGGCCAAGGGCAACGAATTTTGCAAGTATTTGGCCAAGCTGTGGAAAGCGGAGCTTCATCTTTTCAACGGCCGCACTATGTATTTCAACCCTCGCAAATAAATCATTTTCCAGCCGCCAAGTGGAGCTATGGCATCGAGCTCGACAGTAAAAAACCCTTTCTGCCAAGGCAGAAAGGGTTTTTTAGTATCATTAGTCTTGCTCTTGTTCTTCTACGATTTGGTTGTAGATTTGAACGACGCGGTCCCATTCTTCCTCGTCTTCGATGCTCGCGAGGAAAGCTTCTTCGCCCTCTTCCTCGATACGGAAGATCACGCCGTCCGCTTCAGGATCGTTACGATCGAGCAATACCGCATAAGGCTGCTCGCCTGCTTCAAATGTATACACCATAACCATTTCGTGCTCAACGCCGTCTTTATCTGTTACGATAAAAATATCGTCTTCGTGGTCGTGATCATGATTGCAATTCTCATCGTGGATGTGATCGCTCATGGGAAAACCTCATTTCATATAAAGTAGTCATCCCTCGTATCGTATCACGTTTCATGCATACAGGTCAATGTAAACAGGCATTCCTCTTGTCCGCGTCAGCCTTATTCGGAGACGATTACTTTCTCGGATACGGTCGTATAATCTCCGCCCTCATCCAGCTTAATCGAGAACTTGATAACGTAATCTCCCGCTTCACTGAACGAAACGCTGAACGGCCAAGGATACCAGAAGTTTTCTTTTTGCCCGTTCACGATTTTCTCATGAGGCTCTACGGCTTGTTTGCCGCTTGGCGTTTCAATAGAAATTTTGAAAGAATAGAACGGCGTCTTCAGGCTGTCCACCTGTGCGAAAACCGCAAAATCGATCTTCTTGCCCTTTGGCACTCTTCCGAAAGGCGATTTGACGGAATAATCGTCATTAACCTTCTCCGCAACAAACATATGCACGTTAGGCTTGTAAACCGATACCGTCTTGTTTGCGTTGTCCCAGCGGACAAGCGATTGAAGCGATTCGGATAACGCTCGAACAGGGAATACGGCATTCCCCTTTACTAAAAATGCAGGCGCTTCACTTTCCGTGAATTGCTTCTCTACATCGTTGATCGTCATTTTAATCTTACTGAAGCCTTCGTACTCTCCCCATAATGAGTTAGCCATTGCGCCCGTAGCTCCAAATAGCGAAAGAGAGAGTACCAGCGTTAGCATCCGCGGCACTTTAAACATCACTGCAACCTCCATCGTTGTCTTGTACTTTGTTCTATATGCTTATACTCCCGACATTGGAAAGAGTTGCGCACGTTTCTTAAATAATCCTAAATTTTTTTGTCTATCTGTCTATATCTAGTAAAAGAATCTCTAATTTGTGTAATATACATACAAAATACAGACTTGTCTCCAGTATTATCGCGTATTATGACGGTTTGTGACGCATGTTGCGCTTGCCCGGGAAATGACCGTAAGCCCTCTTCGCTGGAAGTCAACACTGCAAAAGTGTGTGAAATTTATCCTTGTGCACCGGTTCCGCCGCATGATAGATTTATTTTATATAAAGTGATCCGAGTATTACAGACAACGAGTGGAGGACCATGAGTGAGCCTGCAAATCCAGATGATCGGCACGGGAAGTGCTTTTTCCAAAAAATATTTCAATAATAACGCCTTGGTATTCTGCAACGGCTGCACGCTGCTGATCGATTGCGGAGCGACAGCTCCACGCGCCCTGTATTCCCTGGACTTTCCGTTGGATCAGATTGACGGTATTGTTATCAGCCATATCCATGCGGATCATGTCGGTGGCCTGGAGGAATTCGCCTTTCGCTTAAAATATGCTTATAACAAAAAAATCAAGCTGTTTGTGCCCTCGGCCATTGAATATGATCTTTGGCACCATTCGCTGCGCGGCGGTCTTGAGAATGCGGCTGAAGGCATTACAAGCCTAAGCGATTATTTTGATGTCGTTGTGCTTGAGGAAGCCTCTCCAACGGAGCTCTTCCCCGGCTTGACGCTCGAGCTGATACGGACGCGGCATATCCCCGACAAACCGAGCTTCTCGATTTTATTAAATGAATATCTGTTTTACAGTGCAGATGCTACCTTCGATTACTCCCTGCTCATCGATTTGCATCAGAACAGGAACTGCAGGTACATCCTGCATGATTGCCAGCTGAAGCCGCCCGGCATCGTCCATACCTGTCTGGATGAGCTGCTGACGCTCCCGGAATCGGTGCAAAAATCCGTCTATCTGATGCATTATGAAGATACGATGGAGCAATATATCGGAAAGAGCGGCTTGATGACTTTTATGGAGCAGCATAAACGGTATGATTTTATATAGAAACAACAAAAAACCTGACCATTAAGGTCAGGTTTCATCATGTCAGAACGAAGGCAGCTGATCCAAATTGTTGCTTGGATCGCCATCGGCATCTCCGCGAATGTACAAATCCCCGTCTCTTCCTTTGAATGCATTGACTCCTTGAATATTTCCGCCCTGTACCTCCTGAAGAGCCTGCTCATACTGCAGGACGCGGCCACTTGACGTCTTGAAGGCTGTAATGTCGCCGTCCCCGTTTTTTTGCACAGCTACAAAGCTCTTACGCTGCATGGACAATTCCCTCCCGGATGTTTAATTGCAGCCCCCCGATTCGGGTAAAGGCTTACGAACCTATTTTGAGTTAATAAAAAAGATTTTATGCAAGATCTCCACTTTTCCATCTATTGCAGAAGGAATTGTTAGGTTAATATAGAATTCCATTAATAACCTTTCATTCCCACATTGTGATAAGGAGTATGAAAGCATGAGCTATAATTGGATCTTGTCCGTCTATGTAATTATTATCAGCCTATCTTCCCTTTTCTTCGAGGTAACTTCCAGTCCATTACTGCTCATCATATTGGGGTTAGCTTACATCAGTACCTACCTTATCGAAAAAAAGAAAATGAACGGAGTACCGCTGCTTCAATTTTGTTTGCTTGTTGCTTTTCATTTGGCCAGCCAATCGGATCTTTGCCTGCCATTGTATTTAGCCCAAATGTGCAAGCCGCTTTACAAAATTCAAAAGCCTCAAACCGCATTGGTCATCAGCACTTCGTATACCATCGCCTTTGTTTTTGTAACATTTACATATATCGTGTTTACCCCGTACTCCGTCTTTACGCTGATCTTCAGCTCTCTTAGCTGCCTGACGCTGGCTATGCTGTTCAATCGCTACATCCACGCTATGGAGCATCAGAATCAGCAGCTTGATAATGAAAAGAAGCATCTGAGCACTCACGACTCCTTGACGGGTCTGTACAATTACGAGGAATGCCACCGTCAGCTGGAACAGCTCGTACAATCCGGCCAATCGATAGTTCTTGTGCTGATCGACTGCAAAGATTTGAAATCGTTGAACACGATCAACGGCTTTCACGGGGTTAACCGGATCCTGAAGCAGGCGGCGCAGCTGCTGCGCATTATGTTTCCCGAAGCTTTAATCATTTGCCGCTACGGAGGCGATGAGTTTGCAATCGTACTGGAGAACACCGACTCCCAGCATGCAATGAATACGATATCCCAGCTTCTGGCGTCGGAGTTCCCCAAGCTTACAGGCATTGAGATTAACTACGGAATGGCTTTTTACCCGAACGACGGATTGTCCAAGGACGATTTGTTTTTCATCGCCGAGCGCAATCTGTACACGATGAAACGGGAATCTTGGCTTAAGCGGGAGGAGCATATGCTCCGATCGGAGAAGCTTCGCGTCGTCGGCGAGCTCGCCTCCGGCATGGCTCACGAAATCAGGAATCCGCTGACTACGATTAAGGGCTTTCTGCAAATTTCCAAAGCCGACAACTATAATATCCGTCCTTGGTATGATCTAATCATGGATGAAATTACAAGGATGAGCATGCTGACCGCGGAGTTTCTGCAATTTTCCAAGCCGCATGCTACCCAATTCCGGATTCAGTCCATCAAAGACTGCATCCACAGGGTCATCTCGCTGCTCGATTCCGAAGCTCAGCGGTTGGGACATACCATTGTATTTGACGAGGCGGCAGAACCCATCCACATGCTGATGGATCAGGATAAAATGCTCCAGCTTCTGCTGAATCTAATCAAGAACGCATTCGAAGCAATGACAGAGCAGGGAACCGTACATATTCGTCTTTACCTGAACGAGGATCAAGCGGTCATTGAAATCTCGGACACGGGCAAGGGCATTCCGGAAGCCGAGCTGGACAAGATCTTCTTGCCATTCTACACAACGAAAGATTCAGGAACCGGCTTAGGCTTGTCTATCTGCCATAAAATTGTTCAGGATCACGAGGGAACGATGGAGGTGGAGAGCGAAATGGGGATCGGCACCAAATTCACGATAACCGTACCTGCCGCACAAGTGGAAGGCGCTTCTTCACAAATGGTTGCTGAACGCAAACGAATGTCAATCTAACTCATGTAAAAATAAACAACCCTGTGCGGCTTAAAGTGCACCCCTTAGAATAGACATTGGAAAAACCCCTAGGTTAATCCGATGAATTCTAGGGGGTGTATTTTTTATGGCAGTAAGAGGTCAGAAGTTTAAAACGTATTCAGAGGAATTGAAGAAAGAAGCTATTCGCCTTCATATGGAGGAGAAGTGGTCGTATCGGCAGATTACGGAGCATTTAGAGATTCATGACAAAGATCGGGTCAAGAAGTGGATGCGGAGGTATAAGCAATTAGGTGAGTTTGGACTCCTGGATCAACGAGGACGTCGTGAGGAGTACTTAGATCAAGATCGGTATGTAGCGAAGCTCAAACGGGAGAATGACGTTCTAAAAAAGTGTTTGCAAATTTGGAAACAGGGGGTGTGAACGGAAAGTATAGAATCATTGAAGCTACCGCTGGGCATTATCCAGTCGTGGAGCTGTGCAGCATGCTTAATGTCGCTAGGAGCAGCTACTACGCCTACTTGAAACGCAAATACGCAGCTCCTGACGCTGATTTAAAGGAGAAGATTCTTGCTATTTATGATCAACGTAAGAAGACGGTTGGATATCGGCGGATACAGGACGAATTGTACCGACAGTACAGCCTGTGTGTGAACCATAAGAAGGTACTACGGCTTATGCGAGATTTAGAGATTCAGGCAATCATTCGTCGCAAATATGTTCATCGTTCGACGCGTGAAGCAGCTAAATCTGATGGAAGGATCGCGGAGAATCTACTGCAGAGAGATTTTAATGCGACAGAACCGAATCAAAAATGGGTAACGGATGTGACGCAATATCGAGTATTTGATGATCGCATTTACTTATCCGCAATCAAGGACCTTTGGAATGGGGAAATTGTAGCCTACCATATGAGCAACCGTAATGACAATCCTCTTGTATTAGAGACGTTTACGAAGGCATTTGAAACGCATAAAGACGTGACTGGACTGATCGTTCACAGCGATCAGGGAAGCCAGTACACGTCTCATGCATACCACGACATGCTGCCAAAGGTTGGCGCCCAAATCAGCATGTCCAGGCGAGGCAATTGTTATGATAATGCCTCAATGGAGAGCTTCTTTTCACATTTGAAAGTGGAAGCCCTCTATCCTTATGATATCCGAAACATCGAGGAAGCACAAAGGCGAATAGAAGAATTCATTCATTTTTATAACGAAGAAAGAGCGCAAAGAAAGCTAAACAAGCTGACGCCGATAGAGTACCGACGTCAGCATGCAGCCTAGGGCTTTTTTCAATGTCCGCTATTTGGGGTCTTGACCAGCTGCCTGCACAGGGTTGTTGGCATTAACGAAACCATGATAAAAGTCCGCGGCCCGGTGTTGGCTTCTCCAATGCATAGCTAAAGGCTCCGGCAAAGATGCCGAGCAGGGCGCCGCCCAAAACCTCTTCCGGCAGATGACCGAGTCGTTCCTCCAGCTCCTTCTCCCGCTTCTCATGGACAATCGGAGGATGGCTCTCCGCGAGCTTCGCCACCGTTTCGTCCAAATCGTTCACTTCCGTAGCAATAATTCCCGCTTGTCTGCGAATGCCCATAGCGTCGAACATGACGATCAGACTTAGCATGCTCGCTGTCGCAAAATGCAAGGACGTGATCCCCCGCTTAAGCCCCACATAAGTAGCGAGCGATGTAACCCCTGCAGAGTGGGAGCTCGGCATGCCGCCGGTTCTGATCACGTTCGACCAATCCCAACGCCCGGTCTGTTGCCAGGCAAGAGGCACTTTGGCCAATTGCGCTATGCCAATGGTTGTAACCGCAGTAAGAAAAGCACGGTTCATTCGTATCACCTCACCTCAACGTATAGCATCCTTACTATGCCGGCATTCTATACATGTCAAGGCGCTCCTGTATTGACGAACATTCCTCCTCCCTCTTCATCGAGCTGAACGGCGGCTCCAAGAAGCGTAGGCAGCTCACTGACCGGCACAACCGGCTCCTTGCCGATCTTTTTGATCGCGTGTCTCAGCCTCACGCTTTGACCGTCTACAAATGCCTGCTCTTGATTGAGCTGAACCTGAACCAGATGGTTGGAAAACTGAAATCGGACCAAATTCGCATCGTCCATAGTTTCGCTGCCTGGCGTACCTTCCGTGAACAGCCGGAGCGGTACGTATACCGTACCGTTGTCATCATACTTACGCACCGCGGTAACCGGCATCCCGTTCATAAACATAACAACGATGGGCCACCGATCCATTCCTTCATGCTTCAGCTTGCGCGGAACTCCCTGCTTTTCTAAAGGCAGCGGGATCGGTTTTAGTGCATCGGTATCGGCATCGTAGGAGAACCAGTTCATATAATACGGCGTGTAGGTTAATTGTTTGCTTTCCTGGTCCAATGCCCAAATTTGAATCTGAGCATAGAACGAATTCAGCTCTCTCTGTATGGAACGAATATCCAGGCTCGCTTCAATCTCCTCTTGCCCCACCGCTGTCATTCCTG
Source organism: Paenibacillus sp. H1-7 (assembly GCF_022354825.1). GTDB lineage: Bacteria > Bacillota > Bacilli > Paenibacillales > NBRC-103111 > Paenibacillus_S. The sequence continues at coordinate 5,743,555 of NZ_CP031168.1, forward strand.
TTGTCGAGGTTGTTGGCAAGCCTCCTTGATCACTGAACCCGATAATACGAATCCCATATTGTATCGATTGATTACTGTCCGTTGCTGACGAAGTGAACGATAAATGCAGCGCATCTGCGGATTCTTTGTCACCATCGACAGACCACTGACGAATAACCGGCTGCCGAAGAGGCTGCTTCGGTGTCAAGCCCGCGGCTTTCTCCCAATATCTTCGTATCTCGGGAAGCGTTTGTACTGCAGGGATGTAATCATTCTCGTGCCTCAGGAAATATACCGTCTGCTGCGGCTCTTCCGGCATGGGGCGAGAGCCTACACCGAACAGGAGAACATAATCCTCCGCCATAATTTCTCCTGGATCCCATTTATGGATAAAAGGGAGCGGACTCCCCGCCCATCGGACCGGGAACCCGTCCAGCTGCCTTAGCTCGGCCCAGGCTGAAGCCGGTTTAATGTCATCCGGGTAAATGCCTTCCGTTCGATGCAGCCAGTAATATGTAAAATGATGTCCATACTCATGAATAAACGTACGCTCAACCGGTGTCGCGTCCACTTCATACAGACGAATGGTCGCAGTTTCCGCATCGTAGTGACCGACGCGAAAGCCGCTTTTGCCAATGCTCCTCTCCGGATACAGCAGCACCTGCTTCAGCTTATTCAACTCTTCGCCATGCTCGCAGCTCGTCAACAGATTATAAAGCCTGCTCAGCCTGTCTTCCTTCCATTCCGTGCTGTAGCTGACAAATCGTATTCCTTCCGGGCTTACATAGACGGACGGTTCCCTATCGACTGCCTTACTTAGACTGGACCAAAGAAGCCCTGCTCCGATCACCATGACCATAATCGCTCCCCATTTTCCCATCGCAGCACCTGCCTCTGTTCATTCATTTATGACAACGCTTTCAATAGTTCTTATGGACTATCATAGCATAAAAAGGTACGATTGGAGTATGAAGTTTTTATATGATATTTCCAGAATTATCGATTACAATGAAAGTATCACTTCGATTAGAAGGGCGGGATCCCCATGACCAAGGAGCCTTCACAAGGCACTCAGCTTGCATCCTATTTGTCTGCAGATAATTTTGCATTGATGCGGCAGCAAATGGCCTTTGAAGCCAAAGCGGCAGGCTCTCATTTGTTTTGGGAGTCGGAACCGGCCCATACGTGTTTTTTTATCGAGCAAGGTCTTGTCAAGATTTATAGAATAACCGAGGACGGTCAGGAGTTGATCCTGCATTTGCTGCAGCCCGGTGATTTTTATGCGGAGCTGGGGAGTGGAGATACCCCATTCAGCTGCAGTGCGGAAATGATGAAGGACAGCGTAATTGGAATGTTCTCCACCGCTGCACTAGAGCAACTGATTGCAAGCCGCGGCGATTTTGCCATCGAGTTTATGAAATGGATGGGGCTGCTCCACCGGACAACGCAATCCAAATTTCGTGATTTGATGATGTTCGGCAAGAACGGTGCCATCGCTTCGACTTTGATTCGGATGAGCAATACGTACGGCAAACCATCCGGGAATGGTATTCTTATCGATATAAAGCTGACCAAAACCGAGCTGGCTCACTTGAGCGGCACTACACGGGAGGGAGTCAGCAGAATGCTGAGCGCTTACCAAGCAAACGGCGCCATCACCTACGAGAATGGTTACCTGGTTATCACCGATCTGGATTACCTGCGATCGATTGTACAGTGCCCGAACTGCCCTCCGGATATTTGCCGAATGTAGTGCCGCTAATGCCGCTTGCTTGAATGAATTTTAGAATGCCTGGTTATGCTGCCATAATGGAATCGGTGAGGAGGCCGGCAGCCGGAGTTCGTCTGCAATCGCTTCACCGTCCACCCCTTCCCATGCTATTCGAGAGAGAAGCTCGGTGATTCGGCTGTCCCCCTCTTCTATTAAATCGGTTATGACCTTCAGACAGGCTCGACTATACACCCCGAATAGCGGGATCGGCGCGCTGTCCCTTTTTAATATGACGGCCTCTTTGAGGCTTGTGAGCTTGATCTCATACAGCTTCCATGCCAGCCTCGCGATGGATACTGCCGGAGGGACTCCTGAGCTTGAGTGAACCCATAAATGGTTGTATCTGCTCAAAGTAAATGCTGCATGCAATCCGCTTATTACGCCGTATCCCGGTAAATAATCGGTCAATATTCGAGTCGAACGAGGAACAACCGGCAGCAAAGCTCTAGGCTCATTAGTTACAACTATAATCTCATGGCACACCGTCTGCATTTCACGAATTCGGCTCTCGATCAGGGTTTCACTTCCAATGCGCTGCAAGGAATCGGTAATTCCGCGCTCTCCTCCTGCCAATATAACTCCGCTCAGCATGTGCCGCTCACATCCTTTCCATCCAATCTACCCTTGAATAACTTAACTATACTGGTTTGTTGTCCGGATTCATGTTAGAAATGTCACAGAATCGGGCTTATTTTACTGGAAAGCGTGATTTTTATCACATCGGACCTTTTACAGATCCAGTATCGTATTAGTTAGAAACAACGGGCAAGAATTAAGGAGGAATAACTATGCTGCACTGCGGACAAAACGTGGAAGGTGTTCATAATACAGATTGCTTCTCGGAAGAGAATTTATTGAAGCTAAAGGAAATTATGTACGATCATAAGGTTACGGCGGGATCTTATTTGTTCTGGGAAGGCGACGCTGCGGATAAGCTGTACTTTATAAAGCAAGGAAGAGTCAAAATAACGAAATCGAGTGATGAAGGAAAAAGCTTCATTCTTTACATCTACGGAGAAGGCGATTTATTCGGTCAGCTGGACCCGTTCCACAATTCCCTTCACAATTTTAACGCGGAAGTCATCGAGGATAGCGTAATCGGGGTCATTCAGCAAAAAGATCTCGAAACCGTTCTATGGCAGCACGGGGATCTGGCTATTGAGTTCATGAAGTGGATGGGAATGATGCATCGGATGACGCAAACGAAGTTTCGCGATTTGATGATGTTCGGTAAACCGGGTGCGCTGTGCTCTACCCTGATCCGTCTAAGCAACTCCTACGGGGCTCAAGAGGGTAACCGGATCCACATTACAAAAAAGCTGACAAACAGCGAGCTGGCCGACATGATCGGCGCAACCCGCGAAAGTGTCAACCGGATGCTAAGCGAATTTAAAAAGCTGAATGTTATATCCATGGATAATAACAATCTCGTCATCGAAAATATCGATTATTTGAAAAACATTTGCCAATGTGAGAACTGCCCCAAAGATATGTGTCGGATTTAGACCCTGGTCAGCATCGAAAGCGGAAAGCTGGCCTCCGGGTCTTTTCCCATTATTCCCCATCCCATGATCCCATTGATGTACTTCATTTCGAAAGGCTCGTCGAAGCCCTCAACTTTGTAGGTTCCAATAGGAAAATCAGCCGCATCCAAAGTATATGCTTTGGCCGTATACAGCTTGCGCTGAAGCAGCTCCATTTGACTCGGGAACTCAACTTGTTTCATTGCCGCTTCAATCTCAGCCATCTCTGTCTCCAGTTCTTCTGCCGACATTTGGCTGTATAGCTTCTTCATTTGGTATTCACCTCCACTGACCAAGCCATGCCGCCACCAGTTGTTCTTCGTGACTCTCCAGCCAGTTGTGAACTTCAGCATAGCTTTTCAAATAAGGATCTATCGTATGATCACGGTCAACGCCATCCCACTGCCGTCCCAGAAAATGAATACACAGCACTAGGCTGCGTAACAAAATCAGTTTGGGCAAAGCGGCAATTTCATCCTCTTGCAAGCGAGTCGTCCGGCTGTATCCCTCGGTAAAAGCTTCGACAAGGCTCCAGCAGCTCTCGGGCTCATGGCGAATAAGCTCACACAAAAATACAGCCGCATCCATAGCACGCAGATCCGGAGTCACAAACTCGAAATCCAGGATTCCGGACACTTCATCCCCTGACACAAGCACGTTGCCGGCTACGATGTCGGAATGGGTAAGCTGCATAGGGAGCCTGCACAAGGAAGGGATATCGTTCAATAAAACGTCTATAGCGTCCCGGACGAGACGTATTTCCTTATACATCGGCCCTTCTGCCTGCTCCAGAAGCCATGAATCCAGCTTCTCTCTCGTCACCTTCGGGTGTACCTCGTACAGTTCGTAGTACGGCTCGTAGGCCGAGTCTACATCCGTTTGTACTTCGGCCAGCGCTTCGGTAAGCTCACCCATCGCCTTCCCGATAGCTTTCACCTGCTCCACATTCGCAAGATCGGCTCGCTCGCCATCAATATACTCAAACATAACTGCAATTTTACCTGTAGAAGACTCCACATAAGGCACGCCTTTAAGCGTAGCAACCGGCTTCGGAATCTGAAAAGATAATTTCACCAGCTGCAGCTGTTGGAGGACGGCAACTTCGTAAATAATTTTGCTCATATCCCTGTGGTTGTCATAGAGCCGCAGCACATAAGTACCGGTTGGATGGTACACAAACCTTGTTGTGTTATTGACCCCGCTCTCTTGGGCTTCTATGCGCCATTCGTCATCGTCGAAGTAATTCCCTGCAATTTCTTGAATAAGCAAATCCAGTCCTGCTGTCATTGAAAACGTCTCCTTAGTTCATCTGGGAGCAAGTCGTTAGCCCCGCAGCCTGCCGGAAAAACCGGCGGATATATACTCTTTCTCCTGCCCTGCTATCCCTACCCAGCTTTTGAACAAACAATCCTCAGGACTAAGCTGGTCGTGCAGCTCCTTAAGCCCTGCTACCGCTGCCTCCATACCATGCTCACCGAACGCACGAAACAAGAATCGAACCCGCTCCTCTTCGGTTTGCAGCTGATACAGCTTCTCAACCAGATGCCGATTTTGCTCCTGGACTTGAATCATCTCGGTCCACATGACGATACGGCCTCCAGGCTTCAATAGGGAGGAAAGCATTCTATTATAATCTCCAATGAGACTGTTGCGAAGCGTGCGTAAAGCATCGATAATTTGCGGAATCTCTTGTTCATTATATTGTGAAGCGTAGCCCGCAAATTGCGATAAGGCATGAACATAGAACAATTGCGTATGTACAGAAGACGATACAACCAGGGAGCACTGATGCTGCCACTGTGGAAGTGCGGAACGCCGCTTCACTTGGAACGAGCAGTCTTTAATATAAGATGCGACTTCCGCCGCCGGTGCTTGATTCAACAGCATTTCTTCCCATGTTTCGTAAAATTGGATCTGATTAAGGCAAGTATAATCGATATTGGTTAAGGAACGAATTTTCCCTGCAGCCATGCCTCCGCCTGCACTTAGCACTTCCTCTATGACATTGTCTTCGGAATCAACGACAGTTACCTCAACAAAGCGATTCGCCATGGCTGGCAAATCTACATCGCCATGATTGCCTGCACCCAAGATGATGGCTTTATCTTTCACAGAAAGCCTTTCGATAGAGTGTTCGAGCAGCTGGCGGATATGGTAGCGGGGCGTCGCCCATTCTGAAGAGCCCCAATCGATCGCATCCTCCTCGACATAAGGCTCTTGCTGTAATTGCATTTGAATAGGTTGAAATGGTCGTTGAAACTCCCTCATCATGGACCCTCTTTCAATCGTGGTATGCTTGTATTATAGCATACGGCCGTACGATACGTGCTGTAAACTTTGCTATGCATGTTAGTTAACGACTAGCTGCGCAGCCCGTGTAAATTATTTTTGAAGATATTGTTGACATCTGTCCCAAACCTTGATATATTATTACTTGTCGCTAGCGACGGAACAATAATTAATATGACTTGTTAGCTCAGCGGGAGAGCACTATCTTGACAGGGTAGGGGTCGCTGGTTCGAACCCAGCACAGGTCATACATGAAGAAGTCCTTGATGAATCAAGGGCTTTTTTCTTTGTTTTCGGAGTTTAGATTTGGTAGTTTCCCCTCGTCAGACAGGATTTGGTGCCCATTTGGTGCCCGATGATTTTAGTAGATTAGTTTGCGCTACGAGTTGGTGCCTTCCTAACTGGTTCAGCTTCAAAAAAGGCTCTTCCGAATTGATCCGTGGCATCACGCTGCATATCCGGTAATAAATGCGAATATCTTTCAAGCGTGATTCTCATGTCCGCATGGCCTAGACGCTTAGAAACAATCTTCTGATGAATGTTCTCATTAGGTTTCGCGGGATTACCGGCGTTCCAAGAGACGTTGAAACGACAAGATCGTCATTGTTCCCAGACCGTCCCAAGATCAAAAATTCTCCACGCTGCCGGGACTTGTGCTTTTTTAGTGCGGTCGCCACTTCCCCAGGAATTGCAACTTTCCTTCCAGCATTTCTTGTTTTAAGCTCCGTAGTCAGTTCTTTTCCTTCATGACTCAAGGCCTGTACAATATGCAGGGTCTTATTCCCAAGGTCAACATCTGCCCAGCGTAAACCCAATATTTCTGATTGGCGCATGCCCGTTGTTAAGGCTAGAAGAAAATCGATGTACAAACGATCTTCACGTGCTGCCCATAAAAAAGTTTGGCTTTGCTCTTTATCCCATACTTGTATTTGATTTTTAGTCATTCGTGGTCTGTCTACCAGAGCAGCAACATTTTTATTGACCAGTTGCCAACGCTCAGCACGTTTAAGTGAATCATTAATCAACGTATGGATTTTTTGAACATTCTCGGACGCAAGCTTATTCTGCTCGATCAGACCGTTGTAGAACTTTTGAATGTGTGCCGGCGAAAGCTTCCCAATCTCATGATCACCCAATAAGGGAATGATATGATATTCGATAAGCCAAGCATATGTCTTAAGTGTTGAACTCTTCACTGTTGTCTTTTTGGTTTCCAAATATTGTTTTAGATATTCACGATACAATAACTTCGAAGGCTTGAGCAGATCTCCTTTTGCTTGTGCATTTATCGCTTCCGCATAGCTGCTTTAGCTTCTTTTTGTGTGCGAAATCCACGTTTTTTTATCCTCGAACGTTTGCCATTCTCTCTTACCTCGATTACATAGTACCGGGGATTCGTTTTGGGAAAAAGAGGGGCTATGAAACTGCCCCATTTAACCAATTTACAAACCCTTCCTTTGGAATCTTAATCCTCCGCGGACCTACCCTAACAACGTGAAACTTACCGAAATTGACTAGTTCGTATGCCTGATTTATCCCGATGTTCATTACATCTTTAATGTCCTTGACATCCAGTATTTCCGGCAGCTCATCAATTTTTTTCTGATTCATACATATCATCCTCCAGGTTCATTAATACTGATGACTCCCCCAAACCTCTTTATAACAGCGTTAGTCCAACCGGATAGCATAATCGAATTTTTGATCATCTCTCCAAGGACGAATGCCCCTGTACAAGCAACCATGAACTTGTTCATACACCTTTTCAGCTGGTTTCGCTCTCTCAGCTGCATCCGGTCCGTTAAAATGAGCCCAAGGCTTCGAGCTAATTCGTACCACCTGACCTCCTGCCTTCTTCACAGCCTCCGCTATCAAAGGATGTGCATTTACCCATGTCGGCATGACTTGCCCTCCCATATATTTGATTATTCACGGTGTTCATGACTATTCTGTTTTGGTCTTAAACCCAGAACAGTTTCGCTGCGTACTCTATAGGGCAACCCATACACATCTCCTCTGGCTCCCCCTCCCATAGTGGGGGTATTTTTTAAAAGAGTTCTATATGAGTACTTTGCCTAACACAGATCAAATAACTTCCCATATATTACTGTACGGACGTTTCATCGCTTACTCTCCTTTACTAAACTGTAAGGGAGAGCTTTTTTTTAAAACAATTATTATCTCAAGATTAAAGCACAGTTCTTCTGACAATAATTCAAGTATTAAAATATTAATATGTGGGGCGGACAATTATGGAAAAAGTCATTCTTTATGCAGTTTGGTTCATTACTGCTATTCTTCTCGTAATATTCGTTAATCGGAAGACCTTGATTAAAGCACAAGTTAGTTTTTTATTCATGCAAGTCCCTTCTTGGTTGTTTGGTGCCTTAGTCGTTCAAGGTAGACTTATCGAATACCCTGTAGGGTTTCTTAGTATTGCTTACAAAGCAAGCTTTACTTTTGAGTTTTTCGTCTTTCCTTCTGTAAGTGCGATTTTTAATGTTCATTTCCCTAAAGAGAAACCATGGTTTATTAAAACCATATACATCTTTAGTTTTCCAATGATAATCACAATAATTGAATTCTATCTGGAGAAGTACACAGAGTTGATTAAGTACTTAAATTGGACATGGTATTGGAGTTTCATCACTATAACAATCACTCTATTAATTTCGTATTGGTACTATTTGTGGTTTTTTAAAAAAATTAAGAAAGTGTACGCTCCTCATTAACTCTACATTGCCAATTGATGCTCATCCTGATACGCAAGTCTACACACAACCAAGTTCCTCCATATTCATTTTGTATCCTGAGCAGTTTGGTTTTTAAAGATGATGGTTACAATGGTCGAGGAGGAGGAGGATATCCACCAAAGGAAGAGAGAACGTGTATGATTCTTTTTACTAATTTAGCCTTCTTAGGTGCGGCGATATTTACAGCTGGCTCTTTCACAGTTGGGAGCAGATACCCCGGCAGTTGGGGGAGATCATTAAAGCTGCAGGGCCTCACTACTTCCTATATGGCAGTAGCAAGGCGACCTATCGGCAACTCCAAGAAGAAATATCTCCTTTCACCGTGGAGGATGGCATTTCAACAAAACGTTATCATGCAATATGTGCACTGCGGGCTGGAGGAGACCGAGTAACCCCGTTTATTGCCCGGATGAACAAGCCTTGAGTAAACAAAAACCTCATCCCTAAATAAATGGATGAGGTTTTAAATGGTTATTGTGATAACTATCTTGCAACGTATACGATCAACCAGCAAGTGAATGTAGCCTGTCAAGCGGTTAACAGCTTGTCCGGACTGGCAAGCTCGACTTGTGTTCCAGTTGTGGCTCAGCCTATCAGCTTGGCCGTCAGAATGTTCTGGTTAGCTTTTTTGTATAGTAACCCCCCCAGTTCGACTGGGCGTTTCTACAATAAGGCACCTCAAGCTCTGAAGAGCTCAAGGTGCCAATAACAACTGGTTCTATTAGGTTGACGGAGACGGGAAACGTGCCCCTTCAAAATGGGTGTTCGAACTACCTGAGAAGATTGATCCGCCATTTAAAATAAAAATTGTAACAGTTACATCATCTGCAGGAGTCAATTGTACGACTGTACTAAGCGCTATAGAAAATAGACCGTTTGCTGGAATCAGTTCGGACTTGGTCGAAGTCTGAATTGCAGAGCTGCTGACTACTATAGTTAGGTTAACATTGTCCCCCGCGGTTCCCGTTCCAGCTACAGTAGTAGAGATATTGTATACACCATTAACATTAGGGCTAAAAGTAGATGTTACATTATCATATTCTCCCGGGGTCGCTAAATCGAATATTTCCGAAGTAAAATTTACTGTAACAGTAGCGCCTACACCAACAGTTTGACCACTGCCACTGAATGCCCTGAACCCAGACTCCGGTTCAGCTGGCCCTTGAGGCCCTGGGGCACCTGTCAGTCCTGTCAGTCCTGTGAGTCCAGTTGGTCCAGTCGGTCCAGTCGGTCCCGTAGCACCAGTAGCGCCGGTCAACCCCGTAGCTCCAGTAAGCCCCGTAGCTCCAGTAAGTCCCGTAGCTCCAGTAAGTCCCGTAGCTCCAGTAAGTCCCGTAGCTCCAGTAAGTCCCGTAGCGCCAGTAAGCCCCGTAGCGCCAGGCGGTCCAGGGGGTCCGGTTGGCCCCGGAGGTCCAGGAGGCCCTATCATATCTGCCAATTAAATCACCCCTTTATATTAACTAATTTAAGATATGTTCAAGAATTCTTATTGTCGCGGTACTTGTCTAATTAGTAGCACATTGTTTGAAACCATCGATTTGTCGTATTAATAAAGACGAACACACGAAATGCTGAATGCGTTAAACCTCCTTAAGATCAATTAAAGAGAGGGATTTTGCGGCGAAAGATGGGAATGTTGTGGTTCTATAAAAATTTCTTTTCCAAAAAGCGTTAAGCTGCGAGAGTCCGATCCCCCATTCATTCGGGAGGGCAAGACGACAGAGGGTGTTTTTTATGCTTTATCCGTCTTCGTACCTTCAAGTTCAGTGCTATTCAAGCAATCTAGTAAGACAAGTACCGTGACCCTTTGAATCCTTGGACATATTCTAAACTAGTTCATATAAGGGGTGATGACTTTGGTTGATATGATAGGACCTCCTGGACCTCCTGGCGTTACTGGACTCACTGGAGCTACCGGTCTAACAGGAGCAACTGGGCTGACTGGAGCTACCGGCGCTACCGGGTTAACAGGAGCCACTGGACTGACCGGTGCTACCGGACCGACCGGACCTGCTAGATCATTGATGTTCTCAGGTGTGAGATAAGACCGTATGATGCACGATCTTTCCCGGTGCTGGACATCGCTCACAGAGTCCATGCTTCATCACAAAATAAGCGTCACGGCATTGCTGCCACGCCTTCGAGTTATAGAATCGCCTTGCCCACACTTTCATGACTCGATCTCCTCGGTGCTCTTGTCTTCCGTCTCATCCTGCAGCTCCCGGTATTTCTGCTTCACCCAATCCGGAATGTGCTTGTCGATCTGTTCCTGAAACAGCAGGTACAAGCTCAGCGGCAGATAACGGTCACTAAAGAAATATAGCGGATTCATGTAATACTGGATCGTCTCGCTATTCTCGATCTGGATACGGACCTTAGCAATCAGCCCGAGCTTAAGCATCCGGTTCAACCAGGTCTTTGCTCGTTTGTCACAGAGTCCGAGAATCTCGCTCATCTGCTCAATGTTCATCGGCTTAACGGATTTGTTGCTTCGTTGCCCCGGCAGGTTGGTCATGCACTAGGCTACATTTAGGGAGAAGCGGAGTAAACGAATATATGACAAAGACACCCTCGTTATGAGAGTGTCTTTTTACGCTGCAGGAGGGGCGAATACCGTCGCACGCGGCCAATTTAGAAAATAAAAGAAGCCTCTTCTTTTAAGAGTGCTTCTTGAGAGTATGGCATATTATTGGCTCGCATTTCCTTCGCTATACACGCTGCATCTAAATAATCGTCATAACGACCAATCGTAGTCCGATTCATACTTACTCGCCAATTGTTATTCCGCTTATCCCACCCTACACCAATAACGTTGCTGTATATATTGTCACTCCTACATCTTACCACGGCTGCTGGGGAATGTGGGGCGAAACAATTCTCGTTTTGGGTTATGTTTGGGTCGAAATGGGATAGTATTGGGGTTTACTTTTTAAAGGTCGTTATATTGCAGCTCTCATATATATGGAAATCCTTATCGTCAGAAAACTTCAGATTCGGCGCTTGTTTTCATTCTTAAACAATCTTGATTTTGGTGCCCGTGTTGGTGCCCAAATTAAAAAGAAAGGCGAATTTTAGAAGGTAAATGGAGTGAAAGCTAGTATATAGAGTTCCAGTAAATAAGCGGCTTTAAGTGACTTGTGGTTAATGTTAGTGATACGGTCCTGAATCTTGACAGGTAGGGGTCGCTGGTTCGAACCCAGCACAGGTCATACATGAAGAAGTCCTTGATGAATCAAGGGCTTTTTTCTTGTTTTCGGAGTTTAGATTTGGTAGTTTCCCCTCGTCACAATGATTTGGTGCCCGATGGTATGCGCGATTATTTCGCTCTTCGAGTCAGTGCCTTTCCTGGTTCTGCCTCAAAAAATGCTCTTCTTCCGAATTGATCTGTTTTTCCCCCAAATCGCTCAGTAGAGTCTCTTCATAGATCCTAGATGCAGCACATTGCCTATTTCCAGAATATTTCCAATACTATTTATCTCGAAACCCTTCCTTCCGTTTCCCTTACATTAATAAAAAAAATATTCTGGTGGCATAATATGACACAAAATGGAGGTGACGCCATGACGTGTCTTGAAATTATACTTCGCGCGGTTATATCCTTTATTGGATTATTAATCTGGGCGCGGATCCTAGGGAAGAAGCTAATTTCTCATATGACCTTTTTTGATTTTGTTGCCGGCGTGACTTATGGATCCATTGGCGGCAATCTCATTTTCAATAAAAGCATTTCTCTGCTCGTCGGAGCAGTAGGTTTAACGATATTTTCTGTGCTGGTGCTTCTTTCCGATTACATTTCTCTCAAGAGCTTTCTGGGAAGAAAAATATTAGACAGTGAACCGCAGCTTATTATTGCCAGCGGCCAGATTTTATTAGATAACATGAAAAAAGCGCGTTTAACCATCAATGATCTTCAGATGCTTTTAAGGAAAAAGGATGTTTTTTATATTGATGAAATAGAGTTCGCATTTCTGGAAACGGATGGAAGCTTATCTGTCTTGAAAAAGACTAAATACAGATCTGTCCTACGTGAAGATGTCAACATCCAAAGCATGTCTCGCGGCATTCCTCATGCTTGTATTATCGACAGCAATATCATCGAGGAAAATTTGAATAAAATCCGCAAGAACCGGCAATGGCTCGAAAATCTATTGAAACAAAAAAACATACAACTAGAGAACGTTTTATTAGCCCAAATCGATCAACGGGATCATGTGTCTTTTTTATTCAAGAAAGAGCACAAAGCAGCACCATCTCATAAATAATTACCCTGGTAATGAAGTTGAATAATTTAAGGGGCTCTATGAAACTGGTTTTCATCATAGATTCCTATATTGTCAATACGTAATACCTCATGTATCATTAAGAGAAAGGTATCAACATCTTTTCACATGCGTATAATGAAAAAAAAGAACGCCGATGCTGGTAACATCTGCGTTCTTATCACAGCAGCCGCTTATGCGGCGGTTGGCTCCAAGAATAGGTTAGAGACCGGAAATAGACCGTAGCCTGCCCAGGGCGGTCTATTTCTTTTTATGGAAAGAAAGTATTAACACAATCAAAGTCGCGAATGAAATCATTAGCGTCATTGCCTGAAATACTTCCAACGGATCCTCACCTCCCTTCCGAGAGGTCAGCCTGCCGTCCGTAAAGCCACATACTGTGATTGGATTATTATACCATAGAGAAGTTGCCGGTTGAATAACTCGCTACCCTAATTAGCCAATTATTTGACATAAATCGTCCTCCGGTTCTTACTTAACGACAATTTTCACCTTGGTCCCATTCGGATACTTCTCCAGCTGGTTGCTTATCCACGAGCCGGCGCCACGGTTATCGGAAGGAGATATGTAGGCAATATCCGCCCCGGCTCCGCCTTCAGCACACATCGCCATCGGAAACTCGTCACGATCCAGATTCGGCTTCGACGGCGTCCCTTTCAGCGACTCCTTCCGGTTGTCTTCGGCGCCTTTGCGGTCTATGGTACAAATCGCAGATTTCCCTCGCTGCAGCGCATTCCGGATATGCTGTGCCGTTTCCGGATAACGATCGGTTGGAAACGTCAACGTGACTGCAGCCGCTGAATCTTCATCTGGGGGTAATAGCCCATCCTGGTTCAAATACATCGTTACAGATAAAATGATAAAAATAACAATCGATAACAAGCTGGAAATCTTTTTCATTATGTAGGTGTACTCCTGATGAATAGTAATTTCAAATTAATAAGTATAGTAAAACATGATACGCTATTTTCAAGCCGGTTACTAGACTCCGAAGCCCTAGTCAAATGCAGCCTAGCCTTCTCCCCGTTCGGCTATAGCGGCATAATATACAGGCAGTATCCCTAATCTCATCCACTTGCCGCTAGTCACCATTCTAATATTGCGAAAGCCGGACGTCACTAGTGCACGCCTCAAAAAGCGCTGCGTAATAAAATGTGCTCCGAAACGCTGTCCCCTACGTTGCTCTTGATTATAGCGAGCGCTATGCACAACCATGGATTTCCATAAGCTGCCGGAGAGTAAGCCTCTTCGAGAAATGACGTAATCATACAAATAACCTGAACCGTGGACTAAGAGAAATACAGCGCCATTCGGACGAAGCACGCGAGCGGCCTCCTTCAACGCTCTCTTTTCGTTCAAATAATGCAATGAGACTCTGCACACGACCAAGTCTACACTAGCGTCCTCCAGACCGGTTTGATGCGCATCCGCAATCTCGGTTACCACTCGGGTACCTCTGTAATCATCTATCTCAGCGATAAGAGATCTCAGAAGATGAATTTGGTCAGCATTGTAGTCAAATCCGTAGATGATTTGTGGCTGAAGCGGCAGCAGCGCATGAATCGTTGCGCCAGCTCCGCAGCATAGATCAAGTATCACTCGACGGTTGCGGGCAGCTTGCAGCAGCAGCTGGTCGAATTCATTTGGAGTGCAAAGCTGCCTATAATATTCATAGCAGGTATAACCGAACGGACGATCGAGCAGCTTCAAGCTTGCTGTAATAATGCCGTGCGAAATCAGCAGCTTCTTAACCTCCGGCTCCATTTCCAGCATGGATGCAAGTCCGCCGTCAATCCCGTTCTCCCTCATAAAAATACCGGCAACGGCTTGCAGCAGCCGCGGAGTCCGAACGATCCTAATTTTGAAATCCACGTTGAGAATTCCCTTCAAACAAGTGGGAGTAATTGTGCTGAATCGATGTGCATGAAAAATCAGCAAGCAATCGGTCGAGATTATCGGCTGATTGCTTTAATCCGTAATATTTGCGGAACCTGCTCGGCAATGTGGCACTATACATTTGCGGCTGATCTTCGTCCAAGTCATAGGGATGGATATAGAATACAAAGGAATCTCGTTGTTCTAGTATTTTCTGGACGCCCCATTGATAGACAGGATATGGATAAATGCGAAAATAACCGCCTCCGCCCCACGGGATATTCAACCGGCCTACCCGATATACAGGCAGCGGTATTTCCCATAAGCCGTCTGCTATTGTAAAAGGGGAATGAACCGAAGGGGATAAATTAAATCGGGAATATACCGTATGTAACGTGTTAGGAACCATGCTCGAATCATAGATGAAGCCTTCCTCGGCCAATATATCGAACGCCCAGCTTGTAATTGAGAAGCAAGGTGCCCTATAGCCGTAAACTTGCGAGCCTTTCAGCTGCTCCAGCATCGCTTTCGATTTCCTGACGTCTTCGCGGAACTGCTTCGCGGTTTGGCGGTACACGAGACGGTGCGAGTATCCGTGAGAAGCTATCTCGTGGCCTCTGCGATGAATTTCCTTAACCAAATCGGGTCTTTTCTCAGCGATCCAGCCCAGAATAAAAAACGTGCCGTACGAGTCATGCTCGCTAAGCAAATCAAGAATTCGATGAATCGGCTCCTCGATTCTTATCGGGTACCCTTCCCACTCGGAGAGAGGTACATCCGGACTGCAGAACCAATCCTCGACATCAACCGTAAACATCACCTTCAACGCTCAGCACCCCCTAAGGTATGTACCCAAGAACAAAGGATGTCATAAAACGTTCTCAATTCTTATTTGTCAAGGCCGAAGTCCACCCTTACACAGCACATTAACATATAACAATTATACCATAAAATAACATTTATCGACATAAAAAAATCTTATCCATCCAGTGGTTGCCCTATTGGAAAGAAGAATTTCTCATTATGTGTGATACGAAACAGAAATCGATAACAGTATTTGTTATTATTGGTACTGGTAAGCAATGAGATCGAATCTGTATGTGGGCACTTGGATTCGATGGAGCTAGTAGTGCAACCGGACCACTTTCCATATCGGGAGGTGGTTTTTATTTTTTATAGCTAATCCAACTATTTCAGGAGGTACACAAATGAAGCGGACGGTACAATGCGAGCAAATTATTCTTCAGTTGAGTATCGCACCAGAACTATTTGAGCTTTGGAAGCGCAACAACCTCTCCATGCAGCCATCTGCGGACAAGAAACCCATCGATCAGCCTTCACCAAAGAAAGGTTAGTCATAAATAGGCATAACAAAACAAGGACTGCCGATGGTATCCACCCAACTTCCGCATTGAATAAATATGGCTTAAACCACGCCCTTCATCGAAGCCAACAAGCCATGATAATATAAAAGCCAAGCCGTTACCACCCCTGCGGCTTGGTCTTAGGCTTCTTACGGTTCAGCAAGAGCCGTTTCATTACATTCTGTTCCCGTTTCTTGGTCATAATCGATTTAATTTCTTCCATGAGCCGTTGCGATCTGACGGATAGTTTATCTTCTGACTTCATCATCTTGTGCATATATATGTTCTCCCCAGTTAATCCGCCTTTTGAAGAAGTGTTTTAACGGAAAGATACAGGATTGTACATAACAGTATAAGACCAATACCATTCCAAATAATCATCATAAAAACACTCCTCCTTTATCTATAATTCCATTATATCAGATTTTGGAATTTTTTGTCGAATTTTATAGTATTTTAAGACTATTTACTTTTCGGATGTATAGCCTGCAAGCACTAGAAGTTCGTTAATATCGTCATAACGCAAGGCGTTCGCAATAGAAACGATAGTGTCTTTGGATGGCTGAAACCGGCCGTTCTCAATAGAATTGATGATGGAATAGCTCACTCCCGCCTTCTCTCCAAGCTTACGCAAAGACAGATCCTTCTCCTGCCGCAATTGTTTCAGTTTTACGCTAAACGGATTGTTCATTGGCATACTTCTCCCTATGAGTTTGATCCATTTACTATAGCGTATTCCGGCCCTAAAATAAATCCCGGAGCAAAGGCGCAGCTCCCGTTCTATGCCGTCTGAAGCGTCTTAGCTTCCAATGAGGAACGAATCATTCTTATTCTTTGTTTCACATAAAAATCGTAAGCAGCTCCCTTCAAGTCGCTGAGAGGGACGTGCAGCTCCGTATAATTGTCGATAATCAGCAACGATCCGTTGTCGAAAAATTTAAAGGTTAAATCCGCCCAATAAGTATCGGCCGTGTCTAATATTTTCTCGATTTGACTCTCCGATAGATGGTCGCTGTTGTTCACCATCATCGCCCGGAAGTAGTCACGTTCAATAAATCTGACTTTTGTCGAATTCATATAGCATACACCCCTCTCCATTAATAGGAACACTTGTTCTATTTCTATTATACCAAACATTTGTTCGTAGTCAATATTTAACAGTCTATTAATCTCCGAAACTTTGTAATGTGGAGAAAAAAAGACCATCCCCTTATTCCAAGGGAACGGCCTACATGTAAGTATGAGTTCAAGATTCAAAAAAACGGGGAACGAACGCCTTGTTTTTCTCCAGCATTTCATCCAGCATTGGAGCCGCTACATTGACGGAGGGAACAAGCGGATGATGCGCCAGCGCCTGCAGAGCCAGTCCCCGGTCGCCTGTAACCGCTGCGTCGATAGCCAGCCGTTCGTACGACTTCACAGCATGTATCATGCCTTTGACAGCCTCAGGTATGACGGAAACCGGCAGTGGAATCGGTCCCTGCTTCGTTACAACGCAATTAACTTCAATGCAAGCGTCGGCAGGCAGGAAATCAAGAATACCCTGGTTGCGGACATTAACTGTCTGGATGTCCCTTGTATCGTTGTACAGCGATTTCATCAGCCGGACCGCGGCCTCGGAGTAGTATGCGCCCCCGCGCTTTTCAAGCTGTGAAGGCTTAGCGGATAGCTCGGGATCTTTATACAATTCGAACAACTCGTCCTCCAGCCGCTTGACCACCTCTGCTCTTGTTCCTTCCTGAGCAGAGGCGGACTGCTGGTTATTCAGCATTTCCTTTTGAAGATAAAAATATTTCAAGTAATAGGACGGAATCGCTCCGAGCGAACGAATAAACCCGGGATGCCATTCTAGCTGCGGCACATTGCTTGCCGTGTACGCTTCCCCGCTTCCCAGCAGCTCCTCCAATCTGGATTGGCCGTCAACGATAATACGAGTGACCCAATGAAGATGGTTAAGGCCAACGAATTCCGCATACATTTTCTCAACCGGCACATCATACAGCTTCTGCAGCCATTTGTAGACGGAAATCGGGGAGTTGCACAGGCCGATCGTCTTAATGTTCGTATATTTAAGAATCGCCTCCGTGACCATCCCTGCAGGATTGGTGAAATTGAGCATCCATGCATCGGGACACAGCTCTTCCATATCCTTACATATATCCAGCAAGGCCGGGATCGTGCGGAGTGCCTTCATCATGCCGCCGGGGCCTGTCGTCTCCTGACCGATGACCCCGTATTGGAGCGGAATCGTTTCGTCCCAGATCCGGGCTTGCAGCAAGCCGACACGGATTTGCGTCGTTACGAAGTCCGCCCCGGCAAGCGCCTCGCGCCTGTCGGTCGTCAAATGGACAGCCATCGGCAGCTTCGCCTTTTCAACCATTCTTCTAGCCAACTGGCCGACAATAGTGAGCTTCTCCTCACCCGCGGGAATATCGACCAGCCACAACTCCGTGACAGGGAATTCATTGTAGTTCATAATAAGACCTTCAATTAACTCCGGCGTGTAAGAAGACCCTCCGCCAATAACGACAACCTTCAGATGTTCACTCATCTGCAGCAACCCCTTCCAGGCTGGATAATTCGGCTAATTTCGTGCTCATTTGCTCCGTTACCTGTAATCCGTCCTTCTCCATCGCCAGCAGCACAGCGCCTACGACAGGCTCTACCGTTAGCACTGCCAAGGAACAATGTGGAGCCGCTTTTCTAGCTTCCTCCAAAATGTACGGATGCACATAACGCCCGTCTCCCCGAGTCAGCACGCTCCCCGCCAAAACAAGATCGAACGCGGTGTCTTGAAGGCCAAGCCTGTTCACCACCGCACGTGCGGCCATTCCAAGCTCGGCACCTTGCCGGCGCAGCAGCTCCAAGGATACAAGATCGCCTTGTGAAGCCATTTCGAATAAAGTCTTCACCACATCGAGCGGTGGCCGTTGATCGGAATCCAAATAAGAATGGAACATATGTTCGATCGAATGGTAATCGAGTGCCCCAGGAACCGCTTCCGTCAATAATGTCGGTTCCCCCCGGCCTTCCCAGCCGCGCACGGCTGCACGAAATGCCTCGAGCGCCAGCCAGCTGCCTCCGCCGTAATCGCCGTAATGATAGCCGAAGCCGCCGCACTGCCACATGTCGCCGTCAGGACTGATTCCCGCACAGTTGGTCCCTGTCCCGCAAATACTGACAACGCCGTACGGCTTATTCGTGCCCGCCCGCAGAGCGATAATCGTATCGCATACGATTTCTGTTCTAGGGAAGCCGAGCTGCGCAATCATCGGTCTCAAAACAAGGAAGTCGGCTTCCCGATCCGCGCCAGCCATCCCGAACCAGGCAAAAGCAATATCCTCCCGCTTCAAGCCGGCCTTTCGCAGCGCTTGCATCACGGCATGCTCGATATTTCGCTGAGCAGCGGACGCATCGATTTGATGGTTGCCGTTACCGCCTTTGCCCGCTGCTATCAATCTCCCGGTTTCATCCGTTATAACGGCGTACGTCTTGCTCCCTCCGGCGTCTACGCCCAAATAATATGCCATCCTATCAGCCTCACTTTATTATCGTTTGTTATAAGATGACGTGGACTCCCTCACAATCAATTCAGGCTTCAGCATGACGGAAGACTGCCGTTTGGCGGTACCTTGGATCATCTGCAGCAGCAATCGAACCGCATGCTCGCCAATCTGCTCCATCGGCTGCCGGATTGTAGTAAGCCGCGGGTGGATATACTGCGAGAAGGTTTGATCGTCAAATCCGACGATAGACACTTCATCAGGAACACGATAGCCTTCATCCTGAAACGCCTGCGTTACCCCAAGCGCCAGGCCGTCTTCCCCCGCGAAAACCGCAGTAGGCACCTTATCCGAACGGATCCATGCTTTGGCCGCATCAAAACCGCTGCGGATATTGAACTCCGTGTTGGTTACGGCAACCGGAGTCAACCCGGCATCCCTCATCGCACTCTCGAACCCTCTTCTACGCTCCCTGGCGCTGAGATACCGCTCCGAGCCGCCGACGTACGATATTCGGGTATGACCGAGATCAAGCAGATGCTTGGTCGCTTCATATCCTCCGGCATAATTGTCTACATTGACCGTCAAAGCGTTTAATGGATCGACCTGATTGTCCACGACGACATAAGGAATTCGTTTTCTTTTCAGCTCCAGCAAATACGGGTTTTCGTCCAACGGCGATATGACAATCACTCCATCCACCCGATCCTCCTGGAATAAAAAGCTGCTGTTCGCATCAGACTCAGCGGCCTGAACTTGAGAAAAAACGGACAAGGCAAGAACATAGCCGTTCTCCTCCAGATGGCGATTGACGGATTGTACGATATTGTCATAGAACGTATCGTTTAATCCCGGCAGCGTCAATCCAATCAAGCGTGTCGCTCCGCGGGCAAGGCTGCGAGCAGCGGGATTCGGCCGGTAATCCAGCTCCTTTATCGCTTGCAGCACCTTTTGGCGGTTGCTCTCCCGAACCGTTGGAGAATTGTTCAATACCTTGGAAACCGTAGCTAACGATAAACCGGATTTGGCTACGACGTCGAGAATACTAATTTTTTTCATCTGCAGGCACTCCCTGATTTCAAATCATTGTATTCGTAGTATACCATGTAACACCTGCAGATGAACCCGGGAAGGGATTAGCCGCATAAACGTTCTAATAAATAAAACGTTTATACTTTTCATAATAACTAACTATCGATAATAATCTTTTAATTTACAATATTAATGCCAAATCAACTATAATTCGAAATTATAAACGTTTATAATTTATAACTGTATTGTATCCAGCCGTCCGGAAAGTGTCAATAGCAGGAATAGAAAAAAGGCCCGAAGCTGCCCGCGGACCTTTTTACCCCAGTGTTTACACGTAAGCTTTGCCTTTAGTCAGGATGCACGGCACTCCTTTGCCTACGGCACCCGGCTGGGACATCTTTTCCAAGTAGCGCAAACCTCGTTCGCATTTTCGGCATCGAGCGCACACATCGGATGTAACCATCTTCATATTGTACCGGTTTTTATCCACGTTGGACGGCTGCGTTTTTTTCTTGACCTTTTTGCCACTCATAGTGCTCACCTCAACTCCTAGGTTGCTGTATACTATGTTGACAGAGGCCTGATTGTAACCGAATCAGGGGTGCCCAGTCCCCTCTTTCGAATGAATATTTTTATGCTTGGACTGTGGACAGATGGACAGGAAAAACAGCCAGCACCCGGCTCACATCAAAAACTCTAGGCGCAAGTCGTTCATAGCAGTATGCGCTCAGCTTTGGCCCGTCTACCGAGCGGATACGAATCCGGCGTTTGGTGATCCGGTGGTTCCGGTCCATATACATCAAATAAACTTCACGACCTACATAGCGAAGCAGCTCTTTCTGCATGACTATCACCTCGAAGTTATCCGTTGTCTCAAATTCATTATACACCGAACACACGTTCTTTATTCAAGTGGAAATGTTTGAGAACTAGCCTTGATTGGAGTACAAAAAAAGCCGCACCCCGAAGGAATGCGACTTCTTATACGAATGTATTACATAGCTTTGCTTGGCTGCAATGCCGGCTTGCGCTGTTTTGCGGTACCCACGAGGAATCGGCCGATGCTCCATTTATCCAGCAGCCACGCTGTCGCCACGGAAAAAGCGGAACAAAGCACGAACGCGACCACCGTTTTGACCGTCACGTTCCAGCCCGGGAGCAGCATGTCTGTGATCCATGTCCCGAAGGTAAGCATCAGCGCATGGGCCAAATACGCTCCATAGGAATGCTTGCCCAGGAAGCTGAACAGCCTCTGTGACTTTAAGCTCTCCTTCTCGCCAAGAGCAATTGCGGCAATACTCATGGCCAGCACAGACAGCATCAAAAAGACCGCCATGAATGGCTGCACCAGCAGCGTGTCGTTGTATTGAATGACCAGCTGTCCTTTCTGCTGAAAGCTCCCCAATATGTTGTACAGCAAAATGCCGGAGAACACGAGATACAAGCTGATCCAGAGCCATTTGGTCTTCAATACCTTCTGCTTCCAGGCCTGCAGATTCATTCCCGCCGCTGCGCCCATAAGGAAATAAATAAAGAAATAAAGTGCGTTCCGGTCTGCATACTCTGTAAATAACGGCGTAAGCACCGGGATATATATTTTCTCAAACAAACTGCCTATCGTTCCTACTTCTCTGGTAAGAAGAAGGTAACCGGTGCATAATAAGAGAAAAGCGCACCGGAGAGCCCACGGCTTCCACCGCTGCCATAGTTGCTGCAATCCCCCTTGGATGAGCGGGAACAACAAATAGAGCTGAATGCTCATAACGACATACCACAAATGATAAGAGGCTTTGCCCGTAAACAAATCCATCACGACTTGCTTGGACTCGATCCAGAAGCCCGAGCTCAAATCTCCGAAAACAAGTGCATAGATGACGGACCAAATAGCATATGGCAGAATGATATCTTTGCATCGTTTAAGCAAGAAGGAGCCGCACGATACTTTGCTTGTGTAATTGTAGAACAAGACGAGTCCCGTAATGAAAATAAACATCGGAACTGCAAACTTCGCCGCGATCAAGAGAATAGCAAGCAAGGCCCCGTCCTCCATCCGGGCTTCCGGTAAGTACGCGTAGTGACCGATAGCATGCTGAAGGACGACCGCCAAAAAAGCGAAGCCTCGCAAATATTGGATTTCTTCGATTCTTGCTTGTTTAGCCAAGGTCTTTCACTCCTCGTCAGTTGCTAGCGCGGTTTGTGAAAAACCAGCTTTCCTAGTATAACATTGTATCGCTGCACGGACTACCCTCGGGTCGACTGGAAAAATTCGATCCATTCCCCATCCGGGCCATGGAAGAAGAAGTAACGGGAACCGTTGGGCAGCTTGACGATCTCCTGATCGATCAGCTTCACTTCCAGCGTTTGGATTCTCGCAAACTCATCTTCGACATCGTCTACGGTAAAAGCGACATGATGCACCTTGCCTTCCAGAGGAAGACTGTCATTGTACCCTTCAATCAGCTCCAGCTCCGTTTCGCCCGTCTGGTCGAACCCCATAAAGGCCAGACGGATAACGCCGTTAGTGTGTGTCAGAGTGCCCTTTAAGCTTAACCCTACCACATCACGGTAAAACGCGATGGAACGCTCCATATCGGCCACCATGATCCCGACGTGCTCGATTTTTCTCCTTGCCATATCATTGATCCTCCCTTAGTCCCGGCATTGAAAGAAAAATGCCAATTGCTATGTATAATCTGCTTCATAGTAACGGAAAATGGGTTGGAATTCAACGATTGAACTTCCGTACCAACTTGTTTATACTAAAGTAGTAAGCAACTATATTTTATTAAGGAGAGTGTCTGCAATGATCCGAGTTTATCCCGCCGAATCCCGCTTCTCCTCCGACCATGGCTGGCTGCAGAGCAATTTCAGCTTTTCCTTTGGCGATTATTACGATCCGGACAACACGGAATTCGGCCCGCTGTGCGTATTTAACGACGATACGGTCGCCGGCCATCGCGGCTTCGGTGCCCATCCTCACCGGGAGATGGAGATCGTGTCCATCGTATTGAGAGGTCAGCTCCAGCATGAGGACAGCACCGGACATAAAGCCGTAACCGGCTATGGAGCCGTACAGCGTATGTCCGCAGGCACGGGAATTATCCATTCGGAGGTCAATCCTGCAGACGAGGAAGTGGAGCTGCTGCAAATTTGGATCAAGCCGGAGGAGCGGCAACTAGCCCCATCCTACGAAACGAGCGAGTATAACCCGACCGATATGTTAAACAAGCTGCTGCCAGTCGTATCCCATCAATCAGGACCCGGCATCGCTCATATTCACCAGCAGACGACGCTGTACTTATCCGAGCTCGAATCCGGCCATACGATAAAGTTTCAACAAGAGCACGGTCGGAGAATCTATGTATTCGTCATCGAGGGAATCCTAACCTTGAACGGTTCAACCGTTCTCAACCGCCGGGACGCGGCGAGAATAACGGATTTGCACGAGCTGGAGCTGCATACGGAGCATGGCTCGAAACTGCTGCTCATTGATTTGCCTTAAAGTAATTGAGGAGAGTGACCGACTCATGACAGCCGATAAAAAGATCCATTTTTATATTAAACATGCTATAGGAAGCCGAATGCTGTTCGACGTATCGGGAAGCCGGAAGCCTTTCGTACTGGAGACTGTTCCAGGCGGGTGGAGATTTGTCGTCGAGGATGTGGAGCCGGAGATTGCAACGCTGCTTGAACCATCGAACCGGGATCTGAATCTGTTTTACTTCGTAGAGCAGACCGGCCAGCCCACCCAAAAGTACTGGTTCTACGACAAGGACATTCCGACGGTTCAATATGATGCCGAGAGCAAACGCTGGTCCATTCAAGTCGATTCCAGAATGGAATACAATAACGAGAAAGTGTAGTCACCTAAATGAAACAGAAGATCCGCCGGCCCTCTAATTAAATCGAGCCTGATCTGTTTAGAGGACCTGCGGCCCCTTTCATGTATTAGAGATGGACAGTCCGGTGAGTACGATGATCATGTACCCAATACTTTCTTACCTCTAGGCTGCATCCCCTTCCCATCCGGCTCCAATGTAATCCCTATCGCTTCAAAAGTCCCTTGAGTCACATTCAAGTCGTATATCATCACACTGCTGCCTTTCTCATCAACTCGGAACGTTCCGCCGTTGAACCGGTTGCCATCTTTTATTACCCATAGCTGGTACGCCTGATCCCCCGAACTCGCCTGAAGTCCGTTGACCTCCAGCACCAGCTGTCTGGATTGCCCCTGCTGTCTGACCCAGCCCTTCCCGCTTGCTCCTGTCATCGTCGAATCGAATGCTTTAAGTACATACTGCTCAACGACAAAAGAAGGCTCTTCCGAAGTTGCGTCTTTATGCCAAGACGATGGGATACCGCCGGAATTCAAGCCCCAGCCTGCGGCCGCTCCAATAGCTATACACAATACCGCGGCTGCCGCTGGAAAAACCCATTTCTTCCGCGCAGTCAAAGCAGCTCCGGCTGATTTCCCGTTTTCCTTCCGCCGTGCTTTCTCCAGCTCGCCTGAGACGGGAGCCTCCTCGATTTGTGCGGCAATCCGCTGCCACATTTGCTCTCTGTCCGCCTCCGGAACATCTATCATTTCCATCTCGCCAGGGAGTGATTGCCAAGCCTGAAGCATAGCTTGCAGCTCCGAATGACAGGCAGGACACGACGATACATGGTCGGTGAAAGCTTGCGTATCCTCGATCGAAAGCTCCTTCAAAAAATAAGGCACCAATTGGGCGCAGCGTTTATTCGTTTCGGTCATAACGGTTCACTCCTCCCCGTAAGATTTCAGATGCTGACGTAACGTCTTGAGCGTTTGATGCAGCCGGTTTTTGACCGTCCCCAGCGGCTCTCCCTTGCTTTCCGCAATTTCACTTAACGTATAGCCCTCCCAGTAAAAGAGACGGAGAAGCTGAATTTGCTTTTCGGATAAATATCTGTAGGCACTCTTAATTTCATCTTTCAGCATCCGCATCGATACCGTATCTTGAAGACAATTCTCCGGACGGCCCGCACCAAGCTCCGAATCTGTAATGACCTCATAGGAGACGAACCGTTGCTGGTTTCTTTGTTTGCGCAAATGATCTATCGTCATATTTCTTGTGATGGTCAAAAGCCAGTTGACAAACTGCCCCTTTCCCGAGTCGTATCCCTTCTCCGTCACCCAAATTCTTGTAAATACCTGCTGGACGATGTCATGGGCGAGCTGCGCGTCGACTCCCGATTTTACGGCAAAAGAATATACAAGGCGCACATACCGGTCGTACAGCATGCGCAGCGCAAAACTATGCTTTTCTCTAATCAGTTGCATCAACTGCTCATCCGTATAGGTTTGCACGTGTAAGCGCTCCTCAAACCAGTTTCATTTGGCAAAAAGAGCCCTCCGGCTCGGACAGTCAAGCCTTCGGGCAGTCAAGCTTAATTATTTTGCTGACGGATCGACGATGAACCAGACGTTATTCAAGCCTTGCCCCAGCATATCGCCGGCCTTTTCATCCTTGAAGAAATAATAAAGCGGCTGACCTCGGAATGTCGTTTGTTTGGTCCCGTCCTCACGCGATATCGTTCCAAAATCGTCTGCAGCAAACCCGCCGGATAGTGGAGCATGACTGGAGTAAAATATCGGCCAATTGGCTTCACATGCGCCATAGCATGCGCTCTTCTCCAAGCTGTCTTTGGTGAACGTGTACAACGTCCTCCCTTTAGAATCCGTCAGCATGGTTCCGCCCTTATCATGGTTAGTAACTTGAACAGCCGAATAGCCGGCTGCCTTCCATAAATTATTGACCCCGTGACCCTTCACGTCCCCCGGTTTTTCATCGTTTATGTAATAATATAACGGCTGACCTCTGTATGTTAGCTGTTGTTTTCCGTCTTCCCGGATTATCGTTTGGAAATCTGACGCATGCAGCTCTGAAGGAACCCATAGGTTGTTCTCATAATATACGGGCCAGTTGACCGCACATTGATCTTTGCATGCGCTTACGTTTTGGGTGTCCTTTGCAAACACATACAAGGTTCTTCCACTCTGATCCGTCAAGTAAGATCCTAACGACTTATCGTCAGCCACACGAAGAGATACTCTCTTGGCCGACTCCGCTTTAGCCGGATCGATCACCTTCTGCTCGGACAGCAAATCCGCAAGCGTTTTCCCGCTTCCTTTCACCTTAAGGGCTAGCGCTTCTACCGTCGCTGTAGCGATATGGTCGTTACGAAGGGAGCCAGCATCTGCTATCCGGGATAGACCGACTTGTTTCGCATAATCCAGCACATCCTCGTACCGGAAGTCGGAATCCTGCTTATATCCCAACGTTTCCAGAAGGACCTTGTAGTACTGGGACGAAGTGATAAGTGCAGACGGCTCGAACGCACCGTTGCCCGTTCCGGTCCAGCCGAGCTGCGGATTCGCTTTTAAATATGCTAGGATTGATTTGTTGGCGTCATTCACTTGATTGGCATCTGAAAAATTATCTGCACTGCGAAACTCCATGGCAGCATGCTCAAGACCTTTCAGACGCAAGAAAAGAATTGCCGACTGCAGCCTGGTCGTCGTCTTGGATAAATAGGCGTCGGACACTCCGTTACCATCTCCTTGCAGAAGGCCAAGCTCTTCCGCAACCTGCGCCGCTGTCTTCACATTGGCAGAGGCTGCGTTATCCGCCGCCCATGCCGGTATCTGGAATGCGGATCCCCACAATAAAGCTCCTGCAATTCCTATTGCCGCCAAGCCGTGTCGCTTCATATTCAATCTACCTCCCAAGATGTGTAGTATTGCAAACCTTCATCTTAGGAAACGGCTCCGAGCCTCATTCGGTTTGATCGGATTTGAATTTTTTTTTGAGACTTCATAGTAATGAGAAACCCCCTACCGAGGCCTTTCAAAGATGAGCGACCGCGTAAAGAGGTAAGTTTTATCGCCAAATAGAATTTGCATCCGATTACCTCGGAAACTTATAAATTCTATTATTGTCAAAAAAACCTTGCGCCTCCGTCATGCAAAAAGCATGAAAGCTGCACAAGGTTCGTTATGTACGCTAATGAAATATGGTGCCGAAGACCGGACTCGAACCGGTACGGGGTCGCCCCCGCAGGATTTTAAGTCCTGTGCGTCTGCCATTCCGCCACTCCGGCAAAATCACAAACAAAGTTCATGATTGTTGGTGGGCCCTGAGGGACTCGAACCCCCGACCAATCGGTTATGAGCCGACCGCTCTAACCAACTGAGCTAAGGGCCCACAAAAAAAATTGGTTGCGGGGGCAGGATTTGAACCTGCGGCCTTCGGGTTATGAGCCCGACGAGCTACCGGGCTGCTCCACCCCGCGTTAGTTAGCTAGTCTTTCTTAGCGACGAAACCAATCATACAATAATCTGCGAATAAATGTCAAGAAAAAATTTCATATTTTTTTTAGACGATATACCGTACGCCAAAACGCCCTTTTTTGGACCGGAACACCTCTACCTCCTGGGGACATTCATAGCCGTAAATCCACCAGTCTTCTTCCATTCTTTTGGCTAGACAACCTGCCTGGAATTTCGTTTCGTACAGCTTCCCCCAATAGATCCAATTCATGTGCGTGTCACTCCGTTTATCTGATTTTGCCTATTCATGATCGATTGATTAATCATTAGTAGCATAACCAAAAAGAAACATCCTTATTTGGCATAAATAAACCTTTGCCGCTATATTCCACCAGACGTCAATGAAGTAGAAACTTCCCCTGCTTGGGCAAGACTTATAAGCCTTGGATTCCTTGAGCCGGTGGAAGGTCCGTTCCGGTTCGCTTTTCTATATGATCTCTTTGATGATGAGCGAGACGGCTTGAAGCGGAAGCCGCAACGCTGGCGACCAGGTCGTCCAAAAACGTATGAACCTTGACTCCCGCTTTGGTGTCCAGCTCCTTGATAATGCCGATCTTCTGTTTATCGAGGTGACCGAACGTAGTGACCCCGATGCTTCCATACGTCAGCACGGCTCCCAAGGCCAAAGTCTCATCGCAGCCGAACAACCCCTCGTCCGATTCGATAATCGATTGAAGAGGTTCAGAAAGCATTCCTTTTTCTGCCATCAAATCCAGCTCTATCCCTACCAGAATGGCATGCTGAAGCTCTCTTTTTTGCAGAACCGCATGAATGGATTCTACACAATCCTCAAGCCTTAGAGAGGGATTATAGGGGCTTTGCATCTGGTGCACGATAAACGCAATATCTTCTATCTTCACTCCGCGTTCGTCCAGTTTTTGGTACACGGCGGCTCTGACTTCCTGGCTGTGAACTTGACGCTTCATAATTCATACGCCCCTCGCACGAAGATAATAGTGTTTATCCTATTGTATGAACATGCTGTTAAAAATGTTTTCCACTTGGATGCGTAAGGGAACAGAGGTATAATATGAATACATGTAGGGAAACGAAATATATTCTTGGGAGGGATTCTGATGTATGGCATATCCGTCTTTCCATCCAAAGAAATTGAACAATTCGCGAACCACTACCGCCGCAGATACGACCCTCACTATCCGAATATTCGGCCGCATTTGAGCCTGATCCGCAAGGAAGCATGGAGCGAGGAGCAGCTGCAGTCCATTATCGGACGCATAACCGGCGCCTTGGCCGGGATGAAACGGTCCGAGCTGCATTTTAACCGGTTTTCCACCTTTTATCCCGTTCAAAATGTCATCTTCATGGCTCTTTCGGATCCGTATCCGATACAAAGGCTGTACGATACGATCCAAGGCGTTCTTTTGCCAGGAGAACACACGAACAAACCTGCAGCCTTCACCCCTCACCTTACCGTTGCGCAAGGATTGGGCAATGACGAGCTGCACGACGTACTCTCCAGCCTGCGGAATACCCGCCTTGATCTTCGCTGCGTCGTCGACAGCGTATCCGTTCTGCAGCAAAATAAGGACGGATTATGGAACGAGCTGCAAACCATTGCATTGAAGTAACCTTATCCGCTCTCATAAAATAAACAAAGCCGATCCCAATGGATCGGCTTTTGTTGTGAATCTTAAGCTATAGGACGGTCACTGCTTAAATACGCCCAGCAGCCGCTTGGAGTCTCCGGACTGCGTCGTAAATACTTCATAAGCTTTGATCATCAGCGGACGCTCCAGCTGCTCGGACGTCGACTCGAAGTTCAAATTATTCTCGCCTGTTACCAAACGTCCGGTACCGATGAATTTGCCTGTCGTCGTTCCTATCAAGCGTCCGACCGAATCATAGAGCTCCAGCTGCAGCCTGGAATAGCTTTGGTCGACCTGTACTTGCTCGTCGCGGCTGATCTGCAAATCGAATCTTGCTTTATATGAATAAGATAAATTGCCTGTACGATTGAACATTGGCGTAATCGTCCAGTACGTTACCTTCGCATTGAACGGATACATCGTAAGCTGGTCCGCAGCATCCGGCGCTTGCAGGACGACCCGGTAAGCTGCTATAGCGGTTTTGTACGGAGCCGCTTTCTGCGTGTCTAATATTTTCAAAGCGAGCCCTTCGCCCTTCTCCGACACAGGCAGCGTGTAGGAGTAGTTCACGACCAGACTTGAGCTCGGAAGAATGTTCTTCGTCGCTATGATCTGGCGGCTGCCGCTGTAAGTAAAGCCGTCGGCGCTTACCAGCTCGGTCTGGAATGCAGGTACGGCTATCGGCATATCGCTCTTGTTCGTCAGCTTGAATTTGGCCGTTACGTTCTTGGAGCCCTCTTCCTCGTTGTCGTCCATATGGAATTCCACCATGGATACTTGCAAATTCGGATGGATCAAATCGCTTAAATCGTCGAATTTCATAAGTTGATTCAGCTCGTAGAATGGATAAGTCCCTGTATTCGCTGCGGCAGCCAGTAAGATGTTCAGTCTTCCTACATTATAATTGACCAGCGAAGGCTGGGCTCCGGCGCCTGCCTGGGCGAATTTCTCCGGAGTCAGCAGATTCAGGCTGCTTAGCACTGTATCGTTCTCCGTAGGGATAGCAAAATGAATATACTTTTGCTCCTTCGCCTCGAGAACGATTTCTCCCTGCTCCACCTTATTACCTGAGAAAATCTGGGTTTCCGATTTGCCGTCCAGCGTAAAATCAGGCAGCGTCTCTCTCTTCTCAGACGGATTTTGAACCACCAGCTGGACAATTTGTACGGTGCCTTTGTCCGTCACTTCCTTCTCAATGCTTACCGGCGTATACTCCAGCGGAGAGATCAACGATGCGATCTTGAACGTCTCTCCCCACTTTTTCACTGCCGTAGGATCTTGAATTACCGTATCGCTGCCGCTCCAGGCTTGCGTGCTGATCGGAGCTGTAACAACCAGCGTTTCCTTCTTCGGATACACATAATAGTCGACATCCGTCCAATTCACTTCAGACAGAGCAACGGAGTCCGAACGGTCAATGACCGCCATATAGCTCAATTCCGTATTGGCCATCGGTTGAATCGCTTTAGGGTTGGAGGCGCTCGGCTGAAGCGCATATTCTACCCCGTCGCTTGTTTTGACACGCAGCTCATATTCCGGTACGCGGGTAATGGAGCCGCCGGTATTTTTCATCCGGACAACTATACCGATTCTTGTGCCTTCCAGAATATGCTCATTCAATACGCTTTTAATTTCAAATTGAAGCGAATCGTTTAATGTATACGATAATGCGGCTTCGGTCGCCTGAATAGGCGCTTCCGAAGGCTCCGCAGCGATTGCGGCATAGCTAGAAGTCATAAGTGCGGATGTTATGACGACGGATGTGACGGTCTTTTTCCAGTTCATTTTCACTTGTTTCTCCTCCAGTGGGTAAGTTTATTTCGCCAGCTGTACTTTTTCTTTGTCTTTTAATTGATTTTGACCGGAAATGACGAGCTGTTCTCCTTCTTTCACTCCCGAGAGCACTTCCTGATCCGTTTCGTTCAACCGACCCAGCTGCACCTTGCGCTTCTCAACCGTCTCACCCGACAGCACGAATACAAAGGTGTCTCCGCCTTCCCGGACAACGCTCAGCGTAGGGACGGTTATGACCACTTGATCGTTTTCTTCCGTCAGCAATATTTGCGCCTTCATGCCCGGCTTCAGCTTGCGGTCCGCATTCGGTACTTCCAGCTCCAGCGCGTAGGATTTGGATTGAGCGCTCATCACATCCGCCAAGTAGCTGACTTTAGCTTTTTGCTTATCGACGGAGCCGGGGACGTAGAATGACAGCTCCTGCTTGCCGCGGATCAGCTTGGCTGCATCCTCGGTCAGCTCGGCTTTAATTTTAATCGGATCGAGCTGCTGCAGCTGTGCGGCCCGGAAGCCGCCTTGAAGCGTCATCCCCACCTCGATCGGCAGATCGGTCAATACACCGCTGACGGGAGCCTTCACTTCCATATTAGCCAGCGTACGGTCCGCTTCGCGGATTGACAAATCGGAGGATTGCAGCACTTGCTCAACCTGCGATAAGGAGTTGGTGCTGTCCAATGTTTTCAGCTTGGCTTTTGCACTGTCCAGCTCGAGACGCAAGTTTTTCAGCTGATCTTCCATTTGCTCAACCTGATTTTTGGTAACTAACCCCAAATCGTAATCATTGCGCATTTTATTATAGTTTTTCTCGGTATCTTTAATCGATGTTTCAAGCTTAGCAATCCCGTTCTGCATATCTTGTCTCGAATTGACCAAATCCTGTTTGGATTTGGCCAGCTGCTCTCTGCTGCCGGTTAGCGATACTTGCGCCTTTTCCTTTTGCAGCAGCACATCGGTAGGATCGATTCGGAAAATGACTTCTCCTTTTTCCACCATATCGCCGCGTTTCTTCAATATTTCTTGAACATCCCCGCCGACTTTATTGATGACATCCAATGTAATCGACGACGATACGTCAGCCACTTGCTCCAGCGGCTCGCCGATTTTCTTTTTCTCTATTTTGGCAACCTTGATCGTTTTGATTTGCGTCTCTGCGGCATTCGTTTGTGGCTGGGCTGCCGGCTGTGAGGTACACCCTGCGAGCAGCGCGGAGCTGATAATGACGGCCCCTACCACTTTGGTGCTATGCTTCATCGTTTTTGCGACTGTCGGATTCATTGGCTCATTTCTCCTTTTTCTTACCCGTTATATTTATTTCACAGGGGAAGCCGTATTGGCTTCAACCAGCGTATGATTTTTTTTGAATAGGCGGCCGAACCGTTTTTTCATATTATCAATCATAATGTAGACTACAGGAACCACCAGCAGCGTCAGCAAAGTCGATGTAGTCAAACCGCCGATAACTACGACGGCCAAGCCTTTGGAAATCAAGGTGCCTTTAGACAGCCCGAGGCCAAGCGGCAGCAAAGCGATAATGGTTGCGCCTGCCGTCATGATGATCGGACGAAGTCTTGTCATCCCCGCTTCGACCAATGCTTCCTTCACTTCGTGGCCGGCCTCGCGCAGCTGCTGTACGCGGTCGATAAGCACGATGGCGTTCGTCACGACGACCCCGATCAACATCAGGAATCCTATCAATGACGTAATGTTGACCGACTCTTTGGTAATGAGGAGACCAAGCAGCCCCCCGATAGCCGCAAGCGGCAAGGAGAACAGGATGGCAAATGGCGCACTGCCGTTGCCGAACGCAAGAACCATGACCAGATACACGATGAAAATGGACGCTCCCATTGCGACGAACATTTGCGAGAAGCTTTCTTGGATGTCGTCGGTAACCCCTTTGACCTCGGTTCTGACACCCGACGGCAGCTCTACGGATTTCAGCGCTTCGGAAACCTGCTGGCTTATCCCCGCTTTATCCGGGCTGTCGATTTTGGCGGTCACTTTGACGTACTGCTCTTGCATTTCTCTCGTAATAGCAACCGGCGCGTCGATTTGATTCACTTTGGCTACTTCGTTCAAGTTGAGTGTAACCCCGGTAGGCGTTTTGATTTGAAAACGGCCGATTTTATCCACCGAGTTTTTGAAATTTTCGTCCAGCATGACTTTCGTTTCAAAGGTCGTATTGTCGAATTTCAGATCGCCGATTTTTTCTTCCGCCAGCCAGCTGCGAACCGACTCGTTAATTTGAGCCGACGATAAGCCATACATACGGGCTTTATTCTGGTCAACGCTGATTTCCACTTCCGTCTTGGATTCGCTAAGCGAATCTTTAATATCGATCAGAGCGGGGAATTCCTTCAATTTCTCTTTTACCCGCTGCGCTCCCTCGGAGAGCAGGGTCAGATCTTCACCCTTCAGCATGTAGGAGAAATCGTCTCCGCCTGAAGGCGGACCTCCCGAAATGAGCTGTACTTCCACTTCGGAGCCTTTAGGCAGCATATACAAAATGTCCTGCTTCAAATCCTTCACAAGCTGCTTGGCATCGGTAGCCGCCGACGCTTCTGCGAACATCGATGTGCGGTAGGCGATGCGATCCTCACTCTGGTTATATCCGATCAGCGAGTCGTAATAGACAAAGGTCG
This sequence comes from Paenibacillus sp. H1-7, assembly GCF_022354825.1. GTDB lineage: Bacteria > Bacillota > Bacilli > Paenibacillales > NBRC-103111 > Paenibacillus_S. The sequence continues at coordinate 5,777,318 of NZ_CP031168.1, forward strand.
GCTGGCCCGCCGGGTCTTTGGATTCCTTCATCATCGCTTCGATTTCCTTGACTTTGGCATCCATGCTCTCAATCGTTGTCTCACGCGGCATTTTAATAGAAACGTTCATCAATTTGTCTGTAGCGCTCTCCGGCATGAACGACACGGCCAGAAACGGTACGGTCCCGATAACGGTCACGACAAGCAGCAAAATAGCCAGTAGAACGGTTTTCTTACGATGCACGAGAGACCACAGCAGCGTTTTCTTATAGATGATGGAAAATTGACCCAGATGCTCTTCGCTGTGTTCTTTGAATTTTTTGCTGCGCAATACTAGAAGCTTTGCCAACATAGGAATTACTGTAAGCGCAACGAGCAAGGAAGACATCAGCGCGACGACGAGCGTAATGGCAAACGGACGGAACACCTCGCCCAGAACCCCGCTTACGAATGCAATCGGCCCGAATACCCCAACGGTTGTAATGGTGGAGGAAGTAATCGCCGACGCCACCTGAGCGGTCGCCAGCTTGATGACGGATTCGTTGCGTTCTTGCGCTTTTTGCAGCTCGCTGTAAATATTCTCGATAACAACGATACTATCGTCCACGACCCGGCCAACGGCAATAGCCATACCGCCCAGGGTCATAATGTTTAGCGATATATCTAGCGGTGCCATAATCAGCAATGTAACCAAGATGGATAATGGTATGGAGACCAAAACAATGACGGTCATACGAACATTTCTAAGAAACAGCAAAATCATGATGGAAGCCAGGATCGCCCCGAGACCGCCCTCATTCACCATACCGTGAACGGACTGCTTGATATCGGTCGCGCTGTTGTAAATGGTGTGGAACGTAATGTTCGGGAATTGCTGCTTCCAGCCCGCCATCAGCTTATCTGCACTGTCGGCGAATTCAACCGCGTTCGCGTTTTTCGTCTTGTACAGGTTAATGCCTATAGCCGGCATGCCGTTCAAACGGGAAAGGAATGTCGATTCCCGGATCGCTTCTATTTTGGCGATTTGCTTCAAGAGCAGCGTATCGCCGTTCGGTGTCGTAATCTTCATGTTTTCCAGGTTGTACAATGAGTTCAAATCGCTTTTGACACGAACCATCTGGGTATTGCCGTTAAAATCGACGGAACCGGCCGGACTCGTATTGAGCGCCGCCTTAATGCTGGAGGATACGCCTGATGGGGTCAGTCCATAGTTGTTGATGGCATTGATGTCCATCTTCATCGTCAGTACAGCTTCCTGATTACCGATGGAGTCAACATGGTCGATCCCTTTGAGCGAATTGAATCCGGGGAGGATAACATCCTTGTAGATTTTATCGAGCTCTTCCTGGCCCATCCCGTTCGTTGCGTAAGCCGACAAGTAGTATACAGGCTCGGAAGCAAATCCGAACGTTTGAACCTTCGGCTTCTCGGACCCTTGCGGAAGAATGACGTTGCTGATAAGACTTTCAACATCCTTCTTCACATCGTCGGGCTTTTTATCCTGTTCGAGCTCGATGACAATGGAGGAAAAGTTATCGCTGGACGTGGAGGTCAAGTTTTTCATACCTTCCAATCCTACTATGGCTTTTTCCAGCGGCTTGGTTACGTCCTCGAGCACATCTTTTGGAGGAGCTGTATACTGGGTATTCACGAGGACAACCGGGAACGAAATATCCGGCATACTCTCAACCTTCAATGTTGTCGCTGCATACACGCCGGCGCCGAAAAGCAACAAGATGATAATGATGACGGCCGTGATGTTTTTCATGGAAAATTGGGTAAGCTTATTCATCTTTCTACTCCTCCATTATTTTACTGACCTGTTAGACGAGGCATTTTGAGGTACCCCTTCATTTTTTTTCATTTTCCGAAAATCAATTTGGCAAATTTTGATTCACCAGCGAAAGCTATTCCGACTGAGGGAATATTTGCGCTCTCTTTTGAATCCACTCCTCCTCCAGCCCTTCTAGACGATTCAGGAAGATTTCGTACATCGCCTGCATCTCGATAAATCTCCGTTTGCATGCATCATGGGAATCCTGCTCCTGCTCTCCGACTTGCTCCAAATGGTCAAAAATATGTAAAGTATGTTCCACCTGCTGCTGAATTCGTTTCATCTTCTGGATACTCGACTGCATAGACGTCATACTGATGTCGTCCGATATGTAGTAGTAATCTCTGCGGTCATTGCTGATAGGGATCTTCTGGCACATCATATGCTTCTCCAGTGTTCTCACCTGCACGCTGATCGCCGCTTTAGTCACACCGAGCTCATCGGCCATTTCCTGCAAGCTGACGGGTCTTGGAGCAAACAGCAAATAAGCGAATATTTTACCGACAAGCGGACTAAATCCCTCCGATTCGAAGGATAAGGACATGTGGTTGCTAATATTCTGTTTAAGAGCAGCAAATGTCGATTGCGGTGATTTCATAACGTTCTCCTCTACCTCATGTTATCGTCGTTAAGAATGTTGTTAACGATAATAACATAAGTCCTTTTGAAAAATGTGTCAATAGTTCCAAAACATTTTTAACCATTTTTACATAATTAGGACAAGAAAAAACCGCCCAGCCAGGTTGTCAGTCCTTTGCAAAGGCGGTTCAGCGATATAGATGAAATTAGTCCGTGGTAGAGAACCAGTCGATGGTTTTCGTGGCGAGCAGCTTCTTCTGCCCTTGGAATGAATCATAGATGCTTAGCTTGTAGGTCTTCAACGTTTCGAGATGGAAGATGAGATCCTGATCCCTTTCCTCGATAACGAAGCCGTCACGCTTGCCTAACCGGATCTTCGTATCCTTCGAAACGTCCGTATCCGTAGTAACGTCAATCTGATCGAAGTCTTTGAAATCAAACTCCCTCATAAACGATTTGTTACCGTTCTCGTCTTCCAGACCGATGACCAGCTTGCGTCCTTCGGTATTGAAGCTCATCAACAAATTCTTGGTCAGCTCGTAATTGAATGTCAGCTTTAATTTCTCCCTGTCCAGCCATGTGTTGATCTTGTTGACCGAGAAGGTATATGGGAACAGGTCCACATTCAGCAGATCATCCTGCGCTACAAAGCTTTCATTCGGCAGCCAGAAGCCGACCGCATTCACATAGGCATCCGCGGTATCCTTCTCCGTAGAGAATTTGTTATCCGTAATGGCTTCCCCGATCATCACATTCATATTGGATGTCGGGAATCCTTTCGGCAGCGTGCTCGATAGTACAAGCATCGCTTTGCCTCCCGGCGTAATTTTATTCTTAATCTCCGATACCGTAGCGGGATAAATCGATCCGTCCCCGGTCTTGAACTGGGCCACCAGCTTGGATACGTCGTTATAGCGCTTCTCCAAATTGGTCGTCTCCAGCTGTACGGTGAAAATATCGGCCGTATCGCCGGAATACGTTTTGACACTGCGAACCTGATAGCTCGCGTTTCTGCCGACATCCGTATTTTTATATACTTCCCCGACATTGAAATACGGCATATTCAACAGCTCGGAACGATGCGCAAACTCCAGAAGATCCTCCGTTTCCTTCTCTCCCGTCTTCTCCTGCAGTACAAGCTTCACATTGGAAAATTGGTACGTATACGGCATTTTGCCGATAAACTGAAAGCTTGCGGAGCTGCCGGACGGCAGGCCGATCACTTTGTCGGTCTGGATCAGCTTGGCTTCCACCTTCACCTTATCATCCAATAGAAAATGGCCCGTTAGCTCCGGCAATGGGAGCGAGTCGGTCCCCTTGTTCAACAGCGTAAGATTCGCCGATAAAATGTCCTGATCCTCCATAGGCAGCCGCTGGAAGGAATTCAGCTTCGTCGTATAGGTTCCTTCTTTGTTCGTGAAGTTGTACTCCTTATTCGAATCTACCGTATCCGGCTCCGACACAAGAGGCAGCTCGAAATATGCAATCGGCAGGTTCAGCTTGATGTCCGCCGCATTCTGGGTAACGACGAGCTGCCAGCCTTCCGTGCTGACCGATACGGGAACGGAGCCCGTCAGCTCCACTTCCTTGTTCACCTGCGGATTGATTGCCAAATCCTTCAGATTCTTGGCGTCCAGCGGATACATATATCCTTCGCTCGTACGAATCAGAAATTGATACGCAGGAACGGCTGCCGTACGGCTCCCTACGTTTTCCATATTGAGAATAACGGTAGGTGTAAAGTTCTTCTCATTTTTGGTCATCAGCATCTTCTTGATCGATGTCTTGACCTCGGTTCCGCCCATGTTAATCAGATGCGCATCATTCGCCGCCGTTACGATGGAGTAATTGTCCGGCACGGCAACTTCACCGATCGTTCTCTCGAAGTTAGGCTGGCTGAAATCCCATTTGATGAACTGGAAGATCAGGTCGGTCAGCTCCGTCGTTTCATTCACGGTCGCATAGAAGCTGATATCCTGCACCGACTTCGGAGTGATCTTGTTCTTGTCTTTGTCCTGAGGCAAAATGCGCACAGAAATTTGGTTGCCGGATTTCGTCTTCACTCTTGGCCAGTAATCGATAAACAGCAGATCGGTCGTTCCTTCATTATGTACACTGACGGTGAAGGTTACCGTCTTGCTGCCTTTCTCCGGCAGGATCGTCACGTTCTTCAGCTCAAAGAAGCTGCTGCCGTTGACCGTCACTTGGCCGAGCGCCGGTGCCGATCCGGTGGATAACACAGTAGAAGAGCTTGACGGAGGCGTCGTGCCTCCGTCATCGGCGAAAGCCGGGGCGACAGTACTCAAGGTTAGGGCTGCGCTCAAAAGCAGGATCTGGGTCGTTTTTTTGCTTACATTCATGGTGACTATTAACCTCCCTGAAATAATGATGTAGTGTAGGAGTGCTTTTGTGATTGTTCTTTAACCTGCAGGTACAGCGATGGCTCCGCCACGGTTGATCGGGCCGTTAGGATTGTCTTTGATTTGCTGCAGCATGACGTCGCCCTCGGTCTGCCATTTCTTCAACGCTTCTCTTACCTGCAGCTTGTTTTGCGTCACATCATTAAAATATCTACGGCCGATATCCTGGACCTGGTACAGGTTTTGCTTCTCACGGTACACTTTGCTGTCAGGCTGCGGTGCAGGTGTCAAAGTGGTGAAGGCTTCGACATGGAATTGTACGCCGTCTTTCGGCTTAATGTACTTCTTGCGCGTCACGATATTGTAGGAGCTGCTTGATTTCAACCTTGCCCAATCTTCCCCGTTCACGAACTTGATGAATTTCCAGGCGTCCTCCAGATTTTGCGCCTTGGCGTTGATGCCCATAATGCCGTTCATTCCCATGTACCCGCCTACATCCGGCGCTTCCGGGTGAACGGGCAGCGTCACGACATCCCAATCGATCGGAGTGAACCCTTGAATATTTTGCGAGTTCTTATTCGCATTCGTTATTTGACTGATCTGGCCGTAGTTAATTATGGACATTGCGACTCTGCCGGACAGAAAATCATCGTACTGGAACGGATTGAAGGTTTCCGAGCCGTTCATCATGCGGGTCTTCATCTGCATCGGATCCTGCTGCTCCGGCATCACTTTGTCCTGCTTCAGCTGAAGCATCGTTTTCCATACCTTCTCCCATCGATCCGAATCTACGGTCATCTTCTCGGCCTTTTCATCGAACATAGTCAATTGAAGCGGGGCGGAATACATTTGGATCGAGTAAAAGAGATCGCCCATCGATTGCGTGCTGAAGGAAAATCCGTATTTGCGGTTTTCCCCTTCGCCCTTGCTAAGCCGTCTGCCAAGATCGAACGCTTCATCCCAAGTCATTTTGTCCTTCGGATAGGGAACGCCGGCTTCATCGAACATTTTTTTGTTATAAATGAGCGCGGAGGAATTGAAAGTAGGCGCTAGTGCATACAGCTTGCCGTCGCCAACCTTTTTCAGCCCTTCGATAACCGCAGGCACCATATCGGACGTATCGAACTTGTCTTTCGTAATCATCGGGTCGAGCTGGGTCAGCATATTGTTCGAAATCAGTTCAGGCAGCTGCTCGTATCCGACCATCACGACATCGGGCGGGTTATCCCCCTGCATGACTTCCTTCAGCTTCTCCATCGGATCGACCGGCTTCTGGTTCGGATTCATTGCTCCGTAGCGGTAGCTGTCATCCATTGTCGGAATAATCTCGATCTTGATGTTCGGATTCGCAAACTCGAAAATCTCGGTAAACTGTTGACGGAAATATTCATCGTCTCCGTATCCGAAGCTTGTTGCGACACGAAGCACTTTCTCCGTTTTCGCGTCTGTGCCCGGGGTTTTCGTACATCCTGCAAGGATCGGAACGGTAAGGCCGACGCTCATTGAAAGAAGCATTGTGTTCTTTACCCATGGTTTCATTGTGGCATTCCTCCAGCCGAAATAGTTTTTATACTGAATTGAAACAAATTTTTATGTAAGAACGATTTTGAAGGTGCAGGATTGAGCTATTCAATGGATTTGGGAGGACGAATAATTATTTTCTCCCCGTCAAACTCCATGGACGCCTTCGAATCGATATTCAGAGCCTGGAGATAGGCTTTCGGAATTTGCAGACGGCCGGCTTTATCCAGAACTACGTACTCTTCATGGACGTCCTTCATCGTCTGAAACCCTGCAGCTGATTCCAATTCTTCTTGATCGAGATTCGGGTTCCGCTTGATGAACTCGGTACTCGTCATGCCGTCACGGATGGCTACGACCCGGTCCACCTTTGTCGCCAAAGCCATATCGTGGGTAACGATAACGATCGTAACTCCAAGCTCCCGGTTCAGCTTGCGGAATATATCCATGATCATATCGGACGTCTTGGTATCGACCGAACCGGTCGGTTCGTCAGCCAGCAGGAGAGACGGCCGGTTGGCCAAAGAGATGGCTATGGCTACTCTCTGCTGCTCACCGCCCGATAACTGCTGAAGCTTGTTGCCCATACGGTCTTTGAGCCCTACCCATTCCAGCAGCTGCTTCGCATAAGCGCGGTCATACTGGCCGCTCAGCATCATTGGCATTTCCACGTTTTCGAGCGCCGTCAAATACGGAACGAGATTTCGGGCGTTATTTTGCCATATGAACCCGACGGTTTTGCGCTTATACTGCACCAGCTCTTCATCGGTAATTTTAAGCAAATTCCATTCTCCTACCTGAACCTGCCCTGCTGAAGGGCGGTCAAGGCCGCCCAGGATGTTCAGAAACGTCGATTTCCCGCTACCGCTGTTGCCGATAATGGCCATCATTTCTCCTGCAGCTACGGAAATATTGAGCCCTTTCAAAGCGACGACTTCGATGTCGTCGGTCTTGTAAATTTTGACTAGCTCCTCGCACGAAATCATCGCCTACTTCTCCTCTCCGAGCTTGACGGCCTGATGGACCCTCAGCCTGCGAATATGCATAAACAGCAATGCGGCTCCGGTCAGCATCATGAATGCTACGACGATGTACAGCTGATCCGTATCTCTCGCATTAAAGACGACACGGAACGGCGGAACCTGAGTCTTCACATTTTCTGCGGTTTGCAGAAACGGCAGAAACACGTAGCTCGTCAGCTTACCGATACCGATGCCGAGAGCGATGGACAAACCGGCGGTGAAGCCTTGCTCCAGAAGCAGCATCCCTGTCAGCTGTCTGCGTGACAAGCCCATGGCCCGAAGGACGCCGAATTGCACAACACGGCTCGACAAGTTGAAGAACCAATATAAAATGTAGCCGATCAGCGACACGAATACCGAGACAAGGAAGCCCAAGCTTAAGATTCCGAACACCCCGCCGCGAGCCGGATGCTTCTTCTGAACAATCAGCTCGTTGCGCACGTCCTTCACGCTGGCGATTTGAATCTGCTTCTGATTCAGCTGCTCCAGCAGCGGTGCGACCTTGGCCCCCTCCTTCATCTTTAACCATACTTCATACGGAACCATCGGCGCCTGATCGTAAATGTATTCCAAATTCGCGATGAAAAACGGCATCTGCTCCGGATATTGGCTAGGCCAATAAGGCACTGTCGCAACCACCACGAATTCCACCGGCTGCTGCGAGATCGTAATGCTGAGAATATCCCCTTCTTTGATATGATGCTTCTCGGCGAAAGAAGTGGGAATAATAACCGACTGCTCATAGGTGCCCATCAGGTTCAAGTATAAGTTCGGATGCACCTTGAACAAATCGTTCCGGTACCAGGACACTTGGGAAAAGTCCGTGTTGTCGATACCCATCAGCATGCCTTGGCCCAGCGTTTTGCCGGACATGACGACATTCGCCTTGGTTTTCAAAACACGTGCAGCATGCTCTACGCCCTCCAGCTGCTGAAATACGACAAATGGCGGTTCGATATACCTCAGCTTCGTAGGCACTTCTTCCATGCCGCCGCCCGGTGGCCCGCCATTGCCGCCTCCTTGCTGGCCGCCGCCGGAGCCGTTCCCCCCTTGATTTCCACCTCCGCTGCCTCCACTGCCTCCATTCCCACCGTTGCCGCCTCCCTGCTGGCCGCCTGACTGGTCTTGGGGCATGTCGTCGGAGACGCCCTCCCAGCTTGCCTGCATCACGACGTCCGTACCGTAGGAGTAGAGGATACGGTCCGTCGAATTCAAGTCGATCGTTCGGGCCGCAGAGGAGTTATATACCCCGAGACCCAGCGTCAGAATAAGGAGCAGCATCAACGGATAATACGACTGCGCCGACCGGGACAGCTGGGTAAGCGTCAAGTAGACGGGAACCGGCAAAAATCGCTTGCCGATCCAATTCCACAGCCGAAGCAGCCACGGAAAGATGCGCAGAAAGAACAAACCGAGCGCAATAATGGACAGCGCAGGCACGAAAAAGAGCAGCGGATGCACCTGCAGCTGATCCGTAGTCAATCCTGTTTGGACCGACAGCACCTGGCGCTGGTCGAATAAATAATAGCCGTAGGCGACAACGCCGATCAGCAGCACGTCGAGAAACCACTTCTGCCAAAACGGCGCACGGTCGGAACGGGCGAGCTTTTGCTTATAGCTCACGATGGACGACCTGGCGTACACGATAGCCGGAATCACGCTCGCAAGCAGAGCGATCAGCACGGCAGCACCGCCGTACAGCAGCGCCTCGGTGGATACCCCGACCGGTACCGACTTGCGGTCCACGAACGTAAGAAATCCGCTGGAGGAGCCTATGCTCTTGGCCATAAACCAGCCAAGCATCGGACCGATAATCATCGCTATTGAGCCGAGAAGCAGGCCTTCGAGCACATAAATGCCGATGATTTGCCTGGTGCTGCCTCCCCTGCTTCGCAGCACGGCGATGACGCTGCGCTGCCTCTCCAGCGACTGGCGCGCATTCATGACGATGTAGTAGAACACCATCGCTATCATGGGAGCAGCCAATGTGAACAGCAATATTTGCAGCTGCAAGCTTTGCGTTTTAAACTCCTGCAGCGTTTGAATGAACGATACGTCAACGCGCGTATTTTTCAGCTTCTGGAACAAGATGATGTCCAGCCGCTCCAGCTTCGATTCCAGAGGCGACAGCTGACTGGTCTGAATGTCCTTCAAATCGAAGGCATAGTACCAGTTCCCTAGATTTAGCGGAATATTTTTTTGCTTCAAAATATAGTCATTAAACCCGGTCTCGCTCATGAAAAAGGAATTGATAATGCCTTCCATCCCCTGAAACCAGTACGGGTCCTCCGCATCCTTCGGGACAACGGTGCCGACGACCTTAACTCTCAACGGAGCTATGCCTAGCCCCCCGCTGATCGGGTAGCTGTAGATGTCTCCGATATGAATATCGTTGCGGTACATCGCTTCTTCCAGGATGACGGTCTCTACGACGCCGTTTTGCACTTGATCCTTGAACCACTCGCCCTGCTTAAGCTCGACGCGGTCCTTCAAAGCGTTTTGCGACAGCAAGGTCATTTGCCGCTTTTTACTTGGATCCACCTTGGTCGAATCTTCCGGAATCAATTGGGCGGAGCGGATAGAGTAGCTTCTTACGAACGCCTGATACGGAAACGCAATGTCCTTGGGCATTTCATTCGTTATGTATTGGTCTGCATCCTGCAGTGAATCCAAGGGCGCCCGGTCGGAGCCCGTTGCCTGATAGCGTATTAATACGGAGCCGGCCGGCAGTCCGCCATTCTTCTCTTCCAACGACTTGCTGACCACCCGCTTTAATGACCCGTCGGAGTACATCGGGATGCTGGTAGTAAAGGCTACGGCCATGATGAGCCCCACCAGCGTGCTTAAGGTCAGCCAGCGCGTATTCCACATTTTACGAAATAAAAACCGCAGCATCGGCATCGACATCAACGACCCACTACTTTCTGCCCCGGCGCTAGCCCCTTCACGATCTCGACATCCGTAGCGGTTTGCTGGCCGATTTCCACGTCCACTTCCTTCTTATTACCTTGTTCGTCTACGACTTGAACATAGTTGCGTCCCGAATAAGTCCTGAGCGTAGACAACGGAATCATGACCGCATTCTCCTTGCGCTGAATAATTACAGAGACGCTGAGCTGAGTACCGCGATTCACCCCTTGCGGGAACGGATCCAGCTGAACGACCAAATAATTGTCGATGGAATCGGGCTGTTTCTGGTTCCCGTTTTGCCCGCCGAGACCTCCGTTGCCGTTGTTGTCATCAGGCTTCGGATTCGGCAGCTGCAGCACCTTTCCTTTATGCTGGCCGGCAGTATTGATATCGACGACGACATCCATACCAACCGCCACCTTTTTCAAATCCTCCTGATTCAAGCTTGCGACAACGGCCAATTGAGTCAGGTCCGCAATCGTCGCCACGGCATCGTAAGCTTTGGCCGTATCGCCTTTTTTCAAATATACGGATACGATCGTTCCCGAGTACGGCGCCGTCAGCTTCGCTTTGGCGATGGTTTCTTCCAGCTTCTGCAGTTCCTCCCGCTTCAGCTCGAAATCGATCTTCGCCTTCTCCAAATCCTCTGCACTCATTTCATCGGCTTTGCGCAGTGTCTCGATCATCGTCAGCTCATCCCTGCGCGTTTGAAGCCGCTTCTGCTTCAGCTGACTTTCCTGCTCGCTCACGTCCAGCTCGGCGATTACTTGGCCTTGCTCGACCTTGTCTCCGGTTTTCACCAAAATATTTTTGATTCTGCGGTTATTATCGTCTGTAAAATATAAGTCCTCTTCCTTCGTCCCCATCAGTCTGCCGGAGCCCCGAACCTTCGTTTCCAGCGTGTCGGTCTTAACAACGTACTCCGGCTTCTTCGACAGCTTAGGCGGATTGACCACAGGCAGCGTCTCTTCCTCCGCCTCCTTCGGCAGCAGCGAGCAGCCTGAACTGAGCGCGAGAACGACAGCCATACATGCAATCAGAAGAGGCTTGGCGTTTCGCTTATGAATTAATGAATTTCCCATCCACCATTTCGAAGACATGGTCGGCAACCTCCATAATTGTCGGATCGTGTGTAGTCATGCAAATGGTAACCTTCTCGGTTAAAATAATGTCCCGAAACACGGCCATCACCTGTGCGCCCATTTGCGAATCGAGCTCTGCGGTCGGTTCGTCCGCCAACAGCAGACTCGGCTTGTGCGCGATCGCTTTGGCAATGGCGACACGCTGCTGCTCTCCTCCGGACAGCTCGAACGGACGATGGTGCATGCGTCTGCTCAAGCCGACAAGCTCCAAGCAATGGGCGGCCCGCTGCTTCCATTGGGAGCGAGGAACATCCGCCATCCGCAGCGCGAGCTCAACATTTTCCCAAGCCGACAAGAGCGGCATCAAGGCAAACGATTGAAATATAAAGCCGATTTCCTTGCGGCGAATTTGCGTTCGTCGATCGTCGCTGCTTGTATGAAACGGATAATCCTTGAACAAGATCTCTCCTTTATTCGGCTGATCGAGTCCTCCGATCAAGTTCAACAGCGTCGTCTTGCCGGAACCGGACCGCCCCTTCAGCATGACCAGCTGCCTGGGATACAGCGCCATATCGATCCCCTTAAGCACATGAAGCTGCTGGCCTCCTACCGGAAACGATCGTTCTACCCCTCTCACCGTAAGAAGCGGTACAGATAGATCGACCGGCTCTTCGATGGCTGCAGCAGCCTCGTTCCGTTGCTCCGGCATCGCGGGCATTACGCCGGAGACCGATGCTTCACCTGCTGCGGCAGGCGACTCGCTGCCTTGAATGAGCGCGTCCATTTCCCTGTCAGCTTCGAACGATTGCGGTTTGTTTTTTTGGCGAAGCCAACCAAGCATTTCGACCCTCCTACCTTTTGTACAAAATGACTATATATCTAGCAGAACCAGTACTTCCAAATTATAGACGAACGATCCGCTGAAAATGTTACAAAACCGTAGCAAAAAACTTCTTGCATGCTTCTATACAATGAATCGAATATTGATTTCAAGCCGGATGTAAAAAGCGGAATACGGAAATACAAGACACCGTGCTTAAAAAAAGTACAGCTGCTTCAACCATACCTTCAATCGTACAAGCACGACAACGGTCGATACGACCTTCTTTACCGCAGACTCCAAATATTCTCACAGGAAAGCTGTCCTTCTGATCAAGTGCAATTGGGAAGCTAATACAATAACGGAAATCTATCTATCAAATGAGGCTTCTATCTTGTGAAAGTAGTCACATATAAGAATAGGAAGATTATACCTTGCCTCTGAAACATTAACAACCAATTTTTACCTGATAAATCACTTACTGTAATAATCAGCCTGCTTCTCCGTCGATAAGAGCGGGGAACATTTGGGCAAACAACTACATACATTGGGAGTAACTGCAGAACTTATTTCCGGTTGAGAGGAGTTGAGTCGACCGTGCCTTCCATTGTCGGTAATGTCAAAATCAATAACGTTAGCCAAAGCTCCAATGTTCAAATTGGTGACGCCGCTGTTATTGCGCTGTCGAGCACTTCGAAAAACTACGGGGGTGCAGCCGCTTTTTCACCTGGTGACGCCTTCGGCTCTGTGTCGAACAACCAGAATAGCAGTACGAACACCAATGATCCCGACCTGAATGACAATAACACCACGATTATATAGCAGTGGCGGACGGTCTCATGAAGTACGGTTTGTCGCTCTCTGCCCGAAGCTTCCGGAATTGTAACTTCTCCGTAACCAAATGTTGGTCGTCATTAGCTATAATGAATATAGTCACCAACACCACTACAATCACCCGGGAGGTACATAACGATGAAAACCCCGTTTAAACTCATGAAGCTCAGCGTAGCCGGATGCTGCCTGATCGCCGCGTATACCCCAAGTGCATTCGCCGCCGATGTACAGGCCGTTCCCATATCCGCCGCCGGCATAAACGCAGTACCAATCTCTGCACCAGTAAACCCGTCATCTGTCGTCATTACCGCCAAGACGGTGAAGGAACAGTCCGAGGCACTGAACGTCGAGCTCAGCATTCCCGTTGTTCAAGGCTTGAAGGATAAGCAGTATGAAGCGGAACTGAACGATATGATTTACCAGAATGCTACGAAAGGCTTGGAACTGGCCAAAAAGCAGGCTCAGGAGGATGCGGACTACGCTAAGCAAGCGGGATACGTATTTAGGCCCCATGAGCTGATGTCGAAGTATGAGATGAAAACAAACGGCACTCAGATCCTATCGCTGAAGCTGCTCACATATGCTTACACGGGCGGAGCGCACGGCATGACGGTAATTGAAACTTATAACGTATCCGACCGGGATCAAGCGGCGCGTATCGAGTTAAAGGATTTGTTCGGAGATCAGTACAAGGACATCATCAATAAACAGATTCAGGATGAAATTGCGAAAAAGCCGGAAAATTATTTTGCCGACGGATTCAAAGGTATTTCCGACACGCAAGCCTTTTATATCGAGAACGGCCAAGCAGTGATCGTGTTTAGCGAGTACGAGATTGCCCCTTATGCTGCGGGGTCGCCTGAGTTCCGGATTCCGATTCCTGCAACGTCCGGACAAGCTGAACAAGCTCTCCAAATCAGCTCCAAGCCGATTAAGGAGCAAACGGACGAGCTGACCGTCAATATCAGCATTCCGGTCGTTCAAGGCATGAAGGATACGAAATATCAAGCGGAACTGAACGATAGCATCTATCAGCAAGCGAGGAAAGATTTGGATGCTATGAAGCTGCAAGCGAAGCAAGGCGCAGAAGCAGCGAAGCAAAGCGGCTATGAATTTCGCCCTTATGATTTGACAGTAGCTTACGAGGTCAAAGCGGACGGAGGCACCGACGACAAGGACCATCTGTCGATCAAAACGGCCACATACACCTACACGGGCGGAGCGCACGGCATGACGCGGATTGACACTTATAACGTATCCGACCAAGCTCAAGCGGCGCGTATCGAGTTAAAGGATATGTTCGGAAGCCAATATAAGGACATCATAAATAAATTTATTAAAGAAGAAATCGCGAAAAAGCCGGAAAATTATTTTGCCGACGGATTTAAAGGTATTTCCGACACCCAAACCTTTTATATCGAAAAAGGCAATGCCGTGATCGTATTCGGTCAATACGAGATCGCCCCTTACTCGTCCGGCACACCGGAATTCCGTATTCCGATTCCGCAGCAGCCTGACTCCGGCAACTCCGGTTCCGCACCGGTCAAGCTGGTTGTTGGCGGCAAAGAGCTGTCTCTGGTCACGAATAGCAGCGGAATGGCATTTGCTCCGTTAAGAGCAGCTGCCGAAAGTCTGGGCTATGAGATCAAATGGAATGCAGACAAGAAGCAGGCAGAGGTTATCAAAGGCGCGCAATGGACCGCGGTAACGGTCGGTCAAGACAGCTACGCGTACAACAAGATGGCTCCGATCCAGCTAGGCGCCGCCCCATATATTAATGAAGAAGGAAGCCTGTTCGTTCCTGTGGACTTTTTCGCCAAAATCCTGAAGAGCGATGTCATATCCGAGTCCGGTATGATCGTTATAAACAACAAGTCCTAAACTGCAAAAAAAAGAACCTTTACGGAAATCATTTCCGTAAAGGTTCTTTCTCGTTCGTATCGTACCAAGCACGAAGTGTCGCCCCAGTCTGTCTGTACCGAGCTTCCTTCCGACGAGGAGCCCTCATCGGATAGATCGAAACTTCTGCGAATGCTCCTTCGCCTGCTCCACGGTCGTAATCCGGTTGCGGCTCCATTCAAGCAAGATCCGGTCAATGTAGCGAAAATGCACCTTCCCTGCGAATACCGCTTCCTTCAGTCCGGCCAAAATCAATTCCTCCGGGTAGCTGTCTTTATCCAGCCATCCCGTTATCGATTCCAGCTCCATCGGAGTCAGCGGCCGTCCGAATTCCTTCTCGAATATGGAAAAAATATCCTTCCTTACTGGTTCAGGCTGTTTCTTGCGCTGCTTTGCTTCCTCAAGCCAGCAGGCTGCCAGACGCTCGTACAAAGGGTTCAAATTGTACTTCTCATATTGAATGCCGCTGTGCGGATCAATGCTGTCATCGATGGATAGCAGCCCTTCCTTCAGCAGCTTTTGCAATGCGGCTATCACTTTTTCCGCCGGAACGCTCATTCTTTCCTGGAGCTCCTCCAGCGTCGGAAAATCAATTCGTTCCTTCTCCATAAAGGCCATGACGTGAATCATCAGCATGACCTCGACTTCCGTCAGCTTCCACTGATGGTAATGCTTAAGCAGCAAGTAAGGCACCGAAATGCTTCCTTCTCTCCAGCCGGCAGTAAACGCCGCCATCAGCTCCGCCTCGTGATTGCTAACCTTCATCCGATCACCTCTCCATGCATAGCCCAATAACCGTTGGATGTACGATCATGCTGCGTTTTCTAATTTACGGGTATAAGCGGTACAACAGTCTTGGAAAAGGTATCGTCTCCCTGACGTGATCCAGCCCGCAAATCCAAGCGACCGTACGCTCCAATCCCAAGCCGAACCCGGAATGCGGCACGCTTCCGTATTTGCGTAAATCGAGATACCATTGGTACGCTTCCTTGGACAGCTCATGCTCCGTGAAGCGCTGCTCCATCAGCTCGGGATCGTCGATACGCTGGCTCCCCCCGATGATTTCCCCGTACCCTTCCGGCGCGATCATGTCGGCGCACAGGACGACTTCAGGCCGGCTCGGATCCGGCTTCATATAGAAAGCCTTAATTTCCGTCGGGTAGTGTGTAATGAACACCGGCGTCTCGTATTTCTCGGCAATAGCCGTTTCGTGCGGCGCTCCGAAGTCCTCGCCCCAGTCGAATTCATGCCCGTTGGCCTTCAGGAACGCGACCGCTTCGTCGTATGTAATCCGCGGGAACGGCGCCCGGATCTTCTCGAGCTTGGACGTATCCCGCTCCAGCACCTCAAGCTCATTACTGCAGTGCTGCAGCACCGACTGCACGATATGAGACACGAACTGCTCCTGAATTTTCAGGTTCTCCTCGTGGGTGACGAACGCCATTTCCGGCTCGATCATCCAAAATTCGATCAAGTGACGGCGCGTCTTCGACTTCTCCGCGCGGAAGGTAGGTCCGAACGAGTAAACCCGGCCGAGCGCCATCGCTGCCGCTTCCATATATAGTTGACCGCTTTGCGTCAAAAAGGCGTCTTCATCGAAATACTTCGTATGAAACAAGTTCGTCGTCCCTTCACAAGAGGACGGCGTCAATATCGGCGGATCGACGAGATGAAAGCCTCTCTCATCAAAAAACTGCTGAATAGCGCGGATAATTTGCGCACGCACGACAAGAATGGCGCGCTGGCGGGGCGAACGGATCCACAGATGACGGTGATCCATCAAATAGTCGACCCCGTGCTCCTTCGGAGTAATCGGATAATCCGAAGATACTTGAATGATCTCAATGCCGGTAACGGTCAGCTCGTATCCGCTCTTACTGCGGGTATCCTCCCGGACTGTGCCCGTCACATACAGCGAGCTCTCCTGCGTCAGCTTGCCAGCCGCTTCCCATACGTCCTCCGGCACCTCGCTTTTGACAACGACCGCTTGTATAAAACCGGAGCCGTCGCGCAGCTGCAAAAATTGAATTTTACCGCTCGATCTTTTGTTATGCAGCCAGCAGCCAATCGTAACCGTATTGTCTTTGTACTGACTGACATCGCGGATCATGGATAAGTTTCGGCTCAAACAGACCATCCTTCCTGCTATTGGGATCTCTTTATCTCTATATTATACTACATTTAATCGATTCAATATCAATTGATGCGTATCTCTCGCAATAACCAGCTCTTCGTTCGTCGGTATGACCAGCACCTGCACCCGGGACCGTTCAGTCGAGATACGGCGATCTTCCGGGCTTCTTGCTGCATTGGCCTGCTCATCGAGCTCAACGCCTAGGAAGGTCAAATTCGTGCATACCGCCTTACGAAGCGCCGGAGAATTTTCCCCGACCCCAGCTGTAAACACGATAGCATCGAGTCCGTTCATGGCAGCTGCATAGGCGCCGATATATTTGCGCAGCCGGTATTCGTACATTTCGAAGGCTAATGCGGCGTTTTTATCCCCGGCTTCCATCGATTCGAGAATTTCCCGCATGTCGCTGCTGATGCCCGAAATCGCCATCAATCCGCTATGCTTATTGAGCATCGAGTTAACCTCGCCGAGCGTCAAATCCTCTTTGCCCATCGCATAAGGCACGATAGCCGGATCGATATCGCCGCTGCGTGTTCCCATCATCAGCCCTTCCAAAGGCGTCATTCCCATGCTCGTATCGTACGATTTGCCGTTCATAACCGCCGTGCAGCTTGCCCCGTTGCCAATATGGCACGAAATCAGCTTGAGTTCCTGTAAAGGTCTCTGCAGCAGCATAGCGGCTCTCTCGCTCACGTAAGCGTGAGAAGTGCCGTGGAACCCGTACCGGCGTATTTTATGCTTCTTGTACAGAACCATAGGTATCGGATACAAATACGATTGCGGCGGCATCGTCTGATGGAAAGCCGTATCGAACACGACAACCTGCGGAACCTCCGGCATGTTGGCTTCGACCGCATGAATCCCAAGCATGTGCGCCGGATTGTGAAGCGGTGCCAGATCGAACAACCGTTTAATCTCGCGTTTCACGTCTTCATCGACCAGGACGGAGCCGGAGAACGACTCGCCGCCATGGACAACCCGATGCCCGACAGCATCAATATCCTGAATCGATCCGAGCACACCGTATTGCTTGTGAACCAGCATATCCAGCACCTTCCGAATGGCGGACGTATGCTCCAATATTTCCGACACCTCGCGGATCTCCGGCTTTCCATCAGGCTCGAAGCTCGCAATGGCGGAATCCATGCCGATTCGCTCTACTTTTCCCTTGGCAAGCACCGCTTCGTTCTCCATCGAATACAGCTGGAACTTCAATGAAGAGCTTCCCGCATTAATGACTAAAATTTTCATAACCGGTCACCGTCCTTGTCATAACGAAAGAAGCCTTGTCCCGTTTTCGTGCCAAGCTGGCCTGCGCGTACCATTTGCTTCAGCAGCACCGCCGGACGGTATTTGACATCGCCGAATTCCCGGAACATTCTCTCCATGGCGGCGAGCACCGAATCGAGCCCGAACCGGTCGCACATCTCCAGCGGACCATAATGGAAATCGTACCCGATCCGCATTGCCGTATCGATGTCTTCCGCACTCGCCACCCTTTCTGACAGCGTATGCAAAGCTTCGTTAATTAGCACACAAATTAACCGTGTCGTAACATAACCAGGCGATTCATATACTTGAATGCCCCGTTTCTGGATCGTTTCCTCCACAAACTGCTTGGTGAATGCAAACGTTTCTTCAGAAGTTTTCAACCCTCTAATAATTTCCACCAAATGGATTTTTGATACGGGATATATGAAATGAATGCCGATAGTGCGCTCCGGCTTCTCCGTTACCGCGGCAATTTCCGTCAAGCTTAACGTCGACGTATTGCTTGCCAGTATAGTCGTAGGCGGGCAGATCGAATCCAGCTGCCGGAACAGCTTCATCTTCTGCTTCAGGTCCTCGGTGATCGACTCGATGACCAGCTGGCACTCCGCGCAGCGCTGTAAAGCGGTTTCTTTATGTATCTTCGATAAAATGAGCTTTTTCTCAGCGGCCGTAATCGCCCACTTCTCCATCTGCTTGTCCAGGCTCATCTCGATTTGTTCCCAAGCTCGCTCCACCTGCTCCTTCGAACGATCGATCAGTATGACGTCGAGCCCTTGAGCCGCTAGCATTTCCGCAATTCCTTGACCCATAGTTCCTGCACCGATGACTCCGACTTTGCTGCACTGCATGCCGTCTCCCCCTTAACCGCTTCCTGCTGCAAATTATCTAATTATTAACCAACGGTAAAAACGCTTGCAAACAACCGTTTAGTTTCATTATACATCAAGCCGAAGCGGAAATCCTATGACATTGTTGTGAACCCATTAACATCCATGATCGCCGGTTATGGAGTACACGAATCCTCATTGTTCCGGCAAAAAAAACGAGTCCTGCAGCCGCAATTGCAGCTGAAGACCCGCCTTTGTACAACTATGACTATATTAAAGAGAAATGACCTTTTTCGTATCTTGCGATTCGAAGGCAGCAAGAATGACTTTCAACGACTTCAAGCCTTCCTCACCGGAAATGCTAGGCGGCGTATTGGTAACGAGGCAGTTGACGAATTCGTCGATGACGCCGCTTGTCGTTTGCTTCTCGTTGGTCGCCATAGCTCCCACCTTGTATTTCTCTACCGAACCGTTGCGCAGCTCCACAATGACTTGATCGTCCGGGTGCGTGCCGATTTTCATTACGCCGTTCTCGCACCAAAGCACTGTGCTGTTGTCTCCGCCTTTGTAGTACGTCCAGCTTGCTACGAGCGTTCCGATCACGCCGCTTTGCATGCGCACTACGCAAGTCGCGTTGTCGTCAACATCGGTGCCTTCCTTATGTATCGTTCCGACGAATGCTGCAATGTCCACCACTTCGTCATCGAGCAACCAACGGATAAGGTCGGACTTGTGAACTCCAAGGTCGCCCATTGCGCCCATGATCGCTTCTTCCTTACGGAAAAACCAGCTGTCTCTTCCGTCTACGCTCCAGCCTTCCGGTCCGGGATGTCCGAACGAAGTGCGGAACGTAATCACCTTGCCGAGTCGGCCCGTTTGCAAAATTTCTTTTGCTTTCGCATGAGGCGGCATCAAACGTTGATTGTGACCTACCATCAAGTAGACATTGTTATTGCGTGCCGCTTCGATCATAGCCAAACCTTCGGCTTCCGAAGTAGCCATAGGCTTTTCAACCAGGACGTGCGCGCCTGCATTGGCTGCCGCGATCGAAACCGTGGCATGTAAAGCGTTCGGAGTACATACGCTCACGGCATCCGGCTTTTCCGCTTTCAGCATTTCATTGTAATCGGTGTAGGCTTTGGCGCCATATTGGGATGCGTAATGCTCCGCGCGGTCTTTTATAATATCGACGAATGCAACCAGCTCTACGTTAGGATTTGCTGCATATTCAGGAATATGTCTGTGCTTGGAAATGGCTCCGCAGCCAATGACGGCGACTCTAATTTTGCTCATTATCGTTTCGGCTCCTTTGTAGTTAGGTTAAGTGCTATTAAAATTTGGACAGATAGTTGTCCTGAAGCCATTTCAGGCTTGTGGCAACGCTTTCCAGAGGAGGATTTTGACAGCGGTCCTGCTCCACGATCAGCCATTCTACGTCAGCATCGGATGCTGCCTGAATAACGACCGGCAAATCGATCTCGCCTTGTCCCAGCTCGACCGTATTGATCTGATTGTTGATCATGCCTTTGAAATCCTTAAGATGAAGCAACGGCAGACGGCCTGCATAATCAGCAATATATTTTAGCGTATCGAGGCCTGCATATTGGACCCAGCCTGCGTCCATTTCCACCAAAATATGCTCCGGTGCGGATGCGTACAGCGCGTCGAAAACATATTGGTCGCCAATCTTCGTCTCAAACTCGAAAGCATGGTTATGATAAGCGAATTTCAAGCCTTTTTCATTGGCTCTGCGTGCCGCTTCCCCTAAGAATCCGAACAAGCTTTTCCAAGCCTCCGCATCATGACGGTCTTCCGCCGCTACATAAGGGCAGATCAGGTATTTGGCACCAATCGCTAGCAAATAGTCGATCTCTTTGTCCAAATCGTTACGCATATTTTGCAAGCTCACATGAGCTCCGATCGGCTTCAGGTTCAGCTCGTCCAGCAGCTGCTTCAGCTCGTCGGCAGGCAGGCCACCGTAACCGGCAAATTCAACGCCCTCATAGCCAAGCTCGGCCACACGGCGCAGCGTACCGCGGAAATCTTTCGCCAAGTCGTCACGAACCGTATAAAGCTGCACACCAATGCCCATTCTTCTCAACCTGTTCACTCTCCCAATAAAGTAATCTATTTGATACCATTTTAATCGCAAATCCCCTATAATGACTATGAACGATGTGGTTACAACATGAACTATTTTGCTAATAATCGATAAGGAGTTACGTGGATGCTCTCTCAAATTCTATCATGCGGCTATTCCTATCATTCGCAGCGTTTCCAGACCGGGCACAACGATGTCATGCGCGCCTACCTGTTCCGTCTGCAGACGGAAGGCTATTGTCAGGCTATGGTGAACGGAGCGATGACACGGATCGAAACCGGAGATTTGCTGTTGTATCAGCCGGGAGACATCTACGACCTGCGGGTCGACGAGCATACGAACAAGCTTAGGCAGACGCTTATTTCCAGCGGGGACTATTACATCATTTGCAAGGGCGAGTGGCTCGAAGCGTGGTGGAGAAAAAGCAAAAAGCCGCAAAAGGTCCGCATCGCCGCCTATGAAAAGCTTCTCATCTTATGGAGGCAAATCATTCTGGAGAAGCGGCGCATCGAAGACGAAAACAAGGAGCTGTCGGATTACTTGCTGCGTGCCCTATGCCTTCATATTGATAGGGCCGTTACGGAGACACGAACGCTCCATGGGAGCTCTTTTCTCGCCTCCCGGATGAAGAGCTTCATAGAAGAGCACGCCATCCTTCCCTTCAAGATCGACGATGTTGCCGCCCATGTCGGCTTAAGCGTATCGAGGGCGGTCCATTTATTCAAGGAATGCTTCGGCAAAACGATGATTCAATATGCGCTCGAAATTCGTTTGTCCACCTCTATCGAACGAATGAATTACAGCAGCATGACGCTCGAGCAGATCGCCGAAACGTCCGGCTTCGGCAGTTATACGTATTTTCACCGCGTGTTCCGCGAAAAGTACGGGATCTCCCCGAAGGAATTCCGGCTGCAGCAGGCAAGAGGCGTTGGCGGCACAGATGCAGATCGAAGCGGACACAACGAGTAAACAACAATTTGCCGCAGCAGCCTGTCTGTTGCGCCAGAAGCCTGCCCCCTCGGGATGTCCGTCACTCTGTATTTTAGTATGAGCATCGTAAAATGAAACGCAAAAGCGAATCGAAGCGGCAAAAGGAAGCAATGAAAGAACGAAAATTTGCTTTAATGGTGCAAAAAGCGAAATATAAGCATCGCGGCCAATGACGCGCTTCAGGATTCTGGAGCTGTCCCATTATGGAAATGGGACAGCTCTTTTTACTGCTGCAGCAGCTTCCGGACAACGTCATCCGTCAAGCCCTCGCCGGAATAAGAATCCAGCGGGGATATTTCGATGGGACGGTCCCCGATCAGCTCGGCAGGTACACCTGCAGCTAGCAGCCATTTCCTGTGCAAGTCAAATACGAGCCTGCGCGCGGTTTCAGGGCTGTCCTCTCCTTCTTTGTTTTTGACGGGCGCAAACTCCTCCTCCCGCTTCACTTTCAATACGGTAATGTTGTCGGCCAATGAGAAGAAATCGAATATAAACCGTTCGAATTTGAATGCATTCGGCTGCTCCGGGATCACGAGACGGCCGGTCGGATCAATGAAGCTGATCCTTTTATGTGCCATTGCATAAGGCAGCTCCGCCTCCGCAAACTTTTCAATAAAGTCAAGCCGGAACGCTTGCATCGACAGGTTGCCCAAGCCGTAAAGGAGTTTGCCTTGCCGGTCCGTTGCATGCTTCATGGTTTCCGGTATGACGGTATATTCAACGACCGCCGGACGTCCAGACTTCATGCACAGCACGCCCACCTGCTCCTCGGGACCGGATTTCTCCGCCGCTTTGGCAGCTGCAGGATGAGAATGGGATGCCGCCATTCCGAGGAACAACGGATCGGCTACCTTCACCAACGCATTATCGACATTGTAATAATAGAGCCATGTCAATCCGCGCCGCTTCATATCGACCAAGGCGCCCGAACGCCTTAAAGCTGCAAAGCAGTCTCCATTGCCGCTAGGCACCAAGCTGATCTGATCCTTTGCAGCCAGCAAGATCTTCCCCTCAGCATCCAGAGCAGGCATAACGCCCTGCGTGAAAAAAAAGCAATCGGCCGAACGCAGCCCGAAATAATTTGCTTGCTCGAAAAAACGCACCGTCTCGTCATGATTGGCGGGACTGGTCATAATGTACCACGGGATAGCCTGTCCTGCCCGCTCCGTAAGGTTAATCAGCCGCTCCGCCTGCAGCTGGAAGAACGATTTGCATGAAGGCAAACCGATGTCATACGTCCCCTTCGGCCCATCGTAGCCTAACCGGCTGCCTTGTCCCCCGGCTACTACTATGGCTCCTGCTTTGCCCTCCCGCAGCAAGCGCCACCCGGCCTCCGTATAGCGCTGCTTCTCCCGATCGCTGAGCTCGTCCCATGCGTAAGCCGGGATCGGAGATATGCCCGCCGCTGCAAAAGCATCCTCTTCCTTTTTAACGGAAGCTTGCTCCCAAATCGAGCGGATCCGCTCCAAATCCAGCTGCAGCACCTGATCCAGCAGCTGTCGTCGCGAATCGCCGGATAGCTCATCGTAAAAGCGCAGCAGATGCTCCTGACCGTATGCGGCCACCCTTGCTTCCGCTTCCTCGCGTCTTTGTTCCAACCTGTTCTCCCCCTCGATCGGATCTTCCAGCTTTTGGGTTCATTGTATCATATTTCTTCGCGCTTACGTTACCTTGCTGCGCATGAACCCCACTTAAACAAAAAAAGACCGCCCGGGTCGGATAACCCGGAACAGTCTCTTAATAAACAGCTTATTTATATGCAAGACGAGCTTTGTGTGCTTCTTCGTAAGCAGCGATTTTATCTGCGTGCTGAAGCGTCAAGCCGATATCGTCCAAGCCTTGCAGCAGGAATTGACGGCGGTGCTCATCCAGATCGAAGTCGATGCTCAAGCCTTGATCGTCAGTGATCTTTTTGTTCTCAAGATCAACCGTCAATTGGTAGCCTTCCGTCTTAGCCGTACGCTGGAACAGCTCTTCCACTTGCTCTTCGCTCAATTTGATAGGCAAAATGCCGTTTTTGAAGCAGTTGTTGTAGAAAATGTCCGCATAAGACGGAGCGATAACGACTTTGAAGCCGTAATCCTGAATAGCCCAAGGCGCGTGCTCACGGGAAGATCCGCAGCCGAAGTTCGCACGGGAGATCAGAACGGACGAACCTTGGTAGCGAGGCTGATTCAAGGAAAACTCCTTGATCACTTCGCCGGACTTGTCAAAGCGCCATTCGAAGAACAAAAATTGGCCGAAGCCGGAGCGCTCGATCCGTTTCAAAAATTGTTTAGGGATGATGGCATCTGTATCTACGTTAACGCGGTCGACCGGGCCTACAAGACCGGTATGCTTAGTAAAAGCTTCCATGTAGTCATTCTCCTCACTTAAGGTTTATTGAATTAAGCTTCTTGCTTCACTTTGAAGTTCCAATCGCGAACATCGTAGAAATGTCCTTTGATCGCTGCTGCCGCTGCCATTGCAGGAGACACCAGATGCGTACGTCCGTCACGTCCTTGACGTCCTTCAAAGTTACGGTTGGAGGTCGATGCACAGCGTTGACCCGGTTTCAATACGTCCGGATTCATCGCCAAGCACATGCTGCAGCCCGCATCGCGCCATTCGAAGCCCGCTTCAGTGAAGATTTTATCCAGGCCTTCTTTTTCCGCCTGAATTTTTACACGGCCGGAGCCAGGTACGACAATCGCAGTCACGTTCGAAGATACTTTGTGTCCTTGCGCTACTTTGGCAGCTGCGCGAAGGTCTTCGATACGTCCGTTCGTACAGGAACCGATAAATACATAGTCAACGGCAAGATCGGTCATCGGAGTGCCCGGAGTAATGCCCATATACTCGATCGCTTTTTCAGCGGCTTTACGCTCGTTCTCGGTAGCAAAGCTTTTTGGATCCGGTACAAGAGCCGTGATGTCCGTACCCATACCAGGGCTTGTTCCCCAGGTTACTTGCGGGATCAGGCTGTCGGCGTCGAATTCTACAACCGCATCGTATTGTGCGCCTGCGTCCGTAGTAAGCAGCTTCCATTGCTCTACCGCTTGGTCGAATGCAGCGCCTTGAGGCACATATTCACGTCCGCGCAAATAGTTGAATGTCGTTTCGTCCGGAGCGATCAGACCTGCTCTTGCGCCCGCTTCGATGGACATGTTACATACCGTCATACGCTCTTCCATCGACAGGTTGCGGATAGATTCACCGGTATATTCCAATACGTAGCCGGTAGCAAAGTCCGTGCCGTATTTAGCGATAACGCCCAAGATCAAGTCCTTCGCCGTAACGCCAGGGTTCAGCTTGCCGTTAATGCGCACTTCCATTGTTTTTGGCTTCGCTTGCTGCAAGCATTGAGTCGCCAACACGTGCTCAACCTCACTCGTACCGATACCGAAAGCAAGAGCTCCGAATGCACCGTGAGTGGAAGTGTGGCTGTCGCCGCAAACGATTGTTTTACCTGGGTGCGTCAAGCCGAGCTCAGGGCCCATAACGTGCACGACGCCTTGGTCGATGCTGTCCAGGTCGAACAAAGTAACGCCGAAATCCTTACAGTTTTGCGACAAGGTGTCGATTTGCTGCTTGGAGATAGGGTCTGTAATGTTGAAACGGTCTTTAGTAGGAACGTTATGATCCATAGTTGCATAAGTCAGATCCGGGCGGCGCACTTTGCGGCCGGACAGCCGAAGTCCTTCGAACGCTTGCGGAGACGTTACCTCGTGAACCAGCTGCAGGTCGATATAAATGATGCTAGGTTTGCCTGCTTCCTGATGAATAACGTGATTGTCCCAAATTTTCTCAAACATAGTTTTTGCCATCAGTTTCACCTCATTGTCATGAATGCGAATCAATTCATCTCATGCTACATAGTCTAGCATTTCTTTATTCATTGATCCAAGATATAATATCTATAAGCTTGATAGGAAATCATTATAATGAAACGTTTGCTTCATAAATGCGGATAGAACAGTTACAAATGAAGCATACCACGACATCGCTAATAAAAGGAGCCTCAAAAAAATGGAACTGAGACAGCTGCAATACGCGCTGCAGATCGCCATAGACAAAAATTTTTCCCGCGCCGCGGAGAAGCTTCACATCGCTCAGCCGTCGCTCAGCCAGCAGCTGTCCAAGCTGGAAAAAGAAATCGGCCTGCTGCTGTTTCAGCGGACGACGAACTCGGTAGAGGTTACGTATGCCGGATCCCTGTTCGTCGAGAAAGCCCAGGCCATTCTGGACATGGTCGAGCAGCTGAAGCGCGAAATGGAAGATATATCGCAAATGCGCAAGGGCAAGCTCGTCGTCGGCAGCCTGCCGATAACAGGAGCCCACGTGCTGCCTCTGGTGCTGCCGGTATTTCAAGAGCGATACCCGGAGATCGAAATTATGCTCATGGAGGAGACCACCGCCAATCTGGAGCATCTTACCGCCAGCGGCCAAATCGACATCAGCCTGCTGTCGCTTCCGCTTATGGACGACTCGCTCACTTATGAGCCGCTGATCGAGGAAGAGATCGTCCTCGCGCTGCCGCCTCAGCATCGTCTTGCCAAAACAGCGGAAGCAGAGAAGCGTCCGATCCGGATCGAGGAGCTTCGCGAAGAGCCTTTCATCGCCTTGAAAAAGGGTCAGGGCTTTCGTCAAATTACGCTGCAGCTGTGCGAGCATGCCGGCTTTTCGCCCCGCATCGTATTTGAGAGCAGCAATATCGAAACCGTACAATCCCTGGTCGCGGCGGGAATGGGCATCGCTTTCGTGCCGCACATGATTTCCCGGGGTGCTTGGAGCCAACATGCCCCGGCCTATCTATCCCTCGCTGATCGCCCGACTCGCATGCTGGTCATTGCTTACCGGAAGGGACGCTACATGTCCAAGGCGGTTGAAGCTTTCATATCGACTTTCAAGGAAGTCGTCGAGCAGCAGTAAACGTCATCGTACCGTTAAGGTGCGTCAACGGTCACTTCGAGCCGCCCATTCGGCGGCTTTTTGCGCCAATTGTTGGACAAAGAACTGTTTGCCTTCCTGATAACGATGTACATGATCGGGATACTGCTCCGCTAGCCTCAGCTTCAACTCGCCGTAACGGCGTGCCTCATCGGGATGCGCGGTCAAGTAAGCTTTGAAATCCAAATGCGCGAGGATGTTAACGTCGCCAGCTTCAAATATATGGATATGATGCGTTCGCCGTTCGCCGCCTTTGGTGAAATACCTTCTGCCGGCTATGCCATTCTCCCCTCTTGGTTGAAAGCCTGCCTCTATCATGCGTTCATTGAAAGCATCTACGGCTTGAATGCTCCGGACGGCAACGACGATATCAATTATCGGCTTGGCATACCCGATAGCGGGGACGGATGTGCTGCCGATATGGTGGATTTCAATGCAATCTTTCCCCAGAAGCTGCTTTAATTCCTCTTGCGCGGCCGCATACAAACTACCCCATTCCGGTGTCCACGCCGCAATTTCTGCCCTTCTCATCCCGCGTCCCCTCCCGCTATGTTTGAAACTCAAAGCACTTCATATCAAGATATGTCGTATTCCTCACTTCACCGATTGCGCTTTCTTGTATCACACGGGTCCAGAACGTTCTTGCAATCGTGT
Organism: Paenibacillus sp. H1-7; assembly: GCF_022354825.1. Lineage (GTDB taxonomy): Bacteria > Bacillota > Bacilli > Paenibacillales > NBRC-103111 > Paenibacillus_S. The sequence goes on from NZ_CP031168.1 coordinate 5,805,065, forward strand.
TTTTCTCCAAGTAACAGACGCTCCATTGCCCGGGAAATTGTGAGAACACCTGCTTCGCCGTTTTCCGGCCAATGCCGGACTTTCGGTAATGCCTTAAGATGAAGAATTCAGCGATGGATCTGCATATTGTGCCGTCGGCCAGCTGTGGCAGCTCACGCAGCAGCACAAATCCGGCCAGCCTGCCGTCGACTTTTACAAAATAAGCGTGCCTCCCTTCCTCCGTCCAATAATGATCGATATACCGATAGCCGAATAAACCGTAATCGTTAAGCTCAAATTCATCTTCATATTCGCTCATATCGTATTGATAGAGCTCCATTAGATTTTGTAAAATCGACTTATTTTCATAGGTGACTGTTTCCAGCGTCATATCCCTATTTGCCATTTTGTTTCCTCCTCAAACTCGTGCATCCATTTAACTGTAAACGATTCAAACGCACCTCGGTCGGGAAACTTTCTATATAAAAGAAAAAAGCAGCCGTTAAGCTGCCCCTCTACATTATTAATATAAAGCCGGTCTCCGGTCCTCGAATACCGGAATTTTGCTGCGAACCTGCCCGACAAGCTCCAGGTCGATCTCCGCACGCAGGATGGCTTCGGACTCGTCGCCCTCCACCAAGATTTCGCCCCAAGGGTCGATCACCATCGAGTGGCCGAAAAATTCCGTCGTCCCGCTCACGCCCATCCGGTTGCAGGAAACGACGAACATCTGATTTTCTATCGCTCTCGCAGTTAACAGCGTACGCCAATGGTGAAGTCTAGGATTCGGCCATTCTGCTGGAACGAACATAATCTGTGCTCCGCCAAGAGCCAGCTTGCGGCTCAGCTCAGGGAACCGGATGTCGTAGCAAATCATCATGCCGGCAGGAACGCCGTCCAGCTCCAGCTGACCGATATGGCCGCCTTCCTTCAAATATTTCTCTTCATCCATAAGGCGGAACAGATGGATTTTGGAATAATCCGCTACCTGCTTTCCTTCGCGGTCGAACGCATAGATCGTATTGTAGATGTCATCGCCTTTTTTCTCAGCGATTGAACCTCCAATAATATTTACACCGTGTGTCCGGCTGAATGCGGATAGCAAAGCCTTCGTCCGTTCCCCGTTCACGTCGGCAAGCTCATGAATCCGATCCAACGCGTAGCCGGTATTCCACATTTCGGGAAATACGATAACGTCCGGCTTCGGACCGCCTTCGACCGCTTCTTGCAGCATAGCCTCCAGCTTGGAGAAATTCCGTTCCGGCTCGCCGATGGCGATATCCATTTGCAGCAGCGCTATATTCCAACGTTTTTGCGTCATGTGTATAATCACCTTTCATCTCTACATTATCTCCCTAATCATAGTCGATGCCGTCACGAAGTTCAATGACTGTCGAATTTATATTATTCCAATGCGCTAAGTGGGATAAATGACTTCGAGTTCTATACAGTCGCATCGATTCATGATACATTATTGCTAGCCCGTTAGAACGGCAAGCTTATACAAATCAATGGAGAGTGACCATAAATGAGTACTGCTTCAACCCGCATTTCCGCATTCCCTATTCAACCCGCCGAACGTATGCAGGAGCTGCCTACGCAATTTTTTGCGAAGCTGGTCGGCAAAGCCAATGCGCAAATCGCCGCGGGACATGACGTCATTAATTTGGGACAAGGAAATCCCGATCAACCGACGCCTGCCCATATAGTTAAGAAGCTTCAGGAAGCTGCGGAAAACCCGCTGTATCACCGTTATCCGCCATTCAACGGATTTTTGTTTCTGAAGCAGGCTGTTGCCGCTCGCTATAAGGAAGATTACGGTGTCGAGCTGGACCCCGAGACGGAGGTCGCGATCCTGTTCGGAGGCAAAACCGGACTGGTCGAAATCAGCCAATGCTTGCTGAATCCCGGTGACGTATGCCTCGTCCCTGACCCTGGTTATCCCGACTATTGGTCCGGAGTCGCTTTGGCAGGTGCCCGCATGTCATTTATGCCGCTCCGGGAATCGAATGCCTTCCTGCCGGATTACAGCGCGATTCCGGAAGCGGATCTGAACCAGGCGAAGCTCATGTTCATCAATTACCCGAACAATCCTACGGGTGCAGCTGCTCCCGCTTCCTTTTATGAAGAGACGATCCGTTTCGCAGCGAAGCACGGCATTGTCGTTGCCAGTGATTTCGCCTACGGCGCTCTCGGCTTCGACGGTCAGAAGCCGATCAGCTTCCTCCAGCTTCCCGGTGCCAAAGAAGTCGGCGTCGAGTTTTATACGCTGTCCAAAACGTATAACATGGCCGGCTGGCGAGTCGGCTTTGCTCTGGGCAACAAAGAGATCGTGCGCATGATCAACCTGATTCAGGATCATTACTACTGCAGTCTGTTCGGCGGCATCCAAGAAGCCGCTGCAGCGGCGCTGACAGGCCCGCAGGATTGCGTCCGCGACCTGCTCGCGATGTATCAAGGCCGCAGAGACGCCCTTTATGCTTCACTCGATCGCATCGGCTGGAAAGCGAACCGCTCGCAAGGCTCCTTCTTCACCTGGCTGCCGGTTCCAAAAGGCCACACTTCGGCGTCGCTTGCCGACTTGCTGCTGGAAGAAGCTAAGATCGTCGTTGCCCCTGGCATCGGCTTCGGCGAAAACGGCGAAGGCTATGTTAGGCTCGGCCTGCTGACGCCGGAAGCCCGCTTGCAGGAAGCCGTGGAGCGGGTAGCCAAGCTGAACCTATTCGTGTAATGCCGATTAGGCCAAGCTACCTTTACAAAACCGCCGGATGCGTGCTATGCTTATAAGAAATCGAAACGTGATGATGGGAACAGTAGGAAGTCCATGCACGCCCAGAGAGTAAATTCCACCGGCTGAAAGAATTTACCGTGAACACTGTCCGAACCCGCCCCGGAACGGCCAACGATGAGTTGGACGGTTGCTGCCCTTGCCGTTAATAAGGCTATCAAGTTGGATGTTTTATCATCAATTAAGGTGGTACCGCGGAAGATATCAGCTTCCGTCCTTAGTGGACGGGAGCTTTTTGTGTTTTCATCAGGCTCTATCACCGTTATCTTACAGTCTCCAACCTAAATGCGATTTGTTTTCCATTTTATTTATATGGCAGAAAGAAGTGATCCCTCCATGCAGCAAACCATTGTCATCAAAATCGGCAGCAGCTCTCTTACCTCCGATGAAGGCGGACTGAACCGCAGCAAAATCGTGTTCTTCGCCTCCGAGCTTTCACAGCTGCACAAGCAAGGCTATCAAGTGCTGCTGGTAACGTCCGGTGCCGTAGCGGCAGGCTTTCGCGAAATGGGATACATAACCCGCCCCAAGCTTTTGCATGAAAAGCAGGCTTCGGCCTCGGTCGGCCAGGCGCTCCTGATGCAGGCTTATCACGAAGCGTTCGCGGCCCACGGCATAGGCGTTGCGCAAATTTTGCTGACGCGCTCCGACTTCTCGAACCGCAAGCGAATCCACAATGCTTCCATGACGATCGAAGAGCTGCTGCGCCACGGGATGATCCCTATCATTAACGAGAACGACACGGTAGTCGTCGACGAATTGAAGTTCGGGGACAACGATACGTTGTCCGCCTTGGTGGCGAATCTCGTCAGAGCCAAACAGCTCGTCATTTTAACCGATATCGACGGCCTGTACACGGAAGATCCGCGGCATAACCCTAATGCGCAGCGATTGAATCTCGTAACCCAAATCAGCGAGGATCTGTTCCGCATCGCCGGCGGTTCCGGCTCCTCCGTAGGTACAGGGGGCATGCGCTCCAAGATTGAAGCGGCCCGTATCGCTATGAGAGGCGGCGTCCCTCTCTTCATTGGCCGGGTTATGGAGGATGGAGATTTGTCGCTCGCCATCGAAGGCAAAGGCAAAGGCACCTATTTCGAAACGAATGAGCACAATTTGCCGGTCAAAAAGCAGTGGCTCGGCTTCCACTCTTCCCCGCAAGGCCGCATTACGGTGGACGCAGGTGCCGAGCACGCTCTAATCGTCGGAGGCAAAAGCCTCCTGCCGGCAGGAGTAACCGAAATCACCGGCGATTTTCATCCCGGTGATGTGGTCGAGGTTGTAAATCTCGATCAGCAAACGATCGGCCGCGGCGTCGTCAACTACACCAAATGGCAGCTTCAGGCCGTTGCCGGTCTTAGCACCGAGGAAGTGCAGAAGCGTATTGAGGTCAACCGGATTGAAGTGATCCACCGTGACGAATGGATTACGCTATCCGTTCACAAGCAGGTATAGCCTCTATATTTACTAATTAAAAGGAGGAATTAACAATGACAGCACAACAAACTCAAACGGCAAGCGAAGTTGTCCAAAAAGCGACTTTAGCCAAAAAAGCAGCTCCACGCTTGGCCAATTTGTCAACCGAGCAAAAGAACAACGCCCTGCTTCTCATCGCCGATGCTCTCGTCGCGGAGTCGGCATCCATCATAGAAGCCAACAAGCTGGATCTTGCCGAGGGCAAGAAAAATGGAACCAGTGATTCGCTTCTGGATCGCATCAAGCTTGACGAGAAGCGTGTCGAAGCTATTGCCCAAGGGCTCAGAGAGGTTGTCGACCTGGCCGATCCGGTCGGCGACGTGCTTGAGGAATTCGATCGTCCTAACGGCTTGCATATCCGCAAAATCCGCGTGCCTATCGGGGTCATTGGCATGATCTATGAAGCACGCCCTAACGTTACCGTCGATGCCGCCGGACTGTGCCTCAAAACCGGCAACGCCGTTGTGCTTCGCGGGGGCTCGGCAGCGCTGCAATCCAACAAACGAATCGTGGAAGTCATGCATGAAACCCTCTCCCGTACCGATGTACCGGCTGATGCCATTCAGCTTGTTCTCGATCCTAACCGTTCCTCCGTCGATGAGATGCTGAAGCTGAACGGTCTGCTGGACGTCCTGATCCCTCGCGGAGGGCATTCCTTGATTCAAAATGTCGTGCAAAATGCAACCGTGCCTGTCATTGAAACGGGAGCCGGCATTTGTCATACTTATATTGACGATACCGCACAATATGAAATGGCTTTGAATATCGCATTGAACGCCAAAGTCCAACGCCCTTCCGTATGCAATTCCATGGAGACGCTGCTCGTCCATCGGAGCTTCGCGCAAGACCGTCTCGCTTCTTTGGCACAAACCTTTTCGGAGAACAAGGTAGAGCTTCGCGGGGACGCAATGGCACGCGAGCTGGTTCCTTCCATCAACGCCGCATCCGACCAGGATTGGGATACGGAGTACAACGACTATATACTCAACATCCGCGTCGTCGATGGGCTGGACGAAGCTATGGAACATATCCGCCGGCATGGAACAATGCATTCGGAATGCATCGTCACGGAAACGGCTGAGCATGCCGCCCGCTTCCTGCAGGAAGTCGACGCAGCAGCCGTGTATCATAACGCATCCACACGGTTTACCGACGGCTTCGAATTCGGGTTCGGTGCGGAAATCGGCATCAGCACCCAGAAGCTCCATGCCCGCGGACCTATGGGGCTGCCTGAGATGACCTCTACCAAATATTGCATCAGCGGCAGCGGACAAATTCGCGGCTAAGTCATTTTGTATAAAATCGTTACTCAACATTACCTGCTAGCAAAGGAGACGACAAGCTATGTCTTTATCCACCGCCAACATCACATTCATAGGCGCAGGCTCAATGGCTGAAGCCATCGTTCGGGGGCTGACGTCGGGTAAGAACGATAATCCTGCCCGAATTACCATGATTAACAGACAGGATACGGACCGTCTGAAGTCTCTTCATGACCGTTATGGGGTCAGCTATGCTGCGAATGAAGTCGACAAGCTCCGCGCCGTTACGGAAGCGGATGTCGTCGTCGTGGCATTCAAGCCGAAAGACGCCATCGAAGGGCTGACTTCGCTCAGCTCCCAACTGAAGCCTTCCGCGCTGCTTGTATCCGTGATCGCCGGAATGTCCATCGCCACGATTGAAGCTGTGCTCGGCACCAGCGGACAGCCCATCGTCCGCACAATGCCTAATACGTCGAGCTCCATCGGACTTGGAGCAACCGGCATCAGCTTCTCCTCCGGCACCAGCGCCGAGCAGCAGAAGCTGGCCATTGACATGTTCGCCTCTACCGGCATCGTATCGGTCGTGGAGGAGTCGAAGCTCGACATCGTGACCGGCGTTTCCGGCAGCGGACCGGCATATATTTACTACATGATGGAGGCTATGATCGAAGGCGGCATCCGCGGCGGTCTTACCCCTGAGGCTGCAAAGCAACTAACGGTGCAAACCGTACTCGGAGCAGCCAAAATGGTTGAACTGACAGGCGAGGATCCTGCGGATTTGCGTCGTAAGGTTACTTCACCTAACGGAACAACCCAGGCTGCGCTGGAAACGTTGGAACGTCACGATTTCTCCGTCGGTGTGACTAAAGCGGTTCTGCGCTCGGCAGAACGGGCAGGCGAGCTGGGAGAAGCGATTTCATCCCAGGCTGCTGCCGTTCAATCTAAATAAAAGTAGGTGTACGTGTTGTTAAATTCATATTGTGTTGCCACCTATCGCTGCCATGATGAGAAAGCGGATTTTGCCAAAAAAGCACAAGGTATCGCCGTCGGGCTGACGGTGGGCAGCTGGACCGATCTGCCGGAAGCCAAGAAAGCCGAAATGGAGCGCCATCTCGGCAAAGTGGTCGATATTAAGGTGCATGAGCCCGCTCCCGGCGCACCTGCATCGGAGCGTTACGCGGACATTTCCATCGCCTATCCGGATGCCAATTTCAGCCGGGATATCCCTGCTTTGCTTGTTACGGTATTCGGTAAGCTCTCCATGGACGGCCGGGTCAAGCTGATCGATCTTCAGTTCTCCAGCGAGTTCCTGTCTGCTTTCCCAGGACCTAAATTCGGCATGCAGGGCGTAAGGGATCTTCTTGGAGTCCATGACCGCCCGCTGTTGATGAGTATTTTCAAATCCGTAATCGGACACGACCTGTCTACGCTTCGCGAGCAGTTTTACTTGCAGGCGGCAGGCGGCGTCGATCTGATCAAGGATGACGAGATTTTATTTGAGAATCCGCTGACGCCGATTGAACGGCGTGTGGAAGCTTGCCTGCAGGCAGCCGCACAAGCGGAACAGGTTACGGGTCAAAAGCTGCTGTACGCAACTAATTTGACCGGTCCTACCTTCAGCCTGCTGGATCAAGCCCGCAAGGCAATCGATGCCGGAGCTAACGCTTTATTGTTTAACGTTCTTGCCTATGGATTTGACACACTCGCAGAGCTAAGCCGTCATCCGGACATCAGCGTGCCGATCATGGCCCATCCGGCGATGGCCGGCGCCTTCTATCCATCGCCGCATTACGGAATTGCCGCCAATGTGCTGCTGGGCAAGCTGATGCGTCTGGCCGGTGCCGATCTGGTCCTGTTTCCGTCGCCATACGGATCCGTCGTCATGCCGCGTGAGGAGAACATGGCGATCAAGGAAGTGCTGTTAACCGGACAGACTTCGGATTACGTATACAGTGCCAACGGAGAAACGGCCGCTTCCCTGCCGCTGAAAACTAGCTTCCCGGTTCCGTCCGCAGGCATTCACCCTGGTCTTGTGCCGCTCATCCTGAAGGATTTCGGCGAGCAGGTCGTCGTCAATGCGGGCGGAGGTATCCATGGCCATCCTATGGGCACTATCGCAGGCGGACAAGCATTCCGTCAAGCCATTGCCGCATGCCAAGCCGGTGTATCGCTGAAGGATTATGCAGAGCAGCATCCGGAGCTGAGAGCAGCAATCGAAGCTTGGGGGATTAGAGAATGAGCAGGAAACGGATCATCTTTTGCGATTTTGACGGCACCATCACCGTTAACGACAATATCGTCGCCATCATGAAGCATTTTCAGCCGCCAGGTTGGGATCGGCTGGTTGAGCAGGTTCTCGCCAAATCGATCTCGATTCGCGAAGGTGTAGGCCGCATGTTTGCCTTGCTGCCAACTTCCCGCAAGCAGGAAGTCGTCGATTATGCGATCAATAACGTAGTCATACGCCCCGGCTTCAAGGAGCTGCTTGCCTATTGCAAGGATAACGAAATCGAATTTTACGTCACGAGCGGCGGGATCGACTTTTTCGTCTATCCTGTGCTGTCGGAGTTCGATATTCCGAAAGATCACATTTACTGCAACGGCAGCGACTTCAGCGGAAGCCATATCGAAATCCTATGGCCGCATTCCTGCGACGAGCACTGTCACAATGATTGCGGAATGTGCAAAACGGCTATTATCCGCGGCTACTCGCCGGAAGCTTACGAGCGGATTCTGATCGGTGACAGTGTAACGGATTTTGAAGGAGCGAAGCTGGTGGAAACCGTATTTGCCCGCTCCATTCTGGTCGACCTGTGCAAGGATTTAGGATTGAACTATTATGCCTTTGAGGATTTTCATGACATTATCAAGCAATTAGAGGAGTTGAAAGTCAAGTGAGCAGCACGCTTCGATTGGAAGAGAAGCAGCAGGCGTTCGCCGAGCTTCGGGAAGTAAAGACCATTTTAGCGGCAAAGGGCTGGTTTCCTGCCACCAGCGGCAACCTGTCCATCCGTGTAGGCGATTTCGCCCCGGAGCAATTTACTTTCGCCATTACCGCCAGCGGTAAAGACAAATCGGTGAACACACCTTCCGATTTTCTTCTGGTGGATGATAAGGGACAGCCTACGGAAACGACAGGACTTAAGCCGTCGGCGGAAACATTAATCCATTGTGAAATTTATAAAGCAACGGGCTGCGGGGCGATTTTCCATGTCCATACCGTATTCAACAATCTCGTCTCGGAGCTGTTCTGGGAGCGCAAATCGATCCCTGTCGAAGGTGTCGAGCTGATCAAAGCATTCAACATTTGGGACGAAGAGGCGCAGATCGAAGTGCCTATCCTGCCTAACTATGCGGACATTCCAAGGATTGCCGAGCTGGTACAAGACGCCATCGTTCCACGCGTCCCTGGCATCATGCTGCGCAAGCACGGCATTTACGCTTGGGGCGCCAATGCTTTCGAAGCCAAGCGCAATCTGGAAGCATTTGAATATTTGTTCGAATATGTGTACCGTCTGGAATTGCTCAAAAAATGACCTCGGAATGTTATAAAATTCTATTATGGTAACAAAATCGCGGACACCCTCACCAGGAAGGGAGGCTCCGCGATTTTTTTGTTCAATAAGCGGCAAAAAAGCCCCACACCGGCTTTCTTTGCAGAAAGACGAGTATGGGGCATGTCCATAATAGGTTATTTACCGTATTCGCTCGGATTTACGCGCCAAGACTTCAGCACTTCCACATCCGACTCTTGAATGCTGCCTTGTTTCAAGGCTACATCCAATAGCGTCGTGTAATTGGACAGCGTTTCGAACGGAATTCCTGCGCCGGCGAACGCTTCCGTTGCTTTGTCGAACTGGTAGGAGAAAATCCCGAGCACGCCCAGAGCATTAGCGCCTGCATCATTAACTGCCAAAGCAACCTTCAACGAGCTGCCGCCTGTGGAAATCAAGTCTTCGATAACGACGGTTTTTTGTCCCGGGCGAATCGTTCCTTCGATCAGGTTCTCCTTGCCGTGGCCTTTCGCTTTGTCGCGAACGTACACCATAGGCAGGTTCAGCTTTTGAGCAACCCACGCTGCATGCGGGATGCCGCCAGTCGCAGCTCCGGCGATTACTTCGACGTCCGGGAAGTTGTCGCGGATCAAGGATACGAAGCCGTCTGCAATCAGCTCGCGGATTTCCGGGTAGGAAATCGTCAGCCGGTTATCGCAATAAATCGGCGATTTGAGTCCGGACGTCCATGTAAAGGGCTGACTAGGGTCAGGGCGAAGAGCTACCGCTTCAATTTGCAAAAGGGCCGCTGCAATACGTTCTGCCAGCTGGGGGTTCGTAGAAATCGTTTTTGTGCTCATCAGACAAAACTCCTTTTATCTATAGTTTGAGATCGGCGAGTGGCTACTTACTCTACCGATTGAATAATAGCTTCCAGTGCGCCTCTAGGGTCCTCTGCCGCTGTAATCGGACGCCCGATGACGACATAGTCCGTTCCTTGTGCAAAAGCTTCTGCAGGCGTCATAACGCGCGACTGATCGCCTATGGCTGCGCCTGCCGGACGAATGCCCGGTGTAACGGTCACGAATCCCGAACCGCACACGGCTTTGATTCGTGTCACTTCCAAAGGAGAAGCGACAACGCCTTGCAATCCTGCAGATTGCGCAAGCTGTGCATAACGCTGTACGGCGTCCTCCACCGTTCCCGGCAGGCCGATCTCTTCATTCATCACGGCTTGGCTTGTACTGGTCAGCTGAGTCACGGCGATGACGATCGGTCGATTTGCTTCAGCTGCACCTCCGCCCGCCAAAGCCTTATCGACTCCTTCGAGAGCAGCCTCCATCATTTGCTTGCCGCCAGCCGCGTGCACATTGAACATGTCCACGCCAAGACGGGTCACACTTTCCGATCCGCCTTTCACCGTGTTCGGAATATCGTGCATTTTCACATCGAGGAACACCTTGTAGCCCTGCTCCTTCAGACTGCTTACGAATTGAGGTCCGGCACTGTAAAACAACTGCATGCCGACCTTCATATAGCAAGGAATGCCTCTCAATGATTCAAGCAGCTTCTGAGCCGCTGCGGCGTCGGGATAATCCAGAGCCACCATAATTCGTTCCGCGATATTCGTTTGCACTGACATGCTGTCTCGCCTCCCCATTGTATTGTGTATTTTCATCAGGCTTCATCAAACATTCAAGCGGTGGAGCCGCCTAATCAAGGGATTAGCACAGCTTCCCTTGGTCATCCCGGGTTACTGTGCTAATCTTCAATTCACTCTATTATGCGTGGTGAGCAGGCATAGCCGTCGATTGGAAGTTGATCGCTTCAAGCATGTGCCACAGCGCTCTAACCGTATCGAGGGAGGTCATGCAGACCACACCGTTCTCAACCGCTTCGCGGCGAATACGGAAACCGTCACGTTCAGGCGTTTTGCCTTTCGTCAGCGTATTGACGACGAAGTGAGCTTCTCCATTGCGGATCAGGTCAAGAATGTTCGGCGAGCCTTCGCTCAGCTTGTTGACGCGGGTTACATGCAGTCCTGCTTCTTCCAGTGCTTTGGCGGTTCCGCCGGTTGCTACGATTTTGTAGCCAAGCTTGTAGAAGCCAGTCAAAATTTCGATCGCCTCAGCTTTATCTTTATCCGCTACTGTAGCAATAATCGCACCGGTTGGCGGAATTTTCATCCCGGAACCGATCAAGCCTTTGTACAGAGCTTTTGCGAAGTTGAGGTCGCGTCCCATAACCTCGCCGGTCGATTTCATTTCCGGTCCAAGTGTCGTGTCTACGCGGCGCAATTTGGCGAAGGAGAATACAGGTACTTTTACGGATACGTATTCGTCTTCCGGCCACAAGCCTGTTTGATAACCCATGTCGGCCAGCTTCTCGCCCATAATGAGGCGGGTAGCTACGTTAGCCATAGGAATTTTCGTTACTTTGCTCAAGAACGGCACCGTTCTGGAGGAACGAGGGTTTACCTCGATCACATAAGCTTGGTCTTGATAAATGACGAACTGGATGTTCACCAAGCCTACCACTTGCAGCCCTCTGGCGATTTTCGTAGTAATATCGATAATTTGCTGTTTAATCTCTTCCGAGATGGTTTGCGGCGGATACACGGCGATCGAGTCACCGGAGTGTACGCCCGCTCTCTCGACGTGCTCCATGATACCTGGGATCAGGACCGTTTCTTTATCGCAAATCGCGTCAACCTCTACTTCTTTACCAAGCATATAACGGTCGATCAATACCGGATGCTCTGGGTTGATTTTGACTGCATACTCCATGTAGCTCAGCAGCTCTTCATCGGAATAAACGATTTCCATCGCGCGTCCGCCCAATACATAGGAAGGACGAACGAGTACCGGATAGCCGAACTTGGAAGCCATGCCTACCGCTTGATCGACGGAAGTCACTGTTCCGCCCGGCGGTTGAGCGATGTTCAGCTCGCGCAGCAGCGCTTCGAACTTTTTGCGGTCTTCCGCTGCATCGATATTTTCAAGGTCGGTACCGAGAATGCGTACGCCTGCTTTAGCGAGCGGTGCAGCCAGGTTGATAGCTGTTTGTCCGCCGAACTGAACGATAACGCCGATCGGCTTCTCATGCTCGATGACGTTCATTACGTCCTCGAAGAACAGCGGTTCAAAGTACAGACGGTCGGATGTGTTGAAGTCCGTAGAAACCGTCTCCGGGTTATTGTTAATGATAACCGCTTCATAGCCTGCGGCTTGGATCGCCCATACGGCATGTACCGTAGAGTAGTCGAACTCGATGCCTTGTCCGATACGGATAGGTCCGGAGCCTAGTACGACGACCTTTTGCTTCGTCGTCTCCTTCACTTCGTCTTCCGTCTCGTAAGTCGAGTAGTAGTAAGGAGTCGTCGCTTCGAACTCTGCCGCGCAAGTGTCTACCATTTTGTAGACCGGCTTCAGGTTCAAGCTCAGACGGTAAGCGCGGATATCCGCTTCTTGCGTGAAGTTCAAGCCTTTATCCGCATTGCGGCGAATTTCGGCAATCGCACGATCCGTGAAGCCTTTGCGCTTCGCTTCATACAACAGCTCTTCGGTCAGCTCAGGCTGAAGCAGCTGCTCTTCGAACTGGATCAGCCCTTCCAGCTTGCTCAGGAACCACCAGTCGATCTTGGTCAAGTCTTGAATTTGCTGCAATGTATAGCCGCGGCGGAACGCTTCTGCGATCAGGAACATCCGCTCGTCGTCCGGCTTGATCAGACGCGCTTCCAGCGTTTCTTTGTCCAAAAGGTCTGTTTCTTTCAAGTATAAGCGGTGCACGCCGATCTCAAGGGAACGAATCGCTTTATGAATCGATTCCTCGAATGTACGGCCGATAGCCATAACCTCGCCGGTTGCTTTCATTTGCGTACCGAGCTTACGGTTAGCCGCTGTAAATTTATCGAACGGCCAGCGCGGAATTTTGGATACGATATAGTCCAGCGTCGGCTCGAAGCAAGCGTAAGTTTGTCCTGTTACCGGGTTGACGATCTCGTCCAGAGTGTAGCCGATCGCAATTTTTGCAGCCATCTTGGCGATCGGGTAGCCCGTCGCTTTGGAAGCCAGCGCCGAGGAACGGCTCACGCGAGGATTTACCTCGATAACATAGTATTGGTAGCTGAACGGATCCAGCGCGAATTGTACGTTACATCCGCCTTCGATGTTTAAGGCGCGGATAATTTTGAGCGATGCCGAACGGAGCATTTGGTACTCGCGGTCGGACAGCGTTTGGCTAGGCGCCACAACGATACTGTCGCCTGTATGAACGCCAACCGGGTCGAAGTTCTCCATGTTACATACGACGATACAGTTGTCGTTCGCATCGCGCATAACTTCGTATTCGACTTCTTTCATGCCGGCGATGCTCTTCTCGATCAAGCATTGGCCGATAGGGCTGTAGCGGATACCGGATGCAACAGTCTCCAGCAGCTCTTCTTCGTTGGCGCAAATACCGCCGCCTGTACCGCCCAATGTGTAGGCAGGGCGAACGATGATCGGATAGCCGATTTCGTTAGCGAAATCAACCGCTTCTTTCACCGTCGTTACGATCGTGCTGTCAGGTACCGGCTGCTCCAGCTCTCTCATCAAGTCGCGGAACAAATCGCGGTCTTCCGCTTTTTCGATCGCTGTCAGCTGAGTACCGAGCAGCTTGACGTTTTCGCGCTCCAGCACGCCCGCTCTTGCCAGTTCAACCGCCATGTTCAAGCCGGTTTGACCGCCGAGTGTCGGGAGCAATCCGTCGGGACGCTCCTGGCGGATGATTTGCGTTACAAACTCCAGCGTAATAGGTTCGATGTAAACCTTGTCCGCCATATTCGTGTCCGTCATGATCGTAGCAGGGTTGCTGTTGATCAGGACAACTTCCATTCCTTCTTCTTTCAATGCTTGGCAAGCCTGAGTACCGGCGTAGTCGAACTCAGCCGCCTGTCCGATGACGATCGGACCGGAACCGATAACGAGTATTTTTTTCAAGCTATTATTTTTTGGCATAGTGGAGTTCTCCTTTCGATGCAGATCCGGCAGGCTGTACGCCCAGCTTGGAAGCCGCGGAAATTTGCGCCTGTCTTGGCAGCTGTGGATTCGCCTGTTTGAAATCGCGGATCATTTGGATGAAGTCATCGAACAAGTAGCTGGAGTCGAATGGACCCGGTGCCGCTTCCGGATGGTACTGTACCGAGAACGCCGCATGCTTCTTATGCTTCAAGCCTTCAATGGTTCCGTCGTTGTTGTTGATATGAGTTACTTCCAGCTCCGTATTGGCGATGGAATCGTCTTTTACGGTATAGCCGTGGTTTTGCGAAGTGATGTAGCAGCGGTTGCTTTGCAAATCTTTAACCGGATGGTTGCCCCCGCGATGTCCGAATTTCAGCTTCTCGGTATCGGCGCCGCAAGCGAGCGCGAACAGCTGATGACCCAAGCAGATGCCGAAGATCGGGAACTCGCCGAGCAGCTCGGAAATCATAGTTACGGCATGAGGAACGTCCTTAGGATCCCCAGGGCCGTTCGAGAGCAGAATGCCGTCCGGAGCCAACCGGCGGATTTGATCCGCTGTTGCATCCTGAGGAACGACTACTACGTCGCAGCCGCGCTTGGTCAAGTCACGAACGATGCCGCTTTTTGCACCGAAGTCTACGAGTACGACCCGCTCCTTCGTTCCTGGGCAGCTGAATACGGATTTCGTGGAAACCCGGGATACTTGATCCGTCATCAGCGTAGTTGCTTTCAGCTGCTCCAGCAGCTCGGCAACCGGTTTGTTGGTCGTTGTCAGCAGCCCTTTCATTACGCCATGGTGGCGGATACGGCGGGTCAGCATCCGTGTGTCAACGCCGCTGATGCCGATAATGCCATATTCCTTCAACAGGCTGTCGAGGGAATATTCCGCTCTCCAGTTACTTGGAACCGTCTCATGCTCGCGGACTACAAACCCGTGAATGAACGGGCGAATCGATTCGAAATCGTCCCGCGTAATCCCGTAGTTTCCGATCAGCGGATACGTCATCGTTACGATCTGTCCGCAGTAGGAAGGATCGGAGAGAACTTCCTGATAACCTGTAATCCCTGTATTAAATACGACTTCACCCGTCGACTCGCCTTCACTGCCAAACGCCTTGCCGGTAAATAACGTGCCGTCTTCCAACAACAACCTTGCCTGCATCGTTTTCAACTCCTTATCATGTTAAAGAAACATCCCTGTATGCTAATCAATCGTTATATCCAATTAGAGGTCTGAACGTGGTTTAGGCTTCCGACCAAACGACCTTGCCGCCTGCCATCGTCCATGTTGGCCAGCCTTTAAGCTTCCAGCCGGTAAACGGCGTGTTGCGTCCTTTGGAAGCGAATTCCGCAGGATTTACTTCTTTTTCCGTTTCCAGGTCGATCATCGTCAGATCCGCTTCTTTACCGACTTCCAGCGTGCCCCAAGGCAATCCGAACACTTGCGCCGGAAGGGAAGTCATTTTATCTATAAGGAACTGCAGCGTCCATTCGCCGGTAGCTACGAATTTTGTATACAAGAGCGGAAACGCCGTTTCGAAGCCAACAATTCCGAAAGGAGCCAGGTCGACGCCGCGCGCTTTCTCCTCTTCGCTGTGCGGTGCATGGTCGGTAACGATAATGTCGATCGTACCGTCCAGCAGCCCTTCGATACAAGCTTGCACGTCTCTTGGCGTGCGGAGCGGAGGATTCATCTTCCAATTCGCATCCATGCCCGGAATGTCTTCATCGGACAGCAGCAGGTGGTGCGGACAAACTTCTGCGGTCACTTTGATGCCGAATTGCTTCGCGTGACGGATCAGGCGAACGGATTGCTCCGTGCTGACGTGGCACACATGGTAATGAACGCCTGTCGCTTCGGCGAGCAATACGTCACGGCCTACATGAATCGCTTCCGACTCGTTCGGAATCCCCTTCAAGCCGTGCTTCTTGGAGAATGCTCCTTCGCTTACCCAAGCGCCCTCTACCAGCGTGTTGTCTTCGCAGTGAGCGATAACCGGGAGCCCGATCGATGCCGCTTTGGCCATCGCATCCTTCATCATTTGCGCGCTTTGCACGCCAACGCCGTCGTCCGTGAAGCCGATAACGCCGGCCTCTTTCAGTGCGTCAAAATCGGTCAGCTCGCGGCCGAGCTCGTTCTTCGTAATACAGCCGTATGGCAGGACGCGAATTACGCCTTCGGTTTCCGCTTTGTCCAGTACATACTTGACCGTCTCGACCGTGTCGATTACCGGCCGGGTGTTCGGCATGCAGGCGATCGTCGTGTAGCCGCCGCGTGCAGCGGAACGGGTTCCGGTTGCAATCGTTTCTTTATGCTCAAAGCCCGGTTCGCGAAGATGCACGTGCATATCGATCAAGCCCGGTGTTACCAGTTTGCCTGCCGCATCCACTACCGTGTGGCCCGCCGTATCCGGCACGCCGTTGGCTGCGTCAATTATCGTTTCAACTACATTGCCTTCTACTAAAATATGCCGTTTCGCCAGCTCGTTACCGGTAGCTACAACCTGCGCGTTCAAGATCCAAATTCCCATAATGCCCTCCCTGTCGTTCTTCATTGCTTATAGTGTGCCCAGCGAATTCATTCGCCCGCATTTCTCTATGTACGGGCCCGTATTAGGAAGCTAATGATGTTAGCTTAATGCCCGTTCGATTACAGCCATTCTTATCGGAACCCCATGCCCCATCTGGGCGAAAATCTTCGAGCGCTCGCACTCGACCAGCTCGTCGTCTATCTCAACATCGCGGTTGACCGGCGCAGGGTGCATGATGATCGCATGAGGCGCCATCGCCGCTTCCCTTTTCACGGTTAAGCCGTAAGCCTCACGATAGTCGGCAGCCGACTTATACACGCTCTCTTCGTGGCGCTCCAGCTGCACCCGCAGCATCATCACCACATCGGCCTTGATTGCTTCGTCGATCGTAACGTACGGCGCATATGCAGCCAGCTCTGGCGCCTGCATCGATGGCGGAGCACACAGGCTTACTTTGGCTCCCATCGTCTGCAGCGCCCATAAGTTCGAGCGCGCTACCCTGCTGTGCTGAATATCTCCGATGATCGCTACGTGCAGCCCCTTCAGATGCCCGAACTGCTTGCGCATCGTATACAGATCGAGCAGCGCTTGCGTAGGATGCTCATTGTTGCCGTCGCCTGCATTGATCAGCGGTACTTTGATCTTCTCCGCCAGCTCGGCCAGCAGGCCGTTCGGCTTCATCCGGATCACGCCGGCGTCGATCCCCATAGATTCAAGCGTTTTGACTGTATCGTATATCGATTCTCCTTTTTGCACACTCGATACTGCAGCCGCGAAGTTCAACACTTCCGCGCCGAGTCTTTTCTCCGCTACTTCGAAGGAAAATCGCGTTCTTGTGCTGTTTTCAAAAAACATATTGGCCACAAAACGGCCCTGCAAGTGGTTCGCCAGCTTCACGGGATATTGCTCCCAATAGGCCGCCCGGTCTAATATGGCCGTGATGTCCTGTGCACTCATCCCTTTGGTGCCTAACAAATGTTTCTCCGATGCGAGCTTCAACTGTGTCATCCGTTTTGCCTCCTTTGTTGAGTAATGACGACCTGGTCGTCTCCGTCCACTTCTTTAAGCAGTACCTCGATGCTCTCAAGGCGCGAGGTCGGAATGTTTTTGCCCACGTAATCAGGACGAATCGGAAGCTCCCGGTGGCCTCGGTCGACCAGCACGCCCAATTGGATCATCTGCGGCCTTCCCAAATCCATCAAAGCGTCCATTGCCGCTCTAACGGTTCTGCCTGTGTACAGCACATCATCGAACAAGATGACCTTCTTGTTGTGAATGTCCATTGCCGGTGCTGCATCGCTCTTGACCGCCCGCTCCAGCCTGCCCGACCGGTCGTCGCGGTAGCGCGTTACATCAATCTCGCCTACCGGAACCGGAACGTTCTCGATCTCCATGATCCGCTCGGCAATCCGGTTGGCAAGGTATATGCCGCGGGTTCGAACACCGATAAGCACACAATTCTCGAAGCCTTTGTTTCTTTCCAAAATTTCGTGAGCGATCCGGGTCAGCGCTCTTCGCATTCCCGTTTCGTCCATTAACACGTGCTCTGCTTCCTGGGCCAAGGTCTCCGACCTCCTGCATCAATGAATAGTGTTAGGCTAGCGATTGAATCCTACAAAAAAAAACCTTGCACTTAGGCAAGGTTTGCGGACACAAGGAGAGAAGCGGGCATGGGGATAGAGAGTCTGTACGCACAGACTGCTGCTTATCTCTGGAATCCCGTTCCATCCAATCGTTCACCTTGCCAGCCTCTCTGGACTGATTTTAAAGGTGCTATTCAGTTACAAGCATTATCCCATGTTCGACACCCGCTGTCAATAGCAACTGTCGATGTATGTCGAGGCGCATTGCTAGAACCCCGCTTTTATGCTATAAAGAAAAGGAATGATTTCACCGGGCGGCATATGGACGGTCACCCGTTATTTTACATAAGGAGTTGGAACCTAAGATGTTGGAAATGAACACAGAAGAAGTTATCAATTTTATTAAAACCAGCACGAAAAAAACCCCAGTGAAAGTATATGTAAAAGGCGATCTGGAATCCATTGACTTCGGCTCCGCCGTACAATCGTTTATTTCCGGCAAAAGCGGCGTCGTATTCGGCGAGTGGACGGAAGTAAAGCGCATTTTGGACGAGAACCAAGCCAAAATCGAAGATTATGTCGTTGAGAACGACCGCCGCAACTCCGCCATCCCTATGCTGGATTTGAAAAACATCAACGCTCGCATCGAGCCGGGCGCTATTATCCGTGATAAAGTAGCTATCGGCGACAATGCCATTATCATGATGGGCGCTTCGATCAACATCGGCGCATCCATCGGTGCCGGCACTATGATCGACATGAACGTGGTAGTAGGCGGCCGCGCCAAAATCGGAGCTATGTGCCATATCGGCGCCGGTTCTGTTGTTGCCGGAGTTATCGAGCCTCCATCAGCTCAACCGGTTGTTATCGAAGACGACGTGCTCGTAGGCGCTAACGCGGTTATCCTCGAAGGCGTTCGTATCGGCAAAGGCTCCGTAGTAGCAGCTGGCGCAGTAGTAACTGTCGACGTTCCAGAAAATACGGTTGTTGCCGGAGCTCCAGCTCGCGTGATCAAAACCGTTGACGCTAAAACGAAGTCCAAAACGGAAATTCTTCAAGACCTGCGCACCCTGTAAGGCTAGGTGCCCTCAGCAAGGGCCCGGCGATTATCGCCGGGCTTTTTGTATAGGATCATCTGCTTTTAAGGAATACGCTGCGTCAAGGATAGAAATTTTGCGCGATTACGCGCTGTGCGTATGAAGTACAATCGTAATACCATCCTGCTTAGGAGGAGCTCTTTACATGTCTAACTCTACAACTAGCACTGTCGCATCGCCAAGCCGGTTCGTATCCATTCGGCGCGACCTGCATCAAATTCCCGAAGCTGGCTTTGCCGAATTCAAGACACAGCAATATTTGCTCGATTATATCAGCACACTCCCCCAGGAGAGAATCGAAGTCCGCACTTGGCGAACAGGCATACTTGTTAACGTCAAAGGCACGGCGCCAACCCGCCGATTAGGGTA
This sequence comes from Paenibacillus sp. H1-7, assembly GCF_022354825.1. Classification (GTDB taxonomy): domain Bacteria; phylum Bacillota; class Bacilli; order Paenibacillales; family NBRC-103111; genus Paenibacillus_S. The sequence continues at coordinate 5,824,641 of NZ_CP031168.1, forward strand.
TCGTGCCGATATGGACGGACTTCCGATTGCGGAGGATACGGGCTATGAGTTCCGCTCCACCCATCCGGGCTATATGCACGCGTGCGGACACGATGTGCATATGTCTATCGGACTTGGCGTATTGACCCATATCGTCAATCAGCCGATCCGAGACGATATCACATTCATCTTCCAGCCCGCAGAGGAAGGGCCGGGCGGCGCAAAGCCGATGCTTGAATGTGAGGAGCTTCGAGATTGGATGCCGGATCAGATCGTAGCGCTTCATGTTGCTCCCGAATATCCTGTCGGGACTATAGCGACCAAGCCTGGCATTTTGTTCGCCAATACGTCCGAGCTGTTCATTGACCTGACGGGCAAAGGCGGGCACGCCGCGTTTCCGCATAATGCCAATGATATGGTTATCGCAGCTTGTCAGCTTGTCACCCAGTTGCAGACGATCGTATCGCGCAATGTCAATCCGTTGGATTCGGCCGTTATTACCATCGGTAAGATCGACGGCGGCACCAAGCAAAATATCATCGCAGAGAAGGCGCGTCTTGAAGGAACGATCCGCACCTTGTCCGCGGAAACAATGACTTTGATTAAATCCCGCATCGAAGCGTTGACAGCCGGTATGGAAACCGCGTTCCAATGCAAGGTCGATATCGATTACGGGGCGAACTACCGGCAAGTATTCAACCATGCGGAGACGACGGCGGAATTCATGGACTGGGTTCGCGACAACGGGCTCATGCAGGTCATTGAATGCACCGAAGCGATGACAGGCGAGGACTTCGGCTACTTCCTGGAGACAATCCCCGGATTCATGTTCTGGCTCGGCGTCGATACTCCTTACGGCTTGCATCATGCCAAGATCGAGCCTAATGAACAGGCTATCGACCTAGCTATCAACACCATAAGCCGATACTTCCGTTGGAAGTCGGACGAACAACAATAAACAAAACCGCTCATTGACGAGGATGGATACATATTACTTACTCCAATCCTCTCCATGAGCGGTTTTATATTATGACCTTCAAACGACCGAGTACCAGAGTCGTTCATACATCCGTTTTTTTACGTCAGTACATACGGAACAGAGCGATCCGTTCGGTCATTCTCCCCCGCTCTCCGACGGCTTACGATTCTCCACCAGTTCGATCGTTCCAGACGATGGACCACTTTCATCGGCCTCAACAAACCGTTTGAGCGCGGCCATCTTATTCTCCCAGTACCTCTCGTAGAAGGCAAGCCAGCGCTTCAATTCAAGCAGCGGCTCGGTATCCAGCCGGTAACGCGTCTCGCGCCCTACCTTTCTTTCCTTCACAAGACCTGCATCCGACAAGATGCGAAGATGCTTCGATACGGCGGTTCGGCTCATTGGGAAATGGCTGCTGAGTACCGTAACGGGCTTCTCCTCCTCCACCAGCAGATTTAACAACTTCCGCCGCGTCGGATCGGCAATCGCCTGGAATACATCAACCTTGGGCGAAGCGGAGCTCATTGCGAGTCTTCAATGATCGTTCTCAGCTTTTGCACGATACCGATCCAGCCGTTGGACATTCTTTCGTGCACGACTTGGTGCGTTTCACCGAATTCGGTTACTTTATCTATATCCCATCCGGAATGAATCAGGGTGAATTCGGTCTTGCCTTCGAGCTCGGTTAGTTCAAAGGTAAGCGTCCAGTCTTTCCCCCATGTGAAGGAAAGCCGTGTTGGCGGGTCAAGCTCCGTTACTTTGCAAGGCGAATCGCCGAAAGGACCGGCTTTCAAATGGAACTCGTATCCGAGCACAGGCTCGAAATTGTTCGGCATAAACCAGGCGCCTATTCCATCGGCGGTTGCCACTGCACTCCAGACTTTTTGAATCGGTGCATTCAATGTAACGGTTTGACGAATATCGGGTACGGTATTAGTGCTCATAAACATCCTCCTAATTTTTCGTTTTTACTTTATCCTGATGACGAAACCGCAGCGCAGACCATGTCTCATCGACGGCTACGTTGCTGACACACCGGTATGGAGACAGCTCGGCGACCAGTGTGAATAAAACATCCCGGTTAATATCCGTTTTGAGCTTCGAGCTTTGCTTCGGATAAGTGATCCAGAACAATGCATCCTCCTTCAACAACGGTGTAACCTGAGGAAGCCGCTCCTTCAATTCCTCCGCATTGCTTACAAACAGCTGCACAAACTCGTACAACCCCTCCGCTGTATCCGTGCCCTCTACTCCCAGCTTGTACCCTGCAGGAGCGTTGACTACCAGGGCTCTTCCCTCTTTGTAGCGAAGCTTCTTCAGTAACGCCTCATTCATGAATAGCGGTTCCTTTCTTCAACAATAAGATTGCTTCTTTGATGCAACTAAATGCGAAACCTTTTGGTTTCATTTTGTATTATACGAAACCTTTTGGTTTCACGTCAATCCCCTTTTTCTTCCGCTTAAATTATTGTTGCCCGGTAAAAAGAAAAAGGACGCAGGAATCACTTCCCTGCATCCTCCTTTTTATAATGTGCGCACGAAGGTCTCCATGCGATCCATTGCTTGCTCGAGCACTTCCATTGCATAAGCGTACGAAATACGGATATATCCTTCGCCATAAATGGAGAACGCATCGCCCGGAACGACAGCAACCCGCTGCTCTTCCAGCAGCTTCATCGTGAAATCCATGGAGCTTAGCTTGAACCGTTCGATCGAAGGGAACAAATAAAAGGCTCCCTCCGGCTTCTCCAATTCAAATCCCATCTTCGTCAACCTGTCATAGACGTAATCTCTACGTTGAATGTAAGCTTGCTTCATTGGAAGCGCATCGTCCACACCGTTGGTCAATGCCTCCAGAGCCGCATATTGGCTGATCGAGCTGGCACAAGTCACATTATATTGATGAACCTTTACCATATGCTGCGACAAATACTCAGGTGCGAATGTAAATCCAATACGCCAGCCGGTCATCGAATGCGATTTAGACAGCCCGTTAATGACAATTGTCTTCTCTCTCATCGTACCGATAGTCGCCAATGATTTATGAGGCTGATCATATATAAGTTCGCTGTAAATTTCATCGGAGATTACAAAAATGGATTTGCTCTCAAGCAGCCGCGCAATCTCGTTCAGCTCTTCCTCGCTCAGCACCCGGCCTGTCGGGTTGGACGGATAGCACAAAATGATGCATCGCGTTTTTTCCGTTATGTGAGGCTCCAGCAGGTCCGCCGTCAGTTTAAACCCGTTTGCTCTTGTATCGACATAAATGGGCTCTCCACCGCACAAACGCACCAGCGGCTCATACCCCGGATAAATCGGTCCCGGCAAGATCACCTCGCTGCCCGGCTCCAAAATGGTTCTAAGCGTAATATCAAGCGCTTGGCTGGCCCCGGTCGTTACTATGACTTCCGTCTCCGGCTTATATGTAAGGTCATATTTGCCTTTCACGAAGGCCGCGGCGGCTTGACGCAGCTCCAGCATTCCCGGGTTAGGGGTGTACGTTGTTTTGTGCGCATCAATCGCTGCTTTGGCGGCCGTCATAATATGATCCGGAGTCGGAAAGTCCGGCTGACCGATCGTTAAGGTAAGTGCATCCTTATACGTGCTGACCAGATTGGAGATTTTCCGGATTCCCGAAATTTGAATATCCTTAACCTTGGGGTTAATCAAATGTTCCATGACTTCGATCCGTCCTTATCGATTTTTTAGCACATGAAGCAGATGCTTCATATCCTCGGGCATTTCAGCCTCAAACTGCAGCTGCTCTCCCGTTCTTGGATGAACAAATCCTAGGATCGCCGCATGCAGCGCCTGTCCTTCCATTGTGATGCTTTTGTTTTTGGCCGGACCATAGGCAGGGTCCCCTGCCAGAGGATGCCCGATGAACTTCATATGAACCCGAATCTGATGCGTACGGCCGGTTTCGAGCTTCAGCTCCACCAGAGTGTAATCGCCGAACCGCTCCAGAACGACAAAATGGGTGACCGCACGCTTACTATTCTTCTCCGTCACGGTGTACAGCTTGCGGTCATGGGGATCGCGCCCGATCGGAGCCTCGATAGTGCCATGATCGTGAGCAACGTTCCCGTGAACTACAGCCAAATATTTGCGGTTGACCGAATGCTCCTTCAACTGCGCGGCGAGAGAGGCATGAGCCAGGTCGTTTTTGGCCGCCATCAGCAAGCCGGACGTGTCCTTGTCGATGCGGTGCACAATGCCCGGCCTCATTACACCGTTAATACCGGACAAGTCCTTGCAATGATACAACAGGGCATTCACTAACGTGCCGCTGTAATGGCCAGGCGCAGGATGGACTACGAGTCCCCGCGGTTTGTTGACTACGATGACATCCGAGTCTTCGTACACTACATCGAGAGGAATCGCTTCAGGCTCCAGACGCAGCTCCTCAGGCTCCGGTATCGTCAGCAGCAGCTTGTCGCCTTCAGCCAGCTTGTAGTTCGCTTTCACTTCGCCGCCGTTTACTTTGAGATACCCGTCCTTGATCCATTGCTGGACCTGAGTTCGCGAGACCTCCTCCTCCAGCGATTCGGTAATGAATTTGTCGATCCTCTCGCCGCGGTCTCCGGCTTCCGCTGTCCATTCCAGCGTATTATCCATTTGTTCTTGATCCTGATCGGAAACTGACATTTTCGTTACGCGCCTTTCTTTTCATTTCTCCAGCTGATTAACGAATCGACGAAAATGAGAATGACTCCAACCACGATAGCGGAATCGGCCACATTAAAGATCGGATACGTATAATCTACATGAGTTCCGAACCAATTGAATTGAAACCGGAATTGCAGGAAATCGACGACTTCTCCGAACAAAGCCCGGTCGATAAAATTGCCCAATGCGCCGCCAAGCAGCAAGCCCAAAGCGAAAGGAAGCAATTTGCGGCCTTCCTTGCGCGTTTTTTGCAAATACCAAATCACTCCCGCAGCGATAATGATCGTAATGACGATAAAGAACCAGCGCTGCTCCTGCAAAATGCCAAATGCGGCCCCGCGGTTTCTGTGGGATGTTATTTGGAAAAACTCGCCGATGACCGGCCGCGACTCGCCAATCGTCATATTGTTGACAATGAGCCACTTGGTAACCTGGTCCAAAATCAGCACGATCACTGCATAGATGTAATAAATCAATGTTTCATCTCCTTATCGCTTCCTGGGATACAATGATTTTCCTATGTAAAAAGAAAAGCTCCCGCAAAAAATAGGAGTATTGTGATTTCTAAAAGGAGGCGTCTCTTATGACGAATCACCCGAACTCATTGGATTCCCGTCAGCTGGAACAATTGGAAACCATGCTTCAGGAAGAACGGCAATGGCTCGAAACGCATATGCAAGAAAACGATCATTTCGGTCTTCACGATTCCATGCGCGACCAAACCGGCGAACTATCGACCAATGACAATCATCCGGCCGATGTAGGCTCCGAAATGTTTGAACGAAGCAAGGACATTGCCTTGCATGAAAACCGGGAACGCCATCTGATGGATGTCAATGATGCCTTGTCACGGATCGAGAAGGGTGAATACGGCTACTGCCGCACGTGCGGAGCACCTATATCCTATGAACGACTCAAAGCCATTCCATCGACCGCTTATTGCGTTGAGCATGTGCCGGATCCGAGCTTGTCTCAAAGGCGTCCGGTGGAAGAACAGCTTTTGGCACCGCCTTTCGGCCGAACAAGCCTGGACGAGCTTCCGGAGCAAAACCAGTTCGACGGCGAAGATGCATGGCAGATCGTCGAAAGCTGGGGTACCTCCAACAGCCCGGCAATGGCTGAAAATCCTAACGTATCGGACGATTATAACGATATGGAAGTAGAGGCCGAAGAAACCTACGGCTATGTGGAATCCTTTGAAAGCTTTTTGGCTACGGACATGTACGGACAACACGTCACCGTTGTAAGAAACAGAGCCTATCAGGACTACATGCACAATGGCGAAGGTGAGGGCTTGCTGGAACCCGAGCAATCGATAGAAGACGAAAATTATTATGATTAAGGTCCAGTGTTGCTGACTTCTAATTTCGATATTTAAAAGCCCCATCCATCCCACATATTTCGCTGTTAGGATTCTTGACCAGCTTCCTCCACTATAACCAAAGTAACGAGCGAACCGGCAAGACTGTTGAAGAGTCTTGCCGGGCGCCCGCTTATAACTTAAGCACCGGTGTTCAGCTTGATAACTCCCGCGCAGCGTTTGCACAGCGTCGGATGCTCATGATCGTGACCGACTTCCGGTGTGACAATCCAGCAGCGCTCGCATTTCTCGCCTTCTGCCACTTCAATTTTCACCGAATGTCCTTTGTACGCATGTGCGCCTTCAGGAGCGGCTGTACCCGCTTCGTGAACAACGACGTCGGATACGATGAACAATTGATCCAATTGTTCGAAGCCTTGCAGCAGCTGGTGCGTTGCTGCATCAGGGTACACATGAACGGAAGCACCGAGAGAGTTACCGATTACTTTTTCCTTGCGCGCCGCTTCGAGCGCCTTCAGAACATCATCGCGAACGGCGATGAATTGCTCCCATTTGCTCTCTACCGCTTCATCAAACAAGGAGCTATCGGTTTGTGGAGCCTCGCTCAGCTGTACGCTGGCCAGCTCAACACCTGGAATATACTTCCACACTTCATCCGCTGTATGAGGCAGAATTGGAGCAATCAATTTAGTTATTGCCGTGAGCGCATCATATAATACCGTTTGCGCCGCTTTTCGTCCAGCATCAGCCGGAGCGCTTGCATACAGGCGGTCTTTGCAGATGTCAAGATAGAACGCGCTCATCTCTACTGCGCAGAAATGATGGACTGCTTGGTACACGATGTGGAATTCGTAGGCGTCATAAGCTTTCATGACCCGCTCGATCATCCGGTTCAATCGGATCATTGCAAACCGGTCAAGCTCGCTCATTTCACTTGCCGCTAAGCGGTCGGCTGCCGGATTGAAATCGGACAAGTTTCCAAGCAGGAAGCGAAGCGTATTGCGAATCTTCCGGTACACTTCCGTAATTTGACTCAAAATATTATCAGAGATACGAACATCCGCCTGATAATCGACCGACGAAACCCACAAGCGCAAAATATCGGCACCGAGCTTATCGCAAACCTGGTTAGGGTCCACGGTATTCCCCAACGACTTCGACATTTTGCGGCCCTCTCCGTCCAACGTGAAGCCATGGCTCAAAATGCCTTTGTAAGGCGCTTGACCGCGTACGGCTACGCCAGTAATCAGGGAAGAGTTATACCAGCCGCGGTATTGGTCGGAGCCTTCCAAATACAGATCGGCAGGCCACTGCAGCTCGTCGCGAGTTTCGAGAACGGCTGCATGGCTGGAGCCGGAATCGAACCAAACGTCCATGATGTCCGTTTCCTTGCGGAAATGGTCGTGTCCGCATTTCGAGCAAACCGCGCCGCTCGGCAGCAGCTCGCTTTCGTCTTTTTGGAACCAGGCGTTGGAGCCTTCCTTTTCAAACAATTGAGCCACATGCTCGATCGTGTCGTTGTTTACCAGCGGCTCGTTACAGCTGCGGCAGTAGAAGATCGGGATCGGAACGCCCCATACGCGCTGACGGGAAATACACCAGTCTCCCCGGTCGGCAATCATATTGTGCAGCCGCACTTCGCCCCAGTTAGGCGTCCAGTTAATCCGTTTGATTTCGTCGAGCATCTCTTGACGGAATTTATCGACCGAGGCAAACCATTGCTCGGTAGCACGGAAAATAACCGGCTTCTTCGTCCGCCAGTCATGCGGATATTGATGCTGAATCGTGCTCATGTGCAGCAGATGTCCGGATTCTTGAAGCTTGTCGGTAATAATCTTGTTGCCCTTCTCGTAAAACATGCCTTCAAAGCCAGGAGCTTCCGCTGTAAAATGCCCTTGATCGTCAACCGGGCACAATACGCCCAGATTGTAGCGTTGACCAATAACGAAGTCGTCCTCACCGTGGCCCGGAGCCGTATGTACGCAGCCAGTTCCGGCTTCAAGCGTAACGTGCTCGCCTACCATAACCAGCGACGTGCGGTCATAGAACGGATGCTGGCACAGCACATGCTCCAGCTCGCTGCCCTTATATTGCGACAGCACTTCTACATCTGTCCATCCGATTTCTTTGGATGCCGCTTCCAGCAGACCTGCCGCAAGCACGAACTTTCTGCCGTCGGCTTGTACGAGAGCATAGTCAAATTCAGGGTGCAAGCTGATCCCTAGGTTCGCAGGCAGCGTCCAAGGAGTCGTTGTCCAAATGACGATAGACGCATCTTCCGGCAGCTTGCCTTTGCCGTCTTTCACTTGAAAAGCGACATAAATGGAAGTCGATTGCTTATCCTTATACTCAATCTCCGCTTCGGCCAGTGCGCTCTCGGAAGAAGGAGACCAATATACCGGCTTTAATCCTTTGTAAATGTAGCCCTTATTCACCATTTGCCCAAACACGCGAATTTGTTGAGCCTCGTATTTCGGCTGAAGCGTAATATACGGGTTGTCCCAATCGCCGCGAATCCCGAGACGACGGAATTGCCCCTTTTGCTTCTCCACCCATTGCAGCGCATATTCCTTACAATATTCGCGGAACTCATGCACGCTCATCTTTTTGCGGTCCACTTTACCGCCGTTAGCGATAGCTTGCTCGATCGGCAAGCCGTGTGTATCCCAGCCCGGTACATAAGGCGCGTCGAACCCTTGCATCGTTTTGAACCGAACGATAATGTCCTTCAAGATCTTATTCATTGCATGGCCGATATGGATATCTCCATTCGCATAGGGAGGCCCGTCGTGTAAAATAAATTTCGGCTTGCCTTTGCGGCTTTCCTGCACCATACGGTAAATATCGATTTCATTCCAATGCTCCTGCATTTTAGGCTCAGCTTGCGGCAAATTACCGCGCATCGGAAATTCGGTCTGCAGCAGATTTAACGTTTTACCATAATCCATCGTTCCTTCAATCCTTTCGCTTCTTCTGTTTCTCCATTCATGAAAAAAAGACCTCGCATCCCCATAGGGACGAGAAGTCTCGCGGTACCACCCTGATTAAGGCTATCGCTGCCGCTCCAGTGTCATATACTACAATGAACCGGTTGCCGGACAATATGCCTTCGCTCAACGATCGATAACGGGATCATCCGATCTTCTTTACTGGTTTTCAAGAGACGCTCATGGGTGATATTCCTTTACTGCACAGGACGGGCTTCCACCAAGCTCCCGACTCGCTGAACCATGCATGAGATAAAGTACTCGTCCCAGTCAACGCTTTAGCTATCTTTTACTTTACTATTACGGAGTATAGCGAATAAATAAGGCCTAGTCAACTTAGCCCACAATGGAACTACGGCCGATTAGGAATGCTCGAGTTCCATCCGTTCCAGGGAGCTCCAGTCTTCTTTGCCCAACAGCTCCAGCTGAGCCTCCAGCAAGGTGCGAAAACGTGTACGATAAATCGAAGCCTGCTTCTTCAGCTCCTCGATTTCCACTGCAATTTTGCGCGATTTTGCCAGCGATTCGTTGATAATACGATCTGCGTTCTTTTCCGCTTCTTTTATAATCAACTGCGCTTCCTTCTTGGAATTCGATTTCACTTCGTCAGCAGCTTCTTGAGCGATGATGATCGTTTTGCTCAACGTTTCCTCGATATTGGCAAAATGATCCAGCCGCTCTTGAATCGTCGCCAGCTGATTTTGCAAATCCTTGTTCTCACGAATAAGCGCTTCGTAATCTTTAATCACTTGATCGAGAAATTCGTTTACCTGATCTTCATCATAACCGCGGAACGAACGGCCAAATTCTTTATTATGTATATCCAACGGTGTTAAAGCCATTGCTGCACCTCCTGAATATTTTGCAACATCCCGATTAAGTACTTGTCAGACGCGTAATGCTATATTCGACAGCAGCCTTCATTTTCCTGCATTGTTTCGTAAAAAAATGTAATTCCATCGTTCTCGATGCTTTATCGCTTTAACCTGCCGCAATCCCATGAGGTAAAAAAATCGGCAATTATACATATTTGCCGACTTTCACTCGAAATCTTCCTTTTTTAGTTACGCCTTCAACTTCCAGCACCTTAAACCGTCCGAATCCTTGCATTGATACGACATCACCCGCTTTCAGCGGCTTGCTCGGATCCTCCTCTTGCTTCCAATTCACCTTGCACCGACCGGCTTTGATCGGAATCAAGATTTTGGCACGGCTCAAATGGTACACGTCGCTCACGATCCCATCCAGCCTCATGGAGGCGACGGACAGGTTGATGTCCTCCAGCTTCGTGTCCGCGGCCTGAAGCTTCTCCAGCGGCAGAGCTTCCGTCTGCACATGCACCCGGTGCACCTGCTGCAGATTAAGCCGCATATAGTCCGCTACCTCGCTTGCTACGAGGAAATGACAGCCCGAATCCGATACATGAATATCGCCTATTTTGTCCCTTTTCATCCCGAGTGCCAGAATAGCTCCCATGTAATCGCTGTGATCCAGCTCCTTCAGCTTATCATCCAGCGAAGATACTGCGATCAGACTGATTCCCATGTCCTCGTCATCCAGCACCCGGTAGTCCGGAGCGATGAGCGCTCTTCTTCGTTCCGCGCCGTCATGCCCTCCGTCAAACCGCACCTGCACGTCCATACTTCGGTTCACTAACGATTCTACAATAAAAGCTTGCCGCGGATCCAAAAAATCCGTTAGCTTCGCGTCATGCTGCTCCGCCTTGGCGACCCACTCCGCAGCCTTATCCACAAAGCGGTGTTCATCCGGGTGAAAATGCGAGTAAATGTTATCTACGCTCAATTCCAATCACCTATACAAAAAAGTTCACAATCGCCCGGATGCCTTCGCCGACAAATCTTAGCGCGATCAAAGCGATGATGGGAGAAATATCGATCATTCCGCCAATTGGAGGGATGAAGCGACGGAAAATTCCCAGGTAAGGCTCACACAGCTTCCCGAGGATTTCGCCGACAAAGCTGTCTCTTGCAGCAGGCAGCCAGGACAGCAGCACGTAGGCGATCAGCATATATGTATAGATTTCAACAAGGGTGTAAATGTAGCCGTCAATAGAGTTGTACAAGCTGGTCACCTCGATTTCAAATTATTGAGAGTAGCCTTCATGATTCAGTATTTCCGAGATGGACCCGTGAATTTCAACCGTATCCGGTGTACATAGAAAAATGTTCGGACCAATCTTGGAAATAGATCCGTTAAGAGCATAGACCGTTCCGCTCAAGAAATCGACGATTCGGGTCGCCTGATCCGGACGGACCAAATGCAGGTTGACGACAACCGGACGCCGCGAACGCAAATGATCGGCAATCTCCTGGGTATCCTCGTACGATTTAGGTTCATTCAGGACTACTCTGACATTTTTTTGCGAGTGTATGCTTACGATGTTTCCTTTATTTTTACGTTGCTCTAATGGATTGGTTTCAGGTTCTTCTACGGTTTGTTCGACGACTCGTTCCCGCTCCACGATCTCTTCTTCATCTTGTAATCCCAAGAAATTCATGAATTTGTTCATTACGCCCATGTCCTCTCCTCCTTAGAGTTTCGCCGCAGGCGAAACTTGCTTCGTAAGCATACGCTTGATTTCGCCGTAGTCGAAACTTACTTATTCTTTACCCACCAGCACGGAGCCGAGACGAATCCACGTCGCTCCCTCTTCGATCGCGACCTCGAAGTCGTTGGACATCCCCATCGACAGATGCGGCACTTCGTAGCCAAGCACCTTGTTGCGGTTCAGCTCGTCCCTCAATTCCCTGAGCCCCCGGAATACCGGTCTGGTTGCCTCCGGCTCCGCTTCATAAGGCGCCATAGTCATCAGTCCTACCACCCGGATGTGCTCCCGTGAACGGATTGCATCAATGAATCCTGCGAACTCCTCCGGAGGGAGGCCGTACTTCGATTCCTCTCCGGAAACATTCAGCTGTATAAAGCATTGTGCTGTTATACCAAGCGCGGCCGCCTTCTTATCGATTTCCTTTGCAAGCGACAGCCTGTCCAATGAATGGATATAGGCAAATTTACCGACAACATCCTTTACTTTGTTCGTCTGCAGATGTCCGATAAAATGCCATGTCCCTTGATCGCCGAAAGCTTCCCATTTGGCTTGTGCATCCTGCCACCGGTTCTCACCGATATGCTGGAGACCGTGCTGAAGGACGAGACCGGTTGTTTCGAGCGATACGTATTTGGTTACTGCAATAATTTGAACCTCATTGCGGTCGCGTCCTGCGCGTGCGCACGCATTCGAAATTCGTTCTTCCACTAAGGGTATAGATTGCGTCAATAGCAAAACGCGAAGTCACCTCTATTCCATGTTGCCTATTCGTATAGGCCGATCCATGCCGCCATCCGTCCTGTCTTTCCGCCTTCTTTACGATGGGAGAAGAACAAATCCGTTCGGCAGCTTGTGCATAAACTACTCATTTCGATACGAGACGGCAAAATTCCTGCTTTTATCATAATTTGTCGGTTCATTTGTTGCAAGCTTAAGTTATACTTCCCGTTTCCTTTATCTGCATAAATCGGAGAACCGCCGTCTTCCTGTTCATTTCTAATTTGCAGCTCATCCATGGACTGACGGATTCGGGATATCACATGCTCATCCACCTCATAGCAGCAATCACGAATGGATGGCCCTATCGCAGCCAAAACATCATCAGCCGCCGTACCGTAATGGAGACTCATAGCCTCCACCGTCTTCTTGGCTATTTGCAGAACAGTCCCCTTCCAGCCCGCATGTGCCAGGCCGATAGCGTTTTGTACCGGATCATAGAACAACAGCGGTACGCAGTCCGCGAACAGAGCATGCAGAAACAGTCCCGGCTCATTCGTTATGAAAGCGTCCTTGGACTGAATGGCCCGCTCCCTGGAATCAATCCCTGCACCCGCATGCTCCCGGGTAATGATCTGTACCTCGTTCCCGTGCACCTGTTCCGCATAAGTGCATTGATCCAGCCCGACCCTCAGCGCTTCCGCGAGCTTCTCTCTGTTTCTTACCACATCTTCGTGAATATCATTTACGTGAAGGCCGCAGTTCAAGCTGCCGAACTCGCTTTTGCTGACGCCTCCGAGCCGGGATGTAAATCCTGCTGTCAAGCCTGCATTTTGGTTCATCCAGCTTTTTATATAAAACAGCTCGCACCCGTTCTCCACCTTTTGCAAGACAAATGGTTCCAATCCAATCAACCCCTCGCCCTCGATTTCCGTATATCCTCTCTCTACCAGTATACACGATGGAGAAACAAAACCTCAAAACAAAGCTTCAAAAATGTTCCAATATTCCTCACAAACACAACATAAAAAATAACACACATCGAAAAGCGCCCCGTGAATCGGGCGTCTTCTAGTGTGCCTGCCAGCTTGAATCGGGGTGTTACCCCCTATATTGCCGGTTAAATTCCTGCCCGGCTTCCATTTCCTCCTGTTGCCGGTAGGTTCTTACATCGTCCAGCTTAACCAGAACAACATCCATGCCGATCTTGACGATGTTTTTCCACGGGATGACGACGTCCGTTGTTCCCCCGAACCATCCGAAGAAGCGTCCGCCGTTAGGCACGACGATCGATTCGATTCTCCCTTGCCGCAGATCCAATTCCAAATCCGTTATTTGTCCGAGCTTTTTACCGTCCACAATATTGATTACGTCCTTGGTTTGAAAATCCGATATTTTCACGCTGCAACCACCACGTATTCTCATGTATTATTTACCGACTGACCAACGATTGGTATGCTCGCGCATACTATATATTTACTATATGTAGAACTTGGGCAAAATGTCCATATTCAAGAAAAAAAGACCCTTCTCTCCCGGTTGGTCAGGCGAGTCAGGTCTCGGACTATTGCAAGATCGGTTAATTTTTTACGTGCTTTTGCATTTGCGATATCGCCGATTTCTCCAATCGGGAAACTTGCGCCTGGGATATGCCGATTTCATCAGCAACCTCCATTTGCGTCTTTCCATCAAAGAAGCGCATGGACAAAATCATCTTTTCCCGGTCATTCAGCTTCCGCATAGCTTCCCGCAGCGCGATGCCTTCAATCCAGGACACATCCTTGTTGCGGTCGTCGCTAATCTGATCCATCACGTAAATCGGGTCTCCACCGTCATGATAGATCGGCTCAAACAAGGAGACAGGATCCTGTATCGCATCCAGTGCAAACACGACATCCTCCTTAGGCACATTAAGCGCTTCGGAGATTTCGTAAATCGTAGGCTCGCGGGAATTTTGGTTGGTGAGGCTGTCGCGAACCTGCAGCGCCTTATAAGCAATGTCCCTTAAGGACCGGGATACCCGAATAGGGTTGTTGTCACGCAAATAGCGTCGTATTTCTCCGATAATCATAGGTACTGCATACGTGGAAAACTTAACATTTTGGCTCAGATCAAAATTATCAATTGCCTTCATCAGTCCGATACAGCCGACTTGAAACAGATCGTCTACATATTCACCGCGATTGTTGAAACGTTGAATGACACTCAGCACTAATCGTAAGTTGCCGTTGACCAATTTCTCTCTTGCCGTTCTCTCGTTGTTCGTTTGAAGTTGAACGAATAATTCACGCATTTCCGCGTTGGTAAGAACAGGTAGCTTTGCAGTGTCCACACCGCAAATCTCGACTTTGTTTCGGGTCACCGTGATTACCTCCCAAGGAGAAACATTACTGTTAATTATCTCCTCGGTCTGCATTTTTATGCGTGGGTCACACCTGCCTGTACAACCGCCGGAAAGGCAAGCGGAGCAAATTTCCAAGCAAATCAAGCGCGGATTCGCTTTCATCGGAGCGAAAAAACTTTTTTCCAGTTTACACCATTTTATTGAATTCCTTGCGCAGCCTTTTGATAATGCGCTTTTCCAGGCGCGATATATATGACTGCGATATCCCAAGCATATCCGCAACATCCTTCTGCGTCTTCTCCTCTCCGTCCTGAAGGCCGAAGCGCAGCTCCATTATCGTCCTCTCCCGTTCAGAGAGCTTATCCAATGCTTTATGCAGAAGCTTCCGGTCCACTTGCTCCTCGATATTACGGTAGATCGTATCGTTCTCGGTTCCCAGCACATCCGATAGCAAGAGCTCGTTCCCGTCCCAATCAATATTGAGGGGCTCGTCGAACGAAACCTCCGTACGGATTTTGCTGTTACGGCGCAAATACATAAGGATCTCATTCTCAATACAGCGAGAAGCGTAGGTGGCCAGCTTGATTTTTTTCTCAGGGTCAAACGTATTCACCGCTTTAATGAGACCGATCGCGCCAATCGATACGAGGTCCTCAATGTTGATTCCTGTGTTCTCAAACTTGCGGGCAATATAAACGACCAGCCGCAGATTTCTCTCAATCAGCATGGCACGAATAGCTGCATCTCCCGAAGGAAGCTTCTCCAGCAAGTATTCTTCCTCTTCGCGTGTCAAAGGAGGAGGCAGGGCTTCACTTCCGCCGATATAGTAAATCTCCTCCCCTTTGAGGCCAAGAAACAGCAAAAGACGGAAATAATAGATTTGCAGAATGAGCTTCAACTTCAAGAGCATATTCGTGTTCCTCCTTAGCATTGTGCATAATGGATTCGTTCAAGATATAAGACATTGATTCGGTCGCATCTCCGGCTAATCCGATACCTCATGATTTACTGCTCTCAGATTACTGCCTTATTCTCAGGAGGATTGCAGCAGCGTAGGATGGATGATCGCCTGATAGGCATTGTCCGCGCTCAGTTTGCCACCGTCCAGTCCGATCAGCACCTTTAACGTTTCGAACTGCTTGTCGTTATACGTGATGACTACCCGATCCGGTTTGATTGCCAGCATAAACTGCGTGCTTCGGTTCACACCCCGGTATGGAACCAGCCTGAGCCGATCCTGCCATTCAAACTCATCGGTTCCTATCGCTCCTACAATTTGATCGACTTCGGACTTCTCGATTCGTTTCTTCCACGATTCCGGTATTTTTTCTCCCCACTGGGAGAGTTCCATGACCATGACCGGCGTTTTGGTCAGCGGATCGTACAGTTGATTGCCGGTATCAATCAGCCCTGTACAGCTGGATTCGAACTCATCGATGTGCACGTCCACCTTGGCAAAATAGGAGGACATCTCTTCCTTGCGCTTGGCAGCCTGCTGAACATAACGATACAACAGGATAGAAGAGAACAGCACAACGATAACGAACAGCAGCCCGATCTGCAGCCTGTGCTCCAAACCGCCGGATTGTGTAAATAAGATGCCGTTGATCACTTCGCCCGACGACATCCAAAAATAATGAACACCTACGATAGCACCGGCCGCTACAAAATTAACTACATAAAAAGCCCCCACGTTCCGCCAGAAATGCTGCATCCCTCCATATCCGAACGCAATGAGGAGCATCATTAGAGACAATAGGAACTTCACCGCAAAGGTGAACAAAAAGGAAAGCGGCGGAAAAAACAAGAACACGACATAAACCCCGCCGAGACATGCCGAGCATACAAGCCTCCACCATCGAAACGTTAACTTTCGAGATTTTGCCGTTGCCAGCAGCAGTGCCGCATCAATGAGCATGTTGATCAGGAAAATGATATCCACGTATACGATCATTTCCCGTTTCCCTCCTGGCACTTGGCCGGTTCATTCATTGATTTGAGCGAATGAGACAAGTATATAGTAAGCTTATTCCAAAGTCTGTCTAAACTTGCCGATTAGGTGCAACTTTTTTTGTCAGATTTTGGATTGCAATAATGAGGACAAGCTTGACCTGTAATCGCTGGTTAGGCTGCCGTCTCACTGTACATCATGTTTATAAGCTGTCATCCGTTAATGAAAAAAGAGAGGGCTTATGCCCCCTCCTTCTCCGGTCCTCCATGCGTTAAGTAACATCTATTCCAACATTTCATATGTAAGAGCTATTGCGAATTTCCGTTCAAAGCTTGAACAAACTGGCTGCCATAATTTTTGCAATCTTCTTTTTCTTCCTTCGATGGAGATAATTCAATCTTGAGTCCATCCAATACAACCTCCGCTCCACGCTCCTTCAGCTTTTCAATGAGTGTGTCCACGGCAGCGCCGTATTCCGAGTAAGAAGAATCGCAAGAACCGAAGACGGCAGCTCTTTTTCCGGTTAAATCCAGATCGTCCATATCATCATAAAAGTCAAGAAACTCGTCCGGCAAATCACCGTCGCCCCAAGTATAAGCTCCCAGCAAAATTCCATCATAATGTTCCAGCTCGGATGGGTTGCTATCCATTACATTTTTCTGGACAAGCTCTGCACCCGCCTCGACTACACCATCTGCTATTGCATCCGCTATATCCTCTGTATTGCCTGTCATGCTTGCAAAAATCATAATTACATTTGCCATGCTAGTTCCTCCCCAGTCCGTATGCATAATCAGATGATAACGATTCTCATTATCAAATACATGTAAATGATAATCATTATCATCTTTGTTGTCAATAGTTTTTTCATAGGCTCTGGTAGTTTTGCTAGCACGGCTCCCTGCTTTTTCTTACGCCAATCTTGTTCTGGGACCTGATTTCATTTTCCTTCTTGTCGTATCGAACAATAAAAAAGCCCTCTTCCACCAGGAAAGAGAGCTTTTGGGTTACCTAAGGCACTGCTTATTTATCCATTCCGTTTCTTCCGCGGTTGCGTAGGAAGGTCGGAATATCCAATTGATCGCTTGACGTTTGACCGCCGAAAGGACGCAAATTGTTTGTGCCTCGGTTGTCACTTGGTGCAGACTCCTGCGAGGAGGTATTACCGCCAACAGGTCTGCGCTGTTGTTGAACTTCCGGTTTATGTTCAAATCCGGTAGCGATTACAGTCACCTGAATTTCATCCTTCATCTTCTCGTCGATAACGGCACCGAAAATCATATTGACTTCCAGATCGGACGCGGAAGCAACAATATCCGCTGCTTCATTGACTTCATACAACGACAGGTTGGCACCACCTGTAATGTTCATCAATACACCGCGAGCGCCGTCGATGGAAGTTTCCAGAAGCGGACTTTGGATCGCCTTCTTGGCAGCTTCTGCAGCCCGGTTCTCGCCCGTTGCGACTCCAATACCCATCAGAGCAGAACCGCGCTCGGTCATAATCGTTTTTACGTCGGCAAAGTCAAGATTGATAAGTCCCGGTACGGCGATCAAGTCGGAAATCCCTTGGACGCCTTGACGAAGAACGTTATCGGCTACGCGGAATGCTTCCAGCATCGGCGTCTTTTTGTCAACGATCTCGAGCAATCGGTCGTTAGGAATGACGATCAGCGTATCTACTTTTTCCTTCAAAGCTGCGATCCCTTGCTCTGCCTGCATTGCGCGTTTACGGCCTTCGAACGTGAACGGTCTCGTTACGACGCCAACTGTAAGCGCTCCGCATTCCTTGGCGATTTCAGCAATAACGGGAGCCGCACCCGTACCTGTTCCGCCGCCCATACCGGCGGTGACGAATACCATGTCGGCACCTTTCAAGGTATTGAAGATCAGCTCGCGAGATTCTTCAGCCGCCTTCTTCCCTACTTCCGGGTTGGCACCTGCACCCAATCCGCGGGTAAGCTTATCTCCGATCTGCATCTTTTGATCCGATTTGGAATATTGAAGCGCTTGAGCGTCCGTATTCACCGTAATGAATTCTACGCCCTTCACTCCGTTGTCGATCATGCGGTTAACGGCGTTGCTACCGCCGCCGCCCGCACCGATAACCTTTATTTTTGCTAGACTATCCACGTCCATATCAAATTCAAACATACTCTATTGTCCCCCTCATTAAGCTTCATAAGTCAGGCGCACCCTTAAATAAACTCGCTCAACCAATTCTTGAATCGTTCCATGGCCGACGGCTTTTGTTCGCTGGCCGCGGATGGTTTTTTTGGATTCGAGACGGATTTTTTCACTGCGCTGTTCGTTTTGGCGGTTTTCAAATATTTGGAAGCATATTGGATAATCCCTACTCCACTAGTGTAAGAAGGGTCGCGAACGCCGATGAAATCAGGTACGGCAATTCTGACAGATGTAGCTAACTCGGCTTGAGCAACAGCTAAAACACCCGGCATGGATACCGTTCCGCCAGTCAGCACATAGCCTCCAGGCAGCTCGGAGAAACCGAGGCGCTGTACTTCCAAATGGATTAAATGGAATATTTCCTGCACGCGGGGTTCTACGATATTGGCCAAATCCACTTGCGAGAATTCTTTATCCACGTTGCTACCTATCCGATTGACCTTGAATACTTGATCGGCAGCAGCATGCTCGATGACGGAACAGCCGAATTTCAGCTTGATCTTCTCGGCAATATCCACTTGAGTACGAAGCCCGATCGAAATATCGTTCGTTATGTACTCGCCGCCGATCGGCAGTGTGGATGTGGCGACTAAATTGTTTTGTTCAAAAACGGCAATCGTCGTTTGTCCTGCGCCAATATCAACGAGCACGGTTCCGACGGATTTCTCGTCCTTCGACAGGCACAAATGTCCCGCCGCCAAAGACATCAGAATCAAGCCGCCGACTTTCACTCCCGCTTTCTCGACAACGCGAAGAAGATTATGTATCGCTGTCTTGGCGCCGGTAATAATAGTTGCTTCGACTTCGAGACGAACGCCGATCATGCTGCGCGGATCATGGATTTCATCCAGTCCGTCCACCAAATATTGGTTCGGTACGACTCCGATAATCTCGCGTTCAGGTGCTAGAGGAATTACTTTCGCGGCTTGAATGACGCGTTCGATATCCTCATCCCCGATTTCTCGGTCTTCATTGGAAACGGCAACTACGCCATGGCTAGATTGCAAAGCAATATGATTCCCGGAAATTCCAACGTAAACCTCTGCTATTTGAATACCTACCATACGTTCTGCGTGATCGATCGCGTTGCGAATCGATTGAACGGTCTGATCGATATCGACAATGGCTCCCTTGCGAATACCTTCCGAGTCGGCAGATCCAACCCCTATTATATTAATGGCGCCGTTAACGACTTCCCCAATAATAGCACGAACTTTGGATGTACCGATGTCCAAACTAACAATGATGTCATTGCTGCTCAACCTGTGGCACCTCCTATGACTTTTAATAGATATGAGCATCGATGAAAAGAAAGCTTCTGTACATATTCCACACGACTGGGATTTTCCCTCTTTTTTCGCAAATTTTTTTATACATTTGCGCCTAAACATACCGTAACTTCAATTCTATCATTAATTCTAGCGATTGAGTAGCTATTTTCTACCCGTTTCGCGGTGTTTCTTTGTCCTGTGTCTTCGTATCTTTACCTGTTGGAGCTTTGGTCGAATTCTCTTTGACGGCGTCCTTTTTCGGGTCTGTTTTGGTGTCTTTGGACGCGCTGTCTTTGCCCTTGGAGGCATCGGTATCGAAGGGGGCGTGAGTGTCCGCCTCCAGCAGCTTCAGGACGCCGGTATTGATTTTATTTTCCTTCAGGCTGGTAATATAAGTACCCAAATAGTTCAGCTTCTCAGGCAAATATCCGACGGTTGTAATCACTTCAAACTGGGAACGGGTATACATTTTGATCCGGTCGGGGTACGATTCCGATGGATCCGGTTTGATTTCCGAAATATCCGTTAATGTAGAAGGCGAAGCCGAAGCGAGCGCTTTGCACAGCTTATTCTTCAATTCCTCGTTGCTTCCCCACCCCGTTAAAATGGGCTTGTCCATCACGAAGTTGACATCTCCCGATACGGCGACGACGCTCCCGTCTGCAAGAATCGCCTCAGGCTGATTCTCGGCGTTGAACTGGTAGGCAACTCTCGGATATTCCTTGACTTCAATCTCGATTACACCGGGAAAATGCTTGGTCACCTTCGCCGACTCTACCATTCGCAGCGATTCGATCTGCTCCTCGATATAATTCGAAGTAACGGAAAAGAAATGATCCCCTACCTTGACCGGGGATGCTTGTAATACCGCATCGGCCTTCAGCAGCTCCTGACCCTTGACTTCGACCGCTGTAATCTTGCTGAGAGACGATTGGAAGAATAGAATGCACAGCAGAATGATGAAAAATAAAAAAAGAAACAAAAGCAGTCTTCTGCTGCTTCTTGATTTTGTTTTTGCCTTCGGTTTCGGTTTCTGGATGACAGGCAATCTTTGTTCGGGGTGCAAGGTTGTCCCTCCTAAGGGCTTTCTGAAGGAAAGCCTTCTTCGTAAGCATGTGCTGAGTTTTTGCGATAGCAAAAACTGGCTTCGTAAGCGTAAGCCGGGCTTTCTGAAGGAAAGCCTTCTTCGTAAGCGGAAACTATGTAAACCGCTGGTATCCCCGTCTAAAAAAGAGGGGATAAATCAGCGGCAATGTTCATAGGAATCATGATATAAGTTCGTAATGAGTTATTCGGAAGGAACAGGCAGCACACGATTGATATTGGCTCCGAGACGGGAGAGCATGAGCTCGATCCGGTCATACCCCCGGTCAATATGATGAATTTGTTCGATGACCGTCGTTCCTTGAGCGGCAAGACCTGCGATTACAAGCGCGGCTCCGGCTCTTAGATCGGTTGCTTCAACGGTAGCACCGTACAGTCTGGGAACGCCTCTGACAAACGCTGAATTCAAATCCAGACGAATGTCGGCACCCATGCGGGAAAGCTCGTCGACATGCTTGAATCTGCCTTCAAACACGGTCTCTTTCAAAATGCTCAGCCCATCGGCCAATGATAGCAATACCATTATTTGCGATTGCAAATCTGTCGGGAATGAAGGATGCGGCGAAGTGACGATGCGTTCTACTGCTTTGGGCCGCGATAAGCAGCTTATATTCATTATATCACCGTTAATCGCTATTTGAACACCTGCGCGCTTCAGCACATGAATCGCCGATGTCAAATGGGCGGGACATACGTTCTCCAGGGTAACGTTCCCTCGAGTAACAGCTGCTGCGATCATCATGGTACCGGCGACGATCCGGTCCGGAATTATGCGATAAGTACATGGAGTCAGCTCGGATACCCCTTCGATCGTTATCGTATCGGTACCCGCTCCAATAATGTTAGCTCCCATCGCATTCAGGAAATTCTGCAAATCTTGTATTTCCGGCTCTCTGGCTGCATTGGAAATGGTAGTCAAGCCCTCGGCCATCGTAGCAGCCATCATAATATTTTCCGTAGCACCAACACTCGGAAAATCAAGTACGATCTCTGCACCGCGCAATTGCTTGGCTGTGCACACAATCATATTGCCGGACTCCTCTATTTGCGCTCCTAATGCAGTGAGTCCTTTCAAATGTAAATCTATCTTTCTTTCTCCGATCGCGCAGCCGCCGGGCTGATAGACTTGCACTCTACCAAAACGCGCCAACAACGGCCCCATCAAAAAGATGGAGGATCTCATCTGACTCATCAGATGCTCAGGGATGTGATGCGAATGCGCTGTGGATGTGTTGACGGTAACTCTATCGTCCTGGTGCTCCGTGCGGCAACCTAGAGCCTTTAGTATGCTCAGCATGACCTGAATGTCCGACAGGTCGGGTACGTTGTGAATCGTAATCGTACCATCCGCCATCATGCCTGCTGCCAATATGGGCAATGCGGCGTTCTTCGCACCGTGAATCTTGATGGCTCCCGATAGAGGTCTCCCGCCCTCGATAACCAACTTTTCCAAAGTCCCACCTCCGATTTACCGCTCACCCACCACCAATACTTCAGGTACAAGCTTGACGGAGTACATTTCCAATACAGTCCGCTGCACTTGTTCAATGAGGGTGAGCACGTCCTTAGCTGTCGCTTGCCCGGTGTTGACGATGAAATTGGCATGCATTGGCGATATTTGGGCTCCACCGACGCGGTAACCCTTCAAGCCCGCCGATTCAATAAGCTTCGCAGCAAAATGACCTTCCGGATTGCGGAATACACTCCCCGCACAAGGCATATGCAGCGGCTGGGTCCGCTTGCGGCGGTCTTTGTAAGCCGCCATCGCTCCGGCGATTTCTTTGCGGTCCCCGCTCTTCAGCTGGAATACCGCCTCTGTAACGATTCCCGGCTGCTTTTGCAATAACGAATGCCGATAGGAATACTCGAAATCCGCCTGCTGCATGGTAACCAATTCACCTGTCGGGAGCAGAACTTCAGCTCTTAACAGTATTCGTGACACATCGGATCCATGAGCTCCGGCGTTCATGTAGACGGCGCCCCCTACCGTTCCCGGAATGCCTCCGGCGAACTCCAGACCGGTCAACCCTTCCTTGCCGGCCATGACGGATAGCTTGATAAACGAATAAGCTCCTCCGGCATAAACGACGTCGCCATCAAAACGCACTGTATCCAGCACCGGCCCGAGCTTGATTACGATTCCTCGTATTCCTTTATCGGATACCAGCATGTTGGAACCGCGTCCGAGAACGGTCCAAGTCGTTTGATGCCGGTGCAGCAGCTTGACGGCCTCGACCAGCTGCTCTTTGGTTTCGGGAATGAGCAGAACATCGGCCGGTCCGCCAATCTTCCAAGTGGTATGAGGCGCCAGCGGTTCATTCAGCCGACATTCGCCGAATTCGCCGCTCAGCAATTGAGTAATGACCTGTTGCATGGGAAAACCTCCTCCACAGAACCTCCGGGCTGCCGGCCTCGGCAATGCCGAAAACCGGAATGATCAGGAACGAACTAACGCCGGTGGTGCCGGCTTTTTCCGTACTGTCATGCATGCTCCGTTGTCTGTCACGGTTATAGTGTAGTTTATGTTCAATCGGAAATAGTGTGACAATCGCCCAAATAGTTTCTTCTTAACGAGAAAGTTACTTCAGACTGATTTGTTGAATCAGGTCGATAATCGTGTCGGCGGCATTGCTTTGTTGGGTCGTTCGGATATTGTTCGCGATGCTCTCTTTGTTCTCGTAAACTCCGTCGAGACTTTGAACGAGCGTTTCCGCCGATAAGTCTTCTTCGAACAATACACGGGCGTAGCCCTTTTTCTCGAAGGAGGCCGCATTGAGGATCTGGTCCCCACGGCTCGCCTGTTTCGTTAGAGGAATGAGCAGCATCGGCTTGCCAAGAGCCAGGAATTCGAAGATCGAGGTCGCTCCGGCCCGGGATAATACGATATCGGTCATCGCCAGCACATCGGCCAGCTCATCGTTGATGAATTCGAACTGCTTGTAGCCCCTGCGTTTGGCGTAAGTGTCGGCCACATGCCCTTTACCGCAAATATGTACGATCTGGAATCGCTCCAATAACGGGTCCAGCGCGTCTCTGACGGCCTTGTTGATCGCTTGGGCCCCCAAGCTGCCGCCCATGATGAGAAGCACCGGCTTTTGCTTGTGAAACTCGCATAAATCGTAAGCACGGCTTGCCTTGCCCTGCAAAATTTGATCGCGGATTGGAAGTCCGGTGCAGATCCCTTTATCGCCCTTGATATGCTTCAGCGATTCGGGGAAATTGACGCACATCCGGGTGACGAACGGCATGGAAATTTTATTCGCCAGTCCCGGGGTCATGTCCGACTCGTGGCTGATGACGGGAATACGGTTCAACCAGCTTGCCACTATGACCGGTACGGAGACGAAGCCGCCCTTGGAGAACACGATGGCCGGCTTCAGCTTGCGAAGCAGCATGTACGCCTCTCCGATCCCTTTGACGACCTTGAACGGGTCCTTGATGTTTTTCAAATCAAAATATCTGCGGAGCTTGCCGGACGATATATGATGAAACGAAATGCCTGCATGATGAATAATATCTTTTTCTATGCCGTCTCGGGAGCCGATATATTGGATATCCCAGCCCAGCTTTTTCAATTTGGAGATAATTGCAAGATTCGGAGTGACATGTCCTGCTGAACCGCCTCCTGTAAAGACGATGGTTTTCAAGCCGTTCACCTCGCAAAACGGGATATATTTAGTAGAATGCCGATGGAGGTCAGCATCAGCGTAAGCGACGATCCGCCAGCGCTAATCAGCGGAAGCGTAATGCCGGTAACCGGAAACATGCCGATAACCACACCGATGTTAATAACGACCTGTACCGCAATCATGCCTACGATGCCGGTCGCAAGCAAACTGCCGAATGTGTCGGGGGCCGTAATAGCTGTACGCATTCCCCGCCAAACAAGCAGCATGAATAAAGCAAGAACGAAGGAGCCACCGATGAAGCCTAGCTCTTCGGCAATAATGGAGAAGATGAAATCCGTCTGCGGCTCGGGCAAATAGCTGTACTTTTGACGGCTCATGCCGAGTCCGAGACCGACCAGTCCGCCGGGTCCTATCGCATAGAGCGACTGTATCGCCTGATAGCCGGCGCCAAGAGGGTCCTGCCACGGGTCCAAAAACGCCGTGATTCGCTTCAATCGATAAGGAGCTGCGATAATCAGCCCGATGAAGCCTACAACGCCAACCATACCAAGATAGGACAGATGCAAAATCCGTGCTCCCGCCGTGTAAATAATAAGCAGCGAAGCGCCTACAAGCACAGCCCCTGTGCCCAGATCCGGCTGCAGCATGATGAGACCGAATGCGAGCCCCATCAGCCCGAGAGGCGGCAGCAAGCCTTGCGTAAACAGCGTAATCTTGTTCTGCTGCTCGGATAACAGCTTCGATAAAAATAAAATCATGCCCATCTTCATAAACTCGGACGGCTGTATTCCGAAGGAGCCGATGCCGAGCCAGCTTCGCGCGCCTCCGCGAACGACGCCGATGCCGGGAATCAGCACGACGATCAGCAGGACAAAACAGACGATCAGGGCGATTTTGGCATACTTTTTCCATATCCAGTAATCCACGTTCATAGTGAAAAACATCGCCACGATTCCTAGCGCGGCGAACAAAAGCTGCCTTTTCAAATAATAGAAATAATCGCCGAATTCATGAAATGCAAGCACCGCACTGGCGCTGTACACCATCACCACACCTATTGCCAAGAGCATCATCGTGCAGACCAATAACGTTACATCCGGAGCAGACCGTGCTTTCGCCATACGCGCCACCTCTTAACCTTAACAAAATGTTAGGGTAGGCTTGTATGCCCCCCTCTTAAAGGTTATGCACGGACTGCCTAAACATGCTTCCCCTTTCCTCATAGGAAGGAAACATGTCCCAGCTGGCACACGCCGGCGACAGAAGAACGACGTCTCCCGCTTCCGCCATGTCGGCTGCCTCCCGAACCGCCTCGTTGACCGCATCCTGCGCATTGTTAGCAGTATCGACCGTTTTTACGAGGCTCATGCCTGCAAGTCTAGCAACATGACATATTTTATCTTTCGTTTGGCCCAACGCTACGATGCCTTTAATGCGGCCCGACTGAAATACGGGCAGAAGCTCCATATAATCCGATCCGCGGTCAAGGCCGCCTGCGATCAGGACGATTTTTTGCTCTAACGATTCGATAGTTTTGATGCTTGCTGCAGGGTTCGTCGCCTTGGAATTGTTATAATAGTCGACGCCGTCCTTCGTAGCCACGTGCTCCAGCCGGTGCTCGACGCCGCGGAACTCTCTCAACACCTGTGCTATCGTATCGATAGTCACCCCCGCCGTCAACGCGGCACAAGACGCGGCAAGCGCATTTTCTACATTCATCGTTCCCGGAATGCCGATCTCCTTTACGCCGAGAATCCGATGAACCGAGCCCTTTTTATCGCGGTATACAATGTGCCTGTCTTCTGCGTGAACGGATTCCTTGAAGGTAGGTGTGACAAATACGCCGTATTCCAGTTCCTCTTGAATCGAGAATGGCAGCACGTTCGCCTTGGCGCTCGATGCGATTTGACGGCATACCGGTTGGTCCCAGTTAAGAACGGCCGTATCGTCAGCCCCCTGGTTGGCGAACAGCTTCGCCTTCGATTCAATATAATCGTCGATTGATCCGTGATAATCCAGATGCGTCTCATAAATATTCAGCAAGCACGCGATCCGCGGCTTGAAATCGTATGTACCCTTCAATTGAAAGCTGCTCAGCTCCACAACCATATGGTTATCCGCTTCCGCTTCTAGAGCGGCCTCGGTCAAAGCGCGCCCGATGTTGCCCGCCACGATCGGCTTCAAACCCGCTTTCTCCAGCATAATACCGATCCATGTCGTAGTGGTCGTTTTGCCGTTGGAGCCCGTAATACAGATCATCGGAGCCTTGCATACGTGATAGGCGACTTCCACCTCTGTAACGATTTCGATCCCGAGCTCCTGTGCACGTTCGATAGGCTCGATAGTGTACGGAATACCGGGATTTTTCACAACGAGCTTAACATCCTCATGAATTAATCCGGACGGATGACTGCCGCAAATAACAGAAATACCCAGAGCCGCAAGTTCATCGGCCTCAGGGCATAGGTTTCGTTCTTTCTTATCGTTGACGGTTACCTTGGCTCCCAACTCGTGAAACAGCTTGGCTACAGCGACTCCACTGCGAGCCAAACCCAATATTACCACTTGTTCGTTTCGATACGACCGTGGATGCTTCATATGCTACAACACCTCGTTCAGAAATAGTCCGATTCCCGCCAACACGATGCCCACAGCCCAGAACGTAATGACGACACGCCATTCGGACCAGCCTACAAGCTCAAAATGATGATGAATCGGGCTCATTTTAAATACTCTTTTTCCTCGCGTTTTGAAGGAAACGACTTGAATAATAACAGAAAGCACTTCTACGACGAACACGCCGCCGATGAGCACAAGTAGAATTTCCGCTTTGGTCAAAATAGCTACGACCGCAAGCCCGCCTCCGATTCCGAGCGAACCTGTATCCCCCATGAACACTTTGGCCGGATGGGCATTGAATACAAGGAAACCAAGCACGGCTCCAACCATCGCTGCGGAGAAAATGGCTACGTCCGGCTGCGTATTATTCAGCGCGATAATGGCATAAGCTCCGAAAGCAACTGCACTCGTACCCGCCAGCAAGCCGTCCAGTCCGTCGGTGAAGTTGACCGCATTGGACGTACCGAGCATCATCAAGACAACGAAAGGATAATACAGCCATCCCATCGGAATCGTATAATCGATAAAAGGAATGCGGACATCGGTGCTGTGACCGATTTGACCGAGCAAAATACAAACTATAATCGAGACAATCAGCTGGCCGAGCAGCTTTTGTCTTGCTGTCAGACCTAAAGACCGCTTCAAAAATATTTTAATATAATCGTCCATGAATCCAACCAAACCGTACCCTAGCGTTGCGATCAGCAAAATGACCATTTCCATGCTTTTATCGGCAAACCGCAATACGGCCAATGCCAGTGCAAGCAGAATGATAGTGCCTCCCATGGTCGGCGTGCCCGCTTTTTTCAAGTGCCCTTGCGGTCCGTCGGTACGGATTTGCTGCCCGAACTTCAGCCTCCTGAGAAGCGGTATGCATAATGGGCCCATGATGACGGCTAGCAGGAAAGCTGCCCCCAATGTGATCATGACCACGTTAAAATCCACAATTAAGTCCCCCTAAAAACTTTCCGAAGGAAAGTTACTTCGTAAGCATCATCTACAAACTTTCTGAAGGAAAGTTACTTCGTAAGCATCATCTACAAACTTTCTGAAGGAAAGTTACTTCGTAAGCATCATCTACAAACTTTCTGAAGGAAAGTTTCTTCGTAAAACCGTTATAATTGCTGCAGCAGTGACACGACCTGCTCAAGCTTCATCCCGCGGGAGCCCTTCACGAGAACGACATCGTCGGGCGATGCAACAGCGGCGACCGCTTGAGCCAACCTGCTCTTGTCGTCGAAGGCGAATACGCGCCCCGAAGGGTAGTGCACAGAGGCTTCTTCGGCAATGTATTGTGCCAGTCTCCCGAAGACGTAAACCCGGTCGATCTGCTTCGGATCAAGCTCCCGCCCGATTGCACGGTGGAACTCCGCCTCCTGTTCTCCCAGCTCCAGCATATCTCCCAGAACGACAATCTTGCGATTGTACCCGGTAAGCTCCTGAAGCAGCTTCAACGCCGCCTTCATGGATGTAGGACTGGCATTATAAGCATCGTTCAAAATGGTCAGCCCCGATGGAGCCTGAAGCTTCTCGATCCGCATACTCGTCATCGTGCTCGTTCTCAATCCTTCAGCAATACGTGCGGCCGGAATACCGAAATGGACGCCGACGGCAACCGCAGCCAATGCATTAATGACATTATGAAACCCAAGCAGCGGGATATAAAAAGCAACATCTTGAAAACGCGGTATGGTAAAATGCGTGCCTGCCGCATCCATTCGGGTTTCACTAGGATACAAATCGTTATCCTGATTCGCTCCGAAACGGACCCGGTGATAGCGCGAAGCCTTCATCCCTTCATTGGGCTTAAGCTCCGGAAGCACCTTCTCGATCAGAGGCTCATCGCCGTTATACACCAACGTGCCGTCCTGCTGAAGACCGGTCATAATTTCCGTCTTGGCCCGGGCTATCTCCTCCCGGCTGCCGAGCTGAAGCAAATGGGCTTCACCGATATTGGTAATCAATACGATCTCCGGCTCGGCAAGCTCGGACAGAAGCCGGATTTCACCCCGTCCGCTCATCCCCATCTCCAGCACGGCGATCTCGGTGTTCTCATCCAGCTGAAGCAGTGTCAGAGGCAGGCCGATGTGGTTATTGTAATTCCCGATCGTTTTGTGCACTTTGAAGGTCGTGGCAAGCACCGAAGCCGTCATATCTTTAGTCGTCGTCTTCCCGTTGCTGCCGGTAATGCCGACGATACGCACAGCGAGCTCTGACTTATAGGCTTTGGCAAGCTTCTGCAGCGCCTCCAGCGTATCATCCACCAGAATCAGCGGTAAATCCGCAGGCCGCTGCTCATGATCCTTTTGCCATAAGGAGGCTGCGGCTCCCTTGGAAGCCGCGTCATCCACGAATTGATGTCCGTCGAACGATTCACCGATCAGCGGAATGTACAGATTGCCCTCCTGGATCGTTCGCGTATCCTTGGATACGCCTCCGACCGGGATGTTGGCCCACTCTTCCTCCGCCAAGCTTCCGCCTGCCATCGCCGCTATTTGTCCTAATGTTCGTCTAATCACGGTATCGTCCCCTTATCGCTTCCTTGGCAACCTTGCGGTCATCAAAATCATGCTTGACGCCCATGATTTCCTGATACGTTTCATGCCCTTTCCCCGCAATCAATACTACATCGTCAGAGGTTGCCTGAGCAACGGCTTTTTGTATCGCTTCCCTGCGGTCCGCGATCAATTCGAATCGGTCGCTCGACATGCCCGCCTGCTCGATCCCGGGTATGATGTCCTCCAATATGCTCCGCGGGTCCTCGGAGCGCGGATTATCGGACGTTACATACAAATAGTCGCTGTAGCTCGCCGCCACTTTCCCCATCAGCGGACGCTTCTTGCGGTCACGGTCTCCCCCGCAGCCAAAGACGGTAATTATGCGTCCTGCAGCAAACTGCTTGATAGTGGATAGCGCATTCTCCAGTCCGTCCGGCGTGTGGGCGTAATCGACGAGCACGAGGAACGGCTGACCGCCGTCGACGACCTCCATCCGCCCGTCAACCGACTGTACGGCTTCCAGACTTTGCTTGACGGCTTCAATCGGAATGCCTTCAAGCAACGCTGCCGAGATGGCCCCCAATGCATTGTAGACGTTGAATTTGCCGACCAGTCTCGTATGGAAGTCTGCGGTCCCGCGAAACGTGACGCAGCGGAACCGCGTTCCTTTGGACGTGATCTGAATATCTTCCGCGCGAACGTCAGCCTGCCGATCAATCCCGTAAGTGATGACCTGAGCTGCGGTCTGCTTCGCGTAGTAGTCCGAGGAAGGGTCATCCGCGTTGAGGACAGCGTAGGAGTGACGGCTCGGGTCTCCGTGAAATTCGTTTCCCATTCTGGAAAATAGCAGCCCTTTGGCAGCTTGATACTGCTCCATCGTTTCATGGTAATCAAGATGGTCTTGCGTCAGATTCGTGAAGATCCCCGTTCGGAAGCCGCAGCCCTTCACCCGGCCCAAATCGAGCGCATGGCTGGAAACCTCCATCACGCAATAATCGGTTCCCGCGTCAGCCATCAGACGCAAATTTCGCTGCAGATCGATGGCTTCGAGCGTCGTTCGTTCCATTAAGGTGATTTCCGATCCGATTTTCATCTGAATCGTTCCCATCAATCCGGTACGTAAGCCTTGATCCGACAAAATGGCGTCGATCAAGTACGTGCTGGTTGTCTTGCCGTTCGTGCCCGTTACCCCGATCAGCTTCATTTCACGGCTTGGATAGCCGTAGAAATAATTGGCGATGACCGCCATGGCGTACCGGCTATCCTTGACCAGAAGCTTCGGCACGTTAACGTCGACGTCATGCTCGACAACCAAAGCCGCAGCCCCGAGTTCGACCGCCTTGGCTGCATATTGGTGGCCGTCGGTTACAAGGCCGGGAATGCACAGGAACAGATCTCCCGGCCGAACCTTGCGCGAGTCGGTCTGTATTCCGGTGAATTCCGTCTCCGCGTCGCCCAAAATGCGGCTGACCGCAAGCTGAGATGCCAGTTCCTTTAGCTGCATGAGTTACCCTCCGTTTTTAACACATGGTATCTATTATGGACAAAAATCGCCTCAATGAAAAGCCCAAATTTTCATTTTCATAGAAATTGTTATTCTTAAGATCCCGGTGGCGGCGCGGTATCCGATAAATAAATGCGGATGGTGGAGCCCTGCTCTACTTTTACTCCCGCTTTAGGCACCTGATTGACTACATATTGGCCGACACCCGACTTGGCCAGCAGAAAATCGGAGTTCAAATCCTCGTAAATATCGGTAATGCTCATGCCGATCAAGCTTGGTACTTGCACGGTTTTCGTATCGCCATACACGTACTTGCGCTCCAGCTGATCCTTGCGCGCAGGAACATTCATATAATGGAGCGCGTCCTCCATTATTTTCTTAACCATAGGAGCGGCGATCAGTCCGCCGAATTGAATGCCTTGCGGGTTATCTACAGCCGCATACACAACTACCTTCGGATCGTCGGCAGGCGCAAAGCCGATGAAGGAGACGATATGCTCATTGGCCGAATAACGGCCGTTGATTACCTTTTGCGCGGTACCCGTCTTTCCGCCGACGCGATACCCTTCAATAAATGCATTGCGGCCGGTACCGTTAGCTACGACACTCTCGAGCGTTTCCCGAACTTGCTTGGAGGTGCTCTCCGAGATGACCTGTCTGACCAGCTCCGGCTTCACAGTCTCGACTAAATCTCCCGATTCCGGACTGTACCAGCCTTTGGCTACATGCGGCTTAAACAGCTTCCCTCCGTTAATGGCGGCAGAAACCGCTGTAATTTGCTGGATGGGCGTTACCGATACGCCTTGCCCGAACGAGGTTGTTGCCAATTCCACAGGCCCGACCTTGGATGGCTTGAACATGATTCCGTTTTCTTCCCCGTTCAGATCGATACCCGTTTTGCGGCCGAAGCCGAAATTTGAAATATAGTTGAACAGCGTGTCTTTGCCGAGCCGCTGGCCCATAACGACGAAGCCGGGGTTACATGAATTTTCCACGACCTGGAGGAATGTTTCGCTCCCGTGGCCGCCGCGCTTCCAGCAGCGGAGCCTCGCGCCGGCAACTTCAATCGAGCCCGGATCATAGAATGGCTCCGTAAGATTGACCTTCTTTTCTTCCAGCGCTGCGGCCAGGGTAATGATTTTGAAGGTCGAACCCGGCTCATAGGTCATCCAGATCGGCAGGTTGCGGTCGTACGATTCCTTCGGAAAATCACGGAAGTGGCCAGGATCAAAGCCTGGTCTCGAACCCATAGCCAATATTTCCCCGTTGTTCGGATCCATCATGATGGCAATGGCATTGTTCGCTTGGTACTTCACCATCGTCTGATCGAGCTCACGCTCCAATATCGACTGCAGGTGATTATCAATCGTAAGCTGCAGGTTCATACCGTCACGGGGCTTCACATATTCGTCCGAAGAGTCGGGCATTCTCCCGCCACGCGCATCCGCCAAATACGAAAGGCTGCCTTGCAATCCGGTAAGCAGTTTGTCATACTTCAATTCTATGCCCGTCAAGCCTTTATTATAAACGTCGGTAAACCCAAGAATATGAGCCGCAAGACCTCCGAACGGATAATACCGCTTGTTGTCCTCGGCTACAATGATTCCCGGCAGCTCCAGCGACCTGATTTCATTCGCTTTCTCTTGCGTAATTTTGCGTCCTGCAGGCTGTATGCGCACGCTCGATTTCCGAACGTTAATTTGCTTGAATACCGATTCTTCGGTAACCTGCAGCATGTTCGCTAGCTGTGCGGCTGTTGCCTTCATATCCTTTATTTGCGCCGGGATGGCGTAAATCGTCGGCGAGCTGATATTGTACGCCAGCTGCACACCGCTTCGATCCCATATTTCTCCCCGCTTCGCTTCAAAAGGAATATCGCGCCTCCACAGCTGCTCCGCCTTCTCGGACAACTCGGTACCCATCCAAATTTGCACGTACCCGAGCCTCACGATCAGCGCCATAAACAAAACCGTTCCTACAATTAAAGCGGCAAACAGCCGACGTCGAACCGTAACATTCGATGCCCTCATGGACGTTGTTCTCCCCTCCCGAAAGGTTGTCTAGATTGTTTCATATCCAGACTATTCGGGACAACCAGGGGATAGAACAAGCTATCTGGTTGTTGTTGTACCTTTTTTGCCGGAAGTATCTGACGTCTTGGCACCATCGGATGTTTTGGCCGGCGGCTTGTTATCCGATTTGGAGGCAGCCGTATCGCCCGTCGGCGTTTGAATCAGCTCGCTGTACGGCTTAAGCTGCAGGGTAACGACTTTCACATCGCCCTCTGTCGCAACGGTTTGGGAGGCCACGTAGCCTTCTCCGTTGGATTGGCATTTCACCTTGAGGAAGGAGCATACTTCGAGCGCATCCCTGAGCGACTTCCCGGTTAGATCGGGAACCGTCGGGTCTCCTCCCGTATCCTGCATGGTTAAATAAATTCGTTGCGTAGTTCCGATTTCTGTACCAGGCGCCGGAGATTGGGCGGTGATCTTAGGGCCTTTGCCTATCGCTTCAACGGCAATACCGTATTTGTTCATCGTTGTCTTCGCTTGCTCCACCGTTTGCCCGATCAAATCAGGCACGGTCGCCTTGATTTCCTTCTCCGGAGCTTTCGTCTGCTGCGTCGAGGATGGAACTCCCATGTAACGAAGCGTTTGCGAGACGATCTCCTTGAATGCAGGCGGAGCCACCTCGCTGCCCCGATGGTAGTCACCGCCAAGATCAGGCTCGTCGGCAATGATGGTCACAAGAATTCGCGGATCCTCGACAGGGGCGTAGCCAATGAACGAAATAACCCATTTGCCCTCGGCATACCCTTTGCCGCCCGGTTCGACTTTATTCGCTGTTCCCGTCTTCCCGGCTACGCGGTAGCCTTCGATGGCCGCCTTCTTACCGGTACCAATCGCTTGGTCGCTTACGACCTGCTCCAAATATCCGCTCACTTGCTTAGCCGTCGCTTCGGATACGACCTGGCGAATGACCTTCGGCTCGAACGATTGAATCACTTCTTTGGTCTTCGGATTATAGATTTCCTTAACAATATGAGGCCACATCAGCTTGCCGCCGTTTGCGATTGCTGCATAAGCAGCGGTTTGCTGGATCGAGGTTGCGGTCAAGCCTTGACCGTACGTCGCTGTCGCATATTCGACGGGATTGCGCAACCGTACCATACCGGCAACCTCGCCCGGAAGATCGATCCCGGTTTTGGCGGCAAAGCCGAACTTGTCGATATATTGCACCAGCTTGTCTTTGCCCAGCTTTTCATAGCCTAGCTTGACAAATGCAACGTTACTTGAGCGCTTTAACCCGTCCAAATAGGAAATCGGTCCCCATCCGACAATATTATGGTCATGCAGCCGGTTGCCCGGAACTTGAATCGAGCCGGACATAAACGTATCGTTCGGGTTAAATATGCCTTCTTCCACCGCACCAGCCAAAGTAACCAGCTTGAAAGTGGAGCCCGGCTCATATTGGGAGCCTATAGCGTTATTGAAAAAGTCGCTCTGATTTTTCGACTCCCAATATTTATTCGGGTTAAAGTTCGGCAAGCTGGCCATTCCGAGAATTTCCATCGTTTTCGGATCGGCCGCTATCGCCGTAATACTTTTGGGGCGATACTGGTCGTATACTTTTTCAAGTGCGCTCTCTATGTAAAATTGAATGTTTTTGTCTATCGTCAGCCTTACATTATTGCCGTCAATAGCCGGCTGGTAGGTTACCTTGGAATCGGGAAGCTCGACGCCGGTACGGTCCTTCTCGTACATCAGGGAGCCGGGAATCCCTTTCAGGGCCTCATCAAACTTGTACTCCAATCCCATGATCGGATTGCCTTCTTTATCGCTGTAACCCAAAATATGGGAAGCAAGCTTGCCGCCGGGATAAAACCGCTTCGTTTCCTTTAACAAAGAAATGCCGACATTGTTCGTATTCGCTTGCTTCTTAAGCTCCTCTACCAGCAATTTGATTTGCTCGGCCACCTCGGCGTCAATTTTCCAGCCTTCATTTCGAATTTCGACCTGAGGATTCGTTACCGAATACTGCTTGGTCAAGCGGGATAAAATCTTCTCCTCCAGCGCAGCGATAGAAGCAGGATCGTCCGATGTCTTCAACAAATCGGCAAGCCGTTTGGCTACCGTCACTTCCAAGTGCTTGCTTTGGATAATCTTCGGATTGAGAGCCAGAGTAAACGCAGGAGCGTCCTCCGCCAACACTTTGTCGTTGCGGTCGTTAATCATTCCCCGTACGGGACGCAGCACTTCTTCTTTTTCCCATTTTTTTTGCGCCTCGGCGCGAAGCTCCTTGCCATCCACGACCTGTACCCAGTACAGCCTGCCCACCAGAGCAAAAAAAAGGAGGGTAAATACCCCCCCGATAAGTAGCGATCTCAGCTTCACTTTCTTGTTCATATAGTCACTCTCCAAGTCAGATGATTACGGGGTTTCCGTCTTTTTCTGGTTGGCAGCCGTCTCTTTGGATGGGCTTCCGGTAGTTTGTCTAGGTATTTTGCTGATCTGCTTATCGTCCGGAGGCACCATGCCTAACTTCGTCGCTTCTTGTCTTAAGCGGTCGGGACTCGACAGCCCGTCCACTTTATGCTTCAACACGCTATTCTCAGCCTGCAGCTTCTGGATGTCGGTCTCCAGCTTCAAAATTTTCGTGTTCATTTCATAGATTTGCGCATAGCGCCATATAATCAGGCTGGCGACGGCTACGCAGACAAGCACGGTGAACAAGTAGAGCAGCTTCTCTTGTACAGGGAGCGATTTGTTGCGGTAAACAACCTTCTTCGTTTCTTTGACACTTACCTTTTTCTGGCCAGACTTTTGCTCGACCGCCAAATTCCCATGAATATATGCAGGCATGCAGTTTCTCCTCCTTCACTTCCGCGGATCCATTATTAATAGTATCGTCCTTGTTATGCTACAGCTTCTCGGCAATTCTAAGCTTAGCCGATCGCGCTCTCGGATTGGCTTCCAGCTCGTTGTCTCCCGCTTCGATCGGCTTGCGGTTAATGAGCTTGAGCGTCCCCTTCTTCCCGCAAACACACATCGGAAAATCCGGAGGGCACGTGCAGCGCTCAATATATTTGGCGAACGTCTGCTTACAGATGCGATCCTCCAGCGAATGGAAGGTAATGACTGCAGCTCGTCCTCCCGGCGCGAGACAGCGGATCGTCTGCTCCAGCGCTTCCTCAAAGGCGCCGAGCTCGTCGTTCACCGCGATGCGCAGCGCCTGGAAGCTTCTCTTGGCAGGATGCGGCCCGCTGCGCCGTGCCGCCGCAGGAATCGATTCCTTGATCAGCTCCACGAGCTGCCCCGTCGTTTCGATAGCGCCTTTGGCGCGTGCTGCCACTATATTCGCCGCAATGCGGCGGGAAAACTTCTCCTCGCCATACTCGAACAAGATGCGCGAAATTTCTTGCTCCGGCCATTCGTTCACAATCTCCTTGGCCGTCAATTCCGCCGTTCGATCCATTCGCATATCCAGCTCGGCATCGTGATTGTAGCTGAAGCCGCGGTCCGCCTCGTCTAACTGCGGCGAAGACACGCCGAGATCGAACAAGACTCCGTCCACCTGCGGCTTGCCGTCCTTCATAGCCTGAGGAATGTTCCGCAGCTGCGCCTCCAAATCCCTGAAGTTGCTACGGACAAGCTTCACTCTATCCATGTAAGGCGCCAGCTTGGTTTCAGCGTTAGCGAGAGCGGCGTCATCCTGGTCGAAAGCTATGAGCAGTCCCTGTTCGTTCAACCGGGATGCAATGACGGAGCTGTGTCCCGCCCCTCCCAATGTACAATCGACGTAGACGCCGTCCGGCTTTATATCCAGTCCTTCTACGGCTTCTTCTTTCAAAACGGTGATGTGATGAAACATGATGCATATCCTCCTGTGTTCGTCGGGGTCTATAAATC
Organism: Paenibacillus sp. H1-7; assembly: GCF_022354825.1. GTDB lineage: Bacteria > Bacillota > Bacilli > Paenibacillales > NBRC-103111 > Paenibacillus_S. Next base: position 5,861,878 of record NZ_CP031168.1, read on the forward strand.
AAAATTAAAATCCACAAGCTTCTCGGCGATCTCGTTAAACGATTCTTCCGATTGTTGGGAATAGGATTCCCACATTTGCTTGCTCCAAATCTCGACCCGATTGGAAACCCCGATGACAACGCAGTCTTTTTCCAATTTGGCATGCTCGATGAGATTATTCGGTATGTTCATTCGGCCTTGCTTATCCAGCTCGCATTCGGTAGCTCCGGAAAAGAAAAAACGGGTAAACGCGCGGGCGTCCGATTTCATAAGAGGCAGCGCCTTGAGCTTCTGCTCCAGCACGCTCCATTCTTCCCTGGGGTATACAAACAAGCACTGGTCCAAGCCGCGGGTAACGATGAAGGAGGGTCCAAGGGATTCGCGAAATTTAGCCGGCACAATCATACGACCTTTATCATCGATGCTGTGCTGGAATTCCCCCATGAACATTCAACCCTCACCCCTTTCCACCACTTTACCCCACTTTCCACCACCTGTATAGTTACATTTCTCCACAAAAACAAAAAATCCTGCTACAGAGCAGGATTTCCTCAAACATTTTCATTTTCAGCTCGCTGAGCCGTCATCGTTCTCCGACTTATTTCCCGAGAAATCTTCATTTTCTTCAGCCAGCTTTTTACGAATTTCGAGCAATTTCTTACTTCTCGAGCGCTTCCACAGCCAGAACGGTACCGCCAGTATGGCAAGCACGAGGAAGACCGGCAAAATCGCCGCTGCGATAACGACTATCCATTGGAAAACAAGCAGCAGTACGGCGGCGCTCCCGTTGAGGGCTGCGGCAGCCCGTTGCATCAATGGTCCCCCATCCTGTGCCTTGATGACGGCGGCAGAGCCGATTTTTTGCGATAGCCTCAGCTCAATCGTCGAATAGGCTACATTTTGATCCAAATACCGCATCCGGCCTTTGATTCGCTCGATTTCCTCCTGCACCTTACCAAGCTCGGTAGAAAAGGCTAGCAGCTCATCGGTCTTCGACGCTTTCTCCATAAACGCGATAAGCCTGCTTTCCACCACCTGCTTCGCCTTCAGCCTTGCGCTCAAATCGACGTACTCCTCCGACACGTCCTGCCCCTGCATATTTTTTTGCGTGGACGGGTGGATCTTCTCCAGTTGATTCAGCAGGGAACTGAACCCGCCTGCAGGAACCTTGATCATGTACGTGCCGTTCTTCTCATACTGGGTTTCATTCTGGCTGAATTGCAGCACATACCCTCCCGCCTGATTGACCGCGGCTTCGATCTTGCTTTGCGCCTCATCGAATTTCTCGACCTGCATCGTCAAATTGGCGCGATAAATGATTTTGCGGTCCACCGTGCTCTCGGCTCCGCTCCCATTGAAGCTGTCCGCCGGCTTGGACGCGTCCGCAGCGCTGCCAGCCTGGGCAGACTGGGCTGCCATCGAAGCCGTGGGCGTCGCCTTGTTAGCGCCTCCGGCACTAGTGTCCGCTGCTGCTTTGGAATCTGCGAAGGCCAGCTCCTGCGACGCACTGGACGCCGACTGCTTGCTTTGATCCGCAGCTCCGCATCCGGCGATAACTACTACCAGCAGTGCTGCGACAGCCCACTTGCTCATTTTAAACCATGGCCATTCTCTTCTTCTTGTTTCGGCTTGCATTTCAATCCCCCCTGTGGAATGCAGCTTGCGCCTCTTACTTTGACCCTAATGCCGGCGCTACCTTAATAACGTGGTGGATTATGGGATTGTTGCATCGAATTGACAATAAAGCTGCCCGGAAACAAAAAAACAGCCTCTCCCGCGATGGGAAAGGCTGTCGATACGAAAGACTCAGGGATTAATGCTCCGCCCAGCTGTCCAAGTAGGATTTTTGCTCTTCCGTCAAGGAATCGATGGAAATTCCCATGGAAGCCAGCTTATAGCGGGCTACTTGCTCATCCAGCTCGTAAGGTACGTTGACTACTTTTTTGCCGATATTTTGGTAGTTGTCATTTACATATTTCAAGGACATCGCTTGCAGTGCGAAGGTCATATCCATAATTTCAGCAGGATGGCCGTCTCCGGCAGCCAGGTTGACCAGGCGTCCTTCTGCGATCAGGTAGAACTTGCGGCCGTCTTGAAGCGTGTATTCCTCGATATTGCGGCGAACCGTACGCTTGGATACGGAAAGAGCATCAAGCTCTGGCTTGTTAACCTCTATATCGAAGTGTCCTGCGTTGGACAGAATCGCTCCGTCCTTCATCACTTTATAATGCTCGCCGCGGATAACGTCACGGTTGCCTGTAACGGTTACAAAGAAGTCGCCCACTTTGGCAGCTTCTTCCATCGACATAACAGCGAAGCCGTCCATGTAAGCTTCAACCGCTTTGATAGCGTCGATTTCGGTTACAACAACATTGGCGCCAAGTCCTTTGGCACGAAGGGCTACCCCTTTACCGCACCAGCCGTAGCCTACTACTACGACAGTTTTGCCCGCTACGACGAGGTTCGTCGTACGGTTGATGCCATCCCATACGGATTGGCCGGTACCATAACGGTTATCGAACAAGTATTTGCAGAATGCGTCGTTAACAGCTACCATCGGGAACTGAAGCGAGCCGTCTTTTTCCATTGCTTTCAAGCGCAAAATACCGGTTGTCGTTTCTTCAGCGCCGCCGCGAACTTTCTTGAGCAAATCTTTACGCTCGGAGTGCAATACCGATACGAGGTCGCCGCCGTCGTCGATAATCAGGTCCGGTTCGGTTTCCAGCGTTTTCACGAGCAAATCCTTATATTCCTGCGGATCCGGATTGTACTTCGCGAATACCGTAATTCCGTCCTCGACCAGTGCAGCGCACACATCGTCTTGCGTGGACAACGGGTTGCTGCCGCAAATAGCGACTTCCGCTCCGCCCGCTTTAACGACTTTGGCCAAATACGCAGTTTTGGCTTCCAAGTGAAGGGAAATCGCAACCTTCAACCCTTTGAACGGCTGCTCCTTCTCGAATTGCTCGCGAATGCGGTTCAATACCGGCATGTGGGCGTTAACCCAATCGATTTTCAAATGGCCTTCCGGCGCCAAAGACAGGTCTCTGATAATGCTGCGTTCTTTAGTGTTCATTGTTGCTCCTCCTAGTGTAAAATGATGCCGGACAGCCGGCCGAATAACCCCTATGTAGAATCACGTGTTGAACAGGATTGCTCGAACTTAAAAATAACAAATCTTATGCTGACCGTCATGCTCATAGTCGCCGTCAATCAGCTCTTGAAGCCATTCATTGCCGTATTTATTCAAATACGTCAAGATGTTGTAAACCCGCTCCTGCGGTTTGCCCAGGGGCAATACGGATAGGCCGATACGCTGGAATTGGCGCATGGATGCGTCGAACTGGGACCGGACCGCATCGGCTGCCTTTTGCTCGAGGAAACCGATTTGCTCGATAATTTTGCCCATATTCGTCTCACCCAGCTTGCCGAGTCCCGGGTTCACGCCGGCAATCAGCTCGACCAAGGGCTGATAGCTATCCTTGAACTGGCTGCGCACCTGCTCGAAGCGCTCATCCAGCTTGAGGCTGTCCTGCTCACGAAGCCACTGCTCCTGCTTCTCATCCAGCCGGTACAGTACATCCTCCAGAGTGAGTCCGTACTTCTGCATGTTTTTCTGCACGGTGCCTTCCAGCAGTGTAAATTCCAGACGCGGAATGATGATAGGCATCTTCATTGCGGCGCGATGAAATGCTTCTTTCGTAAGCCCCCAATAGGCTATTTCCCCGGGACCAAGCACCGTTCCGAGCACGGGAAGAACATAGTCCTGCATCAGCGGACGGGTCAGCACGTTGTTGCTGAATCTTTCCGGAGCCGTCTCGGTCCATTCCATCAGCTGCGGCAAGGAATATTCCCTCTCTTGCTTCCTATCGGTAAACCGGCCGCCGCCTTCCGCGGAATAAAGAAGGATACGGTCCCCTTCATCGAAAACGAAGACGTTGGCGCCGCGCTCATGCATGTCTACCTGGGAAGAATAGCCGAGAGCCTGCACCTGGGCTTTGCCCCGATGATAAGCGTCGGAGTAGGCTGCATGATCCGTAATAAGCTCACGGAACAATGGCGCTTCCAGACTCCGCAGCGCAGGGTCGTCCGAATCCAGCAGCACGAGTCCGTACGAGCCGAACAGCTTGGCGATAAGCTGACCGAAGAAATCGACGAGCGTAGAGGATGCAGCCGCAATGGTATGAAGGGAATCCATCCATGCCGCCTTGAACTCGGTCGGAATCAGCGATTCATCCAGCTGGCGGAGGGCTTCCTCCCACTGCTCCCCGGAAATGCCCAGCTTGCTGATGGAGCTGCGCTTTCCGCCGGGGTGGTCAATCTTGATTTTATTCACCTGCATATCCTGCGTCAAGGAATAGATATGATTCACTTCATCGAAATCATGATCTTCCCCGGCGATCCAGAATACGGGGATGACGGGACGGTTAAGCTTCTGTGCCGCTTGACGCGCCGAGCGGATCAAGGTTACCGCCTTATAAATAACCAGCGCGGGTCCCGTTAACAATCCGGCCTGCTGGCCTCCGACAATGCATACAGCCCGGTCGTCCCGCAGCTGTTCAATTGCTTGCATAGCTTCCGGAGCGTTATGGAGCCGCTGATTGAAGGCCGCCAGCACGTCGGCCACCTGCTCGCGATCCGCAGCCTTAGCCCGCCCACGGTCCAGCCAATCCGCCCTCTCCTGCCAGGAAGAGCTGTCCCACGGATTATAATCGTACAAGGAGCTAACCTTGTCATAGTTTCGTATATAATCCTCAGTCATAGGCTGGCTGGATTTCCAATGAATCGATTGTATGTTCAACAAGGTTCCGCCGCCTCTCTTATTACTAATTATGTACTCCTTGATTGTACACATGTTCGGCACAATCGTCAAAAGAGAAAATGCGCTAATAGGAAACGAAAAGCCGGTCGGTCCGCAGGCAGAGCTGCCCCGAACGTTCCGGCTTTCTTCCTATTATATAAATTAATACAAATGGCAGGCTACATAGTGATTCGGCTCTACTTCCTTGAACTCCGGCATCGAAGCCGCACATTCCGGCATCGCCTTCGGACAACGGGTGCGGAACGGGCAGCCGCTCGGAGGATTCAGCGGGCTTGGAATCTCGCCCTGCAGAATGATCCGCTCGCGGGTTCTTTCCACTTCTGGGTCCGGGATCGGAATGGCGGAAAGCAGCGACTCCGTATACGGATGCAGCGGCTTGGCGTACAGCTCGTCGGAGGTTGTAACCTCAACCAGCTTGCCAAGGTACATAACGCCGATCCGGTCGGAAATATGCTTAACCATCGCCAAATCGTGCGCGATGAACAAATACGTCAAACCATGCTCTTTTTGCAGCTTCTTGAACAGATTGACCACCTGCGCCTGAACGGACACGTCCAATGCGGAAATCGGTTCATCGGCGATAATGAACTTAGGCTCGATGGCCAGCGCACGGGCAATCCCGATCCGTTGTCGCTGTCCGCCGGAAAATTCGTGCGGGAAGCGGCTCGCATGCTCGGAGTTCAAGCCTACGGCTTCCAGCAGTTCGAACACGCGTTCTTTACGCTTCGCTCCGGTATATAAGCCATGGATATCGACGCCCTCGGCGATGATGTTCCCTACCGTCATCCGCGGATTCAAGGATGCGTACGGATCCTGGAACACCATCTGCATTTGACGACGGAACTCGTTCAGCTTGCGGCCGCGGAGATTGTGAATATTTTCACCATTAAACAATACTTCCCCGCCGGTAGCCTCATAAAGGCGGATGATCGTCCGGCCAGCCGTCGATTTACCGCAGCCGGATTCGCCTACGAGACCGAACGTCTCCCCTTGATTGATGGAGAAATTCAAATTATCTACGGCTTTCAGCGTTTTTCCGTTGGCCACCTGAAAATGCTTTTGCAGGTTGCGAACTTCCAATAATGGTTTCCCGCTCATCGTGCTGCACCTCCCACTTCTACAGGTCGTTCCACTTTAGGCGCATCGGGATGAAGCAGCCAGCAGGCTGCGGAATGCGTCTCGGTCAGCTTCGTATGCTCCGGATCGATCTCCAGACAGGCTTTCATCGCGTAAGGGCAGCGGGCAGCGAACGCGCAGCCTTTCGGCGGAGCGAACAAATCCGGCGGCGTGCCTGGAATAGGAACCAGATCGCTGTCGGCATCGTGGTCGAGCCGAGGTACGGAACGTAACAGTCCCCATGTGTAAGGATGCTTCGGATCGTAGAACAGCTCGTCAACCGTGCCTTGCTCGACAACTTTACCCGCGTACATAACGATTACTCGTTGAGCCATCTCCGCCACAACGCCGAGGTCGTGGGTGATGACGATGATAGAAGCTTCCGTTTTTTCGGACAAGGACTTCATCAGATCGATGATTTGCGCTTGAATCGTCACGTCAAGAGCTGTGGTAGGCTCGTCGGCGATAAGCAGCTTCGGATTACAGGCCAATGCAATGGCAATCATAACGCGCTGGCGCATCCCGCCGGAAAACTCGTGAGGGTATTGATGAATACGGCCTTCCGGATTGGAAATTCCTACCATTTTCAAAATTTCAATGGCACGTTCATTTGCCGCAGCTTTGCTCACGTTTTGATGCTTGATAAGGCCTTCCGTAATTTGTTTGCCTATCGTCATCGTCGGATTCAGAGAGGTCATAGGATCCTGGAAGATCATGCCCATCTCGGAACCGCGAATTTTTTCCATTTGTCTATCTGAACATTGAGTGATTTCCGTCTTGCCGTCGAATTTGATCGAGCCGCCTTTAATAACGCTTGGCGGGGACGGAATCAGTCTCATAATGGTTTGTGCAGTAACGGATTTTCCGCAGCCGGATTCACCAACGATCGCCAGCACTTCTCCTTTTTTAAGCTCAAAAGAAACACCGCGTACCGCCTGTACTTCACCGACATATGTGCGGAAGGATACCTTGAGGTCTTTAACCTCCAATATATTTTTACTCATGGTTGGCACCTCCTGCATGCTTTGATGTAGGGCGTAAGCCCGATTCGAGAGCTTAGCTGCTCTCCATTACTTTCTCATTTTCGGATCCAGCGCGTCGCGAAGCCCGTCACCAAGCAGGTTGAAGCTCATCAGAATCAAGCTGAAAATAATAGTCGGGAAAATAATGCGGTGCGGGTACAAACGAATAGCGCCTGCGCCGTCAGACAAGAGAGCGCCCAAGGAAGCTAACGGAACCCGTATTCCCAGACCGATAAAGCTCAAAAATGCTTCCACAAAAATAGCGGACGGAACGATAAACGTAATCTGTACAATAATCAAGCCGAGTGCGTTCGGCACCAAATGCTTCAGAATAATGCGAGCGCCGTTAGCGCCAAGCGTCCTTGCTGCAAGAACGTATTCCTGCTCCTTCAACGTCAAAATTTGACCGCGTACGAGCCGAGCCATCGGTACCCAGCCGGTTATCGCATACGCGATAATGATCGTTTTAAATCCGGGGCCGATTACGACAATGAGCAGGATGGAGATCAACAAGAAAGGAATCGAGTAAATAATTTCGATAATACGCTGCATAATATCATCGACACGACCGCCATAATAAGCGGAAATGCCTCCGTATAATACCCCGAACACCAAATCGAGCAAAGCAGCGGTAATCCCGATGGCAAGCGAGATTCTAGTCCCCCACCAAATACGAACCCACAAGTCACGGCCGAAATCGTCGGTACCGAACCAGTGCTCTGCGGACGGCTTCAGGTTTTTAATGTCATAGTTTTGCGTTGCATAATCATATTGCGAAAAGATCGGTCCGAAGATTGCAAGCAAAGACAGCACGATCAATGTGATAAGACCGAACATAGCCAGCTTATTTTTCTTAAGCCTTCTCCAAGCATCCTGCCAATAAGTCATAGATGGACGTACGATGACATCTCCACGGTCCGTTCCTTTGGCTACGGGCTGAAACATATCTTTCGATATTTGCATTACTTGGAACCTCCCTTAGTCAGACGTATACGTGGATCAACCAATCCGTACAAAATATCGGTGATGAACAATACAACAACTAATAAGAACGAATAAAAAATAGTCAATCCGGTAATCATCGTATAATCGTTCGAATAAATGGATTGGACAAAGTGCTTGCCGAGACCTGGTACGACGAAGATTTGCTCAACGACCAGCGTACCTGTAATCAAGTTGACGAATACCGGTCCGATTACGGTTACGACTGGCAAAATAGCGTTTCTGAGCGTATGGCGGATTACGATGGCGCGCTGCGATAAGCCTTTCGCTTTAGCCGTTTTGATATAATCCAGACTTAATACATCGAGCATGGACGTTCTCATCAAACGTGCCAATATCGCTATGGTACCAAATGATAGAGCAATGGCAGGAAGCACCCTGCTGGAGGCACCGGTCCACATCCCCGCAGGCAGCCAACCGAGCTTAACGCCGATAAAATAAGACAACAGAGGCGCCAAGACGAACGAAGGAATGGAAATCCCCACAACAGCGGTAAACATCGCCCCGATATCCCAGCCCTTGTTATGATTCAAAGACGCGATGATCCCCAGAATCAGACCTACCACAATCGCAATTAACAGCGCCCAAAGCCCCAATTCCAGCGAAGCCGGAAAGCCTTGCGCGATAATTTCGGTCACTTTCCGGGTCGGAAAAGCATACGATACACCCAGGTCCCCGTGAATGACATTATTCATATACTTCAAGTACTGCTCCCAAATCGGCTTATCCAAGCCGTACTGTGCATATAAAAGCTGCTTCTGCTCTGCAGTAAGTTTTAGCGTGTCTTCACCGAATGGATCACCCGGCAAATTTTTCATAAGCACAAAGGTGAACGTGACGATCAGCCACAAGGTAATGACCATATAGACTAAACGACGCAATGTGTAGCGAAGCATAATACACCTCCTGTACTTAATTAAAAAAAAATAAAAATCTCACAGTCAGTCCCGGGTTCTAATGGAGCCAAACTGCTTCGCAAGCATAGACTCAATGTTGCAGAGGAGGACTATGTTTGCGAAGCAGCTCAACTTCAATCCAAATAGACAATACGCTTCGGGCATGCTTAACCTGCAAAAAAAATAACAATGAGACCGTTCCAAACGGCTTTCAGAACGGCCCCATTGATGAACAACTTCAGCCTGTGCAAGGGCTAAAAGCTTGCTGCAATTACTTCAAGCTAACCCATTTCAATTCCCACTCTTTGGACATAGCCGGAAGAATTAAACCGTCAATATTGGTTTTCTTCGCATATGGTCTTGTCCGGAAATAAAGCGGAGCCAAAGGCATATCGCTCATAAGCTGCTTCTCGGCATCGATCAGCATTTTGGAGCGTTTAGCCAAATCGATTTCTTTATCGGCACCCTTAACCAATTGGTCGTATTGAGGGCTGGAGTACTGCATGTAGTTAAACGATTTGTTATCGGAAACCCACATATCCAGGAATGTCATAGGGTCGTTGTAATCAGCGCCCCATAGAGCAATCAAGGAGTCAAAATTGTTTTCTTGCATGTTTTTTACGCGCAGCGCGAACGGCAACGGCTCGCCTGTGACGTCAACGCCTAGGTTTTGCTTCCATTGCGCTTGAATAAATTCAATCGTCTTCTTGGAAGTATCCGTATCGTCGGAAGTCAGCTTGAATGTAGGCAGTGATGTCATATTCAGCTCTTTCAAGCCCTCAGCCAGCAACGTTTTTGCTTTGGCAGGGTCGTATGCAGGCTGTGCATCGCCGGCAACCTTACGGAATTCTTGCTTGTTGCCGTCAAGAACCGTTCCCGGTACCAAACCGGTAGACGGAATGGATGCTCCGCCAAGAACTACTTCATTCAAAGCTTTGCGGTCGATAGCCATGCCAAGTGCTTGGCGAACTTTAGCGTTAGCAAATGCCGGAACTTTCTTTGTTTGGAACATGACATAGGAGGATACAAATTCCTTTTTCAAAGCCAGGTCTGGCTTGCCTTGATACATTTTGAACTGGTCGCCTTTCAGCTCAGTCAAGTCCACTTGGTTCGTTTCGTACATGTTCAAGGATGTGCTCGCATCTTTCACAACGTTAACCGTAACCTTGTTCAGCTTCACGTTCGCTGCATCCCAGTACTTGTCGTTTTTCACAAGAACCAGCTGCTGCTCGTGATCCCATTTCTCCAGCTTGAACGGTCCTGCACCGATAACTTTATCAGCGTCAGCGCCGTATTTGTCGCCTTGGCTCTTAACGAAATCAGGCTTTTGCGGGAAGAAGATCGGCATGGACAATTGGTCGGTGAAGAATGCGACCGGCTTCTCCAAAGTGATTTCCAGCGTTTTGTCATCTTTAGCTTTTACGCCGACTTCCGCTTTCTTCGCTTCAACCTCTTCCGGCTTTGCTGTGTTAAGTGCAGCGCCGCCTTTAATCCAGGACAGCATGGAAGCATATTTCGCTTTGGTAGCAGGGTCCAACGTACGCTTGTACGCATATTCAAAATCACTTGCTTTCAAAGGCGTGCCGTCCGCCCAAGTCAAGCCGTCACGCAATGTAATCGTATATACCAGACCGTCAGCAGAAATCTTCGGTAATTCTTTGGCAAGTCCAGGCTGTGGCTTGCCTTCCGCATCCAAACGGTACAACCCTTCATTGATGGCGTTGATAATCGTAAATGTAGGGTTGGTTGTTGCAATAGAGCTGTCCAATGCAGGCGGCTCAGCAGATAGATTTATTCTCAATTCTTGAGCCGGCGCTTTTGTGTCTGTACCCCCAGCTTGATTCTTCGTGTTGTCCGCACAGCCTGCAGCAACGGTACCGAACATGGCTGTTACTGTGGCCAGGACTAGAAGTTTTTTCAACTTCATAGATATCCTCCTCTGATAGATATGTAATTATATGGCATCTCCGAATGATGTCAGAAAACCTCACTCAGAATTAACACCCTTGAATAATAAAGTATTTTTTTAATTTTGTAAATACTTGAAACCGTTACCAATAAAAAATTATACAACCAATGGTCAATTAATGCTAGTTGAATATTATACCATGGTCAATTAAATGGTAAAAAGGAGACGAGCCTTGCCAACGGTTCCTGAATATTCAAATTAACCTGCACCTTCCGGTACAAAGCAGCACAAAATAAACTTGGCACACGTTTTTCAAATAACTTACATTCTCACCTATTATGTCCTGTGCAAGTTTGATTATGCAGTTATGGCTGTTCACGGCAAAGCTGCCCGCTCATCATTAGTATGGCTAAATCGTAATATCGTAATTGACGGGAGTCTCCATAATCTTTTTAACCTCATTGAGGTCGTTTGATTTGCCTAATGCCCACATTAATTTGGGAACGATCGCTTCGGTATTCATATCTCCCGACAAAATAATCAGATCTTTGGAAACTTTGCGGCCTACCTCGTACAGGTTCAAGTCTTCGCCTTCCTCCAAACACTGCGTCGTAATAACAACCGCAACGCCGGATGCGATCAGCTCTCTCACCTTGGGCAGCAAATCCCTTCCTTGGAACGGTATGCCTCCATTGCCGAAGCTCTCAATAATAACACCCCGGTATAAAGGCTGCAAATAGTTGAAAATCTCGGGCTTCGTTCCCGGAACCAGCTTTAACAAGAACACATCCGGATTCAGTAACGGATCCAGCTTGAGCTTTTTGCTCGTTCTTGGCGGCATCGCATTGACGTATTTGACTTCGGAGCCGCTAATATAGGCAATGTAAGGGTGATTAATGCTTTCAAAAGCGTCGTAGCTTTTGGTACGGATTTTTACCGCTCTCGTGCCTCTGATGACTCTGCCGTCAAAAACCAAAAAAACGCCGCCTGTGTCTTCGCACGCAAAACGGATCGAGTCAAGCACATTTCTCTTGGCATCGGTTTTCTTGACATTGATAGGGACTTGGGAGCCCGTAATAACAACCGGTTTGTTCACATTGTGAAGCATGTAGGAAAGCGCTGCTGAGGTATATGCCATTGTATCGGTTCCATGGGTAATAACGAAGCCGTCATATTGAGAGTAGTTCTCGTATATGGCTTCGGCAATTTTCACCCAGGACTCGGGCTGCATGTTGGTGGAGTCAATATTCATTAGAAGCTTGCTGTCCAGACGGTAATCTTGATTCTTGCCGTCTAGAAAGCTTATCAGCTCATCCGCATCCATGCCGGGAGCCAATCCTTCCATGCCTTGAACGGCAGCAATGGTTCCTCCTGTAGCCAACAGAAGTAGTTTTTTCATGATCCGCACCTCGGATGAAATCATATCGTACGCTTATTGCGACTTTTCTATCCTATTATATTCATGAAAAATCGATAAATCAAGCGATAATTACGCGTATCGCGAACAACACTCTTGAGTATCGCATTCCCGGTGATATAATGGGATTTGAACTAAGGGGGATAAATAAAATATGGTTTTAAATAGATTAACCGAATTAAGAAAAAGTAAACGTTGGTCTATTCAGTACACCGCTGACCGGCTCGGCATTGCAAAAAGCACCTACGCAGGCTACGAATCAGGCTATCGCGAACCGTCGCTGGAGGCTATACGGGCATTGGCTGATCTGTTTGAGACTTCGATAGACTATGTATTAGGTCGAGTACATGATCCCAAATTTCCTAATGAAAAAAAAGCTTCAATCATCAAAATGGACTTATTATGTTTGGAGAAGGATAGTTTAATATTGGACGGCAAAGCCCTTACCCCCACAGAGGTAAAGCATCTCGTTGCCTTTATAAGAACGGTCCGGGGAATGGAAGGAGAATGAACGGCGGACACTCCCTCTCGCTTAGCAGGGCAGTGTCCAACTGGCGGCTCTATGTATTATTATTATCAGCTTGCAACAATATATTTCCCTATTCCGATAAATACCAGCAGTACGTAGCAGGCGGATAGGACGACAAATCCGAGACGAAGCAGCGTTCTTCCGATTTTCACAGGGTCGATCTTGCCTTTTACCCGATTTTGCATATTGCCCAGCAAGCCTCCGGCGATCAGGAACAACAAGATCATCGCCCAAAGCCCAAGACCGGTCTCAAACAGCTGCCGCGTCATGACGGCCACGGAACCGATCAAAAACAACGTGGTCACATCGACCGAAAGATAAGTCGCCTTCTTTTTATCCTTCGTTACATAGTATGTTATACCCCAAGTTGCGAAAAACGAAACAAACGGAACTAGCGCCAAAAAAGTGTACAGAGTTTGCAGCCACCCCATGAACGCGCTCACGGCCAGATCACCTGCTCCTACCTATTTTTTAGTCCACTGCTGCTCTATGGACCGGACCAATCGGTACACCGTTTCGTGTGTCGGCAGCTGAATCCCTGTCTGGTGCGCTTTGGCCAACAAGCCTCCCGTAATGGCGTCAAGCTCCGTTAGCCGCTCGGCGCGAACATCCTGGAGCATGGACGATTGATTCGCCGCGGTTCGGCAGCATACGGTCTCCAGCTGCTCCCATAAATCTTCGGCCAGCTCGATATTCAGCTTGTCTGCCAACGTGACCCCCTCGTCATACAGCAGACGCATAAGCTCGCGCGAAGCCGGCAGCTCGAGCAGCTTTCCGTTTGCAATTTGCAATATGGCAGTCAACGGATTGATTACGGCATTTATCAGCAGCTTATTCCATACTTTACTAGTCATTTGGTTCGACAAAGAGACGCCGAATCCTGCATTCTGCAGCACATTTTGCAGTTTTTTTAACATTTTTTCATCGTCGTGTCGATTCCCTGCCGGAATCATGCCTCCGAGCCAGGTGATGCCTCGGCCTGTATGCTCCACCTCCGTCGGCGAATGCTTTAACGCCCCTTCCGTCGTGACCGCGAGCATGATCTGAGAAGGACTGATGCGTGCCGACAAAATATCCGTGTGGCCTATGCCGTTTTGGAAGCACACAAGACGGGCCGACGGACCGAGCCGCTCTGCAAGAACCTTCGCCAATTCATCCGTTACGGCCGTCTGCTTCAAGGTCAGCGCAGTAATCTCGGTCGCAGACTGCATACACGGCTGAGCTATCCACTCATCCCATGACGCAACCGGAGGATGAACCGTCACGCTTTCGCGCCCGCCTTCCGGCGCTGCTCTTGTCAGCAGCAAGCCGTCCCTCTCTAACTGCTCTGCTTGCTCCCGCGTTCTTGTCACAAGCTCTACGTCGGCTCCTGCGGATGCTAGCGACGCCGACACCAGCAAGCCAAGCGCCCCTGCACCTATGACTCTTACCTTCATGACTCTATCCCCTTTGAACTACCTTCGCCGTTTCCATTGTTCTCCACCATCATATCAGCTAGCCGGTACAAACGAAAGCTCCGCAAGCCGTAGCCGCGGAGCCGCTCTCAATCTATTCTTTCTAAATTGCCGTTCGCATCCATCTTGAATCTAGGCTTGCCCTCGTCTTCTTCCTCTACAAGAAAGGCCAGTTTACGTGCACGATCCATAATTTGAATAAGCGCTTTGTAATCATCGTTCACGACGCGATAATCCGTTTCGACTTCATTGACCTGCTTGTTCAGGACGTCGTTCTCGTCACGCAATCTTTCGAGTTCGTCCGTCTTCTCGCTTAACTCTTTCTCCAAATGGCGTATATGGCGGGACATTTCCTGATACGTTGCTTTCCACTGCCTCAAGAAACGGATCACCGCATCAATAGAAATAGATTCCTCGGAAAAAGAATCGTTCGCTTTTACATGATCGCTATGGTCCAAAACCGCCGTATTGTTGGAAACGGCAGCGAATCCGGAATGCTTTTTCTGCTGATTTCTCTTTTGTCTTTGGGCTTTTGCAATTTGAATAGCAGCCTCGTATTTTTTTCTTACAAAACTATTCCAGCGGAAACCGCAAGCAGCGGCGGTTCTGCCGATTTTCTCGCCCACTTCCTCAAAGGCGGTTAGCTGTGTACTACCTTCACGAATGTGACGCAATGTCACCTCCGCCAATATTAAATCGTCTTCCTCGCTCCAAGCATCTTGTCTGATAGCTGTCATACAATAGCAGTCCTCCTAACCCCTGGGTAATCAAACATCCCTGTTCCATCCAAACATCTATTGAAAAGTTAAGACATGGAATGTTGCGTTACTTCATCTCTATGCCCATAGTAGAGTTCATAGAATCGTTTTCTACTATTTTGTATTGCCATTTTTTAAGGGACTCATACATGAATTGGCGGGCGTTAGGGAAAGCTTAAGATCATGGCAAACACAAATTGTTTTAAATTCGTCACGTATTGGACGTTTACACCAATTGAAGCAACCGTTATAATGTCTAATAGTAAATAACGCCAGTGAGAAAAATGGGTCGAACGATAATGATTCGCTTTTGGCTTCTCACGGAAACTCGTAAGGGAAGGGGGATGCACAATGGATCGCATGTTTCGCGTGCTTGGCTTTTGGACATTGGTTATCGGATTGATGGCGCTGGCCGGCGAGTTGGTTCCGATGGCAATGCTCTTTTTTGCCCAAACGGCTATCTTCGTATTGTTGGGATATTTGAAACTATCCGAACGTACCTACATATTGCTTTTTTGGGGGTACATGATTATTTCCTTTACGGGATTCACGTACTGGTCTTTCTTCAAAATGTCCATCTAAAGCATTTCCCCGATATGAACTTGGATTGGCATAGGAAAAAGGTGAGCCGCACTGAGCGGACTCACCTTTTTTCTTGTACAAGCACCTTGAACAGCTCGCTCATCTGATCGCTCAGTAGCAGCTGGCGAATCGACCGGTTTCGGCGGGCCGCCTCGCTGAACGGATCCGCGCCCATGGCGTCCTGCAGCATCTGAAGGATGCCGTTCTCTAGCAAAAACTGCTTCTGCGTCGTACAGCTCTTTAACCGCAGGCCCGCGTGCTCCCCGGCGCGAATCAGAGCCGTGAAGTTCACATGCGACGTGATGTCCTGCCATCCTGGAGCGCTATAAAATTGCTCTGACGCCATGTGGCTGCGGTAGCCTATAATCGTCCCCTTCATCCGGTGCTCCGCATACAATTCCTCCGCCTGATCGCCGTAGTCGACGGTTATCAGCTGTCCGCGGCCCACTGCCGCTCCAATGCTGCGAATCCAGTCCAGCGCGTGAAGGTTCACCTCCAGCTGCTGTCCTTCCTGAAAGTCGACCTCTTGAACGTGTAAATACGTCCCGAGCGGCTCGTCTTCTTCCACCAATCTGAACGGTTGTTCCGCGAAGGCTTGACCGCTCTCGTCCCATTCTACATACAGCTCATACGGTCTCCCTCCGATCCACTGAATCCGGTGGACCGGGAACGCATCGAGCAGTTCGTTCGAGAGGATGATAACGTTCTCCCATGGGCCTTGACTCCGCCATTGCTCGTCCGTCATCCATTGTACTCGTCCTTCATGTTCGGTAAGCGCATCCTGCTGCATAGCCCTATGGCGCTCGCTTTTCTCTACGCTGATATATGCGGTCCGCTCATATAGGTCTGTATCCAGACGCTTCAGCTCGTCCAGAATCAGCCTTGCAAGCCTTCCGGTTCCGCCACCCCACTCCACTACCCTTAACGCGGCCCCAGGGCCGAAATAGGCAGCCTGAGACGCTATGTACCGAGCCAGTACCTCCCCCATGATCGTTCCGATCGAGGAGCTGGTATAAAAGTCGCCTTCACGCCCGATTTTGGTCCTATCACTCATGTAGTAGCCGTATTCCGGATGATACAAGCACTGCTCCATGTAATCGTGAAACGAAATAGCCTGATCCGGGCTTCGGCGGATTTGTTCTACAATCGACCGGACCAGCTGCGGATTCCCCTGAATCATGATTTCTCCTCCCCCTTCGGACCCTTGAATTCCTTTGAAACATGTCACCTTTTGACTAAAGACAAATTCGCCCATAGTCGTTATAATTGAAGGATGTTTCATAGATATGTTCGATTTCATTTGGAAGGGGCTTTTATGTTGTTCGCCTATCGTAAGTTTACCGTTATCGTTGCTTTGCTGTTAACCATTGGAATAGCCTTGTTCATGACCGGCTGTACGGACAATGCACAGGTCAAGCAGGAACTGCTCCAAGCCGTCAGCAAGCAGGAGCAGATCGTCAATTATCGTTTCCAAGGCTCTATCGAGCTGAAAGCCGACGCTTCCTTGATCGGCCAAGCCAGCCCGGTGACGGCAGCGCTGTTCGCTTTGCTCAAAGACAGCAAAATCGAGTACAAGGGCGTCTCTTCTCTGGAACCGTCGCGAATGGAGACGACTTTGAACGTGACTCCGAATGGCGGCTCCGCGATCGCGATCCCCGTCATCATTAAAGATAGCAAATTGTTTTTCCATATGCCACCGTTAAATAAGCAGGACGAATACATGGTGCTCCCCATTGCTTCCGGACTTCCGGCTGCATCCGGCGCCAACGGTTCGGCCGACCCGCTGAAAAATACAGGTCATTTGACCGCTGAATTAACGAAGCAATTGCTGAACGGCATCGATCCCAAATGGCTCGTAACCGCCAAGGATCAAGCAACGCTTCAGGACGGCACTCCGGTTAAGAGCATCACGATCGATGTGAACAAAAAGAACGAGCAAGCGTTCAACGATTATCTTAAAGCGACCGTGATCCCGGGGCTGATGAACAGCTTGAAAACCAACGGATTGTCCAACGCGGGAACGCTCGACTCCTTTACGGCTTCCCTGCAGCAGATCAAACTCCATGCCCCAAGCAGCATCAATCTGCGCATCGGCAATGACGGCTACATTCGCGAGCAAACGTGGTCGCTCGTATTTGCCACAGGAACAAGCACGAACGAGAATAAGCTTGTATGGACTCAAACCTTATCCGAGGTGAACCAAAATCCCGCTTTCACTCAGGAGACGCCGGCCAAGCAAAAGTCGCTCGACGAACTGCTGCGATTGGTGAAGCCCGCTCCTGCGGATGCCGGTAAAAAATAACGAATTTTATAGCTTGACCTGCTTCTTCTTCGGAAGAAGTATTTTTTTGCCCATTTCTTCATAGAGTTGTGATAATCTGATTAGGAATTCCACTCAGAAAGGAACAATGCCTGATGAGGCCCTTGCCCAAAGCAGCCTGCATCCTGATTTGCTTTAGCCTATGCTTGTCTCTTCTAGCAGGTCCCGCGCTAGCCGCGAATGATGATACGAAGCAGCTGCTGCAAAAGAGCTTGACCGTATTCGAAATCGATCAAGAGCTGGCGCGAATCGAGCAGGAGCAGTCGAAGCTTGTCCTGCAGCTTGCCTCGACGGAGCAGCGGCTCCAGGAGCAGCAGGCTTTATCCGTACAAACGAAAAAGCATGCCGGCCAGATATTACGAGCGTATTATATGGGCGATCGCGAATCGCTCTGGATGCTGCTTTTTACCGTCTCCTCTTTTAAAGAAGCCCTCGTCATGTTCGAATATATGCAAATGATTCTCGGCAACGACCATAGAACGCTGCAAGCTTATAAGGATAGCGAACGGCAGCTTAAGGATCTCACGTCGTCGCTTCGTTCCTCTCAAGACGCTCTGCAGCAATCGAAAGACCGGTATACGAAGCAGCGGGAGCAGCAGGTTCTGCTTCAACGGCAAATCGATACGGAGCTTTCCATGCAGGCCGATGCAGCGCCCGTTCTAAAGCAAATAACGGATCTGACCGTCCAATGGCAGGAGAAAGGCATTCCGCTGTTTAGAACGTATTTCACGGCGTTGGCACAGGCTATGAAACAGCTTCCCGAACTAGTCAACGCCACCGGTGCCGACGGTAAAAACACCCATCTGATCATGAACGGCTTTCAGTACACATTCCAGATTACGGACCAAGAGCTTAATGCATTCCTTCGTACCAAAAATCCGTTATTCAACAATATGACATTTCGTTTCAAGGATTCACAGGTTATAGCGACGGGGAAGCAGGATCAAATGGAAGTGGAGATTAAGGGGAGCTACGAAATCGCGACGAAGGAAAGCGTAAAGGGCAAATATATCCGATTTCATATGAGTCAGCTCAAATTCAACGGCTTCGACTTGCCACAGACTACTATCGAAGCCATGGAGAAGGATTTCGACCTGGGCATTTACCCGCAAAGCATCGCCTCGTTCCTGCAAGTAACCGATGTTCGTCTGCAGGAAGGGAAGCTGAGTATTTTCCTTAAGCTGGCCTTATAATCTATTGCCGTTGCAACGCAAAGTTTTTTGATGAATAATAGTGATAACGTTCCGGCAAAAACAATCATGACAATTCCTTAAAGAATACGGGGGAGAATAATGGAGCAAAAATACGGATTGCTAATGGAGCTTCCGGACGGTAAGCTTCCTGGATTTTATGCGCAGATCGTCAAAGCGCTAGCCGCTAAGGCGCCTCTATTTGACAGGGATAAGGAGCTGCTCATTTTCTCGGAGACGGAAGAGCGTGATGCCGCCTACCCGATTATGGAGCAGTATAAAATCCCCTTTGAGGATTTGGATCTGATCCTTCTTCCTCCCCCTGTCTATGTGTTGCCTACGCTTACCGATTTCGGCTTGATCAGCCGATCCGAGCATGTATATGTATACAGCGATGCGGCCTGTATATTTACTATCCGCGAAGACGGTCCCGGCGCCGAGCCTGCGCAGGCAGCCCTGCAGATGGACGAGCATTTGCTGGCCCGGTTCGGCCGGGAGGACGAAACCTTCTACGTTGCGCAAGCGCAGTCGGATGAGCTTATGCTCAGAATCGCTGCTGCATACCGCTGTACGGTTCAATACATCCATAAATAAAACAGCGGCTCCGGCTTAGTGATACAAGCAGGGAACCGCTGTTTTTCTTATGCTAGAGCAAATCTGCCGCGAGTTGAGCGAGATGGGAGCGTTCGCCGCGCTCCAGTGTTATATGTCCGCTGATTTGCTGCCCCTTGAAACGCTCTACAACGTACGTGAGGCCGTTGCTGGAGGCATCCAGGTACGGATGGTCTATTTGCTCGGGATCGCCCAGCAAAACGATTTTACTGCCCTCTCCGACCCTCGAGACGATGGTCTTGATCTCATGCTTGGATAAGTTCTGCGCTTCATCGATGATGATAAACTGCCCCGGAATCGAGCGGCCGCGAATGTACGTCAACGCTTCCACCTGAATGCTGCCGAGACCCGCCAGCACTTTATCGATATCGCCCGGTTTTTTCGTATCGAATAAATATTCCAAATTATCGTAAATCGGCTGCATCCACGGGCGGAGTTTCTCTTCCTTCTCGCCCGGCAAATATCCGATATCTTTGCCCATAGGAACGACCGGACGCGCAATCAGCAGCTTCTTATATTTTCGTTCATCCTCTACCTTCATCAATCCTGCCGCTAGCGTCAAGAGCGTCTTCCCTGTGCCGGCCTTGCCCGTCAGCGTAACGATCGGGATATCGTCGTTCAGCAGAAGCTCCAGCGCCATACGCTGCTGCGCGTTGCGGGCTCCTATCCCCCAAATCGGATCGTTACTTAAATATAACGGCTCCAGCTTCTTTCCTTCCGCATTGACTTTCAACAGCGCGGATTTCGAGGTACCCATCTCATCTTTCAAAATAACGAATTCATGCGGGTGCAGCGGGTAGGCCAAATTCAAGGAATTTACGCTCAAAAAACGGTACGAATAAAATTCGTCGATGATCGAAGGATGCGCGTGAATGGTCAAATAGCCCATATACATATCCGGCATGTTGACGATCCGATCGGTCAAATAATCCTGCGCCGTCAATCCGAGCACATCCGCTTTAATCCTCACCAGGGTATCTTTACTTACGATGATGACGGGCCGCGGCACCGCCTTCTCTTGCTCTTCCAGATGATAATTCAGCGCGACCGCCAAGATCCGGTTGTCGCTCGTCACTTCGGCAAACACTTCCTGCAGCTTGGCAAAGCTCCTGTGATTCAATTCTACCTTCAGACTGCCGCCGTTCGGCAGCGGTATTCCCTCATACAGCCTTCCCTTGGAACGCAGGCTGTCCATCATCCGAGAGATCTGTCTGGCATTGCGTCCCAACTCATCCGCATTACGTTTCTTGCTGTCGATCTCCTCCAGCACAATGGCGGGAATGACGACCTCATTATCCTCAAAAGCAAATATTGCGTTAGGATCCTGTAATAATACGTTGGTATCCAATACAAAAATTTTTTCCATTTGAGTCCCTCCCAGGCCGGTGTTTGGTTGCCGTAATACATAGGAATCAACTAGTAAGGACAAACTAACCGCAGCAATTAAGGGATAGAAAGGGTCGATGACTAATGAGAATGTTTGTCTACAGTATTCTGTTGTTGTCTGTATTGGTAGGTTGTAACCAATCACCAAAGAATGGAGCTTCCCCCTCCCCGACGAATGATGCGAATCGACAAGTTCAGGTGCAGCAGACGGCGCCTCAGAAAAAAGAAATCGTCGATTCCCGGGCTGTCTCCGAACGTTTGGAGCAAATCGCCACCAGCATACCTCAGGTTGAAAGCGCCAATTGCGTCGTTTTCGGGAACACGGCGGTAGTCGGGATCAATTTGCCTCCGGATATGGACCGGTCCAAAATCGGAACCATTAAACTATCGGTCGCGGAAGCTTTAAAGAAAGATCCTTACGGCGTTAATGCTGTAGTTACTGCGGATATGGATATGGCCGCAAGGCTTCGCAAAATTAGAGAAAGCATTGCCGGCGGCCGGCCGATAAGCGGGTTTGCCGAAGAGATGGCGGAGATCATCGGCCGGATTATGCCGCAAATTCCGAGGGACGTGCAGCCTGCGCCGCCGTCACCGAGAAGCACGGAACCGCAAATGCCGAATCAACAAATGTAGCGGTTTGAGTCATATGGAGAAAAAGCCTAGAATCAGCAGCATTCTAGGCTTTTTTCATAGCATCGAAAACTTGCGCATCCAGCTTATCTGCTGCGCGTTTATCGTAGGTTTTCTCATATTCAGGCGCAACCGAAATGCGCGAGCCATAGAACATCGCATCGCGTACCGCGGTGATTTGAATGTCATAGCAGGCCAATTTGAACGGAACCCCGTCCAATACATTCGTCACCTGCCGGGCTTTTCCGTAAATGGCATGTACGGACCCCGCTCCGATGAAAGTGACATTAACGAGATCATTGTTGTTCAGGTTGGTAATAATACGGGACCTTTGATCCACAGCGAAGCGAATGGTTTCAGGATCTTTTGCATAGAGCCAGGATACCGCATTCATGCTCGGACCACCGGATTCAAAATCAATAGTGCTGAGCAGCGCAAGAGCTTCTTTTTGCAAAGATGCCATTAAAGGCTCCTGCAGAACTGTGATCGTTTCTGCCATGGTTACCCCTCCTGTGTATCTCTTTATTGTGTTAATGTAACCTCATTATAGCACAGGAACTGCTTGGCAACCACAGACAGTTGCGCTATGGTACTTGCTGCTATGTACTCCAATAATTGTCGGACACTCCTTTCGAACATGTTTAATTTATTGTATCGAAGGCGTCCTATATATATGTCACTGATTGTAGATAGGATTGGAATTAATATCCGTGAGCAGCTGCTCGGCGTTCTCCTTTTCGAACTGAAGCTTTTTGACTTCTTCGCCGATCTGGTAGGTTATCACGATTTTGCTGTCATCGTCTGTGATTTGGTAGGAGGTGACGGAGTGGTCTTCGCGCAGTATTTCTTCAAAAAACAGCCTGGTGTCCTCCGCCGCCCGGTCGTCCGGTCTCGCTTCGGATACAATCTTCATTTGCAGCCAGTTAAAAAAGGCGTCCTCCAATTTCACTTTGTTGTCCTCCTAAGAGCTTTCCGAAGGAAAGCTTGCGTCGTAAGCGGTGCTTGGGTTTTCGAAAGAAAAGCAGACGTCGTAAATCTAGGGAATGAAATTTTACTTGCATACTCCAGTGGAATATGCCCCTCCAGCCGCTGTTGAAATCAGTGAATTTTTATTATATATAATGGTATTTTCACCAATTTCAAAGGCGGACGTAAACTCTTCCGAGGCATATCTCCACTTCCCGTATCGTTAAATTTCAAACCTGGTTTGTAATATCTTACGTCAGCCTTTCAGATTAAGTATCAGTTAAGCAGCAGGATGGAGAAGCCCTTCTCATTCCATTTGTTCATCGTATGCAGCCAGCCCGCAATTGGTTCGTCCGCCGTCGCAGGCGCCTTCAACTCATGACATTGTTGAAGATGATGGCGCATTTCCGCGGTCGTCGGCACCTTATCGAGGTAGGCCTCCGCACAATGGGATAGCTCCAGCATGCCGTCACCGAAACGGATAGGCTTGCCCGAAGCTAGATCAAACGGCGTCTCATCCACCCCGCATGCCGCTTCTGAATCGTCGCTGAGGAGCAAATTCGCCTTAAAAGGAATCAGCATGCGAGGATGGACCGATTTCGCCAGCTGAAGAAATCGCTCAGCCGCAGGCTGCGGAGCCAGAGCTATCCGCTCGTCCGACAATATCATTACCGTTCCCTCGTACACAATAGGTACCAGCCAATATTTCCCCATCATAAGCACCCCGCTAACGTTTAAGTGCGCAAGACTACTGCTTTTTGGCACGCCCCTGAATGAAGTACCGTATCTTCACCAGGAACATCATAGCTACCGCTACGGACAAGCTCGGGATGATCGGCAGCGCTCCCAATTGAAACAACAGCAGCATCCCCGCTCCCAGCGCCAGCATGAGATAGATGATAGCCTCTTTCAAAATAGGCAGTCTGCGAGTTTTGAACACTCTGTTATACACATAAGTGATCAATACAAAAATAATGAGGTAAGTAATGAACGGATGCTCGCGAAACCATTCGGTCATAATGATTGAACCCCCTTTTGTTGAAAAGTCAAAGCAATGTATGCGTATTCCAGGTTGTTGAAAAAGAAAGCCCTGAATTATCAGAGCTTTCCCTCGGATGCATGTTATGCGTTAGCTTCAGCCATTTTGCGGTGTTTCTCCGCACGTTCGCGTTCGCTCTTATTCAAGATCTTTTTACGCAGACGAATGGACTTCGGCGTAATTTCACAATATTCGTCGTCGTTCAAATATTCGAGAGCTTGCTCCAAAGAATAAATACGAGGAGTCTTCATCTTCACCGTATCGTCTTTACCCGCAGAGCGGATGTTGGTCAGCTGCTTCTCTTTACAAATATTGACGATGATGTCGGTATCGCGCGTATGCTCGCCGACGATCATGCCTTCGTATACTTCCGTACCCGGTTCCAGGAACAGAATACCGCGATCCTCTACGGACAGCATGCCGTACATGGTCGATGTGCCGGTCTCGCTCGATACGAGCACGCCCTCGTGACGGCCACCGACTCCTGCTCCGTAATATGGACCGTAGCTGTCAAACGCGTGGTTCATAATACCGTAGCCGCGGGTCAGCGTCAAGAAGTACGTACGGTATCCGATCAAGCCGCGCGCCGGAATCAGGAATTCCAGACGAACGTTGCCGTTGCCGTTGTTGATCATGTTTACCATTTCCGCTTTGCGGGTTCCGAGACTCTCCATTACGGAGCCCATGCTTTCTTCCGGAATATCGATGATCAGACGCTCGATCGGCTCCATCTTTTGACCGTCGATAAGCTTGATAATAACCTCCGGCTTGGAAACTTGCAGCTCGAAGCCTTCACGGCGCATATTCTCGATCAAAATACCAAGATGCAGCTCGCCGCGGCCCGATACGATAAATGCATCCGGGCTGTCGGTTTCATCGACGCGCAAGCTTACGTCGGTTTCCAGCTCCTTGAACAAACGCTCGCGAAGCTTCCGGGAAGTAACCCATTTGCCTTCGCGTCCCGCGAACGGGCTGTTGTTGACGAGGAACGTCATTTGCAGCGTAGGCTCGTCGATTTTGAGTACCGGCAGCGCTTCTGGATTAGCAGGGTCTGCAATGGTTTCTCCGATGTTAATATCTTTAATCCCTGCGATAGCGACAATATCTCCCGCACCCGCTTGATCCACTTCAATCCGCTTCAAGCCTTGGAAGCCGAACAGCTTCTCGATACGTGCTTGCTTCGTTACGCCCTCGCGATTAATAACCGCAACCGGCTGTCCTTGTTTCACGATACCGCGGTTTACGCGACCGATAGCGATACGTCCCAAGTATTCATTGTAATCCATCAAAGTTACCAAAAATTGCATAGGATCTTCGACGCTCTCCGTCGGTGCCGGGATATGGCTAATTACCGTTTCATAAATGGCCTGCATGTTGCTGTCCTGCTTTTCAGGCTCAGGCTCCAGACTGGAGGTTCCCATCAAGCCGGATGCATACACAACAGGGAAGTCGAGCTGATCGTCATTCGCGCCAAGCTCGATAAACAGATCGAGCACTTCGTCCACCACTTCGGCAGGACGGGCATTCGGACGGTCGATTTTGTTAACAACGACGATAGGCGTCAGGTTTTGCTCCAAAGCCTTGCGAAGTACGAATTTCGTTTGCGGCATCGTGCCTTCGAATGCGTCGACAACGAGCAAAACACCGTCAACCATTTTCATAATCCGTTCTACTTCGCCGCCAAAGTCGGCGTGTCCAGGGGTGTCGACGATGTTAATCAAAAACTCTTTATATTGGATTGCGGTATTTTTGGCGAGAATGGTAATGCCGCGCTCTCTCTCCAAATCGTTGGAGTCCATTACACGTTCCTGAACCGCTTCGTTCTCACGGAACGTACCGGATTGCTGCAGCAATTTGTCTACCAGAGTTGTTTTACCATGGTCAACGTGAGCAATAATCGCAATGTTGCGGATTTTATCTCTTGAATGCATGTTTTCCCTTACCTCTCCTTAGTTTGACCCTTCTCTCCTTGCTCCATTATAGGAACAACCGGGGCCCGTTCCACAAAACAAGCGTCGGACATAAGCGCCGACGCTTGACATTTATGTTTATTATACGTGGAAATGCTGCAAAAGGCAAGGCAAAGCGACAACTTTGCCGTTCCATTTACAACCTTTTAACATGTGCCGGTTACGAGTGGTGTGGTTTCGGCTTGGCCAGCAGCTTCTTAAACACTCCGGTTAGAACGACGATGATCGTAGTGGCCAGCGGAATGATCCAGTGCGGCGTGTTCCCGAGCACGAAATGAGAAGCGCTCTCGTCCTTCACGAACATCTCGCCTGCCGTATACCCGAGAATCCCTGCTCCGAGCAATACTAGGATCGGATATTTATTGAGCAAATTCATGACAAGCGTGCTGCCCCAAATGATAATCGGAACGCTCAAGCCGATCCCGAGAATGATAACGGTCAAATCATTATTCGCTTTGGCTGCAATTGCCAGAACGTTGTCGAGGCTCATGACAAAGTCGGCGACGATAATAGTCCAGACCGCTTTGCCGAGCGTCGAAGCTTCCTTCACGTTGGCGTGGCCTTCATCATCAATCAGCAGCTTGATGGCAATCCACATCAGCAGCAGCGACCCTGCCGCCTGAATATACGGGATCGTCAATACGTAAACGGCAATGACCGTCAGAACAAGGCGCAGGCCGATAGCTCCGAATGCTCCCCACCAGATCGCCTTCTTCCGCTGGTGAACAGGCAGGTTTTTGCTCGCAAGCGCGATGACTACGGCATTGTCGCCGCTTAGTACGATGTTAATCAGCATAATTTGCAAAAATAATAGAAACCATTCCCACATTTCCCGTTACCCTCCACATTTCATTTTGAACCACTTTGTTTATTCCATCTTCATCCCGTCTTAGAAAAAGGACGAGAACGGAGTTTGCTCCCCAGCCTGGATCCAGATCGTTTCCGCTCCGGCCACCGCTCGATCGATTTCCTCGTCGAGCCAATCCATGCTCTGTTCAATCGCTTCCACAACTCGCAGATTCGGATTTGTGCTGGGCGACGGCGGCAAAAATAACGTACAGCAATCTTCATGAGGCTGTATAGAAATGTCGTAGGTGTCGATCATTTCCGCAATGCGGATAATTTCTTGCTTCTCCATGCAAATTAATGGCTGCAGAACCGGAAGATCAACCGCACGTCCGATGACGTTCATGCTTCCTAACGTTTGACTTGCAACCTGCCCGAGGCTCTCGCCGGTCACGATGGCCGAAGCTCCGTTCTCTTCGGCTAGCCTCTCCGTAATTCGGAACATTGCTCTACGTAAGACGGTTATTAACAAATTTTTCTTATATGACTGATGGACTCGCGTCTGTAAGCTGGTAAACGGTACCAGATGCAGCTTGATATCGCCGGCATACTCCGCCAGCTTGGATACAAGGTCCTTGACCTTTTGCTGCGATCTTTCGCTCGTATACGGATAGCTGTGAAAGTGAACCGCTTCAACCTTCAAGCCCTGCCTTAGAGCCAAATACCCTGCCGCCGGGCTGTCGATACCGCCCGAGAGCATCAGCATCGCCTTGCCGTTAGTGCCAAGAGGAAAGCCTCCGACACCTTGGATCACACGGGAGAACACGAGAGCCTTCTCCTCGCGAAGCTCTACTCTCAGCTCGACTTCGGGGTGGTTAACATCCACCTTTAGCCCCGGATACGCTCGAAGAACGTAACCGCCTACCAGCTTGTTCATCTCTTGAGAGGAATGGGGAAATTGCTTGTTCACCCGCCGTACCGATACTTTAAAGCTGCTTGGCGTATGTTCGAGATTTGCCATCGCATCCAACGCTCTTTGTTGTATGGCCTCCAGCTCAAGCGGTGCGGTATGTACCGGACTGAATGAGGTCAGCCCGATAATTTTTTTCAATCGGTGCTCTATTTCATTATATGGTTCTCCATTCAACTCCATGTACACTCTGCCAAATTCCCGTAAAAAGGTAAGCTTGGCAAAGGGCTTCATTGCCTTTCTGATCTGATCGTACACGGTTTTCTCGAACCGGTGCCGATTCTTCCCCTTTAAAGTAAGCTCCCCATGGCGGAGAACGATTAAATCCGGTTTCATTGCTACCTCCGTTTATGCTGTGCCTTCATCGCCGGCTTCAATTGCTCCACTACGGCTTGCAACGCGGTACAGAACCGTTCCGCATCTTCCAGGCTCTGACTTAAAGAATAACTGATTCGAATCCCGTTCGCGGCCCTTTCATCGTCATACCCCATCTCATGGAGCACCCGGCTTGGCAGATTGGCTCCCGAGGAACATGCCGATCGGGTCGAAACGTACATATCGTGCTGTTCTAAAGCATGAACAAGAACTTCCGACTTCATACCCGGGAATGAAAAATGAACAATGTGCGGCGCCATATGTTCCGCATGCTCCGATCCGTTAAGCGTCAGCTCCGGGATGGCGCGGATCCCCTCGACGAAACGCTCGCGCAGCCGAGCGGTATGCTCTGCAAACTGCCGCCGCTGCTCAAAGGCGATGCGTACGGCTTTGGCCATTCCGACGATAGCCGGGACGTTCTCGGTACCGGAACGCAATCCCGATTCTTGCCCGCCTCCGAAGACGAGAGGATGAAGCTCCAAACCTTGCCGGCAATACAAAAAGCCTACCCCTTTCGGGCCGCGCAGCTTATGCGCCGAGCAGGACAGCAGATCGATCCGGTCCCTCACCGGGTCCAGTGGCAGCTTGCCGACCGCCTGAACGGCATCGACATGAAACAGCGTCTTCGGATGCGATTTCAATATCGCTCCGATCTCCTCAATCGGCTGAATACGTCCCATTTCATTATTTACCGCCATAACGCTCACCAGAATCGTCTCGTCGGATACCGCTTGCTTGAGCTCCTCCAGCTTTACGCAGCCCGTCTCGTCGACAGGCAAATACGTCACCCGGAATCCCTCCCGCTCCAGCTCGCAGAACGTTTCATACACCGACGCATGCTCAATGACCGTCGTAACCAAATGATTTCCTCTATGGCGGTATTGGCGCGCTGCGCCTTGAATAGCCATATTGTTGCTTTCCGTGCCGCCGGAGGTAAACCGGATTTCTTCAGGCCGAACCTGCAAACATTTCGCAATGACCGTTCGTGCCTGACGAACGAGCTGCTCGGCTTCCACGCCGACGCGATGCAGTGACGAAGGGTTGCCGAAATGCTGTTTCATCACCTGTATCATCGTCTCGGCCACTTCTTCGTAAGGAGGCGTCGTAGCTGCATAATCCAGATAAATCAAGTTCATCTCCTCCTTTTTTTGCTGCTTAACCAGGGTTATGGCTGAAAAAACATTGAGAAAAACCTCTACCGAGACCTTTCACAGAGGAACGGCCGCGTTTAGAGGTTGTTTTTATCGCCAAATAGAATGTCTGCATCCGAATTTCGAATCATATCAATTCTATTGTGGTAAAAATAAGACCTTTCTTAAGCTACATCCCGAAATCGGGACGCTTACAGAAGGTCTCGGTCATGCCTGTTCAATCAAGCCTCGTACTGCCGTTGAAGCCTCATCACTTTGCTTACGTAATCTTGCGTTTCGGACGGCAGCAGGTGCAGCTTCGACATCAGCTCTTGATCCGTCGTTATGCCCAACCGGTCTATGCGCCCCGGACCCGCGTTGTAAGCGGCGAGAGCAACGGCACGATTGCCGTTATACTTGCGCAATAAGCCGGATAAGTACTGCGTTCCGCCGTGGACGTTCTGCTCGGGATCCAACGGATTGCTGACTCCCAGCCCTCTGCTCGTTCCATCCATGAGCTGCATTAATCCTTTGGCACCTGCCCGGGAAACCGCATTCGGGTTAAAGGACGATTCAGCGTCGATAACCGCTTTCACCAAACTCGATTGCACTCCGTAACGCCGGCTTGCCTGATCTATCAGCGGATTCAAAGCGTCAGCCGCGAAGCTGTCTCGGGATCCGTATAACGGATTCATGCTTGTGCCCCATGCCAAATCCGGAACATAGCCCGGCCTTAAGGGCGCTTTGGCACCAAGTTTGCCGTCGATCGCCGCAGTGTCAGCACCAGAGGTCATCTTGTTAGGTACTGTTGCGGCGGACAAGAAGCTGTTCAATATATCCGAAAATGGGGAATCCTCTTCGCTTCCCGCCGGGGAGTCGGAAGAAGATAACAGGCTCAATTGGTTCAGCAGCTGCAGCTGAAGCAGCTCCTTGATTGTACTCGGCTGAATGTTCATCAAGTCGGACTCTCCCTGTTCAAAGATTCACCCATTCATTGTACACTGTTTTGGACCTGCCATCCAGCTATTTTTTGCATAAATTGCCTTAAAAAGCAGGAAACAGGCCTGAAGGCCTGCTTCCCGTCGTTTCATAGACATACCGTTACGAATAAAGCGGGACAAGCAGAAAGTAACCCGCCAACGAAATAAGACCAAGAATAACAGACCATACTCCTAAAGCGCGGCTTCCCAAACCGAATGCAATGGCGCCAATCAACATGGCCCCGCTGCCCAGAATTGCCGGAAGCATGAACATGGACAAAATGGCTAAGGCCAGCGCCGTATAACCCAGCCAACGGCTGTTTGCAGCAGTGCCTCCCCTTGCATTTTCCATGCTTCTCTCATTCGTTTCGGACACTTCTACCGGTGCTTGGAGCGGTCCGCCGTACGCAGCCGACATATCCGCCGCGTATTCCTCTTTGTCGTTCATGCCCGACTCTTTATGCAATTGCTCGAAGGAATATCGCTGCTTGCCGGAAGAGGTCTCGCGTTTCTCCTTATCGCTCATGTGATAATCCTCCCGAATCAGGCTGATGGTTATTTCTTGGCCTTGAACGTATGACAACAGGTGTTGCGCACACTTGTCGCCTGGTCCTGATGGCCTTCGAAATCTTCAGCAAATTCGGAATTCAGATCGGCATTGGCATGCTTGTCGATCTCGATCATGATGGACTTGGCTGCACAATTATTGCCTTCCGCCCAATAAGTACAGTTGGCAACGCTGCATTTCACATCTGGCATCATCATCACCCCTTACTTAGGAGTGCCCGGAAACAGGGTGATGTTATACTAGCCGTAAAGCTGGGAATATAGCACAAGATACATCGCATGAGACCAAAGCAATGGCGTAGCTGGAGTTCCCCATCTATGCACCCATTGCTCGTAAGTATCCTTCGAAGCCAGAGAATGGAACACCTGCTCTGGAAGCCTTCCCCATGCATCGGCTTGACGGGCAATCCACTGGAGCGACTCGGCTGCTTGCTCATATTGGCCGGCGCTATAATCGATCCATCCATACCATGCGGTTAGCAATATCCACTCTCCGCCGCCGTAGTATTCATCCCCGACATATCGTCGAACGCCGCCATCGGCGCTTTTCAATCGGGCTTCAAGCTCGGCCAATGTAGCATTCATGATGGCATGATCAACTCCGAATACTTGAAACGGCTGAGCGAGCCACATTAAACTCGCGTCTACACCCTCAAAGCCGATATCATAGCTATTTGAATCCGCCGCAGGACGGATGCTCTTGACGAAGTATTTTTTTTCCGGATGGATGCAATGCTTCAGAAGAAATAAGCGGATATCATTCACAACATCAGCGATTTCCGGCATATGCACAAACCGATGGATCGAAGAAAGCCCTCCATAGATGCAGGCCAGTGTCGACGGATGAATTTGATCGTTGCGCTCCTCCCAGCAATCGAAATTCGGCTGCTTCCAGAACGCGCACAAATAGCGGATCGTCAGCTCAACGCTGGAACGAAACGATTCCGGCAGCTCATCAATGCCGGTTCTCTTCCAATGCTCGGCAACGCCCCATAACCATGCGCCATATCCATCCAGCTGGAAATGTCCCCATTCCGAGTGGTCGTCGTCTCTGCCGTCGAGATGGTATCTTGTATGTAAAAACTCATGCTGAGCAATCGTCTCGCCATTCGCATGCTTGTGCAGCAGCTGCTCCACCCGGTCCCTCTGCCGGTCCAGCACGCGACGAACCCATTCGTAGAAACGTCCGGCGCTGTCTTTCTCTCCCGCTATATCCATAGCATATGCAATAAAGCTGCCGTCTCTAAGCCAGCTGAATCCGTAATGGGAAAATAAAGGGCAAGCGACATAGCTTCCCGCAGGGTGCTGATTCCATAAAATCAATTGCCGGCTTATTTTAGCCAGCTCATGGACTGTGATCGTTTCGGTCATAGCCCGTAGGACCACTCCTTTCGTTTAAACAAAAAGAGATGCGCGTCAGCATCTCTTTTAGTAAGTATTTCCATGTTGTTATGATTATACGCGTTCGCCTTGCATACGTTTTTGCGTAATATAGTCGGTTTCGTAATAAGACAGCTCTTCGCGGAGCGCTTCGAAAATTTTGGACAGCTCAATCGTCAAATCGCGAACGGCGCGGTTCGGTTTTTTACGGAATCGGATGGCGTCTTGTCCTGTGTAGGCATACCGTCCGTCTTCGGAATAGCACTCGTTTTTCGGATAAAAGAAGCTGTTGACGCAGCTGTGGTATACTTCGTAAAGCACTTTTTCAGCATACTCAACATTGAATGTAGGACGACGCAAGCTGACGCCGAGCTTCTCGTAAGCTACCTCGCAAAATACAAGCAAGTGCCGAGTGTCGGACAAATACCCCTTATAAAATTCCTCCATCGTGGAATCCATTTCGGAATTCAGCTGCTGCAAGGAATGTTCGTTTAGAAAAGTTTCCAGTTTAGCGATCGCATCGCTCAATTTGGTTTTTGTAGTTTCACACACATTTTTGACATTAAACGTCGCCATAAATTCAAGACCTCCTGTATTTAAAACAAAACATCGGTTAAGAAATGATATCTTAGTCCATCGTACCACAAAATGTTTGTAAAAGTAATAGCTAAAAGGACTATCGGCAAAAAACCGAGGGGATGATTTCCGGTTGTAAGAAAATCTCGTTGCGGAGATTACTAAAGGTAAACCAGAAGGTAAAGGAGTCCTATCCATGTGGAAATATGCCTTGTCTTTCGCGCTACTGCTTGCTTTCGGCGCACTCCTCTTTCCTCGCAACGAAGGAGCGCCGCGTATTGCAAGCCTTACGCCAGCCGAAGAGCTGAAGGTTAAGCAAACTACGCTGTCGCAGGACATGCAGCTTACGGACCATTTGTGCCGGACGCAATGCAGTCTGGAGCTTCAACGGATATTGAACCAGGTGAAGCAGCAGCCTGCGGAAGCTAAGCTGAGCGGCCTGCAAGAGCTTCAGAAGGAGCACCCTCATATGGAGAAGCTGATTCTTGCTACGAAGACTCAGTCCGTAGATGAGGGAATCCAGTCCGGCTCCGTGGACTTCAAGGACCCGGCCACCGGCGCTCATGTCCAAAAGGAGCTGAAGCTGGCCAAAGAACATACGGATAAAGGCCAAAGCTATCAATCCGCACCGTTTCAGTATAACGGCTCTACCCATTTCGTCATCGGCGTACCGTCCAACGATTCCGATATCGCTGCCCTAGGCGTTGTAAAGCAAACCATTTTGAAGCAGGTCGAGGATCATCAGCTAAAAAACCTGCGTATTGTCACTTATCCAAGCGACAATCGTTACAAAATCGAATCGGTCGATTCCAAAACGCTGAAGGATGTCAAAGTGGACCATCCTGAGGAAAACGAAGGGACAAGCCATTATCATGTGAATCAGGTGGTAGTCCGGTTCAAGCAGGACCCTTCGCCTGCGGATTTGGCTAAAATCCAATCGGAAATCGGCTCTACCCATTACCGGAAGATTGGGTATACCTACGTATTCGAATCCGGGCAAATGGAAGCTAAGCAGCTGATGAATTATTTTCAAAAGTGGAACGTCGTTTACGCGGAGCCTCACTTTTTGTATTTAACCAATAGCGAGGGCGTTGACGCAGCGACGGATACGGAGCGCGCTCAGGCCGCTTCGCAAAATCAGGACCAGAATAGCGTTAAGCCTAACGATTCGCTGTATCAGCGTTACCAGTGGAACTTGCCGATTATCGAAACCGTGCCCGGCTGGTCGATAACCAAAGGCTCTCAGGATATTAAAGTCGCTATTGTCGATACCGGAGTCGATCTCAACCATCCTGACTTGAAGGACCAGCTCGTAAGCGGCTTTAACGTCGTCAATTCCGATTCTCCACCGCTGGACGATGTCGGTCACGGAACCCACGTTGCCGGAGTCGTAGGCGCCATCGTCAACAACAATTTGGGTGTAGCCGGCATGAGCTGGTACAACCGCATTATGCCGATCAAGGTATTGGACCAGACCGGCGCAGGCAGCACCTATTCCGTAGCGCAAGGCATCATATGGGCGACCGATAACGGAGCCAAGGTAATCAATATGAGTCTTGGCAACTATGCGGATGCAAGCTTCCTCCACGATGCGATTCAATATGCTTTCGATCACGATGTCGTTCTGATTGCAGCAAGCGGCAACGACAATACGGAAACGCCGGGCTATCCCGCCGCTTATCCGGAAGTGTTTGCCGTAGGTGCCGCCGATGCCAACAAGAATAAAGCATCCTTCTCCAACTTCGGCGATTATATCGATGTTGCGGCGCCTGGAGTCAGCATCGCCAGCACCTACCCGCATAACCAATATGCGGCTTTGTCCGGCACTTCGATGGCCAGTCCGCATGTTACGGCGTTGGCCGCTCTTATCCGCTCGGTGAACCCGAATCTTAAAAACACCGAGGTTATGCAAATTATGCGCGATACCGCTCAGGATGTCGGACCCGCAGGTAAAGATAAGTATTTCGGCTATGGTCTGATCGACGTCGTAGCCGCTCTGAAAAAAGCGGAAGCCAGCAAAAATCCGCAAGCACTGCAAAATCCTTCAGCAGCCGGAACGGAAAGCAATCCGCCTTCTGTGTCATGGACGCAAAGATTGCTCGATCGGCTAAGAGGAAGACCATAACAGCACAAAAACCGCCTTGTTAAAGGGCGGTTTTTCTTCGGTTCCAGGAAAGCTTGCCGTAAGCCGGGTTCTGTACTTCCAGTGGTCATAACGGGTACCACCCTCCCACCGTTGAAGCGACAATCATCTATCTAGGCTGAACATTGCTGAACAGCTCAAGCGACCAACCCGAACGCGTCCCGGGCAAGGACTGTCTCGCGAAGAGACTTGCGTTCCACTAGGTCTTGCTCCAAATGGGGTTTACCAGGACCTATGTCACCATAGGTCCTCGTGGTCTCTTACACCACGGTTCCACCCTTACCTGTGCTTAAAGGATAACCCTTAAGCCATCGGCGGTCCATTTCTGTGGCACTAGCCTTCAGCTCGCGCTGACTGGACGTTATCCAGCATCCCGCCCTGCGGAGCCCGGACTTTCCTCTCGTGATTTCTCACCAGCGATTGTCTGTCAAGCTTTCCTGATGTGCATTTGCTAGTATACAGCGAATCGAAACAAAAAACAACCTTCACGTTACTGCCAATGCCGCCAAATCATCGACTTTTTGCTAAATAGTGTACAATCGGCGGCCGAAAGCTTTAAACAAAACGGAACGGCTCCGTATCAATTTGCGATGCAATGACTTGAGTATCGGACTTTTTCTCCTGAAGCTTGCGCCGCAAGTAGTCCGCGACTCCCTGCTTCAAGATTTTCTCAACATTATGGCCCGGATCAATGATCGTAAGCCCAGCAGCCAAAGCGTCTTGGGCCGTGTGATAATCGATGTCGCCGGTAATCAGCACATCGGCGCCGGCAAATAGCGCATGCCGCACGTAGCGGCTTCCCGATCCCCCCAGCACGGCGATTTTACGCACTGCTTTGCCGGGATCGCCTACAAGCCTTACGACGGGAACGTCATAGGCTTGCTTCACGCGCTCGCACAGCTCCTGGAGCGTTACAGCCTCATCCAGCTTGCCTACACGGCCCAAGCCGAAGCTGCGACCCTTCAAGTCAAGCTGATATAAGTCGTACGCCACTTCTTCATACGGATGGGCTTTCAGCATAGCCTGAATCGCTTTGCGTTCGATGCTCTGCGGGATAATCGTTTCGAGCCGCACCTCTTTTAC
The DNA here is from genome assembly GCF_022354825.1 of Paenibacillus sp. H1-7. GTDB lineage: Bacteria > Bacillota > Bacilli > Paenibacillales > NBRC-103111 > Paenibacillus_S. The sequence goes on from NZ_CP031168.1 coordinate 5,897,467, forward strand.
CTGCTCCAGCTTGCCCTGCTTGCCGATAAACGGCTCGCTGCCCGATTCAGGAACAAACGTTCCCGTACCTTCAATATTGAAGCTGCAATGGCTGTATTGGCCGATCCAGCCTGCACCCGCTTGAAACAGCGCTTGCCGCACTTTATCCAGGTGGTCCTCAGGAATGAAGACGACCAGCTTCTTCAGCCTGTCCGTATGAATATCCTCAAGCGGCGACAGCCCACTCAGGCCCAGAGCCTCGGCCATCATATCATTAACGCCGCCTTCGGCTACGTCAAGATTCGTATGCGCGATATAGACCGCGATGTCATGCTTGATCAGCTTCTCGTACAGCCTGCCTGCCGGCGTGTCCGTCTGCAGATGCGATAAAGGCCTATAGATGATGGCATGATGAGCTATGATGAGGTTTGCCTGAAGACGGATCGCTTCGTCCACGACTTCTTCGGTCACGTCCAACGCAACCAGCACATTCAGCACTTCTTTATTCAATGTTCCGAGCTGCAGCCCGATTTTATCGTCGGCGACGGCATAATGCTTGGGCGCCAGTTCTTCCATCAGTTGGATGATGCTTTGTCCTTTTGCAAACAAGCCAATACCTCCCTGATCGTTTTCATTTCCTCTTCGATTTCCCGCTGCTTCTGCTTGGCCTCCGGTTGTTCCGACAGAGCCAGCTGTCCGCGAATCATCTCCAGCTTGCCGTATTCCAGATCCCATTTGGCGAACCAGACCGGAGTCGGGTCTTGCAGCAAATACGGTCCCATTTTCAAAAGCCAATCGCGCTGGACGGGCATTTCCCCGGCAAGCGTTCGATCCCTGTAGATTTCATCGTTAGATGTCGAGGCAAGCCCGGACGGGACTGCCGTCAAAATTTCATAAATTTTGCCGTCTTCTTCAAGAATCATTTCCTCAGCAAGCACCCACTGGTGGTCCAGCAGCCATTGACGGACCATCGCCTCGCCTACATTCGGTTGAAGCACCAGCCGGCTTACTCCCGGGAGCTTCTCCTTGCCGGCCTCAAGAATGCTTGCTATCAATGCTCCGCCCATACCGGCAATCGTAATAACGTCGACCTCGCCGGCCGAGATGACTTCAAGTCCGTTGCCTAACCGGACATCTATCGTATCCGTCAAACGCGCTTCGCGAATTTGTCTCGACGCAGCCTGGTAAGGGCCGGGGTTTACCTCGCCCGCAATGCCTTTCGCGATGCGTCCCTTCTGCGCCAAATACGTTGGAAGCAGCGCATGATCGGAGCCGATATCGGCAACCCTGCTGCCTTCAGGCACTTGGTTCGCTATCATTTCAAGTCGTTTTGACAATCGTATCATAATTTACGCAACCCACTCTGTCCATTTTTTTCTAAATGCGAATAACAATCCGGCTTCGGTAAACAATTTCCCGATTAACGCCAGCTGTACGGTTTGCTCTCCATACTGTTCGGCATAAAGCATACCATACAATTCAGGCATAAACCAAACGATGCAGCTCAGCATAAGGAATACGGTTGCTATTTGCTTCGTTTTCTCGTGCAGCATCCATCCCAGCCATCCGAACAATAAGCACAGCGGAACCCAGCTGAGCTCCAGCGTCAGCCAGTTGATCGTATCCAGCTGGAAATGCAGCAGCCATCCGTAGCAAAACACAAGCACGACCCAGCCGCTTAGCTGGAATAGCAGCAGCCGGGCCAACAGACCGGTTAACAGCCATACCAGGCTGCAGAGCACAACATAGCCTACGAACCATACGGGCGCATCGACTTGGTGAATTCGCAGCAAGTATACGCCTATAAAGAGCAGAAATAAAGATGCCATACCGAACAAAATTTGCGCACGAACCGGCTCCTTTTTATTTTGTATGCTCCCTAACGCATAGCAAATAAATAAGAAGAGCAAAGAAACGCCAATTTGCATTGGCAATTCAAAAGCGGTAAAATTAAGAGCAGTTAAAGAAATAGCCGCTATGATGACGAAGATCAGCATCCATATTTTCCAATTACTGTTTTTTATAACAACCGGCGTGATGCCCATAAATCCGGCCGAAGGCTTACCGGTGCCTTCCTCTAAATAAAGATTTAATAAAAAATCGCAGTAATGCTCGGGCAGCAGCTTGCTTTTGCGCCAGCGCTCTATTTCGCGAATGATGATTTTACGATTTTCATCCATCAGTATCGTTCCACCTCTTCAATCCTTTGAAATTCATTCTTGGCATGTTCCTTTTATCGGTTGAGGTGAAACAAAAAATTAGACCTGACTGCAACGAGCGCAGAAAGGTCGAATAGGTGAGTTGCTTTATTCAAGAAAATCTTTGAGACGCTTGCTTCGGCTAGGATGTCTCAGCTTGCGCAATGCTTTTGCTTCGATTTGACGAATCCGTTCGCGGGTTACGCCGAACACCTTGCCCACTTCCTCCAAGGTGCGGGTACGTCCGTCGTCCAGCCCGAAACGAAGCCGAAGTACATTTTCTTCACGCTCGGTCAATGTATCCAATACATCCTCTAGCTGTTCCTTCAACAGCTCGTATGCCGCGGCATCGGCAGGAGCGAGCGCTTCCTGATCCTCGATGAAATCTCCCAGATGCGAATCGTCCTCTTCCCCGATCGGAGTTTCCAACGATACCGGCTCCTGCGCGATTTTCATAATTTCCCGAACCTTTTCCACGCTTAAATCCATTTCTTTCGCAATTTCTTCCGGCATCGGTTCGCGACCGAGCTCCTGAAGCAATTGACGCGATACGCGGATCAGCTTGTTGATCGTTTCCACCATATGAACCGGAATCCGGATCGTCCGGGCTTGGTCGGCAATAGCGCGAGTAATAGCCTGACGAATCCACCAGGTTGCATACGTACTGAACTTGAAGCCTTTGTCGTGGTCGAATTTCTCAACCGCTTTAATCAAGCCCATGTTGCCTTCCTGAATCAAATCGAGGAAAAGCATGCCACGGCCCACATAGCGCTTTGCAATACTTACGACAAGGCGCAGGTTAGCTTCTGCCAAGCGGCGTTTGGCCTCTTCGTCTCCGAGCTCGATCCGTTTCGCGAGACCGATCTCATCCTCTGCCGATAGCAAAGGCACGCGGCCGATTTCTTTCAAATACATACGAACCGGGTCATTGATCTTGATCCCAGGCGGAAGGGACAAATCATCGTCAAAATGAAAATCGTCCTGATCCTGATCCGGATTCATATCATTATCTTCGTCCGATTCATTGCCTACATCAATGCCCATTTCCGAGAGCTGCTCGAAAAACTCATCGATCTGTTCAGGATCCTGATCAAACGGAGCCAGCTTCTCCATAATATCTTTGTAGGTTAAAGAGGAACGCTTCTTGCCCTGCTCAATCAGCTGCTCCTTGACTTGCTCTAACGTCAACTCAGTCTCTATCTCCGTACGTTGATCGTTCGCCATAATCCAACTCCCTCCTCCCTAGAGTCATCCCCCGTTATGGAACTAGGATGATTTCAATTGCTTTTCTAGGGAAATAATCTCAATGCCTATTTGTGCAGCCCGTATGATATCCCCTGAACGTTCTGCGGAAATCATTTCTTCTCTTTTTCGCTCAATTAGCTGCTGCTGCGGATATTTTTTTATTTCCCGGATGTAATCGTCGATGACTTGATCGTTGACCCCGTGAGAATTGCCCATCATCGCAATAGAACTCGCCAAGCTTTCCAGCTCGGCTTCTTGAAGCATAGCAATAAAGCTGCTTGCGTTCGGCTCGAAGCCTTGTGCAAAATAAGCGTACAAATAAGCAGCCAGAGCCGCGTGCGCATCTACGTTAAACTGGTCCCCCAGCTCCCGCTCCACCTGCTGTGTTACTTCCCGGTCGTACATCATGATGGCCAGGAGCTGGCGTTCAGCATTATGATAAGCTAAAGATAAGGAAGGACTTCGCTCTCGAGGTGTTCCGTCATTCATAACATTATTCCACGCTTTGTCTTTATTATCCCCGAACCTGTTGTTTTTTTCCGCTTGGAGTCTAATTTCATTCAAAGTTTGAAGCGCCGCTTCATAGGAATAACGAAATTCGGATGACAGCTCTCTAACGTAGTGCTCTCTTTCGATTGGTGAAGGAATATCGGCAATAATTTTGAGCGCTTGCTGGATGTACCGAAGCTTTTCTCCATCCTCTTGCAGTTTGAAATTTTTGCGAAAATAAAGAAGTTTATATTTGATCGACGGTACGGCAGCTTCAATCACTTCCCGTACGAATCGTTCAGAACCGTTACTTGTAATATACTCGTCAGGATCTTGCCCGTTCGGGATCATCGCAATCTTGACAACGCAGCCCGCTTTTTCGAGAATCGGAATGCTCTTGTAGGCTGCGGCCTGACCCGCGGAATCGCCGTCATAGGCGACGATAACCTGATCGGCTTGCTTGCGGATGACCTCTGCGTGCTCTTCCGTCAAAGCCGTTCCCATGGTGGCAACGCCTGTCGTAACCCCCGCTTCCCAAGCCTTGATGACGTCTACATATCCTTCGAACAGCACCAATTGCCGGTATTTGCGGATATGAGGCCTGGATAAATGGATATTATACAAGCTTCGGCTTTTGTAAAACAGCATGGATTCCGGGCTGTTCAAATATTTCGGCTGCACATCTCCCATCGCCCTGCCGCCAAATGCTATCAGCTGACCCTTCCAATCATAAATCGGAAACAGGATCCGGTCGCGGAACTTGTCGAAATAACCTTGGCCGTCCTGCCTGGAAGAGATGAGTCCGCCTTTTTCCATTAAAGGTAAAGGAAATTGCCTCCGTTCGAGCAGCTGGGTCAACGTATCCCATTGGGTAGGAGCGTAGCCGATGCCGAACGTTTCGATAAGCTTGTCGTTCAAACCCCGTGATCGTAAATACTGCAAAGCCTGCTTGCCCTGCTCGGTATTCTTCAATATATATTGATATAATTTGCCGGCAAGCTCGTAAGCTTCGAGGAGCTTCGTCTTCTCCGGGTTTTGCTCGGAACGGCGATCCGACCTCGGGTCGATTCCGATATCCAGATTGGCGTCTTTGGCCATTTGACTGATCGCTTCCGCGAAGGTGTATCCTTCCATCGCCATCAAAAACTGAATAACGCCGCCTCCGGCTCCGCAGCCGAAGCAATGATAGATTTGCTTTTCAGGTGTGACGGTGAAAGATGGCGTTCTCTCCGAATGAAAAGGGCAAAGCCCTTTCATGTAGTGGCCCTGCTTGCTTAGATGCACATAGCGGCCGACGACATCTACAATATCATGATGCTTCAGGACCGCCTCAATGATTTCTTCAGGAATGCGTCCGTTACTCATCCTATCCACCTTCAATTCCATTAACACGTATTACTATTCGCTACCTCTCCGCAATCTCCTGCAAGGATCTCAAAAGTTTTGTCAAAGAATGTAGAAAAAAATGTCGATCCTCGTCGGTAAACGGTTTCGGCCCTTTGGAATGCTTGCCTCCGCGCCGCTGCTTCGCCTGCTCGTGCCTCCGGTCCAGCAAAAAATCGATTGTCCTGTCGCTGTATTGCTGGCCGCGGTTGGAGAGAGCGATGGCTTTCTTGCCGAGAGCAAGAGCCGCAAGCCCGAAATCCTGCGTCACCAGAATATCTCCGGGAGCTATCCGGTTTGCAATATACAGATCGACCGATTGATCGGAACGATCGACTTGAACAATCTGCACGCCGTCCATCGGAGACAAGCGATGATCGAAGGAAGCAACCATTACCACATCGACATGAAACTGCGCCGCAGCTTTGACGATTTCCGACTTTACCGGACAAGCGTCGGCATCCACAATGATTTTATGAGTCATAATTCAAGTCCTATCGAATTCGTACTTAAGTACCACCGTAATATTATATACGATGAAGAAATAAAAAATCCTGCTCCCCATCGGGAAAAAACCGTTTATCGGCTTTGGAGCAATTCGATGATCAAACTCGCCGTTTCTTCGACAGCCTTGTTTGACACATCAATGATTCGGCAGCCCAGCCTTTTCATGATTTTGTCGGCAAATGCGAGCTCCATATTGATTCTTTCGACATTTGCGTACATTGCATCCTGAGGCAAGCCGAGCATTTTCAGTCGCTCCGAACGGATCACGTTCAGCTTCTCCGGAGTAATGCGAAGCCCGATGATTTTCTTGTTCGATACGGTGAACAGCTGTTCCGGCGGCTGAATTTCCGGCACCAGCGGAACATTGGCGACCTTGAACTTTTTGTGGGCCAAATACATGGACAACGGGGTTTTCGACGTTCGCGATACACCGACCAGCACGATATCGGCTTGCAGCACGCCGTTGAAATCTCTTCCGTCATCATACTTCACCGCAAATTCGACCGCTTCGACCTTCTTGAAATAATCTTCATCCAGCGGATGTATCATGCCCGGCTGATGGCGCGACTCCTGCTGCAGCTTCTTCTCAAGCGAGCCTATGATCGGCCCAAGCAAATCAATGTATTGCAGCTGGCTGCGAATCGCCTGCTCGACCAAATAATCGCGCAGCTCCGGGATGACGAGCGTAAATACGATGATTCCGTCCCTTTGCTTCGCCGTTTGGATGAGTCTGTCGATTCCCGCCCTGTCCTCCAAAAAAGGAACGATGCGCATATCCACCGGCTGAGGATAAAACTGCACCATGGCCGCGCGAACCACAGCCTCCCCCGTCTCTCCCGCAGAATCGGAAGCAACGTAGATTATCGGATTCGTTTGTTCCCCCATGATCAACCTACTTTCTTTAGACAAGCTACTATTAATACGTATGTAACAGCGATTTGTTTCGCTTGCTTGAACAGGATTCCCTCTTCAAACAAAAAATTCCCGCCGGCATAAAGCATAAAAGAGGGTGCCGGACGAGAAGTCGTCTTTAATGTTAATATATTATATTACCAAACAGCAAGATTAATGTCAAAGCTTTATACGCCGTATTTCTCCATTTGTTCGAGAAAATGGCGAGATTTCAAGTTGAGCCCGATATGAGCGTCAAAATAGCTCCGCATCAGCTGCTTTAAAGCCTGCTTCGTTTCAGGCTTCACATCGATTTGTCCCAGCCTGCGGATGTCGGCTTGGGCAAAAATGCGCAGCAGCTTCAGCATGCCGGCCGACAGCGGGATTGCTTGAGGGTCTTTGCCCCGGCAGCGGTCGCATAAGATGCCTCCCATCCCTGCACTGAACCGCATATCTCCTTGCACCGACCGGCAGGAAACGCATGCATCGAGCTCCGGCAAATAACCGGCATGCATCCATATTTTCATTTCGTACATGAAGCCTATAATCTGCATGTCCTTATCTTCTTCGAGACCTTGCAGCGCGGCTCTCAGCTGCTCAAACAAAAAAGCGTTAGCCTCCTGATCGGCCAGCATCCGATCGGTCAGCTCCGCCATGTAGGAGGCATAAGCCGCTTTATACAAATCGTCCCGGATCCGGTGATGCGAATCCGTTATTTCCGCATGGTTCAGCGTACCCAGCTGCCCTGACTTGAAAAATAAATAATCGCCATACGTAAACAGCTGGGCAACGGATGCATAGCGGCTTTTCACTTTCTTCGCTCCTCTGACAATGACTGCCATCTTGCCGAATTCGAGCGTAAACAAAGTGATGATTTTATTGCCTTCCCCATAATCCATACTGCGGATAACGATCCCCTGTACTCTGTATTGCATCGTCCGTTCCCCCATGCCTTGACCAAAGGTTATTGTAACCCGTCTGCATCGTCCGGCGAAGACTCCTCCTCCAATTCAACGTCGGAGCTATGCTCATCAAACGGAATTTCCTTGTAAAGCAGGTAAGCATCCACATTCCCGGTCATCGAAAAATACTTCCACGAAAAATCTCTCATGTGTATCCATCTCCTCTCCTGAGCACTTCACTATAAGAAGGTTACTTAATAGCTAAGGCAAAAGGATGAACAATATTGTCGACATCATTAGGATGATACGTTTGAGGTGGAAGTATGCCAAGTAATAACTGGCATGGAATGCAAGATGCTTACACAGCCTGCTATTCGTTGCGGAAGCCCAGATCGCGCAGAACGCGCTCCTGGTTGCGCCAGTCCTTCTTCACTTTGACCCATAGCTCCAGGAAGGTTTTCGAGCCGAGCAGCGCTTCGATATCCTGCCGCGCCTTTTGCCCGACTTCTTTCAAGAGCGCTCCTTTTTTCCCGATAATAATCCCTTTTTGCGAATCCCGCTCCACGTAAATGACGGCGGAAATATGTACGACTCCGTTCTCGGCCACTTTCATATCCTCAATCGCGACGGCAATGGAGTGCGGAATCTCTTCGCGCGTCAAATGCAATATTTTCTCGCGAATCAGCTCTGCGCAAACAAACTGCTCCGGATGGTCGGTGACTTGGTCTGCAGGATAATATTGAGGGCCCTCCGGCAAAAACTTGACCACCTGTGCAAGCAATGTGTTCACATTGTTTCCTTGAATGGCGGAGATCGGAACGATTTCGGCAAAAGGATACAAATCCTTATACGTTGTAATGATCGGCAGAAGCTCTTCCGGCTGCACCTGATCGATTTTATTCATGACCAGAATGACCGGGGTCTTGATTTTCTTCAGATTTTCGATAATGAAGCGGTCTCCTCCGCCCAACCCTTCCACAACATCGATTAGAAATAAAATGGCGTCCACTTCGCTCAAGGAGCTTTCCGCCACCTTCATCATATAATCGCCCAGCTTGGATGACGGCTTATGGATGCCCGGCGTATCGAGGAAGACGATCTGTGCTTCATCCGTCGTATACACGCCGTGGATTTTGTTGCGGGTCGTTTGCGGCTTGTCCGACATGATCGCGATTTTTTGCCCGATCACCTGGTTCATCAATGTGGATTTGCCTACATTCGGCCGGCCTATAATAGCTACAAAGCCTGATTTAAATGCTTGTTTATTCGAATTCAATGTCATTTACGGTCAGTTCCTCCATTAAGATCATTCATTGTAAAAGCTCCCGGCAGAAGCGCGCCCACGGTCGTTTCGGCAATATCCCCTTTCGTATTCGCCAAATACACCGGCATATCCGGACGGCACAATTCAACAAGGACCTGCCGGCAAACGCCGCACGGCGTTATCGGAAGCGGAGTGTCGCCTATCACGGCCAATGCTTGAAAAGACTGCGGGGCTTCTCCATCGGCAACCGCTCTGAATAGAGCAGTCCGCTCAGCGCAATTCGTAGGGGAATAAGCCGCGTTCTCGACATTACAGCCCAAATGGACCTTCCCGCTGCTATCCAGAAGCGCAGCCCCCACCTGGAAACGGGAATAGGGTACATAAGCGTTTTGCATAGCTTGCTTAGCTAACGCGACTAATGCTTGCCGATCCATAAGACTCATCCCCATTCGATTAAATGTGTACCAAGTAATAAGCCAGCACGGATACGAAGCTCCCTATTACGGCGCCCAATAGCAGCGCGGGAAAGCCTCTCTTCCGTTTATCGTATAATACCATCATGACCAAAAAAGCCAATAAATACGCGAGCAGCGCAATAAAGGTGATGGTTGCGTAGCAAGCTATAAAGGTCGCAACTGCAAAAGCAAGTGCCGAGAGCAGGCTCGGCTGCACTCTTTTTCCTCCCGAGGAAAATCGGGTCTCCACTACAATTACTGTCAAAGCGACCAAGCATAACAGGATCCAGATCATTCCCGCGGAAAATACCGGACCTTCCTGGCCCTTTACATTGCGGAACAGCCGGTCGACCGGCTCGTAGAACACGATCATGCCGACAATAGCGGCAAAAGCCGCAGACACCAGTACGGAGGCTGCGGCCACATCCTTGGCTATTTTGGCCAGCGGATGGCGGTCCGGCATGGCAAGGTCGACGGCCTTTTCGACAGCCGTATTAATCAACTCCGTTACGATCATCATCGTAACGGCAAGTAAAATAAACAGGATTTCCAGCTTATGAAGACGGAAAAACAAAGCCATCACCAGAACGACGAAAGCTGCGAAAAAATGGAACTTCATGTTCCGCTGCGTGGCTAATGCATACTTGACGCCCTCATATGCGAAGCGAAAGCTCCTGTGCCACTTCACCTGCGGTCTCACCGGGTTAATCCTGCCTGCTGCAAAATGTGCTCCTGCTTCGCAAACATGACTTTCTCTTCCTCTTCGCTCTGATGGTCGTAACCGATCAGGTGCAGGAAACCGTGCACGAACAAGAAACCTAGCTCCCGATCCACCGAGTGGCCGTACTCCTCGCTTTGTTCAATCGCCCGAGGAACGGAGATTATAATATCGCCGAGCGGCTCTTCAAATGCTTCGTATTCTTCGTCTTCATCATGCTCGTCCTGGTCGTCATCATCACGACCGTCCGCATCTAGGGCACGGCTGTCTTCAAGATCCTCCTCTTCCATTTCGCCGAATACGATCTCGATTTCGTCGTCACCCATCTCCTGCATCGCGAAGGACAGCACGTCCGTCGGCTTGTCGAGGCCTCTGTATTCCTTGTTCAGCCGGCGAATTTCATTGTCGTCGACAAAGGTCAGAGCAACCTCTCCATCCCGTATATTCTCAGCTTCGCCTGCAAGCTGCAGAAGCTGACGGAGCTTCTCAATCAGCTCCTCCGAAACAGGAAATTCATTTTGTTCGTTGTTCCATTCCAGCCGCAAGCTCATACGTTAACTCCTTTTCCCCTGCTTAGCCGCCCCGTCCTGATTTTGCGCGGACAGATCGTTAGGGTATTCGATTCTCGAATGAAAAATGCCGAGCAGTGTTTCGTTCAATATTTTGGCGACAAGATCCAGTTCTTTGATGGTCAAGTCGCATTCGTTGAATTGCCCGTCGTCCAGACGGCTTTTGATGATTTTACGTACCATCGTATCGATTTGCTCCAGCGTCGGACTGCGGAGCGAGCGCACCGCGGCCTCCACACAATCCGCGATCCCGACTATCGCCGCTTCCTTGGACTGGGCTTTCGGCCCAGGGTAACGGAAGTCCGCTTCCTCAACAGGCTTCGGCTCGTTCTCCGCTTCGGCGATTTTCTTGGCCTTGTGGTAAAAATACTGCAGCAGCGTCGTACCGTGGTGCTGCTCGGCAATATCCCGGATCGGCTTCGGAATGTTGTAATCCTTCAGCATCTCCACGCCGTCCCGCGCATGAGCCACGATAATGGATTTGCTCAAGTTCGGATCCATTTTGTCGTGAGGATTCTCGATATTCGTCTGGTTCTCGATAAAATAATTCGGGCGCTTCGTCTTGCCGATATCGTGATAGTAAGCCCCTACCCTGCACAGCAGCCCGTTAGCACCGATAGCTTCGGCTGCAGCTTCCGCCAAATTGCCGACCATGACACTGTGATGATACGTGCCCGGCGTTTCGGTCAGAAGCTTGCGCAGCAGCGGATGGTTCGGATTCGACAGCTCAACGAGCTTTAACGGCGAAAGAATGCCGAACGCCGCTTCGAAAAAGGGCAGCAGGCCGATGACAAACACCGCTGTCAGCAATCCGCCTCCGACGATGAAAGAAAGCGCGAACAACATCGTCTGCTTCGTCTCATGATCATCCAGCAGCAATAACGATGCGATGCACACCATGCCCAGCAAGGAAACGATGATCCCCGCCTTTAGAATGGAAGACCGCTGACTGGCGCGCTGGATCGAGAAAATAGCGGCAAAGGACGTTACTAGCGTAACGAGTCCATACCGGAAGTCAAACGTCTGCTGATGATCCGTGTTGAAGATGACGCTCGCCATTACGCTGAACAACACCGTGGATATAAACGCAAGATTCGTATCAAGCAATATCGCAATCAGCATCGCACCGAGCGCGGTCGGAGCCAAAAAGCCGATATACGGGTAATCCAGGTTTTGTACGAGCGAGAACAGCTTCATTCCAAGTATATTGATAAGCATTATAAGAACTAACATTAACAGCTGGGCGTTGTTCTGGCTTATCGCCAAGCTGCTCTGCTTGACGAACATATACATGACGAGCCCGAACATCATGGTAATGAGCAAAAGCCCTATTTTAGGCCAGTAGCTGGTATCGTCCCTGAGCATCTCCAGCCCGCTTAAGCGCTGATATATTTCCTCGGTAATAATGTCGCCCTTTTTCACGAGCACATCGTTCTTATTGATGAACACCGGCTTCACATTATCTCGGGCATGTCCCTTTGCTTCATCGGTGCCTTTCTGATCGAAAAACTTGTTCGGCGTAATAGCCGCTCTTACCAGCTCGAGCACAATTTCGCGCGTCGTGCTTTTGGTCAGCGTCGAAGTGTTGACGAGCTCGGCCACCTTGGCCCTTGCAGTCTGCGCATCCATTATCTGATCGTTCATAAGCCGGGTCACGATATCTTTAGCAACCGGCTCCATCGCGGTCAAATCCTCTTTGGCCACCCGCGGCAGCTTATAGTAGGTCTCTTCCGGTATACGGTACTGCTGCTCGCTGATTTTCTTGTGCATTTCCTGCAGCATCGGCTCGTTGTATTGGCCGCTTGCGGTATAAGATTTGGCTTGCTTATCCACATGATCGTCAATAATATTTTGAATGACCGTCTTGAAAATATTCACTTTATCGCCAAGCGTTACTTCCGTATCCGCATTGATTTGCTGCAGCTTCTCGAACATCGCCTCGATGATCATTTCGTTCTTCAAGGCAACAATCCGGTACACGGGCTGCACCCGCTGCGCCGCATCCTCTTTGGCCTTCTCCGTCGCCACTGCGTTTTCCACAGCCCTTGGAGCGAGCAAATCCTTCTCGGCCGTAGAGCCTAGCTGGATATCGAACGTCTGCGGAATCAGCTTGCCCATTAATGCCGTATAGAAAATGACGACCAGCACAAGAAACAGAAGAAAGCGCACAGGTGCGCTATATTTCCAGCCTGCCAGCCGGTATTGAAACTTGCCTTGAATGGAAACCTGGTTTTTCATCCCGAAAGGTCAACCCTTTCTTAGCTTATCCCCATGTTTTAACGGTCGAGCTGTTTTTCTTTATCCTCATTGTAAGCGACAATAATCTTTTGAACCAATGAGTGTCTGACCACGTCCGCTTCAGCAAATTCAATCATACCAATTTCTTCCACATTCTTCAAGATACGCTGCGCTTCTACAAGACCGGACGATTTCCCGCGAGGCAAATCGATCTGCGTCACGTCTCCGGTAATAACCATCTTCGAGCCGAACCCGAGCCGCGTCAAAAACATCTTCATTTGCTCCGGCGTCGTATTCTGCGCTTCATCCAAAATAATAAAGGAATCGTCCAAAGTTCTGCCGCGCATATAAGCCAGCGGGGCGATCTCGATGAGCCCTCTTTCGAGCGATTTCACTACTTGCTCCGGCCCCAGGACGTCATTAAGAGCATCATACAATGGACGTAAATAAGGGTCAACCTTTTCTTGTAAATCCCCGGGGAGAAATCCCAGGCTCTCTCCGGCTTCCACGGCAGGCCGGGTCAACACGATCCGTTTGACCTTGCCCTCCTTAAGCGCCGATACGGCAAGCACGACGGCGATATACGTTTTCCCCGTTCCTGCAGGACCGATACCGAACACTATATCTTTCTGCTTGATCGTAGACACATACTGCTTCTGCCCGATCGTTTTCACCCGGATGGGCTTCCCTTTATGGGTAGTAGCGATGTCCCCTCTAAAAAGATCCAGCAGCTGATCGGCTTTCATTTGCTTGGCAAGCTCGATTGCGTAATGAATGTCCCGCTCGTTCAGTATGTAATTGTTGCGCACAAGCTCCAGCAATACCTCGAACAGCTGCTGCAATGAATCCAGCTCGCCCGGCTCGCCTTGAATGACGATCTCTTCTTCGCGGGAGCGGATTTTGGCAGAGGTCTGCTCTTCGATCAGATGCAGGAACTTGTCCTGCGGTCCAAAGAGCGCCAGCCCTTCCGCCGTATTTTTCAGTGATACTTTCACGATTCGTGCGTTGTCGATCAACAGGCCTCTTCTCCTTCATGCGAACGCGTTATGGAACGATAGGTTGCTCTGCAGTGATAGATTCTTCCACTTCCAAATGTACTTCCATATAAACTTTACCATTCTCCGTCTTTTCATGCAAAATTTTTTCGCCTATCACCTTGGCATCCTTGCCTGCTGACGCGATGATTTCTCGCTTAGCCTGCTCCAAACCGAGCTTTCTCGCCTCTTCCTGATCCAGCGTCCGTTCCAGCTGCCGTACCTCCATTACGCGTTCTTTAAGCCAGCCTACCGGCAGGACCCAGTTTCTCCACTGCAGCGTTTTCCGTTCCCCAATCGTTTCGAATTGATCGAAGGCGAGCTTCCCGTATCCCGTAAGCTGTAAGGCCCGGTTACCGAATACAACATATTGCCGCTCCTTCGTCTCGCCTGTGTAAGCCTTATATTGATGAAGAAGCGGTACCTCCACCTTCGGGGTATACCACACTAGACCTCTTACCTCTCCGGACGCCACAACCGTCTGGCGGTTTACATCGTCGCCGATGATGCCGGATATAAGGATGTCCCCTTTTCGGACATACGTATTCTGCTTAACGACAGGCTTCCCCTTCTCCGCCAATATCGAGGTGACCATCGCGTTTTTCGATGCAACCAGGTGTCGCGGGCTGAGCAGTGGCGGCTTCTCCGGTATCGTTGCTTCCACCACTTTGATCACGATATGCGTTCCGTGAATTTCTACTCCGACCCATGCGGTTCCGGGCAGATGGGTTTGAATCGTCTTGGCCAATGTCTCCGGATTTTTCAGGCGATGCTTCCACTGCATTTTATATACTCCCTGTTCTTTGGCCGCCTCCAGGATTTGCTGCGTGCTGAGCAGCTCATTACCTTCGACGCGCACCTGCCAAACGATCGACGACAGTAAATATAAGCCAACGACAAACCCGATGATGCCGATGGCGAAAATTTTTCTTTTTTCCAGCCGGTCCAAGAGAAACGGCATCCCATGTCTCTCCTTGACATGTACGCGACAGCCTGTCTTGCGCAGCAGCGGACGAAGACGAAAAAAATCCTTGATCAGGATGAACAGCTCCGCACGGGACTCGTCCAACAAGCGAATGTCCCACACTGTCATCCGCTTTTCCGTCAATTCATTGATCAGCCGATCGATTCGTGCTCCTCTGACATCAACCCTGACATATCCTCGCAGCGATAAGAGAAACGATGATTTCAATGTCGAACACCTCTTTACGGGATAATTTTTATGTCCTCTATAACCCCTTCAATGAACACTTCTTCCGATAAAATCGCCCGAATCACCAGCTGTTTGCCTCGTACCTCCAGGCTCCCCTTGGATAGCGCCAATCGTAAATAATCGCTGGAAAAATGCAGTACGCCCCGATGATTTTCAATGTACAGCTGCATATTCCCGATCATCGTCATTCGAGGCAGGTCCATTACTACATCTTGGGGAAGGTCCAGCAGCTTGGCGGTGAATTGGTTGAATCTTCGTGTCAGACTGCGCATACGGTTCCCCCTCAAGGCATGAATTTGGCCGCGAATAACGCAGCATAGGCTATTTACACCATATGCTGGAAGAACGGCAATTATGAGAGGTGGAAGAACGTATTGCATGATTCTAAAAAACAAAGAAGCACCGGCCCCAACCTGTGTTGGAGACCGATGCTCTTATCGCTTTTATGGGTAAGGCTATTTATTTTTTACCATACGGCTTCTTCGCCCGCGGAGGGCCGAGAATTTCGGCCCAGACTACCGCTTGCGCCAAAGTATCCTGTTTAATCGGCTGCAAAGAACCCTCTTGCTTCGGCTCGGATGGCATCCCCCACCTCTCCGACGGCAATATGCGCGTTCGCAGCGCCTCCCGAGAAGATTCCCGCCTCTTATCGCGCTCTGAAACGCCGTTATCAACCGTTTGAGGCCCTTTAGCCATTTCTTGAAGTCTAGGTTCCCTCGCTTCCTTAGGCTGCTCAGAACGAACTACAGGCTGTCGTGTTTTGGTAACGGCCGGCTGCTGCTTGACCGGCTTTCCCCAGCCACCGCTTCCACTACCGCCTCCTCCGAAAGGAGGCATCGATTGCTTGGGGGCAGACTTGTTCCCCCCATCGCCAGAACGTGCTTTCACATTTTTCCAAATGTTATTAAGCACAATGAAGATAATGGCGAGAATAAACCAGTTTTTCAACAAAAATTCTATGATATTCATGCCGGCACGCTCCTTCGATGCAATCTGGAGGCGTTATTCCTGCTCATCGCTTTTGCCGCTGTCGCTGGTTTTGCCGCCGATAGAAGAACGCATTTGCGTGTCGGCGTCGATATTTTTCAGATTCATGTAGTCCATAACGCCAAGCTTGCCTCCGCGCAGCGCTTCCGCCATGGCGAGCGGAACTTGAGACTCCGACTCCACTACTTTCGCCTTCATCTCGACAACTCGGGCTTTCATCTCTTGCTCCTGCGCAACCGCCATCGCACGGCGCTCTTCTGCTTTCGCTTGCGCAATACGTTTGTCTGCTTCCGCTTGCTCCGTCTGCAGGTGGGCGCCGATATTTTTGCCTACATCCACATCCGCGATATCGATGGACAAGATCTCAAATGCCGTACCCGCATCCAATCCTTTGCCAAGCACTGTCCGGGAGATCATATCCGGATTTTCAAGCACGTCTTTATGCGATCCGGACGAACCGACCGTCGTAACGATCCCTTCACCTACACGAGCGATGATCGTCTCTTCGCCGGCGCCGCCGACAAGTCGTTCGATATTGGCGCGAACCGTGACCCGTGCAATAACTTTAACTTCAATACCGTCTTTCGCTACAGCGGAAACGACCGGTGTTTCGATAACTCTCGGATTAACGCTCATTTGTACCGCTTGAAGCACATCACGACCGGCGAGGTCGATAGCAGCCGCCCGTTCGAATTCCAGATGAATGTTGGCGCGGTGAGCCGCGATCAGCGCATTGACGACACGATCCACATTACCGCCCGCCAGGAAATGGCTTTCCAGCTGATTGATCGTAACGTCCAGTCCGGCTTTCGTCGCTTTAATCATCGGATTGACGATACGGCTTGGAATAACGCGGCGCAAACGCATAGCAACCAGCGTAATGATGCCGATCCGCACGCCCGATGCCAACGCGGAAATCCACAGCATGATCGGTACGAAGCTTAAGAATACGGACAGCGCAATAATGATGATGGCCGCCAACAAAAAGAAATACACAATGGGATCCATAAAAATCTGTACCTCCAGTAGGTTTATTTTGACCGGTACAAGCCCGGCAGTTGCTGCAGCGTCATCTCAACGCTTTAGTGCACGATTTCATGAGCTTCTCTCACCACGATTCGCGAGCCTTCCACCAGAACGACGACTACCGGTTTGTTGACGGCAATAAATTCGCCCGAGGTGACGACATCGATACGTTCCTCCCCTACGGCTACTACACCCGCAGGACGAAGAGGAGTAAGCGCGACACCGGATTTGCCCAGCAAATCGCTTCTTGTAGTCGAGGAGGTATATCCCTGCTCCGCGGTGAGCTTATCCTTCAGAATGAATCGGTTCCAGACTCCGCGATGCTTGAAGATTCGGATGAAAATAATGACGACGATAATGGCCAGTACGCTGGCGATCATCAGGTTTAATGCAGCCTGCTTCGTGCTGTAGGCCGCCATGACGACGCTGCTGAATAAGCTGATGATGCCAAGTATCCCCAAAATACCAAAGCTGGACACGAAAATCTCGATGATCAGAAGGACGACGCCGATAATAAAGAGCGCGATTTCCTCCACCCCCGCAAACCCGACGATATAGTGGCCGAAAAAGTAAAGCCCGAAACCGAGAAGCCCGATAATTCCCGGGATTCCGAAGCCTGGTACGAACAGCTCAATCACAATTCCTGCAATTCCGATGAATAAAAGCAGTGTAGCTACCACTGGCTGGGTCAAAAAGCGCGAAAGCTTCTCCGCTGCGGACGGGTTCAGATGAATGACCGGGTGCTCCGCAGCGCCGATGAACCGCACCACTTCATTCAAATCGGCTGCCTTCGTTTCGGCGTACCCTACCTTCACCGCGTCGTCAGCCGTTAAGGAAACGAGCTGCCCTTTCGGCACCGTCTTGTTAATCGCTTTCAGCTCAACACCCACGTTTTTGTCGACCATGGCTTCGGCAATTAACGGATCCCGTCCTCTAAGCTCAGCCGCGGAGCGCATTTGACTGGCCCAGTGCGAGATGACCTTGACATTGTCAATCTCGCTGCCGGAAGCGTCTACAACCGCAGCCGCACCCATAGTGCTTCCCGGTCCCATGGCAATTTTGTTCGCATTTAAGGCAATGTAGCTTCCCGCAGACACCGCCCGGCCATGAACGTAAGCTATGGTCGGTATTTTGCTGTTCACGATCAGCTTCCCAATCTCTTCTGCCGAATCGACTCGTCCTCCTAGCGTATCGATGTCCAAAATAATGTACATCGCATGCGCTTCCTCCGCTTCCTTGAAGGCTCTTTCCAGAAACCTCTGCAGCCCGGTTTCCACCGTCTGGTGCACCGGAATGACCACGACGGGAGCCGAGAGCGGAACCGAAGCGGTTGTGCCTTTGGCGCTGTCGGCCGCATACACCGCTGCCAACGGCATCAGCAGAAGCACCGTCAGAAGCAGCAGAAACGCCAATCTGAATAGCAAGGAGCCAGGCTTGGCAATCGACATCTGCAAATGACCTCCTTTGAACCATTTTCCACCTATCCATAAAATACTACGTAAAGCATAGCCTATTCGATTCAAACATGCAAAATATTCCTGAAAGCTATGAAGCTGGCAGCACAAAAAAAGAACATCCCCCGAAAGGAATGTTCTTTCTCACTGCTATGATAAGAGTTGTTGAACAGCCTGATTGACAATCTTGCCATCAGCCCGTCCCTTCACCTTAGGCATTAATGCACCCATGACTTTTCCCATATCCGCTTTAGAAGAAGCACCCACTTCTTGGATGGTCTGCTGTACAATGGCTTTTACTTCTTCCTCAGATAACTGTTGCGGTAAGTACTCCATCAGAATTTCTATCTCTGCCTTAACGGTAACGGCCAAGTCTTCACGTCCGGCCTTTTCAAATTCTTGGAGGGAATCTTTGCGCTGTTTGATCTCGCGACTCAAAACGTCAAGTACTTCCTGGTCATCTAAGGTTTTACGCTGATCTATCTCAATATTCTTGATAGCTGCACGAACCATACGGATTACGGTGAGTTTGAACTTGTCTTGGCTCTTCATCGCAAGCTTCATATCTTCGTTTAATCTCTCGCTTAAGCTCATCGATTAAGCCTCCTAGAACTTTCTCTTACGAGCAGCCTCTGACTTCTTCTTACGTTTCACGCTTGGCTTCTCATAATGCTTGCGTTTCTTTACCTCCGCTAATACGCCATCTTTTGCGATGGAGCGCTTAAAGCGACGAAGTGCAGCATCTATAGTTTCATTTTTGCGAACTCGAGTTTCTGACACCAGTTTTCCCTCCCTCCGAACAGACCGTCCAAGACGAAAAAAGCGTTCATCAAACCTCATTATATGGTATACATAAACTAGGTGTCAACCTAAGGAAAAAGATTCTTCACTTGGCGTTGAGCGGACCTAATTTCTCCCCAGCTAACAGGTGATAATGAATATGAAAAACTACTTGTCCTCCGTCTTTACCGCAGTTATTGATGAGCCGGTAGCCGCTTTCGGCCACACCTTCCTGTCTGGCAATTTCTTGGGCGGCGCGATGAATTTCACCGATCAAGCCCCAGTCGCCGGGCTCAACATCGTTCATGGTTGCTATGTGTTTCTTGGGAATGATCAAAATATGTACGGGAGCGGCAGGCTGAATGTCGTGAAAAGCCAGTACGTGCTCATTTTCATACACTTTTTTGGAAGGAATTGATCCTTCAACAATCTTACAAAATATACAATCCATGACGGGTTGTCCTCCCAGCTCCATAAACTATGACGGTTTATTATTGGCCTCTAAACACGGTCGCTTCCTACTAAAAGAACCCCGATAGAAGTTTTTCTCCTAATAATATACCTAATTTTCGCCAAAAAAGAAACTGTACGTCTAAAGATTTGTAAAAGAAATGCAAAGAATAGGATACAAAGCGGGTTTTCGCCGGTTGAATCGAATGAATGTTCTTTCTTTGAGACGTTGATCCGTGTGAAAATCAGCAGCTTGAGTCACCTGCTCCATTCGTTGAAATGCGGAGTCATCGATGACGGTTCAGGGTAAAAGATAAGCAAAGATACGGGATACGCCGCTTTGGTTTATTTGGTGTAATAGCGGGCTGCCGCAGATGCGCAAAATAGACGAAAACCGTGAAAAATAAAGTGCACCCACACTTCTAGACTACCAGTCTAATATTATGTATAATGGAGCCGAAAAGAGTTGTGAGGTGAGCTTGAGATGAGCCGGTTGATGAGGGAGGCAACGCGTAAAAAGCGGGAGTACATGGCTGAGGTTGCACTCCGGCTATTTATGGAACGAGGCTACGAGCAGGTTTCCGTCGACGATATCATCGCCGCTACGAATACATCTAAAGGAACTTTTTATCATTATTTTCAGGGAAAAGACGAAATATTGCGCGAAATTTCACGCAAGCAAATGAACACGATTACCGAATGGGCTGTTAAGACACCCTCACAGGTGCAATCGTTGGAAGGACATATTACCAAGCTTTTTTTAGACTTGTCGTCCAATATTCAAGCTTACCCGCGTCTCGTGCGGAGTCTGATCGCTTTATCGCTGCAGAACGAATCGGTGAAAGCCATTGAGGAGGAACAATACCAGCTGCTTCATGAGCGGCTGCTTCGCTGGCTGCCCGATCCGAACAAGGTCCGGCTGCTGATCACTTCGTATAGAGGAACTCTATGGATGTGGTGTACGCAGGAGAATAAAGAATTGCCCGCTATGATGCGCAGCAACCTGGCTTGGGTTTGGTCAGGTCTACGTTCTGAACAACATGAACCATCCATCTCGGTAGAAACGGGGCAAGCCGGTATGCATAAAACTTGGCTTGCGCACAGCGCTAAGGAGGAAGTAAAAATGAGAGTAGCAATTATTGGCGGCGGATTGGCCGGTTTGACGGCTGCCGCATACTTGTCGGAGCAGCACGGTGTAGAAGGAATTCTATTTGAAAGAAGTCCTCAGTTCGGCGGCCGCGCATTTACATATGAAAAAGCCGGCTTTACGCTGAACTACGGCGCGCACGCCGTGTACGGCATCGACCGTCATGAGCTATCGGCTATGGAACGCGAGCTGGGGCTGTCGTTCAGCTCCAAGCAGGTGGATAAGCGCAAGGTCATGTATGCCAAGCACGATCACCTGACGCCCGCTCCGCTGGATTTCGTCAATCTGATGAAGACCGAGCTGCTGAATACGATGCAAAAGGTTCGCTTCGTCGGTGAAATCGCGGCGATTATCGGCAATATCCATAACTTGAAAAATTACGATACATTGGGCGACTATTTGGCCCATTCCGATGCGGATGAAGATGTCAAAGAGCTGTGGGAGCACTTGGTATGCTCGAACTTCTTTATTGCGCCGGAGGAAGCCCGCAAGGTTCCGGGTTCTGTAATCAGCGAATATTATCATAACCTGTTCTTGTCCAGCCGGCCTGTAAACTATGTTCTGGGCAGCTGGGCGGTCATTACGAATCAGCTCCGTCAAAAAATCGAAATTTCCGGGCGCTGGGAGCTTGCGCTTCAAGAAGGCGTCGATGCCATCCGTTACGAGGATCGGAAATTTATTCTTAAAACGAAAAACCGCGAGGAAGCGTTCGACCGTGTTGTCTTCGCGATGCCGGTACAGCAGACGTGCAAGCTGCTGAAAGGGACTCCTTGGGAACCGTTCCTGGCTCCATTCGAGAACAATACGGCAACCGAGGTTATGGTATACGATATCGGCCTGAAGCGTGTCGTCGCCCGTCCATTCTCCTACATCAGCGATATGGATAATAAAATGTTCATAAGCGACGTGTCCGCTACGGATCACACGCTGGTTCCGGATGGAGGCCAATTGCTGCAAGGTATCGCTTACCTCAGCGATTCGTTCGGCGACGAGCAGGAGCGCAAAGAATATTTGGAAACCAAAACGAAGCAAATGGAGAATTTGTTCGATCACTATTATCCGGGCTGGCGCGATGAAACAGCTGTAAAACGGGTGTCCAAAAAAGCAATGGTTTCGAGCGTTAAAAACATTGTAACGAACGAGCTGCTTCCAACCCGTCTGGATCATGTGCCTTTCTATTTCTGCGGCGACGGCTGCGTCGGGAAGGGTGAATTGGCGGAACGAGCGTTTTCGAGCGCCCGTCAAGTCGCGAAGTCGATTATCGAGGATGTTAAAGTTCCGGCCAGAGTATAAAAATTATAGGATGGACGCCACAAGATTGGCTATCCATGCCGCGGCTGCCTGCATCATTTTGTGAACCTGAAGCAGTGCGGCTGCCACATAGTGGAGCCAACCCGATTCTTGAGAATCGGGTTTTTGCTCGTTTGCTGGTGTAAGTGGAGCGGGACTATTGGTCGGCTGCGGCCCGGCTATGGAAACCGCTCCGTCTTTGGCGGCAGCGGATGTGCTGCCGCCGCTCTTCATTTGGACGGTTCTTGTCTTGCCGTCCCACTGCAATTGTCCGCCGAAGGCTTCGCCGATAAACCTCGCCGGTCCCATAGTATAGCCGTTGACAAGCAGGGCGGGAACCTCCAGCTCAACGGTTTTGCCGTTCACGACAGCTTGCTTGTCTCCGACCTTCAAGGAGACGCTCGTATTCCCCTTGCGCCCCGTTGCCGTCTGGGTAGCGGCATCCCATGTGACGGTCGCCCCCATAGCTTCAAAGATGGCGCGCAGCGGCGTCAAAGTGCTGCCATTGCGAATGACCGGCGGCTGCTCGAACGATTGCCGTTTGCCGTCCAGCGTAAACGTAACCTGTGATGACAGCGGCAGCGACTTGGACGCAACCTTGGTGCCGCTTCGATTGTACACGGTCAGCTCCAGCCGCGATCCTTCCGGAACTTGTCCTGCATCGAGCTCGAATCCGAAAGGCGGATTGGTTTGTGACTTTACCACGCTCCCGTTAATGGCATAATCCACTTTCCCGATATATATATCCGGTATTTTGATCCAAGGCGTTATTTTCGTTTTTTCGGTGAATGTATTGCCGCTATCAGACAGCTTTACATGGCCTGCGCCATCCGCAGGCTTGGCTCCCTGTTCGACCTTCGTCAAATACAACGGGCTCGAAATCATTAAGCTGTACAGCTTCTTCATCGTCTCGTTCGCACCAAGCAAGTAGTTGTTGCGGGATTCCCGGTCCTTCAAATCGACGTTAAAATAGGTGATCGACTTCAACCGGGGATATTTCAGCGGCATAATCTCATACAGCCGATGCAAATTCAGCAGCCCATAATCGGTGAACGATTCCTGAGGAATGTGAGCGTAATGGGACACGGCTGTTTCGCTGATCATCAGCGGCTTGCGGTCCGAATAAGTCTTGTACAAGTAATCCAGCCTTTCAACCGGGCTGGTCGCCTGCATATTCCCCTGCTTCGGATCTCCGTTCTCATACGGCTCCGTATACATGCTGACCCCTACCCAATCGACATATTCGTCGCCTGGATAATAGACATCCATGGAGTAAGCGGGAACGTCGCCGGGACTCCAAACCATCGCAACGTTCGGCGCTTCCTCCGCCATCACATCGTGAACAAGACGGAACTTCTCAATATACTTTTGCGGATCGCCGTGCCACACGACCCAATTGCCGTTCATTTCGCTAGCATAACGTAAAAAGATAGGAATTCCGCTCGCCTTGGCCGCGCGTGCCCATTTGCGCAAATAGTCGTTGTCCTGCACGGAGTCCAAGCCGTTGCTCGGCTCCCAGGCTATTTGCAGCGCGGCCCCCGCTTCCTTCGCCCTTGAGGCATAGGCTTGCGGGAACGGTTTGTCCAGCTGAGAATAGGCCAAATACAGGGCGTGCTTTTTCCCGTAGATCGATTCGGAGCGTGTAAAATAATTTTGCATTGCGGGGTCCTGCTCGGAATACATGCCGATATACGTTCCGTATTCCGGCTCGAACTTCGCCAATTTGCCGTTGGCCGGCGCCGCCTGCTTTTTCAACAGCTCCGTATCCTGCGTGCTCATGTAGACATCTACAATCGTCCGTATTTGCTCGGCGCGCTGCAGATCGACGGCTCCCCAATCCTTTCCGTCCATCAGCCAATATTTGTTCTCCAGCTCGTAGTAGCGGATAGCATTGTCGTAATCTTGAATACTGTCAAAGTATTCGTCCAGTCTTCCGCAGAACAAAGCGGCACTATGCCAGTCCTGTATTGAAGCATAATGCTCCACAAGAAATTGCCAGTGCGGCACGGCACCTGCAGGGTTGCCGCTGTTGACGGCGGCATCCGCGGCCTGCCAGCGGTCCCATATCGGGTCCGCCTCCGCTTGGGAGCCCCCGAGCAGCAGCCCGGCGGCCAAGGACAAGGCAGTGAGCCCTTTGAGGCAGCGATTCGTCCATTGTCGGATATTCATAATCGGTTGTCTCCTCTCGCTGTAGTATCCATATTGAATTGCTTTATAACGTCTCAAGGAACACTCTGCTGCCCTTTCCGCCTGGCTCGGCAGGAAGCACAACCAGCCTTCTCGGCAAACGGGCCCTCAGCTCCGGCACATGGCTTATTACCCCGACCGTGAGCTTATCCATATGGAGCTTTTCCAGCGCAACGATAACCGTCTCCAGCAAGTCCTGATCGAGAGTACCGAACCCTTCATCCAGGAAGAAAAATTCTAGAGGATACTGTCCTTTCAGCTGGATTTGCGCCGATAAAGCCAACGCCAGCGACAAGGAAGTCAGGAACGTTTCTCCTCCCGAAAGCGTAGTAACGGGCCTCTTGACGCCGCCGTTCGAATCGTCGCGGATAATGAAGCCCCCGGCCGAATCCACCTCGATGGCGTACTTCTGGCGGGTCAGCTGACCTAACCGTTCAGACGCTGCGCGGCTTACCTGCATCAGCTGCTCCTCGGCCAAAAATTCCACGAACGCGTTGCCGCGCAGCACCGACTGCAGCTTGCTGAGCAGCGTAAGCTCGTTTTGGCGGGCTGTTCGCTTCGTTTCCAGCTCGGTCCACCGTGCATGCTTCTCCTGCAGCGACTCCCAATCGCGCTCGGCTTTTGCCTTGGCCTGCAAAGCCGCATCGTCGCGCTTCTTGCATTCAGCCAGCTCTTCCTCCAGCTGCGCCCATTCAGCGTCCGTAACCATGCGGTCGCCAAGCTGTTCGGACAGCTGCCGCACCTGCACGTTAAGCTGATGCTCCAGCTTGCCGTAAGCCTCGACCTCTTCAGCCCAAGTCTGCCTCAGCGCATCGGCAATCCTCGCCGCTTCTACGTCTTCCGGCTTCAAGAAGCCGTATAGCTTGGCTTGCGCGTCCCACTCCTTCTCTGCGTTGGCCGCCTGCTCCATTGCGGTCTGAACCGCTTGAGAGGCTGCCGCCATCGCTGCTGCCGCTTCCTGGCCGGATAACTGTGCCTGCTCGTAATCGAGCTTCGTCTTCTCATTGGCTCCCCGCAGCTGCTCCAATTGGTTCGACACGCGGATTAATTGAGGACCGACCTCTTCTTCTCCGGCCCAATCCTTCAGCCGATCCGCTTTTTCCGACACCTGCTGCTGCAAATGCTTCCATTCGGTTTGCAGCTGGACCGTTTGCCGGTCGAATTCGTTCAGCTTCTCCTGGACTTGCCCTATCAGGCTCAGCTTTTCTTCTATAAAAGTAACGCTCTTGTCCAACCGTTCGCGAAGGTCGTCCGCTTTTTGCTGCTGAAGCCTCAGCTGCTCTGCCGCCGCTTCGACACGGTCAAAATCAACGCCAGCAAACTTCCGGTTCCATTCGTCCGTTTGCGCGGCGACGGTCTCTTTCAGTCGGTCGGTCTTCTCTTTCGCTGACGCGATGAATGTATGTAAGGTTTGCCGGCGGGATTGCTGCTCCGCCATCGTACGGTCGATCTGCCCGCGCAGCTGCAGAAGCTCCTGCTGCCGCTTTTGCATCGCTAGATATCGTCTGCTGAGCTGCAGCAGCTCGTCTTCGACCGACTGCAGCACGGTCAACAGCTCCGCCTCTCCGAGCAGCTCATCTATCGCAGTACGGACAACGCCGCCTGCGACGCTATCGTTCGTCTGCTCCCAAGCTTGTACGGCTGCCGCCGCTTCGGCGAGAGAATCGTTATGCTGCAGCTGGGGAAGCACCGGCTTCCATTGCTGCACGATCCCGTTCAAGCTGAGCAGCAATTGGCTTGCCGACAGCTGCTGCTGCCTTGCCCTAAGCTGCTGCTCCTCCAGACGTGCCATCGCCGCATCGCCTTCGGTTTGCAGCGAAGCTTCGTGCTCATGCAGCGTGAACAGCCCGGGATGCTCCGTAGCTCCGCATACCGGACAGCGGTCCCCCGCTTCCAGCTGCGAGGCCAAGGCAGCCGCCATCGCTCTCCGTTCCGCTTCGCGCCCCTTTGCCTTATGTTCCGCGATCCAAGCGGGTATAGCGGCAAGCACCCTGCCAAGCTTGGCTTCCTGCTCCTTCGCCTCGGCATACGCCTGTGCCGCTTCCTGGAGCCAGCCGGCCAGCCATTGCCCCCACTGCTTCTCCCGCTCCTGCACCGCGCCCTCCTCGCGCTCGAGCGCTTGCAGCTCCTTGCCGTGCTTCTCCAGCTCGGCACGCTGCTCCTCCAGCTGGCGGCGCCATTGCTCGATCGCCCGTTTCTCCTGCAGCGCTTCCTGCAGCCGGTCTCTCTCGGCGCTCGGCACCTCCGCCAGCTTCAGCTCCGCCTTAAGCTCCGCCTGGCGCTTGACGGCTTTGTCTCGCAGCTCCTGCTCACGCTGCAGCTGCTCCCGCGCGGCCGCGAGCTGGCCGGCCGCCTGCTCCGTCTGCTGCGCGAGCCGGCTTGCCGCTCCGCGCTGCTGCGCCAGCTCCGCTGCCAGCGCTTGCGCCTGCTGCAGCTTGTCGAGCCGCAGCAGCAGCGGCGCCTCCTGCGCAGCCAGCGCATCGCGCGCTTGCTTGTGCGCCGCTTGCGCCGCGGCAAGCGCGGCCTGCGCCCTCGCAAGCGCAGCTTCGGCGCCGCCCAAGGCGCTGCGCTCGCGGGCTTGCCGCGCCTGCGCCTGCGCGAGCTGCTGCGCGTACGGCCGCGCCAGCTCGGCCTGCGCCGCGCGGGCGAGCTGCGCTTGCAGCGCCCGCACCTGCGGCGCGCGGGCCTCGTGCTGCGCGAGCTGCTCCCGCGCGGCCGCGAGCGCCTGCTGCAGCTCGCGGATGCGGCGCTGCTCGGCGGCGCGGGTCTCGCACGCGGCAAGCTGCGCCCGCAGCTGCAGCGAGGCTTGCGCCGCATCCGCAAGCGCGGCCGCCGCGGCGTCCAGCGCCTGCTGCGAAGCGTCGCCGAGCCCTTGCTGCTCGGCCTGCAGCTCTTTGATCGCCACGTCCGTTTCCTTGAAGCGGACGGCGGTTTTGGCGCTCAGCTGATCTCCGTACGGCTCCAGATGGAACAGCCGCTGCAGCATTTGCCTGCGCTCGCTGCCCTTCAAGGCGAGAAACTCCGCAAACTTTCCTTGCGGCAGCACAACCGCCCGGGTGAAGTCCTGCATCGACAGGCCCAATACATCCTGGACCTGCTGGTTCACTTCACCCGCCTTATCCGCGAGGACTACGGTCTCTCCGTCCTGATATCGAATCAAACGGCTTACCGTGTTGTTGACCGACACATCGCCTCCGCGCTTGAACTGCCTGTCCACGCGGTAACGCTGCGCGCCGGACGCATGACCCAGCTCGAAAGTAAACGATACCGACAACGTGTTCTCGGCATGGTTCATTATGCCCTGCGTACCGTTGGCGGCACGTTCCACTTTGCCGAACAACGCCAGCGTCACCGCATCGAGAATCGTCGATTTGCCGCTGCCTGTCTGTCCGAAAATACCGAATACGCCGGCATCGCATAATGCTGTGAAATCAATCTCTTGAAGCTCTCTATAGCTTTGAAGCCCGGCCATTTGCAAATAAATCGGCCTCATGGCAAGCCATCCCCCTTTCCATGCATATGATGCAATTCCAATCGTATGTCAATTTCCGGCTACGCCTCCAACAGCTCCATAAACAACCGGACAAGCTCCGCTTCCGGCTCCGCGCCTCCGGTTTGCCGCGCATAATAGCGGCGGAACAGCTCGTCCATCGGCATGCTGTTCATTGAAACAGCGGAAGCCGCGGCCGCTTCCATTTCCGGATAAATGGGCCGGATGTTGACGATGCCTTCATGCGCTTTGCGCAGCATATGGATTTGCTCCGTCGACATCGCTTCCGACATATGTACTTCCAAATCGATCCAGGCTCCGGCATCTTTGCCATCCGCAAGCCATTGATGAATTTCCGTTAAGCCGCCGGCCGCTTTCCACTTGACCAACGGGCGGCCGCTCGACAAGAACAGTTCCTCCAGCTTCGGCACCTCTCCCGGGCCAACATCCAGCACCGTCACCGACTTGGCTTGTCCCGCTTCAGAGAAGCTGTAGGCAAGCGGTGACCCGCTGTACCTCATCAGCGAGGAAGATTTTATCGTTTGGGGGCGATGCAAGTGGCCCAAGGCAACGTACTGCGCTCCTACCGCCAATGCCTCCGTATCGACCGTATAAGCGCCGCCTACTTGAATCGGCCGCTCCGATTCGCTCTCCGCCCCACCCAGCACGTAAATATGGCTCATCAGCAAATTGACAGTATGTAGGCTGAAATGCTTCGCCTGCTGCGAAGCGATAAATTTGACGCGGTCCGAGTAAGCAACCCGCAGCAGCTCTTCCTCAACGTGATCCGTCAACAGCTCTTTTAAGCGCGATTCAGACGGATACGGCAGCGAAAACAAACAAGCTTGCTCCCCCGTTCTTGCTATGGGGATGATTTCATGCCGGTCCTCCGGCAGACCTGCCAGCCGGACTCCGAGCTTTTGCGCCAGCGGCGCAGCCGCCGCCAGCCGGTCGGGATGGTCATGGTTCCCCGCTATGACCGCCACCGGTCTCTTGCCGTTATCGGCCAACCGGGCAAGCGCGTCGTAAAAAAGCTGCTCCGCCGCAGCCGGAGGATTGACCGAATCATAGACATCCCCTGCAAGGAGCACGAGGTCAATATGCTGATCGTTCACCATCCGAACCAGCTCCTCCACGAACGCCTCCTGCTCGGCCATCCGGCTTCTTCCTTCCAGCGTCCGGCCGAAATGCCAGTCCGCGGTATGCAATATCCGCATGGATTCAGTTCCTCCTCTCTTGACTCCTTCTATATCAAGCTCATCTCTCAAAATTTCATTTATTCTTTTGAAAATGCCTTTCCGGCTACAGCTCCAATATATGAGCACCGTCAAATAAAAAAATGTATTTAGCCAATACCGGTTTTTTCCATATTCTAGAAACCGCCTGAGCATACAAATCGAGCTGCAGCTGATACCTTTCCCTCACGGCTTGCAGTGCAGCCGTTCCTCCGCCCTTCAGCTGGTCGGTCTTATAATCCAGCAGCACCAGCCCGTCCTGCTCTTCGAACAGGCAGTCGATAACCCCTTGCAGCAGGATCGTCTCCTCCGAAACGGCCGGATCCGTATTCCCGTAAACTTCCCTTGCGGGAAGCCCATAGCTGAAAGGCACTTCACGGTGAACTGCCGCAGACTTCAGCAATCTTTGTCCCAGCGGGCTCCGGAAAAAGGATACAATGACTTCGGCATCGATTACTTCGCTTTGTGCATCCGTCAACAATTCCTTGCGGACCATATTCGCCAAAGTTTCTTTCACCTCATGAACAGTTGGCTCGAAATGGACCGGCATATGCTGCATCACCGAGTGAAATACGGTTCCGCGTTCCGCAGCGCTCAGCTTCGTCTGCTCCATGAATCTCGGACGGCGGACGATGGCCGGGCGAAATCCTTTTTTCCGCTCCTGCGTTTCCAACAGAACCGGCTCCAAAGGCTCGTCAGACACAAGCTCCAGCAGCTTATGGTGCTCCGACATCCGTTTCAGCTCGGTGACCGACGTTTTGGAAAGCAGTGTGGACGCCTGCTCATTCGAATACGTCCATGACAGCTTGTTCCATACGGAGGATTCGAACGGTCCTCCCTCCCCCGTTTCGCCATCGACAGTCTCCAGCCTGAGTACCGACTGCATCCTCTCTGCCGAAACCTCGTAGACGGCGGCCGCCTCGGCCATCGCGGTGAACGCCTCAGGACGAACCCAGCGGATCTCCCATCGGGAAGGCTCATCGAGCAGCCATTCCGGCCTCCGGTATGCAGCAGCGGCATCTTCACGCAGCGCATGACCATCCGGATGCCGTATCAAAGCAGGTCCAAGCCAGTCCAAGTAAGACCGCGCCTTGGCAACAGTATCGTCCGGCATCAGCATATCCTCATGCTCCGCTAAACGCGACCAGCTCTGGATCAGCTTGTCCGATCCTTTCACCGTAGCAAGCAGATACAGCTTCTCCCGTGCTCTGGTCAATGCAACATAGAGCACGCGCATTTCCTCGGCCAGCATTTCCATCCGCATTTTGCGGCGGATCGCAAGCCACGGCAGCGTAGGATAGCTGATTCTCGCATCCGCATCCATCAGCTTCGGACCGAAACCCAAATCTTTATGAACCATAAACGCATCGGTCAAATCACGCTGATTGAACCGCTTCGCCATCCCTGCGACGAATACGACCGGAAATTCCAGTCCTTTACTTTTATGTATCGACATGATGCGAACAACGTCTTCCTGCTCACCTAGCGCGCGCGCAGTCCCCAAGTCGCCACCGCTGTCTTTCATCCGCTCGACAAACCGGAGAAAACGGAACAGCCCGCGGAATGACGTCGCCTCATATTGTCTCGCCCGGTCATACAATGCGCGCAAATTAGTCTGGCGCTGCTGCCCTCCGGGCAAGCCTCCGACAAAATCGTAAATTCCGGTTTCGCTGTATATATTCCAAATCAGTTCGGATAATGTGCCTTGCTGGGCAGCTTCCCTCCAGGAGCGGAGTCTGCGCATAAACAGCTGCAGCTTTTGCAGTAAGTCCTCATCGAGGGCCGATTCAAGAACGTTTCCTTCAGAAACCCGGCTCACTCCGACAACATCATCAATTCCTGCAGCGACTTCCTTCCAGGCTTCCTGGATCTCGACTGTTTCCGTTTCCGTTTCCGCTTCCGCCGGCTCATAATCATCGCTTGCCAGCGTCGTCTTTTCATGCTCCTGTTCGTTTCTGTGCGTACCTATGTAAGCCCTTACGGCGTCATAAAAAGCACCATGCTTGCCTGTAATCCGGATTTGCGCCAGCTGCTCGGTCGTCAACTGAACGAGCGGTGAGCGCAGGACGGCGGCGAGCGGAATATCTTGATACGGATTGTCGATAATTTTGAGCAGCGATAACAGCATCTCGACTTCCGTTGCAGAGAAGTAACCGCTGTTCAGCTCGGCATATGCCGGAATTCCTTGCTGCTTCAGCTCTTCGATGAACACCGGGGACCACTGCTGAGTAGCTCTGAGCAGAATAACCATGTCCCGGAACGTAATGTCTCTTTTGCCGCCTGTTGATTTATCGAACACTTGGAATGCGCCTGTGCCTCCCGCTCCGAGCAGCTGATGGATTTGTGCAGCAATAGCTCTCGCCTCCAGCTGCGCCGTCTCCAGCTCGCGCGCTTCTGCAGCCGGGTCGAGCTTGTCCGCGGATTCGCCCTCTTCGCCCGACGCATCTTGCGCTGCGCCTTCCTTGTCGGCATCCTCCGGACTATACGGCGTATCCTGCTCCGTTCGGTCAATTAAAATCAGCTCGGCCGCTTCCGTACCGTTACTCTGAACGTCCCATTCAGGATAATAAGCGGCACCGTACTTCAGCTCGGCACGGTCGTCATAAGAAATCTCCCCCACTGTTTCGCCCATCAGCTGTTTGAAAATATAGTTAACCCCATGGACTATCGACAACCGGCTCCGGAAATTACGGGCGAGGTCGATTCGTTGTCCAGGCTCTGTGCCTTCGGTCCGATAGCTCTTGTATTTACCAAGAAACAAGCCGGGTTCAGCTAACCGGAACCGGTAAATGCTCTGCTTGACGTCACCGACCATAAACCGGTTGCCCGGCGCCTCCCTTGAGATCAGAGCTACGATAGACTCTTGAACGCGGTTTGTATCCTGATATTCGTCAAGCAGTACTTCAACGAATCGCTCTCTGTAGCCGAGCGCAGCCTGCGACGGCATCATGGCATCGCCGTCTTCATCTACCGTGGATAATATTTGCAGGCAATAGTGCTCCAAATCGCCAAAATCGACAAGGCCTTTGGCCTTCTTCGCTTCCTGGTATCTTCGGCCGAATTCAATGACAAGCTCCACCAGCGTCTTCATTACCGGAGCCATTTGCCGCAGCTCTTCGTCGTACTGCTGGGGTGTGCGAGCAAACAGCTCCTCCGTCAGGTCGGACAGCTGATCCTTCGCACGGCTTCTCAGCTCCTTCACCTGCTCCTGCAGCTCTTTATCGTATTGATCTCCCTTGCACGGCTTCAGCTTTCCGAAGGAAGCTCCTTGAAACGACTCGTATAGGTGCTCCCACGAATAGCCTGCCACCTGCTGCAGATAGTTCACGGCTTCGATATCATCCTGCAGGTTTTGAAGGTAAGGGGCAGGGCCTCCAGGCTGCTCGGCCACTCGTACGGCTTCCCTCAGAATGGAGGCAATGCCTTCCAGCTCCAGCTGAACGGATGCCAGCAAGCTGGGCAGCCAAGGGTTCGGATCATCCGGGCTCCTGTCGAACATGGCGGCCATTTCACGCAGCCATGCGGCCGGACGCGGATGGCTTCGGGATTCGTCGTAGAGCCGCTGCACCAGCCGGTACAGCACATCGTCGCTCTTTTCGCCGCTGAAACCGTCCACCAGCCGCCAAAAATCTCCGCCTTCCTCCGCAGCGCCATACTGTTCCTCGAACAGCTCCTCGATCAGGTCCTGGCGCATAAGCTCGCTCTCCGTTTCGTTGGCGATACGGAACCCCGGATCCAAAGCAATGGTCTGATAGTGCGTTTGGATCACTTCCAGACAAAAGGAGTGCAGCGTCGTAATAGACGCTCTGCCGATCAATGCAAGCTGTCTGCGGATATGGTCTGACCCGGGATGAAGCTCCAATGCTTTTTCCAGCGCTTCGCTAATCCGGTGTCTCATTTCCGCTGCAGCGGCATTCGTAAACGTAGCGACGAGCAGCCTGTCGACATCCACCGGCTCCTGCTCGTCGGATATTCGCCGAATAATCCGTTCCACCAGGACGGCCGTTTTTCCCGAGCCTGCTGCCGCAGCGACCAGCATGTCGTGGCCATGAATCGTAATCGCATCCCATTGATCGTCCGTCCACGAGGCATTCTCAGGCTTAGGTATTTTGTTGATCATCCGGTTCACCTCCCGATTTCCCGTCCGGCTCATCGAACAGTGTCAGCTGCTCTGCCGTAGTATCCTCTTTCTGTTCAATAGCAGCTCGCTCCAGCTTTCTGCCAGCTTGGACCGCCGATCTGGCAGGGCGGAACGGAATCACTTGGGGAGCAGGCAGCGCTTCAACCCGTTCCTTCATCATCTCCAACGCCCGCTCCTTGCCGACTGGCGTCAGCACCTTGTGCTCGTTGGCTTCAAACTGCGTATCGAACTGACAGACCGGCTTGAACGAGCAGAAAGTACATGCGGCTTCCGTACCCATACGGTACGGTTTGATTGCGACATCGCCGCTTGTCATTGCCGTTCCTATGCCTTTAATCGTCCTGCGCACATAGCTTCGAAGCACGTCCCACTGAGCGTCGTCCGCGACGGACGACGATTTGTAGAAGCTCCCGTCGTTCTTCAAGGCCGCGGGAATCAGCTGGGAATGACCGCTCGATTTCACAAGCGTCGTATCCATCATTCGGGCCGTTTCCGCATCGGCACGGATCAAGCCTCTCATTTTGTACCGTTTGCGAAGCTCCTCCTCCGCTTTTTGCTCAGAAATCCGGTTCTGCGTCTGAAGCAATGGATTATGCACATGGAAATAAAGGACACCTGCAGGCTTGGCCTCCGTCCCTAACCATTCGTTGGCGTGGGTCAATATGACATCCAGATACGTGAGCATCTGCAGCGACAAGCCATAGTACACCTCCGACAGCTGCAGGGCCGTCGGGCTTGACTTGTAATCGATGACCCTCAGCAGCGTCCCCTGCTCCGTATCCGCACGATCGACCCGGTCGATCCGCCCTCTGACGTCCATCCGGATGCCGTTCTCAAGCATATAAGAAAGCGGAGGAATCGGCTGATCCGCCCCAAAACCGATCTCGAGCCCCACCGGCACGAACTGCCCTAGCTTGGCATGCTCTCCGAGCATTTGCGCCGAGCGCCCGATGACCTGCTTCAGCTTGCGGGCAATGTACGAGTAGCGCTGAGAGCTGAACAAAATTTCGCTTTGCAGTCTAGGCGCCAGCAAATCGACAACATTTCCCGCCTTGACCAAATAATCATCGGCGGTCAGATTCGCCCAGTCGCCTCCTTCCTCGGTTATACGCTCGGCGAACATGCTGAGCGCAGCGTGAAACAGCTGCCCGATATCGGGAGCCTGCAGGCGGAAAATACGCCGTTCCTGCAGCCGCAAGCCGTGTGATGCGAATTGGGAGAATGGACACGCTACAAACCGCTCCATTCTGGAGACGCTCGTCAGAACATGCTCTCCATACAGCTGCCGGCTTGTATCCGGCGTCAAAGGCATGGCTTCATTCGTAAATGTCAGCGCCTGCAGCATTTGCTTGAGTCGCTCGCTCCAGCCGGGCTGACGAACAAACCAATTGTATACGTCCCACCATACGGACGATATCGTCTCTCCCTTCATCCAGCCCTTTAGCTGAACTACGAGGTACGACATGGCTTTCTCGGGGCGCGCAATATAGCCAAGCTGCTCCGTGGCGGACATGTCCGCTGAAGGCTCCGCCATCATGAGCCGTTCCTTGATCTCTGGGAACATGCGCTTCATATGCCGGATCACATCGGATGGCAGCAATGACTTCCCTTCCTCGTCCGCGAGAGGATAACTAAGCCACAAGCATTCCGAAGGCGTACAAAATGCGCAGTAAATCAAAAACTGCTCGTCCAGCAGCTTCCTCCGGCTCCCTTCAGCCATGGACAATCCAAGGCCCGTCAGTGTTTCCCGCTCCGGCTCGCTTAACACGCCGTCCTCTTTCATCTTCGCAGGGAGCACGCCTTCATTCACTCCGAGCACAAACACATGCTTTACATTGCCGGACCGGGTACGGTCCATGCTTCCAATCAGTACCTGATCCAGCGACGGGGGCACTAATCCAAGCTTGATGCTCTCCATTCCGGTTTCCAGAAGACCTGCGAACATCTCCGTGGTTACCTCTTCGTCTCCCATCAGCTCGACCAATTGATCGAACATATCGATAACCCGATCCCATACTTGCGCATGTTCTCTCGCCTTTTCCGGCTTGCCTTCATTTATCGCCCGCTGGCTCCAGCTCTCGAGCCTGTCCGGAACGCGCAGCTCAACTAGCAGCTCGTATAATGCTTTTACTTTATCCATGACGGATTTGGCCCGTCTCATCGATTCCTGAAGCTTGAACAGCGGTTGTGCCACACTATTGCGGCAAACGTTCATTTTATGTATAAAAGCCGCTTCCGTCTCGCTGGCCGCTGCATCCGGCTGCTCCAAGCTCGAACGCAAGGAGTAGGTCCAAGGCTTTCCATCGAACCATTTCGAGCCTTGAATGCCAAAGGCAAGCACATAATTCTCCAGCTGATCCATAGCATGCCTGTCCAGACGGATCCCGTCTGCTTTCTGCTCCAGAGGGATGAAAAACTCTGTTTTCACACAGCGGAACACCGCATCGTATTTCCAGTAACGCTCTATGACCTCAAGCGAAGAACGGATAAGCTCCACTACGGGATGGTGCATGACGGACCGCTTTTGATCGAAAAAATGCGGGATGCCGAAATCGGTGAACGTAGCCGACAGCAGCTCGCCGTAGGCTTCCGCATTTCGCACCGTCACCGTGATATCCCGGAACCTGAGATTGTTCTCTCGAACGAGCCGCAAAACCTCCCGCGCGGTCCCTTCCACTTCCGCTCTCCGGCTTACCGCAGCCGTCAGCTTGACCCCGTCCCTCTCTTTCGATGCGCTGCCAGCGGAACGATATGGCTTCTTCAGCCGCTGATCCATCTCCTTTTCCAGATGCGTCAGCATCGGGCTGTCCTTAAACCTTACGGGGGGATCGCATTGCAGCAGAATCGTTTCCCTAACCGGAATATGCAGCTTGTCGAGCCGTTCCTGCAGCTGAAGCATAGTTCTTGCCGTCGGATGGAACAAATCCAATTCGTGAGGCATATCCCCAAGCCTATATTCACGGTCAAGATTCAAAGTCATCGTAACTTCCCGGCACGAAGCAACCATGCTCTCAACAACCGCAAGCTCCTGCGGAGTAAACCCGTGGAAGCCGTCAATCCAGCATTCGGCGCCGCGAACATAATCGGACTTGGGCAGCTGGGCGGCAAGCAGCGTCAGGAAATCTTCCCCGTCCAAATAAGTGCGTGACAGCTCCTGCTCGAATTCCCCGTACAGCAGCTGAAGATCATGCAGCTTATCCTTAATTGAAGACGATTGATCGTGAACGGGCGAGCTTCTGTAGAATGATTCCAACCCTTCCGATGTAATGCAATACCGTTTGAATTCCTTGAATAAATCGCTTATTTTCTCTATGAAGCCCATCTGATCCGCACTGGCGGAAAATAGCTTTAGACGGTCGCGTTGCTTATGTAATAGTTTGTGCAGCAGCAGTTTTTTCCCCGTATCGTCAATCGGCAGTCTCGCAGTCCCTCCGACCTCCTGCATGACCCGCCAGGCGAGTCTTCGAAAGCTGAGCACCTGAGCCCGCAGCGTTCCGCCCAGCTCCGGAGTCGAAGCCAACGCATATTCAGCCTGAAAGGTCGCCTGCTCGGGAACCAGAAGAATAAGCGGACGTCCGCTTGGCGCTTCGAGCAGCTTCTCTTTAATACTGCTCAGGCAGTATTCGCTTTTTCCGCTGCCCGCTCTTCCCAACACAAAACGGAATGCCATGGAGCTTCCTCCTCATCTATGTACAATAGTCACTTGGATATAGGTAGCCATAAGAAAGTAACATTTCACTCTAATTCTATTATTCTACCAAAAAACACTCTTTTTGGGGTAAGGGATGTTTTGGTTCATATTATACCACACAGAGAACATATGTTCTATTACCTCGAAACGAAGCCATGATGGTACGTTGGTGCGCGCTCTAAGCTTATTGAATCGCACGAAAAAAACCGGCACCTGTTCTTCGACAGCTCCGGTTTCGTAAGATCCGTTTTTTAGTTAGACCGCAAATAATGTTGGAGAGGCTCCACTCCGGCCTCGCGGATACATTCCGTCACAAGCCGTGCAATTTCAACGCCTCCGTATTCCGTAAAGTGCGTGTTATCCTGCGCCCCATCCGGAAAATTGGCATATTCGTTCGGCTCCGCCCACATAAAAATACGTTTGGTCGCCTCTTCGCCCCGCTCCTCGAACAGCCGCTTGCTTTTGCCTGCCAAATCCAGAAAAGGAACCTCCTCGCGTTCAGCCAGCTGCCGCATTGCTTCGATATAATCGCCGTGGGTATTCTCAATGCAATGCCGCGCATCAAAAAAGCGTCTGTGCATCGGCGATACAAGCACCGGATAAGCGCCTCTCTGCCGTGCACCGTCAATATACTGCTTCAGATAGTGCTGGTACGTAGTGAAAGCGTCCGTCCCGCCTTCGTTGTCCTTCTCATCGTTATGAGCGAACTGAATGAGTAAGAAATCCGAAGGAGCTATCTGATTCCAAATATGATTCAGCCGGTTTTCGGTAATAAAGCTTTTGGAGCTTCTGCCCGAGCGCGCATGGTTGGATACCGCAATGTCCGCCGTCAGAAACTTCGGGAACATTTGGCCCCATCCCGCATAAGGATACTGGCCTGAGGGCTGGTCGGTTACCGTAGAATCTCCTGCCAAAAATAACGTAGGCATCTCTCCCGCCCGTTCGATTTCTATGGCGTAAACGCTCGGCGCAGCGCCGGAAAACGCCAGCTTCAGCTGTCCGTCCTCGGCTCTCACGGCAAAGGTTTCCCGGACGAACTGTCCTGGAGCGGTATGAATATTGTCCAGCATCAACCGCCCGAGACCGGCTTTGACCGTCGTCGCGGATGGAGCATCCGGGTGCCCCAATGTTAAGGTAACGGAATAATTGCCGAAAGGCACGTCCACTCTGAACGTCGGCACCGGCTGAAGAAAATAATCCCCAGGCCACGAATCGCGTAAATCCTCGTTCCTAGAGGGATGCACCGACTGGGAGAAGCCATAGCCTCTGGCGCTGCTGTACGAAGTATTCAGTGTCACGGGAATAAATTCTGAGCTTGTTTCATTGGGATGAAAAGCAAATTGTATTTTCATTAGGTTCCTCCAACAAGCGGTAATGTCGCTGACTTCTCGAAACATGATGATATGAAACTAAGTCAGCGATCGGTCTTTTGTTAATATTACCTTATAGTAAGCGCTTAGCCCCCTGAATTCAATCCGAATAATTTCGCATTTTATCAATTTTTGAAACCAGACTGCAGGAGGGACGTCGAACCATGTCCGCTACCAGACAGGACGAAACGCTCCAGGCTTGGCATTGGGAAAGCTGTGAACCAATTCCCGCATATCGTGGCGGAGCGATCGTATGGCTTCTTCTCCAACCATCTGTTCCCAACGTCGCTCTATCGAGGAAAATACAGCTTCCGTAGTTCGGATACATCGCCAGCCACGCTCCGTTAATACGACGAGCTTCCCCCTGCGGTCGGATGGATGCGGCTCCCTGCTGACATAACCCCGCTCTTCCAAATAATCTATTGTCAAACTGGCAGCCTGTTTGGTAATTCCAAGATGATCCGCTATTTCGTTTCCCGTTGCGCCTCCATGGGATAGTTTTTGAAAAATAAATCCGTGAGACGGACGAACGTCGTCAAATCCTGCCTTGGCCAATTCATCATGCAATTCGTCTACCGCCAAGCGAAATGCAGTTGCAAAGAGAATCGTAAGCTCGTATCCCGGTGCCTCGTGCGCCAATGCCCTGTCCCCTCCTAACGAATTCGATCCAGCAAACTCATCCATCCATTTTACCACGATTCCTGAAAATAACTAAGGCCGCCCGATGAAAGAGCGACCTTAAGCATTTCATAAGCTATTTAATTCGGCAGGCTGGCTGCTGGTGAAGCTCCGCTCCGATTTGGCGCAGCAAGGAGGCTGTGTCGAAAAGCGCCCAATGCTCAGCGATTTTACCGTTGATAAGCCGATATTCGCGATAAACCTTAACATCCACACGGTTGCCGGTAGCTTCTGTCCCTCTAAACAAGCCCAAATGGGTTCCTGTCATTGCAAGTCTTACGACAACGCGGTCACCTTGCGCCACAATGCTTTCTACGGCAGAGCACTGATCCGGAAATGCAGTATGCAGGACGCGAGCCGTCTCCTTGAGTCCAATTACGTTATTAGGGACGTAAGCATGATCCTCATAATCTTCGGTTGTATACTGATCCGTACATGCGAGATTGCCTTCGTTCCAGAATGCCTGAATAAAAGAACGTACCGTTTCCATATTAGTTTCAGCTTTCATATTCAGCCCTCCACCTCACAATATAGTCAAGTTAATTGACTATATTTGATTATAACTCCGTTTCGTATTTAGTCAAGTAAATTGACTAAAATTTCGAGCCATTAAAAAACTCCCTATCGCTAAGGGCAATAATGCCTTGCGACAGGGAGCATTTATTACTCGGATATCCAGACCGTCTTCTCCGATACGGGTCTTCTCTTGCCGGGAAGCAGCTGCATGTCAGGGTAGCCAACATAGACCAGGCCTACCAATTCATCGGACGGAGCGAGTCCGAAGGCTTGCTTCATCCGCGGGTGATACATCGGTTCTCCGGAGCGCCAGATCGTGCCCAAACCCAAACCGTGCGCCGCCAGCAGCATATTTTGCACTGCGCTGTGAGCGGCCGCGAATTCCTCCATCCGGTTCACGGATGGAGCGTCGGATGGCGATACCGCCACAGCGATTACGACCGGAGCGCGAAACGCCTTGCCCGCCGCTTTGCTGCGTATCGTCTCGAGCTCTTCCCCAGCCGAACCCGCTGCGCCTTCCGCCGCAATATCGGCATATGCATCCGCCAGCTTTTGTCTGCCGCCGCCTGTCATTACGAAAAATCGCCACGGCTCGGTTGCATGATGGCTCGGCGCCCAATTGGCGGCATCCAGCAGCGCTTCGATCTGCTGTTTGTCCACCGGATCCTGCTTCACCCTGCCGATGCTGCGCCGGCCTGCAATTGCCTCTCCCAAGGACATAGATAATTTCATGAAATCCGTCATATATAATAGCCACCTTTTCTTATATCAATGGACTTGTTACCGCAAATTATTCTTGAGAATAATTATCATTCCCATTTCACATTATAAAAGCGCTGCCGCGAAAATTCAAGCCCGGCTGCAGCCTTTTCTTCTCTGAACCATTGGCACCGCTCAAAAAATAAAGCCGCTGTCTTTGGTATAGAACCAAAAACAACGGCTAATCGATCTATTTGCTCCGCACTTCAAAAATAGCAAATTTCAGATAGTTTCCTTCATCTACCCCTAAAATCCGCGGGTGATCTTTCCCTGCCGCTCTGAACTCGATCAAACGCAGTATTTTATTCGCATCGGCCGCCGCAGCGTGAATCGTTTCTAGAAATAGTTCAGGCTTCATATGATATGAACAGCTGGCGGTTACTAGATAGCCGCCCTCGTTGACCAGCTTCATCCCGTGAAGGTTGATGTCCTTGTACCCTCTGCAAGCGCCTTCGACAGCGCTGCGCGTTTTGGCAAACGCCGGAGGGTCGAGAATGACGACGTCCCACGTTTTGCTTTTGGATGACAAGGGTTGAGAGGTATCGACCTTCTTCTTGTCCGCATGTGCTCTTTCCTTACGCTGCTCGAGCCCCTTCACCTGCTCACGCAAGTATTCGAACGCGTCGGCGACTACGAATTCTACCCGGTCCTCGAAGCCGTTCAGCTTCACATTCGTTCTGGCGCTTTCAATCGCATGCTCCGAAATGTCGAGGCAGGTTACCTTCTTGGCGCCGTATTTGCACGCGTTCAGCGTAAAGCTGCCGGTATGGGAGAAGCATTCGAGCACTGTCGCACCGTCCCAGAAAGGAAAGGAAACCGTCTTCCCGTTGGCGTTAACCGGCGCTTGGACGTTCGTCCCGTCCTCCTGCACGACGTCTTTCAGCTCGATTCCGCTTCGTTTGCCCCA
Source organism: Paenibacillus sp. H1-7 (assembly GCF_022354825.1). Taxonomy (GTDB): domain Bacteria; phylum Bacillota; class Bacilli; order Paenibacillales; family NBRC-103111; genus Paenibacillus_S. The sequence continues at coordinate 5,938,660 of NZ_CP031168.1, forward strand.
TCCGAGCATCAGAGGAGCAATAGCAGCGCGATTTTCCCGCTGATCGAAGAAATACCCTGTCTTTTGCCCCTGCATAATATCGATATCGAGCAGCAATCCGTTCTCGGTAATCCGGACATGCTGCGGACATTCCCCATACAGCAGTCCCGTACGCTGCTCGAGACCCTCCAGCTGGCGAACGGAAACGTCGCTTCGCTCATAGATGCCGGCAGGACAGATTACTTCCGCTAATGCCGATACGATCGCCTCGCGCGCACGATCCATGCCCAAAGTAAGAAGCTGTACGACGAGAACGTCCTCAAACCGGTCGACGATCAACCCCGGCAGGAAATCCGCTTCGCCATATACGAGCCGGTAAGAACGGGCGCCGGGCAGGAATCGCTCCCGGTGCTCCAGACAGCGGCGGAACCGCTCTGCAAAAAAGTGATGATCCATCGCTTCCAGAGGTTCGTAGGAAACGACACGCACTACAATTTGCGATTCCGGATTCCAGTATCCGGTAGCGGCATACTGGCCAAGATGCGTATGTACATCAATCAATTGGCCGGGCACGGGATCCCCTTCGATTCGGTCCGCTTCCGTTTTGAATACCCAGGGATGCCCTGCTTCCAGCCGTTTCTTTCTTTTCTTGCTCAAAAATAATGAAGCCACGTTTTTCCTCCCACATTCACTTACGTCCGCTAAATGGTTAATATGTCGATGAGCCGGAAACTCCTTGCATTATAGCAACTCCCGAGCTTGTGCCGAGTCTCGTCGCTCCCGCCTCAATCATGTTCAAAGCCGTTTGTAAATCTCTGACTCCGCCGGAGGCTTTCACTCCGATAGAAGACGATACGTTGGCACGCATCAGTCGAATGTCATCGGCAACCGCTCCGCCCGGGCCGAAGCCAGTGGAGGTTTTCACATAATGTGCTCCAGCCTCTTCCGATAAGCGGCACGCTGTTTTCTTCTGTTCCTCGTTAAGGAATCCCGTTTCAAATATTACTTTGACAATGGCTTGACCCTCAACGGCGTTTACAACGGCTCGGATATCTTTCCTTACCGCATCGAAATTGCCTTCCAGAAGCTGGCCGATCTGCAATACCATATCTATCTCGGAAGCGCCCGCTTCGGCTGCTTTCGCCGCCTCGTAGGCTTTCACTCCGCTATCGTTGGCACCCAGAGGGAACCCGCATACGACGCTGATACGAACGCCGCTCCCGGCAAGGGCTTGTTTGCACAGAGGTACCCATATGCCGTTAACGCAAACACTGTAAAAGCCATACTGCACAGCTTCCTCGCACAGCTTGCGCACCATTTGCGAGGTGGCGTCGGCTTTAAGCAGCGTATGGTCAATGTACGAAGGCAGCTTTGCGATCAAGTTCGATTGGTCTGACATTCTAGTTCACCTCATATCCAAGGGAATTCAATGCTTTTTTCAATACCGTATCGTTGTTGCCGTATCCGGAGTGCGTCTGCTGATGCCAAGCCTCCAGAGGGTGAAGCCATTCGACTCCGCGAATCTCCTCCACTTGCGCCTGGAGAGAGCCTCCCGTCGCCTCGACCAAAAAATAATGCACCTCTTTATCGACCATGCCTACGCCAGCCATCGTGAATTGATAGGTGATCGTCTCTATGGGCTCCACAATCGCTCCGACAATGCCCGTTTCCTCCAGAATTTCTCTTAAAGCCGTTTGCTCTATCGTTTCTCCCGGCTCCATTTTCCCTTTGGGAAGCGTGATCTTGCCGTAGCGATCCTGAATCATTTGGACGTGAATCTCATTTCCGTTTTTGCGAAACACTACGCCTCCTGCGGAAATTTCCTTCATATCAACCACCCTTTCCGATTCCATCATTAGAAAGAACAAGGATTTCATCCTACGTTCGGAATGAAATCCTTGGCTCACTTTGCTTTACACGATCAATGCTTTGGGCATTTCAGGTACGCGCAGCAGCTGTCCCCGCGATTCGTTGACACCGGCTTCCGTAACTTTGACTTTGCAAACAGAGCCGATCCAGTCCTCGCTTCCTTCAAAAACAAGCTGTAAATAGTTGTCCGAATAGCCCATGATCAAGCCGCTGTTCGGTTCACCCTTATACGCGCGCTCCGGAATCACTTCCAGCACTTGACCTACGAATTTCTTCGCATAAGCGAGCTGCATCCGCTCGGACAAGTCGATCAACTCGTGAACGCGGGCATTCTTGAGCTCCTCGTCGATTTGATCCTCCATCCTTGCGGCAGGGGTTCCTGTACGTTTGGAATAAGGGAACACATGCATTTCAGAGAACTGCATTTGCTCCATGAACCGGTAGCCTGCGCGGAACATCTCCTCGGTTTCCCCAGGGAATCCTACGATGACGTCCGTCGTAATGGCTGCGCCCGGCATAATCTTATGAATCTTCTCAATCTTGTTTCCGAATTCGGCCGTCGTATATTTGCGGCGCATCCGGGCAAGAACGGCGTCGTCGCCCGCCTGCAAAGGAATATGCAGATGCCGGCACATTTTATCCGAGGCATTGAGTACTTCCAATACTTCCTCGGTAATTTGGCTCGCTTCGATCGAGCTGATCCGGATCCGCTTCAGTCCGTCCACTTTATCCAGATCCCATAGCAGCTTCGCCAAGCTGTAGTTCTCCATATCTTCCCCATACCCGCCGGTATGAATACCTGTCAGAACAATTTCCTGGTATCCTGCGTCCACGAGCATGTGTGCTTGCTTCAATACACTCTCCGGTTCACGGCTTCTCATCAGGCCGCGAGACCATGGGATAATACAGAATGTACAGAAGTTGTTGCAGCCCTCTTGGATTTTCAGGAACGCACGGGTCCGGTCGGCAAAATCCGGCACGTCCAATTCCTCGAACTGGCGGGTTTTCATAATATTGCGCACCGCATTGATCGGCTTGCGCTCCTGGTCCAGCTGCTGCACGTATGGAATAATTTTGTCCCGATCCTGGGTGCCGATCACCAAATCGACTCCGGGAATCGCCATAATTTCCGCAGGGGACGTCTGGGCATAGCAGCCCGTAACCGCGATAATCGCTTCCGGATTGCGGCGAACCGCACGACGAATCATCTGCCGGCTCTTTTTATCGCCCGTATTGGTTACGGTACAAGTGTTAATTACATATACATCCGCCGTCGATTCGAAATCGACCTGTTCATAGCCTTCATGCTTGAACAGCTGCCAAATCGCTTCCGTATCGTAAAAGTTGACTTTACAGCCTAACGTGTGAAACGCAACTGTAGGCATCTTCGTTATCCTCCCATCTCTCCGGTTTCATATAAAATGCAAGTAAGACCGACCATAGCGGCGGTCTCCGTCCGCAAAATGCGTCTTCCAAGACTGACGGAATGAGCCCCTGCAGCTTCGGCAGCCTTCACCTCTTGCTCGGTAAATCCGCCTTCAGGGCCGACAATTAACAGCAGCTTGATTCGCTGCTCTGCGGTATAGGCTTGAGTCGGTCCGTCCGCAGCGGTCCTGCTGACCGAAGAGTCCCGATGCTTGGTTAAGGCTTCTTGAATGCGCTGTTTCAGCTGGAGTCCGTCCTGCTTCTCATAACAAATCCAGGCTGCATCCGCCTGTCCGATCCGCTCCAAGAGCTGCTTCCACGACAAAGGCGCTTCTACGGCAGGCACCCGGTTGCGGTGCGCTTGCTCCGCCGCTTCCTTAGCGATCTTCTGCCATCGCTCCACCCGCTTGCCCTCTTTCTTTGCATCCAGCTGGACAACCGTGCGCTCTGATTGAAAAGGAATAAACCGGTCGGCGCCGATTTCGGTTCCCTTTTGAATCACGAGTTCCATCTTGTCGCCTTTCGGAAGGCTCTGAGCGATCCAAACCTCAACTGCAGGCTCATTGAGCATAGGAAGCCATTCTACTATATCGGCAACCACCCGATCCTTCTCCGGTTCCCGAAGCCGCACTACCGCTTCACGATCCAAGCCGTTGCTTACAATGACTTGATCGCCGGCCTTTCCGCGCATTACGCGGATAATATGATGTGCGTCGTCACCGACAATGGTAACGTCCGTTTCGGTTAACAGCTCGGGGGCAATAAAATAACGCTGCATGGTCTTCTCTACTTTCTTTATTCAGTGCTCGTATTTCATTAACAATTCGTAAAGCATCAAATTTCATCATACAACTTTTTTGACGAAAAAGCCACCGTTGTCAGCAATCTCCAAACGGACAGCCCCTGCCGTTATTCCCGCCGACAAGTGCATAAAAACCCGTATTCACATTTTTACCACTCCGCTGCCAAATATCCATACGGCAATCTTATGGAATGCGTTGAAAATATCCCACTGCAGAGCAAATATCGGCGCAATCGTAATTCTACGGATAGGCGGGATGAAGAACATCAAGAGCATGGCGTAGAACATCCACTGCTCGTAGGCCTTTATCTTCATCATGATCGATGTCGGCAGCAAATCCTCGATGATCCGGTAACCGTCAAGCGGCGGCAGCGGCAGCAGGTTCAAGATGAACAGAAAGATATTGGTCATGATCATAAAACTGAAGAACAGTCTGACCGCTTCGGTAACGCCTTGCGATGCATTATCGAGAACATTGAACTTGAACAGCAGGAAAAAGACCAGTAGGCTGATAAATCCCAAAATCAGATTGCTGATTGGGCCGGCCGCAGACACGATGATTCCCATAATCCGCGGATTTTTGAACCGGGCACGGTTGACCAGAACGGGTTTGGCCCAGCCGATGCCGATGATGAGAAAAAAGATCATCCCGAGCCAATCCATATGAACTCTCGGATTTAACGTAAGCCGGCCCAAGGAACGGGGAGTCGGATCCCCGAACCGGTCGGCAAAAAAAGCGTGAGCGAATTCATGCACGGTAAAGCTCAACAGCAGCACAATAAAAATGAATGGCAGCTGATCTACCGGGTAAGCCAAAAAAGAACTCCAATCCATATCGGCCACCTACAGCTTTCGGGCAATAATGACTACCCAGTCCTGATCTTCATAGCTTTCCGTTACCGTAAAGCCAACAGCCGTCAAGCCCTGCTCCACGTCCTTCTGCTTGCTCTGGATAATACCGGATACTACATAAGTCCCGCCTTCGGCGAGCACATCGTAGACATCCTTAACGAACAGCAAAATGATCTCAGCCAATATATTGGCTACGACAACCTGTACGGGGATTTTCACTCCCAGGGCAGCCGATGCATCGCCTGACGCGCTTTCCTGCAGAACTCCGAGCAAATCGCTAAGCTTCACGGTAATGTCGTTGTCCATACCGTTCAACCGGGCGTTTTCCGTCGCGCTCGACACGGCGACCGGATCTAAATCCACAGCCAGCACATGTTTGGCTCCAAGCTTCGCGGCCGCGATAGCTAGGACACCCGATCCGGTGCCGACATCGATGACGTCCTCGCCGCCCTGGATGACCTTCTCCAGCGTTTTCAAGCACAGGGAGGTCGTAGCATGTGTTCCGGTTCCAAACGCCATTCCCGGGTCAAGCTCGATAATCAGCTCCTCTTCCTGCGGCGTATATTCCTCCCAGGTCGGCTTGATCGTCAAACGCTCCGAAATACGCAGCGGCTTGAAATATTGCTTCCAAGCGTTAGCCCAGTCTTCATCGTCGACTTCCTTCAGCTCATAGGTCGGATTGCCGGTATCGATATCGAACTCCGTCAATTGAGCTACGGAACGCTGCAAAGACTCCATAATGTCTTTCATTTCGGTTCCTTCGGAAAAATATCCCTTAATAACGGCTCTTCCTTCCGGAATATCGTTGAGCGGAAGCTCGTACCATTGGCCTAACGAGGTATCTCGCTGTTTGTTCAGCGTTCCTGATTCCTCAATGGATACTCCTCCTGCGCCAAGCTCGTGAATAAAATTCGAGATCATCTCAATGGCTTCTTCTGTGGTATGTACTGTTACTTCATGCCAACGCATGGTTGTTATCCTCCCTAAACGATCAACTAAGAAATGCACATGATTCCCAGTATACAATAATTCGTCCAAACAAAAAAGCTTCCTTGTCCAGGAAGCTTCCGCTACATGTAACATTATAGCTTGCCGCCGCCGTCATTGATAACGCGGAGCGCCTGATCATAGCACCGTTCATCAACAACAACCGTCATCAGCGTATCCATCCGGTCGGTTCCCTCATAGGCGCCGGTAAATACTTCCGACATCGGCGCGCTCATACCGCTCGCATCCACACTGGCCGCCGTCAGTATCCCTTCATCAATCCCTTGGCCTTCCTTGCCTAAGGTCAAGAACGACAATCCCGGGAAACGGCCGACGAGCGGATTCATGGACTCGCTAACTCCGGTTCCGTTAATGTTATGAAGATGATCGACGGAGACGTCGGCGACCCGAAGAGCTTGTAGCTTCGGAACGATACGCTGTGCCTGTTCTTGAGACGGGAATAATGCCAATATGCTTTTCTCAGCCATGCTGCCAATACCTCCTGCAACTTCAGGTTCCTTAGTTCATCAGGACTGCTGCTGTCTCGTATCCGCCTGATTTGCGCGTTCTACCGCCTCTAGATCGTTTTCATCAGCCATTTCCGCACTGTAATCGACATCTTCGTTCTTGGCGATAGGGAGCTTGCGATTTTTTTGCAACGATTGTTGTTTATTCTTCATCCGTGGTCACTCCTCGTCAATAGGTTGAGTAAAACGCTCCTTCTATTGTCCGCAAAAGGGATGAGAATATGCGCTTGTAGCGTAACCCACAAATTGCACAAGAAAAAAAGCACACCGACAAGGGAAGCTTCCCTGTGTCAGATGTGCCTCTAATCGATATGTGCTATTCATCTAGCCATAACGAATGATTAATCGCCCAAAAACGCTTTTTTCATCCGCTCGAAGATGGACTGCTGCTGTTCGTGCGTATTTTCACCGCTCAAACGGGAGAACTCGCGCAGCAATTCCTTTTGTTCCTCGTTCATATTCGTCGGCGTCACGACAACGACCTTCACGTGCTGATCTCCTTGCCCGTAACCTCTCAGACGCGGCACGCCTTTCCCTTTTAAGCGGAAATACGTATCGGTTTGAGTGCCGGCAGGAATTTTCAGTTTGACCTTCTCGGTCAAAGTCGGTATTTCGATCTCGTCGCCCAATGCCGCTTGAGCGAACGTTAAAGGAATTTCACAGTAAATATCGTCGCCTTCACGTTCGAAGAAGTCATGCGGCTTCACCCGGATAACTACGTACAGATCGCCGGACGGACCTCCGCGCGTTCCCGATTCCCCTTCGCCGGAAACGCGAAGCTGTGCCCCATCGTCGACACCTGCAGGAATGTTCAAATGAATCGTGCGCTGCTTCTTTACTTTCCCCGAGCCATGGCACGTTCCGCACTTCTCCTTGATCGTTACCCCTTGACCGCCGCAAGTCGAACAAACGCGCCGGTTGACGATACGTCCGAAGGCGGTGTTCTGGACGACTTCCTGCTGGCCCGTACCCTTACACGTCGTACACGTTTCAGGCTTCGTACCAGGCTTGGCGCCGTTGCCGTGACATGTATCGCACGTTTCCGTACGCGGAATGTGAATATCGGTTTCTTTGCCGAATACGGCTTCCTTGAATTCGATAGTCAGAGTATACTGCAAATCGTTGCCGCGTTGTGGAGCATTCGGGTTGCGGCGCTGCCCCTGACCGCCGAAAAACATATCGAACAAGTCGCCGAAGCCGCCGAAATCGGCATTGCCTCCGAAGCCGCCGCCCATACCTTGATTCGGGTCTACATGACCGAAACGGTCGTACTGGGCTTTCTTCTGATCGTCGCTTAGCACATCATAGGCTTCTTTGGCCTCTTTGAACTTCTGCTCGGCATCGTCGGCTTTATTCACGTCCGGATGATATTGACGAGCCATTTGACGGTATGCTTTCTTGATATCATCCTGCGATGCATCCTTGCCTACCCCGAGTACCTCGTAATAATCGCGTTTGCTCATTGTTCCACTCCCATTCTTAAAGCCGATAAAAAAGTGCCCCGAAAGGGAAGCTAATTGCCTTTAGCCGCCCAAATCTCGGGATTTCCCCGCTCTATAGAAATGCCAAGCCGGTAAAAGCTTAGCAATTCCTATACAACATAGGGAAAGTCAAAGCCGGCGAGCGGCTTTGACCTGTCATTTCACTATAAAAGTTCAGGCTGGATTAGCCTTGCTTCTTGTCGTCAACTACTTCAAAGTCAGCGTCTACGACATTATCCTTTTTCGGTGCGCCTTCCGCTCCGGCTGCTCCTGCATCGCCAGCTTGCTGTGCTTGAGCTTGCTCATACAGCTTTACGGATAGCTGCTGAACCACTTCAGTCAACTCGTCCGTAGCCGCTTTGATTTCATCCAGATTATCGCCTTCCAGCGCTTTTTTCACTTTCTCTTTCGCTGCATTGGCTTTATCGATTTCGCCTTGGTCTACTTTGTCGCCAAGATCTTTAATCGTTTTATCTACCGAGTATACCAGCTGATCGGCATTATTGCGAGCCTCTACCAATTCTTTACGCTTCCGGTCTTCGTCGGCATGCGATTCAGCGTCCTTCATCATGCGGTCGATTTCTTCGTCGCTCAAGCCGCTGGAAGAAGTGATCGTAATTTTTTGGCTCTTGCCTGTGCCTTTATCCGTAGCGTTAACGTTAACGATACCGTTGGCATCGATATCGAAAGTAACTTCGATTTGCGGAATGCCGCGCGGAGCCGGAGGAATGTCTCCCAAGATGAAGCGGCCCAGCGTTTTGTTATCGTTAGCCATAGCGCGTTCCCCTTGAAGAACATGGATTTCTACGCTTGGCTGATTGTCTGCATACGTTGTGAATACTTGCGATTTTGTAGTAGGAATCGTTGTATTGCGGTCGATCATTTTCGTAAATACGCCGCCTGCCGTCTCGATCCCCAAGGACAATGGAGTTACGTCGAGCAATACAACGTCTTTCACGTCGCCTGTCAATACGCCCGCTTGAACCGCCGCTCCAAGAGCAACGACCTCATCCGGATTAACGCCTTTGTGAGGCTCTTTACCGATCAGACGTTTTACCGCTTCTTGTACCGCAGGAATACGAGTGGATCCGCCGACTAGTACAACTTTATCGATTTGGTTAGCAGACAAGCCTGCATCACTCAATGCCTGGCGAGCAGGACCCATAGTTCTTTCTACCAGAGATGCGGAAATTTCTTCGAATTTCGCGCGGGTCAAGTTGACTTCCAAGTGCTGAGGCACTCCGTCAACAACGGTAATGAACGGTAAGGAAATCGTCGTAGTCAATACGCCGGACAATTCCTTTTTCGCTTTTTCAGCCGCGTCTTTCAGACGTTGAACCGCCGCTTTATCTTTGCTCAGGTCGATGCCTTGCTCTTTTTTGAATTCAGCTACCAAATAGTCGATGATTACTTGGTCGAAGTCGTCGCCGCCGAGACGGTTGTCACCGCTGGTCGCTTTAACTTCGAAGAAACCGTCGCCGAGCTCGAGAATCGATACGTCGAACGTACCGCCGCCCAAGTCGTATACGAGAATCGTTTGGTCCTCGGATTTCTCCATACCGTATGCCAAAGCGGCTGCCGTCGGCTCGTTAACGATACGCAATACTTCCAGACCGGCAATTTTACCTGCATCTTTAGTCGCTTGACGCTGGCTGTCGTTAAAGTAAGCCGGAACGGTAATAACCGCTTGCGTTACAGTAGTACCCAGGTAAGCTTCGGCATCGGCTTTCAGCTTTTGCAGAATCATTGCGGAAATTTCTTGCGGCGTGTACTCGGTGCCGTCAATGTTTTCCTTATGGTTCGTACCCATGTGGCGTTTAATAGAAATGACGGTACGGTCCGGATTCGTGATGGCTTGGCGTTTTGCCGTTTCGCCGATTACGCGCTCCCCGTCTTTTTTGAAGCCTACTACGGATGGAGTTGTACGGTTTCCTTCCGGGTTAGGAATTACAACGGCTTCGCCGCCTTCCATTACAGCAACACAAGAGTTCGTTGTTCCCAAGTCAATACCAATTACCTTACTCATGTCGAATAGAACCTCCTTTAATTTATCAAACCAATCGGTTCATTTTGTTGTGTTGTAGTGAATCATAATCCAGGAAGATTGCAATAGCAGCAAATACTAGGAGCTGACTTTAACCATCGCTGGGCGCAGTACTTTATCTTTAAGAAGGTAGCCCTTCTGAACTTCTTCTACGACGATTCCTTCACCATGCTCTTCGGATTCCACCTGCATGATCGCTTGATGGAATTCCGGATTGAACGGCTGGCCTACCGCGTTCATCGCCTGCAGACCTTCGTTCGCTAACACTTGATCGAGTTGACGGAAAATCATATCGACGCCCTTCAGGAGCGCATCGTAATCTTTACTGTCTTTACCCGCGGCGAGCGCACGCTCGAAGTTGTCCACTACCGGCAGAAGCTGCTCGATCACCTTCAAGGAAGCGTATTTGGCGAATTCCTCTTTCTCCTGACGAGTGCGTCTTCTGAAGTTGTCAAAATCCGCTTGAGCCCGCAGGTAACGTTGATGGTTGTCATCCGCTTGCTTGCGAAGCTCCTCCAGTTCAGGGGATTGAGCTGCCGATTCTGCTGCTTCCGTGGTTTCCTCATTGGCTTCTGTATATGTAGCGTCAGCTTGAACCTCGCTCTCCGCTTGACCTTCAACAGGGTTCTTTTGTTCAGTACTCATTGTGTGTGTCACCTCCTTGACCTAATCCGCATAGTATCAAATCTATTGTAACCATCCGATATGCAATGTAAGCAGTACGGACAGGCTTGCATCATGCATCATGTGACGGAGGCCGGCTTACTCCTCCGTGCGGAGCTGCTTCATCTTGATGACCGTATGAATCCGCAGCACCGCGGCGGCTACCTCGCCCGCTGCCTGGAGCGCATGCAGCTTCACCTGGGTAGGATCCACGACGCCGTGCTCCAGCATATTGACCACCGCACCGGTATCGCAATCGATTCCGAGCGAATCGGTGCCGGTGTTAATCTGCGCCGCCTTCACTTCCTCGACCTTTTCGAGCGGATTGTAGCCTGCGTTCACGACGATTTGCGCGAGCGGCTTGCGCAGCGCCTGGGCTACGGCCGCTACGCCGAAGCCCTCCATCCCCTGGATCGTCTCACGCAGACGATCCAGATCATAGGCGGCGGCCATCTCGGCCGAGCCGCCGCCGGGCAAGCACCCGCCGCGCAGCGCAGCCTGCACGGCGGAAGCCGCATCCTTGGCGATGCGCAGCCGCTCGCCAACGACCTCGCTCGTGCTGGCGCCTACGACGATCGTCACCTGCGTCCGCCCTTTGCCTTCGGCCATACGGACGCATTCAAGGCGATCGTCGTACGATACGCGCCCAGCGAAGCCGAGATAGCCTGCCAGCTCCGAGGCAGGCTTGCGCAGCCCGCTGCGGCGTATCGGCCGCGCGCCGGTGTATTCGCACACGAGCCGGAGGTCGTGGCGCGGTACTCTCTGCACGACCATGATGCCATGGTCGGTGCAAAACTGCTCGGCGTCCGCGTTCACTCCGCGGTCGGCGATGATAAGGCCGACCTGGAGCTCGACGAGCTTCTCCAGCGACTTGCGGAACTGTTCCTTCAGCTGCATCTGCTTCTGGAAGCCGGCCTCCGTCATGAGCGCTTCATCGTCAACCGTTTCCGGCTCGAATGCATCCTGAAAGACCAGGACGGACGCCGCATCCGGCGGAAAGTCAAGCTGCGCGTTGACAGGCTTCTTCTGTATGAGCAGGCCGGGCCAAACCTCGCTTATCGCTCTGCTGTGCGATATGACTACATCGGAGAAGCGGAAATTTTCCTCCTGCAGCTTGTGAACGCCAAGCCGCTTCACCCCTTCGAGTATCAGCTCCGCCAAATCCGAATGCTCGCGGCCCGCGATATACCCGATCCGGTACAGCAGCGGATCCTTCAAGCCTTCCATGCGGCGGCTCCGTTCGGCAAGCGACGACAGAGCGGCTTGAACGCCCAGCTGGATGCCCTTGACCACCTTCGCTACCGGCACGCCGCGCGTAACCTGGGCCACCCCTTCGGCTACAAGCGCACCCGCCAGCACCGTGGCGGTCGTCGTTCCGTCGCCGACCTGCTGCTGCTGGGAGCGCGCCACCTGAATCAATAAGCGGGCGGCGGGATGGGTCACGTCCATTTTTTCAAGAATTGTGACCCCGTCATTCGTAATAATGACTTCGCCTTGGCCGCCGACCAGCATCGTGTCGAGTCCTTTGGGCCCTAGCGTGCCTTCTACAGCCGAACAAATCGCACGGATCGCTCCCGCATTGTTCAATAAAGTAGCATACGTATCGTCGCCCTCGTTCGTGACAGGTTTCATTTGGCTCATTTGTACCAGCGCTCCAGCATTGTCGTCATATCCTTGGACAGATGATTGAGCAAATTGATCACTTTGCCGTAGTCCATCCGAGTCGGTCCGAGAATCCCTATCGTCCCGAGATGCTTACCGTCGAACGAATAGGAAGCGGTGATCAGACTGCAGTTATTGATTGCTTCGACCGTATTCTCGCTGCCGATCTTCACCTGGATGCCTGCCGAGGCTCCGGTAATGATCTTGGCCAGCATCGGAGCTTCCGCCAGCAAATCGAGAATGTTTTTGACCTTCTCCATATCCTGAAATTCCGGCTGCGTCAGCATATTGGTCGTTCCGCTCAAGAAAATGCGGTCTTCCTCGCTCTGATCGACGACCCCGTTCAGCATCATCATCAGCTCTTCGTAGCCTGAAACGTAGCTCCGCATTTCTTCGCCGATCTCGGTGAACAGCTTCGATTTGAATTGCAGCAGTGGCACGTTGGCGAGGCGCGCATTCAAAAGATTGACGACCTTCTCGATCTCGGACATCGGCACGCCTTCCGGGATCGTTACCGTCTTGTTCTCCACGTGGCCGGTATTCGTTACGATAATGGCAACCGCCGTCCGCTCATTCAGCGGAACGATCTGCAAATGCCGCAGCGTCGTATTGAACATTTCCGGCTTCATGACGATCGATGTATAGTTAGTGAGATTGGACAGCATCATCGCAACGTGCTGTATGACCTGCTCCATCTCCTGCATTTTACCTGCGAAAAAAGATTTTAAAGCCTCCACCTCATGCTGCGCAAGGCTGCCGCCGAAGGTGATCAGATGATCGACATAGTACCGGTATCCTTTATGAGACGGGATCCGTCCGGCGGACGTATGCGGCTGCTCCAGATAGCCCATCTCCTCCAAATCGGACATCTCGTTCCGAATGGTGGCAGGGCTGAATCCCACATTGCCGCGCTTGGATATGCTGCGGGAGCCTACCGGCTCTGCTGAACGAATATAATCATCTACGATGGCACTCAAAATATGGCGTTGGCGTTCGGTCAACATATTCAACCCTCCCAAACATTTTCGATACGGTATTGCCGTTGTCCATTCATTGCTATAGTTACTGGGCGGAAGCTGCAACCGGGCAGATTTCCCGGTGACCTCCCACCCAACCTTTGTCAAAGCCGATCATGTCAAGAAACATCCTTTGCTGTCGCAAAAAGACGGGATCCTGCATTTTCCATTCCGTCGTTAGCACTCCAATCTGTCGAGTGCTAAATCATAATACAAAAATAACAGACCCGAAGGTCTGTGTCAAGTCAATCCAACCGCTTCAAAACGGCTATTTCATCGCAGCAATGCTGCTTTTTGCAATGAATACAGTCCCGCCATACCTTCTCGGGAAAAATCTCTTTTTGCACAACGGTAAATCCGTTCCGTTCAAAGAAGGCGACTTCATACGTCAACGCCATTACCTTGGGGATTTCCTGCCGTCTCGCTTCTTCCACCAATGCGCTGACAATTGCTTTGCCGATGCCTTGCCCTTTATATCCTGCCGTGACTCCCAGTGAACGAATCTCGACCAAATCCTGCCCTAAGCGGGTCAACGATCCGCAGCCGACCAGGCGGTCTTCTATAACAGCCACAACAAAGGTGTCAATCTGCGACGCCAGCGTCTCGCGCGACCTCGGCAGCATGATCCCCTGCTCCGCATATCCTTGTATAATATCATATAATGTATCAATGTCTTGTTCCGTCGCATTTCTGCATGTGACTGCCATAGAAAACCCACCATTCGTAGTAAAAATTCGATATGAATAAATATACAACAAGACGTATAAAAAATTCAATAAGAAAAATATACGTAAGCTCGCCTCAGACAAGCCTAGATAGCCTTCTATAATAAAACTCCCCTCCGATATCCGAATACCTCAGAATGTACTGTGGTTTTCACGATTCGAAGGGGAATGTTCCGCCTATAATTAGCTGACGCTTGCCTGCTCCAGCCCGCCCAAAAATTCGCCGAACACCTCGTTGCCGAGCAGAACGCCCTGCTCCGACAACCGGTACCCGTCCGCTGTTTTTTCCAACAGCTTCTGACTTAAGAGCTTATTCAGTACGGAGCCGAAGACGGATTCCAGCTCGCGTTGAAATTGCGTGTAGAAATCCGCACTCCTCACGCCCTTCAGCAGTCTCAGGCCTACCATCATAAAGTCTTCCATCGCATCCTGCTCGCTCACTTCATGCTTTTCAAGAATCGGAAGCCCTGTGCGGGTAGCGTCGATATACGGCTGCACGCCTTTAATATTGATGTGACGTATGCCGCGGGTATACCCGTGAGCGCCAGCCCCGATGCCGTAATAGCTCCGGTTCAGCCAATACATGCTGTTATGCCGGCTCTCGAAGCCGGGCTTGGCGAAGTTGCTGATTTCATACTGGGTATATCCTGCATCCTTCAGCCTGTTCATAATGAGCAGGAACATGTCCAGCTCCTCGTCCTCCTCGGGGAGGGGCAGCTGATTTTTCTGATACAGCGTATGGAAGAGCGTATTCTCCTCCACCTTCAAGCTGTAGATGGAGTAATGCGGCAAATCCAGGGCCAGCGCCTTATCCAGCGAATCGTTCATCGTCGCGACGGTTTGCTTCGGCAGACCGAACATCAGGTCGATGGACATATTCGTGAAACCGACCTTGCGGGCATTTTCCAGACTGCGGTATACGTCGTCCGTATTATGAATGCGGCCGATGCCCTCTAGCAGCGCATTATCGAACGACTGAACACCGAAGCTGATCCGGTTGACGCCGCCTTCCTTCATCGCCTGCAGCTTCTCCAAATCGGTTGTGCCGGGGTTCGCCTCCATCGTGAACTCGATGTTTGGCGCCTGATCCGGGAAATACGTCTTCACCCGCCGCAAAAAGCTTTCCATCTGGTCCGGCAGCAGCACCGTCGGAGTTCCGCCGCCTACAAAGATCGTCTCGATCTGCCGCGGAGGCACCAGAGTCGCCGTCTGCTCCATCTCCCGCTCCAGTGCGTCGAGATAGTCCATCACCGGCTGCCCCTTCAATACATAGGAATTAAAATCGCAATAGTGGCATTTATTCGTGCAAAACGGAATGTGGATATAAACCGCCTGAGGCGTTTCGTGCCTTTGAATCATCGTTATTCTCCTCCTTTCCTTCTTCTTAATGCAAAAGCAGATGCGCTTGCTTGGGCGCACCTGCCTCGCTCTCATCTATTCGTCGATTCTCAAAACGGCCATGAACGCTTCCTGCGGCACCTCGACGCTGCCGACCTGCTTCATCCGTTTTTTACCTTCCTTCTGCTTCTCCAGCAGCTTCCGCTTCCTGGAAATGTCACCGCCGTAACATTTGGCGAGTACGTTTTTGCGCATTGCCTTAACGGTTTCACGGGAGATGATCTTCTGACCGATCGCCGCCTGAATCGGCACCTCGAACATTTGACGCGGAATAAGATCCTTCAGCTTCTCGCAAATGATTCGGCCTCGGTTGTAAGAACGATCGCGGTGTACGATGAACGACAAGGCGTCGACCTGCTCTCCGTTCAGCATGATATCCATCTTCACGAGATTGGACCTTCTGTAGCCCGACAGCTCGTAATCGAACGATGCGTAGCCTTTGGTGCTCGATTTCAACTGATCGAAGAAGTCGTAGACGATTTCGGACAGAGGAATTTGGTACGTCAGCGTTACCCTTGTCGTATCCAAATACTCCATGTTGACGAACTCGCCGCGCTTGCCTTGGCAAAGCTCCATGATCGCCCCAACGTAATCGTTCGGAACAATAATCGCCGCTTTGACGTACGGCTCTTCTACGAAGTCGATTTTGCCGACCTCGGGGAATAGGGACGGGTTCTCAATCGTGAGAACCTCTCCACTAGTCAAAGTGACTTTGAACACAACGCTCGGCGCCGTCGTAATCAGCGGAATATTGAACTCGCGCTCGATCCGCTCCTGAATAACGTCCATATGGAGCAGACCGAGGAAGCCGCAGCGGAACCCGAAGCCGAGCGCCGTCGATGTCTCAGGCTCCCAGCTAAGCGAAGCATCGTTAAGCTGAAGCTTTTCCAATGCTTCGCGCAGGTCGTTGTAATCGCTCGTTTCGATTGGATACAATCCGCAGAACACCATAGGGTTGATTTTGCGGTAACCGGGCAGTGCTTCCGGAGCCGGATTTTTCGCATCCGTTACCGTATCCCCGACGCGCGTATCGCCGACATTCTTAATTCCCGCTACGATGAAGCCTACGTCGCCGATGTCCAAAGAATCCACGATCGTCATCCGCGGCTTGAACGCTCCGACCTCGATAACCTCGAACACCTTGTCGGTAGCCATAAATTTGATTTTCGATCCCGAACGGATGGTCCCGTCCAAAACGCGGACGTACACGATGACGCCTTTGTAAGGGTCGTAATGAGAGTCGAAAATAAGCGCCTTCAGCGGCTGATCGGGACTGCCTGTCGGAGCCGGCACTCTTTGTACGACCTGCTCCAGGATTTCCTTGATCCCGATTCCGGCTTTGGCCGAAGCCAATACCGCTTCGCTTGCATCCAGGCCGATAACATCCTCGATCTCCTGCTTTACCCGATCCGGGTCAGCGCTTGGCAAATCGATTTTGTTGATGACCGGCAAAATTTCCAGATTGTTGTCGAGCGCCAGATACACGTTCGCCAGTGTCTGCGCTTCGATACCTTGCGCCGCGTCAACGACCAGCAAGGCGCCTTCACAGGCCGCCAGGCTTCGGGATACCTCGTACGTAAAGTCGACGTGTCCCGGCGTATCGATCAAATTCAAAATATATTCTTCACCGTCTTCCGCCCGGTAGTTCAAACGTACGGCTTGCAGCTTGATGGTAATGCCCCGCTCCCGCTCCAGATCCATCTGGTCGAGCACCTGCTCTTGCATCTCGCGCGAAGAAAGTGCTCCCGTGAACTCCAGAATACGGTCGGCCAACGTCGATTTGCCGTGGTCGATGTGGGCAATAATCGAGAAGTTTCTTATCTTTTTCTGTCTTGCTACAATATCCATCTGCGCGGACCCTCACTAACCTACAAATTTACAATACCTCTAATTATAGCAGTTGTGAGGTTGCGCATCAATGGATGACTGACCAAAGCTTATCCTGTAATTGCATCGAAGATCGCGACGAACCATTTCACGCCATGATGCGCAATAATTTGCAGCAGCTCTCCAAGCTTGTTGCCGAGCCGGTTGATCCCCGACGCTTCCGTAATTTCCGCCTTCGGCTCAGGGGGCTCGGACTCCGCTTTCGCCTTTTCCTTGGATTCCTGGGAGGCGGGCTTGGGAGTCGTCTTGCCGCTGCTCGTCTCTTTTGCGGCTGCCTTATTGTCCTGTGCCTTGTCGGTCTGCCACACTTTGCCCGTACCCGAAGAGGAAGGAGCCGCCGTGATCGGCCCCTGAACCTGCTCGACGCCCCGAGTCGCCAAATCGACGCCGAAGAAGATACTGAACCCGATCCCCAACACAATTAGCAGCAGCTTAACGTAAAAATTCCTCACCTTTCCCGCCCCCGTAATCCTGAATTCTAGTTTGCTTTCTTGCCGTCCTTAGTTTCGCCCGGCGCGCTTCCGTCCACCTTTTGCACATTTAGAACGACTTCAGATATGACCTGAGCCAGCAAATCGACCGTCCGGTAGCACTCCTCGAGCGAATTATCCACTCCTCCCACCTCAATCAGCACGCTGTTCGGTGAAAAGTTCTGGTTGTAGACGCCGTTGCCTTCGCCCGCTTTGGCGAACATCCCTTTGGATATGCCCGGATATTTGGCCTCCATCGTCTGGTGGATTTGCGAAGCGAACTCCTCGTTCTCTTTCCAATTAGGGTTTTTGCCTCCAATAATAAAGTACAGCTGCGCATAGTCTTTGCCGTTCAACGTAACCGTCGTTTTTTCCCTCCGCTGCGAATCGCGGTGAATGTCGAAGTAAAATTTCAGATCCGGATGGGATGCCGACGCTTCCTGCAATGTTTTCAGAGAGTATTTATAGGAATACGGGTAATAAAACTTTTTCTCTATAGCGGGGTAGTTCTGATCGGAATGAACCGCTCCAATCCCGTCTTGCTCCAGCTTTTGCGCCAAACGGAGGCCAACGAGAGTGACGTTCTTCTTGGAGTCGTAAGCTTTGTCGGGATCCGTTACGCCGGGAAGCTCGGGCAAATACGATTCGGTATTGTGCGTTTGATAGATGAAGGCGATATTTTTCCCTGCGGTTTTGGGCCCCTGGGCGGTCGGTGCAGGGATGGCCGGACCTTGAACGGCTCCTTCTCCTTCATTAGAGACAGGCGGATTAGCGGTGATCGCGCCTTCGCTGCCTTCTCCCGTCTTCGGTAGGGCGTCCGCCTTGGGACCGTAATCCTCCGGACCGTCATGTCCGGTGGTGCTCGTTTTGCGTAATACAACGGCACGGTCGCTTGTCATGCCCGGCATTTCTCGGGCGATGAACGTTTTCGGATCCTTCAGGTTCAGATCGGTAATAAGAGAGAACAAAAATCCGGAGACGTTGGCCTGAGAGAACGTGAACGATTTACCCTCATTCTGCAAATGGGGCAGCTCCATCCCCATCATATCCATAAAAAATTGGCTCGATACGGATGAGGCCAAGCCTTTCATGGACGAGCTCGGCTCCGCGTTGGTCAGCCTCGACTGGGCGTAGCCTAGCAGCCCTAACGCTACGAAAAAGAGCAGGCTTCCGGTTACCAGATAGCTTATGACTCGGAAGTAGACTCTCAGGTCTTGTCCCGCTTTGCGATATTTGCTTAAATTGACGGTTACGGCAGTCCATTTCATCGTGTTAATCCTCCCTATCAACCTATCATTCAATGACTCAACAACAACGAAAGCTTCTACTTCAAATCTATGAGCGAATGGTAGGAGCTAGAACCATAAAATCATAGTCATAGTTTGTAAATTCCAGTAGATTCGTTACGCGCAAAAAAGCGTCAAGCCATCGGCTGAAAACACCGAGCTTAACGCTTTCTTCATTAATAAAGGAGACGTATCAATGCGTATACGCCGATACGTTATCCGAATCGACCGCTTCATGCAGCGCGGCATTCAGGCCGCTTGCAATAATGTTGGCGATGTCTTCGATAAATTGATCGATTTCCTTCGGAGTCACCAGCAGATCGTGGCCCAGCGGATTCAACACTTCTCTAACGAGCTCAAGCCGCTCATTCTCCTGCATATTGTCGAGCAAGCCCAATATTTGCCCCGTATTGCTCGTCTGCTTCCGGAAGTGGTTATGCATCATGTCGAACGCGTTGTTAACGATAGTGGAAGCATAGACGACGGTCGGAACCCCGATCGCTATGACGGGAACGCCCAATGTATCCAGCGTCAGCCCTTTGCGCTTGTTGCCGATTCCCGAGCCCGGATGAATCCCCGTGTCCGCGATCTGTATCGTTGTGTTCACCCGCTCCAGCGAACGGGAAGCGAGCGCATCGATAGCAATGACGAGATCGGGCTTGGATTTCTCCACGATCCCCTGAACGATCTCTCCCGTTTCGATTCCGGTGATGCCGAGCACGCCGGGCGCTACCGCACTGACCGGACGGTAGCCGGGGCTTACTTGATCGGGCATCAGCTCGAAGTAATGCCGGGTCACCAGCATATTCTCGACTACAATAGGCCCGAGCGCGTCAGGAGTGACATTCCAGTTACCCAGCCCGATGACCAATACCTTCGCCATCGGTGCGATATTGAGCTTGGCCAGGAAGGCTTCGAATTGCTTTGCCATCACCATGGCGACTCGGTCCTGCAGGTCGCTGTCCTTCACGCGGAGCTCCGGAACCTCGATGGTAATATAATGACCGGGAAGCTTGCCGACGGACCGCGAGCCTTCCTCAGAGGTAATGTCGATCGTGCTGATCTTGATTCCTTCTAAATTTTCGACGGATCTATGTACACCCGGAATGAGCTGTCCTGACGAAGAAGCCAGGTCGTGCGCCTCGAGGGCAAGGTCGGTACGGACGGAATAAACGCTTAAATCCATTGAGCTGTTCTCCTTTCGGCATAAGTCTGCTAATTATTGTGTGACAAAGCATTGGACGCTATTCAAACATTTGTCAGGCCTGTCCGCCCACTCTATTGCAATTTGATATGGAGCATGTTAGAATATCAAGAGTTGTCAACAAAAAAGCACCGATATGCAAGTCGTATTAGGAGGTGAACGTCAATGCCGAACATTAAATCCGCGATCAAAAGAGTTAAAGTAAGTGAAAAGCGTCGTCTTCGCAACGCATCTCACAAATCCGCTCTTCGCACTGCAGTAAAGAGCTTCGAAACTGCTGCAGCTAGCAGCAATGTGGAAACTGCACAAGCAGCCTTGATTGCTGCCAGCAAAAAGCTGGATAAAGCAGCAAGTAAAGGTTTAATCCATAAAAATGCCGCTGCCCGCAAAAAATCCCGCTTAGCTAAAAAGCTTAACGCGATTTCTGCACAGGCATAATAAAAAAATGGCCGATTCCTAAGGGAGTCGGCCATTTTTCGTTTCTAATCAGCATCGCCTCCCGACTCCGGCATTTACTAGCGGACGGGAGGCGATAGCTCGCTTTAAGTGATCAGCTTTAACAAAAACATCTCAAGCCCGAGCACCTTATCGATCTTTCCGCTTTTCATCTGATAATCCAGGTCCGACAGCTGGTCAAGAATATTCGCGAGCTTCTTCAGCTCGAACCGGCTGCACTGGCCGGAAGCGATCTTGACCGCGTATGGATGCAAGCCGAGCTGCGACGCCATCTGCTGCTGCGAATACCCCTGCTGCTGCAAATCCTTGACCTGGAACATGATGCGGAACTGCCGCGCTATTAGAGCCATGATCTTGATCGGCTCCTCTTTTCTTTTCAAGAGCTCCGACAGCATCGTAAAAGCTTTCTCCAGCTGCAGCTGTACGATATGCTCGATCAGGATAAATATGTTCTGCTCGATGCTGCGCGTTACAAGCTGCTCCAGTGCGTCTGCCGTCAGCACTCCGCCTTGCCCTACAAACAGAGCGCATTTCTCCAATTCGCTCGACAATGCCTGCAGGCTCGTACCCGTATACAGGATGAACTGATCGAGCACACCCGGAGCGAAGCCAAAGCCTGCCTTATCAGCCTCCTGCTTGACCCAATTCGTCAAATCCTCCGCCGTAAGCGTCAAGCATGGCACGAGACAATTCGCTTCCTTAAGCGATTTGACGAGCTTTTTGCGCTCATCGAGCTTGTCCGCATCAACCGTAAACACAATCACCGAGAAATCCGCCGGCGATTTCATGTAGTCCAGCAATCGTTCCGTCTTATGCTCCACCTTGGTGCTCTCCTTGGCTCCCGTCAAGAACAGAGCGTTTGTAGCGATGACCAGCTTGTTCGGCACCATAAACGGCAGCGTCTCCGCTTCTTCGATGACCGTATCGAGCGGCGTCTCCGAGAGGTCGTATTTGTTGACGGCAAACGATTTATGCTCAGGATCGACCAAGCGATCCGTCAGCTTCTCGATAAAGGAGTGGATCAAATAAGACTCCGCCCCGTAGCATACATAAACCGGAGCAAATTTCCCCTGCTGGATTTGCTTTAAAGCCGTTTTGTAATCCATCCGTTCGCCCACCTCACAGTATTCTGTAGACATTGTAGCAACAACAAAGGGATTACGTCAAAACCCGAAGGTTTTGGACATAATCCCTTTGTACGAAACCCCATCTATATAAACACTTAGAGGAAAGCTCTAGAAACCTTCCCCGTGGTGGTCATACGACGCGACTCGTATTGTAGTGCTCACCATATAGTATGCGCTTGCTGCCAATATGGTGAGCCCGATAAATTATTTTTTGACTTCCGTTTTTGCTTTCATATCGATCGTATAGGTAGTGACAGCCGTTCCGCTGGTTACCTTGTAGCTCAGCTTCCCGTCCTCCGTCCATTCGGTCAGCTCGACTTTGTCCTTCTCCGTCCATTTATTAGAGGAAATAAACAGATCCTTGCCTTGATTATCACGGATGACGACCTGCCGCTGCTCCGTCACTACCGCTACATAAGCGTGGTCCTTCGACGCCAGCGTGCTGCCGGCAACCGCTGTGCCGCTAATGGAAAACAGCCCGTTAATCGGCGCATCCTGAGCCTTGTCTTTGGCCGCATCTTTGGTATCTGTTGGCGTCTGCGCAAAGCCCTGCTGCCTCTCATCAGGAGCGATCGTCTTGTTCATCATTCCTCTCGCCGCATCGGATGGAACGGATGGCTCCCCCGACTTTTGCAGCGGACTTTCTGTCGATGGACTAACGGCACCGGAGCTGCCTCCGGCTGCCGGCGGGACGGAGTCCGCCTCTGGCACGGATAGAGCTGCTGCAGGAGCCTGATCCGAGACATCAGGGGCTTGAGCCGAATCATCGGGAGCTTGCTGCTCGGCCGGAGGGGTCGGCACAGCTTCGTTTACCTGCTGCCTGGTAGTGTCCAGCGGCTCGCTCTTCGGTTGAACGGTTCTGGCTTGGTTAGGTTCAACCATCTCCTCGGCCTTATTGGGTCCAGGTACAGGAGCAGCCGGATCCGCTGTGCTATTGTCCGTTTTCAGCTTTGCATCCGATTTCTCCGTAGTATCCGCAGTCATCCGGTCCAGCATAGGTTTGTTTGCATTGGAATCCGCTGCCGGCGTCTTACTCTCCGAACCCGCCGACTTGCTCTGAGCCGACTGCGGGAGCAGCATTCCCCCCGCTTCCGTATTTGCCGTATGCTGCTGCTGTTGATCGAAGACGAAAAATCCGAGCACCAGACCCGCCGCGACGACTCCTCCGACGATTTTCATCGAGACCCATCCGCGCATTCTGCGCCGCCAGCCTTCCACTTCAGCGACCTTCGATTCCTGTTCCGCTCCAAGATTGTCCTGAGGGGCGGAAACGGGCGGAATCGCTGCAGCCGGAAACTCAACGGCAGGGTATCCTTCATCAATCCGCTGGAGCTTCGGCAATATCGCATCGACCAAGCTGTAAGCAGGCGTAACCTTGGGCAATTGCTCCAGCTCCTGGGACAAGGCTACCAAACGCTGGAACAGCTCCGTGCAATCAGGGCACTGCTGCAAATGACCGAGCATTTGCTCATATTCCATTTCATCGAGATCCTGATCGAGGTATCTCTGCATGAGTTCGATCACCTCTTGACACATCATCCCGCACACTACCTTTCTGCACAATTCACAATTGATATTTTACAAGTACAAGCAGAATCATTGACTATGCCAAACCATCGGGCGTTTAGCCGCGGACGGCGTCGCTTTTGGTTTTTTTGTAATCCTGCAATAACGTCTGTAACTGCTGCCTCGCCCTGAATAAGTATGATTTCACCGTGTTGATGGGCAGATCCAAAGATTCGGCAATTTCGTTGTAGGAGAAATCCTGCAAATACCGCAGTACAACAACCGATCGATGATGCTCCGGCAGCTTATCAATCGCCTCTTTGATATCTTGGGCAATATACGCGGACATAACCTCATCTTCTACTGTCCTGTTTGCACTAAAAACCATCTCATGCTCATCAATGGAAACGGTAGGCTTGGACCTCCTGAATTTGTCGATGCACAAATTGGTGACGATCCGTTGAACCCACGTTTTGAACTGAGCTTTTTCTTCATAAGAATGAATTTTCGTATAAATACGTATTAACGCTTCCTGTGCGGCATCCATAGCGTCCTGCTCATTGCCCAGAATATAATAAGCAGTACGATACACATGATTTTCTATTTCACGCAGTAGGGTAATTAGAGCGTCGCGATCGCCCGATTGGGCAGCCTTTATAAGTTCTGGCGCTACCACTGGGATCCCCCTCTCTTGCAACTATATAAACGTATGTTGTTTTTAAAATGTTGCAGCCTATCGAACTCTATTAAAGAATAGCAAATTTTAGACGGCAGGTATATAAAATAACTCGACAAAACGTAACAAGCCGGGCGCAGGCCCGACATGTTATGGGGACAATCTATGAATATCTTCCTTGCAAGACTATGCTCTCCGTCCGCTAGAATACAAGACTTACGAAATCAGCTTTAAGCCGACAACGGCCGCGATAACGCAGGCGATAAAAAACACTCTCTTAGCGCTCTTCGACTCGCCGTATACATACATCCCAAGCACCGTGCTGCCTACGGTCCCGATTCCCGTCCAAACGGCATAAGCCGTTCCTATCGGGATAGAGCCTAACGACCTGGAAAGAAAGAAAAAGCTGAACGCAAAGCACAGCAATAACGATAAGACCGAGCGAACGTTCACGCTGCGGTTCACCTGCTGTAGGCAGACGAAGCCGACAACCTCGCAAGCTCCGGCACACAATAAAAAGAGCCAGCTCATTGCTTCGCACCCGCCTTTTCCGCCTTGGCATCGTCCTCTCCATGATCGGTAACCATCTTAAGTCCAATGACTCCTACGAGCAGCAGCGCGATAAGCGCAAGCTTGGACCAGCGCAGCGGCTCCCCCCACAACAGCATTTCCGCCACCACGGCTCCAGCCGCGCCTATTCCTGTAAAAACCGCGTAGACGGTACCTGCCGGAAGTGTTTTGCAAGCCAGTAAAATAAGCACGAACGAAATGGATATCATCAGTGCTACTAGCAGCCAGTCCGCTATGCTGTCGGCCGTCTTCATGCCGGAAATCCAGACCACCTCCAACAGGCCGCCGATCCAAATAAAATACCACCCTTTGTTCATAAAATTACCCTCTCCTTTATGCTGCGGAACGTCTGAGATGTCACACGGAAATCCCTCGCCAATACACCTTCCATGAAAGCTCGAACGCCTTATCGAACGATTTCGGCGTCTCATAGACCAATTGGGTCATAAGGCCGTCAAACATCGTCGTAAACGCCGTAATCCCCTCTTCGGTCGTAACGGCAATATTCGGCGCTTTGGCAAAGGCGGCGGTCAGCAGCGTCTTTAAATGAAGTAAATGAATGTTGTATGAGTTCAAGAAGTACACTTCCAAATGCTTAGGCGGAATGAACGACATGAGAAACATAAACTTGTATTTTTTGTCGTTTAGGTACTTTTCTCTGTATTCGTCGATTAACGTATGGAGCACTTCCTCCAGCGGGGAATCCTTCATCCGTTCGAAATAACGGGTCAAGAAATCTACGTCATCCTGAATGATCTCCTGATTGATCGTAAGAACAAGATCATCCTTGTTTTTAAAATGGCAGTACACGGACTGCTTCTTGATCCCTACCTCTTCCGCTATTTCCGACAGCGAAGTCCCCTCATATCCATTTTCAGTAAACTTCAAAATGGCAGCTTGCTTGATACGCTCGGCACTCATTTTCCAACCTCCAGACTGACTCTAGTAAGGAATTATAATAATGGCAGCCTTTACAAGTCAATTAGTGAGGTAAAATTTTAACTGACGATCGTCAGTTTGTCACATTTTCGTCAAAAGTCAGGCCGTTTGTCCGAATGATTACTGAACCTCCTGCTTCGCCACTTTTATCGTTTATTGCTTGGTTATCCCGGTCGCTTCGTGACATTCGCCAAGGGATCGCAGATCTTTTGCGCATCCTAAACCACCGTTTTCCACAAAGATTATTGTCATGTTCAACAATGACCAATCTTATAGGTTTGTTGTAAAATGATGAGCAAATAACATACACATCCTTTTGGGGAGGGACCTTCTATGCCGCAAGGCCATCAAGACCGCACATTTTGGATCGATACATTAAGCCGAATCGCTCATCCTGTGCTGCATCATTTAAGCAATCGGCAATTGAAAGCGAAAATGCCTGTCGAAGGAAAGCTCGACGACCGGCCTATGTATACTTATTTGGAAGCATTGGGACGCCTGTTGACAGGCATAGCCCCATGGCTAGAAAACGGCGGCAAGGAAGGCGAGGAAGGCCGTCTGAGAGATCATTACGCGGAATGGGCGAGACAAGCTATCGATGCTGCGACCGACCCGGCTTCCCCCGACTTCATGAATTTCGCTGAAGGGTATCAGCCTATTGTTGATGCGGCCTTTTTATCGCATGCGATCCTCAGGGCGCCCGAGCAATTGTGGAACAAGCTGGACTCCCGGGTGCAAAACAACGTAATCAAGGCGCTGCAATCGACACGTACCCGCAAGCCTGGCTACAATAACTGGCTGTTGTTCGCAGCCATGATCGAGACCGCGCTATATCGCGCAGGCGCCGATTGGGATCGGATGCGCGTCGACTACGCGCTGCGGCAGCATGAGCTTTGGTACAAAGGGGACGGCGTGTACGGAGACGGACCGGATTTTCATGCCGATTATTATAACAGCTTCGTGATCCAGCCGATGCTGGTGGACATTATCGAAGCATTGGAATCCGAAGATGCCGCGTGGGCTTCCATGAAAGAAAAAGTACTGAAGCGCGCCCAGCGGTATGCGACGCAGCAAGAACGATTGATTTCGCCGGAAGGAACGTTCCCGGCCGTCGGACGATCGCTCGCTTACCGCTTCGGAGCCTTTCAACTGCTCAGCCAAATGGCGCTGCAGCATCGTCTGGAAGCTTCGCTGCAGCCCGCTCAAGTGCGATGCGCGCTCACGGCGGTTATCCGCCGCATGATCGATGCACCAGGAACTTTCGACGAGGACGGCTGGCTAACCATCGGCTTCTGCGGCCATCAGCCTGAGGTCGGCGAAACGTATATTTCTACCGGCAGCCTCTACTTGTGCGCAGCCGTATTCCTGCCGTTAGGCTTGTCCGAGGACGACCCGTTCTGGCAGGGCGAGGCGGAGTGGACGAACAAAAAAGCGTGGAGCGGCCAAAGCTTCCCGATCGACAAAGCGCTCTATTAAGCTTTAGGCTTCACTATACGGAGCATCACAAAAAGAAAGACGCAGTGACCGACTGATAACGGTCACTGCGTTTTTTTGACCACAATAGAATTTATAAGATTCCGAGGTCATCGGATGTAAAAATTCTATTTGGCGATAAAAACAACCTCTTAACGCGGTCGCTCCTCTGTGAAAGGACGTCGATAGACGTTTTTCTCATGTCGATTATCTAATTAATTAAACCTGTGTTGTGAGGTATTGTGCTATGCTTGTGTGCTTGGGTTTCCTTCGAATTTTCGTTCCGATACGATAACACCGAGCAAAATCATCGCTATCCCTACCCATTGCATGAAGTAAGTGGACTCATGCAGCAGCAGCGCGGAGCAGACGATAACAACAGGCAGCTCAACGGATCCGAGTACAGCAGCCAGCCCGGTTTCAATATGAGGAGCTCCTTTGGCATAAAAGAATGGCGGCAGAATCATTCCGAATACGCTAAGCAGCAGCCCCCACATCCAAAGCCCTTGTCCCAGCGAGCCGTTCCATAGAAATTGCGGCGGCATCAGCGTAAGAACAAGAATTGCCGCGCCGGTAATCATCCATGTACTCCGGAACAGCGCAGGCAAATGAGCAGCTACCCTGCCGCTGAAGTAAATAAATACCGTATAGCAGCAGGCGGCCAGCAAGCCGAGTCCAATCCCGCTTGCGCTCGGACGGTCCAGTGTGCCGGACAGTACCCCGGATGCGAAAACCGTCCCGCCCAGAGTCAACACCATCGCGATCCATTGAAACAGCGTCGGAGCTTTTCTCTCCGTAATCCAGTCGAGCAGCATCCCCATCCAGGTGAACTGGAACAATAACAATACGGCGAACGATGCATCCAATGATTGCAGCGATTGATAATAAAAATAGCCGGTCAAGCCGGTAAACATACCGCCTACAAGCAGCTTCAGAATGATGCTTCCCGAAATTCCTCTCATTTGACGAAGTTGTGGCAAGCTAAGAAGCCATAAAACGACGAATCCGAAAAATACTTGGCTTCCGGTTATTTCCGCAGCGGAAAAACCCTGCTGGTAACCGAGCTTCACAAAAGTAGACAACACGCCGTAAGAGGCGGCGCCCAACAAGACGAACCAAATGGCTTTCCAACGGTTCTTTGATGTCATGTCTTTTCCTTCTTTTTCATTAGTCCCTCACCCACCCGTGAAGTCTTATCATAAGACTCATAAGACTCACACAATCTAACACTATACGGGAATGCGAGCCAATATTCAAGAGATGTATGCAGTGCAATAGGATCTATACAAAAATTGGGTTCGTTACTAAGACCCATGGAACGAAACAATTCCGTACAGCATTCGTATAACTTTCAAACCGTCGGTTTTTGGGGATATCAATGTCATACTTTGAGATGAAAGGATGGAAGCAGCATGGAAGACTTCGGATTGTATGTCACTTTGTCACTCATCGTACCTATTCTCGTTCTGCTCGGGATCATAAGCGCCAAAATCATCTCAGGAAAAGGGATTCCCAACAGCGACTATACTCCGTTCGACCAAATCACGGGTCACGCGACCGTAGCATTCCATGAGGAAAAACAAGAAAAAGAAGAGGATGACGATCAGGGAGACGATAAAGATAAATATAAAAAGTGGCAGAAAATCCACGGTAAGCAAGGGGGCTAACGCCCTCTTTTTTTTTAACTCGCCTGACCGTTAGAGCCGCTGATGAAAGATCGGATGTTCACCACAATATGATCCAAGAGCTTGATCGTTTGCACTAGCGTATCCAATCTCCGCATTTTAGCAGGAATACAGCTGCAAAACAGCGTTTACAACAGAACGTATGTTTGGTATTATATTTTTTGTACTGTTAATAAATGGAATGGAGATGATCATTTGACCACTGCCATGCAGCTTGTAAACGAGCTTACCGCTGTCGCATGCAGCGCGGATCAGACGAACGAAGGCTTGACCCTCTATTGCAAAAACGACGGAGGATATGCGGTCACGCCAAACAAGTACAAGGTGCCTCTGACGATTGAAGCGGTAGCCAAGACCGACTCGACGAATATTCGTCTGATATTCCATCAAGGTCAAGTGATCATGAACTGGGAAAACAATCTGGACGAGCTCCGCTGGCATGATCCCGCAACCGGTAAGGGCATTGGCATTCAAGGAAAAGGACGCATCCCCGTCAATGAGTGGGTAATCATGACATGGCGGATCAGGAAGGACTATGCCAGCCTGGAAATCAACGGCGAGGAACGATTCCGCACGACGGGCGACTTCACAGCTCTCGCAGGACAGATTGGCATCGGAGCCGCACATCGCTCTCATGTGACAGTACAATCTTTCCGTGTTACGGGCGAGACAACCGACGTGGGAAGCTCCATTACAGGACCGCCGCGTTTAAGCTGGGACGGAGGATTTATTTATGTGCCTTATGAGCAGCATGAAGAAGCTATCGACTGGTACACGAGGCATTTAGGATTAGGCTGGAACAAGAAGACCTGGTCAGGGAAGCAGGATCCCCAATCCGAAGTCGAGAAAATGAGCTCGCTAGCTTTTGCGGAACGCGGACTTATTCATTTGAAATCCTTTGTTTCGCCAAGTCCCCTCGTCCATTTCCGTTCCGATTGGGGAGCCAAGGAAGCTCGCGTCCGTTATACGTTCAGTTGTCCGGATATATCGGAGGCCGACCGCTATTTCAGTGAACACAACATTCGGACCACCGGCCCCTATATAGATATTACAGGACAGGAAAGTCTGGACGTGTTCGCTTTTGACGGCACGAGGCATACGCTGATAAGCTCGAATCAGCCCGCGATGCATGCCGATAAGCGGGTGACCGACTACTCTCACTGGCGCGTTGCGGTTCCGGATTTGGACAGGGCGGCAGCCTGGTATCACGAAATATTGGGCTTACCTATCGTGCATGACGCTCATGCTCAAGGATACATCATCCTAGATGAAAATTTGCTCTTGGAGCAGCAGCCTCGCGAGCTATTTCAAGGGATTGCGGATGGGACCGCCAACCCTTACTTCCGATTAAGGGATATGGAAGAAGAGCATCGGAGATGGAAGGAGCAAGGCGTCTCCGTTTCCGATATTGTGGGCACCGGCTTCAAGTCCATGCACTTCTATGATCCCTACGGTAACCGGATCAACTTTTGGAGCTATTAAATTCAATTCTTTCTTACACTTAGAAAACCTGGCCGACTTATTTTCAAGATAAGCCGGGTTTCGTTTTACTAGTTCAGTCTTGATCTATCTAAGACCGCTCGCCAAGCTTTGTTCTTACATGAATGGCTCCGTCACGGATGCTCATTTGCACTTCACCATGGGCATCCGTTCTCAGTACCCCGATCCCCCGCTCCTCCAGCCGTGCAACAACCGTAGGGTGAGGATGACGGTATATATTGTTCACACCCGCTGAAATCACGGCAAACTTAGGATTCCATGCTTTGAGCCAAGCTTCCGTTGTCGAAGTTTTGCTACCGTGATGTGCAACCTTGAGCACGTCGACAGGGCCCGTCGGCAAAAGCGGCTTACGGCTTGCAGGCAGCGAAGAAGCATTCGTATCCAAGCTGGCTGATGCACTCTTGTCGTTTTCCATCATCCGAAGCACAGCGGTTTCCGAGCTTGGCTCCATATCTCCCGTAAACAGCCATTTCGTTCCTTGCATCTCCATTACAAACACGACGGATTCGGCATTTTGTTCCGACTCCATCCTTACCGCTTCCGCCTTGTCCAGCGAGACAGGGTACAGAAACCGGAGACGCGTATCCGCATCCACCTGAAGAATATCGCCGGCATAAGCTTTTACAAGCTTCACGTTGTAATCCAACGCCGTCCGGAACAGCTTCTCTACTCCCGGCGAAGGCTTAAGCGTTCCATTGAACAACAGCTGCCTGACCGGGATTTGCTCAAGAACCGACTGCAGCCCTCCAATGTGGTCGGCGTCCTCATGCGTCACAATTAAATAATCGATAGTCTGAATCCCTCTCTTCTTGAGCAGCGGAACGAGCAGCTTACGTCCCACCTCATACGGATCGGAACGCTGCTTCCACTCATC
Source organism: Paenibacillus sp. H1-7 (assembly GCF_022354825.1). GTDB lineage: Bacteria > Bacillota > Bacilli > Paenibacillales > NBRC-103111 > Paenibacillus_S. The sequence goes on from NZ_CP031168.1 coordinate 5,969,743, forward strand.
TCCCGGCTTACGAAAGGTGACGGTTCCTCCTCCGTCGATGAGAATGACGCTTCGGCTTTGTGGAGTACGAATGAAAATGCTGTCTCCTTGGCCTACATCGATAAAATGCACCTGTCCCTCTCGGCTCCACCGGTCCGGCTCATACGCGTAAATCATCAGCACCGCCAGCATAACTGCCGCTGCGGGAAGGCGAACGATGGACACCCCGTTTCGGATTCGAGCATAGATGCCGAGGCTAGATCTCTTTTTCCCAGGCTTATACGAAAGCATCGGTTCCACGGGACTAACGGACGTATCACCTGCAGCCCGGTTCATCAAAGCAAAATAAAGCAGCAGCGCCCAAGCAGCGTAATACGCAATAATCCATGCGATCCCCGGCGTTGGCCATATCGTCTGAAACAAGTGCCATTTACTGCTAATTGCTACCAGCTTGAAAATCCACTCGTTAAGCTTCGCAACGATCCATGCCAACACTTGACCTGCAGGCTGGTACAGGAAGCTGATCAGCAGCGATGCAGTTCCCGCTGGCATCGTGAACATACTGAACACCGGAACGAGGGCAAAATTAGCCGCCAGCGATAACAAAGAAAACTGATTGAAATAGTAGACTGACACCGGAAAGGAAATGCATTGGGCGACGACTGTTATAGAGATAGCGTCCCTCCAAGAGGACGAACGTATAGGCATCAGCTTGTTGGCTACCGGTACGCCGAGAATAAGGCCGATCGTTACAAGGAAAGAAAGCTGGAAGCTGACATCCAGCAAATAATACGGCTCCCATACCAGCATCAGCAATCCAACGATCAGCACCGTATGCAGCCCGTCCTTCAACGTATGGCGATAAGCGGCATACAGCGCAATCATAGCCATCAATCCCGCCCGGATAATCGAAGGCGAGGCACCGGTAACCATGATATACAATGGCATCAGAGCCATCGAGGTCAACAAATACGTTTCTTTCGTAAAGCCCAGCTTGCGCATAATCCACAGCACGCAGCCAAGAAATATCGCTACGTTCAACCCTGAAATCGCGATAATATGGGTGAGCCCCAGCTGTGAAAATTGCTGAAATTGCTCCGGTTCGATGTCATCCGTCAGCCCGATCAGCATTCCCTTCATAAAGCCCGACTGTTCGGGCGGAAATAACCGTTCCACCCCCGCTCCGAGCATGGAGCGAAACTGGTCGTTCCAGCGAAGAATCGTTCTCCAAGTCCATATATCGGGCGGTGCAGCATGGATCTGGGAAGCGCCCTTTGCATTCAGCTGCCAGTGAATATGCTTCCATCTCAAATAGCTGCGGTAATCGAACCCGCCGAAATTCCGTGCTTCCCCAGGGGCTTGAAGCGCTCCCTGGACACCGATCTTATCTCCCCTTTGCCAGCCGGCAGCTACTTGCTGCTCCTGCTTGGACAGCAGCCTCACACTTACAGCCACCAGCTCGGACAGCTCCCCATCCGTACGCATGGTAAAAGAAGCCTTATCTCCATCGACTTCCACTTGGCTGACAATGATCCCATTGTATACTCCATTGGCGTTAGAATCGCTGTCGGCAAGTGATTCCGGGGACAAATTGGTTACATTACGTTTGTCATAGTCTTCAAAATAACCAGCTGCAATAATAATCAGCAATAATGCGCAAATCGCCGTTCTTCCTCTCAAGTTCAACATCCATACAACGACTCCAACCATCGCTGCAACCAGGCTTGTATATAAAGAAACGAACGGCAGCTCAACACCATATGCAATAATATATCCGAACGTCCAGAGCAGGGTAACCCCGATAATCGGCCTCTGCATCACGCGCTAACTCCCCCCTCCCTAAATCGAAAAAAAGAAAAAGAACCCCGTCGCATCTGTGCGAAAGAGGTTCTTCCTCATAACCTATGATTAGTGCTGTACTTCCGATACCGTACCTACAGGCGGCTCGTATGCCTCCAAACACCGGATCGTAATGCCTTTCGCATCCATCAGCGACTTCACTTTATCGCTGTCCTTAGGATACGGGCGATGATATACGATCTCGATAATTCCGCTATTGGCAAGCATATTGGCGCATGTCCAGCAAGGCTGATCGGTTACATACACTACCGAGCCTTCCCTGTCCTTCGGGTCCGTAAACAGCAGCAAATTTTGCTCCGCATGGATCGTTCGGATGCAGCGCTGCTTCTTAACAACCTGCTCCGTGCCGGCTTGCTCGACCAGCTCATATTCTTCGACCAGCATGCATCCGGCCTCCGAGCAGTCCTGCACTCCCATTGGCGCACCGTTATAGGCGGCTCCCAAAAGCTTCTTTCCTTGTACCAGTACGGCGCCGACATGCCTGCGGCTGCATTGGGACCGAGTCGATGCCATATACGCCATATCCAAGAAGTAAGTATCCCAATTTTTCCGTGTCGTCATCGTTTTATTCTCCGTTGTTTAGTTCTGGCTAGCACGAATGGCTTGATCCAGATCATAAATAATGTCATTGATCGATTCCGTTCCGATAGACAGGCGAATCATTCCCGGCGTTACGCCTGCCGCCGCCTGCTCCTGCTCGGACAATTGCTGATGCGTCGTGCTCGCAGGATGGATGATCAGCGACTTGGAATCGCCGACGTTCGCGAGATGCGAGAACAGCTTCACGTTATTGATCACCTTCCGGCCCGCTTCGATGCCGCCCTTGATGCCAAAGGTCATGATCGCGCCTTGGCCGTTCGGCATATATTTTTGCGCCAGCTCGTACGAAGGATGGCTTGGCAGACCCGCGAAGCTAACCCATTCTACCGCGTCGTGCTGCTCCAGGAACTCGGCGACCTTCTGTGCGTTGGAGCTGTGGCGCTCCATGCGCAAGTGCAGTGTTTCCAATCCTTGCAGCAGCTGGAACGAGTTGAACGGCGATATCGCGGCGCCCATATCCCGCAAAAGCTGAACGCGTGCTTTAATAATAAAAGCGATCGGTCCTACCGCATCTGTATAGACTACGCCATGGTAGCTTGGGTCCGGTTCCGTTAAGCCTGGGAACTTGCCGCTAGCTTTCCAGTCGAAACGTCCGCCATCGACAATAATGCCGCCAATGGACGTGCCGTGTCCGCCGATAAATTTGGTTGCTGAATGAACGACAATATCCGCACCATGTTCAATTGGACGGCACAAGTAAGGGCTCGGGAACGTATTATCCACGATCAGCGGAATGCCGTTCTCGTGAGCGATGGCCGCTACCGCAGCGATATCCAGGATGTCGCCCTTCGGATTGCCGACCGTTTCGGCATACAGAGCCTTCGTCTTCGGTGTGATCGCCGCACGGAAATTTTCCGGATCGGACGGATCCACGAAATGTACCTTGATGCCAAGCTTGGCCAAAGTGGTGGAGAACAAGTTATATGTACCGCCATAGAGGCTCGCTGCCGATACGATCTCATCGCCGGAGCCGGCAATATTCAAGATCGAATAAGTAATGGCTGCTTGTCCGGAAGCCGTAGCCAAAGCGGCAGGCGCTCCCTCGAGAGCAGCGACTCTTTTCTCAAATACGTCTGTTGTCGGATTCATAAGACGAGTATAGATGTTGCCGAATTCTTTAAGTGCAAACAAATTAGCCGCATGTTCCGTATCGCGGAATCCGTAGGATGTCGTTTGATACAATGGAACTGCGCGCGACATCGTTGCTGGATCGATCTCCTGACCTGCATGTACTGCCAATGTTTCCAAGCCTAACTTTCTATCCTCGCTCATCTTCAAAATACCTCCCCAAAGTAAGAAAACTCTCCTCTCAATCATTCTCTCATATATTGTCAAAAAACGAAAGTTGTTTCAGTAGATTAAGGCTCTAGGGTAAGATACGGACGCATTTTCTCCAGCAGCTTCTCCCCAATGCCCTTCACATCCATTAGCTGCTCCACGGATTGAAATTTACCTCCCAGCTTCTCCCGATGTGCGACGATCGCTTTCGCCTTGCTTTCACCGATACCGGGGATCTCATCCAGCTGCTGCAGGGTAGCCGTGTTTAAATTCATTTTCTTGCCGGTTAACGTGGTGGATGGTACGGAAGCAGCCGTTCCTTGGTCCCCCGCTTGCTTGGAATCCCCTGAACTATCGGCAGTCTTTGAAGCTGTAGCGCTTGAGGCCGGGTTAGCCGCGTTTTGGGGTTCATCCGAAGCTCCCTCTGCCTTCTCTTTCGTTCCGGTAGGAACCGACTGCTCCGGATTCGTCTTAGCTTCAGGCTGCCGCGCAAGAAGCTCCTGCATTTCCTCATTGGCAATCCGCCATTGGGACGATTCGCTGGCCGCTTCCTTCCATCCTGTGTACCCGAACCAACCTCCCAGACCGATCGTTAGCAAAATCACCAAAAGTACGGTACCGGATTTCGTTTTATCCTTAAATAAGAAGTCCAAACGTCACTTTCCCTCCTTTGTTCATTTCGGGCAAAAAACGAACATATTCGAATACGTCACTGCATAATGATTAAGAAGGCTGCACTTTATCAGGGGGGATGGTCATGAAAGTAGGATTCATAGGCACAGGCAGCATGGGCAGTATTCTCATCGAGGCATTCATTCAATCCGGGGCTCTGAATCCGGAACAAATCGTTGCAACCAATCGAACCATTGACAAAGTGGAGCGTCTGGCAGCCGTTTATCCGGGGCTACAGGTAGCCCTTTCCAATATAGAAGTGGTCCGTCATTGCAGGCTTATTTTTCTATGTATAAAGCCTGGCGACTATAAAACGGTCATCGATGAAATCCGCAGCACCACTGAGCCCGAGCAAATTATCGTCTCCATCACTAGTCCCGTGCTGATTCAGCTGTTGGAAGAGCAGCTCCCGTCCAAAATCGCCAAGATTATTCCGAGCATCACCAATTATGTATTTAGCGGAGCGACTCTATGCATTTATGGCGACCGGCTGGAAGCTGAGGATAAAGAACTGCTCGACAATTTAATGTCTCATATCAGCGCTCCGATTCGCGTTTCCGAGCAATTCACTCGCATTTCATCGGATTTATCGAGCTGCGGTCCCGCTTTCATCGCCTTCTTTCTCGAAAAATTCGTTCAAGCCGCTGTAGAGGAAACCGGAATTGCCGAAGCCGAAGCCACTCAGCTTGCCTGTGAAATGCTGCTCGGCACCGGAAAGCTTCTGACGACGGGAGGCTTCTCCCCTGCGACACTGCAAAAGAGAGTGTCCGTTCCCGGCGGTATTACGGCCGAAGGACTCCGTATAATGCAAAATGAGCTGCACGGATTGTTTAACAACCTGGTCCGCACAACTCATTCGAAATATGAAGAAGATTTGGAAAAGGTGGGAGCCCTGTTTTCAACAAATAAGGACAGTTAAAAACGCGATGCTTTCACGCTTTTCCATATGAACCGCTGCTGCTTCGGCAGAGCGGTTATTTTTATTTACAAAATGATCTAGCCAACGACAATGTTGACCAGCTTGCCTTTAACTGCAATCACCTTGCGCACAGACTTCCCGTTCATCGCTTCCTGTACTTTGCTCATCCCCATAGCAAGCTCCTGCATATCCGCTTCGCTTGCGTCTTTGGATACCATCGTACGCTCGACGATTTTGCCGTTCACTTGAACGACGATTTCCACTTCGTTATCTACTGTCCATGCTTCGTCATACGTAGGCCACTCTACATAAGAAACGGATTCTGTATGCCCCAGCTTCTCCCACAGCTCTTCAGCCAAATGCGGTGCGATAGGAGATAGCATTTGTACGAAATGCTCCATCGCTGCCTTAGGCAGACGATCGGTTTTGTAAGCCTCGTTTACGAAAATCATCAGCTGGCTGATCGCCGTATTAAAGCGCAGCGCCTCGAGATCCTCCGTAATTTTCTTGATGCTGCGGTGCCACGTACGTTTGAACGTATCGCTGCCCAACGTTTCGTCCGCGCTGATTTTCGGCTGAAGCTCACCGTTATCCCCGACGAACAAACGCCAAATCCGGTTCAAGAAGCGGTACGTACCCTCTACGCCGTTGACATTCCAAGGCTTGGTAGCCTCAAGAGGCCCCATGAACATTTCATACATGCGGAGCGTATCCGCACCGAACTCGTTCACAATAACATCCGGGTTGATTACGTTGCCGCGGGATTTACTCATTTTTTCGTTATTTTCACCCAGGATCATCCCCTGGTTAACCAGCTTGTAAAACGGCTCCTTCGTGGAGACGACGCCCAGATCGTACAGCACCTTATGCCAGAAGCGGGCGTACAGCAAGTGAAGCACCGCATGCTCGGCTCCGCCGATGTACAGATCAACCGGCAGCCATTTTTGCTGCAAGTCCTTGGAGCACAGCTCCTTGTCGTTCTTCGGATCGATGAAGCGCAAATAGTACCAGCAGCTTCCCGCCCATTGCGGCATCGTATTCGTCTCGCGGCGTGCTTTCATGCCGGTTTCCGGATCGACCGTTTCTACCCATTCCGTCACATTGGCAAGCGGCGATTCGCCTGTACCCGAAGGCGCAATCTGCTCGACATCCGGCAGCAGCAATGGAAGCTGATCCTCAGGAACGGTTTTCATCGTGCCGTCTTCCAAGTGAAGAATCGGAATCGGCTCGCCCCAATAGCGTTGACGGCTGAACAACCAGTCGCGCAAACGGTACGTTACTTTGCCTTGACCTTTTCCGTTAGCTTCCAGCCACTCGATCATGGAGGCGATCCCCTGCTCGTTGTTCAAACCGTTCAACAGCCCGGAATTCACGTGCTCGCCGTCTCCGGCGTACGCTTCCTTCGTTACGTCTCCACCCTTGACTACTTCAACAATCGGCAGATCGAACTGCTTCGCAAACTCCCAGTCACGCTGATCGTGTCCTGGAACCGCCATGATGGCGCCTGTTCCGTAGCCTGCAAGCACATAGTCGGCAATCCAGATCGGCACTTTGCCTCCGTTTACCGGATTGATCGCATAAGCGCCCGTGAATACGCCGGATTTGTCTTTCGCCAGGTCGGTACGCTCCAGGTCGCTTTTGCGCGCCGCTTTGTCCTGATATTCCTTCACAGCGGCTGCCTGATCGGCCGACATAATTTGCTCCACCATCTCATGCTCCGGAGCCATTACGCAGTACGTAGCGCCGAACAAGGTGTCCGGACGGGTAGTAAATACTTTCAAGCTTTGATCCGCGTGGCCTTCGATTTGGAAGACGACCTCGGCGCCCTTCGATTTGCCGATCCAGTTGCGCTGCATATCCTTGATCGATTCGGACCAGTCAAGCTCCTCCAAATCTTCCAGCAAGCGTTCCGCATACTCGGTAATTTTCAATACCCATTGACGCATCGGCTTACGGATAACCGGATGGCCGCCGCGTTCGCTCAAGCCGTCAATAACTTCCTCGTTGGCCAGAACCGTTCCCAGTGCAGGACACCAGTTTACCGGCACTTCATCGACGTAAGCGAGACCTTTGTTGTACAGCTGAATGAAGATCCACTGCGTCCATTTGTAATACTCCGGATCGGTCGTGCTGATCTCGCGGTCCCAATCATAGGAGAAGCCGAGCGACTTGATTTGCCGGCGGAAATTGTTGATGTTCTTGATCGTAATATCGCGCGGATGCTGCCCGGTATCGAGTGCATGCTGCTCCGCTGGAAGTCCGAATGCGTCCCATCCCATCGGATGAAGAACGTTATAACCGCGCATCCGCTTGTAGCGGGATACGATATCCGTAGCTGTGTAGCCTTCCGGGTGTCCTACGTGCAGACCGGCACCGGACGGATAAGGAAACATGTCCAGAGCGTAAAATTTCGGTTTACTCTCATCGTCCAGCACTTTGAACGTTTTATTGTTTTCCCAATGTGATTGCCATTTCGGTTCGATGACCAGGGGGTTATAGCCCTGCTGCTCTTTAGCTTCTTGTGTCATACGAATGTGCCTCCTCCAAAATTCAAAAAAGTTCAGCTGCAAAATAGAAAAGCCCCTCATCGCTAGCGCAACGCTAGGGACGAGAGGCGAGCTTCCCGTGGTACCACCCTAGTTAACAGAAGGCATGCTTTGCCCCTGTTCACTCTTCCCCTTAACGCGAGGGCGACGATCAGGCTAGATTCGAGTTTATGCAGAAGATCACACGATCTAATGCATGCTTGAACTTCACCCTCTAGCTCCAAGACGAGTTCACTCTCACCAAGTGCCAGCTCACACCAACCGCTGACTCTCTGAATAACATGATGCAGAGTTACTACTTCTTATCTCAGCCGGTAACTACATATAAAGCGATTATATGTAAAATACGGCAGCAATGTCAAGCCCGCTCGAATCTATTGTACATGAAGACGCCTGATTTGATTACTTCACCGGTAAAATGGCAATGCTAGTGCTAGTTTAGCACTTAACAAGCAAGGAGGTTCCTTACATGTCCGGGATTATCAACGGCATTGCTTTGTCTCTTCCACTATGGGGGATCATTCTAGGAATCGTGAACATAATCATGAAAGGATAGCCCTGCTCTATGCGTCCATGGGCAAGCTAACCTATTTGCGCGCGACGAAAAAAGCGCGTTCCGTCTCTTCCGCAACCGACTTCCACATAAAATCGGCGTACACATCCACTTCTCGAAAGCCGGCTTCCTGCAGCTCCTGCTTCAGCCATTCCAACGGGTAAGCCCGCTGCGAATGCAGCTCCTCGACTCTACGGAAGCATTCGTCCGCACCATGGGAGGACGCTTCGTCTTTAACAAAGATCGTAAGCGCGTGCTCAATCTCGCATCGTTCCGAATCGTAATCGCTTGTCCATATGTAGGCGATGTCGTCTTCGTTCAGGAAGAACGGCTGTTCTTCCGCATACGATTCCAGCTGATGGCGGGTATGTACGTCAAACACGAAAAGACCGCCTTCCTTCAGCCCCGCATAAGCCTGGCGAATCGCTTGCGCCACATCTTCTTCTTCCAATAAGTAGTTCATGCAGTCGCATAGGGAAATGACGGCATCTACAGGCTGCATCAAGCTCCAGTCCCGCATATCCTGCTGAAGCCAGGTCACTTCGCCGCGGCCTTGAAACGGCTGCTCCCGCTGCGCTTCGTAAGCTTTTTGCTGGGCTACCGCCAGCATATCCTCGGACAAGTCGATGCCGAACACTTCATAGCCTTGTTGAGCCAATGGCAGAGCAATATTGCCGGTACCGCAGCCAAGATCGGCGACGGTTTGCGGCTGACCGTATTTCACCCAGCACTGGTTCAAGAAATCAAGCCATTCCGCATAAGGCATATCTTCCATAAGGCGGTCATAATGATAGGCGAACAATTCGTAGGCCACGTTTCTTCCGCTCCTTTCCGGCAGGCATGCAAAAACCGGCAGCCTTGTCCTCCCGCAACCCCTGTCAAGATCGTTGCAGGCAGCCTTCAAGGCAAAGCCGGTACGCATACGCTTATTTAATTCTTTGGATTCATTTCCGATTCCGCAGCCGAATCCTTCTTCAGGTGAGTCCAGCTGCCTTCCTGGTATACAAGCCCTTCCTTCATCAGCTTTCCGACCGCTCGCTTAAAAGCCGATTTGCTGATTTTGAAGCGCTGCATGATCACATCCGCCGGCGTCTCGTCCGAATAAGGCATAGAGCCGTTCGGGCGCTCCTGCAAAAACTGGAGCAGCTTCTCCGCATCCTCGTCGCGGCCGACTTCCTTGACCGCCCTCATCGTACAGTTCACTTTGCCGTCGTCACGTACGTAGCTGACCCGTACTTCCACCTGCTCGCCAAGTCGTAACAATCTTGTCCGTTCCGAAGCGTGGATCATCCCAATGGCTCCGAAACCGAGAACTCCGCCTTCGCATATGACGAACGTCCCCATCTGCAGCGTCTTATATACTCTGCCTTGAACCCAAGTGTTACGCCACGTGGTCGGCGCATGAAAGCACAGCGGCAGCAAATCCTTTTCTCCTGCCAGCTTGGCTACAAGACGGCCCTGACGGTCGTGGGCTAGCATAACGAACACCTTGTCCCCCACTTGCGGACGTAGCTCCGGAAGCTCCGGAAGCTCACGGAAAGGCAGCAGCAAATGGCGGCCAAGGCCCATTTCAAGAAAACAGCCGAAGCGGCGATGAATATCGACGACTTCCAGCAGCGCCACTTCGCCTAATTGAATCAGCGGCTTACGCATCGTCGCAGCCAGCCGGTCCTCCGAATCATAGAACAGAAACACATCGACCATGCCGCCTACCGTGATATCGCCTTCCACTTCGCTATAATGCAGCAGCACATCCTGATTCTCGTCGGTCAAAAAATAGCCGTGGGGCGAGACTTCTCTCGCCACCTCTAGCTTGACCCAATTGCCTGCTTCCAGTCTCATACCCGCTCAACCACTTTCGCGTCAGACCACAGACGCTCGATATTGTAATATTCCCGGTCATCGCGATGGAACACATGAACGATAACATCGCCCAGATCGACCAGCACCCAGCGTGCCGTATCCATTCCTTCCAATCCGCGAACTCGTGCGCCCTTCTCTTCGGCCTTTTTCTTGATTTCAGTGGCAATCGCCTGCACTTGCGTTTCGGAATTCCCGTGACAGATTACGAAGTAATCGGCAATGAGGGAAATGCCTTGCAGGTCCAACGTGACCACATTCATCGCTTTTTTGTCGTCTGCCGCATCTACAGCAAGGGCCATCAATTTATCCGGGGTTATACTCATTCATGTTCCTCCTCTTAAATGGTAGTTCCTTTATGGTTGTTCTATTCATTATGCCAATGACTTATGTCTTCTCTTAATGATTATAATGATTGCTGCTCTTCCAGCCGCTTGATTTCTTCCAGAAGCGCGTTTCGCGTCAAAACCGTAAGCGGATAGATTTTCTTGCCTTTTTCCAGCAAAAACCGTATCGTGCCATCGAATCCGGCGACCAACGCCTTCTCTACACTATGTTCAGCGATTTCACGGATATTATTCACGCCCGGAAAATCGCGTCCTGGCTCGATATAATCGGCGAGACAAACGACCTTCTCCAGCAACGACATCCCGACCCGGCCCGATGTATGGAAGCGAATCGCATTCAATACATCTTCGTCCGTTATACCGTAGTCCCGCTCCGCAACAAAAGCTCCCGCCGGAGCATGCCAGAGTTCCTTATCATAATCGAGTAAATCGTCAGACAAATGGTTGTCCCGGATTATACTTTCCTGTTCCTTGACAGGCCAATATTTGCATACGTCGTGAGCGATAGCGGCCAAATAAGCCTTTTCCTGGTCACATCCGTATTGCCTGGCCAGCAGGACTGCCGTTTCCATGACCCCTAGCGTATGCTCCCACCGTTTGGCGGGCATTTGCGCTTTTACCGCTTCCATCAGCTGCTTACGATCCATAAATTCCGTTCACCTCGATATACTCATATACACGGTCGGGAACCATGTATCGGATGGATTGGTTCCGGCTTCTTCTCTCCCTAATCGTTGTGGAGGACAGCTCGATTAAAGGCATCACAGCCATCGTTACGGCCTGGCGAATGGCCTGGGGAAGCAGGTCCTCCTCCAACACGTATCCCGGCCTCTGCAGGCCGATGAACGAGACCAGCTGGACCAGCTCCTCCGCCTTGTACCATTTCGGCAAATACTGCACCATGTCCGCTCCAATAATATATGCAAAATGATGGCCGGGATGCTCCTGCCGAAGCAGCTTGACCGTATCGATACTGTAAGATACGCCGCCTTTTTTCAATTCCAGATCCGTTGGCCGGAAATAAGGATGCCCGTCGACAGCGCGGCACACCATCTCCCATCGCTGCTCGGGCGTCGCTCCGGGAGCTTGCCGTTTATGAGGCGGAACATTCGTCGGCATGAACCAGACCTCGTCCAGTCCCGCCTGCTCGCAAGCACATTGCGCTGCAATCAGGTGGCCGATATGGATCGGATCGAACGTTCCCCCCATGATGCCAATCTTCATGCATACACCTCATTTTGCTTCCGCTGCCCACGGTTTTCTACGGTCCTCTCCGGCATTCGCCGGCATCGGTTACACCGGCAGCTCGATAGTTTTGTGTTCGCGCGATTCTTTGTACAAAATAATGATTTTGCCGATAACTTGAACAAGCTCCGCTCCGGCTCCTTCAGCCAGCTGCTCGGCAACCTCGCTGCGGTCCTCCATACAGTTGTTCAGTACGGTAATTTTGATCAATTCCCGCACTTCCAAAGCTTCCTCAATGTGACGGATCAAATGATCGTTGACACCGCCTTTGCCGACTTGAAAAATCGGGTTCAAATGATGCGCCTGCGAGCGCAAATAACGCTTCTGTTTGCCTGTTAACATATGATTTGCCTCTATTCTGATGTGATACGCGTTGACTTGATTTCAGCTTGCATTTGCCTGCAACACGTTGTTATTTCGTAAACGATTGCTCCACGACTTGACGCATAGCCGCAATAGGAGCAGGGACCCCAGTCCAATATTCAAAGGCGTATGCCCCCTGGTAGATGAACATGCCAAGCCCGGGATGAATGACGGCGCCGCGTTCTTTCGCTTCGCGAAGAAACTTCGTAACCAGCGGATTGTAGACTGTATCGCTAACAACCAGATGATCCTTGATCAGCGACGTGTCCATGGGGACTGTATCGACATTCGGATGCATGCCTGCCGGCGTAATATTGACGATTAAGCTGACCTCATCGACAACGTCCGCCACACGGTCGGTCCCCATGCCGCTAGTGCTAGTGAAGCCGGAGAGCGTTTCAGCCAGCTCGTCCGCTTTTTCCACCGTCCGGTTGGAAATGTAGATGTGTGAGGCGCCTTCCTTGGCCAACGCATAACCGACACCGCGTGCCGCTCCGCCGGCTCCGAGCATGAGCACCTTTTTCCCTTTCAGATCAATCCCGGTCTCCTCTTTCAAGGAACGTACATACCCGATTCCATCGGTATTATAGCCGGTCAACCGGCCGTTATCGTTCACGATCGTATTGACGGCTCCGATCACTCGGGCGCTCTCGTCGATTTCGTCCATATAGTCCATAACCTCGACTTTATGAGGGATCGTCACGTTAACGCCGCGGAACTGCAGCGCGCGAATTCCCGCAACGGCATCCTTCAATTGGCCCGGTAAAATATGAAACGCCGCATAGGCAGCGTTAATTCCCGTCTCCTCAAAAGCGCGGTTGAGCATAATCGGCGATTTGGAATGCCGGATCGGATCACCGAATACTCCGTACATTATCGTATGACTGTCCAACTTATTCCCCATGATACTTCTGACCCCCGCTCCCATACTTGCTGTTGCTCGACTAAATATTTATATAATCGCTTCTCTTACTGCAACTTTAACGCCTTTCGGAGCGTGAATGACCAGATCGGCCCCGGCGCTGCTGTTGACCTTTACCCAGCCGAGTCCCGAGATCGAGACGTCGTACAGCTTCCCTTTCGGTATTCTGACCGGATTCTTGACCAGCTTAGGCAAGAGTTCCAGCGCTTCGCGGGTAGGCGGAGCAAGCAGCTCTCCTTTATGCTCTTCGTACAGCTCGTCCGCACGCTCCAGCTTCGTCCGATGCGGCTGCAAGGCGTTCGATACGTAGAACGTAAACGACTGCCGTTCGCCCTGAACGAAATCAAATCGGGCAAAGCTTCCGAAGAACAGCGTCTGCTGCTCGTTCAGCTGAAACACAAGCGGCTTGACCGGTTTATCCGGCATGAGCTTGCCCAAGTCCTGCTTGCTGACCAGTTCGGTCAACCGGTGGCTGTAGACGATTCCCGGCGTATCGATAATGAACGTTCCGTCATCAAGCGGAATTTTGACCAGATCAAGCGTCGTACCCGGGTAATGCGAAGTTGTCAGCTCGGCGTCCAAATCGCTATAGTCGCGAATGAGACGGTTGATCAGCGTGGATTTGCCGACATTGGTCGCACCGACGACATAGATGTCGCGTCCGTTCCGATGCTTGTCCAGCGCTTCAAGCACCCGCTCGAATCCCATATTTTGCTTGGCGGAGCACAATACGACCTCAACGACCTTCAAGCCGAATTCTTTGGCCTGCCGCTGCACCCAGTTCACAATTTTATTGTAGTTGGTTACTTTAGGCAGCAGATCGATCTTGTTGACGGCCAGCACGATCGGATTGTTGCCGACGAATCGGGACAAGCCGCTGATTAATGTACCTTCAAAGTCGAATATATCGACGATATTGACGACGAGCGAATCCGTGCTGCCGACATGGCTGAGCAGCTTGAGGAAGTCGTCCTGATTCAGTGTGACGCCGGACACTTCATTATAATTTTTAATCCTGAAGCAGCGCTGGCAAATGACCGGCGTCCGTTCCAAAGCCTTCTCGGGAACATAGCCGAGCTTCTCCGCCGATTCGGTCTGCAGCTTCACTCCGCAGCCGGCACAGGCCGCGTGCTCCAAATTCGTTTCTGTCATGTTGTCAATTACCTACTTTCTCATCCATGTTAATGCAGCTTTTTCCAGCGTCCGGTTCACGATCTTCGTAAAAATCCCCTCGTCGCCTCTGGCGATCGGAAGGACCAATATCGTGTACAATCCCATTCGGTTGCCGCCAAGAACATCAGTCATCATCTGGTCGCCTATGACGACCGTCTCTTCCGGCTTCAGGTTCATAAGCTTCAACGCCTTGTGGAACGCCGCGCTTGTCGGCTTTTTGGCCCGGTAAATAAAAGGAAGCGATAAGGGCTCCGCAAATTTGCTTACGCGCAGCTTGTTATTGTTGGATACGATAACAACCTGAAAACCGAGCTGTCCTACAACCTTCAGCCAGTCGATCAGCTCCGGAGTGGCCAAAGGCGCCTTCGCCCCTACCAGAGTATTATCGAGATCCGTAATAATCCCGCGCTTGCCCTGCTCCCACAATGCATGCAGATCAATGTCGTAAATCGTATTCACTTGCAGTTGCGGAACCAGCTTTTTTAGCAAAAAATTCACCTCAAGAAACGAACATTTATACGCAAACTATACCATATATGCCCTTTTTGTTGCAAAAAATTACGAACTGAAGCCAGGAACAAGCTCCCGTCTTGTGACGGCCCCGCCCGCCCCGGCATTTCAACAAAAAAGCACCCGAGCAAGTAGTCGGATGCGGGATGTTACGATTCGTCCATTTCCTTTTTCAGCTTCATCAGTTCTTCTCCGCGGGACGGGTCTCTGCGGAAATACTCAAGCAGCGTTTCAATACAAGTTATGGAATCCCAGCTCAAGTGATGCTCGATTCCTTCCACATCTTTATAAATCGTATCCTCCGATACGCCGATCATAGTCAGAAATTCTTCCAACAGCTGGTGCCGGTCGACCAGTCTCTTGCCCATCTTTTGCCCTTTGGATGTCAGTACGAGACCGCGGTACTTTTCATACACCAAATAGTTATCTTTGTCCAATTTCTGGATCATCTTGGTGACTGAAGAAGGATGCACTTCCAAGCCTTCGGCGATGTCGGATACGCGGGCATATCCTTTTTCATCGATCAGCTTGTAGATCCTTTCCAGATAATCCTCCATACTCGGTGTAGCCATCTGCTCTTCCTCCCGTACATCGTCAACCGTTGCGTGGTCCTGCTGATGTATCGCTTCTCGTAAAAAAGCCCCGTCTTGCAAGCTTCATTGCAATTCCCATGAGTGAGCTGAAGCGAACAGGATCAAACTATGGTCATAATAAGCGCCTTTTACTATAACACATGCCGCCTGCAGGAAGCAAGTCAAGTCACCAAAATGTGCTAATCCATCTGAAGGAGTGCTAGACACCATGTCGGTTGAAATGTTATCTCCGCCGGTTCGCCAGACGGATGTGTTCGTTCCCGAGCTTGTTTATTTCGAGCCGGACGCTCTGAATTATCCGAAAGGCCAACGAATTCTGGAATGGGCCAAGCAGCAAGGGCTTCCGATTCATATGACGACGTCGCATAACCGCATCACCAACCTGCCCGGGGAAAGCGACCTGGAGAAGTACCGCATCGCCAAACGAACGCTTGTCGTAGGTATCCGCAAAACATTGAAGTTCGATACGTCCAAGCCATCCGCCGAATATGCCATACCTATCGCAACAGGCTGTATGGCGCACTGTCACTACTGCTATTTGCAGACTACGCTCGGCGCCAAGCCGTACATTCGCATCTATGTGAATACGGACGATATTTTACAAGCGGCCAAACAATACATCGAAGAACGCGCGCCGGAAATTACCCGGTTCGAAGCGGCGTGTACCTCCGATCCCGTAGGCTTGGAGCATATAAGCGGCTCACTCAAAGAGCTGATTGAATTTATGGGCAAGGAACCGCTCGGCCGGTTGCGTTTTGTAACGAAGTTTCACCATGTGGAACCACTGTTGGACGCTAAACATAATAAACATACCCGATTTCGTTTTAGCGTGAATGCCGATTATGTCATCAAAAATTTCGAGCCTGCCACCTCCAGCTTCTACGAACGAATCACGGCCGCTGGCAAAGTGGCGAAAGCCGGCTATCCGTTAGGCTTCATCATCGCCCCCATCATCTGGCATGAAGGCTGGGAGGATGGATACCGCGTGCTGCTGGAAAAATTAAAAGAGGCGCTTCCCGAAGAAGCCACCTCTGATTTAACGTTCGAATTGATTCAGCACCGTTTTACTAAGACCGCCAAGAACGTGATCCAGCAGCGTTATCCCAAAACGAAGCTTGAGCTCGACGAAACGAAGCGCAAGTATAAATGGGGCCGCTGGGGTCAAGGCAAGTACGTCTATCCCGATGAACAGGCAACGGCGCTGCGCGAGTTCATAACCGAGCAAATTTTCGATAAGTTCCCAAATGCTAAGATCGATTATTTCACTTAAAACTTCAAGTAGTCGGGGGTAATCGAGTTCAGCCAAATGGTGATGCGGGTCATTTGATCCGTATACAGCAGGATAGCCATGACGATCATCAAGCCCCCGCCTATTTTCATAATTTTAGAGGAATAGCGCAAAATCCACTTCGTGGTTCCGATGAAAAACGCCAGAACGAAAAACGGAATCGCGAAGCCGAGCGAATACATGCTGATCAGCGGGAACCATGAATCCGGATTCGTAGCAGCCAATGCGAGAATCGCCGATAGAATCGGTCCGATACACGGACTCCAGCCCGCTGCAAACCCCATTCCTACCAGGATAGAGCCCAAATAGCCCGCAGGCTTAAACTTCCACTGCACCTTGCGTTCCTTCAAAAGCCATTGCGGCTGGAATATCCCCAGTAAGAACAGGCCCATGGCAAAAATGAGAATAGCGGCAATCTGACGCAGCAAATCTTTATAATCAATGAAAAGATTCGAAACGAGTCCGGCGCCCCAGCCCAGGCTGTAAAAAATAATCGAAAAGCCGATAATGAAACAAAGCGTGTGAGATACCGTCTTGGCGCGCACTCCGGTATTGGCGCCTTCCTTCAACTGACTGACGGATATCCCGGTTATGTACGATAAATATGAGGGATAGAGCGGCAGGCAGCAAGGTGAAATAAACGATGCAAACCCGGCCCATAGCGCTATCCATAAGTTCACTTCCATGTCTACGAGATGCCCCCTTCTTGCGAAATTCTCTTACACTTACAAACGGAATCCCCGTTTAACAAACATGCTGATAATCAGCAAGCCGATCAGCACCAGCACAATCGTAGCTCCCGGCGCCAAGCTCCATACTCCAGCGGCGATCAGTCCTCCCAGAACCGCGATTTCGGAGAACAATACCGCCCAGAACAACGAGTTCCGGAAGCTCTTGGCAACTAGCAGACTGCAAGCGACCGGAATGGTTAACAGGGAGGATACTAGCAGCGCCCCTACGATTTTGATCGCCACGCTGATGACGAGCGCCGTAAGCATTGTAATCATGATATTGTAGAAACGTAACGGCAGCCCGCTCACACCGGCCGCATCCTCATCGAAAAACATCAGAAACAGCTCTTTGTAATTAAACAAAATGACGCCGACCACAAGGACCGTGACTCCCAGAACGACCCATACGTCCGTTGTATCAAGTGTATAGATGCTTCCGAAAAAATAGCTCATCACATTAATATTGAAGCCTTTGCCCAGCGTAAACAGCAGCGTCGCCAAGGCCACCCCGCCAGACATAATGATGGCTATCGACAGCTCGGCGTAGGTCTTATATGCTTTTCGCAGGCGTTCTATCGCAAACGAAGCCAATATCGCGAATAAAAGGCCGACGCCTATAGGATATACGTTGATCAAAAATCCGAGGGCGATACCGGCTATCGACACGTGGGCTAATGTATCGCCGATCATCGATAGTCTGCGCAGCACAAGAAATACCCCCATCATGGGAGCGGCTAGACCGATCAGCAAGCCTCCCAGCAGCGCTCTTTGAAAAAAATACTCCGAAAAAATATCCACCTGATTCTCTCCTAGCTTCAGCTCCGCAGCTTTCCTGCAAGCTGATCCTGTTTCCCGATCCTATTTCCTGAATGATACGCTGCGTTTTTTTGAATTAGGATAGTACCTCTATCTGCTCCCGCAGCTGCTGCATCGTATGGGTTAAGTTCGTTTCCTTGCAATTTTCCGGTTCATGCGTATGCTTCACGTAAAAGGAGAGCGTCCCGCTCTTCTGAACCGGCTCCGTCCCGATATATGATTGTACCATATCCATATCGTGGGATACCATTATAAATGTAATGTGGTGATGCTGGTGCATATGCCGGATCATCCGGAAAAAGCCGGCCTGCGTCTCGGCGTCGATCCCTACCGTTGGCTCGTCCAATATGAGCAGCTCCGGGTTGTTAATTAGCGCCCGCGCCAAAAATACGCGCTGCTGCTGTCCGCCCGACAGCTGGCCTATCCGGCGGTCGGCCAAATCCTCGATGCGCATGACGTACAGCGCGTCCTCGCATTTTTGCTGGTCGGCCTTCGTCAGCCGGCGGAACATGCTCTTTTTCCCGTACAGTCCCGACAGCACAACCTCGCGAACCGTCGCCGGAAACAGCGGGTTGAACGCGTTCTTTTGCGGCACGTAGCCGATTCTATCCCAATCGCGGAACGTGGAGATAGGCTGTCCGAACAGCCGGATTTCCCCTTGGGTCGGCTTCAAAAGCCCGACGATCATTTTCAGCAGCGTTGTTTTGCCCGCCCCGTTCGATCCGATCAGGCCGACAAAATCCCTCTCAAGCACATTGAAATTGAGATGTTCAATGACTTTTTTATTTTCGTAGAAAAAAAAGACGTCATCAATCGAGACAATGCTCTGATGACATCCTGCATTCACTTGTTCCATAGCTGCAAGCTCCTTTTTTCGCAGGTCTTACTTCTATTGTAATGCTTTTATTAAATTATTCAAATTCGACTCCATCACAGACAGGTAATCGGCACCGGATTTCGTCTGCTCTTCCGTTAAGCCTTCCAGTGGGTTCAGCACTATGGTCTCTACTTTGGCGTCCTTGGCCAACGTTTTCGCCAGGCGGTCGGATACGAGCTCTTCGAAAAAGATATATTTCACATTGTTGTTCCGGATAAAATCGTTAATCTCCTTCAAATCCTTGGACGTCGGCTCCGAATCCGGCGACAAGCCCATGATGGCTTTCTGGGTCAGCCCATACTCTTTGGTCAAATAGCCGAACGATTGGTGCGTAACGACGATTTCTTTCTTCGGCAGCTTGGACAGCGACTCTTTATATTTGTTGTGCAGCTGATCCAGCTGGCCCGCCAGTTTGGCGTAGTTGGCTTCATAATCCGCTTGGTGCGCAGCGTCGGTTTTCACGAGCTGATCTTTAATATTGCGCGCAATCACCTTCGCGTTGACGGGGCTTAACCAGACGTGCGGGTCAAACTCCGCTTCATTATGATCATGAGCGTCTTTGCTCTCTTTTGCATGGTCGTGACCTTCCTCAGTGGATGCGATGAGCTCCACGCCTTTGCTTCCTTCTACTATAGCTACTGTCGAGTCTTTCGGAAGACTATCGAGCGTATCGTGAACCCAGCCTTCGAACCCGGCGCCCAAGTAGACGAACATTTGCGACTTGGACAAGTTCTGCATATCGCGGCTCTTTGGCGACCAGTCGTGGGGCTCTACCCCGGTCGGCACGAGATTGATAACGTTGACGTGGTCTCCGCCTATCTTTTTCGTAAAATCATATAGAGGATAGAAGCTTGCAACGACATTGATTTTCCCGTTGACCAGCGTAGCTTGCGACTTTCCGCACCCTGAAAGGGCGACTGCGGCTATCAATGCCAGCAGCATCGGAACAACAAGCATTTTTTTGCGAAACAGCATGAAACGTTCCCCCTGAAATGTAAATCGTAAAGTTTTTTATTAGCCGATTTCGATTATACGTCCGCACCGGGCTTGTGTCAATAGTTAATAATATTTACGATTAACGAGGTTTAGAGGCTGGGGGCGGAATTACAAGTAAATGATTTCATCCGCCCAATTTTTCACTTGTTGGTCGTTATGTACGGGAATAATAATGATAGAGTTGTGACTTCTAAGAAGTTCAATATACCTTCTGTTATAATCTCCAATAATGTAATTCAACCAATCTTTATTGGGCATCATCAACGGGGCAGCATATACTTTCTTTCCATAGGCAAAACCGATGGCCATGGAGGCTCTCCATATTTCATTGCCCTGATACGCTAATGGTCTATGGACCCGGCCGTTTCTCTCATCATGCTCATAGACGCCGGTTAATTCAAACATTGCCGCAACATCTTCATAGCTATACCTGTTATTACTAAATAAAATTCCTTGTTGGATCTGCTCCGCTACTGTTTTTATTCCGAAAAGTTTTCTGGTGAATTTATTCCGGTAACGTTTTATTGATTGAAAAGGGTGTTCTGAAACTCCCTCCCCTATGTAACAAGCTATTTTTCGGAATAAAAGGGAATTGGCTTTTTCGCCGTTTACATACACCGAATCGTAACAGCGTTCATTTTCCTCGGATCTTCCAGTCAGAAAATAGGATAAAGCCCAGCCGCCATTCCAACCCTTTCCTACAAGGGCATAAATTTTGCCGCTCTCAAAATGAGATGAAAAGTTATTGATTTCATCCAGCATTGTCCAATATTTGAATAATGAGCACTCGACCCTGCAATTTAGCTGGTTGATATTGATTTCCAATGATGACATGATGCGAATACTCCCTCTTTCCTATATAAGTGCTACTAGGGTTGTTCTGCATCATATAGTAAAGCACCTTCTCCACAGCAAACAATTCAGGCTTATTTTGTTTATCTTGACTCGAATCCACATGACAAGTTACAATTTGTAAAAAACAAACCATTGCGTCGTGAAGCACACGCCGCCATTTCATTCAGCCTTTGCTGATGGATGGCGGCTTTATTTATTTCCAAGGGGTGGAATAGGGATGGGCTTCGAGTTATCCTATGAGAATTTCATTGAGTATCACAGGCAACTTCGCCGCGGTGAACGGCTGCGCCGATTCGCAGATGGACATGGCTATGCGGAAAATTTTTTTTGGAGCAGGTTTGGTGGCCTGCTTTCGGTCATTTCAATCATCTGCACCCCGAATATGAGGTGAATGATTTTCGAGACGGATTCCGCTATTTGGATTTTGCTTATATCCAATCCTCGATTCGGGAAATTGAGATTGACGGGTTCGGTCCGCATCTGCAAAGAATAAGCAGAACTCAATTTTCCGATCAATGGATTCGGCAAAACCATTTGGTCATCGACGGATGGAAAATTTTGCGGTTTTCATTTGATGATGTAAAGGAACGTCCGCGAATGTGTGAACAACTCCTTCAGCAGTTTATGGGGAGATGGCTGGGAGGGGTTTCGTTCAATCCTATACTCAGTGGTCTAACTCCTGAGGAAAAAGAAATACTTCGATTGGCGATTCGAACGAATCGCAGCTTGGTACCTAATGACGTCCGCTTATTGCTCGACGTAGCACCTGAAAAAGCTCGGAAGCTGCTTCACACTTTGCTTACTAAAGGGTTGCTCGTCTCCGGCGGGAGTGAAAAAGAACGCATTCGATGCTATCGATTGGCTCAAGGTATCGCTTCGGATTGGGCAGGGCTGTAGGAGAGCAGCTGTAAGTCGGCTTTTCCGACTTACAGCTCATTCTTACGCCGCTTGCTGCCTCTGTTGGCTCTGTAACGCGATTTTTCCGCGTTACAGCTGCTCTCGGCCTGCGGCGGGCCTGCTGTAAGTCGGCTTTTCCGACTTACAGCTCTCTCTTGCGCCGCTTGCTGCCGCTGTTGCGCTCTGTAACGCGGTTTTTCCGCGTTACAGCTGCTCTCGGCCTGCGGCGTACCCTCTGTAAGTCGGCTTTTCCGACTTACAGCTCCCTCTTGCGCCGCTTGCTGCCGCTGTTGCGCTCTGTAACGCGGTTTTTCCGCGTTACAGCTGCTCTCGGCCTGCGGCGGGCCTGCTGTAAGTCGGCTTTTCCGACTTACTGCTCATTCTTGCGCCGCCTGCTGCCGTTGTTGCAGCCTGTAACGCGATTTTTCCGCGTTACAGCTGCCCTCGGCCTGCGGCGGATCCTCTGTAAGTCGGCTTTTCCGAATTACAGCTCTCTCTTGCGCCGCTTGCTGCCGCTGTTGCGCTCTGTAACGCGGTTTTTCCGCGTTACAGCTGCCCTCGGCCTGCAGTGCGTGCAACAAAAAAACACCCGCCCTCCCGACCATCAAGGTCGGGAGAACAGGTGCTCTATGCAAAACAACGACTACTCTACGCGCACCGCTTGCAATTGCGCTTTCACGCAAAGCTCGCCCGCCTTGAAGGCATGCTCTTGCGTCATCGCAATTTCCGTACGGTTGATGCAGTCAAGGATCAGCTGGCCGAAGAACGGAAAGCCTACTTCGCCTCTCAACGAGAAATGCTTCTCGCCTTCTTTGTTGACGAGGTACAGATGGTCGCCCTTCGGATCGCGGGCGATATCGATGTACTTACGAATCTCGATGTACCCTTCGGTACCGAGAATCGTCGTCCGTCCGTCGCCCCAAGTGCCTAGACCAGCCGGGGTCAGCCAGTCAACGCGGAAATAGTTCGTCGCGCCATTGTCGGCAACGAGCGTTGCATCGCCGAAATCTTCAAGCTCCGGATAGTCCTTGCTGTTGTAGTTGGCAATTTTACTGTGCAGCACCGTTGCGTCTTTGGCTCCGGTGTAGTACAAGAACTGCTCGATTTGGTGGCTGCCGATGTCGCACAAAATGCCGCCGTAATTTTCATGCTTGAAGAACCAGTCCGGTCTCGAAGGTGCGTTCAGACGGTGAGGTCCGAAGCCGATAACCTGAACGACACGGCCGATAGCTCCCTGCTCGATTAACTGGCCGGCGAATACAGCGCTCTCTACATGCAGACGCTCGCTGTAGTAAACCATGTATTTCTTGCCGGTTTCTTTTACTTTAGCGCGAGCTTGTTCGATCTGCTCCAACGTTGTGAAAGGCGTCTTGTCCGTGAAGTAATCTTTGCCATGATCCATAGCGCGAAGTCCCAAGGCACAACGCTCGGAAGGAACGGCAGCTCCAGCGATCAGCTTGATCGTCGGATCGTTCAAAATTTCTTCTTCGGAGGAAGCCGCTCTTGCTTGCGGGTACTTTTTAATGAATGCTTCCACTTTGGCAGGGTCCCGATCGTACACAGCGACCAAGTCCGCACCTGCTTCGATCAAGCCGTTACACATACCGTAAATGTGGCCGTGGTCCAGAGCAATCGCGGCAAAAGCAAATTCGCCTTTCTCCACTACCTTGTTCGGTTTGCCCTGCGGTGCGTAGTTCATTCCATCATTGTTTTGCATAGATCAAAGCCTCCTGGTAAAAGAGTCATAAAATTTCATTATGAATTGTTAACGTGAACAATCCTCATTTTACCACAGATCCGTTAGGAAGTGCATCAGAAATTGTAGCTAAAGTCAATTGATCTCCGTGCGATGCCGCGAGGATCATTCCTTGGGACATTTCGCCGCGCAGCTTCACCGGCTTCAAGTTCGTTACGCAAATCACTTTGCGGCCAACCAATTGCTCCGGCGTGTAAAATTTCGCGATGCCGGAAACAACCTGACGGCGCTCTGTACCAAGATCGAGCTGCAGCTTGAGCAGCTTGTCGGCGCCTTTTACCGGCTCAGCGGCAAGCACTTCCGCTACACGCAGGTCGACCTTGAAGAAGTCGTCGATGGAAATTTCCTGCACGCCCTCGACAGCTTCCTCTTGCTTCGCCCCCTCGGCGCCTTTTTTGCCGGCTTCAGCCTTAACCGCCTTCGGAGCTTCCGCTTCAGGCTCAGCAGAAGCAGCTGTTCCGCCCATAGCTTCCGCAATATAGGCGACTTCCTTCTCGACCTCGAGCCGCGGGAACATCACTTCGCCCTTCTCTACGCGCGTTCCGCTTGGCAGCGCTCCGAACACATGAATCGAAT
Organism: Paenibacillus sp. H1-7; assembly: GCF_022354825.1. GTDB lineage: Bacteria > Bacillota > Bacilli > Paenibacillales > NBRC-103111 > Paenibacillus_S. The sequence goes on from NZ_CP031168.1 coordinate 5,993,955, forward strand.
CCCATGCAGTGAGCGGTCCTTCCTGGATCCCGAGCTGCTGCCACATTTTGTGCGGCGTTTGGGTCATGAAAGGCTGAAGCATAACAGAGGCGATGCGTAGAGATTCCGCCAGACTATACAGCACGGAGCCGAGCGTCGGACGTTTGCCTTCGTCTTTGACCAGCGCCCACGGCTGCGTCTCGTCGATATATTTGTTCGTCCGGCTGACCATTTGCCAGATCGCGCCGAGCGCAACGGAGAACTCCATGTTTTCCATCGCTTCCTCTACCTTACGAACCGTCGTTTCCACAGTCTCAAGCAATGCGGCGTCGAATTCCGTCGCCCCTTGAATATATTCCGGGATGGTACCGCCGAAATATTTGTCAATCATGACGACAGTACGGCTGAGCAGGTTGCCCAGGTCATTCGCCAAGTCGAAATTGATCCGCTCCACGAAGCTTTCCGGGGTGAATGTGCCGTCCGAGCCGAAAGGAACTTCACGCAGCAGGTAATAACGGAGCGCGTCTAAGCCGTAGCGGTCGATCAAAGTGACCGGATCTACAACGTTTCCTTTGGACTTCGACATTTTACCGTCCTTCATCAGCAGCCAACCGTGCCCGAATACCTTCTTAGGAAGCGGCAAATCCAGCGCCATCAGCATAATCGGCCAGTAAATCGTATGGAAACGGATAATTTCCTTACCTACCAGATGAACATCCGCCGGCCAATACGTCCGGAATTTGCTATCATTCTCGCTGCCGTAACCGAGCGCCGTAATGTAGTTGGACAGTGCGTCGATCCATACATAAATGACATGCTTCGGATCGTTAGGCACTTTGACGCCCCAATCGAACGTAGTCCGCGATACGGCCAAATCTTCTAGACCCGGCTTGATGAAATTGTTGATCATCTCGTTTTTGCGCGATTCCGGCTGGATGAAGTCTGGATTGTCTTCATAATATTTCAGCAAACGGTCCGCATATTTGCTCATCCGGAAGAAATAGCTCTCTTCCTTGATCAGCTCGACGGGACGCCCGCAGTCCGGACAGTGGCCGTCCACCAGCTTGTTTTCGGGGAAAAACGATTCGCACGGCGTACAATACCAGCCCTCGTATGTGCCCAAATAAATGTCGTCCTGCTCGATCAGACGGGCGAAAATTTTCTCCACGGACAGCGTATGCCGAGGCTCGGTCGTCCGAATGAAGTCGTCGTACGAAATGTCCAGCTTGTTCCACAGCTCCTTGATGCCCGCAACGATGTTATCGACGAATTGCTGAGGCGTCACGCCTTTTTCCTGCGCCTTGCGCTCGATTTTTTGCCCGTGCTCGTCCGTACCGGTCAAGTACATCACGTTGTAGCCGCGAAGCCGTTTGTAACGGGACATTGCATCCCCCGCCACCGTCGTGTAAGCATGGCCGATATGCAGCTTGTCGCTCGGATAATAAATCGGCGTGGTAATGTAAAACGATTTTTGTTGATTCGTCATTTTCCATCTCTCTCCTTCATCATCGAATGAATGCAAAAAAGCCCCGTCCAACTTGGGACGAGAGCTTGAACTCACGCGGTACCACCCAACTTCCCCCGCTTCATGTCACGCACGAAGCAAGGCTCAGCAGTCTATAGCGACTTTCCGTTAACGCCGGAACAGCGACGACGGCTCATCTGCATGCAGTTGCACTTCACTCTGCAGCGCTCGCCATCGTATACCTCCAGGACCATATTCCTCCGCTTGGATTAACCGGTTCTCAGCTTCTCCGGCTCTCTGTGTAATCCGCTGCAAAGTACTCATCCGTTCATCGGTCGCAATGCTATAAGGTTAAAGAAAATATATCGAATTCAACCAGCCTCTGTCAAGTTGGTCCGTGCTCCGTGGTGCTTTTGTCGGCTGCAGGAGGAACGTAATCGATGCCCCCGGGATGAAACGGATGGCACTTGCATACCCTCTTGACCGTCAGCCAGCTGCCCTTGAGCGGACCGTGGATTTCCAAGGCGTCGAGCGCATATTGGGAGCAGGTGGGATAAAACCGGCACGTCGGCGGCTTCAACGGTGAAATAAACTTGCGATAAAACGTAACGCCGCCCATCAGCACTCGTTTCATATTAAATCCCCCTCCGCTCATCGACATCACGGATGCAGCCCCGAACATCCTGTCTCATAATGATGCCTGAACGTTATGCGGGAGTCAAGCAGCAGCCGCAACGGCACTAGACAGTCTTCGCTCAACTTACTCGAACACAGCTGTCCATGGCTAAAAGCTTCCTGCGCCTTACCATTCCCGGTCTCCGTCCTGTTGTGCGTCTGCACTCTCAACTGCTGTCTACTCCAACACTGTAAACTGACGCAGCATTTTGCAACCTTCGATTACTTTTTCATCGGGGCTACATCCTTGACGGCGCCTTCCTGCGCCTCGCGCAATGCGGTAACGGCGTCTTTTTCGCCTGCTGCGATGGCATTAAAAGCCGTGTTCATTCGTTTTGCGATGACATCGTCAAACTTGGTTACGAAGGAAGGCATCGCCCGCTCTTTCGGGAAAAAAGCTTGGACATTCTTGCCCTTGAAGTTCCGACCGCTGGCCGGATCGGCTGCTTGCCCGAACGCCTGAATCACATCCGAGCTTCGTACGATCGGCAGCGTCCCCGCCTTCGAAATTTTCATCTGATAGGAGTCCGACGTCAGCGCGGCCAATATTTCGAATGCCTGATCTTTATGCTTACTCGTGCTCGATAAGTTCATATAGGTAGCGTAATCCTGCGTACCGATTCCCGGAGCCTCCTTGAAGGTCGGCATCGTGACCATGTCCCAGCTGTCGAAATCCCAGCGGCCGATCTGGTAAGCCATCATCGCGACCGTTTTTTCCTTGCCGAACATATCCGTGTTCGCCTTCGCATTGCCCGGAATTTGCGCGAACCTCGTGAAATTTTCCATAAACAGCTTAAACTTGTCGTCGGCGATCTGCACGTTCTGCGTCTTCGGATTATAGTAAGAAAGCGAGAGCTGGTTCGTGTTGTACATAAACGGATATCGAGTCGCAAACCCGTAATATTGGGTTCCACTATCCTCGCGCGTCAGCTTTTTGGCCAGCTCGTAAGTTTCATCCCACGTCATGCCGTCCTTCGGATAGGGCACGCCGAATTTATCGAATATGTCTTTATTGTAAAACAGTGCGGTAGGAGCGCTCGCCACCGGGAAGCCGTAGATACCCCCGCCGAACTGCCTTTGAAATTCAATCGCGTTCGGAACGAGACGGCTAATATCGTAATTGTGCTTCTTGATCAGCTCGCTCATATCGTACAGCAAATTCGTTTCCGCCAGCAGCGGATAAGAGAATACGGAGTTGACGATCAGATCGACATCTTGTCCGGAGACGATCAGCTCGTTCGGCGTCGTTCCTTTTCCGGTGGCAATGAATTTGATCGTTACATGAGGAAATTTCTCCTTAATTTCTTTGCCCATATCGCTTTCCATAAAAGCTTCCGCCGTAGCCGTCGAATTCGATGCGTTATAGACGACAATCTCTACGGGCTCTTTGCTGTCTTTTTTCGGTGCAGCTTCGGGAGAAGGCGGGCTCGACGCCCCGTTGCAAGCGGTTACAAAAATAACCATCGCTGCTCCCATCCCGAACACTGCATTCCGTTTTGCCACATTATTTCTATTCATATGTACTACCCCCAATAATTTAGTTTTTCTATATGTTTAATTGGATATATTCAAACATAGCAGCAGACCTATTACCCTGAAGCTGACGAACGACAGCAGCACCCGCCAGCTCCATTGCAATACGCTATGATTTCGGAAAGTTAAGCGCCGAGCACATTCCTATTTCCTAATGGCTAATTGACTCCGCTATTCTAGTACAAAAGGATCCTCCAGCTTCTCGAGCCAGCCCTTCAATTGCTGCTCCAGCTGCACGGCCGGTCCTTCTAAAGGACACGCTTCGAACCGAACCGGATGCTGCTGATACGGATCCTGCTCATTATCGTACAGCAACCGCTGCAGGGCTGCGTCTCCGAAGCTTCGCTTGGCTACATACGTGTAACGTTCCGTCCGGACCCCTCTCCATCCGAAAGCGTTAACGTTTAAGCCCTGCTCCGCTGCTTTCCGATGTTCCTCCAAACCGCCCGGATAGTGGCAGATGAAAGCCGATTCCGGCCTGCTGTCTCCCTTGCCGAGGAGCACGGAGGATAAATCCGTTCCCTGTACCCGATCCGGAACCGGGATATCCATTAATCCAAGAAGCGTTGGCACCAGATCCGAGCTGTTTAGAAGACAGTTGTCCGCTCCCGGCTGAATTTTGCCCGGGTACCGAAGCAGGAACGGCACGCCGATCGATTCCTCGTACCATATGTTTTTGTGCTCGAGCCAGCCATGAGACCCCATCATGTCGCCATGATCGGACGTCAGCACGACGATCGTATCGTCGGCCAAGCCTTCGTCCTCCAGCGTCTGCAGCAGTCTTGCGAACTGGTCGTCCGTCGCCGTCACCGCGGCAAAATAATTGCGCAGATGCTGCTCCGCCTGAGCCGTACCCTCTCCCTGTACATTGGGACGGAAGGTGACTTGCCGGTCCGCATACATTTCCTTGTAATTGTCAGGCACTTGCTCGAACGGCTGGTGAGGAGGGTTCCAGGACACATACAGGCAGAACGGCTGCTCTTGGTTGCGGTTTTTGATGAAATCGATCGCTACGTCCGTCTCATGCTTCGTCGACCACTCGCCGGGCTCGATCATCTGCGGCGTATCACGCCAGTAATGCGGAGCCATATGACGGTCGTAGGCGTTGTACGAGTACCAGAAATCGAAACCGAAACGGCGCGGCCCCGGTGGTATGTAAGCATCCCAATGCCGTGCTCCCGATGCCGGTTCCGGGTCGGAGCACTGCTCCGGCAGGTCGAGATGCCATTTCCCGATATAGCCGGTCTGGTATCCTTCTTCCTTTAAGATATTGCCTATCGTCCGTTCATCGTCATTCATTTTTACGTCCAAGCCTAATTTGCAATTCGACGTTACCCCTGTCGACAGCGGGTACCGTCCGGTCAGCATGACGGAGCGGTTAGGAGAGCAGAGCGGAAAACAGCTGATAGCATTGTTCACAACCAGACTCTCCTGCGCGAACCGGTCGATGACAGGCGTCATCACCTCATCCTCATTACGGAACCCAACCGCCTGCTTTCTCCATTGATCCGGGAACACAAACAGTAAATTGGGCTTGTTCATCTTACTCGTACTTGTATTCGTATTCGTTGTAGCACTCATGGTATCGTCTCCAAGCTGTTTATTGAACTGCGGCTACGTGCTGCGTAATCGCACGGTTGATTTGCTCTCTTTTTTCCAGCAGCCATTCCATAGACCGCGGGTATTCACTGAATGTAATCGGTTGATCCAAGCCCTCTTCGAGCATAGCTACAACCTGATCCCGGCCGATAAAGCTCTCGAGCAGCTGAAGCGCCCGCAAATCCTGAAGCGCTTCGTAAAATACTTCCATCCGTATCGATTCGATAGGACCGTCCTCACCCGGATACACAAGGAATGCGTCTCCCGACGGGAACGAATGGTCCGCATCCGTAATCTGAAACGGATTGATCGGCCTTTTGGAATATTGCGAAAACCAGAAATTATAGCCCCAATGCAAAAATCCTTCGGCATCGAACTTATACAGCTGCATTCCGATAATCCGGTTGCGGGCGGAAGGCATATTGAAAAAACGGTTTGAAACTAAATTGCGCTGCGAAACGCAGTAATACGTCCATAACGGCTTGACACCGTTTTCAATAAACGGCTCGATATGATTGTTCGCCGGTATGGGCAGCTGCACGAGCCCTTGCTCATAAAATGCGTAGTCCGACAAGGCATCGATAATCGGGAACGATCCGAGATGCTTCTTCGTAAATTCGCTGATACTGCGGTACTGCTCCATATCCTGAATTCGAGGCTCATCGGAGTTGTGGAAGTAGCTCCGCTCCGTCAGATCGTTATCTTTAATAAACACGAGGAGCTCCTGAATAAATTGCGTCAAGAAGCTGCGGTATTCCTCGCTGTTGGCATCCGTCTCCCAGCCGAACAGCTTTCGGTATTCGCCGTTTTCGAAAGCCATAATTTTGGGTGCATGCTTAGCCCCCCATTGCGTGAACAGATGAGAGAATTCAAAGTATTGAATACCCCGCTCCGTGCACAAATCGACCCAGCGCTTCAGCTTATCGAAGCCGAACTTGTAAGAAGATCCCGTCTTCTCGACATCTACGAGCTGAACGGTCGGCCTCTCGGCACCGATAGCCGTATCAAGCGGCGGAGTGAACACCGGCGTCAGAATCATGTTTATTCCGTGACGAGCCGCCGTATCGACGAATTGATCGATGAGCTCCCAATGCCGTTTGGAGAAGACTTCAACGCCGTAATGGACAGCCAGACAGTCCACGTGAAACCATTCCGTATGCTTCAGCTTTTGATCCGGGAGCAAAGCGGGCAACACTTCTAGCTCCAGTCGTTCGGAGCTGAGCACTCCACCATCGGCATTTAGGAAATCGATAGCGATCTCATACGCCCCCGGCGCCACTTGCTCGTTCAACGCTACCGTTACCCACAGCGATCGCCACTGACCCGGAAACAGGACCAGCCCTTCCGTACCGTCCAACGGAAATAGCGGATCGGGATACAGCCCGGGCGTCGTGCGCAGCACATGGTGATCCGCATCGTGCATCCAAGGCATCTCCGACGGAACAAGCTCAACCGTTCTAAGCGAAATGATCTCCTTCAGCTCGGAACGCACCTGAACCTGTACCGATTTCAGCAGCATCGAGGAGCGGTACGCCACCTGAAAAGAATACGTTTCATTGCCGAATGCGCTTGCACTTGTGAACGAAGGCTGCAGCAGCTCCTCATCGGCAAATACTTTGGACAATGAGCTTAACGTTCTGGTTTTCAATACAAGAGACATAGAACCTTACCCTCCTATGACATCCATGGACGCCGGAGCTTGCTTGCGCAGCTGCCGGACGCCTGTTGTCAGATTAATGAAATGGACTTTCTTTGTCTATATGCTATATTTAGCGGCATATGCGATATTTGCTGTTATGCCGGAAATCCGTTGTCAGGCATGGGAAACTCTCGGCATCGGCATCGGCTCCTTGCCAAGCTCGGCCCAAATGTATTTCAGCATGAGCTCCATTTTCAATTCGTGATACCGCTCGTCATGCCACAGATTTCTTACTTCCCCGGGGTCCTCCTCAAGGTCGAACAGCTCTCCGTACGTCTGGTTGTAATACACCGTCAATTTATACCGCCGATCTACATACGTCTTCTGATGGATGGTTCTCGGCTCGTGGCGGAATTCACAGATGACATGGTCTCGCGATTCGGCGGACTTACCCGTCCAAACTTCGGACTGATCCACTCCCGTCATGGCAGGAGACACCGGTTGGCCGGCAAACGATAAAAACGTAGGTGCGAGATCCACCAAAGACTGCATCGCATCGGATACTTCGCCGGCAGGCACGTGCCCCGGGTATTTGACGAGGAACGGCACCTTGATCAAATCCTCGTAATGGAAGCCGCCCTTGGCTTGCAGACCGTGATGGCCGAAGAAATGGCCGTGATCGGTAGTAAAAATAACGATCGTGTTGTCGCTTAATCCAAGCTCATCGAGGCGATCCAATATGGAGCCGATGTATTTATCCATGAAGCTGATCATCCCGTAATAGACAGCCACCGCCTTCTTGTGCTGCTCCTTGGTCATTTTGACATGGGAGTGGTAGCCATGGATACCGAAGCCCGTTTCCTTATAAGCGGAAAAGTCAGGCTCGCGCTGCTGCGTCAAGCCGAAGTGCGGCGGATTGTACTCGTGCTCACCCGGCGTCATGCGCGGGATCGTCAACTGCTCCGGATCATACATGCTCGCCCACGGCTCGGGAACGAGATAAGGCGGGTGCGGATCGGGAAAGCTCGCCCACAGGAAGAAGGCGTCGTCCTTGTCCTTGTACTCGCCGAGCAGCTCGTTCGTCCTCTCGGCAATCCACGTATTGTAGTGGTACTCTTCCGGAATCGGCCAATGAAACATCGCTTCCGGATCCATCGTGCCTATCGGAGGCGTGAAATAATCGCGCCAGTTCGCACAGCCCCGCTCCTCCATCCACAATGCGTAGTGCTGGCCGACAAGCCACTCGTTCGTATGGTTGCGGACCATCTCCGCCCGCTCAAACCCATAGTACGGTCCCGTAAACTGCCTCCAGAAGTCAAAATCGTGCAGCTTCTCCCTGCCCTCCAGCGACGAATACTGCTCCGTCGAACCGATCGGCTGAAAATGGGCTTTGCCGATCAGCGCCGTCCGGTATCCGGCATCCATCAGCAGGGCGCCTACCGTCTGGCGATCCTCCAGCAGCTTCGTTCCCAATGTCCAGGCGCCGTGCTGGCTCGGGTACATGCCGGTCACGATGGACGCCCGGGTCGGCGTGCAGGTAGGATTCGGGCAGTAGGCTCTGCTGAACATGGTCCCCTCATTTACCATTCGGTTGAGGTTCGGAGTTTGCAATTCCGGGTTGAAGGCTCCGATTGTATTCCAATGCTGCTGATCGCTCGTTATTAACAGGATGTTGGGGCGATTGTTCGTACTGCTCATGCTGCCTCCTCGTTTCCTTTTTGATAGTTTGTAGTTCCTACTACCACTATATCGGGTATGATCCGTATTCTACAATGACGAATTGTCATCTTTTATTTTGCATTTTGTAAGGTATACAGCAAAAGACAATTACATTGTGCCTAATGGAATAAAGAAAGGCTTGCATGAAAACAAGCCTCCATAACTCTTAACCGAGTCTTCTGGAGGCTTGTTCCGAAGGTCCAGCCTACTTACGCTCCGCGCGGCATTAGAACCTTATTACATATAGGCTTGCTTCCCTTTCCCGCGGGTACCTGCCAGCGTTAGCTGGCCTCCCCCTTGTACCGGCTCGCGTACACCGTCCAGCTCGGGATTGACATAGCGGACGAACCAGGCGTCGAGCTCCGCTTTCAGTTGCGCGCGGCGCTCCGCAGTAACGCCTTCTTCGCTTTCGAGCAGATTGTGCCGTTCCTCCGGATCGTTCACCAAATCATACAGCTCATGCGGGCCGTAAGGGTACCGGTGGATGTATTTCCAGTGCTTGCTGCGTATCATGCGGACGGGACCGTATTCGTCGAAGACGAAGACATGCTCTCGTCCCTCAAACGGCTCCCCGCGAAGTAAGGGAGCAAAGCTGCTGCCAGGCAGATCGATGGCAGGTTCACAGCCGACCCCGAGATAGTCAAGCAGCGTCGGCATGAAATCGTACCCGCTTACCATAGCGGGGCAAACCTCTCCTGCGGGAATCGTGCCCGGCTGGCTGAAAATAGCGGGAACCTTCACCGACGTATCGTACATATTTTGCGGGAACGTGCCGTTGCCTTTGCCCCAGAAGCCGTGATGGCCGCAGTTGAAGCCGTTATCGCCCATGAATACGATCAGCGTATTCTCGCGCATCCCTTTTTGCTCCAGCTTGTCGATCAATCGGCCGATTTGCATATCCATCGCCGTCACGGCGGCATAGTAGCCCTTCAAATTTTCCCGCCAATCGCTGCCCCACGGCGCATCGGGAATCGTCCATGGGTGCGGTTGTTCCTGCGGGCAGGACTCGAAAGCGCAATCGTCATACAGCGCTACGATCTCCTCAGGATGGTTCCCGATCCACGGGCTGTGCGGTGCAGTATAATGAACGCTTAAATAAAACGGCTGTTCACCGGTCTGCCGGTCCAAAAATTGCAGCGCATCGTCCGTTATCACTTCCGTCAAATAGCCCGGTTCCTGCACAGGCTGCCCGTCGCGAATCATCGGTGCATTGTAGTACGGGCTTCCTCCCGATTGATGGACATACCAATGGGTAAAGCCCATCTGCGGCGTCATGCTGTCACCGAGATGCCATTTGCCGCTAAGCCCGCAGGTGTAGCCGTTGGCGGCCAAAACTTCGGTATAGGCGGTTTGCCCCGCCAAATAGGCAATGGCGTCGCTGCCCATGTTGCCTTCGCGAATCCAGTCGTGCACGCCGTGCTGCGACGGGATGCGTCCCGTCAGAAGCGAGGCTCTGGCGGGAGAACAAACGGGGGACGTACAAAAAAAGTTATCGAAACGGATGCCGGTCGCAGCCAGCCGGTCTATATGGGGTGTTCGGATTTCGCTGTTGCCTGCGCAGCCCATCGCCCAGGCTCCCTGATCGTCGGAAAGAATGAATAAAACGTTGGTAGGCTTCATCGTGTAAGGGTCCCTTCCTTTTTTGCATAGGGTATGTTGTCTAGCACCACTATAGCGCTATACCCGGGCATGGACAATGACAATATGTCCGATCCGCTTTGCATTTTGTAAGGTTGCTTATATACTAAGCTTATACCGGAAGTATGAATCTCTTAAAAAACGGAGCAACGAGCCCATGCAGGAATATACACAGGAGTTTGCCGAAAATTTATACTTTACCCCCGACGAGACCGATCTGTCGCTGGGACTCTGGCTGATGCGGACGGGACGCAATATCGCCAAGCCGAATTACAATGCAGGCCCTAGAACGCTCGGACATTACAGCATGCATTTTATAAGGGCGGGCTCCGTCCTGTTTCAATACGACGATCAGACGATCCGGCTGGAGAAAGGCGATGTGTTCTGCCTCTTCCCCCATCTTTCCTATCATTACCGTCCCGCCGATTTCGCCGTCCCGCTGGAAATGACCTGGGTCGGCTTCGCAGGCTCGCAGGCGGCAGGGCTGCTGTCCCTAGTCGGCATTCATCCCGGCGTCCCTTATGCTACTAGCGTTCTGTCGACGGAAGTGGAATTGACGCTGCAGCATTTTTGGTCGGCTGGAGCGCTCCGCACCGGCAAGCCCCGGCTGAAGTTCCTCAGTCTGCTGTATCAGCTGTTCGATCAGCTGGACCCGCGCAAAGACAATCACGCGCCGCAGCGGGACACGCAGAAGGAATGGATCCGCAAGAGTCTTGACTACATGAACACCCATTATTCCGAAAATATCGATGTCAACCATATTGCCAAGCTCGTAGGGATTCATCGGACGTATTTTTCCAAAGTATTCACCGAGCATCTGGGCATAACGCCGCTGAAATATTTGCTGAAGCTCAAGATGAATAAAGCGATGCAGCTGCTGAAGGAAACGCCGCTTACCGTGACGGAAATCGCCCTGAGCTTGAGCTATTCGGACACGGCTTCCTTCTCCCGCTCCTTCAGCCTCTACTTTGGGAATCCTCCGACCCATTATCGGAAGCAGACTTCACCTTCCAAGAAGTGATGACTGGTGACACAGCGATACCGTACCTTCAGGGACTTTTCCTATATGGTGAAAAAAAGACGGCAAGCGCTCCTGAGCGCTTACCGTTGTGTTAGGTTGAGCTGAGCATCCTATGCGCAGCCAATGAGATGGATTATAGCGGTGTTTCCACTGCCAGCCCTTCCTGCACCAGCTTCAGCATCGCTTCCTTGCGGTCAGGCGGGCAAGCGACGATATACGGCTCCGGGTTCATGCCTTCAAAAGGACGGCCCTCGAAGTCCATCACCAGTCCTCCCGCCTCGCGGACGAGCAGCACGCCGGAATACAGGTCGTCCCCTTCAGAATTGTACAGCACAATGCCGTCAATCTGCCCTTGGGCCAGCATCGCCCATTGCATGGTAGGAGCCCACAGCCGCAGCAGCCGCTTGCTGCTGCTTTCCAAATGGTGGCGCAAGCCGGAGGCACGCATATCGTGCTGGACCTTATGCCCTTGAATCCAGCCGATAGTGAGCCGTGAAGGCACCGGTTTCGGCGGGATCGCAAGCAACGTGTCGTTGCATGTCGCCCCTCTGGAGCGGTTCGCCACATACAGCTTGTCCTGCATCGTATCGTAGATGACGCCCAATACCGGCTCGGATCGATAAATCAGCGTAATCGATACGCCGAATACCGGCAGCCCTATCGCAAAATTGTTCGTACCGTCCAGCGGATCGACAAGCCACAGCCAGTCTCCCTCTACTCCGGACCATCCCGACTCCTCGCTGCGGATCTGGTGCTCCGGGAATATCGCGCGAATGCTGTGCAGGATGATCTGTTCTGCCAACAAATCGGCCTCCGTCAGCAAATCCCCGCTTTCATCCTTCTCCTTCACCGCAATGCCTTGCTGAAACAGATTTCGCGCCACGGCCCCCGCCGCTTTCGCCGCCTGAACCGCAACTTCTTCAGCCAATAACAAGGTTGATTCCATATGCAAACGTATCCTCCCTCAACCAAGCATCATGATTGCCGCATTTGGTGAAACGTATCCAGCTCTTGCGAGCTGTCGGACAGCTCCGCGTACGAGATGCGCGCTCCGAGAGAGCGGAATAAGCCAATCGGGTCTTCGTACCCCCGCTCAATATGCTCTACACCGGTAATCGTTGTCGTCCCTTCCGCCGCCAAACCGGCGAGCAGAAGACAAGTGCCCGCCCGTACATCGGTAGCGTGCACCCAACTGCCGGTGAGCGGCGAACCGCCTTTAATAAAGGCGCTTTCCTTGCGCAGCGACACCTCCGCACCCAACCGTTTCAGCTGTGCAATATGATTGAATCTTTGCGGAAAGACGCGCTCCGTAACGATACTTTTGCCGTGGGCTTGCGTCAGGAGCGCGGTGAGCGGCTGCTGCAAATCCGTAGCGAAGCCCGGATACATGCCGGTTCTCACCCTTGTCGCACGCAAACGCCCGAAGGAAGCAGCAGTAACGCTTTGATCGCCTATTTCAATGTCTAATCCAATTTCTCTTAATTTAGATAGGCAGGAGCCCATATGCTCAGGAATGACATTCGTCACGGTGACGCTGCCACCATTCATCCCGGCCGCCATTAGAAAGGAGCCGGCGATCAGCCGATCGGGAATGACCGTATACAAGCCGCCTCCCAGATACGGCACACCGTCGATGCGGATTTGATCGGTTCCCGCACCGACAATTTTGGCTCCGAGCTGGTTGAGGAAGTTAGCCGTATCCACAACCTCCGGGTCCATAGCAGCGTTCATCAGCCTCGTTCTTCCTTTGGCCCGCACGGCGGCCAGCATGAGATTGATCGTGGCGCCGGATGTGATCGTATCGAAATAAACGTCCGCCCCGCGAAGCTCCTTCGCCTCGACTACATAATGATCGTTGTGGAACGTAAACTCCGCTCCCATCGTCCGCAGCCCTTTAATATGCTGATCGATGGGTCTGGATACGAAATCGTCGCCCCCGGGAAACCCTACGGTAACCTTGCCGAATTTGGCCAGCAATGCCCCTACGAAATAATAGGAGGACCGGTAGGCTGAAGATTTGCCCGGATCGATGGTGGCGCTATGAATAAACCGGGGGTCGATCCTCATGCTGCCCGAAGGCTCGCGATCTATGGTTAAGCCGATATCTTTGCCGATTTGGCGAATAAGTCGGAAATCGTTGTTGTTGGGAATCCCTTCCATTGTCACCGCTGCATCCGCAAGGCAGCAAGCGGCTAACAGCGCCTGGGAGCTGTTTTTGGAGCCTTGAATGGACACCGATCCGTTAAGGGGACCGGACGTTTGTACCTGGATAACCTTCACCGTCGTTCCTACTTTCATATATGGGATGCGATTCTTGGTCCTTTGCAAAGCAAGCGGCAGCCGCTCCGTTCAATCCTTCTCCAGTACATACCCGCTGCCGCGAACGGCGCTTATGGTGAATGTGTCTTTTCCGTACTTTTTACGGATTCGGTAGATTAATGCGTTTAATTCATCCATGCTGACATCCGGAATACCATCGGAATCGGACGTCCTTTCCGGCCATACCGTCTTTTTGATCTCTTCAAAAGGAACCAGCTGATTCGCATGATCATGGAGCAGCTTAATCAGACCGTACTCTTTTTCCGACATCGCGATCCGCTGTCCATCCACCGTGCATTCTCTTTTTTCCCAATTGATCGAGAACCCCAAATCCTGGAAGTTGAATTGCTGGGTTAAACTGATCGGCTCGAACTCGAGCGTCTGGTCGGCGAATAGGTAGGAAAAATGGATGACGACCATGCCCTTCGCCAGCTTAATAATATCGAAGGCTTGCAGCGGATACGGCTTATGAGGCTCAATAAGCACTCCGTTAATCTCCGTTCCATGCCTGCTGCCCATGTCGTATAAAATGGCTTTCTCCCCTTCTTTGCGAATCATCAGATGCTTGCGGGAAATAAAAGCATTGGTAAATGCGAGGTCCGGGGTATCGTCGTTGGAAAAACGCCCGACAACCCACTCATTAGGGCCTAAATTAATACAGGTGCCTGCGCGATGAGGCTCTCCACGTATGATGTATAGACAAGCGTAAGTTTCCAGCTGAGTTCCCTCCGTTTTGTCTTCCTTGAAACGCTGTTGTATTGCATTGGTAAAGTATAAGTAAAGTTATGTACCCTTTCTATTTTACCTCATTTGAGCCGTTTTTGATAATGCCCCTTCACTAACAGATCAGTAACAACTGACTGACGCGAGTTAGGCAGCTCTAATGTAAGTAAGCAATCCAGTGACAATAGTCAGCAAAAGAGACATAGTGATGGAAACGCTTCAACGGTATAATCAAATCGTTATCATATCAGGTTCCGGGAACGGGAGGATCCAGCCATGCTTAAACAAGCCAAAAAATCATTAAGCATCATGACTTTAATCGGATTAGTAAGCGCTTGCAATTCAGTTGCGTCGGCAGCACCCAACCGCTACATCGACGCCGAAAGCGCAAGCATCAACAGCACCACCTTGACATTGACGGACAACGGGAAAAATTACGTGCATATCAAAAAAGGCGAATTCGTCACTCCGTGGATTAGCCCGAGCCAGTACTATAGAGGAACGCATGCGATCGGGTTCGAGATGAATCCGACCTCGGGTACGGCACCTGACGGCCAGTCGATGGACAAGAGCAATTACCGGGTCATTGCCGGGAACGAGGCGGACGCGCTTGGATTTTTGCAAGACAAATATACGGGATTTGCTGTCAAGCTGGAGAGCAATTTCGATTTGCCCGAAAAGCCGGTGCAGTTGTTCCAATGGTGGCAAGGCAGCCCGTTCTCGCCGCCTCTCGAACTGAGAGTGAAGCCGAATTCAACCGACTATGAGTTCGTCTATCGCAACGATACAACGGGCAGAGGACCGACCGCAGCTAAGGTACTGTATACCGGGACCATGACCAAAGGCGAGTGGCTCACCTTCGTCGTCTACACCCGCATGAGCACAACGTCAGACACAGAAACCGGCAAGATCAAAATTTGGGTGAACGGCACGCTCGTCAAAGACTGGGACGGGGATGTCGGCTATGATTCCACGGTCGATTATTACTATAAGGACGCGTATTACCGCTCCAATCCGAAGTTCGATATCTTCTTCGGGCTGTACCGCGATAGACAGATGAAGCACCATAAGGCCATGTTCGATCAAATCAAGTTCGGCACAAGCTATGCCGACGTCGATCCGGATCAATAAGTCATGCTAATTAGCCATTCCTAAAAGTGCTTCGCTTTGGCTTCGATTTATGGAAAGGAAATAGCAAAAAAGCCCCCATCGCCCGTTATCAGGCGGAAAGGAGGCTTTTTTTATAAGATCGTCAGCGCAGCTTGCAATCGCATGCGTCGTTGATCGTCCGATGGCTGGAGCGGACCAAGATTTACGCGATGGAAGTCGGCGAACCGAAGGGCGAGCTGTATCCGCTAATCGCACTCAGTATCCGCGTCGCTTCCTCATCGCTCATTCCCCCGAACCGTTCTACCGCATCGACAATGCGAGGGAACAAATGGATATCCCCGGCGCTGGCGAATCCGGAAATACCCGGGAACGACAAGACGAAATGAACACAGGCGTCAATAATGTCCTGACTGTCAAACGGCTCATACCAGGTTGCGTACGAGCGATGCTGCTGCTCGCCCCACGGACCTTTGGCAATCGCCTTGATAACTCTTACTGCCGTTTGATGCCGCCCCGCCTCTTCCACAAGCTCGTCAAACGGCTGACGGTACTCAGGCAGCGAGTACAAATAATAATTGAGCGGCAGCAGCACCGTGTCAAACGGAAACCGCCGCAGCGCCTCCAAATGGGTTACCGGGGCAAGATGGCCGTGACCGGTTATGCCGATCGCTTTGACAATACCTTCCTCCTTCGCCTCCAGCAGCGCTTCGAGCGCGCCTCCCTTCGCCGTGCATTTATCCAGCTCCTCGATCGTTCCGACGGCATGCAGCTGGATTAGATCGACACTATCGGTCTGGAGCCGTTCCAGCGAGCGGTGAATTTGCGCTTTGGCCTGCTCCCTCGACCGTTCGCCGGTTTTGGTCGCCAAAAAAATGTCATTGCGGATTCGCGGCATCCACGGACCCATTCTGACTTCCGCCTCGCCGTAGCTTGCCGCCGTATCGAAATGATTCACGCCATGCTGTAAGGCGTACGAAATCGAAGCGTCGGCCTCCTCCTGGCTAACGGAGCCGAGACTTGCGGCACCGAACATGACGACTGAGCTTAGATGTCCCAAACGACCTACTTGACGTTGCAGCATAATAGGTAGCCTCCTTAAGTTCGATTCAATTTTTTTTGCGGAATGCAGAAAGGTCTTTGTTCATTGAGAGCGATCACTACGATCTCTATGATCATTACGATCGCTGCGAGCCTAACGCGTTTCTCATGCTTAGGATATACTTGGACGTATCCAACGGATTAACGCCTCTCCTTGGACGTACGGCTTCCGTACCCGGAGGGCATTCCCTGTAGCCGTCGAACCGTGCAGCGAACGTGCCTCTGCCGCCGGTAAGCGTGCTCAGCTTCACGGGAAATTCCAGCGAGCTTGCGACAGGGACGGTGCCTTCCACCATGAATCGTTCCCCCGTAATCACCGGGTAGTCGAAAATAGCTCTCATGAGCGTCAGCTCATGCATAATTTTGCCGTTCGCTTCCTCCGGAGCGGTAAGGCGAAAGCGGATATACGGCTCCAGAAGCGCCGTTCCGGTTCGAGCCAAGCCATCCATGATGCCCATAGGCGTAGCGAGTACGAAGTCGAGCGGGTGCGTATGCCAGACATGATGCTCCCCTTCGATCAGCGTCACCTTGAGATCGGTAACCTCCCAGTTGTTAAGGCCTTGCTGGAGAGCTTCCGGAACCCTCCGTGCCACCTCGTTCTGATAGCTCGGCAGCAGCTTCTCGGGCTTGACCATCGAGGAATAGACAAGTCCGCTCCCACGTTCCCCGGGCTCGATATGGAATTTCAATATCGCCCAGCAGGGCTTGGGCATCGTGTAGGCTACGAAGCCGATCCCTTCGCGGGACGGCGTCTCTTTGTATATAACGGTCGGCTGGCCGAAGACCGGATGAAGTCCGAAGCGGCTGTGCAGCACATGCGTGAGCACCTCCAGCTGGATCGGTCCCATGATCTTGATGTGCAGCTCCCGCTCATTTTGATGCCACTGCAAATCCAGCAGAGGATCTTCCTCTGCCAGCTCCTGCAGCGCCGCAACGAGCTGCGGATATTCCGCGCCGTTCGCCGGAAGCACCTGGACCGTGAGAAGCGGCTCCGTCAACCGGTGTCCGGGAGCGATCCCTTCCCCGCTGCCAATGATGTCGCCGATGCGGACCTGGCTTAGTCCGCAAACGCCGGCGATATCGCCGGCTTCCAGCATCCCGACATCCTCGTGCTGTCCTGCATGGATTTTGCGGATTTGCGTTACTTTCTCGTCAACACCGAGCGTCGAATTGCGGACGACATCGCGGTTGCGGACGGTTCCGCCGAACAGCCGGATCAGCGCGATTTTGCCCATGACCTTATCCCGCTCCAGCCGGAATACGATGCCGGACAGCGGATCATTCTTCCTGCCTGCGGGCGGAGGCAGCAGCTCTACGATGGCATCCATCAGCTCGGGGATGCCGATTCCTTTGCTCGCTGCGCCGAACATTACGGGAAACAGCTGCGACTGCGCCGTTAGGGCGATCAGACGGTCGTACAGCTCGTCGTCCGGGACGAGACGGCCGTTGACGAAATCGTCCAGCAGCTGCTCGTCGTGCTCAGCAAGCTTTTCCCATAAGGCGTCGTAATCCTCCTGCCGGGACTGCTCTCCGCGTGTCAATGCTCCGCCTTCCTGCCTATACCAAAGCCGGTCCACGGCATGAAAATCGGCTTCCTCGCCCGTAAATCGCTGTATGACAGCGATGTCGGCCGACAAGTATTTTCGGATCTCTCCCATGACGCGTTCGGCACTGGCGCCGATCCGGTCCATCTTGTTAATAAAAATCAAGGTCGGTATGCCGAGCGAACGCAGTGCGTTCCAGAGCGTCTCGGTATGCGCCTGAACGCCTTCCACCGCGGAGACGATAAGGATCGCACCGTCCAAAATGCGTAGGGATCGTTCGACCTCGGAGGAGAAGTCGACGTGGCCCGGCGTATCGATCAGGTTGATCGTACAGTCCTTCCACCGGAAAGCCGTCGAAGCGGCTCGCACGGAGATGCCCCGCTCCCGCTCGACATCCAGCCAGTCCGTCTGGGCGGTTCCGGCATCCACCCGGCCGAGGCTGCGAATGCGGCCGCTTTCGAACAGCATATGCTCCGTCGTCGTCGTTTTGCCGGCATCTACGTGGGCGACGATACCCACATTTCGAATCGTGTTGGTTGTCTGTGTACTCATGCTGCCGCTAGCCGGCGTCACCTCATCTTTCTTCGCTGCGGTCGGTAGCCGGCGGCGGCTCGATGGAGAGCGCGGATATTTCCTTGCGCCACTCCTCCGTCATGTTGATCTCAAGCGCAGCAAGCGAAGGCTCCAGCTGCTCCACGTTGCGAGCCCCGATAATTGGCGCTGTAATAGCCGGATGGCTCATGACCCAAGCGACGGCTAGTGTAGCCGGATGTACTTCGCGCTCCAGCGCGTATTCGGCGAACTTTTCGGCGATATCGTAATACGCAGGATCCCCGTAGCGCTGGATGTAATTTTTTTGCTCGACCAACCGGCCCTGTTCAGGCTTGCGGTCCTTCGTATATTTCCCTGTCAGCAAGCCGCCTCCAAGCGGACTGTAGCTAATAACGCCTATCTGCTCCGATTCGGCCAACGGCAATATTTCAACCTCCGCTTGCCGCTTCGCCAAATTGTACATCGGCTGGATGCACTCGAACCGGGCAAGTCCCGCTTTGTCCGCGATGCCTTGCGCCTTCGCAATTTGCCATGCGGACCAGTTGCTCACAGCGGGATGCAATATTTTGCCTTGGCGCTGCAAATCGTCGAGCGCGCGCAGCGTCTCCTCCATCGGCGTACGCGGGTCGAAATGGTGCACGAAGTACAAATCGAGCCGATCCGTACCGAGCCGCTTCAGACTTTGCTCTACGGCGAGCATGATGTGCCTGCGGGACAAGCCCCGCTCATTGACATCTTGTCCTACCGGAAAATTCACTTTGGAAGTGAGCACGATCTCATCCCGGCAGTCGGCGATACACCGGCCCAATATTTCCTCCGACACGCCTTTGTTGTATACATTCGCGCAATCGAAGAAGTTGATGCCCGCTTCCCGCGCGCGACGGAACATCGCTTTCGACTCGGCTTCGTCCGCCGGTCCTCCGAAAGACATCGTACCAAAGCATAGGCTGGACACCTGAATGCCGGTTTTTCCTAATGTCCGATACTCCATGATCCGACTCCTCCTAATTCTCCATTTGTTTACTATATCATGATCTTGCTCTATCCCAAAAAAGCGGTTGCAATGATTAACTGTTCATTTGCGGCGATCCCGGCATCATCTGCATAAACTCGATCCGGTTGCCGTCCGGGTCTTTTGCCCAGCACTGATAGTTCGTATCCTTCCCCTGCTTCGGCTCTACATCCAGCGGGACGCCGTTGCGCTTCAGATGCTCCGCGATTTCGTATATGTCCTCAACCTCAAGACAAAGATGGTTGAAGCCGATCGGCTTCTGGACCGGCTCCGGCTTATTCAATCCGCCGTAAAACAATTCGATAAACTGCCCTTCGCACACTTTCAAATAGACGATCCACGGCTTATCCTCCGCATCGTGCAGCTCGAACGCCTTGGTAAAGCCGAGCACATCGCAGTAGAAATGCAGCGATCGTTCCATATGTTCCACCGTAAGCGCCAAATGACCGATTTGCTTGATCAAATCCGTTCCGCCTCCTTCAGCTTGTCACTTCATTCTCATCATATAAAAAAATCGCCTGAAATATAAGGAGTGAAAAAGAGTACATTAAGTTACTTTCAGGTAAGGAGGGGAAGAAAAAGACCGTTCTACCCCCTGAGAACATAAGCCCAAGGAAGAGAACGATCTTCGCACATGGTTGCCCCTAATTAAGACTCCGTTCTGAAAGCATCGACCAGCATCCACGTCCCGCTTGTCTTGACTAGCTTGATCGTATGGGTACCCGACGAAAGCCCGGATTTGCTGAAGACGGTTGCTTGTGCATAGCGGGTGGCGCTGTAGCAGTTGACCGTAGCTTGGAAAACCCCGTCGATATACACATCAACATTCCCTTCATCCGCATTAGTCTCCGTAATATAGTCGATTCTGGAGCCCGTAAACGTGTACTCAACGTAATCTCCGTTCGTTCTGGTTGCATGGACGTTGTCCATGTAATCGCCGAAGCCTCTGGATGAGCTGAGCTTCCAGCCGGATCCGGTATATACAGCGGAAGCATCCGTATCGTTATGCATAACGGATTTAAGCGACAGAGCTACGGCATTCGCAATGACCTGGGCACCGGCATCGTTAGGATGCACATCATCCGGAAAATTCGATGCCATCCCGCTTGTCACAGTATTTATATCCGTTACCGGAGTTCCTGTTTCTCTGGCCGCCTGCCACTGCTTTGGTACGACCTCTCCGCTAACGACCACATCGGTTATTCCGCTCAGTCCGTCGTTATACACTTTAGGCGACGTGTTGATATAGACTTTGGGCTGGGATGGAAGACTCTTGTAACTATTGATCATTTCCTTCATATTGCTGACAAACTCATCTTTATATACCCAGTTTAGCGGCTTGGAATCGTTAGTTCCCAGCATGATGACCACAATATCGGGATTCCAGTTCTTGCTGTCGGTGTATTGCTGCTGGTTCCAATACGGTTTATTTCCCTGCTTCAGCATGGTAGAGCTGGATACGCCGTAATTCCTGATTTCATAGCCGGAGCCAAGCAGCTGGCCCGTCTTTACCGGATAGCTCATAGTAGCCGCATTGGAGGTGCCTATCCCATATGTAATACTGTCGCCGATAAAAGCTACTTTCAATGGTACGGCTGCGTTTGCCGTTTCGTACAATCCGCTTGACGTCAGAACTAATAAGAATAATGCCATCCACATCATTGCTTTTTTGAACATGATTGTTTCCTCCCTTTTCTCATCGGATAGGTAAAACCGCTTTCGTTTCACCACCTTTCCAAAATTAGTGAAAGCGATTACAATAAATATTCTATCATATTCTTCCATACCCTGGTATCATTTTACATTCTTTAGGATTGCAAAAAAAATGCCTGTTGAGTTAATCAACAGGCTTTCAGCGCATGGGGACACTATTATACATCATCCAACTGTACAAACGGTTAACGAATTTTTTTGCGGCTTATCTTTTTGAGCTTCTTCCCGCTTCTCAAGCTGGACGTCGTTGCTTTGGCGCCTCCGAAGGCACCGATCATCTTGAATATCGGGCCCATTTGCTGAAACAATTTGAACATCTGCTGCGCTTTGGTCATAAAGGAAATAATGCCGTCAATTCCACCGAAACCGCCTAATAAAGAGGCACGTGCCGCAGGTTCGGCAGCAGCGGCTGAAGCCGCCGAAGGGCCTTCGCTTACCGATACCGGGATGTCCCTCTCTTCAATCAATATCCTCCTGGCGCCGGCAGATGACATGATCATACTGTCTTCGATAATAGAGCCTCTTCGGACCTTCCGCTTTTGCTTCATGCTGCTAGGGCTCTTTTTCGCTGACAATACCATTGCCTTCCTCGTTTTGGATACGGATGTTTTTTTCATGCGGATCCCTTTCCTTTACATTATCCTTGTTTTCCACGACTTCAACCTGTACTCCATCCTACTTGTCTCTGCAGGATAGACTATGCAGCGGCGGGCACAAGCGTATGGATTCCTGTCCTTCTGTCCGGTAATTGTGCGGGTGTCCTTAGCCCCAAAAAAAGAGCGGCTCGTCAGACGACGGCCACTCTTTCCGAAGAGAAGACATGTGTACAACCGGATGCAGGAACTCCCCGCAATCCTTACGAAGGAAGCGTTACCCAACCTTTATAGATCGAGTAGTAGAACAGGAAGGAGGCTACGAATCCGAGCAGCAGCATGAGTACCCCGAATTTCGTTCTTTTTTGGAAAAACAGGACCAGCGCACCGCTAAAAAGCGACCCCATAATAAGGATGAACAAGATGAACAATACAATCATTGCAGGGAATTCTCCTTTAATCTCTCATCTATCGAATGGCAACCATATCTATCTTACTTTACCATCTTTTAAGTAAAAATCCAAAGTCAAACGTGTGACGACGCTGTCGCTGTCGCTCAGTTACCTAAACGTTACTTAGTCAAAACAATGTGCGTACTTTTCCTGCCGCCTGTCTTTTCATATACTGTTAACGAAACACTTGATGCAGTACATCCATGCCAAGCCTTATTCCCAACAGCGAAAATTGATTAGGAGGACTTTCAACGTGACTTATCAAGCGGATACAAACCGATACAAAGAAATGAAATATAACCGGAGCGGAAGATCCGGTCTGCTGCTGCCGGCTATCTCGTTAGGGCTTTGGCACAACTTCGGCGGCGTCGATACATTCGAGAACGGCCGCGCCATGGTCAGAAGAGCATTCGATCTCGGCATCACGCATTTTGACCTTGCCAACAACTACGGACCTCCTCCCGGTTCGGCGGAAGAGATGTTCGACAAGCTTCTCCGGACGGACCTCGCGCCTTACCGTGACGAGCTCATCATCTCCACCAAAGCCGGACACCGGATGTGGGCCGGACCTTACGGCGAATGGGGTTCGCGCAAAAACCTGCTCTCGAGCCTTGATCAAAGCTTGAAGCGCATGGGACTGGAGTATGTAGACATCTTCTATTCGCACCGGTTCGATCCGGACACTCCGTTGGAAGAAACCATGATGGCGCTGGATCAGGCCGTCCGTCAAGGCAAAGCGCTCTATGTCGGCATTTCCCAGTACAGGCCGGATAAAACCGAGGAAGCCATCCGTATTCTTAAAGAGCTTGGTACCCCGCTCTTGATTCATCAGCCGGTCTACTCCATGCTCAACAGATGGATTGAGGATGGCTTGCAGGATGTGCTTCAGGAGCATGGCGTCGGCAGCATCGCCTTCTGCCCTCTGGCACAAGGCCTGCTCACCAGCAAATATTTGAACGGGATTCCGGAAGGCTCCCGTGCGGCAAAGCCATCTACGTTCCTGAAGGAAGGCGACGTGACGGAGGACAAAGTCGCCAAAGCGCGCAAGTTAAACGAGATTGCTGCTCAGCGCGGTCAAAGCCTCGCCCAGATGTCTCTAGCCTGGGTACTGCGGGAGGGACGCGTCACCTCGGCATTGATCGGAGCGAGCCGCCCCGGCCAAATCGAAGAAAATGTCGCCGCTTTGGCCAACCTGGAATTTTCGAGCGAAGAATTGGCGGCGATCGACGCTATTGTAAACTAATATCATCCATTACGGCAGACAAGCATATCGCTTGATCTGCCTTTTCTTTTTCCATTAGTTCCAATCTCATCCAATAAGCTAAACATTTCTTAAGCTTTATGGCATAAAATGGGCGGCATTACCTCATACTACCCCATATCATTGGCTGGAGGACTTATATAGATGATATGGGTTGAAGAATTACGCAAGCACCTGTCACAGAACTCCGACATGACATTTCGTCCGATAATTGTAAATGGCAGCATAATGACGTTAGTCTATATTGCCGGACTCGTTGAGGACAGCTACGTACAAGAGAAAATTATCCCGAAGCTGTTTCATGACGAGTCTTTCGATACGTTCGAGGCTTTCGATAAAACCCAATTGGATGAGGCGATAGAAGCCCTTTTCTATGGATTCATTCTAGTTGTCTCCGAAACGAGCTCTTTCGCCTACCAGGTGAACGGCCAAGGAATGCAAGGGCGTTCCATCCAGGAGCCCAGCAGTGAAAATACGGTACGCGGACCCCGCGACGGATTCGTGGAATCGATTTCAACGAACCTTTCCCTGATCCGCAGACGCTACCCGAGCCGCCATCTTCAAGTGCGGATTTCCAAGAAAGGCACGCGAACCCAAACCAAGGTAGCTCTGATCTACATAGATGATATCGTCAATCCCGAGCTGCTGCAGGAGGTTCAACGGCGGCTCGATACGATGGATGTGGATGAAGTGCTGGACAGCGGAACAGTCGAGCAATGGATCGAGGACAGCTGGTATTCTCCGTTTCCGCAAGCTCAGTATACGGAGCAGCCCGCAAGAGTGGTTGCAGCCCTATCCGAAGGCCGAATGGCCATCGTGGTAGACGGCACTCCCATCGTTCTTCTTGTCCCCGTAACATTCTCCATGCTGTTTCAAGCCATGGACGATTACTCCGAACGGTGGATGGTCGGCAGCGCCATACGGCTGATTCGGTTCATTGCCGGTTTTATTGCGCTCATGCTTCCTTCCTTGTACATCGCGCTGCTATCGTTTCACCCGGGCATGGTCCCTACCGGTCTCACCCTCTCCATTGCTGCAGGAAGAGCGGATGTGCCTTTCCCAAGCATTATGGAGGCTATTATGATGGAAGCTACGCTAGAAATGCTGCGCGAAGCGGGCTTGCGTCTTCCCCGCTTTATCGGGCAAACCATCGGCATCGTCGGCGGTTTGGTTATCGGTCAGTCTGCTGTCGAAGCGGGCATAGTCAGCCCAGCGATGGTCGTCGTCGTAGCTCTGACGGCAATCTGCTCTTTCCTTCTGCCGGCTTACAATGCGGCGATCGCGATCCGGCTGCTCCGCTTTCCATTAATGTTCCTTTCAGGCACGTTGGGCTTGCTTGGATTAATCCTTGGATTAATGGCGATTGCCGCTCATCTCGTCTCTTTAAAATCGTTCGGCATCAATTACTTCTCGCCGTTTGCTCCTTACCATATTAGGGATTGGAAGGATACGGCCATCCGGGCGCCTCTGCCCCTGTTGAAGACCCGGCCTGCTGTATTGCAAACGCTGGACGGAAAGCGGGCTAACAATACCAAACGGAAAAAGGGGTGGTGAAGATGAATATCAAGGACAAAATCACCAACGGACAGATGGGCTTTCTGCTATTTTCTATCATGGTCGGCGTCGGCATTCTGTCACTTCCGCAAGCCATTGCTACAAAATCAGGTGTCGACGGATGGATGTCTATCATCATCGGCGGCATTGCGGCTGCAGCGATCACTATCGTTATGGCCAAGCTGGGGGTGCGTTTTCCCGACAAAGGACTGACCGAATATGGACCGATTCTGCTAGGCCGTATAGGCGGAACCTTTCTATGCATCATCTTTATTGTTTATTTCCTGTGCTTTGTAAGTATTGTGGTGCGGGTTTATGCCGATGTAACCAAGCTGTTCCTGCTTGATAAGACACCGATCGAAGTGATCATCATGGTGAGCTTTCTCGTAAGCACCTACATCGTACAGCTCGGGATAAACCCTATTGCTCGGTTCAATCAGCTCGTACAGCCGGTTGCCGTAATCCTCCTGTTCATGGTGCTCATTCTCACGTTTGGCGAAGTCGATCTGGGAGAAAACCTTCCTATTCTCGGGGACGGATTCATGCCTGTGCTGCGCAGCATTCCCACTACCTTTTTCTCGTTTCTTGGCTTCGAAATGATCCTGTTCCTTCTGCCGCTCATGGATGATCAGCGCAGCGTCACGACATCGATTATCCGCGTTTTTTCTTTCGTAACGGCTCTCTATGTGATTATCGTCGTTGTTTGTGTAGGCATCCTGGGAGCTAAAGAAGTCAGCTACGTCAATTATCCGACCCTGGCCATTGCCAAAAACATTATCCTCCCGGGATCATTCGTCGAACGGCTGGAATCGGTCATGATGCTTGCATGGATTCCGTTCGCTCTGACAACGATTGTTCTTTATCATTATTGCGCCAGCTTAATAACATCCAAACTGTTGAAGCTTGAGGAGCATAGAGTCATCTCGCTGTTGTATATGCCGATTGTATTTCTGGCTGCCTTACTGCCCAAAAATGTCCTCCAAGTAGATACCTGGAGCAATACCGTAGGCATGGGCGGCATGATAATCAATTGCACCTCCCCGCTTCTGTTATGGGGGGCTTATATTTGGAAGAAACGAAGAGGCAGCCTATGAACAAATGGCCTCACTGCCTGCTGCTCCTCATACTGGTTGCTCCGCTGTTGTCAGGGTGCTGGGACCGGCTTGAAGTCGAGGAACGTATTTTCGTTCTCGCTGTCGCTATCGATAAAGCGAAGCAGGAGGGGAACAGCCTGCCGGATTATGAAGTTACCGTACAGCTTGCCGAACCGAGAGCATTGTCAGGGAAAACTCCCTCCACGAATATGAAGCCCGTTTGGAACGTTAGTGCCACAGGCCCGTCTTTATTCGATTGTATGAGAGCTCTGACGACTAGGGTCGCCCGAGTCCCGTTTTACGAGCATCTCCAGGTAATTGTTGTCAGTGAAGAACTAGCTAAAGAGAGCCTTTCCAGGCCTATGGACCTTTTTTTGCGGGACCATGAGATGCGTCGCAAAATTGCTCTTGTCGTAACGGAAGGCCCTGCCAAAAAGGTGCTGAACATTCAACATCGACTTATTCCGGTACCCGGAATTTACTTAAGTATTCTTACGAAAGAATCACTGAGAAAAACGGCCAGGATGCCGAAGGATTCTACGGTCGGTCACTTCTCCTCTGATTTCCGTGCCGGGAGGGACACTATATTGACCCGGGTCGAGCCAAAGGGACAGTACGTGCTCATGGAAGGGGGCGCGGTAATAAAAATGGATAAATTTGTCGGCTGGTTCTCCGATTTGGATGTGAGATCATACCGATGGGTGAATGGAACGGTAGAAGCGGGAAACTACGTCATTGTGAAAAAACACTCGCAGGTTGCAAAAAATTATACGACGTTTGAAGTGAAGAGCATGCGCTCAATTATTAAACCGCATGTACAAAACGGCAAGCCTGCATTTACGATTTCGATCCGTACGGAAGGGCACGTCGGGGAAGACGGACTCCCGCCCGAGCCGACCAGTGAAGATTTGCTCCAAATCGAGCAGCTTTTGAACGAACAGCTAAAAAAAGATGTTGAGGACATCATAAAGAAAGTGCAAAAGAAATTCGGGGTGGATATATTCGGATTCGGGGAAAAGCTGCGAAGATACGAGTATGCCTACTGGAAGAAGCATAGAGACAACTGGGACGAGATATTCCGTACGGTGGAATTTGACGTCAAGGTTGAAGCATCGATTCGCCGGATCGGCCATGTCAAATAACGAAGAAATGCGCCACAAGCACGACGCAGGATAGCAGCATGCATACATAGCCGCCATATTTGGCAAACTTGGCGTCACGCTGCAGCTTGCGGTCCTGGTAGCTGATATAATATCGAAACCTCAGATAGAGTCCTATCAATAGAAACATGGCTACTAGATAGTACGAGGAAAGCGATTCAACAAACCCTATGACAATCATCATATCAATGTATCCTCCGGCTGCAGATTCTCCTGTTCATTCTATTCTTCCCTGACAGGAGAATCTCAACCGGGTCACTAACGGGTCTCTGAACCAAAGTACGCGAACTCAGCGCCCGTCAAATAATGCGCGATAAGCACCGTAGCCTTCCTGCTCCAGCTTCTCTTTCGGAATAAACTTAAGTGCAGCGGAATTGATGCAATAGCGTAATCCTCCAGCATCCTTCGGGCCGTCCGTGAACACGTGTCCCAAGTGCGAATCCCCTTCGCGGCTGCGTACTTCCGTGCGGATCATGAAATGGCTGTAATCTGACTTTTCCTTCACATTGCCTCCGACAAGCGGCCTTGTGAAGCTCGGCCAGCCGCAGCCGGAGTCGAATTTGTCCAGCGAGCTGAACAGCGGCTCTCCGGATACGATATCAACATAGATGCCTTCCTCATGATGATCCCAAAATTCGTTCCGGAACGGAGGCTCCGTCGCATTGTTCTGAGTCACCTCATATTGGATCGGGGTTAGCTGGCTTCTGCGCTTCTCCTTATCCTGAGCGGTATTCCAATGCTGCTCGATAAAAGCGTCTCTGCCGGACCCTTTCCGGTACATTTTATAGCGCAGCGGATTTTTGCTGTAGTAGTCCTGGTGATATTCTTCCGCCTCGAAAAATTCGCCTGCTGGAACGATCTGCGTAGCGATCGGCTTGTCAAAGCGCCCGCTCTGTTCGAGCGCTTGCTTCGATGCTTCCGCCTTCAAGCGCTGTTCTTCGTTATGATAAAAAATAGCGGTCCGGTAAGACTCGCCTCGGTCATGGAATTGCCCTCCGGCATCGGTCGGGTCGATCTGCTGCCAGAACGTATCCAGCAGCTTCTCATACGGGAACAGCTCCGGATCGAAGGTGATTTGCACTGCCTCGGCGTGCCCTGTTGTCTCCGAGCATACCTCTTCGTAGGTCGGGTTCGACTTATGCCCCCCGGTATAGCCGGATACGACCCGCTTAATGCCGGGAAGCTGGTCGAACGGGGTTACCATGCACCAGAAGCATCCTCCGGCGAATGTCGCCAGCTGTTCCCGATTTGTATTTGATTCCATTGCTGCTCACTCCTTCTCATTCAAGGTAACCTTGCCAAAAGCTCCTTTCTCCTATCATATCAAGAAATCGGCAAGCAACCAAATGGCCGGCTGAACTTTACCATGCTGCCGGAGCATTCACTTGCGGATCCAGCTGCAGGCGAACCAGCATTCCAGCCTGAACGAGACCGGAGCCGAAGCCATACAGCAGCGCGCGGTCGCCTGGCTTGATCTTGCCTTCCCTGATGGCGATATCAAGCGCCAAGGGAATCGTTGCCGCCGACGTATTGCCGAAATGAACAAGGCTGTACAATGCTTTCTCTAGCGGAAAGCCGCTTCGCTCGCACAGCGGTTCGATCATGCGCAGATTGGCGCTGTGAGGCACGAACCAATCGACCTGCTCGAAGCTCAGGCCTGCTTTATCGACGACCTGCTGCATTCCGTCCGGTACGGTCCTGACCACCCATTTGAACACTTCTCTTCCGTTCTGCACCAGCAATTGCTTGTCGATCAGCTCTATGCCGTTCATCTTATCGGCAATGCGAGTCTGGTAAATATGCGGTCCTCCGCTTCCATCCGTGGAGAGATGATAGGACAAAAAGCCTGATTCGTCCGGATCCCGCTCCACCAGAACGGCACCGGCTCCATCTCCGAACAGGACACAGGTGGTACGGTCGGTATAATCGGTTATTTTGGACAGCGTCTCCGCACCGAGAACGAGAACTTTGCGATGCTGCCCGGAAGCGATCAGACTATTGGCCAAGTGCAGACCATAGACGAATCCGGCGCAAGCAGCGCTTATATCGATAGCCCCCGTCGCAGGGATGCCTAACCGATGCTGCAGCAGCGACGCTGTGCTTGGAAACGGAAAATCCGGCGTGCTGGTGGCAACGATGATCATATCTACATCCGACACGGACTTGCCGTAACGGCGAGTCAAGTCGTTCACCGCCGCCGCGCACAAATCGCTTGTGTACTGCCGCGGCTCGCTGATCCGCCTCTCCCGGATCCCGGTTCTCTGCACAATCCATTCGTCACTCGTATCAACCATTTTCTCAAGATCGTGATTCGTCAAACGCCGTTCAGGGACGTAGGTTCCGATGGCGGTAATCCGTGCATGATAAAGCATCATAGCGCACCAACCTTTACTATCAAGTATTAGTACCTAGTACTAATTAAAATATATACTTCACCAGCTTCCCTGTCAATCCCAGGCACACCGTTCCGTTTGGTATCGCACAGAGCATCCGGTCAAAATAAAGAAGCCAGACCCACCGGATAGATACCGGAAGGCCTGACTCTTTAATTAGCTCTTTGCTGTTATCATCCAACGATCTTAAAGTCGGGCTTCACATGATCGAAATCCTCATTATGTCCGCTTACCATAAGCCCCATTCCCCAGTCAAAATGAACATTTCGAGTCGGCTGGTCCGCTGCGTCGCGATATTGGAACAGCACATTTCTCCGAGTGTTGGCGCTGCGGTTGCAGTCGGAGCCGTGAATGGTCAAGTAGTTGAAGAACAGCACGTCTCCCGCTTCAGCCGGACAAGGCGTTCCCATAGAAAGCGGATATTGTTTATGGTCCAAATAATACGTGCCGACATGAGGGAGCTCGCCGGTCTTGTGGGAGCCGGGAATGACGCAGAGGCATCCGTTTTCCTCGTTCGCGTTATCCAGATGAACGCTTGCCGCCAGCATCGTATGCTTGGAATGAGGGAAGTAAGGATAGTCCTGATGCATCGGGAACGCCGCTCCGTTCTCCGGCGGCTTCACCAGCATTTTTGTATGATGGAGCAGCACATTCGGGCCGATCAGCCGGGTCAAAACAGCGACCATATTCGGATGAATGACCGCACGCGCGAAGGCGGCGTCATGGTAGTGAACGTCATGAAAGCCTTTCAACACAAGCTTCTTCAAATCGTCCGGGGGCAAATAGTCTCCCTGCCAGGCATGGTTCTTATCGTTCCTCGATTTCGCCGCCCGGGAAATGATGCTTTCCGTTGCCGTTCTCATTACTTCCACTTCTTCGGCATTGAACACACCTTTGACCAGCAAATACCCGTTCTCCTGATAAAAGCTTACCTGATCGGCAGTAATCATGGATCTCCCCATCCTTCTCTATTCATATTGATTGGCAAAATCACGTCATCCCATGCCTTGCCATGGCTTGACATGGCAAGGCATGCTTTTGCTTACCCTTTGATCCCCGTCAAAGTGACGCCTTCAATAATATATCTTTGACCAAGAATGTAAACGAACAGCACCGGGATTACCGCGATGGCGGACCCGGCCATCATCAGCGTCCAATCCGTAATGTACATCCCGCGGAACAAATTCAGCAGCAGCGGTACCGTAAACTGATCCGGGCTGTTCAGGAAGATGAGCGGTCCGAAGAAGCTGTTCCACATGCCGAGGAATGTGAAGATGGCCAAAGCTGCAAGCGCCGGTCGAATGAGCGGAATAATAATGCGTGAATAGATCGTCCACCGATTGGCCCCGTCCACGATGGACGCTTCCTCCAGCTCGTCGGGAATGCTTTTGATGAACTGCCTGAGCAAAAATACGCCGAACGCATCGAGTAACGATGCCGGGACAATCAAAGCCAGGTGGGTGTCCAGCCAGCCGAGCCCTTTCATCATCAAATACAACGGAATAATCGTGACTTGATGCGGCACCATCATCGTCGCCAGAAACAGGACGAATATCGGCTCGCGAAGCGGAAAGCGGATCTTCGCAAATGCGTATGCCGCCATCGAGCAAGTAATCAGCTTGATCGTTACGGATACCAAAGCGATATAGAAGCTGTTCACATAAGCGCGCCCGAACGGCAGGGCTTCCCACGAGCGTTTGTAGTTGCCCCATTCCCAAGGATCCGGAATCCATTTGGGCGGAATTAGAAATACTTGCGAAAACTGCTTAAGTGAGCTTAATACCATCCATATAAACGGACCGATCATAACGATGGCTCCTATGATTAGAACCGTATGCAGGAGCACTCTTCCTATCAGCGAAGTGCCTGTTCTATCCGCCCTGAGCGCCGACACCGACGTATGGCTTGCCGCTCTGCTTTCAACCTTCATTTCCAAACCATTCCCTCCCTTCCCGCTGTAGTTAGCCGCCATAATGCACCCACCGCTTTGACATGTGCATCTGGAACAAAGTAAGAGCCAAAATAATCGCGAACAGGATTACGGCTGCAGCCGCACTCTTGCCGAACGTAAACTCGACGAAAGCGAGCTGGTAAATGTGATACACGATCGTATAGCTTGCCTTCGCCGGTCCGCCGCCCGTCATGACAAACGACTGATCGAACACTTGAAACGAGCCGATGATCGACATGATCGTGGCAAAGAACGTCGTGGGTGACAGAAGCGGAAGCGTAATGTGCCAAAATTGCCGGAACTTGCTCGCTCCGTCCATTTGAGCCGCCTCATAATAGGAGGAGGAAATGCCCTGCAGGCCTGCCAAGAACAGCACCATATTGCCTCCGAGCCCCCACCAGACACTGAGCATTGCAATCGACGGTATGACCAGCTTGCGGTTCGTCAGCCAATCGGGTCCCTGAATGCCGAACCATTGCTTCAAGTACACATTGATGATGCCGAATTCCGAATTAAGCAGCCACAGCCATACGATGGATACGGCTATGGAGCTTGTTACTACAGGCATGTAATAAAACAACCGGTATACAACTTTGCCCCGCACTTTATTCAAGGCTACCGCTACTAGAATCGCCAGCAAAATGCCCGTAGGCACGACCAGGATCGTATACCAGGCCGAATTCCACAGCGCGAGCTTGAAATCCGGATTTTGCAGCTGTCCGATAAAATTGTCCAGTCCGATAAATTGCTTCTCTCCGAAGCCGTCCCATTTCATCACGCTCAGAACGAAGGCGGAAACGAGCGGGATGAAGGCAAAGACGAGAAGGCCGAGCATTTGGGGCAATATAAATGTAAAGCCCCAAATGCTGTCCGAAATTCGTTTGTTCATAGCTATCAGCCCTTCCTGATCACTTGCCGGCCTTGAAATCGGCTATTTTCTGGTTCGCCTTCACGCCCAGATTTTTCATTGTTTCATCGAGCTTGCCGTCCTTCAGCCACAGCGCTTCCATCTCATCCTTGATCACTTGGCTCAACCCCGGAACGCCGGCTTCGTGCGGTGTCAGCGCATATCCGATGTTGCGTGCGTCAAGGAAATATTTGGCGTGCTCAGGCAGGTTGCCCTCCATAACGACCTGGTCGGCACCTTCTACAGACGGTACGGCGTTGCCGCCTCCTTGCAGACGGAATACTTGACCTTCCTTCGATACGAACTCGCTGATGAATTGGTACGCTTCCTTGGCATGCTTCGTATTTTTGTTCATTACCATATAAGCGGTAGCTACGCCGGCAGGCTCAATCTTCTTGCCGGTGTTGGTAGGATAAGGCACGATATCGAATTGAAGATCTTTGTTTTGTTTGAAAATCGGGAGATACCAGCGACCGGCGGATACGAAGCCGACCTGATTGGACATGAACATCGCGTCGCCGCCCTGTCCTTTAGGGAGCGTTCCGGCGAACGTAATATTTTTGGACTGCACGTTATCGTACAGGAATTTGAACGCTTCCTGCGCCTTGGCGTCCTTATCGCCGACAAACTCGCCTTTATCGTTGTACATCGTCCCGCCGTTGCTGCTCACAAAGCTGTAATACCGGCCCCAATCGTTGTCCAGTACGAAGCCGTGCTTGCCGTTGGCCCGCAATTTTTCCAGCATCGATTTAAATGAATTCCAATTCCATTGACCTTTTTCATACAGATCCGCAGGCATATCGGCGATTCCAGCATCCTTCAGCAGCTTTTTGTTGTACCACAGAATGAACGGATTACAGTCGACCGGAACTCCGTACACCTTGTCGTTTTTCTTGGCTGCGCCCCAAAGGCCTTTGAAGAAATCGCTCTCCTTGATTTTGCTGTCCGCGCTTTTATCCATGTATGGGGTCAGCTCGGCGATCGTCTGATTCTCAATCAGCTTTACGATCGTGCTGTCACCGGAATAAAAGACGTCGGGAGCCGTTCCCCCGCTTAGCTGCGTCAATATTTTTTGCTCGTAGTCACTTGGAACTGGAATTAACTCAAATTCAACGTTGGGATGCTTGGCGTTATAATCCTTCGTAAATTCCTGAAATCGGCCCAGCTCTCCGGGATTGCCCCAGGTCGACCATTTCAGCTTGATCTTTTCGCCCGGCTTGGGCGCCGCCGTTTTACCTTCTCCCTGGGTTGCACCGTTGCTGCATGCCGACATTAATGGGATTAATGAAATTACGCCAGCGAGCATTGCAAGTGAAAATTTGCCCCTCATCTTCATATCGTTCATCCCTTTCCAACAAATTGTTATGTACACGCTTACATTATAGGCTGCAGATTTTGCGAATGAAACCGCTTTTATTCCGAAAAGGTGTTGCCTATTCCGATGTTGCACGCCTTTTTCTCCCTATATTCCGCAGGGGACATTTTCATCATTTTCTTGAACAGCTTGCTGAAATATTTGACGTCATTGAACCCGGACATTTCCGCAACCTCGTACACCTTCAGCGTTGTTGTCTGCAAGAGCGCGCTCGACCGCTTCAACCGCAGATGAATAAGATAGTCGATAAAATTTTGTCCCGTCACCTTTTTGAACATTTCGCTGAAATAATTTTTGCTCACCGAGACATGGTCGGCCACATCCTGCAGGCTGATTGCTTTCGTAAAATGCTGCTTCATGTACTCCACCGCTTTCTCGATTATTCTCCGATGGAAGCCGGATTCTTCTTCGATTTCATCCTCCGACTTCCATACTCCTTCGAAGGCGGTCCACAAGAGCGCACGCATTTCCTCAACCGACTCCATCATTCGCAGCGCCTCGGCCTGCTCCAGGGGCAGCGGCTTGTTCCATCTGCACAGCTGAAATAACGACAGTAGCTCCTGCGCTTCCCTCATCACCTCGACGGGCGTTCGATGCTCGTAAGTCCAACAGCGGACAACCTTCTCCACATATTGAGCCGCTTTGTCCTGGAACCCTTCGGTCAGCGCGTTCTTCAGCGCCGTCTTCACCCATTCCATATCTTCTCCCTGCGCCTTCCGGGTAAGCAATCCCTCCCTGTAGAACCGGACGCACTCTGGCCCCATGTAAAAACGCAGCCGGGCGGTTTCCTCCCCTTCCCGGTAAGCCTGCTTCAATGAACCGCTGCCGTGAATGCGGCTGCTGACGCCCATCGTGAACGAATAGCCTTTGGCCTTCAAATGGGAATGGAAGCCGTGCAGCTTTTGCCTCGTCAACGCTTCTTCCTGATTCCGTTCGGGTATCGCCAGTATCAGCTGGTCGGCGCCGACCCGGAAGGCAATGCCCCGGTCCATCCATTCATAGAAGCCGGCCTGCACCTCGTCCAGCATAATGTCAATGAAGATCCCGCCTTCCTCAGTGCGAAGCTTGGACGCTCCGTCCAACAGGCAGACGATCATCCTGTAGCCTTCCTCAAGCCACGAGAAGTCCGATTCCAAGCCGGCAGGCAGCTCCTCGCTAACCAGCAGCTTGATCAGCGCTTTCTCCATCTCCAGCCGCTTGCCGTTCAGCTCCTGGCGCTGGTAGTGCTCCTGCTTTTTGCGCTCCTCCGTAATCTGCTCCTTCAATTTGTCCAGAACGTTCTTCAAATCGGCCGTTTCCAGCGTCGGCTTCAGCAAGTAATCGGAAGCGCCCAGGCGGATGCCTTCCCTGACATATTCGAAGTCGTTATGGCAGCTGAGCAGCACTACCTTGATGCGAGAGCAGTGCTCGCGGGCTGCGCGCATTAATTCCAGCCCATCCATAACCGGCATGGCTATATCCGTGATGAGAATGTCCACCTCGTTGCGCTCGATCCACGGCATCGCCTTTTGGCCGTTGGAGGCCTCTCCTATAAGCTGAAACCCGTTCTCCTCCCAGTCAAACGTCGTTCTTAGCCCAATACGGGCAATGGGCTCGTCATCAACCAGCAGCACTCTGTACATAAGCATCTTCCTTCCGAATGGGAATAATGAGCCGGACACTTGTGCCTTGCCCGATCTCGCTATGAACCTCGACGCCGTATCCGATCCCGAAATACAGCTGCAGTGTTTGATGCACATGAGACAATCCGATGCGCGTCATCCCGCTCGCTCTAGTGCTGCTTGAACCGTTCAGCAGGTGGGGCAGCTTAGCGCTGTCGATACCGATTCCGTCGTCCCGAATGACGATGACCGCGTCGTCCTGCTCCCGATGGACCGTAACCTCGATACAGCCTTTCTCCTCTTTGGGTGCGATGCCGTGAAAGATCGCGTTCTCCACAATCGGCTGAAGAAGCATCCGGGGAATCGGAATGTCATTCAGCTCCGGAGGACAATGAATCGTCAGCGTGAGCTTGTTATCGTAGCGGTATTGCTGAATGATCATATATTTGTTCAATAGATCGAAATCTTCGCCCAGCTTGACGAACGAGCCGTTCCGCTCCAGGCTTCCCTCCAGCAGAGGAACTAATGCCGATATGGCGTCGGCCACATCATCCGTACGCTGCAGCCGTGCCATCCAGCGGATCGAATTGAGCGTATTGTACAAGAAGTGCGGATTGATCTGATAGCGTAAGGCGCGGATTTCCGCCTTCTTCTTCTCGTTCTCCTCTTCAGCAATGCGGTGGATGAGAACGCCGATCTGCCGGATCATTTTGTTAAAGCTGCGCCCGAGCTGGCCGATTTCGTTCCTGCCGGCAATGTTGGCCCTAACCGTCAGATCACCGGCTTCGCTGCGCTTCATCAGCTTGCTCAAATAGACAAGCGGCCGTCCGATTTTGTACGCAACGTAGTAGCCCATCACGACAGCGACCAGTACGGAGGCCAGCGCGATCCAAACCGTCAGATCGCGGATTACTTTCGAATCGGCAATCAGCTCCTGAATGGGTACGATGCCGGCTACCTGCCATCCGTTGCTCAAATTGTCGGGAATGACGAGCGTATCCGTCCCGTTGATTTTCACGACGCGCGTATAGGCAGGCAGCTCCAGCTCGGAGCTTTTTCCATACATGGTCATATCGGGATGATAGGCAAAGCTGTTGGTCTGATCCACGACGTAGGTGTAACCGGTTTGACCGAATTGGAGATCGGCCATCGCTTCCTTCAGCACCTTGCCCCGCACTTCAATGAACATGACGCCGAGGACTTTGCCGGTATCGACATCCTTCACCGAGCGCCCGAGCCCGAACACGGGAATCCCCATATCGGTTCCTTTCAAATACGAAATATTGGAGAGGCCGAACCAGACCGCCGCCCCATTCGCTTCAATAATTTTCCGGTACCATTCCGTCTCCCATGGATCGAGAACGCCTTGGAATCCTGAGCTGACCAAGGAATTATTTTTATTGACATCCAGTATGAAAATATCCATGATTTCGGGCGAATTCGTAATCAGCGAGATGATCTGATCTTTCGCATCGTTATTCAGCTTTACGTTCTCATACGGCGTAGGCGCATCTTTGCCCTGCAGCGCATCCTGGATCAGCTTGCTGCCGACCAGTCTCATGGAGGTGTTATCCAAGCCTTTAAAAATAAAGTTCAGCTTGTCGCTGACCTGCCGGATCGTTAAGGTCGCTACGTTGCTGACCTGCTCCTCGATCAATACCGCCGATTTCTCATAGGACAAATACCCTCCGATTAGCACCGGCACGATAATGCTGACGAAAAATAATAGAAACAGCTGTACGGCTATCGAATGTAAGCGGTTATATAAACCGCCGTTTTGAGCAGCGCTCTGACTATCCCTCATTCGTACCCCCTCCATCCTCGTATTAAATCTCTATTCGGTAAACGCCTATTATTTCCTTCTGTCCTGCGTCAGGAACCCAGTACTTCCTTTTCCAGGAAAATACGTGATTGCTTCTTCCGCCACCTATCTGCTATGGTGAAATTACATCCAATTTCAAATGATAGGGAGAGCTGCCGACTCCATGTATGATCATTCTTCGTCGGAATCCGCGCGCCGTTATCCGGCGCCTCATATCGTTACTGCCGGTGATTTCACCGTCAAAGCCGGGTGGACACTCGGACCCAGGAAGCTGCACGATTATGAGCTCGTTTATTTTCCCATCGGCTCCGCTACGCAATACAAGGTGGCAGATACGCTCTATGTGCTGGACGAACCCTGCTTCATCCTGACCCGTCCGTCGGAGGAGCATACGTACTTATTCGATCCCTCCCATCCTACAAGGCATTTGTTCATTCATTTCATGACAGATTCGTTGACGGGCTGCCACGACCTCACTCCGCTCCTGTCTCCTGGAGGCTTATCCTGGCTGCGCGCCGGTCATACTTCGCTCGTTCCATCGCTGTTCAAGCAATTGCTCCATCTGGCCGCCTATAAGCCGTTTCATTGGGAGCAGCGGGGGAATCTTCTCCTCTATACTATCCTGGCAGAAATAGAAGGGCTGGCCGCTACCGAACCGGATCCGCTGTCTGGCCGGAACTTGCCGATGCAAGTAACGAAAGCGCTTCAATATATCGACAAGCATCTTCCGCTTCCCCTATCCATCGCCCAAATAGCCGATCATGTAGGATGGACTCACGAGCATTTTACCCGCGTTTTCGTTCAGCATATGGGGATTACGCCGCAAAAAGCCATCTCTCACCGCCGCATCGAGCGGGCCTGCCAGCTGCTGCTGCAGACGGCCTCTTCCATCAAACAGATTGCCTACGAGGTCGGCTTCCGGGACGAGCATTATTTCTCGCGCTGCTTCATCCAGGTCAAAGGAGTGACCGCTTCGGAGTACCGCGATCGCTACGAAGATCCGAGAGTCCGGCATCTGGCTCCGGTGGAGGATTATCAGGGAGCCTACCCGTTAAACCGGATTATCAAATAAATCCACCAACGCTGCGGTTCGCTTTATTGCTGCCCGACTTCTGCATTTGCCATAATAAATACAAGCGGTTCCATTCACTGTTCCTTTGAGGGGGAGTTCTCCATGTTAAGTTATGCAGGAATTCAAAATCCTTATGCTCTGGGCAAGTACAGCGTGGAAAAAAATGCGAAGGTCATGCAGCGCTACCGGTTCATTCACGAGAGCCTGCTCCGGATTGCCGCAGGTCATTTGCCCGCGCGTGAAGACTGGGATATCAAAGTTGCACTCGGCAAGCATCTGTACGAGGACGCAGAAGCCGCCGACCGGCTGCGAGCGCGGATTACGGAGCTGCGGACGTCCTCCGCCGTTCTGAACCAGGAGCCGGATGCAGCGTTGTCCTTGCTGATGGACGAACTGATTCATGCGCGCAACGATCTGGAGCTCATGGTCGGCATCTACGGCGTCATCAAGCCGGCTCTACTGGATGCCTACCGCAGCCACACGGCGACGACCCAGCAAATTGTCGATCAGCCGACGATTCGTATGCTGCGGTCGATGATCCTCGATTTGGAGGATCAATTGAGCTGGGGAGAGCAGATGATTGTGAGCCTTCAGCAATCAGGCATCTATGAGGACAACGGCGACCAGTTCAAGGCCGGTATCGCCTCGCTCCTGGCTGCGGCCGGCGGCATCGACGGGCAGCAGCCCAAGACGGCTGTACTGCCGCACCGGATCCGCTCCCATGAGCCATACCGGATCCCATTGAAATCGGTGCGCGATCCTCGCAAGATGGGGCCGGTTACGTGGGCTCGGACCAGCGTGCTTAACCCGCCAGAAGATCCGGTACAGCGCAGCCTATTGGCCAAAATGCGCGTCAGACAGGAAGAAATGACCGCGGCCGAGCTGATTGCAGCCGTTCTCTTCTCGCAGAAAAACATGCCGTGGGAATTTTACCGCGATCTGGCCCGCCATCTGTGGGATGAAGTGCGTCATGCCTTGTTCGGCCAGGCGGCGCTGGAAAGCGAAGGCATCGACTGGATGAGCCGGCCGCAATACACGTCGGATTACGATGTTAACGCGCCGAAAATTCCCGGAGCACAGTACGCATGGCTTGCGATCGGCATCGAGGAAGGTGCGATGAAGCGTCCGGGCAAAGCCGGGGAATTCGAATTTTGCCGGGATGAGGCAAAGCACCCGCTCATGACCCAGTTTCAGGATTACGACTGGGCCGATGAAGTGGTGCACGCCAATCTCGGAAGGAAATGGTCGCCGGATTTGATCGGCGAGGATATCAGCTTCGTCCGGGAAATCGCCAAGAACGAGCTGGATCACTTCTGGACGGAAGTGCGCCGGGCTCAAGCGCAGTGGAACGAAGGCGCAAGCTGACTAAAGAACCCGCTATCCCTATTACGGATGGCGGGTTTTATTATCGAGAAACTCGGTTTATCCGTATCCGTCTTAGTAGTTGAGTATGGGATTTGCCTATTTTTTTTTATAAATAGATTCCAGTCTAGTCCATATTTAGTTATCTGTCCGACCTCCCCCATAGTCTCTAAGCATAGGATGAGATGTGCTAAAATCATGGGAGGTGTTTGGCTGATGGGACGTCTGGCTATAAAAGCAAAGCGCTTTAAAAAGAAAATGAATATCGTTTGTAAAAAGAAGAAATCGAGGTCGAAGCTAACCATCATGACATGGAACATCTATTTTGGAGCTGAATTATCGATTGCAGTAGGAAGCACTCCTGAGGAACTACCGCAACGCGTTACTGAGATCTTTAGACAGTTTCAAGCAACCAATTTCCCCGTGCGAGCAAAGGCTATTGCCGATCAAATTGCTAGAAAAAAACCAGATATAATAGGTCTTCAAGAAGCAGCAATATGGCAACTTTTGGTACCTCAAAATTCTAAAGCAGCAGTAACATATGATTTTGTCTCGATCCTTCTCAAAGAGTTAGAAAAAAGAGGATTACATTATCAGGCTTTAGCCATTGTAGACACTACGGATCTTACGTTACCTAGTAGTAGCGGCTTCAACGTTCGATTTTTAGATCGAGA
This sequence comes from Paenibacillus sp. H1-7, assembly GCF_022354825.1. GTDB lineage: Bacteria > Bacillota > Bacilli > Paenibacillales > NBRC-103111 > Paenibacillus_S. Next base: position 6,034,565 of record NZ_CP031168.1, read on the forward strand.
CGTGATTTTGGTGCGAAAAAATTCAGGACTTAAGTTCTCAAATATACAAACAAAGAATTTTGAAGCTTTTCTTCCCGTTCCAGTTGGCGGTAATGTTGAAAGACTCCTTTTTGGTTGGGCGTCTGTTGATGTCAAAATATGCGGAAAGAAATTTAGACTGGTAAATACTCATTTACAACCCGTTACACCTTTAATTCCCGAGACACTTCAAATACAACTCGCTCAAGCCAATGAACTTTTACAGGGCCCCGGAGCTACTGAACTTCCTTTAGTGTTCATAGGAGATTTCAACTCAAATACTGACGGCAATGGCCCAACTTACAACTTGTTAGTTAATTCCGGATTTAAAGATACATGGACTATCGCAGGAAAAGGCGCTGGATTAACATGCTGCCAGGATGCTGATGTATTGAATTTGATTTCGCAGCTTTTTGTCAGAATAGACTTAATTCTCTTTCGAGGCGATTTCAAAGTTAAGAAAGTGGAGGTTATTGGAGAGGATCAAAAGGATCGTACACCAACGGCACTATGGCCTTCTGATCATGCAGGAGTTGTAGGCACTCTTACTTTAAAATAACACGTAACTCAGCCCTCATCTTCTAACAAAGTGGGGGCTATCTGATTCAATTCACAGGTTTCTCGACAAGCTCACCCGCTATCCCTATTACGGATGGCGGGTTTTTCGTTCTTGCTCCGCTTGAGGCGCGTTCATACTTGTTCATATTTTTTTAATATACCGGTCTCAGATTTCACATAGAACGATCATGTTTTTATTGTACATTGTTGATGTGCCCGACAGAGCCCAAGCGGCTGCGGCATAATGAGATTCCGAAGAGTGAAAGGAGACTAGAAACATGAAAAAAACTTTGACGTGGGCTTTAGGCGTAATGCTAGTTTTTGCTTTAGTTACGGGGTGTTCAAGCGGGGCTGAAGATAGCGGTAGCACCGGCTCCAAGGATTCCAGCGTACCGACCACAAGTACGCCGAAGGGATCGGATTCGTCAGGCTCCTCCTCGACGACACCGGGCGGAAGCGGCAGCTCTTCCGGCAGCGGATCGAGCTCAAGCGGAAGCAAGTCGTCCAGTACCGGCTCCGATAGCTCTACCAGCGGCTCCACGAGCGGTTCTACAGGAAGCAAATCGACGGATTCCAGCTCCGGCAGCGGCTCCACAAGCGGTTCTACAGGCGGCTCCACAAGCGGTTCTACAGGTGGCTCTACAAGCGGTTCGACCACCAAACCATAATCGTTGATTCAACCCATTCCAATAGGCCTTTCTCCGATCGGAGAAGGGCCATTTTCCTGTTTGCCCCCGCAAAACCATGCTCTTGCTCCGAAATGTATAGGTACACCTGATGCAGGGCACGTTATGCCCAAATTCTATACCAAAAACATACAAAGGATGGACTTATGAACCCTTGGAAAGTATTGGTTGTAGATGATGACCCTAACGTTCGCGAAATCATTCGCTTATATTTCGAAAAGCAGCATATCGATATGCTGGAAGCCCAGGACAGTATGACCGCTCTGGAGCTGCTCGAAAAAGAATCGCCCGATATCATTATTCTCGATGTCATGATGCCCGTTATGGACGGCTATGAAGCTTGCCGGGAAATTAGAAAACGGTCCGATACCCCTATCATTATGCTGACGGCCAAGGGCGAGGAGTTCGACCGTGTGCTAGGTCTTGAGCTCGGAGCCGACGATTATGTGACGAAGCCGTTCAGCCCGCGGGAGCTTATCGCCAGAATCAAAGCGATCTTCAGGCGGATGCAGCCGAGAAAGCCGAGCGAGGAAGCTGAGGCTCCCGTATCGTACGACTTCGAGGGCTTGTCGATCCATATGGACCGCCGTGAAGTCATTGCCGGCGAAGAGAAGGTTACGCTCCGGCCGAAGGAATTCGATCTGCTGGCGCATATGGCCAAGTCGCCGGGCAGCGTATTTAGCCGGGAGCAGCTGCTCGAGCAAGTATGGGGCTATGATTATATCGGCGATATTCGTACGGTTGACGTTCACGTGAAAAAGCTCCGCGAGAAGCTGAATCCTCATAAAAGCGACTGCATCCAAACCGTGTGGGGCATCGGCTACAAATTTGTGGTGGACCCATGATTCTCGGCATTAATAAAAGCATTTTCCGCCGCATTTTGTTCAGTTCCATGCTGACGGTTCTGTTAGGCCTGTGCGTCGTTGGGCTGCTCATCTCTTTGTTGACGAAAAGCTACATTATCGATTCGAAAAAAGAAGAGCTGCTGCGCAAAGCAAAACGGGTCAACCTGGCGGTGCAGAACGCGACCGTCCTGGACGACAGCGTCAAAGATTTGCTGATCTTTTTTGACCAGTCTTATGAAACTAGAATCTGGATCTTCGATCTCCAAGGCAAAATTGTCGCCACTTCCTCCAAGGACGAGGTGTATATCGGCAAATCCGTCGACGCTTCCATCGTCAAAAAAGTGAAAAACGGCGAAAATACCATTCTGAACATGGAATTCGAGGGCATGAAGGAATCGATGCTGTCCGTCGTTGTCCCGTGGGGCAAAGATAATCAAGTATTCGGCGGAATCGTTCTGCACTCTCCAGTGACAGGGATGAATGAGACGATAACGAACCTGCGGGAGACGATCCTGTGGGGCACCTTATTCGGCCTCCTCCTCTCCGCCGTCATTGCCTCGTACTTATCATGGACGATTTCTCAGCCGCTGCAAAAAATAGACCGGGTCGCCGCAAAAATCGGCATGGGCGATTATAGCGAACGAATCCGGATCCAGTCCAAGGACGAAATCGGCGATCTGGCCGGCACGATCAACCATATGGTCGAGAAGCTGGAGATCGTCGATCAGGAGAAAAAGAAGCTGGAGCAAATCCGCCAGGATTTCCTGGCCAATGTGTCGCATGAGCTGAGGACTCCGCTGACAGCGATGCAAGGCTTTCTCGAGGCGTTGCAGGACGGGTTGATCGACGAATCTGCCAAGCCCCGCTACTATGGCATTATTTATAACGAGACGCTTCATATGAACCGGCTGGTCGATGACATTATGGATCTCATTAAGCTGGAAAACAACGAGATCATCTTGTCTCGCTCTCCTGTCGATGTCAAATCGCTACTGACCCAGATCGCTTTTAAATTCGAGCCGGAAGCGTCGGCCAAAGGCACGTCTATCGGCCTGCAAATCAGCACCGAACTGCCCAAAGCGTACGCCGATTTGAGCCGCCTGGAGCAAATAGCGAACAATCTTATCAAAAATGCAATCAAGTTCACGGAGAATGGAAGCATTGTGATCCGCGCCTTTTATGAGGAGCCGTACATCCGAATCGTTTTCTCCGATACGGGGATCGGCATATCCCCCGATGATCTGGAAATGATCTGGGAGCGATTCTTCAAGGTGGACCGCGGCCGCTCCAAAAAAAATCAAGGCACTGGGCTCGGCCTCGCCATTGTAAGGGAGCTGGTCATGCTGCACGAAGGCAAGATCGAGGTTCAAAGCGAGATCGATAAAGGCACTACGTTCAACGTTTGGATTCCTGGCGTTGAAATGGTGCAGGACAAAAACCTGACCGGTTGACGGTCAGGTTTTTGTTTGTTGAGAAACTCGGAGGAGATTGAAAATGTGTACGGTACCCAGATGGGTATCTCCTTCCGGCCGCTGTTGTTATCGGGAAATTTTATTTATTCATCGCACCCGGCTGTTATTTCCCGATAACAAAGGCGGTCACGCAAGCGTTCCTCCAGAAGACACCCACCTTCCCCCTCTTACATTTTCTAAATAGCCGTGCTGCTCAACAACCCGAACCTGACCGAAAACGGTCGAATGATAAGCCCATCAACAGAGCACATTATCATTATCCAATCCACCATTCACCATGAAAAGGAACATTAACCATGAGACTACCGCTTCAACTATTTCAATCGACTGCAATAGGGAGAACACTCCTGATCGCCCTGCTCATATCGGACGCTATATGGGGAAACGTCACGCAGGTGCAGGCTGCTCCCGACAACCTGCTTAAGGCCGCTTTCGTTAGGGGAGGCCATGTATGGGTGAAACAGCATACAGGCGAAGAAAAGCAGTTGACGAAAGACGGCGAAGCCTCCTACCCGGTCTGGTCCTATGACGGAACGTGGCTTGCCTATTTCAAATCAAAGGACGGAGAATCAAGAGAGCTGTGGCTGTACGAAACAAAGTCAGACCGTCACGTCAAGGTATATGAAGGCGGCGCAGGTAATGTGCAGTGGTCGCCGAACCGCAATATCGCGGCCTTTCTCGATGATGGCGTTTTGAACAAGACCGATACGGCCAAATTGGCTGAGAAACCGTTTGAGAACGAAGCATTCGGCATCGGCAATTACTCCTGGCTGCCCGACGGCACAGGATATCTCGCCTCTACTACGGCGAAGCGGCTGCCCGACGGCTGGACCAGCCCTATCCTGTACAAAATTCCGCTCGGGGCGGGTACGGACGAGTCCAAAATGCACCGCTTCTTCACTCTTCCTTCCGAGCTGAAGCATGGCGGCGTCACGGTCCTGTCCATCGGGACCACGACGTTCAAATGGTCCGCCGACGGCAAGTGGATCGCCTTCGTCGTCCACCCTACGGCATCCTGGTCCGCCGACAGCGACATGCTGTGCCTGCTGTCCTCGAACGGCAAAACGTTCAAAGCTTTGGACGAAATGCTGGCCAATTCCAGCTGGTTTCAATGGGCACCCCGAACGAGCAAGCTCGCTTATATTCAAGGCGGACTCCGAATGGCTTTGGAGAACAAGCACTTGAAGGTCAAAGAGCTCCCTGCTTTTCGGCCCCCGCAGCTGACACCTCCCGGATACGCGGACGGGAATTTCACCTGGCAGAACGACGATTCGCTCGTCGTGCAACGATCCAAAGAAAGCTCCTGGTCCCAAGAGCCGTCCGAACGGCCGCTTCCTGTGCTTGTCCAAGTCCGGGTCCACTCTTCCGAGCAGAAGCAGATCTCCTCTCCGCCTGGAGGATTCGGCGATTATTCTCCCTGGTACGGCCCTTCATCGGAAAAGCTCGGCTGGGTGCGCTCGGACAGGACGAAAGCGAGCGTCATGCTGGGACTGCCCGACGGATCGCAGGCCTCCGTATGGGTTGATTCTATCGATAGAGGGAGCAACTATTACGAGCAATGGGATTGGCGCAGCGTATTAAGCTGGTATGAAGGACACCGGTAGTGGCAGCGGCCGCCCTTATGGCTGCCGCTCCAAAGATATTTGCAGGACGGCAACCTCATCCGTATCGTTATTGTAGGAGTGCTTGTGATCCCCGCGGAACCGTACCGCGTCAAAGGCCTTAAGCTCATAAGGCTTATCGCATACTATGACGCGGACGGAACCGGATAATACCGTGGCCGTCTCCGTTAAGCCTGTCGGATGATACTCGGAGGAATATTCGCTGTGCGGATCGAGATACGCCCGGTATATTTCTACCGTACCATTGGCCGATTCGGCGAACATAGGCTCTATCTTCCACGGTCCGTCCGTCAATTGAATTCCCTCTCCGGATCTGGACACCAATACCCCGCTTTCCTCTGCAAACAGAGATGACAATGGAACGCCAAGCCCGTCCGTCATTCTCCATATAACGCACAAGCTCGGGTTCGATTCTCCCCGTTCGATTTTACCCAAAGTCAGCTTGCTTACCCCGGTACGATCCGCAAGCTCGTCTAAGCTCAGCTTCCGCTCTTTGCGAAGCTGCCTGAGCGCCGATCCGATACTTCTTACCATCTGCAGCATTTCTTGTGGTTCCGATTGCTTTGTTGTATCCATAATGCCGCCCCCCTTAATAAATTATAGTTTACTTTTTATATTCATAAGTATATTATAGTTAACTAATAGAAGCAATCTTGGTTTCGGCTTCACACTTGGAAGGAGTGAATCACTATGAAAATAACTACAGAGCCATCGCTCATGGACGATGCGAAGGATGCCGCATCGCTTCGTTCAAGCCGATTGCTGCTCATGGCCGGAGTCGTGCTCATCGCCGCCAATCTGAGAGCGTCGATCACGGTAGTCGGCCCCTTAGCGGCATCCATCCGCAATGATACCGGTTTATCCAATGTCATGACAAGCCTGCTTACCGCACTTCCGCTAATAGCATTTGCGCTTATTTCCCCGTTGGCTCCTGCGCTGTCCCGCCGGTTCGGAACGGAAAGAACGCTGCTCGGCGGTCTGATCGCCCTCGCCGCCGGCATTGTGCTCCGCTCCGTCCCTTCTGCCACGGCGTTATATGCCGGCACGGCGATTCTTGGCGCAGCCATTGCTGTAAGTAACGTCATGCTGCCCGCCTTGATCAAGCGCGACTTCGCTCACCAGGTCGGGCTTATGACCGGCCTTTATACCGTCTCCATGAGCGGCTTGGCCGGGCTTGCCTCGGGGATCAGCGTGCCGATGGCCGAGGGGCTCGGCCTCGGCTGGCGCGGCTCCCTCGGCTGCTGGGCACTGTTGGCCGCCGCGGGCATTGCGGTCTGGCTGCCGCAGCTGCGCGGCGCCAAACCATCGCTCTCGGCGCCGGCGCCTGCCAAGGCTGCCGGGAGTCTATGGCGCTCGCCGCTTGCGTGGCAGGTGACGCTGTTCATGGGGCTGCAATCGCTCGCGTTCTACGTGACGATTGCCTGGCTGCCCGCCATCCTGCATGACAGAGGCATGAGCGCGGCGGCCGCCGGGTGGATGCTGTCGCTCATGCAGTTCGTCAGCTTGCCCGCTTCGTTCATCGTGCCGGTGCTGGCGGGCCGCACGGCAAGCCAACGCGGGCTCGTCGCCTTTACCGCCGCCGCATCCCTGATCGGGTACGGAGGGCTGCTGCTCTTCCCTGCCGCTGCGATGGTGCCGGTATGGATCGTCTTTATCGGCCTCGGCCTAGGCGCGAGCATCAGCCTGGCGCTTGCATTCTTCGCCCTGCGGTCATCAAGCGCTCCGCAAGCCGCGGCGCTGTCGGGCATGGCCCAATCGTTCGGCTACCTGCTCGCCGCCCTCGGGCCGATTTTGTTCGGCTGGCTTCACGATCTGACCGGCGGCTGGACCGGTCCATTGTTCGTGCTGATCGCCGTTATCGTTTTGTTTTTCATCGTCGGTCTCGGAGCCGGCCGCAACACGCAGCTAAGCTCATCGTCCGAGCAGTCGCAGCAGTAAGCAAAGAAGCCCTTTGTTCCTCCTGCCCGAAGGAACAAGGGCTTCTTTTTCCTCCAGCAAAGCTCAGTACAGCTTTTTAGATGGGAATGCCCAGCTGCCAAAGCACAAAAAAATCGCCCCCTGCGCCAAGGAGCGATTTCTTGTTTATGCGAAAAATTGTTCCAGCTGCTGCACGAGAACCTGCTTATCGTTATCGATAACCGTCTGAAATTGCTGCTTATCGAACAATTGAGTAATTTCCGCAGGGAACTGCTGCTTAATATCGACCAATGCGATCGACTCGTTGAATTTGGCCGGATGAGCCGTCGCGAACACGACGCAAATTTCGTCTTTGCCGCTGTGTGTTTCATAAGCAGCGACGCCGCAAGCCGTATGCGGATCGAACAAATAGCCGTAATCTTTATCGTATTTGCTGATAACATTCAAGCATTGTTGGCCTTGAACTCCTTCAGCGACGAAGTCTTGAGCCACCTTCGCAAGATCCTCCGGACCGAATTCGATCTTGCCTTCGGTGCGGAACCGGTTCATGATTTCAGCCACTTTATCCGCATTCTTGTTATTCAGATAATACAAGTATCTCTCGAAGTTGCTCGCAATCTGAATATCCATCGACGGGCTGTAGGTGCTGTGGAAATCGCCCGGCATATAAATGCCTTCCTTGACGAACCGCTCCAAGATGTTGTTCTCGTTCGTAGCCAAAATGAGCTTGCCGATAGGAAGACCCATTTGTTTGGCCAAATAGCCGGAGAAAATGTTGCCGAAGTTGCCTGTCGGCACGCTGAAATTGATTTTGCCTACATTTTGCTTTTTCGCAATTTGGAAGTAAGCATAGAAATAATAAACGGTTTGGGATAAAATCCGTACGAAATTGATCGAGTTGATCGCTCTCAAATGATATTGCTGCTTAAACTCAATATCCGCGAACAGCTCCTTGATTGCTTGCTGACAATCGTCGAAGTTGCCTTTGACGGACAAATTCAGAACGTTGTCGTCCTGCACTGTTGTCATTTGCAGCTCTTGAACCTTGCTGACCTTTTGGTGCGGATGCAAAATACAAATGCGGATGCCTTCCTTGCCCCGAACGCCTTGAATTGCCGCTGCGCCCGTATCGCCGGAGGTTGCCCCAAGAATATTAATTATTTCATTGCGTCGCGTCGCTACATAGGAATACAGGTTACCCATGAACTGTAGCGCCACATCTTTAAAGGCAAATGTCGGGCCGTGGAATAGCTCGAGGACGTACAGCTGCTCATTAATTTGCTTTAACGGAGTAACAGCCGGATCCCGGAAGGTGGAATAGCTGTCATAGACCAGCTTTTTCAAATCCTCATATGGAATCTCGTCGTTCGTATAATACGAGAATATTTCAAGCATCAAATCCTGATAGGACAGGCTTTGCCATTCCTTCAGCTTATCCTCCGAGATCTGAGGGATTTCACTCGGGATCACAAGACCTCCGTCGTTAGCCAGCCCCATTAAAAACGCATCGATGAATCCACATTTCTCTACCTTGCCTCGCGTGCTAATATAGTCCATACTAATCCCCTTCGCGTACAATAATTCACTCTATTATAGCAAAAACTTGTCGCTTAATGAAGAAAAATGGTACAAACACTTTTGTATTGCAGCGAAAATCCGCCCCGAATGGATCAGCGAACGATTTCCGCCGTCAAAATTAGAAGAAATCTCACCGGATGGTAACAAAAACATCATAACGGATCGGCATAAACATGGTATGCTTGTACAAGGAGGTGAACGAATGAATTACATTGTCATCGATCTGGAGTTTAACGGCCGGAAGCATTACGACATTTACCCGATGGAAATTATCGAGATCGGCGCCGTGAAGCTGGACGAGCAGCTGGAAGTCGTAGACACGTTTCAGAGCTACATTAAACCGAACTTTTATATTAATAGATTCGCTCTGCAATTTTGCGGCATCAGCAAGGAAACGCTGCAGCAAAGCAATTCTTTCTCAGAAGTAATGGAAGAATTCCGGGCTTTTTGCGGCGAGGAGTACAAGCTTCTGGCTTGGGGCGGAGGCGACTTTTTCCACCTGTTCCTGGATTGCAAGGTCAACCAGCAAAACAATGAATGGCTCGTCAATATGCTGGATGTGACGGCATTTTTCGAAGGCGGTCTTCAGCAGGCTTTGGCCGATCATCAGCTGGAACCGGTCGGACAGCATCATTCGGCATTGGACGATGCCTTGAACACGGCAAGATTGCTTCGCTTGAAACCGGAAATCGCCGCTTCTACCGCTTATTTTGTACCGAATCAGTTCAAGCTATGTACCGGCGGCATTAAAAAGTGGATTACGCTATCGCTGGATCAAGCTATTGAAAAAGAGGAACTACTGACTTGGAAGCAGTTTGCCGACGACGATAAAGTCCGTACTTATTTCAGAATCATGAGACTGGTTCCGGAAGAAAAAGAGATGGTAAAGGAACTGTTCAACAAATTTTATCATGCCAAATACGGAAGAAAAGCAAGAAAAACACAGCAGCAGCTCGCGTAAGCTCTCATCATACCGTCCGGCCCGAGTATTGCCCCGGCTAACAAAGGCAATGTCAAAAACCGTCCTGGATCAAGGACGGTTTTGCCATGTTTATAAGCACTTACACGTTATATTCCGGATTGGGGTACCGAAAAGCCGCTCCCCGACCTTCGGTTTCGGCTCGCACGTATCGAGGAAGAAGTTTACTTTTGCACACTATTTTACATATGGAGTCTCTCTTCCATGATCGCAAGTGTCATAGCGCTGGAAACATGTATAGAAAGGAAGGACAAGGAAATAATTAGGGTAAACTCGCAGCCTGGATGTGACATGAAGTGGATTTAATCGGCAGCTTGCAAGCCAAATACAGAAATGATTCGGATTTACTGCTCCAGCGGACTTTTCTTGCCAATATCCCTATTACCTTGATTGGATTTAATTCGCTGATCGATTTACCTCAAACGATGCTTCTTCTTCAGTTGAAGGTTCAGAACGCCATTTCCTCTAATCAGCCGATAGATGATCTGTTGAACGGGATTGGGAATATCCTTCTTCACCCCGACGAATCGGCGCTTGTTGCGGAAATGGTCAAAGGACAACTCCTACTCTTCATTGAACATCGCGGAATCTGGGTGAATGTCACTCCGACGGCTCCCGTCCTGACCCGTGCTATCGAAGCGCCTACCACGGAAAACGTCATGCGCGGCTCTATCAGCGCCTTCAACGAAGATATCGAAACGAATATCGGGATTATGAAAAAACAGCTCAATTCACCCCAGCTGCATACGAAATCGTATTGGCTAGGTACCATTCAACGAAAAAGACTTGCTCTTCTGTACGTAGAAGGGCGGGTCGATTCAAAATTGCTTCATGCTATAGTAGAGCGTATCGAATCTCACCTGGAGCAAGATGTTCAGGATTTGAAATCGTTGAACAAAGTGCTCGGGTTTACCGATTGGACGCTCGTTACCAATTACAATACGACCGAACTTCCCGAGAACGCTTCTAACGCCCTCATGCGAGGCAAAGCCGTCCTGCTGCTCGATCGCTTTCCTTATGCCCTTATTTTACCAAGCAGTTTATGGGACATGTTCGCTGTTGAAAACGACCGTAACTTCCCGATCGTCTTTATGGCTCTAATGCGTTTATTGCGTATCGGAGGCGTATTGGGCAACATCCTCATGCCCGGACTCTATGTTGCCTTAGTATCCGTAAATCCCGATGTGCTGCGGATTGAGCTCGCCCTGTCCATTGCCGAGAGCCGCGCCGGGGTCCCCTACCCTGCATTCATAGAAACGATCCTGCTGCTGTTCGTATTGGAATTGATTCTGGAAGCGAGCGTCCGGCTCCCCAAGAGCATCGGTCCAACTATTACGATGGTAGGAGGCATTATTCTCGGACAAGCGGTAGTAGCAGCCAAGCTGGTCAGCAATCTTCTCATTATTATCCTGGCCGCGACATTCATAGCCAGCTCGACGGTATCGGGATTCCAAAATTCAATCAGCATTCGCATGTTTAAGTACGTCATTCTGATCTTGTCCGCTATATACGGTGTGCTGGGATTGCTGTCCGGATTGGTGCTCATATGCGCCTATGTGGCCAGCGTTACTTCATTCGGCGTCCCTTATCTGCAATTACCAAAACCCAAGGATGAGTCCAATGGATAAAAGTATTCAAGTCATGCTCATGTATATTTTGACTCATGTGGGACTCATCTTCTTTGTATATCCCGCAGATATCGTTTGCAGTATGGAGATCGGCCATTGGTTAGCCGTTACGGTCGGGTTCGCGATTCATATTATTTTTGTGATTGTGTATATGAAGGGCTTGAGCTATTTTAACAGGCAAGATTTGATCGATATTTATTTGACTGCAGGCAAAGCGGCTGCCATAGCCCTGTTAACCCCGGTTCTTTTTTATTTGCTGGCAGTCAATATTATTACCGTGAGAGCTTATTCGGAGATCGTTTCGCTAAATTTCCTTTCCGATACTCCCTTATGGGTCATTATGCTCCTATTGGTAGCTGTATCCACCTTCATGGCCGTATTGGGCATAGAATCGCTGTTTCGTACGGCATTATTGATGGCATTCCTGTTCCTTCCTTTGGTGGCGTTCGTCTTGTTAACCGTGTTCCAAAATGCCGACTGGCATTATTTGCTGCCCTTGGCGGACCGGAAAGCGCTATCGTTCTCGTTTGTTGCGAACCGGTCTTTTTTACAAGGTTTATTCGCCTTCGCGGGAGGCTTCCTGTTCCTCGGATTCGTTACGCCCTATGTTAAGTATCGTTCCCGGAATATTGTATGGGCTAGCCTATTGCTTCTCCCTTTATTTATCATCTCGGTCTATGCGCCGGTTCTTACATTCGGTCAGCATACGGCTTCGCTGTTACAGTTTCCTTTTATCACGACGATTGATACTCTCCATATTGATTGGTTGATGTTCGAGCGGGTTACTATGTTTTTCTTGCTTAGCATGGTAACCTTCGTCATGTTGTTTATGTCGCTCGTATTGTGGAAAACGAAACGAATACTGCATCGCTGCATACCTTCCGTTAAACCTATCTATATCACGCTGGCTCTTGCGATCGTCATTTTTGCAGTTTGCTTACAAATTCCTGATTGGAAGCTTGTAGAGCAGCTGTTTTGGTGGAACACCATTTTGCGACTCTATGTCATTACAGTAATCCCCATCATGACACTCGTGTTGGGCATTCGTCACAAACGAAAGGACTTCAATGGGCATGGCTAATAGAAATGGCTTGAAGCTGACGGTTCGAACGTTCCTTATCGTGGCATCATTACTGGTCTTGAGCGGGTGCTGGGATATTAAAGATATCAATCATCGGGCTTTGCCGATTGTTATGGGGATTTCCAAAGTAGACGGAGATTATAAAGTGTATCTGCAAGTTCCCGAACCATACAAGGGCGGAATGCAAATGCGGGTTGTCAGCGGCACCGGAACCACCATCAGTGAGATTGTGGACCGGATCAGCGCGAATATGGAAAGCAGTGTGGATTTGCTGCACTTAAAAATCATTCTCCTGGACAAGTCCTTTGTACAGCAAGGGGTCAATGACAGTATAGCCAGCTTCATGCGTTCCCGGGATATTTCAGCGAAAACGATGGTAGTCATATGCAGCGATAATCTGGAAACCTTCTTTGAGCAGTTGAATCAGGCGGCAAAAAGAAACAGTACGGTGCTGTACGACTTCTTCGAGAACAGTGCCGGATGGAATCCGCAAATCGCTCAAACCCGCGTCTGGGAGCTCTTTCGCAGCATCCACTCTTTCACGCATGACGTTGCCATTCCGATAGTAAAGGCAGGCCGCTCAACTCCCATTGAGAGCGACGGCTCCGCCGTGATCAAGAACGGCAAGATGGTGGACCGGATATCTATGGATGAAACGCTGCTATTTAACGCATTCAAAGGGTTAAGCACCCAAGGGAGAATCGAGGTGCTGGATCACGCCTCCGTGTTGATCCTAAACAATAGGATGTCCCACAAAAGCTCTATAAAGGATAATAAGGCGCTGCTGAGCAGCCGCATTCAGTTAAAGGTCACGATACTGGAAACAAAAGGGAATATAACCCTCGATTCAATACGCAACGAGCTGCAGCAGCTTATTTCAACCCGCTTCCAGTCGATGTTCCGCAGGCTGCAAGCCAAGGAAGCGGATATTTTGGGCGTCGGACAATATTTCCGCAATAAAGTCCCCAGGGACCGTTTGGCCTCCTGGAGATCCGAATATTATCCTTCCATGAAGCTTAATCTCGAGGTCAACACGATCATCCAAAATCAAGGTAACCTCAGAACGCTTGATTAGCCGTTTTTCCCGAAGCTGTCCTGCTTGCCCGCAGAACGTAGAGCACAACCCCTATCTCGGCAGCTAGCCCGAGAGACTGCGCCAGCGCCCCGATGGAGCCGCTCCAATAGGGCACAATCCGGACAAGGACTACGAGCATAAGGATAGCCACAGCTACATTGCATGCCTGCGACCATACCATAACCTTCGTCTGGCCCCGCAGCATGAGCAGACCATTGAGATAATCAAGCCATGGAAATACCAGGTTCATGATCATAAACCAGCGGAGAGCCTGCAGCGTTTCCTTCATCAAGGGCGAACCGGCCTGCACCCCTATTACGTGCTCGAGAAACCACGGACCGGCCGGAGAGTAGCCCAGGATCGATACGAGTACAGCAGGGAGAAACGCTACCGTGACGGCAAAACGGAACACTTTCCGTGCATTGACGTGATAGAAATTCAACACGATTTGATGCAAATACGAAAAGAAGCTCTGCATCAAATGAGCCAAATTCAATGCGATGGCAAACGAAGCGATAGCGAGCTCCATATTGCCCGTCGTGCCTAGAGCGGCATTTATCGCAGGATCAATCATCACGGCCAAAAACGATGAGACCATTAGAGGACGGTAGAAGCGAAAAATGTGCGCTTTGTTCGTGACCGGGTGCCCTTCCAGCTTTTCCGGAATGTCACGCCGCAACAGCGAGCGCCCTTCGATTACGCTGATGATGCATTCGATCGCCATGCCGGTCAAAAATATCAACGCTCCCACCGAACCGCTCGTTACTTTGTCCGCGGAGACAAAATAAGCAGCGACCAGGAACATGCCGATCAGCCGGATTCCCATGCCGATGGTCAACCATTTGGTCCGCAGGTTCACGATAATAATCCCGTGGAACAAACAGCGGACGCCGGAAAATAGAATAACGAGATTCAGCCATTGAAACACGTTGACGATTTCCGGCACTTGCGACGGCTCGGCCCCGAACAAGCGGATGAATACCCATGGTCCCATAGGGGTATAGCTGATCAGCGAGCCGACAATCAAGCAGCACACAAGAAGATAAGCCGCTATGGCTGACATCGCCCGGAACGACACCTTGTCGCGCACCAGCGCCGAGCAGGTCTGGCGCAGCAATATGGCCGGACGTTCTATTACGTCCATTAAGCTCAAAGCGATCGTATAGCTTGCGATCAGCAGCTCCGGATGAGCCGAACGGGCCAGCGTCCCGTTAATAATAACATGCGATATCATGACGAGACTGGCCGAGGCGCCAAGAGGAAGGAAAAATAACAGCAGCTGTCTGAAGGACAATGCTTGGAACGGGGCTGCGCCGGAACGCTGCGGTACTGGGCTTGTTTGCATTGCAGAATCTCTCTCCTATCGTTGTCTGCCATCTGCCGTTGCGGCTATGGATGCTCCATTATTTCTGCACGGTGCTCTCATTTCCTTCCATCTCATGGCAAAAAAAAGCCGGCATCCATTGGAGTACCGGCTTGTATGAACAGTTCTTATTCGCGATTAAGAAGAAAATTGAAAGTATTGATCGGCATTGTTGTAGGAAATATTTTGCACGATCTCGCCAAGCAGCTCCAGATCGTCCGGCGCTTCCCCGTTCTCTACCCACTCGCCGATCAGGTTGCAGACGATTCTGCGGAAGTATTCATGTCTTGTGTACGACAAGAAGCTTCTGGAATCGGTGAGCATACCTACGAAACGGCTGAACAAGCCCAGATTGGAAAGTGCCTTCATTTGCTCAAGCATGCCGTCTTTCGTATCAAGGAACCACCATGCGGAACCGAGCTGGATTTTGCCTGGTACGCCGCCGCCTTGGAAGCTTCCCATAATGGTGCCGAGCACATAATGATCCTTCGGATTCAAGGAATACAGGATCGTTTTAGGCAGCGCGTCTTCGCTGTCCAGTGCATCCAGCAGCTTCGCAAGCGGATACGCCAGGGAGCTGTCGTTGATCGAATCGTAGCCTGTATCCGGACCCAGCTTGCCGAACATCCGGCTGTTGTTGTTTCTCGCCGCATTGATATGGAACTGCATGGCCCAGCCCAATTCCGCATAGCGTTTGCCCATGAATACGAGCGTATAAGTTTTGTACTTCTTCTCTTCTTCGAGAGTTACCGTTTCGCCTTTCAACGCTTTGGCGAAGATAGCCGCCGCCTCTTCTTGGGTCGTCTCTGCATAAGCAACGTAATCCAAAGCATGGTCGGACACGCGGCCGCCAACCGAATGGAAGAAACGGATTCTCGCATCCAGCGCTGCCAACAATTGATCGTACGTCTCGATAGCCGAGCCGGATACTTCAGCGAGCTTGTTCACCCATGGAACAAAGGTTGCACGGTTGATTTCCAGCCCTTTGTCCGGACGGAAGGATGGCAGTACCAGGACGTCAAAATCTTTAATTTCTTTAATCTTGATATGATATTCCAACGAATCCGTCGGATCGTCCGTCGTACATACGACCTTAACATTCGATTTGGTAATAAAATCTCTTGCTCCGAAGCCTTCGCCGTTCAGTTGGGCGTTGACCTTTTCCCAAATGGCCGGAGCGTTCTTTTCATTGATCAAATCGTAGATGCCGAAGTAGCGCTGCAGCTCAAGGTGAGACCAGTGATACAGCGGATTGCCGATCGTCTGAGGTACGGTTTTGGCCCAAGCCAGGAAGCGGTCATAGTCGCTCGCTCCTTCTCCGCCGGTCACGTATTTCTCCTCGGCGCCGTTCGCTCTCATCGCTCTCCACTTGTAGTGATCTCCGTACAGCCACGCCTCCGTAATATTTTTGAACGTTTTGTTCTCGTAAATTTCCTGCGGGCTCAAATGGCAGTGGTAGTCGATGATAGGCATATCCTTTGCGTAGTCGTGGTACAGGCGGATCGCCGTTTCGTTCGACAGCAAAAAGTTCTCGTCGAGAAATTTTTTCATGGGACAGGTTCAATCCTCTCTAACTGGAAATAGTATTGCGATCTAGTGGTGCCGCTTGGCATCCAACAAGATCTATTATAGCGAAATGGACAGGTGGCCGAAACGTGCGGTTCGCACGCTTCGGCCCGATGCCTCTTACTTGCCGAGCAAGTCCAGATGCTTGCCGATATGGGCTTTGAGCGATTGCTCGAAAGCTTCTTCTTGGTCGCTCAATGTACGGTAGAACTCGTCCTTGAACAGCGAATTGCCTTGAGCATCCTTCGCTTGCAGCAGAATGCCGTACGTAATGTGAATCAATTGACGGGCATTGTTCTCGTTCATGTACGTATCCGCCAGGTCGGCGTCATCCACTTGATCCAACGGAGCGATTTTGCTCAAGTCCGTGGTGACATGGTAGTAAACCGTAGCTTCTTCAAAATGCTCCAACGCATACGCATGCATTTTGCGGTACAGACCCGGATTTACTTTGGCAACCGTTCTTACCGCTTCGAGCCAGTTCGTTCCGGCTGTTTTCACGTGGAAGCGGCCCTTCGTATATTTGCCGATAATCGGGAATACGCTGAACTTGTCGCTTCCGGAGTGAATGCTGAGCTTGTAGCCGAAATCGTCCGCAATCGCGGCGTGGATAATGAGCTCTTGCTCGAACTGCGCGATGTCTCCGATGTAGTCGATCCCCTTCTGGAACTCGCCGATGAAACGAGGTGCCATGCTGTAGATCGTCAAACCGCGGGCATACAGCTCTTTGGCAACGAGGAAGTGGGATTCCGGAGCTGTAGGCGTAGCCGTCTCGTCGATGGAAATTTCAAAATCGATTTCACGGCCGGCGGTTTTAATATATTTGTTGTAAATGTGCTCCATGAAGTTGATGGCCGGTCCGTAGATCAGCACGTTTTTCGCCAATGTTTCTTGGTCGAACGTAATGGAAGTGCCGGCTACCTCGAACGTTTGGTTCAAGTAGCGGGACTCATAATGATTGCGGATGTCTGCGGATAGCGCGTTATATTTGGCAGCCTGCTCGGCAGCAGTCAAGCCTTCGATAGTGTTATCGATATATTCGGAGCAATCGAGCGTCAGCATCGTGAAGCCAAGTCCGAGCGCCAGCTCGATGTCCGCTTCCACCTTCAGATGGTCGCCGTCTGCGCCGAAGCCGTCTTTGTAGCCTTCCTGGAATACGGCGAAGCACGCTGCATCGACCACTTGCTTGTAATCGCGGCCTGTCAGGTTCAGCTCGCGGATACTTTGTTGGGCCAGAATCGGACGAACGTTTCTTCCGCGGATCGTCTGGATATGTCCTGGGGAAGCGATACCGAGACGGTCGCCGAGACCGATCGTCGCCACTTGCGTTCCGAATGCGCGCGGCACGGTGTAATCGAAATATTTATTTAAAACCAAACGGTTTTCATGCGTCAGCGGGCATGCTTTGATACCGCCTTCAACAGAGCCTTGCAGCTCGTCGAACAAAGAGCCTTCGCCCACGGCCAAGATCAGCTTCGTCTGCTTGTCCTTCACCATAATGAGCTTCACATTGCCTGATTCCGCCAATGAATGCGGATACACTTTAACTCCTTCGGAAGAACCGAGGCCGCTTACGCTGCCTTCTTTCACAGCTTGGGCGATCGCTTGAAACTTGCTCATGAAAAAAGCCTCCTTATATAGGAACAATTTAATATACTGATCATAGCGCAAAATCATATTAGTTTCTTTACGGATTTTGCTTGATTTCCTATTTTCTATGCGTATCTTGCTATGAAAAAGGTTCAATCTCTGTTACAATCAAGGCAAGTTGGACTCTGCCGCTCTCCTTTGAAGGAAGTGCAGCAGATGTTGTAGACGAAATCAAACAGGCAGGATGTGACGCAATCTCCATGAGCGAGACGGTTTCCCTCACCTACGGTGCGGAAGAAGGAGACTTTTATATACAGCATATTAAACGGACGGAGCCGTTCGAGAGGACGAATCATTTTCACGGCACGTACGAAATTTATTATTTGATGTCGGGACAGCGGGCGTATTTCATCAAGGACCGCTCTTACATGATCTCGCCCGGAGATCTGGTATTCATCAACAAGCATGATGTTCATAAAACTACCGATATCGGACAGCCCGGTCACGAAAGAATCGTCATTAATTTCAGCGATACGTTCGTTGGAACGGATCACCCTCTCTACCATCCTTCGGTATTCGGAGTGTTTCAGCAGCCCGCTCATGTGCTCAGCTTGAATTTGCAGGACCAGATTTTCGTGCAGACCATCATGAACAAGATGACCCGAGAGCTTAATGACAAGCAAACCGGCTTTGAAACGTACGTGAAGCTGCTGCTCGTCGAGCTGCTCCTGTTCTCAAGCCGTTACGCCGAGCGCATTGAAAGCGTGCCTTTCGAGCATGCCAGCCCTCTGCACAAAAAAATATCCGAGATCGTCCAGCACATCAACATCCATTATCAGGAGCCAATGACGCTGTCCGGCATCTCGGAGCTATTTTTCATGAGTCCGTATTATATGAGCCGTGCATTCAAGGAAATTACCGGCTTCTCGTTCATCGAGTACGTCAATATGACGCGCATTCGCGAAGCGCAAAAGCTGCTGAGGGAGACGAGCTACAAAATTATCGATATCGCCGATGCCGTCGGCTTCGAGAATATCGCCCATTTCGGCCGCATGTTCAAAAAGCTCACGAAAATGACGCCTCACGAATACCGCAAGCACCAGCGCTAAAATCAGCCGCGGCTAGGCCGCGAGCTCGCTCCGCCGCTGAAGCGGCGGAATCCCCAGCGCAGCATGTAAGGGACGATGAACAAAATAAACAAAATGCGAAACATTTGATACGCGACCACCATCGATACATCCGCTCCCACCATCGAAGCCGTAACCGCCATCTCCGTCATTCCTCCAGGAGACGTGCTCAAAAAAGCAGTCAGCAGCGACATCGGATGCACCTTGCTGAACAAGTACGACAGGCCGAGCGAAAAAGCGACGACCGCAATGCTTCCCGCGATAGAATAGGGCAGCAGCTTTTTCCAGTTGGACAGGCTGCTCAGCTTAATGCCAAGCCCCATGTAAATGCCCAGACTCCATTGCGCCAGCAAGGTGAATAACGGAGGCAAATGCGGCGGCTCGTACCCCGCGACGGTAATAATTCCCGCAGCCAGGATCGGCCCGAGAAAAAACGGCGTCGGAAACCGCAGCCGGACGGCGATCCATGCCGATGCCAGCACGATAACGACGATTAAGCCGAAAAACACCGGCCTTGCCGCTATGACCGCTCCCCAATCGACCAGGGAGGAGAACAAGCCGGTGCTTGTACTTGAGCTGCCCGTAGGGGGCACGCCGGCGGCGGCGGTTACCGCTCCGCCCGCAAGGCCATGGACGGCCAAAAACGGGACGGCGAAGATGACCGTAAGCAGGCGGATCGTCTGCATAAAGGCGACGACCGCCGTCTCCGCTCCCTCGATTTCTTCGCTCAGCACCACCATTTGCGACAGACCGCCGGGGATGCTTCCTATCGCGCTGCTGGCCATGCTGACCCCGGTATAGCGGGCCGTCAGAAACGCTGCGCCTAGACTGAAGGCAACCGTCAGGATGGTTGCGATAAGCATCGACGGCAGCTGCGACGAGATTTGTCTCGCGCTCTCCATCGTGAACGAGAGCCCCATGCCGTAGCCGAGCAGCGCTAAGCCGGCGTTGCGCATCCCTGCCGGCCACGTCAGGCGCCGCTTGGTGAACGACGTCCACAGCAGCACAGCCGTGAGCGGCCCGAGCATCCAGCTGAGCGGGACGTGCAACAGCGTGAACAGCACGCCGCCTGCAAATGTGACGAGGATCGTTTCCAGGATCCGTTTCATGTTGCATTCCTCTTTTCCGAACTGGCTTTAGATTCATTATAGCATCAACGGACGACTGTAATCGTTAAAAGCGAGTTAAAAATGAGCAGCACCTCGCCTGAACTTGGCGAGCGTGCTGCTTTGTGATGTGCGAGCGTGAAGCGGCCGCAGCAGAGGCTGGCGCGGCTAATACCGGCCACGGTAAAGCGGGTTTTCCGCTTTACAGGCGTGGGCTGCGCCTCCGGCGCTTCTGTAACGCGGTTTTTCCGCGTTATCGTTGCAGCTAGGACGGCTGGCGCGGCTAATACCGGCCACGTAAAGCGGATTTTCCGCTTTACAGGCGTGGGCTGCGCCTCCGGCGCTTCTATAACGCGGTTTTTCCGAGTTATCGTTGCAGCTAGGACGGCTGGCGCGGCTAAAACAGGCCACGTAAAGCGGATTTTCCGCTTTACAGGCGTGGGCTGCGCCTCCGCCGCTTCTGTAACGCGGTTTTTCCGCGTTATCGTAGCTGCTCGGACGGCTGGCGCGGCTAAAACAGGCCACGTAAAGCGGGTTTTCCGCTTTACGGGCGCGGGCTGCGCCTCCGCCGCTTCTCTAACGCGGTTGTTCCGCGTTACTCCTCCGCTCCTGCACTATGCGTGCTACCTCACCGCATAGGATGCGAGCACCGCTTGAACCTCGTAGATGTTCAAGCTTTTGTTGAATCTCTTCTGCAGCGGCGCAGCGCTGCCGGAAATATAAATCTTCAATTCGGCGTCCAGATCGAAATGCCCCGCCGTCTCCACGCTGAAATGCGTAATCGATTTGTACGGAACCGAGTGATACTCCACTTTTTTGCCGGTTAATCCTTGCTTATCGACCAAGATCAGCCGTTTGTCCGTGAATATAAACATGTCGCGGATCAGTTTATAAGCCTTTTCCACTCGCTCGCCGTTCGCCAATATATGAGCATACTCCTTCTGGACTTCCGCCAAGCTGACCTCGGAAGCGTTCCCCATCAAACCGTCAAACAATCCCATAACCCGAATCCCCTCCTACCAAGAATCAAGAACTAGTCTTTAATCCCGGGCATGCGCTCTTCCAGTCTGCGAATCAGCTCCCCATACACATCCTTGAGCTCGGCGATAGTCATAAGCTCTGGCACGGAAGCCCTCTCCTCGGCAGAATGCTGCTGCAGTACGCCGTCCATGCCGTTATAATTGAACAACAAATCCTTGTACGTTTGATCCAGCTTCTCCAATATGACACCGATTAGTGTTGAATATTGCTCCACCTTACCCTTACCTCCTGACCGGGACTCTATTTGTTTATTCCGGTTTCCCTTCCATAATGTCAATAGAGAGAATGACGACCTCCTCGGTCGGCGAACTTTTCTCTCCCGCAAACTTGCTGCTGGTAACCGGCGTACCTGCGATGTTCAGAACGGTGTCCATCCCGTCCGTCACTTTTCCGAAAATCGTATAATTCGGCATCTGATTCAAATAGCTGCTATCCTCGCCGGTACAGATGAAAAACTGGCTGCCGTTCGTATTCGGCCCCGAATTCGCCATAGCCACAATTCCAGGCTCATACTTGTAGGGAGAATTCAGCTCATCCTCAAACCGGTACCCCGGACCGCCGCTGCCAGAGCCAGTCGGATCGCCGGTTTGTACCATGAACGATTGAATGATACGGTGAAACACAACATCGTCATAAAACCCTTCCCTCGCCAAAAACACAAAATTGTTCACCGTAACCGGGGCTGATTGCGGGAACAGCTCCATCGTAAAATCTCCCTTGTTCGTATGTATAACGGCCTGGTACGCGGCTGCGGCGTTAATGGTCATCTCCGGCGGTTTAGCATATGTCTTCGATTTGGCGGCTGCTTCCCTATCCTTCGCCGGTTCCGCTGACTTCGATTCCACCGGTGCCATTGTTTCCGAGCTGCTTGAAGATGGCACAGAAACACTTCCTCCTCCCTGCAATTTGGCAGCTGTCTGATCATCCGATACGCTCACCCAGTGGATCATACCGGCCAAGACAAGAAAAACAACGATCAAGCTTTGACCCATAAACACGCACTCCTTAAACTATGTAAGATTGATGATTAAGCCGGGTAAGCAACATTGCTCACAGATAAAACAGAAATCGCATGAATCAACGCAAATCAACGCAATTCCATTCCTTTATGGTAAAATAGAAGCATACCCGCTTTCTTCAAAATAACAAATTTCGCCAGCAAAGTATATGTTACCGGTCTGGTGAATCGAAAAAAAGAGCGCCAGGCCGCTCAATCAGCGTACCTTGCGCTCTCGTACGATATTAGAATTGGACCAGGCTCGCCACTTGAACAGGCAGACCGGTTTTGATCGAATGATTACCGGCAATCCCTGTAAGGATCGACATCGCTCCGTCCACATGGGAAGCCGCACGGTTGAAGCGATCAGGCGTTTTCTCGCCGAACAGGTCGTTCAGCAATACAGGATCGCCGCCGCCATGGCCGCCTTTCGTCTCTTCGACCTTCACCTCATACGGCGCGTCGAACATTGGGAATACGGTGATCTTCTTGCCTTTTACCGCGCCCTCCAACGCTTGCTCGCCGCCGGAGTTCACATAAGAGGCTTCAACTACGTTCATTTCGATGCGGCCTTTGCTGCCGTTGAAGCATACGCGGAAGCCTTCCCATGGAGCATAAGCGTACAGGGAATAAGTCAAAATCGCATTGTTGCGGTATTTGACCATAACGCCCATCGTATCTTCGATGTTGATTCCGTCGCCGAACACGCTTTGGTCGCGGAAATAACCGTCTTCCTTCTCGGCATCCAGGTACATGGCTTTCAAATTCTCGTTTTGGTCCAGGTGAAGCGCGAACGGATCGTTCTTCGCCGCTTCGGCTCCGTGGGCACGGGAGTAAAACTCGGTAACGCCGCGTTTTTCGGCATTTTCGCGTCCGTAGAACATCAAGTCTCCCAATGCGAATACCGTCTTAGGCTGAGTGCCGAGCCAGAAGTTCACCAGATCGAAATGGTGCGTCGATTTGTGTACGAGAAGGCCTCCGCTGTTGCGCTTGTCGCGGTGCCAACGGCGGAAATAGTCCGCGCCGTGCTTCGTGTTGAGCAGCCATTCGAAGTGAACGGAATGAACGTCTCCGATCGCTCCATCCATGATCAGCTCGCGGATTTTCGTATTGTGCGGAGAATAACGGTAGTTGAAGGTCACGCGCAAATTGCGGCCCGTTCTTTTGATAGCATCAAGAATCTCTTGGCATTTCACTTCATCCACAGTCATCGGCTTCTCGGAGATAACATCGCAGCCAAGCTCCATTGCACGGATAATATACGTATGATGAGTGCGGTCCACCGTAGTGACGATAACGAAATCCGGCTTCGTCTCTTCGATCATCCGTTCGAAATCTTGGGATTTATAAGTAGGCACCGGACCTGCGCCGAACGGCTCGATCTTTTTGTTCGCTACATCCATCCGGGTTTGGTTAATATCGCAAAATGCTACAAGCTCGGATGTTTCTTTATAATCGCGGACAATGGAAGTATAGAAGAACCCTGCTCTTCCACCTGTACCTACGAGTGCATAACGTTTACGACCTGACATCTATATTTCCTCCCTTGTCTGTGTTATTGTGAGTATAGCGCAATAAAGAGATGAAAACAGCACATTAATTGCTTAGATTTTAATTTTTCAACGTTTTTTGCACACCTACTTATCACCATGTACAGGAGGCCGCGTTGGATGAAAATTCCGCCAAACCAGCCGAAGCTAGAAGAAAAGCCGTTTACATTCCTGGAAAAGGACGGCTTCCATTTGAATCATTCCATAAGAACGGACACGTTCAATATGAAGCAGAACCACTCGCACGATTCCTACGAAATCTACTATATGCGGGCGGGGGAACGGTTTTATTTCATTAAGGACCGCTCATATCACGTGAAAAAAGGGGACCTTGTGCTGATCCAGCCGCATATTTTGCACAAGACGACGGAAGCCAATTCCCCTTATCACGAGAGAATATTGATTAATTTCAAAGAGCCTTTCATGGAGCCGATCCAGCACACGATCTTAGACGGCCTATACACGGCGTTCGAGGAAGGGCCTATCCTGCATCCCGATGCGAGAGAGCTGATGCTAATCGAATCGATTACGGAAAAAATGCTGCGGGAGCAAAAGCAGCCCGGACCCGGAACGGAAGGCTATGTCCGCATGCTGCTCGGCGAGCTGCTGCTCATGATTTACCGGCACGTACAGCAGGCCGAGGGCAAAGGCAAAACGACCGACCACCCGACGACGCTGCACCGCAAGGTGTCCGACATCGTGAAATACATTAACGAGCATTTCCGCGAACCGATGTCGCTGAAAGGCTTATCGTCGCATTTTCACATCAGCCCTTATTATTTGTGCCGTATTTATAAAGAAGTGACCGGCTTCGGCGTGATTGAGTACGTCAACAGTCTGCGCGTGCAGGAAGCGCAAAAGCTGCTCAAATCGTCACGGCTGTCCGTGACGGATATTACGGAGAAGGTCGGCTTTGACAGCAGCACGCATTTCGGACGCATCTTCAAGTCAGTGTGCGGCATGTCGCCGCTGCAGTACCGTAAATGGACAGGAAAATAATACGAATGTAGTAAAAACAGAGACGACCCAAAGGAATCGAAATCCCTCGGGTCGTCTTTTTATCGCTCCATTTTAATAGCAATACTTGGATTACATTAAATTTTCCGGGTTCAGCTGCTCCAGCTCCGGAATGACGAACCTTCCGTCCTTGCGGATCAGCACATCGTCGAAGTACAGCTCGCCGCCGCCGAATTCCGGCCGCTGTATAAGCACCATATCCCAATGTACCGAAGAACGGTTGCCGTTATCGGCATCCTCGTAAGCTTTGCCCGGCGTAAAATGAATACTGCCGTCGATTTTCTCGTCGAACAAAATATCCTTCATCGGCTGCTTAATATAAGGATTTACACCGATGGCGAATTCGCCTATGTATCTTGCCCCTTCATCCGTATCCAAAATTTCGTTCAGCTTCTTCGTATTATTGGCGGTCGCTTCAACGATTTTGCCGTTCTCAAAATGGAGCACGACATTCTCGAAGGAGGTTCCTTGATAAATCGTCGGCGTGTTATAGGAAAGAGTGCCGTTGACGGAATTTTTGACCGGTGCCGTGAACACTTCCCCGTCGGGAATGTTGTTTTTCCCTGCGCAGGCGATAGCCGGAATCTCTTTTATGGAGAACGTCAAATCGGTACCCTGGGACACGAGCCGAACCTTGTCGGTACGGTTCATCAATTGAACGAGCGCTTCCATAGCCTTGCCCATTTTGCTGTAATCCAGATTGCATACCTGGAAGTAGAAATCCTCGAACGCCTCGGTGCTAGTGTTGGCCAATTGGGCCATCGACGGATTCGGATAGCGCATCACGCACCATTTCGTATGATCGACCCGCTGGTCGGTAACCGGACGCATGTATTCCGTCACATACAGCTTCATCTTCTCATCAGGCACATCGGACGTTTCGGTAATGTTATCACCGCTGCGCACTCCGATGTAAGCTTGCATCTTCTTCATCCGCTCGAGCTCCAGCTCCATGAGAGTCCGGAATTGCTCCTTTGTGCCATGCATAATCAGACTGCGGGTTACAGCCGGATTGCGCAGCTCGATAAACGGATGGCCTCCTGCCGCGTGCACCTCTTCAATTAGACACTTGGTCAATTCCTGATCGTTCAGGCCGATCATTTCGATCAAAATATTTTCACCGGGTTGAAGGTTTACGGAATAGCGGATTAAATTGGCCGCAAGCTGTTTGAGTCTCGGATCTCTCATTGATATAATCTCCTTCGTTTTACCAATTTCATTTCCTTATATTGCATGCTTAGAACGATGCCTATTACCAATGTAACGAATTTTGCCCCAAACATCAAACAAGGCTTATATACGTCAACTCCGGATAATGTAATAAACACCAAAAAGAGCCCAGCTGAGCATATGGATCATCAGCAAAATACTGAGGACGACCGGAGCGGATAGGGGTAAGCCAAGGAATAAAGCCACGAATAAGGCAAATATGGCGAACAATGAGCAAAGCCACCCTTTGGCGCGTGCTTGCTGCCATGCCAGTAAGTATCGCTCGTCCAAACCGCGGCTGCCTTTGATCATGTACCTGCCCCACCACCAGCCGAGCAATCCCATCGCAGCCCCTCCAAGCAAACCAACCCAAGCCAACCAGCTTGCTATCATTGTGCATCCTCCTCATAAATAAAGATGTCTTCAATCCGGCAATCGAATGCCTTGGCGATCTTGAACGCCAAATCCAACGACGGATTATATCGGCCGTTCTCGATGGAGATAACCGTTTGCCTCGATACGTTGATCCGTTCGGACAGCTGCTCCTGCGTCCAATTGAGCTTGGCCCGGAGTTCCCTTATTTTGTTCTTCATACGGCTCCTCCCGGTTCCTTAGCATAGGTGACTAATGCGACCTAACGCACCGGCCTTTGCTTGTATAACTTCAAATTGTAAAGCTACCTTTACTTTATGTAAAGTTTACTTTACTTCAATATATATGTCAAGGTTCCTTTACATGAAGTCAAAAAAATAACCTCCCGTCTTTACGACGAGAGGCATTAGATAAGACAGCATCAAATCCACTTTTGAATAGCATGCTCGTAGGTCAGCAGCTCTTCCGGCTTGAAAAAGATCGCAATTTCCCGCTCCGCGCTTTCCGGCGAATCGGCGCCGTGAATAATATTGCACTCCGTACGGACCGCGAAGTCGCCGCGTATCGTTCCCGGCATCGCTTCCAGCGGCCTTGTTTTGCCCATCATGGCACGCGATAGCGCGACGACCTGGTCGCCCTGCCATACCATGGCGAAGACAGGTCCCGAAGTAATGAAATCTACCAGCTCTCCGTAAAAAGGCTTGTGGGCATGCTCCGCATAATGGACTTGCGCCTGTTCCTTCGTTATATGCATTAATTTGGCTCCGATGAGCTGGAACCCCTTGTCTTCAAATCGCTGCACCAGCTTCCCGATCAATCCGCGCTGTACGGCATCGGGTTTAATCATTAAATACGTTCGCTCCATCCGGCTACACTCCGTCCTGCCATCATTCTAGTTTCAATGGATTACCCATTATTTCCAATTTGTAAACAATTTAACATGTTACATTTGAAAAAAATGATGTTTATGCCGACTGGACAGGCTCAGCCGGCCGTACTGGTGGGGCGTCACCAAGAGCCAGGGCCGCTTGAGCTGCAGCAATACGGGCCAAAGGCACGCGGTACGGCGAGCAGCTGACGTAATCCAATCCTTCCGCATGGCAGAAGAAGATGGACTCCTTATCGCCGCCATGCTCGCCGCAAACGCCCGTCTTGAGCTGCGGTTTGACCGCCTTGCCCTGCTCCGCCGCCCAGCGGATGAGCATACCGACTCCTTCGCGGTCAAGCACCTGGAACGGATTGGACGGCAGCAGCTTCGACTCCACGTAGTGCGACAAAAATTTGCCTTCGGCGTCGTCCCTGCTGTAGCCGAGCGTCATTTGCGTCAAATCATTCGTGCCGAATGAGAAGAAATCGGCATGGTTCGCAATACTGCCGGCCGTGATCGCCGCTCTCGGAACCTCGATCATCGTCCCGACCCGGTAGTGAAGGGCATGCTGCTGTTCGCCCAGTACCTCCGCCGCCACGCGATCCACCAGCTCGCGCATCAGCTTCAGCTCGGCTGCGTGACCAACGAGCGGGATCATGATGTCGGGACGGACATCGATTTGCTCGTTCAGACATTGCAAGGCGGCGCGGAATATCGCTTCGACTTGCATTTCATAGATTTCGGGATGAATGAGCCCAAGGCGGCAGCCACGGGTTCCCAGCATCGGGTTCATTTCATGCAAGCTGCGCACCTTGCGCAGCAGCTTCTCCACCTGCTGGCGCTCCGCGGAGTCCGCCGCTTGCTGCAGCATCATCTGGGCGTGCTGCACAGCCAGCTCCTCCACGTTCGGCAAAAACTCGTGCAGCGGCGGGTCGAGCAGACGGATCGTCACCGGCAGCCCCTCCATCGCGCGGAAGATGCCCTCGAAGTCGCCCTGCTGCATCGGCAGCAGCTGCGCCAGCGCGGATGCCCGCTCCTCGGGCGTATCCGCCAAAATCATCCCCCGGACGACCGGCATCCGGTCCGGGGACATAAACATATGCTCGGTGCGGCATAATCCTATGCCTTCCGCACCGAAGCCGCGCGCCTTGACGGCATCCTCCGGCGTGTCGGCGTTCGTGTACACCTGCAGGCGGCGGATGTCGTCCGCCCACCCGAGCAGCTCCTCGAGCTCCGCGGTCATCTCCGGCTCGCGCAGCTGCACAACCCCGCGAATGACGCGCCCTGTGGCGCCGTCAATCGAGATCCACTCGCCTTCGGCTATCGTCGCCGTCACCTTGTCGGCGGCAGCGACTTCGAAGGCGCGATCGCGCAAGCGGATGGGCTCGCAGCCGCAGACGCACGGTTTGCCCATCCCGCGGGCCACCACTGCGGCGTGGCTCGTCATTCCGCCACGGCTCGTAAGCACGCCCTCGGCCGCGAGCACGCCGTGGATATCCTCGGGCGTCGTCTCCGACCGCACGAGGATCACCTTCTTGCCGGCGCGCGACCACGCCTCAGCCGTGTCGGCGTCGAACACCGCTTGCCCCGTCGCCGCTCCTGGCGACGCCGGCAGCCCTGCCGCGAGCACATCCGGCCGGCTTGCCGGGTCGATCGCGCGGTGCAGCAGCTGATCGAGATGGAACGGCTCGATGCGCTGAATCGCCTCCTCCTTCGTGATGGTGCCCTCCTTCACGAAGACTACCGCAAGCTGGACCGCCGCTTGCGCCGTACGCTTGCCGTTACGGGTTTGCAGCAGGTACAGCTTGCCCTTTTCGACCGTAAATTCAATATCCTGCATATCCCGGTAATGACGCTCGAGCTTCATCGCAGCCGAAACCAGCTGCTTGTAGACTTCAGGCTGCTCCTCTTCCAGCTTGGCAATCGGCATCGGAGTCCGTACTCCCGCCACAACATCCTCGCCCTGAGCGTTCATCAGAAACTCGCCATAGAGCACATTCTCACCTGTAGAAGGATTTCTCGTGAATACGACACCGGTTCCGCAATCCGCCCCCATATTGCCGAACACCATCGATTGAATGTTGACGGCCGTTCCCTGTTCATCCGGAATGTGATGAATGCTCCGGTAAATGCGGGCGCGGTGATTGTTCCACGAGCGGAACACCGCCTCGATAGCCAGCTTCAGCTGCTCCTCCGCCTGCTGCGGGAAGGAAAGCCCCGTATGCTTCACGATTACCGCCTTGTATTCATCAATTAGCGCGGACCATGCATCCGCCGTCATCTGGTGATCCTGCTCGATCCCGAGCCGCTGCTTCGCCCGCTGAAGCAGGAACTCGAAGTGAAAGCTTTCCAGATCGAACACGACATTGCCGAACATTTGTATCAGCCGGCGGTAGCAATCATAGGCAAACCTGGCATCGCCGGTTGCACGGGCAAGGCCTTCCACCGTCTCATCGCTCAAGCCCAAATTCAGAATCGTATCCATCATGCCGGGCATCGACGTAACGGACCCGGACCGGACCGAAACAAGCAGCGGCTTGGATGGATCGCCAAACCTCTCGCCCTTGGCTTCCTCCAGCCCGCGCATCGCGGTCATCGTCTCCTCGAACAATCCATCGGGCAGCTGCCCTCCTGCCGCATAATATGCACGGCAAACATCCGTGGTGATGGTAAAACCCGGAGGCACCGGCAGTCCGACCTTGGTCATCTCCGCCAAATTGGCGCCTTTCCCTCCTAACCGTTGCTTCATAGAAGCGCTGCCTTGCTCGAACGGCACTACTCGCAGCATACTGTTCCCCCCGTCAAATTGGATAGTACTAATGTGGAATGATGTGGTATAAATTCGCTACAAACAAGATATCATACATACTATTTGTTTTCAATAGTGCGTTATAATGCGAATTATTGCATACTATATAGGGCAACCCGCTGACGATTCTTGTCCTTTATGCATCCTTTATTTCGGAGAGCTCCACAATTGTGTACAACCAAACTGTGGATATGCCGTGCCGCAGTTGTCCACGTGACATATTGTAGAAGGAGACATTTTCAATACCAAGCGATAGAGGGGGTGATTGAATGCGTATTAGACGATATCGCTCCAGGGCACGGTATGGCATTTCCGTCGTTACTTGTACGAATCGGGCGGACTTCCTCCACAATCTGATCGACAATTACAAACGGCAGCGGTTTAAAAGAAAGGAACTCATCATCGTGGTCAACAGCAACGACATCCCGCTTGAGCCCTATATACGGTTCGCGAGAGGGAACAGAAATGTCAAGGTGTTCCGGCTTCCCGCCCATTACACGCTTGGCGCGTGTCTCAACTTCGCGGTAAGACAGAGCAAGTATCGCTTCATTGCCAAATTCGACGACGACGATTACTACGCTCCGCGTTATTTGAGGGACAGCCTGCGGTCGTTGAAAAGAAAGCACGCCGACATCGTCGGGAAACGTGCTCATTATATGTTTTTGAGCGGGTCCAATACGATGCTTCTCCGGTTTGCGGAGGACGAACAACAGTATGTCACAAGACTGCCCGGAGCCACGCTGATGTTTAGAAAAAAAGTATGGAGAAAGGTCAAATTTCCTAACCGGAGCTTAGGTGAGGACGATTCCTTTTGTACCAGAAGCAAGCGGAGAGGGTACAGGGTGTATTCAGGAGGAAAATACAATTTTCTGGCTATACGCAGAGCGGATCCAACCAGCCATACATGGAAAATGGGCGATGAAGAGCTTATCAAGCACCATAGGGTTGTTCCGGATGTGCAAAATATCCAGGAGTTCGTGCAAAGATAACGACGTTTCTCCCGCTATGCATAGGAAAAATCGTTCTTCCGAGTGCGCGTAAATAACTTCATAGCCGTTGTAAGCGGATACCATATCAAAAAACACCAGGGCAAAGCCCCGGTGTTTTATTATTTAGCTTCCGGACCGGAGGGCTTCACCACCGGCTCGAACCATACCTCCCCGAACGGCAGCCAGCCCAGCGCGTTTAACGTTACTCCTTTTAACGATGGATGATAAGTTGTTTTTTGCTGACAATGATAGAGGAAAAATACGGCCGCATGCTTCTTCACCAGCCGTTCGAGCTGTTCGATTCCGGCCAGCTGTCCGGAAGGTCCGTGCATGGAATCCGCCGTATAAATTTGCCGGATAATCGGTTTCATTTCCGTCATGAACTCGTCGTTCAGATGTACGTTCACGAAGCTGTTGCCGGCCAGAAACA
Organism: Paenibacillus sp. H1-7; assembly: GCF_022354825.1. Classification (GTDB taxonomy): domain Bacteria; phylum Bacillota; class Bacilli; order Paenibacillales; family NBRC-103111; genus Paenibacillus_S. The sequence continues at coordinate 6,066,058 of NZ_CP031168.1, forward strand.
CTTCCAGAATCGACAAAATCAAGTCGTCATCCATGGTGATGTTATACCAGCAAATATGGCTTCTTTCAACCTGCATCATTCGTTCTGCCGGGTCTTCCCCTGTAATCTCCAGCTGGATCCGGATTCCCATTTCTCCGAGCAGCTTCTGAAGTGCTTTGCCGTCTTCAGCGCTTGCCTCATTAATCGCCAATAGCAGTGTCTCTCCATGGTACCCCGAATCCTTCAGAAGCTGCTTGGCGTGTTCCGGATCATACAATTCCTCCTGTGCTGCGGCCCCATGCTCCTTAGGCACAAACCAGTCCGCTAGCATGGATTCGAGCGGAGACGTCAGCAGCTCCAGCCTTTTTCGGTCGACGCCATGAATTAGCGCCTGCCGGAAGGCTAGCCGCTGCTGCGGCCCTTCCATTTTCAAATTGAACGTAAGCATCTTGCTGCAGCCGTTGGACAGGATCTCCACATGGTTGGTTTGCTCCATAGTCTCTTCACTGTCCGGTGTACGGATCCGGTGTACCGTCCGTTCCACCCAGCTCGATTTGCAATTCAGCTCCGGTGTAAACCAGATTTCAATCCGGTCCAGATGAGCCCGCTTATCGAAATATCGGGTGAACGCTTCACACACCAGCATATTGTTGTCATGCTGCGTGATTTGAAACGGCCCCGTTCCGACCGGAGTCCGTTTGAACAGCTCGCCCATCGACTGAACCAAATCCTCCGGAACGATGGAGGCACGGTCGAAGCTCAAGCAATTGAGAAACAGCGAATTCGGGCGGGCCAGCTCGATCCGTACCGTATACCGGTTAATGACTTCAACCCGCTCCACGTCCTCGAACATCCAATAGTACGGGCTGTCCCCGGCATCGCGGCATATACGATCCAGCGTAAACTTGACATCATGAGATGTCATTTCTCTTCCATGATGGAACAGCACTCCTTTACGCAAGTAAAAAATCCATTCCGTTCCCGCTTCGTTCCGGCACCAATGATGCGCAAGCTGCGGCTCGATCGTTTTCGTATGCTTGTTATAACGGACCAGATTGTCGAACAGCTGCTTGGCCATGTGGGATTCGACAACAAATGTAATGTAGGGCGGATCCAGACATTGGATCGGTTTGTTATAGGGAATACGAAGCGTATCCGTCCGGTCCTCCTCCGTTTCCTCGGGCCGGTAGCCGAAATGTCTATCCAGCCACAGAACGAATTGATCCCTGAGCGCAGGCAAATAGGCATGCTCGTCGATCCAGGCAAATGCCAGCTGCAAGTCGCCTTTTCCTACATAGTCCTGCGCCAGCCTCATGGCTACCGATTCACGCGTTATCCGAAAGACGATTTTCGACCGGTGCCCTCTCCCGCGGCCGGGCAGCCAGCGAATCCACGATTCTTCCTCCATCTTTTTCAATACGAGATTGACATTGCGGCTTGAAAAATGCAGCCATTCGGTCAATTGAGGCAGCGTGACCTCAACCTCCTCCCCTTCCATTACGTTGGGAAGCTGCTTTCTAATCGTCAAATAATATTGCTCCAGCATAGGGCGCTCCTCCGGAAATAAAAGATGAAGAGTTATTCTCACATTCTACACTTTTTATTCATCTTTATCCATATATAATGAACTTACAAAGAAAGGAGAGATTTCCCATGATGAACCTATTCGACCTGGAATTGCAAATGAAAGAACGGCAGCAGGAAATGGAGAAGCAAGGTATGAGCGTATGGGCTGTACAAATCCCGATGCTGGATTGGCTGTTAGGAACAGCCGCCGTCTGCACTTTTATATCCATCCTGTAAAGAAAGACGACCATGCTCATCTGATCCGGACGCAGCAAAAACGCCGTGGCTGGAAAGGCTTCATCCTCCCTGTCCCGAACTGCACGGTTACCGGAATTGCTATCACCTTACGACGCTTCAGCAGCGCTTCGGACGCCGGCAAAGGCGCTGTTCTACTTGCCGAATCTCTCCTGGATCGAGGCTATAACTAATACGCCAAAAAGCGGGTATCCCCGTAATGCCGGGAACCCGCCTTATATTTTGCCTATACAATTAGGATTGGACTATCTTACATCAACCGAGCTGCTTCAAAAACTCGCGCATAAAGCCCGGCAAATCGGGCCAAGCATGGCCGGAAACAATATTGCCGTCCACATGCAGCGTCTCCTCGGTATATTTCGCCCCCAGCTGCTCTACGTCAAACCGGCAAGCCGTATAAGCCGTCATCGTACGACCTTCAAAGAACGATTTATCCTTCAGAGCCCCGAGAACCAAGGCAGCATGGCAGATGGCTCCTACCGGCTTGTTGTTTTCCAGAAAATGGGTCAATATGCGGGGCACGTTCTCGTCGAGACGAATATATTCCGGCGCTCTTCCACCCGGGATCACTAGTCCATCGAACTGCGACGGATCCACTTCCGCGAACGAAACGTGCGATTCCAGCTGGTACCCCGGCTTCTCCGTATACGTATCCCAGCCTACAAAATCGTGGACGACCGTATGGAGCGTCTTTTTCTTCGGCGACGCAATGACGGCTTCATAGCCTGCTTCCAGTAAGCGATAATACGGATAGTACACTTCTAATGCTTCAACGGCATCGCCGGTCAGTAGGAGAACTTTTTTGGACAACGTAATCCCTCCCGCATTTTGGTTTCCTTCTCATTGTGAGTCAAGCTCCGCAAAATGTAAACGGGTGGAATTTGACGTATTTTGTAGAAAGAAATTAAGCTTTGCTTACGGCGGGATCAGCCGATCTGTTTCAATGCTTTCATTATGTAAAAAGATTGTCTTTCATATCTTGTATATTGCCGTAAATCATCCGTTACAAGGCCGAATCGCAAGCCTGACTCGTTAAACTGCTGATGAGGGTGATAGCTGCAAAAATCCATGTACAGAAGCTGCCCCATTGGTTTCAATAGCGCTGAGCATTGAGCCAATGTACTCTCGTAATCCCCAATCTCCTTCATCGTTGAGCCAATGATGGTTACAAGATCGAATTGTTCCTCCGGTGTATAGCTTAAGATGTCCGAACAAACGACGTGAGCCGGATTAGGATGCCCTTCTCTCGACTGCCTGTATTGGTACAGATTGCATATCCGTTCGTCGATATCTACGCTCATCAAGGTCCCTGCCCCATCCAGCCAAAACCCTAGAAAGTCATCCCAATCCCCGGTTCCTATGCCAATATTGAGCACCCTGATTCCGGGCCGCTTATCCAGACTGGAATTGACATAGTCCCTTGTCTCCAGCTCAACGTACAGGGAGGCCGGGGATAGATTCCACTTTCCCGCTTCCCGGTCGCGCAGCGAAAGGTAATGGTGAAGGAGCGTCGAATCATCCATCGGTATATCTGCCTCCCGTTGTCGCCTAGATCAATATTGGTGATTAGCGCCTACTCATTCAATTGCTGCACCTGGTCTATCCATTGGATAAACGTTTGTACATAGCGCCCCAAATATTTGCGGGTCGTTTCATCTGTGAGCTTATGAGTATTGGCATCAATTTTATCCATAACTTGAGAGATGTACATTTTTTGAAACGGCATCACATACGACTGCGTGGCATCCAACGTCTGCCTGATTTGCTGCTGCGACAGAATCGTTCCTTTGACACCAGGCGTTGCACCTATCACTCCTGCAGGCTTATGGATTAAGACTGCAGTTTTGGTAGGCGTCGATGCCCAATCGAGCGCATTTTTCAGTACGCCCGGTATTCCTGAATTATACTCCGGACTAACGATGAGGATGCCATCCGCTTCTTGAATCGCCTCACGATACTGTTTTACCGGATCCGGCCCTTCTCCGCGATCCAAATCCGCGTTATACAAGGGCAGATTCGCAATGGATATCAATTCATATTGTGCGGAATCTACGAGATCAGGGATCGTATTCGCAATCATTCGATTAAACGAATGCTCCCTCAAGCTGCCTACAATAATCCCAATTTTTTTCGACATCAGCTTGCCTCCTAATGTTCATTCTTTTACCATTTTACATTACTTTCCACATCTTTTGTGAAAATGATTCATTTACCAGAACAAATGGAACACAGCATCGAGCGAGTACGCCCCAGCCCCCGTAAAAGCCAAAGCGACAACCGAGGCAATAATAACCAGCGGATATTCATAGCCGTTAGCCGTAGCCCACAGCCCATTCGGACCATGAACTTTGACGATGGCGCCAACCATAGTCGCGGCAATCAACGCCGCAGCAACCGGTGTCAACAACCCCGCTGTCAGCATGATTCCGCCTGCCAATTCCATTAGTCCGGCAAACACTGCCATCGCTACACCCGGCCGAATACCGACCGATTCCATCCAGCTCCCTGTCCCCTTAGGTCCATAGCCGCCAAACAGCCCGAACAATTTCTGAGCCCCATGACCGATAAACAATACACCAATAACTACCCGAATAATTAATAATCCAAAATGCATCATAAAAAACATCTCCTTTTTTTCTCAATTTGTATTTTCTTAATTTTAAGATATATGGGATGAAAAATTACTGAGACTTATGTTCCTTCATATCTACAAGCTTTTTAGGAGTAACATCATTCCCTAACTCATCCATTACAGAAACGTTCAATAGCGTCGACATGACTTGACCGCGTAAAATCTCTAAATATTGCTTGCGGAGTGCAGCTTGCTCCGCTCTCTCGGGATCCGATAATCCTGTGCTGTGTTCAATTCTGCTCAATTCATTAATGCGGTTTAAAATCGGTATCATTTCCTTCGCCTCCTTGAATTTGTATATCTCAATTTCGTTTATCTTAATTTTAAGATATATTAATTTGAGATAAATGTCAATAACTTTTTTTTACTTTTCACACAAACAGCTGCGGCGTAGTAAAAAAATGATGAACTGCACCCCAATGACAGCTCACAACTTGACATTGGAGGTACAGCTCAGTTTCAATTCTAATAAACAGCCTCACGCAATGTTGAAGAATCATTCAGCGGCATTCTCACTATGCTGCAAATGGCTCGTACAATTGTACAGCTCACAGCTCCATGCATTCTCTTCGCTACCGCTTCTATGCAGTACGGTCACTGATGTATTATCTAAATGCGCCTCCGCCTCCAGAGCCGGAATCATTTTTTTTAATGTATGCTTCAAAATCGCTCCATGGCTAACGACCAGAACCCGTTTTCCCGAGTAGGTGCGGGCAATTTCCTTCAGGCATTCGCTGCCCCTCTCCATCGCCTGCTCCGCCGTCTCGAACCCGATATCGTCGAGCTGCCGCCAGTCCGCTCCCCAGAGGGCAATCCGTTCATCCTCGGTAGTTCCTTCCGCTTTGCCGCGGCCTAGTTCCCGCAATCGCTCATCCAAAGCTTCGATCGGCATGCCCAGCTTGTCGCTAATAATTTCCGCCGTTTGTCTCGCCCTGAGCAGATCGCTCGCGATAATAACGTCCCACTTCTCTTCGCTTAATCTTTCGGCTACTTTGTGGGCCTGTTGTATCCCTTCATCATCCAACGGATTGTGCGAATGCCCTTGAGTTCGTTTTTCCTTATTCCATGAAGTTACTCCATGTCTTACTAAAACGATGCGGGTCATTGTGCTCCCTTCTTTCTACTTTTATTTAAATAGTCATATGAATCTGTTTACTATGCGCCTTCTACCCAGCTTATAACTTCCGTCAAGCACTGACAACGTCTGCTTGCTCTTGCGTCTTCGCTTCTCACCAATATAGCACGGATTCCGGCGGCTTCTGCACCGAAATAGTCGGCTTCTATATTATCCCCTATCATCCATACTTCCGGCGGATGGCCGGACATCTGCAGCGCGAAGTTGAATATCGCGGGATTGGGCTTCTCGTACCCCACCTCTGCGGAGTTGATGAAACCATCGATATGCTCCCATAGCTGAAGCGATTGCACAATCTGTTTTAGCTCCGGTATATGATTCGATACGATAGCGTGCTTCCAGCCCTTTTGACTTAATTGAGTTAAAGTGGGAATGGTATCGTCAAACAATGCCCAGCGTGCCAAGTCGATGAAAATTTCTCTAGCCGTTCGCGCCAATGCAAGGGATAATTCCTTTTCAATTCCGCAATGCTCATATCCTCGAGCAAATTGGTTTAGAATGGGTGCCCACCATGCTGAGGGCGATAGGTTCGGCGGGTTCGAAATGTTCGGTTGGTGCCAAGGAAAGCCGGTCGTTAGAAACGGTTTGAAATCCGGCGCCGTTATCTTCGTATCCGGATCATGCTTTTGTAGCGCCTCCAGCATCGATGCTCCCCACATCCCGTCTCTACGGTAACCAAGCGTTCCGTCAAAATCCCAAAATATCATCTTTGGATTCACGACAAGATTCTCCTGTCTGTTCGGATTTTCGACAACTTTTTCATTAATGTGATATTCTTAACAGAATATTGACAGGCGAAATGCTACAATAGAAATAACATATAGGAAAAGGAAGTTGTTGGAATGCCAAAGAAAGTTCTTAGGAGTCAATCGGTTCATTATCCGTTTTCCGTTCTGTTGAATAAGACCAAAGTATTGACGCGGGAAGGCAAGGGCGTTGTAGTCGATAAACAGACCGAATGGATTTATGTACGTTTGGATAAGAATGGCGCGATCATCAAAACCAGCATTTTTTTAACGGAGCTCATCGAAACCGCGTAATGCGGTTTTTTAGTTTATTAGCCTTGTTTCATCCGCGAAGAGATCCATTCCTGGACAAATGGAGTTACTTCCATCCGTCCAAGCTCCTCCAACCGAATCCAGCGTGCCCCTAAAGAATCCTGTCCGTCTCCATCCGATCTCAGCTTTTCCAACCCGCTCGAAGCCTCCACATCATAAATGATTCCTATATGGTGCAAATGCTCTAGCTCTGTTTCCCTTGAGGGATAAATCAACGTGTAGGAGGAAGCCTTCCTGATGATGCCGGCAATATCCGTTAAACCGGTCTCTTCGGCAAATTCTCTCTTTAAAGTCTCATACGGCTCCTCGCCGAACTCGATGGATCCCCCAGGGAAATCCCACTTGTGAATATGAGGTCCCCTTGCTTTTTGCACAAGCAGAACCTGATGATCTCTTACTAGAATGCCGTACACTCCAATATGCGTATAAGTTTGCATAATTACTACCCACGTCCCCCTTCTATCCAACCATATAAAAAAACATGCTTATTTCCACAAAAGAAACAAACATGCATATTTATGGAAAATATTAGCATACGAAGGTCACCCCGGCAATACCTTTATTCATGCACTTTCTTTTTGCGGGAATCTCAGCTCAAACTTCGTGCCTCTTCCCACTTCGCTTTGAATATCGATTTTACCGTTCATCTTCTTAATAATTCCGAACGAAACCATGGTGCCAAGCCCTGTTCCCTTATCCTTGGTCGAATAGTAAGGAGTGCCTAGCCGTCTAATTTGCTCTTCCGTCATCCCCACGCCCGAATCACTAATGAGAATAACAACCTGTTCATCCCGACTGCTAGCATGAATTTCCAGGACCCCTCCGTTATGCATCGCTTCAATGGCATTTTTGCCGATATTGATTAATGCCTGTCGGAACTTGTGCTTGTCGCCATCGATATAAATAGACTCCTCATCCGTCACGTTGCCGACTATTTGGATATTGTAGTAATTCGCATAGGTTAACAAAATATTCGACAAATACCGGACTTCGTCCTGAATATGTATAGGCTCGATCACTTCGGGATCGGGTTTGGCGAGGGAGAGATAGTCGGTAATGATCACCTGGGCGCGATCCAGCTCTTCAAGACAAAGCTTTTGATAGTACCGCTTCTTCTCCTGGTCGAGCGACTCGGCCCCCAGCAATTGAATAAAGCCTCTTACGGTCGTTAGCGGATTGCGAATCTCATGAGCCACCGCAGCAGCCATATCGCTGACGATTTTTACCTTCTCGCTGCTGACGACCTCTTCCTGCATGTGAAAATAAGAAATGAGAAACTCAATTAAATAAACGCATAACCCGACAATAAATCCTTGAACCAAGTAGGTTTCCAACGTGATGATTGGCCGTACGAACAAGAGCTGAATTTGCGCCGTCAATGTCAAATAGATCGCAAATGTCATGAATTTGATAAGGAAGCTGAGAAAGATAGCCGCAGCGATTTTCGACCACAAGCTAAGCAGGTGATACTTTCTCAAATAAAGGACGACCAGAAGAAAGCTGGGACATAACGAGATGATATAAATCAATTGGTTGGGGCTATCCATGAAATAACGGCATGCGAATACAATGAAATACAACATCGCGGATACGGGCAACCCTCCGTACAAGGAGCCGATGGCAAGAGGAATGGCGCGAAAATCATACGTAAGCCCGCTTAAATGAATGGGAAAGGACATCGTTACGACTAAGGCAACGGAAAACAGGACGAACAGCAAGAAACAGTACAATCGGGGCTTGCTCTTGGTACGATAAATATACGGATAAAAAACCAGCGGAGAAAAGATCATAAAGATGTTAAGCAAGTAATCTTTAAAATAGCTCAGGCTTATCATACGTTTCTCCCGGAAAGGTTTTTGGACAGCTAGAAGGCCTCTGTACATTTCGACAATTCTTATCGGTTTCCTGCTCATTATAAGTACTTTTCCATCAAAAAAAATAAGCCTTACGGCTCATGATGGTGCAGTGCACGAAGCAGTCTTTTTGGTGCTGTCCGGCCGTAGCCTTCCTCTATTAAATCCTTGACTTCTTCCCAGTTTATGTCGGTCACACTTCGGAGAGAGACCCAGCCGTGCTGTCCTATATAGCGAGTTTTGCTATAGTTGCCGTCCTCTTGCTGAAGCAGAAACTCCTGTGTAGACGGGGCCGTCTTAATTGACATCGTAGGGATATCGTCCTTCTCTCCCATCATCACGAACGGCTTGTCGTTCACGCGAAAGGAGATATGACCGAAGAGATCCGTGCTTTCCGTTACTTCAGGATACTGTGTGCATATCGTTCTGACTTTGTCCAGCAAAAGCAAGCTTTGTTCCGATTCGAGCGTCTTCCCGTGGCTCATGTACAGTTCCTCCTATTTCACTTCTATTATTGCTATCCTTATTCTGATTGTCGGCGTTTAAGGAGACGGATATACTCTGCTTCCGCTATAATCGAATGCTTCGATGACAGCAGACGCTTCTCTCTTTTTGAATAAAAGATACCATACGGCCTTTCCTTCGGCTCCGGGATATGGCAAGTATTTATCTATCGGAATTATGGCCGCACGGGTCCCGTTGACGCGCACTTCCTGTACTAGATTCGCATTGGCTAATCCGTAGATAAGCTCATTGTCCTTGATGGTTCCCCCGCCAAGCGGCTTTTGCAGCTCTGAGGTCAATTCCATGCCGGTACCGGTTGTCCGGGACTTGACTCTCCACCCGAACATTGTTTTTGTCAAATAAACCCCTACTATGCTCTGCGACGAATTGACTCCAAAATACAACGCATGATCTCTGCTCTGGAAAGCCGGTACAAGCTCTTGTACCTGCAATGTCTCGCTAACGCCTGCTTGATTGCGAATCGCTTCCTCGATCGTATCGAACGAACCGCGATATTGCTCCGCTAATGCAATGATACTATACAAGATTAGTATAACCGCAACCGCTGCTAACCGATCTTTCATCCTGATTCTATAAGCACCCCGCTTCATATAGATTCTTACGGATTTGCCGCCTCTGCAAAAGCAATCTTCTGCTCCAGCAAGTCAGCTTGGCGGTAAGCTTCATTCAGTCCCAGCTGCCGGATGGAACGCTTGTCGATCCGCTTGTATCGCAGAGCAGCCGTGAATGGCGTGCGAAAAGGAAACGGAGACAATTGAACGGTCTCCTCGTCGGTCCATTGAGCCATAAGCTTGCGGTCATCCGTAGGGTCAAAAAGCTTCTCCGAACCGTTAATGCCGTTTCGATACCATGGATGCTCCTGCTCTTTGCTGACGCCTGGCTCATTCAAGCAAATATACAAGGACAAGCTGTCGCAAAGCTGAAGCAGCCGGAAATGCCGATTCACCAACGAGTCACTCGTTAGCCGAAGCTTGTTAATAATGCGCTGCTGTCTTGCCTGCTCGTACTGAACGAACTCACCGTACTCCTTCGCCATCGTAGCCGCTTGCGGATAAAACGATGCGAAATGACGGCTGCACAGCAAGGCTGCATATTCATTCTTTTGCTCAATTTCATCGACGCCAAACCGGTACAAAACCAGCTTGGGCAGCTCAGGATAATCCATGAACGAATACGGAGCCGCTGCTCGATCATTCCAGATGGGAGTGTCGTCCAGCCTCAGCCAGCTGCGATCGTGCTCGTAAATGGCGTACAACACGTCTTCCACACAGGAATCATCCCCGAAGACGGAAGGGACAAAATGCGACGCCATATCACCCGACAAAGCCGCATGGTCAACCTGCGTTATCATAATAAAATGCTGTTCCGTTTCCCGAACGATCATCGTTCTCACTCCTTGTTTGAGCTTGCGACGCTACTTTTTCCGGACCGCAGAAGAAAAGTACCTGTCAGGTGGGCAATATCATAGATTTCTTTAGCCAAAATCGCATGAGTCATGGTTTTCATTTCTTCCCTGTATTGTATTCACAGCCTGCCTGTCAGCTGACCTGCCTTGGTCAATATTCGGCTTCGTTCGCCTTCGCCTTCCAGTTTTGTTACGAGTCCGACAGCGGTTGGGAAGTTCATTACAACATAGCCGGTTTTCTCGAAGCCTTGAGGCATATCCAGGAAGCTTTCCACTCGGGTCAACAACCAGACGGTGTAGCTGTTCGTTTCCTGCCAGTACCAGCAGGCGAAAGGGATTCTTTCCTTGCCCAATACGACTCCAGCCTCTTCCAGTGCTTCTCTATCGAGCGCTTCATCCAATGTTTCGCCTCGCTCAACCCGTCCTCCAATTGTAGTCAAGGCTTGCTCATCGCGATCCCATACCATAATCAGGTTGCCGTTATCAAGTACAGGCACGCTGTGTACGCCTGCAATCGGCTTGTCTTGCGGCAGCTCGGAAATAAATCTCAGCATCGGTATCTCCTCCGTAGGTTCGATAAATCCTTTATAGGCTACCACAAAATGGAAGTCTATGAAACTAGCTTTTCTTCGATTAGACAAAATTTCCGATTACATATTCATCTATTAGCCCCATATTTGTCAAAAACAGTTATACTCAACCTTTATCGTTACTTACGAATCAACACGTAGTAGCATTATCCATATCAGACGGTAAAGGAGTGCCCTATGTCCATCACTTTAAAAACAATCGACGCCGCGAATTGGCAGAATATCATCCAATTGTCCGTAAGGGCGGATCAGAAATCTTTTGTCGCCAGTAATTCGTTTTCCCTGCTGCAGTCACATTACGAGTCCGATAAAGTCCCTCTTGCGGTTTATTTGGGGGAGGAGGCCATCGGCTTCATGATGTACGGCAAAGATCCTGAAGACGGAAAGTACTGGATTGTCAGATTCATGATCGACCATAGGCATCAGGGGAAAGGATATGGAAGAACTGCCTTGCTGGAAGCAATCCACTGGATCCGAGGTCTTTCAGACTGCAGTCCCACGATCACGATCAGCTACAAACCCGATAACCTAATCGCGGAAGCTTTGTATGAAAGTGTCGGGTTCAAAAAAACAGGGGAAATGACCTCCGATCATCCCGACAAATGGGAAGTGATTTCGGAGCTGTATGTGAAGTGAACACCTCGTTAAGGAGCCCGCTCCCTATGAAAAAACACACAGATCCTCCCTATGAACAGGCTCTCTGTGTGTTTATCGTTTCATGACTCTATTCAACTCGTCTTGACAGTCTTGAAATTATTTTCAACAAACGAAGCCGTTCCGAAGGTATATGATCCCCCAGTCTTGCGACTGCTACGGGAAAAATCCAAGGGACGATCTCTTGCATAGATGCCGGGTAGTGCTGCAAATACGTCTTCGTATAAGCTTTGAATAATTCGGTTCTTCCATGGTTAAATAAATCCGCATTCGGTATAAAGTCCGGTACTTCGGCAACTTTTAAAATAAGTGCGCTGAAGACAAAATCGGCCATTCGATTGCCTCTCGTTGCATTGACCCAATCCAGTATGACCGGCCCCCGCGGCGAAAGAAGCACATTATCCGGGTGAAAATCGCCATGGCAAACCTCATTGGATTCCGGCAGCGATTCCAACGCGTGCAACGCCTTGTCCCGAATGGCTTCCTCTATCTGTGCCGAGCGGATGCGCCTCTCCAACGAGGCCTTCTGCGATGGCAGACGGTCGCTGCGGCAAGCATGCATTTTAGAGTGAAGCTCGGCGCTCAGCTCCCCTGCCCAAGCCATTTTGGACGCGTCGGCAAGCAGCACCTTCAGCAGCGTCGGGCCCTCCACTTTCTCGTAAACGATGCCGTCTCTTCCTTGGTCTTGAACCAATTCATAGGTTCGTGGCGTCGGCAAATCAAATTCGTTAATCACTCTGGAAACATTGCGCTCATGCTCCACGACATGTAACGCTGTACCGGGATAAAACAATTTGAGCGCTTTTTGGTCCCCATATTCAAACACTTCCGCCTGTCTTCCTTGCCCCAGCTTCGCTCTGGCGGGCTCTCCCATGTTCCGCTGCCCCTCTCGCTTAAAATTATCTTAATATTACTTATGCACAGCCCCATTCCGATCGGGTCGAACACACTCGACTTAGCCGCCGCTTAACAATGATTGTATGTACTCCTGGGCATGCTCCGTCAAATATTCGGCTGCCAATTCATATTTTTTCGTTTGCAAAAACATTTTGACCAGTGTGCTGCTCGTATTCAAATGCTTGGTCGTCGGGGTTAAATAAACAGTTTCAGCCAAGCACGCCTTACGGTTGTACTGCTCCAGCTTAATCTCGTAATCCAGATCGGTAGAGCCTCTGATCCCTCTTATGATGACGTCGATGCTGCGCTCCGCAATGTAATCGGCGATGACTCCGCCGTGATGAACGATGCTTACGGATTGGCTCACATGGAGTGTGGATAGCCGGATGATTTCGCACCGTTGCTCCGGTGTAAACAAATACGTCTTGCTGCTGTTGCCCGCTACTACAACATCAATATGCTCGAACAGCCGTGTCGCCCGCTCCAAAATATTCAAATGCCCCAGCGTAAAAGGATCGAACGATCCGGGATAAATGGCTCTCAAACGGATACACCTCCTGGTGAAATCACAATTCCTTATAGACGAATTCCCTATAAATGGTATACCCGTTTTTGGCATAAAAATCCCTGGCCATTGCGTTAGCCGCCCAATAATCGAGTTCAACCTTGACTGCTTCGTTATTGCGTGCGAATTCGTCGATTGTCTCGAGCAGACGAGAGCCGTAGCCTTGGGAGCGATGAGACTGCGAGATGCTGATTTGGTGGATGAATACTGAACGATATGGTTTCATAAAGGCATTCCCGGCATAAGCCTTCAGTTCGATCCAGGCATACCCGACAGGCTCACCCTGCACTCCCGCAAGAAAAAATACATGCGAAGGCTTCGTTACCATAGCAGCAAAAAACTGTTTGATCGGCTCATACTCGTATTCCTTAAAATAGTCCGGGTACAACCGGACATGGACCTCATGAACGTGCCGATTCAATCGAGCAATCGTTTCATAGTCTGTTGTTTGTACGATTTGCATCATTTTCAATCCTCACTTAACCCAGCGTAAGCGGATCGGCAATTCCGTTTTATCCATGACAAGTAAAATGGCAGGGTAGTCATACACTGCCAGAGTAGCGCCTGATCGGGGCTTCACATCCTCCGCTTCGATTAGAAGATAGCCCTCTCTATCCTTCACATCATGAACTTTAATACTATAACCACTGCTAGATTTGGTTCCGCTGGTCAGGATAATGTACTGTTTATTGTCCAAGGTAATCGTATCGAAACCGGAGTACGGATGCAGCCTTGCAACCGCCTCGTTCCAAAACTGATTCAATCGGGCGTTTTCTTGGAGAGTGTTCGGAAGTGATTGCCCCTCCAGTATTTCATAAGCCGGTCTTCCCATGGAGCATCCAACAATAAGGAATACGAGACATACGGCAGCAGCATACAGAACTCGTCTTATCATTAGAACCCAACCTTAATTAGCCAGTAGAAGCTTCAGCTTGCAGCCGCCGGTGATTAGGAAACCTTCCCTTTCATAAAAGGCTAAGCTTCGTTCAAACTCAGGCAGCTGAGGCGTTGCGACCTCCAGCCGTTTCCAATCTTTGGATCTGGCAAAATTAACTGCGAACGCGATCAAGCTTTTTCCAGTCCCGTGCGAGCGAAATTCCTCGCGCACATACAGCTCCTGAATCACACCGTAGCTCCCGTTCGCATATAGCGAGAAGCTTTCACACATCGATAAAAAACCGACAATGCCAGCGGATTCAAGGTCTACTGCCTTAAGCACAGTGTACTGCCCTGAGGAGATCAGTTGTCTGCACAATGGTGCAGCATCTTTCTTAGGAACAAGCTGTTCATCTCCAACGGTCTTCACGATAATCTCGGTCATCAGCTCTTTGTATAACGCTGCAATGGGTATTGCGTCCATTTCATTGCAAATTAGAATATCAATCACGGATGCTCTACCTCTCATTCCACGTCGAATTTCCCCTGCTCGATCTGCTCTTTCATCAGCTCCAGTGTTTTCAGGCTGCCGAGCAAATAGTGCTGCTTTTCCTTCGTATCTACAACGCTGACAGGCGTATCCTTAATCTGTGCAATCTTATCATCCAGCCAAGCAATGAACAGCTGTTTATTCATCGGTATACCCCCATTTTTAAGTCGGTCCTATTCGAGAATTGGAATAATATAGAATTCGGTACTATTGTAAAAATCCCTTCCTCAGCCTTGCTAGATCTGAAGGTTGACCATTAAATTTTTGCGAGATTCTGGCAAAGTGATAAATTAGAAAAAAGTTTTAGGAATATTATTATTGAAAGCGCATTCTATTTAATTAATAAAAAAATGTAAAAGCTACTGCTGCTTTAAAACGAGATGGTCGATTGGAGTTGAGTAGTTCATTGGGATGAAGGGCGGAACGGAGCGTTCCATTTGGGGTAATAGCAAGTTTAACGGGACGATAGTACCCAGTTTATTGCCCCTAACTTGCAGGGTACTGGGCATTTACGAGCAGATAGCCGTACTACTGGCCCATGGAAGTGGCGAATGAATTGACTACTAGGATACCGTGCAGCTATTGCTCATGACCTAGCATTGGCCTTATTTTATTAAAGCAAATAATAAAGCATGTCAGCTAACCTCACGAATTTAGTATGTCCCCTCTCAAGGAAGCCATTCATAAAATGAAAAAAAGAAGCCCTTTAATTGCGGCTTCTTTTCCTGAGGACGGAACGGTATTACCCTGTGAATTCTTGCACCCAAGCATTGTTATAGAAACCAACGCCGATTTTGGTAAAGGATCCGTTAAGAATGTTGGCTCTATGCCCCGGACTGTTCATCCAATCGTTCATAACCTGTGAAGGGCTGGTTTGCCCCTTGGCAATATTTTCACCGGCTGAATTGTAGGTAATGCCAAATTCATTCATCATATCGAACGGAGAGCCGTGTGATGGAGAATTGTGATCAAAGTAGTTATTGTTTATCATATCCTGCGCCTTGACCAAAGCCATATTGGCTAACTCAGGACTCATTGTAAGTGCCCCTAAACCCGCTTTGCTTCTTTCTTGATTAACCAAATCCAGTACCTGCTGAGCATATTCCGAGCTGCCTTGTGGAGCTTGCCCAGTCGGCGAAGGTGTGGCCGGTGTCGGATACGCTGGATTGGATGGAGCCTGGTAGGTTGGATTGGTAGGTGCCTGATAATTTGGAGGAACTTGATAAGACGGATTCGAAGGTACCTGTGTTATCGGATTTCCCGCCGGTGGTTGTATCAAGTCCCATATATTAGAAGGAATTCCATTAGGAGCTCCTTTCATGGTGACTGATCCTTGATACGGAGTCGATGTTGACGTTGATGACGCCTGTGGGGTGCCAGGAGTCGGTGCAGCTGATTGAGACTTCATGGAAGGAGTCTTTTGCGCCGCATTGTTGTTGCTGGCTGTACAGCCTGATACAAGTAATATTACTGCCAAAACAATATATTTAACCATGACACTGTCTCCTCCGTTCGATAAAGTTATGAAGGTACGCCATTAACTTTTCCGGAGACAGCTTGAATTATTCGCATTGATCTGTGTGATGCTAAATCACATCAAATATCCATAGTAAACAGCTTATTGCCTTCCGGATCCCAAAATTCGAAGGCATGCTTGTCATGGGCAAGCTCTCCGACTTGGACACCGCGTTCGATCAAATAATCTCGGGCGGCAGCCGCATCGGTGCATCGGAAATGAAACGCTGCATAAGGCAGCGGTGCTACCGGCTCCGGCATTCCTACCAGAATGAATCCGACACGATTTTCCATATTGAACCCGGCCAAAGGCTTTTTGGGATCGTCATTCGTCCACGCAGGGACCAGGCCCAGCGTCTTCGTATAGAAATCGTATGCTTTTCCGAAGTTATACACGTGGATATAACAATTGCCAATATCTTGAGTAAACGGAATCGCGCTTACTTTGCTTTCGCTCATTATTGATTGCCCCTTCGAGTTATGATATGGATCAGAACCATGACAGCGCTTCTCTGTGCTGCACTTTCGATCCTATTCTTGATCGGCAAACCCGATATCTTCCTTTTCGGCAATAGGCTCTCATTTTTTTACATTTTAAAAGAGAAAAACATATTATTTAAGTTTATTACTAATGAGTCTGTCTGGAGACATCTCAAACAGAATAACTTACTCCCAAAGTCTCTTCACGCTCTTAAGCTGTTCCTCTTCAAATTCCAGCCTGTAAATATCCGGCTTGGACGTGCTTTTCCAAAAAGCAAAGCCATAATCGCTGTCAAAGTAGTTCATTATGATGGTCATAATATTGCCGTGCGTACCGACAGCTATTTTGCTGCCCGCATGTTTCTTAAGGAGCTGCTTGATGACCGGAACAGCCCGTTCCTGAGCCTCCCGTGTACTCTCTCCGCCTTCCAGCTTGAAATCGAGATCCGTGAATGACTGCTCCACAGCATCCAGCAGCTCCAGCTCGGTGATACTCACATCCAAGCTTGCAATTGGGCGCTCACGCAGCTCCTCGTACTCAAGTATCGTTTGGCCGTAAGCTTCTGCCAGCAGAAGAATCGTATCTATAGCGCGGGTATACGGGCTGGATACGAAGACATCGATGCCTTCGTGACGAAGTATTTGGTCTATTTGGCGGGCATCCTGCTTTCCTTTAACGGATAACCCTCGTAATCTCTCATTTCCTGCAACATATGGAGATTCCGCATGCCGGATCATATAAAGAAACGTTGTCATATAGCAGCTCCTGCCTTCATAAGGGAATTAGTTGTTCCGGTTCGAATACACATGAAGCGCCTGGACGGCTGCATCACGGCTCAGTCCGGTCCTCTGATGGATACGTTCAGCCCATTGCTCGTTGGTATCCTGCTTGCTTTCTTGCCTGGGAAGCCTGTCCGGCAGCGAAGACCGTCAAAGTTTCCATCGGATACCGAGAATGTATTCCAGACTTGCCCATTTCCCACATTCTACCATATTATATACATTAGTAGCTATTATTTTCAAAAGGACAGGGCTCATAAATCGATAGAGAGGACAAAAAAGCAGCCCGCTAATTAGCAGACTGCCCGGAGATTATCCAAAACATTGTTGTACATCAAAGCAAAGACTGTTTATAGTAATCGATCACATTCGTCCGGCGAAAGCCGCAAGACTCATACAATCCAAGTGCCCGTTCATTGCTTGCGGCAACCTCCAATTCAAACGTATCCATGTTCCGTTCACGCTGCAGCCGCTCCATCACCGCAGCCAGTGCCGCTCTCCCGATGCCGCGCCCCCGTTCCTCCGGCCTCATGCAAAATCCGAAGATGAACGCAGTCGATCCCTCCGTGAGCACCCCCAGCTTGCCAACGGCACGGCCGTCCACTTCAATAAGGTAGATGAGCTCCTGCGGCAATAACCGGGAGCTAGCCAAGGAATCGGCGTCCGCTGCCGGCATATTAAAGCCTGCCTGGTTAAGCTCAGCGATCGTCTTCGCATCCCGCTCCTCCGCGATGCGCAGGGTGAACTCGGGGTATCTCCCTTGACTAGGCGGCAAGACCTCCGCATGCGCAGCGCGCTCCATGCCATATTCGGAAAAAGCATAGGGCTGCCCACGCTGCTTCATAAAGGCTGTCCCTGAGATCGAATCTCGCGGGCAAATATAAATGAGCTCAGGAGGACCGCTAACGGCGAGCAGTCGAATCGCCGCCTCCATCATCTCGGTAAAGATCCCCTGTCTGCGGAAATCAGGGTGAACCATCCCGCTTAGCTCCGCCGCCGACGGGATGATGATATAAATACCAAGGAATCCTGCCAGCTTACCGTCCTTATAGTATAAAAGATCGTTCGTTCTTCCCTCCTGCCGATCCTGCAGCATCTCCCAATTCAATTTTAATCGGATGCCCTCATGCTCCTCGCAAGCCTCGGCCAATCGTCGAATGTCAGCCAGCTCTTGTTCGTCTAATGTTTGTTTCATAACGATTCCCTGTACCAGACACGTCACAACCTTTCCTCACTTTTGCTAAGTTTACTCAATTCCTCCCGTGTGTATTAAGGAGCTGATTGTTGTTTACGAAAACCACCTTCTTTTTTGCCAGTGTACCACAGCGCTTGGTCCGCTTCTCGATAATAAATGACTAGGATAAAAAGTTTATCTAGCAGCATGGTGCCAAAAAAATACTCCTCCTCAGATTATCTTCATGAGAAGGAGCACTTAATAACGATTTCGCTCAGGAAACGCTTGGAATTTGAATGACATTCACCGAGAGCTCGGAGAGCTGCTCGATGACCCCGGCATCCGTTTTCTCGTCGGTAATGACATGATGGATTTGTTCCCACGATGCGACGTGGGCTAGCGATTGCTGGCCGAACTTGCTGAAGTCGGCCAGTACGTAGGCGGTATCGGCAATGCCGATCATCTTTTGCTTGATCAGCGCCTGCAGCTCGTTCGACTCGCTCAAGCCTCTTTGCAGATGCAGCCCTTTGCAAGATATGAACGCTTTATCCACATAGTAGGTGCTTAAGGAGCGCTCGGCCAAAGGTCCTACGTAAGAGAGTGAACGAGAGGAGAGCAGTCCACCCGTGGAGATCACCTTGATCTTCTCCTTCGTGCTCAGCTCCATCGCGACTTTGATTGAATTGGTCAGCACCGTAAGCGCTATGTCCGGCAGCAGCTGGGCCATGTTCCAAGCCGTAGAGCTCGCATCCAAAATAATTCGGTCATGCTCGTTCACATGACGAACGGCTTCTTGCGCAATACGGCGCTTCTCGTCGGCGTTCGTCGTTTCGCGTTCCATATATGGCGTTTCCGCCTGTGAGGCAGGGATGCTGATTGCTCCGCCATGGCTGCGCAGCAGCTTGCCTTCACTCTCCAGCTTATCCAAATCGCGGCGGATCGTTTCTTCCGTCACTTCACATATTGTGCTTAATTCCGTCACCCGGATACTGCCCCGCTCGTTGACGAGCTGTACGATTTTTTGCCATCTTTGGGCTACCAACATCCTGATCCCTCATTCGATTCTAGTTATTGATTTGCTTCCTGCATTTGTTTGCAAAATGTCCCAGTGCCCTATATTGTACAACAAGTTGGCCGATAGCACTAGCTCCGCAGGCTTTACAGGAATGTTGTTTTGTTTCTGAATAGGCTTGTTTTCAATGCAACACTTTTTTCATTCAAAAACATTCAAATCCGTCTTCAGAGGCATTTCACACGGCAGATTTCTTTTATATAATGGAGGGGCACCTGGGGACAACTCACATTCGATTCTGTTACATGCTCTTTATGCTATCCATCACATTTCACCACAATAAGGAGGGATATCGAACAACATGGCAGCGATACATAAGATTAATGACGGCTCCGGCGGCAAGCCCCGGCTGGATATTCAACAAGCCTGGTGGGGCATGGTAGGACTCGGCAATGGAGAACGGGAATGGACCGTCGAGGAGAAATTTGAAAAGATTGCCGAAGCCGGCTTCACCGGCATATTCGGAGCGATCCCCGCACCGGAAGATCAGGAACGATGGCACCGGCTCCTGGAGCAATACAAATTCAGCTTCGGAACGCATTCGTTTCCATATAAAAGGGAAGATATCAAGCCTGTGCTTCAGGCGGCCAAGCAATTCGGAGCGCAGTATGTCAATTCGCAGGTTATGGATTCGTTCGTTATCGGCGACGATGCGGTCACGCTGCTCCACGGCTTAGTAGAGGAAGCGGAAGCGGCGGGCATGCCGTTCATGGTCGAAACCCATCGTGCCCGGGTGACACAGGATTTGCACCGCACCGTCGATTATGTGAAAGCGCTGCCCAAGCTGCGCTTGACTATCGACTTCTCCCATTATGTCGTTGCGGGTGAAATGGGACACAGCAGCCTGATCGAAAAGGCCGAGCCTTTCTTCGACGAGCTTTTGCGCCGGACCTCTGGGCTCCACGGACGTGTATCCAACGGTGAGCAGGTGCAGGTGGACATCGGGCCGGATGGCCAGCATGGCATGGTGGAGCATTATTTGCGCTGGTGGACGAAAGGAATGGCTTACTGGCTTCTAGACGCTCAGCCCGGTGACGTGCTGCCGTTCGTGAGCGAGCTCGGCCCTCCAGGCTATGCGATTACTTTGGAGAGCTACCGAGGCGGCAAAGCCGAGATTTCGGACCGCTGGCAGCAGGCTATAGTATTCAAGCGGCTGGCCGAGGAAGCTTGGCGGGGCGCTGTTCGTTAATTAATAATAAATCCACGCCAGGACCGTGAAGCTGCGGACCGGGCGTGGATTTTCTTTAGGTAGCGTAACAGCTTGCAAAGGACGGGAACTCTGGATCGCTCACCGTAACCGTTCTTCGAACTGTACGGCGGACGGGTCCCAGCCATCCTCCCCTGCCAATACATTAGCAACGGTGTAAGCTGCCGCCTCATCCGGAGCTAGCTGGCAAGACCAAGATACTCTCGCTTCCGGGTTCGCCCCGGGTCCCCGGCTGCCGTATTCACCATAACGAGATGTCGCTTCCCGGGCAGGGTCGCTCCAGTTATGCCAGCCTTCCGGCTTGACGGATGCGTCCATCTCGGTACGGATCCATACGACATGGGCAAAAGGACGCCATGGCCTGCCGAGATACACATCGGTCATACCGGGATCCGCCATCAGCGTACAATCGAGGAATACGTATCCGAAAGGCTTATCCTCAGGCGTCGATGCGGCGGTCACATATCCGCCCTTTCGCTTGCTGTGAATGCGGCACCGGTTAAATACGGCTGTCGCCGGCCCGAATATATAATCGACATCGCCTTCAATGCGGCAGTCTTCATAATACTGCCGGCTTTCTCCCGTATACAGCGTGTCCTGAAATCCAAGGAACGTGACGCTGCGGAATACGGCCCGATCGCTCGTTACGAATGCGGCTACCGCTTGGCCTGTGCCCTGACCGGATGCATTGCGTATGGTCAACTGCTCTGCTGTGAAGTCGTCTCCATGAAAAAAAGCGCTGGCACTGCGAAACGTTCCCAGCGGCTCACCGTCGGGACCAAGGGTCTTGGTATTGTCCGAATACGTCAGCACGACCCCGTCCCGGCTTTCCCCCAGGAAATGCAAGTTCCGTTTTTCCTTTGGAACGAGCAGTTTTTCTTCGTAAGTGCCGTTCTTGATGAATATCGTCACTTTCTCTCTGCTTCCATCCGGCGCGGCATCAACCGCCTCCTGTACCGTACGGAAATCCCCGCTTCCTGCAGCATCAACAATACATTTAAGCATCCTCTTCCCCTTCTCTCCTTCTTAATCCTCTAGCCTATCTGACTTCTCGTGCCTTCAAGATACTACAAAAAAATGGAATAATCTTTATTCTTTCATGCTGAAATGGATCAATAATTCATTATATTTGTCGGCATGGAAATAAGAGCAGCAAAAAGAAAGCATTCGTCCGCGTCTCCACGAATCGAATGCTTTTTATCATTGCTTTTTACAGCTGCTTAGAAGCCGTGACGGTCACAACAACCCTCTCCTCCGCTGCCGGCTCAACCGCCTGCAAACGGATTCGATGCAGCGTATCGCCCCATACCGGCTTCATCCGTGCATCGTTGACGGGAACAGCCTCTGCGGACGCTTTCCACCGCGAAGCGTCATAACGCAGCCGGAGCCGCTCCCCCTGCTCGTTGACGAGTTCAATCGTGCCGTCGTCAAGCAGTACGGGCGATTGCAGGCACAAATAGTTTTGCACGATATCCGCGGATGCTTCGCGAAGCCGGTACATATCCGTTATCTCCACCGCAGCTTCCGTTCCTCTTCCGCGCAGCAGCGCGCAGGTCCGCTTCCAGCTGACAATACCGGCTTCCTCCGGATAAGCCTTTGAAAGCTCCATTTCCACCTGCGCCCGCTCCTCGTTAGCCGCATACGTGACGTTTGTCGCCCGGTAGTCTTCCCCCGCTTCCTGCTGCATCCCGTTTACGGTAGGCAGACTATGGAAAGCGGACTGCATCGTCCATATTTCATAACGCTGGGGACTGAACGTTTTGGCGGTGTAGCTCTCGACACCTGCGTCGATGAGGAACGGCCTTCCATTATAATAAACGATAAAATGACCGACATCGTTATGGTTGTGGCTTTCGTTGTTATGCCCGCCTTTGGCGGCCAAGTACAGCCCTGCTGCGCTTCCCTCATGCTCCCTTGCGGCAAAAATATGCGTATCCTTCAGCCATACGTCACGCTCGTAAGGAGGTGAGACCGGCTCGCCCGTCAGCAGCGCCGCATGATTCAGCTCGCCTAATATACGCATCAGAGAAGCGATCCGGTCTCGCTTAAAGCCGTTGCTCCGGAATGCATACGCCCCAAGCCGGCTCATCTTGGCATCGCCGATCCGCTCCCCGTATCGATAGACAAGATCTCCGGATATAGAGAGCTTCGCGTCCCCATCGGCAAAGTTGACGAAGTCATTGCCGTCGATATGCGCCCGATATATGTATTTGCCGATCTCCTGAACGAGCGGTTCTCCATAAAAATCGATCTTCCCGTTCGAAGCCAAATACAGCAGCTCCAGACAATCAAACAAGGAAGCGCCGGCACGTCCCCAATAGCTGGGGCCTTCATCGCAGCCTCCATCCGGGTGATATACCTCCAGAAAATAATCAAGACTTAACGCCGCTTTGGCAACCGCCCGGCTTCGGATGAACGAGTCGTCCTCAGTCAGAAGAAACACAGTCAAACAATTGGAATGAATCCACGGATTCCAGTTGTTGACTTTGCGGCCTGCGAAGCCCATCCACCAGAAATCCTCCCGGTCTAGATAAGGCTCCATAATGCGTCTCCGCAATTCATGGCGGATTCGTTTCCCTATCATCGGACATTCCGCATCCAATCGATTCTGAAGCAAGTATGACGTCCATGCCAGCAGCGCTCCGGTCTCTGCAGCGAACAAATCGATAACCTGCTCGGTCACATCCGGCAGCGCATAGCCTTTACTTTGCGGGGATAACGACATATGGGCCGGGACTACCCAGAACGATTCCTCGCACAGGCACCAAATACCGTTAGCGATTTGCTCCATGAACCGGCCATTCCCTTCGATGCATTCGCCGATGACCAGATCGGTCAACGCTCTTCGGCGCTCGAAATATACCGTCTCATACCGCGTTCGGTTCCCGTTGCGCACGAAATCCATATAGCGGGAAGCCGGGAGTGCCGGCCAAGTAAACTCAAGCCGTTCCTCCGCCCATCCGATCCATATCGTACGGACATCCTCCTGAAGCGACTCCCACATCGACCTGTTTTCCGCATCGGGATAAGGTCGAAATGCATGGACAGGAACAATACGTTCTGCTGCAGCCTCCTGCGAAATAGCTTGACCAAACATAGTTACATCATCCTCTCAAGGTTAGAGTAGGTAGCGGACAGCTAAGTTCATTGTATAACCAGCGAATGGCAATTCCTACGATCAAATGAAAAGATCATCGTAATCACTTCCTGTTCAACCCTTTTTTTCATAATCAGAAGAAATGATTATCGGCGCAAAAAAGCGCTGTTTATGCGGCTCCGACGGCTTTCCGGGTGTCAGATGAAATGATTGTTTCTTTTTCGTGCACCGTCCCCTACAATGATCGCAAAGAGGCGGATCTTCCAAAGCGCCGCTGCCTTATCCATTAGAGCATCGAATGAACAAGGAGTGTGATGGGTTATGAAAGCGGATACCGTTAAGGCAAGCGCATCGGTTCCCGAAACCGCTGGAAAGCTGAATCGTGGCTTCAAGCGCAATTTGATGGACTGGGACTTGTATTTGCTCCTGGCTCCGGGCGTGCTCTATTTTCTTATTTTTAAATACTTGCCCATGTGGGGAGTCGTTATCGCCTTTCAGGATTACAGTCCTTTCAAAGGCATCCTTCATAGTAACTGGGTCGGCTTCGATCACTTTATCCGATTGTTCCAGTACGACAAGTTTTGGCAAATCTTTCGCAATACCATCTTAATCAGCTTGTACAATCTTGTTTTCTTTTTCCCGGCACCGATCGTTATCGCCCTGCTCCTTAATGAAATCAGAATTTCCTGGTTCAAGCGTTCCGTTCAAACCGTCATTTATTTGCCGCATTTCATTTCCTGGGTTGTCGTTGCAGGCATAACTTACTTGCTGTTGGGAACTCAGGGAGGGATGGTTAACGAGCTGATAGTCGCGTCGGGAGGCCAGCCTCTTCCCTTTCTTACTACGCCGGATTGGTTCCGTACGCTGCTCGTATCGCAAAGCATCTGGAAGGAAGCAGGCTGGGGAACGATTATATTCCTCGCCGCTCTATCGGGAGTGGACACGCAGCTGTACGAGGCTTCCATTGTCGACGGTGCAGGCCGCTGGCGCCAGCTGTGGCACATTACGCTTCCGGCGATTCGCAGCACGATCTTCATCCTGTTGATCCTGCGTCTCGGCAACATTCTCGATGTCGGGTTCGAGCACATTTTCCTTATGTTGAATTCGACGGTCAATAGCGTAGGGGATGTATTCGAAACGTATGTTTACCGGGAAGGCTTAATCGGAGGCAAATTCAGCTATACTACGGCTGTCGGTCTGTTCAAGTCGCTGATCGGACTGATTCTTGTCGTCGGAGCCAATTGGCTGACCAAAAAATTCGGCGAGGAAGGCGTTTTTTAACAAAACAGCCGAAATGAAAGGAGCAGAACTATGCACATCAAACCAACCTTCGGCAGCCGTCTGTTCGATGTCGCCAATGTGGTCATTCTAACGTTATGCGCACTTCTGACGCTGTTTCCTTTTCTCTATATATTGGCTACATCGCTTGCTCCTCTGCAGCAGGTGCTCCGGGGCGGGGTCATTCTTTGGCCGGAGAAATTTACATGGGATGCGTACCAGACGATTTTTAGCAACACGCATTTCGTCCGTTCGCTGTACACGACCTTTTTCATTACGGTAGTCGGCACGGTCACCAATCTGGTGCTGACGACCTTCATGGCGTACCCGCTGGCCAAAAAAAGGCTCAAGGGCCGCCGGATCATTATGTTTCTCGTCGTCTTCTCGATTCTTTTCAACGGGGGTCTCATCCCCTCCTACATGATCGTCAAATCGCTCGGCCTCATTAACACCGTCTGGTCGCTCATTATTCCCGGCGCTATCAGCGCCTTCAACCTGATCATCATGAAAAACTTTTTTCAGGCGATTCCCGAAGAGCTCGAGGAGGCGGCGCGGATCGACGGCTGCAAAAATTTGGGCGTGCTGTTCCGTATCGTGCTTCCTCTATCGATGCCGGCTCTCGCGACCTTCACGCTGTTTTACGCTGTCGGGCACTGGAACCAGTTTTTTGCGGCCGTCATGTACGTGACCAAGCCGAATTTATGGCCGATCCAGGTCGTCCTGCGGCAAATGATAATCGAGGGCTCGACACAGGATTTCGAAGTGGCCATGGGTGAATTGAAGATCGTTCCGACCACGATCAAAATGGCCGCCATCATAGTTGCCACGGTTCCTATTTTGTTCGTATATCCGTTCCTGCAAAAGCATTTCGCCAAAGGGGTACTGCTCGGATCCGTAAAAGGCTAACCGCCGGTCCGTCTGACCGCCTTGCATTTCATGAATTGTTGCCATATCGAGGCATGCCGGGCGGCCAACCCGCCCTATCCATATGCACAAGAAATAAGGAGGTCTTTATCGATGACTAAACGATGGTCCAAATGGATTTCCGTATCTGCCGTAACCGCCCTTACCGCAACGTCATTGCTTGGTTGTTCCATGGTCCCTGGTGCGGAGGATAAGCCGTCCTCAGACAGCGGTAGCGGCAACAGCTCCAAACGAATGAAGATCAGCATGATGTTCCCGCTGTATAACGAGCCGCCTCAGAAGAATGAAGTATGGAAGCTTATCGAGGACAAATTCAACATCGAATTCGAGCCGATGGCTGTACCAAACAACAGCTATGAGGACAAGCTCAAGGTGACGCTCGCTTCAGGCGACATGCCCGATATCATCCTGTGGACCAAATATCCGGACCCCGAGCTTAACAAATACGTTGAGCAAGGCGCCTTCGCGCAGCTGGACGACCTTATTAAAGCATCGCCCAACATCATGAAAACCCCGCAAGCCGTGTTCGATAACGTCAAAATCAACAGCAAGCTGTACGGTGTACCCCGGACCCGGGCTCTGAACCGTTCCGCCGTCATGATCCGCAAGGACTGGCTCGATAATTTGGGACTGCCCGTTCCGAAAACGATGGACGATGTCTACAAAACCGCGGTCAAGTTTACGAACGACGACCCGGATAAGAACGGCAAGGCCGACACCTTCGGCATCGCGTTCGGCGAGAACGTATCCCATATGGACCCGCTCTATATGGCCTTCGACTCCGGCGCTGGCTGGCGCGTGATGGAAGACGGGACACTGATGAATGACGCCATTACTCCGGGTAAAAAGCAGGCGCTCGAATGGCTGCGCAAGCTGTACGCGGACGGCGGCCTGGATAAAGATTTCGCGGTGCTCAAGAACACGCAGGTTTGGGAAAAGCTCGAAGGCGGCAAAGCCGGCATTCTGCTGGGCGGACAAACGAGCGACTATGCGCGCTATGTCGAGAACCTGTCCAAGGTGGATCCAAAGGCCAACCTCATCATGATCGCACCGCCTGCCGGCCCTTCCGGCAAGTCCGGGTACAGTGAAACCTCCGGCTTCTTCGGCCAATGGGTCGTTCCTGCCAAGACGGACAAGGAGAAGCTTAAGCGCATCATGGAGCTGCTGGATTGGCAGGCCGGCGACGAAGCGTATAACCTGAAACGATACGGAGTGGAAGGCATTCACTCTACCAAGAACGCCGATGGAACGTACAAAATTAACGTCGAGAAATATAAGGCCGATGGTGTAGACGCCGTAATTGCCCATAATCCGTTCGATCCTTACAGCTACGTTGTCTCCTCCGCCCCGGCGGCCGTACAGAAAGCCCAGAAGGAAAATCTCGACCTCGTTAAGGATATGGGGATCAAAAACCCTGCACTCGCCTTCGTAGCGCCGTCCGCTCCGGATAAACAGAGCGATCTGAACAAGCTGCGAGACGAGGAATACGTGAAGCTCGTAATGGGTAAAGCGCCGATGGACGATTTTGACCGTTTCGCGAAGGAATGGCTGGATAAAGGCGGCAGTCAAATTACGAAGGAAACCAACGACTGGTACAAATCGCAAAAAAAATAACGTCATGAACGCCCCTCCTGAGAAATTTTTCCCGCGAGGGGCCTTTTTCTATAGCCTTGACTCTTCTGCCGTGAAATCAGCTACGAAGGAATTTGCCTCCGACGGAAGGGAAATTCGGTATTGACACGAACATATATAATATCGAGGATAAAACGCTTTCAAAAAGGTGGTGGCAATTGTGCTCACCCTCTGGGTCCAGCGAATACGCACCTTCGGTCCCGTGAAGCTGAAAGTTATTATAGCCGCCTGTCTCCTGGCCGTTGTTCCTATAGCCATCCTGGGCACGGTCACTTATTTGCTGGCCAGCCACAGCTTATATAAGGAAATCGGCAAGGCGAACCGGGAAACGATCAAGCAGGTGCAGGAGCGAATCGACGAGAAACTTATTAATTTGGATAAGGTTGTGCTGCAGCATGCGTTCAATCCGGTTTTCAAAGAGTTCCTGTCGCTTCCGAACCCGTATGAAGACCCGCAGCGGTTCCGCTCCGTAATGGCGATATTGACTTCGATGGAGGGCTTGATTAACGATTCGGACGGCGTTTACCTGTATATGACGCAGCAAAATCTGATCGTCAATCCGAGCCAGGGCATGGCGGAATCAAGCCTGCTCCATCCCAGCGTCCTCGAAGCGATAAAGAATCATGACGAAGCTTTCTTCTGGTTTGACCGCAAGAGGTCCCAGCCGAGCGTTCCCCGGGGCGGCACCCATGTCGTGACCTTGGTGCGCAAGCTCCCTGTGTCCGTAGATAAGCCCCTCGGCTATCTGATCATTGAGCTGAACGATCGGGCGTTTTTCGATGTATTTTCCCATATGGAATTCGGGCAAAGCGGCGAAATGCTAATCGCTACCCCGTCAGGAAATATTTTATCCGACTGGAATAAGCAGCTGCTGAAGCCGGACTTCAACGATCCCGTCATCCATCGGATGGTATCGTCGGACAGCCCGGAGGAAATGTTCACCCAGCCTATCGACCATCAGGACATCCTGTTCAATTATGTAAAATCCGACTATAACGGGTGGAGATACATCTCCGCCGTCCCTTTGAAGGAGCTTGCTTCCAGCATTCAATGGATCAAAGGCGCAACGCTGGCGGTCAGTCTGCTGCTGGTTCTCGTCAGCCTAATAGCTGCGATTATTTTGTCCGGCTCGTTCATCCGCAGGCTCCAAGCGATTATCGACGTCGTTCGCAAACGGCTGCCGACGTCATTGCCGTCCCAGACGAATATGAATGAGTTCGGCCTGCTCCATCACTACATGGATTCCCTCCACTCGGCCAATCGCCATTTGGAGCAGCAGGTTATGGAGTCGCTGCCTATGCTGCGCGCGAGCTTCCTGCAGCGCCTTATCACGGAGACGATGAAGCCGGATGAAATCGAAGAGAAGCTGCACTACTACGAAATTGAGATGCCTGCTCCCTACTGCACCGTATTGTGCATGGAGCTCGACCAGATCCGCGGCCAAACGGAACAGGATGCTCATTTATTCACTTATGCCGCTATGAATATAGCCCGCGAGCTGCTTAACCGGTGCGCCCATGGCGTCGTGTTCCAAACGCCGACGGACCACATCGCCATCGTGCTGAATCATGGCACGGACGAAGTGTCCCAGCATGATCTGCAAGCAGCGGCGTTCAGTCTGGCCGAGGAGCTGCGCAGTGTCACTCACCGCTTCCTGAACATTACAGTCACGGTCGGGATCGGCCATTGTTACCCCGGTACGGGGCATATCAAGCAATCCGGCAAAGAAGCGATGGAGGCGCTGCAGCATCAAATGATCCACGGCAGCGGGAACGTATTCTACATCGGTGCGGTGCAGCCGCAAACCAGCTCGTACGAATATCCGATTGAGCAGGAGCAGCATATATTGACCGGCATCAAGCTGGGGCAGCTTGAGCAAGTGTGCTACCAGGTGGATGAGTTCGCTAACCGGTTGACCGATTCCAACGGCAACGGCAACTACGACCATGTGCAGCAGGCGTTCGTCCAGCTGGTAGCCGCCTCGTTGAAAACGCTGTTCGAGCTGGATCCCGAAGAGGGCCCTAAGCTGTTCCGCTATCACGTATACCATCGGATCGGACGCATGAAAACGAGCGGAGCCATTGTCAAATGGTTAAAAGAGGAGCTGTATCCGACGCTGCTGCAGCACATTACCGAACGGCGAAGCCTTCGCCAAAAAAATACGATGGAGAAGGTTCTCGACTACATCCATGAGCATTACGACCAGGATTTGTCCCAGCCGGCTTTGGCTGACCTGGTATCGATGCCGACCTCGCAATTCAGCCATTTGTTCAAGGTGGAAACCGGTATGACGCTCACGGATTATATCATTGCCTACCGGATGGAAAAGGCCAAAGAATGGCTTCGCGAAACGGAGTGGAAAGTCTCCGATATCGCGGAGCGGCTCAGCTACAACAATCCGCAAAACTTCATCCGCTCCTTCAAGCGGCTGTGCGGCATGACTCCAGGCGAATACAGAACGAAGCACATGCTGAAGCATCAGAGCATCGCGGAATAATTGCCACCACTTTTATCGGCAAAAAAACGGCAAAGAGCCTCCGGTCTGACACCGTGCGGGCTTCCTTGCCGTTTTCTCATTCGTGGTATCCCTTATCCCCGAAGGGCTGCAGCTTCCCGATCCATTTGGCTTCCATCGCCTTCAGCTCATCCGCCGTATCCTTGCGGCTGCCTTTCGGTTCCTTCAGCTCCTCGAGCACCTCAAATTCAAAGGCTTCGCTGCCATATTCGTCCCAATCGTTTTGCAGCGGCTTGCTTCGGCCATTTTTCATGCTCAGCTCGAACCGGGTCCGATTCCACATTGCTTCCATGTTGGCGCTGCTGCCGATCCAGCTTTTGCCGTTGAGCTTGTTGCGAATCCGGTACACGCCCATGGGCCGCTTTATTTCGTTGTAGGCGCGCACAAGCTCCTTGCGGCGTTCTTCGGTCATCGCCGTTGCTCCCTCTTGAACCCAGTAGGCGCTGCCGTCATCCTCACGGTCCAACAGTCCGAACTCGATCATATACCGGCGCAGGGTTACATAATCGTGATAAGCCTCCCGGAGAATCGCATTGACCTCCTTCTCGGTATATCGGACCCCCGGCTCGAAACGCCCGATCAAATGGCGCAGTACGGCCAGCTTGCGCTTTGCTTTGGTCGGGAACGTGCTTAGCGGCCCGTCTAGCCCCTCCTTAAAGTACGTCAGCACCAGGTTCTGGTACTCTTCCTCCGTCGTATCGTAGCTTTTGCTGCCTGCTGCCGCCGTCTTTTGAACCGGTGCCGAAGTCTTTCTGGACGTTGGCTTGTCCTGCCCTTTCGCTTCGTAGTTTTTTTGCTCCAAAAGCTCCATAATGGCCAGGAACAGTCTTGCCTGCTTTTCCTTCTCGCGCAGGGCGAAGCGGTGATTGCGAATGGTCGAAGCGCTTCCGCCATCGAGCTTCTTTACAATTTCGTTATCGCTGTAGCCGTCGTAGAACAGTCGGAGCAAGCTTTTTTGCAGATCGGACAACCCTGTCAGCTTTTTGTTCAAGCCTAGAAAAAAGTCGAACATGGAGCCGTGCTCACGGGCAACATGCCGCTCCGCAAACTTCCCCGCCTCATAAAACGTGCCTTCATCGGAATAAATGATCCCTTTCTCGAAGGTTTGGCCGCATACAAGGCAGATGTATTCCCCAGTAGGCTCCTGATAATAATAGCCTTGCTTCAAGTCCTTGAGCGGTACCTTCCAAAATAATTCGGTATGATCCATCAACCAAACACCTTCCCGATCCATTTATAAATATATAGATATTTTATGGTTCCGTTTGGTTCATGTCAACAGTCCTAAGGCTTTCATGAGAAAAACGTCTATCGACGTCCTTTCACAGAGGAGCGGCCGCGTTAAGAGGTTGTTTTTATCGCCAAATAGAATTTTTACATCCGATGACCTCGGAATCTTATAAATTCTATTGTGGTGAGAAAGCCAGCCTTTTCATTAAAAAGGCTGGCTGCATAATGAGACTCGCTTATTCGAAGCTTGCCGATAGCACTACCGGCTCCTTGCCTCCAATATGGACAACGACTTGTCCGGTTTGGGCGTCGTATTCCGCCTTCACCGGGATCGCCGATTCATCGCCTTTCGTCGCACGGAACAAAGAGACAAAGACGGTTTCCTTAACTCCGGTTCTTCTTCGGATCAATGTGCTTCGCTTGCCGACGGACGGCATCGCCATGGTTTCCGCCATGAATACCTGTTCTCCCTCTTGCACATCGAGCGCTATCAACTGCAGCCGGTCTCCGGCCGCATCCTGCTTATTCCATTGCCAATCAGCACGCCACTGCCCCCCTTCGGGAGAAGCCGTCTGCAGCTTCTGTAAGTAAGAGTACCCGTCTTCGCTCCCAAGGCTTCCTTCCGCAGCTTCCCTCCAAGAGAGCCGCGCCGCCTCATCCGCATCGCTGCCATCCGGAAGGAATGGTTTCCCTTGGGTATGAATGATCCAATCCACCGTCTGCTCTTCGTCGCAGCGAATTTGAAAAGCATCGAGCAGCACATCGCCGGTCAGGACGATTTTCCGCCGCAGCCTTGCTCCAGGGTATGCCTCTCCTGCATCCATGACGGCTTCCAGCGTTCCGTCCGGCCGCCTTTGCATGAGCTCGATCGAGCCTTCGGCTTCAGCCTGCGACCTGCCTCCGACAGCTACCGTATTGTGCGCGACCGTTTGTTTGAAGTATTCGAAGTGTATCGGGTTTCCGTAAGGAAGCATCCCTGCATCCTCGAGCCACGGATGTCCTCCGGCGTAGAACAGCAGGTTGAGCTTATCCTGATGCCCATGCCATCCGCCGTGCTCCCCGTAATCGACCATAGCAACCTGCCCTTGATCAGGCGCCCCGGCGTCCCGCTTCAGAAACAGCATGCCCGCCTTTTTCAAATGGACAAACCGGCTATCCGGTTCGTCCATTGCCAATGGCTGCAGATCAGCGCTCCCCTCTTGCTCTTCTTCAAAGCCGAACAGAAAGCTGTACAGTGAATCTCTTGCAGCGCCTTCCAGCACCTCGCTGCCGATCCCGATGTATTTGGCGGCAAATTCGTACAGATGGAAGTACTTTTGGATCGGCACCACGCCGGAATCGTGAATCGCGGACAGTGTTCCGTCCGGCTGCATGCACTCCAGCGGCGCACGGTACATCGATTGAAACCGCGGTTCCTCGTACAGGCGAAGGTTAAAGCTTTGCGCTGCCAGCACGATTAAGGTTTGGGCCTCCAATGTGTAGAAATGGTAGCCCCACGCTCCCTCGTACCAGAACCCGTCCTCGCCAAGACTATTTTCCATTTGGAAGTAAAAACCGTTCTCCGGATCATGAAGCACCTGATCCATCAGATCTCTGTCGCCCACAGCGGCGGCTGTTAAAGCTTTGGCTGCATTATGATACGTTTGCCAGTTCGAAATGCCTGCCGGGTTGTTATTGATAACCTCAATCGCCGGATATAGAAGCTTGTCCGCTATATGCCGGCATTCTTCGGGCGACAATACTCCTTGCTCCTTCAAAATATGGTAGGCCTGCGCAAGCAAGCATAGCCAGCTCGCCTCCGACAGCGTCTGGCACATCACTTTGCCCGATGTTTTACTGGCGCCGCCATACCGGTCGTGCAGCTCGAATCCTTCATAATGATCCGCGTAGGACATCAGCACCTGCTTCGACCATTCGGCCCATTGCCCGTTGCCCTCGATAGCGGATACGACGCTTGCGTTGCGGCACGTTCTCGCATAGTTCCAATGCTCGTTGGCTACGGCTACATCATCCCATGGCTTGCCGCTCCAAACCTCGTTACAGGTCGGACAGCGGTGATGATGCCGGTCGATTAGAATCAGACGGTCGCCGTCGTTGGGACAGTTGTAATCGTGACTCCATCCGCCCTCCAAGAGCGGAATGGCCACTCTCTGAGACACCAGTCTCTCCTGATCGCTGCGAAAACGGTCGTATGCTGCGCGCGCCTGCGGATAACGCTTACATTTATCGCTTATTGCTTCTAACCATGATTGGGTCCACATGTCCATTACCCCTTCCAGTATTTGTTCGTCAAAATGGAACAACGTCGAGCGAAGTTCGACAAAGCTTTCAATTCTCTGTTCATCCTACCAGAATCCGAGCTGGGAAAGTTACGGTACATTTCGAAAAAATGTCGTTACTTTACGCTTCCGTCACAAGACGTACAAGATTTTAAATTGGTGCTCGACAAAATATTGTGTTTTGCTCACGTATATTTTATAATCACATGTACGATTTAATATTGGAGTGACCAAAGTGACTGTTATAGACGCCTGTCGTATCGAAGACGAAAGTTTACATACTATGCCCGCCTTTTCGCCATTATCGCTCGCCTTCGCCCCGGAATCCGACGTTATCAATCCTACGCTGCAGCGCATTTTGGACTATCTCTGTCCTTGCCCTGCCTTTATTGCCGACCGCAGATGCAACATTGTCGGATGGAATAAGGCGGCCAGCGCCATTATGGGCAGCATCGGACCTATCCGCGAAGAGGAACGCAATATCGTCTGGCTTTCTTTTATGAAGCAGGAGATGCGCGACCTGGTGGTGAACTGGGAAGATTTCGCACACGATTTTCTTACTATATTCCGCAACTATTACGGCCAATACGCAGGCGACCCTTGGTACGACGAATTCACCGACCATTGCGCCAAAATCAATCCGCAGTTTACACAGCTGTGGCAGCAGGGAGATCACAGAACGGAGCCTAAAACCGTAAGGGAGTTGAACCACCCTCTCGCCGGCAACATGAGATTCGAGATTACCTCGTTTCAAGTATATGCCAACGCCGATCTTCGCTGCTGCGTCTATACCCCGCTGCCGGATTCCGAAACGGAATTGAAGATGCGGCAGCTGCTCGGATCCGTGTCCTGAAGCTTTCTATAAGAGTCCGTTATCGGCGGCAAACTGCCGGACCCGGACAGGCATTCCCAGCTTGCTGCTTTCGATAGCCGCAAACAGTAGCGTCATGGAGTTCAAATTCGCTTCCGCGTTCGTTTCCATTGCCGGTCCGCCATGGACCCATTGAAGGAACGATTCCAGCAAGTAATCATTGCCCCATTTGGCATTTTCTTTGAGCGGGACCGGCATACCTGTCGGACCGCTCTTTATGTTGTCCTCCTCGGGAAACACTTCAACGGCTCCCCGATTCAATACGACCGTAGCATGCTCGAATTCCGCGCGGATATATTCCTGCTCCCAGCTGTTTTGGGCCGATGCATTGCACCAGGCGGTTTCGTAAGAGGCGCGGACCGCGTTCTCGAACTTCAAAGCAAGCATTGCCTGTGCACTGCCCGTGAAGTTGCCCCATTTCGGAGTCCACGAATCCATATACACGGTTTCACAGCGTGCACCCGCCAAGTGCTCCAGCAAGTCCAGCTGATGGATAGCGCCTTCGATCAGCATTGTATTGTCCATTTTAGCCTGTCTGTCCTTAAGGCCGTCTCTGCGGTTCCAGTTAAAATTGAAAACGAGGTAGTCCAGCGCACCGTAATTACCGGATCGAACCAGCTCGCGAAACGTCCAGATCGGCTGTCTGAACCGGTGCGTCATCGTAACGCCAACCTTCCTCCCGAGCTCGCGCGCTTTTTGTACGATCTTGCAGCTGGCCTCCAGCGTATCGGCAAGCGGCTTCTCGCACAACACGTCACAGCCGTTCTCCATTGCAAAAACTGCGATATGCTCTCGGGTATGAGGCGGAGATGCTATAATGCACACTTGCGGGGCAGTCGCTGCAAAGGCCTGCTCCAATTCTGTAAAGCACCGGTCAGAGCTCAACCCCAAACATTGCTCCGCCAGCTTCAGACTGTCCGGATTCACATCAACGGCTGCCGCCACTTCCAGCTGCCCTTCCTGAACGGCTTTGGGGAGCGTCTGCGTAACCCACGTTTTGCCCCAACCGCCCGTTCCTATGATAATAGCTTTCAAAGTCATCTCATCATCCCTCTTCTGATTTCTAGTCTCTATTCGCCATCCCGCCCCTAAGGAACCCGGTTCCTTCTAAGCACAGTTTCATTATAGCAACCGGGATGCCGATTCCTATGTATTCAGGTTGCTATTGTATGGCATGATGTCTTCTCGTAACATAACCCCACAAAGTGGAGATTGGGTCTCGAGGCCAATCAGATACTTTGCGGGGAGCCATGATAATAAATTCTATATACGTAAAAAAACGCTCCCGGCAGCCTGATAGCAGGCCGGCGGGAACGGTTGTATGATGACTTGACTCGCACTGAGACAGCGGGCGCCAGTTGGTGTTATAGCCATGTGCTCGCGTATTCACATCGTGAAAAGCATGGGGACTCTCAGGACTCTAGCCCGCGTTCTCGCTGCTGTCCTCCCGAAGCCACAGATGGCGGAGCTCCTCACTCGTCTCCAGCAGCTCCTCCAGCGTTCCTTCGGCTTCAATCCGGCCGTCCTTCAGCACGATGATATGATCCGCATGGGCCAACGCCGTCTTGCGGTGCGAAATGACGAGGCAGGTAGCCTCCCCCTGCCGCTGCTCATAGATACGCTCCCACAGCTTGCGCTCGGTTTCGACGTCGAGGGCGCTCGACAGGTCGTCGAAGACGAGCAGCTCCGCATCGCGAACGAACATGCGGGCGGCCGCCGTACGCTGCGCCTGGCCGCCGGACAGCTTCACTCCGCGCGGGCCGATCACCGTATCCATTCCATGCTGCAAATGGCTTATATCGGGCTCCAGCACGGCGGAGTGAACGGCTTTTTGCAGCTCCCCGCCTTCGCTTTTCATCCCGAGCAGGATATTGTTGCGAAGCGTGTCGCTGTACAGCCGCGGAACCTGCGGCGTATAGGCGCTGTGGGGCGGAACGAAGAAGTCCCCGGGATGGTCGACCCGCTGCCCGTTCCAGCGGATATCTCCGCTATCCATCGGAAGCAGCCCGAGCAGCGTCCGCACCAGCGTCGTCTTGCCGGAGCCGATGCGCCCCGTGATGACGGTGAACGATCCCCGCGGGATGCGGAACGTAACATCCTCGATTCCTCTACCGGTTTCGGGATAGCGGTAGGTCAGCCCGCGCACATCCATCGCTTGCAGCCGATCCTGTTCCTTAATCGCAGCATCTAAGCTTCCCGGGTCGATCGGGTTCGAGCGCAAATACAACGGATGATGCTCGGTCGCTACAGCGAGGTCGGCTCCTTGAAGCAGATGCTCCAGCCGGTCCTTGGCTACGGTGCTTTGCTTGAAATAGGTCAAAAACTTGCCGAAGTTTTGAATGAACTGCGTGACGAACGTCAAGTAATAAACGAACAAAGCGAAGTCGCCGACGGTAAAGCTGCCGTTTCGCATCGACTGCGCTCCCAGCAGCAGAATAAAGCCGGTTCCCAGGTTGACCGTATTGGAGAATACGGAGTCGAGCATCTGGTTCAGCAGCTTATCCTTCAGCATCGCCTGCCTGCGGTTGTCGTTCAGCTGGCGGAACCGGCTGATAACCCGCTCCTCAGCGCCTGCCACCTGAATGGATTGCACTGTGCTGAACATTTCGCTGATGGCGCCGGTAACCTGGCTTGTCGCCTCCCGGCTTGCCGCCCTGTATTTTTGCAGCAGCGTCGTAGACAGCTGGGCTATGGTCACTACGACGACCAGCGGCAGAAATACCCATAGCGTCATCCTCGGATCGATGCCGTACAAGATGTAGAAGGATACTACAGCAAAGCAGGTCATCCCGAAGGCGTCCACCGACCAGCTGATCGTCTCCTCGAGCTGATCGACATCATCGCGGAAGCTGCTGATCGCCTCCCCCGGAGAGCATGGAATCGCCTTCGCTCCCGGCTCCTTCAATACGTGCTTCAGCATATTTCTGCGCAGCAAAGCGCCGATTCGAAAACGGAAGCTGATGTCCGTAATAAAGCCCAGAACAATGAGAACCGATTTGCCGAGTGCAGCCGCAATCAGCAGGACGATCAGCGTCCAAATGCTGAACCCGTACACGGCGCCGCCCGACAACGTATCGAAAAATTCCTTCGTAATCCAGCCCGGTATGATAGGGGCCAAATAAATAAGCGACCAGGCTATTGCATTAAGGATATATAAGAGCGGCCGGTACTTCGTAATCCGCCACAAAAACGTAAAGGTGCTCACGCCAGCATCTCCTCCATTCCGACTTGAAGCATCCGGCTGTAACGGGACCGGTGATCGGCGGCGAGCACCGTACGGTCACCGAATTCGATCATTTCTCCCTGCTCCAGGATTAGAATTTGATCCGCACGCTGAATCGTCGCCAGCCGGTGGGCGATGATAATGCAGGTCCGGTTCACCAGAAGCCGGTTGATCGCCTGTTCGATCTTCTGCTCGGTGGCAGGATCCAGACGCGACGACGCTTCATCCAGAATGATAAGCCCCGGATCCGACAAGAATACGCGGGCGAACGAAATGAGCTGCGCTTCCCCGGCCGAGAGGCCGCCGCCCCCGGACTCCAGCTGGCTGTCGAGTCCCGCAGGCATTGAACGGAACCACTCCTTCAAGCCGAGCTCCTCCAGCACCTCGACGATTTTGCTATCGGGGATATCGTCGCGGAAGAACGTCAGATTATCGCGCACCGTCCCTTGGAATATTTCGATATTTTGCGTCACCATCCCGACTTTGCCGCGCAGAACGCTTAGCTTGGCGTCGCGCAGATCGACCTGCTCCAGCAAAATTCCTCCGGCGCTCACATCGTAAAACCGCAGCAGCAGACGCGCCATCGTCGTTTTGCCGCTTCCCGTCCGGCCCAGTACCCCGAGCACCTTGCCCTTTTCCAGCCGGAAATCGATGTCGTTCAAGGTTAACGTATCATCCTCGTATCCAAACATGACATGGTTAAACGTAACGGACAACGGCCCTTCCGGCAGCGGCACTCCTTTACCGTCGCGAATTTTGGGCTCTGTAGCGAGCAGCTCGCGGATTCGGATAATGCTCGCGTCCGCTTTTTGCAAATCTTCCATTTGCGTGCGGATTTTCTCGATAGGTTTAGCCATCAGTTCCGTGTAATAGAAGATCATATAGACGGTACCGAGCGTAATCGCCCCCTGCTTCCAGTAATAAGCGCTGAGGCCGAAAGCTACCGCATTGCCGATGGCAAATACGACCAGCGTCGTAATCCACATGCTGGCCCAGCCCATAAAGGCTTTCATACGCAGCGGCAGCCATTCCCGGATCAAGGTGAAGAAGCGGAACATGACATAATCAGTCGCACCGTTTGCGCGCGTATCCTCCGTCCCTTCCAGATGCTCGCCTAGAAAGCCGTAAAAGCGCGCACTCATCTGCCGCAAATTCCCCCAGTGAGGGACGGCGAATTTTCTAATATACTGGATGGCGTATATAGCGGCCACGACGAACAAGGTCATGCCGAGCCCGATAACCCACCCTTCCCGGTACAGCAGAACGAGCATGCCGGCAACCAGCACCAGATTGCTGAGCAGCGTCACGACGAAGTTGGAGAAGAAATTCGCCAGGTTGTTAATGTCGCCGTCGACGCGCTCGATAATGGCACCCGACGTGTGAGACTTATGGAACGACATATCCAGCTTCATGCAATGCTCCGCAACATCCCCGCGCAGCTTATTCGTGGCGATCCAGCCCACATTTTCCCCGATATAGGTCGCGATAATAGTAATGACCTGCTGCAGCAAAGATACTCCGATGAACAAAGCTGCCGCGTAGATGAGCGGTGCCGAGCTGTCTTCCGACTTGGCCGTATCGATGAAATAACGGATAATTTGCGGATTGATGAGCTGCATGACGATGCCGGCGCACAACAGCAGCGACAGCCATACAATCGCTTTGCGCTGCGGCCTTAAGTAGCTTTGCAGCAATCCGGCGTATTCCTTCACCGGTATTTTCTGTTTCATGATGGACTGCCCTCCTTACGGTGAATACCGCTCTTCCAAAAAGCGTACGTATGTTTGTTACTTTAGTGGATACCGATGGCGGCGTCAACGTATTTTTTGGATGAAATTAACTTCCCCCATAAGCAAGCCTCGGACTCAAACCGGCTCTAAGCTGCTGACGAAATCGACAAATTGGGATCGCTTACAAAATGGATGCGTTTCCTTTCCTATCCATGCTATAATTGAAATTATTGTTAATTTAGGAGACATGTCCATGCTATCAAAATTCCGTAAACCGTTTCGCAGCTACCCGGTATGGGCTCGCATGCTCGCCATACTTATCGTCATAGGCGTTATATCCATGATGCGGACATCTCCTCCCGTCGAGAAAGCTGCCAATCCGCGCAAGCCGCTGCAGCTGGACACCTCCTTAACCGATTGGACAAGCGAGGAGCTGAAACGCAATCCCAATATTATTATCGTTCTCAGCGAATCGTTCTGGGACCCTACTCTTATGAAAGATCTGTCTTTCAGCAGAGACCCGATACCCACCTTTCACGAGCTGAGCAAGAAATATACGAGCGGCTGGATGCTGTCACCCCAGTTCGGCGGCGGCACGGCCAATGTGGAGCTGGAGGTGCTTACGGGCAATTCCATGCGGTTTCTACCCGAAAATACGATAGCGTACGAGGAATTCGTCAAGCGCGATATCGAGTCGCTGGCGTCGATTTTGTCGTCCCGAAACTACACTCCTACCGCGATTACCCCGTTCTACGACTGGTATTTCGACAGCCGGAACGTGTATCGTCATTTTGGCTTTTCCCGCTATATCAGCTACGAGTTTTTTAATCCGGATGAATTCGTCGGGCCTTATATCGGCGATCATGCCGTAGCCAAACGGATTATTGAAGAAAGCGCTCGCACCGAAGGCGCCGATTTTATTTTCGCTAACACGATGGAAAATCATTACCATTATTATGCCAATAAATTCGAACGGAACACCATTCGAATCAAAGATAAGAAAGATACGATGGCAGGCGCAGCAATCGATATTTTGGAAACGTATGCACAAGGAGCGAATGGAGCGGACGCCATGCTGCAGGAGCTCGTAGAGCATTACAGCAAAGTGAAGGAGCCGACGATCGTTGTGTTTTTCGGCGACCATCTCCCTTTCTTTGAGGAAGATTATTACGTTTACCGCGAAGGCCATTATTTACAGGGCGAGGAGGATCCCGATTTTCTGCAGAAGACTCACAAGGTTCCTCTGCTTATATGGAACAACTACCTTCAGGAAGGCAGGGAAGACTTATACTTCAATCCTTCCTTTCTCGGACCTTACGTTCTTAATTTGGCCAAGATAAAAGGAAGCGATTACACCGATTTCCTGTCGCAGCTGTCCAAGAAAATCCCGATCATACCGCCTAAATCGTACTATGAAGCCATGAACATTAACGAGGCGGATTTGACTGAATACCAGTCACGCCAGCAGGTTATGATGTTCGGCGACGACAGGAATACCCCGGAGAGTATGGATGACCCGCCAATCCAACCTACATTAATAATGGGATACGGAGATCCTGTTATAACATCCGTTACTCCAGATTCGCTCAGTACGGTTGACGGCGCGCTCACCGATACGAAAAAGATGATACAGATCACTCTGACCGGCGGCCGCTACGGTATTGGGAGCGTCGTCTACGTGAACGGCAAGCCGATGCAAACGAAATGGGAAAGCGAACAGGAGCTTACGGCCGACCTGCCCAAATCTTTATTGGCGAAACCTGGCAATCTGGAGCTTCAGGTCAAGGTTGTCGACGAGAAGGAGAACATTCTGGCGCAATCGAAGCCGTATTTTCTGCCGGTATTGGTGAGAAAAACGTCTATCGACGATACCCGAAGATGAGCGACCGCGTTCAATCGAAGTTTTTAACGCCAAATGGAATTTTGCATCCGATGATCTCGGATAGCTTATCCATTCCATTGTGGAGAGAAAAACGTCTATCGACGATACCCGAAGATGAGCGGCCTTTACGAGTCTTACCTATTCTGATATGGCAAAAAGCCCTGACGTGCAAACGGTTCCTTGCGCAACCGAAGCTCTCAGGGGTATTTTTCATTCGTATTTACCTGTTGGAAATCAGTTCTACCGCTGCCGATTTCCGCTTCCGGTATTCGACAGGAGT
Organism: Paenibacillus sp. H1-7; assembly: GCF_022354825.1. GTDB lineage: Bacteria > Bacillota > Bacilli > Paenibacillales > NBRC-103111 > Paenibacillus_S. Next base: position 6,107,767 of record NZ_CP031168.1, read on the forward strand.
CATTCCTTTGTGCTCTTTGAATATTCTGGAAAATGTATTGTAGGAGCCGTAGCCCGACTCCAGTGCAATATCGGAGACGTTCATATCCGTCGCAGCAAGAAGTCCGCACGCATGACGGATCCTAACTTCATGCACGAAGGTGAGGAAGTTTTGCCCCACCGTCTTTTTGAACAGCTCGCTCAAGTAAGGAACGCTGAAGCCGCACGTGTCGGCCACTCCCGATAATGTAAGATCATCCTGGTAATGAGCGTGTATATGCTGAATGACCCGCCAGATGCTGCTTGGCTGCTGCGAGTGTCCTCTCCCTTTGCGAAACGGCGCCGCCACGGTTTCTCCCGTCATGTTTCTGCGGAACCGGTCGAACCGGACGAGCACCTCCGTCAGCTTGGCTTTGAGCAGCGACTGCTTCCACAAGCTATCCCCTGCATATTCCTCCCGCATTTCCGCAAGAAGAGACCGCAGCCTCTCCTGCTCGCACTCCGGCAGCAGCACGAAGGAAGGCAGCAGGTCTTCGGCCTGATGCAGATCGATTCCCGGCAGCTGCTCTCCCGGCGCGTACAAGTGGATTCCGAAGTTGCAGTTATATAACGACAACGGAGCTCCCGGCTCCGAGATAATTTCATGATATTGATAAGGCATGACGAGCGTAAATGTCCCTGGAACCATCGGATGCTCCACACCGTTGATGATTTCCGTTCCGCGCCCTTCGATAACATAGGAAAACTCCAAAAAATCGTGCCGATGCGATGGGAAGCCGTTTTCCAGTCTGTGAATTTTTATGTGAAAAGGAAGCTCCGAGTCCATGTTGGGATAATGGGTCAAATATTTCGGAATGACGGCCATGCGACTATCTCTCCCCTGCTGAAATTTTGGGATACCGACCGGAAAAAGTGGGACGCAATTTCTTCAGTTCCATCTTACTATAAAAAAGAATACGGTTTCTTTCAACCGTTCGTTTTGAAATGATTCAATTTCATTAAAATCGGCCCAGATTACTTATCCGGCTGCAGGCAGCCACAAACCGTCAGGAGGACATTCAGATGAGCAACCCTATCCGCATCGGCGTCATCGGCGCCGGCAATATCGGCAACGTACATATTCAGACCTTCCAAAAGCTTCCTAGTGAAGAAGTCGTCATCACGGCTGTTACGGATTCCTACTTACCGTTGGCACAGCAGCGCGCAGCCCAATACGGCATTCCCAAATGCTATGAAACGGCAGATCAACTGATCGCCGACCCTGAGATCGATGCCGTTGTCATTGGCGTGCCGAATCAGTATCACGCACCCATTGCAGTACAGGCGCTTCAGGCAGGCAAACATGTATTGCTCGAGAAGCCTATGGCAATCAACGTGCCCTCAGCCAAAGAAATTGTCAAAGCCCAAAAGGCAAGCGGCAAAGTGCTGATGATTCCCCACCAAATGCGCTGGGAGTGGCTCCCTCTGCAAATCAAGCGGCAAGTGGATCAAGGGGCGCTCGGGCAAATATATAACGCCAAAGTCGGCTGGATGCGCCGCAAAGGGATTCCCGGCTGGGGAACGTGGTTTACAAAGCGTAACGAATCCGGTGGCGGACCGTTGATCGATATCGGCGTTCATATGCTGGATTTGGCTTTTTTCCTGATGAACAACCCTAAGCCGGTTTCCGTATACGGCTCAACCTATGCGGAATTCGGACCTAAAAAACGCGGCATCGGCACTTGGGGAACTCCCGATTGGAACGGCCGCTTCGACGTGGAGGATTTGGCTACGGCCCTGATCAAAATGGAAGACGGAAGCACACTCTCGCTTGAAGTGAGCTGGGCGGTTCATATGGATACGGACAGCGCTCATTTCGTCCATCTCATGGGCTCCGAGGGCGGCGCATCCATTCGCGGCAACCAAGGCAAGCTGCTTACGGAGCAATTCGACCGCCCCGTTGAAGTTTCCCTTTCCACCCCTGAAAAGGATGAAGGCGGGCGCATCCGGCTGAGCCGTCATTTTCTCGAATGTATCCGCGATGGTAAAGAGCCGGATACTTCGGCACTGACAGGGTTTACGAACAACCTGATCCTCGATGCGATCTACGAATCGTCCAGAACCGGTCACGAAGTCAAGCTGGACTGGAGCTTGTAACTAGCTCAAGCACATTTATAAAGGAGGCCACACCATGTTAAAAGGGTTAACCCGTGCAGGAATCGGCAGCGTCGGCACACTGGAGGACTTCATCCGGTCTGCATCCGCACATGGGTTCGAAGCTATTGCTGCAGACGGTAAAGAGCTGGAGCAATGGATCGACAGCAAAGGAATTGCCGGGGCACAATCGTTTCTGAAGGAATACGGAATTCAAATCGGAACCATCGGGCTGTCCGTGCAATGGCGTACAAGCGAAGAGGAATTCCGCGCCGGCTTGTCACGGTTGGTTCGCGACGCCGAAGCCGCCGCTGCCCTTGGGTGCACGGCATGCTGCACCTATGTGCTCCCATCAACCGACTACGAGTCCGCACCGTTCATGACGCTGGCCACCCGGCGTCTGCGTACATGCGCGCAGCTGTTGGCGCCGTTCGGCATCCGTCTCGGTCTCGAGTTCGTAGGGCCGCATCATCTTAGAACGCGATGGAAAAATCCCTTCATCTGGGGTTTGAAGGAGACGCTGGACTGGATTGACGCGATAGGAGAATCCAACGTTGGATTGCTGTTCGACAGCTACCATTGGTATACGAACGAGTTGGACGTTGAAGCTATTTTGCAGCTGGACCCGTCGCAAATCGTCCTGGTTCATATCAACGATGCACCTGCGGTACCGGTGCAGGACGTTTTGGATAATGACCGTCTGTTCCCAGGAGAAGGCGTAATCGACCTGGGAGGATTTCTTCGTGCATTGAACCAAATCGGCTATCGTGGCGTGATTGCCCAGGAAATATTGACGCCGAAGCCGCTTGAGGAACCGAGCGACGTGCTTTTGAAGCGTTCGCAGGAGGCATTCCATAAAGTGTATGCCGCTGCAGGTCTTGAATAAAAAAGCTCGGTAACAAGCAGCCGAATCTACTTTCAATAACAATAATCAATGCCCCGGCACAAGAGAGCTTAGCTGCAATTTCAGCAGCGGCTACCTCTCCTAACCGGGGCATTGTGCATGTTATTGTATAGCGCCGACGGCTTGCAGCCATGCTCTAGCTATCAGCGCATGTCCTGCCGGAGACGGGTGTACTCCGTCAGGAGCCCAGAAAGCCGATGGAGCCTTGGTTGACGCTTGAGCGAACAATCCGTCCAACGAGACAAGACGCGTGCCGTATTCGCGTGCCAGCTCGCGTACGACGTGAATTTTCGGATCGAGATCCTCTCTCCACAGCTTCCGGTCTTCCGGCACCGGCAGAACGAACGGCTCGATTAACACGAGCTTCGCGTCCAGCTGCCGGGTGCGGTTCAGCAGATCCCGGTACCCTTCTTCATACTGCTCCGCTGAAGTAGGATCGTTGCGGTCAAATCTTCTCCAAGTATCGTTGATGCCGATGTAAATCGATACGACATCGGGCTTCAAATCGAGACAGTCTTCCTGCCACCGGTTTTGCAAATCCTTGACTCTGTTGCCGCTGATGCCGCGGTTCAAAAAGGTAACCTGCTCCTCCGGATAAAGGGAGGAAAACTGGGCCGCCGCCATAAGTGCATATCCTTTGCCCAGATCGTTGCCATCCTCCCGAACACGCTTCGCATCCGTTATGCTGTCCCCTTGAAACAGCACCTTGTCGCCTTGCTTTATCCATGGTGTTGACATCTGTTTGCTGCCTCCCCAACGTATAGTAAATTTCCATTATTTCTTGCATGTATTGTGAGGCTCCAAGATCCTGACCGCCCTAGACTCAATCGCTGTTCCAGCTGTATGCGATACATTCTCGCTGGAGCAACCGGATCATCGTTGGATTCGAAACCGTCAGCCGAATACCGGACGAGCCGGCTTTGGCGAGCACCCTTGTCAAGTGCTCCGTTATATTGCAGCATCATGTCGTCCTGTCTCCCTACTGTGCCTGCAGGTTATGGAACACCCAAGTGAACGTACTGTAAGCCGACTGCCAGTCATCTCCGGCTTCCGACACTGTACCCGACAATGTACCGTCTGCGGTCTTCTTAACTTCGAGATTTCTCCAGCGGTAACCACCCGATTCGTACGCAAAGCTTTCCCCGTCGTCATCAAACAATTGAGAACGTCCCGGAGCGGTTCCATAATGATGAAGCTCCAGTTCTACGGCTTCTCCAGCTTTAGGAGCGTGCTGCAGCGCCGGCATCATCGGAATGATTGCGCCGTCCTTTACAAATACTGGAATGCGGTCGAGTCCTGCACTTACCCGGATCGTCCGTCCGCCCTCCCAGCGCTCGTAGGTTTCGAAATCGTACCATACGCCGGCTGGCAAATAGACATTGCGTTCCGATTCCCCTTCGAATAGCGGAGCTACAAGCAGGGAATCGCCGACCATAAACTGGTCATCCACTTCCGTTTCACTAACGCCGCCATAAGCAAAGTCCGTCGAATCCAGAGTATGCTCCTGCCCTTCAGCTGCACGTACCGAGCCTGCTTCCAACTGCATCGCACGAATAGGAGGTACACCTTCGAAGCAGTACTGTGCGAAGGCGGAATACAAATACGGGATCAGCCTCATCCGCAGATCGATATATTTCTTGACGATCGTCTCTACTTCAGGGAACGACCATGGCTTCGTTCCGTCAGCCCAAGCATTGACCATCGCGAGCGGCGAGAAGCACACAACCTGCATCCTGCGGACCCAATCCTCCGCATTTTTCGCTTTACGCACCTCCGGCGTCCAGAGCAGACCGCTGAAGCTGGAGCTGCACATGCCTCTTACGAATTGCCGGTGATCGTACAGATCGGAATAGAGCACATAAGGCAAAGAGGAGGCGGCTGACGACGAAGCGCGAGCCAAGCCGTACGTCCGGCGGTTTTTGCTTCGATACAGCTCGTCGGTCATCTTCTGGATCATCAAGCCGTACAATTGCCGGATTTGTTCCCCGTCCGCACCGGATGGGAACTGGGCATGCGCAGGATAAATCCACGAGTTGCGTGTCAGCTCGCTGCCATCGCACTCATCCAGCTTGTAGCCCGATACACCGATGTCGACATGATCCGTCTCATGCTGCTTCATATAAATATCGCGCGCTTCCGGCAGCGTGTAATCCGGTACAAGTCCATGCCATACCGTATGCGAGCCCGAAAGCGGCTCCAATGCCTCATAAATTCTCGCATCCGGAGACACATACGGATGCTCCCACAGATTGATCTGGAAGCCTTGCTCCGCCATCCCTTTAACGAAGCCTGCAGGATCAGGAAATTTTCCCTTATGCCACTCGTACGTTACAGGATAGCTCTTGCTGTGCCAGCCCGGCTCGAGACCGATGACATCACATGGAAAGCCGCGTTCGCGAAACGCCATAGCTTCATTCATAACCTCTTGGTCCGAGTACGATTTCGGTACGCGGTGCCAGAAGCCAAGCCCCCATTTCGGCGGAAGAGCGCCGCCCCCATGGAACAGATTGTACCTGCGTACCGCGTCCAATGGAGTCGGCCCGCCGAACACAAACAACTCCACACCGGGCTCGTTGATTACGATTTCGACCGTATCCGATACCGGAGTCGCTTTCCAGGTCCGATCGGAGTTCCGGTCCTTTGCATCGCCGCTAAGCCCGCTATCGGCTCTCACAGCGGAGCCGCAGTAGATCGAGACGATGCGCGATGTGTTTACCATCACGCCGTAGCCCCGGCTCGATACATAAAAAGGCACCGGTGCATGAGTCTCACCCGTATCCTGCTTCGGATCGCTGTTGACCCGCAAGTAACGGGTGCGTCCCCGATGATTCAGCTTCAACAGCTGCAGACCGAGCCCGTACAGGCTCTCCTCACGCTCCAGAGGAAGCGTAACGATCGTTTGGCGGGGAGTTACTTTGACGCTGATTTGGTTCGCATCCACCGGGAACGCTGCTGCCGTCATTGCCTCAAGCGCCGTCGATTTCGGAGCTTTCCCCATGACGGACATTGCGGATAACGGCGAGCTTTCCCCCTCCTGTACTTTCCATATGCCTGGCGCTGCTTGCTCCCATTTCAAATTGGCCATGTGAATACACTCTCCCTATCGGATTCAATCCTTTGTAAATTCGTTATAGTCGATCCCACTATTTGATTCCCAGCATTTGGCGGTATTCCGTAGGCGATATCCCCGTCATTTTTTTGAATATCTTCGAGAAATGAGGATAATTCTGATAACCGATCTCCATTCCGACGTCGACGATTTTGTAATGCGGCAGCTCCAGCAGCCTCTTGGCCATTTCGATCCTCTTCTTCATCCGGTATTGGACGAACGTCTCATTGGTCATCTTCTTGAAAAAATAGCTAAAGTAGGTCGGTGCAAGCCCTACCCTGTCGGCCACCGCTTCCAGACTGATTTCCTCGCTAATGTGCTCGTCTATGTAGGATTTGGCTTCCTCGAACAAATTTTTCTGGCTGCCTCTCCGCCAATGAATCAGCTGCTCGCACAGCCGAATCAGCTCGGCCTCCATGTAATCCTGCACCTCGTCCTGACTAGCCGATGAATCGAACAATGGCTCGCACTCAAAATGGTACAACTGCCGCGCATTCAGCTTCTTAACCAGTATCTTTAGCGCATCCTCAACCATCTGCTGAATTTGCTCGGTCTTGAGCCCTCCGCACAAGTCATCGCTCTTCCATCGTGCAAGCAAGTGCCGGATGCTTTCCATATTGGACGACCAAATGGCATGCTCGGCCTGATCCAGCCACTCTCCGTAAGCCGAAATCGAGATAGAAGGCGGCTTATCCATATGGAGCAGCCGATCCAGCACCGGGTACAGGTCCGTCTTGGTAACCGGCTTTAGCAAATATTCTTTGACGCCGTAGCTTAAGCATTGCTGAGCGTAGCTAAAGTCGCTGTGTCCCGAAATGACGACGGTACGGATATTCATATTCATTTCGGCAATCTGCTTGCACAACTCAAGCCCGTTCATTTTCGGCATGCGAATGTCCGTAAACACCATATCCGGCTTCTGCCTGCGAATTTCGGCAATGGCTTCCACTCCGTTCGGAACTGCGTGAACATGAACTGTCTCGCTGTATTGCTTGATCAACTTCAACAATCCGGCACGGATTATCGGTTCATCATCTACGATGAGGATATGTTTCATGCCATTCATCCCTTTCTTTGCGTAAGCTATTAGTCGTCGATCATGTGCACACGTTAACAACCGAAAATAGCGCTTACAACAATCAGAGAATATTTCTGGAATATTTCTATCCTATTTTACTACAAACTTGTCTGACAAGTCACCATATTTTATCAAATCAGCCGCAGACGATTATCGCAAAACGGATTCCCTCCTTCCCAAAGCTAGTAAACACATAGCCCGGTCTTTCCATCCCTATACCTGATCAAGCCGGCGGAACGAAAAAAAGCCCGCCCCGTTTCGGCTGTTTCGCCGATGGGAAGCAGGCTTGCTAAACTGCAAAATGGCTAGTGAGCTTAGTTGTTTGTTACACATCATTTCTGCACACGGACTGATGGATATTTCCTGCCGCCGCGTATAGGAAACCCCTGCTGCAGCAGTCTTTTTTAGCCGATAGCCCATTTAACGCCAGCCAGAACGATCCCGATCAGAAAGCCGCAGATCGCTCCGTTGACTCGAATCCATTGCAAATCTTTGCCAACCTTGTCTTCCATCAGCGAAATAAGCGTCTCGTCGTCAAACCGGTCGATGTTCTCCTGGATCAGGGCACCGATCTTATGATGGTTGCTTTCGATCCATTTGGCGATTTGCTCGCGCAAGGTCAATTCCAGCTTGTTCATCATCTCCGTATCGGCTTCCATCTTGCTTATGATTCCGGAAACGAAAGGAATTGCATACGCGTCGGCGAACGATTCGTCGCGTACCCATGCCAACGCTTTTTCTTGCAAGCGCTGCAGCAGCTCCAGCAGCTTCTCGTTCAAATTCCATTGCGACAGCAGCTGCTCCTTCCAATTATCAAGCTCGGACGTAATGCCGTCTTTGTTCGCAGGATTGTCCAGCCAAAAGCGCAGGGCATTCAACACGGCCTTCCGGTTCGGATTCTCCTTCATTCTCAAGCCTTCGATGCCGCTCAGTATGAATTGCTGAATTAACGAGCCCAGCTTGTCCTCGTTGAAATAACCTACGAAAGCATTCATCGCGAACTGCATGAAGCCGTTCGTTTTCAATTGCGACAACGCCTGGACCGCCATCAGCCCCATCCGGTCGCGGATCTCTTCCTTCATGACCAGCTGCTCCGCCAAGTCAAGGACAAAATCGAACACTTTTTCATCGTACTTGCGCGCATACGCATACTCAAGCACGTTGTTCAACATGCTTCGCATATCCAGAGTCTGGAGAAGCTTCTCTACTTCGCGCTCCCCAAGCTGCGCCAGCTTGTCCAAAGGAATTTGCAGGATGATGTATTCGCATAAAGACGCTATGCCCGCCTTGGCCCCATCCGTTCCGAGCTGCTCCTCCGCTCCTTTGAGCAGCCGCATAACCAACGGAACTTGCGACAGCTTATCCATAATGCTTTTTTTGCTCAGCAAATCGTCCTGAATGGTAGAAATAAAAGCTTTGGACACTTTATCGCGGTTTTTCGGCAATAACGCCGTGTGAGGTATCGGTATGCCTAACGGATGGCGGAACAGCGCCGTCACGGCAAACCAGTCCGCCAGGCCTCCCACCAGCCCTGCTTCAAAGCCGCTTTGCGCGAATCGCACCCACGTCTGCGATCCATCCAGAAATAAGGTTCCTGCGAAGCCAACTGCCATGACTCCGAGTGAAACAGTTGCCGTATGCTTCGAATTGCTGCTCACTTGTCTATCTCCCTTTATGTACAGCCGCACAATAAGTCGGCTTTTGTCTATTGCTTCTATTATAGAACATGTAAGGGGGAAAAAATCAATCCGCTGCGATTTTTTTGTAAGCCCATGAGAAAAGCGACGATCTCGGAGTCATATAAGTTCTATTGTGGCGAAAAAAAAGCAGCCTTATCGGCTGCTTAACATCACCGTCAAGCCGCTTGGGAAGGCTGGCTTTTTAGACGGTACTTTTTATCCAGATTATAGCCGTACAGAGCGGCTAACAGCTGCTGGAACAGCATGCCTGCGATAACCGGAAGCACCACGGGCGGCGGGAAGAAGCTGATGGCAAGCACAGCTCCTGCGCTAAGATTGCGCATCCCTGAGTTAAACGTAAGCGCAACCGTAACGTCCCGGTCCCACTTCATCGAACGGGAGACCAGCCAACCGGCAAGATAACCAAGCGTCGCGCACACTAAGGCGGTAACGATGATTTGTACCAGCTTCACGTTCATATCCCTCAGGTGAGGCGCTACAACCGAGCTGTTAATGGCTACGACGGCAAATAAGCCGATTTTCGTAAACGGTGCCAGCCGCGGCCCCCAGACGGTCTTAATTTGCCCCTTCGTCCAATGATTCAGCAGCATGCCGATGACCGAAGGAATCACAACCATCCAGAGCAGTCCGTTCATCATTCCCCACACATCCATGTGCACCTTGGCTCCTACGATCAGGGAAAGGCTGAGCGGTACAATAAATGGCGACAGCAGCGTATCCAGCAGGATCAATGCCAACGTCAGCGCAATGTTTCCTCCGTAGATCGTGACCCACACCAAGCTGACCACGCCGGTAGGAATGACGAATAAAAGCACGAAGCCGGTTTGCGTCAGATCGTCACCCGGGAAAATAAGCGTGCCTGCCGCCCATCCGATCAGAGGCATCACAAGGTGCAAAATAAGAAACACCGCGATAATGGGGAGCGGGTGCTTCATCACCTTGCCCAGATCTTTGAAGTTCGAGCCGATACTTCCTGCGAACGTCATGACCGCAAATATCCACGGCACAAGGAAGCTTAACGTGTGCAGCCACGAAGCACTAAGCAGCCCGACTCCGACTGCAGCCGGAGTGAGCACCGGCATAATCTTTTCCAATGTTTTATTCAGTTTTGTCAGCATCGTCAGCCCTCTTTACCGTCTTCCGCAGCCGTACGCAGAAAACATGAATTACGTTTTATTCTAGCATAAGACGGGACGATTAGGACCGGTTTCCGCTTTTTTTAGGCAAAATTTTTTTTCCTGCCTACGTCCCCTGATGCAGAACATGACGAATGCTTCCGAGCTGCGGGCTTCTCATCTCAATTCTGTCGCCCACCTTGCAAATATGCGGATTGGCCGGTGTACCCGTCAAAATGATATCGCCTTTGCGCAGCGTCATAATATCGGAAATATGCGCAACAAGCCAATGGGCGGAGAATATCATCTCGCTCGTATTGTCAAGCTGGATTTGCCGGTCGTTCACCCACATCTCCAGCTGCACGTTCGTTGGATCCGATACTTGCACCAGCTCGCCTATCGGCGTTGTCTGGTCATACATTTTAAACCGGCCCGATTCAAAGTGCGTGCTTGCCGTAATATCGTTGGCTATGGCATATCCGGCAATAATGGAGCGGACCTCGCTCTCGGCTACATGCTTCGCATCCTGACCGATGACGACAGCCATTTCCACTTCACAGAAAAACTCCGGCATTTGCGGAGATACATAAATGCTCGCCGAGGTAGTCAAGCTCTCCGGAGATTTTAACGACAGTGTCGGCGGCTCCTCATGAAAAATCCCCTTCTGATGCCGAAAAGCCCTGAAGTTCGGGCCTACACTAACTATTTTTTTTGTATCCGTAATCCATTCGTTTATGTTCATGTTATCCACATCCGATCTGATCATGATAAAGTTCAAAACAGGAAATCCGGTAGTCGTATTTTTCGCTTTTAATCTTGTCCTCTAGACATAAAAATAAGAATAGTCCTTATGCCAAAAAGGAAGTGATCCCTGTTAATGAATCGTCTTATGCTATTCGGTCTAACGTTTTTCATTGTAGCCGCTCTTAGTCCGGTAATTATTTACGGCCTTAGAACACTGCACCTGACCCAGCCGATCCGTTCCCAGCTTCCGGCCAGCCACCAAGCCAAACGGGGCACGCCGCTCATGGCAGGCGTTGTACTTATTACCGGTACCGTCGTGCTGCTCATTTATCATCCGGGTGACATCGTTATGTTTCTCAGTATCGTCTTTTTAGCTTTCAGTTTGGTCGGCTGTATCGACGATATGAAGAAAGCCGTCCTTCAAGATCCAAACGGAATCAGCAGTATAACGAAGCTGCTCTTGCAGTGCTTTGTTACCGTCGTGCTCCTGTACTATTACAGCCGGCTCCATCCGATCCAATCCGGTATCGAGCTGTGGGGAAGCCGTTTTCTCGACCTCTCTTTGCCGTTATACCTGATACTGCTTCTTCTGTTCATCATCGGAACGGCCAATGCGGTGAATTTTACAGACGGTCTGGACGGACTGCTTATTTTCACATCCATTCCTACTTACTTATTCTTCCTGGCCATAACCGAATCAGTGGAGGTTCAGCTGTTTTGTCTCGTGATGATTGCCGGCCTGCTCGGCTTACTCCTATACAACATGTATCCGGCCAAAGCCTTCATGGGCGATACCGGCTCCCTGGCCATAGGCGGCTCCTTATCGTTTCTTACTGTGATGGAGAAGGTTGAAATCCTTATTCCGCTTCTTTTCTTTGTCTTTTTCGCCGAGCAGATTTCCGTTATTTTACAGGTGTGGTATTACAAAAAAACAAGACTCCGCTTGTTCCGGATGTCTCCGATTCATTACCATTACAGCTTGAAGTACGGCTGGAGCGAGACGAAGATCGTATGGGTGTTCGGAATCGTGTCGGCGTTCTGCTCCGTACTAAGCTGGTTGTTGTGGAAATACGCGATGTAATTGACAAAGCTCCCGATCCGTTGCCGGGTCAGGAGCTGTTTATTTAAATATTGAAGTGGCTTAATACTGGACAAGAGAAATAATATCGATATTTCCCAGCTTGTCCCGGCCGTTCAGTTCTTCAAGCTCAATCAAAAATGCCGCTCCGACAACCTCTCCGCCCAGCTGCTTCACCAAATTAATCGATGTTGCAATGGTTCCGCCAGTTGCAAGCAGATCGTCGGCGATCAATACTTTTTGTCCCGGCTGGATGGCATCGTCGTGCATAGCCAGCTTGTCTTTGCCATATTCCAGCGCATAATCCGCTTCAATCGTTCGGCCTGGAAGCTTACCGCTTTTGCGAATCGGCACGAAGCCAACTCCCAATTGAACGGCAAGCGGCGCGCCGATTACGAACCCTCTCGCCTCCGGTCCGGCGATAACGTCAATTTGCTTATCCTTCAGCTGACGCGCCAGTTCGGCAATGACTTCTCTATAGACAGGGCCATTGTTGAGCAATGTCGTAATGTCCTTGAAGCTGATCCCCGGCTGCGGAAAATCATCGATCACGCGAATGTATTCTTTAAAATTCATATTATGTCCTCCAATGACGGTTTGGTTTGATTTTGACAGCCTTTCAGCAATTCATATAGCTGTTGTGCGCTGGAGTAAAGCAGCGTTTGCTCGACTTCGGCGCTATGTTTTCTTTGTTGGAACAGCCTTGACGATCCAAGCTCTTTTTTCACGGGATTAGCGACAGGCATGAAGCCTTCCGCCGTTTTCCGTACGAAGCCCAGCTCGGTGAATACATCAAGCATAAATTGAATCAGTTCCTTGGAATACCCGGACCTTCTCGATAATACATCCGTAAATGCGTTTCCTTGGAATGCCCGGTTTCCCTGCTGCTGAACTGCTCCATATACCGTTTTGAACATGTCCCGCGACGGAATCGTCCCCTGATCAAATAATTTCCCGGAAAATAATGCGTACCATCTCTGAGCATGAGCGGCGTTGGCAACGGCTTGCTCAAGCAAAGATAAGCGCGGCGGCATATCGTAAAATACCACGTCCGTTACGTCAGACCATGTGAGTCCACGCGCGAGATCATTCGCAGGTATGCATTCGCCTGTCGCTGTATCTACTTTCCAGACGGGGTATGACTTGATAAGCTGGAACCTCACCTGCTTATCGTCCGGATGAAACGTTAACAGCGCGGGCAATTTTCGCCCTTCCTGGACTTTACCATACAGCTGCTCCAGACATCTCGCCAGCTCCTGAAGCTTGTTCTCGGGCTTGGCAGCCCCTCGCCAATCGAACAGCTGAACATCGGGAACGCTAACGTCCTGAATCATCATTTGCGGCTTGCGGACCCCGTTCCACTCATTGATGGAGAGCTCGCCAAGCACATTAAGCGTAGCAGTGGAAGAAATCCACGGAAGCACCGTTCCCTTGTTGAATCCGATCGCATCGAGGGCAACCGACGCTTCTTCAGTACCCTTGCATAGCATCATCTTAATATGCTGCTGCTCTCTGCCGATCGTCCGAAGCTCCTGACAGCGCACATCGGTAAACACAAATTTCGGAACGGGATTGCCCATGCCGAAGGGCCCCAGCTGATCCAGCTGTTGAATGGTATCGATTCCGACCTCATCTAACGAGCATTCCAGGTCCGCTTGCAAAATCGGGATGAAATCGTCCGGGCTGAGCCACTCATCCGCCAGTACGTTAAGTCTGCGTTCCAGCTCCGGCAGGTTTTCCTTGGGCAAAGTCATTCCGGCGGCTGCTTGGTGACCTCCGAAATGATCCATTAAATCGTGGCAATGCGTCAGCGCCTGATACAGATCGAATCCGGCTATGGACCGTGCCGATCCTTTGGCCATTCCCGACTCTTTATCGATTCCAAGAATCAGTGTAGGACGATAATATTTATCGAGCAGCTTGGACGCTACTATTCCGATCACACCGACATTCCAGTCCACTTGAGCTAGCACAATCACTTTGTTCAAGCCGGAGGACATGCGTTCCTCTACCATGGCCATCGCCTGTTTGGTCATTTCATCAACAATCCGCTGCCGTTCCTTGTTCAATGAATCCAGGTCGTACGCCAGATGCTCCGCTTCCTGCTCGCTGTCCGTAATAAGCAGCCTCACGGCATCGTCTGCATTGTTAAGTCTGCCGCTGGCATTGATGCGCGGTGCCAGGGCAAAGCCGATATGCGTAGCATTGACATCCTTCAGCTTGACTCCGGCTACGTCGAGGAGCGAGCGGATGCCCCAGTTCTTGGTGCTCTGCATTTTCTTAATGCCTTGCCTGACGATAACACGATTCTCGCCAAGTAAAGGCATCAAATCGGCGACGGTTCCGATGGCTGCGAATTCCAGCAGCTCTTCAGGCCACCGGCCTAGCAGTGCCTGCGCCAGCTTTAACGCCACGCCGACTCCCGCCAGCGATTTGAACGGATACGGACAATCCGGCTTCTTCGGGTTAATGACCGAGTAGGCATCCGGCAGCAGCTCGGGAGGCTCATGATGGTCCGTTACGATGACATCCATACCGAGCTCGGTGGCATAAGCGATTTCCTCAACCGCACTGATACCCGTATCGACCGTAATCAGAAGCTGTACTCCCTGTTGACGGGCCAAATCCAGAGCCGGCTTGTTCAATCCGTAGCCTTCATGGACACGGTGCGGAATATAATAATCGAATGTTGCATTCAACTGCTTAAGCAAATGGACCATCAAGGTCGTACTGCTCACTCCGTCCGCATCGTAATCGCCATACACGCGGATTTTTTCGCCGCGTTCCAATGCCTGACGGATTCGCTCCACCGCTTTCTGCATTCCACTTAAAAGGAACGGATCGTGGACATGATCCGTTCCCCCATGTAAAAAAGCGGCAGCATGCTCTTTGTCAGTTATTCCCCGGCTTATAAGCAGACGGGCTACCAAAGTAGAAACTTGCAGTTCGTTAGCAAATTCCTCCACTTGCCGGGCATCCGTTTTGCTTATTTTCCATTTGGCTCTTGCTTTTAGCATGCTGTCCCTCCTAAAAGTTTTCCGTAGGAAAACTTACTTCGTAAGCATTTACTGGGCTTTCCGCGGGAAAGCCTTCTTCGAACTGAGTTTCTATCATCAGTGCAGCATGGATGACAGGTCATTCTGATCCGAATCCATATTGTTTTTGTACGGATAGCCCGCATCATACGGATTGACATGAATAACAACATCGGCCACATGCGTAAACCGTTTCATTAATGCCTGCTTCGCCTGTTTGGCGATGTCCTGTCCCTCATGCACGGTTATACGTGGATTCACGCTAATTTTCACATCGACTATAACATAATGCCCTTGCTCTCGCGCCCTCAAGCCATCAACGGCAATAACGCCTTTAATCTCCTGAACCGTCTCGATCAGCTCAGCGGAATCTTCCTCGTACAGCACACGATCCATGGTGTTGCGGATGGATTCCTTAACTAACGTATATCCCGTTCTCAGAACAAGTCCCGCTACAAACAACCCGGCGATAGGATCCAAATAGTACAAATATGTATATCCCGGATAATTGCCTGCCAGAGCTCCGACTATGCCGGCCAAGGCGGCCAGAGATGAATACAAGTCTGAGCGATGCTCCCTGCTGCTGGCCATGAATTCCGGGCTGTTAAGCTGCTTACTTACACGATATTTGTATTGAAACAGAGCTTCTTTAACAACGATAACTATGCCTATAGCAACTAGAGCAATGGGCTTGGGTGAAGCATCCACTCCATTGTATATCGCTCTGGCTGACGAGATGGCGATTTCCAATCCAACGACCAGGAGCAGCACCGGTACGATAATCGTCGATATCGACTCTGCTTTGTCATGTCCATACGGATGATCTTTATCCGAAGGAAGCGGGGCTGTCCGCAATCCCGTGAATACCGCTGCCGATCGAATCACATTCGATACAGAATGAAATGCATCGGCAATAAGCGCCGTACTGCCGGATAGGATGCCGATCGCACCCGTCACCATGGCCAGCGCCATATTTCCGGTTATTCCGATCCAGGCGCCGAACCGCGCCTTCTGATACCGCTCATCTGACATGGGACAACTCCTCATGTGAATTGTATAGAAAGGCCGCGGAAACGAATGTCTCGCGGCCAGCTATTATTCTTTTACTGCAGTTGCTCTTGCTTTAGAACCTAGTGATTTATTCTTCAACACATACCACAATGGCGTTGCGATACATATGGAGGAATAGGCACCGGACGTCAACCCGATGATTTTGGCCAAAGCGAACAGCTTGATCGATTCACTTCCGAAAATAAACAAGCATAGCGCCGCGATTAAAACGGTAATAACCGTATTAATATTCCGCGACATCGTCTGCCAAATACTTGCATTCAGCATGTTGGCAACGTCTTCGCTAGATTTAAGACGGGAGAAGCGCATGTTTTCGCGGACCCGGTCGAAAATAACGATCTTATCGTTGATCGAATAACCGATGGTGGTCAATACCGCGGCAAGGAATGGCAGGCTGACCTCCAGACGGAAGATCGCAAACATAGCAATAACGATAAATGCGTCATGCAAAATTGCAATAATAGCAGCCAACGCAAAACGCCATTCAAAGCGGAAGCTTACATATATACAAATCGCTACGCTTGCAATAGCAACGGCGATCATCCCCTTATATCCCATTTCCTTGGCAATATCGGGAGATACGGTGTTGACTTCCTGGGACACCTTGTCCCCGAAAGCCTCAACCATTTTCGCATTGACCAGCTTGATCTCGTCATCGGTCAATATCGTATCAAAACGTGCCGAGACATGATCGTTATTGCCGCT
This sequence comes from Paenibacillus sp. H1-7, assembly GCF_022354825.1. GTDB lineage: Bacteria > Bacillota > Bacilli > Paenibacillales > NBRC-103111 > Paenibacillus_S. The sequence goes on from NZ_CP031168.1 coordinate 6,124,417, forward strand.
TATCGTCAAGACGGCCGGCTCCAATTTGGCATTATTGAATGCTTGCTCTACTTTTTCTTTGGTTACGGCTTGTCCCATATTAATATCGAGAGATGTCCCTGCTTTAAAATCGACACCGTAATTCAGGTTCATAGTAACCAGCACGATCAATCCGATCAACAGGATGGCGATGGAGGCGATAAAAAACTTATTACGGTTTTTAATGAAGTCAAAGTGATTTTTATAGTCCACGGATTTCCGACTCCTTTACACCGAAATAAGCAGATTTCTTAAACAAATTGCTCTTGATGATCAAATGAATGTACCAGCGGGATAGGAATACGTTCGTCAGTACGCTCAGAATAATACTCATAATCGTTGTCAATGCAAATCCGCGGATGGCTCCGTTACCGACATAATAAAGAACGGCGGCGGCGATCAGGTTCGTAATGTTGGCATCCATGATCGTGCGGAACGAATGCTTGGAGCCGGATTTCAAAGAGGAGAGCAGGCTCTTGCCGCTGCGGATTTCTTCCTTGATCCGTTCATAAGTAATGATGTTGGCGTCGACGGCCATACCGATACCCAGCACGAAGGCTGCAATACCCGGAAGTGTCAACGTAGCGTTCATCAGCCAGAATGCTCCCAGGAGCAAGAAGGTATAAGTGATCAGCGTAATCGCCGCGACAATACCTGGCAGACGGTAGAACGCCAGCATGAAAACAAGGATCAGTATCGCACCGATCAGGCCGGCTTGTACCGTTTGATGCAGAGACAGCTGTCCAAGCGATGCTCCTACTACCTGCGTATATTTCTCCGTAAGCTTCAACGGAAGCGCACCGAGGTTAATCGTATTTGCCAGATTCGTAGCTTCATCGAACGTGTAATTGCCGGAGATGCTAGCATTTCCGTCACTAATAACGTTGTTGACGATTGGCGCCGACAATTGAGTTTCGTCCAAGTAAATGGCCAGAGGCTGACCGAGCAGCTTCTCCGTTACTTTTTTAAACTTGTCTGCGTCCTTCACCTTGATGTTGATCATCGGACGATTTGCCTGGTCAAAGCCTACTTTCGCTCCGCCCTCGACGAAATCGCTTCCGAGCATTTCTTTCGTGCCGTCAGGGCCGCGGAAGGTCAGATCCGCAGGCTTCTTAATGATTTTGCGGACTTCTTCTTCGTTCTTTACATCCGCAAGGCGAACGCGAATACGGTCTTTGCCCTCTGTAGTAATCTCGGGCTCGGCAATACCTAGGCTATCGGCCCGTTTCATCAGGCTGTTAGCGGTTTGCTTCAACGAATCCATCGTGACGGGCTTGCCTGCTTCTACCGGCTCGGCCACGTACAATATTTCAAAACCACCCTTGAGATCCAAACCGAGTTTAATGTTCTGGACTAATCCCGGAGTGAAGAAGGCAATGCAGCCAAAGCTGATGACCACGACTGCCAAAAATGCGATAATCCGTTTCATGTCGTTAACGTTCTCCTTCCATACTCAATATTCCTATTATACCTACGTGTGAAAAACGAGTCAATTTGACGATGCTTCCAAACTATCGACAACGGCATTTAGAAAACAAACAACCCTTCCGTCATTGGAAAGGGTTGGTCTTATAGATGCTCATCGTCATCCAGTTCATGAATTGAGTTACCTTCAGCGACAAAATATCATTGACCACTTTGTACAGCGGCGGAGTACCCGTCTTCTGATACTTTTCGCTGACACATTCCCATATTTCCCTGCCCGTCACATGCTCATACCCGATCATTCGGAATTCATCCGCTTTGCTGTTGCACATCTCCTCTATCATCTCGTTCAGCTCTTGATCGGATAGCGGCTCAGCATACTCGGAAGGAGCGATCTCATCCTCGTTCTGAAGCTGGTCTTCGAATAATTCATCATCCCCCGGACGATCTCCCAGCCTATCTGTCTCGGCCGGATCCGCTGCAGCAAGCTCGACTGCCGCAGCCTGCTCGCTCTTCGCATCGTCCTCTAACGTTTCCCCTTCTTCCTCCGGATATGGATACTCTACAGGCTCCCCCGGCTCGGGCATTTCCGCTTTCTCCGCTTCCGTCAACGCTTCCGCCTGCTGCTGCTTTTTATCAAGCCCGTCTTGATCCACGTCCATCATCCTCCTGCAGTACAGCATCGTTTATACAATAATTCGCTGCGGTCCGCTTATTTCCTTCCCGGCAGCCCGTTCTATTCAGAAAAAATGTCTGACTTGGACAGGTTCAGCATATTCATTAAGTAAACCATAAGGGAGGAAGAACAATCCAAGTGACCAAACAATCGTTCATCCAAGGCACGCTCATTTTGCTTGCTGCCGGCATCATCAACCGCATCCTCGGCTTCATCCCCAGGATTACGCTTCCGCGCGTTATCGGAGCAGAAGGCATTGGGCTGTACCAGATGGGCTACCCGTTTCTTATCGTTATTTTGACGATAATAACGGGAGGCATTCCCATTGCCGTAGCCAAGCTTGTTGCAGAAGCCGAGGCAGCGGAAGACGAAGCCCGGATACGACGCATTTTCCGCTTGTCGCTTCTTCTGTCCATATCCCTTAGCACCGTGTTCACTCTGGTCAGCTTGCTTGCCGCGCGCTGGATATCCACCCATTTGCTTACCGATTCGCGGGTATATTATACGTTTCTTGTCATGACTCCGATCATTCTCATCGTCGGCATCGGCTCCGTCTATCGCGGTTATTTCCAGGGACGGCAAAATATGATCCCCACCGCGCTGTCGCAGGTCATCGAGACGCTGGTCCGAATCGTCACCGTTCTTGTATTTGCTTACCTCATGCTTCCTTACGGCCTCGAGTATGCCGCGGCAGGGGCAATGGCAGGCGTTCTTGTAGGGGAAATATCCGCATTGCTGGTTTTGTATATTATGTTTCGTACAAGCCGCACCCGTTCTCGCACCGTGCCTTTTACCGGTAATAAAGCTGCTGAAGCAACCGCAGGACCCTGGGAACATTTAAAGCAGCTGCTTAAGCTGGCTACACCCATTACCGGCAGCAAGCTGGTCGGTTCCTGCTCCTATTTCTTCGAGTCGATTATCACCGTAAGGAGCCTTGCCTCGGCCGGAGTAGCCACCAAACTCGCGACAGCGCAGTACGGAGCGCTCCAAGGGATGGTTATGCCTATTCTCATGCTGCCCAGCGCGCTAACCTATTCGTTGTCCGTGTCACTGGTTCCCTCTTTATCGGAAGCAGCTGCGCAAAATGACATGAAGACCATTCACTCCCGCCTTCATCAATCGCTGAGACTGGCATTGGTCACGGGTGCTCCGTTCGCGATGATCATGTTCGTGCTTGCCGAGCCGCTGTGCCAGTTGTTTTACGGCCAAAGCCAGGTCGCCTCAATGCTCAAAATGATGGCGCCCGTTGCCTTGTTTATTTATTTTCAGGCGCCTCTTCAAGCAACGCTGCAGGCATTGGAGAGACCCGGCAGCGCTTTGGTGAACACCTTGACCGGCTCGATCGTCAAGCTGTCGCTTATCTACTGGCTGGCGAGCAAGCCCGAATTCGGCATTCTCGGTGCGGTAATGGCGATTAATGTGAATATTATGCTCGTAACCATTTTGCATTGGCTCAGTGTGTCCAAGCTTCTCAAGTTTCATATGGAAATGCTCGACTTTGCCAAAGTCGGCATGGCCATGGCCGTATCGGGGCTCGCTAGCCACTTTATCATGTATACCGAATGGCTCTCTAATGAAACCGTACGCTTTTTCGTTTCCTGTTCGGCGGGTCTTCTGTTGTATTTGCTTAGCGCGGTTATGATGAGATTGATCGACCGCAACGATCTGCTGCGCTTGGTTTGGTTAAGTAAGAAATGGCTGAAGTGATTATCGTTTCCGGTCGATAAACCATTTCCCCCGATGATCGATCGTACAGAAGAACACCTCTTTAAAATCGTGAACGCCCTTCAATTGCAGCTCATTCTTCAGCCAAAACCGGGTTTTCCCCAGCTTCCCCAAGCTGTCATCCTGCACTTTTCCGTCCATGATGAGCGGTAACGGCAGTCCTTCATAGCGAATCGTAGCCTGTTGCTTGGCAGCAGGCTTCTTTGCCTCGTTTTCTTCCCTCTCTACGACGGTCAGCTTGCCCGAGGGCTCCAATATGGCAAATTCGACATCCGCGACGTCAACGACTTTATTTTGCCTTAGCTGCAGCAATAAATCGTCCAGATTGTACCTGTGCCGTTTCATGACATCCCGGTTCAGCTTGCCATTATGGATGACGACGGCCGGTCTTCCCTCAAACACGCGGCGGAGCTTTTCATTTTTCAAGGACAAGTAGGCGATAAACAGCTGCACCAGCACCAAAGTGAACATCGGAACAATGCCTTCCAGCAGCGGCTTATGTAAATCCTCGAGCACGAACACGGCAATTTCCGCAATCATGATCGATATAACCAGATCAAACAGCGACAGCTTGCCGATCTCGCGCTTTCCCATGATCCGGAGCGTCAGGAACACGATGAAATAGACAAGCAGGGTACGCAAAAAAAGAGCCAAAATCTCCATGGTCTCGCTATCCCCCCATCAGCTTTGCAAAGCGAAGTCAGGACGTTTCCATGGGTATTTTGACCTTTAGCCATTGCCGTCATGCAGTTTGATGAACTACGAATTGCTGGGAAATCCTTAATCGAAGTACATCAATACGATATATAGTGTTGATATAAGAAGCACCAGAAGGGTCAAGGGAACGGCTACCTTCACATATCGCTTCAACGAAAGCTCGTGCCCTTCCTTCAAAGCTAGTCCTGCTGCTACGAGGCTGGCTTGAGAACCTAGCCATGTCGCCATTCCCCCAAGGCTTGCCCCGATGGACAACGACCACCAAACCGGATTCAGCTGCCAGTAGGTGGTTATCTCCAATTGAATCCCCCATTGCTTGACCAAAGGAATCAACGAAGCAGCGACAATCGCTTGATCTACAACCGCGGAGCCGATTGCCGACACCCATAAAACCAGCAGCGCTAGTAGCATTGGATTTCCCGAGGTCAGCTCCATTCCTTTCAGCGCGATTGCTTCCATGATACCCGTATCCGCCAAGCCGCCGACCAGTATGAACAAGCCTGCCAGCCACCCCAGCGTCCCCCATTCCACCGAATGTCCTATTTCTACCAGATCCTCTTTCTTTCTGACGCTAATAAGAACTAGCACAAGCGCTCCCGCCAAAGCTATGAATCCTATCGGAATACGAAGCTGAAGCTGGAATAGGAATCCCAGCAGGGTCAATCCCCACACTGCGCAAGCTTTGACAAGCAAGGTTCGGTTGCTGAGAAAAGAGGACGCATCGAGAGCCATAAGCTCCGATATGTGTGCCGGATCCGGTTTCCATTCCTTGGCGTACAACCGATACAGCACAAGCACAATTACAGCAAAACAAAGGACGGAGAGAGGCGCGACATGAACCAAAAACCCGTTAAACGTCAGCCCGGCAGCCTGAGACGAGCCGATCATCATATTCGGGATAGAGCCGATCATCGTTGCCGATCCGCCTATCGTTCCGCTAGCCATGACCGTAACCAACAAGGAGAACGGATTCGCATTCAACCGTTTGGCCAATCGAATCGTCATCGGAATCATCACCATCATGGTCGTGACGGCATCCAGAGCCGCGGAGCCGACTGCCGCGATAACGGCCAAAGCCACGAGCAGCAGGAAGTACCTCCCTCCCGTTTTTTGCGCACAGCGTATCGTTATGTACTCATACAATCCCGTCTTGCCTGTGATGCCGGACAATACCATGATCCCTATCATTAGAAATATCGTTTGCCAGCCGATATGAGTCTGAACCACCTCGGTCCCGCTGACGAGTCCCAGCAACAGCATAAGCAATGCGCCGGCCCAGACGACCAGCAATCGATTGAAGAGTCCTGTAATCATCAATCCGAAACATACGATAAAAATAAGTGCTGCGGCGACAACCTGCCACAGGGCATGTGCAGAAACATCCATAAGTAAGTTACCATCCTTTCTATTCGTATCCTGTTGCTCCGTTGATTCATTTAATAGACAGGTGATATCGACGCATTCGACACGATCCTGCTGAATTCCTTTGTATGGCGTCCAGAACAACATGTACTATTTTTATGTACGTGCCCATACAATAATGATAGATAGCGTTGAAATGGAGGAGGTCGGCCATGAAACAGTCGCCTTTATTATCCGGATTACTATACTCCATGATTTTCATGCTGATAGGAACGTTCCTGATCTCTCTTTTGATGATGGCTACGAATTTGCAGGAAACATCGTTATTCGGTTATACGATGTCCGTACACGGAGTGGCTATGTTTATCGGGGGCATCGTTTCCGGCAAGCGGAGCGGTACAAGAGGCTGGTATCACGGAGGAATGCTGGGGATATTCTATTGTCTCATCGTGTGGATGATAGGATTTCTTGCTTATGATACAGGCCTATCGGTGGAAACCTTGTATTTGCTCGGACTGACCTTTGGCTCCGGCGCTCTGGGCGGGATACTGGGAATTAATATGAAGAAATAGAGAGCATACCGAAGGACATATCAATGAACGATTATCAGAACAAAAAAATGCGAGTCCATCCGGTGAAGGAGGCTCGCATTTTCCATTGCTTACTTCTTGTCTTCGCTTGCAGGGCTTGGCGTTACTGCATTGACAGCAGAGCGCTCGAACGTAAGCTTGGTTACATCATTGACACGCAAAATGACCGTATCGTCTGTAATTTCCAAGATCGTTCCGTGAAGTCCGCCGATCGTTACAACCTTGTCCCCTTTTTTCAAATTGCCCAACATCATGTTGCGGGTTTTTTGACGTTTTTGCTGAGGACGAATCAATAAGAAATACAATACTACAAACATCAATACCAATGGACCGTATGTATACAAATATCCTTCAATCCCGGCCGCTTGTGCCGGTTCGGCTGCCGCTAACCACATACCTTTTTCCCCCCTTTCCTTATACTATACGTTATATACGTTTAAAAACCTCTTCCGTTTTCATCCATACCGTATTTTTCGAAAAATTCATCACGGAAATCAAGAAGCCGGTCTTCCCGGATCGCTTGCCGCACTTGACGCATCAGCTCCAGCAGGAAGTGCAGGTTATGATACGTCGTAAGCCGGATTCCGAACGTTTCGTCCGCTTTGATCAAATGCCGTATATATGCGCGCGAGTAATTTTGGCAAGTATAGCAGGAGCATTCCGGATCCAGAGGCCCGAAATCTTCGGCAAACTTGGCGTTCCGGACTACAAGGCGTCCCGAGCTCGTCATGCATGTACCATTGCGAGCTATACGCGTCGGCAGAACGCAATCGAACATATCGATTCCGCGGATCGATCCTTCCACGAGAGCATCCGGCGATCCTACTCCCATTAAATAGCGCGGCTTATTGGCAGGCAGAATCGGAACCGTATAATTCAATACCTCATACATCAAATGCTTCGGCTCGCCTACGCTGAGTCCACCAATAGCATACCCCGGGAAATCCATGGAAGTCAACTCGGCAGCGCTCTGTTTGCGCAAATCCTCGTACATGCCTCCCTGAACGATCGCGAATAGCGCTTGATCCTGTGGACGGGCATGCGCCTGCAGGCAGCGTTCCGCCCAACGGGTGGTCCGCTCGAGCGATTGCTTGGCGTAGCTGTGCTCTGCGGGGAACGGAGGGCACTCGTCGAACGCCATCATAATATCGGAGCCGAGAGCATTCTGAATCTCTATCGATTTCTCGGGAGAGATGAACAGCTTGTCGCCGTTCAAGTGAGAGCGGAAAGCCACTCCCTCTTCCGTAATTTTTCTCATCTCGCTCAAGCTGAATACTTGAAAGCCGCCGCTGTCCGTCAAGATCGGGCGGTCCCAATTCATAAAGCGGTGAAGCCCGCCGGCCTTCTTCACAATCTCATGGCCGGGACGCAAGAACAAATGGTACGTATTGCTCAAAATAATATGAGCATCCATCTGCTTCAGCTCTTCCGGAGCCATCGTTTTCACCGTCGCTTGAGTACCTACCGGCATAAATGCGGGAGTCTCGATGACGCCGTGAGGCGTATGAACCCGACCGAGCCTTGCTCCGGATTGCTTACATGTTTTTATATGTTCATAAGTTACTGCTGCCAATGACATTCACTTCTTTCTATCCTGCTGATTAATAAATAAACATCGCATCGCCGAAGCTGAAAAACCGGTATTCCCGCTCCACAGCCTCCCGATAAGCCGCCATTACGTTCTCTCTGCCGGCCAACGCGCTGATCAGCATCAGCAAGGTCGACTTCGGCAAATGAAAATTCGTAAGCAGCGCATCGACGATTAGGAATTCAAATCCAGGAAAAATAAAAATATCCGTCCAGCCGCTGCAAGGCTGCAGCTTGCCAGGCTCTGCGCTCATCCGGGCAGCGGTTTCCAGCGTTCTTGCGGATGTCGTCCCGATAGCAACGACTCTGCGTCCATTCGCTTTCGCTCCGTTGATTAGCTGCGCGGCTTCTTCGCCGACTTCATAGTATTCCTCATGCATTTTGTGCGACTCGACGTCCTCAACCGCCACGGGACGGAATGTTCCGAGTCCGACATGAAGGGTTATATAGGCTAATTGTATACCTTTTTGTTCCAGCCTATTCAAATACTCCTGTGTAAAATGAAGCCCCGCCGTAGGAGCCGCAGCCGATCCTTCGTGCTTCGCATAGACGGTCTGGTAACGCTCGCGCTCCGGGAGCTGCTCCTTAATATAAGGAGGCAGCGGCATTTGGCCCAGCTTGTCCAGCAGCTCCGTAAAAATACCCTGGTAGGAAAAGCGGAGCACTCTTCCGCCCATATCGCTTTCTTCTTCAATGGTCGCAGTAAGAAGCGTACCGCCTTCCTCTCCAAAGAGGATGGTTGCGCCCTTCTTGAGGCGCTTGCCGGGTTTAACCAACGCCTCCCAGCGGTCCTCCTCCAGCTGCTTGAGCAGCAGCACCTCGGCTTTGGCGCCGGTGTCCGCCTTCACGCCAAAAAGCCGGGCTGGCAGCACCCGCGTATCGTTCAACACGAGTACATCCCCGGCTTCCAAATACTCGATCAATTGCTCAAACGTTTGATGGGCTATCGCTCCGGTCGATTTGTCCAGCGTCAGCAATCTGGACGAAGTCCGGTCTTTCAAAGGAGTTTGTGCGATCAGCGACTCCGGTAATTCGTAATCAAACCATTCTACCTGCATGTTTTCGTCATTCCTTGATTATCGAGACTCCTACGTAGTAGGTCTGCAATATTTTTTTGTAATCATAGCCTAATTCAGCGTAGCCTCGCGCACCCCATTGGGACATGCCCAAGCCGTGGCCGAAGCCTGTGCCTCTGAACACGAACCGGGATTCATTATCGGCTACCCAAGCTTTGCTATCGCCGTTCATAATATAAAGCTCGGAAGGCGCCGTCGCGGGCTTCTCGCTTCCTGCCGCAACAGTAACGGGCGAGGATGAGGAAGATTGGGTACGCAATGTACCATCCGCTCCCAGTATAGTATACCTTCCTGTTTCTTCAATTTCAAACCGGGTGCTCGGCAGCCCGTTAAATACCGTACGCAGAGCGTCCGGATTCGCCGGCTTCATCACTTGCCCGTTCGCTTTCATCTCGGTAACTCTGCCGGATTCGCCCCGTTTGGATATTTCCAATTGGTTGAGTGCGCCTGCAATAGGCTTGGCCAATACGGCATTGATCTTCTCCCTCAATTTATCGCCGTCAAAAGGACCGCGAATCCAGGAGTATGCGTTCGACTCAATCTCCTGTCCGAACACGATGAACCGGTCTCCGATATCGACCTTGAAACCGGCAGGATTGGCGGCATTGTCTACATAAGGCGCCGGCCGAACGGCTACACCCGTTCCCGTCGACTCATAGTAAGGGAACCCGGCCGCATTCTTTTGCCCCGTGTCACGGGCATAGGAAGAATGAATGTATCCGGAATTGCCGTTAGGAAGCACGATCCGATACCATACCGCCTTGCCCTTTTGCGCACCGTCGTCAGGGCTCGGCACGCTCTTCAGGTAATCCACCTTATTGCCCCAAACCTCGGTCGATTCCGCGGTTTTCCCGCCGGCGTTGGAATAAAATAACGGGGAGATCAGCCCGTTCTTATCGGCCAGCACTTCTCCGGCCGTGGCTTGGACAGCCGATAAAGCTGCCGGAAATTCGGCTCCCGCCCCGTAATAAGCCTGATCCACCGTGGAATCCGATGCATGGGCGATTTGATATTTAAGCCCCTGCTTCAGAGCGTACGTCCGCGCTGCAACCGCCTGAGCCTTCAGCGCCTCGAGCGGCCAATCCTTGTTCAGCTCGGAGCTGATGACAGAGGCCACATATTGCTCGAAGGGAACTTCATTGATAACGGCAAGCTTGCCGTTGCTCTGCGTTACCTCCAGCACGCCGCGATAAGCCCGTTCGGATCGCTCCTTCACCGTAACCGGTTCGGCAGCCTCACCCGAGCTCACGGTCAGTTTGGCGCTGCTGCCGCCGACCATAAAGTGCGGAATCGCGGCATTGCTCCCGCCCGAAGCATCCAGCTGCGCTCGCTTCAACACGTACGATGCCGTCGTCCCGACAGGCTGCTGCGCGGCCCCCGGCAATACCGCCGCAAGCTGCTGCTTCGCCGTCGCAAGCTCCGTAGCATCTGAAGCTGACGCCACCAATACGGCGTAAGCGGGAGCGCCGGCCGCCGCGTCCATATACGCGACCTCGGCCTCCAGCCCGGCCGCACGAATTGCAGCCGCCTGCTGAGCGGCTTCCGCCTCCGTAGCGTAGACGCCCGCATTCAAGTGAAGCGGTCCGTGCACGGCAGGCGTAGAGCCTTTCAAGAGCCCGCTTACTGCGGGCATTGCGGATACTTTGGCCATGGCGGCCGCAGCGGCTTCCTTGGATGCATAAGGCCCAAGCTGTACCTGAAACATCATCACGGTACCGGCCTGCTGGAAAATAACCGGATCCTCGTTGACCGCGGTCAGCTTGTCCGCAATCGCTTTCGCCTGTGCAGCATCGACACCCTCCCATAAGGATATGCGATAGCCGTCCAACGAAACGGCGGCAGCAGCTTTGTCCGCTAAGGCAAACGCCGTCTTGCCGGCTCCTTGAGCGCCCGCCAGCTTGAACTCCAAGCCTTTGGCGGATGACAGCGTGGCGAACGATGTGTTCACGCTGTATTTGCCCGTATCGATAAATAAAGCGACCCGAATCTTATCCATCTTAGGCACGGCTGCATACGCCTGCTCTGCAGGCCAAACCGCCGCCGTCAGGCTGGAACTGAATACACAAACGCTTAAAACCAATGGCTGGATGCAGCCAAGTGAAAGCCGAAGCCTCCTCATATCCGGCATTCCCCTCTCTCTAGTTGATGAGCTCGCTATTCTCTCACTGCGATCCGCTAGTTGCCGTTCGGTATCGGCAGCCCGAGGTGCTGATACGCCATGTGCGTTGCCACGCGCCCCCGGGGAGTTCTTTGCAAAAATCCGATTTGCAGCAAATAAGGCTCGTAGACGTCCTCAATCGTCTGACTCTCTTCGCCGATCGTTGCGGCAATCGTATCCAGTCCCACTGGCCCGCCTTGGAAGCTAAGAATGATCCCCCGCAGCATTTTATGGTCGATCTCGTCCAAGCCGAGATGATCGATCTGAATACCGAGCAATGCCCGCTTTGCAATCTCGAGCGTAATAATCCCGTCTCCCTTGACCTGCGCGTAGTCTCGCACGCGCTTCAGCAGACGGTTAGCTATCCGCGGAGTTCCCCGCGAACGCTTGCCGATCTCTTCGGATGCCTCGCCGACGATGTGCACTCCCAATATGTCGGCCGTCCGGCTGACAATATAAGCCAGCTCGTCGACCGTATAATATTCCAGCCGGCTTACGACCCCGAACCGGTCGCGCAGCGGTGCCGATAGCAGCCCGGCGCGCGTAGTAGCGCCTACCAGGGTGAATTTGGGAAGATCGAGCCGGACGGAGCGCGCGCTCGGCCCCTTGCCGATGATGATGTCCAGCGCATAATCCTCCATAGCGGGATACAGCACCTCTTCGACCGTACGGTGGAGCCGGTGGATTTCATCGATAAACAAGACGTCGCCTTCCTGCAAATTCGTCAAAATGGCGGCCAAATCTCCGGGACGCTCTATCGCTGGACCGGAGGTTGTCCGCAGGTTAACGCCCAGCTCGTTGGCAATGATGTTCGACAGCGTCGTCTTACCAAGTCCCGGCGGTCCGTACAAGAGCACGTGATCGAGCGCTTCCTTGCGCATTTTGGCGGCTTCTATGTAAATTTTCAAATTTTCCTTCGCTTGTGTCTGTCCGATATATTCCGCCAAATATCTGGGACGCAAGCTCAGCTCCATAACCTGATCTTCCATCATCAGGTTGGCGGATATGATCCGATCTTCCATGGTGGTCCTCCTCAGAATGTTGAGTATTGCCGTAAGCGTAAGCCCATACAGCCTATCTCATCGACTGCTGATACAGCGCCTGCAGCGCCAGCTTCATTACGGCATCGACCGTCTCTACGCCTTGAAGCTTCGGCTTGATCGCCTGACCGGCACGGTCTGCCTCCGCCTCGGTATAGCCGAGGGACATCAGCGCCGCCTTGGCTTCGTTCCAAGCGGAGCCTCCGCCCTGCGCCGGTGTAAACAAATCCGCTTGCCCTGTAAACGAGGACAAGGAGTCCACGCTGGAAGGGATCGCGCCGAGCTTATCCTTCAAATCAAGAATCATCCGCTGCGCCGTCTTGCGGCCGATCCCCGGCAGCTTCGTCAGGAAGCTGATGTTCTCCTGCTGTATCGATGCTGCGATAACCTCCGGCTTGCCTCCGGCCAGAACGCCGATCGCCACTTTAGGCCCGATTCCGTTAACCTCCAGCAGCAGCCGGAACAGTGACTGCTCTTCTCTTGTCGTAAAGCCGAACAATAAATGCGCATCCTCGCGCACGTGGTAATGGATGTAGAGGGTCGTCTCCTCATCCTCCTTGATTTGCACCGAGAAAGGGTTGGCGCAAAACACGCGGTAGCCTACCCCTCGGACGTCCATGACCACATATTCGGTTTCTCTATGTACAATGCTTCCCCGTAAATAATCGATCATCGCTTCGTTACCTCGTTCATTTTTTGTAATAGCGTCGAGGAATGAGCATGGCAAATCGCCACAGCGAGCGCATCCGCCACATCGTCGGGCTTCGGAACAGCCGAAAGGTTTAAAAACATCCGCACCATTTCCTGCACCTGCTTCTTCTCCGCTTTCCCATAGCCAACCACGGCCTGCTTCACCTGAAGCGGCGTATATTCCGCAATGGCGATCTCCCGTTGAACCGCAGCCAGCATCATAACGCCTCTTGCCTGACCTACCGTGAAGGCGGTCGTCACATTGCGGTTAAAAAACAGCTTTTCAATAGCAACCGCATCGGGCTTGTATTTCTCGATCAGCTGCACCGTAGCGTCATAGACCATCTTCAGCCTTAACGCTCCGTCCGTGTGCGCCTCTGTCTGAATGCTGCCGTACTGCACCGGCACTAGCTTGGAGCCTTGCTTATCAATAAACCCGAAGCCGACAATCGCAATCCCCGGGTCAATCCCCATAATCCGCAACCTACCGCACTCTCCCATCTTAAACAAAACCCGAACATATGTGTTCACCTGCCATTATAGCAGATATTGCCCTCCCTGAACACGCCCTAAAAGACTCAAGTACTTTGAAAAACAAAAGACGACCCCGCTCTTATACGAGCGAAGCCGCCTTGCTGCCATACCTTTTATTCCGTTTTCAAAGTCATCGTTTACTCGCTTCTTCCACCGCAAAATCGGCGAACGTAGACAGCACGCTGTTGTATTCCTCTAAATTGCTGACCGGAATGCCCCGGTACAGCTGCTTCACCGTTTCCTTAGGCAGGCTGCTTTCCAGAAACTCAATGTTCAATTGGAAAAAGGTCCGGATCACCTGATTTCCTTCCGGCACTCCCTCGAACAAGGACAGATTTCCTTTGGCGTCGAGGCCGAAATACGCATTGTTCTTGCATTGCGGCGACAAGTCGTCCACCTGCTCCGTAAAATACACGTCTCCGCCCTCACCAAGAACAACGGTCAGAGCCGGATGCTCCTTGTGATACTGCATCATTTGCGACGACGTCATCGTTCCCAGCAGCTGCAGCTCTTCCCCGCATACATAAGCTTTCTTGACAAAAGCTTGCCGTGCTCCGTCCAGCTTCCCGATCATCGCCTGCACTTCCTGCTCCGGCTGCGACGATACGGCTAAATTTCTGCCCAGCACGGACTGATCCAACGGCTCTCCGTCCCATTTGGACGATATCGGATGGTTTTGCAATAGAACGATTGTGACCGAGCTTATTCCTGCAAGCAGTAAAAGCACCGCCAACGTTAACCAACGGCGCTTCCAGCGCAGCTTCTTTTTAATTTTTTTTAGCAAACCCAAGAAGTATCCCCCCGAATCCCCTTTGAAATCAATAGTTGTTTTACTATTTTTCCCATGGTTGTTCAGGATTATACCGCAGCCTATTGGGGCAGCCAATTGGCCGAACCGGGTCCAATCGAAAACGAGCGTGCCCCGAAGAAATTGCGACTCTGCCGTCTCATAAGATGGGACCCAATACTAGCTGGGGGACGAAAAAAACCCGTATCAGCCGATAAAGCTTGCCGACACGGGCTTTCCGATCACAAAGTGAACTGACTATGGAGCGTTAGGACCTACATCCTCTGTGGTTAAAGGCTTGCGGTTGATGGTGGAAGTCGAATATTCATCCGCCCCTACATCCTTCACCGATCTGGTCTGACCGTCCATATCGTCCGTGACGAACGAGAACGTTCCTACCGCAGCGTCGATAGCCGGGCTGGAGGAGGTCAGCTTTTGCAGTCCGTTCGATGCAGCAAGCAGCGGATCGACATTTCGGATTTCAGACGATGTTCTGGACACGTTGCTGATGGTCGAGCCGAAGCCGATGTTCCCTTGGTACACGGTGTTGGAGGTTTTGTATTCGTTGAACAAAACCCCGCTGGAACTCTTCGCAATATTGTTGGCGATCTTGGTGTCTACCGGCGCGTAGGTGTAGCTGGTTCCGGTAGCAATGCTGGTTCCAGTGCTGTTGACGACGGTATTGTTAGTTACCTGAACGCGGTACGCTCTCCAATGAGCGGTCAAATCCGCACTCGTGTAATTCGCACCGTTCGGGCCGGCATCGAAATCTCCGCCGTCAATGTTGATAGCTGCGGTGGTTAAGTTTTCGAAGTAGTTGTTGTAAATTTTGTGATCGTTGCCGTAAATGCGGAAGCCGCCGATGCCGGAAGTCGTACCGTCGCCAAAGAAGAAGTTACCGTAGAAGTTGTCATTGTGCCCGTGTCTTGCCGTTACGGTCGCTTTGTTGTTCCGGAACGTATTGTAGCGGACGTCGTTGCTCTTGCTCTTCACCGAAATAACCTCGGGATCGCTGTGCAGATTGACGAACAGATTGTACTGGATCACATTGAAGCCGTCGGACATGGACAAGCCGGATAAGCCGACCCGGATCGTCTCTCCGCCATTGGACGTTTGTGCTGCGGCGTCATGGAAGTAGTTATATTCGATCGTGTTATACTGCGCGACCTGACCTCCCGATCCGTCGATCGAAATCATTTGCCCCAGATCGGTTCTCGGACCGAATTCATTACGGTCTATTTGGTTGTAGTTGCTTCCCGAGCCATTGAGCACGATCCATTTTGTTGCGGCCGTATTCGTTGCAAGCACCAGCTTGTTTCGGGTAATGCGGACATGATCTGTGGATGCAAGAGAAATAGCCGTTCCGCTGTTCGTAAATTTCATGCCCTGGATCGTAATGTAAGAGGAATCGCTCAGTTTAAAGCCGCCGGTGCCTGCGATCGTAGCCGAGCCCTGATTTGCCGCTTTGATCACGATGGGACTGGCTGCCGTGCCGTTTTTGGACGTAATATTGAACGGCCCGTTATAAGTCCCGTTGGCAAGCACGATCGTCGTGCCCGGAGTGGCTGCATTTATCGCGGAGGTCAAGGCGGATGCGGTAGACACATTGACGATCGTCCCTCCGCTGCCTCCAGAGGAAGCATCCCCGAAGATTTCCACCTCGGTATAGCTGTTCCAGGCGTTGAGAGAATTGCCATGGCCTACAATACGGACATAGCGTGCAGGATCCACATCAGGGAAATCAAACGTCTGCAGTCCGTCAACCAAAGCGCTTGTTACATTGGATTGCACCGTTGAGAAATTGGTATTGTCTACGGAGGTTTGAATATCGAAGGAGGATGTTCTTGCGGTGCTGTTCAAAAATGCTATTTTGATGAAGGAAACCTTTTTGTTCGAGCCCAGATCATACTTGATCCATTGGCCGTCTCCGCTGGCGGACCAACGGGTGTTCAAATCGCCGTCCACCGTGTTGCCCGGCACGTTCCCGTCGTCGGCGCTGGCGCTTACGGCCGAGGACGTCAGATTGAACTTCGCGTCTGCCGCGAATCCAACCCCGGGCAGCAGGGTTGCCAGCATGCAAATAACCATCGCAATACCCATCATTTTGTTGCGGATCAACATCATTCGCCACCATCCTTTATTCATTTTTCATACCTTCCCTCAAAATGAAAACGCTTTATCACCTCCTTTCCATCAATGTATCACACCTCACAATTGGAAGAATATAGCGATTATTCAGGTGTAATAGGCTTAAATTCATATTCTCAACAATGCTTGTCTCCGTTCGGTTCATCCAAAGGTCAAAAACAAAAAAACCGGAAACGGGACGCTTCCGGCTTAGGTCTACCATAACCAAGGAACTGGGTTTAAACGTTAATCCACGGACTTCTTTTCGCTTTCGGCTTCAACGAGCCGGTGCGTGCGCGGCGCTGACTTTGAATCAACCGGTTGAGGGCTACTTCAGCGGAAGAGCGTTTTTTTTTACTGACTCGTTTTGCGGGTTTTTCCGTTTTTTGCGAAACGCCGGCCGTCAAATCGCCATTTTCCTGCTGATCCTGCTCCAGATCACGGAACGAGTTCTCTTGCCCTGCATCATGAATTCCGGCATAAGGATCGCCATATGGAGACATCGGATGCCCGTACATAGGGTATACCGGACCCGGATAAGCTGCTCCGAACAGCCTTGGATCATAGCCATATGGATAACAAGGCTCTTCGCCTGCAGGACCTACGGCAGTTGGATATGGCACGTTCGAGTACGGCATAGACATAGGCATAGACATTGGCATGTAAGGCTGTTGAGCCGCCTGAGCCATAAACGGGCTTTCCATCTGCTGAGCATACGGAAATGGCTTGCCGTGATCGTGAGCTGGCGATACTTGAGCAGGCGATACATAGCCGCCGCAGCCGCAGCCTCCAGCGTGATGAATCGGATATGGAGTTACCGGGGCAAAGTTCTGATACGGCATATGAGAAGCCATAGGCATTTGAGCCATATGCGGCATTTCCGGCTCGTTCTGCGGCCACATGCTCATCGGCTGATGGTCGAAGGACATAACCTCGGCTGCAGGAACCTGGAACTGCTCGAACAGATTGGCCGATGGCTGCTGGCCAAACGGCATGTTAGGAGAAGCTTCCTGGCCGGCTCCGAATACATTATCGCCGAAAGGCATTGCACTGAAAGGATGCGCTTCGTGCTCCGCCGAGTATGGCATGAACGGCTGTTGGTTCATATTCGGCATTGTTGGCATTGTTGGCGTTGTTGGCATTGTTGGCATTGTTGGCGTTGTTGGCATTGTTGGCATTGTTGGCATCATAGGCATTTGCGGCATTTGGGGCATGCTCTGAGCTTCGGAAACAAACGGATGCTCATTCATATTCGGCATAGCCGGCATTTGAGGAATGCTTTGAATTTCGGGAGTATACGGCTGCTGGTTCATATTCGGCATGGCCGGCATCTGAGGAATGCTCTGAATTTCGGGAGTATACGGCTGCTGGTTTACATTGGGCATAGCCGGCATCTGAGGGATGCTTTGAATCTCAGGGACGAAAGGCTGCTGATTCACGTTCGGCATAACAGGCATCGGCTGCTGCGGAATGCTTTGAATTTCAGGAACGAACGGCTGTTGATTTACGTTCGGCATTACCGGCATCGGCTGTTCTGGGATGCTCTGAATTTCGGGAACGGACGGCTGCTGGTTTACGTTCGGCATTACCGGCATCTCGACATTAGGCTCAGGCATTTCCGGTACGGGAGCTGGAAGCGGAGTCGGTACCTCTTGGATCGGCGCCGTGCTCTTTTTGCCATGTTGACCCGGATTCATATGGTGTCCGCCTTGATGATGCGAATGCGATTTTGGAATGTAGACAATATCGCCCGTCATCAGCACGTTCGGATTTTTCAGCTGCGGGTTGGCTGCGATCAAATCATTTAACGGGATGTTCCATGCTTTGGACAGCTTCCACAGCGTATCACCTTGTACTACGGTATGTTTGTAAAGATAGTCCGTTGGGGGCTCCACCGGTTTGGGAGCATTCGGGATTTTCACCTTCATGCCCACATCAATAACATTCGGGTCGGCGATTTGCGGGTTCATTTCGATCAACTTATCCAGATCAACGTGGTATTTTTGCGCGATTTGGTAGAGCGACTCGCCTTTCTTGACCATATGGATTTTCACTGCATAAACCTCCTCAGCATTTTCTTTGAACCGCCCTCCTTTCTGCAACCGGTAAAGGTCACATGGAGAAGACCGCTCGCTTTCGCATAGCACGATACTGCCCAAGAAGCTCTAAATCCGCTGCTGACGGGTGCTGCTTCAACGCCACACGTGCCAAAACAAAATGACAATACAGTTTATGCAGGATAGTGGGCATTTGACCATGAACCCGGGAAAAAAACATAACAGAACCCGGCAAAAGCAAAAAAGCAGGAAATCACCGGGCCGTTCTTGGAGACGGCGGTTCTTCCTGCTCATAAATATGCATCTGCGATGCAAGTTATTCGAATGTACCCGATTTCACTGGTTCGTAAGCGTACGTCGGGTAGCTGCCCATGATTCTCACCTGGCATCCGATCGCTTCAATCTCTTGAAGGGCGGCGGGCAGCAGAACGGAATCCATGGAAGCTTCAATATCGATATAAAAGAAATAAGTACCGAGCTTCTTCTTCGTTGGCCTCGACTCGATCTTGGACAAGTTGATGCGCCTCCAGGCGAACGCGGACAACAGCTGATGCAATCCGCCCGGATAATCGTCGGGCAGCGTCACGGTTATCGTCGTCTTGGTCATAGCGGCATCGTGGCCGCTCAGCCGGATCGGTTCCGGACCGACGAGAACGAAGCGGGTATAGTTGTTATGGTGGTCCTGAACGCCTTGCGCCCAGGTGTTCAGGCCATACAGAGCGCCTGCGCCCGCTGGAGATAGAGCGGCAACCTCAGGGCTTCCCAGCTCTTTCACCATCCGGGCGGCCTCGCCGTTGCTGCCTACCTGCTCCAGCTCGACATGCGGCAAATATTTACGAAGAAACTGACGGCATTGCGTCAACGTAACGCCGTGGGAGACGATCTTCTTGAGCCTGCTGCAGCCGGCTTCAAGAGACGGCCCCAAGCTTTCCGTACTAAGCAAATTGATCGAGATCGGATACACCCATTCGGCCTGCATAGGCAGGTCCACTTCATGGACCAGCCAGTCCAGATGGAGGCTTACGGAGCCGTCGAACGTATTCTCGATTGGAATGACACTATAATCGGTTTGGCCGTTGACTGTAGACATGAACACGTCGTCAATCAGCTTGCAGTTCACGTATTCAAAGGCGCTCTCGCCCAAATAGTGAATCGCCGATTCCGAGGTGAACGTGCCCGGACCTAATAGCGCAATACGCTTCATGCGCGGACATCTCCTTTGATGTTTTCGAATAATGTACACTGTTCATCAAAGTGTGTCAACACCTGTACGCCGCCGCGATCCGGCTTAAGCCACATGAGCGTGGCTTCGATCTGCTCGTCCTTCAGCGTGCCGAGCAGAAACTGCTCCAGCTCCGCCTTGCGGGAGCTGTTCTTGTCCACGAGCGCGAGCATCGTCGGCCCCGCGCCGCTCAATGCCACGCCGAGGGCGCCGTGATCCGTCGCCTCGGCCAAAATCTTGGCCAGGCCCGGCACGAGCGCGGCCCGGTAAGGCTGATGCAGCGCGTCCTTCATCGCGCTGGCAATCATGTCGAGCCGCCCCGTGCAGAAGGCGGCTACGAGCACGGACGAATGCCCGACGTTGAACACGGCATTCGACAGGCTCTGCTCGCGCGGCAGCACATGCCGCGCTTTCTCCGTCGACAGCTGGAAGTGGGGGATCGCCACCAGCACTTCCAGCCTGTCGTCAGGCTCGACGCGGATATACTCCGCGCGCTGGCCGTCCCAGAAGGCGACGACGAGGCCGCCGAACAACGCCGCCCCGACATTGTCGGGGTGGTGCTCCAGCGCCGTCGCCATCTGGAAGAGCGCATCATCGGACAGCGGGCAGCCGATGAGTGCATTCGCGGCCGCCAGGGCGCCCACGATGGCCGACGCGCTGCTGCCGAGCCCGCGCGTGAGCGGAATGTCGCTGTACATGGAAATTTCCAGTTCCGGGTGATGAACCCCGGCTTTCTCGAACACCATCTGCGCGACTTTATAGATCAGGTTCGACTTGTCCGTTGGAATGCCGTTCATTTGATCCCCGATCAAATGAATCCGCGTTTCTTCCGCCAAGCTCATTTCAATCCAAGCATAGAGGTCAAGCGCCATCCCCAGCGTATCGAAGCCGGGGCCCAGGTTGGCCGTGCTGGCCGGTACCTTGACGCGTACTTTGTTATTGCTGCTATTCATACATCGTCCCTTACCCTTCGAGCTTTATCAATCGATCCGGTATTGCTGTGCAGCTGCCGCTGTCGTACCGGCTGCATATGGAGCCGGCGCGTTAGCCTTCGACACGGTACACGCTCTTGATCGCATGCACGACATCCATCGATTCAAACTGCTTAAGCACTTTATTCATAGCGGCCTTATTGGCATCATGTGTGATAATGATAATTTCCGCCTTCGGATTCGCCTGGTTCGGATGCTGAAGAACGGACTCCAGGCTCACCTCATGCTCGGCGAACACTTGCGTAATTTGCGCCAGCACGCCCGCTTTATCTTCTACATGAAGCAAGATAAAGTTTTTGGAGGCGATTTGCTCATCGGTCTTCAGCTTCTTCTCTTTATATGGAGTAAAGCCGCGCTGGCCGTTGATGCCGAGCTTCAGGTTACGCACGACGGCAACGAGATCCGCTACGATCGATGTGGCCGTCGGCATTTCTCCCGCTCCCGGTCCGTAGAACATCGTTTCCCCTACCGCTTCCCCGTAGACGTAAACTGCGTTGAACACGCCGTTGACCGATGCGAGCGGATGGGAATGCTTCACCATCGTAGGCTGGACGCTGATGCTGATATGATCGTCCTGGCGCTCTGCAATACCGAGCAGCTTCACTTCGTAGCCGAGACGCTTGCCGTAGGCGATATCTTCCTTGGATACTTGGCTGATGCCGCGCACTTCCACATCGCTCAGAGCGACATTCGCATGGAAGCCGAGCGTTCCGAGAATCGTCATTTTGCGGGCGGCATCGAAGCCTTCCACGTCGGATGTCGGATCCGCTTCAGCATAGCCGAGCTGTTGGGCTTCCTTAAGCACGTCCGCATACGCGGCGCCTTCCTGGCTCATTTTCGTCAATATATAGTTGGTCGTCCCGTTGACGATCCCCATAATTTTCGTAATGCGGTCCGAAGAGAAGCCTTCGATCAAAGTGCGGATGATCGGAATGCCGCCCGCCACGCTCGCCTCGTAGAATACGTCGCAGCCCTTCTCGGACGCTTTGGCCATAATCTCCTGACCGTGCAGCGCCATCAAATCTTTGTTCGCCGTGACGATATGCTTGCCTTTCTCCAAAGCTTCCAATATATATTGCTTCGCCAGATCGATCCCGCCCATCACTTCGACGACGATATTGATTTCCGGATCATCTAGAACATCCCAAGGATTTTCCGTCAGCTTATCCGGATGAATGGCAATGCTGCGGGGCTTGTTTTTATCCTGCACCACAATCTTGGCAATCTCAATAGTCGCGCCCGTCTGACTTGACAAGTCCTGCTGATGCCCTTCCACGATGCGGACCACACCTGTACCCACCGTTCCTAATCCAAGTAAACCTACCTTGATTGATTTCATACTCAAGCTCCTCCTTTATCTGATCGCACTCAATGTGCATGAACATGTGCAAAATGGAATAAACTGCTGTTAAGACTACCCTTGTCCTACCAGAACGGCTCTGCTGACCCCATCCTGATTCCTCAATCGCTCCAGCATCGTTACGACCGTCTCGATCATCAACGACGTCTCGACGGAAATGACGACATTCGCGACTCCCTGCAGCGGAATGGTCTGGTGAATGGTCAGTACGTTCCCTTCCAGCCCGGCTATCATAGCAAGCACGCGGGATAATATACCCGAACGGTGCTCCAGATCCATCGAGATCGTCACGATCCTCTCCCGCTCCAGCTTGCTGAGTGGAAAGATGCCGTCCTTATA
The DNA here is from genome assembly GCF_022354825.1 of Paenibacillus sp. H1-7. GTDB lineage: Bacteria > Bacillota > Bacilli > Paenibacillales > NBRC-103111 > Paenibacillus_S. The sequence goes on from NZ_CP031168.1 coordinate 6,146,899, forward strand.
CTTGTAAAAAGCGCTGCGGCTAAGCTCCACCTGCTCGACCGCTTCGTGAATCGTCTTCACTTCTCCCCGGGCAAGCAGCTCCTTGGCATGCACGGTCTTGACCAGCGCTTCGGGCAAAATATCTTCCCTCACCAGATAATACCGTTCGCTGCCGTCCGGCCGGGTATCAGCCTCTTTTTTATCCAGCACGATAACAGTCCTCTCCAAAAAGACGATTGTTTCTTCATAGTGGACATTATATCGAAAATGGCCGCATACGGCAATAGGCTTTTTCAAAGCTTTTATGAAGGGATGTCCCGTTTTCATAAAGTCTCCACATCTGTTCGCCGTCGGCCGTCCCGTTTCATGATATGGTTTGAGAGGGAAGTCCTGTATTTATAATGCCCTGCAAAAGGAGAGATTTGCATTTGATCCGCACGCGACTTATGGCTACCGCCATGTTATTCAACGAGAATGACCTGTTGATGATGAAACGATCCCCTACGCGAACGCTGAATCCGGGGATGTGGGCCGCTGTCGGCGGACATCTGGAGCCTGAGGAACTAAACGACCCGCAGCAGGCTTGTCTGAGGGAGGTTTTCGAGGAGACCGGCCTTCGGGAAACGGACATCACCGATTTGCGCCTGCAATACATTCTCATCAGGCAGAACCAATTGGAGATTCGCCAGCAGTACATTTATACGGCCCATACTTTACGCAGAGACGTTCTGCAAACCGAAGAAGGCACATTGCACTGGATCCCCCGGGAGCAAGTGCTGCAGCGCGATATTCCGTTCATTTATCATAAGCTTCTGGAGCACTATTTTGCGAGCGGTCCGGCCGATCATATATGGGTGGGAATAGCCGGCTCCAAAGAGCGTAACATACCAACGGTTCATTGGACCATCATGGTGGATCCGATGAAGTTGTAACCCAAAAGAAAGAGGCCGTCTGAAGCCAGCAGGAGCATCTGGATTCGGACAACCTCTTTTTTCCTTTTTGGTTTGTGTATCAATTAGCCTGCCGGTGCTGCTTGAAGGTGCTCTTATTGCTGAGCTCCCGCCATCGATCCAGTATTTTCAGCGCTTCCTTGCGCTGCAGCAGCGACCGGGCAAGCTGGAAGCCTTCTTCATAGCTGCCTACCTTATCAAACCAGTACAGCCTCAGACCGGTATTGAAAATGACGTGCTCCCGTTCATTGCGGATATCCTCGGAATCGTCGCCTTGAATGACTCTGACGAGAAGCTTCAGCTGCTCGTCTTTTTCGCACTTCTCAAGCGGCTCACCATGGAAGCCGAACGTCGCGGGATCGACGCTGTTGGATTCGTCCCCCCAAGGCGTTACTTTGCGAATCGAGCTTGTTTTGTACAGCGGCAAATCCTCTGAGCCTTCAATCCCCTGAACGATGTAGGCCGTCTCGAAGCCGGACTTCGGCAGCAGCTGAATCAAATGCGTCATGGCGGTCTTGTGATTGACTCCGATGATGATATTTTGCGAATGGACAGGATTGATAACCTTCTCAACCGTATTCAAAAAGGTTCTCAAGCCCATCTGCTCTCTGACATGGCGAATGCGGCCGAACGGCGGACAGATCAGATCCGTCCAGATGAAACCGATATTCAATGCGGAAAATATCGATTCCCACTCCTGAGCTTCCATCTCGATCTGGACGCCGAGGCCTTCCAACAGCTCCTTAATCGACTGACCTAGCTTTGGAGGCAGCGAATTGCTTCCGTGCAGCACCTGCCGGAAGCCGACCGAGGCCATCAGCAGGCTGACCGGAATCGTTATCGGAAAATAATTGCGCCCGTCATACGGTCCCGCACAGTTCAAAGAATCCGAGAAGGACCGGTAAGGAAGAGAATATTTGCGAAACACATCAATGAAGCCCATCATCTCTTCATCGTCCTCGCCCTTCATTCGCATAGCCATCAAAAACGCCGCCGTCTGCGCATCGGTCGACTCTCCACGGGCGATAGCATGGGCCGCCGCAACCGCTTCATCATAAGTCAGGTGGCGTGAACCGACTTTGCCGGTGCCCACCGTTTTTATCCATTGCTTCATGATGTCACCTCGCTTCTGATCGCTGAAGAATCAAGCCGGATCAAACGTCCATTCTTTACCGGATATCGTTATTCCGTTTAATAGTTAACGCCGCTGTTCGAGGTAGCCCAAGCCTTCCTCCAGCTCCGGGTGACAACATAGAACGCCAAAGTGACCATCAGCACAATCGATGCCACTACAATGAAGCCGGTCACATGCGTACCCGTAGCTTGCTTTAACGGGCCGAGAATGTTATTCGGCAGCAGAAATCCTCCCAGCCCGCCAAAGGCGCCGACGATTCCCGTGACAACGCCGATTTCCTTGGAAAACCGCTGCGGCACCAGCTGAAAAATCGATCCGTTGCCCATCCCGAGACATGCCATCATCAAGCTTGTGATCGCGAGCATCACCATGAACGAACTAGGCATGGTTGATACGGCAAAGGCACAAACGGTAATAACGGAATACAAAACAAGCATAAATCGCATCCCGCCGATTTTATCCGCAATGTAACCGCCGATCGGCCGGAAAAAGCTTCCTGCAATAACGGTTATCGTTACAAGATAGCCGATCTGGATTTTGCTCAGACCGCCTGCCATCGCCTTATCTCCGTACACATCGTAGAAGAAGATGCTGAAATAGTTGGAAAACCCGACAAACCCGCCGAACGTAACGGCATAAAATAAGCTGAACCACCATGTATCCGCATTTTTGAAGGCAGATAAATAATCGACGATTTTTTTCGGCTCCGGCTGGTTCGGGCTATCCTTGGCCATGAGAGAGTAAGCAATCAATACTAGCACCAAAGGAATGATAGCCAGGCCGAATACATTGTGCCAGCCCATCGTTGTCGCCAGCTGCGGTCCGAAAAACGTGGCCAGCGCAGTGCCGCTGTTGCCTGCACCTGCGATTCCCATCGCCAGGCCTTGATATTGAGGCGGATACCAGCGGCTGGCAAGGGACAGCGAAACGGCGAAGCTTGCTCCCGCGATACCGAGCAAAAACCCTAACGACTGAATCTGGCTTAAGCTCGTTCCGCCGAGCCAGCCCCATAACAGCGGGATGATGGTCAGTACCATCCCGATTATGCCCGCTTTCTTGGAGCCGATCCGATCGGCCAGGATACCCATAGGAATACGGAAGATCGAGCCTCCCAAGGTCGGAATCGCTACCATCGTCGCTTTCTGGGCATCCGTCAAGCCGAAATCTTTCGTAATATACAAAGAAAGAGCCCCGCATAAAACCCAAATCATAAAGCTTACATCAAAATAGAGAAATGCTGACAATAAGCTTGGGAAATGCCCTGAGTTTTTGAAACTTTTAACATCCACGTCACACTACCTCCCGAAATTTTCTCTCTTTTCTTTGTATACGCTTATTTCATGTAAGTATTTATTACATATATACTATACATTCAAAATCCGAATTGTTCAATGGTCTTAACGAAAAAAGTTCATGTTTTGGCGAATGTTTTTCGTGATATTTCTTCCTTTTGCCCGTTAGGTTGATATAATCACGAATATTAATTAAACAATTAATAATTATTGTTCGTTTATTAATCGCTTTCAATGAAAAAAGCAAAAAGCACCAATCTCACATTACGATAACATGAGTATTGGTGCTTTATGCTTTATCGTACGGTTCCAGCAACGAACTATTCTCTTTCGACAAACTCGAACTCGAAATCGCCGATACGAACCGTATGTCCGTCCTTCGCGCCTTTTTCTCTCAACGCCTTATCGATGCCCTTTTTACGCAATATCCGTGCAAAACGCATTACCGCTTCTTCCGTGCTGAAGTTCGTCCTTTTGATCAGTTTCTCAATGCTCGGGCTTTCCACTACAAAGTCGTCATTTTCTCTGCGGATCGTAAAGTCATCGTCTTCTTTCGCTTCCAGACGGTATACTTTCCGCTCGGACAAGTCAACCAGCTCCTCCACGAGCGGCATCTCTGGAATCGTCTCCAGCAAGTCGGCGATTTTGTAGAGCAGCTCCTGAACTCCGGATTTCGTTACCGCAGAGATCGGAATGATTTGCGCGGAAGGATGAACCTCGCTCAAGCGCTCGCTGAACTCGGTCAAATACACTTCGGCATCCGGCATATCCATCTTGTTCGCTACGACAATTTGCGGCCGCTCTTCGAGCTTCGCATTATACAGCTTCAGCTCATCGTTAATTTTCACCCAATCATCGAACGGGTCTCTGCCTTCGGTCGCCGCCATATCGATAATATGCACGATGACTCTCGTCCGCTCGACATGCCGCAAAAACTCGTGTCCTAATCCAACTCCCTGATGAGCGCCCTCGATGAGACCCGGCAAATCGGCCATCACGAAGCTTCTGCCGTCCCCTACGTCAACCACTCCCAGGTTCGGAGTCAGCGTCGTAAAGTGATAGGCTCCGATCTTAGGCTGCGCTGCGGAAACAACCGACAGCAGGGTTGATTTGCCGACGCTCGGGAAGCCTACGAGACCGACGTCCGCCATTACCTTGAGCTCAAGTATGACCCAGCGCTCCTGTCCTTCTTCACCGTTCTCCGCGATTTCCGGAGCAGGATTGTTCGGCGTGGCAAACCGGATATTGCCCCGTCCGCCGCGTCCTCCTTTGGAAATAACGACCTGCTGATCGTGACGCGTCAAATCCGCAATGATCTCCTGCGTATCGTCATCAATAACAACCGTTCCAGGGGGAACCTTAACGATCATATCGTCCGCATTGGCGCCATGCTGACTTTTATTCCGTCCTTTCTCCCCGCGGTCTGCTTTAAAATGCTTCTGGTAACGAAAGTCCATCAGCGTACGCAGGCCTTCGTCCACCTTGAAAATAACGTCGCCGCCATCTCCGCCGTCGCCGCCTGCCGGTCCGCCTTCCGGCACATACTTCTCCCTGCGGAATGCTACGAGACCGTCGCCGCCGTCTCCGCCCTTCACGTATATCTTCGCTTTATCTACAAACATGAATCCACCTCAATTATGTATTCAATAACAGTGCGATACGTATCGCAGACTGGTTATGATCCGATTCAACGTGCTCCCATACCTCGTCCTTCTCTTGCTTCTGCCTTAGCCGCCCGATGAGGGAGGACCAACGCGCCGATTCCATCTCGCCGCTGTACTCGAATCCGAGTAAGAGCCGGTCCGCTTCCTGCGCAAAGCTTACATTCAGCGCGTGTTCTGCGTACGGAAACAGCCTCGCGTTCTCTTTGCAAGCTTCCATTATACCGGCAACAAGCCCCAGTAATCGATTCGTATCGACCGACAGCTCGTTGACCCGGATTTCTTGCTCCATCGAGATGCGGAGCGCAATTTCTTTAACCTCCGCTTGAAAGGAAAGCAGGTAAATGACCAGCTCGGGAACTCCCAGCTTGGCCAAATAGCTTTCCCGCTGGATCTTATCTTTTATTTTCTCCATAAGATCTTCTAATTTATCATACTTTTTTAACTTTACATAGCCGAACAGCACTTGAATTTCATTCATCCAGTCATGCCTGTAATGGTTAAGCAGCCGGATGAAGCGTTCGTTTTGCTCGGTATCCCGTACTTGAGCGTTCAAGGTGTTCTCCACCTGCCGCCCGTTATCAGGCCTTTTCGACGTCATTGCGTAACCTCTCCGTTCCGCACTTGATCCTAACTTTAACAGTATAGCATGTTGTTCGCAAAAGTTCACTTTTCTATCGGCAACTGCTGCTGGCCAACCTTCCTATTCTACGCAAAAAACCCCAGCGACACTGGATCGCCGGGGTTATCGTCGATGATGTTATTACACTTCTACAGCCGCAGCCACTGGAGCAGCATCCACAGGGTAGACGCTAACTTTCTTGCGATCGCGACCCAGACGCTCAAACTTCACAACGCCTTCAACCTTTGCAAACAGCGTATCATCGGAACCGATGCCTACGTTGTTACCAGGGTGAATTTTCGTTCCGCGTTGGCGAACCAGGATGCTTCCTGCCGTAACTTGCTGACCGTCTGCGCGTTTTACGCCAAGACGCTTAGCAATACTGTCACGACCGTTCTTGGTGGAACCTACACCTTTCTTGGAAGCGAACAACTGAAGATTTAATTGTAGCATGTTAGTCTACCTCCTTCTTCATTAATGTGTTTCTTTCAAAGCTATATATGCGCCATACGATTGTTGGATCGATTGCAGCATGACAACCATCGATTCCAGGATCAGCTGTACCTTCTCGTTCAATGCTTCATCCAGCTGACCGGGAACCTCCACCTCCAGCAAACCATGTTTCATGTTCGCCTTAAGCTCCAGCCCCAGTACGGCTTCTACCGCATTGACGGTACCCACGGTGACGGCGGAAACACCAGCACAAACGATATCTTTGCCTGGATCGCCATACAGAGCGTGGCCCTTCACCCGAAACGACTCAATCCGGCCGTCCGGCCTCCGTTTGATCGTTGCACGAATCATTGCCTTATCCCTTAAGCTTGGATTTTTTCAATCACAACTTTAGTGTAAGGTTGACGGTGACCTTGCTTGCGACGGTAGTTCTTTTTGGATTTGTATTTGTAAACGATGATTTTCTCACCTTTACCGTGCTTTTCCACTTTCGCGGATACAGAAGCACCGGAAACTACTGGAGCTCCCAATACCAAACCGCTTTCTTTGGAAACAGCCAATACTTTGTCAAAAGTAACGGCATCGCCTTCGCCAGCGTTCAGTTTCTCGATGTAAAGAACATCGCCTTCCTGAACTTTGTATTGCTTACCACCTGTTTCGATAATTGCGTACATTTCGTTGCACCTCCCTCATGTCTCAGACTCGCCTAAAGCCAGGTGACCCGTTCCGCAAGGAACTTGTACTTAAACCCGCTTCGTGCGGTTACAGCATGTTTTGCAACATACCCGAATATCATATCATAGCGGGCCTATGAATGCAATGCCTAAGTCGCTGGGAATCGCTTATTTATTCCAAATCCATCCGCTTCCTTCGCATACTTCACAGCGGGTCATTGTAATTTTATCTTTGCCGTCCCTTACTTTTTTACGTGTCATTTCCACAAGTCCGAGCCGGGTCCAGCCTTCGATCACCGTCTTCGTGCGATCCCGCTTCGCTTCCGACTCCAGCGTATCGAGGACCTGCTGCCGGTGAACCGCTGCATTCATATCAATAAAATCGATAATGATGAGTCCTCCGATGTCACGCAGCCTCAGCAGCCGGGATATTTCCTTGGCGGCCAGCAGATTCGTATCCTTCGCCGTCTGTTCCATATCGATGCTTCCCGTGTACCGTCCCGTGTTGACGTCAAAAACGGTCAATGCCTCGGTATGGTCGACGACGACATAGCCGCCGTTATCGAGCCATATTTTCCGCTTAAAGCCGTTCTCCAGCTGGGTGTTCGCTTGAAACCGGTCGAACAGCGTGCCCGTCTGAATAGGAATATGCCGGACCCGTCCGCAAAGCTCCGGAGAAACCTGACGGATCAGCGAGACGATAGTATCGTGAGCTTCCTTGTCATTGACCAGCAGCTCGCCAACATCGTCCCGGAACACATCGCGTATCCAGCGCGGCAGCAGTCCGAAGTCGGTATATACTTTCCGCGGCACAACGCCCTGCTGGCTTGATTGCACCTCGACAATCTGCCACCGTCTTCGCAGCTCATCGAGATCCGCGGTGATCATGGATTCCGATATGCCCTCTGCGGCCGTTCGGGCTATGAACCCTTCACCGGGCTGCAGCTGCCGTTCGGCTGCTTGCTTCAGCCGCTCTCGCTCCGCCTCGTTTTCAATTTTGCGGGAAACTCCCACATAATCGGCGCGCGGCATATAAACGCCCCACCGTCCGGGTATCGAGTAATGAGTCGTTACCCGCGCTCCCTTGGAGCCTACAGGCTCCTTGACCACCTGCACAAGCAGCGCTTGTCCTACGGTAACAAGCTCCGTAATTAACGGCTTCTGCTTGGGATGCTTCTCCAGATGAGCAGGCAGAATGTCATCAATATATAAAAATGCGTTTTTTTCCAGTCCAATATCCAAAAAAGCAGCCTGCATTCCTTGCAGCACATTCACTACGCGGCCTATGTACATATTGCCGGCCAGATGCTCAGCCCCGCGGAATTCACTGTCGTACTCTACCAATCTATCGTTTTCCATTACAGCCACTTCGATCTGGTCCTGTCCGCACTGAACGAGAATACGCTTCATGTTTTTTCCACCTCGGACTTCATTTTACATGAAAAGCTCGGAAATCGCACTTCCCCGCTTCGTTTCATTGAAATAGGATTGCAATAGCGGTTGTTCCGGAAGAACGAAACGTATCGTGCCGCGCTCATCCATGACATATACGAGATGGTACTTCTCCCGCATAAACAAGCGTACGATGTCGGTTACCTTTCTTTTGCCGTGAACCACTATAGGCTGGGCCAATGTTCCATTATGCATCAATCGGTTCAAGGTCATTTCCCTGTTAATCAAAAAGCGCATGAAATGATAGGATAACCCTTTATATAAATACCAATTTGAATACAGTAAAAACAGGCCTATAATTAGAATATTTAACTTCAAGCCTCCGCTAAAAACATTCACGATCGACGCCCCGGTCAAAAGGACGCTGAACAAGAGGCTAATGATGCAGCTGACTGCTATAACCCTATGATACGGCAGCCAGAAGCTTAATACCGATTGCATGAATTTCCCGCCGTCCAACGGCAAAATCGGAAGCAGATTGAACAAGCCGATCAGCATGTTCGCCTGGATAAAGTACACACTCCATTCTGCCGGGATCAGCCCCGCCGATTGCAGACCTAAAGCCGCTACTATCATAATACCATTTTGCAATGGTCCTGACATCGTAACAATAATTTCCTGCCAAACCGGTACATTTGCAACCTCTTCGACAACGACCTCGCCGCCAAACGGCAGCAGCTGCACCTCTTTGACACGCCAGCCGAAATTTTTGGCCGCCAATACGTGTCCCAGCTCATGAATGAATACGATACAGAACAACGTTGCCGTTTCAATAAAATAGCCGGCCAAAACCGAGAGAAGAATGACAATGGAGAACAGGGGATGAAACCGCAGCAGGATCCCGAATGGACGGAACGGTCTAATCAAAATTCACCACATCCGCCGGGTTGACAAACTTGCTGTCCTTGGAGACGGCAAAATACAAGTATCCCGATGGCTTGCTGCTGTTTTTGGATACTGTACCTATCGTCTCACCGCCCTTGATCCAATCGTTCAGCTCCACCCGTCCCTGCTCCACCCAGCCGTAAACCGATTGCAGACCGTTCGTATGACGAATGATAATCGTATAACCGGTATCTTCTTTATTGCCTACATACACGACCAAGCCTGTGTCCATTGCGGCAACCGGCGTATCGGAGCTTGTCTCCACAGTGACCCCGAGACGGCTCGCCTCATAAGGCGCGATAATCTTTCCTTTCACCGGAGCAAAATAATGCTTCGACACCACATCCACCTTTTGCGCTTCCTCCTGGTACAGCGTATTCAAAGCAGGAAGCAAGGACGGAGAGCCGCCGAACCGCTGCTCGTACCACAGAGCGACCGATTGGAATTGGAACGAATCGTTCAGCGCAGAGCTAATATAGGCTTTCCCCTTATTAGCCAAAGGATGGTCCCATTGAAACAGCCCCCATACGGCGGCAAAAAGAAAGCAGCTGACAATGAGCTTCGTCCGCAGCCGGTTCATCCCGGGTCTTTGACCGCTCCCTCCGTAGCGAAGGTCACCGTAACGATCGTCATGCAGCGTCATTTCGCGATTCCACTTCTGCTTCCAGACATATTCCGGATCCTCCCAGCGTACCGATTCATCGGCATCGGCTCTGCGGCGCTCGTCCAGCGGATAGCCGTGCGGAGGACGGGAATGCTCCGGCAGCGGAAAAGGCGGCCGTTCCGCCGATTCCTTAAGCGCTCGAAGCCGCTCCAGCCTTCTTTGGCGAATATTATCTTTGGTACTCATTTCCATTATACCCCCCAAGCGCCTTCCTCCAGGAAAGCTGTGATCATAGGCGTGCGGAAGCCTTTTATTACCGTTCGCTTCAGGGCGGCGTAGCCCTAAATAATCGATCTGTCCTAACGCTTCACTTCTATTTCATCTTATGAGCCTGTACACCCCTTTATGAAACTATATTCCTCACAGCATCCTGCAGCCCGTAGCCGAAGACAAGACAACGCAAAAAAGCACACTGCCGGGGGCAGCGTGCTCTTTACTTGGTTTCAACAGAGCTGTCAATAGCTCGGTTCTTTTTCCTGATGGACGCGAATGCTCATCACCAGGCCAATGCTCATCATATTGATCAATAGTGAAGTGCCTCCGTAGCTGATAAACGGCAAAGTAATACCGGTGAGCGGCATAATGCCGATGAGCATTCCCACGTTCTCGAAGATTTGAAACACGAACATGGAAACGACGCCGACAATGACAAAGATGCCCCCCTTATCCCTGCATTGGATAGAGATAAGGATCATTCGGTAAATAAGCACGAAATACAGCAGCAGAAGCACGGACGAGCCTACGAAGCCGAATTCCTCCGCCAGAACGACAAAGATGGAATCCGAGTAAGCATAAGGGATAAAGTGGCGATGAACCGACGACCCTTGCAGGTATTTCTCCCCGGTCAATCCACCTGAGCCGATAGCCTTAATGGAGTTGTCGACCTGGAATTTCTGGTCCTTGGTCGCACTCTCCGGATCCAGGAACGTATCGATTCTCGCAACCCAGTGGCCTTTGCCCTTCTCCGTAAAATACGTTTTGATCGGATCATGATAGTGCGTGAACAAATACGTAAATAATATCAGACCCGCTATCACGATCAAGACGCCGATAAGAAAGTGCACGTACTTCACGTTTCCGATCCACAGCATGCCGACGAAAATGACAAGAAATATAATGGCGTTCCCCAAGTCCGGCTGAATCAGCACCAGGACGAAAGGAATGAATACAATAAGACCTACCGGGAAAACATCCGTAAGAAACAACAGCGGCTCCCCTTGCCTCCTGGCAATAAAGGCAGCCACTGCGATGATCAGCATGAGCTTCATCAATTCCGCAGGCTGGAACAACAATCCGCCTGGAAGCTGGAACCAGCTTTTGGCGCCGTTGATTTCCATCCCGAACTTGTAAACCGCACCCAGCATCCCCAAACCGACAATATATAAATAAGGCGCGATTTTGAGCAATGCGCGAAAATCCATAAACGTAATGCCTATAAAAGCCAAGATGGTGATGACGTAAATGACGATCATTTTCTTCAAGTCGAATTCGATGTTGTGATCATCGATTGTCGCACTGTATACTAGCAGCGTGCTTATGACCATGAATGTTAACAGGATGACAACGATGGGGATATCGATTTTTTTCAATTTATGCAGCAAACCGAATCATCATCCTATCCCGATAAACTTCTTGAATTTGTGCAGCACGCCCTGCTTCTCGTCCATCGGCATCAAAGGCACGGTATCGCCCAGAATGCGCCGGGCAATGTTGCGGTAGGCGATGGCTGCCCGGGAATTCGGATTCATCACGGTCGGCTCGCCCATATTGGCCGCTTTGATGACATATTCGTCATCCGGTACGATGCCCAGCAGATCGATGGCCAGCACGGAGCAGATCTCATCGATATCGAGCATTTCACCCTTCTTGACCATGTTGGCGCGAATCCGGTTGATGACGAGCTTCGGCGATTCAATCCGCTCGTTCTCGAGCAAGCCGATGATCCGGTCCGCGTCACGCACCGCCGCATTTTCAGGTGTCGTAACGACAATCGCTTTGTCCGCTCCCGCCACCGCATTTTTGAAGCCCTGCTCGATGCCGGCAGGACAATCGATAATAACAAATTCGAAATCGCGTTTTAGCTCCAGTACGATATCCCGCACGGCTTCCGGGGAAACCGCATGCTTGTCCTTGGTCTGCGCCGCCGGCAGCATATACAGCTCGTCGAACCGCTTGTCCTTCACCAAAGCTTGCTGCAGCCGGCATCGTCCTTCCGCCACATCCACCAGATCATAAATGATACGGTTCTCGAGACCCATGACGACGTCCAGATTACGCAGGCCGATATCGGTATCGACCATACATACCTTCTTCCCCTGAAGCGCCAGCGCCGTACCAATATTAGCGGATGTGGTCGTCTTGCCGACGCCGCCTTTCCCCGAAGTAATGACGATTGCCTCTCCCATACGGTCCACTCCTTCTAGTTACTGCTTTGAAACCAATTTATGCATATGGTGTATTTTATCTATTTCCATCTTGCCTTCCTTCACATAGGCAAACTCCATGAACGCTTCATTAATTCCCCACTCGTCCGGCGGTCTGCTGATAATGGAGGCAATCCGGAGCTGCGTCGGCCTCAGATGGGAAGCGGCAATAATCGCTGTCTCGTCTCCATCGAAGCCGGCATGGGCCATTCCTCTTAAGGAGCCCATAATATAAATGCTGCCCGAGCTGATTATCGTCCCGCCCGGATTCACATCTCCGAGGAACAAAATATTGCCGTCCTCCGACAGCGTCTGACCGGAACGTACCATTCCTTTAAGCAGCTTGATATCCGGTATATTAAAAACGGACGCCGCAGGGTCCATGACTTGCGACTCAATGGATTGGATCAGCAAATTCCCCTTCTGGCCGATGATCGAGCGGATCTGCTCCTTCTCTTCATCCGAAGCGATTCGGGACCCTAGCTTTACGTGTACATGAATAATCGGGCCTGTCAATATTTGCTGATGGGTTTTCTCCAGCTTGTGCTGAAGCTCTCCGATCACTTCGCCGAACTCGCAAGTATCGTCCAGCAAAAATACGAGGCCGTCCTTAACGCCTTTAATGGTCACATGGTGCTTTGCTGCGGTCATACTGTCCTCCAACCTCCTAGCCTATACAATTCGGCTTTTTTCAGCGTTTTTCCTGCTTTCGCGCTGAAAATTATTCCTCTGAGGCGGAAACTCCGCTGTTCATGCTTTCGAACAGCTTCCTTACAGGTACATACACAGCCAGAGCAAACAATAGATTGATCAGCATGCTCGGAAGCATTTGATGGAAGAAAGCCCATTGCAGATCAAGATGCGTAGTTTGGAACAGACGGTACAGCCCATACAGCAGCCATTCGAAGAACAAATTGCCGACTGCAATGACCATCATGCTGACGATAATATTGGAATACAGCCGGCGATGCGTCAGCCCAGCCAAATACCCCGCCAATCCCATGGAAAAGGACAGAGGACCGAGCATCGGCGAGGAGTATAGAATATCCTGCAGCAATCCGAAAATAAGGCCGTACACCAACGCCGTATGCCGGTTAATATATAACCCGATATAAAGGACGATGACGAGAATAAAATGAGGGGCGACATATACCTTGGAGCGCCAGGCTTCGGGAATCATCCACTGCAGAAGAGTCCCTTCCAAGATAAACAATGCGGATAAAATGATCCACAGCCATTTCCGAGTCATTGGCTCACCCCTGCTCCGGAACGATAACGACGAACACTTCGCGGAGATGATCAAACGAAGCGAACGGCTGAACTACCGCTTCATGGGATATGCCGAAGTTGCCCGGCTCTCTGGATATGACTTTCCCGATCTCAATGCCTCTCGGGAAAATTTGTCCCAGCCCGGAGGTGATGACGACATCGCCGACCTCCAGCTTGTCGTTCGGATCTATCTTCGTCATGATCAGCTTCTGCTTATCCCTGTCATAGCTCTCGATAATGCCAAACGATTCGTTCTCCTTGTTCTTGACCGTGACGGCAATCGCCTTGGAATCGTTCGCGGTGTCGTCAATCCCTTTCAAGAGCTGGACATTGGAATAAAAGGACGATACCTGAACGACGCGCCCTACAAGACCCTCGACAGACATTACCGCCATGTTCGGCTTGACGCCGTCCTGCTCTCCCAGGTTGATGCGAACCGTATTGTTAAGCGAGTCCGGACTAATCGCGACTACCTCCGCTATGCGGAACGTGTAATTGTTCGCCTGCTTCTGACGCTCGGTAAAGCCGAGCGCGTCCTGCAGCCGTTTATTTTGCTGCTCCAAGTCATTCAGACGCGTCGTATCCCGCGCATACTTCGTCAAAGTCTGCTTCAGCACCTTGTTCTCGATAAAAATCGTACGCATTTGCTTCATATCCTCAAAGAAACCCGCTATATAGCCAGCGGGCTTATAAAACAGTCCTTGAGTCCAGGAAACCGTATCGGTAATAAACTTCTCGGGCCAGCTCATACGCTCGCGCTTCCCGAGCGTCAGTCCCATTAAAGCGATAAAAAAGATGAGGCCGAGCATCAATATCAACAGCCTCTTATTCCCCAACAATTTCAAAGCATACACACCTTCTAACTTTTACCGCATTTATGTTAGCGTCTGGATTTGCTTGTCGGACCCGACTTCATCTTAAACAGATGAATGTTCTCCAATGCTCTTCCCGTACCTATAGCTACGCAGTCCAACGGATTCTCCGCAACCAGCACCGGCATCCCTGTCTCGCGCGACAGCAGCTTGTCCAGGTTGCGAAGCAAACCGCCTCCGCCTGTAAGCACAATGCCGCGATCCATAATGTCCGCAGACAGCTCTGGAGGACATTTCTCCAGGGTAACCTTCACCGCATCGACGATGCTGTTCACCGTATCGGCCAGCGCTTCGGTAATTTCGGTTGAAGTTACCGTCATCGTCTTCGGAAGACCGCTTACGAGGTCCCGGCCGCGGATTTCGAATGTGACAGGGGATTCCATCGGCAGCGCCGAGCCGATCTCCATCTTGATCGATTCCGCCGTACGTTCTCCGATCATCAAATTGTACGTGCGTTTAATGTACTGCGTTATGGCGTCGTCCATCTCGTCTCCGGCCACCCGAATCGAACGGCTCGTTACGATACCGCCAAGTGAAATGACGGCAACCTCCGTCGTCCCGCCTCCGATATCGACGACCATGCTGCCTGTCGGCTCCCATACCGGCAGGTCCGCTCCGATCGCCGCTGCGAACGGCTCCTCAATGGTAAACGCGTCGCGCGCGCCCGCTTGACGGGTCGCATCCTCCACCGCGCGCTTCTCTACGGCCGTAATGCCGGACGGCACGCATACCATAACGCTCGGATGACGCTGAAACAGCCAGCGGTCCTTTTGCGCCTGGCGGATAAAATATTTGATCATCGTCGAGGTCGTGTCGAAATCGGCGATAACTCCGTCCTTCATCGGACGTACAGCCCGGATGTTGCCGGGGGTGCGGCCGATCATTTTTTTGGCATCGTTCCCGACGGCCTCTATCGATTTGGTGTCGGTGCGGAGCGCTACAACCGAAGGCTCGCGAACGACGATCCCTTTTCCTTTGACATAAACCAGTGTATTTGCTGTACCCAGATCGATTCCCAGGTCCTTTGTAAAACCACCGAACATGCTTGGTACTCCCTTCCTTTGGACGCTTGAATCTCCAGTTTCTTACGTAAAGAGGCTGTTCAAAAAGTCGTCTTTTGATCACGAAGCAGGTCATGAAGCTATTTCGACATCGAATCTTTCGTTCACCCTCGAAGAAGTAATGCTTCCGAAGCGAGTTTTCTACGAAAACTTGTACTTCTCGGTGCTGAAAACCCTACTTTTTGAACTCTCACTTAAATGTTACTTTTGCCACAATGGATTGTTCGCATTCTCTTAAGTCCTATATATCACCGGAAAAAGCATGCTCTATAAAGAATCGCCTGCTATATTCCGATTATATTACATCAAGCCTTGCTCCTTCAAACTTATGTACGTCCGGTCTCCGATCACGATATGATCAAGCACATCGATACCTATAATATCGCCTGCTTCGACGAGACGCTGCGTCATTTGAATATCCTCGGAGCTTGGGGTCGGATCGCCGCTCGGGTGGTTGTGAACGCAAATAATGGAGGCGCTGCTCCGTTTGATCGCCGCAAGAAATACTTCCCTCGGGTGAACGATCGACGCGTTCAAGCTTCCCATTGACAGCGTTTCCTGACCTATGACGTGATTTTTAGTATTTAAAAACAAGCATACAAAATGCTCTTTTTGCAAATAACGCATGTCCTCCATCAGCAAACTGGATACATCCTCGGGAGAACGAACCGTTACCGTCTCCTTCGTCCCGCTTCGCGCCAGCCTTCGGCCAAGCTCGATTCCAGCCTGGATCTGCAGCGCTTTGGCCGCACCGATCCCTTTGATTTCGGTTAGCTGCTGCAGGCTCATATCGACAAGACTCCGCAGCCCGCCGGATTGACTCAGCAGACGCTCGGCCAAACGTACAGCCGATTCCTGAACCGTTCCAGTGCGGAGTAGAATAGCTAACAATTCCGCGTTATTTAATGCTTGAGCCCCATACTGCATCATGCGTTCTCTAGGTCGTTCTTCGTTTGGGACATCGCGCAATGTCAAATTGGGCGATTCCATTCATTCCCCTCTTTCTTATAAAAGTCGTTGAACCCTAATTATATCATGACAGGAACTCAAATAACAGCAATGCCAAACTGCTGCAGCAGGTCGCTCAGCAGCGACACGGGAAGCCCCACGACATTGAAATAATCGCCTTCGATCCGCTCGACAATCGTCGCTCCCAGTCCCTGGATCCCATAAGAGCCGGCCTTGTCCATCGGTTCGCCCGTATCAATATAACGCTCAATCTGGGTCTTCGTCAACGGCTTCATGTAAACTAATGTAACCTGATGAGATACGATCTGCTTCCCCGTACTTAAATCGATGCACGCAACGCCAGAATATACGTAATGCTCCCTGCCCTGCAGTCCGTTCAGCATCCGGAACGCATCCGCTTTATCCTTCGGCTTGCCGAGAATTTCCCCGTTCAGCACAACAATCGTATCCGATCCGATGACGATTCCGTCATTTCGCTGCTGCTCCTTATACATTTCGCACACAGCCGCCGCTTTGCGACTGGATAATTGTTCCACGACCTCCGCAGGACTAAGACCCGGCTCGGTGTCTTCGCTGACATCGCTAACCTTGATTTCGAAAGGCAGCCGAAGCGAGGCTATCAGCTCTTGCCTTCTTGGCGATGAAGAAGCCAAAATCAGTTTTTTTTGCATAGTGATCGTCATATACAATCTCCTTATTCCGAATAGTATGGATGCATTGTTTACAAAGTTCGACAAGCTGCACGCTACAGCTTCCGATAAAGCCAGAACGATGCCGCAAGCCCGAGCAAGCTGATCAAGCTCAGCTTCAATTCGATGTGGAGATCATATTTCAGCACAAGCAGGTCGGCTTTCGGCTGCCAGACCAGCTGGACGGTTTTCGTCAAAAACGACAGCGCAGGCACCGGAGCTAACAGCTGACCTACCAGCGCTCCCGCTACTAGTCCTAGGATAAGCAATAAAATAAAAGTAAATGTATTTTTTTTCATGATAGTCCCATTCCTCTGCCCAAAGTATTGATCCGTAGATAACACAACTCGTATTATAGCACACATTTGGAGAATGTTACCTGCTTACAACACACATCGGAGGCTTGTACAATAACCTGAGGAGGGATTTGTTTCGATGCGCCGGCTTTATACCATCATGATGTTCATCCTAGCAATGCTGATAGCTTTTCCATCCTCATCCATGGCGGCCAAAATAGTCGTGGATGCCGGCCATGGCGGCTCGGACCCTGGAGCTATCGGAGTCAATGGACTCCAAGAAAAAACCGTAAACCTGGATATCGCACGCAAACTAAAAGATATGCTTGTTCAAAGCGGCTACGAGGTCGCTATGTCCCGAACCGACGACACTTATGTGTCGCTCAGCGATCGGGTAGCGTTCACGAACGCCCAAAATGCCGAACTGTTCGTCTCGGTCCATGCGAACTCTTACTCGAATCCGAATTCAAGAGGAGCTATGGTGCTTTATTACGACAACGCTTTTCCCCAAGCGGATTATCCCGCCAGCCCGGAGATGGCGGGATTGACGCCGCAAAGCCGCTTGCTGGCGCAAACCGTACTGGACAAGTTCGTTCAGTCTACCGGCTCCACTAATCTCGGACTTATGGAAAGCTCGGTCTACGTCGTGCGAATGGGCACGATTCCGAGCATCCTCGTGGAAACGGCCTTCTTGTCCAATGCGAAGGATGCCGAGCTGCTTGCGAACGACAGTGTCAGAACGCAAATGGCGAAGGCGATCCAGCAGGGCATTGAGGCTTACCTGCCGCCGGACTCGCAGGCGGAGGTATTCACCGACATTCGCGGACACTGGGCGCGCGAGGCGATCTTGAGGCTGAAGACGCAGGGGATTATCGACGGCGTCGGCAAGCTGTTTCAGCCGGACCGCGAGCTGACGCGAGCGGAGTGGGTTACGCTGCTGGACCGTGTCTTCGACTTGTCGAAGGTCCAGCCTGCTGCAGCCGCCGGCAAGTGCGAGAGCGCTTCGGTTGCCGGAGGGGTATACGGCGGCGGGGCGGTTTGCGCCCCTAAGACCGCCGTTGCCTTCAAGGACGTGCCGGCCGGCCATTGGGCCGGCGCGTCCTTGGCCGAAGCCGTCGCCGCAGGCGTGCTGAACGGGTACGAGGACGGGACGCTTCGTCCCGACCGGCCCGTAACGCGCGCCGAGGTGGCTGCGATGTTCCAGCGGCTGGCGCTGCCGCTGGCAAGCAATTCGGCTGCGCCAGCGCAGCAGCCGTTCAAGGATGTGCCGACCGACGCCTGGTCGGCACGGGCCATCGCCAGCCTGAAGCAAGCAGGCTGGATTGACGGCATGACGGCGGACCGGTTTATGCCGGACCGCCGCATGGCGAGAGGTGAAGCGGCCGCGCTGCTCGACCGCTATGTCCAAAGCAAACCGGCGAATCGCCAGCCTTAGAGCTGCTGGCGATTCGCCGGTTTTTTTGCAAAAGAAAAAGCCTGGTGGAGGACCACCAGGCTTTCTTGTATATTGCGCGCAATGCGCGATATTGCTATTGCACCGAAATCGCTTTGCGCAGCTCTTTTTCCGCCACCACATACTGCATCAGCGAGCTTTGAGCCTGCCACATCAGCGACGGTGCGGCATTTTTCTTAAATTCGTCCAAGGAGACGACAGCCGTATTCATGGCCTGATTCATCTTCTGAATCGCCGCCTTTGCGTCTTCCGCGAGCCCTTCGGACGCTGCCGAGGAAAGACCGGTCCAGGTCTGATGGGCCGTCTTGACCGACTGCAACGCCGCTGCATCCAGCGCAGCAGGCTTTGAGACCGACAATTGCTGAACGGTCAAGGGTGTCATCGACTGCAGCAGCTTGTCGCCCTGAACAATATAGTTAGGGAGCGCATCGGACGCCTTCCCGTTCCATTTCATTTTGGTAACGGCGGGCAGCTCCACATTTTTTACGAGTACCTCGACATTGCTTTGCTTGAACTTCTCCGTTAACCCGAGCGCTTCGTCGCGAGTCATGGTCATCCCTACATACACAGGGAATTTGTCGGTGCTGTCACGCACACCGGTGAAGCCTTTTTTCTTCAAATCGGCAATCGCCGCGTCTGCGCTTTGGACCGTGCTGAATACGCCGCCTTGCAAGAAGCTGTACGTTTTGGCCGGAATATTCACCGCACTGGCTGCCGCTGTTCCCGACTGGGCCGTCACCGGAGCTGCAACACCTGCATTGGCGCCTTGCTGTCCGGACACCGCACCCTGCGTCTGCGCCGTTCCCGCCGTACTGTTCTGGCCCGGAGGCACGACGTTGCTGCCTTTGTCCGTAGAATCCGAAGAGAACATCGAGAGCACGAAGAAACCGAATGCGATGCCCGTTACGATAGCTCCCGCTACCGACGTTGCAATTTTGATCCACGAGGTGGCGGGCTTTCTCGGATGCGTTATGTAGACGGGCTCCTCCGGAACGTACCACCGGTGATCCCTTAACGGCTCCGTCGGCTCGTCGCGGTGCGGATCGCTGGAATCTTGGTCGTCCGGCTGACGCATGTAGCCGGTTTCCATATCCGTATTCCGTCCGCCCGATTCACGAATGATTCGTTCCACCCGGTTCGTTTCCGTATCAAAAGAGCTCTGCCAGCCGCCGTAATCCGTCGTATACAGATTTAACGGCTGGGCATCGACGAGCACCGGTTTCGCCGGCTGCTTGGAACCATTCGTATCGTCCGCCGCCGGCGCCGGCGTCTCCTGCATGCTTGGCGTAGCCCATTCTTTAATCAGTATCGCATCGTCGTCCTTGGCCGGCGGCTCGACCACCTTGTATTCGTCGACGTGAAGCGGGATCACCTTGGATTCTTCCTTCACGGACCGTTCCGATCCGCGTTTGCGTCCCTGGCTATGATCAAATCGAAAGGTCATTTTGTTGTTCATTCTACTTCTCTCCCTTTGTCCAATTATCGTATTACTAGACTATGAGAGAGAGTAGACGATTAGAACAAGCTGTATCAGCTGCATGGCTGTAAAACCGGATTTTTAGTTAGCCGGAGGTGTAAATACGCGCTGGGAGAATTCGGTATCCAGCATGAAGAAGGCGTTGCTGTCCTTATCGATCCGCTTCAGCTTCTGCACGATGCTGTCGAACATCGCTTCTTCCTCCACCTGCTCATCGATAAACCATTTCAAGAAATGGATCGTCGCATGCTCGCGGTCGTTCAACGCAATATCGGACAAATCGTAAATCCGTTTGGTAACGATTTGCTCATGATGATAGGCATGCTCGAATACATCGAGCACCGATTTATACTCATTGTTCGGGTGTTCCATGCCGCTAAGCGTGGCTCTTCTTCCCCGGTCGTTCAGATATTTGTAAATTTTCATCGCGTGAAACCGTTCTTCTTCCGCCTGAACGATAAAGAAATTTGCGAATCCGTCCAGGCTTTCACCGGAGCAGTACGCTGCCATAGCCAAATAGACGTGGGAGGAATAGAATTCGAAGTTCATTTGTTCGTTGAGAGCTTGGCTTAATGCATCGTTTAACACAAAAACACAACCTTTCCCGTATGTAGGTACGATCTGTAGATGCCCTGAAGATTTACCCGATCAAATCCAAGAGCTCGTCATACAGCTTATCGGCTGAAGACGCACAGACGACTTTCGACTTCCCTATCATGACCATACAGGTCTTCGAGCACAGCTTGCATTCTCCCAAGCAGTCCTTCTTCTTTTGCTTAATATCGGGAAACATCTTTTTCATCGTCTTGTATACGCTCTTGGAGCCATGCTTAAAATTGCGGCAGCAGTATTTGATCTTCTTCATAAGCCTTCCCTTCTCTCCCTATATTCCATTCAAATGATAATAGTTATCATTATCATTGTCAATACAGAGATGCGGAACACTGAGGTACCGAGAAGGTACGGATTGTCCAGTTTTCTGCTGCTACTGCAAGCGAATCTTATGTATCTGAAAAAGAACCGCGCCAGAACGGATAGCTCCTTATCTGCACACAGTTCTTTTATCATTCTATGCTATTAAAGTCCCGCACGGGCTTTGAGAGCTTTGGCCAATCCGTCCGCTGCCTTCCAAATATCCCCTGCTCCCATCGTGATGATCAGATCGCCTTTTTTCACACGAGCGAGCAAATCCGCCTGCACTTCTTCCTTGGTCGGAATGTAGCGGACATTCGCATTGCTGTTCTGACGAATCAGCTCTACGAGCTTATCCGAGGATATCCCCTCGATCCGCTTCTCTCCCGCCGGAGAATAAATGTCCGTAATGATGACCTCGTCGGCTTCGGAGAATGCCCTGCTGAATTGCTCGAACAGGAAGTACGTGCGCGTGTAGCGCTGCGGCTGAAATACGGCGATAATCTTCTTACCTGTCGATTTGGCTGCGCTGATCGTGGCTTCAATCTCGGTCGGGTGATGAGCATAATCGTCAATGACGAGAATATCGTCCACTTCGCCGAGTACTTGAAACCGCCGTTTCGCACCGCGAAAATCGATGATCGCGTCCGCTACCTGCTGGAACGTCA
Source organism: Paenibacillus sp. H1-7 (assembly GCF_022354825.1). Taxonomy (GTDB): domain Bacteria; phylum Bacillota; class Bacilli; order Paenibacillales; family NBRC-103111; genus Paenibacillus_S. The sequence goes on from NZ_CP031168.1 coordinate 6,168,755, forward strand.
GCCCCGCTTCCATGCAAGTAATCAGCGTTGCAAGCGCATTGTAGACGTTATGCCTTCCAGGTACGGACAAGCCGATGGTACCCAGCAGAACACCCTTACTCACGACCTCGAAGTGCACCTTCCGGTCACCCAAATCGATGTTGCGGGCTATATAATCGGCATCGTTCTCAATGCCGTAAGTAATGACTTCGCTTTGAATCGTAGGAATAAGCTCACGCAAATAAGAGTCATCCTTGCATACTACCGCTTTGCCGTCGGCTTTGACTTGGCTTAAAAATTGGGCGTAAGCCTTTTTCAAGTTTTCAAAATCGCCGTTGTAGTTTTCCAAATGATCCGCTTCAATGTTATTGACAAGGGCGATATACGGATGATACTGCAGGAAAGAGCCGTCGCTCTCGTCCGCTTCCGCTACTACCCAGTCCCCTTGTCCCGCCTTGGCGTTGCTGCCCACATTCATAATCTCTCCGCCGATAATATACGTCGGATCCTTCTCGCACTGCTCCAGCACCAGAGCAATCATCGACGACGTCGTCGTTTTGCCGTGAGCACCCGCTACCGCGATGCCCTTCTTGGCGTTCATGAGCCTGCCGAGCATTTGGGAGCGGTGAAGAATAGGAATGTTCAATTGCTCCGCTGCGGCCATTTCCACGTTATCCTTGGACAAAGCCGTCGAATAGACGACGACGTCAGCCCCTTTGACATGCTCGGCTTCATGGCCGATAAATACTTGAGCTCCTTTAGCCGCCAGCTTCTCCGTCAGCTCCTGCCGGGCCAAATCGGATCCCGAAACTTGGTAACCCATTTCCAGCATCACCTTGGCAATGGCACTCATGCCATACCCGCCGATACCGATAAAATGGATACGCTCAGATGTATTCACGCTGCTCTCACCAGCCTTTTTCAGAATCGGATTGATGTAAGATCCAGGAACGCACATCGCCTATCAAATATAACGTGCCGGAAACTACGGCCAAATCGTCTTGTGCCGTTCTGCTTTTGACCAGCTCCAGCGCCGCCTTCCAATCCGGTTCCACGATCACGTCCACGTTCTTACGATCGATCTCCTGACAAAGCGTTCTGGCCAGCTCGGCTAGCTTGGCAGCATCCTCTTTTTTATGCCAATCCGGCTCGGTAAGGATGAGGGTATCCACCAGTGGTAGTATATGCCGCAAATATTCGGAATGATTCTTTGTCGATAGCATACCCATTACAAAATGTAGTTTATTGTATGTGTAAGTTTCGCGGAGTGCCTGTGCTAGTACAGCCCCTCCTTCAGGATTATGCGCCCCGTCGATCAAAATGCGCGGAGAACTCGAGATCATCTCCAGCCGTCCTGCCCATTTCGTATCCCGCATCGCCTGCAGCAGCACGTCATCCTCTACGATCAAAGCGTAATATTGGCGCAGCAGCTCAATCGCCATCAAGGCTACGGCTGCGTTTTGCAGCTGGTGGCTGCCGTTCAAGCTGATGCCTACCTTCGGGATGTTGCGGAACGGACTGTAAAAGTTGAACGTCTGCTCGTCTTCCGCCGATGCTACCAGCTCATAGCGGAACTGCCGGTCGTTGCTATACAGCGTGCTGTTCTTGCCCTTGGCCGTCTGCTCGATCACTTCCAGCGCTTCAGGCTGATTAACCGCTGTGACTACCGGGACGCCGGCTTTGATAATGCCTGCCTTCTCCGCAGCTACTTTTTCTATCGTATCTCCCAATATTTCCATATGATCGTGACCGATATTCGTAATGACCGATACTAGAGGCGTAACGACATTGGTAGAATCAAGTCTGCCTCCCATTCCCGTCTCCCATACGACAAAATCCGGATAGGCTACATGGGCAAAATATTCTATGGCAACCGCAGTGGATACTTCGAACATGGTAGGCTGCCCCAGATCGGAAGCAGCCACCTCATCAACCAGCGGTTTGATTTTGTTAACAACTCGAAGCAAATCTTCATCAGCGATATTTTCGCCGTTCAGCCGAATCCGATCCGTGTATTTTTGTATATAAGGTGAAGTGAACGTTCCTACATCGTATCCGCTCTGCTTCAGCACCTCGGTCAGGTACGCGCATACCGAGCCTTTGCCGTTCGTCCCTGCCACATGAATGAACTTCAGGCGGCGTTCCGGATGATCGAGCAGCTCCATGAGCTGCTCCATCCGTTTGAGACCCGGCTTAATGCCGAAAGGAATTAGATGAACGATCCAATCGATCGCCTCCGCTGCGGTTTGGAATGCGCCTGCTGCGGCTTCGTTTAGTTGCACTCTCGTATCGCTCATCGTGCTCACCCTTTCAGCTCTGCCAAACGGGCGTTGACTTTATCCCGCTTGTCAGCGTAATCGGCCAGCTTCGCTTTTTCCTCGTCGATGACTTTGGCCGGAGCTTTCGCAATGAAGCCTTCGTTGCCAAGCTTCTTCTCGATCCGTTCCACCTCTCCGTGAAGGGTTTGAAGCTCCTTCTCCAAGCGTGCCACCTCTTGGGAAATATCGATCAATCCCGCCAGCGGCAAATACAGGTCCGCTCCGGTTACGATACCGGTCATCGCTTTGTCCGGAGTAGCCACGCTCAGGCTGATTTCAAGCAGCGCCGTGTTACAGAAACGTTGAACGTACTCTTCGTTCCGTTTCAAAATCGCGTGCGCATCGTCTCCGGCCGGCTTGACCAGCAGCTCGATCTTTTTGCTCATCGGCACGTTCACTTCCGCTCGGATATTGCGAACGGTGCGGATAATATCCATCAGCATTCCCATTTCGCCAACAGCGTCCGCCGCTTCAAAACGGGCTTCATATTTCGGCCACTCGGCCAATGTAATCGTATCGCCTTCATGCGGCAAGTGCTGCCAGATTTCTTCGGAAATAAACGGCATGAACGGGTGAATCAAACGCTGAGTGCGGTCCAGGACGTAGGCCAGGACGGACTTCGTCGTTTTCTTCGCTTCTTCGTCGGTTCCATACAAGGACAGCTTGCTGAACTCGATATACCAGTCGCACAGGTCATCCCAAATAAAGTCGTACAGGACACGTCCGGTTTCCCCGAACTCATAGGAATCGATAAGACGCGTTACTTCGCGAACCGTTTCGTTCAGGCGGTGCAGAATCCAGCGATCCGCCGTTCCGAGAGGTCCGCTAAGATCGATATCCTTCGCTTGGAAATCGCCCAAGTTCATAAGCACGAAGCGGGATGCGTTCCAGATCTTATTGGCAAAATTGCGCGCCTGTTCGACCTTCTCCCAGCGGAAACGCAGGTCTTGACCAGGTGTGGAGCCGGTGGACAGCATGAAGCGCATCGCATCCGCGCCATATTTCTCGATGACTTCCAGAGGGTCGACCCCGTTGCCCAGCGACTTGGACATTTTTTGTCCATCAGCTGCGCGAACCAGACCGTGGATGAGAACGTCCTTGAACGGCATTTGGCCGGTAAACTCCAGTCCGGTGAAGATCATTCTCGATACCCAGAAGGGGATAATATCATATCCGGTTACAAGCAGGCTTGTAGGGTAGAACCGTTTCATATCCTCGGTTTCTTCCGGCCAGCCCAGCGTGGAAAACGGCCACAGTGCGGAGCTGAACCAGGTATCCAGCACATCGTTGTCCTGACGAAGGTTCGTGCTGCCGCAGGAGCATGTTGACAAGTCCGTCATGGATACGTGCATAGCATTGCAATCGTCGCAGTACCATGCCGGAATGCGGTGTCCCCACCAAAGCTGACGGGAAATACACCAGTCGCGAATGTTCTCGATCCAGTGCAGGTATGTTTTCTCGAAGCGGTCCGGAATAAAGTTGGCGCGACCCTCGGATTTCTGAGCAGCAATCGCCTGATCGGCCAACGGCTTCATTTTAACGAACCATTGTGTGGACAAATACGGCTCAACGACAGCACCGCTGCGCTCGCTATGGCCTACCTGATGCACGTGATCCTCGATTTTCACGAGAACGCCGAGCTCTTTCATGTCAGCCACAATTTGCTTGCGGCAGTCAAAACGGTCCATGCCGTTGTATTTGCCTGCATTTTCATTCATTTTGCCCATTTCATCCATGACCAGTACTTGCGGCAGATCATGGCGTCTGCCTACCTCAAAGTCGTTCGGATCGTGCGCAGGAGTAATCTTTACGGCGCCGCTTCCGAAATCCTTCTCAACGTACTCGTCGGCAACGATAGGGATTTCACGGCCGATGATCGGCAATACGAGCATTTTGCCAATCAGGTGCTTATATCGTTCGTCCTCCGGATGTACCGCAACGGCTGTATCGCCCAGCATCGTTTCCGGTCTGGTTGTCGCCACTACGATAGATTCGCTGCTGTCTTTAACCGGATAGCGCAAATGATACAAGTGCCCCTGAACTTCTTTATATTCCACCTCGATATCCGAAAGCGCCGTGCGGGCTGCCGGATCCCAGTTAATAATATAGTTTCCGCGGTAGATCAAGCCTTTTTCATAGAGCGTCACGAACACGTGGCGAACCGCTTTGGACAATCCTTCGTCGAGTGTAAACCGTTCGCGGGAATAGTCGAGCGAGAAGCCCATTTTTGCCCATTGCTGGTGAATCGATTCCGCGTAATGCTCCTTCCACTCCCATACTTTTTCGAGAAATTTCTCGCGGCCCAGATCATAGCGCGTTACGCCTTCCTCGCGCAGCTTCTGCTCGACTCTGGTTTGCGTAGCGATCCCGGCATGGTCGGAGCCAGGCAGCCACAGCGCGTCGTACCCTTGCATCCGTTTGGTGCGGATTACGATATCCTGCAGCGTGCAATCCAGAGCATGACCGATATGAAGCATTCCCGTAACGTTCGGCGGCGGGATAACGATTGTATAAGTTTCAGCGTCCTGGCGCTGACCTGCTTTGAAAAATTCGCCTTTCAGCCAATAATCGTACCATTTGCGCTCCGCTTCTTTCGGATCGTAAGTGGTTGGCATCGAAGTCGTCGCTTGCGTTTGCGTTGTTTTTGTTTCTTCCATGGCTATGGACCTCCCAATTGATTAAGAATGGAAACGTCGCCGTTACTCTCCAATAAGTTCGACAAGAATGAGGAGATTGCTTCGGGGCGTCTCCGGCTACATGCAGGAACAGAACATGCTTGCTCCAAATAAAAAAATCCTTCCGTCGCAAAGGACGAAAGGATTATCTTCCGTGGTACCACCTTTATTCCGCAAAAGTGCGTTGTTATCCCTGCTCCCCTCCGGTCCAAACCGGAAGGTGTGCGTTATAATGCAACGGCGCTATGCGGCACTCAACAGATAACGGCTGCAGCCGGCAATGTCTACGTGTATCCGCGTCATCGATACCTTGAACATTGCAACTCCGGGGCGACTTCGGTCAGTTACATCCTGCGGAATCTTTCAGCGAAACAATTCCGCTCTCTGAAGGGTTGGCTGCCTACTATTCCCTTTCCAAGTTGTTAACATGTGTAATCATTCCTATGATAAACAACATTGCACGCAGAGTCAATACGATTGATGCCTAATAACAAGCTGATGTCCTCATTATAACCAAAAAACACCCCGATCAAACCCGGAAAACGGGCAGCTCGAGGTGTAGACGGCGTTTATTTTGCCGCTGAATAAACGCAGCAGCTTTATTTCGGTATATAGACGATCTGCCCTTCCGACAGGTCGCTTTCACCGAGACGGTTGAACAGCGCGATCTCACGCGGGTTCAAATCATAACGCTTCGCAATGGATTCGAGAGTCTCTTCCTTCTGTACGATGCACAGGCGCAGACGCTTGAATTCCTTCTGCTCATGCTTAGGTCCGCTCAGAAGCCTCTTCCACTCCAGCTTCTCGGACTTGTCGCTCTCCGGCGCCGGCTCAGCATCCTCCGGACGCGTCTCTACTTTGGAAGAGACTGCGCTTTGGAGCAAGGTGGTCAGTCCGATAGGCTTCGGAGACGTATCTTCGTTCTTTTTGCCAAACGCGATTTTCATCTCTTTCTTATCTTCGGCAGTCACGGTTTCAGACGCTTCAGCCTGGAAAGCCGATGTCTCGGCGGTACTGCTCGTCTCTGCTGCTTCTTCGGATTCATTCTCCGCTTCATCCGAAGCTGACTCCGAGGCGTTCACAGCAGCAAGCGAGCCGCTTTCCGCCGCTGTCCATGATTCGTGACGCTCCTCCGAAACATTCGGTTCAGCCGCTTCTGAATCCGGGAGAGGATTGGCTGCGGCATAGGCCAAGGCTGGAGATGCCCATGGGTCTTTCGGTTGAAAGTTTGGCTCCGCCGCCGCAAACGTCACTTCTTCCGGAAGCTGCTGCTCTCTGTTTTCATGGACGAAAACAACCTCATCCTCCGCCTGCTGCCAGCTATCTCCGGCAAAAGAGGAAATGGCTTCCAGTCCGTTTAGTGATAAAACGCCGGTAATATTCAAACTTCTTGTGGAGAGCAGCTCCACATCGAAATTTTCAATCTCGACTGCAATATCCTCCATCCGGTGAACGCGATTCATGGGAAGCGTTATTTCCACTGGAATGAGATGCTCCAACGTTCGGTTCGCTGCGTCCTGTTCGTCCACATACGTCCCGGATAAGAGCAAATTACCTCGTAACAATGCTTGTTCTCCGTAAGGGAGCACCTGGATGTGAGGTACGAGCTCCACGCCCTCCAATTCCTTGATCCCTGCCACGCCCTCCGACAAATGCACCCGCTCATAGATATCAAATCGTAATCCGCTTTGCTGTTCAGCCAATGTATTGCCCTCCCTTTCGTAAAACTAGTCTCGCAAACCGCATCGTGCAGATGGTCAGTTTCACTTGTCTATAGAATTATATGGTTTGCGTGGGAGGAGCATGACTATATTTTTTTCACAGCTTCATATAGGCTGGTCATATCGGCTGGCCAAGGACAGCCAATGTCCAGCTTCTCGCCTGTAAGCGGGTGATCCCAGAGCAGCCGTTCCCCGTGTAATGCCTGCCGGCCGATAAGCTCCCGCTTTCCGCCGTACAGCGCATCGCCCCAAATCGGAGCACCGAGATGGCTCAGGTGGACCCGGATCTGGTGCGTCCGCCCCGTTTCCAGCCGAAGTGCGACGAGAGCTGCATCCCGCCATTGCTCCAAGACCTCATAATGCGTAACCGCCCTCTCCCCGGTCGGCGACACCCGCCTTCTTGATGCATGATGCCGATCCCGGCCGATAGGAGCGTCGATGGTACCGGCTTTCGACGGAAGACGCCCTTGTACGATAGCCGCATAGCGCCGATCGATCCTCTTCTCTCTCATCGCTTCGTCCAGTACAAGCTGCGGCCATTCATACTTCGCGTACAGCACGGGGCCGGTCGTATCCTCATCCAGACGATGAATGTGCCGGACCTTGCACTGCTGCCCGCTGGCTTCGTAATATGCAGCCACCGCATCCGACAGCGTGGGCTCTTTACTAGGGCCTCCCCCTTCGCCGTGCACCTTCATCCCTGCCGGCTTGTGGACAACGAGACAAAAATCATCCTCATACAGCACTTCTACAGGCATCCAATTCGACATATAGTGTAGCGGTTCATTAGGAAATAAGCGCAGCCGCACCCGGACGCTTTTTATGGAAAATCCGCCGGTTTTGATCAAAGCTCCGATATATTTGTCCGAAAGGCGAAGGTACCGCTTAATCTCGTACTCCGATTCGAGCGGTTGCGGAAGTCTCAATTCCAGCCATTCCCCTTTTCTCTGCCAAGGAATCATTGCGTATATGCCCCTTCTCCAACTTGCGTTTTTGCATTGCTCTCAATTGTAGCAAAATGTCCGTGCAAGCTCAAAGTTTATAAGACTTTCAGCCCGTTCTGTTGCTATCCAATCGATAGAGAGTATGGTAGAATAATAGAGTTATGTCCAGGTTCTAATTGCCCGACAAATCGAGATGGCATGGGAACGTGCACTGTTGCAAACGTGAATGCTTTTTATTTTTATAACAGGAGTGAACCAAGTGAGCACTGCCGTACAATGGTTCGAGTCGACCGCACAGCAGCTCCGCAATTGGAGCTTGCTTAAGAAGTTATTAATGATGATCGCACTTCTTACTTTTCTAACATCGAGCTTTTTGTTTCTGACCGGCCCCGGAACGGAAATTCGCATTTGGATGGCCCAAACGGTTATCATTACGCAGCATCGGGATTGGGCATGGATGTTCGTCGGTCCGGAAAAAAGGGACGATCTGGTAAGGCAGCTCCATGCAAACGTGGAAGAGAATGCTCTCGAGAAACAAAATATGAATCTTATCAAGCCTGTCGCCACCCGCAAGAACAGATCGATCGATGAGCTGATCAAAGTCGAGGACATCTCCGGCAAGCTGTGGAAAGGCAAACGGATGTATGTATTCGATCCGAAGTCGATTCGCATTATGACTCCCGAAAAGTCCGGCGAAGGAGAGCGCATCAGCTCCATGGTCAAAAGAACCGGCGCTGTTGCCGGTGTCAATGCGGGAGGATTCACCGATCCGGAGGGGCTCGGCAACGGCTTTGCCGCCATCGGCGCCATTATTTCCGGCGGGGACATCATCTTCACGGACCAAGACGGCAGCGTTAAGCAGCATATCGTCGGCTTTACCAAAGACGGAACTCTCGTAATCGGTAAATATGATATGTTTGAATTGGAAGAAATGGGAATTTCCGAGGCTGCATCCTTCTATCCGCGCGTTATCGCCAACGGAAAGCCGCTTCCTATCAACGACAATAGCCGCGCTCCACGGACGGCGGTTGGCCAAAAGGCCGACGGTACGGTCATTTTTATCGTCGTAGACGGAAGACAGGTGCACAGCGTAGGCGCAACGTTAAAAGAAATTCAGGATATGTTCCTGGAAGATGATGTAGTCAATGCCGGCTTCCTGGATGGCGGCGCCTCCTCGGAGCTGGTTGTGAACGGCGAAGTCGTCACCAAGCCGTCCAGCCGATACGGCGAACGCCGATTGCCGTCCGCTTTTCTCGTGTATGACGATCCGGATAGCGCGGTCGCCAACCGGGTATGGGACGGTGTAGACAAGATTGATGCCGGCGGCTCTTACGACCACCCTGATTTCCTGAGAGAGCAGGCTGAGCTAAAGGCGAAGCAGAAAAACAATCCGACGCCTACGTCGACACCTACACCAACGCCGCCACCGAAAAAGACGGATACCGGAACGAACGGTTCCAAGGGAACAACCGGCAGCAATGATTCCGATACGAAAGAGTCATCGGATAAGGGATCGACACCGAAGCCGACCCCAACACCTACACCTACCCCGACGCCGGGGCACAACAATGGTTCGGGCAACAGTACGCCGGATCCGAATAAGCCTTCGACGGGCGGTAACACAACCGGCAATGAAGGTACAGCAACGCCGACGCCGAAACCGACACCTACGCCTACACCGACTCCTTCTGCGACCCCGACCCCTAAGCCGGGTAACGAACCGCAGAACGGGAACAACGGTACCTCCCAGCCGCCGAAAGCCAACAACGGAGGCTCAGCCGGAGCGCCTGGTGTATCAGGAAACACTCCTGATGCACCAGGAACTCCGACTCCAAAGCCGACGCCAACCCCTGCAGCAGGAAGCGGTACCGGCGGCCAGCAGCAATAGATTCTCTTGAATACCGTCGTCTAACAAACCAAGTCGACCAGGCGGTACATAGGTAAGCGTCGCCCCTCTCACCGAGGGGCGTTTTCTTTTGCCAGAGCAGCCTTTAAACAAAGAGAGGCAGATGCCCGCATGCAGCGAACATCCGCCTCTCTATTTTATAGGCTACAGCCTTTTCAACGCTTCGTAGTGCGCAGCAATGGTAGCTTCAATATCCTCGTCGGTATGTGCCGTTGATACGAACATACCCTCGAATTGGGATGGGGCGATGCTTACGCCCAAATCGAGCAAGGAGCCGAAGTAACGGTTGAAGCGTCCCAGATCGGACGTCTTGGCCGTTTCATAATTGATAACTTGCTGATCCGTAAAGAACGGACAAATCATCGAACCGACCCGGTTGATCGTGCTGGCGATGCCTAATTCACGGGCATTCGCCGTGAAGCCTTCTTCCAGACGAGCCGCTTTCCGTTCCAGCTCTTCATATACGCCCGGCTGTCCCAAAAGCTGAAGCGTCGTGTATCCCGCAGCCATAGCCAGCGGGTTGCCCGACAAGGTGCCGGCTTGGTAAATCGGGCCGCTCGGAGCCATGTGCTCCATGATAACCCGCTTACCGCCGTAGGCGCCTACCGGCAATCCTCCGCCAATGATTTTGCCTAAACAGGTAAGGTCCGGATCAATGCCGTACAGCCCCTGCGCGCTGTGCAATCCGACCCGGAAGCCGGTCATAACCTCGTCAAATATGAGCAAGCTGCCGTAACGGGTCGTTACATCACGCAAGCCCTGCAAGAAACCGGGAAGCGGCGGCACGACACCCATGTTGCCGCCTATAGGCTCCACGATGATTGCGGCGATTTCTTCGCCGAATTTTTCAAATGCCAGCTTAACCGATTCAAAATCGTTGTAAGGCACAGTGATCGTGTTAACCGCTACGCTCTCGGGTACTCCCGGACTGTCGGGAAGCCCCAACGTCGCAACGCCGGAACCGGCCTTGATCAGCAGCGAATCCGCGTGCCCATGATAGCAGCCTTCGAACTTCAATATTTTTTGTCTCTTCGTATAGCCCCTTGCCAGCCGCAGAGCACTCATGGTCGCTTCCGTACCGGAATTCACCATACGTACCATTTCAATGGAGGGAACACGCTCGATGACGAGCTTCGCCATCTTCGTTTCCAGTAACGTCGGAGCCCCATAGCTGGATCCGCTCTCCGCCGTCTTCTTAATGGCCTCCACGACGTCAGGATGGGAATGTCCGACGATCAAGGGACCCCAGGAGCCGATATAATCAATGAACTCATTCCCGTCGATATCGTAGACCCGGGAGCCTGATCCCCGTTCCATAAACAGCGGTGTCAGTCCCACGGATTTAAAAGCGCGTACCGGACTGTTCACCCCTCCAGGTATGACTTCTTTCGCCTCGGCAAAAGCTTCGGCAGACCGTTCGTCCGCACGTTTGCGCAAGCTCATTTCGCAACCATCCTTTACCATAATATGACTTGTAAAACCTCTACTCAGCAAGATATAATATTCGGGACCACGGACCTATCATCCTTCAAAGCGAGGAAACTTTATGATCGAACTCTTACATACGGTACCGCTATTCTCTAGATTGAACATGAATCAGCTAGAGTCGATATCTGGCATTTGCACCAAAAAGTCGTTTAAAACAGGAACCGTTCTATTTCACGAAAAAGAGCTCGGCTCGGTGTTTTATATTGTACATAGCGGGTCCGTCAAAATTTATACCGCAGGCTCAACCGGAGAAGAAAAGATCCTTTCCTTAATGAAGCCCGGAGACAGCTTCGGAGAATTGTCCCTTATCGACGGCAAGCCTCGTTCCGCAACCGCCAGGACGCTGGAAGACAGCGTGCTGATATCGATATCGGGGCAGGACTTCATTACGCTGTTAAAGACTCATTTTGACATTTCGCTAGGTATCATGCAGGAGCTGAGCACCCGGCTGAGAGAATCGAACCAGCATGTTCACGATCTTACCTTTCTGGATGCGAGAAGCAGAGTCATTCGAAGCCTGATAACGCTGGCCAATAAAAACGGCATCCGCACCGGCAGCACCATCACGATCAAAATGACCTTGAACTATGATGAAGTGTCTCAAATGGCCGGTGTTCAGAAGCCGATACTTATCCAAGTGATTCGCGAGCTCCAAGAAAAACAAATCATTACGATGCCGGGTCATGAAATGAAGCTGGATTTAGCCAAATTAAGAGCCTAATCCCTCCATTACCGGCTTCATGAAATGAAAGTCAAGCTGCCCTGCCGGTCCTTCTCATCGAACGGATTGGCAAGGCAGCTTCCTCTATTACTGCTTATTCCCGCAAAGCTCATAGACTACATCGCTTAACGTTTCCATATACAGCGGATCGGTATTAAGAGACGGTGTTCGCTCCAAATGCATTCCCAGCTCCGCCGCTACCTTCTTCGCCTCGATATCCAGATCGTAGAGCACTTCCAAATGATCGGAAACGAACCCGATCGGACAAACCAGCACATGCTTTACCTGTTCCTCCGTGCTTAACGACTGAAGCACATCCAAAATGTCAGGTCCGAGCCACGGCATCGCCGTCTGACCTGCGCTCTGCCATCCGAACTGCCAGTTGACGATCCCGGTTTTTTCCGCAACCGCCTTGGAGGTAGCCATGAGCTGATCCGGATAAGGATCTCTCATTTCCAATATTTTTTCCGGCAGGCTGTGGGCCGTGAACAGTACGCGAACATCGTCCTTCGGTGTATCGCCGAACCGCTTCAACGTTTCCGTAACCCGGCTGGATAATGCTTCGATCAGCTGAGGATGGAGATGATAGCTCTTCACAAAGCGGATATCGATGCCTCCGAGCTCCTCGGCTTTGTCCTGTGCACGCTTGATATATCCGCCAACGCTCATAATCGAATAGTGAGGCGCCAGCACGACGCCGACAGCCTGTTGAATGCCGTCCTTGACCATTTGCTCCACTCCGTCCTCGATGAACGGAGAAGCGTGCTTCAATCCCTGATAGCATACGAACGTATAGTCCGGATGGCTCTCATTCAGCTTGTCTTCCAATGCCTGGACTTGCTTGTTCGTATTTTCTCTCAGCGGGAAGAAGCCGCCCACAATAGCGTCATAACGGTCCGTCAGCTCCTTCAGCTGTTCGGGGCTTGGCGGATTTCCGCGGCGGATATGCGTATAATAGGCCTCAACCTGATCCAGACTTTCCGGTGTTCCATAGGACATGACGAGGACGCCGATTCGCTGTTTTGTCATTTTAGACACCACTTCCTAGTCTTTGTTGGGCTATGGCTTCTTTCGAGTATGCATGGATGAACTCGGTCAATTCACGCAGCTTATCGATGGACGCTTCCGGGAACACGCCGTGTCCCAGATTGAATATATAGCCCGGCTGTTGAATTCCTTGATCGATGATGGCTTTAGCCTGCTCCTGAATAAGCGACATCGGCCCGGTCAGCACGGTAGGATCCAAATTCCCTTGAATCGCAAAGCGCGACCCGACTCTTTTGCGCCCTTCCGTTATAGGCACGCGCCAGTCCAAACCGATAACATCCGCTTCGATACCGGACAAATGAGGCAGCAGCTCTCCTGAGCTAACGCCAGGGAAGTAAATTTTCGGCTGATCCAGATGGTTCAGCTCGGCAAAAATTCTTGTAATCGTAGGCAGCACATACATTTGAAAATCTCTTGGGGACAACGCTCCCACCCAGCTGTCGAACAGCTGAACCGCCTTCGCGCCCGCTGCGATCTGCGCCTTCAAATACGTGATGATCATATCGCCAAGCTTATCCATCAGCTGGAACCATACATCAGGGTTTCCGTACATTAGAGCTTTCGTATGTAAATAATCTTTCGATTTGGACGGTCTTCCTTCAACCAGATAGCTGGCAATGGTAAAAGGCGCTCCCGCAAAGGTGATCAGCGGAACTTTCAGCTCGGCGACCAAAATTTCAATCGTTTTAATAATATGGGATAAATCCTGCTCGACCTGAATCGGGCGAAGTCTGGCTACATCAGCAGCCGTTCGGATCGGATTGTGGATAACCGGACCTACGTCCTTGACGATATCAAAATCGACCCCGATGGAAGCAACCGGATTCATAATGTCGGAATACAAAATCGCTGCATCCACGCCCAGCTTCTTCACCGGCATCATCGTAACTTCCGCTGCGAGCTCAGGCTGCTTGCAAATTTCGAGCAAGCTGTATTTCTCTTTGATTTTGCGATAATCCGGATCGGAACGACCCGCCTGGCGCATATACCAGACCGGCAGCGTATCCACATCTTGTTTTTTACACGCTCTAAGGAATGCATCGTTATAGCTCATTGAATTAACCTCATTTCCGTAAGTCCTATGATCTACTAACATTATGCCCTATTTGGCATTGTCTAACAACTGATTGCCCGTCGCAGAATCCGACAAAAGTATGACAAGAGCGGTCTCCACCCGAAAAAAAGGAGCTCTTCGTCCAACCGCAGTCAGCAAGAAAAGCTCCATTATTTGGAACGAAGTCAGGAAACCTGCTCTCTTATTTAAGCCATCCGGCGATATCTTTAGCAAAATACGTGATGATCAGATCGGCGCCTGCACGCTTGAAGCCTATCATCGTTTCCATAACGATAGACTTTTCGTCCACCCAGCCCTGCAAGGAGGCAGCCTTGATCATCGAGTATTCCCCGCTCACGTTATACGCAACCAGTGGAAGATCGAACTGATCTCTCAACGTACGAATGATATCCATGTAAGCCATAGCCGGCTTCACCATCAGGAAGTCCGCGCCTTCAACGACGTCGGATTCTGCTTCACGCAGCGCCTCGCGGGCATTGCCCGGATCCATTTGATACGTTTTGCGGTCTCCGAATTTCGGAGTCGAATGAGCCGCTTCACGGAAAGGACCGTAGTAGGACGAAGCAAATTTCACGGAGTACGACATGATAGGCACTTGATTGTACCCTGCTTCGTCAAGTCCTTGACGGATAGCATAAACGAAGCCGTCCATCATGTTGGAAGGTGCGATAATATCGGCTCCCGCTTCCGCCTGGGACACCGCCGTTTTGACCAGCAGCTCCAGGGAAGGATCGTTCAAAATTTCCGCACGCTGTTTTTTCTCGTCGAAATGAACGACGCCGCAATGCCCATGATCGGTAAATTGGCACAGGCACGTATCGGCGATGACAAGCAGCTCAGGGAACCACTGTTTGATGAGGCGAGTCGCCTGCTGAACGATGCCATTCGCATCGTGGGCGGATGTCGCATGAGCGTCTTTATGTTCAGGCACTCCAAACAGCATAATAGCCTGGATACCGAGCTCCGTCACTTCTTTTAATTCTTGCTCAAGCAAATCCAGCGAAAAATGATACACGCCCGGCATGGAGCCGATCTCTTCTTTGACTTGAGAGCCATGCGTTACAAAAATAGGATAGATCAGATCATGAACCGACAGGCTTGTCTCTCTTACCAAGTTGCGTAAAGCGTTGGAGCTGCGCAATCTGCGATTGCGAACGATTGGAAAACTCATCTTAGTTTCCTCCTCATCCTGTATATAGTCTCGGTATGGAATGTTATTTTTGCGAATACAAGCTGTGAACGAGCGACTCAACCGTCGCTTCCTTCGCTACATAATCTATGGTTAGGCCGGCTTCCTCTGCCGTTTGAGCGGTCATCGGACCGATACAGGCGATCTGGCATGGCTGAAGCAGCTCTAGCGGATTCTCTACGCCAAGCTCCTTCAAAGCGACTAGCAAGTTCGACACCGTCGATGAGCTGGTGAACGTGACTACCGATATCGCTTGCTGCTGAAGCAGCTCAATGACCTCCGCACCGCCGGTTGTATCCGGCACCGTTTCGTACACGTCCACTTCGGTAACGTTCAGTCCCATTTCTTTAAGCCGCTGAGGAATATACGCCTTGGCAATATCGGCGGTCGGGAGGAGCACGTTCTGACCGGCTTTCATTTCGCCTTCGATGGAAGCGAGCAAGTCGTCCCCCTGAAACTTAGGCGGCAGCAAGTCAACCATGAGCCCCCGCTGCTCCAAGGCGTCCGCCGTCTTCGGCCCGACCGCTGCGATGCGTGCACCGCCAAGCTTGCGGATATCGATGCGATGTTTCCGGATGCGTTCAAAGAAGTAGTCGACTCCGTTGACGCTGGTGAAAATAACCCATGCAAACTCGTCCAGCCGTCCGAGCGCATGGTCCAAAGCCTGCTGCGCTTCCGGCTTCGTTGGAGACTGAGTGCGGATGACCGGAAACTCAACCGCCTCTCCGCCCAGCTCTTCAATTTGCTGTACCAGACTGCTGGACTGACTGCGGGCTCTTGTTACAAGAATGCGCCGCCCGAATAGCGGCTTCTTCTCGAACCAAGCCAGCTTGTCGCGAAGCTTGACCACATCCCCGACGATAATGACAGCCGGAGATTGAAAATTGGCGGCCTTAACCTTGTCGACGATATCGTCCAACGTGCCCGTTAACGTAGCCTGCTCCATCCAGGTTCCCCAACGGATCAGAGCAACCGGGGTACCCGGAGATTTGCCTCCATCTATCAAGTGACGGCAAATAGACTCCAGATTAGCGACCCCCATCAGAAAGATCAGCGTGCCTGATGCTTGCGACAAATTGTCCCAGTTGACGCTGCTGTATGTTTTGTTCGGGTACTCGTGTCCCGTTACTATGGAAAAGGATGAAGTAAAATCTCGATGGGTGACGGGAATACCGGCATAGGCCGGAACCGCAATCGCGGAGGTAATCCCCGGAACGATCTCGAACGGGATATCATGATCGGCCAGCAGCTCGGCTTCTTCGCCTACTCGTCCGAATACGCTCGGATCGCCGCCTTTCAAGCGGGTAACCACTTTACCCTGCAGCGCCAAATCGACCAGCAGCTGATTGATTTCCCCCTGCTTCATCATATGCTTGTCAGGAAGCTTTCCTACGAAAATCTTCTCCGCTTCCGGTTTCATATGTTTAAGCAAGCGCGGACTCGCCAGACGGTCGTACACGACGACGTCTGCACGCTGGATGGCCTCCAGTCCCCGTACCGTAATGAGCTTGGGATCCCCTGGCCCAGCTCCTACGAGATATACAACGCCTTTACTCAACTCGATTCAACCCCTCACCATGGCCAATATGTCTACAGCACCCTTGCCGATCAAAGCATCGGCAACCATCGTGCCAAGCTGATCGGGATCCGTGCCGGTCATCGTTTCCTTTAGCATGGTCTTGCCGTCAGGTGAGCCTACCATACCGGTCAGCGTAACGACCGGGTTGCCGGCTTCGTCCCCCAGGACGGCATAGGCTCCAATAGGCACCTGGCAGCCGCCGTTCAGCCTGCCAAGAAAGCTGCGCTCAGCAGCAACCGCCAATGCGGTCGGCTCATGGTTGTAGTACTTGAGCAGGCCGAGCACGAACTCATCGTCGCCACGGCACTCGATGCACAGAGCTCCCTGGCCGACGGCGGGAAGACATACATCCGCTGATAAATACGCGGTGATGCGGTCCTGCCAGCCAATCCGGTGCAAACCGGCGGCTGCCAGCATGATCGCGTCGAAGCCTTCGGTTTCCAGCTTGCGCAGACGCGAATCGATATTGCCTCGAACCGACTCGATGTTCAAGTCGGGGCGGTGGTTTTGCAGCTGGCAAGCTCTGCGCAGGCTGCTTGTGCCGACTTTGGCACCTTGCGGAAGCTCGTCAAGCGAAAGCCCCCCGTTGGAGATTAAGCAATCCCGGGGATCCTCCCGTCTCGGAACCGCTCCGACAACGAGCCCTTCAGGAAGCTCTGCCGGCATATCCTTCATACTGTGAACCGCCATGTCGATTTCACCGTCGAACAGCGCCTGCTCGATCTCTTTGACGAACAGGCCTTTGCCCCCGACCTTCGACAAGGTGACATCCAAGATCCGGTCCCCTTTGGTTACGATCTTTTTCAATTCAAATTCGCACTCGATCCCCAGCTGTTTGCACAGCTCGCGCAATTGCTCCACGACTTGTCCTGTTTGCGTTAGCGCCAGCGCGCTCTGTCTCGTACCTACGACGATTTTCCGCATGCAGTCCGCCTCCTCTGTTAGTCAATGCAATACAGTTCCTATGTAACCTTTATGGCTTATGTATGATGTTGGATCCAAATACGGATCCGTTCCATGGTCCCGGGTGTCGGCTCCAGCTCGATCCGGCGGATCAGCTCATCCTTCTCGGCCGCCTGGAGCTCTCCTGAACGTATCCAGGGCAGCAGCTCCCAGTCCAGCATTCGCCGGAACATCTCTTGGCGCACCTTGGTGTCGGAGACCATGCGCTGAACTATCAAGCGCAGCTCCTGCAACAATTCGAGGTACTCCCCGTACTCTTCGCCGAACGACTGCTCCAGCTCCTGCTTTACTTTTCTCGCAACGGCAGGACTCGCACCCGCTGTAGATACGGCAAGCAGCAGCCTGCCTCTTCTTACCGCTGCCGGGACGATGAATCCGCTGCGTTCCGCATCATCGGCCACATTCACCAGCTTGCCCAACGCTTCCGCTTCCAAACGCACAGCCTCATTAATATCCGGCCGGTCGGTCGCTGCAAAAACAAGCACCGCCCGCTGCACCTGCGGCATTTGCGTCCGATACGTTTCATACACCGCTTCCAGCACGCCGGACTCGGCCCACTGGACCAGCTTGTGCGTACATACCGGACTGATCACGGTTACCGATGCTCCCGCTTCGATCAGCGATTCCGCCTTCCGTTCCGCCACGGCACCTCCGCCAATGATGACGCAGGGCTTGTCCTGCAAATCCAGCATTAACGGATAGTAATTCTTTGATCTCATCGCGAACCTCACCGCCTCTTCGTCCTCTGCGATTAAGACCATTGATGGAACGAGGAGTAAAAATTAGCAAATACGAAATTGAGAGCCATGATAAAAAATGCAGCCAAATTCCAAAGCGCCAGCTTGTAGCCCGGTGTTTTCAGCAGCACCCTCTGAAACAAATAAAACACGTAAGCCAGCAGCACGAACCAGGAATTGATCACCTTCGGATCGAAAAACAGCGACAGGTCATGCTCCAAGGAGATCCATACGACCCCGAGCGACATGCCGAACATCAAAAGCGGCGTTCCTATGACAACGGAAACAAAGGAATAATGATCCGTCTTGTCCAGGCTCGGCAATCGCTGCATCAGCTTAGACCATTTCTTCTCCTTCAGCTGCCGGTGCAAAAACAAATACATGCCGGAGAATACGGCAGCAACGACGAATGCAGCGTAGCTTGCGATAGAAAAGCTGATGTGAATGAACAGCACCTCATCGTTGATTTCCCAGGAATCCAATGTCGGAGAAACCTTCGGGTTGCTGAAAAAGTTAAGCGCCAATACGGTGAACCCCAATATATTGACCAGAAATACAAACAGCTCGATACGAAAAAAACGGTTCACTACGAGCGAGACCGTTACGAGAAGCCAGGACAGCATAAACAGCGTTTCGAACATAGAAAACGCTGCAGAACGGTCATGAAACACGATACTAAGAACCAAATAGACCGTTTGCAATACCCATACAAAAGAAAGCAACCCTGTCCCCATCCGTTTCGCACTTCGGTTCGGACCGACAAAGTCCGAGAAGTAAAACAGCAGGCTCAGGGCATATATATAAATAATGGCATCGTATAACCAGCTTTTCGCGACCATGGCACCTCTCCCGAACTACGTTTTAGCCAAGGCATCGACAGCCTGCATCGATACTTTCGTTAACAGGTCTTCCCTCCAGCGCTCATGAGCATCGGTAGCTTCTTGCTGACGGACAGCCGCTTGCTCCGCTCGCTCTTGTTCAGCCAATTGCTCTTCCAAGGCAAAAATTTTGGTGAAATAGTCCAACGCTTCTTCCCCGTCGCGCTCGGCGGCCATTTCCTTAATCCGGATTACCGGATCCCGCAGCATTTGATTGACAATGCTTTTGGTTAATTTACGGATTACCTTCAGCTCGCGTTCATCAAGATCCGGCAGCTTCTTCATCAAGCTGTCCATCGTCTCGTCATGAATCGCACTGGCTTTGGTTTGCAGCGCTTGAATTAGAGGACTTACGCCCAACGTACGGGTCCATTGCTCGAATGCATCCATCTCTTCATCAATCATCCTCTCAATGACGACCGCAGCTTTACGGCGCTCCTCCAAGTGATTGTTAACAATCGAATGCAGATTGTCTATATCGTAAAGAAACACATTCGGCAATTCGCCGATAGCCGATTCGAGATCCCGCGGCACAGCGATATCGATCATGAACAACGGACGGGAACGCCGTTTTTGCAGCACCGCGGCAACCTGCTCACGGGTCAGCACGATATCCGCCGATCCGGTAGAGCTGATCACAATATCGACTTCTTCGAGATACTGCAGCAGATTGTCCATCGAGCTCGCGACGCCTTGGAACTTCCCTGCCAGCTCTTGAGCGCGGCTTAACGTCCGGTTCACCACGATGACCTTATCCGCTCCGTTGGCATACAAATGCTTGACGGTAAGCTCGCTCATCTTCCCTGCGCCGATAATCATAACTTTCTTATGATCATAGCTGCCAAATATCCGTTTGCCTAGTTCTACCGCAGCATAGCTGACCGATACCGGATTATCGCCGATGCCCGTCTCGGTATGAGCCCGCTTCGCCAGAGTGACCGCTTGTTTAAAGAGCGTATTGAACATAATCCCAGTTACTTTCGTTTGCTGGGCCAGCAAAAAGGAATCGCGAATTTGACCCAAAATTTGCGTTTCGCCGATAACCATAGAATCAAGTCCGCATGTAACCCGGAATAGATGATCGATTGCTTTCTCATTTTCATAAATGTACAAGTGCTTGTTGAATTGTTCGCGCGGAACGCCGAACCACTTCTCTATGAATCCGCGCAAATAATGACCGCACAAATGCTCCCGATCCACTACGACATAAAGCTCCGTCCGGTTACAGGTGCCCACAATGACACATTCCATTACACTTTTCGTTTCTTTGAGCTCTTTCAACGCCAGTTCAAGGTCGCTTTCGGCGAATGTGAATTTCTCACGAATCGCCACCGGTGCCGTCCGATAATTCAAGCCCGCCACTACGATATGCATTGGGTGTCCACCTGCCTTCCTCAATAATCTAGAAATCATTATAGCATACAATGACGAGCTTCTCCGACAAATTTTTTGTATAATATGTGAAAGAGATGTTTATCAATCAACACTATTTCCCTTATTTTCAGCATTTTTCAGCTTGTTTATACGGCTGCCATTCCAGTTTATTGAAGCAGCTTCTTGCGGAGCAGCTCTACCATCTCTTTATCCGCCTTGACCAGCCGGTCATTTTGCGAAGATACCATACTCCCGCCGGATGACATCAGCTTGCCGTAGGCGTCATAAATCTCTTCAAACAACCTTCGGCTCTCGGTCAACGTCTGTACTTCCTCGGCCTTCAAGGCGCGCTGTCCGCCTATCTGCAGCCGCAGCAAATACTGCATCAGCTGAGATAAGCCTTCGAGCGGCCTCAATTTCTTCTCGCCATAAGCCTGAACCAAATGCTCGTGAGTGAAGCTCGCGGTGTAAACGGCTTGCCTTAGCGGATTCAGCGAATTCGTATCCTTGGCTTTATCTACATCGTGCAGTGAGCTGCTTAACAGCTCCATCTGAAACAACGATACCTGATACAGGAGCTTGCCGGCGTCCTCCGTCTCCGAGTGCCCCCGCACCATTCCGATAATTTGATATAGCGGCCAAATGATTAAAAAAGCAACGATCACGTATATTATTATATTCGGCTTCCGCTTCATAAGCTTTCCTCCCCTGCCCATGCTGGTGCAAGCAGCTCCGTCCTGACGGATTCATGCAAGCTTGTCATGAACATTGTATGGGGAAGCATATAAACAAATAACCACGGATTATATCCGCGGTTATCATTCTCATTACGAGTTTATTTTGTTAGTTGAGCTTGCTTGATTACCGGCGTTTCGACTGTCAATTCGCCCATACCCCGAACCAGCTTCTTGGCATGAGCAGTTTCCGGCTTAAGCACGGAAATCATGTAGTCGATAGCCAATTGAGGATCTACCGTTTCGCCGCAAGTATAACAGTCCAGAGCAGCAAAACCCTTCTCAGGATAAGTATGAATGGAGAGATGACTTTCCGACAATAATACTAGCACTGTTGCACCTTGTGGTTCAAACTGCTTGGATTGAACCGACATCACCGTCGCTCCACATGCCTCCGCAGCCTCTACCATTTGAGCTTGTAACCATTCTGCATTGTTGAGAAGATCAAAATCGACTCCCCAAGTATCAACAGCAACGTGTCTTCCGAAAGTTGAGTATTCCATCTTTCGGTCCCCCTTCCTAGGAATAAAATGTTTGAAAATTTCATCCGCTAGGACCTACGTCATTCACTTCTCGAGGGAATAATCTCTCGCAACATTCAATGTCCTGAGTGAATCCTGGTTCCTATTTTGTTTTCAACGAAAATAAAAATAACATCTATTCGGTAGAAATGCAATACTTTTTTTTACCATTCACCTATATTTCTTTTTTGCGAGAGCTCACACAATGACTAACATATGTACGACACTTGTCCCAGGTGAATGCACAGCGCTTATATGGGCCGAAATAACAAAAAACTTTTCCGGACAATACGGCCCGAAAAAGTTTCTTCATCGTGTATAATTATGCTTCGAGTACGAATAAACGATGCGTCATTTTGTATAATCGGCTATCGATTTGTTCGCGTACGGCAGTATCTTGCATGTCATTTCGCAAGTCTAGCAGGCTGTTAATCTGCGCTTTGATGAACTGGATTTCATGCTCCACATCATCCCGGCGGTACAGCTGCTCCAGCATTCCGATCGTATCCTTGTACTCGTAGATCACCCGATCGGTCTGATCCTTGCGCTCAACGATTTTTACCACGGAACCCCATTCATATTCGTATATCATGATATACCCTTCATAAATACGATGAACGATTGCGCTCCCCTTGAAAGTGGATACCGCTTTGCGCATCAGGTTAACCAAATTCTTGTCCGTGATGCGGCAGGTGCCCCGGCAAACATAGGTGTTGAACTTTCTTTCGAACGAAAGAACGATTTCTTCTCCCGATTCGTTGTCTTGAAACACGACTTCCTGATTTCCATTCTCAAGTACTTTAACCTGCAGAGAGGCTTGATGATCGACAAACATCTGAATAAACATGGCCATCTCGGCTTCCGTTAACTGTAGGCAGGTTTTGACGTATTGGGTCGCTAACCTCATTGCCATAAAAATCCCTCAATTCTTTGTTTTCGAACCATGAAGCCAAACCGTTATTCTTTTTTTTGTTACTATATACATTATACTACATAAATATTTAATATTCCTCCCGCCATTTCATTGAATTTCGTTGAAATTCTGAAAAAACTGCTTTTTTTACGGAATGATTCAACGTATCATCTAAATCCCTCTGTTTCCCGCAGCAAGTTATGCAGTTCCCTCCTGCATCCGACGTTAAACAAAATCTTCATCTTTCAAGGACAGCGGCCTAAATCGGACTCTCTCGATAGTATTCCTCTTTCTCGCTGCTCATCACTACGTAAGCCGATTTTATGAAAAAGAAAAAACGCCTTGCGGCGTTAGGATGGATGTACAAAATACGTATGTGCGTGGAGAGGGAATCGGGTGTGGGATTCCGGCCGCTGTTGAAAAGCCGGCTATCCGGCCGTCTCTTCCTCAGCTTCTTGCTCTGCAGACGCTTCTGACGTTTCATCTGCCTCGTCATGCTTATGCTTGATCGTCTCCATGATAACCTGCCACAGCTCGTCTTTGCCTACTCCAAGCTCGGAGGAGAACAGCACCAGCCGTTCGCTTTTCTCCATTTGCAGCGTTTCCCTGACGATTTTGACATGCTTCTGCCATTGTCCTTTAGAAATCTTATCCGCTTTCGTCGTAACGACGCAATACGGAACCTCATTATGCTTCAGCCAGTCGTACATGGCTTGATCATCCTTCGAAGGAGGGTGACGCAGGTCGATTATGAGCAGCACGAGGTTCAAATATTCCCGGTGCAGCAAATATTCCTCGATAAACTTGCCCCATATCTCGCGCTTGGACTTGGATACCTGAGCATATCCGTATCCCGGTAAATCCACAAAAAATAAGTCCTGATTGATTTTATAATAATTCAATTGCTGCGTTTTTCCCGGCTTCGAGCTTGTCCTCGCCAAATTTTTGCGCTGGATCATCCGATTGATCAGTGACGATTTGCCGACATTCGAACGCCCTGCCAGAGCAATCTCCGGCAAGGCGTCGGCAGGGTACTGATTCGGACCAACCGCGCTGATAATAAACTCAGCCTGATTGACCTTCATTGTTTTCACTCTTCCTTGTTGTCGGGCTCGCTTCAGCCCTATTTTTCCGTAGCCTTATTAAACCTGTACGGGCTTCACTAATGCATGCTCGAGTACCTCATCCATATGAGCTACAGGAATGAAAGTAAGCTCCTTGCGTACGCTCTCCGGGATTTCCTCGATATCCTTGACGTTATCCTTCGGGATAATGACCTTCCGTATGCCCGCACGGTGAGCGGCAAGACTCTTCTCCTTCAAGCCGCCGATCGGCAGAACACGGCCTCGCAGCGTAATCTCACCGGTCATCGCCACTTCTCTGGACACCGGAATGTTGGTCAGCGCGGAGATCAATGCGGTTCCCATCGTAATCCCCGCGGAAGGACCGTCCTTCGGGATAGCTCCCTCCGGAATGTGAATATGGATATCCACTTTTTCATGGAAATCCTTGGCGATGTTCAACGCTTCTACGCGGGAACGGGTGTAGCTGAATGCCGCTTGAGCGGACTCTTTCATGACGTCCCCGAGCTGCCCTGTAAGCGTCAGCTTCCCGTTGCCCGGCATAACCGTAACCTCAATGACGAGAGTGTCGCCGCCGACTTCGGTCCAAGCAAGACCGGTCACGGCACCGATCTGATCGAATTCTTCCGCTACGCCGAAACGGAACTTCGGAGGTCCGAGGAATTCCTTAACCGTGTCGGAAGTAACGTGAACGGAGCTCTTCTGCCCGGAAACAACCTGCTTCGCCGCCTTGCGGCAGACCGCGGAAATTTGCTGCTCGAGATTACGAACGCCCGCTTCGCGAGTGTACTCACGGACGATGCGCATGAGCGCCTGTTCATCCATATTCAGCTGCTCTTCCTGCAGCCCGTGCTCCTTCAGCTGCTTCGGAAGCAAGTAGTTGCGTCCGATGTTCAGCTTCTCCAGCTCCGTATAGCCAGGAATGTGCAGCACTTCCATCCGGTCCAGCAGCGGCCGCGGAATATTGTGCACCACGTTGGCGGTCGTTACGAACATGACGTTGGATAGATCGAACGGTACCTCGATATAGTGATCGCTGAAGGTGCCGTTCTGCTCCGGATCGAGCACTTCCAGCAATGCCGCGGACGGATCTCCGCGGAAGTCCATCGCCATCTTGTCGATCTCGTCGAGCAGAAACACCGGATTGGACGAGCCTGCATTTTTCATGCCTTGAATAATGCGTCCCGGCATCGCGCCTACATACGTGCGGCGATGACCGCGAATTTCCGCTTCGTCACGAACGCCGCCGAGTGAGATACGGATGAATTGGCGGCCCAACGACCTCGCGATAGAACGAGCAATCGACGTCTTACCGACGCCGGGAGGCCCCACGAGGCAAAGAATCGGTCCTTTCATTTTCTTAACAAGCTGCTGAACGGCCAAATATTCGAGGACGCGCTCCTTCGGCTTCTCCAGGCCGTAATGGTCCTCATTCAATATTTCCTCAGCCTTGTTAATGTCCAGATCGTCTTCGGTGAAAATGCTCCACGGCAAGCCGAGAAGCCAGTCGATATAATTGCGGATGACGCCGCCTTCCGCGGAAGTGGCGGGCATTTTCTCCAGCCGGTCGATTTCCTTCTCGATCTTTTCCTTCACTTTCTCGGGAACTTCCGTTTCGGCTAGCTGCGAACGCAGCTCCTCCACTTCGCCTGCGCGGCCTTCCTTGTCACCCAGCTCCTTCTGAATCGCCTTCATTTGCTCACGAAGGTAATATTCCTTCTGGGTTTTCTCCATTTGCTTTTTGACTCGCTGGCTGATCTTGCGCTCAAGCTCCAATACTTCACGTTCGTTGTTAAGAATGCCTAGGAGCTTTTCCAGCCGTTCTTTGACTTCAATCGTCTCGAGAATATCCTGTTTGTCTTTGATTTTGAGGGATAAATGACTGCAGATGACATCGGCAAGCCGGCCCGGTTCATCAATATCGGATACCGCCGCCAAGGTTTCCGGTGTGACCTTTTTGGACAAATTGATATAATGCTCGAATTGATTCAGCACGGTCCGCATCAACGCATCGACTTCCGGATCCGTCACTTCCTGTTCAGGCAGCTCCTTGACCTGTACTTCGTAATATTCTTCGTTGGATAAAAATTCGGTGATTTCGGCTCGGACGACCCCTTCGACCAATACCCTAATCGTTCCATTAGGCAGCTTCAGCATTTGCCGTACTTTGGCAATCGTTCCTATGCGATATATATCTTCCGTGGTAGGCTCTTCAATGTTAACTTCCGATTGCGAGCAAAGAAGAATCATGCTGTCATCCACCATGGACTTATCCAGTGCTCTGACTGATTTCTCTCTGCCGACATCCAAGTGCAGCACCATGCTCGGATAAACGAGCAATCCCCGCAGCGGAAGCAGAGGCAAGCGCCGCACCTTTGTTTTGTTCGGTCCCATCCTGGAGCACCTCCTAGAGAACTTCGCTTCAGCATAGTAGACTTGGGGCAAGCATACAAGGCATGTAAATTTCCTCACCCGGTCCCTATTACCAATTGCTGTAGTTAACATTTTAGCAAAATTAAAATCAAAACACCAATCGGCATGTCAGCTTAACTTGCACCGGGTAAAAAAAGAGACGCCAATGAGCTAGAATTACTCCAGCCCATCAGCGTGCAGGACGGTAACCGAGGCGGACGGCAGCACATCCGGCTGTACTCCGGTGATCTCGGCCTGCCTGGAAATTTCAATCCCAAGCGCATGATGCAGCACCTCTTCCACCGACTCGACCGGGATAACCTCCAGCCCGTTCAGCCCGGCGAAAATCTCCTGCCAGTTTTCCTTAGGAATGATCACCTTGGTAGCTCCCGCCTGGAAAGCGGCCTCCACCTTGGCGACTACGCCCCCTACCGGTTTGACTTTGCCGTGAATCCCGACTTCGCCCGTCATGGCGATATGATTGTCTACAGGGATTTGATTGATAGCGGAAGCTATTGCCGTCGCCATCGATACTCCCGCGGAAGGGCCGTCAATTGGCGTTCCCCCCGGGAAATTAATATGCAAATCATAGTTGTAAGGATTGATCCCGAATCTGCGCAATACCGTCAGAACGTTCTCTACAGAGCCGCGAGCCATGCTCTTCCTGCGGATGGTGCGGGAGCCTCCCCCCATCTCCTCTTCGTCGACAACGCCGGTAATCGTGAATTTGCCGCTTCCTGCCTGTACTACCGGGATAGCCGTCACTTCAATTTCCAACAGCGTTCCGAGGTTAGGACCATATACGGCAAGGCCGTTGACGAAGCCGATCTCCGGCTGCGAACCGATTTTCCGTTCCGGTCTCGGAGGAATCTGAGAGCTGTTTACGACCCACTCCACATCGGCTGCGGACACCTCTTTACGACCGTCCGTCAACGCCATCCCCGCTGCCAGCTGAACGATGTTGACCGCTTCGCGACCGTTGGTCGCATGCCTTTTGACTACGTCCATCGCTGCCTGATTTTCGGGAAAGCCGATTTTTTTCAAAGCGTTGCTCGCAATCGTTCCGATCTCGTCAGGCAGTAGAGGGCGAAAATAAATCTCCATACACCTCGAGCGAATAGCTGGCGGAAGCTCCTGCGGATTGCGTGTTGTCGCTCCAACCAGTCGAAAGTCGGCCGGCAGTCCGTTCTGAAAAATATCATGAATATAGCTCGGAATGTTCATATCCTCCGAGTTGTAATACGCGCTCTCCAAAAAAACTTTACGATCCTCAAGCACCTTTAATAATTTATTCATTTGATGCGGATGTAATTCGCCGATCTCGTCAATAAACAAAATTCCGCCATGAGCCTTGGTTACGGCTCCCGATTTGGGCTGAGGAATTCCTGCAACCCCCATCGCGCCGGCTCCTTGATAAATAGGATCGTGAACCGATCCGATCAACGGGTCGGCAATGCCGCGTTCGTCGAAACGAGCGGTAGTAGCATCGACTTCCGTAAACTTGGCGTCTTGGCGGAAAGGCGAATCCGCGTTTTTCTTCGCTTCCTCCAGAACGACACGGGCCGCTGCCGTCTTGCCCACTCCTGGAGGACCATAAATGATGACATGCTGCGGATTGGCGCCGCACAAGGCCGCTTTTAACGCCCGCAGCCCTTCCTTCTGCCCTACAATATCCGTCATGGCGGTAGGACGCGTTTTCTCGGCCAGCGGTTTATTTAACGAGATCGAGCGAAGCTTTCTAAGCTTCTCAAGCTCTTTCTTCGACTCTTTATCTACGGCCGAACGGTTCGATTGCTGATTGCGGAGCAAATTCCAAAAGTACATACCGATAACGACGGCAAAAAACAGCTGAATAATCATCAAAATCACACTGATATTCATTTTACTTAATCCCTCCTAAATGTTGAGAGTGAGTAGCAAGCGCTCAACCATTGCATAATTGGTAGTATTGCCCTCTTCAGGATGGGTTAATCCGATTTGAGAAAGTTTTCTGGCACGTATTGAGAAAGTCGTCTCTGAGAACGCTAGGACAGTGAACCTGGAGCAAAGGAGCGTACATATGAAAAAAGTCGTTGTTTTTGTGCTCTTATTTCTAACCGTATCGCTGCTCATTCCACGCGAAACCATTGTCGCTGAGCAGACCGGTCCTTATCCGATCATTAAAAATCCAATCGTCACCGATGTTGATGTGCTTATAGATGTAGGCCATGGCGGGATTGACAGCGGAACGCTGTATGGAGAGCTGTACGAGAAAGATATTAACCTCGAGATGGCAAAGCTGACATACAACGTGCTGAAGAAAAAAGGCTACAACGTGATGATGAACCGCGTAGAGGATTACGCGTTGAGCGGCGAAAACCGCTGGTTTCGCTCCAGCTCCCGCCATCTGAAAGACTTAGCGCAGCGCAGCCATCTGGCTAATGAAATCCACCCCAAAACCGTGATCAGCCTTCACGTAAACTGGGCTGCTAAAACGGGAAAACGAGGCCCTATCGTGCTTCATCAGAAGTCGGAGGAAAGCAAGCAGCTGGCAACCTGTCTGCAAACATCGCTGAATCAGCTGTATGGCACGAACAGGGAGGTAGTATATGGAAAAACGTTCTACCTGCTGAAACATGTTCAAGTGCCTGCAGTAATTCTGGAAATGGGCTTTATATCGAATTCGCTGGACCGGGAGCAAATGACCCATCCGAAAAAACAACAGAAGCTGGCGGAATCCATTGCCGACGGAGTGATCGCTTTTCTGAAAACGACGCAGCAGCCGGCAAAATGAGAAAAAGCCGGCACCTCAAGGTACCAGCTTGGAAATCGTAACGAACTGAGCCTTCTGCTGCAGCGCAGGAACGGATTGCTTCAATACGGCAGCCGTATGTTTGCCCGGAGGCCCGACATGGCCGATCAGGATCGTTGTATCATGCTCGTCCACATGCTTGTGTACTTTTAGCGCTTGTTTCACAATGTGCTCCCGGGTATAGACATCATCCATGAACACATTATTCTCTAGCGTTCTCATCCCGATCTCCGAGGCGGTGGACTGCACGATGCTCTTATGTGTCGTTTTGCTGTCTAAGTAGAGCAGATTTTTTTCCTTGCATACTTCCAGAACGATTCGCATCACTCTTTTGTCGGCAGTCACTTTGGACCCCATATGATTATTGATGCCAACTGCATAAGGGACTTCTTCAATAGCCGCTATGACTCGGGAACGAATTTCTTCATCGGACAGATCCGTTGTAATTGCACCGGGTCCTAACCAGCTTTTCTTACCTTTTACCGGCTCCATAGGCATATGAACCAGCACGTCATGTCCGAGCTTATGCGCCCATTCGGCATCCCGCTTGGTTGTTGGCAGGAACGGCATGACCGCTACTGTAAAAGGAACCGGAAGCTCCATCATTTCCTTCGTGCCCGCCATGTCGTTACCCAGATCGTCGATGACGATCGCAATTTTCTTCTGAACGGCTTGTTCTTCCTGACTGCGGGCGCCTGCCGCCAACATGCCGGACGGTCCAAAAGCCAAACAAACGATGATAAAATACATGACAATCCATTTCACGGTTTGATTCATAGTTCCAACCTCCTGAAGTCTTGTGGCACTTATATGGTATTTACCTCAGGTGGAAAAACTATGCATCGTAAAAAAAGAACAGTGCTGCTCCACAGGAGTGACACTGTTCTTTGTATGATTTCCGTTAGTTGGCGTGTACCTGATGATGCTTTCTTCCCGGGATTTCGCCGGTACGGTTAAAATGCTCGACAATGATGTCGATTTCTTTTTTCAGCTCAGCCAATAGCTCCGCTTCCGGCACTTTCCGGATCATCTCTCCGTAACGGAACAGCATACCCTCGCCGCGGGCGCCGGCGATGCCGATATCGGCTTCTCTGGCTTCCCCAGGGCCGTTTACAGCGCAGCCGAGGACGGATACTTTAATTGGCACTTTGATCTTGGAAATGTATTCTTCCACCTCGTTGGCGATGGAGAACAAATCGATGTCCAGACGGCCGCAAGTAGGGCATGATACCAAAGTCGCCGCATTCGTAATCAGACCGAATGTTTTCAAGAGCTCCCGTGCAACCTTGATTTCCTCAACAGGATCCGCACTAAGAGAAATACGCAGCGTCGAGCCAAGGCCCATGCTGAGCAGTGCTCCGATGCCGGCAGAGCTCTTGACGGTGCCGCTAAACAAGGTGCCGGCTTCCGTAATCCCTAAGTGAAGCGGATAGCGGAACGCTTGTGCAGCCTTCGTATAAGCAGCGATAGCCATAGGCACATCGGACGCCTTCAACGACACGATAATATCACGGAAGTCAAGCTCCTCCAAAATCCCGATGTGAAACAAGGCGCTCTCTACCATAGCCTCCGGCGTAGGATAGCCGTACTTTTCAAGAAGGTGGTTTTCCAGCGATCCGGCATTAACCCCGATACGAATAGGGATACCGCGCTCCTTGCATGCTTTTACAACGGCTTCGACCTTCTCGCGGCGGCCGATATTGCCGGGATTTATCCGAACCTTATCGATGCCGTTCTCAATCGCCATCAGCGCAAGCCGATGATCGAAGTGAATGTCCGCCACCAACGGAATTTTGATTTGCTTTTTAATGTCTTTGATCGCTTCAGCTGCTTCCTTGTTATTAACAGTAACTCGAACCATTTGGCAGCCGGCCTCTTCCAATCGGTGAATTTCGGCAACGGTCGCTTTTACATCGGCGGTTTTCGTGGTGCACATACTTTGCATAATGACCTCGTTGCTTCCGCCGATCGTCAAATCCCCCACTCTGACAGGGATGGTTTCCGTTCTGTGGAACATTGTTATCGATCTCTCCCATGATACCAAACATCCTCCGCTCCAGTTCAGAGCCGTAATCGGCTCCAAACCGGATTGGAGGCTGCTATGGTTTATTTATGTTATGCGCTCTCTTCTTTTTTCTTTACGGATTTGTCGTCGCCCTTGCTTGTAATCTCCGGAGTAATTTTCGCTTGAATGGCTTCTTTCGTTACCGTGCAAGTCGAAAGCTCCGTAGCGGAAGGCGCTTCGTACATCACGTCGAGCATGATGCTCTCGATGATCGCTCTCAAGCCGCGTGCACCGGTATTGCGTTTGATGGCTTCACGCGCAATTTCCTCAAGAGCCTCGCGATTGAAATCGAGAGTTACGTTATCCATCTCCAGCATCTTTTGGTACTGCTTGACAAGAGCATTCTTCGGTTCGGTCAAGATGCGAACCAATGCTGCTTCATCCAGCGGCTCCAAAGTAGAGATAACCGGCAGACGGCCTACGAACTCAGGAATCAAACCGAACTTGAGCAAGTCTTCCGGCAATACCATCGACAAGTATTCGCCCGGTTTCAGATCCGCTTTGTTGCCGTCTGTACCGAAGCCGATAACCTTTTTACCGATTCTGCGCTTGATGATTTGCTCCAAACCGTCGAACGCTCCGCCGCAAATGAACAGAATGTTCGTCGTATCGATTTGAATAAACTCTTGATGAGGATGCTTGCGTCCGCCTTGTGGAGGTACGGATGCTACAGTGCCTTCAAGAATTTTCAACAGAGCCTGCTGAACGCCTTCGCCCGATACATCACGTGTAATGGAAGGATTCTCGGATTTGCGCGCCACTTTATCGATCTCATCGATATAGATGATTCCGCGTTCCGCTTTTTCCACGTCGTAATCCGCGGCTTGGATCAGCTTCAGCAAAATGTTCTCAACGTCTTCACCAACATAACCCGCTTCTGTCAAAGAAGTGGCGTCGGCGATCGCGAAAGGTACGTTCAAAATTTTGGCCAGCGTTTGAGCGAGCAATGTTTTCCCGCTTCCCGTAGGTCCCAGCAGGACGATGTTACTCTTTTGAAGCTCGACATCCTCCAGCTTCCCTTGCTGCGAATTAATCCGTTTGTAGTGATTGTACACCGCTACAGACAGCGATTTTTTCGCTTGGTCTTGACCGATGACGTATTGATCCAAAATACCGCGGATTTCCTTCGGCTTCGGTACGTCCTTCAGATCAAGCTCTTCCTCATGACCCAACTCTTCCTCAACGATTTCCGTACAGAGCTCAATACACTCATCACATATATAGACACCAGGGCCGGCTACCAGCTTGCGGACCTGCTCCTGGGATTTTCCGCAAAACGAGCATTTAAGCTGACCTTTTTCATCGTTAAATTTAAACATGGGATCACTCCTTATCCATTCAATTCGTTACGAGTGATAACCGCATCGATAAGCCCGTATTCTTTGGCTTCTTCAGCGCTCATGAAATTATCACGGTCCGTATCCCGCTCGATCTTCTCCAGCGGCTGTCCCGTACGTTCCACATAAATTTGATTCAATTTCTGCTTCGTCTTGATAATCCAATCGGCATGAATTTTAATATCCGACGCTTGACCTCTGACGCCGCCTAGCGGCTGGTGAATCATCACTTCGCTGTTAGGCAAGGCAAAACGCTTGCCCTTGGCTCCAGCAGTTAACAGCAGGGAGCCCATACTCGCCGCCATGCCTACGCAAATCGTAGAAACATCCGGCTTAATGAACTGCATCGTATCATATATACCCATACCGGCCGTTACGGAACCGCCCGGTGAGTTGATGTACAGGGAAATATCCTTCTCGGAATCCTGCGCGGACAAGAACAGCAGCTGCGCAATAACGAGGTTGGCAACATCATCGTCAATGGCACTGCCGATAAAGATAATGCGATCCTTCAAAAGGCGGGAATAAATGTCATATGAGCGCTCCCCGCGTCCTTCTTGCTCAACTACCATAGGTATCAGACCCATTGTTCCAACCCCTTTACTCCAAAATGACTTGCGATATCCATTGTATCATGTTTGAAATCATTTCGCGAATTTCCACTCCTCATGTATCGAAAAGCGCTACACGAAACGATTCCGGAAGCCACTGCCTTCCGAAACACGACCGTACATCCAAAGCAATATGTAATTCGGGCACTGCGATATGTATTACTCGTTAACGCTCCCGTTCCCGCCTAACCTGGATCCGCCAGGCTGAGGAATAAACCCTTTACGCAGCTGTCTATCGCTGCCGTAAAGCGTGTCCGAATCCGGTACCTCGTAAGGAGTTCCAGTTCGAACCTCCGTGAGAGTCAACTTATTACTGCCATCCTTATGCTATCCGGGGATCGAATCCCGAATCGACGCCTATAGAGAAAGGCACGCATAAGAACACGTGCCTTCACTCTTATAGGATACAGTAACGGAATTATTTGCTGTTTGCAAGCAAAAATTCAACTGTTTTCTTAACTGCGATATCATGCTTCAGGTCGTTCAGGTTACCGTTAGCTGCCAAGATCGAACGAAGCTCGTCAGCGGAACGTTGGTACATTTTCGACATGTTTTCGAGCTCTGCATTGACTTCTTCTTCGGAAGCATCAAGGTTTTCCGCTTTAGCGACGGCTTCAAGAACAAGGTTGTTCAATACGCGCTTCTCAGCGTCGCCGCGCATTTGCTCTTTCAACACGTCATCGTTTTGACCTGTGAATTGGTAGTACATTTCAAGGTTCATGCCTTGTGTACGAAGACGGTTTTCGAATTCCTTCAGCATTTGCTCGGACTCGTTGTCGATCATTACAGAAGGAATATCAACCTTTGCAGCTGCTGCAACTTTCTCAACGATATCCGCTTCTTTCTTGCGCTGAATCTCGGAGTCCTTGCGCTCTTTCAGCTTGTTCCCCAAATCTTGCTTGAACTCTTCCAGCGTTTCGAACTCGCTTACGTCTTTAGCGAACTCGTCGTCAAGAGCAGGCAAGTTTTTGCGCTTGATGTCATGCAGATGAATTTTGAATACCGCTTCTTTGCCTTTCAGCTCTTCGGAGTGGTAGTTCTCAGGGAAGTTGACAGTGATGTCTTTGTCATCGCCTTTGTTCAAGCCAACCACTTGCTCTTCGAAGCCAGGGATGAAGCTGCCGGATCCAAGTTCAAGGGAGTACTTCTCCGCTTGGCCGCCTTCGAATGCAACGCCGTCAACAAAGCCTTCGAAGTCGATCGATACGACGTCGCCGTTTTCCGCTGCGCCTTCTTCAACCGGTACCAGTTCAGCATGGCGCTGTTGCAGTTTTACAAGCTCTTCGTTAATTTCTTCAGCCGTAACTTCGGCGTCTTGCTTCTCAAGCTCGATGCCTTTGTACTCGCCAAGCTCAACTTCAGGCTTAACAACGACTTTTGCTTTGAATTTCAAAACTTGGCCTTTGCCGAATTGCTCAACGTCAACTTCAGGACGGTCAACAGGGGAAATGCCTGTTTCCACAACCGCTTCAACGTAAGCTTCAGGAACGACAATGTCAAGAGCTTCTTGATACAAGCTCTCTACGCCGAATTTGGATTCAAAGATCTGGCGAGGCACTTTTCCTTTACGGAAGCCCGGTACGTTCACTTTCGCTACAACTTTCTTAAACGCTTTGTCCAACGCGTCGGAAACTTTATCCGCTTCCACTTCAATATCAAGAACTCCAACGTTCTTCTCTATTTTTTCCCAGCTTGCTTTCATTTTATG
The DNA here is from genome assembly GCF_022354825.1 of Paenibacillus sp. H1-7. Lineage (GTDB taxonomy): Bacteria > Bacillota > Bacilli > Paenibacillales > NBRC-103111 > Paenibacillus_S. The sequence goes on from NZ_CP031168.1 coordinate 6,203,523, forward strand.
CTTTCCCCTCCAAAAATTATCCATCACAATTTTTCACGTTCTGACGAATAAGGGGCATGCTTGTCCCCGGTCCGCCAATATAACCACTCTATTATAACATAACCCATAGGGTTTTCAAGTTCAGTTGGTTTAAAAATTAAAATCAGCGTTGAAATCCCCCGCTAAATGTCGAAGAAGCAAATTGCTGCATAATGCGATACGCCTGCTCCCACTGAAACAGCAGCTCGCTCGTAATCCCGTACAGCTCAAGAATTTCTTCCTTATCGCCGCTGTCGAAAACGCGCTCGAGCAAGACCAGATGAAGCGCCGCGGCCCATGCGTCTATGGCGTCGCGGTCCATTCTAAGCATTTGCCGGTACTGATAGGTCCCATAAATGAAGGCGAGAAACTCGTTCCACGTCTCCTGGGCAAAATACGCCAAGGCGGGATGGTTCGTCTCGCTCACCTGCTGGATTCTTTCGATAATTTCGTTAATGATCGAGGGAAATTGGTCGAAATCCGCCGGCGTATCCTCAATTTCGACAAGAACGGACTCGCCGTTTCGATGAAGCTCGATGAGCCCCTGCACGCCGCGCAGCTTTAAGGTCTGGAGCGTTTTGTACTGAATGAGCGGATGCTGCTCCCCGGATTTGATCCAGTCGATCAGCTGGCCGTTTAATTCGGGATGCTCCATTAATGCCAATTGATCAAGCGCAAGCAGCTGCTTCTCAAGCGAGGAGGCATCCTTTAACGATTCCATCAGCTTAGCGGCGTAGCTGCCGTCCTCCCGTTCCCTTAAGATCAGCTTTTCGCGCAGCATATCGCGCTCGGACAACTCGTCCTCCGGATCTGATCCGGCTCCGAAATCAGCGAACGTCTCGTCGGGAAACATCGTTTGCAGCCACTGAAGCAGCGCATTCCACTCTTCCTCGACCCGCTCATCCTGGCTGCGGCAGGTGAGCAAAAAGCGGAGCAGCGAAATGGCTTCGCCATATCGTTCGTTCTCCAGCATCCGCGTTAATTCAAATTGGTAATAATCGACAGTCTTAGGAAATAAAATGACGTTATCATGCGATTTTCCGGTCAAAAGCACACCACCTTACCGACTTCTGGCAATCCAATATGTATGAAAGTCAGTGTACCTGATTCGGCGCAGGAAAGCAAAATCAGCGCTCGTCTTTGTTGTACTGTTTGTAAGTGTACTTACCCGCTGTCGTCAATTGCACCTCGACTTTCACATCGCGAAGAGAGTCCGGCTTCAGGACAAACAGCTTCTCATCGGCAAACTGCCGGTATTTGTCCGCCCCTTTATCGTACAGCCGGTTGCCCAGTCCCAGCAGATCCGCCTGATACTTCAGTCCGGTGGCATACGTTTCTCTTATCTCCTTCTCGATCGCATCCTGCAGCTGTTTGATCAGCTCCTTGGAAGGAACCCCCTCGTCAAGCTCGGTAATGGCCCCCTCCACGATGACGTGGACATCAAAACGAGGCTTTCCTCCCGCTTCCGCAACTTTGACAGCAATTCTCGGCTTTCGCATCCGCGCGCCGGCAACATTTTTGCCGTCCTTCACAATGGAAACCGGGGCGCGATTGGTCTGCGGCACCATCCAGCGGATGCCTTTAATCTTCTCTATTGGAATAAATCCCGTTTGTTTCTGCTGCCAAAAAGAATAGATCCCGTTGTAACGCAGCGACTCGATGGGCTCTTCATTTTTATGCCAAATATCGGTTCCGATCGTTATTGAAGGCAGCGCCAGAGTATGCACAGGCTCGTAATACTCCGCCATGAAGTCGTTGAGTCTGAGCGGGGCAATATAGGAGCGCTGCTTGAAATTTTCCTTCGGGGTATGCAGCAGCATCCGAAGCCTGGAGCGTTCAAAATTCGGCGTTGCCGTAAAAATATCCGTCAGCTTGTCTTTGGTGCCGAACACCCACATGGTGTAGCGAAGCTCATAGAAGCGAAAAAATGTCTGCAGCGTTTCGCTGATCTCCCCTTTGTTCAAGAATCCGTCACCCAACACAAGCGCGGTAACATGACCCCAGAACAGTCTTCGCTGCGACTCGACCGTAATTTTCCCAATTGCTTCATTGTAGCTCTTGCCTTTGCCGATTCCTAACCATGCAGGCGTCGGATCCGGTTTGATTCCTTGCTCCGATTTGGCAGCCTTTTCGAAGCTGAGCAGCTGCAGGCATACTACGAACTGCTTTTCATCCTCCAAATAGTCGATTCCTATCGCATTGACGTAATCCAGATTATCGATAGCGTTCACGTTCCAGCAGCCGCTTAATAGCATCATAGCAGCCAGAAGGACGCAGAGGCACGCCCGGTTACGCTTCATCCCCATCCCCTCCGCGCTGTCCGTAATTGTCTTTTTGCGTGTGCAGCAGACGCGGTGTCAGCTGATGTTTGCCGCGCGGAAAATGAAACAGCACATACCGAATATCCCTCCAATTAAACGGCGAATAGGGAGCCAAATAAGGAACCCCGAACGATTTCAGGTTCGACAAATAAATCAAAACGGAGAAGGCGCCGGTAAAAAAGCCGAATAACCCGAAAAACGAAGAAAGGATGTAAATATAGATTCGGAGAATGCCGACGGACAGGCCGAACATGCCGGTGACAAGGGTAAATTGGGCGGTTGCGGAAACGGCCGCCACGACCAGCGTCGCCGGCGAGGTCAGTCCCGCTTTGATAATGGCGTCTCCGATGATCAACCCTCCGACTACGGAAACGGATGGACCTAGCGCGGATGGAAGCCGGCTCCCCGCCTCCAGGAAAAACTGGAACAACAGGATCATGAGCAGCACTTCCAGCGGTCCGGACAGCGGCGTTCCTGCAGTGGCCATCGCTACGGTAGCCAATAAAGGATAAGGGATCTGGTCTTGATGATACGAGGTTAGAGCGACCCAAAAGCCCGGAAGAAGTATTGTGATAAACAGTGCGGCACTTCTCATCGCCCGCACAATGTAAACAAGAAGAAGAGGCGTATGGGCGTCTTCGGCGGCAGACATCATGTACGATATGTTAACGGGAGCTAACATGGCCGTCGGCATGCCGTCCATCAGGATGACAAAACGGCCCCTCATCAAGCTATTGACCACCATATCCGCCCGCGTCGTTATATTGACCAAAGGAAAAAAACCGAGGCCAGGCTTGAGTATGATGTTCTTCAGTTCCTCCATGTTCAGAATGGAATCGACGTCAATAGCTTGAAGCTTCCCGCGGATATTATCCGCTATGTCCTCATTGAGCACATCGTTTAAATAGAGCAGCGCCACGCTTGTTCTGCTTCTGCTGCCGAGCGTGTACATTTCGCAGCTTAATGTGTTCGAGCTGATCCGTTTGCGTATAAGGGCAATGTTGATCGTCAGCTGCTCAATAAAGCTGTCCCTCGGCCCGTATACCGTCAATTCGGTCTGCGATTCCTCCGGATTCCGCTCAGGACGGTTTGCCATATTCGACTGGTACAACGACCCGTCCTTGGTATCGAGCATAACCAAATTGCCCTTGAACACCTCATCGATTATCACTTGATCCGACACGTCGTCCGGAAGGCGGCTGTACAGAAAGCTGTTGTGATCCATCGGTCCCGATTCATCTTTTTGATGGTGAGCGCTTTGCTTCGAGTCCGATTTATTCATCGCAAGCTCTTTGAGCATGACATTGCTGCACAAGCCTTCGCAATAAACGAGAACCAGCTCCCTGTCTCCATTCGATCGAATTTTGACGTCGTCGCAGCGGTAAAACAGCTGGTGAAGCTTTTGTTCATTCCAGGTTGTCACGGAAAGTCCCCCTTTTCTTTGCGAGCATAGCCACAATGCACAAACCCAAAGTTATAGCCAAATATCCGGCAAGCGAATACGGCAAATATATATTTTTCAGCCAGTCATAAAAGGTGATATCGCTGACAGGCAGTACGGTAATGAAAATGAGGACAACCGACAGCAGCATCAAAAACAGCGACTTGTTCGTTTTTCCCTTGAACGGGCTTAGCTCCGCCAATAGGTACATCGCAAGGGATACGCGGGTAAACGCACCGGCAAACCATTGATATATGGAGAAAAAATCGACGCGCTCGATATATTTTTGCACAACGACCAGCTTCCATTGTTCAAAAGCCGGGTAACGGTGCTTCGTTCCTTCCACAGGTCCGAATTCGGCCAAGGATCCGGTCGTCGGTCCAAGCGTCAAGCCTGTAATGATAACGCCGATCACCAGCAGCTGCCACCACTTGACCTTAGGTCCGATGTGATGCTGAAACAGGAGGATGACGATAAGCTCAATAAAGCCGGAACCCGCATAAAGTATCCCTTTCTGCAGCGGGATCGTCCCGTATTCCATAATGGGGAACAAACGGCTGTAGTCTTTGTTCACCATGTTGGCGCTCATCACGAAAAAGCCGAGCAGCACAATAAAGGGAAGCAGGACGCCGCTTGTAACCGCAATGGACAAGATGCCCGAACGTGCGGAGAAATAACACAGGCAGACGAGCAGCATAGTCAGCGCTATCATCGGCGTTTCCGGCAAATAGGAGGATGTGGCCCATGTGACCGTGTCCTTGACGGTGATTAAAGCAACCAGAAAAAAGGCGATGAAAAACAAAATCCGGAATAGTACCGAAACCGTGCCTCCCGCCGTGTCCCGGATCCATTCGAGCAGGGGTTGCTGACCGCTTCGCTTCATGATCCAGTGAATGACGAAAATCCAGACTGCGAACGGAAAAAAGGCCAGAATGGCGGATACCCAGGCGTCTCTTCCGGCAATATCCAGCAGGATCGGAATGATGATGACATGATCGAACAATCCCACGGTTGCCATAATGATCATAGTCGCCTGCAGCACGTTAATGGATCTGGACATGCTCCTTCCTCCTCCCCTGTGGTTAATACGGTGTTTTATTCCTGCGGATAGCTTTCCCATGAAACGACAAAAAAAACAGCGCAAGGGGCGATTTGTCCCTCACGCTGTTCATTTCGTTCTATATATTGGAAGCTTTATCACGAATTAGTAAATTTTCATTGCCGCTTGAATCAATTTGGCTTTAATGCCCGGATCCTGATCGATAAAAGCGTACATTTTATCAACGGCTTCCTTATTTTGCAAATAGTCCTTCTCGCTCTGAATCGCTTCGTGAGACCATTCGAGCAGAGCCTTCTCCGCTGCGCCCAATCGGTTAAGAGCCGTATGAAGGCCGGTTTGCTCGATGAGCTCCTCCACTTTCTCCTGATTCACAACGCCAAGCAATTGAACGGTAGCGAGCTTATTTTGAAAAGCCTCGTTCACTTTCTCAAAGTGCTCTTTGGCCTCTTTGTATTGGGTTTGTGCCTTGGATAATTTCGTTTTTTTCATACGTATGACCACCTCTTCTTCTTGATCGGTTCGGTCGGCTTTACAGCTTTCCCGGCATCATTCATGATTAATCGTCCTTAGCCCGATATCCGTAGCACCGCATCGGCCATGTTTGGCCAAGAAGATAAACAGAAGCGTCGCTTTGAAACTTCTTCTTCCCTTCCCAACCGCCATAAGGTTAGAGTGGGACAATCGCTCTTGTTCTATTCATCCTGCATCACTCTTGTATTGGACCGCTAACGAGTAGTGTATACGGTAATTTGGAATTTGTCTATCTTTTCCTCCCTGGAGGACAGACATTTTATGCCTCTGCTAAGCATAACCTTTATCATCATACTGTCGCTGTCGAAATGCTTGTCATCTTGACGAACGGTTAACAACAGGAGAGGATGAAGGCCATGTGCGGAATAACGGGATGGATTGATTGGCAAAAAGATTTAACCCAGTATCCGTCCGTTTTGGAATGCTTGACGGATACGTTGACGAACAGAGGCCCGGACGCTTCCGGTACGTGGATCACGCAGCATTGTGCACTTGGGCACAGACGCTTGAGCGTTATGGACCCTGCAAACGGAGCTCAGCCAATGGTTCGCAAATACGGAGAAAACACGTACACCATCGTCTATAACGGGGAGTTATATAACGCGCCCGAATTGAAAAAAGAGCTGGAGCATCGCGGCCACAAATTTCATACGACTTGCGATACGGAAGTATTGCTCGTTTCGTATATTGAATGGGGACGCGCGTGCGTAGACCGGTTAAACGGTATCTTTGCCTTCGGCGTATGGAATTCTCTCGAGCAAACGTTGTACCTTGTTCGCGACAGGCTCGGCGTCAAACCCCTCTTCTATTCTTATTCGGATGGACGGCTGCTGTTTGGGTCCGAACCAAAAGCAATTTTAGCACATCCGGATTTCCCAGCACAAATAAGCGGCGAAGGACTGGCCGAAATATTCGCTGTCGGACCGGCCCGTACACCGGGTCACGGCGTATACCGCAACATGTCGGAGCTGAAGCCGGGCCACTGCATGACCGTGGACCGCAACGGCATCCAGATCCGGACCTATTGGAGGCTCGAAAGCAAGCCTCATGAGGATGACGTCGATACGACGGCTCAGACGATCCATGAACTTCTGAAGGATACAGTGGAGCGTCAGCTGGCCTCCGACGTACCGATATGCACGCTGCTGTCAGGCGGACTGGATTCCAGCGCTTTGACTACCTTCGCCGCGAATCATTACAAGGAGAATCAGCTTGGCACAATTCATACTTATTCCATCGATTATGTAGACAACGCCAAGCATTTTAAAGCCAATGCGTTTCAGCCGAACTCCGATGCCCCATGGATCAAGCGGATGACGGAGTTTCTCGGCTCCGAGCACCACTTTCTGGAATTTGACACCCCTGAGCTGGTAGACTCGTTGAAAACCGTCGTATACGCCCGCGACTTGCCGGGAATGGCCGATGTCGACGGCTCCCTGTACTTGTTCTGCCGCGAGATAAAGAAGGATGCTACCGTAGCGATATCCGGCGAAGCGGCCGATGAAATCTTCGGAGGCTATCCATGGTTTCACCGCGTGGAGGCGCTGAATGCCAATACGTTCCCATGGTCTCTCGCGACCAAGGAGCGGGTCGATCTGCTGTCTGCCGACTTCGTCAACTGGGTGAAACCGGAGCAGTATGTACAGGAACGGTACCGTCAGGCGCTGTCCGAGGTCCCTCGCCTTGCTGGAGAGGATCAACAGCAGAACCGGATGCGGGAAATGTCCTACCTGAACATTACCCGCTTCATGCCGACGCTGCTCGACCGCAAGGACCGGATGAGTATGGCGGTTGGCCTCGAAGTGCGTGTTCCATTCTGCGACCATCGACTCGTCGAATACGTGTGGAACATTCCATGGGAGATCAAAACGGCCGGCGACCGGGAAAAAGGCATTTTGCGCCGGGCGCTGCGCGGCGTGCTTCCTGACGACGTGCTGACACGCAAGAAAAGCCCGTATCCGAAAACGCACAACCCAAGCTATCTGGCTGCCGTAAAAACTTGGGTGCTCGACATATTGAACGACTCCAGCTCTCCGCTGCTGCCATTCATCGATGTAGCGAAAATACGCGCTCTGGCGGAAGCCGACGCCAATCAGTTCAACCTTCCCTGGTTCGGTCAGCTGATGACCGGCCCGCAGCTGTTCGCCTATTTAGCCCAGGTGGACACTTGGCTGCGGCATTACAAGGTATCGGTACGATAAGCCGGCAAGCTCCCGTAATCAAAGTAATTTTTATCGCCGAATGGAACTGTCTTTCAGTGAGAAAAACCTCTACCGCGGCCTTTCAATGATGAGCGACCGCGTTCAGAGGTAGGTTTTATCGCCAAATAGAATTTTTACATCCGATGACCTCGGAATGTTATAATTTCTATTGTGGTAAAACAAGGATCGACCGTTGCTCGCGCATGCCGCAACGAATCGATCCTTTTGTATTGCCGTCGGCGGTTACTTCTGCGTAAGCTCCTCCCATAGAGCCCGGATAGCCTTGCCGCGATGGCTGATTTCATTTTTCTCTTCAATCGTAAGCTCAGCCAGCGTGCGGCCGAGTGAAGGAATATAAAATAAAGGATCGTATCCGAAGCCGTTAATCCCTCTCGCCTCCGAGAGAATATGCCCCTCGCACGTTCCTTCGACTTCGCTCACAATCCGTCCATTCGGATCCACCAGGCAAAGGGCGGATACGAATCGGGCTGTGCTCAATGACTGGTACTTATGCTCGGCCGTACCCTCTTCGGGTGCTGGCAGCTTGCCTAGCTCCTGCAGCAGCTTGCGGTTGTTCGCCTCATCGTCGCCGTGCTCCCCGGCGTACCGGGCCGAGTAGACGCCCGGTTCCCCGTTCAGCCGGTCGACGCATAAGCCCGAGTCGTCCGCCACGACGGCCACTCCCAGCTTCAGCGCAATAGTACGCGCCTTAATAAGCGCGTTGGCAGCGAACGTCTCTCCATCCTCGACGACGTCGGGAATGCCGTCGTAGTCGAGCAAGCTTTTAACAGCGATGCCCTGCTGCCGGAACATCGGTTCAAATTCTTTCACCTTACCGGCATTGCGTGTAGCTATGACGATCTCAGACCCCAAATTCAGCATGCGACGCTCTCCTGATTCGTTCTGTGATGTCCGGTCCGAGAACGGCGATTTGCTCATTGATCATCGATCGGATACCCGATTCGGCCAATGCCAGCAGCTCATCCAGCTCGCTTCGGGAGAACGGCGCTTCCTCTCCGGTTCCTTGAACCTCGACGAACTTGCCTTCCCCGGTCATCACAACGTTCATGTCGACCTTCGCTTTGGAATCCTCCTCGTAATTCAGGTCGAGGCAAGCCTCTCCGTTCACGATCCCTACGCTGACCGAGCCGAGAAAATCCGCTATCGGATATTTGGGCAGATTTCTGTCCTTCGCTATTTTATCGATGGCAAAGGCCATCGCAACAAAAGCTCCGGTAATGGATGTGGTGCGCGTCCCTCCGTCCGCTTGGATGACGTCGCAGTCCAAAGTGATGGACCGTTCGCCCAAAGCCTCCAAATGGACGACCGATCGGAGCGCTCGCCCGATGAGCCGCTGGATTTCCATCGTACGGCCGCCGAGCTTCCCTTTGGCCGACTCCCTTTGGTTACGGACTTGCGTCGCCCGCGGAAGCATGGAATATTCGGCGGTGACCCATCCTTTGCCTTGGCCCTTCATAAACGGCGGGACACGTTCCTCTACGGTTGCCGTACATATGACCTTCGTATCTCCTACCTCTATTAACACCGAGCCCTCGGCATGCTTATTATAGTGGGTTGTAATGCGGACAGGACGTGTCTGTGCCGTCTGTCTCCCGTCGCTTCTCATATATTGCTGCCTCCTTCGCACTGACTGAATCATGGTTTCCGGTTTCATTGGCTGTTTCTTCCGGTATTTCTGACCATTCCCATTGTACCAGAGTGGCTCTCCGACTTCCAATAAAACAAGGGAGCTTATCAGCTCCCTTGGATGAGTTGCTACATTTTTTGCGGATTTACCGTTGAAGGACGGCTGACCGGCTTGCTGTAATTCGTCTGGCTGTCGCTGGAAGCCACTTTCGTATCGCCATTCACCGTAATCTGCACCTTCGTGGCAGCACCGGCATTTTCCGTCAGCGACAGCACAACGGCTCTCAATGCATCGGCCGGTGCTTTCTTGTCCGGGCCGAGCACCTTGTCGGAGAAGTCCACCGTGATGAGATCATCCGCTTTCTTCACCTGCTTCAGCTCGGAGCCGGGAGTCATGACGGCGGCAAGGCCTTTCTTCTGATCCGGACCGGCGATGAGCTGCTCGATTACAGCTTGAGCAACGTTATCGGTCCGTTTGACCAGGCGCGTCACAGGGACGTAATATTTATAATTATCCTGATTTTGACCAAGGAAGTAGAGCGTTACCGGAGTCGATTGGCCGTATTCGACACCATCGGGCTTCTCCAGATTAATTCCCATCATGCGGGACAGCGGCTCATCCATAGGCGTTCCGCCCTGCGGCATCTCTTTGAGCTCTTTACCCTCCACCCGGATTTGCACCTTGTCCACCGAAGGAAATCCTGTTAAGGTCCAGGTGATCGCTTCCAATATCTTCCTTTCGTCCTGCACGTTGTAATCGGTGAAGGAAGAGGAGAAATCGACAATGGCCAGCTTCTGGTCTTTCATAATATTGATTCCTTTGACGGTGGTGCCTTTGGAAATCAAAGCGGTAAACCCGGCAGGCATTTGCTGAGCGGCCGGGTTGCCGTCGACCATGGCCTCCAGCGCCTTTTTGGCTACCTCAACCGACTTCTCGACATTCAATGAAATAGGGGCAACAAATCCGTTCGCGTCCTTCGCATACACCGTGACCGACGACGGGTTCTGGACAACGGGTGCCGTTACGGGCTTGGCCGTATTGGAGCTAGCATCGGCTCCTGTCGGCGGAGGATCGATCGATTGCGACTGTTCCTTCGTTCCCAAAACCGAGCAGCCCGAGGTCAGCAGAACAACGATGCCTGTCACTGCCGCCCACCGCGTCCATCTGTACTGTTTCATGGATGATTCCTCCTTGAAATGGGGGTTGTTTGTCCTGTCTCTTTAATCCAACTATACGAGGTGCAGACAAGTTTTATGACAACAATTTGTCCCATATTCGCAAGCGGTCCGGCTTTATTTTTTTTGGAAAATGATTGCATTTCTGTGATAGAATAAATTCACTGCGCGCTTAACCCATTGATACATCGTTTGAAGCCAGGTGAAGCTCTGCAGCAGCAAGCCGGGCACGAGGCTATGTATCAGGCCAGGCGGCACAGTAAACACTAGTTTCAGCACTTATGCCAGCACGATTTCGAACAAGCCTACATATCAAGGCTTTCTTCCAACCATGAGGAGGTTTATCAGATGCCGTACAATTTGGATTCCAAAAAAGTCGCCTCGGCCGCTAGGGATTGGCTCTCGCAAAGAGGAGTTAAGCTGGAGGATATTGCAGAGCTGACTTATTTTCTGCAAAAGGATTATTTCAGCTGCCTGACGATGGAGCAATGTATAGAAAGCGTGGAAAGCGTTATTGCCAAAAGGGAAGTGCAAAATGCGATGCTGACAGGCATTCAACTCGACATCCTTGCCGAGCAGGGCAAGCTGCTTCCGCCGCTTCAGGAAATGATCGAAAACGACGAAGGGCTGTACGGCTGCGATGAAGTGCTGGCCCTCTCTATAGTGAATGTATACGGCAGCATCGGTTTTACCAACTTCGGCTATATCGACAAATTGAAGCCGGGCATTCTGAAAATGCTCAACGATAAAAACGGGGAGCGCAAGCACACCTTCCTGGACGATATCGTAGGAGCCATCGCAGCCGCGGCCAGCAGCCGCATTGCACATCGCAAGCAAGCCGAGAAGGAAGCGAACCTGCAGGCGGAATGACTGCGCTGTGTTCGCCCCCTCAAGCTGCAAAAAAGGACCTGCCGCAAGAGCAGCTGCAAGCTGCCTGCGGAGAGGTCCTTTTTTCATAACATCCTATGCAATCGTGTCTGCATCAAGCTGCAAATTATCCCAACCGAACGTCAATCGCAATCTCCGCTCTCTGAAAAGCTTCTCTCCATCTCTCCACGGTCCAAACCCCGCGATACCGGTTGCGAATTTCCCGACCGATATCGAGCGGATCCACTCTTTGCTCCTGAAGACGCTGCAGCAGGGCGACCATCCCCCGTTCCAGCTCCTCCGCCGCCGAGGCGCCACGAACCGTCCCGTCACCGCCATAATTCCATACGGTAACCTGCGCTTTAAGCAGCGGCTTGTTCAATTCTCCATTGCCGCTCCACCGTGTACGGCAGCTCATAGCTCTTGATCCGGCTGGAGCTTGCCCTCCTGAATCGCTGCCAAGACGCTGTCCTGTCCGATCGGAAGGATAGGAACCGGCTCCATACCCGCCGAGGCATGCCAGCAGCCTAAGCTCCTCCTCCGTCAAAGCAGCCGCCGGCTCCCTGCCTCTCATCACAACGGAGCTTATGCGCATGCTCGCGCCCTTCCCATCCGGCGGAATCACAAGCGGGATTACGTTGTCTCTCCAACGTCCCGTCCCGCCCTTATGAAACGGCTTCAGCAAGCCGTCCAGCCTGTGTAATTCCGGGATCCATTGTCCCATGGCCCCTGTATCGCGAAGCATCGCTCCCGCTTCCCCTTGAACAAGAGCTACGACAGGCCGTTCTTCAGCCGGGATCACTCCAGAGCCCCGCCTGCTCCCGGCAGGCAGCCCGTTGCGGGAGACGAAAGCCTCGCCTAGCAAGACGACCTGTGTCCATTCCGTACCCGAAAGGGCGCGGATCGAATGTCCGCCTTCGGCAATTTTCATTTGACCGTCAACGGAAGCGTCCACTGCAACAACCGGTGCTTTTCCGTATTCTTGCTTCACCAGGCTTTCTTCTTCCAGCTTAGCTTCCGCACAGCCGCCGAGTTGGAGTCCGATGCAAACAAGCAGTGCCGTAACCTTGACTTTCTCCATTGCCATCACCCGGGCACCCTTTCCGCTTCAATACTTACTACCACTTATGGCCGGTCGTCGAACCGATTCGACAGACTACCATCCCCACTTAAAGAGAAACCATTTCCCGATGAAAAGCAGGGCCCCGAGAACAAGGTTCAGCCAGCCGACCATACGAGCCACCTTCATTTCTTTGGGCATAGAGGACATCCGGTATCCTTTGACATCAATCAGCAGCACGTAGGCCCCAGTCAATAGCAGCAAGGGGACCGAATAAGTAAAATAACTGGAAAAAGCGCCGACCATCCTTGCAGCTCCTTTCGGGTAAGATCCTCCGCGTTGCATTATCTCGCTTTCATTCCGACCCTTCTTACTTCAGTATTGACAACAAATTCAACTTCGATATGCGGATACATTGCTTGCCATTTTTCCTTCGTCTTTACTTGATCGTTCCAAAACCGCGGCTGTAATGCCCTGACATATTCTCCGAATCCAAAAATATCGGAGCCTGATTTCTGTGTCTTTTTGAACAGCCCCGTGCAGGTTTTGACAAGAGACTTCTTGTTCTCTTCTTCGATCTTGTTCAAGACCTTCGAGCTGTTGGTGAGCACACTCTCACTCAATTTTTCCTCGAGGTTCGTTTCGGTGAAGATATGAACGGTAAAATGGGGAAGGTCATTCACTATTTTGACCTCAAATCGAGACATCCGGTGTGTCGCAAAGATCGTAACCGTCTTGGAGGGGTCTTCATCCAGGCTGATAAAACCTCGATATCCCGCAGGGTTCAAGCCCTTAATCCCCATGTAGGCGGCAATTTCAAACGGCTCCGTCGAATCTACCATTTTGGAATTTTTAAAATAGGCGATTCCCTTCAGCTCCACATTCTGCTCCTTCATCAGCTCGATGTAAGGCAGGAATGCATCCTGCCCCTTCTTGGACTCGTTACTCCAATAAATGCCAAGAAAGTCGTTAGGAAGCTTGCCTTGCTTCACCGCATCGTCCAACGTGGAAAGCAAATATAACGTCGGCACCCGCTCCAGCTTGGGGGCGGCTCTGAGAAACGGCTCCGCCTTTCCTTTGGAAACGACCATCCATGCGGTTCTGCGTACTTCCGGATTACGGCGAAAATAATCGTTCAAGTTCTGTAATCCTCTCCGCGCTATTTTCTCGGATACGACAATAACGCGCAAATGCCCGAAAAACAGTCTTGACGATATTTGCTGCTGCAGATTCATCACCGCATCGTCAATCGTATGCCCCACGACCTCGATAACCCAAACCGTTTCTGCCGAGCTTTTTCCGGCCGCTCCGCTCTCGCCGGGTCCGAGAGGTATTTTGCCGGGCAGCGCAATCTGTACCGCTACCCTAATCATTCCCTTGTTAGGGGCGGGAAACTTTTCGTGAAGATGGGAAATCTCATCCTCCTTCTTCTCGGCTTCCGGTCCTGCTTCATCAATCGATACCCCCAGCACAATGGCACGGTCCTCAATCTCCAGCCGATCCCAGCACCCGGTCAACAGGGGTACGAAAAGCGATAGGACAATCAGCCATTTAAGACTTCGGATCCATCGTCTTGTCCCCACCCCGATCCCCCCTCTTCTTCCGGATCATGGCAATCACCAGAAGCAAGGCCGGATAAAAAATAGTAATGACGAGACCGATTCGACCTACATCCTGGATGATTTCGTACATATGCAATATGCTTTCCGGCAGCATCGCCAAAATGAAAACAAATGGCAGTACCGAGAAAGAAAACATTTTGTGGTCGCGTAAATGGAACAAATTGCTCAGGGCGCGAATGGTAAAATAATAAGTGGAAAACAGCGTAGTGAAAACCGCCGTAACCCAAACACCGAGAAACGCCGCGTCCAGCCGTTCCAAAATATTGGCGGGCAGCGAGGTCGTTTTAGCGAGCTCCAGCGTCGGCCATAGCAGCAGCTTCGTCTCCTCCGCTCCAAATACCCCGATCGTCGCAGTAACGATCGTAATGTACAGCATCCCCGAAATGATCATTGACCAAATGCTGGCTTTCATTGCGAGACGGCTTTGCCGCATGGCCGGTATGACGATAGTCATTACGAAAGAAGCCTGAAAGAGAGCGGCGACGGTAAATACGCTGCGGAACATTTTACCGGACGGGGTTCCCCATACCGGCAGCAGATTGATGACGTCGGCGTTCTTCAAAGACAAGGCTACAATCAGCAACGCAGGGATGAGCAGCAGGGGAACATAAAAGTTATGAATATAGGCGAACGTTCTCATATCATGGCGGGTCGAGATAGCAGAGAGAAGCAGCATGACGAACACCGTCACTTCGAGCGGAGTCCGTTTCAATACGGATGTAATGACCACTTCTCCGAATTCCCGGGCCGTCAGGGAGCTGAGCACTGCAAAGAAGATGATAATGCAAACACTCCCTATGGCTGCAGGCCATTTGCCTATGATTTCGGCACTATATTCAACGATCGATTTGTCGGGAAATCGCATCCCGAGGACTGTAATGAGCCACAAGCCGATAAAAGCCAGCGAGGTGCCGGCTAAAGTAACCATGGGAGCACCGGACCCCACGTCGCGAACGGCAAAGAGAGGCAAGGGCAAAATCCCGACTCCGATGATCGTGCTGACCAGTATCGTGGTTGCTTGAATCATGGTGATTTGACGAGAATACACGGTTACCGCCCCTTTTCTTTATAGTTCAAAGGATCCAGCACATTTTCAGTCGTACTTTTCAGTTCATCCATAGTATTCGGATTTAGGGGGGTATCGTCGATCGTTTGCAGTATGGAAGGTCTTTTCTTAAAAAACCACATCGGGCTTCGGAACAAAAGATCCTTCATTCCTTCAAAGTTGCCTGGAACTAGCGGGCTTAAGTAAGGTACACCGAACGATTTCAAAGAAAGCAGATGGTTGGCGATAAGGATCAATCCGATCATAATGCCGTAAAGACCGAAGATGCCTCCCAGCACTATAAGCGGAAACCTCAGCAGCCTTAATGCCAGCGCGGCATTGTAGGCCGGCGTGGCGAACGAGCCGATCGTCGTCAAGGCGATGATAACAATTGTAATGGGGCTGGCAAAGCCAGCCGAAACCGCCGCTTGCCCGATGACAAGAACGCCGACGATGGACAAGGCGCCTCCGACCTGCTGCGGCAGCCGAATGGTCGCTTCCCGCAGCACTTCCATCGAGATTTCGATGATCAGAACCTCGATGATGGCCGGGAACGGCACGCCCGCTCTTCCGCCGGCAACCGCAACCGCAAACTCCGTCGGAATCAGCTCCGGGTTGAAGGAGATGATCGCTACGTACAGTGACGGGAAGATTAACGAAAAGATGAGAGCTACGAGCCGTGCCATCCGAATGGAGCTCATTAGCAGAAACCGTTCGTTGTAATCCTCCACCGTCTGATACAGCTGGCTGAAGATGGTTGGCACAACCAGCGCCATCGGCGAGCCGTCGACCAGGATGGCGACCCGTCCCTCAAGCAGATTGGACACGACTTTATCCGGCCGCTCCGTATATTGGACCTGCGGGAATGGAGACAGATGGTTATCCTCTATGTATTGCTCCAATATTCCAGAATCAAGCACCGAGCTAATGTCAATTTTGGACAACCGGTTCTTCACTTCCTGAACGAGCTCCGGCTTCGTAATCCCTTCCACGAAACAAATCGCGACCTTGGATCTCGTTCTCCTCCCGATCTCCATCGTGTGCATACGAAAATCCGGGGTCTGCAGCCGATAACGCAGCAGGGCGATATTCGTTCCGAGCAGCTCGATAAATCCTTCGCGCGGTCCTCGGATCACCATCTCCGTAGCAGGCTGGTCGACCGTCCGTTTGTCGATATTGCGGGTGCCGATCATAAACGCTTCGTCCAACCCGTCCACAATGACTACCGTATGGCCGCGCACAAGCCCTTCGATCAAATGGTTCAGCTTGCTTTCCCGCTTGGCTTCGGTATGGTATAAAGCATCATTTATCAGTACTTCTTTCAGGTCGTGCAATTCTATTATTTTGCTGTCTAAATGAGCAGGCACGTACATGAGAGCCTTTAAAATGTCCGTGTTCACAGCCGATTGGTCGACCATATTGCAGTAATAGCATAGAACGGCTTTATGCCGTCCGAATGCATTAAACCGGCGAATGACGAAATCGTCGTTCTCACCAAGAATTTTTTCGATATAAGTAAGCGAATCCTCCATATTGGTGTTAACCGTTATATCCGTATTATTTTTCATAATCTGGTCGGGTACCGTAATGGGGAGCCGGTTGGACTTGGGCTTGGTTGACTTGAACCATTTCAGAATCGACTTCATCTGTTCACTTCCTCACGCATCTTGTTGTATACCTTTTATGCAGCGGACGGACATACAAAGTAATTATTCCCATTTCATCCAGGGAACAAACATTTTTGATTTGCGTTGAAAGTGGAAGGAGCGATGATCATGTCGTCAAGTCCTTTTTCACTCATCCTGCAGCCTCGGAAGTTATCAATGAGAAAAACGTCTATCGACGTCCTTTCACAGAGGAGCGACCGCGTTAAGAGGTTGTTTTTATCGCCAAATAGAATTTTTACATCCGATGACCTCGGAATCTTATAAATTCTATTGTGGTAAAAAAAACCACTCACGCCTTGCACAAGGCGGAATGGTCTTTCATCGGGAGGGTGCTGATTATAGTGCTTGGAAGAGCACAATCCCTTCGTGTTCCAACGAACGGATACGCTCTGTTTTTTCCAAATAGATTAAATGAGCCAGCGTTTCGGACAAGGCAAACCGCATTTGATGCAGCGTCAGCCTGTCACCGAAGGTTGCGCGGCAAACTTGATAGGCTGTCAACGATTCGCCTGCCAGCTGCGCTCTCATTGCTTCAAGACGGATTTCATGATGGTCCAGCAGCTCCCGAACCCGTTTGCCAAATGTCGAGAACGGCTCTCTGTGGCCGGGATATGCCCAGCTCACCTCATATTCACCGATATGCTCCAAGCTGCGAAGGAAGCTGTCCAGCGGATTGTCGTCTACACCAAAGGGTAAGTAACTGATGTTAGGAGAAATTTGCGGAAGCACATGATCCCCGCAAATCATCGCCTGGCGCTCCGGAAGGTAGAAGCATACATGCCCCGCCGCATGACCGGGCGTATGAATCGTCTCGTATACGCTGTTGCCGAGACGAATCGGCTCTCCGATCGTTATTAGGGAAACGTCCGGTTGGGGCGAAACCATGGGGACGAAATCGTCCATATGGGACTTCATAGGCCCCGCAAGCTCATCAGGCAGCCCATGGCTTGCGAACAGGCTTAGCAAGGCCGCTGTCATAGGCTGACCTTCTCCCCAGAGCAGCTTCGCTTGCTCCCAGCCCTTCGCCGACATGCGAACCGGTGCCCCCGACTTCTCCTGAAGCAGACCGGCCAGACCGTAATGATCGGGATGATGATGGGTCAGAACAATTTGCTCCATATCCTTCCAGCTTAACCGTAACTCCTTCAGCACCGCTTCCCAGCATTCGACGGATGCTTCCGTATGCAGACCGGGATCGATCAGCGTATAACCGTCGTCTCCGCGAATCAAATATCCGTTCACCCAACGCAGCGGAAACGGCAGCGGCACTTTTACCTGAATGTACTCTTCATTATGTAGGGTGTACAAGCTCATGATGGTGTTATCCTTTCCTGTGCCCGACAAATATCATACGTTTGGATAATTCCCGGTCGTATTCCGATGCGTTATAGTCCCCGTACACATGATCGATCTCCAGATTCGAGGCACGCAGCATCTCCTGGAACCGCTTCAGGTCGAACAGCTTGACCTGCTCCATATAGGTGCGCTCCTCTGCCCCTTCCTTGACGACAATCGATTTGCGGACAAAACCGTCCTCGATTCTTCTCGACTCCTCAATCGTAATCCCGTCTTCGTCCCGGGTAGAGAACGGAACAAGATGGCTTATGACGTACTCGGGATTGAGGAAATCGATAATAAATTTGCCCTGCACCTTCAGCAGCCGGTGGATTTCCTTCAGCACTTTCACATTTTGTTCATCGTCTTCAAAATAACCGAACGAAGTAAATAAGTTCACTACCGCATCATAAGGACCTTCAAGAGGAACCTCCCGCATATCCCCCTGCAGAAAACACACCAGGTGCTGTCCATCCAGCTTACGCGCTTCCGAGAGCAGTACTTCCGACAGATCGATACCGGTGACGTTGTAACCGAAATCGTTCAAAGCCATAGAATGGCGGCCCATCCCGCAGCACAGATCCAGAACGTCGGCACCCGGAGAAAGCTGCAGCCACTCAATCATCCGTTTGACCTCATCATAGGCCCCCTGCATATCCCGGTGCTTATATACTAATAAATAATCATCGCCAAAGCTTTTGCGATACCAATCCGACATGGTCTTCTATCTCCTTTACGCGTTCGTGCTGCCGAAGCAGCCGGGGCGACACCCCGCATGTAACCATGGTTACTATCTTACCAGACATGACCGCCATGCCACAATCAATAGATGCAAACGAAACGTCTCCCGGCATGTCCGGAGAATGGACCCGTATCGAGCTTTCCGCTATGGTTAAGCCCTCGAAACTCGTGTATAATTGGTCGTTATAGAGCATGTTTCTTCATATACAGCAAGTACCGAAAAATAATCGATGCCGCATTAAAGCTTGGTTGGAGGTTTCAATGAGCTTGTTACCGATAAACGAAAGAATGGGCAGCCGCAAGCACAAGGAAATATACGAACGTATCCGGCGGCAAGGAACCGTTTCCAAAATCGATTTGCTTGAGCAAAGCCAAATGACAGGAAGCACGCTGACGAGGACATTGGAGGAGCTGACAGCGCAAGGCTGGCTGGTCGAAGCAGGCCTGGGTGAATCGACCGGGGGCCGCCGTCCGATTCTGTATGAAACGAATCCGGCAGCCGGATACGTATTCGGCCTGGACATTTCACGGATGAGCTCCAAGCTTATTCTATGCGATCTGCATTTGAACAAGCTGGACGGTCATAGCTGGATCATGGACGAAACGATGACCCCGTCCAGGCTGTTTCATGCCATCGCCGAAACCGTGGACGTCATGCTGAAGACGCACGGGATTTCCACAGAATCGGTGCTGGGCATGGGGATCGGCGCAGTAGGTCCTCTGGACCGCAGCTCAGGCATAATTGTGGAACCGCTGTATTTCCAAGCACCCGGATGGCGGCATGTCGAGATTGTCCGCTATTTGCAGGAACGTTTCGCTTTCCCCGTGCTGCTTGATAACGGCGCCAATACCGCCATCATGGGAGAATCGTGGTCCGACCGTAACCGGGACTACCGTCACCTGCTATACGTTCATGTCGGCGTCGGAATCCGGTCCGCGATGATGTCTAACGGCAAAGTCGTATATGGAGCAGTCGATATGGAAGGATCCATCGGACAAATGATCATCCAAACGGACGGCCCGAGAATTGGAGAGCAGGGCAATTTCGGCAGCCTGCAGACCTATGCATCCATTTATGCGCTGGAGCAGCAGGCACAGTCCCGGTTAAAGCAAGGGCGGGAAAGCTCCTTGCGCTTCAAGGAGCCGGATCCCGAGAAAATTACTTTCGCGCACTTGCTTCAAGCGCTGAAGGAGCACGACCCGCTGACCGTCGAAATCTTCTCCCAAGCCGCCACCTATTTCGGTATCGGCTTATCGAATTTGCTGAACATTTTGCATCCGGAAAAAGTCATTCTCGGCGGCTCGCTCATGAACAGCGACCCGAGCTTTTTCCAAATCGCGACTCGCGTCGCCATTCGCAATACCTACTACTACCCTGCTTACCAAGTCGTATTCAGCCAGGGGCATCTTGGGGAAGAGGCGCTGGTCATCGGTGCAGCCACTATGGTCATTAATCAGCTTACAGAAGTATAGGCACATCGCAACCGCTACAGATGAACGAGGGGGAACTTTACAATGACAGAACCGACAAAGCCTTCCTGCTGCTCAACAAGCCGATCGGAAGCCGATGGCAATACAGTCCAGCACATCTCTATGGATAGCTTGCTTCGCAAGCCTCAGCAGAGCCATAACCGCAACAGTACCATTACCGATCCGCGCGAAGGTATGATCTATTTGCCGGGAGGGCAATTTCTGATGGGAACAGACGATCAGGAAGGATTTCCGCAGGATGGAGAAGGTCCTGTGCGGCCCGTTACCGTGAATCCTTTCTATGTGGATCCTTGTACCGTAACCAATGCCGAATTCGCCCGGTTTGTCCAAGAGACCGGATATAAAACGGAATCGGAGCAGTTCGGATGGTCCTTCGTATTCCATCTGTTCGTTTCCGAGGAAACCGCTGCAAAAGTAAAGCATGTCGTACAGAGGACGCCCTGGTGGTGGAATGTCGAAGGCGCGGACTGGGCGCATCCGGAAGGACCGGACTCGTCGATCAAGGATCGAATGGATCATCCGGTAATCCATATATCGTGGAACGATGCGCAAGCCTACTGCCGATGGGCCGGCAAACGGCTTCTTACCGAAGCGGAATGGGAATATGCAGCCCGGGGCGGCTTGGAGCAAAAGCGTTACCCTTGGGGCGATCTGCTGAAGCCGGGTACCGAGCATATGTGCAACATTTGGCAGGGTAAGTTCCCTGACAAAAACAACAAGAGCGACGGCTACGCCGGGACCGCTCCGGTCCGTTCGTTCCAGCCTAACGGCTTCGGCTTATACAATGTCGCCGGTAACGTGTGGGAATGGTGCCAGGACTGGTTCAACCCGACATGGCACATTACCGGGCCAAGCGACAACCCGAAGGGACCGGACAAAGGCACCTCGCGAGTTATGAGAGGCGGCTCCTACCTGTGCCACAAATCATACTGCAACCGCTACCGGGTCGCCGCACGCAGCTCCAATACACCGGATAGCGCCTCCGGCAATATGGGCTTCCGCTGCGCAGCCGATGCGTAAGCCGGAAGCCTGCCAAGCCTGCCTGTAACATAACAAAACCCTCCTATTCCATTTCTTGTTGGGAATAGGAGGGTTTTTAGTTTATAGCGTAGAAAGCGGTTAAGCGGTCGACGCTTCGTCATCCGCTGCTTCGCCATGCAGCTCGCGGAACAGCGCAACGAGCTTGCCGTGCTTGCGGAGCGATTTCTCATGGATCAGGTTCAGCTTGCCGTTATCCAGCGTTCCGAACCGCTCGACCAGCTGCTCATTTTCATGGGTCCAATCGAAGCCTTCGAAAATACTAAGACAGGTGGTCCAGTTTTTCACATATTTGCCATCCTGATACAGATGAGCATGTGCATACAGGGCGATACTCTCCTGCATAGCCCGGCTCGCCGAGCTGAACTGAGGCAATCCCGGCTGCTCCGGCATCAGCGGCAGCAGCGTGCTGTAAAACTGGTGAAGGATTTCGATATGAGCCGAAGGATCCTGCCTGATTTTGCGCGCCATCTCGTAGGAAGGCTGCATTTTTCCCGTAAACAGCATCGTTGCCGTCGAATACAGCCAGCTGAACGAGGTGAAGTTTTTATTGTAAGAAGTCAGGTTGGCGCGGCGTTCCACACCGGCTCCCTTCAGGAATACGTTATGATCAACGACCTGCTGAATGACCAGATTGAGCGGATCGATGCTGTCGAACGAATGGCCGAGCTCTTTACTAACGAGTTGAACCTTGGAGTTGATATCGCCGAACAGCTGCTTTTCTTCCTCTTCGCTCAAGCCGATATAAATTTGCACAGCAAGCTCGCTCTCCATCAATTCCAGACGGCGGCGCTCGATTTGCTCAACAAGCCCTTCCATTTGCTCAAGCTCCGTCTTCACTTCTTCGCTGTCCGGCATCCGGCGCTGCTTAATTTTCAGAGCGGATACCTTCTTCTCGTGGCTGCGAACTTCCTTAAGCAATTGCTCGTTCACATAGCCCAAGGCAAGAATCCGGTGCTGTCCGTCCAAAATGCTAAGCTTCGAACCCGGACGCAAATACAGTCCTTTATCCGTTTTGGCAAGCGAGCTGACATCGCGCAAGCTTAAAGTTACAGGTCCGAAGAAGACGCGGTCAAGCTCGCGCTCCTGCAGGTAATTCGAAATTTTCCGGCGTTGGCCTGCGCTCAGCTTGCGCTGTACCATCGGATCGATCGTCGTATAGTTAAGCAAATCCTGCACTTGTACAGGAACGGTAGCCAAACCGAATTTTTCGCAAAACGGGTGAATCGTCATATTGAGGCAAAGTCCATCCATTAGCCGGCATCCTCCTTATCACGGATCAAGAACAAATGATGCTCCTGATAAAAATCTTTAATATACTGGTAAGCCTTCATAATACGCGAGCGTCTAGGCAAACGGTCCTTCTCATCGCCGGTATAAATCGCATTCCAATCGATGTGAGGCAAAATTTTCATCGCATAGTCCAGCGCATAGCGGTTGAAGCTTCCCGTCTTGGTCGCTTCCTCGTGGAAAAACATCGCCATAGCGATTTGCATATTTTCGGTCCAGCAAAGCTCGCCTTTCTCCGGCTCAGGCAAATGACGAAGCATAACGTCGAAATAATGGGACGCGAGTCTTGCATGCTCGTCGATGTCCGTATCCTCAAAGTAATATCCGTTGTTGCGCGCAGCCGATTTCAAGCGGCCCTCGAACAGTCCGCAAAGAATTTCGACCAGCAGGTGATACGAGAACAAAAATTCCGGCCCTTTCCCCCGCTCAGTAAACATATCTACCGAAATTTGCTTCATAGCCGGGGATTTCATCGCCAAATGAGTGGCCAGCACATGATAAAATCTGCGCTGCTCGCGAAGAACCGCCAAGTTGCCGCCGATTTTGCGCGGAAGCTTATTAATATCCGAGAACAGCTGACGCTCCTGACGAGCGTTAATATCGAGATAAATCATCGTCGACATCGGGAACGTGTACAGCTTGCTCAGCTTATCCGTAATTTCTTCCATACGGTCATATTCTCTGCGGTCTTTGGCACGGGCCATGTTGCTTTGCAGCGTTTCCATAATTCTCCGGAATGCGGCAAGCCGGTGCTGTCCGTCTACAACGTATAGCTTCTCGATGGCCTGAAGGCGGTATACCTGCTGATCGGCGTCATACTCGCCCGCTCCTCTGGCGGAAAGAATGATGCCCGGGAAATAAATCCCCTGCTGGTGATCGAGATACAGCATAATATAATCCATCAGTTTCGATAAGTTCTGCGGCACGATCGCCCGCTGAACTTCCAAATCTACTTCATAGATGGAAAACAGCTTGCTCATAGGCAAGGTGGTGGACAAGGTTGTTTGTCCGAACGTCCGTGAAACCGCTCCGGGGATCTCGATGTAGGATGAAGCTTTTTGCTCCGCCAGAAGTTCCGACAGAGAAGAAATTTGGTCCATTCGTTCTTTCCTCCTTAAGTGGCTGTTGCTATAGATATATATTACTATAATAGGTTCATATAGTTCCATTATACACCGAATTATCACGAAACATTCAGGAAATAGCCAGAATATTACTTGATTTCTAAAAGTTATTCCCGATTCATGTAGGTTATTCTTGCCACTTCCCCTTGACATTCTGGAAAATGCAAAAAAACTTATCCGCCTCGCAGCAAGCGGCCAGCCTGCCGTGCAGATAAGTTTCGCTTGCTCAGAATATTCAGAGCTGTTTGGCGCAATCCGTTTCCTAGCTCTTGCGGACTAGTCCTTCAGCCATAAAATCAACCAGATGCACCGCTTTCATGCGCTCTCCGAGTCCTGCTCGCTCAATTCCCCATTTCATCTGCAGCAGGCAGCCGGGATTGGTCGTCACGACATATTCCGCCTCTGTTTGCTCCACATGCTCCATCTTGTGGTCGAGCACATCCGCCGACATTTGCGGCTGCGTCAAGTTATAGATGCCTGCGGAGCCGCAGCAGCGGTCGGCTCCCTGCAGCTCGTTCAGCCGCACACCCGGCCTCGACTGCAGGAGGGTGCGGGGCTGCTGCTGGACCCGCATCACGTTGCGCAGATGGCACGAGTCCTGGTACGTGACGACGAGGGGGGCCCCCGTCGTCTCCGGCGCCGGAAGGAGCGGGCGGCCGTGCTCCACGAGCAGCTCCGCGACGTCCCGCACCTTGCGCGCAAAATCGCGCGCAGCGTCCGCCGCCGACTCATCGCCATGCAGCAGATGGTCGTACTCTTTCAGGCTCGCGCCGCACCCGCCGGCGTTGCTCGCCACGAAGTCGACGCCGGCTGCGCCGAAGGCGTCGAGGTTCTCGCGGGCGAGGCGGCGGGCCGACGCCGTCTCGCCCGCGTGGGCGTGCAGCGCTCCGCAGCACGTCTGCGAGGTCGGGATGACGACCTCGTAGCCGGCCTCGCGGAGCAGCCGGACCGTGTTCACGTTCGTCGACGTGAACAGCACATCCATGATGCACCCGCGGAACAGCCCGACGCGGGCGCGTGTGGCGCCGCCGGCAGGGGGAATGACGAGCATGCGGCGGCTGCCGCCGCTGCCGTTCGTCGTTTCCCACGCCGCCGGGAGGCCGAGCTTCGCCCAGGCGCGGATGACGCCGTCGGCGGATGCCTCCGGCAAGATGGCTTCCATTTGCCGCATATGCTCGGGCAAGAGCCGCATGACGCCGCTCATGCGCGCCAGCTTCTGCATCCCGGAGCGCTGGTACAGCTTCAGCATGCCGCCGAGCAGACGCATGCGCCCGTGATGCGGGAACAGCCGCTCCATGAACAGGGTGCGGATTGCTTTCACGTTCGGAGCGTAGTCCGTCTCCGCTGCGATAGACTCCCTCGCCTGCTCAATGAGCTGCCCGTACTTCACGTCCGAAGGGCAAGCCGGCTCGCAGGCGCGACAGCCGAGGCACAGATCCATCTGCTCCTTGAATCTGGCATCAGGCTCCATGAAACCGTCGGCAACCGCTTTCATCAATGCGATGCGCCCGCGTGGCGACGCCGCCTCCAGTCCGGTCTCGTTGAACGTCGGACAGGCGGTCTGGCAAAACCCGCAGCGCATGCAGTTCGTCAGCTGATCCGAATCCAGCGTCAGCTTCAATCTCGCCGCAAGCTTCTGCGTCTGAGCCGCTTGCGGTAGATGCTGGGCTGCCGATGGCGCTGCGCTCTCCTGTGCCGCCGATCGTGCACCTGCTCCTGTACCATGAGTCGTCATGACAAGCCCTCCTCGCTTCCTGTTCCCGCTCTCCTCACACGCTGCTGTGTCTCCTCAGCTAACTGCAATGAATGCTCTTGCTGGTCTTGCCGCCCTTGCCGGTCTTGCTTCGATTCCAATTCCGATTCCGTTTGCCGTTCTTGCTCGTTCGCCCGCACTTGCCCTGCTTCCCGGGCTTCTGAACGTCCCTCGCCCTCTCCTTCGCCCGGCCCATCGGTCAGCACGATACGCTTGCGCGTTTCGGCGAACAGCTTGCCCGGATTCAGCAGCTGATCCGGGTCGAACGCCAGTTTCAGCCGCTTCATAATATCTATGCCGGAAGCGCCTACTTTCCATTCCAGATACGGCGCCTTCACCATGCCGACCCCGTGCTCCCCGGTTATCGTCCCGCCCATGCTTATAGCCGCTTCGAATATTTCCTCGAACGCTTTTTCCACGCGGTGAATTTCCTCCGCGTTGCGCGCGTCGGTCATCGCCGTAGGATGCAAATTTCCATCACCGGCATGGCCGAATGTACAAATTTGCACATCGTATTTGGCAGCAATCCGCTGCACCTCCATGACCATATCCGCAATCCGGGAACGGGGAACGGTCGCATCCTCCAATATCGTCGTCGGCCGCAGACGCGACAGCGCAGCCAGCGCGCTCCGCCGAGCTTCCATCACTTTGGCGCCCTCCTCCGGGGTGGCCGCCACCTTGACCTGGATCGCGCCTTCCTTGCGGCACAGCTCCTCGATCCGCTGCAAATCCCGCTCGACCATGCTCTCGTCGCCGTCCTGCTCTATCGCCAGAATCGCCTCCGCGTCGACTGGCAGACCGATTCGTGCGAAATCCTCTACGACCCGAATCGTTGCCCGGTCCATAAATTCGAGCGTGCACGGGGTAATCCGGTTCGCAACAATTTGCGACACCGAGCGTGCCGCCGATTGCAGATCGCTGTAGATCGCTACCATGGAGCGCCGGAAATCAGGCTTCGGCACGAGCTTCACCGTCGCTTCCGTAATGATGGCCAGCGTACCTCCCGATCCTACGAGCAGACGCGTCAAGTCGTAGCCGGCCACATCCTTGACCAGCTTCCCGCCCGTCCGCAATATGTCTCCGTTAGCCATTACCGCTTCCAAGCCGATCACATAGTCTTTGGTCGTCCCGTACTTTAAACCGCGCAAGCCACCCGCCCCCAAAGCGATGTTGCCCCCCATCGTGCAGATGATCATGCTGCTCGGATCCGGCGGATAAAACAAGCCGGTCGCTTCCACTGCCGTATGAAATTGCTTCGTATTCAACCCCGTTTGGAATGTGGCCGTCAAGTTATCCTGATCGATCTCAATCAGCCGGTTCATGCGAGTCATGACCATGACGATGCCCCCTTGAACAGGAACGACGCCTGCGCACAGGTTACTCCCGGCTCCCCTCGCAATAACCGGTATTTTATGGCCGGCACAAACCTTCATAACCTCGGACACTTCCTCCGTAGACGCAGGAAATACGACTCCGTCCGGCATCGCTTGATATAACGGCGTCGCGTCGTAGCTGTAAGATACAAGCGTTTCCGTATCATCTTTGAACCATTTCGGCCCTACAATGCTCTGTAATTGCTCGCGAACAGACTGCGCTATCACTGAATTCAAACCCTCCCATGGCATTGGATAACGTTGAATAAGCAGAAACAATCGATTATAATTTTAATCAGGTCATCTGATGACTTTATTATAGAAGTACATTTTCCCAAGTGTCAATATAGAGGATTAAGGACGTGTAGTCATGATTATTCGTAAAGCTTATGAAGTAGTCGCCGAAACGATTCGCGAGCAAATCATCCAGGGAGAATGGGCCGTCGGAACCCGCCTTCCATCGGTAGAAAAGCTTGCTGTCCGTTACAACGTCGGCCGCTCCACGATCCGGGAGGCGCTCATGTCATTGAAAGCGCATGGCTGGGTGGACGTCCGCCACGGCGGCGGCACCTTCGTGCTTAAGCTTACCGATGACGCTCCGCTATGGCAGCCCCCCGAAATTAACGACAGGAAGCAGCTGGCGGCGTGGCTGGAGCTTCGATACATCCTAGAGACGGAGAGCGCAGGACTTGCCGCTCTAAGAAGATCGGAAGGGCAGCTTGCGCAGCTTCATGCCATTTTACACGAAATGGCCTTGCTTCGGGACGAAGAGGCTCTGGAGCAGGCCGACATCCGGTTCCATACCTCACTTGCCGAGGCAGCGGGAAATCCGCTCCTTCGAGGCACTCTGGAATCTTTATTCTCCAATATGGGCAAGGTGATGCAGGAAAGCCGCCGCCTTTGGCTGTTCGCCGAGCAAAGCGAAACCGACAGGCTGGTTGAGGAGCACCGGCTTATTGTCGATGCAGTTGAACAGAGCGACGCTCCGCTTGCCAAGCAGCGGATGGCCGCGCATCTTCGCAAAGTAGAGCAGGTGCTGGAGAAGCTGAACAAGCTCCCGGAGCCGGAACCGCGTTGAAACGCAGACAAATTGAGCGCCGCTCCTTCCTTAGTCAACTTTACATATTTTTTAAACTTATATATTGACTAAATATCATTAATAAACCATAATAAAATGATGATTTGTTTTTCTACATAATCCAACCTAGAATTTGGAGGTAATGATGATGAAAGTCGTAGCTATTGTAGGGAGTATTCGTAAGGAATCTTATAACTTGAAGCTTGCCAAATTCATTCAGAAACGTTACCAGGACCGTTTTGAGCTTGAAATTTTGACCTTGCGGGATCTTCCCTTCTATGATCAAGATATTGAAAATGACCCACCCGCTGCCGTAAAGGAATTCAAGGGCAAAGTGGCTGCCGCCGACGCCGTATTGTGGGTTGTTCCCGAGTATAATGCAACCGTTCCGGGTGTGATGGTTAACGCCATCGATTGGATGTCCCGTGTAGACCGGGTATTGAACGGCAAACCGTCCTGGATCGTAGGAGCATCGATGGGCTTGCTCGGTACGGTTAAAGCCCAAGGCCATTTGCGCGACATCTTGTTCGCCCAAGGCGTCGGATCTCCGCTTCTTCCGGGTAACGAAGTGTATGTAGGCGTCGTTCATGAAAAAATCGATACGGAAGGCAACCTGACTCATGAGCCGACCGTGAAGTTTTTGGACTCCGTTGTCGACAACTTCATCAACTGGTACAACCAGCAAGCTAAAATCGCCGTGAACAAATAATTGCATGCTGGTAACAAAAGAGGGTGCCCCAAAAGCCGAAATCTCGGTTTGGGACACCCTCTTGGCATATAAAGTGAGCTGTTTAAGCCGACAGACTGGTGCTTCAAGTGCTTATTGAGCCGTATAGCCGCCATCAACCAGCAGACTTGTGCCTGTAATAAACGATGCGTCTTCACTAGCGAGAAACAGAACGGCTTTGGCCACTTCCTCCGGCTTGCCGAGGCGACCCATCGGATGAAGGCTGATCAAATGTTCATTAATCGCTTCATTGCGCCCTGCAATAAGAGGCGTATCGATATAGCCCGGGCAAACCGCATTCACTCGAATCCCTTGTTTCGCATAGTCGATGCCTAGCGATTGCGTCAGCAGCTTCACCCCGCCTTTAGCGGCCGCGTAGGCTGTTACCCCCGCTTTCCCGACATGGCTGTGGATGGAGCCGCAGTTGACGATAACCCCTCCTCCGTCCTGCTTCAGCATCTGCTCGATGGCATATTTATCCGACAAAAAGACGCCGGACAAGTTGATATCGATCGTTCTCTCCCACGCATCCGCCGTAAGCATATGAGCAGGCCCGTCCTTGGCAATACCGGCATTGGCGAACATAATATCGAGCCTTCCGAATTGCTTTACCGTTTCGGCAACCATCGCTTGAACCTGATCTTCCTTGGTTACATCCGTTTTGATGAACAGCGCTTCTTTGCCGCCGTTACGAAGCTCGTCCGCCAAGGTCTCGCCCCTGTCGGAAAAATCGGCAATGACGACCTTCGCTCCTTCCTCTGCAAACAACCGGATCGTCATCTCTCCGATTCCGCTCGCTCCTCCGGTAACAACCGCGACTTTGTTAGCAAATCTCATCCTGACAGCCTCCATGTGCTTGAATAGTTGTAAAACCGTAGTATGCCGAGTGAGCTTCGTTTTTAAACAACGATTCGTTTCAGGGAACAGCGTATAGCCGTTCTTTTTACTGCTTCGAGCCTGCTCTGCTCTTCTTGTTCATAGAAACAGGCATCCGACAGCAGCGTTTCAACGGCTGCAAGCGCCGCTTCCATGGCTAGCGGTTCGCTGCGCAGCAAATAGTAGCACATTTGGTAGCACGCCTGCTCATAGCGCCGTATAAGCTGAGCCCGTCTTTCCAGCGTCATCTCCCGGGAATCGGCAGCTCCCGCCATTACACCGCTCCCCCAGCCGATGCAGCCAGACCATAGCCCGCTTTGAGTTCGATAATGGACATGAGACGGGCCGATTTTAGCAATGTACTCATCCCTTTGATGCTCCTCACTGTCAACTTGATTTGCAACTGTTGCTTCATGCTTTTTATTGTAGGGAGCAATTCTTAAATAAGATAAAAGGAAAGTTTAAAATTTGCTTAAGTTTTACTGATCATTCATCCTGCAATTCGTCATAAAAATGTGCGACCAGGCAACAGAGGTTCGGGAATCATGTGGTAAAATAATGAAGAAATGAGGTAAAATCAACGACACCTCCTAATCCCGCTACACATCGACGAAAACATGGAGGGACATCATGGAACCGGCTTTGGCATTTTATTTGAAACTGGCGGACGGCGTTATCATTACCGATCAAGAGCACCGGATCGTGGAAGTGAACGCGAAGTACGAGGAAGTAACCGGGTATGCCCGCGACTATATGGTCGGACTGCGAGCCAACTTTCTGCGTTCACGGCTGACCCCTTCCAAGACATATGACAGCATGAAGCAGTCGCTTAGTATGAATTTGGCATGGACCGGGGTATTCATTAACCGGAAGAAAAACAAAGACATTTGGCACACCAACATCACCATAACCCCCATGAGCTTGAACGGGCGAACGTATTATGTCGGCGTCGTCCGCGACCTGGACCGAATCCCCGAGGGCAGCTATTTGTCCGAATCACGCAAAATAAAGCTGCAAAGCGAAATATTAAAGGTTCTTGCCATCTCCTGTGAAATAAGAGACCCTCACATTGAGGAGCATTTAACCCGTGTACAGCAAGGCACCGAGAAGCTGCTGACAGCCCATAACCGGAGGCTGAACCTCGGACTGTCGGAGGAGTACATTCATCAGGTCGTCAACGCCAGCATCATGCACGATATCGGCAAATCGGGAATCCCCGAGGGCATTCTGTACAAGCCCGGGCAGCTTAATTACTACGAGCGTCATATTATTGAAACGCATCCGCTCATCGGGGTCGAAATCGTGAACAAAATTTCCCGTGAAATGGAGGACGAGATTCTTCAGGAGGAGCTGCGGATCGCCGAGCATATTATTCACTATCATCATGAAAAATGGGACGGCAGCGGTTATCCCGCCATGCTGAAGGGCGACGAAATCCCGTTCGAAGCGCAGGTCGTCTCGATCGTCGACGTGTTCGATGCGTTGACGAGCCGCAGAGCTTACAAGGATGCCTGGAGCCGGGAGAAGGCCATACAGTTTTTAAATGAGCAAAAAGGATCCGCCTTCAATCCCGACCTCGTCGATACCTTCGTTTTGACGCTGGAATGTTCCTGATTTTTGCTTTATAAAAACAAAACGACCGGTCGCATCATCCCCTTACCGGGGTACGCCGGTCTTTTTTCATTGGATAGGCTCTTATTCCGAGGCATTCATCTTTTTATCCATTTTGTACATTTCGTTAAGCTCTTTCAATACCGCATCGATCCCCATCCGCTTCGCTTCCGCTACAAACGCGTCATACTTGTCGACCGGATACTGGCCGGTAATGATTTTGGATATGTACTCCAGCGCCAGCTTTTCAAAAGCGGGTGCTTTGCCGGATGCTTTTTCACTGCGCGGGATGTACAAGCTGTTCATGCTCGTTTCCGTCTTAAAGCCGTTCACGGCAAGCCGGTTTTGCTCCAGCACCGGGATCGGGACAGGCAGCAT
Source organism: Paenibacillus sp. H1-7 (assembly GCF_022354825.1). Lineage (GTDB taxonomy): Bacteria > Bacillota > Bacilli > Paenibacillales > NBRC-103111 > Paenibacillus_S. The sequence goes on from NZ_CP031168.1 coordinate 6,234,994, forward strand.
CAATGGATGCACACTGAACAGGACGGCCCCGGGATTGTAGTACTTTTCCTCTCCCTCTACCATCCAGCATATTTTCCCGTCCACAATCTTGTACGTCAGACCTTCGAACCCGATCGCCGTGAGCTTCGTCCCTTCCGGCCCCAGCAAGTAATCGAGCACCATTTTCGCTTCTTTGGGATACCGGGTTGTGGACGGAATGACATAGGAGCTTGAATAGCCTGCGCGGACCGTGTAATTCGATCCATAGGGTCCTGTCATCGTCGGAACAGTAGTGATGGCCGCATTGGGAAAGCGTGCCTTCAGCTTATCATAGCGTTCCGTTATCATCTCGGCTCCCCGGATCCAGGCACCCGTTTTGCCGGAGGTAAATTTGTCTTCAGCCGTTACGCGTTTTTCCAGCACCCACTCCTTGTCAAGCACCCCGTTCTCATACGCTTTTCTGAACCACGCCAATGCCTCCTTCATTTCCTTGGAGGACAAATAGGCCGACTTGATCGTGTCGTCTACCGGATCCAGATACAATGCAAGCTTACGGGGGTGGGCTGGAACAAACAGTTTCCACAACGGTCCTGAACGGCTTAAGTCTCCTCCCATAGTAAACCCGGTCGTATTGGCTTTACCGTCTCCATCAGGATCCTCCTTCGTAAAGCGGTACAGCATCGTATACAGCTCATCGGCATTGACAGGCGTCTTGATTTGAAGCTTCTCCGCCCAGTCCGCCCGGTAATAAATCGATTCCGGAGCTTGAAAAAACTGCGGAAGCGAATACATTTTCCCATTGTAGGTGGAGTCCGCAAAATATTCCTTGGGCATGCCGCTCCAAATCGGAGACGCTTTAATCAATTCGTCCAAAGGCATTAGCGCTCCGACGGCCGACGCCCCCCGAATTCTCTCGCTGCTCATCCAAACAATATCCGGAACCTTCCCGCTGTTCATTAAAGCATTTACATATTTCTCATACTCGTCTTTCTCGTAAATCTCGATATGCAATGAGACATTAAATTTCTCTTTCAGTTTTCTTTGCAGCAGCTGCCTTTTCATTGGAGATAAGGTTTCGCTGCCTCGCCACAGCATGGTTAATGGAACGGACGCTTCAGGATCAACCGCCTCAATGGATTCATTCGCAGTACCGCAGCCGGGCGTTGACACGGTAATGATGATTAAACATAGAATCCAGACTGCAATCGCTTTCTTTGACATGATTCCATATTCCTCTCTCTATAGTGCGACAGTCTTATCACCCTTGAAGGCAATGGGAATACAGTATGAGTTCTTGTCGAACCATGACATCTCACTTCTATTTTAAATGTAAATGCTGGAAGCGTCATTTTCAACATTTTTATAGACAACAACCATAAATTAACCCCGGCAAGCATCCGCTAACGGAGCTGCCGGGGTAGCATTACGACCAATATTCATCGATGATGTTCGTGCCTTGCATTGACCTGACGATCTTTCCTTGCGGTTGAAGCGGCGATAAAGGGTAAAATGTGTTTCCCTCGCAGTCATCACAGGTGTTTTTGTAGCAATCGGCTTGCTCTTCCAATTCGATCCCACAGCGGCAACAGCGTTTAACGGCAAACAATTCTAAAGGATTCATCGGTTCTACTCCCATAGTCGACACTCCTTTAATCGCTTTTAAACAAGTATACACGAAAAAGGGGACTAATGTTACCGCTTTCATCCATCTGAAAAAAATATTTTTTTAAAAATAAGTAAGCCGGAAGTAGCGCCTCCGGCCAGCCGGGAGCTTTATTCGCCTAGTGGGCCCCCGAAGATTGAAATTCATTTCCGCAAGGACCTGCGTCCTCGTTCTCATCGACCGTCAAATCCGTACCGTCGTACCGGTACAGCGGCTTGTAATATTTCCCGATCTTCGAGGTCAGCCCGTCGGAATAATGGCAGATGAATGCTCTGCGGAATCGTTCGCCGGACGTGTTCGGGAAAGAACCGTGAATGACGCTGCCGTTAAAGAACAACACGTCGCCGGCTTCCATGCGGGCGGGTACGACTTCATACCCTTCAGGTACTTCTACTTCCTCTTTCGTGAAGGACACTTCCGGATCGGCCATATGCGGGCATTGAATCGGGAAGCGGTTCGTTCTTGGCACGAGGAACAAGCCGCCGTTTTCTTCGTCCGCCGGATCAACGGCCGTCCAAGCCGCAATACATGTACCCGGCTCCACCTTCAAATAAAACTGATCCTGATGCAGCGCCTGCCCTTTCGCACCCGGTGGCTTGAAGTAAAACATGCTTTGCGCGGCAAGCGGCTCGGCACCGAACAGATCCGCCAATATGTTCATCACCTTGGGATGGAGCATATACTCGAATGCTATCTCATTGACCTTGTGGGGATGCATCATCCGCGGGTACAGCTTCAGAATGTCCCCATTGGCCTCTTCTTCGGACAACGGGTTGAAGCAGCCTGGAATCGGCCCTGCGGCATGAAGCCTCATGAATTCGTCCTTGATGCGCTCGACGTCCTCCGCGAGCAACCCTTTTACGATCAAGTATCCTTCTTCATCAAACTGCTTTTTCTGCTGCTCGCTCAGCACGCCGCCAAGTGTTTGGTTTGACATGGAATCCTTCCCCCATCCATAATATTGATTATGATTCATTGATATCATTATAAAAGGTTAAGGACATCCGGAGGAATGGAACAAATGGCTGAAAACCATAACAATCCTGCTGCCTCATCCGTTTCGGCAGAAACCGCCGCGCCTCCCCCGGGGATCCTGGTCTCGGGGCATTTCAACCAAGCCTACGGCTATCAAACAAATCGATCCCGCGGGACGAAGGACTGGCTAATAATGTTTACTTTATCCGGCTGTGGTTATTATTGGCATCAAGATACGATGCGGCATTGCTCCTCTGGAGATATCCTCGTGCTGCCGCCGGGTACGCCTCACAATTACGGGACGCCGGAGGGGCACGTGTGGGAATTCGTATGGGCGCATTTTTTGCCGCTTCCTTCATGGTCGGAATGGCTATCGCCTCCGCAGGACAAAGATGCGCTGTTCCTCATTCATGTGGAATCGGAAGCACAGCGGGAGAGGATCAAAGGGGCTTTCGAGCGGATGATCAGGGACAGTCTGGAGTCGGACTTTTACCGGACGCGGCTCGCTCTCAACGCAATGGAGGAAATATTGCTGCTCATCGGGCAGCAAACCAATAGGAAAAGCGTGCCCTTGGACCCGCGCGTTGAGCAAGTCCTCGGGTTTATGGAGCAGCATATGAAGATGCGGCATACGGTGGAGGAGCTGGCAGCACTAGTCGCCCTTTCTCCATCCCGCTTGGCCCATTTATTCAAGCAGGAGGTCGGTGAGTCGGTGATGGAGACGCTGCTGCGGCTCAGGCTCCGGCATTCGTCGAGGCTGCTCGAGCATACGACGATGCAGGTCGGTGAAATCGCCGAGGAGGTGGGCTTTCACAGCCCGTTTTACTTCACGAAGCAGTTTACCGCCTACTATGGCAAAAGCCCCTCTCATTACCGTAAGACGGTAAGGAAAGCGGCTGATGAGGAAGAGCCGTGACCTATTGGGCCACGGCTTGATCTATAGCGAATGAAGCAGCTCTGCGTGGCGGGATTTGAGCGACCTCCGCACGGAGCCGCAAACGCGCGCCTAGGATTAACGCGCTTCTGAGTAATTTCTTTGTCCCTCATGCTATTGAGGGCCGGTACTCCTCCGCCTATGAATGGTGATCGATTCCGTGTGCGGCCTGCTTCGTGATGCAAATTTCGTTGGTGATGGAGATACGCTCCAGCTTCAAATGCCATATATGCCGGTGCAGCTTCTCCGTTGCCTCTTCGTCGCCGCTCTCATGAAGCAGTTGCCGGTATGCTTCCAGCAGCTTCAAATTCACCGCGTCGAATTGCCTGTACAGCATCTCCCTCTTCCGTCTGTACTCTTCCTTGCGAAGGGTCTCTTTGCGGTTTTTCAATTTATGCAGCAGCTCATCCGCCCACACTTGATCCCCTAATTGAAGGGCGTACAAATACAGGTCCAGATGGTCGTCAATATATATGGATTCCAGGCTTGAGTTCATAATGAAGCTCCTTTCTCCCGTTTCTCCGTCATTTGCATGGTGAACCGGCTTCTTTAACATATATATCGGATAGTTTTACTTGGTTTTTAATATTTTTACCACGATCGGCTGCAAATGTAAAGCGGTTTTTCTCTCTCCTTACCGCCAAAAAAGGCGAACCTTGAAGGCTCGCCTGGCTGTCGGAAAGTATTGATTTATAATTTGCCATAAGAGGAGGTGCGGAATACCTTGGAGAAGCGTCAGCGTCCGCCTTTGAATTCCGTGAATACACCATAAGATATAATTATAAAATTCACGGGATTCAACAGCGGCTGGAAAGGTATCCGTACCGGAGCTTCCTGTGCAAATAATGATCTGAGCTTTCGGCAGTCCATAGAATCATCGGGTTCGCCTTCCCCTACCCTCTGATTTCATTTTCCTCCAGCAAAAGGTCCGTTACGATCGCCAGAGTCTCCTTCTGCTGCTCCAGCAAAGCGTCCCGGTCCAGCTTCCCTGCCTTCAAGTCCTTGTCTATCAGCGTCATAATCCATAAGGAATGGATGAGGGCATAGCGGTAATAATTTTTCTGAAACGTATGGAAGCGGCTGCTCCAGCCAAGCTGTAACCGGCGTGCGTAATACACCTGCAGCACTTCGTTCCGGACCGAGGCGTTTACTTCCGGCCTGCGGTAATTCGGACTTGTAATGTCCAGCAAATTATATAAATCCCAATACATCGAGTTCAAATGAACATATTCCCAATCGAGAATTATAATTTCATCATTGCGAACCGACAGATTGAGCGGGTGGTAATCTCCGTGCGATACCGTCCATTCGGACTGCAGCTCGTCATCGACCTGCTGTAGGATCCGCGCAGCCCGGTCAATCAAGTACGCCGGAACCGACCGCTTCTCCAGAATCGATTGCCAGAGCTCGCTCTTCTCTCTTACCTCGTTCAGCACCACATCAACCTTTGGCGTATGCCCTGTAAAATCAGCCGGCAAACAGTCCATCGGAAGCTGGTGCCAAGATGGAATCGCTGCAGCCGCTTTCACCAGCGTGTCCCGGTCGAACCGGTGCTGAAGCGGCCCCAAATCCTCATATATAGCCCAAAATCGGTCGGCATCCCGATGCTTGGCCTGCGCCAGCAAATTCGGAAATCTCACCGGGATATGTGGGAGCAAATGATCATAAACCCACATTTCCCTCCCGATGGTTTCCAAATTGGTGAGCGGCTTGAAGATGAAGCTCGAATGGTCGTCGTTCTCCACGACAAACCGTTCTACCGCTTTTCCGTTGCGTCCGACATACAAAGTTTCCCGGCTCACCAGCTTACTGGAATCAAGTGTTCCGTCTTGTCGTACCATTTGATCAAAAAGTATGCTATCCATGTACCGGTCAAATCCTTTCATGCGGCGCTCTCCATCTCCACATTTTCTTTATCTATCGTTCAATATATGCGATAGAGGACATAACATCAATAGGTTTTTTACAATATATTCACAATGCAGCAGTACTAAAGATTACCATCAAAATCGGCCAGGCAAGAAGAGCTTAGCGGCGACCAGCAGCTCCGTATCGGACAAACTCGTCGTACGCCCGTCCTTGTACTGTTCGGCAACCCATGCGGTCATGGCCTGAATCGCCTCGTCCCTTTTATCGATCCGCTCCGATCCAGCCAGACCAAGCTGCTTGTTCACCCAAAAAGCAACTCCCGCAGCCCCCGCTTTATCCGTCACCTGCACACCGAGAGGACGGTTCAACAGCTTGCCCGTATCGAAAATATTGTAAATCTCTTCGTTCTTAATCACTCCGTCCGCGTGGATCCCTGCCGCAGTAACATTAAACTGCTTGCCGACAAACGGCGTCATCGGCGGGATGCTGTATCCAAGCTCATGCTCAAAATAGTCCGCAATTTCCGTAATGACCGTCGTATCTATCGAATGATCTCCGGTAAGTCCGATATACTCGAACAGCAGCCCCTCAATCGGCGTGTTGCCCGTTCGTTCTCCAAAGCCGAGCAGCGTTCCGTTCACTCCTCCGACTCCATATAACCACGCGGTAGCAGCGTTGGTCAGCACCTTATAAAAATCGTTGTGCCCGTGCCACTCCAGCTGCGCGCTTCGGATTCCCGTCTCCTGCCGCAGCGCGTGGACAAGTCTCGGTACGCTTCTCGGCAGCACCGCACCGGGATACGAAACGCCGTATCCCATCGTGTCGCACAGGCGAACCTTAACGGGGATACCGCTGTCCTCGGACAGTTGAACAAGCCGTTGTACGAATGGAATGACGAAGCCGTGTACGTCCGCCCTGGTCACATCCTCCAGATGGCAGCGAGGACGAATCCCTGCCGCAAGAGCGGCTTCGACGATATCAAGATACTGCTTCATCGCCTGCTCCCGATCCAGACCGAGCTTCGTAAAAATGTGGTAATCCGAAATGGATGTCAGGATGCCCGTCTCCTTAATGCCCATATCCTTCACCAGCGCAAAATCTTTCTTAACCGCACGAATCCAGGCAGTCACCTCGGGAAACCGGTAGCCTTTTTCCATACAGCGATATGCGGCCTCCCGATCCTTTTCACTATACAGGAAAAACTCGGATTGACGGATCACGCCACGCTCTCCGGACAAGCGGTGCAAATAATCGTACAGCGTTACAATCTGATCGACCGTATATGGAGGTCTTGCTTGCTGCCCGTCCCGAAACGTCGTGTCTGTAATAAAAATGTCGCTTGGCATGGCGGTAGGGACGTCCACCCCATCGAACAAGATTTTGGGCGGGGCGGAATAAGGAAACTGATCGCGAAAAAATTCCGGCTGTTGGCTCATGGGATTGCACAACCTTTCTGAGTAGTCTTGTTAATAGCATATACAGTTTCTTGCTATAAGTATAATTGTTCATTTTTATTATCGTGATAACTTTATGTTATGTAACATTCGAAATAAAAAGCCCCACACCCATTCCTTACCGGAATTTGTGGGTGGACGCTTGTACTTTTCACTCTTAGCTCTTACATGCGCACTATCAACTCTGCTTCGCTTGTGCCTCTGCCAGCCGCTTAATATGCTCGTTCCGTTTGCGCAGCAGCTCGGACATATACTTTTCAAGAAACAGCTTGTCGGCCAATTCTCCTAAGAAGCCTAACGGCGACGTATAGTCGAACCGGTCGAGCATTAACGTCCCGCCGCCTTGCTGCGGAATGAATTCATGCACATGGTAAAACCGGCTGAACGCTCCGCTTACCATTTCATCCACAAACCGATGAGGTGCATCCATCTCCGAAATTCGTGCGGTCAATCTCTGCTTGATACCAAAATGCACCGCTTCCCACGTTACCGTTTCGTTCAGCTCGATCAGCCCGCTTAATCGCCCTGCTACTGCTTTCTCCTTCGTTTGAGAGGTAGATTCCATATGGACATCAATGCTTCTGGCCAGATCAAAGCACACTGGCGCCGGCGCTTGTATGTAAAAAGACATTTCAATGGTTGGCATACTCATCGCCCCTAACTGCCGTTGTTGTGTCATTGTATATGAAAATGGGTATAATGCACAGGCATAGGAGAGCCTGCTCACTGCTTAGTCTAAATGTTTTCGTTAACAACATAAAGAAATCTTTAAAGAAACCGTGTTGAATTCACGGAGCTGTTGATATAAAATCAATTCGTTCGTTATAAAGAACAAAAAGGAGGGTCGTTTCTTTTGTTACATTCTTTGACTTCTTTCCGGTTTGTCGCCGCTATGATGGTCTTTCTGTATCATGTGAATCTATTCAAGCAATTTGAGCTTGGGACAGCGGGAGTTCAGTTCTTTTTTGTATTATCCGGGTTTATACTTGCCTACAACTATCGCTCCAAGTTTTCACAGCTAACCTTAAACCAAACAAAGAAATTTTATTTGGCGCGGTTTGCCAAAATCTATCCAGTCCATGTGTTAACCTTTGTAATTTCTATTCCTCTTGTCGTAATGTATTTTCATCCGAATGGTCTATATGCCGTTAAATTCGCTGTTATGTCGGCCATCAATCTGATGTTAATTCACAGCTTCATTCCAAGCCAGGCCACCTATTTCAATTTTAACGGCGTATCCTGGACATTATCGGTTGAATCCGTGTTCTATTTAACTTTCCCGTTCATCATCTGGTTGTTTACCAAATTTAGAGTGACTAGACACGTTCTCAAATCGTTAATTGTACTATTTGCTGCTTGGCTCATTATGTTTTTATTGAACATGAATTTGGATGCGGATAACAATCTTTGGGTCTGGATGCTGCATATTTTTCCTATTACAAGATTGTTTGAATTTATGACCGGCGTGTTATTAGGGATCATTTTTATCGAGCAATCCACAAACAAATTGAAATTGATAAATAATACGAAGCTTTTTCACTGGCTTGAGCTGTTGAGCTTGTTGTCGTTTGTCATTTCTCTCGTTCTTTCCAAGCAAATGAGCCCGGCGATCGTCCGTGGAGTTTATTTTGTTCCAGTCTGGTGCTTCCTCATTTATGTATTTGCTTTCCAAAAAGGTGTCTTTTCAAAAGCTCTTTCCAACAAGTGGTTAGTTTACTTAGGAGAGATCAGTTTCTCTTTTTACATGATCCATCAGCTAGTAATCCGTTATTCAGAATTTACTGGAATTGCGCCCGTGTCTCGATATGTGCTGTGCTTCATCGTTTCTTTAGTGCTTAGTGCGCTTATGTTTCAATACTATGAAGAGCCTTTGCGGAAAAAAATTCGCTTTGGGCTTTTCAAAACAAGCAAACCATCCGTACAGTTATCAAATAGTGCCATGATCAAATAGATTTTGGCGTTTGAACATGCTAACGCATTTTTCCAACAAGCAAATCAGCTCAATTTCAATCATAACAATCATTTATTTGACTATTACTTATTCCTCACGATGACATGGTTATCCAGCAGAGTCCACTGGACTCTGCCCCATTCGGTAAACGGGTAGCTGTTCTGAAGAAGCGCATACACTTCATCCGACTTCCTCATTGCATTCGTCAAATAAGGCGTTGGTGAAATGGCGTTCTTGCTTTCTCTTTTGTTGATTTCGATGCTGCTAAAAGCGGAGTTTACGTGCACGATAATCTCGCTCCACTCCAGTTCCCGATTTCTTCCTGGTTCAGTCTAAAAATCGCACGATTAAATCCTTTATTTTGAAACTAAGCTATCACCGACGAATGGTTTACTGGACCGGCTACATATCAGCAAAACCCAACCAATATTTCATCCTTTTCCTCATTTCATCTCCAACTCTCGGGTTACGATTACTAAGCCATTGGTACAAAGGAATGTCTATGAATGCCATAAGATCGCTCATAGATTTTTGAATGCACTGTACTAATTCTTCATGAGAATATGGAATAGTGATCATTCTCTCCATGGAGCCGGCAGAATCCGACCATACCAAAGTATTGTTCTCTTTATACTCTATCCAAGGATCAGGATCATGTCCTAGCCAGGGACTTTGCTTATTTACTACGTTCTCATACATTTCAAATATGCCCTCGAGACCACAGCAGCAGCTAGGAAGAATATAAATTTGCTCGTTCTCAAAAAAAGCAATACCGCCAGATATTGCTATTCCATCTTCCAAGAACAGTGTATCAAATGCAGCCTCAAACGATAATTCAGCATCTATACGGTTATATCCAAGCAATAGCGTCAAAAACAGTTCAACATCTTCTTCGTTGCTTAATGAAGTTAGAGTAACAAAGTGCTTTTGAGTTCTCGGTTTATCAAGCCATCCGGGACTATCATGATAGGGTTCTGTTATTACAGGCATTGTATATGGGGCCACGATATGGTCTCCTTCTGCGGTACATTCTAAACAATCTGTGTGGCAGTTATATTTAATATTACCACAAGCCTATATGTACTGAGGTTGAGTTTTAGAACAGTACTCACTAAGTATAAAAGCTAAATGGGTGATAAATTATGAAATGGGATAAAATTATTAAGGATTATTTAAATCAATTTGTAATGTACCACTGATGATATGTCCGAGGTGAACGATTATGAAAACTCCAAGGCAGCTTGGGAAGGGTTTAATGGAAGAAGATCACAAGAAAGAGCCGGAACGGAACTATATATTCCATACAATCCGTGAGAATATAGAAGTAGTTGAAGAGCTTTTCCAAAATGAGTGAGTACTGATTCAAATACAAATGGTTTATGGTGCAATCAGATAGTTAGTTCTCCAAGCTTGATCACTTCGATAACTGCGGTGTAAATAACCTATCACATTCAGTTTTTGCATGACGTTGGAAGTATGGTTACGTACCGGTTTCTCGCTTATAAACAGCTGTTGTGCTATATCCTTGGTAGTTTTGTCCTACACCAACAGTCTTCGCGTTCACGATCGGTTAGCAAAAATTTACTTTTATGGTCGCTGCCCTTCAAAGTGTCACACCTTACGTCCTCTCTTTACAACTCGAGATACCCTATAAATCCATAAATACCCCCCCCCAAACCAAAGAGCCCTCCAGCCACTTTCCCTAAGGAAAGCGCATAAGAGAGCTAAACTAGGTGGACTGCGCAAAGCGGGATTGACTAGCCGATCAGATGGTTAATTCCCCAAGCTTGATCAGCTCGACAACTGCTTGTGAACGACCTTTCACATTCAGTTTTTGCATGACGTTGGAAATATGGTTACGCACCGTTTTCTCGCTGATAAACAGCTGTTGTGCTATATCCTTGGTAGTTTTGTCCTGCACCAACAGTTCGAAAACTTCGCGTTCACGATTGGTTAGCAAAAATTTACTTTTGTGGTCGCTGCCCTTCAAAGTGTCACCCCTCCTTGCCCGGGTTTTTGTATCATTACAAGGTGTAGGGATACAGTCAAAGTTAGTTTATGAAGGGCACTATATAATGGTGCAGTAGCTGGAAAAAATGGGCGTTGATCAGGGAAACGGCTCTTTAGCCTATGCAAAAAGGCACCCGGCGTACAAGCCGGATGCCTTTTATCATTTTCATAAGGTGAGGATCATCATGTCCTCATCCAAATAAGTGCCATTCACTTTTACCGCACGAGCTTCGGTGCCATAGACGGTAAAGCCTAACGATGCATAGAGCCGCTTGGCAGCACCATTATTGGAGACGACCGTCAGCTTTATCAATTCCAATCCATCGAACGACTTGGCCCGCTGCAGCAGCTCGTTGAGCAAGGATCGGCCCACTTGCTGACCGCGCGCCTCGGGGGCGACGTACATCGCGTAAATATTGGCTTTATGCTCGATCTTCGGTTTCGTTTCACGAACCAAGGTAACAATCCCGACTAATTGCTTCGAATCCGAGAAGCAGCCTAGAGTGAACTTCCCTTCAGCCGGGGCGAGATTTTGCCTAAACACCTCTATCGGCTTCTGCAGCTCGGTTTCGTAATCGGCCAGAAACGCTTCCGAATGCTCCTTTAATGCCCGAAGCCTAACCTCCCGGTACACCTCGGCGTCTGCCGATCCCAACACTCGAATGTGCATCTGCATTGCCCCCTTTCCGTCTAGCCATTATACCAGATACGAAGGCCTCTCACACAAACAAAATCGGCTGACGAATCCCGATATTACGGCGAACCTCCATATCGGTCGGATCCGGATCAAGTCGCTTCCACAGCTCAATGTACGCATTCTCACCATAGGCCAATCCCGCGAACAGCAAGGAAGGCACCTTTGCAGGCCAGCCATCGAAGTGCTCCACATCCGGCGGGTAAGGCCAGCTGCTTTTGTCGTTCATATACGGGTACAGGTAGGATAACCCCTTGCGAATGCCGCGGCCGTCCGCCAGCTCGAATTGCCACAGGTTATCTTCGGGTGTCGATAAAATATAGCACAGCGCAGCCATGTTATCGAGCACGAAGATCGCGTATCCATAAGGCTTGGTCCGTGCCAGCTCCCGCGGGAAGCTGCCGTCTGCAGCCATCTGCTCAGGAAGCAGCACTTCTTTATACCGCTGCCTGCAAAATTGCAGCATATCCTCATTGCCTGTAAACCAGGCGAAGGCAGCCGCTTGAACGAACCAGCACACCGAATGGTTGTTGTCGGCGTTCATTTCCTCGATCCCATTTTTGTGCGTGCTCATCCAGCTCAAGTATTCTGCGAACCAGCGCTTCAGCCCGTCGTAAATTTCCTCTGTCATCGATGGGGAAGCTTTTAAGGCTTCTGCAGCAAATGGAACGTCCACCAAATGCAGCGTGTCGATAATGCCGATGCCACGTCCTGGGGTAATTCCCGGTATCGCTTGAGCATAGAGCAGATGCGGGTTCATAAGGGTTTCCTCATCCAGGAAAAACTCTTTCAAGAAACGCACCGCCTTGGCCGCATAAGCCTCGCTGCCTGTACACTGGTATGCTGCCGCCAAATTAGCTACATGAGTTCTCATGCTTCTTAAGGTAAGACGGTGGCTGTCAAAATTGTTCGGGTTGCTCTCTCCGTCGCGTCGAATATACGGTAAGCCGTCCTGCGTTTCAGGATTAGGCCACCAATAGTCGCCGTTGGAATAAAAATCGTGAATGCCGCCCTCGCTCATACGGGCGACTGCATCGGTGATATGGACCGGCTTCGCCTTCAAGGATGCATCCGCATGGCGGACAATCCACTCCTTGTCGAACAGCTCGAATTTGTCCTTCGCTGCAAATCTGATCATGTAGCTGTACTCACTCCTTTGTCCTGTTCGTTCAGCACTCAAGCTTGAGGTCCTTGCCCCTGCTTACGCTTCGCAATCGATCATCACATGAATCGTATCGCCTTTATGCTCGTTGCGGAGCTTGAAAGCTTCGGCAATATCCTTCAGCTTGACCACGTGCGTAATCATCTCGGCGGTGTTCACCAGCCCGTCCAGAACCAATTGCAGCCCTTGATCGAAATAGCGCCGGTTGTCGATATCCCGCTTCGGTTCCGTAGAATAAATGTCCAAACGTTTTTTATGGACTTTGAAGAAATCCACCGGCTTGTGGCATGTGCCGATACAACCGTACATCACAATCCGGCCGTTCTGCCCAGCCGCGTTAATCGCGTCCACCATGCCGTCGCCTTCCAGCAGGCACGGGATCACGACGTCGAACCCTTCGGGAAAGTCGCTTCCGACGACATCCATCGTATTCGCATCTGGTGACGGCATTTTATACGTATGGGTTGCTCCGTATTTGCGCGCAAGCTCCAGCTTCTCGTCGAACAGATCCGTCACGATCAGGTTACGCGGACTGTACAGGCTGACGATTTGCGTCATGATCAAGCCGCTGACCCCTTGTCCTGTTATAAGCACGTTTTTGTGAGGGGAAATTTCCGCAAGCTCCGCTGCATGAATGATGCCCGGAAGCACCTCGATCAGCGATCCTTCGATTAACGGCAGCTCTTTGGGAAGCACCTTCACGGAGAACGGAGTGCAGCATACATACTCGGCGAAAGCTCCCCATATATAGCGAAGGGCGACATGATCACCCACCTGCAAACCGATGACGTTCGGTCCCACTTTATCTATGACTCCGGCCACTTCATGGCCAAGTCTCGTCGGATAACTAATAAATTCCGGCTCTCGGGCGCCGCGAAACACTTCCACATCGCTCCCGCATATGCCCACCCATTTGACTTTAACCCTGACTTCCCCTTCCGCCGGCTCGGGTATAAGTGCTCTTTGCAGTGAGATGCTTCCCACCTCTTCAACAACGGCGCACAGCTGCGTCCCTTCTCCATCGGAATCAACCAGCTGCATCGGCGGCACGGACATTTTTTTAACCATATGATAGCTCCTCCTTATGTGTTCGACCCATAAAAAAATTATATAGGATGAGCTCTGGCATCGGTATGGAAAAACTTCATTTGTTTATTGTCATTATTCAGTTTCTGTCATAAGTCACGATACGCCATACGTTGGAAAAGTCCTGCTCCAGATTAATGTCCTTCCCGATGGCATTAAGCAGCGATTCCCTGTACTGGGAAGGAGATTGCCCGATTCGTTTCTTCAATATTTTAGAGAAATAAGCCTGCGTCCAGCCCACTTTCTCTGCAATTTCCGATATCGGCAGCGCGGTGAATTCAAGGTATTCCTTTGCCTTCTCCAAGCGGATTTCCTGCAAATACTGGATCGGCGTCATCCCGGTCTTATCGTGAAACCGTTTGATCAGATAGTTCGGATTAAAGCCAAAGTGACGCGCCAGCAGATCCAGCGTGATTTTATCGGCAAAATGGCTCTTCATGTAATGGACAATCGGGTCATTGTCGTCGTGCGGCGGCATCGTTTGGAATGTATCCTGTTGTTCGGCTCCCGCTCTGGTCATCATGGACACCAAAGTTCCTTTAAAGCCCGATTCGATAGTGAGCGGGTGCAGCGTACCGGGCTTTCTTGCATGCAGCAGCGACATTTTGTAGTACTGTTTCAGCTCCGGCAAATAGCTTCCTGCACAAGCGCAATGCGACGGAACAGCGGACAGGCAATCGACGATCTTCGGATCCTCAATTCGGAATTTGAAATCCAGCGTTACCGAAGGGCTTGAAAATTGAAAACAATGTGAAACCCCTTTCAAGAACAAGTAAGCGGCTCCTTCTTTCATTTCGCAGCACTGCTGTCCTATAGTTACTTTGCCTTTTCCGGAAAGAACGACCAGCAGCTGATCATAGTCGGTATGTAAATGAGACTCTACCTTGCTGCCCTTGGCATAATCGATACGCGCTGTCCAAAGCAACGATAACTGGGAATCTCTTAAAAGGTTCATATGTATTGACCCTGCCTCGCTTCATGAAGTTAGCTGCTTAAAAAGATAGCAGAGCAGACCTTGACAGGTCTTCCTCCTCATATTTTAATATATTACCTGGAAGGAAGCCAGACAAAGCCTGCAATCTATTCCTTGACTCCATCTGCTAGGGCTAAAGTTAAATAACGAAATAATATCCGTTGAAAAAACCGATAGTAATGATGACGTTAACAATCATAAAAAACAGCTGGAACAGCCTGAAGCCGTTCTCGCTTTTAGACGTAAGGCTTACCAAATAAATGTAAAAAGGAATGCAGACCATCATATACCGGACCACGCTGACCAAGAAATATGGCTGGCTGGAGAACGGAATCACAATCAGCATCGCGCCGTACAAGTACAGCAAAAGCTGCTTCCAGTCGCGGCATATCGTTTTGAAATGAACCACAATGTAAGCAATATATACAAGAAACACGAGAGTCGATACCGCAAATGCGATAAATCCGTTATCCCACCCGTCCGGCGTGGCAAAGTAAGGGTTGGACAAGTACCCTATGTAATTTTTAAAGGGAGCGGTCGTATGCCGGAACCAGTTCAGGCTCTGCTCATGGAACGGCGCCAGAAAATCTCCCGTGATTTGATACATATGCAGCAAATACAAGCCCATCGGCACTAAAGAAAGGACACCGTAAGCCGCGCATTTGACATAGGTTCGGGTAAACCGAAAGCCTTGGTCGAGACAGACGGCTCCCGCTACGAATGCCAGATTCATCACGCCGGGAACCCGGGTCACGGTAGACAATCCCGCCGCTAGGAAGGCCAAAGCATACTGCCTGCTCGTCGCACAATAAATCGATATCGCGGACAGCATCAGAAACAAGCTCTCCGTATAAGCAACCGATAAGTAGACGGATGAAGGGTATAGCAGAACCAGAAAAACAACCGCCCCGGCCTGCTGCTCTGTCAGCCCTCTCTGTCTGCCGATGAGATATATAAATAACAGCGCTGCATACAAGAATAAATTGGACAGCAGCATACCGACGGCAATCGGTTCCAGGAACGGCAGCAGCTTGCCGGTAATAAATATCAGCAAAGGATACAGCGGGAAAAACACCCAATTCGCAGCGGTATGCGGTTCGTCGATTCGCACCTTGTCATAGCCTTGAGTAGCGATTCTCAGATAAGAATACGTATCGAATTTCAGAAAATCCGTGAGGGTCGGCAGCTGCGTTTCCTCCAATGCTTCAGGCTGCTGGAGCTTCCAGGCCGGCAAAAAATCGAATTCGCTTCTCTCATAGGTCGGCATGTTGTTATAATGGTTAAATAAATTCATTCCTATGTAGCCTGTAAATAAAGTGAGTGCGCGGCTTATGATCAGCAGGATTGCTATCGTAAGCATGATTTTTTTCGTCAATCGAACTTCTAAACCCAATCTCTCCACCCCATCCTCTCTTTATATGTACTATGATAGACGGATTACATAGCCGAATGGGTGTTAATTTTTTGTAAATATATAAATAAATAACGAATTATATGTTTAAATACTATAAACAACATTCCTATGCTTAGAAACATTTCGACTCGATGGAAATTCAGGAACGGAGGTTATTCCTATTTTGGAGAATCCGGTATTGACGATTGTTGTCCCATGCTATAATGAAGAAGAAGTGCTGCCGGAGACGGAGACCAGGTTAAGCCGCGTATTAAACGAACTCGTTCAAGACCGGCTAGTTTCTTCCGCAAGCACTATATTGTTCGTCGATGACGGGAGCCGCGACCGCACCTGGGCGTTGATTGAGCAATTTCATATCTCCAATCCGTATGTAACCGGGCTCAAACTAGCTGCCAATGCCGGGCATCAGAACGCTCTGCTCGCCGGTTTAATGACCGCTGAAGCATATTCGGACTGTGTCATTTCGATTGATGCGGACCTGCAGGACGATACCGGGGTGATGCGCGAATTTGTCGTCCGCTTTCGTGAAGGCTATGATGTCGTATACGGAGTGAGAAAAAGCAGAGCGACGGATACGTGGTCCAAACGGGCGACCGCCCAAGGCTTCTACAAGCTGATGACCAAAATGGGCGTCAATATTCGCTATAACCACGCCGACTATCGCTTATTGAGCAAGAGAGCGCTGCAGTCTTTGGAGCAATTCAAGGAAGTGAACTTGTTTTTGCGGGGCATCGTTCCGTTGATCGGATTCCCCTCCACGGAAGTGTATTACGATCGTCTGGAACGATTTGCGGGAGAGTCGAAGTATCCACTTAAAAAAATGCTCGCCTTCGCCCTCGAAGGCATCACGTCATTCAGCGTCAAGCCGATCCGGTTTGTTACGCTTACGGGATTCGGCTTTGCTGTGTTAAGTGCGCTTGCGTTTATCTACGCGCTCGTCGGCAAGTTCTGGGGGACTACGGTATCCGGGTGGACCTCCCTCATCTTATCGATCTGGTTCATCGGCGGCGTGCAGCTGCTGGCGCTTGGTCTGATCGGCGAATACATCGGTAAAATATATAAAGAAGTCAAGCGGCGTCCGCTCTATGTCATTGAGAAACAGATGCTGACCGATGTCGGAAAAAGAGAGTACCAGCAATCCGCGGCGGAGGCCGCCATTTCCATTGGGGGACGTTATGATTAAGCTGCTTCAGCACAGCTTTGTAAGATTCCTGCTGGTCGGCGTATTCAACACGCTGGTCGGTTTGGGAACAAGCTTCTTGTTATTTAACCTGCTCGATCTCGGTTATTGGCCGGCGACCTTCTTGGGCAACACGATAGGGGCCATCGTAAGCTATGTGTTGAACAAGAAATTCACCTTCCGTTCGGAGGTAAGCGTCAAAAACAGCTGGTGGAAGTTTATGCTCGTTATTTTATGCTGTTACGGCGTGTCGTACGGGGTAAGTAATTGGTTGGGACAGGTTGTTTTGCGGATGCTTCCGCATGTGAAACCCGTTTGGGTTCACAATGCCGCTATTTTGGTCGGCAGCGGGCTGTATACGATCAGCAATTATTTCGGTCATAAATATTTTACGTTCCGCTCCCGCACTGCCGGTTCGCCTATGACGAACTAAGAGTTGGCCAAGCTTCTATTATTGATTTCGTCACGGATACGAAAAGATGGCGTGGCAGCAGCCTGAAATCATTTATATGAAAAAAAACCGCTGACTCAGCGGTTTTTCATCTTTTTATTCGGTAAGTCCTTAGTTCATCGTGCGTGGAGATTCCAGATTCGCTGCCGGTTCAACGTAAGCTGTGCAAAATTTGCAGCGGACCGCCTGCTTAGGAATATCGGATAGACATTCCGGGCATTCCTTCGTTTCCTTCTTCGGATCAGGCTTGTCCTCCTGCTTTTTACGCAGGCGGTTGATCTGCTTGACGGTAATAAAAATAACGAATGATAAGATAAGGAAATCGATCATCGTACTGAAAAACAATCCAAAATTAAGTGTCGGTGCCCCAGCAGCCTTAGCTGCCGCCAAGGAATCGTAGCTTTTTCCATCTAAGCTGAAGAACAAATCCGAGAAATTGACCCGGTTAAGCAAAAGGCCTATCGGAGGCATAACAAGGTCACTCACAATAGAGGTAACGACTTTACTGAACGCTCCGCCGATGATAACACCGATCGCCAGATCGATCATGTTCCCTTTCATTGCGAATTCTTTAAACTCTTTGATCATTTTGGAAGCCATACTTCAACGTTTCTCCTTTGCTGCGCTTGTTTGTTACTATCATACCCGATTTTTCCCTCGGGGTCGATAAGGTAACGGGCTGGAGGCATAAAAGCATTCCCTTCCAAATCAAAATAAACCTCCAGAGCCCCTAGATGATGGAGGCAGCCTGGAGGTTATGCTGCGAGTGTCGGGATGGACCTAAGGTCCAATGGACACTCGACTTTGTTTAAACAGCGTGGTTGGTTACTTCCCGATAAACTGCTGGGTAACCATCTTGCCGCAAGCTCCCCCATCCACAATGCCGATGCCGATATGGGTAAAGTCTTCGCTCAGAATGTTGGAGCGGTGCCCCGGAGATTCCATCAGCGCACTATGCGCTGTGTCCGTCGCTTGATTGCAGGCGATGTTCTCCCCTGCCGTCGAATAGCTGATACCGAGCCGCTTCATCATGTCGAACGGCGATCCGTACGTTGGAGAATCGTGCGAGAAATAGTTTTTGTCCACCATGTCCTGACTTTTGAGCTTCGCCGACTTGGACAGCTCGAGGTCAACTGTTAATGGGGGAACACCCTCCTGCTGACGGGCTTCATTCACGAGATCGATCATTTGCTTCTCTTCAGGGGAGAGAAAATCCGCTGTCGGAGGCGGAGTCGGTTTCGGCGCCGGACCAGGTGAGGGAGCTGGGGCCGGTTTCCGATCAGGAGCAGGTGCAGGAGCCGGCTTCTTCGGAAGCTTCCGATTGCTATACGCCCATATAATTGATTGAAGCGTCCGGTCGTCAACGGCACCGGTCACCGGCAAGCCATAAGATTTCTGGAACGTTCTTACACTCTGCTCCGTTTCCGCTCCGTAATACCCCGTTATCGTACCCGGAAAATACCCTAGCGTCTTCAGCATCCCTTGTACGACGAATACGTCAGGTCCTTGGGAATTCTTTCCGAAGCCTAATACGTTGGTGCTGAAGGATAATAACAACAGCAAACAAATACAGAGAGTAACGAGCAGTTTCCCCTTCCTGAGCTTGCCGCGCATATACTCATACCTCCATGGGTTGGATTGATGTTTCGTTTATACCAAGCTTCCCCATTTGCCTTCATTTTTATGAGAACAGACACGCCGTTTTACTTAGTTTATGGGAAGCGGATGATCATTCGTCCATTGAACGCCAAAAAAATCGGAACCCTTATCTCCGGGTTCCGATTTTTGAAATCAGGCGCTGCTTTTTAGCGGCTGGATTTTCTTTTGGACAGCGAGATGACAAAAGAGATCAATCCCAATACTAGTGCCGCGATAGACAAGTACAACGGTGCTTGCGATGCGGCAGGAGCTGCAGCAGGCTGGCTGTCGTGCCCGGCACCCGCAGCACCTTGTGCAGGCGTTGACGTCGTGTTGCCATGGCTGTCTTGGCCCGCGCCTGCTGGCTTCGCTTTGACTTTGGTTACGGAAGCCGGTTTATCCGAGCCTTCTGCCCCTACCCATTCAACGACCGAGCCGTCTTTGTACGTTTGATAAGCTTTCCAATTGATGCTGGTAGCGTTGTCCGCTACTTTCCCTTGCATATAAAATTCCATAAATTCCGTTGCACTAATCCCATCACCGGTTGCCGTCCAGGTTACGCCTGTAATTTTGCCGCTGGCATCCTTCGCAATCTCATACTTCCAGCCCGGCTTCGGTTCGAATCGGCTGATCGATACGGAGTCGACAGCAAATTTCACTTCCACTTTGACCGTCGGCGCCTCTTTTTCCGATGGTACGCGGACGGCGAATTTTTCATACGAGCCTTGTACAGCTTCTGCAGGCTGCACGGTAACGTGAGCGCTTGCCAGTCCTCCTCCGAGCATGGATAGCAGCAACCCGATCATAAGGAACATGTTGATTTTTTTCATTTGTTCATTCATCCCCTCAACTTCATGCTTGAAAAACTACTTACTTAATGTACAACACAGAGGGTGGGATGAATATGACTCTATCGGGCTATTTGCGCCCTTGTTTTTGACTATACTGTGTCAAGCCGTGACGGATTGCATAAGCTGTTAGCTGCACCCGGTTGTCCAGCGACAGCTTGGATAATATGTTCTTAATATGATTTTTGACCGTGTTCTCGGTTATCATCAGCTGCTCCGCGATTTGCCGGTTGCTCTGCCCGCTCGCGACACATGTCAGAATTTCTCCTTCCCGAGCAGATAAGACGTGAGGTTTCGTTTCTTCGACCGCCTGCGCAGGTACGGAACGGAACTGATGAAAGAGCCTGTCCGCCATCTGGCGCGCAATGTCGCTGTTATCGTCCAGAAGCCCGCGCAGGTAGTCGATCCAGTCGTCAGGGTCCATATTTTTAAGAAGATACCCTTGTGCTCCGTTCTGAATGGCCGTGAACAAGTCGGCTACGTCGTCCGACACGGTCAACATGACAATTTTGATATGAGGATGCAGCTGTTTGATTTTCCTCGTCGCCTCCAGTCCCGTCATTCCAGGCATTTGAATATCCATAAGCACCAGGTCCGGGGACATCTCGCGGCATTTGGCGAATGCTTGCTCTCCGTTATCCGCTTCGCCAATGATCTCAAAGCCTTCTTCGCCCTCGAGAAGCGTTCGGACCGCCCTTCGGGCCAGCGGATGATCATCGGCTATCAACACTCTGTAATTCATTGCGGCTCGCTCCTTTTTACCGGACCGGATACAATCAGCTCCGTTCCTCCTTGGCTCAAATTCTGGATAGTTAAGGCTGCCCCCATCTCGGCGGCGTGCTTGCGCATAAAGGTCATTCCGTAACGATTAGTGCCCCCTATCATGCTCGGATCAAAGCCTATCCCGTTATCGGAAATCCGCAGTACCCAGTCCGTTCCCGCCCCGTTAATAAGCTGGAGCTCTATCGATGCATGATCCGCTTGGGAATGCTTGCGAATGTTCGTGAACGCCTCGCGGATTATGGCGAACAGCTTCACTTCCTCCGCGGGGGCGACGGACTGCTGGAATTCGTCCACCTTTTGTTCGACTGCAATGCCAGTGATCCCGCTCCATTCATCAAGCCAAGTGGACAATCGGGTTCCAAAAGTAGCCCCCTCCTCCGGCGCCGTTCTCAAGTTGAAAATCGCCTGCCGGAGGTGATGATCGATCTCGGAAACGGCGGAGCGGGCTTCCTGAATTTGGCCTTTTTTCAGCTGAACGTTCAGGAAAAACAAGATTTGCGCAATATTATCGTGCAGCTCCTGCGCCATTCGCTCCCGCTCTTCGTATACGGCTCGTTTCGATTGCTCTGCGGCCAGCCGCTCGTTCGTGCGGCGTATGCTGCGGAACATCCAAGAGGCGAACAAATAAGAAAGAAACAAGGTAAGCACGGTAATATAGACGTTGCCCGCCTCCATCGAGAGCTCATCCAGCAAAAACTCATGACGGATATATTCAAAACCGCCGATAATAAGCGTTGGCAAAATGATGGCCAGCAGCTTCAATGTGCGTAAAGACATGGATATCCTCTCTTCTAGTAGTCTAAGGCCGCAAGATAGACGGCTCGCACTAATAGAGCTTGTACGCTTCTTGCTGATGATCGCCTACCTGAATGATACCATCATTCCTGCGCAACGGGAATCGCAGCTTCCAGTGTGTAGCGACAAAATCTCCCATCTGGGTTACGCACGACGCATGCTATTCTTTTCTAACGCTCGTTGCAAAATCAGTCCATGGATCCCGAACCGTAATGACCGGAATAACCGACTCTATATGTCCATTGGGCCAAGTGGCATGAAAACGGAATGAATACGATTGGTCCGGCAGCGTTTCGAAATCATCCCGATGCATCTGCCCGCTCCAAATCGTGTGCGTCGTGTTGGAAGTTAGCTCTTGATCCAGCTCGGTGTAAGACATATGAACCTGGACTGCCGCGGCAGGCTCGTTAGTCAATGCTTCCAATACAAAAGCTTCTCCCGACCAGAACATATCGTACGGACGCGGCCGTTCCGGATCGCCGGATTTTCGCATATTGTAGCTTTTCCGGTTATCATCCCATTGACCGGTATGCTTGACGAATCCTCTTAGCTGCAGGTCTCCGACACGTACGATCTTTTCCACTTGACTTGTAGCTCCGTGGATATCGGTCACTTTCAACGAAACAATATAATCGCCGGGATGGTTATCCGTCACCGTAGACGGGATGGAAGTATCCCATGTATGTTGAACCACGTCGTAAGCCGGACCCTTGATTTGCCATTCATAAGTTAACGGATCCCCGTCCGGATCTGTCGACTGATTAAGTAAATATACGGTATCCCCTTCAAATGCCGGCTTCGGCGTCCAGTCAAAATCAGCAACCGGCGGGCGGTTTATCATCATCCAAGCATCAGGCGACCAGCTGGATTCAGCACCGTATTGGTCCCATACCTTGACGCGTACCCGCATTTTCTGACCTGTAGGAAGATCCCACGGGACCGTTATGCTGCCGTTGGTTGATTGCGTATGCTGCCACACCTTGCCGCTGTCGTAAATCGTATTATTATTGGCCTCATTGATAATAAGGATTTGGAAGTAATCGAGCCAGCCGCCGGCATCCGGATCACTTTGCGTCCAGGTAAGCGTTGGTTGTCTCGTATTCACTATCGTTGGATTGTCTTGTGTACCCCAAGGATAGCTCATATACGCCACAGGAGGGCTGTTCGTCATCATCCATCCGATATTACTCCATCCCGACCATGCTTCTCCATCGTTAATCCGTACTTGAGCGCTATACTTCCGTCCTTCGGTAAGTTGAACATCCATGGTCCATGCCCAGCTGCCCGCCGTTGTTCCCATGAAATTATTCGTTACGCATTCGACGCAAGCGCCCCATTCTTCTTTAATGTTCAAATCAAACGTTTCGTACACGGTTCCCGGATCGGGGTCCCATTGATTCCAGTAAATCGTCGGCTGCAGACTAACCGGACTCGGGTTGTTATAGTCGCCGCCAGGAAATGTCAGCCAAACCCCCGGCGGGTTGTTTGGTGCTGCTTGACATCCGTTACAAATATCGATCGTTTGCTCGTACCAATCGCTCCAAGCATTATATTCGTCGGCCACGGCCATAGCTACAACATACGTTCCGGACTCGGTTGGCCGGATCAGCTTGCCGTCTACGCGGCTGCCGCTAGGCGTGATGTAGTAAAACTTTTTCTTGTATATCCCGTGACTTGTGGGGTAGTCCGATTGATTTTGGCAGTTTCCAGAGTTGTAGCAACGATCCGGATCATAACTGGAGTCGGACCATAATACCATTCGGCTCCCATCCTGCCAGATGTTAAATAGCGAAATCGGTCTACGGTGAACGATCAAGTATTGCGAATACCAATCCGAATATTTGGAATATCCTTCAAACATCAAGTCACCGTTCGCGATACGGTGATCCTGGTGCGGATCGTCCGGCACGCGGTAATCGATCTTGTACACGCCGACTTTATCGAATGTGAGTGCTGGCGATGTAATGATTCGGCCGTGAAGCGAAGACAAACCGGATTTTCCATCCCCATAGTCCAAAAACTTCGTCGTATCGACGTGCTGATAGCTCCACTGCGTTCGAATATCTAAGCGCGGGTCATTTTCCGGTTGGTCGTTATACGTTGGATCGTATTTCACACTCGTATCAACGATGGCCGTTCCTGGCGTTGCATAGCTGTTGTCTGCATTGCTCCATTGGAAAGACATGCCTTTAAATTGGCTGCTGTCGGCCGTGGAGAATGGACCCATCGTTCCCCACGAGAACGTATCATCCCATTCGTCCATAATCAAACTGTTATTCTCATATACTTTCATATTGGAACCGGTTATCTTGATCCGGTATGAAACCCATGTGTCTACAGCTGCCGATCGGTTGACCGTTGATAGAATGGTTTTGCGGCCATTAACGATTTTCACCAAATTGAGCTTCCGCTTGTTCGATTCCAGTCGGTACATGTTTTGATAGTTCTGGATTCTAAAGGCCATCCCTGCCGTCATATTCACCTGATCCAAACGGGTTTTCATGCTCCAAAGAATCGTCCCGTTCGTAATTTGCTGCGAAGACGTATTAATGAGCTGGCCGAACGTGAACGGCTCGTTGGAAGCTGCTGGCTGATCCTCGCTCGGGTTGTATCGATACAAATACTCGCCATCAAAGTACTGGTTCTCAGAAACAACCGTTACGTTCGATTTATTTCGGTCAAAACTGCTGTCCCATACACGATTATTATAGGATAGCTCATGCAGTCTCATGACATTTTGAGTTGTAGGCAAGGTACAACCACAATCTTCATCATAATAGGTGGTGGGTTCGCTAACCATTTTATAGCCGTAACCGTTTTGGTAGGAATCTGAATCGTATCCAACCAAATGCTTTGATCCAGCTCCGGTTTCATTTCCTGTCCGTAAGTCGATATAAATCGTTTCACTACCTAAATCAAACCCTGCAATATGACCGTCTTCCGATATGGACACGAATTTTGCATACGTTACTCTCGAATTAAGAGTACCTGCAAATGTAGGGATACCCGTAAACGAATCCAATTTCAACAGAGTCGGATTCCCGTTCAACCTCGTATAAAAGTAATAGTTCCCTTTCGCATCCATGGAGTAGTTATTGTTATAAGAAGGGTAAGTATCACCATCATCGGTCGGTGCAAAAAGAACATCGGATACCAATTCAGGATACCATTCCAAGTTATATACATTGCTTCGTTCTCTGTTCTGTTGCGGAAGAGCTGGAATCGTATCATAAGATATGACACTATAAGGGTTTATTTTATCTGCTTCCGTGTATGATTTAATCGTTCTTGTTGTAAAATTGATTTCCTTAAAATCATCTCTAAACGGAATTCGTGAAAAACCTCCCGGAAGGGTTCCGTCCGACCATGCTCCTCTCGTGCCCGAGGCAACGTAATATTTTCCTCCTGCCCGATATTCAACAGATCGTGTACCGCTTCCTGTCTTAACAACGACGGCTTCTTTCAGTTTTGCCAGATCGTACTTCTCCCAAATTTCACTATAACGGTCAGAGTAACTGTTAGATCGTTTGACAACCATTAGTTCTTGTGTCGCCTTATTGATATATACACTCCCGTTATTAGTTGTAATAAGCTTGGGAGCAAAGCTTGGACTTGCCAGGTACAAAGTGTCACCAACATCAGCTACAATAAAAATCTCATTTCCGAGTGAAGCAATAAATTGGCCGTCAACACCATCTTGTGGAGTTATATAGCCGAATGGCCCCCTTGGAAGCCACAACATTTTTTTACCTTGAAGCTTCATATTGGCATCGCCTAAAGGTACGGAGTAGAAGTTGGGTAACGCACTCCCTGGAAAGTTTTTTACAGGTGCCCTCTTGCTGCTTACCAACGTATTGTTCGGCCCTACACTCCATGAATTAAACATCCAGGATTTATCCAAGCTTGTATTCGTCCAACCATTCGCTAAATCGCTCGGATTGAATCCCGCAACATTGACCGGACTCGGTTCGGATGCTTCCCCTGTTACGGTAAACGTAACTTCCGGACTATCGTTAATTACCTCGACTGTGTAATCTTTATACGCGTCTTTGCCGTAAACTTGCGGTTCTTTTGCATAAACCCTAAAATGATATTTTCCTACGCGAGTCGGATTAAATATAAATCCGTTGTTGCTGGTAGAAACCTCGGACTCATAAATATTAAAGACTCCGTTATTGCTCCATTCATAACCTACGGTTGCTCGGTACATTTCAATTCCGTCGCCATCTGGACTGTAAGAAGCGTTACGGAACGTCTGCGCCGAACGTGTCATAACACTTAAATATTCAAACTCAATCACTGGCGGCTCATCCGGTATTACCGTAATAACGTGCGTATCTGGAGCGACGGATTTAAGTCCCGTATTATCAAAAACATGAAGGGAAACGGTCACTTGGCCATCTTTGGGAAAGGAATTGCTAAATCCTCCCCATGAAGAAGTGGTCCCATCGCTCCATAGGGCCGTGCTGCTCCATTCGTCACGGACATGATCGATCGTTCTACCTGGAACAGGTGAGAAACTTTTCAATGCATCCAATGTCGGATTTAACGGTCGATTCACTTTTACCGATGTTGCCCCGCTGATTACAGGGATCGGATTCGGTCCAATGACATCCAGGAAGGCACAAGCCTTATTGGAAACGCTTCCTTTTTCATCTTGAGCGATAGCGCAAACTTTATGTGTACCTTGAATGTTTGCTGTTATATTGCTATAGCTTTTTTTATCATAAGGTGCTTTAAACCCATAGGCAGATGGCAAATTTCGAACCCAATCCGTACTTTGATCAAAATACCATAACCGTGTTACTCGCTCGTTATCCGGATCTTCTTCTTTCTTGACTCTTAGCTCTACAACGGCCCCTTCCGTTACTGTATCTGTTTCTATCCCGTTGTAATACCATGCAATTTCTAGGTACGGCGGCTTGTTATTGGGATCGTCAATGATCTGAAACGTCTTGGGCCCAACCTCCTCGGAAACTCCGCAGGAAGTGTTGATTTTCATTTTCACGGAAACGGTTCCCTTGCCTATCCCTCCACCATA
Source organism: Paenibacillus sp. H1-7 (assembly GCF_022354825.1). Lineage (GTDB taxonomy): Bacteria > Bacillota > Bacilli > Paenibacillales > NBRC-103111 > Paenibacillus_S. Next base: position 6,261,894 of record NZ_CP031168.1, read on the forward strand.
CGTTTTAAAGCCAGAATCATAATCTAAAAAATACACTTTATCTGCTGGACTTAAAGTATCATTCGGATAAAAACGATTGCTTCCCTGTGCAAAGCTAAAGGAGTGAGAAACATAAGTACAGCCGTTCCCTCCTGTTACGTCAATTCCCTCCGGTACCATAGTATTGGATTCTGTAAAATAAATGGTTGATTTCGCAATGCGAAAATCTCCCTTGATCTTGAGATCGGGCGGCCGTGGGGGTGGTTCGTCCGGATCGCAAGCCTTGAACGTCTGGAGCAGCACATTCGAAGAGTTAGCTTCATTCGATTCCAGAACATCATTGTTGCTGTCTACGAATACGGAGAATGTCTTCTCCCCAGCCGAAGGGAACGTATACCGTACCGTGCCGGTTTTCTTGGTATTTGCTCCTAATCCTCCTGTGAAGGTATGAGTTGCTATTTCTGTGCCGTCAACGCGAATCTGTACTTTGAAGTCTTTTGTCGTTGCTGCGTCTTTATTCCATATGGTGTAAGTGAACATAGCTTCCGTTCCGACTTCGGGGCAGCCGTTCATAACAATTGATTCAACGGAAAGATCGGGTTGATCGGGTGGCGGGCCTTCTTCGGCTTCGATGTACAGCTCGGGAACGAAGTACACTTCACCACGAAAGGTGAATTTCCATCCGTCGTACCATCGTATCACTCGCCCACCTGTGGGAGTATCTGAAATTACTTCGTAGCGACTGTTATCAAATTTAGCTCTTATATGAAATTTGAAAATGTCATTGGCAACATCCACATAATCTGCTACGACATCTACTTTATCATCTTCATGAATGGTGTGCTCAAGAATATCACTGTCCTTAATGTGCTCAACACTGTAAACAATTTCATTATCATTGACATGAACATTTGACGCTTTTTCAATCGGTATTGAAACACTAGTGTTTTCATTAAGTACAAGACTTGTAACTCCAAGACTCGTTTCATGATGAATTTCCGCAATATGACTTTCGGAATCTAATGGACCGCTTGTGGCGAACGGATCGTGAACCCTCATCATACCGGAAATTGGAATATCTGTTAGTTTGCTAGAGCGATAGTGTACACGCTCTTGCCCTGGGATATCATACATCCATGTGTACTTGTTTGGGTCACGAAACCATTCGAAATAACCGCTATATGGAGTCGCTTCTCTATTTATTGGCTTGCTAATGCCATTAATTGTATCAATTTTCCATTGATCGCCACCTATATTTTTTAGTTTTCCGTATTCGGAACCATCTTTCCTAACCATTATTACACTTTTAATTATGTTCCCAGGTGTTTTCGGCGTTACAGTAATTGGTGAAAAATTATAGGTGGAATTAGTAGTTAAATATCCTGCCACTTTTGATATCTTATCCTCATAAGATGTGATAATACTCGAACTTGGATAGTCCAAGTCACCTACAGGAAAAGCTTCCGCTTTCATACAATAGATGAAGGTGAACATCATCACCAATAAAAATGTTCGTAACAATACTGTTTTCATGGTTCACCTAATCTTTGAATTCTTTGTTAATGATACCATCGTAAACAACTTTAGGGCTGAACGCATCGACTCCATAAAAACCAATTCTGAAGATATCCGGGGATGTGTTTTTTGATGTTAAAGGAGCTTTGGGCAATATCTCGTAAGAGTATGTTGTCTTTATTACTTCAGTCCCTTCTTCTCCCTTAATACGGTTTGAATATTTCTGTTCTTTAGTATTTTCTATATATGCACCTAGCGGAGCTGTTTGGTAAGCTTGACCCTCTGATTTAAGTTTTCCAGTATCATCGAACAACATATCAATAATTGCAATATAGCATCCTGCAATTTTAGGGGTGTTTGCAGGAAAATATTTAATACGAGTCGTTTGTTTAGAAACTAGAACATAATTACTTCCGGAAATCTCACGAGTTCCAGTTTGTTCAAAAACTTTTAAATCACCCGGCACAAGCGAACGATTAGGATCGTTAGGATCGTCCATATCGACGACAACATACTGGTCCACTGAACAAGTAACATTCCCATCCCAGGCTGAGCTAGTTAGCATTTCATCCCGGAACCTTTCATCTTTCCTAACTTTAGTAAAATACCTCGGAAGCATAGTAAACACATTCGTCTTATGCCAATACACCTCCGCAGATGACACCGCATACTTATCCGTCGGCAAGCTCGCCCCTTCGCGAATTTTCATAATTCGCCGAATAACCGTAACCGCCTGCGCACGGGTTGTAGGCTGCTCCGGCCCTAACGTTCCGCTGGAGTCCATCCCCGTAATAATCCCTTTTGATGTGGCCAGGTACATCCATTTCTTAGCATCGTAATTGGCCTGCCCTGTAGCCCGTACGGCAATACGCGCCATCTCCTCGCGGGTCATCGGATCATTCAGTCTATCCGAAGGGAACTCGTCAGCGACATGCAAGCCGTTAGCCACAGCGGCATCCACATAAGGCTGGTACCACTCCACGGCTTGTCCATTCTTCGCAAACTTCAACGCATCCACCACCAGCTTCAAGAATTCCGCCCGGCTCACCTGCTGGTCCGGACGGAACGTGCCGTCGGGATATCCGTCGACATACCCTTCCTTGACCGCAGCTTCAATCTGCGTTCTTCCCCAATGATCGGTTATATCCTGGAGCCCGGAGGCATTCGCATTGTGCTGATAAGCAATCGGCACCACTACAGCCGATACGATCATACTTAAAGCCAACTTCTTGATTCTGTTCATTCCATCCACTCTCCCGCGTTATTTCTATATACCGGCTGGCATGTCCGCCATACTGTACAGCTGGACATTTCCAGCAAAAAAGCACCCCAAACTCAGGGTTGTTCCCTCTGATTGGCGGTGCTTCCGACCTATTTCCATATGAAATTATGTCACAATCATTCCAAAAGTTTCCTTTACAGTACGATTATACTAGATAAATTATATTTTTGGCAACCACTATTGCATCATTAGCACTAATCCGGTCGAATGGTCCATGCTAACGGTCCATCCGTAGAAGAATAAATCCCGGACCCGCGGGCTCGGGGTCAGCAAATAAGTATCGCGGCAGTGCCGGGCGGCTTCGCGCTCCAGTTGAACGGCGCGCAGCAAGCCATCGGCATATGTGGGGGAATCGAACGATTCGGGCCTGGCTTGCGGCTCCACACCCTTCAACTCCATGTACATGGCACTCAATAACGAGAAGATCGCTTTCTCTTCAAGCATCATCCGGTCCAATTCTATAACGGCATCTTCATCGGGAGCCGATTTGATCAAAGCGGCATAAGCGCGTACTAAGGTGGCTGTATGGTCGACGCTCCACTGCAGCTGCTCCATAAATCGCCGCACATCCCGATATTGCAGCTTCACGGATAGATTGCAGCTTTCGTCGGCAGAGGGGGATTGGTTAATCATCCTGCATCCTCCATTCCAAAACAAGAATAGGCATTAGCCCTACTATAGCCTATTCATTACAGCTCGCCTACGTCACTACTTTTTAACAATGCTCCGGCCTCCCGACCCAGCCCTTTACCTCCACCCAATTCCGGATGAATTGCTACAGTACAAGCCTTTCCGCAAGAATACTGAGCAAAGCTCTGACCCGCTGATCGAACGTGTGATCACGCACCGTTTTTTTCAAGCCATTCAACGCGATTTGGTTCCGCTCCTCCTCATGCTCTAAATAATAATTGAGCTTATTTACTAAATCCTCTGCCGACGTGTAGGTGATTAAATCATGACCCGGTGTGTAATGAGACGGCAGATCCAGTCGGGCGTCCGTCAATTGAAACGCGCCCGTGCCGCAAATTTCGAATGTGCGGGGATTGGTGGACAGCGCGGCTACACGCGAGCTGTTTTTGTTAAAGGTTTCATCATCAGGGGAACGATGCAGATTGATAACGATTTTGGCTCCGTTGTAATAACGTGCCGTTTCCTCTGGAGACAGCCACTCGGTACGAATGCTTCGGGCCAGACGCGAATACAGGCTTAGTCTCTGCCACCACCAGCCAAAGATTTTGACATCTTGCTTGATCAGGTACGGAGCGATTTTATTAAAAAATTCCACCCGGTACCAATACGCGCTTCCAATAAAGCATATATCGCTATAATAGCCCCGCTTCGGCTTCATAGGACGAAAAGCGCTCAAATCGACGGCCAGCGGCATATGGTACACGTGCCTGCACCCGACCTGCCGGTAAAACTCAACGCAGCTAAGCTCATTCGTGAACACGAAATCGTAATAGATGGCCGTATTCCTTGTAGTATCGGTATAGTAAGGATCGTCCGAATACCATATCGCCGTTTTGATCCCGAGCAATTTCAAGCTGGCCACCGTCGTTACAGGCATATGTGTCCCAAGCAGGACGATGACCAGCGTCGGCCGAAATTGAGCCGCAACGGCAACAATATCGTCTTTCGGCGAGCAAACCTGAAGCTTGCGAACCTGCTTCTTCATGGCATTCGTAACCGCATGATCTATCGGCGAAAACGGATAGCCCATACCCGACGTGACGAGCAGCACGGAAAAATCGCGAACGGGGAGGTGCTGCGGCGGCTGGGAGCGGATTACCGCTTCACTCTTTCCGTAACGGAGCCCATGGCTCCAGCCCAGCCGGTAGCCCGCCAAACGGCCTCTTTTCGACGCATGGCTGAGTAATGAACCTTTGACACGTTTTACCGCCATCATCCATTCTCTCCTTTCCTGATTTCATCACATGCTACCCGAAAATGATGCTAAGCAGCCTCGACAACCGCTTGGTGTACGTATGCTCGCTCATGGTTCTTTGCAGCCCCCTGAGGGCGATTTCCCTGCGTTCATCCTCATGCTTCAAATAATACTCGCATTTGGAAACCAGCTCCTCCGGAGACGAATACGTGACGATTTCCTGACCGGGGGTATAGAAGGTCGTCAGATCATCGCGCGAATCGGTCAACTGCAGCGCGCCGCATGCGCAAATATCGAAGGTTCTAGGATTGATGGACAGGGCTCTGATTCCGTTCCGGTTGTGGTTATGCTGACTATCCTCATGGGAACGGTGCAGATTAATGACGATGCTGGAAGCATTATAATAAGCTGAGGTCTGCTCCGGGCTCATGCAGCGTTCCAGACTGACTTTGGAGCCCAGTTTTTTGTAATGGGACATGCGATTCCAGAGCAGACCGGAGATAAAGGTTTTTTTCTTGGAAAGGTATGGTGATATGGCGTCGAAGAAACGGACCCGATTCCAAAACGCCGTCCCGATAAAGCAAATATCCCGGTTATACTTTGGGCTGACCTGTCTCGGACGAAACATGGCGTCATTGACGGCAAGAGGCAAATAGTGCACCTGTTGACAGCCCGCCTTCTGATAGTAGGGAAGCGCGCCGAGTTCATGGGTGAATACATAGTCGTAATGCGGAGCTTTGAGCAAGGTGATATCAATGAAATACGGGTCTTCGGTGATCCAGACGCAAGTCTTGATCCCGCTCATTCTAATTTCGTTCACCTGCTCGATCTGCAGATGGAATATGCCATTCAAGACCATAACCAAATCCGGCTGCAGAGCTTTGGCCTGTTTGGCCACATTGTCCACTGGACTCGCGACGGATACTTTGCGCACTTGCGCCTGCAGTCCCTTGATGATCCCCTGGTTGATCGGATCATGGAATTGCCCGCCTTCATAAGCCTCCACCACAAACAGCACATGAAGATCGCGTATCGATTGAAGTCCGGCGGAGGCAGCCAGCTTCTTCACAATCGCCTGGCTTCGCCCAAGGTGATACCCTCGGCTCCATCCCGATGCATAGCCAAGTTTGCTTCCTCTTTTCGACCAATACGCTTGAAAAGCGCTTTTCTTATGCGCCGAGGCGGGACGAACTTGTTTTTTTTCCATCACCTACCCCACCTATTCCCCAAAAATAATCCGCAGCATTTCCTCCAGACGGTGTCCGTACGTGTGATCGCTAAGCGCCCTCGACAAGCCGCGGAGCGCCATTTGTTCACGTTCCTCCTCATGCTGCAAGTAATAATGAATCCGCTCGACCAGCTCCGCCGGAGTGGAAAAAGTCGCTAACTCCTCTCCTGGAGTAAACATACGAGGGAGCTCGCTACGTACGTCCGTCAGCTGCATGGCGCCGCTTCCGGCGATTTCAAACGTCCGCGGATTGAGCGACATCGGCTGAATGAATTTGCTGCTAGCCGGATTGGTAATCCGGTGCAAATTAATCACGATTTTGGCGCCGGCATAGTGCATGATATTTTGGTCGTACAGCACGCCTCTTAGGTTGACATATCTCTTTATATCCGCGTAGTTTTTGAGAAAATTCCAGCCGTATCCCGCCATAAAGAGCCGAACCCCTTTCAGCGCCGGAACGACTTTGTTAAAAAAAGCAATCCGGTTAGGAAACCCTTGCCCGATAAAGCAAACGTCCGAACGGTACTCCTTCTCTACATAGCGCGGAGATATAACGGCTCTGCTGACGGCTGAGGGCAAATAATGGACTTGAGGGCAGCCGAGGCTCTTGTAGTAGGGTACTGTATTGACTTCATACGTAAACACATAGTCATAGAGCGGTGTCATTCGGGTCGTCACGTCCATAAAGTACGGATCGTCCATAATCCACACCGCGGTACGGAGCCCAAGTGCTCTAAGCTGTTCAAGCTGTTCATTGCTAACCTGGAAAATACCGTTAAGCACAAGGATGAGATCCGGCTTGAACTGCTGGGCCGCCTCGATCAAATCCGAGGAATAAACGACGCGGAGCTCCTGCACCATGTCGCCCAGCGTATGAATAATGCCCAAATCCAGCGTACGGAACCCAGGCGTTCCTTCCTGCACATACATCACTTTGACTGCGCGTCTCTTCTCGATTCTCTCGGGAATACGGTTCATTACAGCCTGGCACCGGCCCGTATGAAAACCGTGGCTGAAACCAAACCGATAGCCCTTCACCCGTCCGCTGCGTGCGCCACCTAGCGCTCTTTTTCTTGCCTCCGACCTGCCTTGCTTTGCTTTGATAGCCACGTGCTTCAGCCTCCTCCGTACTCCGGGTCACTAAGGTCTTTAGCGATTCCTGGTTTTCCAATCGAATCCGATCGTTTCATCGTCCCAATCGATCCGGTATTCGTCGGGTTGTTGCGGGTCGTAAGCAAGATTCGTGAAATAGACGATGGTCGCCGGCTGATTGCCCAGCACGCGGTATCCATGCGCCACGCCGCGGGGAATGAACAGCAGATAGCGGTTATTATCCCCCATATAATAAACATCCGTTTGCCGATAGGTCGGGGAATCCGGCCTCATATCGTGAAGAACGACCTGGGCGCTTCCGGCTGGAAAGAACCAGATGTCATCCTGCTTTTTGTGGTAATGAAACGCTTTGATAACGCCGGGATACGACATCGAGATCGAAGCCTGCCCGAAACGTCCGTAGATCGCGTCGTCCTCGCGCAGTAGTTCCATGAAATAGCCCCGATCGTCGCTATGCAGCACGAGATTTTTTTTCTGAACCCCTTCGATCATGACTTCGACTCCTCTTTGTTATAATCGTTAAGCAAAAAATCGACCAACGCTTCTTTCCAAGGGCGGAGCCTCGGCAGCCGATTTCTCCGGATGGCCTCATCGTCGAAAACGGAATAGGCGGGCCGCTCCGCCGGTGTGACGAATGCGTCCGAGCTTACAGGCACAAGACGGACATGTTCCAATTGCAGTGTGCGGAGAATCTCCTGAGCAAATTCGAAGCGGGAGCAATACCCGCGGTTGGAGGCATGGTACAATCCGTAATGATCCGTTTGCATCAACTGCTCGATAAAGCGGGCCAGATCCAGCGTATACGTAGGGGAGCCGAACTGGTCGTCAACTACGGATATTTCTTCCTTTTGCCTGGCGAGAGACGCTACTTTCGTCACAAAGTTGCTGCCGGTTCTCCCATAGAGCCAGGAGGTGCGCAGGATGAAATAACGCTCGCAGGCAAGCTCCACGAATTTCTCCGCATGCAGCTTGGAATTGCCGTAGATGTTGATCGGGTTAGGCCGATCCGATTCCGTATAAGGGGTCCGCTTGGAGCCGTCGAATACGTAATCGGTACTAATATGGACCAGCTTCGCACCGGCTTCCGCTGCCGCCCTGGCCACATGGTTCGTTCCGATGGAGTTGATCAAATAGGCTTCATTGGCCTGCTGCTCCGCCAAATCGACATTCGTATGAGCAGCCGCGTTGATAATGATGTCCGGCTGCGCTTTCCGGATGGCGGCATAGACCGCCTGTTCATCGGCTATATTAAGGTCGGTTCTCGTATGAGCGAAAAGCTGATGGCTGCCGGACAGTACCCGAATCAAATCGTGCCCGAGCTGTCCTCCTGCCCCCGTAATCAAAACTTTCATCGACTCACGCTCCTTCCGCGTCACCGCTTTCTTCCGCAGCTTCGTTACGCTTTACTGTGGTATTGCTCGGCCGAAGCCAATAGTCCTTGTGATTCGCATACCATTCCACCGTCTGAGCTAACCCTCGTTCGAACGTATAGGCGGGCTTCCATCCGAGCTCGGATTGAATTTTGGAAGAGTCGATCGCGTACCTCCGGTCGTGTCCTAGCCGGTCGGAGACGTACCGGATCAAGCTGTCCGGCTTCCCCAGCGTTCGCAAAATCTGCGAAACCACCTCCACATTCGTACGCTCATTGTTTCCGCCGATATTATAAACTTGGCCCGGCACCCCGCATTCGATTACCTTCTCAATAGCGGAGCAATGGTCGTCGACATGCAGCCAATCCCTGATGTTGCGGCCGTCTCCGTACAGAGGAATCGGCTGATCCACCAGCGCTTTCGTAATGACGGCAGGAATAAGCTTCTCTGGGAGCTGGCGGGGCCCGTAGTTATTCGAGCAGCGGGTAATGAGGACGGGAAAGCCATACGTCTCGTAGTAAGCTCTCGCCAACAAGTCCGAGCCGGCTTTGCTTGCGGAATACGGGCTGTTCGGCGCGAGCGGGGTTGTTTCGCTGAAGTACCCTTCCGCTCCCAAGCTTCCGTATACCTCATCGGTAGAGACGTGGATGAAACGGCCGACTCCGCATTGCTTGGCAGCTTCCAGCAGGCATTGGGTGCCAAGCACATTGGTCGTGACAAAGCAGGACGGATCCAGAATGCTTCGGTCAACGTGCGATTCGGCGGCAAAGTGGACAACCCGCTCGACCGATTCCTCCTTCATCACCTTCTCGAGCAAAGCGAGATCCGTGATGTCTCCTTTTACAAACCGGTAATTGGGCAGGTGGCTGATCTCCTCGACATTGGCGGGGTTTCCCGCATACGTAAGCAAATCGTAGTTGATCACCCGATCCTTGGGATGCCGCTTCATCCAGTACTGCAAAAAGCTGCTGCCGATAAAGCCCATTCCCCCGGTTACAAGCACCGTCGTCACTCCTGATCACGCCCCGTCAGCAGGACGGCTGCTTGCTGCAATGAAGCGTGCGTCCCCGCATCAAGCCACCATCCCGATAATATGCTGTATGTCAGCTGTCCCGTTGCCGCATACACGTTGTTCACATCCGTGATTTCCAGCTCTCCCCTTACCGAAGGCTCTATGGTACGTATAATTTCGAATACTTTGGAATCGTACATATAAATGCCCGTCACACAGTAATCGGATTGCGGTTGTTCCGGCTTTTCCTCAATAATCGCAATGCGCCCTTTATTCAATACAGGAACACCATACCGTTTGGGATCCGGCACTTGCTTTAGAAACACATGCGCCCCGTTCGCAATCCTCTCGAACTCGTTTACTGCATCGGTTAAATCATCCAGAAACAGGTTATCCCCCAAGATGACGAGCATTTTCTCACCGGGAGACACAAAATCCTCCGCCAACGCCAACGCTTCAGCAATGCCGCCAGCCTGTTCCTGGATTTTGTACGAAATGTTGACTCCCCATTGCTGTCCGCTTCCGACATATTCCGTATATAAGCCCGCCGATTGTTTGCCAATGACGAGCAGAATATGCTCAATTCCGAGCGATGCCATCTTTTCGATAGCATAATGAATCATGGGATAATTTCCGACAGGCAGGAGATGCTTATTCACTATGTTCGTCAATGGACGAAGCCTTGTTCCTGTCCCCCCGGCCAAAATGACTCCTCTCAATGAACTTCGACTCCTTTCCCACCTACTTATCTCTGGTTCTCGTTTCTGCACTCTAGTAACAAGATATTCTCCTACAGACAAGAGCATATGGACGTATACCGTCGTATTGTAAAAATTGGCTTATGTCCGATAAAGTGTGGTAAAAAATGTCCCATACTCCTTGGAGCATGGGATCGGTGTTTGTTATTTTTCTTTTTTATGAACAAAAGATGCATTCACTTTTTGCGGGTCAATAATGAGCTGCAAGCCTGGACTCGTTCTTTGCACGGCATTATGCAGCTTCAGGATCGTATCCTCCGACTCCGAAGACACGATGTTCAACGTATAGGAAATACTAGAAAGGTAGGCGGGAACATAGGACGCTCCGTACCAGCCTGAGTACCTATCAAGCTGTCCGTTCACTTCGACCTCGACGGATTGTACCGATATACCTCTGTCGGCGGCGATGGCAACCGTAGCTTCCGCAATGCTGCTCCCCAATGCGCCGAGCATCATTTCGACCGAATTGGGAATTAAATGAATTTTATCCAAATCGGATAAGCTGTCGTGCATAATCTGAACATTTCGGATATGAATGTCCCTTGTCAGCTCGTTTTCCGTTTCGACGATTCTTACCTTCACATTTCCGGATTGAGAGAAGGATTCTCTCTTTGCCGAAGTGTTCATGATAGGAATCGCTTGCTTCTTGACTGAGACGTGGTCGGGAGCAGGGGACTCCTGTTTCACGGCAGCTTGTTCTTTGCCCGCTGCTTCCTGTTGGAGGACAGGCTTCTCGACAGCCGTTGGCGGTTCGCTCTTCTTTTCCTCTTCCGCATAGGAATAATCAATCACATAGGGACCCGAATCTTGTGCCCCGTTGTACTGCTGGCGGTCACGAAACCATAGTGTGGCAATCCATTTTTCGCCGGTTTTCAGCTCTCTTGAGCCGTGCATGGATAGAGGGTGCGGTGTGGCGCTATTTGGGTAGCAGTTATGGAAGAGGAGCAGCGTCCCCTCCGTCGGAGCCACTTCGAAATTGAGGTTGGGAAAATAGGTCTCGCCTCCGTTGCCTTCTTCGACGTCATTCAAATACATGAGCGCCGTATATAGCCGCTGCCCTCCTTCCTCGTAAAACCTTTTGCCGGCAACGGACGACAAATCGTAAGTATCCAGATGCGCACCGAATCTGCCTCCAACCCCATACCTCGCAACCTGCAAATTTTCGGCGTAGTGAAGCGGATGTCCCATAATGGAAGCGACCCGCTCCGTTACTTGCTTCACAACGTCATTAGCCTGATGCGTAAACCAGGCGAATTCAGATTTGCGGAATTCCGAAGTAATGACTTCCTTTTCACCGATAACCTGAGCCGGCTGCAGCTGGTTTCTGGCCATTTCGATCAATTGGCGGCACTCCCAGCCGGATAAGACATTCTCGTATTTCGCTACACGCGGTTCTTCATTAAAGATGACGGAAGGTTCCTTCATCAGTCGGCCTCCTTTTGAGCATACTTCTACATCGACTATCATATTGCCAAGTACGGCGGCCTGTGTGGACGAAGAGAATGGAGCTGACGCCCTTTTATCCGCAGGTCCCTTAGACCATGCTTCCGGCGTTTTCCAAAGTTAATACAAGCGTCTATTTCAATCAATCCTATCGTTACATATGTTAGTAAGAAGAATTTAGAAAAAAAGGATAGCTACCGTCTTCTTGTCAACAGGAGGGAAAGGAAACCCGATGGATATTTTTCAATTAAGAATACGTAACAACTATTATCAAACATTGCTGTTTCAGGGAGGCTTCAAAAGAATCATCGAAATTTTATATCCCATTTTTCATCTGGGGAATGAGGATTTCATTTGGGAAGTCTATCGGCAACTACTGAAACGGGAACCGGATGCTGCGGGTTATTATACTCATCTTAGTAGTCTGGCTGCAAGCATGTCTAAGGCTGAGGTAGTTGCTTCCATTATCCAAAGCGAAGAAGCCGAGCATTTATATCAGCAGCCGGTTCCTCCCGAGCAAGCCGGATCGCCTGACCGTATTCTCATCGCCGATCACATGCAAAGATTGTACGGCTACAATGAATTTCATTTCATCTATGCTCTTTACTACGAACTGTTAGGCCGCAAACCGGATTTGCCTGGTCTCGATAGTCATATCTATCATTTGAACCGGGGCTTGTCGAGAGGCAAATTATTCAAAAGCTTCTTGATATCGGCTGAATGCATCGGCGCTTTATCTTCTCCCTATCCGCCGATGACTCACGAGCCCCCTCCAGCGTCGTTGGCTCCAAGTACACATTTGATGAACCGACGTAATAAATCGTCCGGCAAAGGCTTCATCTTTCGTCATGGAACGACCCGTGTCGGGTTCTATCTTGGATATCCGATGCGAATTTCTCTCGATGGCGAAGGAATCGGGCGGTTCATTGCAAGATTGCTGGAAGGGCTGCTGCTTCATAGCGAAGATGTCGTCATAGATGTTGTTTGTTTCGAAATGAACTATTCGCATCTTGTAGAGACCCTCGGCAAATTTGCCGCTCAATTCCCGAACCGAGTGTTTATTCATGCATTTCAGGATATCGAATGGGTCAATAACCATGTCCATGTCGATGCATGGATTATTCCTTACGTGGGATTGGAGTCGGCGCTGCAATTGCAGAAGCCTATCATTCTGTGCCTGCATGACATGGTTCATCTTCATTTCAAAGAAATGTATTACGACAAAAATCCTCAGTGGTGCATGGAGATCGAACGGGTTGCTTCCGCCATGGCGGGCAAAGCCGAAGCCGTCCTCTTCCAATCCGAATTTACACGTAATAATGAAGGATTGCGGTTTCTGCAAATTCCATCTCATAAAACCCACGTCGTCCGCTTCGCGCCGCCGATTGAAGAGTACCACGCGATCGGCACCTACGACGAAAGCTTGTTCAGGCAAAAATACAATCTGTATGACGAGTACATCGTATTTCCGTCGGTGATTCGTCTGCACAAAAACCATGAACGGCTTATCGAAGCGTTCCTGTACTTTAAAGCGTCCAACCGTGAGAATAGAACCCGCCTGTTCTTGACCGACGATTATGTTCATCGACCTAACAGCGCCGAAATAGCAGCCATTTTACGCCGATACCCCGATTTGCAGGGCAGTATCATCTTCTCCCAAAACCGGATGCCGATTTACGACGTCCCTTCGCTGTACAAGTATGCCAAGGGCACCATCGTGCCGACGCTGTTCGAAGGAGCCATCCCGTTTCCGATTCTGGAATCGCTCCTGATGGGAACGCAGGTATCCGTAAGCAAAATCGGAGTTACACAGGAAGTCGTACCGGATATGGATCCGTTTATCCCGTTTGACCCATACAACGTCTATGAGATGTCCATAGCCATTTACAGGCTGATCTATTCCCACAGCTCCTTGGCGGCTATTCAAGCTTCCGCATTGAGCAGCTCCCTTCAGAGAACGTGGAGCGATGTAGCCCGTGATTATTATAAGGTTATTAAAAGCATTCGAAGGAGATAGCCATGGAAAACCAATTGCTTCGCATCATTAATAAAATATTGAACAAAAAGGAAAACCCGAGAGGGCGTTATGAGGCTCTCGATCCAGCGGCTTCGTTAAGAAGCGATCTGCAGTTCGATTCGCTTGATTTAGCTGAATTTACGGTTCGGATTGAGGACGAATTCGGCGTTGATGTTTTTGAGGACGGGAACGTAGATACAATACAAGACGTTTTACAAAAAATAGCCCGGAGCGAAAGCTTATGAGTCTGTTTTGGATAGATGAAGCGCGCGGAATAAAAAAAAGCTATGCGGATTTAATAGCGGACATGAACGCGAAGAACGGCTGCAGGCGCTGCATTTTCTACGATAATCCCTACCATATCTTTTTGGAGTTAGTTCACAGCATGGCGTACGGGATCGGCGTTGAAATGCTCGACTCCAATTTCTCGGAAAGCGAAAGGAGCCGTCTCGGCGTCAGCCCAAGCATGCTGGTATCAGAGACTGAAACCGGCGGCCGTCCCATCGCGGACTTCGAAGAGCTATGCACTCGAATCGATGCAGCCAAAGAGCGATGGAGCGTAACGATCTACACGTCAGGAACTACGGGCAGGCCGAAGAAAGTGACCCATTCTTTATCCACCATAGCAAGAAGCGTAAAACAAGGGCCCAGATATAAGGACAATGTCTGGGCATTTTCTTTTAACCCGACCCATTTTGCCGGACTCCAAGTCTTTTTCCAGGCATTCTTCAATCGCAATCCGATGCTGTATATCTTCGATACCGATAAGAATGAAGTTCATTCTCTCCTGCTGAAATATGGAGTAACCAATATTTCCGCTACGCCGACATTTTACAGAACGCTGCTGCCCTTCATGGAGCATCCTTTGCCGGACGTACGGATTGTTACAGTCGGGGGAGAGAAGTTCGATTCGAACGTCCTAAAAGACCTTGGCAGAGTGATGCCCCATGCGAAAATAAGAAATGTTTACGCCTCGACCGAGGCGGGAAGCTTGTTCGGCTCCGTAGGGGAAATATTCGAAATCAACGAGTCCCTCCGGCCCTTTGTTAAAATCTCGGACGACCGGGAGCTGCTTATTCACAAAAGCCTCCTGGGTGCCGCCGAGGAGGTGTCCCTGGCAGACGGGGACTGGTATCACACCGGGGATACAGTCACGCTTCTTGACGAGCATAGATTCGTATTCGCTGCAAGAAAAACCGAGATGATCAATATCGGCGGTTATAAAGTAAACCCGCATGAGGTGGAAGAACAAATCAAGACCGTAGACGGGGTCCTGGATGTGCTCGTGAAAGCGAGGCATAACCGCATTACCGGCAATATATTGGTTGCAGACATTGTGAAGGCATCCGGATACGACGAGCAGCAGCTGGAGGATTCAATTAGAAACATATTGGTGTCCACTCTGCAAGCTTGGAAGATCCCCCGGCTGTTTCATTTTGTGAACGAATTACCTAAATCTCGAACAGGCAAAAAGGTGAGGACATGAAAACCATCATAGTTACCGGAGATACAGGCGGCTTGGGGCGGCAAATCGTCCAGACGCTATTGAAGGAAGGCAATTATCGCGTTGTTGGAATCAGCAGGAAGGAAAACGAGGCTACCGCATCGTTCCGGGAGAAGTACCCCGAGAGGTACCACCATTTGAGCTATGATCTAAGCGAGCTCCAATCGATCCGCAAGCTTTATTTGCAGCATCTGAAGCCGCTTGGGCCAATCTATGGCCTGGTCAACAACTCCGCAATGGCCTATGACGATATCGTTACGAACATCAATACGGATGCGCTGCAGCAGATGTTTCAGGTCAATGTGTTCGCCCCGATGCTGCTGACCAAGTATGCTATCCGGGATATGCTGTTCCACAGAACAAAGGGGTCTATCGTTCATATTTCTTCGGTAAGCGCTCATACCGGTTATAAAGGTTTAAGCATGTACGCTTCGAGCAAAGGCGCGCTGGAGGCATTCTCAAAAGGAACGGCCAGAGAATGGGGAAGCCTGGGCATCCGCTCCAATTGCGTCTCCCCCGGCTTCATGGAAACTGCGATGAGCGAATCGCTGTCCCAGGAGCAAAAAAACAAAATCTACGGCAGAACCTCGTTAAAGGAGGAAACCGATCCGGAAAGCGTTGCGAACACGGTGGCGTTTCTCCTCTCGGAGGATGCACGCTCCATAACCGGAACGGTAATCCACGTCGATAACGGAACCATTTAGAATGAGACAGGATTTGGCTATGAAAGGAGTGTTGCCGTATGCTGGATATTATTATCGTTGGCGCTGGAGGGTTCGGACGGGAAGTTTATCTGTGGGCGAAGGATGCATTTCCGGAGAACGAATACAGAATCAAAGGATTTCTTTCGCCTAACCCTCATGATCTGGATTCATTCCGTACTAAGGCAAAGATACTTGGCGATGAGAACACCTATGACATTCAGGAGAATGACCGGTTCTTGTTTGCCATCGGCAATATTGATATTAAGAAGCGGGTCGTTACGCAGCTAAAGCAGCGGGGGGCACAATTCCTTACTCTCATCCACCCGACAGCCATCGTTGCGCCGACCGCAACTATTGGGGAAGGCGTCATCCTCTGTCCCTTCGTTACCGTAAGCGATCATGTGGAAATAGGGAATTATGTCATGATGAATTTTTATTCCTCCTGCGGTCATGATGCCAAGGTGGGAGACTTCTCCATCCTATGCCCGTACGCCACGGTGAACGGATTTTCCGTCCTGCAGAATGAAGTATTCCTGGCCAGCCACTCTACGGTCACCCCCTGGAAAAAGGTGGGATACAGAGCGCAGGTAAGCGCCAATTCCGTTGTTATGTACGACGTTCCCGATTACAACTTTGTCTTTGGCGTCCCCGGCAGAAATAAACGGATCTTTTAACCCATAGAGGGCTATCCCTTTGTCCGAACAATAAGGGATAGCCCTCTTCATTTTATCTGCTTTGTTGTTCGATCTCATTTCAATCTCATTCCACTGAATATTTGATCCCAAAGCTGCACATTCACAAATATATTGGGAGCTTGATGAGCCTGAAGCACGCAGACCCCTTTCATTCCCCAATCCAGCTCCACATAGCCCTCCATACTTTCTAATGGCTGAACAACAAGAATATGGAACCGGCCTTTCGTCATGCGGGATAGAATGCTTTGCAGCTGGACGATTTCTTCTCTCGAATCGTTCGACCACCTTACGAACAACAGGGATCGGCTGTTTGCGATTTTATCCAGAAATCGAGTGGCAAGATAATTGTATTTTCCTTTAATGGCAGGGTACATGTTCATCCAGTCCGCGGTATTAGGAAAATCGTGAACCGTAATAATATTATAGTACGCATCCGTAACATAGAGGGAATTCGACGTTTGATACTCCCCGTCATCAAATACATAATCGACACCACCAGGTAAAAATAGATTATTCAGTTCCATGAAATGTTGAAAGCGGTTGGACAGCAGCCTGTTCACATCCGAGAGTGAAGGAGATAAATTCCAATCCAACGGTCCCGCATACTTTCGTAAATTAAGCCGCTTCAAATGCCATGCAGGCTCGCAATTACCTCCGAGACTAAAGATCACATCATAGGAGGTCTGGATATCCTTCAATCGCATTTCTATCACCTCCTATTGATTCGTATCCCTATATTCTATGAAATTTGGATAATAATGGATTGGACATTTCGTTATGGATACATAAGAAATCCCGCATCCGAAGATGCGGGACTTTTTTTGGATAAACGCTATGCGATGACGCGTATTAGGCTGGAGCGACTGAACCTACGACAACATTGATTGCTCTGTTGGTTACCGTTACGGTTGCAGCCACAGCGACAAGCAAGTCTACTTGAATTCTCAGCGTATAGGATTCAGTAATTGGAGCAAGAGCAGCCAAATTATCGACAGCTGTGACATCTCCCGAAACTATAGCTGGAATTACGATAGCAGTAATAATTTCAACTACACCGCTGTTTACTTGTTCTGCTAGCAATAGCTGGTTCGGGCCGCCAAAATCTCTATACAATCTAGCAATAACATTAAATCCAACGGCTACAAGTCCAGTAACATTCACCTGGAACTCAGCGTCAACCTTAACCTGATTTGCACTAGCCGTTGTCGGAACACCAGTAAGTGTAAGAACCGTAGCTTCCGTTCCCGGTGTAATGGTTTGTGCAGTGGAAGTTCGAGTACCCATAACCGTTGTTGTTGGGCCTGTTGGACCTGTCGGGCCTGTTGCACCTGTTAACCCTGTTGGACCTGTCGGGCCTGTCGGGCCTGTCGGGCCTGTCGGACCTGTTGCACCTGTTAAGCCTGTTGGACCTGTCGGACCTGTCGGACCTGTTGCACCTGTTAACCCTGTTGGACCTGTTGGGCCTGTTGCACCTGCTGGACCGGTTGGGCCAGCAGGGCCTGGAGCGCCTGGAGCGCCTGGAGGGCCTGCTGGACCTGTCGGGCCTGGAGGGCCTCCTGCGGGTCCTGGAGGGCCTGCCGGGCCTGTCGGGCCAGTTGCGCCTGTTAAGCCGGTGGCTCCAGTCAAGCCAGTTGCCCCCGTCAAGCCGGTGGCTCCAGTCAAACCGGTAGCTCCAGTCAAACCGGTTGCCCCTGTCGGTCCCGTTGGTCCGGGAGGTCCTGGAGGTCCAGGTGGACCTATGAATGCCATATAAATCACTCCTTTAATTTAAGATACTATATTAATATGTTACTGCTTGTTCACCGCCACGGTACATGCCGATAGATCAATACATATTTTGATAATAAAGTAGACTCATCCATTTAAAGGCAAACATATTACCAGCTTCCCCCACGGCATTCAAACCTATCCTCTCAGGTTGGGCCGGAAATGCCGCTGCATTCGAGTCCCTTATCTCCCTCCACGCATATAGTAGTAAAGAATGCTTCATTATCAGTTACGATGTGGGGGAGATTCGTAGTGGACATTTTATATCCCGTTGCACTTCCCGCCTTAAACGGGAACGAAAAAGACTATGTATTGGATTGTCTTGATTCGACCTGGATATCCTCAAACGGTTCCTATATTCATAAGTTCGAGCAAGGATTCGCCGAGTTTTGCCAAACGAAGCACGCTATGGCTTGCAGCAACGGAACGACCGCCTTGCATCTTGCCTTATTGGCTCATGGCGTGGAAGAAGGCGACGAGGTTATAATACCGACCTTTACCTTCGTAGCTACCGCTAACGCGGTAACTTATTGCAAGGCAACGCCGGTATTTGTCGACTCGGAACCTGACACCTGGAATCTATGTCCTCAGCACATAGAGGCCAAAATAACACCTCGCACGAAAGGAATTATTGCCGTCCATCTGTACGGCCATCCCGCCGATATGGACCCGATTATGGACATCGCCCGGCGTCACGGCCTGTTCGTAATTGAAGATGCGGCCGAAGCCGTAGGAGCGCAATACAAAAATAGAATGGTAGGCTCACTGGGGCATACCGCTATTTTCAGCTTGTTCGGCAACAAAATTATAACTACAGGTGAAGGCGGAATGATCACGACGAATGATGATTCCGTTGCCAACAAGATCAGGCTTTTGAAAGGCCAAGGGATGGATCCAAACCGGCGCTACTGGTATCCCGTGATCGGATACAATTACCGGATGACCAACATTCAAGCGGCCATCGGCTGTGCACAGCTGGAAATGGCGGAATGGCATATCGGTCAACGGATTCAAAGCGCCCGTCATTATATTGAAAATTTGCAAGATTGCACCGCTATCACCCTTCCTGTAGAGAAGATTTGGGCTAAGAATGTGTACTGGATGTTCAGCGCCGTATTCCACGAGTTCACAGAGGAGCAGCGTGATGAGGTTATGCACGGGCTTCGCCGGATGGGAATCGAAACCCGGCCTTTCTTCTATCCGATGCATACGCTGCCGCCTTATAAGAACCTGCAAGCAGCCGACGAATTTCCAGTCGCCAACCGAATTTGCGCCCAAGGAATTAACCTCCCGAGCTATGCTGGCCTAACCGCCAACGATATAGAACATATTAGCTCTTGTCTGAAAAAGGTGCTATATGAAGTAAGCTCTGAAGAGAGGCGCTGAATGAAGCATGAAGCCATTACGTAAAGCGGCAACAAGGAGAGCGTCACGCCATAGACGCAAAGAGCAAAAGCTGCGAAAGGGGTCTGTCAGCCGGCGTGCAAAGAAGGGGGATAATAAAAACGCGGCTTCACGTTCAAAAGCAGTAAGAAAAAAAACAGCCTTCCCCCTTTTACAAGAATCTCCTTTTTACCGGATCGGATGGTCCGCAGGCAGAGAAGATGCCGCTCTGCATACTATCGAGAGCGGTCCTTTGCAGAAAATAACATTGAACCGGTATTGGGTGAAACGGGTTGAGGCGCTTAATCTGGCCGGAGAGCCGTGGAGTCGCTATATCAATGCGGCAAGAGGATATGTGCAAGGCTTTATGTCTGCCCGGAAAAAGCCGTCTCGTAAATGGCTCCTTTTACCGACTTACCGCTCCGTAGCTGTCATTGTTAACTTAGGGAGCGAAAGGAAGCATATCGGCGGCATCCTAAAGCTGCTGAACCGGCTTCCGATTGATGAGGTTTTTATTATTGTCAACGGCTCCTCGAATCCCAACATTCGAGCCCTTCGTTCTTTATCCCGCTCCGTTATTATATGTTACCCTCAAACCGTTGGACAGGAAATCAGCCGGGCAGCCGTTTCAAAAATGGCCAAATCGGAGCTATTGCTGGTTCTGGACGGAGACCATCCGCTTGAAGAGGAGCAGCTGATTCGAATGATTCATGAAATGGATAACGGATTGGATCCCGATAAGGGAGAAAATCGTTTAGCAGATAGAGACGTGACTACGGTTTACCATTAGCGAAACAGAGCACAGGCAAGGGGGGCATAGCATGCGGTTGACCAGCATTATCATACCTAATTACAACGGAATTAAGTACTTGAAGCCTTGTGTAGAATCTATTCTAATCCATACATCATCCCCTTACGAAATCATCGTTGTCGATAACGGATCGGACGACGGTTCCATCGAATACTGCGAGCAGCAGAAGCTCAAGCTTATTTCATTGCCGACGAACTGCGGATTTCCGGCTGCTTGCAACTACGGTCTTAAGATGGCTGTCGGAGACTCGCTGTTGCTGCTGAACAACGATACGCTGCTTACGCGCAATTGGCTCGACAATATGCTGAGATGCTTGTACAGCTCGGCTGATATCGGCATTGTCGGCCCTGTAACCAACTATGCGACCGGTAAACAGAAGATCAAGGAGCCTTTCACATCCCTAAATGAGATGGCGGCAAGGTACAATGACCCCGATGCTTCCAAATGGCATCAGGTGGATCGCATCGTCGGGCTATGCTTCTTGTTCAAGCGGGAGCTGATGGACCGTGTCGGGCTGATGGACGAACGATTCTCGCCAGGGTATGTGGAGGATGACGATTACTGCTATCGTGCGCGGCTTGAAGGTTTTCGCCTGATGGTAGCCGGGGATGCGTTTATTTATCACAAAGGAGGCGGAAGCTTTAGAAAAAAAGGGAGGAAAGCCGTAAGACAATTGCTTCATCGAAATTACGCGCAGTTCATTGCAAAGTGGGGAGTACACCCGCGCACCTTTATTTGAGCTTCAATTAAGGAGGATGCCTCCCCCTTCCTTCCCCCGCCTCCTGGGCAAATGCCGTGATTCATAGAAGGCGAATGGCATATGTTATGGTGAAAATCAATACGGAAAGGAGGATTGAGAAATGCAAAAGCAGCTCACCCAAATTATTGAGCATATGGCGAACTCGCAGACGGAAATGGCAAAAATATTGGAATCGCAGCGTCATATCATCCTTCATGCTGCAGGAATCATCCACGATATCCCGCATGATAATCCTTCTTTTGGAGATATTGAAACGTTAACGGACAACGCGCTCAATGTAACGAAGAGTATGGCCGCATATTTGAACAGTCTGGCTGATTTGGAAGACACATTGGCCGATAATCTCATGCTCGTGCTTAAAGAGGTAGAAAAGCCGGACGGTGAAGAATAGATTGAAACTATTGATGGAGGCGAGGGGCTAGCTTTGAGCAGAACGAGTTCTTACCATAAGCTGCTGGTGTCCGCAGTCAGCTTTCAGAAAAACGTCTATTTAATTTTGGAGGCCAAATCGTTCGAAACGACCCGTGCCTGCCGCTGGATCTGTAATCACTTGGCCGCAGAGCACTTGGGTGACCATAACGATCAGGTGAAGAAGTGCTTGGAAATTCACGAGCAGCTGATTGAAGTTATCGACGGTTTGACAAAGATGGAGCAAGCACTCACCAAAAACCTGCAAGCTATTCTTGACGATGGCGAAGCCGACAACGGGGGCATCTCCGGATAATACAACGATTTTATGGGAGGATGCTCCAGATGAAGTGGCACGAGCAGGAAGTGAGGATGAAGCTGCATATATTGAACTCCTTGGCCCGAAGCCAACGCGCTTTGGCCGTTATCCTGGAGAGCATGGCGGATGTGGCGGGAAGCTCGCAGATGGTGGCCAAAGGGCTCGCTGAACAAATCGAAGCCTTCAGCAAGTATCAGAGGCAAATCGCAGTCAAAATGATCGGAGTGAAGCTTCGGAGAAGACGATACGGCAAGCCGGCAAAGCCATGGCTTAACCGGAAGCTTCATGTGCGGAGGAACCGGCCTGTGAAACGCCACAATTCCTCTGCATAACGTTAAGCACAAAAAACTCGGCCAGCCTGCTGGTCGAGTTTTTTCTCTTTTAGAACATGTTATTTGAATCCCAGAAGCCTTAGCCGCTGCTTTATCAGCTGTCCGACATGATAAGGCGAGTAGTAGGAATGAATGGTTTTCTGACCGGCTAAAGCAATTCTTCTTGCCCAATCGGGCTGAATAATCAGCTTGCGCATAAACTCCGATGCATGGTCAATATCCGGCTCAGCCCATTTTTGATGTGCATCATACGGCCCCCAATACTCCCCTACATCTACTAGCTCGTAATTAACGGCACAGGAATTGCCCGGATGCATGAAATCCGTATTCCCTGACCAGTTCGTTCCGACCACCGGCTTGCCCAAATACATCGCTTCCGCCAGGGGCAGGCCAAAGCCTTCCGCACGATGAAGCGAGACGAAACAATCAATGCTGCTGATTAACGCATTGACCTCCTCGCGCGTCAGCGTCTGGTCGATAATATAAATGTTCGCGTGCCCTGCCGCTGCCTGCTGCAGCGCTGCCGTCTCCTCCGGATTTGACTGCGCATTGTTCAATTTGATGACCAGTCCGACTCGTGGGTCTTCGCCTGCAAATGCCCGTTTAAAGGCCTCGATGGCTCCCAGAGGATTTTTACGCTTTTGGTAGCTTTGTGAGTCCGCCATCGCACAAAACAGGTAACGGTCATTCGGCAGCCCGAAGCTGTCCCTGTTCAATCCAAGCGGTACAGGGACTTGAATCCCATGCGGTATACGCACCACAGGTACTTTGGACTTCGTGGAAATGCTGTTTAGTACAAAGTTGGAAGGAACCCAAACCTCTTGTACTACATCGAAGCCGGCACAGTGAGACTGCGGATAATCAGGCAGCTCCCAATGCCAGTAGCCTATATTGTATCTGTCCCTGGTGATGCGAGGACCGAAATACGCCGCAGCCGGCTTGATCCTGTCTCCGTTAATGTGGAATAGATTCACCTTGTATACCGCGCTCTTCATTTCCATATGCGCCCAGGTCGTGTCATCTTCACGGAAATCGTGCTGCTCCGGATAATTGATAGTGCCGAAAGGAATGTCCGTATTGATCAATGATCTTGCAGCGAGCCGGACAGACTCTCCAATCCCCGTTTCAGCCCGAATGAAGCCGATCAGATTAACTCCCCTAGGATAAGCTGATTTTCTCCTTCTAAGCTTGACAACCCTCCGTGCGGCTTTCTTTATTACGGATTTGGTCTGTTTTTTTACAGGTTGTTTTTTCTTAACAGAAGGATCACTTTTTTTGTTACCCGTATTTTTTTTAGTTACTTTCGTTTGCTCGGGATTAGCTTTCTTTTTAACGTCCTTAACTACCGCACGCTTTGCCTTGGTAGTGCCGCGCTTTAGCTTCTTTTTCCTCGTTGGCTTCGGGGGGGCAGCTTGCATTTCCGGTTCATCTTCGAATGAAAACTGCTCATTCATAGTTTCATTTTCAATACCCTCTGCCATTCCTTGCTGATCGCTCACTGTACGATATCCCTCCTTCTCCAAACAAGCAGAGGTCCCCCTGAGGGAACCCTCGCTCCGATAACGTTATTTGGCTCTATTATGGCTGAGCTCTCCAATAGTTCAAAAGATCCTTTAACGTTTGGTCAAACGGAATTTCCGGCTTCCAGCCGGTCTGCTTATGAAACTTGGAGTAATCCCCAAGCAATATTTCGACATCGGAAGGCCGCAGCCGTTGAGGGTCCTCCTTGACTTCGATATCCACCGAGCTTAAGGCCAGCAGCTTGTTCAGCACTTCCTCTATCCTCCAACAGGTGCCGGATGCAATATTATAGGTCTCCCCGGAAACTCCATGGTGAACAGCAAGCCAGTAAGCCCTCACGATATCCCGCACGTCGGTAAAGTCCCGTTTGGCCTGCAGGTTGCCCACGTACAGCACAGGAGGCTGTTTGCCTTTCTCAATCTCTGCGATTTGCTTGGAAAAATTGGACGTAACGAAGTTCTCACCGCGTCGAGGTCCCGTATGATTGAATGTCCGTGTCAGCACGACATGCAGCCCGTAGCTTTTATTATACTGATAGCCTAGAACCTCTTGGGTCACCTTGCTAACTGCATAAGGACTCAAGGGACGCAGCGGATTCGTTTCCTTGATAGGAACCTCGTGCGGCTCGACATGACCGTATTCTTCGCTGGAGCAAGCGATCTGGATTTTGCAGTCCGGGTGGATGCGCCGCACCGCTTCAAAAATATTGACTTGACTGGAGACATTGTTATAGATCGTGTCCATCGGCGAATTCCAGGAAGTCGGAACAAAGCTTTGTGCGGCCAAATGGAATATTAGATCCGGTTTTACTTCTTCAATCAAGCTTTCCACAGAGAACGGGTCCCTAAGCTCGCACTCGACCAGCCGGATATCCTTTAAATGCTTGATATGGTCCAATCGGCTTCTTTGACGGATCGTACCGGTAACTTCCACTTGCTGATCCAGCAGAAATTCAGCCATATGGCTGCCGACAAATCCGGTTATTCCGGTTACTAGCACTTTCATAGAAGTAGGATCCTCCTTTAGTCTTCCAGTTGTTTCAGCATCGTTTTGATATGCTGCTCCTGGGATTTATGGCAAACCAGCAGACCATCGGCCGTAGAAACAATAATGACATCCTGAATTCCGATAACAATCGCTTTTTGATGTTCCGTATAGATAATGCTGTTGTTCGTCAACATGGAGTTGACGTCCCCCATCATGATGTTTCCTTCCGAATCGGTTCCAAAAACTCTTTCCAGCGATGTCCAGATTCCTACGTCGTCCCATTCGAACGTAACCGGAATCGTATAAATCATCGAAGCCTTCTCCAATATGGCGTAATCGATGGAAATTTTGGGCAGCTGATGATATACTTGCTCCCATTGTCCGCCGCAGCCTTCCAGCCGGGTCCACATTTCTCGTTGATACAGCATCATATAATGCTTAATCGTCGATGGCTTCCATATAAAAATACCGCTGTTCCAGTACATGTTTTTTTGCTGAATCAGCTGCTTCGCCTTCTCAAGGTGCGGTTTCTCGATAAATGCTTTAGCTACAACGACGCCGCCTTCTCCATCGGGTTCCTCCGTTTCGATATAACCATACCCTGTTTCTGGCCGGGTAGGCACGATGCCCAGCGTCACGATCGAGCGGCCTTTTTGCGCGATTTGCTCCGCTTGAAGTAGCGCCTCCCATAGGGCCTGGGCATCAGGAATATATTGATCCGAGGGCGTCGTTACCAATACCTCGTCATTTCCGCCAGAGAGAAAGTGCAGGGCAGCCAGTGCGATGCATGGCCCCGTATCTCTCGGTTCGGGCTCCAGCAAAATCTGCTCCTGCTTCAATTCAGGAAGCTGCTCGAAGACCATCGGGCTGTATTGTCGAGTCGTCAGCACATAGATGGATGTCAAGGGCAGGAACTGCGCAAACCTGCGAACCGACTGCTGCAGCATCGTCTCCGTAGAAGTCAGGGACAGAAATTGCTTCGGCTTCTGCTTGACGCTTCTGGGCCAAAACCGCGTTCCTTGGCCTCCTGCCATAATAATGATTTTCATTGGCCTATCCTCCTTTACCACGCAATCCGCATAAACTCGAGCAGTTCCGACAGCATAGAGGCATAGGACGGAACCTCGTAATCGATATCCTGCCGGGTGCACTTCAGCGTTCGATCCAGCTCAATGCCGTCATAAGGATGGATTCGGATCTCGTTTCGGTGGAATAATTGCTGCAGCATGAGAAGCAAATCATACTTGCTAATGATCTCAGGCGAGGTGAGATGGACGATTCCGCTTAAATGCTTGCCCTGCTCCAGTGTAAAATGAATGAATTTGGCAAGTTCCAGCGACGTCACACCATTCCACATGACATTAACGAAGCCTCTGATATCGCCCTTCTGCCGTAAAAACCAGTCCAGCAGCCCGATTCCTGCAGCATCGGGTTCAGGACCAATCAAAGAGGTGCGGATCGTTATATGCCGCGATTGGTTTATCTCTCCAAGCGCTTTGGTTTTGGCGTAGACCGATGTTCCTTCCGGGATGTGACGTTCCTCGTAAAGGCCCCGTTGACCTGAAAACACACCGTCGGTGCTCATATGAATCAATCGAATATTATGTCGATTGGCCAGCCTCACCAGCTGGTGAGGCAGCAGTCCGTTGATCCGATAAGCCTCCACTTCACGCTGACGCGCCATGTCGTTAACAATACTTGTACCGTTCACAATAACGTCGGGAGCCACGATGTCGATCAGCTTTTCGACCATCACATCATCATTGGCATCAAGGTACAAGCCTTTGGGCAGCAGGCTTTTTTGACGCGTCGTACAAAAAACTTCATAGGGGGTTCGTTCAAGCAGGTAAGGAATAAGGAGATGACCGACTATTTCATCGCCGCCTATGACTAGTACTCTCAAAGCAAAGAGCTACTTTCATTAGGGGATGGCCCTCCGCAAGGACTAATAGGTTCGGACATAGTTTTGCCTCTCTCTTAAGGAATCCCGCGACTTAGATGCTCGTCGGGTAAGTACTACAATATATTAGATGGGCAAGTACATCGGAACGTCACTTGTACCTGTGTATACGTACAAATGTAAGAGAAAAGACGTCTTTCGACGTCTTAGGGGGAGAAAACCTGGGGGAGCTGCTCGCCCGGTTCATATCCATTTTGTTATTGAGCTTGCCCTTCCTGCAATCCTTTGGCATAGCCCGCCCGAAAGCCTTCATCATAGCTTGCGTCAAAAGCTTTATTGTAGGCAAGCCTGTGAGTTTTTCCCGGACGTGTTTTTGTAGTGCTTTTTTTAGTCTTTTTCGCCTTGCTGCTGCGAGCCTTCGTTTGCTCGCTTTTCACCGTTTTGGCTGCCTTTACCTTCTTTTTGCTTTTTGCCGTCTTTTTAGTTCGGACTGCTTTTTTTTTATTTTTATCCACTGCTTTATGGATCCATACTTTCATTGATTCAGCACCGCCCTGCGATATTGTTTGTCCTTATCCCCTTTGCAATAACCTCTTGTGTAACATATGCGCAAGACGGGATACAGGTCAGAAGTTTACGAAAAATAGGCTTGGCATCGCTTGCCGGGACATACGATCCAGTCTATTTATATATGAGGCAAATGTCGTTTTTGCTATAGACTACCTTTTATCAATGCGATCACACGTTCCTATTTATACAAAAAAAAGACCAATTCATTCCACAGGGAACGAATGGTCATTTATTCAGCAAGTCGGATCAAGGAACTGCTATATGAACAAACAATATGGCTTCATCTCGGTCGGCAGCCTACTACCCGTTTTTTACAAAAATATCATCTACGACAATACGCTCGACAAGCGAGTAATTTCGAGACAATAAGTATTCTCTCAAGACGGAATCATGATAGTTATTCTCAACTACGAAGCAACGCACGTCCACTTTATCCAAATCGATAGACTGTATCACCTTCAACTCGGAGCCTTCGGTATCGATACTGCAAAAATCAATATGCTTGATTTGATTGTTATCAAGGATGGACTGCAGCTTGAACGTGTTAACACGGATGATTTCCTTCTCGCCCTTATAGCTGTCTATTAAATTCAGGTGGCGTATGTCATAGCTATCAACCAGGCCGCTCAGCATTTCTACGCCTTTCGCTACGAGAAAATCCTGCTCTCTCTCCTCCCCTGCTATGGCCCCTTCAATACATACGCACTTGCGGTTACGAATGAGCTGGTTATATATATGAGGCATTGGTTCTACACAAATTCCGTTCCATCCCATTTGCTTTTCAAAAAAATAGCTATTGCTGAAAGTCACCCCATCATATGCTCCGATATCTACAAAATATCCTCCGCACTTCCCCTCGAATACGAGCTCGTTCAAATATTTATCTTGGCCGAATTGGCTGTAATAGCTCAACGTTTCATCCCTCCATGATCAATTAAAGCTCCGCTGATAAACAAGGTCGACAAAGCACTTTATCGTATCTTATGCTCAGAAAGACCGCGATGCATGGAGAGTTGTCTATAGCAGAAACAATAACTATTCCAACTGACGAATCGAAGCAAGCAGCTGCTTCAAGGTATGCTCCAGCTCATCCAGAGCCAGATCCAGGGCCGGCAGGTCCGCCCCTTCCGTATCTTTAATCATGGATTCCACCTGCCCTGCCGCCACATACAGCTCGGCCGCCGATAAGTTGCCGGCTGCACCTTTAAGCGTATGTGCGAGCCGGTGCGCCTCGATAGGATTGTCCTTCTCAAGTGCCTGCCGCAGCTGTATGGAGAAATCATGATAGTCCCGCTCGAATGTTTTGACCATTTGCAGCAATATAGGCGTTCTTCCATTAAGCCGTGCCAGCGCTTTGCGCACATCGATCCCCTCTAGCTGCAGGATCGGCTCATCGCCATCCGGCTTGTCTGCACTGGCGGCGTGCCCGCTGCCCGATACGCCAAGCCACTTGCGGATCGTGGCGAACATCGGCTCCGCCTCGAGCGGCTTCGTGATAATATCGTCCATCCCGATACTCAAATACATTTCATGATCGTCGCGGATAACATTCGCCGTCATCGCGATGATAGGAAGCCCGTCGTAACGGGAGTCGCTGCGAATCCGCTTCGTCGCTTCGATTCCGTCCATTTCCGGCATGTGGATGTCCATCAGCACCAAATCCCACTCTCCGTCCTCCAGCTTCCGGAGCGCCTCCCTTCCGTCCTGGGCCACCTCGACATAATATCCGCGATAGCGAAGCATTTCGAATGCAACCTGCTGGTTGATCGCATTATCCTCCGCCAGCAAAATCCGCTTCTCCACCGGAATCGGCATCCCTGTCCTTATGCTCACCTCTGACGCAGTCGCTCCCTGCTCCGCCATGAAGCGCCGCTCCAATACCGCTTCAATCGCACGGAACAGCTCCGGCCGGCTGAATGGCTTAACGATCATGCCGTCGGGCCGGTAATCGATCGGCATTCCCATCATCTCATCCCGCCCGAAGGCGGTTGTCATGACGAGGGTCATCATTCCGGCTTCCGCAGCCGCTTTCTGAAAGGTAACCCAGGTTTCCGAGCCGTACATATCCGGCATCTCCATATCCAGCAAGGCCAGTACGCAGCCACTGCCGGTACGCTGTGTCTGCTCGATTTTGGCATAGGCCTCCTTCCACGAAGCGACAGGAACCCCTTCCAAACCGTAGGAGCTCAATAAAGAGCACAGATGATCTCTCATCACCTCGCTGTCCTCTACGACCCATACCTGCATTCCAGCGTAGGCATCCCTCACCTTGTACTCCCTTATCCCGGACTGCCGCGAGCGAGCGAACGAAACGGTAAACCAGAACGCAGTTCCTGCTCCCGG
Source organism: Paenibacillus sp. H1-7 (assembly GCF_022354825.1). Lineage (GTDB taxonomy): Bacteria > Bacillota > Bacilli > Paenibacillales > NBRC-103111 > Paenibacillus_S. The sequence goes on from NZ_CP031168.1 coordinate 6,291,500, forward strand.
CTCGCTCTCTACCTCGAGATGGCCGCCCATCATATCGATCAAATAGCTCGAGATGACAAGTCCCAGTCCGCTTCCGCCGTATTTCCGGCTCGTCGAGCCATCCGCTTGCGTGAACGGCACGAACAGCTTATCCATTTGCTCCTTCGCTATGCCAATGCCTGTATCCTGCACCTTAAACTGCAGCTTGACCGATTCCAAGTTTCCCTCGATCAGCCGAATGCCGACGATAACCTGCCCTCGGCGGGTAAATTTGATGGCATTGTTGCACAAATTCAGAAGCACCTGCTCCAACCGCAGCGGATCGCCCAAGAGCCCATCCGGAATATTGTCCGGGATGTCCATGATCAGCTCGAACTGTTCTTTGCCTCCGAGAAAGACGCTCACGGTTTCGCTCAGCCGTTGGATGATGTCTTCGGGATGAAAGACGACCCGCTCCAGCTCGAACTTGCCGGCCTCCATTTTGGAAAAATCCAAGATATCGTTAATAATCCGCAGCAGCGTCTGGGAGGAGGATAAAATGTTACGCAAGTAATCGCTCTGCACGTCATTCAGCTTAGTACGCTGCATCAGCTGCGACAAGCCGATAATGCCGTTAAGCGGCGTTCGTATTTCGTGGCTCATTCTCGCCAGGAATACCCCTTTGGCCCGGTTCGCCTCCTCCGCCTCCTGCTTAGCCAGCACAAGCTCCTGCTGTACCCGCTTCTGCTCGGTAATGTCCCTGGCGATAGCCACTACCCCGATAAACTGCCCGTTACGGTCCCGCAATCCGTTGGAGTTGTGGGATACGGCTACGCGAGTCCCGTCTTTACGTATGAAATCCCAATCGCGATCGTAGGAAAATTCGATGTTCCTTAGTTCTTTGAACACCGTCACGTCGGGCGGCACCCGCCTTCCCAGCTGTCTGGTCAGCTGCTCCGCCAGCTCCCGAAGCTGATCGGGATCGTGGAACAGTAGAGGCGTCGCCTTGTACAAGACTTCCTCCGCCCGGTAGCCCAACAGCTTTTCCGCCGCTTTGCTGAAGTAATTGACCGTATAGTTCGAGTCTAGTGAGATGATAGCAAAATCGTTCTGGTTAATGATCGCCTCCATCCGCTCGAACATTTCCTTCAGCTGCGCCATCATGCCGTTGACCGATTGGGCCAATGTGCTGATCTCATCGTCATTTTGGATCGGAATCGGACTCAAGTCGAAATGCCCTTCCGCCACGATCGACGTCACCGATGTAATTTCCCTGATCCGTTTAATCTCCCGGTTGAACAGAATCGTAATCAGCAGCAGCATTACGGCTTCCGTCACAAGAATCGTTACGATCGTCTTCCATTGCAGCAACTGCAGCGGCTGCTCGAACTCCTGCAGCGAAACCTGATGCACCATAATCCAAGGCGTTCCTTTGACGGCCGCGTAAAAAACAAGCTGTTTGGAGTCCCCATGGGTCGTTTCTCCATACCCATTCCTTTGATTGATGATTTGATCGACGATTTCTTGGATCGACGTGTCCCTGATATTAGCTCGCCCGATCATCGACTTATCCGGATGGTAGATGATCGTTCCGTCAGTCGTGAACAGCAAGGTCGTATCCCCGCTGCCCACCTTGAAGTCGGTATGCTGGCTGAACGCCGTCTCGACCAGAATCGATACGTTCACAAGACCCGCCACGTCCTTTTCTCCATACACAGGAACCTGTAGTGTGAACAAGATGTTATTGGAATTCTTTCCTTGAAACGCATCGGAGACGACGCTTCGGCCCTTCAAAACGCCGTAAAATCCCGGCTCATCACTAATATTAATCGTGCCCCCGGAAGTAAACGTAAGATTGCCGTCCGTATCGGAAAAGCCGATATAGTTAAACTTGCCGACAGACCGCTCCGCTTCCTTGCTCAAATAAGCGAGCCGCTCTTCCATCGTTCCGAAGCGCACCTGCTCCGTCCGGCTCATGACCTCCACTTCCGCAAGCCGGTTCTCAATCCACGCCGACAGATTATAGGCCCGGGTCATCACCTTGGCATTCGCGTTGTCCTGCAGCGAAGCGACAATTTGATCTTTGGCGGCACGGTAATTGATGAATCCGACAAATAACAGCGAGATACTAGTAATTAATGATACAAGAATCATCATTTTCGACCGAATGGATAAGCTGTTCATCCAGAGACTCCCCTTATACTCCATAAGTATCCAAAACAAAAACTCCTAAGGCTTGAACCTTAAGAGTTGCCGATATATTTGTACCCGATTCCCCAGACGGTTTTGATCAGCTTGGGCTCCTTCGGGTCCAATTCGATTTTCTTGCGCAGATTGGCGATATGGACATCAATGGACCGGTCATTGACGAAGGAATCGATTCCCCGCAATGCATTGATAAGCTCGTCGCGGCTGAATACCTTCTCCTTATTGGCAACGAATAGCTTCATAATCTCGAATTCGGAGTACGTCGTATCCACGTAGGCATGGTTCACATAGATCGCCCGCCGCTCATAATCCAACGCTATCGGCTCGTCGTCATCGGACATGCCTGATGCATGAACGTTATGTACCGCCTGTTCCATTCTTTGCGGCTGCATGTGAGCGCGCCGGATCAATGCCGCTACTCTCGCCGTAAGCTCTCTCATACTGAAGGGCTTACACAGGTAATCGTCTGCGCCTGCGACCAGAGCATCGACCCGGTCCAGCACTTCCGTCTTCATGGAGACGGCCAATATCGGCACGCAGGATGTTTTGCGGATTTCCAGGCACAGCTCGATACCGCTAATGTCAGGCAGCATGATATCCAATATGACGAGGTCGGGATCGAACTCCTGCAGCAACTCCAGTCCTTCCTTGCCGCCGGCGGCTCGCTTCACGGAGTACCCTTCTTCCGATAAATACATGGTCGACATTTCCCCTACCATGTTATCGTCCTCAACTACCAATACTTTATAGTACATCCATGAATCACCTATTCCGCTTGATTGTTAAAAAAGAGTTAGAAAAGATAGGAGTTTTTTAACATATTTTTTGTATTTATGACATTCTTTTTAAGTAATCTATAATAATGATCTAAAAGTACTAGTTTTTCTAATACTTTAAATATACTATATTAAGGAAAACTTCGTCTATCATTCGAACTAAAAAAATATAAAATTGTTATCGCTTACAGTGTGGTGGCGATACGATTGCAGATCGGATTTGATATCGAGGCTATACATGCCCTTCGATACGTCCCTGCACAAAAAAACCGCAGCTTAAGCTGCGGCTCCAAAAGTATGAAATTAGTCCTTTCCTTGCTGGCTGCGTGTGCCTGCAGCCATCGCGCTTCCAATAATGCCCGCGTCGTCGATCCATTGCGCCTGCGAGATGGTCAATCGGTCCCAATACCCGGAATAGACCGACTGCTTCAATTGCTCCCGCATCGGAGCAAACAACCGTTCTCCGGCCATTGCGCCGCCGCCCCCGATAACAATTATATCCGGGCTGTACAGCGTCACGGCGCAGGCCAAGCCTTTGCCCAGCAGCCTGCCGGTATGATGCATCACTTCGATAGCCAGCGCATCGCCGGCATCGTAGGCTTTGGAGACGTCCGCTGCCGTAATGCGGTCGACCGGACCGCCGTTCAGCCATTCCGTAAGAATGCTGCTGCGTCCTGCTGCGATCTGCTCCCGCACCTGTCTGGCGATACCTGTCGCCGAGGCAACCGTCTCCAGGCAGCCCTTTAAGCCGCAGCCGCACGTATACGGGATTTCGTCCAGAGGAATATGCCCGAGCTCCCCTGCCATATAACCACCGCCGTAGTAAAGCCTGCCTTCGTTCACCACCGCTGCGGCGAGACCTGTACCGATCGTGATGCCCAGCACGTGCTCATAGCCTTGAGCCGCTCCGCAAACCGCTTCGCCATAGACGTACATCCTGACGTCGTTATCGATGAAGGTCGGAATGCCGGTCCGTTTGCGGATCTCTTCAGCCGTAGGGACGTTTGTCCATTGAAGATTGCTAGCAAACAGCGTTATTCCATTGGCCGGATCGATAAAGCCCGGGGTGCCGACTCCGATCGCCGCCACTTGATCGCGGCCCAATTGAGCGGATTGAAGGAGCTCCCCCACCATCCGGTCGATCTTATCGAATACGTGCGCGCTTCCAAGATGCGCTTCCGTCGATTGCTTAATTTTATTCAACAGCTTCCCGCTGGCATCGACCAATCCGCATACGATATTGGTTCCGCCGATATCCATACCGATTAAATAACTCATATTCAATCCAATCCTTCCCGGCTCCTTAGTAATGTTGATCCGCAACGAATAACTCCACATTGGCTAGGGCCAGCGCGTCAGCCAGCTCCTTACCCGGGGCTTCGTTCGTCACGCATCCGTATAACGACGTGAGAGGCGCGATGCTGAACAAGGAAGCTCTCCCGATTTTGGAATGGTCGACGACCGCATACGTCCGGATCGAACGTTTGATCAGCATGCGCCCGATCTGCGCCTCCAGCTCGGAATACGTCGTAACCCCCTGCTCCAAGGCAAAACCGTCCGCTCCCATAAACATCTTCCCGATATTCAGGCTCTCGACAATCGACTCTGCCAAAGGGCCGCACAGCTCAAAGCTGTTCTTGCGCATGACGCCTCCGGTAAGCACGACCTGGACTCCGTCACTGTCGGCAAGCTCCATGGCGATATTGACCGCATTGGTGACGACGGTGATGTTCTTCCTGCCCTTAATCTCCTTGGCAATGAGATACGTGGTCGTACCGCCTGTCAGCCCTATGACATCGCCTTCCTCGATCAGCGAAGCGGCCTTCGCTGCAATCGCTTCCTTCTCTACCCAGAGAAGCTGTCTTTTCTCATGAAAGGAAGCTTCCCGGATGCCGGGAATCCCTTCGAACTGAGCGCCGCCGATCGTTCGGATGACAGCCTCGGTTTTCACCAAAACATCGAGATCCCGGCGCGCCGTCGCCTCAGAGCAATGAAATTTGTCCATAATATCCTGGATTGTTATTTTCCCTTGCGTCTTGAGCACATTCAAAATTTTGCTGCGCCGTTCTTCCCCTTTGGACAATTCCTGGTCGCCCATGTCTGCTTCACTCCAACTACCGTTTGTAATAGCCAATAAGCCGAACTTGATGGTTATGTCGATAATTATATGAGTTTATAATGACAATTTCAATCATTTATTTGATTCCTTCTTGCAAAAAGCGCATAATATTACCCCAAAATGTGGATCTTTGGCATCGAGAACAACAATCCGTATGGTTAGCAGGGAGACCCAATTAGAACTTAATATGTATATTAAAAAACGCGGAGATCTTATTAAAAGACCTCCGCGTCCTATGATGGTTATGGATTAGTTCGCAGTACCGTATCCTTCGTAAACCCACGTTCTGATTTGCTCAGCAGCATCTGCTTTTGCTTTTGCTTGAGCATCGGCATCGTTTGTCAAACTGTTAATGTATGGATCGATGACAGCAGTCAATGCAGACACCAGATAATCTCCGGACAACCCGGTTGCGCCTGCCAGGCTTGCACCTGAATTAACCAGATCCTGTACGTCGGCCAATTCTTGGTCAGCGATGGTTGCCGCATCCGAAACGACCAGTTTCAAACGATCTTGCACTTGCGCGCTGATATCAGCAGCTTCTGCCGGCTTGCTTGCGCTGTAGCCCCCAGTCGATAGTGCAGCTTCGATTTGCTTTGCAGCGTCCGCTTTAGCCTGTTCTACAGCTGCGGAATCCGAAGATCCGGCGGAATCGATTGCTTGGTTCATCAGCAAGATCAGGTCTGCTGCCAGCTCGCTTTGGGACATGCCGACGGCTTGAGGAATCGTTGCTCCGTCTTTTACTTGCAGCAATACTTCACTATAATCTTTATCTGCAATATTGGAGGCATCGCTGATCAAGGAAGCCAAGTGCAGCTTGATTACACCAGCGAAGCTCGATGTGGAAGCCTGCTCGCTTACCGGACCTCCGCCAATCGTAATAGCTTCGGAGATTTTCTCAGCCGCTTCTTGCTTAGCTTGTTGAACTTTCTCAGGGTCTACCGTTAATTGGCCTACCGCATTGTCGATGCTTTGGCTCATCAGGCTGTTCAGAGCGTCAAACAGTACCATCTGAGGCATTCCCGATGCTCTTACCAGGCTCGCACCGGCTTGAAGCTGCGATTCGATATTCTCGAAATCTTCATCGGACACGGCTGCTACGTCGGAGACGATCGATTTAAGACGTTGTTGAATAACGGCGTTGAAATCTACAGTCGCTACATCCTCAACAGGATGATATCCGTTTTGAAGCGCTTCGCTGATCTGCTGTGCGCCTTCGTTCTTCAGCTTCTGGATTTCTTCTGCAGAAGCGCCGCTTTGCGTATAGTCGATGTAGGCGTTAAAGTTGTTAACCAGCTTCTCTGTCAGCTCGGAGGAGCTCAGGCCGGTTGCTTCCTCCAAATTTTGTCCTACGGACAGCTCGTATCTCACATGCTCTTCGTCTTTGGCGGATACACCGGCAGCGTAAGGAATCAGGTTGTTCAAGTATTTCGCTACGACAGGCGATACCGGTGCTGCTTCTGCTGCGAATGCGTTCGTTCCAGGAGCACAGGCAAAGCCTCCAAGAAGCAGTGCAGCTGCCACGCTTCCGCTAATGGCTTTTTTGGATAACAGTTTGGTTTTTTTCATTTTTGTCTCTCTCCATTCCTTTTGTCTCTATATATTTCGTATAAGAAATATTTCTATACGAAATATATCATAGTTAAACTTGTCTGTGAATCCATTTTGTGATACATTTCGTGAACTATTTATGAACTTCGTTAAAAATTCCTTAACAATTGTTATGTAAAAAATCACTACCTTCATAAATAGCGGATTCACAATGGCTTTACAAAACAAAGTATACCATAATGTTTACTAAATAAAAAGTAGTGACTTATATAAATTATACACCTTATTTTTCCTTTGAGGAAAAACCCATTAACAACAGTCAACAGCCACTAACGGTTCTCGCTAGTATCCTTACCGGATGAAGCGGCTTTCACATTGCTCCGGATCCGATGTAATACTTGGTTGAATTGACTTAACTCCTCAATGGATATTCCCTGCAGCCAACGGCTGACGATCGCCGTTTCTTTGGCCAGCAGCTGCTCCAGCATGGCTCTGCCCTCATCCGTAATGACAAGACAAACGACACGCCGGTCACCCTTGGTCCGTTCTCTTTGCAAATATCCGAATTCGATCAGCTTATCGCTCAGCAAAGTCACCGCGCTTGCCGATAAAGACAAATATTCCGCCAATTGGGATACCTTCACCGCTCCCTGAGCCTCCACCATTTCGAGAGCGCTAACTTGCGAACCGGAGAAGCGATGGTCCACATACTTGCAGTAAGATATTAATTTTCTCATAACGAGCCTTGCCGTTTCTTGCACTTGTGCGAGCTTTGCTGCGTCATCCTGTTCTTGGACCATTCGTATGACACCTCATGTCTATAATGGGACAGTTCCCGCATTCCTGAGCCGGATATGCGGGAACTGTTATCATTTATTTGAACACAGCTACAAGACGTTTGGCTTCGCCGAATTCCGTTTGAATCGATTCGTACACCTGGATGGTGCAGGAAGGATCTTGATAATCGGCGCGAACCTTGTTGAAGTCCACTATAACTTCTCCAGAAACAAGCTGGTTGATTCCGCCGGTTTCGGTGAACGACAAGTTTTGCTCGGCAAGGGTGCGGCCGGCTGAATCCACAAGAGCGACCTTCATCTTGGAGAAATCCTGATCGACAACGACGTCGTCGGTCTGCTTCACATCCAGGAACATTTTGAGCTTATAGCCGTACGTTAAGGTCGGATTGGCTGCGCTCAATAGGTTGGTGTAAGCCTGGATGCTCCAGTTTTCCACTTTCACCTGGAATGGATAGAACGACAGGACATCCCCTGCCTCAGCCAGCGGCTGCATCGCTACATTCAATGCGGCGACTGCCGACCGGTAAGGAGCGGCGGTTTGCATATCGGACAGCTTGAGTACCAGGTTCTCTCCGCTTTCGGTATTAGGAACGACGAAAGAATACGTTACAATATGGCTCAGCTTCGGCATCAGCTGTTTAGGCGGGTTCACCTGACGGCTGCCCGTATAAACAACGCCTTGCGGCGAATCGAGCTCCGTGCCGAAAGCAGGCAGCGGAAGCGGAGAATCGCTGCGGTTCGTCAGCTTGAACTTGGCAACGGCCGTTTTGTAGCCGATTCCTTGATTCTCATGCATGCTCAGCTCTACCAGCGATACGTCCACATCGGCAGGAATCGCTTTGTTGATGGAATCAAACACAATCTTGTCATTGTAGTTATACGTTACCGGCTGCAGATTAGAGGACAACCGGCCTTCAGGCAGAACGATTTGAACGCGTCCTACGTTGTAATTGACAGCTACAGCCTGCCCTTTGGCGTCCGTTTGCACGAAGCTCTCCGGCGTCAACACGTTGATGCTCTTCAAGACGGTATCCTGATTTGTTTCTACTGCATAATGCACATATTTTTTCTCGCCCGGTTCAACCGTTACTTTAGCTTGCTCCACTTGCTTGCCTTGGAAGGAAGAGATGCCGTCCTTGCCTTCGAGAATGAGATCCGGCACCGTTATCGTGCTTGTTCCCGTATTCTCCACGAGCATTTTTACGACATAAACCGTCTTTTGTGCATTGGTTTGCTTATCCATATCGACAGGAGTATAAGTCAAAGGAAGATTGCTGGACGAGATGGCGAACGGCTCACCCCAGTTTTTGATAGCCGCCGGATCGGTAATGACCGCGTCGCTGCCTGCCCAGCCAAGTCCTGAAGCCGGAACCGTCAGCACGGCGGTTTCCGTCTTCGGATATACGTTCCAGTCGACATCGACCCATTGAAGCTCGGACAAGGTAACTGCCTCTTTATTCGTCAGCTTCACCATGTAGCTCAGCTCGGTATCCGACATAGGCAGCGCGGAGCGTGCGTTTGAGGAGCTGCCGACCAGCGTGTACACGGCTCCGTCCGCAGTTTTGGCGCGAAGCTCATAATCGGGAATCCGCTTCGGGTCTGCGCTGTTGTTTCTTAGATTGACCACAAGGCCGATGCGAACACCGTCCGACGTTTTTTCATTCAGTACGCTTTTGACCTGTACTTGAAGCACATCGGTCAACTGCTGATAGGCGGGAGCGTTCGCTGCGGCAACAGGTGCCGGTTGATCCGCCCAGACCGAGGCCAAAGGCAATGATGCGCTGGACATTACTAAGGTGAAGGCCAATGCTGTTTTTCCCCATACGTTGTTCATCGTTTGTTTCCTCCAGAATGGTTTGCAGTATCGTGATAAGTGTTGTTATAAATGCTGCTGTAAGTGACTTAAGCTTTGACGGGTTCCGTTACATTGATGCCCGTTCCTGCAGCTGCCGGAGCCGGGGCCGGGGAAGCTTGCGCTTCCTTCGATTCTTGCGGAGGTGCCGCTGCAGGAGCGTCCGCCGCTTTCTTCTTGTCTCTTAATAAGAAAATTAACGGGATACAAATAAATGCCGGTATAGCCGAAACATAGAACGTATCCGCAATGGAGCGGACCATCGCTTCCTTTTGCATCAGACCGGCCAAATAGGATGCCCCTGTGGCTGCCGCCGTAGCCGAATCGATGCCGCCCTGGATCAGGGAAGCCGATATGCCGGAAATAAACTGATTGGCTGTATCCGAATAGCTCGGTACGTTCTCGGTAATGCGATAGAAGTGAGAGTATTGCCGCGAGCTCATGATCGTGGTCAATATGGCGATCCCCATCGAGCTCATAACTTGCCGGAATACGTTGGACAACGGCGAAGCGTCTTTAATTTGTTCCTTCGGTATATCAGCCATACCGACAGTAGAAATCGGCATCATACATAGCCCGATCCCGAATCCCCTGATCGTCAGTACTACGTTGATCCAAAGATGCGAAGTGTCCGCTGTTAATGAATGCAATTCATACGTGGTCACCCCAAGAATAAGCAAGCCGATAATACCAAGCGGCATAATCCCCATTTTCGTCAGCAGCTTCCCGCTGATCGGCATCATCAATGCCATCGCTACCGATTGCGGCAGCAGCAAAATCCCCGAATCGAGCGCGGTCATTGACTGGACGTTTTGCAGGTAAATCGGCATGAGGAAGGTTCCCCCCATCATCGCCATCATGACCAGGCCCGCCGTCAAAGTACTTGCCGAGAACTTAATATTTTTGAACACCCGCAGGTTGAGCAGCGGCTCCTTTACCGTGAACTCCGCCCAGATCAAGAGCGCCAGGCTGACTGCGGAAAGATAGAACAGACTAACGATATACAAGGAAGTCCATCCTTCGGTTTGCCCTTTACTAAGAGCAAGGAGCAGAGAACCGAAGAAGACGACGGAGCATATCGCACCCAAAATATCGAACTTGAGCGTCGTATTTTTGGGACTTTCTTTCAATAGAACATAACATGCGATAGCAGCGACAACTCCGACCGGCACATTCAGAAAGAACAGCGTCCTCCAGCTGTAATACTGGATCAAGTAACCGCCTAGCGTCGGCCCCAGCGCCGGAGCAACCATCGCCGCAACGCCCCAGATCCCCATGGCTAAGCCGATCTGATTGCGCGGGACGATTGTATACATGACCGTCATGCCCACCGGCATGATAAAGCCGCCCGTTAAGCCTTGAAAAATCCGGAACGCAATCAGGCTCGAATCGTTCCAGGCGATCCCGCAAAGCAGCGATCCGATAGTAAATCCGATAACGGATAGCAGCAGGACCGACTTGGTGCCGAACCGTGAAGCGAGAAATCCGCTGGCGGGAATAACGACGGCGGAAGCCAGCATAAAGCCGGTAACGACCCATTGGATTGTAGATGTCGGAACTCCGAATACCGAAGATAATTTCGGCAGGGCAACGTTCACCAGACTGCTGCTAAGCACCGAAACGAAAGTAGCCAGGATGATCGCAATGAGAGGAAGCCAGAAGCTGGTTTCGCCCTTATCGGCCGGTGGAGCTTGTGTGTTCATAGCTGTTTCAGCCACAATAACGCCCCCTATTCCACTTTCACCTTATTGCCGTCCGCCAACTGCTCCGATGGATTAATTACGATTTGAACGTTATCTTTCAAGTTCGCATTGTCTTTGACATAAACCCAATCCGCATTTTTGTCCGTTGCCGAGACTTCTACAGCTTTGACGGCATCTCCCTGAATGACATAGACGAAGGTTTTATTATCCTTCTTGACCAGCGCCGATTTCGGCACCTCCAGCCCCGCCTGCTGCGGACTATCCTTCAGATGAACCTCAGCCAGCATCCCCGCAAGCAAAGCTCCGTCCGGATTGCTGACGCTGACTTTTACAGGGAAGGTCGTGCTGTTGGCATTGGAAACCGGGCTGACAAACTCGATTTTCCCTTGGAATGTCTTGTCGGGAAGATTGCTCACTTTGACATCCACCGGGGAGCCGGCTTTCATTTTGCCGATTTGCGTTTCCGGCACGCTTAATTCAACCTGAACAGGATCCATTTTGACAACCGTCAGCAGCACTACGCCCGGCTGTGCCATTTCCCCTGGCTGAACGCTGCGTTTGGACACTATGCCGTCGATCGGAGAAACGATAGACGCGTTGGCCAATGCATTGTTGGCCAGCTCCAGTCCGGCTGTCAGCCGGTCCACATCGGCCTGCAGAGCTTCGATCGTATTCCCCGTCGCTCCAATTTTAGCCAGCTCCAGCTTCGATTTCGCTGCAGTCACTTGCGCCGCCGCTCCTTGCTGCTGCGCCTGCACCTGATCGTAAGCCGCTTTGGCTTTCTCGTATTCGTACGTCCCTTTATCCATATCTTCTTTAGTAACGGTAGAAGTGCTGTCATACATATTTCTCAAACGGTTATACGATTTTTGCGCCAGATCGAAGCCGGATTTCGCCTGCTCCACACCCGCGTTCACTTGGTTCAACGCCGCTTCCGCACTTTGTACGGCGCTCTCCAAGCCTTGAATCTCCTGGCTGCGCGCTCCCGCCTGCGTATCGGCAAGCTTCGCTTTGGAGGCTATCAAGCCCGCTTCCGCCTGCTTCACCTGCGAGGTCAAGTCGTCGGTTTCCAGCTGCACTAGCACATCGCCTTTTTTGACTACGGCTCCTTCAACCACCTTGACGTCCGCTACTTTACCGCCGGCCTTGGCTACGATTTTATTCTCCTGATCGGGAATAATTTTGCCGCTGAAGCCCGCATCGCTGCTTTGACCGAGCTTGATCGCTTTAACAGAAAGCGCCGATGACGCACCGGCCGCATTGCTCCCGGCATCTCCGCATCCAGGCAAAGCTACGGCTATGGCTAAAGAAAGGATCGCCGGGATCCATGTCATCTGTTTTTTTCTCATGGTCGTATCTCCCTTACCCTTTCAAATGAATTTTAATAGTAGTACTCATGCCTGGTGCAATGGCGAGTCCTTGATTGTCTTCGATCGCAATTTTGATCGGGATGCGCTGCGTTACCTTGGTAAAGTTGCCGCTCGTATTGGTGGCAGGCAGCAGGGAAAAGGTCGACGCCGTCGCTTCACCGATTTCCGTTACTTTCCCGCTCAGCGTAGAGCCAGGGAACGTATCCACCGTGAAATCAACAACCTGACCGACCTTCACCCGGTTAATATCGACCTCTTCAATGTTGGCCGAAATGTACAATTTGTTCTTGTCTACGATCATGGCAATGGTCTGTCCGGGGGACACCACTTCGCCTGCGCGCGCCATCGTTTTGATTACCGTTCCGTTGATAGGCGCACGCAATGCCGCTTGATCGAGACTGCTAGTAGCCAAATTGGTATTGTCCTGCTGGCCTACGATTTGATCCGACAAGACGGTATCGCCTTCGGCAATCGCAAGTGAGGTAAGCTTGGCGGATATTCTCGGCATGACGCGGTAAATATCGCCAGTTATTCTAGAATCCTCCGTCTTGATAAAATAATGCGCTTGATACCAGTAGGAATACCCCCCGCCGATAGCGGCAACCAAAGCTACGGCCAGGATGGTATACAATACCTGTTTCCTCTTCATGGTTTCTCCTCAACCTTCTTCTCTAAATAATTGGTCAGCAGCTCTAATGAACGGATGATATTGTCCAGCTCCTCAGGACTTAAATCCGCCAATAAATTTTCGTAAAAGCTTTCCTGGAAAAAATGCAGTTTCTCTCTTTCCGCCTCGATTTTGCTTGTTCGCTTGATCCAAACAATGCGGCGGTCCGTTTCATCGCGAACCCGCTCAAGCCATCCGTCCCGTTCCAAGCGGTCGATGATGCCCGATACCGTACTGTAAGACAGCTGCGTGCACTCCGAAATTTGGCCGATAGTCTTACGTTCGAAATATACTTGCCCGATCGTCGCAATTTGCGGAGTCGTCAGACCGATCTCCTTTAAGTCTTTCCCCATCATTGTATTGAAAATTTTCGTCAATTTTCGTATAGAATTGCCAATTTGCAAAGCTCTGCTCATGGTAGTCAACCCCCTGAAATTATTTCGTAGGCGAAATATTTTACAAAAAATATACCACACCAGGGTTGGTTGAACAAGGTAAATACTAGGCAGAACCGGCTAATTGAGACATCCGGCTGCTGTCAAACATACGGCCTGTGAGGAGTTTTCCGGACATTCGTCCTGCTTTCGCCGTGCCGGGTTCTATATGTATGCAGCCTCCTTTCGGCAAAATTACTTTAAACCGCGAACTATTTCGCATAAGAAATATTTCTTTACGAAATAATAACATGATTGAATTATTTTGAAAAGAACTATTTTCACAACAATTATTACGGAAAAACGACACTTAATGGACACTTATTCATCGCGAAAAAGGTCGATACCTCAACAAAAAGAAGCCGCTCCGGAAGAGCGGCTTTCCCTTAAGACTATGCCTTGGCGCCTATAGCAATCCAGTTTACGACTCCTTGCAGCTCCGGTGTGCGCTGATTACGAATAACTTGTATGATGGCACCGTCTTTGAATTTTTCCCGAATCACCGGATAACAGGAGCGCTGACTCGCCGTAGCGACCATGACATAGTTTTCGTCTACGAATGGTTCGTCGAATTCCACGATCATTTCCACCATTTCCTCGTTCAAGCGAATTTGGAACAAGGAGAGCCCGAATTGCTGGGTCACATTTTGTTTCACGGTCTGAACCGGCTGGAACGACAGCTGACGAGGCGTTACCGAGCCGTCGGCAATATGCTCCGTCCGAACGGATTCCCGCTGAAGATGCTCGCTGCCGACGGATTCGGCTGTCAGTGAAGCAGCCTGCGGTTCAATCTTTTCCGGCTCTACAGCCTGAATATTTTGAAGCTCCGGTTCTGCATCCGGGGTTTCATGAATTTCCGGTACCTCGACTTGAGGTTCATGAAGCTCAAGCACCGCGGCTGGAGCTTCCGTGCTTTCCACCGCCGCAGGCAAGACATTGCTCTGTTGAACTGGTGTCAGCTGGGACGAAATGGCGGAGCTAATCTTCTCCATCAATCCCGTTTCTAAGTGAAGCAAGGAGATGCTTCCAGGCAGCAGATGGTAGCCGGATATCGATTCCTGCTTAATGTGAAGACCGTCGATGGAGTCGTTGCTCAAATGCTCCATCCTGACCGCGCCCGGCGCCAGCTTCGATCCTGTCACCGAGCCGTCCTGCAGCTTCGCGGTGCCGATCGCATCCGAGACGATATGCCGCCCCTCTATAGCCCCGCTGGCGATTTTCGTTGCCGTCACGGCCAGCTCCTGCAGCTTCGAAGTACCGATGGCCTCCAGCGCCAGATGTCGGCTCTCCACCGAACCGGCCGCCAGCTTCGCACCGTTTACCGCCGATTCCTGCAAGTGCCCGGTACCGATCGATTCTGCCGACACATGACGGCTTTCCACCGCAGCATCCGTAATATGACCGGCGTAGACAGAGCCTCCCGACAGCTTAACGCTAGTTACCGCGCCGTCCTGCAGGTGCCCGGTGCCGATCGATTCAGCCGACACATGACGGCTTTCCACTGCTGCATCCGTAATATGACCGGCATATACGGAGCCTCCCGACAGCTTAACGCTAGTTACCGCACCGTCCTGCAGGTGCCCGGTGCCGATTGTTTCTTCTGCCACGTGGCGGCTTTCCACTGCAGCATCTGTTATATGGCCGGCGTATACGGCGCCTTCCGACAGCTTCGCGTTCGTTACCGTTCCATCCTGCAGGTGTCCGGTACCGATCGATTCTTCTGCTACGTGACGGCTTTCCACTGCAGCATCTGTTATATGGCCGGCGTATACGGCGCCTTCCGACAGCTTCGCGTTCGTTACCGTTCCATCCTGCAGGTGTCCGGTACCGATCGATTCTTCCGCTATGTGGCGGCTTTCCACTGCAGCATCTGTAATATGGCCGGCGTATACGGCGCCTTCTGACAGCTTCGCGCTCGTTACCGTTCCATCCTTCAGGTGTCCGGTACCGATCGATTCTTCCGCTATGTGGCGGCTTTCCACTGCCGCATCTGTTATATGGCCGGCGTATACGGCGCCTTCCGACAGCTTCGCATTCGTTACCGTTCCATCCTTCAGGTGTCCGGTGCCGATCGATTCCTCTGCTACGTGGCGGCTTTCCACCGCGCCGTCTGTCACATGGTCGGCGTACACGGAGCCCGCCGAGAGCTTCGCGCTGGTCACCGTTCCATCCTTCAGGTGTCCGGTGCCGATCGATTCCTCTGCTATGTGGCGGCTTTCCACCGCGCCGTCTGTCACATGGTCGGCGTACACGGAGCCCGCCGACAGCTTAACGCTCGTCACCGCTCCATCCTTCAGGTGTCCGGTGCCGATCGATTCCTCTGCTACGTGGCGGCTTTCCACCGCGCCGTCCGTCACATGGTCGGCGTACACGGAGCCCGCCGACAGCTTCGCGCTGGTCACCGTTCCATTCTGCAGGTGTCCGGTGCCGATCGACCCCTCTGCTACGTGGCGGCTTTCCACTGCTACATCCGTAATATGTCCGGCGTACACAGAGCCTCCCGACAACTTAGTGCTCGTCACCGCTTCATCCTGAAGCTGCTCGGTGCTTACGGCGTTTGCCGTCAGATGCTCCGTCGCAACAGAGTCAGGCGCCAGCTTCGTTCTTGTTACCGAAGCATCCTGCAGATGCTCCTTCGCTACCGCATCGCTGCCGAGCTCACGGCTGCCTACGGCTCCGGCCGCAAGGTGCCGCGCTTCGATTGTATCCGCGGCCAGTTTTGCTCCCGTCACCGATGCGTCTACCAGCTTCTCTGTGGTTACCGCGCCGACGGACAGCTGTTCACTGCCTACCGCTCCGGCCGCGATATGCGCCGAGTCTACCGAGCCGTTCGCCAGCTTCGCTCCCGTCACCGACTGATCGCGCAGCTGCTCCGTTCCGATAACTCCGGAAACTAAATGCTCGGTATGCACGGAACCGTGAGCCAGCTTATCTCCGGTTACCGCTTCATCCTGCAGCTTTGCGGTGCCGACCGCCTCTGCCGCCAGATGACGGTTCTCAACGACGCCTAGAGCAAGATGCTCCCCGCTTACCGAATCCTGAGCCAGTTTGTCGCCGCTAACCGCCCGGTCCTTCAGCTGCCCTGTACCGACTGCATCTGCCTTCAGATGGGCCGTATCCACTGCGAATTTCGCCAGCTTCTCGCCGGTGACCGCTCCGTCCTGAAGCTCAGCCTTGCCGATAGCATCCGGAGCTACATGAGCGTGAGTGACTACATGCTCAGCCAATGCATGGCTGCCAACCGCTCCATCAGCAATGTGCGCCGATTGTACAGAGCCGTTCGACAGCTTGGCGGCCGTTACCGCTCCATCCTGCAATTGGTCCGTACCTACGGCCCCTGCCGTGATTTGCTTGCTGCTGACGGCCCCCTCGACCAGATGGATGCTGTCAATGACTCCGCGCGCCAGCTTCGCTCCCGTAACGGATTGCTCTTGCAGCTGAGCGGTGCCGACGGAACGAGCCGAGAGATGCTTCGTCAAGATGGAATCCCACGCCAGCTTCGAGCCTTTGATCGATTCATCCTGCAAATGAGCTGCAGTTATCGCTCCTTCTTCCAGCTGAACGCTGCCTACCGAGCCTTCCGCCAGATGCAGCGACTGCACCGATCCCTTCGCCAGCTTCGCGGCTGTTACCGAATCGTCCTGCAGATGCTCCGTGCCTACGGATTTTTCACCCAGCTGACCCGCACCGACCGACCGCTCTGCCAGATGCACCGACTTCACGGCGCCATTTGCCAGCTTCGCTCCCGTAACGGCTTGATCCTGCAGCTGCTTCATCCCGACAACCGTATCCGCCAGGTGCTCCGTCGTGACGGCTCCAGGCGCCAGCTTCGCTCCCGTAACGGCCTGCTCTTGCAGTTGGTTGGTGCCGACTGTGGCATCTGCAAGATGCCTTGCTTCCACAGCGCCAAGGGCGAGCTTCGATGCGGTGACCGACTTCTCTTGCAGCTGAGGCGTGCCGACCGTGCCGCTGGACAAATGAACGGCTTCCACCGATTTGTGAGCCAGCTTCGATGCGGTAATCGATTGATCCTTCAGCTGCTCCGTACCGACAATTCCGGCTGACAGGTGCGCCGCCTCTACCGCTCCGGCAGCGAGCTTCGATGCCGTAACGGAGTTCTCCTGCAGCTTGGTGCTGCCGACCGCACCGGGTGCGATATGCTGCTCCCCGACCGAATCCGGCGCCAGCTTCGATGCCGTTACCGATTGTTCCTGCAAATGATCCGCACCGATGGCGCTCTTGCTCAGCTGTTCGGAGCCGACGCTGCCCTTGCTCAAATGCGCGGTTTCGACCGAGCCCTGCGCGATCTTCGAGGCCGTTATCGACTGATCCTGGAGATGAACGTTACCCGTGGATCCCGGAGCCAGATGGGACGATTTGACGATCCCGGCGGCCAAATGCTCGCTCAGCACCGCCTGGTCGGCCAGCTTCTCCGACGTCACCGACCGGTCCGCCAGCTTCTCTCGAGTAACCGCCTCCGCCGCCAGATGGGGCGGCTTGATGGCCGCTTTGGCTACATGCGGCGACTGTACCGCTCCTACAGCCAGATGGTCTCCCTGAACCGCTTCCCGTCCGAGCTTTTCACTGGTAATGCTGGCATGAGCAATCTTGGCGGTTGTGATCGACAGGTTCGACAATTTATCGGTCGATACCGATTCGCTCGCGAGCTTGGAGGTCGTTACGCTTTGGTTCGCCAGCTGTGTGCTTAATACGGCACCTTCCTGAATGTGTTGATGCTGGATGGAACCGAAGGCAATCTTTTCACCCGTCACGGAGCGATCCTGAAGCTTGGAGGTAATGACCGATTCCTCCTGCAGATGCTCCTTGCCTACCGTATGCGGTCCGATATGGGAGGACTGAACCGCTTTTTCCGACAGGTGTCCTCCATTTACGGAGCCTGCAGCCAGATGGTCGGAGGTAATGGATTTTTTGGCTATTTTACCCGAGGTTATGGACATATCCGTCAGCTTGGCAGTAGTTACGGAGCCGTCTCCGAGCTGGAACGTGCCCACGCTTTGCTCCGCCAGCTTGCTTGAGGTTACCGCACCTTCCGTCAGATGACGGTTCTCCACGCTTCTCGCCTGCAAATGTTTGGCTTCCAGTGCCGAATCCTGAATATGCGATCCGGTAATCGAATGCTTCGCCAGCTTCTCGGACTGAATGGAGCCATCCTGCAGATGCTCTCCACCGACGGATTCCCAAGCCAGATGATCTGCGGTGATTTGACTGGCCGCGATATTGCGGCTGCGAATGATTTCCTCCGCCAAATGCTCATGCAATACGACATTGGACTTAATATGCTCCGAAGAAACGCTCCACGGAGCCAGCTTTTCTACCGTCACCGCATGATTGCTAAGCTTCTCCGAACCGATTTCTCCATCCGCTATTTTGATAGAGGTAATGGAGTGGTCTCTCAATTTCTCCGTCGTGACGGACAAATCGGCGAGCTTTGCCGTGTTGATTACATAGTTCGCCAGATTATTGGTCAGAATCGCACCGCTCTTGATTTTCTCGGATGTAATGGATTGATTCAAGATCAGCTCGCCCGTAATCGCTTCTTCAGCCAAATGCTTCGTATGGATGGATCCTTCGGCGATTTTCATCGCGTCGATCGTTTTGTCGGCCAGCTTCTCGGACGTAATGCTGTTGTCCTGCAGCTTGTCGCCGCTGATCGCCCTCTCCTGAATTTTTTCGCCGGAGATGGCGTGTGGAGCGATATGCTCTTCGGTAACCGAGCGAACGCCGAGCTTTTGCTGCGTTACGCTGCGATCCTCCAGCTTCGATGAACTCACAGCATAGTCAGCCAGCTGATCCCGTCCGATAGCTCCACGCTTGACTTGACTTCCGTTGATCGAGTTGCGTGCAATCTTTTCCTCTGTAACCGATTCGTTTGCAAGATCATCCGTATAAACAACCGGCGCTCCTGCCGCAGTTTGTTTGCGTTCCTGAACCATGGATTGCACCTTGCTAGATTTGGGGGGCACCAGCTTCAGATCCTTGGCCCGCTCCTTCAGCTCCGCTTTTTTGGGAGCCGGCTTGACTGCCTCCTTCTTGACTGGGACTTCCTCATCAACGATCACCATATCCCCGCTCGAGATATTGTCAAGCGAATCCTCCATCGATTCCGCTTGCAGCTCCTCCAGCACCAGGTGACTGATCGTAGCGTCAGTTACCTCTTCTTTACGGGGGCGGACCGGTTTATCGGACTGAACGTCATCAAGCCACTTTAACTCGTTAAAAGTGCCGCTTCGCTTGCCGCCGAGCGGAGTTATTTTGGCGACATTACGGCCGCTTCGCTTCTTCATCCTGCACTTCCTCCCGTGATGGTGGTTCACATGTTGTACCTTTTTACAATAGACTAAAGCCACCATAAAGTAGTCTTTTGTAACATATGCATTCACCCAGAAGGAAGTCATTGCCTAGAGCGAAAATAGGCGCTAACCCAATCAAATTTCAAATCAGGCGGGCCATTGTCACAGGATTCGGCACAACAGTCCAAGTGACAAGCGGTACACAGCGGCTGGCGCCGGCTGACGTCATTTTAATCTTCGGAGCGCTTCCAGAGCAGCTTCCCTATCGTCAAAATCAAAGCGTTGTCCCCTCACGAGCTGATAAGCTTCATGACCCTTACCTGCAATCACGACGACATCGTCTTCGCGCGCGATGCTTATGGCCCTATGAATAGCCTCCTTACGGTCGGCGATCATCTCATAATGTGCGGCTGGAAACTGCGATTGCTCCAGTCCCGTACATATATCCTTAATAATGGCATCCGGATGCTCATACCTCGGATTATCGGAGGTCAGGATGATGCGGTCGCTATACCGCGCAGCAATACTGCCCATCTGCGGCCGTTTGTCCCGATCTCTGTCGCCGCCGCAGCCGAATACGGTAATAACCTGCCCGCGGACAAACGCCGTGACCGCCTTCAAGGCTTCCTCGAGGCCGTCCGGCGTGTGCGCGTAATCTATAAGCACCGTAAAATTTTGCCCCGCCTCCAAGCGTTCCATCCTTCCCTTCACCGGCTTCATGGCACACAAGCTCCCGGCAATGACAGTGAGGGGAAGCTGCTCGATCAAAGCGACGGCAATAGCGGCGAGCGCATTGTATACATTGAACAGCCCTACCAGAGGGATGTGGACTTCCATTTCCTCTTCCCGGTAAACGACGGTAAAGTCCGAGCCTTCGTCGGTTAACCGGATATGCTTTGCCATCACATCGGCATTGTTGCCGATTCCGTAGGTTATCGGCTGTGCGGCCGTCAGTCCGGCGAAATAGCCGGATGCGGCATCATCCGCATTCAATACGGCGAACGTTTTGTCGGCTGAGGCGGCATTGCCTAAACGTGAGAACAACAATCCCTTGGCCTCCCGGTAAGCCTCCATCGTACCGTGATAATCCAAATGATCCTGCGTCAGGTTCGTGAATACAGCGGTACGAAACTGCGTGCCGATGACTCTTCCCATATGAAGCCCCTGCGAGGTGACCTCCATCACGCAGTAATCGGTCTGCTTGTCGGCCATGGCAAGCAAGTTGCGCTGCAAATCCGGTGGTTCCTGCGTATTGTTGGCGAACTGCTTCTCTTCTTCTCCGATTCTTGTGGCGATGTTCCCCATCAATCCCGTCCTAAAACCACGATGCTTTAAAATGTGCTCAATCAAATGGCTAGTCGTCGTTTTACCGTTCGTCCCCGTCACACCGATGACTTTTAAGCGGTTCGAAGGATAGCCGTAGTAGAGTGCCGCCATTGTGGCTAGAGCATATCTGGCGTCGTTCACGAACACCCTCGGCACTCTCGGATCCGCTTGCACTTCTCTTTCCACAACCAGTGCCGCCGCGCCCCGCTTCACCGCGTCCTCCGCATAATCATGGCGATCCTCCAAGATTCCGGCAATCCCGGGGATGCACACAAACAGCTCCCCCGGCTTAATAAGCCTCGAATCCATCTGGATGCCGGTTATCGCAATCTCGCCGTCTCCTTCGATCCGTGCGTGGTGCAATCGGGCAGCCAAATCCTTCAATAACATCGCATCGTCCTCCTCGCGGGTTCTGATTACCATCTTAATCCAATATGCAAATGGTTTGCCGAAAATGACGCGCTTGTTATCAAGATATCAGAATAACGTCTTGGCTTTTTAACAAAACAAAATAACCCCGCACAAAAGAGGAGCTTTGGCAATCAGATATTGAGCAGGAGCCCCGATTATGCAAAAAAAGCCGTCCGATTCTATCGAACGACTTGATTCCTATCTATCAGCATCAATGCTTTATTTCAATAAAAAAATGCGGTTCCCATCAGCGCGGAAACGGACAGCACGACGAGCGGGTGCAGACGATACTTGGCGATCCCTACGACCGCGAAGATAAAGATAATGACGACCGCAAGCGTATGGCCATTGAGGCCGAGCAAAGGCTGTCCGTTAATCCCGACCCGATACGCTGCAAAAATAACCATGGCGGCAACCATCGGCTTCAAGCCGTATAATACGGCCTGCATTATGCCGCCCTGACCTTTTTTATAAAGAAACATCGCAAGAGCTATAATAATAAGAAACGATGGCAAAATCATACCTAATATGGAAGCAATGGCACCTGTAATCCCCGCCGTCTTGAATCCTACCAGAACCGCGCTGTTCGTCGCAATCGGTCCAGGAGACATACCGGCTAACGAAACCGCGTCGGCGAAGCTGTCTGGTGTCATCCACTGGTTGCCGATCACTTCATGCTCGATGACGGACAGGATAGCATATCCGCCGCCGAACGATACAAGTCCAATTTTGAAAAAAGTCCAAAACAATGCCAATAAAATCAAGGACAACCCCTCCCCTCATGCTCTGTCATATGCCGTCCCCCCAAATATATTGACCCGGAGCAACGGCTGCCGGTATCGGTTTGTCGGTTGAATTCTGCTTCGCCGCAGCTGTCAATACGCTTCCCATCCGGCGCTTCCACTTGTATACGGCGACTCCTGCGGACGTTCCTATCAGCAGCAGAACCGCCGGATGCAGTCCTGAGAACAACAGCGCCGCCAACGACGCGATCAGCAATAGAAGCGTCATCTTGTCGGAAACCGCAGATTTCATCATCCGCCAGCCGGATACGGCAATGAAAGCAACGACTGCCGCATGGATACCTTCGAAAGCAGCCGTCACCTTCTTCGCATCCTGGACCGCCGTATATCCAATCGTTAATAGGAGCATAATAATAAAGGTAGGCAAAGAAATGCCTATTACGGCAGATATCGCCCCTTTCCAGCCTGCAAGCCGATAGCCGATCATGGTGGCTGCGTTCACGCCGATTCCACCCGGTGCCGAGCCGGCCAAGGATAAGGCGCCGCTCATTTCTTCCGAATCCATCCAGCCTCGCTGCTCTACAATTTCCTTCTCGATAACCGGTATCATCGCGTAGCCGCCACCGAACGTTATCGGACTGATCTTGCAAAAAGACCAAAATATTTCCCACAGCAAAGACGCTTTCCCGCCATCTCTCTTGTTCATGCTGCAGCATCCCCCTGTCCGCTCTTTTATGTACCCCCATTATAGCTTACTTATTATCTTTTTGGAATAAACTCTAGCATAAATCTTTTTTATTTCAATGTTAAAGAGTGCTTATGCACATAAAAAGGGCCAAACGGCCCCTTAGTATAGCGGAATACTATGAATTAAAATATCACTTTAATTCATTTTAGTTTTTTCTTGCTTTTACTTTTTTTAGGAGATTGCTCTAATAGCTTCAATAGACGATGGGCTGTCCAGTCCCACGTAAAATGCTCACGGACTCTTTTCAAGCTCTCCTGACCGAATCGCTGCGCCAGCCCCTCTTGCGTCAAAATATCGTGAATCCTTTGCGGCAGCTCCCTGTTTACGAACGACGAATCGATCAGAAAGCCCGTCATTTCATGCTCGATAATTTCCTTCATCCCTCCGGCGCGGGTAGCCACTACAGGGACACCTGACGCCATCGCTTCCACATTGACAAGACCGAATGCTTCCTTCTGATTGGAGGGCACTACAAGCACGTCGGCCAAGTGGAACCACCTTGAAATTTCCGTATGCGGAACGTAAGGGATAAACCGGACGTGCTGCGGCATTCGGGAACCCAGCTCCCATAAATACTTGACATAAGGTGTCGCCCGGTTCGAGCCGTACGTTGCGCTTCCCACAACGAGCAGCACCGCCTCCGGAATGCGCTCCACAATTTGCGGCATCGCGAGCAGCAAGTTATGCACACCCTTGATTTTAATCAGCCTGCCGACATACAGGATAATTTTTTTGCCGGCCAGACCCATTTGGTGAAGCGTCATTTGCCGTTGATGCTCGCTTTCCTCCGTCCAGCGTGATGTAAAGCCTTCCGTATCGACCCCCAGATGGTTCACGACCATTTTGTGCATCATGCGGGGAGCTTTACGAATCATTTCCTCTCTCAAAAAGTGGCTGTTCACGATGATGCGATCAGCGGCGGCAAGACACGACCGAAGCTCGGAAGCCCGAATATGCGGCCTGGATACGAAGGTAAGCGAATGCAAAACAAGCCACAAGCTTGCCTTGGGATGCCTGCGGCGCAAGTAACGGATGAACCGGGGACGATTTTCCACCTGAATGACTTGGGGCCGGTAAGCGGCAAGCTTGCGGCTAACCCGTTTCATATAAGAACGCGGAGTCACTGCCCGTACCCTCACATACCGGACACCATCCAAATCCTCCACGGAAGGCCGGTCCTTTTCCTTTTTGCCGAACACGACAGGAGTTGCATCACGAGCCAATCGCTTGGCCACCTGTTCTATTACTAGCTCGACCGAGCTGCTGGTAGCCGAAGGAACGGCGTAGGAACCTGGCGACACAATGGCAATTACAGGTCGTTTCATAAGGGCGCCCCCTCTGCGAGATGATTCCTTTATGCATGCAGTGTATTCACTTGTCTGCACACAGGGAACGTCCAACAGACAACTTCTCCCGCCCCTTTCCAGGCAACCTTATGTTCTAATACGGACAGGCGTCACAAGGATCAATCAATGCCCACCACACCTGTCCATACGCTATGGACAATACTCACATATGATGTGCTTAGAAATGCTAACCGTGTCCAGCTTTGTAGGAAGGAGTGAAAATCGTGCAGCATTCATATGTGGGCATCCTCGTAAACGACAAATTGTATAACAGCATTCCTGTGGGGGATACGAAGTATGAAGCCATTGATTTTTACGTGGAGGCAGGCAGGAGATATGGAGTGACTCCGTGTTTCTTTCGCATCCATGACGTTCGTTCTG
Organism: Paenibacillus sp. H1-7; assembly: GCF_022354825.1. Lineage (GTDB taxonomy): Bacteria > Bacillota > Bacilli > Paenibacillales > NBRC-103111 > Paenibacillus_S. Next base: position 6,316,201 of record NZ_CP031168.1, read on the forward strand.
CAAATCCATGGATCAAGGCATACGTCAAGCAAGATGACCGCTTTGTTCTAACTCGCGTCCCGCTGCCAGTCGTCATCCATAACCGGGCCCTCTATCACGGCCGCAAAAAGTTTAGGGAGCTTGGCTCATGGGCCGACGGCGGCACACTGTTCTTCAATCAATGGAACCGGTACAGCAAGCTGCAGACCCAGCATATTCTCTTGAACGAAACATCCTTGAAGCCTCACTTGCCCGAAACGTTCACAGCGACCTCACGGCATATCGACATGATGATGAAGCAGTATGACAAGCTTATTATTAAACCGGACCAAAGCGGTGTAGGACGGGGAATCATGCTGCTCGAGCGAAACGGAGACAACTGGAAGCTGACGTATCCGGCAAGCTTGAGCGTACACAATCGACGCTGGAAGCAGATGGAGTTTAAAGGAAACCGGATCCCTTCCTTATTAACGCGATGGCTGCGCAAAAAGAAATTCATCGTTCAGCAAAGGCTTCCTCTTGCCACTTTCCAGGGGAGACCGTTCGATATGAGAGTGTCCGTCCAGCGCGACGGATCGGGAGAATGGCAGGTGACCGGGCTCGTCGCCAAGGTGGCGCCGCACAATCGTTTTTTGACCAATGTGGCGCAAGGAGGCTCTTTACAGCAGCTTCAGGACATATTAGCCCAAGAATATCCGCAGCTGCAGCAGCAGGACGTCTTTCAAGCGATACACGAATTCTCGCTCAAAATCGCCCGGATCTTGGGATCCAGCCTGCCGCACATGGCGGATCTCGGCCTCGATATTGGCATTACGAAGGACGGCGTTCCGCTATTCATCGAATGCAACGGCAAAGACCAGCGGTATGCCTTCCGCGAGGCAGGGATGACGGAGGAATGGAAAGCTTCTTACTACAACCCGATCGCTTACTCCAAATATTTGTTGGACCAGCGGAAGCAATAAAGAGCGGCTCGTATCGGGCCGCCCTTTTGTTTTTCAACGACAACATCAGGAGCTAATGGTCTCCGTTGTAACGGAAGCAGCTCACCGTATGATCGTTCACCATCCCCGTAGCTTGCATGAAAGCATAGCAGATCGTCGTACCGACGAATTTGAAGCCGCGCTTGCGTAAATCCTTGCTCATCGCATCGGATTGCGGCGTGCTGGCAGGGACATCCTTCAGCGACTCCCGATGATGTACGAGCGGAGCCCCTCCGACAAATTGCCATATGTAAGCATCAAAGCTGCCAAATTCCTTTTGCACGCTCAAAAAAGCTTTCGCATTCGTAATCGCCGACTGCACCTTCAGACGATTGCGGATAATCCTCTCGTTCGACAGCAGCTCCGCTACCTTGGCGTCATCGTACGCGGCCACCTTTTCCGGGTCGAAGCGATCGAACGCCTCACGGTACGCTTCACGCTTTTTCAGCACCGTATACCAGCTCAAGCCCGCTTGCGCCCCTTCGAGGATCAGCATCTCGAACAGCTTTTGGTCATCGTGAACCGGGACGCCCCACTCCTCGTCATGATATTGTTGGTACAACGGATCTTCATTGACCCAGCCGCATCTGGATTTTTCCATGATTATTCCCCTCTTTCTGTGAGACGTCACATCATCCCACCTATTGTAACACAGGGATAGGACAAGTTCTGTCACATACATATACAAGGAGAATTATCGAACATTTGTTCTCATTTGTCAATAACGGGGACTACCGCTCACGACAGCTTCATCATAAATGTCCAGGGCCGCTTGCACGGCTTTGCCGGTATGGACGTTTACTTGATGACGAAGCAGCACCGCCTCGAGAGCTCCAAGCAGATGAAGCACATTTCTCTTGCTGCAGCTGAACCCCATCGTTCCGATTCTCCATATTTTCCCTTTCAGTGGCCCGAAGGAGCTGGCTATTTCGATTCCGAACTGCTCCAGCAGCATCATCCGCACCGAATCCCCATCCACTCCGGCAGGAATCCGGATGCAAGTAACAACGGTCATTTTGCAATCCGGTGAACCGTACAGCTGCAGCCCCATAGCCTGAAGTCCTCCGACCAAGGCTTGCTCATGGAGCTTATGGCGGGCAAAACGCGCCTCCAGCCCCTCCTCCAGCACGAGCCGTACCCCTTCGCGCAGTGCATACAGCATCGAAGTCGCCTCTGTATGATGATTCAGTCTGGCAGGGCTCCAATAGTCCTGCAGCATGCTCAAGTCAAAATAGTTGCTGCGGATGGTTTGTGCCGGCATCCCATCAAGGGCGGCGCTTTTATCGCTTAGCCCGCGCTCGATTTTTTTCCTGCGCAGCACTTTGGCCTCGATCCTGTCGTTATAGGTGATGGGCGACATGCCTGCGGGGATGGACAAACATTTCTGCGTGCCTCCGATAACCGCATCCAGCATCCATTCATCCGTCTTCACTTCTACACCGCCGATGGTGGCGACCGCGTCGACGATCAACAAGCTGCCCTGCTCCCGGCAGGCGCGACCGATGTCCGCAAGAGGCTGGATGCGTCCGGTAGAGGTTTCTCCGTGGACGATAGCCACGATGTCAGGCTTTTCGCGCTGCATTGCATCTATGACTTCTTCAGACTCGAACACGTATCCCCATTCCTTCTCGATAGCGACGACCCGGGCTCCGCAGCGCTCTGCGATTTCCCACAAAAGATAGCCGAACCGCCCGTACACCGGTATGAGCACCTTGTCTCCCGGCTCGATAACGCTTGTCATGACCGCTTCGATCCCGCTTCGGGAGGTACCGTCGATAGGATAAGCCCACCGGTTGTTCGTTTGGAACAGGCTTCGCAGCATTTCCATCGTTTCGTTCATCAGTCCGGTAAACTCCGGATCGAACTGCCCGAGAATCGGGAACGACATGGCGCGAAGCACGCGTGGATCTACCTCTACCGGCCCCGGTGTCATTATGGTTCGAAGAGATGGGGCTAAATCGTTGTACCGCTTCATACGACCCCTCCTTTATACGCTTCTGCATAACCCAGCTGATACAGCATCCTGCCGAGCACATATACCCCTCTGCCCAAGTCATCGGGCGAAGTGTACTCCAATGGCGAATGACTGATCCCGCCCCGGCTCGGAACGAAAACCATAGCGGTGGGGCACATGCGCTGGAATACCTGGGCGTCGTGGCCCGCCCCGCTGACCATTCGCTTATAGGATAAACGATGCTCACGGCATATCGTTTCCGTCAAATCCGTCAACGCCGGATGCATCGGCGCCGGCTTCACATCCATCCATAGCGAATGAGCCATCGCCACCCCGTTGTAATCGGCTATCGCCTTGAATTCGCTTATCATTCGGGAGCAAAAATCACCCAGCACATTCTCATCATCATGCCTCACATCTACAGTAAACGCCGCTTTCCCCGGGATGACATTGGGTACGTTCGGCTCCAGCTCAAGCCGGCCCACCGTTGCAACAAGGGGAGCTCCATGAAGCGTCGCCGATTGGCGAACGGCGCTTATCATCTCTGCCGCTGCTGCAAGCGCGTCTTTCCGCATTCGCATAGGCGTCGTACCGGCATGGTTTGCTTCCCCGGTTATCTGGATGGCAAATCGTTTTTGGCCGACGATGGCTTCCACTATACCAATGGATGTGCTCTCGCGCTCCAGCACGATCCCCTGCTCGATATGAAGCTCGACAAACAGCGCAATATCGCTGCGCCTGCAGTCCTTTTGCTCCGGGTTCCCGAAGCCGGCCGACTTCATTGCCTGCCGGAACTCTATGCCGGTGCTGTCTCTCATGCCCTCAATATGCCCTTCGTCATACAGCCCCGCTATGCTCCCCGATCCCCAGTAGGTCATCGGAAAACGGCTGCCCTCTTCTTCAGCCAGCGCTATAACCTCTATGCTGCGCCGTGGTTTGCCGAACCGTCGCTGCAAATGTTCCACGGCTAGGAGAGCAGCTATAATGCCGTAGGCACCGTCATAGCGGCCGCCGGAGGCGACCGTATCGATATGCGAGCCCGTCAGAATGGCAGGCGCATCACAATCCTCGCCTTCCAGCCTGCCGAACAGGTTGCCCGCACGATCGAAGCTGACAGCGAAGCCGGCCCGCTTCATTCGCTCAGCCAAAGCGAGCTGGGCTTGGGCCCAGCTGTCGGAATACAGCAGCCGGGTAACACCTCCTTGCGGATCGGCGCCATAGCCAGACAGCCAATTCAGCAGCTGCTCGGCCTCCCGGCCGAAGCTGGCGGCTAGCTCCGCTTCTCCTTCACCCGGCAGCTCGCTCCATGTTTCCATATGTGTATGCCTCCCTGCATTTTGTCATGTCCGGCTGCATATCAACAATCTGCAGCGATTGCCCCTTCGGCCGTAGCCGTCTTACGTACTGCAGCAGGCTTAATCCACTGTCCGTGCCCTTTCGGACCCAGTCCTTCCTCAAGCGAATATACACGTTCCCCGCGACTGAATGTCGTGACGACCCGGCAGTCGAACGTTCTGCCCACGTAGGGACTCTGTTGATGCCGCGAGTACAGATGCGCCGCTTCGAGCGTATAGCTCTCATCCATCTTAACGATCGCGAGATCGGCATCAGCCCCGATGGCGATCTCGCCCTTGCGCGGATGCAATCCGAACCTTCGCGCAGGCTGATAAGACAGCATTCGCGCCAAGACCGGCAGCTCTATACCGCGCTTCAAGTGCCCTTCGTGGAGCATCAGCTCGAGCGTGCTTTGCGCTCCGCTAATGCCTCCCCATGCGCTGAAAAAGCAGCCGTCGCCAGCTGCCTTCAGCTCCGGAGGGCAAGGCGAATGATCCGATGCGATGATGTCGATCCTTCCTGCACGCAGCGCCGCCCAAAGGCGCTCCTGCTCGTCGGCGCTGCGCAGCGGAGGCGCGCATTTGGACACCGGGCCGAGCGACTCCATGTCTTCCTCGGTCAGGGCCAAATAATGCGGGCACGTCTCCGCCGTAACGTTCAGCCCGACCTGCTTCGCACGGTCGATCAGCTCAATGGCCGCCTCGCTGCTTATATGCACAAAGTGCAGCGAGCAGCCTGTGTGACGGGCATACAACAATGCCCGATTGACCGCCTCCAGCTCCGCAATAATCGGGCGGGTTGCCGCATAATCGCGGGCGGTGCGCCTGCCTTCGCGCATGGCTTTGGCCGCGAGCGTCGAGGTAAGAGAGTCGCTCTCTGCATGGAGCGCCAAAATCCCGTTCATGGCGGCGATCCGCTTCATGCCTTCATATAACGCGAGGTCGTCAACCTCGCGGAATATATCGTCCCCTTGGCCGCCGGGGTCCGAGAGAAACGCCTTGAAGCCGATAGCTCCCATAGCGGTGAGCGGCTCCAACTGGTCCCGGTTCCCGGGCACGAGTCCTCCCCAGATCGCGTAGTCCACATAAGATTGCCCCCGCGCAGCCTCCAGCTTCTGCTCAAAAGCCGCAGCCGTCACCGTAGGCGGCCTGCCGTTGAGCGGCATATCCACATACGTAGTCGTCCCTCCTGCGGCTAGCGCCGCCGATCCTGAAGCGAAGCCCTCCCAGCTTCCGAGGCCCGGTTCATTGAAATGAACATGAACATCCACCACTCCCGGAAACACATAGCAGCCAGAGGCATCGACGGTTTTCATCGATACCTCCCCACAGGCCTCCAGACGTTCGCCGAGTCCGGCGATACGCCCGTCGCGAATGCCGATATCCAATTGGCGAGCCTCATCGCGCAGCACGACCATTCCGTTTCGAATTACGGTATCGAACGTTTCCGGCATATCGGAAGCCCCCTCCGAAAAAATTGATTATTTATGCGTTACAGAGTGCGCTCGACCGGTTTCCCTGCACGTAACGCGGTTTTTCCGCGTTACAGCACCACTCTCGCGACCGTCACCACTTATCGGCAATCCGTAACACGGTTTTTCCGTGTTACAGATCACGCTCGCACAATTTCCCTGATCGTAACGCGGATTTTCCGCGTTACAGCTTGCTTCTCGCGACCGTCACCGCTTATCGGCGATCCGTAACACGGTTTTTCCGTGTTACAGAGTGCGCTCGCTCATTTTCCCTGCCCGTAAAGCGGTTTTTCCGCGTTACAGCTCCCTTCTCGCGACCGTGTCCGCTTATCGAAGAGCTGTAACGCGGATTCTCCGTGTTACAGAGTGCGCTCAACCGGTTTCCCTGCACGTAACGCGAATTTTCCGCGTTACAGCTTCCTTCTCACGACCGTCACCGCTTATCGACGATCCGTAACACGGTTTTTCCGTGTTACAGAGTGCGCTCAACCGGTTTCCCTGCACGTAACGCGAATTTTCCGTGTTACAGAGTGCGCTCAACCGGTTTCCCTGCACGTAACGCGAATTTTCCGTGTTACAGAGTGCGCTCAACCGGTTTCCCTGCACGTAACGCGAATTTCCGCGTTACAGCTTCCTTCTCGCGATCGTCACCGCTTATCGACGATCCGTAACGCGGTTTTTCCGTGTTACAGAGATCACTCGCACATTTTCCCTGCACATAACGCGGATTTCCCGCGTTACAGCACCACTCTCGCGACCGTCACCGCTTATCGGCGATCTGTAACACGGTTTTTCCGTGTTACAGAGTGCGCTCAACCGATTTCCCTGCACGTAACGCGGTTTTTCCGCGTTACAGCACCACTCTCGCGACCGTCACCGCTTATCGACGATCCGTAACACGGTTTTTCCGTGTTACAGAGTGCGCTCGCACATTCCCCCTGCACGTAACGCGGTTTTTCCGCGTTACAGCACCACTCTCGCGACCGTCACCGCTTATCGACGATCCGTAACACGGTTTTTCCGTGTTACAGAGTGCGCCCGACTAGCTTCAACTCCCCCGGTAGGTGCTGTACCCCCCGGGTGATACCAGCAGCGGAACATGGTAGCTTCTGCCCTCATCGCCGACACAGAAGCGGATAGGCACCCGATTCAGGAACGGCACCCCGCCGCCGGCCATTCTCGCCCCGGCTTCTCCCGCCGTACCCTGGAAGTAATCCGCAACGAAGAACACAAGCTCGTATTCGCCTGCCTTCAGGTCGGCACCCTCCAGCAGCGGACGCCCCGTCCGGCCGTCCGAATTGGTTACGCTGCAGCCGAGTAGCGTTCTTGCCTCCGCTTCGCCGATTCGGTACAGCGCCACTTCGATTCCGGCCGCCGGCCGGCCGCACGACAAGTCCAGCACGTGCGTCGATATTTTACCCGCCATAAGCATCAGCCCTCGCTTTGCACCAGTGTCTTATCACCGCTGCGAGCCGCCGCCAAGTCCTCCTGCGTCATCGAAAACCCTTGGAAGCCGTAAGGAGGCCGCGGTTCCGTATACACTCTTCCTTCCGAGCCCGGGACGTGCTCGACGACCGTTTCCCACGTCCGGTTGTTCGATTCGAACTGGACCTCAGCAAGTTGCGGGAAGCGCTCCAAAATCCGCAAGCCGATATAATAGATCAGATTTTGAATCGACGGGCTGTTTTTCTCATGAAACATGGTGTGGGCAATATCCCTGATTTGCTCGGCGGGCACATATTTTCCCGAATCCGTGGACAACGAATCTTCTACATCGGCATATTTCCAGTGAATGTCGAGATAGATGAACAACGGACGGTCATAAGTTTCCGGAAGTGTCGTATATTCATCCCGGACAAAGTTCGCAAAGCCGCTGCCCTTCACTTTGATCAGCTGCAGATCCGCCAGACCGCAGCGGTGACTTACTATATCCGCTTCTCCGTCCTCGGAGCGGACGATTTCGAGCGTAGCCGTCGGGTGGTCGTTGTGCGAATAGCGGTACACGAGTCCGCTATCCGTCAAACCGCCCGCACCAGGCACCTGCAAGCCCAGGAATGGAATCCGGTCTCCGGTCAGTATGATCCCGGTCATCTGCGGATACGTCTCAAGAAACCGCCGGCTGACGAATTCCAGGAACCCTTCCGTCGTATCGCCGTCAAATTCCGCCGCATGGCGAAGGATAAAATTTTTCATCGAGTCGGTCGCCACGACCTTCGTATTGTCGCCTTCGGTAAAGGAAGCCAAGAACTGCTCCCCCTGCACTGCAATCTTAATGTTGTGGGCAAAAATCACATTATCGTCACCGGTAAAGGCCGACTCCGGTATTTTCGCAATCCCCTTCATCGGTTCCCCGAATGTTCTGTAGACCAGCACATCACCTTTGCCGTAATACATTACTCGCTCTTTGCTCATCTTATTCCCCCGCCTCTCCCGACTTTATAATATCTTCCAAGCGCAAACGCGCGATTTTGGCCACTTCCGACAATGCCCTCCCGAATTCATCCGTCTTTTCATGCGTCACCCGCTCACGGATCGCCGACAATATCTCCTCCTTGCCAAGCCCTCTGACCGCAACGATAAAAGGAAACCCGAAGCGGGTAACATACGCCTCGTTCAATGCGGTCATTTCGTCGAATTCCTCCGGCGACAGCCGGTCCAGCCCTGCTCCCCGCTGCTCCTTTTGCGAAGCGTCGGTCAGCTTCATTCGTCCCGCTAAATCCGGATGCGCTCGGAGAAGCGACAGCCTTTCCCCTTCCGAAGCCTCCTCAACCTGACGCACCATCAGCAGGTGCAGATGACTGAGCGAGCGGAAAGGTTTGGCCCCGTAAGCCCGCTCGGCCACCCATGGTGAATGCTCGAACACCCATCCGATGGATTCGACGAACTGCTGCTTGCTCATTTCGCTGAGTTGATGGACCGTAAACTTCATGCCGCGTATCCGCCTCCTTTTTTGAGTCCCAATCCCAAGCCGTACCGATTTTGCCCCTTAGTATCTTTTATGTTATTTTTCATTACACAAAAACTGATAAACATTAGTTAATGAAATATTTATGTTATGTTATATGACACAATTATATGCATGCTCTCGAAAAGGTGTCAACCACTTCATTTCGACAAGCAGTACATTGTCCTAGCGAATACAGGTTTTTTATTCTAATTCTTGTATTACATCGCACTCGAATTGTATTTGATCTATTGAAATATAAATGTAATGTTACATGACATAAATGCAGTTTAGAATAGGGTTATATATCTGCCTAATCTGAATCAAACCGCCTGCACGAAAGCGGAAAAATGTCTTATTCCAGAAACGACGAGGAGCTGAATTCATCTCGAGCCGCGATTCAAAAAGGATACAAAAAAGAGTAGAAGCTTTTGATGGAGGCAGGTATCTCACAGAACTTCACCATTCGTTTGAACAGTGTGAAATTGCACGCTTTGTTGAAAAACGACGCCGGAGCATTACTATTCAAAAAATTTACGTCATGGGAAGGCGTCGTCAATGGAGATACCCCTAAGGTAACCAAGCACTTAAAGGCACGGGTATCGGACTGTAACCCCTCTCGGATCGGAACTTCCTGGCAGCACTGAATTTAGCAGACTCCTTACCCAAGCAGCACGGCTTCAATAACAGCAAAAGGCTGTCGCCTCAAGCAGATGAACCTGCTCAAAGTGACAGCCTCTTTCCCGTACCCGCTCCTGCGATCACAGCAAACAACGCGTAGTCCGGGTTAAATCATGGATTTATAACGAAACGCCGAGAAATCCTCTCGTTAATTGAAAATCAATATTGCCTTGCCGATAAAGCCGCGGAGTATAGCTGTGCTCCAAGACCTGCTTGCAGCTCTCCAAAATCTGCTCGTTCCAAGCGGACGGAGCCCCGGTTAACAGCAGATCCAAGTCGTCTGCATAAGCTTCCTGCATGGCCGGCTCCGACGCAACTTGCAGCATGGGCACGAACGGATGCGTCTGCATCGGCCGGCGATGAACCAGCGCAATGATCAATTCTACCCCCGTTGCCGCCAAGCCCGTCACCGTCTCCACCCAATGCTCGGTCGGGGTTTCCATAATGTGGAACCCGCTTCTGTCGGAATGTTCTCCGTAAGCCAAGGACGGCTTAACATCGGATGAAGCCAATACAGTGTCCCGGTACGCAGCCGTTGTAAGGAGTCCGCTGTTCTCCGGTACGACCACCATACCGCCGGCGCCGGCAATCCATTGGGTCAATATGCCGAGCTGCTCACCGGCAGCCTCTCCAACCGGACCATCGCTCACGATTCCGATGCGCAGCCCTTCCAGACCGGTCTGCTCCGTCAACGTCGGCCCAGCTGCCGACAGCTGATCGGCAAACCACGCCTCCACCTTGCGCGACACCTTTTCAATGCCGCCGTCCAGTTGAATGCTGGCATAGCCCAGCCGGCTCGGGTCAATCCCCATCTCCTCCATCCGGTGGCGCATGTAGTCATTATGCGTTTTCTCGCATCCATGCTCCAGAAGCAGACATTGCCTGACCAGCGGGTGGGTGACGTAGCCGATCATGGTGCGGGAAAACAACTGCTCCGCCTGACCGCCTGAATTACCGCAGCCTTCCGTATGAGCCAAAGCAACAAAGCGCGAGAGATGCCCGGGTTGGCCGAGCCCCTTTTTGTTCATCTGCGATGCGATCATTTTGGCCACCTGCCCGGCACACAGACTGGTCGGCACGATTAACCCGATCCGGTCGCTGGCCCGATGATCTTCGAAGCGGTTGAAGGTGAAGCTGATCGGAGGGGCAGCTTCGGCTGCGTCCGTGCGAATCGCAATGGGTTCCCCGGTCGGCTGAGGGGCATGAAGCAAGGAGTCCAGCCGGCTTGCATCGGTTTGCCGCCAGTTACGCCAAATTTGCACCTGCGCATGGCCGGCCTTCTCGCCTACACTGCGCTGACCTGAGGCAACCTGCACCATCCGTTCAAAGGTGTCCTTGCCCAGCTCATCCATGGACACACCTTCCTGATAGCGCCCCGCATTGATATCCATATCATTGGCAAGCAGCTGGAAGCGCTGCGTCGTCGTAACGACCTTGATCGTCGGCACAAAAGGAAAGTTCGTCACCGAGCCGTTGCCCGTCGTGAAGAAAATGAGATTGCAGCCCGATGCCACCTGTCCGGCAATGCTCTCGAGGTCGTTACCCGGGCTATCCATAAAGTAAAAGCCGGATTCCTTCATAAGTGCGCTATAATCAATGGCGTAGTCAAGGACGGTAGCCGGGTCTTTCTTTTGGGCGGCGCCGATGGACTTAAGATAAATGTTATAAAGACCGCGATATTTGTTGCCTCCGGACGGATTTCCTTCCGCGTTGGCGCCGTGCCAAGCCGTCCGCTCTTTGAATTGCTCGATCAGCTTTAAAAAGGTGCGCGCGGTTTCCGCATCGCGAACCTTTTGCAAAATATACGTCTCGGCACCGATCAATTCATCGGTTTCGCACAGGTTGGCGCTTCCGCCGAAGCGTACAAGCTCCTGCGCAACCCAGCCTAGAAGCGGATTGGCCGAAATGCCGGAGAAGGCATCGGAGCCGCCGCAATTGAGCGCAATTTTGAGATGGCTGACCGATTCAGGGGTCCGTTCGACGGCGTTGACCGTCGGCAGCCAATTACGAACAACAGCTTCACCCCTATCCAGCTGCTCTTCAAAACCGCCTTGAATGGTCAAGAACCGGTGCAGCACTTCATTCAATGGATAATTGTGCGCGCGCAGATACGACTCCACCATCCCATTGTTGATGGATCCCATGCCGTCATCGACTATCAGCACGGCGCCCACGTTAGGGTTGACGATAAATCCGGCCAGCGTTCGCAGCAGCATCTCCAGATTATTGGGCCGATCCGTAGCTCCCTCGGTATGCGCCACGGGGACAATTCCATCCACCTGGGGATATAGCTTCAGATCGTTTTGAAGACGGGCGGCGAGTTGGGTCACATAGCTCCCCGTACGCGAGGTTGTGCCCAATAGCACAACGTTGTTGCGGGTACCGACTCCGCGAGCCTGACTGCGCCGATAGCCTAAGAATGTACGCGTATCCGGATAGTCGGGCAATCTCGTGGCCGGCTGAAATTTCTCTTCGTCCAGAGCAAAGGCCGGAACTTGATCGATAAAATTAGGCGCCGCCGGCAACGTAAAATCAGGCGAACGCCCGTGAAGCGCCTCCAGAACGTCATTATTGATCACATAATTGCCTGGATGTATCGGCTGAATCGCTTCTCCAAACGGCAGTTCCCAGGACAATAAAGCCTCCCCCGGCGCTATGGCCTGCACGGCAAAGCGGTGGCCCTCCAAGACGGTATAATCCAAGGTCAACGTTTGATCTTGACAGGAAATGACGGTGCCGGCATCCAGCCTGCGAGTGGCAACGGCAACATTATCTCCTGGCAAAGGAAGCCTGGCGACTTCGTCAAAGCGGTAAGAAACGCTCATAAATTTCTAGCTCCTTATTGGATGATTTGAAAGAGTTATTTACAAATCCGTTGTATCCGTGTGCATGCTGTGTAAAAGCTTCCGTCGAGTTGTTGAATACGCTTACGGTACTAACCGCCCGTATGGGCAGCGGATCGTTCTACTCTTGTCCGGCAATAAGCTGCCTGTATGCTTCTGCAGTGAGCAGTGGATCCAGAGCTTGATCCGTATCGCCGTCCACCTCGACTTCGACAATCCACCCGGCCTCGTAAGGCTCGCTGTTAACCAGCTCCGGCGAATCCAGCAAACCTTCATTCACTGCCGTTACCGTCCCCGCAACCGGACTGAACAGATCGGACACCGTCTTAACGGATTCGATCGTTCCCATGGGCGCATGCGCCTCCAGTCTGGCTCCGACCTTCGGCAGCTCTACAAACACAATATCCCCAAGCTGCTGCTGGGCGAAGTCGGTAATGCCGATTCGGACCACCGCCGCTTGTCTCTTTTCAGCCCACTCATGCTCTTCCGTATAACGCAAACCTGCTCTTACTTCGCTCATCGTCAACACCCACCCGTTTCATCAAAATGTTCAAGCTTTTTGACGTTTCGTTGGAACTCGTTCCCAAAGACCAAAAAAGGACAGGAAAAGGCAGCTTGCCTTGTTCTCTGTCCTGGGTACCTGAGAGTTTAGGGCCGGGTGACTGCAACGCTCCCTTGCCTTTACCCCTTTGGTGGCTTACGCTCTCTCCAGAGGCGCGTCGGATGCCGGTACGTTTACCTGTGAGATTAATCGCCATCCGGCAGGTGTGGCGACTTGCTCCTTCGGTGCCTCACGGCCGCTTGCGCCGCTGCGGTCTCTCCCAACCATCGTCATACGCTGTATTGACATTATACCTCAAGCGTAATTCAACCGATATGGAGATGTCAAGAATCCGCTCCAAATGTTTCCTGAAGTTTCAGTTGACCCGGGGCCGCGCTTTAGATCATAATGAACATAGAGCAATGCCAATCGAATATGCGGATGAACGTATTGGGAGAGATTACCTGTATCCACGGTAACGCCGAAGGAGTAAGCCCGTCTTAAGACAGGTGAATCTCTCAGGCAAAAGGACCTTTACCGGACGCGCCTCTGGAGAGCACCCCGCTTCATGAAGCCGGGTCACCCAAGGGGAAACTTGCAGACCGCTGTGCCATTGAAGACGGCTGTAAGGTAACTCTCAGGTACAAGGGACAGAGCGAAACGAAATCGCAGACATGCTTCAGCATGTGCTGCAGACCGTTTCGTCCTGTCCTTTTTTGGCTTTTCTTTGTTTGGGAATGACCATCCAAATAACGACCGAGGTGATTCAAGTGAGTCCGTCTTTGAAAAGAACGCCGCTGTTCCCTCTGTATGCCCAATTTCCTGGCGTCCGCTGCATCGATTTCGGCGGCTGGGAGCTGCCCGTCCAATTTTCCGGCATTATCCGGGAGCACGAAACCGTCAGGCAGCAGGCCGGCTTGTTCGACGTCTCGCATATGGGCGAATTTCTGCTGACCGGCGACGATGCCGAAGCATTCCTGCAACGAGTCATGACCAACGACGTCTCACGGCTGGCTGACGGCCAGGCGCAGTATACGTTGATGTGCTATGAGCACGGTGGCGTCATCGACGATCTGATCGTCTACCGTCTGTCGGCCGGTCAATTTATGCTTGTCGTTAACGCCTCTAATATCGATAAAGACTTCCGCTGGCTGGAATCTCATCTCCCCGGCGGCGCAACCCTCGTAAACAAATCTGACGATTTGTCCCTTCTCGCATTGCAAGGCCCAAGCGCCGAAGCCATCGCCGCCCTAATTACAGATGCCGATTTGAAGGCGCTGCCGCCATTTCATTTTATTAAAGAAGCCGAAGTATGCGGCGTTCCCGCTCTCGTCTCCCGTACAGGCTACACCGGCGAGGACGGATTCGAATTTTACGTTGCCGCAGCCGATGCCCCCGCGCTGTGGACGGGATTGCTGGCAGCAGGCCAGCCGCACGGTCTTCTCCCTGCCGGACTTGGGGCGCGGGATACGCTTCGGTTCGAGGCGAAGCTGCCGCTGTACGGTCAAGAGCTGAGCGATTCGATCACACCGCTGGAAGCGGGACTCGGATCTTTCGTCAAGCTGGCGAAGCCCGATTTCATCGGCCGGGAGGCCCTGCAGAAGCAAAAGGAGCAGGGCGTGCCGCGCAAGCTGGTCGGCATCGAGATGATCGACCGCGGCATTCCCCGCTGCCACTACCCCGTCTATGCCGGCGGAGCGTTGATCGGCGAGGTGACTACAGGTACGCAATCGCCGACGCTGAAGCGTAATCTGGGCCTTGCGCTCATCCAAGCGGATTTCGCGCAGCCTGGCACCGAATTGGAAGTGGAAATCCGCGGAAACCGGCTCAAAGCGGCTGTTGTCCCAGCGCCGTTCTACCGGCGGGGCGCAAAAGCTTAGCCTTACGCATGAATACAGAAAAAGGAGTGGACTCATACGATGAGCAAACACCGGTATTTGCCAATGACCGACCAGGACCGGTCCGATATGCTGAGCGCGATCGGCGCCGCTTCGGTGGAAGAGCTGTTCCGCGACATTCCTGAATCCATCCGTTACCGGGGAACACTGCCGATGTCCGGCGCATTGGACGAACTCTCGCTCATGAAGCATATGAAGCGGCTCGCCTCGCGCAATGCGGACACCGGCCAATATGCAAGCTTTTTGGGCGCCGGTCTGTACGACCATCATGTGCCTGTCGTCATCAACCATATCATTTCTCGCTCGGAATTTTATACCGCCTATACGCCGTACCAGCCGGAAATAAGCCAAGGCGAACTGCAGGCGATATTCGAATTTCAATCTTACATTTGCGAGCTGACCGGCATGAAGGTGGCGAACGCCAGCATGTACGACGGCGCTACTGCGCTCGCCGAGGCAGGAGCGCTGACTGCCGGCGCGACGCAGCGGAAGCAGATCGTCATTTCGCGCACCGTGCATCCCGAGGCGCGCGAGATTATGCGGACGGCGGCAAGAGGCATGAACCTGACGGTGACGGAAATCGATTATGCCGATGGCGTGACCGATCTGGAGCGGCTGGAAGCGGCCATAACCGACGATACCGCCGCCGTCATCGTGCAGTCGCCGAACTTCTTCGGCTGCATCGAGGATATTGCGGCGATGGAGCCGCTCATTCACAGCCGCAAGGGGCTGCTCGTCGTTAGCACGAACCCGCTGTCGCTCGGGCTTCTGGAAGCCCCCGGCAAGCTCGGCGCCGATATCGTCGTAGGCGACGCCCAGCCGCTCGGCATTCATCCGGCCTTCGGCGGACCGACCTGCGGCTACTTTGCCGTGGCCGAGCCGCTCATGCGCCGCATGCCCGGCCGGATCGTCGGCCAGACGGTCGACCGCGACGGCAAACGCGGCTTCGTGCTGACGCTGCAAGCCCGTGAGCAGCACATCCGCCGCGAGAAGGCGACCTCCAACATTTGCTCGAACCAGGCTCTGCTGGCGCTGTGCGCCTCCGTCTACTTGTCGACGATGGGCAAGGAAGGAATGCGGGAGATCAGCCGGCTGAACCTGAGCAAATCCCACTACGCCGCCCGCGAGCTGGCGAAGCCGGAAGGCGTATCGCTCGCTTTCGCCTCGCCCTTCTTCAACGAGTTTGTCCTGAAGCTGCCGGACAAGACGAGCGTTACCAGCGTGAACGAACGCCTGCTCGAAGCCGGGTTTATCGGCGGGCATGATCTCGGCCGCTTCTATCCCGAGCTGCACCATCATATGCTGGTGGCCGTTACCGAAAAAAGGACGAAAGCCGAAATCGACGAATTTGCCGTACGATTGGAGGAGCTGCTATGAAGCCCGAGAAGGCACTGATATTCGAGTTGAGCAAGCCGGGACGCGTTGCGTATTCGCTGCCCGATTGCGATGTTCCCGAAGCGGACCCGGCCGGGCTGATCCCGTCCCACCTGATCCGCAGCGAGCCTGCTGCGCTGCCGGAAGTGTACGAGGTGGATGTGATCCGCCATTACACCGAGCTGTCCCGCCGTAATTTCGGCGTGGACAACGGCTTTTATCCATTAGGATCATGTACCATGAAATATAATCCGAAAATTAACGAGGATACGGCGCGTCTTCCCGGGTTTGCCGGGATTCACCCGTATCAGCCGGAATCCAGCGTCCAGGGTGCGCTGGAGCTGCTGTACACGCTGCAGAACGATCTCGCCGCTCTCACCGGCATGGACCAAGTGACGCTGCAGCCCGCTGCCGGAGCCCACGGCGAATGGACGGGGCTCATGATGATCCGGGCTTACCACGAAAGCCGCGGTGAAGCGCGGACGAAAGTGATCGTGCCGGACTCGTCGCACGGCACGAACCCGGCCAGCGCCACGACAGCGGGCTTTGAGACGCTGACGATCAAATCAAACGAGCAAGGGCTGGTCGATCTGGACGCGCTGCGGGCTGCCGTCGGTCCGGATACGGCCGCTCTGATGCTGACGAATCCGAGCACCTTAGGCTTGTTCGAGGAGCACATTCTGGAAATCGCGGATATCGTCCACTCCGCCGGAGGACTGCTCTATTACG
Organism: Paenibacillus sp. H1-7; assembly: GCF_022354825.1. Taxonomy (GTDB): domain Bacteria; phylum Bacillota; class Bacilli; order Paenibacillales; family NBRC-103111; genus Paenibacillus_S. Next base: position 6,332,930 of record NZ_CP031168.1, read on the forward strand.
ACGGTGCCAACTCTAACGCCATCATGGGCATCACACGCCCCGGCGACATGGGCTTTGACGTTGTGCATCTCAACCTGCACAAGACGATGAGCACTCCTCATGGCGGCGGCGGACCGGGAGCGGGACCTGTAGGGGTCAAGAGCAAGCTCGTCCCCTTCCTGCCCAAACCGCTCGTAGCTCTGCGCGAAGACGGTACGTACTATCTCGACGCCGAACGTCCGAGCTCCATCGGCCGCGTCAAAGCGTTCTACGGCAACTTCGGCATACTCGTCCGGGCTTACACATACATCCGCACCTACGGGCCGGAAGGGCTGCGTCAAGTCTCGGAATGTGCCGTGCTGAACGCCAACTACATGATGCACCGGCTCGCGCCATATTACGAAGTACCCTATCCGGGAGTGTGTAAGCACGAGTTCGTCATGTCCGGACGCGGACTGAAGCAGTACGGCGTGCGCACCATCGATGTAGCCAAGCGGCTGCTCGATTTCGGTTATCACCCGCCGACCATTTATTTCCCGCTGAACGTCGAGGAATGCATCATGATCGAGCCGACGGAGACGGAGAGCAAGGAAACGCTCGATGCGTTCATCGATACGATGATCCGGATCGCCAAAGAAGCTGAGGAGCAACCCGAGCTGCTGCTGAACGCGCCGTATACCACCGTCGTCAGGCGGCTGGACGAAACGCTCGCCGCGCGCAGGCCGGTGCTGAATTGTACGTGCGGCTAAGCCGTCTTACTAGCCGCGGAATCTCTGACCACGGTCGAGCCCGTCGGCTCCTGCGTTCATCCGCAAATTCAGCTGGATGAATCGGCCGGGCCGACTAATAAAAGCTCTATCAAGGCCTTTCCTGGATAATCGGCTTTAAAGTCTTGCTGCTGCATAATTCGTGTTATCACCAAATAGATTAAACGTCCGATGACTCGGAGTCTATGGAAAAAAGGGTTCTTGTGCCAAAAGCTGCTTTGGCCAAGAACCCTTTCCTTTACCGGCTCGCCCCGCCTCATTACTGCGCAGGCAGCTCCCTCTCTTTTATATAGGCCGCAGGGGGTTTACCCGTTTCCCTTTTGAACACTTTATGAAAATACGACGGATCGCAGTAGCCCAAATAATCGGATATATCCGCAACCGTCCTCTGCGAATGCTGAAGAAGGTATACCGCCGTTTTCATGCGAAGCGCATGGATATAACCGCCTATCGTCTGCCCCGTTACTTCACTGAACAGCGAAGCGGCATAGTTCGGGCTTTTGCCGATAACGTCGCCAAGATGCTCTTTCGTCACTTTTTCGCGGTAATGGTTTTGAATATAGGTCTTCATTTGCTCCGCATGGCGCTCCTTCACTCCGGATCGTTTCCCCTCGTCGAGTTCCCTGTTCCAATGGGTCAATATTTCCAAAGCCAGCGACTGGCACATCGCTTCGCAATAAGTGAGCCTTTCCTTCCATTCCTCATGCATCATCCGGAACCGCTGCAGCAGCAGCTCGTATTTGCCGGTCTTCCATTTGCAGCTTTCTTCCGCAGATAGAATGGGGAGCTGGGGTGCAGACTTATCGTTTCGGAATGTGATCACGTACTTTTCGTGGGTCACCGTCGGTATGCTTTTGCCGTAAAACGGCGTTCCAGCCGGGATGAGCAGCATATCCCCCTTTTCGAGCATCTGCTTGTCGTGGTTAATCCAGTACAGGCATTTGCCGTAGCTGACCAGGACCAGAACATGCCATGGCGCTCCGTGCTCATAATCCTCATACCATTGCACACCCGTATCCTGCCTTACATCCACCACGTACAGCATGGCCGACACCCCCTTTTGCCACAAAAAACTCCTGCTTTATGCTCTGCAGCTTCATTTTATCGTACTATTATACATTTACCGTACTATATTTCATAGTTTTATTCGACAATTTTCCCTACAATGAATATCAACAGCATATATAGAGGAGAGGAACCGACTGATGTTACGTAAAACAAAAATTCTTTGCACCATGGGACCTGCAAGCGATTCCGTCGAAACCTTAAAGGAAATGCTCCGTTCCGGAATGAACGGCGCACGCATTAATATGGCTCACGGCGAATTGGCCGATCATGCGGGACGCATTGCCAGAGTGCGGGAAGCCGCGGAGGCGCTGGGAGCAACCGTCAGCATCCTGATCGATATTAAAGGCCCGGAAATTCGGACCGGCTTATTGGAGGAGCCTTCCTACGAGCTGCGCACCGACGACACGATAACATTAACGACAGAGCAAATAAAAGGAACGGCCAACCGCATTTCCGTATCGTATCCGCAGTTGACGGACGATGTGAAGCCGGGATCGCGGATTTTGATCGACGACGGCTTGATCGAGCTGAAGGTCGAGTCCATTGAAGGCACGGAAATTTATTGCCGCATCCTGAACGGCGGAGTGATCAAATCCCGCAAAGGCGTTAACTTGCCTGGCGTACGCACGTCTTTGCCTGGGGTTACGGAGAGAGACGTTCTGCATATTCAATTCGCGGTCGAGCAAAATGCCGATTTCATCGCCGCCTCTTTCGTGCGCAAAGCGAGCGACATTCTGGAAATTCGCCGCATTCTCGAGGAGCATAACGCCTCCCACATTCAGATCATCTCGAAGATCGAAAACGAAGAGGGCGTAGACAATCTCGATGAAATATTGGAAGCGTCCGACGGGCTTATGGTTGCGCGCGGAGATCTCGGAGTGGAAATTCCGGTGGAAGATGTGCCGATCATCCAAAAGCAGATGATTCAAAAAAGCAACGCCGTAGGCAAAACCGTCATTACCGCTACTCATATGCTCGATTCGATGCAGTCCAATCCGCGTCCGACCCGTGCTGAAGCGAGCGACGTTGCCAATGCCGTATACGACGGCACCGACGTGCTCATGCTGTCCGGCGAAACCGCTGCTGGCAAATACCCTGTCGAATCCGTTCGCACGATGGCTGCCATTGCCACGAACATCGAGAACGTGCTGCCGTACGATGAAATGCTGACCCAAAAAGCGGCACTGCACAAAACGAATATTACGGAAGTCATCAGCCGTGCTGCCGTCGGCGCCTCTCTCGATCTGGAAGCCAGTGCTATCGTGACGCCTACAGAAAGCGGCTTTAGCGCCAGAATGGTGTCCAAGTACCGTCCTAAATCGCCGATTATCGCCGTTACGGCCAACGATTGGGTACAGCGCCGTCTTACCTTGTGCTGGGGCGTTACCCCGGTGAAAGGCCCGAAGGTCGATTCCACCGACGCCATGTTCGAATCGGCGCTGCGTTCGGGTGTACAATCCGGCGTCATTAAAAGCGGGGATCTGGTTGTCGTCTCCGCAGGAGTTCCGGTCGGCCAATCCGGCTCCACCAATTTGATTAAGATCCAGCATGTAGAATAAAAGTAAAAGGCAGCAGAGCCCATACGGTTCTGCTGCTTTATTTTTCACTCCCACTGCGATATGTTGGTCAACTTACCCATACCGCTATAGCTCAAACAAATCGTTCACAGACGATAGCCACCCTCGCAGCTTCTCCTCCAGCTCATGAGCAACCGGATGCTGGGACGCCCGCTGCAGCGTCAATGGATTAAGCTGGTATGGATCCTGCTCCAAATCATACAGAAGACGAAGACAAAAGCTCGGGTCTACGGCAGAGTATCCCCTGTGGACGACGTATGTGTACCGCCGGGTCCGCACTCCGCGCCAGCCGAACCGCTTATTATCGAGCCCTTGCGCCGCAAACTGCTCGATCACATCCTTGCGTCCCGGAAACGCGCTGATGAACGCCGGCTCATCCGATACCGGCTCAAGTCCGAGCACGGCAGGCGAATAGTCGCTGCCTTCCACGGTTTGCGGTACGTCCAATCCAGCGAGTCCAAGCAGCGTCGGCATAATGTCTACGCTGTTGAACAGCAAAGATGTATGACCGGCACCAATCCGGCCGGGCCATCTCATTACGCACGGAATGCCTATCGATTCCTCATGCCAGGAATGCTTGGCCATGAGTCCGTGCGATCCCATCAGCTCTCCGTGGTCCGACGACAAGACGACCAGCGTATTTTGCTCCATGCCAAGCTCCTGAAGTGACTGCATCAGCCTTCCGAACTGCTCGTCGATTCCCGTTACGGCCGCGCAATAGTCCCGCATGTACCGTTCCAGATTGTCCATTCCATCGGCGAACGGCTCTCCCGTATGGGCAGCCAGTCCATCCGCTTTCACGTTAGGGCGCCAGCGAAGCGGGATGTGATCATATAGCCGCTTATACCGGTCCGGCACCAGGTCAAATGGACTGTGCGGCGGATTCCACGAAACAAACAGGGCGAACGGCTCTTCCTGTCCGGAGCGTTGCCGCAAAAATTCAATCGCCCGATCCGTCTCATGCTCGACAGACCATTGATCCGCTTGGATCATCTCCGGCGTGTCTCGCCAATAATGAGGCGTCAAATGCTCGTCGTACGTCCCGTAGGAATACCACTCGTCGAATCCGTGCCGCTTCGGTCCCGGAGGCGTATAAGCATCCCAGTCTCTGGCTCCGGAAATCGGCTGCTCCGATACATTTTGCTCCGGAAGATCGAGATGCCATTTGCCGATATACCCGGTACGGTATCCTTCCCGCTTTAACACGTCTCCGATACCGATCGCATCCTCACGAAGCGCCACGTCCGCTCCGAGCTTGCAATTCGTGTATACCCCGTTCGTCTGCGGGTAAGTTCCCGTCATTAATGCCGCCCGGTGCGGCGAGCATATCGGCGTGCAGCTGACCGCGTGATCGAATACGAGACTCTCTGCCGCAAAGGCGTCGATATTCGGAGTAATCACCGGATCCTCGTTCCGGAAGCCGACCGCCTGCCTGCGCCACTGATCCGCAAACACATACAGGATATTGGGCTTCTTCTCACATTTATCCCGCGTCACCCGTCTCTCGTGTAGCTCCGCACCGTTGTCCACGTTACTACTCATCCTTTCACAGCTCCTGCGGAAATGCCTTCCACAAAGTGATCCTGAGCGAGGAAGTAAATAATGATGGTCGGAATAATCGCACATACGGCTGCCGCCATCAGCGGAGCGTACTCTGTTGCGTGCTCGGTCTGAAAATGCTGCATTCCGAGCTGAAGCGTGAACAGCTTATCGTCATTCAAATAAATTAACGGCCCGAGAAAATCGTTCCACGAATGCATAAACGTAAAGATCGTAAGACTGGCGATAGCCGGTCTCATCAATGGCATCATAATTCTCGTAAAAATACCGAATTCGCTTAACCCGTCAATCCGGGCTGCTTCAGACAGCTCCTCGGGAATGGACATATAAAACTGGCGGAACAAAAATACGCCGAACGGACTGAATGCGCCGAGCAAAATTAACGCCCAATGCGAGTTCAGCAGCCCGAATTCCTTCATCAGCAAAAACTGCGGAATCATCATAACCTGGAACGGAATCATCATCGTTGTAATGTAGAGGAAAAACACTTTGTCCCGCTCGGGAAACTTGACCTTTGCGAACGCATAAGCGGCCATGGAGCAGGTGACGATCTGCAGCAATGTCGTGGTGACGGCGATTTTAATCGTATTAAAATAGTAAGTAAAAAACGGCAGCTCGCTCCATACCTTTGTATAATTGGAGAAGTAAAACTTGCTTGGAATCCATTGAATCGGAAATCCGAACACTTCTGCTTCCGATTTGAACGAAGCCGATATCATCCACAAAAACGGCATGATCATCGATCCGGCAACCGCTATAAGGATCAAATAAACAAGGCCTTTGCCGATCCGGGTCCCGATCGAGCGGGTGAGCTTCAAGGAATGCGGCTGTTTGGAGGTTTGTGCAATATCATTCATCATTCGTCATCCCCGTTCGTCGGTTAGTAGTTGACCCATTTTTTCTGGCCGCGGAATTGAATTATCGTAATCAGGACGATGATCGCGAACATCACGTAAGCCATCGCCGAAGCATAGCCGTATTCATAGCGCTGGAACGCGGTGTAATAAATATCGTAAACGAGCACGTGCGTCGAGCGTCCGGGCCCGCCTTTGGTCAGCAGGAAGATGAGATCGAACACTTTGAACGAGTTAATGATACCCATAATGACCGTGAAAAAAATAACTGGAGACAGCATCGGAATCGTAATTTTGACCAGCTGGGACAGCTTGCCCGCCCCGTCGATTTCAGCAGCCTCGTATAGATCCTTCGGAATGCCTTGCAGCCCGGCCAAGTAAAGCACCATGTAATAGCCGATGTTTTGCCAAATGCCTACAATAATTACAGAAAGCAATGCCCATTGCGTCGATGCCAGCCATGCCGGCGGATTTTCGAAACCTATGCTGCGCAGCATGCCGTTAATCGGGCCCATCGTCGGGTTGTACAGCAGCTGCCATACGACGGCTACGGCAATGGTTGCAGTAATGTGCGGCAGGAAAATCGCCGTGCGGAATATTTTTAGCCCTCTTATTCCTTTGTTCAGCGCTACGGCGGCAAGAATAGCGAGCAGCAATGTCACCGGCACGGAAACGACCATCATGATCAAGCTGTTCACTAGCGAGATGCGGAACGATTCGTCGCCGAGCAATCTTTTATAATTGTCCAGTCCGGTAAAGGCAATGTCGCCAAAGCCGTTCCACTCGGTAAAGCTCATAAGGAACGATGCAATGACAGGGAAGCAGATAAACGTTAAAAAGCCCAGTATATTCGGAAGCAAAAATGCGTATCCTACCAGCCGGTTTCTTCTCGTTAATGCTCTGGATGCGTTCATGATGTTATCAACTCCTTGTGAATCGAGCTTTGCTGTCAGGTGTGAAGTGCTAGTCGTTTTAGATGTGAGGAAGCTGTTTGCCGAAACTATTCCGGTGGGACATCCCCTCCAGCCGCTGTTGAAACCCGTAAATTTTTTATTAAAATTAGAGGTATATTCACGGATTTCAAAGGCGGACGTAAACTCTTCCAGGGGACACCCCACCTGCATAGCTGGCAAATGGAAAGTATGCAAATAACTAAAAGACCAGGCACTTCACAAATTCAAGCAAAGCTCGATTTTGTTTTATAAAACGCAGGTTCAAAAAGTTGGGGTTTCAGCATCGAGTAGTACAAGTTTTCGTAGAAAACTCGCTTCGGAAACACCTGAAAAAGGAGGAGCGGAGTGTAGGAGGAACCTACATGAGCACCTGAGAGCTTTCCGGAGGAAAGCTTGCTTCGGAAGCATTACTTCTTCGAAGGTGAACGCAAGATTCGATGTCGATTGAGCCTCCTGACCTGCTTCGTGAACAAAAGACGACTTTTTGAACATCCTTTATCTAATTACTTTTTGCTTGCTTTGAAATCTTTGGCGTACTTATCCGCCCACTCCTTCTGAACACGCTCGCCGATCTTCTGAATCGCCTGGTCGACCGACTGGCTGCCGGACAAGGCCAGCTCGCCTTCCTGCAAATAAATGTTGCCGACCACGATGTTTTTCACGCCGGGAAGCAGCGGGTATTCAGGGTATTCTTTTTGCTCCACGAAGTAATGAATGTTCTTCGGCTTCTGCGTTCCGTCCCCGACATATGCTTTGCGGATTTCATCGTTCGTATAGCCTGTCAGGAAGCCTTTGGATGCGAACAGCTTGGCGCCTTTGGCTCCGGTAATGTACTGCAGCAGCTTGAATGCCGCTTCCTTGTTTTTCGAATCCTTGTTGATCATGATCGAAACCGGTGTAGCCAAGCTCGTATTCGCCGCTACGCCCTCAGGATGAGGAATCGGCACAACATCCCAATCGAAGCTGATCTTTTTGTCCGCTTCCGCCTGCCGCAGCTGGGCCACATGCCAGTCCCCGATCAAGTTCATCGCTACATTGCCCTTCTGGAATGCCGAGTTATAGTGCGCCGATGTCGTGACCTGCTCGGACCAAGGCATGATGGAGCCGTCCTTCTCCAAATCTTTGCGGAACTGCAGCGCTTTTTTGAACGGCGTCAAATCTTTATCGATAATCGAAGCCCCGGTCTGGGCCGCCTGCACGTACCATGTTTGAGCCCACTGCTGCAAGTACGCGCCGTACACTTTGCCCGCGCCTTCGCCTTTGGTCATCTTTTTCGCCAATTCCCTGAACTCGTCCCAAGTCATATCGGCCTTCGGATACGGAACGTTCATTTGATCGAACAGCGTCTTGTTGTAATACAGCATATAGTTGGATTTGCGGTACGGCAGGCCGTACATTTTATCATTGACCTTCAAACCGTCATACAGCGGACCGAAGCCGGAGACGTCCACATTGTTTTTCTTGATATAGTCGTCCAAAGGCTCAAGAATGCCCGTATCCAAAAAGACGTCCATGTTGCCGCCGAACAAATCGATCTTCTCTCCCCCGGACAATTGCAGGCGGAGCTTCTCATAATATTGCTGCTGAGGGATCGTTTCGAATTGCACGTTGATGTTAGGATTGTCCTTCTTGAACTCCTCGTAAGCCAGCTTGGTCGTTTCCAAATCGTCGGGAAGAACGGTCATTCTCAAATTGATTTGCTGCGAATCCGACCCCGCTGCGCTTTTGCCCGCTTGATCGTCCGTTTTGGCGCCGCAGCCCGCTGCAAGCCCTGCCAAAAGTGTGCTAGCCAGCACTATTGCGATCTTTTTTTGCATTTTACATCCACCCTTTGTTTTGATATCATATTGAAATCGTTATGAATACGCTTTACTGCCTTTTATTATAGGGAAGCAATACCGGTCACAGAAGGTGAAAGTTTTATACCCCCCTGTCGCAGCACGGCCGTATACTGGAATCCGGAGTCGTTCATCATGATCTATTTCACGCTTCTTTTTATTGTTTGCACGATTCTTATCACATACCGGAAACGAAACAGCTTGTCCACCCGCTTTATGTTCGGCATGATTGTCGGATGGGTCATTTCGTTCGTTGCTTATACGCTGTATTTGAGCAAATTTAACTACTATTACAATATCATTCACACGGTGTTCAATTTCAGTCCTGGGACATGGAATTATCTCGTGCTGACCAAATTCAACGCCAATATGCTGATCCGTATGTTAAACGGCGGCATTCTTTTATTTACAGGGTCTCTGCTATGCTTTGCCGTATCGTTTACGCGCACCTCCAAGAGGCAGGCCAACGCCAAAATATACGCGGTGATCGCCCTGTTATTGCTCATTCAATACGCCTTCTTCGATCCCGGCCTGCAAATTGCGCTTCAAGGTATGGCCGAGCGTCTGGGTGAGCCTTGGGGAGAACGATTAACCCTGGCAATCCATGTTCTCGAAAGAAGCTTTCGATATGCAGGGTACGGCATGATTGCGGCGGCCTTCGGCATGCTGTTGAATTACTATATCAATTATCCGAAAATCCGTTTTCTTAAAAATTATGCCCTATATCATATCCTGAGCCTGATTCCGGTTGTTCTTATCCACTTTTTGCTGTTTTCCTGGGCTCCCAAAAATTTGGTCATCGCAACTTATCTCGAAGGGTATTACAACTATCAGCAGCCGCCTATCGGGTCGTATCCGTTGACGCTGTACGTATTTCCTTATGTAGTGTTTGCCGCGCTGACCTTTCTTGTGTACATTACATTCAAATACAATTCGATTGAGGTGTATCACAAGAATCAGGATGTCCAGATTAATAAAAGCATCGATACCGCATCGCTTGGAGCCAGGGCGTTCACCCATGCCGTAAAAAATCATCTGCTCGCCGTTCGATCGGAAGCCGAATATTTGCGGGAAAAGCACGCGGACGACAGCGACACGGCTTACAGTCTCGACCTGATGCTGAAATCGTGCTCAGCCGCGATGGAAAGCATCAACGACGCTGTTCATAAACTGAAATCGATCGAGCTGAATCTGCAGCCGAGTCCGCTGGATGTGCCGGTCCGGCAGGCATTGACCCGCTTCAAGCAAGGAGATCCGCGCATCCAGGTTACGGTGCATGCCGATGCGGTAATCCCTTCGGCTTATATGGATACCCAGCATATGACGGAGGCAGTGTACAATATCATGGAAAATGCGGCGGAATCGCTTGCCGGGAAGCCGGATGGAAGCGTCTCGATTCACTTGGGGCTGCAGGACAGCTGGGGGATGATAGCCATCACGGATAACGGTCCGGGCATGCCGGAGGAGCATCTCGACATGATCTTCTCTCCGTTCTTCTCAACGAAGCCGTCGATTAACAATTGGGGCATCGGCTTGTCCTACTGCCACAAGATTGTGACCGGACATGACGGCAAAATCAGCGTGGAAAGCAAGGTCGGCCAAGGCACAACCTTTCGCATATATCTTCCCGCGGTTTAACTAAAGCTTATGGGAAATACAGGGGGGAATAAAATATACCCCCTGTAGAATCCCGTTCAGTCAGACGTAATGAAAAGGGAGGGGTCGCCCATGAATACAAATACAGATACAGATACAAGCATAAGGGTGCTGATTGTAGACGATATGGAGGCGCACCGCCGAAGGCTGGAGCGAATCATTGCCGGCTGCGGGGATATGGAGAGCGTCGCTTCCGCCAATTCCGGCTACGAGGCTGTGCTTTACGCCGCTTTGCATCAACCGGATATTGTGCTCATGGACATCGAGATGGAGGACCCGCTTGCAGGCATTCACGCCGCCAAGCAGATCCATGAGAAGCTGCCTCATATTAAAATCATCGTTCTGACCGTCCATAAGGACGACAATATTATTTTTGCTGCTTTTCAAACCGGCATCATGGATTATATTCTCAAAACGGCGGAGAAAGAGGAGATTATCGAAGCCATCCGCTCCGCGTACCATAACCGTTCTCCTATCCGGCCTATGATCGCAGAGAAAATTCGCGAGGAATTCGTGCGGGTGAAAAAAACCGAAGCGAGCCTGCTGTACTTGATCCAGATCATATCGGAGCTGACGCCAAGCGAGCTGCAGGTGCTCAAGCTGCTTTGCGAGAATAAAACTCGCAAGCAAATATCGGAGGAACGATCCGTCGAGTACGAGACGATCAAGAAGCAGGTCGGCAGCATTTTGAAAAAGTTCAAAATGCAAAGCACCGCCGAAGTAGTCGCCTCGGTGAACGAGCTGAAAATATTCGAGGTGCTGAAAAAGCTGTAGCTCAGCGAAAAAAGAACAACCTGGCCGCTAACGAGACCAGGTTGAATTTTTCTACCACAACAGAAATTCCACATTCCGAGGTCATCGGAGGTGAATTTTCTATTTGGCGATAAAAACTATCTTGCTTACGAAGCGGGTTTTGCTAAAGCAAAACTGTAAGGTTGCTCCTCTGTGAAAACACCTCGATAGAGGTTTTTCTCATATGTATCGCTCAAAACGTCAGCTTCACGCTGCGGTCCTCGCCCGCTCCCACCCGCGTCATGTTCATGATTCCCCGCTCCGCATCGACCGTCACGATATCAAAGGCAATGGCCGATGCCGTCTCTTTCTCTCGGGCCGGGGCTTCTTCGAAGTCGCGATGCGTCTGGCAGTTCAAGGTCGAAATCATGGGAATACCTTCCCGGACAAGGACCTGATCGTAATGCACATGGCCGAACAGCGAGGCGAACACCCTGCCCACGCCCTGTTCAGAGAAATCAGCCGCAACGGATTGGGCGAAATCCCCTGTCGTCGGAACAGAGACGAAGCTAGAGCCGTTACGGTAAGCTTGAATAATCCCCCACATCACCTCCGCGTTAACGATCGGATGATCGCTGCCGAACACTCCGTCCTGCAGCAAAGCCACATGGGATAGGAACAGCACGCCCCATTCCCCGCGATCCGCCACGCCGTCCAAATCCAGCGCCGTCCCGGCGACCCAATGAAGCTGCCGTTCGGAGAACGCATATTTCCACTGACCGTTATGCTTCAAGCCGCCCGAATCACTGACCACATACGGGATATCGATGCAGTTGAGCACGATGACTCTCGTTTTTTTATCAGGGATATCATAATAGTAGTACAGTCCGCCGGGGTTATCCGGCTCGAATCGGACGATATCGTTCAGCCGCTCGAGCGCGATGCCGAACGTTTCTTCCGGGAAAATGACGTTCGACGTCCCGGTCGGGTCATGATAGTAATCGTAAATGGAGTTATCGTCATGATTCCCTTTCACCGTAAGCAGCGGACACGACGGCACGGACAGTGCATCTATCATTTCCGATTGCAATTCCATCACGTTCCGCTTCTCGCCATTGACGCTCACATCTCCCCCGAGCGCGATAAAATCAAACGGAATACGGCCGGCCAACCGCTGTATGCATTGCGCCGCCAGCAGCTGATTGCCTCGCTCTGCATGGTGCGTATCGGTTATAAATACAAACTGCAGCGACCCGCTGCTCCGAATCGCTTCGACCTTCGCAATCGCTTCCGCCTCTATTGCTTGCCAAGACATAGGATGGTTCATGCTCACGTCCGCTTCTTCCTCTCTCCTCGTCAGGAACCGAATCCTGCGATCATCATAATTCCTAATGCAACAATCGTCGAAGATATAAGTCTTTTCCTGCCTTGCTTTTCCTTCAGCACCAGCACACCCAAAATCGTGCCGAACACGATCCCGATCTCGCGAATCGGCGATATATGGGAGACCGGGGAAATACCTATGGCAAATAAAAATAACAAATAAGAGCCGGGATTCAGGATCGAACCGATCATGATCCATTTCCAGTTGGAGATGAGCTTGGCCTTGATATCCGGTATGACGAATACCGATTTGGATATTCCAAGGACAAACCCGACATTTGCAATTTCCAATAGCGTCAGCGGCGATAAGTACTGGAGGTTCAGCTTATCCACGAGCACGTAGGATGTAGTACACAGTCCAACGGCAAAAGCCAACAGCAGAGGCTTCAGCTGCGGCGCCGTGCTTGTGCGTCGAAACGTCCAGCCGCTCATCAGAAATATGCCGACAATGATGCAGGCTAGCCCGATCCAGCCCCATAACGATAACGATTCTCCCAGAAACAAGATCCCGATCGCCGGGATCAGCATCGTCGATGTGCCCCTCATGATCGGATATACCTGCGACAGATCGCCATGCTTGTAGGTTTCGGCCAATAGCAAGCCATAGGCGGCCTGCAATCCCAACGACAGCACGATCAGCAAATACGCCGTGGCCGGAAGATCGGTCCTCACGATCTCCATAATGGAGGTAGGGAGCAGCAAAATAACGGTTGGCACAAGAATGGCCCACAAAAACAAACTCTTCTCCTCGCTCTTCTTCGCGAACAAATTCCATACGGCATGGGTCAAACCCGAGCAAAGCACCAGCAGTACAGCAACGACAAACATGCCGTCTCTCCCCTCTATGGTTTTATACACGCATATTAACACACAAACACACATAACTTCAATATACGAGACACATAAACACAAAATTTATTTACAATATATTAAAATTCTATCCGTAGTAATGGATCCTCCGCGCCACATCCCGTCACTCTAAAGGAGAATATAAAAAGGCAGCGGTGGCTTGAACGCATGAAGAAGCTTTCGTTCAAGACCAACACTGCCTAATAGAACGCATGTTTATGGGAGCCGGCCTGTTTCTCAAGGCTCATCCCTTTTTCAAAATACCTAAAAATTGTTCCCACGGCCCGACATCCGTACTGTATCTGCCTGCCATGACCCGGACGATTTGAGCCGTGTGGGTTAAATCATGAACAACCCAAGTGGAGAGCAATTCTCTTACCTTTACTGCGCCAAACTGCGGGTGGGTTCCCGTCCGTTCGAAATGCTCTTCAGGCTGAATTAGTTCCCTAAGCTTGGTTATGTTCTTTGCTCTAATTGCTTTAAAATCTTGCAGCTTTTGCTCGATCGATGCTTCCGCCCGGTTCTCTAAATGGGAATAACGATCGAACGGGGGAAACGGCTTGCTTTCACCTTCATCAAGAATAAATTGCAGCCTCGGTATCCAATTATGCTTCTCCCCCTCAATGAGGTGCTCTATCACTTCCGTAACATTCCAGGTTCCTTCGCCTTCATTGCATTGCAGCCAGCTATCGGACAGACCGGCCAGAAACAGCTCCAGCGCTTTGGGCGTTCGCTCCAGAACTTCAATCGCTTCTTCCATATTCATATTCAAACTCATAAGATGGCTCCTTTCTGTAATCGACGGGTAACATCCCCTACTTATGAGGGATATACGAATAGCATAGCTCCCTAATGCGGGATCCGTCTTTTATTAATTTTGAGGCATTTTCAATGCACAGGATTAACCGTTCATGCACCCTTTCTAACGACCCAACTCCAGCAAAATACCGGCCGAGATGGTGAATGAAAGAAACCATACACCGCAATCGGATAAGCTCGGGAATCATTTCGATTTCAGCACGGCTGAGTGAAGCATGCTTGCTGTAACCGGTCAGAAATGGCTTCGCGTAGGGCCATCTCTCTTCGGATTCGACATATCGCATTAAGCATATCGCGAGCTCCATCGCTCTCAGATCAGGAGAGCATATTTCAAAATCCAGAATTCTAACGTTCATCCGGGAGAAGTTCGCAGCACTATACCTCTATTCTAAAATGGGTCCGACCAAACCGCAACAAGGCCGCCGATTGCCGGCAGCCCCATTCCAGTTGACGATATGTTGTACATCCTACCAGTATCCGATATTTTTCAAAGCACCATCGCCCAAGCGATCCTTCAGCTGCTGGATGTACAAGCTTCGCGGGGCAACATGTTTTCCTATCGAATCCCAGAAGCCGTCGGGACCGCGATTGCCCCCGCTGTCTTTTTTGCCGACATGGCCGATAGCCCAGTTTTGAGCCGTGGGGGGCTGATGCGTCACCAGCTTGCCTTCCGTATTCCAAGCGACGTAATTGGCACCCGCCCACCCATGGCCGGAGCCCATATTCAACCGGTTCATCAGGTTGATATCGTCATGGACATTGTCGAACAGCCCGCCGACAGACCAGCGATGATGCGGCTCGCTCTGTGCGACGCTTTTTTCCGCAATGCAATCGACGAACACATTAGGGCCGGTAACTCGGGAGCCGAGCGTGAACGAGTGGCGGTTGTTCAACGAGAAGCTTCTCATCACAAGAGCGTTCTGCCCGTTCAGCAGGAAGCCGTAGCGGCCCACATAAATGTTCGTTTCGGCGAACGTTCTTCCGGTCGAATCATAGCCTTTGCCGCTATAAAACTTTTTATCGGCGCTCAACACGGAGGAATCCTGAATGGTGACCCATTTGGAGCCTTTACCGGTGCGGATCGCCCCATTGATACTCGTAAAATGCTCAGTCGTGACGTTGCGCACCCATGCATTTTTTACATTGTCTATATCGAGGAATTCATCCGAATGGCGGGTGTCGTCGACCCCGTCCTTGTTCGGCTGCCAATAAGCGATCGCTCTTATATTTTCGAGCCCTACTTGACTAATGCGCTGCGTGTCATTCACTTTCAGCAGCTTCCCGCCGCCCCATTGGGTTTCAATCGCATTGACCAAGGTGGAATCGATGGTGATTTGATTCCCCTCGATTTTCGTTACGAAATGCTCGAAATCGAGGTTGAACGGCGTCCATTGCGTAATTTTGGCTCCGTCCGAGCGAGGAGGAATTTTATCCATCTTGAGCTCGCTGATCCATGCTGCATTGCCTGCTCTCTGGACGACGACAGGGTCTCCCACCTTGAACAGCTCTGGCTTCTCCACGTGGAACGAATGGGTGCCTACCGGCACATAGGAATCGGTGATGGTGCTGCCGCTCGCGGTAACAGCCAGATCCCCGGCCCCGTGGATCTTGAGTATTCTTCTTCTTTCTTTGCCTGTTGCAATTATAGTCGTAGCGTTCTTCTGCTTCAGCGACTCGCTTAATTGCTCCAGGCTCATAGGCTTATCAGGATCGAGCCACAGGCTTTTCGTGTCGCCCTGCCCTTCCCCGCGAAGCACGACTCCGCTAGCTTTGATTTCAAGCGAGGCAGCAATTTCGTAGACGCCCTTCTTCAACAGCACGGCTCCCCGGAATCCGTTGCCATCCAATGGCAGCTTGGACACTTCATTGATCGCATCCTGAATTTTCTTCGTCGCATCTCCCGCAGAAGGCTCCACCGCAGCCTTGACAGGCACGTCCGGCAGCGCTACCCCGCCGCCCATATACCCTACGCCGGAAAAGTCGGGAATCCGGTTGCCCTTATAGTCGGGAACGTACACCATGCGGCCGTCATCGCCCAGAAAAGCTGCCCTGCTGCTGTTCTCCTGCAGCTTATTCGTCACGGTAAAATATACCTGTTCGGTTTGCTTTGATTTATCGTCCCATGCAAGCTCAACCTCGATTGTATAAGTCCCCGCAGCCTCGGCTTTACCGGGAACGGCGATGATGCTTTCTTTGTTTTGCCCTACTTTTTGCCCGGCCGACTTATACAGCTCTTTTCCGCCTTTCTCTTCAAGAAGACGGAGCACGGCGACACCGTTCTTCACCGGTTGAATCTTCACGCCGGGATGAGAATCCCCGATGGACAGCAGCGACGGCTGACCGATCTTCGCCTGGATCTTGTCATGCTGGATCGTAACGGCTTCTTTGGACGGCGTTGCAGCCGGTTTGGAAGGAGCAGGCGTTGTCTGTGCTTTCGCATCGGGCGCAGGCTCCTCCTTCTTAGCTTGCACTGCCGATTCCTTGCCGTTCTCACAGCCCGTCAGCAAGATCATCAGAATCATTAATGAAGCGGAAATGCCTTTCGACCACGGTTTTTTTGTCATTGCGTTCCCCCAATACGTATCTCCTCTGTATGTTATCTATTTATCATAAATAGAAGCGCTATCCATGTATATGTCGTATCCTCACATCTATATAGACAAAACTATCGATTTACCGGTAATACTTATGCAAAAAAGGCCAACCCGCCGTGAATCGGTCGGGTCAGCCTCTTGGGGTGCAGCGCAAAAGTGTTGCTTACTTCATGCAAGCATAGCGCGATGCCGTGCCGCGGCAGCCAGAATGTCCGAAGCCTATGATCCGGTTACTTCCAAAACCGGGCGGAACGAAGCCGTAGCATGCTCCTTCGTTGCATAATCTCCGCCGAGCGACGTATCCAGTCCGACAAGCCGGAAGCTGACGGTACCGTCCGTCTGGCTGTTAACGAACGAAGTGACGTCGAAGCTGATGTACGTTCCTTCCGCCGATGCCTCCGCCGTATCTAGAACCGTTCCCGCCTCGGTCGGCTGGTTGCTGCCGGTGATGGCCGACTCGCTCCACGAATCGTTCGTCAAGCCTCGGGCCTCCACCGTATAGGTCGTCGTATTGCTGTGAAGATTCGTCAAGTACAGCTTGAGTGTAGCCGCAGTCGCACTGCCGCTTAACGTCGACGTATTAAACTTCAAATATCCTTTTCTCTCCAATGATGCATTGGCGTCCAGCTTGACGGTCATCGTATCGAGGCTGCCGAAATTGTTGCCGGCTTCCGTGCCGCCGCGAACGAAGCTGTCAGCCGTTGCTGTCAGCGTAACTGTAGTCGGCGGCGTCTGCCCGCCTCCATACACCGCTCCGCCTTCTCCGCTCCAGGTCATCTCGTTAAAGGAGGAGGGGCTAGTTGAGGTCGCTGTATTGGAGCCGGATGCATGCAATCCGCCTGCAACGCTGGTCATCGTGTAATCCGTGTACAGCTTGTTGGACGAATAGTTCGTATAAATCATGGCGCCTGCCAGATTCGTTGCCGTTACCTTTTTCAGCTCCAGGTTGCTTCCGTAGGAAACTCCGTCCGAAGCCGTCAGCTTGCTCGTACGGAACCCTTGACCGGTGCCTGCGTTATTTTTCACCGTCGTGTTAATGACCTGAACATTGTTGGCGCGCATGAACAGGCCGTTATTGCCGACAGTGGATTCCGGCACCGTGTTCTGGAAGTCAACCGTGCTGCCGATGACCTTGATATGATGCGTTCCTTCCTTAAAGTCGAAGCCGTCGTTTTTCGTCTTGATCGCGCTGCAATTGAGGAACGTAATATAGCCGCTTTGATCCGGATTAGGGGCCGTCGTCCAGTTCTGATCCGCATCTCCTACGTAGAAGCCTTCTCCGAACTTGCCGCTTTTGCCGGCCTCTTGCGCTACGCAATTCTCAAACAGCCAATATTGGCTGTTCTTCCTGATTTTGAACGCTTCGGACAGCGTATTTTTCACGGTCACATTCGTTACATAACCGTGAGACGCTTCGATCAGCAGACCTTTGTTCGATTGCGAATTGGAGTTAATCGTAATGTTTTCCAGCTTGTAATAGCCGTGCTTAATATGGAACGACGCATTGCCTGCGGAGGCGGTGTAGTTGAAAATAGCTCCGCTCCCCGTGCCGCGGATCGTAATGTAGTTGCCTGCGGTTCCGCTTCGGGAGGTGGCAATCGTGCCGTCCGTAACATTATACGTTCCCGATACTTGGATAATATCCCCCGGCTGGGCGTTGGCTAAATAACTGCGCAGCAACGCCACATCTCCGGCCGGAACGGTATACGTAGCGGCAAACGCGGTCGGATTGGCATGAAACAAGGGGATCATGGATAAGAAAAACAGGATTAAAACGCAAATCCTTACTGTTTTTTTCACCTTATCTCCACCCCCCGTTTACTTAGTGATGTTGAACTCCGCGAACTGAATTTTCGCCTCCGGCATACCGGAGTAAATTTTGCGGTAGATGCCCCATTTCGGACGGTTGAAATCGGCGCCGGTTCTCCAGTTGTCCTTGGTCCCGCTGTAGGACATCAATGTCGTACCATCGAGCTTCTTGAGCGACATGGTGAGCTGGCCGTTATCGGTATTTTGGACGGTCACCGTCGCCTCGACCCATTGCCCGTCTACGTTAGAGAAAGCGGTCTGCGCCAATGTCTGAACCTGGCTGGCGTCGGCTCCGATCGGGCTGTGCTTGAACTTCAAGTTGCCGCCGTCTACGGAGAAGGTAAGAACCGGATATCCGTCGTCGCCGCCGGAAGCTTTCAGCTGGAATATATGATGGAAATTGCCGGATGGGGAAACCGGATATGGGGACATCGGACGGAACTTCCAGTTATAAGTCACCGTATCGCCCTGGAACGCCTTCACATTGCTTTGCGAGCTGTTGTATGCTTTGATTTCAAGCCGCTGTCTGTCGGTATTCGAGCCGTCCAGAGCAGCGGTATCGGTCGAATCACCCACCTTAAACATGAACACGTTGCCTACATGGGTGGAAGTGGACTCATACAAGTGGCCGGTATCGTCGGGACCGTCCACCGGATCGGTTCCCAAGTACTGCTTGAAAATGGCAAGCGCGGATTGACCGGTATTCGGACCGTCCGATGTGAATGATACAGTGCCTGCAAAAGCGGTAAGGCTTCCAAGAACTAGCGACGACAATAAGGACAATCCGACTGCGGCTTTACGGGACTTCTTCAACATGACATCATCCTCCTAAATAGTTTTAGCGTGTCAAAACGGGCATTTCCGACTGACCATGCTGAAAGTAAGAATCCGTCACCTCCCTATCGGATAAGATTTCGGAAGACAAGTTAAAGCGCTTCCATAAATATTGTAAAACAATTCCATACATTCCAACATGCCGGAAACTCATCAGTTTTTGATGGAAAATAATCAGTTTTGGAAGTATGTCTAAACAATGCGTCAACTTAAAAATAACCTCCCGTTAAGCGGGAGGTCTTAGGCGTATTTTATTCATATACAACTTCAATTCCATGCTCTCTATACTTTGCGGCAATGTCCCTATCCGCCAGCGCATCGGTAACAATCCGCTCGACCTGCTCGATAGGACATACTTTGAGCAAGGACACGACGTCGAGCTTGCTGCTGTCGGCCAGCACGATCGTTCTTCTTGCATTCTTGTGCATCAGCTTCTTGATCTGCAGCTCCCCGATCCCGAAGTCGGTGATACCCTCTTCGAGCGAAACGCCGGATGCGCTCATGAAGAACAGATCTGCATGGAACTGCGATACGAACGCCTCCGCCCATTCTCCTACGGTCCCCCGCTCCTCGTTGCGAACGACTCCTCCGGTAAGGATGATCGTATAGTGCGGCATCTCGACCAATTCGTTGGCGATAGGGAGCGAATTCGTAATGATCGTCAGCTTCTCGAATTTGCGCTTCAAGGCTCTTGCGAATTCGGTATTGGTCGTGCTGACATCGAGCGCGATCGATTGGCCTTCCGACACATACCGTGTCGCCAGCTCGACAAGCTGCCTTTTCTCTTCCATGAATTTCGTTTCGCGGATCGTCAGCGGCTGCTCCTTCTTATAGTCGATATCCGCCGGAATAGCTCCGCCATGCACTCGCTTCAGGAAGCCCTCTTTCTCCAGAAATTCCAAATCCCGCCGAACCGTCTCGAACGATACGCCGAACATATCGATCAGGTCGGAGACAACGACCGATTTTTCTTTATGAAGCTTTTGAATAATGGCTTGATGCCTTTGCTGCACGAACACGTCCGTTACCGCCCTTTCCTAATCCAAGACCTATCTTGTGTGCTACTGCCATTGTAGCATAGCAGCCTTCATTTGCAAAATCATATGCACGAAAACACAATAATTCACACAATCATTCCTTGGCATTGTTTCCCGTGACCTGGTCCTGCTGCCCTTGAGTCAGAAGCGGGAGGAGAACGCTTGCCGTCACCAGCGTGAATACGATGACCCCTGCTGCAAGAAACAGCAGCAGCGAGCGCCCGGGAAACTCGCTTCCATCCTGCAAAGTGTAAGGGATCGAGAACGCCCCCGCCAACGTGACCGCACCGCGAACGCCGGAAATCGCCGTCATAAGAGAGGTCCGGAAGCCGGTTTCTTTCACGAACCAGTATACCCACAGGAAACGAATAGCTATCAACGCCAGCGATATGGCGATAATGTAGCCGATAACCAGCCCGTTATCAAACGATGCATCGGAAAATATTGCTGTGCTGACTTCATGAATATGCAGCCCCAGCAGCAGAAAGACGAGTCCGTTTAAGATGAACATGATGACCGACCAGGTGCTCGACGATACATTCTGCATGGCCGGCGTCGCATAGGTCGTATGGTCCCGTTCGATTGCGTACACGATGCCGGCTGCTACAACCGCCAATATGCCGGACACGTGAAGCTCTTCGGCCAAATAATAAATAAGGAACGGAGCCAGGATTTGGAGCAGCATATGTGCGGTGGCATCCTCCATCCCGTACTTACTGAGAAACCTCTGCAGCCGGGTGATCAGATAGGCGCTGACCGCGCCGCACAGCAACCCGCCTATGGATATGAGCCCGAAGCTGATCGCAGCCTCGCCCCATGAAAACACTCCCGTCACCATCGCTGCTACTGCGAATTTAAAAGCAACCAAGCCGGATGCATCGTTCATTAATGCCTCGCCCTGCAGCAGCCTCAATATATGACGGGGCAGCCGGATCCGTTTGGCTGAAGCGCCGACGGCTACCGCATCGGTAGGCGACAAAATAGCGGCAAGCGCAAACGCCGCAGGAAGCGGAATCGCCGGGATCATCCAATGAATGAACCATCCAAGAACGATGACGGTAATGAAGACTAGACCTAGAGCAAGCAGCAATATCGACGCTTTGAGCTGCCATAGCTCGTCTCTTGGCGTCAGCTTTCCGTCGTTAAACAGCAGCGGAGCAATAAAAACGATAAAAAACAGCTCCGGCTCCAAAGGGATGCGGATTCCGAACGGAAGCAGCGCTGCGGCAATCCCTAAGCCGACTTGAATTATTGGGGCGGGGAACCAGGGTACCCATCCATTGACAATATGTGCGATAACGACCATAACCAGCAGTACGATGACATTCATAAAAAGCTCCATACATGCGTCCCCACTTCGTTCCTTTACTCCGTACGTATTCCTTGTTTAACCGTCTGACTCGGATCAGAAACCGCCGCCGAGCACTCAACCGGCAATTCCCAATCTCACGGTTCGTTTTGTCGTTTTGCTTGTTCCGCATGTATAATAAAAAGGTAAGAATCAAATCCATAGCTTGATCCAGAGGGGGCTTATGTATCGGATGGACACTAACGCAAGCGTCTATGAGCAGCAAACAGCCAAAGCTCTCAAACAATGGGAGCTTGAGCTATTGAAGCCGCCCTGCTTATTGGAAAAAACATCGAAAGCCGTATCGACACGCATCAACCAGGTTATCCCCGAGAAAGTGCATCAAACAATCACCGCTGCGGTAAAAGGAATCGTGCAGACAGCGTTGTTCAGCGCGGAATATACGCCCAAGCAGCCTCCCCTGTCCGGCTCGATGCTGGCGCTCAGAGATCATAAGGCGGAGGAGCTCATCGGCTTCTATAAAAAGCTGGCTGCGGCTGAAGGGGCCGGCACCGGAGCCGGAGGCATCTTGCTCGGACTCGCGGATTTCCCCATACTCATCGGGATCAAAATGAAGTTTTTGTTCGAGCTCGCTCATGTATACGGGCATTCGACGAACGATTACCGGGAGCGGCTGTTCATTCTGCAAGTGTTTCAGCTTGCCTACTCCAGCCAAAACAAGAAAGCCGCCCTATACCGGACGATATTGCGCTGGCCCGAAACGGCCCGACGGCTTCCACCCTCCGAGTCGTACGCGCAGCATATCGATTGGAAGCAGCTGCAGCAGGAATACCGGGATACGATAGATTTCCGCAAAATGCTTCAACTCGTCCCGGGCATTGGCGCTGTCGTGGGAGCTTGGGCGAACTATGGGCTGCTCGATGAGCTCGGCCGTGTCGGGATGAACTGCTACCGGCTCCGCTGGCTGGAGGAAGAGAAGCGCAAGGCATTGGAAGCGCCGGACCCCTACCATCCTTAATAACAGAATCGAATGCACTATTAACATATAAAGGAAAGGCGATCCGGATGAAAATAAGCAAGCAAAATGCGCAGCATTATATTTGGGGAGACCAATGCGACGGCTGGCACTTGGTCCAGAATAAGGAGTTAAGCGTAATTCATGAGAGGATGCCTCCGGACACATCCGAAGTCCGTCATTATCACGTGCATTCGCAGCAGTTTTTCTTCGTCTTAAGCGGAGAAGCGGAGCTCGAGGTGAACGGGGAAACGGCGCGCCTGCATGCACACGAAGGGGTCGAGGTTCCGCCAGGAATCCCGCATCAAATGAAAAACACATCCGACGCGGACGTGGAATTTCTTGTCATTTCCCATCCGCAGACGCGCGGAGACCGGATAGCTGCAGACTGACCAGGCAGACTACTGAGTCGTGAATGCAGTCTAATGCGTAATTACGACGCAAGCCGAGGGTTGTCCGGCTGCCGCACAGCATCGAAACGTGCGCCTGGTGCTCCGGCAAGATTAACGGAGCCGTTCGAGCTCCATCGTCAACCGTCTCTTCGTTTGCTCCAAACGCTTGTCTGCCAAGCCGCTGTTTACAGGCTCCTGCCATGCGAAGCCGTCCCCTTCATACCGGGGAAATATATGCATATGGTAATGATTGAGGTCGTTGAATAGTCCGCCATTTTGCATGATTGAGATGCCGTCCGGCTTGTAGGCGGCTTTGAGGGCTCGGGACAGGAGCATAGAGGCTTTCATGACGGAAGCGGCCGTCTCCGCATCCAGTTCATCGACATCTACAGCATGGTGTTTCGGCAAAATGAGCGTATGGCCTTCGGACAGCGGATCGATGTCCAACAGGCAGGTCACCCGTTCATCCTCCCATACGATATGGGTCTGCTGCAGCCCCAGTGCCAGTCTGCATCCTAAGCAATGAATCGGAGTATGCACGGTAAGCCCTCCTTTGGTTATGACGGAATTGTATCTATCATACCATAGCTGGGTACTGTTGGTTTTAGAATCTCCGCTGTTCCTATTTAGCTTACAATTATCTAAAATACAGGGGGCTGGACCGGCATGCGTATACGCAATAAAAGCAGCAGCTGAGTTTAACTCGAATGGTGCCGTTCACAGGCACGCGGTCCCCCTATTCGGTTCGCATCTGACGATGTGTGTTAACAACCGAATGGAGGGAAAGCATGAAGCATGAGGACGCAGCCCGATTTAAGGGCAACATTGGCAAGCTATATGCAATTACGTTTTGCAACGGCTGGATTTTCGCTTATGTCATAGAACGGATATTCGCCGTAGAACGCGGTTTATCGATTATTGAGATGCAGTGGATCTTTATTATTTTCTCCGTTACGAGCGTGCTGCTGGAGATTCCTTGCGGATTATTGGCCGATAAATGGAAGAAAAAGTATGTTTTATCCCTTGGGCTTGCGATTTGTACTTTGGAGTTTGCAATGTCTTTGATGGCCTACAGCTTTCCCGTATTCGCACTGACCTATGTCGTGACGGCCGTCGGCTGCTCGCTCAAGTCCGGCACGATGGAATCGATATGGTACGAGACGTTGCAGGGTATGGGCAGATCCGACAAGTACGAAGCTTATTTGGGGCGCTGGAAGCTGCTCAAGTTCGCCTTATCGGGCGCTGCCGGAGTGCTCGGAGGCTATATGGCGGACCGGTACGGATTGGCATTCAATTATTGGATGTCCATGTTCGGGCTGCCTGCGGCAGCGATCATCGCGCTTACGCTATATGAGCCTGAGCGCTCCATTCAGGATGGCGGCAAGATAACGTCCGGAGCGGAATGCAGCAGCAGACAGAATGTGCAGCAGCTATGGAAGCAATGCCGTTATGTCCTTGCAGGGCCGCTGCGACCGCTGCTGCCGGTGATGCTGTTCGGCGGTATCATCGGGGCCGTATTGTACGGACAGCTGCATGAAATCAGCTCCTTGTCTTTTCCGCAGCTGGGCTTCCAGGTAAGTCAGTTCGGTTACATCAGCCTGGCCACGATGATTGTTTGCGCGCTATCCGGATTAGCCGCCGCCAAGCTGAAGGAGCGCTATTCTTATCCGGCTATCTTCGTCGGCTTGATGGCAAGCTCGATCGCTCTGCTGTTCTTGTACAGCGGCGCAGCCCATAAGTGGCAGATTGCCTATTTGATTGTATGCATCTTCCTCATGGAGACGGTCTCGCCTCTGACGACGGGCTACATCCAACGCCGCGCGGATGACCGGTACCGGGTCACCATCAGCTCGATAGATTCGGTGGTGACCCATGCGCTCACGGCGGCGACAGGGCTGCTGTTCGGCTGGAGCGCCGACCGGTTCGGTCTGTTCGCCGGCTTCGGCTCCATGGCTTGGCTCCTGCTCGCCAGCGGCTTCGTGCTTGCGCTGCATTATCTGGTTCAAGCCATGCGCGAGGCTTCGAGCCGATAGAGTAAAGTAGAAAAGCTCCCCGTCGAGGGAGCTTTTTCCTTGTTACAGTTCAAATGACATTAAATCTCTCGCCATCGTGATCTTGCCGCCGTAAATCTCTTGCATCCCTTCCGTATACTCCGCTTCCGCCTTGTCGGTTGCGGCAGGAGCAGGAATATGGTGAGTGAGCACAAGGTGCTTGACGCCCGCTTCTCTCGCGATTTCGGCAACCTCCAGCGTTGTCGAATGGTATTTTGCCGGATTGGACAACCCTTCCGTTTGCTCGGGGAACTTCTCAATCAGCGCATCGAGCCACGCTTTGTTGTACGATTCATGCACAAGCAGGTCAATGCCTTTGCTGTATTCGACCATGCTGGCGACGGGGATCGTATCTCCCGAAATGACCAGCGATTTGCCGTTGTATTCGAACTTGTAGGCAATGGCCGGATATACGGGCCGGTGATCGACCTCGAATGCGGTTACTTTGATTCCGTCCCGCTCATATACAACGCCTTCGTTGCACTCATGATATGCAATATCCGCCCCGTCCCCGGATGACTTGTTGTAATTGACCCGCAGCTTCGCGTCGAAATCGAAGGACTCCCTCATCTTGCCGATGATCTCCTTCGTTGTCGTCGGACCGTATACATTCATCGGCCCTTTCCTGCCTTCAAATACCTGATCCGCCGTAACATGGGTGCGCCAGCTCGTGATGAATACATCGAAAAAGCCCGAGTTATGATCGCTGTGATGATGGGTAAACATAACGTCCGAAATACGCTGCGGCATGATTCCGGATTTGATCAGCTGATCTACCGTTGCCCCGCCGCAGTCGACCAAAAACGTCTTGTCCCGCACGAGGACGGCGACGCCCGCCTTGGCCCGGCCATAAAATGCCCGAGGCGTTCCCGTTCCGAGAATGACGGCCTTGATCCCCTCAATAAATTCAGGCTGAAGATGCAGCTGCGGTTGAATTTGCATTCGAATAACCTCCCTATATATTTTAGATTGTGGAGAAAAAATGCTCCGGCTGTACAATAACGATACTCTTCTTCGTATATTCGATAAGACCTTGCTCTCGCCATTTGTTCAATATTTCGGTTACGGTCTGCCTGCTGCATCCGATCACATAAGAAATCTCCTCATGGCTTAACGGTATTGGCGCTTCGATCGTTCTTCCCGTCGGCTTGCCGAGCTTCATGATAAACCACGCCAGCCTCCAGGCAGCGGGTCTGCTGATCAGGGCTTCCACTGTTTGCTGCGTCTGAAGAAGCCTGCGAGCTCCTAACACCGCTACGGAATATGCAAATTCGGGATTCTCTTTTGCAAGCTCCGTATACTTCACTCCATCCAATACAAGGAGCTGGCAGTCGCTCAGAGCCCGCGCATATCTTCTGCGCTTCACGCCAGCCAACAGCTCCGCATTGCCGAACACTTCTCCCTCATAACGGAGAAATAAAGTAATCCCTTGGCCTTCTTCCGACGATTGAGATATTTTGATCAATCCCGATTGGACATAGTAAGCACCGTCCGGCGGATCATTTTCTTGAAAAACATACTCGTTCTTCCTGCAGCTTCTCCGGACTCCGTATTTGCGGAACGCATCCAGGATCGCTTCTTTGGTAGGATCCTCGTTCTTAAGCTCCTTTAGCTCCGTAAGATCGTTATACAGGTCCATCCCGTCAACCGCCTTCCAAATAACTAGTATTCCGATGTAATATATCGATTTTAACATAAATCCACAGAAATTAATGTCGGGTATCCGACAAAATCGATAACCTGGGATTATACGGACAAGACAGCACCGCCTAAATCGAAACGATAGCAAAAAAAGACTTCCGCCACGAAAGCGGAAGCCTTTGAGTAAAATGATTTCAACTTCTAATTCTTATCTTGTATTAACAATTAATTGATAAAGCTCGCCTTTTGCAGCAATCGCTTGATCATGACGGAAGCTTCGGCACGGGTCGCTTGCGACGTACCTTCGTAGTAGCCTTCCGATTTGCCGTTAGTGATACCGGCTTGCACGATGGATGCTACCGCTTCTTTAGCCCATCCGGCGATTGCGCCTTTGTCTTTGAATTGATTCAGCGCCTGGTCGGCTGTCTGCTCTCCTGCTTTCACATTAGCGTAACGCAGGGCGCTGCTCATCAACACAGCGAGCTCTTCGCGTGTGATCGGTTGATTCGGGCGGAACGTGCCGTCCTCGTACCCGGAAATCAGCTTGGCTTCATAAGCCGCGCCTACAACGCCGTTGAACCAGTCGCTAGCGGCAACGTCTTTAAACTGGCCGGCTTGCTTGTCATCCAATCCAAGCGATCTAACGATGATTGCAGTGAATTGCGCTCTCGTAATGCTGCCGTCCGGTTGGAACGCGGTGTCCGTTGTACCTTGGACGATCAGCTTGGACGCAAGCAGCTCAATATCGGATTTGGCCCAGTGGGAAGCTGTATCCCCAAAGCTTTGCTGATGTCCGATTACGGTGTACAAACTGTTGCCGTTACGCTTCAGCTGTGCGGTCCATTTACCGTCAGTCTGGCTGAACAAGGAAGGTACGAATCTCAATTCGCCCGATGAAGTCAGCATTACGCCGGTAGCTTGGTTAGGCTTCACATCGGCACCTTCAACAGGAATGGAACGGGTGACATACGTATTCCCGAAGGAAGAGATCACTTCTTGCTGTCCGTTCACCGTCACATCAACGGAGAAGTCGATGACTGGAGCGAGCGAATTCGCTTTGATTGCGGCTACTTTTCCAGCCACTTCCGCTTTTTGCTTATCGTCGGCTTTTGTAATATGAATGCGGATATCGAGCTTATCGCTTGTCGTATTCAGCTTGCCGGACAGTGCTTCGAGGTCAAGCGCGCTGACCGGAAGCTCATAAGAGCCGATCGGGCTTTCCACCACCAACACAGCGTTACCGTTCGCTGAAGCCATAGCCAGCAGCGCCGCGCTGGATACCTGAACCGTCACCATATCTGCATCGCCGGAGTCCACCTTAATGATGACTTTCTCCTCGCTTTGCTCCAACGCCTTTTGGATGTCCGCCACAGCCAATGTTACGGATGCTTGGGTACGTCCGTCCTCGGTTTTGCTGATTTCAGGCCTAACTGTAATGCCTTTGTCCGATACTTCAGCAGGAGCGGCAGCGGCAGGAGCGGAAGAACCTCCGCGGCCGCCACGGCCTTGATTGTCAACCGGCGGCTGCTCTGTCTTAACCGCTTTCTCAATCCGGCCTTCGACTACAGGCTCAATCGTGCCTCCGAGCGAGTCCATGTAGTTAATGAAGTTTTCATAATCGGCATAACCAAGATCTTCATGGTAGGCACCGTTAGCTATTGCCCTTGCGAAGGAAGCATAGCCGTCGCCGCCTGTAGCCATAAAGCTGTTCGTAGCGATGCGGTAGGTTGCCGTCAAGTTCAACGGCTCGAAAGCTGTATCTTTCTTAATTTGAACGTCATAAACACGGCTTCCTGCAGGCTGGTTCGGATCCCACTTAAACTTCAAGCCGGCTACTTGCGGGAACTTGCCCGGAAGATCCGCCAGCGTTGCTCCGCTGACGCCATTCTCGAGACCTTCAAGAAGCTCTTGGCCGGTAACGTCAAGAATGTACAGTGTGTTGCCGAACGGCATAACCGTTCTTACTTCGCCCATCGTGATGTCTCCCGCATCAATGGAGGTACGGATACCACCGCCGTTTTGAATGGCGATTTGGGCGTTTTTCAATTCTTTCCCTTTCGCAAGCATTGCGTCTGCAATGAAGTTACCCAGGTTCGTTTCCTTGGAGCGGACATTGGCCCGTTCACCGTCAAGAACGACCTTCGTATTGCCTACAACTTCGTTCTTCAGCTCTTCCAGCTCGGTGTTATAAGGAGCCAGCATGGCCTTGGCAGCGCCATTCTCCACAACGGCGGCGGTTATCGGCTCCAGCTTGCCGTTCGTAAAATCAGGCAATGCGATGACATTTCCGTGGCTGTCGAATGTAACATTCACACGGCCGAGATATTTGCCCCATTCGTTAGCCTGAACGATGACGGTCGGTGTGCTGTGTACGCTATCTGTAACAAACTCAGGTGCGTCGAGCTTCGTATGCGTATGGCCGCCTACGATCAGATCGATTCCTTCTACTGCTTCAGCAAGTGCTTTATCTCGCGCATAGCCCAAGTGAGACAGAGCGATGATTTTATCGATGCCTTCCTGCTGCAGCTTGTCTACGGTTGCTTGTGCAGAAGTTTCCGCTTTATTGAACGTAACATCCTTGCCTGGGCTGGACGTTTCTTTCGTGTCCTCGGTTGTTAATCCGAAAACGCCGACCTTTTGTCCGCTTCCCGCATCCAAAATGACATAAGGATAAATGCCTGCCGCCTGACTAGTCCGCATGCCGCCGGCAAGGTAAGTGCTGAGAGTTACCGAGGATTTCACGAGCGGGCCGCCGTTCGCGTCATTCGTAAAATCGATGTTCGAGCTGACTAGCGGGAAGTTCGCTTTTTTAATAAACTCCGCAAGCGCGCCCGTTCCTTTATCAAACTCGTGGTTGCCGAAGGTCATGCCATCGTAGCCCATGCCGTTCATGAAATTGAGGTCGGCCAGACCTTGCCACTTCGTGAAATACAGATCGCCGGAGAATACGTCCCCTGCATCCACCAAAATGCTGTCCTTCGCTTCCGAACGGACTTGTCCCACCATTGTAGCTCGACGTGCTACATCAGCCAGATGGGCGTGTGTATCGTTAGTGTGCATAACGGTTAATGTCCAAGCTTCCCCGCTGCCCTTCGGCAGCACTTGTACGCTTGCTTCCGCCACGCCGTAGCCGTCAGCGCTAATTGCTGTAATCACCGCGGTTCCTGCAGCAACAGGGTTAACCTTGCCGTTGGCGTCAACTGAAGCTACGGCCGGATTGGAGGACGACCAGGTAGCGGATGCCGCGCCGCCGCCTACAGGCGATACCGTTGCGTTCAGCTGAGCTGCCGCTGCACCTGCTTCAAGCGACAGCGATGTTTTGTCAAGGGTAACCTTCGTCACGTTAAGCTGAAGAACGGTTACTTCTCCCCCGACTTCATTGGCGACAAGCAGCAATGGAAGACCGGTAGGGCTCTGTGGAGCCGGAATGAATTCCAAGCCTTCCGGTGCGGAATTCGGCAGCACATTGACGAAATCGCGTGTATTAATATAGTTGGCGAACACCGGGCGCTCAGGATCCGTTATATCATAAGTCATGATACCGCCAACGCGCTCCAGACCGACAAATGCGAATTGCTTCGTACCGACCTTGCCGACTTTAATATCTTCCGGCTCCGGTCCTTTTTTGGTGCTGCGGCTGTCTTTGGTTGCATTGCTGTTGCTTGCATTGAAATAGTTCGGCAAACGCTGGGAAGTGATAGTCTCAAAATCGCTTCCGCTGTCATAAACCAGCTGCATTGTATCAGCATCCCAAACGGAGAACGAACGGCCGCCGTACAAATAGATGCTATCATTGCCCATGTCGCTGGCAACTTCCACTTTATCGTAAGTAGTGGAGCTGCCGATAAATTGAGCTGCCGCCGATGCTGGGTCCAGCAATGCCTTCATGTCCTTAATGGTTGAGCCGTTCTCGCGGCCCGGCCATTCCGTGACATCCCCTTCGTTAGCGGTAAGCAGATACGTTTTCCCGTTAACCGTATACGCGGTGATACCATCCGGCATATACATGCCGTAGAACGGTACGTTTTGCAGCTTGACGGAGCTATCGCTCACCAGATCAAGCGCATTGTTCGGATCGTTTAAATCTTTGAGACCCAGTCCTTTAACGGCTGTAACCTTTTTCGAAGCGATGTCGACAACTGCAATCGAATTCGCTTCCTGCAAAGAAACATAAGCCTTCGTGCTGTCTGCGGAAAGCGTAATGAATTCCGGCTCCAGATCCTTAATGGCGTCGGCTTTCGTCCCGCTGCCGCGAATGATTCCTTCGGAATCGGAAGCGCCACGAATATGAACATTATCAGCGATGACGGATGGATCGTTGAATTTGACATGAGTAACCGTATCGGTCGTCGTATCTACGATCGTAATGCCGCCTTCCGGATCTTTGTCCAAATCGCGAGGCTCGCCCTCATTGGCGGTAAGCACGTAATGTCCGTCCGGAGTCGATTTAATCATATCCGGCTGTACTCCGGCTTCGTAGGTCTTGAGCAATTCTCCGTCATAGTTGAGCATGAGAATTTTACCGTTTTTCATGGAGTCCTTTTCCTGTACAGACACGAACACGCGCTTGGTCGCCGTGTTGACATCCACGCTCGTTAAATCTCCATATACAAAACCGGCGGTTTCAGAGAGCTCCTTGACGTGTACGGTTTTATCCTTCGTCATCGTTCCTGCGGCCAGCTTGACGATATCCAGGCTCGGCGGATTGCTGGAGCCGTTAACGACATAAAATTTGCCGTTATCCTTGTTATACTTGACGATTTCAGCGACACCGCCGTCAGGGTTCGTTTGACCGACAGCATATTCGCCGATTTTCGTAACATTCAGCTTATCCTGAATAGCACCACTGCGGACATTGAGCGAGAACGTTTTGCTCGTCCATGACAACGGGCTCGACGGACCGTATACGGCATCGTAAACGGATACCGTTACCGACGACGTTCCGCCGGTTAATGGAGTTCCTGCGATACCTCCATTATTTTTGTTGATTGTAAGGCCGTCAGGCAAACCGACCGCATTAAACGTATAAGGAGCTTGTCCACCGGATACGGACACGGAAGCGCTGTATGGTAATCCGGCATAAGCTTCCATCAAGGAAGAAGTAGTAACGGTAACCTTCGAATCCCACTGCCCGTCAGCCCCTGCGCGGGGTTTGTTGATACTGATTTCCGTCGCGTTGGCCGCACTGTAATCGACCTGTTGAAAATCCGCCTTGTTGTTGTCGGTGTCCGATAGCGCCTTACGGCGAAGGGACTTCTTCTTGGAAACGCCATAGCCTTTACCTGGATATTCCGTCTCGTATCCGTTCACGGCCGTATCCCCGTCATTGCTGTCGGTTCCGAGCATATCGACGTATCCGTCCGGCTTCGGTTCGGCGAACGGATTGACCACAGTCAATGCAGTCTGATTGCTCATAAGAGCAACCTTGAAGCCTTTGTTGCTAATAAAACGGTCAATCTGCTTGTCGAATTTAGTGGAAATATCCACCTTTTGATTTTCATTAGAGGCACCGGTAGCACGTCCAACGATTAAGTAGGAGGAATGTGCTTTGATGGTCCCGCTCAAGTCAAACTTATCCCATACGCTCAAATCGCCGTCGGAATAATGAAGCGACCATTGGCTCAGGTCAACATCCTTGTCCGTCGGGTTGTACAGCTCAATAAAACCGTTGGAAATGTAAGTGCCGGTATCGGTCTTTAGTCCGCCGCCATAAACCTGGTTAATGAATACGTGCGGCACCGTCACATCATATTTCCAGTTCACGGCATAAGGCGTTCCGGCCAGCGGTGCCGGAGCTGCCATTACAGGAACGGCTGCGCCCAACGAACCCGCCAGCATTTCCGTTGCAAGCAGCAACGAGACGATGCGTCTGTTTCTCTTCTTCAAAGATGATCACTCCCCCATGAAATGTCCTTACTCAATTTACCAGAGAAGTGTCAATTTTAATGGTATATCATGTTAATCTTTTGTAAATCCGAGTATTTTCTGCATAAAAGTCGGTAATTCGGCATAGCCAAACTACCGTTGTTGTAGCTGCCGCCGCCGCAAACTAAAAAGAGCCCGCCAGCATGGCGAAGCTCACATTCCCTTATAAACATAATGCTGCAGCGTGACCTCGCGCGATAACCCGAGCGATTCGGCCAATTGAATCGAAGCGGCATTATCGTTAACCACCTGGTATCTTGGGACTGACTGCTCGTTCAGCAGCCTATTGACTGCGGCCGAGACCACTTTCTTGGCATATCCCTTGCCCCGGTATGACTCCTTAGTAAAGACGGCACCGATTTCCCACACCTTGCCGTAAATACAACACGTCAAGCAGGTGCTTACAGGCTCCCCGAGCTCATAGATGCTGTATGACCTTGCGCCGGCGTCAAACATCCGCTGCAGCTCTCCCGCTTCATAGCCGTTTCGAATCCACAGCTCCGCCAGCTTATCCTGATAGCGGTCCTCCTCCGCTACTTCTTCCAGCTGCATGTGACGGGTCGGCTCCGTGCATGAATACGTATGAAATGCTCTTTTCAGCTCCAGTGAAAATTTCGTTGCGATGACCTGCTTATAGGCATCATTCTGAACTTTGAAAATGATCGGCCTGTCTTGAGGCAATGCTTCGACTAACGGGGCAATGGAGTTCGGATCCGAACCGCTTACCAAAATAATCGCTTCACACTCAGGGTAGGTCTTGCGGTCGTACAACGAGAGTTGGATCGGGAGGCTCAGCAGCAGCCCCCAATCCCTCTCCCGCTCCATTAATTTGCATTCCATCTTATCTCCATAGGTCTCCAGCATTTTCAGCAGCGTTATATTCTCCAACATGTTAACGCTCAGGAGCTGTTTGGCTCTATGTATCATTATGACGACCTCCCGCATCGACATATGAATGAAGGTGAACCGGCCTTGTCAAAAAGAACAGACTGCCTGGAAAGAATTCCACGGCAGTCTGCCGGTTATTGCAGCTGGTAGCATTTTTTATCGATGACCGCTTTGATGTCTTTGACCATTTGAACGGATGCTTCGATCTCGACCTTTCTCGAGGAGACGCTTTCGATGCTGCAGCCGATCGGAATTCCTTTTTCCAGGCCGAAATCCAGCAGCTCCTCGAATATTTTTTGCGACAAACGGACGGATTTATCCAGAATGTCCTGCGAGAACAGCAGCTCGTTCTCCAGCCACTTCGGAATGCTGATGCCCAGCCATTTCATAAATTCCAGCGTTTTTGCCGAACCGCACGGGGCCAAATTAAATAGAATAGGGACCATTTCTATCTCATTCTCGCGGCAGTAATAATAGTAATCCGATAAAAAGTTTTTCGAGGCCTCCACGTTATAAGTCGCCTGCGATACGAAGAAGGAGCAGCCGTTGCGGGTCTTCTCCGCCACCCTAACATGCTCGTCGTTCTTCTTGATATGTCTCTCCGGGATGACGACGCCTCCGAGCAGCATGTTGCCGTTCCGCTGTTTGCTTATTTGAATGGCCTCGGCCAAATCCAGCTTCACCTCCTGCTTGCTGGAGGATGCGCCCACGAACACGGAGAACCGGTCTTGCTCCGAGTCTGCGCTCACCCAATCTTCAAGCTCCGCCTTTGTATACTTTCCGACGCACCGGTATACAATCTTAGGGACCTCCAATTGCGACAAATATTGCTTGCTATAATCGGCAGGCTCCATTGTCGGCAAATACGGGAACGGCCGGTCCTGTTCCATACGGCTCGCTTCCTCCTGAACGTCGTATAGAATCAAACCGTCGATTTCGAGATGTCTCAATCTCTCAAATTGCTTTTGCGAGATTTCGAGATTTTTTTCCGGCGCATTCGCCAGCTTGGGCGGTGTCATACCATATGTGATAATGCCTGACTGTTTATTCAATATTTTATCTTTCAATGTCATATTCAGCAGCCTCCTCTTGCATACGGAATCTTTCCATTTATCGCGACAATAGATTCATATGTAACTATTTCGATACGATCCAAAGAATCTCCTCTCCCAGAACCGATTAGAACCATATGGAAACTTGTGTATTGAATATTTATACAACATGATAAATAATAATGCAACAGTGAAATAAAAAAGGAGCCGTTGTCTAACGGTCTCCCCTCATCCCTCAATTCGTATGCTAACCTAACAGCGCGCATTACATCTATGCCAACAAGTCTGTCGTGAGCTTCCAGCCGTTGCTGTGAAGGATGAGCCGGCGAGTGACCCGATTGTACGGCCACACCTCACTTGTTCTCCGCGGCAAAATAACGGTTCCCATCGATGTCGCTGAAATAGAGCCACCAACCGCAGGAGCCGCCATCCTCCAGCTCGGCTTTGCATCCGCGCCGGATCATCTGACTGAATCAAATGCACCGCCGCTCCCCAGTACATGAACATACTATGACACCGCATTTTCCACGTTGGATACAGGAACCTGGTGGTGGATCAGACCTTTAGATCCTATTTCATCTCCCTCCTCCCCTTATTTCGTACAAACAAACAACCCGGAGTCTTTGCTAATACGCACATAACCTTCCGCCGTTTTCTTGCTTTCCAGAAACTCGATAAATGAATTTAAGGCTTCTTTTTGCAGCAATGTTTCCTTAAGATTGCTGTTGATAGTGAACATATAATCAGCCAAATGATGGACATCCGTAATATGCAAATCGCTTTCAAAGCGGAGCAGCTCGACTTGCCCGAAATAGGTCTGCAGCTTCTCCATCCCGTTCTCCAGACCGAAGTGCTTCGAATTCAACGGTTTGGTAAACGATAAGGATGAATCGAACTCGGCAGCGAATTCATAAATCTCGTTCATATGCTTCAAACCGATAGTGGAAGCATACAACGTCCCTCCGGGCTTGACGATCCGGCTCAGCTCGGATAAGGCCTGATCCAGGTTCGGGACATGATACAGCATATGGTTGGCAATCGCAGCATCGAATGTATTGTCCTCATATTCCACAGCTTGAATATCCATCAGCTTGTAGGTGAACTGCGGATGATTACCTATCGTCTGCTCCGCTTTAGCCAGCATTCCCGCAGAATTATCGGTTAACGTAACGTTCCATTTCGGCATCCGCTTTGCCGCATTTTTGATCCACAAATCTCCGGAACCGCACCCGAATTCGATCATGCGGCTATCTGGGGCGAAGTCCATCTGTTCAAATACCCACTCATGCCAATCCTTGTCCGTGGTACTATACATCTCGTGGATGCGAATCCGGATATCCAGATTGGATGAATTGCCGTATTGCTGCCGAACGAATTGCTCTGAATTTGTATTCATATTATAAAAGTCCCCTTCTTGTTAATCAGCTTCTATCCGAGCTGCTCGATTTCAACTCTAACTATCGTTCTCCATGTCTCGGGCGGATGGCACTGCATAGGAGGAGTAAGATAGATTTCCGTCCGGTTCCCCTTCACCCGATATCCTTGCTCTTCGACAAAAGCTGTAATTTCTTGAACGGTAGTCTGTGTATCGCGGTAATGCCCCACATGAAGCTTTTGCGCGCATAAGGCAGAACCGGCCCCGATGAACCTCGTCTCGGGATTAGGCCGGCCTCTCAGCTGCTTGCTTACATGAGCTTTGGCGACATCAAACATTTCCTGGGTAATACAATCGGGAACCTGCATCAAATGAGTGACAGAGGAGCGTTTATTTGCGTCCGTATGACGCCAGATCAGTTCGGGCGGCATGAGCTTGAACTTATAGTTCAGCGACTTGGAAATTCGCTTGAGCTGATTGACCACTTTCCAGACGATGTACGGCTCGTCCAACGGTTCCGGCCTTCCCGCCCAGTTCATGTGGAAGGAAGTACTCATTTCCTGCGCAACATATTGCAAAGCAGGAAGCTGTAGTATTTGTGCGGGACCTGGCTTTAGCTCATAAACTTGAGGAAATACTTTTCGGTTATCGTTTGTTTTCATCTTTACAGATGCAATAGCCACGCGAGAGCCTCCTCAGCAATGGAATTAATATCCATTTCCATTATAATGCAGCGAAACTGGATTTGTAAGCATTCCCCACATCCGTTTTCCTTATATTCCCTCAAAAAAGTACTCGATTTGACCAATAACGGTACATGCCTCTGGCTTGAATCGCGGGAATATATAAGTCGCATACATTGCTTCGATTCGCGACTCTGCCGTACCACTGATGCTCATCCTCCCATTCATCGTTGTGTTCGAATTGAGGGAATATATAACCACCGACCTTGTCGGTCATCATAATCACTGCTAGAGATTGAGGAAGGTTGAAAAAGAGTAGAATCGAATCGGCCCTTCTTGCATAGAAATTAGTAAGGACATGCTCTTACTATCAATGCAGCTGGCTGAAATAATTGCGCGGTATTTGTAAATACAGAGGGAATAAAAGAGGTCCTTCGCTTAGTGGCTTCCATTGGAGTGAGTAACTTTGGTCGGTGTCCTCACATCTCGATAAAATCAAATGAGGAGATTGCTAAACAATGCTAATTGATACGATTTGGTGGAATGCGTTAGGCACAATACTCTTTTTTACTGTCATACTTACTGTTGCATATTGCTTATGGGATGCTCAACGAGAAGACCAATATACATAAATTGATAGGGACCGCAGCGAGATATTTTAATTTCTTGAAAATGTTAGCAAAAAGGAGAACAGCACTAGAGGCTGTTCTCCTTTCGTTCAATTAAAACACTTTTGCTTTACCACGTCACGATCCCTTTCGAGCCTACGCCCGGATTGTTGAGCAGCTCCATAACCGGAACGGAGTAGGCAACGAGAATAAGTACAACCAGAACCCCGACCCATACTCCCCAACGCTCGAAAATGGCCGGTGTATGCTCCGCCGTATCACGAACTTCGGCAATTGGATATTCCGTGTAGCCTTTCGGAGCGCGGAGCAGCATAATCACGTTCATAATGATCATCAGCACGCCAATGAACAATATCGTTCCGCCGATTGCCATCACGACATGATACGGCATCCACAAAATGGCGTCCGGGTGATCCTGATACGTCGTATATGCGGTACGCCGCGGAGAACCGAACAAGCCTACGGTGTGCATCGCTCCGGACATGAAGAACATGCCGACCAGCCACACAATCGTTTGGGCGATACCTAGCTTATGCATTAGCGGAGTCAGCACACGGCCTGTAAGCGCCGGGATCAGCCAGTACGTGATGCCGAAGAATGTCAGCGCAACGCTTGTCGCTACGGTCAAATGAAAGTGCCCCGTCACCCACAGCGTATTGTGAACGACCATATTCATTTGGTGACTCGCGTTGATCAGCCCGCCGGCGCCGGCAGGGATGAAGATGAGCATACCCATGAACGGTGCGAAGAAGCGCACGTCGGACCATGGAAGCTTTTTCAGCCAGCCGAACAGCCCCTTGGCTCCAACCGAGCGTCCATGCAGCTCAAAGGTAGCGAACAGCGAGAATGCCGTCATTAACGACGGGATAACAACCATGAACGTCAACACAACTTGAACGTATTTCCAAACCGAGGAAATGCCCGGCTCCATCAGCTGATGGTGGAAGCCGACCGGAATCGAGAACAGCAGCAGCATGACAAAGGCCAAGCGTGCCATGGCGTCGCTGAACATTTTGCCGCCGATAATTTTCGGAATGATCACATACCAGCAAATATAAGCAGGCAGCAGCCAGAAATAAACGAGCGGATGACCGAAATACCAGAACAGCGTACGGCTTAACGTTACGTTGACCGTTTCCACCCAGCCGAACGACCATGGAATCAGCATGAACAGCACTTCGATGGCAACGCCAAGCGTCGCGATCAGCCACATCAGCATCGTGACGACGGACATAAAGGCGAACAAGGGAGACAGCTTGCCGTTGTGCGTTTTTTTCCAGTACCGGTACTGGGTAAAAATACCGAAGCCGCTCATCCAGCTTCCGACGACAACGAGCACAAGCGCGACATAAAACCACGGCGATGCTTTCATCGGAGCGTAGAACGTGTACAGGACGGTCGCTTTGTTAAGCAAAATGAGGATCGTGGCGATGATCGTCCCCGTCGTCATCAAGCCGTAACCGAGCCACCCGAGCTTGCGTGAGATCGGCAGCAGATGGCCTCCCATCGTTTTGGCAACGCCGGAATATAGAAACCCGATGATGAAATACGTTGTAAAAATAAGCGCCATCAGCACGCCGTGCGCCGTCAGCAGCTGATAGTACCCGATCTCGTAAGGCAGCGTAATCGCACCGCCGCGAACGAGCCCCTGCAGGACTCCGGCAACCCCTCCCAGCAGCAGAGCGAAGAATGCGAATAAAATATGGGCAAGCACCAGCGACGAATCGCCGCGTTGAAACGTTTGCGCTTCCTGGTTCATCATGACAGCACTCCTTTTGCGCGAAACTTCCGCGTCTTCATGTGACTTTTTTCACAATATAATTGAGTTGTAGCCTTGAAATTTGTAATCAGCCCTGTTTAGCTGACAATAATCCTTGTCTGCATCACTTCGTGTGCCGTACCGCAATATTCGTTGCACAGCACCAAATATTCTCCCGCCTTCGTGAACTTGTATGTCAAGTGGTTCACTTCACCGGGTACAACCATCATGTTCACGTTCGTTCCCGGAATTTGAAACCCATGGACGACATCTTTGCTTGTAATGTGAAAATGTACCGTAGCTCCCGTTGGAATCTCCATCTTCTCTGGACCGTATCCGAAAGCAAAAGCAAGCATGTACGCGTCGTACTCATTCTCCCCGATTTTCTTCAAGCCCAGCTCATTAAACGGCGCGGTCTGCTCCACTGTCTCCGGATCGACTACTTGACGATGCTGGCCGTGGGCATGATCCCCCGGTGTTTGGGCTCCAAGCGCGAAAGCGCCGACTCCAAGAACGATCAAAAATACGATTAGCATGGATACCCCGAAGGTCATCCAGATTTTTTCCAGCTTGTGCATATGCATTGACTTCATCCCCTTCAATCGATAAGTATTAGGTGTTAGCCGCGAGCCACGAACAACCATAAAACGCCGACCCATGTTACGATCAGAAACGCCGCAAGCAGCATAACCGATGCGAATGTGCCCTTCAAAGACGGCTCCGTGCTCTTCGAATCCCTTTGTTCCATCGTGCTTCCTCCCCCTTCGGGCGTTGAATTCTATGAGTTCATTGTAGGTTGACGGCCCGTTGTCAACTATGACCAAAGTCACAACGATTATTAATGAATCGTGAACGTTTTATGGACGTGTGGTACAAAAAAACAAGCCCCCGCACAGTAGATACCGTTCTACCGTGCAAGAGCCTGCTGTATGGAAGTTATCTGTGTTACTCCCCGGACGCTTTCGCTGTCTGGGTTTGTAGTGCTGCCAGCCGTTTAATATCTTTGAAGCCGACGAATTGCTTGCTCTGCTCGTTCCAAATCCGGAACTGCAGCGATTTTAAGCTCGTCAGCAGTGTTATGGTCTTGACATCTCTCAAAAAGGAATTCGAGTTATGAACGGTTTCCAAATAATAATTAGGTACCCTGGGACTCAAATGATGAATATGATGAAAGCCAATATTACCTGTAATCCAGTGAAGTACCCTCGGCAGCTTGTAAAACGAGCTTCCCTGCAAAGCCGCCTTGACGTAGTCCCACTCCTCTTCTTGCTCATAGTACGTATCCTCAAATTGGTGCTGGACGTAGAACAGCCAAATGCCGGCTATCCCCGAAATGAAGAAGATTGGCCCCTGTACCAGAAGAAACGCTTGCCAGCCAATGATCCAACAGAGCAGAGCAATGATTCCAGCGATACCGAGATTAGTAATATAGGTGTTCATCCGTTCCTTGAACCCGGCGTTCTTGCGGTTGAACCGATAGTCGATCAAAAAAATATAAATTGGTCCCAGTCCGAACATAAAAATCGGATTGCGGTACAGCCTGTATATGAGCCGTTTCAGCCAGGAAGCCGACACGTATTCATCGACCGTAAGCGTCCAAATATCTCCTGTTCCCCGCTTGTCCAAGTTGCCGCTTGTCGCATGGTGCACCGAATGGCTGTGACGCCATTGATTGTACGGGCAGCAGGTCATAATGCCGGTTAACGTCCCGACGATTTCATTTGCGGTTTTATTTCTAAAGAACGATTTGTGGCAGCAATCATGAAAAATAATAAAAATGCGAACCAGAAACCCTCCCGCCGGAATGGCTAATGCCAGGGTCAGCCAATACGATACTGATAAACTCATATAGGCGAAATACCAAAGCAGGAAAAACGGCCCAACCGTGTTAATAATTTGCCAAACGCTGTGCTTGATGTCAGGTCTCTCATAAGGAGCGATGTCCTTACGCCAGCCGTCTTGTTCCCGATGATGCATTTTTATAAATCTTCCTCTCCATGGTTGCATGTAATAGTTTCGTGCCAACCATGATAATACGCATAAATCGACAAAAGGTTTC
This sequence comes from Paenibacillus sp. H1-7, assembly GCF_022354825.1. Lineage (GTDB taxonomy): Bacteria > Bacillota > Bacilli > Paenibacillales > NBRC-103111 > Paenibacillus_S. The sequence goes on from NZ_CP031168.1 coordinate 6,374,017, forward strand.
ACTTGCAAACAAAAATATTTCGTATTGCGAAATATTTAGTCAGTTCGCGGTCCGATTTCGCCATACAGCCCACGCACTGAAGCCGTAAACCGCTGCGCTAGCGTAAAATAACGCGTTGATCGTAAGCCAATCAATCAAGTAGCCTCCGAGCAGAACAGCAAAGCCCGAGGCGATGGAAGTCCAAAAATGATAAGAGCCTATCGTATGCCCTCTGGCTCCTCTTTCGGTGGTGTCGGCAAGCAGCAATCTCTCGCTTGTTTTTTGCATCGCATTGAAGGCTCCCATCGCCAGCTGAACGATAAGCACCTGTGTATAAGACGATATCCATGGGAATAGCAGCATGGCGAGCATCATTCCTATAGAGCTGCTGAACAGGATGAGATGCGCCTGCTTGTCGAGCCGCCCTGCTAACCACTGAGAGGCTGCAGCCGAGCTGATCGTAAATATGGCAAAAGCCAGACCGTATTTCGAATAGCTGTTGCCGAGATTTTTCAAAAAAAGCAAATAATAAGGATAAATCATGCCCGCAGCTAACGTGACCAGACTTTGCGAACGGATAAGCCAGCGGCTGTCCCCCATCGTACGGATTCCCCCCTGTAAAGCTGTTCCCGGCGAACCTGCCGGGCCTCAGCCAGCTCAATGATATTGCTCGTAAAAATAGTTCATGAACAGCCCGTTCGGATCGTACTCCAACTTCTTGGCCCAAAACTCCTTGTGTCGCGGATACGACGCGTGAAACTGCTCCATGCTCGGATATGACGCATAAGGTAAATAATACGTCCCTCCATGCTTCAGAACTTGATCCAAAATGGCCTGAACGCCCTGCTTCGCCTTCTGCTGGCCCTGAGCTGACAGTGGCGTCTGAAACAGGCAAACGAGCGCAAACATATCTTCCTTGGCGTAAGACAATACCGCTTCCTGATCTCGATTGACGTATCGGACCGTGATATTAAGAAGATTCATGTCCTCCTTGCGGAGCACGGTCTTCATGCTCTCGACAAACCCGGCAAACCGGTCGACCGGAATAAAATATTCCTGCAAAAGATCGTTGTACCCCGCCTCGCGGTATTCCATAAAAGCAGATTCGGAGCGCATCGCATTATTGCGGCTGATGAGCTTTTGCTGCTGCCCGGAAAAATAATAGCGCTGCAGCTCCCAGAACACGTTTTTTCCCCAATCGGACGAGCGGTTCAAGTGAAACATGAGCTTCGTTGGAATGACCCACGGCTCGCGTGTAACCAGCTTGCTGTACCGGGACAGCTCGGCTTCCTTGTCAACGGTATAATTGATCGCGTACATTTCGTCTAGAAAATGATCCGGTGCAATCGAGATACGGGCAATGTGCATATGGACGTCCGGATTCGCTTTGACGCTGCTTGCAAAATAACGGCTGTATTCGTCCACCCTCACCGCGTCGGTCGTCACCTTGTAGACTTCATCCTCCGTCAGCGTTAAGGTCACGTCCAAAATCAGCCCGAACAGCCCGTAGCCTCCGAGCGCAAGCAGGAATAGATCCGCATTCTCCGTACGGCTCACCTGAATGACCTGCCCATCGGCCTTCAACAGCCGAAACGACTCCACGCTCTTGATCAAGGAGCCATTGCGGATGTCTCTGCCGTGCGCGTTAATGCTGATGGAGCCGCCGACGGTAAAAATATTTTGCGATTGCATCGTCTTGACCGCGAGCCCGTACGGATTGACCGCATCCTGCACGTCCTCCCATGTAGCGCCTGCCTGGACGCGAATTTTCCTGGCTTGCGTGTCGACGGACAGCACCTTGTTGTAATGCGTCATATCCACTACGATGCCATCCTTATAGTATGTATGGCCGCCCTGGCTGTGGCGCTGACCGGCTATGGAGATAGAGTGGCCCGATGCTGCCGCCTCGCGGACGATCCGGATCAGCTGCTCCTCCTCCCGGCCTTCGATGATCCGTTCTACTTTGACCGGATGCAGGCGGCTGTAGTCGGTGATCATATAAGGGTCCTGATCGGGCATATCATTGCGTATGTAATTGAATAAGCAAAGCGCCGCCAGCAGGCTTAGCGCTATCCCGCGTTTTATCCGCACCTCCGGCTTTCACCTCTCCGATCTTTTTTCCGTTTTCTTACATATAGAAGTTCCACTTTACCATACCATAACCCCTGTTATTCGTCACTCATAGCGGGTGCGGCGCAGGTGCGGTGCGGCATGGTGAACGAGTGCGAGACACAGTGACGTGCAGGCGAGCGAGGACGGCGCGGTGACGTGAGCGACGGTGGGCAAGGGGAGGGCAGGTGCGGTGCGACACGGTGAGCCGGGCGCAGGCAGAGCGGTCCGGGGCGGGACGGCATGGTGACCGAGGGCAAGGCTACGTGGATGCGGGGGCACATTGAGCTGAGGCGGGCGCGGGTACGGCGACACTTGCGGCGTGCTGGCGCGATACGGTGTGCGGATACAGACGCAGCGCTACCACGCACGGGAGGTGGCCACGGCGGTATCCAGCTATGCTAGGCCGGCCCTATATCATCTGCTATAATAAGAAACATACTTTTGCGAATCAGGGAGATTAATTGTATGGCTAACCGCAAGCTCATTACGGAGCAGGATTTCCAAGAAGCGATGGACCGGCAGGTCCACGTACGCGTGTTTCAAGACGACCAGATAGTTGATTCTGGCGTTGTTATTATCCGATTTACGGATACATTCATCGTAACCCAATCTGGAGTCAGCGATGTGACCTACCATGACAGAAAAGGCTGCGAGTTTTTTGAAATGAGAAAAAGATGATTGCGGCACGGTCAAAAAGTAGTAGTGAGTAACATGCGTTGAGTATCATGGGTTAGTAACTAGCAATACGGCTAGCAGAGTTAGAATGGTAGTGAACAACAATTGATGTGTTGAAGGCACATGTAGTTGGTAATGAGCAACAATCGGCATATAGTAGCAAAGGTAACTGTTAATGAGAACAATCGGGTGTTCCAGACAAAGTAACTGGTAATGATCAATAGTTCACGTTAGCAGGTAAGGTGAGCGATTATAGTAACAGCTTGCAAGCAACAACCATCAAGCCCCGGCTGTTCGCAACAGGATATCGGACACTGGTTCCGCTATTTGGCAAAATTCACCCCACAAATGAGGGTGATCGGACTGAGAAGCCCTTATTTGCTCCAAAATGACCCATTTTCGCACGATTCTAGCCGAATAACGGAACCTATGTCCGCAACCCTCCCGTTTTCCCCGGTTTCGAGAGAAATAACGGATCTACGGTCCGATCGCTTGCGCCAACAATCATAAAACCCATAAGTTACTCCATCGCCCGCCTCAAACCACCGGATCTCCGCTCCTACGCGCAAAATGGAATACAGATCGCTAGCACGCGCTCACACTGCCAACAAATCGCCTCTTCCCAGCCCAACTCTCGTAGCTTTTCCGATACCGCCCCACCCCTAACATAAAACAACCTCCAATCCGCTTGAGTCAAGCGGAATTGGAGGTTGTTCATTACAAATGACCGGTACGCCCGCCATCAGGCGCAGCAGCATAGCTTTACCTTCCTAAGGGTCACACCTTCAGCCCCACACGAAGCCATCAATTACAGCTTGATGCCCGTATTCGCCTTCACCAATATTTCCTCGTACTTCGCCGCATCGGAAGGCCGCGATAACCAGCAGCCGACCATAGCACCTATGAACCCGAGAGGGATCGAGACGATACCTGGATTCGCATACGGGAACCAGGCCTGCCCTACGAGAATCGCCTTGCCGGCTTCCGGGCTCCATACACTGGGACTTAACGCAACCAGAATGAGCGCGCTCAGAAGACCGGTGAGCATTCCTGTGACGGCGCCGGCCGTGTTGAATCGCTTCCAGAATATCGTGAACAAAATAACCGGCAAATTGGCGCTTGCCGCTATCGCGAACGCCACGGACACGAGGAACGCCACGTTCAGCTTTTGCGCGAACAAGGACAGCACGATCGACACGATTGCAACCCCTACCGAAGCCCAGCGCGCGACGCTCATTTGTTCCTTTTCCGAGGCGCTGCCTTTGCGCAGAATATGGGTGTAGAAGTCGTGCGCGAACGCCGACGCGGCGGATAGCACGAGCCCTGTCACTACAGCAAGGATGGTGGCGAAGGCAACCGCCGAAATGAAGGCGAAGAAGAAATCGCCGCCGAGCGCCTTGGCCAGCAGAGGAGCCGCCATATTGCCCCCTTTATCAGCAGCCACAATGTTGTCATACCCGACGAATGCCGCCGCGCCGAAGCCGAGGAAGATCGTCATAATATAGAAGATCCCGATCAGCCAAGTCGCATGAACAACGGAGCTTCTGGCGGTCGGAGCGTCTTTTACGGTGAAAAACCGGATCAAAATATGCGGCAGTCCCGCCGTGCCCAGCACCAGAGCCAGATTCAACGACAGCGTATCCAGCGGAACCTTGTATTTATTGCCCGGGTTGAGGAAGCTCTCCTTGAGCGGCGTGGCCGCCTTCATCTGCTCGAACATATCGGTAATGCTGAAATTAAACTTGGCGAAGACGATGATCGAAACAATGAATGTTCCCGCCATTAAAAGCATCGCCTTAATAATTTGCACCCAGGACGTCGCCCGCATCCCGCCGAACACTACGTAGACGGTCATCAAGGCACCTACAAGAAGCACGGAGGTCGTATAATCCAGCCCAAGCAGCAGCTTGATCAACGATCCTGCCCCCACCAGCTGCGCTATCATATAAAAGATGGAGATCGTGATCGTGTTCAGCGCCGCGACACCGCGCACTTTTTTATCGTCGAAACGGGCTGCGATCATATCGGCCATTGTATATTTGCCCAAGTTGCGAAGCGGCTCCGCCACAAGATACAGGACGACCAAATAAGCGACCAGAAAGCCGATGCTGTAAAAAAATCCGTCGAAGCCCGACAGCGCAATCGTCCCGGCAATCCCCAAAAATGACGCTGCCGACATATAGTCGCCTGCAATAGCGAGCCCGTTCTGCCATCCTGTCAGCCCGCCGCCCGCCGTATAAAACTCGCTTGTCGAGTTCGTTTTTTTCGCTGCAAAATACGTAATGATCAAGGTGAGCGCCACGATGCCAAGGAACAAAATGAATGCGGTCGTATTCATCTTAGAATCCACCTCCAAATGTGAGCAAGCAAGTTAGGGAGCGAAGTCAAAATAAATGGTATTTAATTACATTCCATTCTCTCGGATCGACTCGATCATTTTGTCATATTGGGCTGATTTTCTCGAATACACAATGCACAGCACCCAGGTCATAATGAACTGCGAAAAAGCGAAGATCCATGCCCAGGATACGGGACCGAAGGCCGGACGGTTCAAAACCGTCGAATAGGAGGTCAAAAGCGGCAGCGTGAAGTAATACGCGAAAAAGAATAGCGATACCGGCAGCAAAAATCGCTTTTTTCGGCTCATCAGAGCCTTGAATTTAGGGGAATTCGCAATTTCATGGTAGCTCTTCGCTTTGGCTTTCATAAGCTCTCCCTCCGCTTATCGTTAAGATGTTTAGCCTGACTGCTTCAATTGGTAAAATATACAACAGTCAAATGATAGCGTTTACATTTTACAATTGTATTATAACCAACGTTCAATTATTACGCTACATTTTTTTCTGCAGCAAAAAAACGCCGGGCACTACCGCAGCACCCGACGCCAACATCTCTATGCTATTTATACGTTGGCCATGTTTCCTGAGTATAGGCCATTTCCCAGAACATATATTCATAATGGCTGCTGATAATAAAATGCTGCTTCATCCGCTGACGGTCCGCCTCCGTCACTTTCTCCGCAATAGCGTCCAGACGGTCGATCTGCTCCTGCACGAGGTCTCGGAACCATTCTCCCCCGTAGGCTTTAATCCACTCTTGATAAATGGGCTCGTCCGGCGCGGAGCCTTGCAGCTTTTCGCCGATCTCGAAGTACAGCCAATAGCACGGTAAAATCGCTGCGATAATATCGCCAAGATGCCCGTTATATGCAGCGCGGTGCATATGCGATGTATAAGCATAGGCGGTAGGAGCCGGCTGGAACGCGGCGCGCTCCTCAGCTGTAATGCCCATTTGCTTGGCGAACGTTTCATGCAGCGACAGCTCCGCATTATAGGTGCCTTGCGCATGGACCGTCATCCGGTTGGAGACGTACAGGTCATCCGCTTTGGCGGCGCCAATCGACTGGACACGGGCAAATTGGGACAAGTAATACGCATCATTCAGGACGTAATACCTGAAGCACGCCAGCGGCAGTGTGCCGTCCGCGATTCCTTGCACGAACGGGTGCTGGAAGCTCGCACTCCAGCTGTCTTCTACGGCAAGCCGCAGCTCTTCGGAAAATTTCATGTTATGATCCTCCCACTCCAATGTTTTTGGTTGTTACATAACTTTATATCTTACATCGCCTATAGAAACATAAGGAAAATGCAGGCCTATGTACACCGCAGCGCTAAGAGAAGCAGCGACGTACAGCAGTAAGTACGCATCGAGCATCGAGAAGCCGATGCGGTAATAATACGTCCGCTCGCGCGCCGCCGAGAAGCGCTTCGCTTCCATAGCGACGGCAATCCGCTGCGCCCGCCGGATGCTCTGCGCAAGCAGCGGGATCGCATACAGCCGCAGCGTCTCGTAAACACCGCCGAGTCCGACCCGGCGTTTGACGCCGCGCACCTTCAAAGCCATGCCGAGCGTCTGGAACTCGCCGACCATGATCGGGATCAGCCGCAGCGCCGCCATGAAGCTGTAAGCGAATTTGGGCGGCAGCTTGCATTGCTGCATCAGCGAGTAAAACAAGGCGACAGGCCGTGTCGTCAACGCAAAGGTCAGGCCGGTCAACGCCATGTTGACAGTCTTAAACCCGATATGCAAGCCGCGGTAGAAGCTTTCCTCCGTTACGTGCACAAGCCCCCACTTGAGCCAAGTCGTATCCCCCTTACCGAACATCATCATCGACATGGATGAGGAAACGAACAGCAGCACAAACGGCAGCATGAGCAATAGAAGCCGGCGCAGCGGATGCCCGGAGAAGCACAGCAGCAGCAGCAGCTGCGCCAACGTTACATTGATCATGACGTTAATATTGTCCGTGAACAGCACGACAAAGAACAACGCCAGCGACAGCAGCAGCTTGAAGCTAGGGTTTACCCGGTGAAGCCAGGTTTCGTCATATGTCATCAGGTTGTCCACAGCTCTCACTTCCCTTTCTTACCAATCCTTTGCCATCGTTCATTTCATCATTTCGATTCTATCTACCGTTCGAGCTTCGCCCGAGTCCAATGCCGTCTTGGTCTCTAAATTCGTGCCCAAGGCTTGCAAATAATCGGCCGGCAGCAGGTCCTGCACAAGCTCTCCCCGCTCCACCACCCACACCCGGGTAGCGAAGCTGTCCACGATATGCAGATCATGCGTGACCATCACAATCGTCGTCCCTTTCTGCCGCCATGCTTCCAGCTTCTCCAGGATGGCGAACGTGTTCGCCGCATCCTGCCCGAACGTAGGCTCGTCGAGCAGCACGAGCCGCTGCTCCTTCGCCATCGCCGTCGCCACGCTGAGACGGCGCTTCTGCCCCAGCGACAGCTGATACGGATGCTGCGCTTGCTGTGCCTGCAGGCCGAACTCGGCCAGCAGCTCAAGCGCAAGCCGCTCCGCATCAGCGGCGCGGTCTCGCCGGAATCCGAAGGCAGCCTCGTCAAGAACCGAGTTCGTGACGAATTGCATCTCCGGATTCTGGAACACATAGGCGGCCGCGTCTGCGACGTCCTTGAAGCCTTTGACGCTCCGCCCGGCGAGCTCGTAGCTCCCGCCGCCGGTCGCGATCAGCTGCATCATCGCCTGCAGCAGCGTGCTTTTGCCGGCCCCGTTTTCGCCGACAACGGCGATCCACTCGCCCGCTCCAGCCTGCGCTTCGGTAACATGCAGCTTCGCTTCCCGACCTCGGTAGGCGGACCAATCGCGGATCGCAAGCAGCCCTTTTCCAGGCGAGGCTGGCGCCTCAGGCGTTTCCGCTGCAAGCGGCGTACGCGGCGTACGTCTGCCTCGACTGCTCAAGGCTTTATAAGTTGCGCTTTCCTTGTAATCGTCCCATACGCCGGGATACCAAATCCCGTATTCCTGCAGCTTGGCTTCGTTTTGCACGAACACCTGCTGCGGCGGTCCGTCAGCTATGATAGCCCCGTCGGCGGAGAACAGCACGACTCGATCCACGAAATCGACGATCTCATCGATCTTATGCTCCACGATGAGCACCGTCTTCTGATCTGCTACCGCCTTGATCGTGTCCCATACTTGCTTCGTCCCTTCCGGGTCGAGCAGCGCCGTCGGCTCGTCGAAGAACAGCACATCCGGCTCCAGCGCCAGTACGGACGCGATGGCGAGCCGCTGCTTCATCCCTTGCGACATCGATTGGATCGGCATGTGCAGATCGGGCAAATGCAGGCCGACCCGCCTCAGCCCATCCTCGATCATAGCCTTCATCCGCTCGCGGGGTACCCCGAGATTTTCCAGCACGAAGGCAATCTCTTCATCGACGAACGGCATGCAAAACTGCGTTTCCGGATCTTGAAATACATAGCCCCAGGAAGAGGGAATCGTAATTTCGTCGAATTTCACGGGAACTTCGATCACATTCGGAATCAATCCGGTCAGCACCTGCAGCAAAGTCGATTTGCCGCAGCCGCTCGGACCGAGCAGCAGCACCTTTTGCCCGGCCGTCACCGAAAAGGATATATCATTGAACAGCAGCGACGGACTTCCGGCAAACTTCAGACGCAAGCCGTCGACAGAGGTGCAGACGGCACTCATTGCTTACGCTCCAGTGCCTGATAATCCGCCGAGCTGGCCGGTCTGACGAGCGAGGTTACGCCGGTAACCTCCAACGCTTTGACAAGCCAGTACGCGCACAAGCCGGTGAAGAAGATGCCGCTGATAATCCGGAAAATAAGATACAAGGTCAAATTCCATGTTTGCAAATCGATCAAGTAGCCTTTGAATGCATCAAAGACAAGGGAAGCCACGGCCGCTCCGATCCCCGCCAGGCAAGCGACAGCTGCCGAAAAGCTGCGGTAGCGGAATAGAGCGAAGGCAAGCTCTGCCAGCAGTCCTTGCGCAATCCCGTAAGTCAGCGCCTCAACGCCGTACTGCGAGCCCGCTATCAGCTCGCCGGATGCTGCGGCTATTTCCGCCAATAAAGCTACACCCGGCTTACGAATTATAAGAGCCGCAACGGTTGCAGCCATAAACCACACTCCGTACATCAGCTGCTCCAGCTGAAAGCCTGCCAGCTTCACTACATTGGACACATCTCCCCACAGACGATAAATGATCGCGAATACGATGGCGATGACAATGGTAACCAAAATATCGGTCAGCTTTAATCCTTTGGACATGTTCAACCACTCCTTCAATTATAGATTGCTATGTTCGGGGTCATTACTCCGACCGACTGATCCGCCAATTAAGCGAAGCGTAACAGAGCAGCTGTATTCCCGTTCCTGCCGGGGGCCCACCGGCGGGTTCAAAGAAATGGGTTGCGCATCGTTGCCTATACAACAAAAAAACCACTTCCATAACTGGAAGTGGTTGCATGTACAGTCTTAACACACGCTAGAAACGCTCTCCACTTCCCTACGCTGGTACGATCCAGATCAGGTTCAGAGGGTCTAGGATCTATCGATCCAGTCTCAGCCTTGCGGCTCCCCTAGTGACAATAATCATATTAACATGATTGAAACAAATGTCAACGGTTCATTCAAATATATTTCTGGACGAACCGCATCATTTCTTCTTCGTGAAACGGCAGCCCCTCATGGCCGTAATCGTGGTACAGCTTCAATTCTTTTTCGCAGGACAAATGATTGTAGGCGGCAAAGCAAGTTGACGGAGGACAGATCGTATCCTGCAGTGTAATGGCCATCAAAGTACGAGCCCGAACGCGCGATGCCATATTCATCCCGTCAAAGTAGCTGAGCGTCCGGTACACCTGCTCCTCGCGCGAGTGATCCGGATCGAACCGGCGGAACCAGTTTTTGATCTCCACATAAGGTCCACCGTTATGCATTTCCACCGAACGGCGAAAATGGCACAAGTACGGATAATACGGCATGGCCAGCTTAGGCCTGGAATCCAATCCCGCTGCGGCCAGCGCAAGTCCTCCGCCTTGACTTCCGCCGTATACGGCAATGCGGCTCGTATCGACTTCTTCCCGAGAACATACGAAGTCCAACGCCCGGAGGCAATCGATATAGACGTTGCGGTAATAGTATATATTCGGATCGAGAATGCCGAGCGTCATCCAACCGCTAACGCTTCCTTGAGGGTAGGCAGCCAAGTCCGGCGTTAAGCCTCCCTGGCCTCTCGCGTCGATGGCGAAAGCCGCCATCCCCATCGCGGCCCACTGGAGCAATTCATGCGGCTTTCCGCGATTTCCGTTATATCCGTGATATTTGACGATGACAGGCAATGTGCCTTTCGCCGCCTCAGCAGCGGGCACAACATACCATCCATGTACCGGCGTTCCATCTGTTCCTTCATATACTACATCGTAGACTCGGACGCTTTTGACCGGATAATCCTCTACCCAAGTAAGCTTGGCGTTCAAAGGAACCGACTGGGAATGCGCTTTCATCCGCTCCCAAAATGCGTCAAAATCAGCTTCAGCCGTCAATTCAGGTTGATAGGCTTGCAGCTGTGATAAGGGCCAATCGACATTAGGCATAACCTGTTCTCCTCTTTTCGTTAGGCAATATTGGATGATGTTCGCAGTTTCACCTTCTTTTTCATTGTAGCAAGGATAAGCATGTACGCAATCGTTTTTTTGCCGCTGCAGCTGGTAGCATGTGCCTGCTTTTTTTCTTGCGTTAAAACAGGTTATATGTCAAGATAATCGGTATACCCAGACTATTGAAGAAACAGGTGAATGTGAAGTCATGATGAAACCCTTTTTCCGCTTGCTGACGGAGCTTTCGTCCCGCAAGTCGATTTCCCGCTTGACCGGAGCTTTTGCAAAATCACGAGCAAGCCGCGGCTTCATCCCGCGTTTTGCCAAACTATATGGCATTCCCGTCGAAGACGCCGAGAAGCAGCTTAGCGAATACGCGTCTTTGAACGATTTTTTCACGAGACGGTTAAAAAGCGGCCTGCGCCCCATCGATCAGGCGGAGCAAACTGTGGTCAGCCCCGTCGATGCCGCGATTACAGGCATTGGCCCGATCAGCGAAGGACTGATCGTTAATGTCAAGGGACAAGATTATACGGTCGAAGAGCTGCTGAACTTCTCTCCGCGCACCGTCAATTACAAGAACGGGTTCTATATGGTTCTTTACTTGAGCCCGACGGACTACCATCGCATTCACACCCCAATCGACGGAACGATTATCGAGAAAGAGCATGTTCCGGGCAAGGTGTATCCCGTCAATGAGTTTGGGCTTCGCCAAATGCGCCGGGTGCTGAGCCGTAATGAGCGGTTGATCACCTATATGCAGCATGAGGGAGGAGAAGTAGCCGTCGTCAAGGTCGGCGCGATGAACGTCAGCAGCATTCAATACGTATCCCCGCTTCCGGATCGCGTGAAGCGAGGAGATGAGCTAGCGTACTTTGAGTTCGGATCGACAGTCGTCCTGCTTATGGAGAGCGATACATTCGACGTCCGGAGCGACTTGAAGGTCGGCAGCAAAGTGAAAATGGGAGAGGCTCTAGGACGAATTCATCCGTCCTAAAGCTTTGATTCCGGCCATGCAGCGTAAAAGCTGCGTGGCTTTTCCGTGTGTTTACAACAATTACAACAACGTAGCAGCAGAGGAGAACTTAACGTCATGCAAGCAGCACAGACCGGCACCGCGGCAGCGCAGCCAAGAATGCAGCAAGCGCCGCAGCCCGATACGAAACCAACCGTTTTGCGCATTTTGTTAGCTATCAGTATCGTTCATTTGTTTAACGATTCCATTCAATCCATTATTCCTGCCATTTTACCGATTTTGAAAGATACGATGAACCTGAACTATATGCAAGCAGGCATTATCGTATTTGCCCTCAACATGACTGCATCCATCATGCAGCCCGTAGTCGGTCTCTATTCGGACCGCAAGCCTTCCCCCTACATGCTCCCGCTCGGTATGGGTATGACTTGTTTAGGGGTATTCGGTCTGGCCTTTTCGCCTAGCTATTGGCTCATTTTGCTCTCGGTTATGCTGGTCGGACTCGGTTCCGCCGTCTTTCATCCGGAAGGCTCCCGCGTCGCCTATATGGCAGGCGGCTCACGCCGGGGGCTGGCCCAGTCGATCTTCCAGGTCGGCGGCAACGCCGGACAATCGCTTGCTTCCATCATGACAGCACTCATCTTCGTGCCGCTCGGCCAGCGCGGAGCGATCTGGTTTACGCTGGTAGCCGGACTGGCCATTGTCGTGCAAATGTACATTGCCAAATGGTACGGCGGCTACCTGGCTGCGCACCCGCGCCCGGCCAAATCGTCGGCGGTACGCAAGGTCAGTCCCGCCCGGAAGAAGCAGATCACCTTCGCGGTGGTACTGCTTGTGTTCCTGGTCTTCGCAAGATCGTGGTACCATTCGGGCGTATCCATCTATTACCCGTTCTACTTGATGGACAAGTTCCATGTTTCGCTGGAGCATGCGCAAATTTACATTTTCCTGTTCGCCGCTGCCGGAGCGTTAGGAACGTTCATCGGAGGACCGCTGGCCGACCGGTTCGGCCGGCGCAACATGATTTTCTTTTCCATGCTGGGCTCGGCTCCGCTCGCCATCGTCTTGCCTTACGCCAACGAGCTCTGGGCCTATGTCATCCTGCTTATTAACGGCTTCATCATTTTGTCGAGCTTCTCCGTGACGGTTGTGTATGCACAGGAGCTCATTCCCGGCAAAGTAGGTACCGTGTCCGGACTCATCACCGGCATGGCTTTCGGTCTCGGTGCGCTGGGAGCCGTCGCCCTGGGCAGCCTGATCGACAAGTTCCATTTGCCTGTCGTCATGCAAATGGTCAGCTTTCTGCCTTTGCTCGGCCTGCTGACGTTCTTCCTACCGTCGGACCGCAAGCTGAAGGAATGGGCGCAGGACGCCGACGCATCATAATCTTCGTTGAACGGCTTGAATGCATTTTAGCCCGCTTCGGAGCACGTACGTTATCCGTCAGTAAAAAAGCCCTTGAACCGCCTACGGTCCACAAACCGTGCGGTACAAGGGCTTTTTGTTTTTAGGCTTTGCCTGTTATGACCTTCCAGGCGAATTTCGGCAGCACGAGCTGTCTGCGCCATCTCGAAGGATTCGACAGCAGCCGGTACAGCCATTCCACATGCAGCTTCTGCCACACCACAGGAGCTCGCTTCACTTTCCCTGCGATCACATCGAGGCTGCCTCCGACACCGAAGGTTATCTTCGCATTCAGTACCGTCCGGTACTTATTAATCCATTTCTCCGAGTAAGGGGCCCCCATCGCCACGATCAGAAAATCCGGCTTCGCCGAGCCGATCTCGCGTACGATCCGGTCCTCGTCTTTTTTATCGAAAAAGCCGTTCTGCCTCCCTGCAATACGCACGCCCGGATAGCGGGCCATTATCGTTTCCACCGATTTGCGGCTCGTCTCTTCGTCCGCTCCAAGGAAATAGAACGAATATCCTTTGCGGCTGCCGATCTCGAGCATGCCCGTCAAAATATCAAACCCCGTCACGCGTTCACGCAGCGGCGTGCCTTTCCATTTGGCAGCCATGACAATGCCGATTCCGTCAGGCGTAACGAGCCCTGCGGCATCCATAATCTGCTTGAGCTGAGCATCTTGTCTGGAGGTCATGACGATCTCCGGGTTCGCCGTAATTAGATGAAACAGCTCGCCCTCGCCTTCCTTGCGGTCCGCCTGCGCGGTGAGATGCTCCAATGTTTCGGTTAAGTTCAGTGTGGAAAAAGAGACTCCCATCACATCGATCGATTGCTGCATTGCTTCCCCTTCCTTTGCCGGGCCTGCGGTTTCCTTGCCTTTGCCGCACTAGGCCAAGCCCTTGTTCTTTCCCCTATTGTACCTTCAATTGCCTGCCTGTTGCAAAAAAAATTGTCTGATGCCGCCGCATCATTCGATTGTCAGCGCCGCTTCCTTCATCCTCGCAATCCCGTACGCCATATCGGGCTCCGATAAATGCGGAAAATGAAATATGACCCCGTATCGCCGCCTGCCGCCAGCATCATCGACTTCCGTATCGGACCATCGAATGCCGGCGGCAAGGCACCGCTCGCGGTAACGAACGTATTGCTCCTCTGTGCCCTTCCACCATCCGAAAAGATGAAGCCCCGCATCGCTCTCCACCCAATCGAACAGCCCGGATAGCGATTCTCCAAGGAGCTGCTGCAGACATTCGAACTTGCGGCCGTACACCCGTTTCATACGCCGCAAATGCTTCTCATACTGCCCGCTGGCCATAAATGCAGCCAATGTACGCTGCTCCAGCAGACCGGTAGGGAGCAGCTCGTACAATGCCTTGGCTTTGACGAACGCGCTTGTCAAAGCTTGCGGAACCACTGCGTAGCCGATTCTTACGCTGGGAAGCAGTGTCTTGCTGAAAGAGCCGATGTGGATCACTCTTTCATGGCGGTCCAATACCTTCAGCGGCTCCAACGGCTTGCCGCGATGGCGGAATTCACTGTCGTAATCGTCCTCTACGATGATGGCTCCCTTCTCATAGGCCCAGCCGAGCAGCTGCTGTCTTCGTTCCATGCTCAGCACGGAGCCTGTAGGAAACTGTCTGCCGGGGGTGACGAAGAGCAGCCGTGCGTCCCAAACGTCCGGTACCATGCCATACTCGTCCACATCGGCGAGGATGCACGTTCCTCCGACGGATTGCACCGCCCGCTGAATACCAAGAAAGCCCGGATTCTCAACAATCACATGCTCCCCTTTGTTAACGAGCAGCTGCACCGCGAAAGCGATAGCCTGCATGGAGCCGCTGACCACGATGATTTGACCGGCATCGACCGCTATCCCTCTTGCTCTGCGCAAATATTGCGCTATGCCCTCGCGAAGCGCTTCGTCGCCTTGGGCTTGAACCAAGCTGCCGTATGCGCGGCCTTCCGACATGCTGAGCTTTCTCGCTTGTGCATACAGACACCGGTTCCACTCCTCCTGCGGAAACCATGCCAAATCCGGCGCGAACATATGGAAATCGATACGCCGCATACCCTCATCCGAATGTGCAGGTATGCCCGCCGCACGAGGATAAGAATGGCTTTCCACCCGCTGTCCCCATTCCGAGAGTGTATAGGCCGCCTCAAGCGGGTCCTCCCGCTTCATCTCCTTCGTCCTGTACGAAATGAAGGTTCCGCGTCCGATCTCGCTTACGACGTAGCCTTCGGCGGCCAGCATTTCGTATACCTGATTGACCGTGCCTCTCGATACCCCATACAATCCGGCCAGCTCCCGGCTGGAAGGCAGCTTGGTCCGGTAAGGCAGCACGGCGTCTACAATCGAATCGCGGATGGAATGGTACAAGGAGAGCAGCTTGGTCGGGTATTTGTCCCGGTAGCCTTCATAAGGAATGTGAAAATGCATCGAATCGCCTCCGTCTACATCAATGGTCCATTAAAAATAATGTAAATTGGAGCTTTTCGCTTGTCAATGTTTGCGGTACTTTAGTTTGCATAATTGGTGATTTAGAAGGGAGACAACCGATGAGAAGAAATGAATTTGAAGGGATGGATAGCGAAGAAACAGCACAATTTTTGCATGAGATGAGCTATGGGTTTCTAGGGACGGTCGGAGAAGGCGGCTGGCCGGAGATCACACCTCTTAACTTCGTGTACACCGGGGGAAGCCTTTATTTTCACGGCAGCAAAGTCGGACAAAAAATGACCAACCTGAAATCCGATACGAGAGTCACGTTTGCCGTAGCCAAGGAATATGCGATTATTCCTTCTTATTTTCTCGATCCGAAGCTGGCTTGTCCGGCAACGGCCTACTTCAAGTCGGTCATGATCAAGGGCCGGGCAGAAATCGTAACCGAGCCCGGGGAAAAGGCGACGGCGCTTGCCGCATTTATGAAGAAGCTGCAGCCTGAAGGCGGCTACGAGCCGATAGATGCTGAAGACAAGGATTACGCTGCGCAGCTGAAAGCAACCTCTGTCGTGCGGATCCGGATCGAAGAGATGACAGCGAAGTACAAGTTCGGACAAAACTTGAAGGAACCGAAGTTTACCCGAATCACCGAAGGGCTTCAACATAGGGGAGCCGAGCTGGATGAAGAGACGATTGCGCTGATGAAAGCCTATTGTCCGCATCACCGCGGGCAGGAGAACAGTTAGCCGACGGAACGACGGACAGCAGGCATGCCGGCATAACGCCGGCCTCTGCTTCGCTGTACTAGGAATCCAGCGCTTCCTTCCAATGCTCCTTGCAAAAGGCTTCCACGACGGCCACCTCGTCGTCTTCCATGTCAAACTCCAGGTATTGCTCTGTACCCCGCTCGTGAATCTCGTATTTCACAATGCGTTCGTCCTCATCCTGCACACCGTAAATGACGCGGACATACAGTCCATTCTCCGAATAAAGCTCGTCGTCCTCCGGAACCTCGATATCGAGCACGAATTCAACCCGCTTGCCGGGAATAATGCCGAACGGATCTTTAATTAATTCTACACTGTAGTCGGTAATCGTTATCACGTTTATTCATACATCCTTTCCAACTGCCTGACTAGAACCTATTATACATGGATTTTCAGAAAATCAATAACTAGCCTCATAAAGTGATATAATATAAAAAAACCTGCTCATCGCTGAACAGGTTCATTGATATCATATTTTGGAGAAGGGATTTGGAGTCAAAACGTTATTCGGCAGGCTCTGAACTTTCCTCTGATTCGGACGATGCGTCGGCTTCTTCATCCTCACCGTCATCCTCCGCTACTTCCTCATCTTCATCGGCATCCTCTGCATCTTCAGCATCGCCGGCTTCTTCACCGGCATCATCATCAGCTTCTTCTTCCACTTCTTCATCATCCACTTCATCGACAGCAGCTTCGGATTCTTCTGAAGCGCTTACAATTACTTCTTCAACCTCGGCCTCAACCAACACTTCATCCTTTTGAAATTCTTCTCCCATAGCAATCCCTCCAATTTGCACTTAGTTTCCCTAAGTGTGATACATGTATATGATACGGGAGAATGTTTTAGTATTCGAACTGCTCTTCTTCCACAATATTTTGCAAATCATTCGCCGTAATGCTTAAGATGCGGTAATCGTGCTGCTTCGCCAGGTGCAGCGCCTGTTCCTTGATGAATTTCGGCGAGCCTTCCTTTTCTTCATCGTACAAAACGATGATTCCGTCGGAATTGCGGAGCAAAAATTTATTTTTCTCCTTAAACTGCCACGGTCCGTCGTATTTGGTTTTGGTTACGCTGTTCACGTAATTCGCGCGCTGCAATATGCTGCTGTACACGCTTCGCTTCTCTTCGCTCCAGTTCTCATCCTGCTCCAGGAACGGCGTAATGACAGCCAGCTGAACCGTATCGTACTCTTCCTGCAGCTCCAGCACGGCTTCGGCCGCCCACAGCTCCACTCCCCATTGGCCGCTGACGATAACCCACTCCAGCCCCTCGTCCAGTAAAGCCACGATTTGTTTCTTAATCGCCTTCTTAATAATCGGGATGCCCGGATGCTTGAGAGAATAAATCCCCAGCTCCGCGGCTTTGTATCCCGTCACTACAACCCGTTTCACCCGTTGTACACTCCCTTATCCGCGGTCTGAACCGATGCGGCTTTCTTTTCCTTCAGTATGAGCCAGACGATACCTGCCGTACAAATGACTGCAATCCATGCGTTGTAAAAAAAGACGTTCCTCATTCCGAAGGCTTCGCTCGCAAACCCGCCGAAAAAGCTGCCGATAATCCGCGCAACCCCTAAACTTAGCAGTCCGTTGAGCGTCTGGCCGCTCGCCTTAAGCTCTTTGGGAACCTCGCGGTTAATATACATGGCCATCGTTACTGTAA
Source organism: Paenibacillus sp. H1-7 (assembly GCF_022354825.1). Classification (GTDB taxonomy): domain Bacteria; phylum Bacillota; class Bacilli; order Paenibacillales; family NBRC-103111; genus Paenibacillus_S. Next base: position 6,391,975 of record NZ_CP031168.1, read on the forward strand.
GCACAATAAAAATTAGGCCGTGAAGCAATTGCGCCGGCAGCACCCAATACGGATTCTCCGTGAACGAAAAGGCAAACCAGCGGAGCGCCGTAGCTACGCCGGAGACCAGCAAAATATGCGTCAAGCGGACCCGCTTCATAATCCGGTCGGCGAAGAGCAGGAAAGGAATCTCACTCAGCGAGGAAATGACCATGGACCAGCCGATCAATACGTTGTCCGCCCCGAGCTCGCGGAAATAGATCGGAAAGAACGAGTAATAGTAGCCTAACGTAATTTGCAGCACCAGATTGATGCCCATATAGATCATCAGCTTGCGGTTTTTGAACAAGACCCACACTTGCATTTTTTTGCCGGCCGACTGATACCCGGAAACCTTCGGAAACCTCGTCAACAACAACAGTGAGATCAGCATGACCGCGGCATAAACGGGAAATAGTGTACCGATATCATACTTGGCCAAATAACCGAAGCTGATCGACATGATCGCGAATCCGATCGTCCCTCCAAGCCGGATCGACCCGAACGACCAGCTCTTCTGCTTGTCGAGCTCCTCCAGCGTAATTGCGTCACTGATTGCGAAGGTTGATGTCTGGAAAAAGGTGAACAGACACACCATGACGAGCAAATAATAAAATGCGTCGGACAACGGAAACAACATGACCATGAGTCCGCTTCCCGCAAGCAGCACGGCAAGGACGGAGTTTTTCGTCTTGGCACGGTCCCCTATGGCTCCCCATAACGGCTGTGCCAAAACGGCGACAAGCGGTCCCAGGCTGAGCAGCGTCCCGATTTGTGCCGGCGTCGCCCCCACGGATTGAAAGTATACCGGTATGTAAGTCCCGTATACCGCATTTCCCATATACACAATCATATAGAACAGCAGAAAATAGATCATTGCGGCTTCCGCTCTTTTCTTCGTAGAGTAGAGTTGAATAAGTACGACCTTCATTATCTCACCGCCCACATGGTATGACAATAGGAAAGGAACTGCAGAATTCGGCCTCCTTCCCTCCTTGGCAGCATATTGGCTTAGACTTCTCATGCACTTGCTCGAAAGAATTGAGTCTAGCACAGGGTTGTCCTGTGCGATCTATCTGGTACAATAGGGATGATAGCCTGCGGCGACAGCAGTCGGCGGCGGATGAATAAGGAAGCGGGAGATAACCCCTATGGAATTCAGACTGGATCGAATCGAGAACAAAATTGAATTTTTTGAAGCCTATGATCTGAAGACGCTGGAAAGAAACATAGAGGCGCAAATCGATAACAACAAGGCGCTGCTCCTCGATGTGTACCAAATTGACCACAACGTTGTATTTGACCCTAACAGAGGCAAAATGCTGTACAGCGCCGTCGTGCATTTCAAAGCCAAGTAAGCCTATCGGCCGGCCAAGTTATATGGCTTGCCTGCTTGCAATTACTAACTTAGAGGAGACTGGATCGAGCATGAACAATAAAGCGGAACGACTGAAGCAAATGGCGCCGCCCGCGCCGCAGAACGGACAAGAGTATGGCGACCGGCTGCCCCCCGGCCAAGTGCTGACGGAAAGGTTTCCGATCCTTCACGAAGGCGAAGTGCCGGAGTACGATTTGTCCGTCTGGGACTTCAAGCTGTTTGGAGAGGTGGAACAAGCAAGGAGCTTCAACTTCGACGAATTCATGAAGCTGCCCCGAACCAAAGTCGTGTGCGACATCCACTGCGTAACCCGCTGGAGCAAGTTTGATACCGAGTGGGAAGGCGTCCTGTTCAAAGATTTGCTCAAGCTGCTGGATGTAAAGCCAACGGCTAACTATGTCATGGTCCACGCGGACAACGATTACGAGACGAATGTTCCGCTTGAAGACCTGATGCGGGATGATGTGCTGCTCGCCACTCATTACAACGGTGAGCCACTGACTAAGAAGCATGGGTTCCCAATGCGTTTGATCGTACCGCATTTGTATTTTTGGAAAAGCGCCAAATGGATTCGCGGCTTCGAGTTTATGAAGGAGGACCGTCCGGGCTTCTGGGAGCAAAACGGCTTCCACTTGTACGGTGACGCTCACAAAGAGCAACGGTTTTCCGGCGAGCCCTTGGACATTCCGGAAGACGAATGGGTACATAAAGATTTCGATTAACCGATGAATGGAAAAGCCTCCAGGATCGTTTGAATTTCGCTCTCATTTGCGGACTATGTCCAGGGTAGGAGGAGCAGCCCATTCGGATCTGTGGAGGCTTTTGACGTTTATCCTATCGTTTTCTCAAAATGATATTCCATCTCGCCGGCCATTGCCGCCGGAGTGTCCCCGGTCAGGTGGAAATTGTGCGAATGAATAAGCTCAAATGGCCCGAAATCGGTTTGCTTATAAAATTCGTAGCACGGAAAGCCGTCGTGAGAGCCTTTGGCATGAATCTTCCCGTCCGCCTGCACCTTCACATGCAGTATATAATCCGGAGCCGGCGCATCCCTTCTCATCGGGTTGCTCACGCTGGATTTCATTGTGAAGAATACCGCATCCTCGCTCCATTGTTCATTATTCACAATGATTCCTTCCGTTGATGCCCTTTCTTGACGATAGCTCACAGTCCCGTCCGATCCGGTTATTTTCAGAATCGTCTCTCCCGTACAAGCAAACGGAACGAGTCTTCTTTTGACAAAATCGATCGTCACCTCCTGCTCTACGCGAGAACGACCCGTATTGACGGCATGTGGCGTAAATCCTCGAATATCTCCTGCAAATTCCAGACAATTACCGTTCGTCGGGTCGTAGATGGGCTGCAGCCAGTGCAGCTCGCCGATAAACACACATGCCCTCAATTTTACAATAGTCACCATTACCTTAACCTCCCAGATTTACAAATAGTTTCAATACGAGACTATCTTATCATGGAAAAATAAGGTTTGGCCGTTTCTACCTTACTTTGATAGAGAAGCAGCGACGGTGCAAAAACAGCAAAGAGGCTGATTTGCCTGCATTGTGCAGATAAATCAGCCTCACTCTTTTATTGCTAATCCATGATAACGATATCGCGATTAGCGAAGATCTTTAGGATCTACTTTGTCCATATCGTGGAACACTTGGTTCTCACCGGCCATAGCCCAGATGAACGTGTAGTTGTTCGTACCTACGCCGGAATGAATCGACCAGCTTGGGGAAATAACCGCTTGCTCGTTGCGAACGACAAGGTGACGAGTTTCGCTAGGCTCACCCATGAAGTGGAACACCAGACCATCTTCCGGCATATCAAAGTAGAAGTACACTTCGGAACGACGGTTGTGCGTATGGCAAGGCATTGTGTTCCACATGTTGCCCGGCTTCAACAAAGTCATACCCATAACCAGCTGACAGCTTTGTACGCCGTTCAAGTGGATGTATCTGTGAATCACGCGCTCGTTGGAGGAATTGATCGAGCCCAGGTGCTCGGTTTCCGCATCTTCCAGACCTACTTTTACAGTAGGATATTGCTTGTGAGCCGGAGTGGAATTGAAGTAGAAGCGAGCCGGATTGGATGCGTCGGCGCTTTTGAAAGTAACGTCTTTATTGCCAAGCCCGATATACAGGCAGTCTCTTGTGTTCAGTTCATACTCAGTGCCGTCAACGGTTACGGAACCTTTCGGTCCAACGTTGATGATCCCGATCTCACGGCGCTCCAGGAAGAAGTCTGCGCCCATCTCATGCTTGTCCGCTTCGAGTTTAACCGGCTCGGAAGTTGGAATAACGCCGCCAGTAATAAAACGGTCAACGTGGCTGTATACCATGGTCAATTTGCCAGGGACAAACAGGCCTTCGATCAAGTACTCGTTTCTCAGTCTGTCCGTATCATAAGATTTCGTTTCAGTAGGATTTGTCGCGTAGCGAATTTCCACAATAATTGCCTCCTCAAAAATAATTAGCTCTGTACGGTAGGAATTCCGTCATAAAACGTTTCAATTCGCCAAAAAAGCGAATGGCGTTCTTCCCGCACCCCTATATATGGTAACATAAATTGCTTTGCATCGCTACCGCTATAAAGGATCTTCAAACTTTGTCAACATTTGGACCGGAAGCGCACTGTCCGGCTTGTAGTCTGAAAAGACGAATTACTTGGTTTCTTTCGACAAGAATAGTTCGGGTTTTATCCAGAAAGAGACCGTGACTCCCTCGGTCTTAAATGGTATAATATAGCCTAATGTTACGCAATTATCTATGTGAAGTTAGATAAATGGAAGGATGGAGCGAGATGAACCCTCTTGCACAACAGCTCAACGACACGATAGCCAAAGAAAACCCGCATGTTTATGACATGCTTTCCGGCCTCGGGAAGCAAATTTATTTCCCTAAAGTAGGCATTTTGAGCCAATCGGCCGAAGCCAAGCAAAAAGCGAAGAAATTTAACGCCACCATCGGTACCGCATTGGAAAAAGGAAAGCCTATGCATCTGAAGGTGATTCAAGATACATTGTCCGCATATGATCCGAAAGACATTTACGAATACGCTCCGCCTGCAGGCAAGCCAGAGCTCCGGACGGCATGGCGCGCCAAAATGATCGAGGAGAACCCGTCGCTGCAAGGCAAAAGCTTGGGTAATCCGATCGCCACGAACGCATTGACTCACGGTTTGAGCATCGTAGCCGACTTGTATGCCGATGCCGGAGACGCCGTTATCATTCCCGACAAGAACTGGGAAAACTATGAGCTGACCTTCGGCATTCGCCGCGGCGCCGAGCTTGTCTACTACCCGCTGTACAACAGCGAACGCAAATTCAACTCCGAAGGACTGCGCGACGCCCTGCTGGCTCAAAAGAGCAAAGGGAAAGCAATCGTCGTCTTAAACTTCCCGAACAACCCTACCGGCTATACACCCGGTATTGAGGAAGGCAAGCAAATCGTAGCCGCTATCAAAGACGCTGCAGAAGCCGGAATCAATGTCGTGGCCGTTACCGATGATGCTTACTTCGGTCTGTTCTTCGAGGACTCGATGATGGAATCGCTGGCTGGACAGCTGAGCGAGCTTCATCCGCGCATTTTGTCCGTCAAAATTGACGGAGCGACCAAGGAAGAATATGTATGGGGCTTCCGCGTAGGCTTCATTACGTACTCCGGTCAAAGCGAAGCAATGCTCGCTGCCTTGGAGCAAAAAACGATGGGTATCATCCGTGCGACCATCTCCAGCGGTCCGCATCCATCGCAAACATTCGTATTGAAGGCTCTGAACTCTCCGGATTTCAAAGCGCAGAAGCAGGAGAAATCCGAAATTATGAAAGGCCGCGCCAACAAAGTAAAAAGCATTCTCGATTCCGGCAAATACGATGCGGCATGGGAATATTATCCTTTCAACTCCGGCTACTTCATGTGTCTGAAGCTGAAAACCGTCGATGCGGAAACACTGCGCGTACATCTGCTCGACCAATACGGCATCGGTACGATCGCTCTGGGCGAAACCGACCTGCGCGTAGCCTTCTCCTGCATCGAAGAAGAGAACCTTGAAGAGCTGTTCGAGACAGTTTTCCAAGGCGTGCAAGACCTGCTAAACGTGCCTGCGAAATAATTGTCGGCCGCATAATAACTATTTCTAACCGTGTGCCTGTCATGGATGGGTACACGGTTTTTTCTATGGATTACTTGGATTTGATCGGAGCGTATATATCAAACTCGAAATGATCGATGACGTCGGCCGGAATATGGAACGGGTTCACCGGTTTCAGCCTGTTGGCCTCAAATCCATACGAACCTTCGCTGCAATCTCTCTCCACCCCTTCGTTCTTAAACCAATCCCATAGATACCGATAGGCAGCATCCATATGTCCCCGATCTCCGCATACCGTCAGCTTGGCATAGGTTCGGGCAGGAAGCGTGAGCTCCTCCATATCGCTGGTCAGCTCGGGAAAATCATTCACCTGCAAGCCGACCCATAATTGTTTAACCCCGTCAGCCCATTGCCATTCCGGAATAAAGACAAGTCCATAATCTTCATTGGCTCTTCCGGCGTGTCCATCCATAAACGCTTCGACCCGTTTCCAAGCCTCACGGACTATGGTCCCGTTACGCTCCACTTTGTTAACTACCGCCTTAAGCTGAGGGAGTTCAATAATCGATACTTCCATACATCCGCACCTTCCTACCAATTGGATAATAAACCCATTATACCGAACGTATGTTCCTTTGTAAAGCAAAAACAAAACAACACGACCTGTGCCGCAAGGGCACCAAGCCGTGTTGTCTCCAAATTAATATCAAATCAGCAAGTTAAACAAATGCGGATTTTTGTTGATCTCTACATATTTGATCCCTTTATTGCCCATACGTTCGATCAATGGACCGTAATCCTCTTTGTTCTTCAGCTCGATGCCGACAAGAGCCGGACCGTTTTCCTTGCTCGTTTTCTTCGTATACTCGAACCGTGTAATATCGTCGTTCGGACCCAGCACCTCGTCGAGGAATTCCCGAAGAGCCCCTGCCCGCTGCGGAAATTCCACAGTAAAGTAATGCTTCAGCCCTTCGTAAATGAGCGAACGCTCCTTGATTTCCTGCATCCGGTCGATGTCGTTGTTGCCGCCGCTTATGATGCAGACGACATTTTTCCCTGCGATCTGCTCCCGGCAAAAGTCCAGCGCCGCAATCGTCAAAGCGCCCGCTGGCTCGGCTACGATCGCATTTTCGTTATAGAGCTCCAAAATCGTCGTACATACCTTGCCTTCCGGCACGACCACAATGTCGTCAACCACCTTCCGGCAAATGTCGTACGTCAGCTCGCCTACCCTGCGCACCGCGGTACCGTCGACGAATTTATCGATCTCGTTCAGCGTAACGATCTCGCCCAGCTCCATCGCCTGCTTCATGGAAGGCGCACCGGTGGCTTCTACTCCGATTACCTTGGTAGAAGGGCTGATGCTCTTGATATACGTTCCTACGCCGGCTGCCAGTCCGCCTCCGCCGATTCCGGTAAGAACAAAGTCGACCGACTCCCTCATATCGTTCATCAGCTCTAAGCCTACCGTTCCTTGGCCCGCAATAATCATTTGATGATCGAACGGGTGAATGAACTGCATGTCCTCCCGTTCACTATACCGCAATGCTTCGTTCAGCGAGTCGTCGAACGTGTCTCCGATGAGAATCACTTCCACAAAAGGTCCGCCGAACAGCTTGACCTGCGATATTTTTTGCCGCGGGGTTGTCGTAGGCATGAAGATTTTGCCTGTCACCTGAAGCGCCTTGCACGAATAGGCAAGCCCCTGCGCATGATTGCCCGCGCTTGCGCATACGACGCCCTTTTGCAGCTTGTCCGCCGGCAAACTGCGCATCAGGTTGTACGCCCCGCGAATTTTGAACGAACGGACTACCTGCAGGTCCTCTCGCTTCAGATAGACGTTGCAGTTATATTTCTCCGACAAAATAAAGTTTTTTTGCAGCGGGGTATGATGAACGACATCTTTCAATACGTGGCTTGCTACTATGATATCTTCCAGCTTGACCGATTGATTCTCCTGATTCTCCATAAGCTCCTCCGGTGTGTAAAAGTCCTGCTTTCATAAGGGAACGGATCATGCGCCGTTGTAACTAATTCTATCTATTATACACCTCTGGATGCGGCTGTCCATATCTTTTACGAAGAAATCACATTGAGCCTTCTGAACGCAAAAAAAAAAGAAACAGTCTTCCCGCCAAGCATGCAGCTTGAGCCGGGGAGACTGTTCTTTCGCAGCTTCTAACCTTTTTCTACTATCGCTTCTTATTTAATAACGATCGTATGAACGACATTGTCATTGCCTCTCAATTCGACCGAGCGGTTATCCGTAAGCTGGGAACGGTCGCCTTGAATGGTCGTTCCGTTCGAAATGGTGTACAAGAACGTTACGTTGCTGGTTGTGTTGTAGTACACGTTATCTTGAACGGTACCATCGCTCAAAATTTTGTCAATCGAGATTTGAGTCACTTGATCGTTGGAGTTCGTAGTCAAGGAATTGTACCTTCCGTTTACGACGAAGTTCCCGTTTTGATCTCCTGCAAGCTTTGTTACCGCTACGAATACCACTTTGCCGCCGGATGTGCGTACAAGCACTTCATCGCCGGATTTCAGCTCGGAAGCCGATACCGTACGCCCGTCACGAACGATCGTAACATCGGAAGCAAGCTCGATGCTGTAAGAAGCATTATCTTTGTTCAGGTAGAGCTTGTTGTTGCTTACCGTTGCGTTCAAAGTACCTGTGAAATTGGAGTTGCTTGGCAGATCGCTGCCGCTTGCCACTTTGGTCACTTCTACGAAGATCGCTTTGCCGCCGAAGGTGCGTACCAGCACTTCGTCTCCCGATCTAAGCTCGGATGCAGAGACTTTGCTGCCATTGCGGAAGATGTAAGCGTTCGAGTCAAGCTCTATATTGTAGGACTGGCCATTCTGGGTAAAAGTCAATGTATTATTGCTCACGGCCGAGCTCAATGTGCCCTTAACCGAAGTGTTGTCAGGAAGCTGATTGCCTGTACGATCCAGCAAAGCTGCCAGCTCGGCGCGAGTTACCGGACGAGTCGGACGGAACGTGTTGTCCTCGTAGCCGTCGATCAGGTTTTTCTCTATGGCAACTGCTACATAGCCTACAGAGCCTGCCGGAATTTTATCGGCGTCCTTGAAGTTCAATTTCGTGGTCATTTTCGCTTTAGCTTCATCCTGCAGCTTCAACGCTTTAACAAGCAGCGTCGTAGCCCAGAGGCGATCCGCTTCCTTCGTCGGCTGAACCATATCGTCGGATTCCTCGAACAGGTCGTTTTGCAGCGCAACGGCTACATAGCCTTTTGCCCAATCCTGAATTTTGTTCGCGTCCTTGAAGTTCAGGTTCGTATTTTTCGCATCCGTGGATTCCGCTTGCTCACGCAATCCCATCAGGCGGACAGCGGCTGTAATCGCTTCAATACGAGTGATTGTTTTGCGAGGCTGGAACGTTCCGTCCTCATAGCCTTCGAATACGCCTTTGGAAGCCAAGCTCGCGATGTAACGGGCAGCCCACTCTACGTCGCCGCCTTTAACATCGTCAAAGCTGATTTTGATGTTGAGATTTTTTACGTTCAAATTGTTTATGTATAGGTCTTTGCCGTTGTTGTTGTTATTGTTGTTTTTGTTATCGTTTTTATTATTAATATAGCCGTTATATCTGATTTCATTGTCGCGGTCCTTGTCGTTGCCTTTTCCTTTGCCGTTGCCGTTGTCAGCAAATGCAGCCGTGGAGCCCCCTACCATCATAGCTACTGTCAAGCCTGTTACCATAACCTTCTTAAATGTTTTATTCATAATCCAATCTCCCTTTTCTAATTGGTAGAATATTTGTTTGATGTTGTTGCCGACAACTGCTGCAGGCAGCTTTCGACATGTAAGATTTGAATGAATCAAGAACCTTCGCGAAGGGTTGCTGGATTTAATACATTGTTTCGCCAGCACGAAAATGTTTGAGGGGGTCTTTTGAACAAGCTCGATAAAAATGGTAGACTATTTTTGTATTGCTTGATTTTAGCAATATCCAAGCAGCTTCACAGCTTTGGGCAAGTAACGGGGGAGGAGCATCAGATAATGAAATGGAACGGGAAAAACATATCGATCGGCATAGTGGTTTTGGCACTGATCGCTGTAGCGTCTGTATTGTTCGTCAATGCAGGTCGAAATCAGGAGAAGCCATTGTCCTCGTCGACACCGGAAGCGCCATCAGGTACGCAATCCGCGAAGCCGATACCGACGCCGACACCAACGCCAATTCCATCGGAAAAGGTGGATGTTGCCGTCATCGGAAGCGAGCTGGAAGGTCTGTATCTGGCACGGGCTGCTGCTGACGAAGGGTTGAAGGTGAAGGTCATCGACCCTCGCGAGGCGTTCGGGGGGCAAGTGCTGCAGGGAGAAATGCTGTTTCTGGACGAAACGAGAGACGAGCAGCACCGGCTGTTGGTCCAGGGCCGTGCCAAGGAGCTGTTTGACGGCTTTCGCAACGGCAAAATCCGCAAGCTGCCGGAATTCGTGCAATATTTTGACAAGCTGAAGAAGGATATTCCTGTCGAGTCCGGGATCAAGCTCGAGGAAGTAAAGCAAATTCCCGGTAAATTCGGGCCTCATGCGATAGAATCTGTCACCTATTCGGGCAAGGACGGCGTCAAGAAAAACTTGCAAGCCGATTACTGGGTCGATAACACGGATTTCGCCGCGCTGATCAGTAAGCTTGATGCGACACGGATGCCTGGACTGGAGAAGTTTTACGGGCAGAACAACATTGAGTATATGAGCTCCGGCATGATGATGAAATTCAAAAATGTGGATTGGGCCAAGTTCAAGACCCATTTCAACAGCCTGAGCCCGGAAGAGCGCAGAGCCAAATACGGCGGCGGTTCGGTCGACGACAGCTTTGCGATCGGCCTGAGCGGCATGACAAGCGCCTATAAGCCGACCAACGACAGAGTGTTTCTTCGCGGGTTGAATGCGGTCAGCCAGCGGGACGGCGAGGTCATCATCAACGCATTCCTCGTATATACCGTAGATCCTTCAGACGACAAATCGGTAGCCGAGGCCATGGAGCTAGGGAAGAAGGAAATCCCGCTGATCCTGAACCATTTCCGCAAAAACATAGTCGGTTGGGAAAAAGCGGAGCTGAACGGCTTCCCGAACTACTTGTACATACGTGAGTACAACCATTACGAAACCGATTATGTGCTGAAGCCCTCGGATATGCTCGGCGCCAAAATGTTCTGGGACAATGTGAGCATCGGCGGTTATCCGCTTGATCTGCAGGGCACCAGCGCGAACAAGTGGGGCATCGAGATGGGACGTCCGGACAAGTACGGCATGCCGCTGCGGAGCTTCCTGCTGAAAAACTACGACAACGTCATTATGGCGGGCAAAAATGTCGGCTCTTCCGCTATCGCTTACGGAAGCGCACGAATTCAGCCGAATACGAGCTTGGCTGCCGAAACGATCGGCATTCTCATCGGGCAGCTGCGCGGCGAGAAGAAGCTGAGAGAATTGAAGGAAGCCGATATGCCGGCGTTGTACAGCTATTTGGAATCGAAGTACAAAATCAAGCTGACCGGCGTTACCGGCAACAATAAGCTGGCAGGCTGGACACAAGATGAGCTTGCTAAGCTGGATACGGGAGAAATCATTTACCCGTCGTATGTGAACAAGCGTAAAAAGTAATCCGCAAAAATAAACCGTTCCTTCGACTGCAAGGGCTGCGATAGCCACTGCGCCTAAGGAACGGTTTTTTATTGTACTGCATAACGGCAACACAGACAGGGAATTGCTTTTAAGCTTCACTTCGAATCGGTTCCGGCAGCTCTTCGGCTTGAATCGGCTCTCTTATTCTCAGCTGCTGCGTTGCAAATTCACGGTACAGCGCATGCGACTGGAACAGCTCCTCATGCTTCCCTCTCCCCGTAATGGTTCCTTTCTCAATAAACAAGATCTGATCCGCATCGACGACAGTAGAGAGCCTGTGGGCAATGACGAGAGTCGTACGGCCTCTCATCAAATTTTTCAAAGCCTCCTGCACGACGATTTCCGATTTGCTGTCCAGACTGGAGGTTGCCTCATCGAGCATTAGTATTTCCGGATCTCTAAGCAGAGCCCGTGCAATCGCAATTCTTTGGCGCTGTCCGCCCGACAGCTTCACTCCGCGCTCCCCTACTTCCGTCTCGAAACCATCCGGGAAGTCTTGGATGAAATGATCCGCATACGCCATCTCGGCAGCCCGCTGCAGCTCTTCGGCGCTTACCTCGCGATCCATGCCGTACGTAATATTATCCTTGATCGTTCCGGCAATGAGAGGGCTATCCTGCGATACATAGCCGATCTTGCTGCGCCATGACTGCAGCGAATAATCGTCGATCGGCGTCTCCCCGATGCGGATCGTTCCGCTTTGCGGTGTGTAAAAGCGCTCCAGCAGCGAGAACATCGTCGTCTTGCCGCCTCCGCTCGGACCTACAATCGCTGTCACTTTCCCCGGATCCAAGGTGAATCCGATATCCTTCAGCACGGCTTCTCCGTTGTTATATCCGAAGGTAACATGGTCGACGGTAATCGGCTGATGAGCGTTCTCCAGCGTTTGGCCGCGGACGGTATCCTCCTCGTCGGCATCAAGCGTCGCGATAATCCGTTCGGTCGCCCCTACCGCTTTTTGAAGCTGAGTGAAAAAGGTCGTGATTTGATTCATCGGCATAATGATCTGGATCAAATACAGAATAAACGCCACCAGCTCCCCGGCCGTCAGAGCGCCGGAAGATACTCTCATGCCGCCGTAGCCAATAATGACAACAAGCAGCGCCATAATAACGAAGGAAATGAGCGGAGCGATCATCGCCTGCATCTTCCCTTCTCTTACTCCGAATTGAAACAGCTTCCGGATTCTGTCTCTCCCCGCTTCATATTCCAGCGGCTCCGCATTAGACGATTTCACAAGACGAATTTCCGACAACACCTGCGTCAAGATTCCCGTGAACCGGGCCGTTTCATCCTGCAAGCCTTTGGAAATGAAATACATTTGCCTTCCGACCGGGATCAGCACGGCAAGCGATAGCGGCACGGCAAGCAGCATAATCAACGTCATCTTCCAATCAAGTACGAGCAGGATCGTTACGGAGCCGATGATGGCAATGATTCCGTTAAAAAAGCTCGTAACATTTTCCGAGATCAATCCTTTGACGACTCCCGTATCATTGGTCATCCGGCTTATCGTTTCCCCTGTCCGGTTGCTGTCATAATAAGGAACGGTTAGCGCCAGCAGCTTTCTCCACAATCGGTCGCGCAGGTTAGCCACCACACCTTGGCCGACTCGATTTAACATGTAAATCGACAACCCTCCGGCTACCGCCTGGGCCGTAAAGGTTAACACAAGGGCAACGATGTGGATCGGCTCGATGGCCGACAGCGAAAAGCTGTCGACCATATTTTTCGTAAACAAAGGAACTATCAGCCCGACAACCGTCGAGATGACACTTAAGCCTATCGCGGTACCGAGCATCCATTTGGATGGCTTCGTCTGCCAAATCAGCTTCAGAAACGAACGCCAGTTGGTCTTTTTCTGTGTCATAGCTTCTGCCGGGCTTTCTATAGGTCTTTCGATAGATCTTTCCATATAACTTTTCCATCTCCTATCCGGTCATTTAAAGCACCAGTGATCTTTTTCTCATCGAAAGCATACGACAGTATTTTAAACGGAATATAAACTCCGCGGTTTCACAATATCCGAGACAGTCTGCCGTGACACGAAAAACTAATTATACGGATTTTCTCCCTGTTGGTGCATCGTCCGATTGCCTATACTGTTGCTATACTGATAAACGGAGTGAACAATTATTACGACACTTGAACAATACGGCTACCAGCCGTTTTTTGCCGAGCAGCATAAAGAACAATACGATGTCGGACGCATTGCGCTGGAGCATACGCACTTGTATCGGATATATTCCGAAGACGGTGAATGGCTGGGAGAGCTTTCGGGCAAATACAGGTATGAAGCGGTAACCCGGGAGGATTATCCCGCGGTAGGCGACTGGGTATGGATGACGAAGCTTCCCGGCGAGCGCAAAGCGATCATTCATGGCGTCTATTCGCGAAAAAGCAAGTTTTCGAGGAAAGTCGCGGGCCAGACAACGGAGGAGCAAATCGTAGCAGCCAATATCGACCGGGTCTTTCTTGTTATGGCTTTAAACCGGGATTTTAATGTGCGGCGGCTGGAGCGCTATCTATTAACCGCTTATGACAGCGGCGCCATGCCGGAAATCGTCTTGACCAAAAAAGATTTGTGCGATGACCCCGACGCCCTGCTTCGGGAAGTTGAAGCGATTGCGTTCGGCATTCCCATCTACACGGTGAACAGCCTGGAAGAGAACGGGACCGCTGCTATCGCGGACACCCTCAGCCCGGGTGAAACCATTGCTTTGATGGGCTCCTCCGGCGCGGGAAAATCGACGCTGTTGAACAGTCTCTACGGGGAGCAGCGGCAAAAGACGGGAGGCGTGCGCGAAGGCGACGACCGCGGAAAGCATACGACGACGCACCGCGAGCTCGTGGTGCTGCCAAGCGGTGCCATTATCATCGACACGCCGGGCATGCGCGAGCTGCAGCTATGGGAAGGAAGCGGCGCCATCGACGTCGCTTTTCAGGATATCGATACGCTGGCCGCAAGCTGCCGCTTCAGCAACTGCGGACATCGCAAGGAGCCCGGCTGTGCGATTCAGGCCGCTTTGGCGGACGGCTCACTGGATCGCGGACGGTTCTCCAGCTACCTGAAGCTGCAAAAGGAGCTGGCTTATATGGAACGCAAAGCCGACGCAGCCGCTGCCCGTGTGGAGAAGGACCGGTGGAAAAAAATTCACAAGGACATGAAGGCGCGGGGCAACCGCTAATCGGACTGTTGACCGGTGACAGGTGTTTCCAGCCCGTGCCAACATGCAAAAACCCAGGTACCGATTGACTATCGGACCTGGGTTTTATTCGTGCACTTGTAGCTTTATCTGAGCTTTAATCCCACTCTTACTCCATGCTCCTCGAACGCTACTCCCCGCACCCCTGCCGGTTTGGGAACATAGTCGTTGAGCTCGATTTGAAGCGGCTCCAGCTGAAACCATGAGGACGGAACCGTTATTTGCTTGATCTGTGTCGCTGTGTGCTCCGCCGTCATATAAGGCTCCCGCCACGACATGGCAAAATACATTCTTGCTCCGAACGTCCACTGGTGCTTATACAGAACATTGACATCTGCAATCCACTGATTTCCCTCAAGAGAGAACTGGGCACCGGTGATCTGCAGATCCGGATTGATCTGCGACCGGGCGGCCAGCGACTTCTTCAGCAGGCTGTTCACTTCGGCTTCCGTCAGCTGCACTTCCAGCTTGCGGCTTGTCAGCATGTCGGCCAGCTTACTGCGAATTTGCAGCTCGGAGTAAGCCAAATCCAGCGGCCGTTCCGGCTGAGCATACCAGTATCCCAAAGCCAGCAGCAGCGCACAGCATACACATAGCGTTACGATTCCGCGAAACAGCTTTCCCATTTCCCCTCATTCGGCTCCTCTCCGGATCCTCTTCCCAAGCAGGCTATTGCGGCTTCGGCTTATTCTGCTTTTCCTTGAGCCAGCGCGGGGCCCCTTTGTTTTTGCGGTCCCGCTCGCGCTCTGGCTTGCGCTTATCGGAAATCGGCGACGATTTCGCAGCCGGCTGAACCTTCGCGGATATCCGCGCCTTCGGCTCGCCCGTTCTGGCTCCGCCACTCCGTCCGCCTTCGGCGGCAGCTTCGCGCTGACTTGCAGCGGTGCTGCGCAAGCCCGCCGCAGGCTCGACCCGGACCCGGTTCGCCGAGGATCTAGGGCCGCCTCTTTGCTGTCCGGCATCGATGACTTTCCCCTGGTACATGTCCTTCTCATCTATCGGAACTCCAAGAGCCTTGGAGAACTTGGCAATGATAAACCGCTCTTTATGGGTAATGATCGAGATCGCGGTCCCCTTCTTACCCATACGCCCCGTACGGCCGACACGATGAACGTAATGATCGGCGTCGATCGGTGGGTCCAGGTTAATAACATGAGTAACATGAGGAATATCCAGCCCCCGGGCCGCAATATCCGTTGCCAGCAGCAGCTGGAATTTGCCGTTGCGGAACGACTGCATCACCTTGGCCCGCTCCTGCTTCCCGGCCTCCCCATACAGCGCTTCGATCGATAATCCGACATAGCGGAGCTTCTCGACGACCTCGGCCACGTCCTCGGTTTCGTTAATGAACACGATAGCCGCAGGAGGGTTGTACAATCGGACGATACGGCGAAGCGTATCGATTTTGTCCCGCTCCTCGCATACGAAATACATGTGCTCCAATGTTTGCGAGGTTCGCTGCTCCGGATTCACCTGCACATAGGCAGGCTCGTTCATCCACCGGTCGATGACATCCCGGACCGGCTCTGGCATCGTAGCGGAGAAAAACAGCACCTGGCGGTCGCGAAGCATCCCTTTGAATATGGCCTCGACTTCGTTCATCGATCCGAGGTCGAATACTTGATCGACTTCGTCTACGACGGCGCACTTCACATAATGCATGCTCAGCTTACGCAGCTTGAGCAGCTCCATCACACGCCCCGGCGTGCCGACAACGACCTGCGGCCGCAGCTTCAACCGGTCGATCTGCCTGCTGATGGCAGCTCCGCCGATCAACGATTGAACCCGGATTCCGCTGCCCTCCGTCAGCTGCTCCAGCGTTTGCAGAATTTGTATGCCAAGCTCGCGGGTAGGAACAAGCACAATCGCTTGAACCTCCTTCGAGGACTTGTCTATTTTATGTAGTAACGGCAGCGTATAAGCCAACGTTTTGCCTGATCCGGTCTGCGACTGAGCGACGACGTCCCTGCCCTCCATAATGACCGGAATCGCTTCCGCCTGAATCGGCGAAGGCGTCACAATGTCCAGCTCCTGCAACCGGCGCACGTAAAAATCTTCAATAGGTAACGAAGCAAAACCGCTATTCATAGAACTCCCCCTTCATAAAAGCATCATACCAATGGATAACCGGAACATCAAGCCTTCTCCAGCCTTTCCAGCTTGCGGGCAATCCAGGCAAACACCGCATCGAGTGCTTGTTCATCCGCTTCCCGCGGAAACCGGTGCTCCAATCCTTCATACAGCTCCATCGCATATTCCTTGCCTGCCCTCTCGAGCCCCTCGGCAAGCTTGCGGGCTTGCGCTACTCCCACTTGCTGATCGGCCGTTCCATGAACGATCATGATCGGCACCTGCAGCCGGTCGAGCCAGTATACGGGGGACCGGTCCTCATACGCCTCGCTCTGCTTGCGGGGGTGGCCTACGACCCGCTTCAGCATGCGGCGCAAATCGACGCGCTCCTCATACGTATCGAACAAATCGCTGACCCCGCCCCAGACGACGACCGGCCCGGCCAGCGGACACTGCCTGGCCGCAAGCATCGCCATCAATGCGCCGCGGGAAAAACCGATCAGCGGAATCCGTCCGGGCGTCACCTCCGGCAGCGATTGCATGAGCGTAATCGCATGAAATACGTCGTACCGGTCCTCACCTCCGAAATCCTCTCTTCCTTCGCCTCCTTCGTTACCGCGGTAAAACGGAGCAAACACGGCATAGCCCCGCTTGGCCATCGACATGATGCGCCGTTTGCGAACCATTCCGACTTTGCGAATGCCTCCGCGGCAATAAATAAGCCCCGGACATGGCTCGGCCGAGGCATGCTCCGGTACGGCGAGGTAGCCCTTTACCTTCAAGCCCTCGCTAGCGTAGGTAAGAACATAAAGCTGAACGCCTTTGATCAAGCTGCGCAGCTGCTCTCTTGCCAGCAGCTTGCCGTTCTGCGATTCCAGCAGCGTGCCCTGCTGTTCGCTCATTGAAGCATGCGAGCCTTGAATCGCCGCATCTCCAAATCCTGATTCATCTTCAGCGTCCTTAGTCCATCCTATGCTGGAAGAAGCAGGTAAAGAAGCATCGTATGCTAACGTTTGATTCGGGTTTTCCAATGACGTATCATAGTTCATTGATTGAGTCCTCCCCTGCCCGGCCATCTCAACGAATTGCCGTCCCTTATTTTGACAGACGCATCATCGTGCGCTAGACTTACAATCATTACAATAAAATATTTCTTTATTATGTTCTGAAAGGTGGAGCTTCTATGAATCCCCAGGTTCAAAGCGAATTCGAAGCGCTGGTCGAAAAATTCACCGAGCTTCTGACAGGCCATTCCTCGCCAGAAATGGTGGAAAAAATAAAAATGTGGTCCGTCTACAGCCATATTCACCGATCGATGCCGGCATTGACCAGCCATTGGAACCAGGCTCATCCGGAAGGCAAGGCGGCGATTCGCGAATTGTTCGAAGAGGTTCGCTCGCTCAATCTCGAGCTGAAGGAACGCAACAAAAGCACGGAGCAGGAATAATCACCCTACATAGTTGAAGAGGTACCTGCACGAAACCGTCCCGCGGAAAGAGGAGGAGCCTTGGACTTAGGATGTCGAAGGCTCCTTCTTGGTTTCACCGCCAATTCCTAGCTTGCGAGCTCATCCCCTCTATTTCAGGATGACACAATATCACTTCTTGTTCAGCACCTTGTAAGCCACCTTATCGAAGGCACGGGGAAACAGCTGGAACAGCTTCACGCCCACTCCCGCCATAAGAGGCATATCGATCTCGGGGATGCGCCGTTCGATGGCGTGCAGCACCCGGTCAGCCACCTTATCCGGCTTCAGCATAAACCACCGGACGTTGTTTACATAGTTGCCCGTAGGATCAGCTTTGTCGAAGAAGGGTGTATCGATCGGCCCAGGATTGATGGCGGACAAATAAACGCCGGTACCCACCAGCTCCTGACGCAAGCAGTTCGTAAAGCCGAGCACCGCATGCTTGGTTGCGGAATAGCCTGACGATTTGGCGGAACCGATCTTGCCGGCCATGGACGCAATATTGACAATATGCCCGCCGCCTGCTTTCAGCATATGGGGCAGTACCGCTTTCGTACAGCGAACCGTCCCCATGTAATTGACATTCATCATATCTTCAAACTGCTCCAAAGGCGCGTCGACAAACCGCTCGAATATGCCGTACCCCGCATTGTTGATGAGCATGTCGATCCGTCCGTACTGCTCGATGACTTGTTCCATCGTCTGCATCACCTGCCCCGTCGAAGTCACATCGATCCGGTACACTCCGCACGGGCCTTGCAAAGAGGCGGCAACGGCTTCGAGCTTATCGGTCGATCGCGCCATAAGCACCGGGACCGCTCCACGCTGAGACAGCTTTTGTGCCATTATTGCGCCGATCCCGCTGGAAGCTCCGGTAATAACGGCAACCTTGCCAGTAAACATCGTTCATTCCCCCGTGAACTAGAGTAATCATACCTTTCGCATTATCTGATTGCGGTCATCCGCTAATTAGCAAAAAAAGCGGATCGCTGTTCCTTGTCCGGAAAGCTCCCCGCTTACTATTGTAATCTATTTGATTTAGACGATCAAAACCTGAATGTCCAGCTCCCCGATTCCCTCCATAATAAGTGGGATCGTCAATGCTTTCTTAGGCAAAAATCCTGCGGAGTTCGCGGAATGAAGCAGCTTCGGCGGTGTTATATCCACCTTAACGCCCTGATTGTACAGCATCGTGCTTGCATTGCCGCTGATCATATTGCCGAGCTCCGAGATTGCGCTCTTGCTCATTTCATCCATCTCGGTAATCGTAAAGCCCCCCATCATGGCGGAGACCATCTTCAAAGCCACATCTTCATGCAGACCGAACACGATATCGCCTTGCATTTGGCCTGTCATTCCGATTTGAATCCATATGTATTTCTCGACGAACTTAACATCCTTTATCCCTAGCTGCCCCGTTGAAGGCCGGATACTGGCGACCTGCTCGATAACGATCCTTGCCGATTCCAAAAAAGGATTAATATATTCTGCCTTCATAAGGTGAACGTTCTCCTTTGCGATAATCTCGCACAACATTCATAGGTCCTAAATCTCCTTCATTATACCTAAAATTCGACAATAAGTATACATTTTTTGCTTGTGAAGCCGTAAAATAGGACCTTCATCCCATCTTTCGATCCCTTGTTTGAAACCACCGGATGCAGACCCTTCCTTCTTATAGAATAAATATGCAAAAGTTAGGAAAACTACCCTTATTACAGGCAATTCCCCCATATATCCACATTTGCATCCAGAAGGAGGAGCTTTCTTTGCCGGACCATAATACCAATGAACCGCAAAGCAATTCCAGGCGTAAATTTCTGAAGTATTCCGGGGTGGCCCTCGGCGGCGTCGTCGTCGGCGGTGTTGTAGGAACTGCCATCACCAAAGGCTTTAATAGAACCGTAGAGCCTTCCAAGCAGCCGGAAACAACCCCTATCCAGCCTGCCGCGGACTATAATCAGGCGCTGATGTTTTTCAACCAGGAGCAGTTCCGTTTGACGGAAGCGATAACCGAGCGTATTTTCCCCAAAGACGAGCTGGGACCAGGCGCGAAGGAGCTGGGAGTCGCTTATTTCATCGACCATCAGCTGGGCGGACAATGGGGCATCAATGCTAGAGATTACATGATGGGACCTTTTCAGGCAGGCGAGGTGACACAGGGGAATTTCCCGAATGTAAGACGTCATGAGCTGTTTACGATGGGACTGCAAGGGATCCAAAATTTAAGCCAGAGCAAATACAAGAAATCGTTCCTCGATCTGGGAGAAGCCGAGCAGGACGAGGTGCTGAAGGCGATGGAGGCCGGCAACGATATTAAGCTGTACGGGTCGACGGGACCTGTCTTTTTCAAAATGCTTCAGAACTTCACCATGGAAGGCGTCTACTCCGATCCGTTGTATGGCGGCAACAAAAATATGATGGGATGGAAAATGAAAAACTACCCCGGTAACCAAATGAGCTATCTTGATGTCATCGACAAAAAAGAATTCGTGAAGATGGAACCGCAAAGCCTGCGCGACCATCTGAGCCACTAGCAAGGAGGAACGATTATGGCTACCAAATTACCTCAAGTACAAGCCGTTGTCGTCGGATTGGGCTGGACCGGCGGCGTCATCGCAGCCGAATTGACGAAAGCCGGCATCAAGGTTGTAGCCTTGGAACGGGGCAAAGGCAGAAAAACCGAGGACTATTACATGGTCCACGACGAGCTTCGCTATGCGCGCCAATACGGCCTCATGCAAGACCTGTCCAAAGAAACGGTCACCTTCCGCAATACGGAAAAAGGAACGGCACTTCCGATGCGTTCCTACGGCTCCTTCCTTCTAGGCGAAGGCTTGGGCGGCGCAGGCGTCCATTGGAACGGTCAATATTTCCGCTTCCTGCCGTACGATTTTGAAATTTATACGAAGACGGTAGAACGCTATGGCGCGAAAAAAATACCCGAAGGAATGACGATCCAAGACTGGGGCATTACTTACGACCAGCTGGAGCCTTATTTCGATAAGTTTGAAAAAACGGCCGGAATCTCCGGTGAAGCCGAGCAAAATCCGATGGTCGGCAAACGTTCCAATCCGTTTCCGACGCCGCCGATGAAAAAAACACCAAGCATCCTCATGTTCGAGGAAGCAAGCAAAAAGCTCGGCTACCATCCGTACATGTATCCTTCAGGCAACCTGTCGACGCAATATACGAACCCTGACGGGATTACCCGTGCAGCCTGTCAATACTGCGCCTTTTGCGAACGGTTCGGCTGCGAATACGGCGCGAAGGCAGATCCGGTCGTTACCGTCATCCCGGTAGCTCAAGCAACCGGCAATTTGGAAATTCGAACCGAATCGAATGTGACCAAAATTTTGCACGACGGAAAAAAAGCAACAGGCGTCGTGTATGTGAATACCATCACAGGCGAAGAGTTCGAACAGCCTGCCGATATCGTCATCCTGACCAGCTACGTGTTCAACAATGTACGGCTGCTGCTCACATCGAAGCTGGGCAAGCCTTACGATCCGAAAACCGGCACCGGCGTCGTCGGAAGAAACTATGCGTACCAGGTGAACGGCGCTACCTCGGTCGGCTTTTATGACGATCAGGAGTTCAATCTGTATGCCGGCGCAGGCGCTCTTGGCAGCGAAATCGATGATTTCAACGGCGACAACTTCGATCACAGCAGTCTGAATTTCATCCATGGCGCAGGGATTCGCATATCCCAAACCGGGCTTCGTCCGATTGACAATAACTCGACGCCCAAAGGGACTCCGGGTTGGGGCAAGGAATTTAAGCAGGCCTCGATCAAATATGCCAACCGCGTCTTATCGGTAAGCGGTCAAGGCTCCAACATGCCGTGGAGACACCACTATCTGGATCTCGACCCTACATACAAGGATGCTTATGGTCTTCCGCTTATACGGATTACGTATGACTTCGAAGACCAGGACCGGGAGCTCGTGAAATTCATAGCCGAGAAAGCGGACGGCATCATGAAGGAAATGAAGCCAACCAAGCAGCAGACGAACGCCGAACTGAAAAACTACAACATCGTGCCGTACCAATCGACTCATAATACGGGCGGTACGGTGATGGGCGCCGATCCGAACACTTCTGTCGTGAACAACTTCCTGCAAATGTGGGATGCGGAAAATGTGTTTATTATCGGGGCGTCGAATTTTGCCCATAACAGCGGATATAACCCGACGGCCGTGGTAGGAGCGTTATCTTACCGTGCGTCGGAGGGGATTTTGAAATATATCCAGCAGGGCGGCGGATCTTTAGTATAGCGGGGTGAACCGTTCGTGGAAGCCAATGAAGATCTGGTAGAGCACCTGACCGAAGTAAGAAAACGGCTCATCATCGTGGTCGTCTGGTTCGTCCTGGCATTGTGCACCGGACTGTACGTCTCCCCGGCCATATTGGAGTATATCCGCTCCAGACCTGCCGCAATGGACGTGCAGTGGAACGTATTTTCGTTCACCGACGGCCTGTTCATCTACATGAAATGCGCGTTCGTATTCGCGGTGTTCGTGACGCTGCCTATCCTGCTCTATCACGTATGGGCGTTCGTTCGACCCGGCTTGACCGATTCGGAGGCTAAGGAAACTTTCGCCTACATACCGGCTTCGTTCTTCCTTTTCTTGTCAGGAATTGCGTTTAGCTATTATGTGGTGTTTCCGATGATGGTCCAATTCATGAAAAAGATGAATCAAACGATCGGTGCTGTGGAAACATACGGGATAGACAAATATTTTTCTTTCATGTTCAATGTGATCTTCCCTCTCGCCATCGCGTTCGAGATGCCTGTCGTCGTGCTGTTTCTGACACGAATCGGCGTGCTCACGCCGGAGAGGCTGAAGAAAACGAGAAAATACGCATACCTGGGACTAGCGATCACCGGCTCGTGCATTTCGCCTCCGGATTTCGTATCTCATCTGTCCGTCACAATTCCGCTGCTGATTTTATTCGAGCTTAGCGTGATCGTGTCCGGCCAATATTACCGCAAGCTGTCGGCGATGCCAAACCCGTAGCGCTTCAAGTGGCCTCGACTGGTTTGGATTACTTCCGGGCTAGGGTAATAGGATGTACAAGCCCAACTCAGCAGCGCTTTCGAAGTAAGTTTTCTTACGAAAACTCAAGTACCGCTTTCGATGCCAGTTTTATTACGAAAACTCAAGTAATGCTTTCGATGCCAGTTTTGCCTACGGCAAAACTCTTAGGAGGAAAAAACATGTTCAACAACATCGGGGTTTCAGGGCTGATCATCATCTTGATCATTGCGCTGATCGTATTCGGTCCGGCCAAGCTTCCGCAGCTCGGAAGAGCGTTCGGCGATACGCTTCGCGAATTCCGCAATTCGACAAGAGGCATGGTCGATGACGGAGACGATAAAAGAGATGAACCCATCAAGCACGCACTGGAGGAATTGAAATGAAAAAATGGCACCTGCTGTTACTAACGATCCTGTTCGTCTTAAGCATGACGGCCTGTGGAGGCGGCAAAACAGCGACGCCTACCCCTTCGCCATCTCCATCCCCTGCAGCCGGAGGCACAACCGGCGGTACGGCTGGAGGCGGTACGGTTAATGCCGAAGCGATTTACAAGCAAAGCTGTATGGCTTGCCACGGCGGCAACCTGGAAGGGAAAACAGGCCCGAGCCTAGCTGCTGTCGGCGGCAAATTAAACAAAGATCAAATCGCCACCAAAATCTCCAATGGCGGGGGCGGTATGCCAGCCTTCAAAAATCAGCTGAAGGATACCGAGGTTCAAGGGCTTGCCGACTGGCTGGCGGCCAAAAAATAGCATTAAAAAGAGAAGGCCCCCAAGCCTTCTCTTTCTTTTTTACAAGCCTTAGATGACGACGCCGCAATGAGCGCAAAACTTGGCATCCATTTCGTTGTAATTTTTGCAGGAACGGCACATGACCTGAACTGCCTCGTCCGACTCCTCCGTACGCTGGAAATCTTGAAACTGGAACCCGCACACCGGACAAAATTTTACGTCGCTCGCAACGACTTTCCCGCACCGGCATTCTTTTTCATTTTTGGCCAGCTTGATTTTGACTTCCAACGCCTGAATGCCCTGCTTCAGCAGAGCAATATGGTCGCAGTATGCTGCTACGTCCCGCTCGGAGCTCTTCCAGTTGCCGGCTGTATGCGATTGATATATCGATTCTCCGATCAATGTGAACGCCTTCTCGATTTCTTTCTCTTTCGAAGCGATTTGCGTTCTAAGCTTCGTCATTTCTACGGTTTGCTGCGCTTTTTTGGCGGCCTCGGACGCTCCTTGCTTCATTTTGTCGAAAAATGACATCGGACAAGCCTCCCTTGGATCTTCTGATTTCTTATCATTATCCATATGACGGAACCTACCCTCCGCATGCCATTTTCAACCAGAGATCATTGTGATAAAAAAGCCCCACCCCGGCTATATCAGCAGGAATGGAGCTTAGCAGCAATACTTATGGATAATTAGTTCGCAGCTTCTTGACTTTGCAGCTTGCGAAATTTGGCATACATAGCGAGCCGCCACGGAAGAAGCATACCGAAAGCAAGCAGGAAAAAGATCGCGCCGGTCTGCGGCAATGACACATACTGCTCAATAACCTGCCGCAGCAGCACACGGATAAGCAGCAAGCCGATAAGAATGAACGCAAATACTTTCGACTTTTTCATATAAACGTGTCCTTCACGCTGCTCTAACTGCGAATACCGTATTAACGGATACGAGAACAAAAGGGCGCCGATCAGCAGTGCGGCGATGCCCCAAGTAAAGGGAATGCGGGTGAAGGGAACCGCGAACATAAGAAAGCCCGTACTCATAGCCAGCGGCGGAATAAGCAGCTTTCTCGGATTAACCGGCTTATTGGTCGAACGCATACGGACAAGCATTGCCATCGTTGCCGTCATCGCAGCGCCTATCGTCACGGTCGTTTGCAAATTTACGATATGCATGTCGCTCACCGTCCTGTATTTTAAGAAATCGATCATCACTCGATCCGATAGCTCATTCATCTATTCTTATAGTATAACGAATACGATTGCGTAAAGTAAGTATGTTACTGCTGGAACTTTTGGTCGCGAATGAAGCGGATTCTCGTCTGGATATGGTCGCGGCTCGTAAAATGCCCGTTGAACGGAAACACGCATAAATGCTTGTCTGCCGTTATCCGGTTGTACACCGCAAAGATCGTTTCGGGCATGCAGACAGTGTCTTTCAGCCCTACGGACATCAGCACCGGCTTGTTCAGCTTGTGGACGAGGTTCAGCATGTCGAAATAGCTCAACGTGTACAGCACCTGCTCCAATGACTCCGGATGGCTTGACACGAAGTCCGCCGCTTCCTTCAGCGATCCCGTCGAATGGAAGATGCCGAAATCCATATGGCACATGTTAGGGATGTCCGCAATCACTTTGCACGGAATGTCGCTTAACGCACCGGTTATTAGCGCAAGTCCGCCTCCCTGACTCTCCCCGGAGACGATAATGGAGCCTGGATCGATCTCCGGCTGCTGCGCAGCCCATTGCACGGCTTTGATCGCATCGACCGTAATAGCGCGGTAGTAGCTTTGGTAAGGATCCAAAATCCCTTGAGTGATCCAGCCTTTTCTCATCCCGTAATGCAGGGGCAGAAGATTGCCGGTCTCACCGCCTTGTCCCCTTACATCGACCGCAAAGACAGCGAAGCTCGCCAAAAGCCAGGCTGCATGATGCTCGGGAATCCCCTTGCTTCCGGTATACCCATGGAAGGAAACGATGCAAGGCAGCGCTTCGCCCGATTGCATAGAGAACCGCGGCAGCAGATACCATCCTTTAATAGGCGTAGCGTCAAACCCGTTATAAGTCACACGGTACGCGTCGATATAGGCCGAGCTCGTTGAAGTAAGCTCCCTTCGGTCATGGAACGGAGCCTTCGCGCTCTCCTGCAATGTCGCTGTCCAAAACACATCAAGATCGGCCGGAGGTGTCGGCTCAGGATGATAGGCGTAAAGCTCCGCTTGTTTTTTATCCAAGTAATGAATAACCATCACGTCCTTGTTTTATTATTAACTATATAGGATAAGGTCCGGATAAGGCAATGCTTTCCATTCGAAGAATCGTCCTGCACTCGGAACCAAACGGTGTATTTACAATTTACGGGTTAGGTGCTAATGTGGTTATTAAACATATATATATAAAATGTTTTAAAATATGCGACACTTGTTCGTACCTTGCACTTGGCAAGACAACAAACTACAGGAGGCTACCGTTATGAAAGAACGACCGGCGGATTCGACACCATCATCCATCCAGCCTTCGGCTAAAGAGCCGTTGTGGACCAGCCGTTTTATTATGCTGTCCGTTGCCAATCTCTTTTTGTTTTTTGGCTTTCAAATGCTGCTGCCAACCATCCCGGCCTATGTAACTCAATTGGGAGGCGATAATTCCGCCATCGGCATGGTTATTTTCATTCTTACGTTGTCCGCGCTGATCGTCCGGCCTTTTTCCGGCGCGGCACTCGATATGTTCTCAGGCAGACTAATTCTTGTAGTCGGCTCGATCATTACTTTGATAGCTATCGGAAGCTATATTATCGCCGCCAGCGTAGGGATCATCTATTTGCTCCGCGTCGTTCACGGCATCGGCTGGGGCATTTCGACGACGACGTACGGGACGATGGCTTCCGACATCATCCCCGCTTCCCGGCGAGGTGAAGGCATGGGGTATTTCGGTCTAGCTTCTACGCTGGCCATGGCATTGGGCCCTATGAGCGGTATCGCTATTATGAAAACCTATGATTACTCCGTCTTGTTTATCGTCTCGTTCTCGTTGACCTTCTGCTCGCTGCTGGTTTCCTTGCTGCTTCGAGGAAGCGGCAAACCGTCGAAGGAGGCTACTGCGAATAAGACGGCGCCTGCAATTCCCGCGGCCAACAGCAGTCTGCTGTCCCGACTTGTCGACAAGCAAGCATTGTTCCCGTCGCTTCTGGTGCTGCTCATCGCCGTTACATACGGAGGGATCGTGAGCTTCATAACCTTATTCGGCAATGAGCAAAATATCGCTAATGTCGGCTGGTTTTTCTCGGTTAATGCACTGATGCTGTTTCTGGTGAGACCGGTATCCGGCAAAATATTCGATACCAAAGGTCATGTATGGGTTCTCCTCCCGGGAGCCGTGTTCAGCCTCGCCGGGCTGCTTCTTCTGTCCTACACGTCGGGGACTCCGATGCTGATGCTGGCCGCCGCCTGCTACGGCATCGGATTCGGCGCGATCCAGCCTTCGCTTCAGGCATGGACCGTGCAGAGGGCCGCTCCCGACCGGCGCGGCGCGGCTAACGCGACCTTTTTCTCGGCGTTCGATCTCGGGATCGGCCTCGGCGCTTTAATTCTCGGCCCCATCGCTGCAGCGACCAACTATGCGGTGATGTACCGGCTGTCAGGCATCATGTTCGTAATCTACCTGGTCGTCTACGTTGTCTACATCGGGCGGGAGCGGAAGACTGCACTCCTCGGCAGCACTTCGAGTAGCTAAGGAGTGCTGCTGGAAGGGTTAAGGGCTGTAAGACGGAAATTCCGCCTTACTAGGCCCTGCGGCGCTGGCGACCGCTTCTGTAAGACGGAAAAAGCGGCTTACAGCGCCGGAGAGGCCGCGCGGCGGCGGCTTTCTCCCGCTGTAACGCGGAAATTCCGCCTTACAAGGCCTTGCGGCGCTGACGGACGCTTCTGTAAGACGGAAAAAGCGGCTTACAGCGCCGGGGAGGCCGCGCGGGGGCGGCTTTCTCCCGCTGTAACACGGAAATTCCGCCTTACAAGGCCCTACGGCGCTGACGGATGCTTCTGTAAGACGGAAATTCCGGCTTACAAATGAGCTGCCGCAAAGCGCGGCGTAGCCCGCTCGTAAGATCCTGCAATCAGACGCCCGTGCCCTCTGATCAGAACAAAAGAAAAGTCGTAGTTATGCTGCCCAAGGGCAATATAACTACGACTTTTTTCAATTTACAGCTTCATCATTGGATCACTCGTATGGTCTCGCTGCCGGAAAAGCTTTTTCCGCCCGTCATGCTGCCTACAATCGTTACTTTCGTGCTGCCGCTCGCACTGCCGAGCGCATCAAGCACTTGCTTCCGGTCGAAACGGACCATCACGATTTTGAACCGGTCTTTGCCTTGGACCCGGTCCCCGAATTCCCACGGACTTAATTGTGCCTGCACCGAAGCTCCGTTAACTTGCAGCTTTACCGAGGATTTATCGATGGTGGATACATCGTAACCTGCAGGGAGCTGAATGAACGCCAGGAAATGAGGCACTCCCACCGGATTTTTGGCCATAATGACGTTAGGAACTATCTCCACCTTGGCCTCCACCGCCACCTGGAAGGCAACGGACTGCGTGATGCTGTTGCCTGCTTTATCCCGAGCCGTAACCGTCAGCGTATTGCTGCCCGCTAACTGGGCTAGGCTGACGGTTTGCCCGTCCACAACCGGCTTGCCGTTCAATGCAGCGGACACGGTATCGACACCCGATAAGCTGTCGTACACGGCATAAGATACCGTCATCGACTGGGAAGTCGTATACGAGGATGCGGTATTTATAACAACGGCAGGCTTTGTTTTATCTAGATGGATGCCATACACGGCAGCTGTCGCCGTGTTCCCGCCCCTGTCCATCGCCGTTCCCGTAACAGTCTGATTCGCACCTTCGGATGAGATGATTTTCACCGAATCGACGGACGCTATTCCCGATCCGCTGTCAACAGCCGTAAACCGCACCGTCACATCCGAATTGTACCATCCGTTAGCGTTAGGCCGGGTCACAGCTTCTCCCGTGATTACGGGAGGCTTCGTATCGACTACGGTAACCGTCTGCTTGGACGTAATCGTGTCACCCTGCGCATCCGTCGCAGTCCAAGTCACCGTCGTCGTACCGAGCCGAAAATCCTGCGGCGCGTCGTTAGTGACTACGGCGCCTTCTGATGCGACAGCGGTGCCGATCTCAACCGGCGTTCGTTCGCCCGTCGCTTCTGCAGTTACATTGGCCGGAGCCGTCAGCTGCAGGTTGGAAACATAGTACACACTGATTTCGTTGATCGTCGGCTCTTTGCTCACACCCGACTCTTTCTTCGTCGAGAACATCCACAGGCGCAAATACTGCGCAGTGACCGGAGCGAAGCTGATCGTCTTGTTCGCGCCTATCGACGTCCCTTCGGTACCGGGAATATCGACATAGTTAATGCCGTCATCCGAAGCCTGCAGCACGTAAGAATCGACGCGCGGATACGAGCTTTCATTAATGACCGCTTGGTTGAACCGGACTTCATTCCCGAAATCGACAAGCAGATATTGATCCGTCACGCTGCCTTTGGCTGCAGACCAGCGGGTTGAAGTATTGCCGTCGAACGCTTTGCCAGCAGTGTAGGTGTCGCTCCATTGTGACGAAGCGGCGTAGGTTTTGTTCAACGTAAAGCTGTCTTGAACAACCTGAATCGTCAGCACGGCGCTGCTGCCCGAACTGAAAGTAAACGTGACAGGGTATTGCCCAATAGCTAACTTGCTCAAGTAGGCGCTTTTAAAAGTAACCGAGGTCCCGGTAGCGGTATAATCGGTTCCTTCCTTAAGAACGCCGGCGGCGTCACGGATGGACACCAGCGTGTTGCCGTTCAGATTCAACGCAATCGAGCTGTCTCCCGAGCCCAGCGCATACTTCAAGGTCGACGAACCAAGCTCTGCGCTGGCAGGCGGTTGAACGTACACGGTGAGCAGCGACTCATTCCCTGCGCTGAAAGCAAACGTAAGCGTATGCGGTCCAATCGGCAGCTTGGACAGGTATTGTTTGTTCAACAGGACGGATGTCCCCTGATTCACGAAATCGACGCCTTCGATAAGCCGGCTGGACGCATCGGATACGGAAGCCAGCGTATTGCCGTTCAGATGAACGCCGACCGCGACATCCCCGCCATTTTGCATGAACTGAATGGACGGAACGGTCAGAGCGGAATGAGCCTGCGGCAAGCCGGCCGCTTGAATGCCGATTTCGCCGAACGGAATAGGCAGGAATTCCGGTATTTGGGTGTAAATGACCGAATCGTTCCGCAGCTGAAAGTTGCCGTTCGCCGGATCCACGAACCCGAGAGCATTTTTATCGGCATAGGTCAGGTTGTTGGCAAACGTGCCGAGCTGCATGTTGCGGTTCACGTCTCCCGAAATGGCCCCGCTGCTCACAATTGCATTGTTGCGGACGACATTCCGTTTCGGCAGCAACGGCTCGTCGTTTAAAATATCGGGCAGCGTAGGATAACGCTCTCTCCAGAGATCGCTTTGATAAGGAACCTGATTGAATTTGCTCATCAGTGAATTATAGTTCGTCTCACCCGGCTTATAATCACGGGTCATGAAGGCGATGGACGTTCCCGAGTCGATGACGATATTGTTCTCGACAATATTTTCCCGTCCGTTGGCCAGCTTGAACGCCTGCTTGCCGATCTTGGAAAAGACGTTACCCCGCATCTCCACGCCGCTCATGTAATCGTCCAAATAAATAGCAGCGGTAGAAACGCGCAGATCGCTGGCGATAATATCATGGAAATAATTATAGCGAATGGCATTGCCGCGCCATACGAAGCTTCTACCCGAGTAAATGGCCGACGCGTCCGCCGTTTCTTTGACCACGTCATAAATTTCGTTATACTCCATCACATGGTCGTTCCCTCGGAACTGGATCGCGAGGTGGGGCGCATCATGCATTTTGTTATGCGTCGCCCGGTTGCCGACTCCGTTCAGCTCCACCGCAGAAGTATAGGTTAGTTTGATTCTGGCGTAGTCGTAAATATCGTTATTGTCGGCATAGTTCCCCGCCGGAGTCAGAGTCGTGAAGTCCCCTCCATTTAATGAGACGCCACCATTGCCCATGCTGTAAATCCGGGAGCCGTAGACGCCGTTGTTGCGTCCGCCGTTAATTTTGACCGCGTAGCCGCCCATCTTGCTGATTTCGCTGTAACGGATCTGGTTGTTCTCGCCGCCGGTTATATCGATGGCATTACCGCGATGAACCTCCATCGACAAACCGCTGAAAATAATATTCGATGCATTGTTCATCGTTATCATGTTTTTGTTGAATAGAGACAGCTGAATCTTTTTGCCTTGTACGGGGGCAGGAGGATAAAAATAAAGCTTTCCTGCATTGCGGTCCAAATACCATTCACCCGGAGCATCGAGCTCTTCCAAAATATTGTAGAAGTAAAACCGCTGTCCGGCTTTCATCGCATAGCTCGTTCCCTTGTATGTCTCGATCGTTTTCCGGTCCCAGTCGATCGATTTGATCTCCAGATCGTTCGTAGCCCAGTCGTTACCCCAATACCCGAGCATCCACGTATAGTCGCTGCTGGACCATTTGCGCAGCCCGTCATCCTTATAACTAAACGTATAGCCCGTTCCCGCTGTGCTATTCGGGGTGTACACGACCTGGTTGACCGTCGTAAAACCGCTGTTCGGCCATCTGGCCAAGGTCATGACATTGCCGTTAAAAAACAGCTCCGGAGCCACCGCTGTATTGCTTCCTAGAAGCCCGTAATCGGTAATGCCAAGTGCATTCAAATCGACCTGAACCACTTTACCTGCGACTTCCTGCGGAATGCGTGCCAGCACGGCAGCATCCGTAACCGGCTGAAACAACGATGTATCCAGCGTATCGCCGCCGAGGAAGGATACTTTTTCTCCGCCATAGGCTTGGTACACAACAGGAGCGCCCTCCGCCCCGGAATCCCGTTCATCCAGCTGAAACGTATCCGTGAATCGGTATTCGCCGCCCCGGATGTTCACCGTAACACCGGATGCAGGCAGTCCGCCGGCGCCCTTTCTTTCGCGAATCGTATCCCTCGCTTTTTCCATCGTAGCAAATGGGCTGTTCAATGAACCGTCATTCGTATCGCTGCCGTTAGTGGCTACGTACAGCTGCATGGGTCCTTCCTGTGCTTGCACCCTATGTCCTCCCTCCCCCCATGGCAAGCTGCCGAAAATCAGCGCACTTGCAACAAGCAGCGCCTTCCATCGCCTCGTTGGTCTCATCATTTCCCGCCTCTCCTATGTAAAGTGCCGTGAGCACGTATCGAGCCCACCACACCATAATACAGCGCTTACATAGTAAGAAGAAGTTGTCTGCCTAACCTTTATTGTTGTAAAACTAACCTGCCGAATGGAGCCGCATTATCGGTTCGTCCTGGCGCTTGCTGCAGGTATATTCCTGTAATCCGAAGGAGTCGCGCCGGTATGCTTCTTAAAAGCCGCCGAGAAATACGACACGTCGTTAAAGCCTGTCCTGCCGGCTACTTCGCCTACAGTCAGTTCGGTCGAAGCCAGCAGCTGCTGCGCCTTTTCGAGCCTGCGCTCATGGATATATTTCATCGGCGGCGTGCCCATATGTTTTTTGAACATGCGAATGAAGTAATTGGGGTGGAAATGGGCATGGAGGGACAGCTGCTCGATAGTAAGCTCCTCGGCCAAATGGGCGTCGATATAATGCAAGGAATCAATCAGTTTGCGTTCGATTGCGGAGCCCATGTGATGATGCTGGTTGGCCAATGCCTGTTCGAGAAACAGACTGATGACGGAGAACAGAGCGGCCTGAATCCGGATCGATGCCGTCGGGCCGCGTGTGGAATAATGATGTATCATCTCTTCAAAGTGCCGCTGCATGGTGCCGGCATCCTCCACCTGAACGAGGCAGGGAAGATTCAAACGGTTCAACAATCTGCCGAAATTGATGTTAGATTTGAAATGGCACCAATATTTCGTATAGGGCGTGCCACCAGTGGTGGAGCACGAATGCTTCACTCCGCCTGGTATCAGCATCAGCTCCCCGGGCCGGGGATAAAAAAGCTCGTTGCCGATCTGCACCCACCCTTCTCCGTCGCGTATGTAATACAGTTTGTTGTAGGTAGGGGAAATATGCAGCATTCTCCAATCCTGCGTACATCTCGACAGCTTGGCATTCAGTAGCTGCACCTGCAAATACGACAGCTGGCGGTTTAACAATTGCGCTGCGACTTTATCCAACTCCATCCCCCCATTTTATCCGCTGTTATGCTTAGCTCCCTTTACTTTCTATTTCCGGACTTCGTTCCCCTTCTTGTTTCGTATAGTAGATTTGCAGCGGACGCGTATTCTTCTCCTGTACCTAAAAAAATGCGCCACGGACGCAAGCAAGCTCCAGGTCCGGGCGCACAAACCGGCTAAATGACGTAATCCAACACCTGCTCGTAAGTGGCATAGATTTTCGTATCCTTCATGACAGGCGTGTAGGCATGCAATGAAACGACCCTTTCTTTACCTTCATTGCACATCTGATGAATTTGACCGGTTGGAGCATACATGAACTGGTTCGCCTTCACGATGCTTGCTCCGCTCTCATAAGCGTACCCTCCCGTCCCCAGCCGGTAGTGACGGTTCGTCAACTGGCCCTCGAGCACCAAAGCACATCCTTCCGATGCCCCGTGATCGTGGATGTAAGTCTCCCTTCCTGCCGGCAGATGGATCAGGATGACCTCCACTTCGTCCGACCGGAACAGGACGGTTCTTCCATAGGGCAAACACGACGGCTCTTCGACATACGAGGATACCTCTTCCGGATTCATATCCAGCTGCTGCATCAACGCTCTCAATTCATGGGGAGACGGACTTTTGACATGCTGAAACGCTTGCCCGATGGCTTCAAGTAGTTTCATGGTGGTTAACCTCCATTAATAACTTTTTCTGCAGATACGCATAAGAAAATCTTATAATGTATGGTTTATTCCGCTAATGCCCTGCAGGTGCCTGTATCGCGCACAAAATCGCCTGAAAAAAACGCATAAACAACAAAAAAACACCGGGCTGTTCGCGCCCAGTGTCTTCTTTTCGCCTGAATCGGTATCGCCAGAATAGGTATCGCCTCAACCGTTGCTGTATTATGCTTAAGCGTTCTGCAGATGCTTTAAACCTTCCCGCCTGCTCAAAGGCTTCAATTCATGACTGTCGATAAACTGCTGAACCGAGCCCGGATTTGTTTTGGCATATTCCCGCAGCGCCCAGCCGATCGCTTTTTGAATAAAAAACTCGTTCGAATCCGCCTTGCGGACAATGTAGTCATAGAGCAGCTTCTCATCCGTATGCTGTTTATATTTCAACTGAAACAAAATCGCAGACCGGTTCAGCCACATATTATCCGATTCAATCCAAGGCTCCGCATACATCGCAATCAGCTCCGGATACTGTCTGAGCAGATGCCCCGCCATATTCGGCGCGATGCCGTCGACCGTATCCCACCATGACTTATTGACAATAAGCCGCTCCAACAGGCTCATATGGTTCGGATTCAGCCTTTTGACCGATTTGGCCAATATATCGAGCGCCGTGTACTGATACTCCCGCTCCGGCAAATTCCACAGCTCCGTTATGATATCGGGGAGCAGCTCGATCGACGGCACTCCCTGCTCCTGGATGAATTGCTTGAACAGCGATTCACGCTGAGGTTTCCTTATTCCCAGAAATTCAAACTGGTTCCGCATGTATTGCTTCATCGCTACGGCATCCTCAGCGTTGTGGTGCTGTGCGAACATTCGAACGATTTGCTCCGTGTATGCGTTCATCGGGCCCCTCCGAATCCAATGTAAAGGAACCACATCGTTCCCTTTATCCTTCCATTATACCATTGTGTGGCGTAGCCCGTCCTCTTTTGCTACACTGAAACTTATTACTATCAACAAGGGGGACATTGAAAAGTGCCTGGATTTTTACTCGATTTGGACGGAACTTTATATCATGGAGATTCGCCGATTGCCGGAGCGGCATCGTTCATACAATGGTTGAAGGAACAGGGCTATCCGTACTTGTACGTGACCAACAATTCCTCTCGTACGCCGGAGCAGGTAGTGGAGCATTTCGCCAAGGTAGGCATTGAGGCAAGTCCGGAAGAAGTGCTGACCTCCTCCCAGGCGGCTGCCTTATACATGCAGGAACGGAAGAAAGGAAACCGCGCTTATATCATCGGTGAAAATGGTCTGCAGCAAGCGATGCGCGACGCAGGCTTCGAATCGGTGACGGAAGGGCCGGCCGACTTCGTCGTGCAAGGGATCGACCGCAGCTTCAATTACGAGTTGCTGGCGGAAGCCGTCAGCCGCATTCGCGCAGGAGCGGAATTCGTGCTGACCAATCCCGATCACTTGCTCCCGTGGAACAACGAGCTGCGTCCCGGCGCCGGATCGATCGGCGCATCGATCGAGCGGGCCAGCCAAACCGAGCCCGTAGTCATCGGCAAGCCGTCGCCGATTATTATGAATTACGCCATCCGCAAGCTCGGATTGCCGGCGGAGCAGATTTGGGTTGTCGGGGACAACCTGCTGACGGACATCCGCGGCGGTATCGCAGCGCAATGCCGCACCGCGCTCGTGCTTACCGGGCTCATCAGCCGGGACACGCTGCAGGAGCAGCTGCAGCGGACCGGGGTCGAGCCCGACTTGGTTTGCGACAGCTTGACGGATCTGGCCGTCAAGCTGTCGGAGGAGGCCTAACCGCCGCCTCGTGCCGGCGGACGGCCAGCTCTTAGCGAGACGCGGCTTCTTGCGGAAGAAGCCGCGTCTCGCTTGCGGGATCATCGCGGCGATACCGTCTATCGCCGCCGGCAAAACAAAAAGAAGCCGCACGCGCACCCTCCGGTGCTCGCTGCGGCTTCTTGCTATTGCTCCTCGAGCGGAATTCCACGCTCCGCCATCCGTCCGTCCTTCGCGTCCTTGACCATCCGCTCCAGACAGCGAAGCTGGGTTAGGCCGTGCTCGTAAGCATTCATCATCATGTGCAGCACGCCGCGGGAGACGATGGGGATGTGCTCCTCGTACAGCTCTCGCATTTGGCGCACCCGCTTTTTCTGCTCCTCCAGCCTGCTACTCAGGATACGGTGAATTTCCTCCTGATCCCCGTCCTTGGCAAACATCAGTGCCGTCCCCATAGGATCGTACAGCTCCTTCTGCTCCTCGAACTGCTGTAGAAGGAGCTCTTGAAAAAGCTCCTTCCCCTGATCGGTAATCCGGTAAATCGTCTTATCCGGACGGTTGCTGTCTCTTACGACTTCCACGGTCTCTATCAAGCCCTCTTTACGCAGCTGATCGATAGCGTAATAGAGGGATCCGTCCCGCATTTTAATATAATGATGCATTTCGCGTTCTTTCATCGTTGCGCGTATTTCATAGGGATGCGCATTGTTCTCCATAAGCAGCCCCAAAATGACGAGCTTCATCGACATCGGCTTTTCCTCACCCTCCCGGCAAACTCGGCACTGTACATGTTACCGTACGCTGCCGCGGGAGATCAAGCTTTAACTTGCTCGGCATGCATAGCCTTTTGCTGCGATGCGGCAATTTCCATTTTTGCTTTTCCCATCAACAGCACGAACACGAGTCCGACAGCCGCCATAAACACCGTGCAGGCGAATACAAAGGCAATCGAATCGGCCAAAGCGATGATCATCTTTTGCAGCTCCGGTCCCGGTATGGATGCTCTAACTTGAGGCTGCAGCAGCACCTGCGCATCGACAGGCTTTCCGGCTAGCTCGGAGCCGGGGAGCGATTCCGCCAAATTCGCTTTCAGAGCTGCGGCTTGAACCGCCCCGAACACGGTAACGCCAATGGCCGAGCCGATCGACCGGAAAAAGCTGACCAGCGAAGTCACAATCCCGCGCTGCTGCGGACCGATTTGGTGCAGCGCCGACATCGATGTAACCGGGAACGAGACCCCAACGCCGAGACCCATCACAACCATATACAACGTAACGACCCAGCGCGGCGTAGTCACCGAAACCATGCTGAGAAGCAAGGTCGCGATAAGAAGCAAAGTGACCGATACGAGCATAATATTCCGGTAGCTCGTTCTGCCGATAAACCTTCCGCCCAAGGTAGAGCTCGCTACTACTCCGAGCATCATCGGCGTTAATACTTGCCCGGCGCTAGTTGCCGAGCCCTCGAATACTCCCTGGATAAACAGGGGAATATAGGAGGCAGCGGCCATCATAATCGCGCCATACACCAGGCTTGCGCCCATGCTGGAGCTGAACAGCCGGTTGCGGAACAGCTGCAGCGGCACGACCGGAGCGGGAACCTTCGTCTCCACCCACAAGAACAAGACGAACAGGAGCACGAAGCCGCCGAACAACCCGTAGCTTGGCAGCGAATTCCATGCAAACTCCTTGCCTCCGAGCTCCAAGGCGAACATCAGGCACAAGATGGCGCCGGCGAACGTAACCGTTCCGAGCCAGTCGATCTTCTGATTGCGGTTCGTAGGCAGTGCAGGATGATAGAACAAGGCGATAAGAGCAAAGGAGATAACGCCTAACGGCAGGTTAATGTAGAAAATCCAGGTCCAATCCACATTATCCGTAAAATAAGCTCCTGCCAGCGGTCCCAGCACACTGGATATGCCGAAGACGGCGCCGAACAGCCCTTGCATTTTCCCCCGCTTCTCCGGAGGGAACAAGTCGAAAATAATCGTGAACGTAATAGGCATCAGCGCGCCTCCGCCGATCCCCTGAATCGCCCGGTAAATGATCAGCTCGAGCATGGACGACGACATGCCGCACAGCGCGGAGCCGATCATGAATACGCCGAGACCAAGCAGGAAAAACAGCTTTCTCCCGTACATATCGGACAATTTGCCGAAGATAGGCATCGATACGACGTTGGCGATCAAGTAGGCGGAGAACACCCATACGAATTTGTCCAAGCCGCCAAGCGTTCCGACGATGGTAGGCATCGCAGTCGATACGATGGTCTGATCGAGCGAGGCGAGCAGCAGTCCGAGCATCAAGCCCGCAATCGTCCAACGGACATTTGATTTTTTTGGTGGCATTAAGTCTTCCCTCATTTCCATGGTTTTGCTACACTAGATATTATATTCAAATTTGAATAGTATTCAAGTGATTTAACTATTTATTAATAAAACTATTTTGGCACTAAAGTAGTTTTTGTTTGCTCCCTCCCTTCAAGTATCATATAATGGTACTATATTGAGAAAAGGTTTTTATATTTTTTGTAAAGTTGATAAATATAATCTATTTTATCGCGCTGTAAACCGTATGTATGAAACATATAACCCCTTTGGGAGAGGAGGGTCCGGTATTGAATTTAAACCAATTGGAGACACTGCTTACCATTTCCAAAACCATGAGCTTTCGCAAAGCGGGAGAGGTTCTGAACCTTACGCAGCCCGCCGTATCGGCCCAGATCAAAAGCCTGGAGGACGAGTTCAAGACGGTGCTGGTCGACCGCAACCAGCCTGTGACACTGACCGATAGCGGAAGGGTATTCCTTGAGCATGCGGAGCTTATCCTGCAGACTGTTGAGGATTTGAAGCAGCGTCTCGCCGATTTGAACAGTACGCCGCAAGGGCATATCCACCTCGGAACGACAACTTCGATCGCCATTCAAATATTGCCGCGGGTACTATCGTATTTCCAAGATCAATTCCCGCTGATCAAAACGACCATCCATTCCATGACATCGTCGCAAATCATGCAAAACGTCGAGAACGGTAACATTGACATCGGCATTACGTACCTGTTCGAAAAGCACCCTGCACTGGAATGCTCCGTGCTGTATTACGATACCTTCGAGCTCGTCGTTTCTCCGCAGCACCCGCTTAGCCGGTTTCAGCATGTGCCTATCGAGAAGCTTCAGGACATTCCCCTGATCATGCTATCTCCCGAGACCGCAGGACGGCGATTCGTCGATCAAATATTCAAACAGCGGTTCCTTACGCCGCAAATTGTCATGGAGCTGTCCAGCAGTGAGGAAGTGAAGCGGATGGTCGAGCTGAATCTGGGCGCCGCGATCATCTCCAAGATGTCCATTGCTACTGAGCTAAGACTCGGTACCTTAAAGATGATTAAAGTAAACGAGCTGGAGAGCAGCCATCCCGTCGGCGTCGTGTACAAGTCGGGACGCTACTTGAGCTCCGCTTTGCATCAGTTTTTGCAGGATTTGAAAGGCATGCAGGAAACTCAATTTATCGGATCGGAGTGATTATGTTGAAATTCGATTTGCATACCCACCACGAGCGTTGCGGCCATGCATTGGGGACGATTCGCGACTATATTGAAGCCGGCATCCGCCATGGTCTGTCGGTGATCGGGATTTCCGATCACTCTCCTTATTTTGCAAGCGACGTTGACCGGGAGCAGCCGGGTATTGCCATGGCCAAGAGCGAATTCAGCCGTTATGTGGAGGAAGTGCTTAAGCTGAAACAGGAGTACAGCGGCAAAATCGATGTGCTGCTTGGCTGCGAGTCGGACTATTTTCCAGAGCATGCGGAAGTGTACCGCAAAATTTACGAGCAGTATCCCTTCGATTATTTGATCGGTTCGGTCCATTTGTCCGGAGGCGTCAGCATTTTTAACAAAAAGCGCTGGAACGGCCTGACTGACGAGCAGAAGATCGAGCAAAAAGAGATGTATTACGATTTGATTGCCCAATCCGCCCGCAGCGGCATGTTCCAAATTCTCGGCCACATTGATGCGATGCGCGGCTTCTACCCCGCCTTCTCCGATATTCCGACGGATGCCGTCGACAAGACGCTGAAGGTGATCGCCGAGCAGGATGTCGCAATCGAGATCAATACATCAGGCAAGACGAAAGACTGCGGCGGATGGTATCCGATCGACGCCGTTCTCGAACGAGCCAACCATTTCGGCGTCAAGGTGACCTTCGGCTCCGATGCCCACAAGCCTGAGCGCGTCGGTGACGACTGGGATTTGGTCAGCAAGCGGCTCAAAGAGATCGGCTTCAAAGAATGGGTTTATTTTAAGCAAAAAGAACGTCAAATCGTTCCGCTATAAACGATGAGTACGACGGCCTTTCCTTGGTTGGGAAGGTCGTTTTATTTTACGCAAAAAAAGCCCGAACCCTTCTACAGATTAGATGTAGAGAGAATCGGACTTGGTTATGAGTAGTATGATGACTATATGCCGTTTCTTTTACTTGACGACCTCTTGCTGCGGCCGATTATGATTGAACCTGATAGGCAACGGCCCGCTTCCACCCGGCCATTTTCCGCTCACGCTCATCATCGTCCCCGTGAGGGGTGAACGTGCTTCCATGCCCCTTCAGCTGCTCGATCTCGGACGTGTCCTTCCAGAAGCCAACAGCCAGACCGGCCAGCAGCGCTGCGCCCAACGCCGTTGTTTCAATGACCTGAGGACGGACGACAGGAACTCCCAGCAGATCGGCCTGAAACTGCATCAGGAAATTGTTCTTCACCGCGCCGCCGTCTACGCGCAGCTCACGCAGGTGAATGCCCGACTCCTCCTCCATCACATTCAGCACTTCCGCGCTCTGATAGGCGATCGATTCCAACGCCGCACGAACCAGATGCGCTTTGGACGAAGCTCTTGTCAGACCCGTGATCATACCGCGAGCATCAGGCTCCCAATAAGGGGTGCCCAGCCCGGTGAACGCCGGCACGAAATAGACGCCTTCGGTATGCTCGACCGAGGATGCCAGAGCATCGGTTTCCGCTGCATCCCGAATGAGCCCCATGCCGTCGCGCAGCCATTGCACGACCGTTCCCGCATTGAAGACGCTGCCTTCCAGCGCATAGTACACTTTATCGTTAAGCTTCCATGCGATCGTCGTAATTAATCCTTTTTGCGATAGAACCGGCTTTTCTCCGGTTTGCTTCAGGACGAAGCACCCGGTTCCGTACGTATTTTTCGCCGTTCCTGCGGCAAAGCAGCCTTGACCGAACAGCGCCGCCTGCTGATCTCCGGCAGCACCCGCGATGGGAATAGCCGCCGTTCCGTCACCGAGCAGGGTCGTATGTCCGTACACTTCACTGGACGAACGCACCTCCGGCAGCATCGCCTCCGGAACTTGGAACTCCTGCAAAATGTCCTGGTCCCATTGCACCGTATGAATATTGAGCAGCATCGTGCGGGAAGCGTTCGATACGTCCGTGACATGACTTCGCCCCTCGGTCAGCTTCCAGATCAGCCAGCTGTCGATCGTGCCGAACAGCGCATCTCCCCGAGCCGCTTTCTCCCGGATCTCCGGATGGGCATCCAGTATCCATTTGAGCTTGGTTCCCGAAAAATAAGCGTCGACCACAAGCCCTGTCTTGCTTCGGATCTTGTCCTCCCAGCCCCGCTGCTTCAGATCGTCGCATATTGCGCTTGTTCTGCGGCATTGCCATACGATAGCCGGATGCAGCGGCTTGCCGGTTTGCTTGTCCCATACGACCGTCGTTTCCCGCTGGTTCGTAATGCCGATTGCGGCAATATCGGACAGTGAAACCGATTGCACCGCTTGCCGCAATACGTCAAGCTGCGTTTGCCATATTTCCTCCGCGTCATGCTCCACCCAGCCGGATTGTGGAAAAAACTGGGTAAATTCCTTTTGCGCCGTATGGACTATCGTCCCCTGCTTATCGAACACGATAGCTCGGCAGCTGGTTGTTCCTTGATCTATAGCAACGACATAACGGGGTTCATTGTTCATGTATTTCTCCTCCTCGCCGCTTCCGGAAACTCCGTAACAGTATAAACCGTTTTCAAGTTGAAATCTAACACAGGAACATTTTCTCTGTCAACTATATTGATTCTCAAGCTGTCTCATGATATGATACGGTTAATTAACAAGTTAATAATTTGGTCAGAGATTAAGAGTAGACCGTAACATACTTTGCAGAAGGCTGGAA
This sequence comes from Paenibacillus sp. H1-7, assembly GCF_022354825.1. Lineage (GTDB taxonomy): Bacteria > Bacillota > Bacilli > Paenibacillales > NBRC-103111 > Paenibacillus_S. The sequence goes on from NZ_CP031168.1 coordinate 6,433,535, forward strand.
TCAGCTTCTTCTATGCAAAGGCATGTTAGCGGTCTTTTTTGTTGCTTTGAACCTTTGAACCAATCAACTAACCAAAAGGATGGATATCACATGACGACGAATTTTTCCGGAACGAACCGTTCGGAGCATAAACAAAGATTGTCTGCGCAGACGCTCGATCTGCTTGTCATTGGCGGAGGGATCACCGGGGCCGGGATAGCCCTCGACGCGAGGACGCGCGGTATGGATACAGGTCTCATCGAGATGCAGGATTTTGGCGCAGGAACATCGAGCCGTTCCACCAAGCTGATCCACGGCGGGCTGCGTTACCTGAAGCAGCTGGAATTCAAGCTGGTCGCCGAGGTCGGCAAGGAAAGAGCGATCGTCTACGAGAATGCTCCGCATGTGACGACGCCGGAATGGATGCTGCTCCCGATCATCGAGGGCGGCACGTACGGCAAGCTTGCCACTTCCGTCGGCTTGCTCGTATATGATTATTTGGCTGGAGTCCGCAGGCAGGAGCGCCGGATCATGCTGAATAAGGACAAAACGCTCACCATGGAGCCGCTGCTTCGCAAAGACAAGCTGAAAGGCGGCGGATATTACGTCGAATACCGCACGGATGATGCGCGCTTGACGATTGAAACGATGAAAGAAGCGGTGCGCCGCGGTGTGAAGGCTATCAATTACGCCAAAGCGGAGGAGCTGCTGTACGAGGAAGGAAAGCTGGTGGGAGTGCGTGCGGTGGATCAGCTGAGCGGGGAGAGCTTCGAGATTCGCGCGAAAAAAATCGTCAACGCCGCCGGCCCATGGGTCGATACGATCCGGGAGATCGACGGCTCCAAGCAGGGCAAACGGCTTCATTTGACCAAAGGCGTCCATCTTGTGATCGACGGCCAACGGTTCCCGCTGAAGCAGGCGATCTACTTCGATACGCCGGACGGACGGATGGTGTTTGCGATTCCTCGCGACGGCAAAACCTATATCGGAACTACCGATACGAACTATAACGGAGATATTGCTCATCCGCGGATGACGCTGGAGGACCGTGACTATATTTTGCGCGCGGCGAACTTTATGTTCCCAACCCTTCAGTTAGGCCCTAAGGATGTCGAGTCCAGCTGGTCGGGTCTGCGTCCGCTAATTCACGAAGACGGCAAATCGCCGTCCGAGCTCTCGCGGAAGGATGAAATTTTTATCGCGCCATCGGGTCTCATTACCATCGCCGGCGGCAAATTGACCGGTTACCGGAAAATGGCCGAGCGTATCGTCAACCTCGTCGCAAACCAGCTGGAGCAGCAGGGACATGCCGCCTACCCGGGATGCACGACAGATCAAATTAAGCTCTCCGGTGGCGATGTCGGCGGTTCGAGAGGGTTCAAGGAGTTCACCAAGCAAATGGTGCAGCAGGGAATGCGCTGCGGTTTGAAGGAAGCCGAAGCCGCCGTTCTCGTTCAGCGTTACGGCTCCAATGCGGGGCGTGTATTCGAGCTGTATCAGGCTCATCAAGAAGAAGCCAAGCAATACGGGATACCCGGAACATGGTTTGCGTCGCTGCTGTACGGCATCGAGGCCGAGATGGTATCGACCCCGCTGGACTTTTTCATCCGCCGGACGGGCGCCCTGTACTTCGATATCGCTTCCGTTCAGAAGTGGAAGCAGCCCGTCATTGCCTATATGTCCCAGCTGTACGGCTGGACGGACGAAGAGATCCTGCGTCAAGCCCGCTTGCTGGAAATGCACATTCATGATGCGGTTCAGCCGCTGGAAGCTTAATTGGCTGTCATCCCATCCTGTTTAATAATGGCTCCATATATCCCGGCGGGAGGTCGTTACGGCGACCGCCCCCGCTTGGAGAGCCTGCTCCACCTCATCCACCGTACGAATCAATCCGCCGGCCAAGATCGGTATGCCCAGCTGCTCCTTCATCTCCGCGATAATGTGAGGCATAACCCCCGGCAATACCTCGATAAAATCCGGCTTGACCTTCTCCGTCAGTTTATATGTCGTTTCCAATGCCGTCGTATCCAGCAGAAAATGGCGCTGTATCGCCAATACGTTATTTTTCTTGGCCGTGGCGATAGCGGCGCTTTTCGTTGAAATCACGCCGGCCGGCTTGATCGTCTGGCATAGAAACTCAATCGCGTATTCGTCATTTTTCAAGCCGTGGATTAAATCCGCATGGATCAGCATCTTCTTCTGGCTGCTTCTTGCCAGCTGAACGATATTCATCAATTGCGAAATATGGATATCCAGCAGCACCAAATATTGAAACTGGCTCTTCAGCAGCAGCTCCAAATCGCGCATTTTGCGGACTGCGGGAAGAACCCTCTGACCGTAAAAGCTCATTACACCTTCCCCCTTCTTGTCTATGACATTCACATTCGCTCATCCGAGCTGCTGCTCCAACGACTTGTACACGTTCGGGATCGTCACCTTGAACACCGAGCCGCTGCCCAGCTTGCTGGATACTTCAATCTTCCCTTCATGCGCTTCCACGAGCGCTTTGACAATGCTTAACCCCAAACCGACGCCTCCGCTGAAGCGCGAGCGCGATTTGTCTACTCGGTACAGCCGGTTGAACACGTACGGCAGGTCCGCAGCACCGATGCCTATTCCTGTATCCTCACAATAGATAATAGTGGAATCTATCGTCCAGTCGACGCCGATGGTCACTTTGCCGCCTTCATTCGTATATTTAATCGCGTTCGATACGATGTTGGAAATAACCTGAATCATTTTATCCCTGTCTACCTCAGCATAGCACGGAGCATTCGTGGGCATGAATTGCAGCTTGACTCCTTTGCTTTTGGCCATCTGCTGAAAATTGCGGAATACGTTCTGCGCGAGCTGAACCATGTTGACACGCCGGATATGAATTGTAAATCGGGCCGCTTCGGCTTCCGACAGCTTTTCCATATCGTTCATCAACCGGGTCAGGCGGATCAGCTCATCATAAATTTGCTGCAGCCATTCCATATCGACTTCGTAAATGCCGTCAATCATCGCCTCCAGCTGGGATAGCATGGATGTAAGCGGCGTACGCAGCTCATGAGTCAAGTCCTCCATCAGATGATGGCGCCAATCCTCCTGCTTTTTCAGCTCTCTGGACAGCTCATTCAGCGTGAGAGCGAGCCCTCTCACTTCTTCCGGCCCTTTGACTGCAGCTTGTACTTCCCAGTTGCCTAGACGGATTTTATTGGCTGTTTCCTGCAGCCTGTGCAGGTGAGTTGACAAGAGACGCGCCACGAAGAAGCTGACGATGATGGAAATCAGAATGAGAATTCCGTAAAGATACGCGGAGCGCTTATGCATCATTTCCTGGTAAGCTATTACGTTCGGATCGTTCTGATTGACCGTTTTCAAATAGCCGACTCTTAACGTGCCCCGCATTTCCCCTTTGGCCACAACGGGATATTCTTGAATAATGAGGTCCTTTTCATTTTGCACGCGGCTGAACATATCGAACCATACATTAAACCGGTCTTCCTGGTAACGGACGAGGATGCCGTATAGCGTCGCTCTTCGGGTCAACCACGATTTTTGGTCCGTATTGTAAGGTCCAACAGACAAATCTTCGTTTCGCATATCGTCGATCAGCTTGTAAGCGGTTACCTTCAACTGATCCTGCTGATACCGGTCGAATACATTTTGCCAATTGAAATTGTATCCGTACGCTATAACGGAAATAATAAGCAGGAAGCAGCTTTGAAGCGTAATAAATAAAATGACATTCATTTTGCGGAATACTCGGATCATATCATGTAGCTTCCTTCACATCAGGTTCTGCCGCAAATTTGTAGCCTGTCCCAACCAAGGTCAATATATATTTAGGATCCTTAGAATCTTCCTCGATTTTTTTGCGCAAATTTTTGACATGGGTATCGATGGACCGGCTGTCTCCTTGAAACCTGTAGCCCAGCACATGATAAGATAAATCGCTCCGCGACCAAGTCTTGCCCGGTTTGCCTGCGAATACCGTCAGCAGCTTGAATTCGGTGGTCGTCAGGTTCGCATGGACCCCTCTAACGAGCAGCGTGTTCGCTTCCAGGTCGATAACCAGCTGCCCTCTGTCGAACGTCAGAACCGTTTCCTTGGCCTTATCCGGCTTGTAGGCATGAATACGTCTGGTTAATGCATGAATGCGGGCAATGACTTCCTTTACACGAAACGGCTTGGCTATATAATCATCCGCACCCAGGTTGAGCCCTGCTATCGTATCGCTCTCACGGGATTTGGAGGTAAGCATAATGATAGGCACGACCGATTTCTCGCGAATTCGTTTGCATACCTCTTCACCTGGCAAGCCCTCCAGCATCAAATCCAGGATAACCAGATCGTAGGAGTTATTGTCAAAAAGCTGCACGGCCTCCAGGCCGTTTGCCGTACAATCGACTTCCCAACCTTCATTTTTTAAATAAGCGGTTACTACTTCGCGGATTTTTGGCTCATCTTCCACAAGTAATATTTGCATTGATAACTCCCCCCATCTCTTCATATTACTTGTCCAACCGTTATTACACAAGAAAAAAGCCTGATTTTTTCAGGCTTTTTTCAAGGATATCGGGAAGAGAAAAAAGCCTGATCGAGTCAGGCTTCCTTCCTACTCTACCAAACCGGTACGCTCCACGCCTTCGACGAACCAGCGCTGCGTAAAGGTGTACACGATCAAGACCGGCATAATGATCAGGAACGATGCCGCCATTTTGATCGGCTCTGCAAAAATGCTCGGTCCCGTTTGCTCCGCTTCAGCCGTCAAGGACGCTGCCAGACGAGACAAACTGATGGACAACGGAACTTCCTTAGCTCCGAACATATACATCGTCGGGAAGTAGAAATCGTTCCAGTTCCAAACGAAGGAGAACAAGAATACGACGATAATCGCCGAGGAGGAAATCGGAAGCATAACCCGGAAAAACACCCGGTATACACTGGCGCCGTCAATTTTAGCCGCTTCCTCCAGTTCCTTAGGCAATGTACTGAAAAACTGGCGATAAATGATGACGAACAAAGCGCCTTTCAAACCATGGCCGAAGACCGCCGGTACGATCAGCGGCAGGTACGTATTGATCCAGCCGAAATCCTTAAACAGCAGGATGGAAGGAAGAATCGTAACCTGCGGCGGCATAACGAACGTAAAGATCAAGCATACGAACCAGAACTTTTTCAGCGGGAAGTCAAGCCGCGCAAACGCATAGCCGGCGATGGCGCAGGAAATGACTTGCAGTACCGCTACGCTCAGAGCCACTGTCGCACTGATGAAAAAAGCATTCGAATATTTCAATAAGCGGAAAGCTTCCTCCAAATGGCCCATAAAGAATGAGCGCGGTACCCAGATAACCGCCGGATCCAGCAAGTTCGCCGAATCCTTGATCATCGTCGTTACCATGTAGATAATGGGCTTGATATAAATAAACGCAACGTCGATCAGAATCAAGTACATGAACAAGCGGAAGATTAAGCCTTTGTCGGCTTCCTTACCGATGAGCACTCTCTTGGTTGCCCCAAGCCATCGCATGATGGAATGGGTATCCAGTCGCACGTTTTTAATATCTCTGACTATTTTCTGCATTCCGTTACGCCTCCTTTCTATTTGGCTCCGCTTGCGGATTTGGTTACCCGGGAGAAAATGTACAATACAAGCCCCAGGAAGATCAGTACGATAGCAAAGTAAATCCAGGCAAGGGCGCTAGATAATCCGTAGTTGGTCGTGTTGACTTTAGCAATGATCGGATTCGACGGAAACGTAAACAGGTCTACTACAGTGTAAATCAGGTTCAGCAAAATAAACGGAGTCAAACCAGGCAAAGTGATTTTCCAGAACGTCTCCCATGGATCGGCGCCATCAATCCTCGCCGCTTCATAAACCGAGGTGGAAATCGTTTGCCGTCCGGCAAGGAAGATCAAGATCTGCACACCCGAGTTCCATAGAATCAACACGAACGAGTTGATAATGGAGTTAAGCGGTGCCGCCCAAGTCTTAGGCAAGTAAGTATTAATGTATCCGCCGATTTCAAACTCTTGTACGAAAGCCAGCGTTCCTTCGCCCTGGGTTATAAATTCCTGAATGATTTGACCGGTAGAGAAGATAACCGGCAGGAAGAAGATAACCCGGAAAAACGAACGGCCAATAAACTTCTGATTGAGCAAAATCGCGATTAACAAGGAAAATACAACGATAACCGGAATCATAATTAAAGCCTGGCGCAAGAACGGAAGCAAATCGTTATACAGCAAGCCGCCATCGGCGAACAGGATCTCGCGGTAATATTGCAGTCCGACCGGCGTATATTCTACGCCGCCGGCTGTAATTTTGACCCGGTTGAAGCTCATGTAAAACGAGTACACCAGAGGAAAAGCGATAAATGCCAGAAATCCGATAACCCAAGGGGTTATAAACAGTGATCCTTCCACTTTGCGGAGAGCGGTGGAGCTCAATTTTAATTTACGCATTATTGGCTTCCCCCTCCTGCCACAACGGCAATGTCTTGCGCCGGAACGCTGATTTTACCGTCGCTGTAAGCCGTAGTGTTGTAGTTAATAATGACTTTCTTGCCGCCTTCATAAGTAACTTCCTTGACATTCGGAGCGATGGTACGGTGTCCGGTAATAAACTTGTTCTGTACGTCTCCTAATGCCTTGTTGTAACGCTGGTACTCCTCTACTGCTGTCGATTCCCAGTCATGCACGTTCATGCTGTAATAGTAGACGGAGTAAGCTCCTTTCATTTCCTCCGAAGGCGCGTTAGTGAAAATGAATGAAGGGCTTGCACCATATTCTATACTGCGAAGCATTTCCGTCTTATACTGATTGCGCAAATTCGCCCAGTTGGAGGAATAAGTGACCAATCCGTGAATGGCGATCTGATAGAACGGAATCGCTTCGTCAATGAACAAATCGTAAGAGAAATCGTCGTTGAAGCGGTGAATATGAGATATATTCTTCAATGTATACGCGTTTGCTCTTTCAACGCTGACATTTCCTAGCGTTTCTTTAGCTTCCTTCAGCATGTCCTGCTGAGTGCGCATCGTCTCCGTTCTAGTGGATGGATAACGAGTGTTGAAATCGCTGTTCAAGAAACGGCCGATCCCGTCCTCGAAGTGAACGCCGTCCGCACCGAGCTCTTTGAACTCCTTTAAATCCTTAGATAACGATTGGGCCGAGAACTCGGGGCTCATTAACGTTATTTTTTCCAGGTTGGAAAATTGCTCGAATTCCTGAAGTCTTCCCGCCAAGTTGCGCATACCGTCGTATCTAGGATTAAAGCCGTCGCGCTCATTGTTATTGTAAGTATAGTTGCCTCCAAGAAAGACAGGAACGTTCAACGTGTGAGCATACTGGATGAATTGCTTCATCCCCTCGTTGCCGCCGAGTCTTTTGTCTACAGGGAACAAGCCGCCGAACGAGCTGTAACCGCCCTTCTGCCATCCCAGATAGTTAACGGACATGTTCTCGATGCCAAGACCGTACAGTCTCTTCACCATTTCCATCGCTTCGGACGTCGTGGTTCCCGTCAAATATTTATCCCACAGCATGCCCTTCTTAATATCGGCACCGACAATATCGAGGAACATCGGAATTTTGTTCGATGTCACTTTCAGCTGCTGCAGCCCTTGGTCCTTCATTAAGTATTCGCGGTATTTGGACGCCATTCCGACATAGTCGGCTTTATCTTTTTCCAGCAAATAATATCGGGTGGAGCGTGCTTCCGAAGTGAACCGTTCTTTACTGTACGTGAAGAAGCCCGCATTTCCTTTCCGGCTCGTATTCTGGAAAAACTTGATCCGGTACTGCCACTCCGACGTCATCCAGTTGGAGATACCGAATGCCCCGGACGGGGAACCGAATACTTTGGAGTATTCTTCTCCGCCTGTCAGCACGGCGACGAATGCTTTATCGCCGGATTTCATTCCGTATACAGGGAAGGTGGCGTTGAGGCGCGCCGTTCTTTCCGCGTAGAACGAAATGTCGCTGCCATACATGTTCTCGCGATAAATCGACTTGTCGTTGATTGATTTTTGCTTGAAGCGAATCAATGCGCCGGAGCCGTCCGGTACGACCATATAGCCGTCCTGGCCGATAGAAGGCTCCGCTCCGAACATCGGATACAGCTTCAGGTTCAGCAAGCTCAGCTTGCCTTCCGTAATGCCGCTGTCGATGATTTTCGTTTCAATGTAATCATCCTTCACGTTCACTTCCACCGGGATTTTGAAGCCGGAGGTTTTGAAGTTAAACGTCAGCTTAAATCCGGTTGCTGTCGTTTGCAATCCCTCCACTGCGCCCTTGTCCTCGAGCAAGCTGGTCATTTTCGGCTGCGACTTGAAGTTAGCCGCATCGATATACTCCAGCATGATCGGAGAACGCAAGTTGTTGCGCCAAGTACCGGTAATCGTTTCTTGAGGCCATTGATCCGGATTCGGATATGAGCGCCAAATTTCGCCGTTCCGTTTATCTTCTACTTGAAAATGTCCCGTAGTGCTGTCCACAAGAAGCTTCAGCTTATCGCTTTGCGCAGCCAGCTTGAAGTTCGCATCGCTCGGGAGCTCAGCCTTCACCTTGTTAATATCCACAGGCTGAGCGGCCTGCTGGGCCGGAGCTTGAGCAGGTGCCTGTGCAGGTGCTTGCGTGTTGGCAGCCGGCTGAGCTGCGTTATCCGTCTTCGCCGATCCGGCAGCCGGTGGATCCGCCGCATTAATCGTTTGTACGGTTTGCGTAGCGATAAGCGATATGCTTAACGCCGCAGCCAATGTTGCAGAGAGGACTATTTTGTGCCGCTTACGTCTCATCGGATCGTCACCTCCTGATAGATCGAGAAGAAGAAGTCTTTCAGCTCACTGCTTAAGCCGAAGGTTATGAACACCAGAACGCCCAGCAGGGTCATCGTAACCAGTGACAGGAAAATGTTCATTGCCGTTTCCCCGACGCTGTAGTTCTGCATCGCTTGAACTTTCCAGAACATGAGCAGTCCGATCCAGACAACCATCGCTACCTGCAAGAAAGAGAAGATCGAATCTTCACTCAAGGTCATGATGTTGGAAATGAGCGTCAGAGGAAGACCTACAAGCGCCAGCGGGAACAGTGCGTAGGTGCTGCCGTAGGCAACATCCCGGAAACGTCCTTCACCGCGATAAATGGTACTGATCAAGTAGTTGGAAATGATCCATGCGAACCATAGAATCATAAATTGGAAAAATAAAGTGACCAGGTTCACATCCAATACGATGGTCGGGTTAAACGTAAAGCTCGTAAAGCCTTTATAGATACAGAACGAAATCAGAGCCAAAATCAGCATGATGAAGCTGCTTGCGAAGCTTCCTTTTCCTTCATAGCGAATAGCGCTAAATCCGTCGATCGGATGCTTCAATATATAGAACGCATGCTTCAGTTGAATAACCAGAGGAATTTGCGATCTGCGGCGGTTGCGCCATTTTTGACGGAACGCACTCTTCTTGGTTAACTTATTCAGCACCAGATAGCCGATAACTACAACCAAAAAGATATTCATCAGCATACCGAAGTTCTTCTGGAACCAGTTCAAGCGGATTTGCCAGAACGCATCGGAGTAACCTTGCGTTTGTCCGGCATCATAGAACAGCTTTTGTGCCGTTTCATAATCGCCTTTTTTGTATGCCGCTTTGGCAAGGCCGAGCATAGCCGGAGTATAATAAGCATTCAGGCGCAGCACTTCCTGCCATGGCTTTTCGCTCTCTTCGTAGCGACCTTCCTGAGTCAGCTGGTTCGCCTTGTGCACCAGCTCTCCGAACTCGGACAAACGGAACACTTGCACTACGTTGTTTTCCTCGTCAAGAATGAACAGGTTGTTCTTCGAGTTGGATGCGATGGCCGAAGGCGTCTTTACTACACCCAGCTTCGAGGCCGAAGCGCTCGTATCACCGGACCAGAAGAACAACAGGTTACCGTTCGCATCGTATTGGTTTACATACTTCAAGGTCGAGTCGATTGCGGTAATGTTCCCGTTGCGGTCTACCGTCAAGTCGTTAAGCTTCGGTGTCAGCTTATCTCTGCTCGGAAAGCGGACTTCCCCGAACGTCTTGATCTCCTCGCCTGTTGCAGAGGAATCATTGACCGTAGCCAATAAGTCTTTACCTGCGATATTAAGCTTCTTGATTTGCCCTTTGGTTACTTCTTTCGTTACTGTGTAAATAAAGCCGTTCTGGTCGATCGTTACGCTGCTGACCGAACCTGGCAGCTTACTGATCTCCCGCAAATACATTTCACGGGTATACAGCATCCGTTTCAAAGCGTCCATAACGGAAAATTCCGTTTTGTTGGCTCCGAAGAAGCTTTGGAAATTGCCTTCGGGATCCAGCTGCAGCAAGCCTTGGTAACCGCCTAGTGTAGCGATGTACAAGAAGCCCCGTTTGTCTACAGCAACCTTGATCGGATCGTATTTGAACGATTCAGGCAAAAACTTGGAATCCGGACGTTTAAACTCACGGATCAGCTTGCCGCTGTTGTCGAGCCGAATGACGCGCTTATTACCGGTGTCCGCAATGTAGATATCACCGTTTTTGTTGATAAATACGCCTTCCGGCTTCTTCATCGGGCTTTCCTTCACATCGATAATCCGTTTGAAATTACCTTTTTCATCGAGGTGAACGATCCGGTTGTTGCCGGAATCGGCAATATAGATATTATCTTTATCGTCAATGAAAATCCCTTTCGGCTGAACCAGCGGAGAATGCACCATTTTGCTCGGATCTTTCGGATCAGGAATGTAAATCTCGCGTCCCATAACTTCTACCGGAGTGTACGCGGACTGCGTCCAGACAAGCTGATCAAAGCCGTCCTTATAGTTCGTATCATACGGCACATAAGCCAGAGCCGTTATCGGCATCATCACGGATACAAGTATGGCCAGCAGTAAAAGGATAACCATCGGCCGGCGCCCTCTTGTTTTGACAATCATGGTTCTTCCTCCTTTCTCTATTATTTGATCCCGGAATGGGCCATCGTCTCTATGACTTTACCTTGGAATATAAGGAAAATGATCAGGTTCGGAACGAACATAACCATCGCAGCTGCTGCTGCGGCGCCTTGTCTCGCAACGTTGTTCGCCAAGTTGTTGGTCAGAGTGGACAGGAAGAACGGGAAGTTCTTCATCTCGTCGTCCTGCATGAACAACGTGGATGTTTCGACGTTGCCCCAGGAGCTCTGAAACGTCAGGATGGCAACCGTTGCAATTGCCGGCATAACAATAGGGATAACGATACGCAAGAACGTGTGTATTTCCGTCGCTCCATCCATCCTTGCGGCCTCCAGCAGCTCGTTAGGCAATTGATCCATAAACTGCTTAAGCAGAAACACCCCGACGGGCATTGCCAGAAGCGGCAAAAGATGGCCTAAATACGTGTTCATGATGCCCAGGTTGCTCGCTACAAGGTACCGTGGAATTTGTACGGCCTCTGGCGCAAACATGAGCGTCAATATTATAGTTGAGAACACAATTTTATGACCCGGAAACTTATGCTTCGATATCGGATACGCGCACAGCGCACTAACAATCGTTACGAGAACAACCGAACCTCCCGATATAACCAAGCTATTGAACAAATAGCGAGTAACAGGTACCGTCGAGCTGGAAGCTACCAGGAACAGCTCGACGAAGTTTTGGAACGAAGGCTCCCTAACAAAGATGTTAGGAGGATAAATAAAGAGCTCCTGATACGGCTTCAGCGCATGGTTAAATATAAAGATGAGCGGAAGCAGCATGAAGATGGAGAATAGGACAAGTAAAAATACGAGTACTTTTTGAAATGTGTCCATCGACTTTAATTTGGACTTTTTTCTCCAAGGATTGATATTTTTTAACCAGACCGCTGCGTTTTGCATTATTCATCCTCCTTGGAGCCGAACAATCCCCAGCAAAATTTATTCGACAAGTACATCAGGATAAGCAGGAATACGGAAATTGCCGCTGCATAACCCATCTCGAACCGGATAAATCCATAGTCGTCAATATGGTTAATGATGAGATGTCCCGAATACTGCGGAGTCGGCGTTTGTCCCGACAGCTCCACACCGATGGAACCCGCCTTAAAGGTCGAAACGATAGCCATAACAGCGCCAAATAGCATCTGCGGCTTCATCGAAGGAATCGTAATATACCAGATTTCCTGTAAACGGCTCTTCATGCCGTCAATGCGTCCTGCTTCATACAGCTCCGGATTGACGTTCAGAATACCGGCCATCATGGCAAGGAAGCCGACACCCATACTCGACCATAGCGTAACTACGATCATGGAATTCATCAAATATTTTTTGTCTGTAACCCACAGCAATGGCTCATCGAGAAAACCAATCTGCAGGAGTACGCTGTTCAAATAACCTAGACGGTCACCGGAAAGCAAAGGCAGCCATACGATCGACATCGCGATACCCATCGTAAGCGAAGGAGTATACATCGCCAGCGCAAACCATTTGCGTAATCTTGCCGGTAACTGGGTAATTAACCATGCAAGGAGAAAGGCCAGGACATAACCGCCCGGTCCGACGATAATCGCGAACTTGAACGTATTCGGCAATGCATATTTCAAAAAGGTCAAATCCTGTGAAATCAGGTTCTGAAAGTTCGTCCACCCAATAAACCGGGGCGGCTCGATGGCGTTAAAGTAGGTGAAGCTTAAGCCGATCGCCGCAACCACCGGTATTACGATAAAGGCAATGAAGCAAAACATGAACGGAGCAATAAACAAATACGATAAACGGTAAGACCAAATCTCTGACATGAGACTTCTCATTTTATCCGTCCATGTCAGTTTGACCGGAGAGCCCGTTTTCGTCGAAAGGCTTGCTTGGTTACTTAACATACGGATTCACCCCATCCCACGGCTTATCGACAACCGGCAGCTGCATGGTTTCAATCACGTTGCCATTCGCATCGATAAATCCGAATTCTTGCTGCTTACGCCTTAACTCCCTGTTAATATCCAATACGGTCATTTCCAGCGAGCTTCGGTAATTCATGCCGTCAACAACGGCCCGGTTCCAGGCATTATTGATTTCCCGACCTACGAAGTAACCGCCCGGCAGGTTCGGCATATCCTTGTACCATCTCCACTGCGACAAAATGACGTTAGCGTCATCTCGTTTCCAAGGAAGCTTGGAGAACGCTTCGACGTTAGCGGTATTCCAACGGAAGGCGATACCGTTAAACGCTTCAAGATCCGACCCGTAACGCTCTTGAGTATCGGCGGATGTCCACCATTTCATGAATTCCCATGCCTGGTCTTTCTTCTTGGAGGAGTTGAAAATAACTCCCGACGTCTGTCCGCCGCCGGACCAGCGAGCGATCGATCCGTCCGGTTGAACCGTGCCCGGAATTTGCGCGATGCCCCAGGAGCCGTTCAGCTCTGGCGCTGCCGCAGACAGCTGAATGTACATATTGTAGTCGGCAAAACCGATCGGCATCGTTCCCTTGCGGAAGTGCTGGTAGAAGCTGGATACGGAACGGTCCATAGCGTAGATGTTGAACAAATCCGTCCATTGCTTGAACGCCTTGAAGCCTTCCGGCTTATCGAGCGCCGTTTTCACGCCGTCCTTATCGAAGAACTCGGCTTTGTTCTGATAAATGAATGTCATGAACTCCGTAGGAGGCATGTAGAAGTTCATATAGTTTTGCTGCAGTGTAGGCAGCATATCGTAAACTTCATCCCAAGTGTTTGGAATCGCAAGTCCGAGACGGCTCAAAATATCTTTACGATAGTACAGCACGTGGAACGATTGCGTTTCCGGAAGCGCGTAGTACCCTTTGTTGTAATAGAACGGAAGCCAGGAGCCCGGGCTGTAACGATTGTACACTTCTTTGAAGTCAGGGAATTTCGAAAGATCGTAAACGCTGTTACGTATTGCATAGTCAACCGGCAAGTCTTGGGTTAACCCCAATGCGATGTCAGGCTGCAATCCGGCAGCGTTCGACAAAACAAGCAGCTGAGCATTTGGAAGCAGGTTTACTTTTACTTGTATACCGGTTTCCGGAGTAAACATTTCATCCGAAAGCTCCTGCAGCTGCGTTACATAGTCACGACCGCGTTGAACCCATACGTTCAGCACTTTGTCGTCCATGTCGCTCAAACGGTTTTTCGATTGGAACGAATAGAAGAAGTTAACGACCATTCCTTTCATCTTGGAAATGAAGGAGGCTTCCATATTCGTAATATCCTTCTCTGCCGGAGCGATATAAATTTCGTCCAGCTGAAGCGGCTGCTGAACCAATGTTTCAATGAATTTGCTGACCTTCTCGTTCATGGAAGTAATCGTATCCATGTGATAAGGAATGTCGTCTACTTTCGACAAGAGCTCTTCGATATCCCGGATCGACGTATTGATGCTTTCGCTTACGTTATCTTTACGTCCGTTCACCTGCAGCACTTGCTCGGACAGCTTTTGCATCTTTTCCGATACGGTAGCTAGCCGCTTCGGCAGATCCGGCATATCCTGAGCGATCTTCCAGGTACGGTTTTTGTCGTCTTGTCCGCCTGTGAGTGACTTCAAGTCCTGATCGATTCCCATGAGAATATCGGTAATTTCCTCAATTCCCAGAATCACCGGCTTAAACGGCGAATGGGTGACGGACATCGTCAGCGTATGTTGTCCCTTTTCCAGGTAAAACTCGTAAGGTTTGCCCTGATCGTCCGACAATACAACGCCTTCCCAGCCTGTAGAATAAGGGAATCGGTATTGCAGCATTTCCTGGAACGGCACTTTTCCGTCAATCGCAATACGGCGGAACGATGCTTTTTGCGAAATCGTATTTTGCAGCGCCCGCATTCCGAATTTGTACTTGCCTGATTCAGGAACGTCGATGGTCCAGGTCACTTCCTGGTTTTGATCGTACCACTTTTTACCGCCGATGCTGTTAAACGTAATTCTGCCCTTCGCTAATGGCACCGATCTTTGATCCGTATCGGAAACCATCTGAATCGCGGAGTCGCTCTTCGATTTCACATCCTCGGCTTGCAGCGTGGCAACCTCAGCTGTAACCGGCTTCGATTGCGGATAAGCGGCCGCAACGTCCTTGTACGGCTTAAGCTTCGTTTGCGGTACCAGCTTGATGGATTCCAGAGCTACCGGCTCGAAGCCTTGGAGACGCAGCGTGTGCGATCCTTTGCTGAAGTACCATTGAAGCGGCTCGGAGTAAGCTCCCGCGGAGTCAATCAGCGGCTTGACCGACCATCCCGAAATGTCTTCGGATTTCGGACGGATGTCGTTGCCGTCGATATCCTTCTTAATCGGACGGGCATCCTTCCACTCACGGTACAGCGTAATGGAGGAAGCTTCGCGGAACGGGTGCGCTCCGTCCAGCTTCACAGCCCAGTTAATCGGACGGCGAAGTCCTTGGCCGGTAAACGGACGGTAAGAGACGTGAATTTCGTACAATCCGTCTGCAGGCACGTCGATCTGGTATTCAACCCAGCTCTCACGCGGGCTGTTCCAGATCAGAACGTTGTTCTTGCCTTCGTAATTGCCTACTTTCGCCACGGACTCATCGGATTTTTGCGATGTCTTCGCTGCGCTGATTTCGATCGGAGCGGCTCCATCCTTAATCCCTTTATCCTTCCAGCCTTTCAACACGTTGGCATAGTACGGCTCGAATTCCGCCGCCTTAACCACCTGACGCTGATTCGTCTGACCGGACGCGGGTGCTGCGGCATTGGTTTGAGGCGCAGCCGGCTTGGACGTATCGGCCGCGCTGGCCGATTGCTGCGGAAGCGTCGGAAAGCCGGTGCTGGTCAAACCTAGCGCTCCGATAAGAAGCACTGCAAGAAAGCGGTTTCGTATGCGTTTCCATTTGACAGCTTGCAAATTGTTCACTCCTTTCCCATATGACATTGTTAATCCATGATTCGTTCGCCGGTTTCATTATAGAAGAACAGGGCTTTCGACATATCGACGGCCACCTGAACTTTATCTTCCTCATCATAGTGGTAACGCGGATTGACACGGACAACCAGCATCCGATCCTGTCCAATATCCAGGTGCAGGTACCGGTCGGCTCCCATCAGCTCGCTCAGCTTGTGTGTTCCCGGGATAATCGCGTTCGGGAACGCTTGGAATACCATTTCCTCCAGGCTGATGTTCTCCGGTCTGATGCCCAGCGTAACCACCTTATTAACTTGCTTGTTCTTGATCAAAGCATGCGCCCGGCCTTCCGGAATCGCAAGGGCAAACCGCTGCGTATGGAATTCAAGCTTCCCGGTGGCGTTCTCGGTGATGCGCCCTTCGATAAAGTTCATCGGAGGAGAACCGATAAAGCTCGCAACGAAGGTGTTCGCCGGATTCGTGTAGATCGTTTCTGGAGTGTCCACCTGCTGGATGATACCGTCTTTCATAACAACGATTCTGTCGCCCATCGTCATTGCTTCGATCTGGTCATGCGTAACGTAAATCATCGTAACGCCCAAGGTCTTGTGAAGCTTAATAATTTCCGTTCTCATCTGCACGCGCAGCTTCGCGTCCAAGTTGGAGAGCGGCTCATCCATCAAGAATACTTGCGGATTACGCACGATCGCGCGTCCCAAGGCAACACGCTGGCGCTGACCGCCGGACAGCTGCTTCGGCTTGCGGCTCAAATACTGCTCGATTTCCAATACTCTTGCCGCCCTCTTTACAGCCAAATCGATTTCGTGCTTAGGCAGCTTGCGCAAACGAAGTCCAAACGCGATATTTTCGTAAACGCTCATGTTAGGGTAAAGAGCATAGTTCTGGAACACCATCGCGATGTCCCGGTCTTTCGGAGGCAAATCGTTCACCAGCGTATCGCCGATGTAGATCTCTCCTTCGGAGATGTCCTCCAGGCCGGCTATCATCCTTAGTGTCGTCGACTTCCCACAGCCGGACGGTCCGACAAAGACCAAAAACTCCTTATCTTTGATTTCCAAATGGAAATCCTTCACGACCGGATGCTTATCTTTCCCATATCGCTTATAGAGATGATTGATAAGAATTCTCGCCATATTCCCGCCTCCACGCGCAAATTTACTTAATCTTAGAAATCATTGTAATGAATTCCGTGTGAAGATAGTGTGAATAATTGTGTGAAGAGCTGCCATTACGGCATGCTTTTCCATATTCCGACAATGTTTTACTATTGAAAATGGAAAGAAGTTCAGCGATTCCAAAGTAAAATAGTCCATGAATCTTAAGGCAATTCTTCATTTTTATTTGAGAACGACTGTGCTATTGTCTAATCTGTTGGAAATTTACGACAACTGCAGGGAGGGATTGCATGGATGCGTCCGCTCAAAATCCGGCCGAGCCGGCCGAGAAGAAAAAGCTGGTCCAACGGTACTTAACGTTTTTGAAGCCTTACCGCTTTACGCTTTTGCTCATTCTTTCGCTCGGCATACTGCAATTTGCCGTGCCGATGATCGGGCCCTGGATGACGAAAATTTTGATCGACGAAGTGCTCCCTCAGAAGGAAAGCTTCTGGACGCTTGGAAAAGCGGTCACCTTTCTCGGCGCCGTGTATGCTTTCGGCATCTGGATCAACTTCTTGCGAAATACCATCACGTTCCGCCTAGGCAACCGGATGGTATACGATATTCGCCATCAGCTGTACCAGCATATGCAGAAGCTGTCGCAGCGCTTTTACGACAACCGGCAGGTGGGAAGCATCGTAACGAGGATTATGAACGATGTGAACGGCGCCCAGAACCTGGTCAACGGCGGCATCATCAATCTCATCATCGATCTGTTTCTCGTCTTTTTCGCCGGCTTCATGCTGTTCAAGCTGAACTGGCAGCTGGCGCTGCTCTCTTTGTGGCTCCTGCCTTTGTATTATTTAACTTTTACGAACATGAATGTGCGCATACGGCTGTCCTGGCGGTCCGTCCACCGTCAGATGGAGCGAATTCACGGCGTGCTGGTCGAGAAAATATCGGGGATGAAGGTCGTTCAATCGTTCAATCAGGAAAAAACAGAGATGGAACGCTTTGAAAAGCAGGCCAAAAATCATATTTCCCACGCCAACAAAGCGCAGCTCCTGGCCAACTCCTTGGGGCGCATCAGCCAAACGTTCACACAGACGGGCGGCTTGATCATATGGTTCACCGGAGGCTTGCTTGTACTCAAGGGAGAGCTGACCATCGGGTCTCTCGTCGCCTTTCAGGCTTATCTCGGACAGCTGTACGGACCGATTCAGCGGTTTGCCGAAGCCAACGTGACGATTCAGAACTCCATGAGCAACATCGAGAGGATCTTTGAAGTGTTCGACATCGAGCCCGAGATTACGGTCAAGGAAAATCCGGTGCCGCTCAAGCATTGCAAGGGGAGCGTCGTTTTCGACAACGTCTCCTTCACTTATGTGTCCGAACGCCCGGAAGAGATGAAAACGCCCGGCAAAAAATACGATCCGGATTTGGTCGATATGGCCGAGCCCGCCAAAAAGTTTTACATCATTCCGCCCAAAACGAAGATGGATCCTCCGCCGATGATCAAGGAAACGCGGGTGGCGCTAAGCGACATCAGCTTCACCGTCCGCCCAGGCGACGTCGTTGCTCTTGTAGGTCCGAGCGGCGCCGGCAAATCGACGCTCATCAACCTGATCCCACGGTTTTACGACCCGAATCAAGGGGATGTGTACCTCGACGGAATCAATCTTAAGGATTACGATCTGTTCGATGTGCGCATGCAAATAGCTCTTGTCCTTCAAGACAATATGCTGTTCTCGGGAACGATCTACGAGAACATCGCCTACGGAAATCCGGCCGCAGACATGAAGCTTGTGGAGCAAGCCGCCAAAGCCGCGAATGCGCACGGGTTTATTTCCGAAATGGAGCTGGGATACGATACGGTCGTCGGCGAACGGGGCGTCAGGCTGTCCGGAGGCCAGAAGCAGCGGATCGCCATCGCAAGGGCGCTGCTCAAAAATCCGCGCATCCTCATCCTGGACGAAGCGACATCCGCGCTGGATGCGGAATCCGAGGCGCTGGTCACCGAAGCGCTGGAGCATTTGATGAAGGACCGCACGACCTTCATTATCGCCCACAGGCTGGCTACCGTTGTCCGGGCGAACCAGATCCTTGTTTTCGATCAAGGCCGAATCGTCGAGAGAGGCACGCATCAAGAGCTGCTTCAGCAAGGCGGCCTATACCGCGAATTATATGAGAAGCAGCTGAAGGCCATGCGTCCCGACGAACTAAAAAGCCTCAGCTTCGGGACTTAATAGTTCAATCCATATCGAAACGTAATTACAGAGGAGAGAAGCACCTATACAGGTACTTCTCTCTTTTTTTTTCGTTGTGCCGCAACTCATGAGTAATGGATAAAAAGTTCTGAACTTTAGCCATCGTTGAACTTCCGGCAAATCGTTTACAATACTTTGAAAGCGTTCTTATTTTTGTAGCTCAGACTCGTGAAACGCTAAAATCATTTAAAGGGGCGAACGTCATTGAAAACAAACCGTTTCAAAAAGACATCTATCGTTCTAACATGTGCAGCGATCATGCTTTCTGGTTGTAACGCCGGTGGTTCAGGTACCTCGGGAACTGGCAGCGCTAAAGACAACAAGACTGAACAGGCCGATATTCCGAAAGCGCTTACAGGACCAGTTACCGTCAAGTTTGCAACAAGTCAGGGAATTTTCAGCGACACGGAATTTAAAAAGTACATCGCCGAGCCTGTCGCCAAGAAATATCCCAATATTTCCGTCGAATATATCAACACGTCGGAGAAGGGCTTCAGTCTGAACGAGCTGATCGCGGCCGGGACCATTCCCGACATTGTCGTTGGCTACGGGTCGACGCTCAAGCAGCTGATCGACCTGAAATTGCTATATAACATGGATCCGATTATCAAACAGAACAAATTCGATACGAACCGGGTCATTCCGGAAATGCTGGAATATATCAAAGTCAACGGCAGCTCCGACTATTTGGGAGCTCTTCCTGTGTATAACAATGCTTTCGGGCTGTTTTACAATAAAGCGCTGTTCGATAAATTCGCGGTGCCTTATCCGAAGGACGGTATGACCTGGGAAGAGGTCGGCGATCTCGGCAAAAAAATTACTAGGAATTACGACGGCATCCAGTACCGCGGATTTTTCCCCGACGGGGTCAACCGGATGATCAACCAAATCACCTTGTATCAGCTGGATAAAGACAACAAGGCTATCATCACAACCGATCCCTGGAAAAAAGCGTTCGAGCTGTGGGACAGCATCTACAACTACCCGGGCAACTCCGATGCTCCGTATAACACGATCAACTTCGGCAATAACCAGGCCGCCTTTATCAAGGGCGAGCTGGGTATGATCACCGGCTACAGCAGCACCTTGAACGCTCTTCGCCAAGCGCCGGACATGAACTGGGACGTCGTAACCTATCCTCAGCACCGCGATAAAATGGGCTACAGCACGAATGTCGACACTCCGAACTTGTCCATAACCGAGCAAAGCCCGAATAAGCAGGCGGCCTTCCTCGTTATCGAAACCGCCCTGTCGGATGAAGTGCAGCTGGATTTGGCACGTAACGGTAAAATGTCCGTTCTGAAGAACGACAAGGTAGTGCAGGAATACGGGCGAGGGATTCCCGAATTCGCCAACAAAACATTGAACTTAAGCAGCATCGTTAAGCTGAAGCCGTCCGTCCCCCGCACGTCTAAGTATCAGGGCAGCGACACGAACAAAGCGATCATCGATGCCTATGAAGCAGTACTCAAGAAAGAGAAAGACATCAACTCCGCCCTGCGCGATGCGAATGAAGAAATCAACAAGATCGTCGAAGCGAAAATCAAAGCGCAATGATGTCTCCCCTGCTCCAAGCAGCAAAAGCAGCCGCACAGGCTGCTTTTGTTCTTGCATTTTATTGCTCCAGAAGCTGGCCGAGCGGCTTGAAAATCGCATGGACCAGCTGCGTTGGCCCGGGCATTTCCGGAAACAGGAGAAGTAGAATCGACAGGATCCAACCCAAGGCAGTGATTGCAATAAAAGCCCCCTTCTCCTTGCCGGAATATCGCTTCAGCTTCGGCCATTCATACCAAAAGAGGAGAATCACCGCAACGGTAATCGTAATCATGGAGCCCAGACTCACTTCTTCACCTCTCCTTCCTTCCGGGTAGCCCCGACGGTAGCCATACCGGTACGCAATATTTTGGCTGTCGCTTCCGTTCTTACCTCGACGGTCGGGAACAGCTCGTTCCACCGTTCTTTGGCTTCCTTCCACTCCTGCGGATATTTGCGGTGAAACGCCTCTGCAAAGTTGAAAATATCGGCGTTAAGCTGCTTTTGCGGACGGACGAGCGCAGCTTTGATCCGATTTTCAATCGCTTCCGCCAATTGGCGCTCCAGACTGCGAGAGATATCGGGCTTGTTCAGATCCATCCCCGTCGTATTTTGAATCACATCGTCTTCCGTATCGATCTTGACGGTCACACTCCACTTATCCCCCTCAATCTTAGGGATCAACTGGGTTTTGCTGCGCAGCAGCTTACTCGATATGTATCCGGTGGATTCCTTCGGAGTGAATGTAACGGTGGACGTCGCCACTTCGTCCCTCAGCCAGAGCAAGCCGCGAGTCAACCGGTCGTCCAGCTTTCCGACCATTTTGTCTTTCTTGAATATCGCTGTACCATGGATAAAGCCTATCGTCTGATTAGGCTGCTTGTACGGATCGGCCGGAGCGATATCCACCCAAGGAACGGCAGCAGCCTGAGCATCACCGATCAGCATTTCGGCCAAATCCTTGACCGTCACCTTCATCCCGGTTTGCAGCTTGGCCATCTCGCGAAGCACCTCCGCCGAGCTTCTTTCAATTGGCGGTATCAGCCCTATGACCTTCTTCGCCTCACTGCTTACAAATACGTCAGCACGTTCACGTGGCCCCGGAGCTCGCATCATAAAATCAAGCTGATTGCGGATTCCCTGTTTGGCCAGCTCTTCGCCGAAAATAAAAATTTCACAATGCCCCCAAAAGATGCGCCGAGGAAATTGCTCCTGGAGCTTAGCCATCGCGTCCGCCAGCGTCACTCCATAAGCCGATTTGATCAGCGTCTGCGCCCCGCCCGTGCTGCTGCCCGTTCCGGATGCTCCATGCTCGCCGCCTCCCGAGGCTTTTGGGACGTATACTTCGACTGAGAGCTCGATCGTCTTGTCGTCCCTTTTATCCAGGCCGGCAGCCATGATGAGCATCAAATCGTTCACTTCGTTTCGATCCCAACAGCCGGCCAGCGGAATAACGAGCAGCAGTGGCAGAAGTAAACCGACCGCTTTTCCCGGAAAGGCCGTCATCCCGGCTTTTTGCAAGATGAGTCTGATTATGTCGATCATGCAGGTATAGGACCTCCCTCTCTCCGGTTGTCAATGGTTTGATGGCTGGGGCGGAGCCTCTTTTTTGCACAGCCAGGCGATGACGAGCAGCAGAAGAGGCAGCAGCATTTTCATAAAGATCATATAGATCGCTCCGACAACATCGAAAAAATGGGCCATCTCCTGCAAATTAGGCGCAATCCAGAGAGTGTACGGTACAAGTAATATGCCAAGCGGGTACACTGTCGAGCGAAAGTTTTCGATAGCGAGCCATTGAGTGAAGACCAGAACGAGCGTGTAGTAATACACGCAAATTTTCAAAAAAATACTCATCACCCAAACCGCCATGACCAGCGCCTCCATATGCTCGATGAAATCGGCAAGGCTAATATAGCGGGCGGCAACCATAACCGGATAAGTAAAATTGGCCGCGACTTCTCCAAACAACAGCAGAATAAAGAAATTCGTTATACTCATCGTGAAGGCGACAGCGATAACAGCGATGAACCCCCATGTTCTTCCCTTAGACCGGTCTGACAGCATAGGAAATAAGAATGAAAGGAAAATGAAATCGCCGAACCAGCTCGTTAACGTAAACGAGCCACGAATCGATGAACGGAGCCCGTTCTCCATCATAGGGAAAAGTTGATGAATTTTCGCATCCGGAATAAGCAGAACAAACGCCAGCAGCAAAAAGAAAATCATGAACGGCACGAAAACTTGGCCGCACCTCGCCAATACGGCCACGCCGCAGCGAACGGCAACGGCACATGTAAAGATCATACAGATGGCTACGGCGATAAGAGGTGTGCTTGGCAAAAAGCTCCCTACCACAAACTCTCCGTATTCCCTAATAACAAAACCGGTGTCCTGCGTATACAAAAAAAAGTAGAGAAACCCGTATACTTTGCCGAGCGGCTTCCCCAAAATGTGCTCGCTTGCCTGAATCATACTCATTTGCGGATACCGTTTATTGAGACGGTCGACGATAAATACAAGAAGCAGTCCGCCAAGTGCCGCCCACAGCGGAGAGAGCCACGAATCTCTGTGAGCGTATCTTATTGTAATCGCGGGAACGATCAGGATCGCTGTAGCCAAGATCGTCGGGTACATCAGAATACCCATTTGAAGAGCAGACAGCTTTCCTTTCTCCATCATCCGGCATCCTCTCCTTGAGGAGGCTTCGGCTGCAGCCCGGGAACTTGCCGGTAAGCGTTGTATAAGCCATTACTCAGGTGCGGCCGCTTGTCACGCGTCCATAACGGGGCCCGGATCAGAACGTCCCCCAGTTCGTTCTTCTTCAATGGAGCTAAAGGGGAAAGATAAGGAACCCCGAAGGAGCGAAGCGTGCTCAGATGGATGACGATCAATATAATCCCGAGCATGAGCCCGAGCAAGCCGAGAAAGCCGGCCAGGAACATGAGCGGAAACCGCAGCAGCCGAACGGCAATTCCGAGCGTATAGCGCGGAAAGGTAAATGACGCGATTCCCGTGAAGGCAACGACCATGACCATCGGCGAGGAAACGAGGCCGGCGGAAATAGCCGCTTGGCCGATAACCAACGCACCGACGATACTTACGGCAGCGCCGACCTGCTTGGGGAGCCGCAGCCCCGCTTCACGCAGCGCCTCGAACGTGATCTCCATCAGCAGAGCTTCCACTAATGCCGGGAACGGGATTTCCTCACGTGATTTGGCAACACTCAGCAAAAGGGTCGTAGGGATCATCTCTTGATGATAGGTAAGAATCGCCACATAAGCCGATGGGACCGTCAGTGCTATAACGAAGAAGAAATACCGCAGCCACCGGATTAACGAGCCTGCCCAAAACGACTGATAGTAGTCTTCGGGAGATTGCAATAAAGAAAACAAGGTGATCGGAGCGACGAGCACGAATGGAGAGCCTTCGATGATAATGCCGACTCTTCCTTCCAGCAGGTTGGCGCTAACGGCGTCCGGACGCTCCGTTGACATCAGCTGCGGAAACGGGCTCATCGCATTGTCGCCGATCAGCTCCTCAATATAGGCGCTGTCAATAATTCCGTCGATTTCAATCCTCTTAAGCCGGCTGATCACTTCATTAACCAGGTTCATATCGGCGATGCCCTCTATGTAGGTAACGACTACTTCGGTTTGGGTGTACTGCCCGATCTTGAGCAATTTCATCTTCAGAGCGGGGCTCTTGATGCTTCGGCGAAGCAATGAGGTATTCACGCCGATCGTTTCGGTAAAGCCAAGTCTTGGACCGCGCACGACCGATTCGGCTACAGGCTCTTCAATGCTTCTCTTCGCCCACTTGGCTACGCCGAGCGAGATTGCCTTCTCATACCCGTCGATGAACATGACCGGATTGCCCTTGGATATTTGCCCCACCGCCTCTTCCATGCTGGCAAGCTCCTTAGCGTGGCAAACGCTGATGTTTTTGGCCAAATTTCCGACGGAGGCGTTAAAATCTGCCGCATTTTGCAGCGGGGCAAGCACTTGCTGGTCGATCAGCTCTATATCGCTCATATCTTCTATATAAATGAGAAAAGCTTGAGTAGTCCCGTAAACCGTAAATTGATGAAACACTATGTCCGAGCAATCCTTGTATAATGTGGTCAGCAGATCGATATTCGCTTGAATATTCGTCGCAACCGGAAGGGTTTGATCAGCTGGTGAGCCTGCAGAGCCAGCCTGTTGATTCTGGCTGTCATGCAGCCTATGGCGATGTTTGAACACATATTTCAAAAAGTTCATGGCTGCATCCTCTTTTACTCGTTTTATATCCATTTTCACCTAACAGCCGCATTTTTATCCTAACATTGGAAAACTGTTGGCCTCGCAGAAATGAATAAAACGTGAAAAAACCGTCCGAATCATGGTTCGGACGGCTCTCTTTGTATATGCAGCGCGCTGCGGATTATTGCGTTAATGTTTTTACCAAGCGTGTCGCCTCTCCATTAGGCGTGTCGATAGACTCATACAATTTGACCGTTAATGGATAATCGAGCTGCTCGGTGCGGACGTTGCTGAACTGAATCGTTTGTTCCCCGCTGATCAGCTTGTTCTCGCCGGTGAAAGGCACCGTTTGCGATCCGAGCACGCGGCCCAGATTGTCGGACAGCTCGACTTTGAATTTGGAGAAATTCGGGTCGACGACGACATCCTCCAGCCTTTCTACATTCAGCCACAGCTTAAGCTTGTAAGAATAAGTCTGACCTTGGCCGTTCGCCGCCGGATTCGTGTAGGAGCCAATCGTCCAATCGTCCAGCTTGACGGTGAACGGATAGAAGCTCATGACCGCATCCTCCGTATCCTGCTGCACCGCTGCCTGGAAGCTCGCTATCGTGCTGCTGTAAGGTGCTGCCGTTGTGGTATCCTGCAGCTTTATCGTGAGCTGATTTCCGTTCTCGGATGCCGGAATCATGAACGAATAGCTGACAACGTAGCCGAGATTCGGCATCATATTAGCCGCTGCCGTCGTTTGGCGGGTTCCCGTATAGCTCGAGCCGTCTCCTCCGACAAGCTGGGCTTGGAAGGCCGGTGTGGCCACGGTCATATCGCTCTTGTTCGCCAGCTTGAATTTGGCGACAACCGATTTGTAGCCCTCTCCCGCGTTGTCGTGCATATGAAGCTCGACCAGCGATACCTCCGTCGTTGTGCTGACCAGCTGATTCAACGGGTCAAAGGAGATCGGCTGCCCGATAGTATAGCTTGGACCCGGGTTCGAAGGAGCCGCTGGTGCCGGAGCCGTAATGCTTAATCGGCCGATATCGAAACCGGCAGGCTGTGCAGCGCCGCTCCCTGCAGCTGGTACGCCTTGACTCGGTTGGGCTCCACCCGGAACAAAGGTCTCCGTCGTCATCAGCAGCAAGCTTTGCAGAGGGACATCCTGATCCGCCGTTATAGCAAAATGGACGTATTTCTTCTCTCCTGCGGCCAAGCTGACCGGCTCTTGCTCCACTCTTTTGCCGGTATACACCTTATCGGCCGCCTTGCCGTCCAATCGAAAAGCCGGTACGTTCTCGGAGTTCGCTCCCGTATTTTCCGCGAGCAGCGTGACCAAATAAGTAAACCCGTTGGCATCGCTCTGCTTGGTCAGCTCAACCGGCGTATATCGCAGCGGAGATGTGGACGCAGGCAGTGTAAACGGCTGGCCCCAAGCGATGTTCGCAGCGGGGTCGGCCACCTGGTTTTTCGTTCCGTACCAAACATTCGCAGAGACTGGGACATTCAGCACTACCGTCTCCGTTTTCGGATACGTATACTCATCCACCTCAACGAAGGATAGCTCGCTGATGTCCGCATCTCCTGGCCGGTCTACGGTAACCATATAGGTCAGCTCCGCATTTTCCTTAGCCATAACGGATTTCACATTCGCGCTGTTCGCTTTGAGCGTATACTCGATACCTTCCGTCGTTTTGATCCGAAGCTCGTAATCGGGAACCCGGGTCATGGCGGCTCCGTTATTCGTGAGGCCGATCAATGCGCCCAATTGCAGGCCCTCTGCCGTACGGCTTACGGAAACTCCTTTCACTTCAACCGATAACGATTCGTTCAACGTGTAGGACGGTACCGTAATGACTGTCGCCTGGGACTCCGTCCCTTCTGCCCCGGCAGGAAGCACCGAGACGGAGGTCATGAGCGAGATCGATAAGACAGCGGCAGCCATTGTTGTTTTCCAAGTCGTTTTCATCGTTTTTCATTCTCCTCATAGGTTGATATCTGAATGTCCAACCTTTTTGTGTGTTGTTTGGGGCAGCTTATCCCTGTACCTTGGTCTGATCCTTGGTCTGATCCTTCTCCTGCTCTTTGACCGCAGCAACCTTCTGCTTGTCTTTGAGGTGGTGCTGACCGGATACGACAAGCTCCTCGCCGAGTGTCAGCCCTTCAACAATCTCCTGATACGTTTCGTTAACTCGTCCAAGCTTCACCGGCCGCTTCTCCACCGTATCGCCTTTCAAAATAAAGACGAACGCGTTGCTGCCCTCGCGAACGATGCTGAGGCTCGGAACTGCGATAACCTGCTGCTCTTCCACGCTGTTCAGCTGTACTTGAACTCTCGTTCCCGGCTTCAAATATCCGTCGGTATTCACAGCTTCAAGCTCTAAGGAAAACGACTTGGTCTGTGCATTCATCACATCGGCCAAGTACGTTACGCGTCCTTTGAGCAGCTTGGTCGGATTGTCCGCGCTGTAAAAGGTCAGCTCCTGCTTGCCTCTCGCCAGCTTAGCGGCCGACTCGGATAATTCGGCCTTCACTTTGATCGGATCGATCTGCTGGACTTGGCCGACTTTGCCGCCGCGAGCAATCATGGCGCCGACCTCCACATTCAAATCGGTCAAGACTCCCGCTATAGGAGCCTTCACTTCATAATTGGCCAAAGTATTGTTAATGTCCTGTAGGCCGATTTTGGCTGAATCCACTTGGGACTGTGCCGCGGCCAGGCCGTTCGTTTTTTGCATCGCATCCAGCTTGTTTTGCAAATTCTGCAAATCCAGCTGGGCGTTGTTCACCTGCATCTGGCTTTGCTCCAGCTGGCGCTTCGTTACGAGTCCCGCATCATAATCGTTATGCATTTTGTTGTAGTCCTTCGTAACGTTGTCCAGCTGCTGCTGGGCTTTAGCGATGGAGTTTTGCAATTCGGTCTTCGAATTGGCCAAATCCTCCGTAGATTTTTGCAGCGTATCTTGAGCGCTTTGCAAGGCTACCTCGCTTTTTTTCTTTTGCAGCAGGGCGTCCTTCGTATCCAGCCGGAAGATTACATCCCCCTGCTGGACCAGGTCGCCGCGCTTTTTCACAATTTCCAGCACCTGCCCGTCCGCTTTCGGACTAATATCGACCTGCGAGGCAGCCACGACGTCCGCTACCTGCTCTTTCGGATCTCCCATGCTTTGCTTGCCGACGGGGGTAACCTTGACCGTCTTCGTATCCGTTGCGGCTGCCTGCGGAGCCGCCTTCGGTGCCGAGCAGCCCGCAGCAAGCGCCGCCGCCAGCAGCAGCATCCCTGCCGTTCTAGTCAGAGCCCGCCGCTGCAGGTTCCTTTTTCGCTGATTCATTGATGACTCCTCCCCTTATACCCCGATGGTGTGGTCCGCTTTCTTCTCCCGGCGAAACCAGGTACGCATCTTGTTCTTGATTGCTTCAATCAACTCATACACTACCGGAACTACAACAAGCGTCAGCAGTGTTGATGTCGTTAATCCGCCGATTACGACCACAGCCAGACCTTTGGAAATCAATGTGCCCTTAGTCAGTCCAAGCGCGAGCGGAATCAGCGCCACGACAGTCGCTCCGGCCGTCATAATAATAGGTCTCAGCCGCACCATACCGGCTTCAACCAGCGCATGCCGCACCGTGTAGCCTTCCGCTCGTAGCTGCTGCGCACGGTCGATCAGCACGATTGCATTCGTCACGACAATCCCGATAAGCATCATAAAGCCGATCAGTGATGTAATATTCAGCGACTCTCCGGTTAACAATAAGGCCAATAGTCCGCCGATTGCGGCGAATGGCAGGGAGAACAGAATCGCGAAAGGAGCTCCCGCATTCCCGAAGGCAAGCACCATAACGAGATACACGATACATACCGCCGCACCCATCGCCACGAACAATTGCGAGAAGCTTTCTTCAATGTCGGCGCTGACACCCTTCACTTCCCGCGATACGCCGTCCGGAAGCTGAATGGAGCCGAGAGCTGCCGATACTTTATTACTCACGCCCGACTTGTTTGCATCATCGATTTTGGCGGTGATCGTAACCACCTGCTCCCGTTTTTCTCTTTGCAGCGAAGCAGGAGCTTGTTTTTCTTTGATTTTGGCTACTTCATTCAAATAAACGGTATTACCGTTAGAAGCTTTCAGCGGAATTTTGCCGATCTTCTCCAGCGAGTTTTTATCCGCCTTGGCCAGCTCCACCGTCGTTGTGTACAAGATGTTGTCAAACCGCAAATCGCCAAGATTATCTTTGGCAATCCAGCTTCTGGCGGT
Source organism: Paenibacillus sp. H1-7 (assembly GCF_022354825.1). Lineage (GTDB taxonomy): Bacteria > Bacillota > Bacilli > Paenibacillales > NBRC-103111 > Paenibacillus_S. The sequence goes on from NZ_CP031168.1 coordinate 6,462,748, forward strand.
GTCACGAATAACAGCCGAGCTCAAGCCGAACTGACGGGCCTTTTGCTGATCGACCTCTATTTCCACCTCCGTCTTGGAATCGCTCAAGCTATCCTCGATTTCCGACAGTTCCGGGAATTGCTGCATTTGCTGTTTGATCAGAGCGGCGGCTTCTTCCAGCTGCTTCTGGTCGTCACCCTTCAGAGCGTAAGAGAAGTCGGTCGAGGACACGCCTCCTCCGCCCCCGGCCAGCGTTCTTGGAGTCACCTCCGAGCCTTTGGGCAGCTCGTTTAGAATGAGCTCCTGATATTGCTTTTTCACCTGTTCAGGGTCAACCTTCTCATTCACCTCGGTATACACCTCGGATTGATAGGCTACCTGATCGGTTTTGCCGCCGTAGCCGACTAGCGCCTCCACATAAGTGAACAGCGGCTCTCCCGTGCTGTCTTTCGCATCGCGAAGCATCGCTTCGATCTGCTTGGTTTGCTGGTCCGTACTCTCGAATGAAGTCTCATACGGGAGCTTGATTTCGTAGTACATTTGCCGTTCGGCGTCCGCGCTTGGAATAAAGCTCACCGCCAAATTCGGAACAACCGTGGCCAACGTCAGAACAAGAATTAGTGCTGAAGCAATCAAGGTCTTGCCGCGGTTGTTAAGACACCATTGCAGCACCTTCTCATAAAAAACTTGAACCCGTCCGCGTTTGGTTTCATCATGATGGGCGATGCTCTTGCCGCGCAGCACCAGCAGCTTGGCCATCATAGGGATGACGGTGAGTGCCACCAGCAGAGAAGCAAGCAGCGCACAAGCTAGCGTGATAGCGAACGGCCGGAAAAACTCGCCTGCAATGCCGCTGACCATCCCGATCGGAGCAAATACCCCTACGGTCGCTAAAGTGGAAGATGTAATCGCCATGGACACTTGCTTCGTAGCCAGCTTGATGACCGATTCATTGCGCTCATGGGCTTTTTGCAGCGATGCGTAAATATTCTCGATAACGACGATACTATCATCGACGACGCGTCCGACAGCGATGAACATACCGCCCAGCGTCATGATGTTCAGCGTAATGCCCAGCTGCGACATCATCAGCAATGTAATCAGGATCGATAAAGGAATCGACACGAGAACGATCAGCGTCATTCTCACATTGCGCAAGAACAGCAAAATCATAATTGATGCCAGTAATGCACCGGAGATGCCTTCCTTCAGCATGCCGTTGACGGATTCTTTCACCTGATCCGCACTGTTATAAACCGATTTGAACGTGATACCCGGCATCGTCTGCTGCCATTGCTCTATCAGCTTGTCGGCGTCATCGGAAAATTCGACCGCATTGGCTGCCTTGGTCTTATACAAATGAATGCCGATAGCCGGCTTGCCGTCGAACCGCGCGTTGAATGTCGCATCCGTTACGGCCTTGATTTTGGCAACCTGGTCCAGAGTGATTGTGCTGCCGTTACCGATGGTCAGCTCCATCTTCTCCAAATTGTATAAGCTGTCCAGATCGCCCGTGACTCTGGCCATCTTCGTATTGCCGTCAAAATCGACCGAACCGATAGGACCTTTGGATAAAGCATTGCGAAGCGACGCTGTGACTTGGGCCGGCGTTAAACCGAAGCTGTTCAATGCATCGGCATCCAGCTGAATATCCATGGAGGTTTCTCTCGAACCGACGGAGTCGACATGGTCAATCCCTTGCATCGCCTCGAAGCCCGGCTTGATCTGATCCTCGTACAGCTTGTCCAGCTCCGTCTGGCTCATGCCGTTGTCGGCATAGATCGCTAAGTAATAAGCGGGAATCGAAGCGAAGCCGAACGTCGATACCTTCGGTCTATCCGCCGTCGCGGGAAGCTTCACTTCCTGAACGAGGCTCTCGATGTCCTGCTTCCGCTTATCGGTATCCGCTTTCTGCTTCAATTGAACGATGATCATTGACATATTATCGCTGGAGGTCGAGGTCAACGTATCGAGATCCTCCAGGTTCGCCACTTTATCTTCGAGCGGCTTGGTGACCTCTTCCATAACATCCTGAGGAGGTCCCGGGTAAGTAGTAGATATAAGAACGACCGGAAACGAAACATCCGGCATATTCTCCACCTTCAATGTGGATGCCGAGTATAAGCCTCCGCCCATCAGCAAGGCGATAATGATGAATACCGCGGCCACATTTTTCATGGAGAAATGGGTCAATCGATCCATTGCTTTCCCTCCTAAATTCAAACGACTTTACTAAAAGTACACGACGAATATGAACGGAGCATGAACACGGCGATACATCCGCGGTAGTAAATTTTGCAAAACAAAATACCCCACAAAGTGAAGCTTTGGCTTCGAAGTCCATCAGACACTTTGCGGGGAGTCCCGATCCAAACTATTTACATGCAAAAACAGAGCCTCGCCTCGGATCTATTGCCCATCCAACACTGAAGCTCTGTTCAAGTCTTGACTCTACTATACCGAATTGAATCCGCTGACGGCCAGCTGAAAATGTTGCTACTATTACCACCGATATAATCCGCGCCTGCTCTTTCGGGACGACAAAAAAAAACCACAAGCCGATGGCCTGTGGTTGAATGATTTGAACGATGCTATAGTGCCAGCTTCGGCCTCTGAAACGAAAGCTTGAAGGTCGTTTCCCTGTCCGTGCTTTGAAATGAAATATCGCCGTTGTTTTTGGTCATGATTTGCTTGCAAATGGCTAGTCCCAAGCCGGTTCCGTTCGTTTTGTTCGTGACAAAAGGAGCAAAGAGCGTCTTGGCCAGCTCCGCGGGGATGGCGGGACCGTTATTGCCTATCCATATCCACGTATGATCCTGATCCTCGAAAGCTTTGATCGATATGATCTTTTCGTATTTAACCTCCGACAACGCATCGATCCCGTTATTAAGCAGGTTGTTCAATACTTGCTGAAAGGCGAGCTTTTGTACCCGAAGCGTTATGGAGTCGGGAATGTCCACCTTCAAAACTACATTCTCGTTAATAAGCCTCGGATTCAGCAAAGACAGATTGTATTCCAATATCTGCTTCAGCGAAGTATCCGCAAGCTCTTCTTCTATAATAGGCCTTTTGGAAAAGCTGAGAAAGCCGGTCACCTGCATATGCATGTTGTTGCATTCCGCTTCTATGAATTCCAGATAAGCATCCGCCTTCTCCATCGGCAATGCTCTAAGGTTCGTACGCAGCAGCTGCAAAAAGCCTTTAATCGAAGTGAGGGGATTGCGGATTTCGTGAGCCATGCTGGCGGCCATCTTCCCGAGCAGCGTAATCCGGTCGTCATGCAGCTGAGTAATAGCCATATCCTTTTCCTTCAGGTCGGAGATGGTCCGCTGCCAATAATTCTCGCACAGCAAAACTTCAAAATGATCGATCCGCAAGCAAATTTCACGAAACAGCTTTAAAGTAAGAAAATCGCTCCCGACCTCTATCAGCGACTTTCTCCACAAATGGGAACAGCGAATAATATCTATGATCTCAAGCTCTAATTCCTGATATTTTGCGCACCAATCGGGCACCACTTCCTGCAGCGGATGCTCGGTCATATCGATGTGCAAATCCGTTAAATAATCAAAATACACATCGGCTTTACGGTTCAAGCTGGCTGTATTGTAGTCTGCATGATGCCCTTTCATATATTGAAGCCATCTTTCTATAACCACTGGCTTACAGTCCCGCAATTGCTTTAGCAAAGGCTCTTCAACCATGATGAAAACCCGCCTATATGTAGTAGTGTGATCTATAATAACATATCACAAAGCCGATAGAAGTCCAATGCCAGTTTTTACAGGATTTTATATACATTTTGACTTTAGATTCGGACAACGGATGTTATGCAGAGATGTAGATGTTAAACTCTCCGATCGTTTCGATGGTAAGAGGAATGCTGAATACTTGACCGCCCCATTCATAGGCCGAGTCGTTAACAAGATTCGGCGGGGTAATGTCTACCTCGATGCCCTGCTGGTACAATAGCGTGCTTGCGTTTCCGCTGATCATATTACCCAATTCTCCGACCGCGCTTTGGCACAGCTCATCGAATTGAGTGACGGGATAGCCGCCCATCATCCCGGAAACCATCCGGAAGGCTACCGTCTCGGGAAATCCGAATAAAATATCCTTGTTCATTTGCCCCAAAATGCCAATCTTCAGCCACACATAATCGTCCGCATAGTGAATCGTTCTCATACTTAGCTGACCTACGACCGGTTTGATTTGAATCAAGGTCTCGATAACATGGAGAGACGAGGTTAGGAACGGATTCACGAAATTCGCTTGCACACAATACAACCCCTTTTCAAATAAAATAGGTGAGAAAACCTCTACCCAGGCCTTTCAAAAGATGAGCGACCGCGTTCAAAGGTAGGTTTAATCGCCAAATAGAATTTTTCATCCGATGATATTCGGAATCTTATAAATTCTATTGTGGTAAATAAAAAAACTGCCCGAAATTGGGCAGTCTTGTTGTACAAGAACTGGAATATAGCGCAATTTCGGTAACCCAGCCGCCGTAGGATATTCGATAGTCCCTTAGGCCTGAGGCTTTGCGTCCTTGCTTTTCAGCAAGTTTGCCTTTTCGGTTTGTCGATGGATGTGATGTAACAAAACTAAACACATTGTAGCACATAAGCTGATAAAATAGTACCAGTTCCGTATATTTTTTCTTCCGGACCCGCGACTTTGCTCCTAAATCGGCGCCAGCTCCGACTCTTCCGTGATAGAATTTTGGAACTAAGCATAATTGCTTACGTCACACGAAACAAGGCTGTGAAAAGGGAATGAGCAAGGATACCGAAGAATTTCCTTCCTCATTTTCCTTTTTTTGTATATAATAGTAAAGTGGTAAAAGGCTGCGGGAAGGAGCTTGTTAATTTGGAAAACAAGCCTGTCGTGAAACAAATCGAAACGATATATATGCCGGTCACCAATGCGGTATCGTCGGCTGAATGGTATGAACGGCATCTGGGACTGACTCTTCTCAGACCGCCGAGCGAGGATCAAGCCCAACTGAAGGTCGGATCGAATCAATCCATCTTTCTAATAAGGACGGAAGAACGGACCACCTTGAATTACAAATCCATAGACGATCCTGAAATGGCGGCGCTAACCGTAGAAGTCTACGATATCGAAGAATTGCATGCGCGGATGGTAGAAAACGGTGCAAAAACAGACTCGTTTGCGGATAACGGCGGCTGCGGGATCAGCTTTCATGCCTATGACCCGGATGGGAATAAGCTGCATCTATGGGGCGGCTGGCCAACCAAAACCAATGAAAGAGGCTAGATCCATGAACCAAGTTAGGCTAGTTAGCGATCTCCAACGATCCAAGGAATATTACAACAACCAGCTGGGATGTACTGTGGATAGCTGGGGGCATGCGGAACGCAAGGAGCCCCGTCTTGGATTTATTTTGTACGAAGCGGAGCATGCAGATGATGTCCGGCCGAACCGCAAGCCTCGCGCCGCCAACTATCCGAAGCAATGGGAAGGCCCGCTCAGCGGCATCGATACATATGCTTATACGGACTGGGACCGGATTGATGATCTGCTTGAGCAATTTCGCTCCGACGGAGCTGTGATTCATTACGAAATGAAGCTTGAAGATCAAGGCGATATGCTATGGAAGGAATTTGCGGTTAGCGACCCGGATCAGTACGTCATTGTATTCGGCGCCGGGAAAATGAAGTGATTGATGTCCTGATTGACTATTAAAGAAGGGAATGGTCTTCATTGGTTCCAATTCAGATTAGTGGCACCGCCGTTGTCCTGTTGGTAAAAAATCTCGAGCAATCGATCCAATTTTACACTTGTCTCGGATTTGCCTACGAGGCCATAGGCGGGAACATCAAGCACCATCACGTCTCGCGGGATAAACTGACTCTCATTCTGCTGCAAGCCCGGCACGAGGACGATGTGAAGCCGCTCAGTTCCATGTACGAGGAGCAGTACTTCGACGTGTTCTGTTATACGAACGCCGTCGACTTGTTGTTTAGCGAATTAGCCGGCAGCCATGTCACCATAGCTAGAGCCCCTCACTATTCCCTGCAGTGGAGCGAATTTACAATCCAGGATTGCAATGGGTATAGCATCGCGTTTGGCGGCGGCATCGTCAATCCCGAGCTTGCACTGGAAGAATTAAGAAGCTAATTAAAGCAAAAAAAGTAGTTAGGTACACCACATACCCCCTACTTTTTCATGTATAATAAGGGAGATACCAACTAGACGGGAACTTGTAAATACACAAACCTCCTTGGGGTGGTGGGACGCAAGTGAAGAAACGTGCCGTATTTTTAGGAAGAAAGCAACAGATTGAAGGCGTTTACAGTGTGACCAGTCGAAGCCAATTGGCTGAACTGGCCGATGTGTATCCGGAAGTGGTGAATGAGGACAATGTGGAGGAGCATGCGGCTGCTTTAAAAAAGGTCGAAGTCGCCTTCTCCACTTGGGGAATGCCGACCTTCTCCCAAGAAAGCATTCGACGTTATTTGCCGAATTTGAAAGCGCTCTTTTACGCTGCGGGCAGCGTCCAGCGCTTTGCAAGACCGTTTCTGCATTCGGACATTATCGTCGTCAGCGCCTGGGCCGCCAATGCGGTTCCGGTTGCCGAGTTCACGGCCGGCCAAATCGTGCTGGCCAACAAAGGCTTTTTCCAGTCCGCCATGAGGTCCAAGGAAGCCCGTTCCGAAGCGTCGAGGTACGCGCGGTCATTTCCAGGCAACTACAATGCCAAAGTCGGCATCATCGGGGCAGGCATGATCGGCAAAAAGGTGATCGAGCTGCTAAAGCCATACCAGCTGGACCTTATCGTCTTCGATCCCTTCCTGTCCGATGCGGCCGCTGAACAATTGAATGTCCGGAAAACCGGGCTGGTCGAGCTCTTCACGCAATGCCATACGATCTCGAACCATCTGGCCAACTTGCCGGCTACCGTCGGGATGCTTAATAAAACGCATTTTGACCGGATGCTGCCGAATGCAACCTTCATCAATACCGCTAGAGGCCAGCAGGTTGTAGAGTCCGACCTGATCGAAGCGCTTCGAGCGGTGCCCACGAGAACGGCTTTGCTGGATGTGACCTACCCGGAGCCCGTCCGGCCGGACAGCGAGCTGCTGAAGCTGGATAACGTTATCTTGACGCCGCATATCGCCGGCAGCAATCCCGCGGAAACCGATCGGATGGCCCGCTATGTCATCGAAGAATTCCGCCGCTATCTGCAGCAGGAGAAGCTGCAGTACCAAGTATCCCTCGCTATGCTCGAAACGATGGCTTAATGCGAATCCGACTTACTACCTCTCAAAAAGGGAGTCCTTGCTCCGGCGCTGCGTTCTTCGCCGAAGCAACGGCTCCCTTTTCGATGGAGTGCAGTGGAAAACAATTGACTGAAGCCGGACCGCTTCGCCTTCTAGCCTATTTTGGCCATCGGCTCGTTATCGGAGAATAAATCGGGGTTCACTCTCAGCAAGCCTGAGATCGTCTCGTGGAGCAGCACCGTGTCACATACTCTCACAAGCGCATCGCCCAAATATCCCTTGTACATCGCCTCATGCCTCTCCAATACTTCCTCTACCTTCCAAAAATGCTCCGACCAGCGCAGCCCGCAGTGTCTCCGGGACGGAACCGAAATTTCCGTGCCGTCGCTTAAGACGGTATACAGCTGCTCACGGGTATCGGTAAGCCGTCCCGGAATATCCATCCACTCCTCAATGCCGTGAATGAATGTATTCCGGCGCAGATCGACGCCGACCAGCAGAATGGTAGCTTTCCTGTCTAGCAGCTTGCCCCAGGCGGAGTTGCGGTGGCATGGCGTGTCATAGCATTCATCCCCGCGGACGAACTCCTCGGCATCGCGTCCCAACGCAGCAACCGAGTGGGTCGGATGAAGCGAACGGTGAACCCCGGGACGTTGGCGGAACAGCTCCGGCAAAATGCCGACGCAAGAAGGAGATGACTCCACATTGAATTTGGGGTTGCTTGCATTAATATAAGACCAGGTGTGGGTAGGCAAAACAAGCAGACCCTCCTGCATATATTCGGACAGGGCGTCCAGAACGGTATCCGCTCCGCCCTCGACCTCTCCTATACTTTTCATGGAAGAGTGAACCAACAAAGTCCCTTCCCTGTCAATGCCCATATATGCGAGCTGATCCATCAAGCTCATTTTTGTATGCATTCGATTGACCTCCCGTTACAGAGTAGTTTGCTTTGGCAAAGAGGGTACGGCGCTGATTTCAGAAGCTATCCGCCCTACCATCCCGCTCATTACGGTGCTTCTAGCTGTCGAGACCGCGTGTTTGATGGCGTCGGCGTTAGACGAGCCATGGCTTTTGATGCATACGCCGTCGATACCGAACAAAGGGGCGCCGCCATATTGTCTATAATCCATGCTTTTCATGAATCTTGTCAAACCGGGTCTTATTATAGAGGCCGCCAGTTTGGTAAGGGCAGACCGGGTAAACTCCTCTTTCAAATGAGACGTTATCGCACCAAGAGCACCTTCAAACGACTTCAACAAAATATTGCCGCTGAATGCATCGCAAACAAGCACATCGCAAACGCTATTCAGAACATCTCTTGATTCTACATTACCCACAAACGAAAAGTGCTGCTCTTGTAACAAGGTATACGCAGTTTTAACGAGTTCGTTGCCTTTTTTCGGCTCCGCGCCTACATTTAACAATCCGATGCGGGGGTTATCGATGCCCAATACTTTGGACATGTAGACATGTCCCATCCATGCATATTGCAGCAGCTGAGCGGGAGTCGGGTCCATAATAGCCCCTAAATCCAGAACCAATACATGCCCTCCACTCATCGTAGGCAGCAGCTGTGCCAATGCAGGCCGCTCAATGCCTTTGATTCTGCCGATAACGAAGAGCCCCATTGCAACTAATGCACCCGTGTTTCCAGCGGATACCATAGCGTCTGCTTCCCCGTCACGGACCATCCGTCCGGCGACCACGAGGGAGGAATCCTTTTTGCGGCGAACGGACTGTACAGGCTCATCATCACCTGCGATCGTCTCGGATGCGTGCACCAGATGTACATTCGGAAGGTCTTCGCTTAGCCAGGGTTTCATTCGGTTCAAGTCCCCAATAAGAACAATGTCATCGTCCTTCCACGCTTTTGCCGCCATCAGCGCCCCTTTCACATTGCATTCCGGAGCCGAATCGCCGCCCATCGCGTCGATTGCGATTCTCATCTTAAGCGCCTCCTTGCTTGGCGTATTTCATCCGAATCATCGAGAAATTGACTGTAGATTCAAGAATTGCCGCACGCAAGGGCATTAATGATGGGGTTATCCGAAGCTCGATTCCCGTCAACGACAGCTGTTGGAGCAAGTCCCCTATTGGCTCCACAGCAACGGGGTTTACGGTCTGCAAGCTGGTATAGTAGCCTGCATTGATATCATACTCCGCAAAGCCTTCCTCTTCGAAAACATACCGGTACAGCTTCGTCTCCCGGATCCGCTCCAGCCAATCCGATTCCACCGCAATAATTCGCTGTACAGCGGAATGGCCGAAGAACCTTTCCTTATCGGCTTCCGAAGTTGATTCTTCAGGCCATAGACATACCCGCGGACAATTTCTCGGGAAATAATAATGTGGGGCATGAAACTCATCTATGGCCCATACCATGGCCGGCTCCTCTTGCCGGTAGTCCAGCGTTCTCGGCTCGAACAACGCAATATCGGGATCTTCACTGAAATGATACAGCCGCATGCTTTAGAACCACTCCTTCGTCATAGCAAGCTTAAAAACGGGAAGACCAGGCTGCATATACACAGTCTGGTCTACATTCCTTACTCCACTATCGCAGACAAAGCGGCGTCGTTAAAATATTCAAAATTATGATAAGGACGGTTATTGATTCGCTTCATCGTTACTTGAAAATTAATCGCAATAAGCTCGTTATCGGGATCGACCATAATCTGGGTATTCCCTCTCCCGGAATGCGAGAACGTTCTCTCGGATCTTAGCGTTCCAGTATAATCCTGCTTCGTGCCGCTGACGTTCCAGCCATATCCCCAGCTCGCTTCCTTGAAAAACTCGTCCCCGAGTCGCGAAGAGACGCCCGGCACTTGATTCATTGTCATTTTTTGCACGCCAAGCTTGCTTAAGAGACGAAAATCATCGTAGAGTCCTTGATTAAGAAACGTCTGGCAAAAGACCGCCATATCGTAAGCGGTAGAGCAAAGTCCGCTTCCGCCCCACGGCTTGGTCAAGTTCTCGTATTCGGCGAAGCGCGGAAACGGCGCATTCGGCGGGTGCTTCGCCACTCGCGGATATTGGTCAGGCGGCACGATGAAGGTCGTATCCTTCATCCCTAACGGCTGAAAGATGCGCTCCGCCATAAAATCCTGGAAGCTTCGCCCGGTTACACGGCGGATAACTTCCGTAAGCAGGGTAAAGCCGTAGCCGCAGTAGTTCATCTCGGTTCCCGGAAAAAAGGACAACGGCGCTTGGTACCCTGCCGTTACATATTTGTAGATGTCCGGCTGCTGATTGTCGGGACACCGGTCCATATCGATTCCCGCTTCGCCGCTCGAAATCGAACTCCAGATATTGTTCTCGTCAATTCCGGAAGTATGTGTGAGCAGATGATGAATGAGAACGTTTTCTTTTTTCTCGCCGGCAAATTCAGGTATGTAATCCTGCACGGGCAATGCAACCGCAACTTTCCCTTCCTCCGCCAGCACCATGATGCCGGTTGCCGTAACCGGCTTGGATATCGAGGCCAGTTGAAAAATCGTATCCAGCTTCATCGGACCGTACGTCTTGTCGTACTCCGGATCAACATAAAGCTTATGCGAGACGATGATACCTTTGCGGGCTATCAAAGAAACGATAATCGGTGAAACTCCGCGATCCACCCAATCCTGCTGCAATGCTTCCAATTTGGCGATTCGCGTCTCGCACATCCCTGCTTCATGAGGATGACCATACCGTAGACCCATATCCAACCACCTCGGCGAATTCATTTTACCTGCAAACACTAATAATACCATAAATATCCATATGCGCAATCAAAAAGATCAACTCTTCTTCCGTCTCCTAAATATCATGAACAGCCCGCCGAGAAGCGCCATGATAAAAGCAGCAGCGATATACAATCTAAAGGGACGAATGTACCCGTAATAAATCATCCGGGCCTGGAACATTTGATAACTGGTTTGGTATGCTTTCATTTGATCGGATAAATCCGTTTGCTGCGTAGGCGTGTGCCCCGAAGGCAGCTTGGCCAGGTCGTCAGAGGCCGCTGCAAGCAATTTGGTTCGTGAGCAAGTCGAGGTATGCCATTCCACCGCATTCGCGTTATTTGTTTGGTAAGCATATACGAGATAGCTTTCTCCAAGCTGAAAATCAAAACCGCAAGCGGTATCGCCGCCTGCGCTAGTCATCACTACGAACTCGGTTTGGTCTGTTCCTTTCCACGACTGCTGAACTTGAAACCGTACGACATACCGATGATCGTAGATTTCACCTTTTTTCCGGTCCTCATGAACATTTTGGCGGATATCGAGCACTTGTCCGGCAAAGACAACCCCCGCCATATCCAACGCTTTTAACGGGTCTTTCTCATAAGCGCAGCTGCAACCGCGGCACAGCCCGGGAGAGGCGATCAGCAGGAAAGCGAACACCATCGCGGCTATCCAATTCTTTTTCACACCGTACTCCTTCAACAAGTGCTCCAAGGAAGACTAACCGGGATGCGAACGTTTTCTTCTCATCATCATTTTGGCGCCGAACCAGACTGCGGCGAGAACGAATGGCACCCATAACAGCTTGAGACCGTATTGATAAACGAGCAGACCGACCTTCTCCACATGATCGCCCGCCAAACGGCCTGCAGCGAAAAACAACAATGTCCAAACAAAACCGATGGAGTATGAAATGAGGGCGTAACGGCGGAACGACATTTTATTAACGCCGACGATATAAGGAGTGATGTGTCTGACGACGGGAAAAAAGTAGCTGATGACCAGCGCCATATTGCCGTACTTATCGACGAGATTTTCCGAAATCTGAATATATTTCTCCATGTTTTTCTTGCGCTTTAATTTCTCAAGCACCGGTGTTCCGATATAACGGCCCAGGAAGTAACCGAGCGACAAGCCGGAGATGACGCCGAGATACGTCAGGATAAATGCGGGAACGACATGAAGCAATCCGCTGGAGGTTGCGGCTCCGCCTGTCATTACAATGACTTCATCGGGTATAGGCATACCGACAATGCCGAGCCACAGCGCAAAAAATAGAGCCGCATAACCGTACTGGCCGATCATGGTGAGCAGCATATCGTAGGTCATGAACGGATCACCCTCTTTTGCGGCAAATGTAGACAAAGGCAGGCGGCAGATTGAAGGGGACGAATTGAATGGTTTCAATATCGAAGTATTCGCTTAACTGCTGCTTCATTTGCAGAGAATACTGAAAGGCGACGAACAAGCCGCCGGGCTTCAGGGAGTACATAATCTCATTGATGATTTCGTCGCGGATCTGCTGCGGAAAATTGAAGAACGGAAGCCCGCTTATAATCGCGTCGAGCTGTGCAATACCTTCGGTCTGAATCGCATTGCGGATTTGACATGCATTGGAATAGCAGCCCATTCCGGGATAACGCTCAGCCAGACCTTTGCGCAAGCTGTCCTCCTTCTCGAACAACAGCACTCGCGTTTGCGGTCTTGCCGCCGCATGGATATACTCGGTAATCGCACCGGTCCCCGCGCCCAATTCGGCAACGGAATCTATGTATTCCCAAGGAATATACCGGGTCATGGCCCTGGCCAAATATTTGGAGCTTGGTGTTATGCTTCCCACATCTTTGGGAGACTGGATGAATTTATGAAGAAACTGGAATTTCTCTTGAACGATTGAGCTAATGTTTATCATTTCACGAGCCTCTCCCTAATTGGGTATTCTTGTAATCTTATACTAATAGAATACAAATTTTGGATCGTAACTTCAACAGTCCGCAGCCCGGTATTTTACTAGACCTAAGGCTAGGTGGATGAATAATGAATCCATTGTAGCATATTTTGTAATTTTGTAAGCGATTACTGTTTATATTATTCGAAAGAGCCGCCTTCATGTTGGGGGGTATAGTAGAAAGGTAAGGTCTCCCGGGCAGTAGTCGTCTATTGAATGAATCGGGAAACCTCAGCCTAAGCCAAGTAATGGATGCCTCCTATCGCCCGGCCTGCTTGTTCAAAAATTGCAGTGTAGCCAGCAGCGCTTCCTCCAAATGAGGCGTTGTGCCCTGAAACGGATGGACCGCTCCGAAGGTATGGGTACCGCCCTCAATCACTGCAATAGGATGCTGCGGCGCGCCTTCGCGCAATGCCTCGAAGCCCGCTCTAAGCCGCGGGGAATCTTGATCGCCCTGTACCTGAAGCACGGGAATGGCCAGCTCCGCAAGCCGCTTGACGATATTGTATCGCTCCCCGTTGCGTTCCAAATCCTCGAAAAAGCTGGCGCGGATGGGCATCTCCTGCTTCGTTCTGGCGTTCGCCACATACCCGACGCCGTCCTGCTCCACCTGCACTTTGAACGCAGCGTCGAACAAATCCGCCCAAGCACTGCCGTTCCAGGTGACGAGGGCGCGGATCTCAGGATGCTCGGCCGCAAATACGATGCCGCCTGCGCCTCCCCAGCTGTGACCGACCAAATAGATCCTGTTCGTATCGGCCTGCTCGGCGAACGGCAGCTGCTTATCCAGCAGCCTCCGCAGGACAAGCTTAAGATCGGCTTGCTCGCGGGAGAACGTATTGAGGCCGAACTTGTCCAGTTCGTCGAAATCGCTCTCTCCTACGCCGTTGCAGGAGAAATTATACGTTACCGTATAATAGCCCTCCTCTGCAAAACGCGAAGCGGCATATGGGAAAAACCCCCAGTCCTTGAAGCCTTTAAACCCGTGGCTGATGAGCAGCACCGGTCTCGTCCCATCTCCGCCGGCACCGCTGCCATTGGTGTTGCAAACACGGATATCACCGCGAACGAACAGCGGTGCTCCCGAATCCAAACAACCTGCGTCCAACACAAAAGACTCTTGAACAACGGAATGCCGATCCAACAGACTTCCCCCTCTATTCCATTAACCGTGGATTGCTTAGCAAAATTTTGAAATCAATCGGAATATTACTAGCATACCATATCGGCCTTTCCGATTGCCAACAATGCGGAGGGCAGCCCTTCCTTCCCTTCATAAATGAAGAGATGGCGGACTGCCCTGTTTATTATGATCCTATTAATGAATGACTCTCAGCTTGTCGACTCCGCTGAAGGCGTTGCCGTTCTTCAGCTTGCCGGTCACTAGAACTTCTACTTCTCCCTGCCGGCCCTGCAGTGAAGCGATAACCTCAGCTCGATCGAACTTGACTGTGCTTTCGCTTCCCTTGCCTGCAAGCCCGTCTTGACCCTCGTCCTTACCGGCATTTTTACCTGACTCGGCTTGTGCCTTGACCACTTTGCCGCCGTAAACGCTCATCTGTACGGTAGAGGCGTCGACGGAAGCCGCATAGCCTTCAGGCAGCTTAATGGATACCGTCATGGAGTTGGCTCCGCCGTTGCTTTTCAAATTCAGTGTGCTCGGAGACAGCTTCACCTCCGCCGGAACGATCACGTACATATTCGGAGCCTGTGGAGCGGTCATGCCTTCGCCCAGATAGAAGCTTGTATGCGGCGGCTGGTTGTACGCGACGTTTTGCCACGCGACGCCCATTCGGTATACAGGGTCATGCATGAGCGTATAAATGCGGTGGTTCGTTACCGCCGTCGTAGTATAGATATGAAGCGCGGAGCTGTCGATCGTTCTCCATACGGCTTCTTCCCTCCAGTCGCCGAACAGGTCGGCTGTCAATGCCGGATTCGCCTTCGTGCTGTTGTTCGAGGCAGCTTCCTCCGCGGTCAGCACGTTCACGGATTTGAAATTGACGTAGTCCCATTTGTCAATCCGGTTGTTGTCCAGCAGCTCGCGCTGCAAATCGCCGTCCCACCATATGCCGAAGTTAATGGACGGAGTGGACGAGCTGATCTTGACCCCTTGGCTGGAATACAGGCCGACCCCGGTCGATGCCCACGCTTCCTCGCCCTTGTAATTCGGGTCGATGTCCGCAGCCATGCCCCTGCCCGTATCCTTGCCCGTAGGTACGCCCCACAGCACGGTTCCGTCTGCAGCATCCCACATGGCCGCGCCATACGGGGAATTTTTGTCTTCATTGACCTTGAATACTTCAAGGCCCGGACGATCCGGGTCCAAATCCCCGACATGCAGCGCGTCGCCATGACCCAATCGCGTATTGTACAGCCCGGTGCCGTTGTCGTCGACCGTCATTGCACCGTACACGATTTCGTCCTTGCCGTCGCCGTCCACATCCGCTGCGGTCAAGTTATGGTTCCCTTGTCCGGCGTAAGCCTCATTGCCTGCGGTATTGCTGTCGAAGGTCCACACCTTGCTCAGCTGTCCGTCCCGCCAGTTGTAGGCAGCGAGCACCGTCCGCGTATAGTAGCCTCGTGCCATGACAAGGCTCGGTCTTTCCCCGTCCAAATAAGCAACCGTAGCCAGGAAACGGTCTACGCGGTTGCCGTAATTGTCGCCCCAGCTCGTCACCGTTCCGCGAGGAGGATCGTAATCGACCGTTGCAAGAGCCTTGCCTGTCTTCCCTTCGAAGACGGTCAAATACTCGGGACCGGACAATACGCGTCCCGGACGGCTGCCCGTTAAATCGCGGTAATCCGCCTGAGGATCGCCGATAACGGCGCCCGTTCCGTCGGTCGTGCCGTCCGCGGTCTTAAACGCGACCTCCGACTTGCCGTCCCCGTCCAGATCGTAAACCATAAATTGCGTATAGTGGGCGCCGGCACGAATATTTTTGCCGAGTGCAATCCTCCACAGCATCGTACCGTCCAGCTTGTAAGCATCGACAAACACTTCGCCGGTAACGCCGTCCTGCGAATTATCCTTGGAGTTGGACGGGTCCCACTTCAGCACGATCTCATATTGTCCGTCGCCGTCAAGATCGCCCGCGCTCGCATCGTTCGCGCTGTAAGTAAAGACGGAACCGTCCGGATTCGTGCCATCAGCCGGCTTTTGCAGAGGAACGGAGAGATAGTTCGTTCCCCACACGTTCACCTGCTCCGAGGCAGGCTGCTCTTTACCGTTCAGAACGGCACGGACCGAGTACACCGAATTTGCGGTGCCTTCCGTATCCGCATAATTGGTGCTTTTCGTAATCGGCGCCGCATTTACCTTAACGCCGTTACGGTACAAATTAAACGCTATGGAGTCGGGTTCGTTGCCTAGCAGGCGCCAGCTGACGAATACGCCCTGCTCCACCTTGACGGCGACCAGACCGCGGTCCAGCAATTCCATTTGCCGCTTGACGGGTGACGCACCCGCAGAGATTGCGCTGCCCGCTTCGGCAGCAGCCTGCAGCGGTATTCCTGCTGCAGCGATCAGTAAGGAGCTTAGCAGAATCCCGCTTGTTTTTCTTACCTTACGGTTAATCTTGTCGAACATCATTTCAGCCTCCTGACGAGTTCATTGAATTGACCTTTGCATGGTCCACGAGCAAATCTTTATGTCCTGCTCATTCCTGCTTCCCGGCATGTATGCGGTTCCAAAACTACGGTGCAGCTCCGTTCAAGCCGAACTAAAATCAACTTTCCTCCTTTCTGAATACTTACTGGATGCATTACGCTCCCACGGTGCTTGCTTCCATTCTCACAAGCTTCAGGAGAATTCGGTATGCGGAATACCTCCCCCACCATAAAGGATTTTGCTCCAGGCAACAATTGCATATTTTTTATTCGTTTGTATTTTTTTGTAATTGGGTGAAAAAAGGGGTTGTACTTTTTTGCAAATTTTGAAAACGTTTACCTCCGCATTGCCTTTATGGTACGCTACTGACAATGACTATTTTCCAAAAGGCGGGCTGGATCATGAAGGATCATTTTTTCTTCCCCGGTTTTTTTACTTCCTTTCACGTGTGGAACGTTCTGTACAAAAATGCCGAGAAGGGCTCCGTCTATCCCAATCATAAGCATCCGTTGTTGGAAATCTTGTATATCGAGTCCGGGCTGATGAGCGAATGGGTCAATGGCGTGGAATACCGGCTGCACGCAGGCGATTTTATCATGATCAATACGGGCGATCTTCATTATCCCGAAGCGCACGAGGAGAGCCGGTTTTTCAACTTTCATTTTGACGTTGAGCCCCGCGAGGTGCATTCCTTGTTCCACAGGCTCGGCAAACCGATCGTCAGCGCACAGCAGCCGCCCGAAATTCGCGAGGAAATCCGCCATTGGATGAACCGGCTTATTCAGCTATTTAAGGATGACGACGAGCTTGCTTTTACGAAAAAAATGATCCTGCAGTCGATGATGATGCAGTTTCTCGCCTTCCTGCTGGAAAAGATCGTGATTCCCGAAGGCAACAACGTGTCCGTCGCTTCGAATTCCAAATATTTGATTGCTACCGAGGTCGCTTATTTGCTGGAGACATACGGAGGCTCGGAAACGCTGCGAATATCCGAATTGTCCGAACGGCTGCATGTGCACCGCAACCATATTACGAATTGCTTTAAGCAGGTGTACGGGATGTCGCCCAAGCATTACTTGACCAAGGTCCGGGTGGAAAAAGCGAAGAAGCTGCTGCAGGAAACGAGCTTGTCGGTCGAGGATATATCGGAGACGCTGATGTTCTCGTCATCCGCTTACTTTTGCAAATTTTTTCGCGACAACGTCGGAACGACGCCATTCAAATACAGGTCGGGAGCCTTGTCTTAAAAGCAATGGACCGGCTTAGCCAGAGAGTCCTTCGGGCTCTCTTTTTTCGGTTTGACATCAGCTGTGTGCAAAATTGATATTTTCGCATTCTTTTTTTCATTGTTGCAGGGTGAAGGGCAATGATACGATACTACTAAACCGCTTACAAATTTCAAACAGGCTAACGCTTAAACGAGGGGGACTGTACAATGAACATGCGTTTTTTGGCAGCTGCCGCAGCAGTCTTAATGAGCTTAACCGCAGCAGCAGGGTGCGGGAAAGGAGACGCTCCGCAAGCGACCGGCCCAAGCACGGATTTGGGTAATTCTGCCTTAGCTCCAGCCAAACAGGAAGAGCCTGTCAAGCTGCTGATGGCCCAAAAATGGTCTGAAATTAACGACGCCGATTTCAAATCATTGATTGTGGAGCCGTTGCAAAAACGATATCCGCATATTCAGATCGAAATGCTCAAAGGGGAAAACATTAAAGAGATGATCGCCGCAGGTACCGTTCCCGACATCGTCGCCACCTGGGTCAACCTCATTCCGGACTACCAGGAGCTGGGTCTGGTCGAGGACATGACGCCGCTGATCAAAAAGCACAGCGTAGACTTGGGCCGGTTCCAGCCGACCTACCTGGATACGATACGCGGCTATGACAAAAATGGAGGCCTCGTCGCCCTCCCCTACGATGCGAACTTCAATGTCATTTATTACAACAAGGACATCTTCGATAAATTCGGGGTGGACTATCCGAAGGACGGCATGACCTGGGATCAGACGATCGAGCTCGCCAAGCGCGTAAGCCGCGAGGAGCAAGGGATAAGGTACCGCGGGCTGGAAACCGACGGTTATGGCAAGCTGGCGCTGCAAATTGCCCTGCCTTCGGTGAAAGACGGCAAATCGAACCTTGGTGACGGACAATGGAAGAGCATTCTTGAGCTGGCCAAAACAATAGAAGCGATTCCTTACAACGAGCCTGTGCCGAACGTACACCAGCGCAACCAGTTCATGAAAGACCGCAATCTGGCGATGTTCGCTACCGGCAACAACTTTAATCTGCTTGCCGGCGACGCAGCCAAAGGCTTGAACTGGGATATCGCTCAATATCCGAGCTATCCGGACAAACCGAATCAGGCGGGCATGGTCGACGAGCATGTCGCCTTCGTCAGCAAGACGAGCAAGCATAAGGACGAGGCGTTCAAGGTGATTGAAATTTTGACCTCGGACGAAATTCAGAAGAAATTGACCCGTGCATCCGGCAAGCTGTCCGTGCTGAAGGATAACGGCATACGTCGCGAGCTGGGCGCAGATATGCCGGTTCTGCAAGGAAAGAACCTGGATGCGATTTTCAAAGGCACCTACATCCCCGCCTACACGGCAACGAGCAAATACCCGGATGCAGGAAAAATCCTCAGCGAGCAAGTGACCAAATATTTGAAAAACGAGCAGGATGTCAATACGACGCTTCGTATGGCCGATGAAGGGCTCCAAAATCATATAAGACAAATTGACGGAGCCTCCGGCAAGTAACCGACTACAAAGAGAGATATCGGAGGGAAACATCTTATGGTAAGAAACGCGATGTTATGGAAGGATCTGTCCGGCCTGCCGATTCACGCTCACGGCGGAGGCATGCTGCAATCGGGTCCGTATATATATTGGTTCGGCGAAAACCGGGAAGGACGCAAGCGGGTATCGTGCTACCGCTCCACCGACTTGACTCATTGGGAGTTCCGGGGGGATGTGCTCACACTGGATTCCCCGTTCGAGCCTATAGACATGCGCACCTCTCCCGAGCTGGTAACCGATCCGGATACCGGAAGAGGCGCCAATATCGAGAGGCCGAAGGTCATTTACAATGCCAAGACAAGCAAATACGTCATGTGGATGCATTGGGAGAACGGCAAAGATTACTCGGCGGCTCGATGCGCCGTCGCTACCTGCGACACGATAGACGGCGACTATGTATATCATGGCAGCTTCAATCCGGTCGGTGCGATGTCGCGGGATTGCACCCTCTTCGTCGACGATGACGGTACGGCCTACTTTATTTCGGCGGCAAGAGAAAATGCGGATTTGCACATGTACCGTCTGAGCAGCGACTATTTGACCATCGACGAGCAGGTACGCACGCTGTGGCCGGGCCAGTATCGGGAGGCGCCGGCTGTCGTGAAGCGCAACGGGGTCTACTTTATGGTGACATCCGGCTGCACGGGCTGGGAACCGAATCAGGGCAAATACGCTTATACCCATAGCCTTACGGACTCGTGGTCCGAGCTGTACGACTTGGGCAGTCCGACGACTTACGATACGCAGCCGACGTATATTCTCCCTCTGCAGGGAAGCGCCGCCACCAGCTATCTGTATGTGGGCGACCGTTGGTATCCGTCGAACTATCATCAATCCTCTTACGTGGTGCTTCCACTCGAGTTTCCGACCGATACGACCATGAGGCTGTATTGGGCGGATACAGTACACATCGATGCCGGTAAAGGCACAATTGCTACCGCCTCCAAGGACAGTGGTGTGTGGAGAATACGCACCGGCTCACACCGGTATTTGGCGCCGGATTCGTACGGTGCGCTAATGGCACAGACGCTCAATTACACCTCGGAGGAGCAGCTGTGGCTGCTGGAGCCGGACATGGATGCGGGGCAGGAGGAGCGAATCGTCCGAATCCGGAATAAAGCATGCGGACGATATATGGAGCCAATGAAAGCTGATGGTGCGGTCGAAGCTGTGAGCATAGCGCTCTCGGATCGCTCTGACCGGAGCTCGCAGCAATGGGGCATGAAGGCAGAAGCCAAGGAAGGCTGGTTCGTCTTGACGAACCGGGATTCCGGCCAGGCTCTGACCTTAAGCCGGGAGCATGAAGGCAAGCCACGCTTACTGGAGTTGAGCGAGGACGGTACCCCCGGACCGGGACAGCGGTTTTTGTTCGTCCCCCATTACGGAGCTGCCGGCGCTGGCGAGGAATAGCAAGCATCGTAGAGCTTGTTGACGATGCCGTTATATCTCATTGAACGATAAAGAAACCTCCCGACCACTTTCATTGTGAAAGCGGTCGGGAGGTTTTGTTCGTTCTGCTCAGAGTAAGAATCGAAGTACCTTGTCATCTAATTTGTGAAATCATATTTCATCAATTGAGACACTGAAAGGGAGAGAACAGCCCGGTTGGAGCTTCGTAGGGGTTTGACTGACCGCTCCGCAGCACAGATACTTGTCCGCTACAGCTCAACAACGGCTTTGATGACGCCGGTCTCGGGCTTCAGCCACGATTCGTATTCACCGATCATGTCGTCGAAGCCCACACGATGCGTGATGAACGACCTTGTATCGATATGCCCGTCCCGGATGCTCCGGATCACGTGCTCGAAGTCGACACGGGTGGCATTCCGGCTGCTGACGATGCTCATCTCGCGCTTATGGAACTCCGGATCGCTGAACGCAATATCGGACTTGACCAAACCGACATAGACGAGCCGGCCTCCATGAGCCACATAGCGCAGAGCGCTTTCCATCGATTTGGCATTGCCCGTAGCATCGAGGACAACCGTCGGGAAATCGCCTCCGGTAATCGCCTCGATCTCTTGAACGGGATCCTTCTTGGCGTTTACAGTGAAGTCCGCAGGCGCCCACTGCTTGCAAAACTCGAGCCGCTCGTCGTTGATATCCAATGCAATGACCTTCGCTCCGGCCAGCTTGGCGAATTTCATAACGCCAAGCCCGATGGGCCCCGCGCCGATGACAAGCGCGAATTCCCCCTGCTCTATCGCGGCTCTGCGGACCGCGTGAGCGCCGATGCTGTAGCATTCGACGATCGCCGTCTGGTCGAACGTCAAGCCTTCGGTTGAGAGTAGGTGGTCGGCTGGCACGGTCATATACTCCCGCATCCCGCCGTCCTGATGAACGCCCAGGACGCTCATCTTCGTGCAGCAGTTCGTTTTGCCGCTGCGGCAGGCGATGCACTGGCCGCATTCGATGTACGGCATGATCGTCACCATATCTCCTGCCTTCAAGCCGTTCGCGTTCGAACCGATCTCGACGATTTCTCCCGCAAGCTCGTGCCCTAAAATGCGAGGGTATTCGAAATAGGGCTGGTTGCCCCGATAGGCGTGTAAATCCGTGCCACAAATGCCGATGCGGCGAATGCGCACCAAAGCTTCTCCAGCGGCTGCCTTAGGCATGTCCGTCTCTTTCATTTCAAAACGGTTGGGCTCTTCACATACAATCGCTTTCATGAACGGTTCCCTCTTTTCTCTCGATTCGTGCCTTGCTTATCGCTATGTAGTTATGATACCTTAATGTTACCGATAACAATACGATAACACTCCCTTTGCCGTTCGTCAATCCATGGAACGGTTGAAAATATTCTGTGTTTGTTTTCATGTTTGCGGCATACGCAGTGCATCTCTGAGCATTATTTCAGCACATCATAGTGAATTGAGAGGATTATGAAATGGTAACCATTTATGATATAGCCAAAAAAGCAAACGTATCGCCGATGACCGTATCACGGGTCATTAACAATTCGCCTTCGATCAGCGAGACCACACGCAAGAAGGTCGAACAAATCATCCAAGAGCTGGACTACATACCGAACAAGCAAGCCCGCAGTCTGACCTCCAAAAAAACGAAGCTCGTTTCCCTCGTCATTTCCGATATTTCCAACCCCTTCTTCACTACGATAGCCCGCGGAGCCGAAGACAAGGCGCTTCAATCAGGCTATCAGCTGCTGCTTGGGAACTCGGACGAACAGACGGAGAAGGAATCCCGCTACATTGACATGCTTCTGTCAACTCATGTGGACGGCGTGCTTATCGCTCCGGCAGGAGACCTTTCCCATACGAACCTGCGCAAGCTGGCCAAAAGGAAAGTCCCGTTCGTCTTCGTCGACCGGTATGTGGAGGGGATCGAGGCGGATCTGGTCATGGGCGATAACGCGGAGACTACGCGCAAGCTCGTCGCCCATCTGGCCGAGCAAGGGCATAAGCAAATTGCGCTTATTAACGGCCCTTCATCCGTTTCGAACGCGCGGGAACGGCAGCAAGCCTTCGAGGACGCGCTTGTCTTGAACGGCATCGAAGTACGCCCTCATCTTGTCATTGAATCGCACTTCCGTCAGGATAACTTTCCGGATATCGTGCAGCGCTTGATGAGTCTGACTCCGGAGGAGCGGCCAACTGCGATTGTAGCGGCGAACAACTTTATCGGCATCAATACGCTTCGCGCACTGCGTGAGCTGAACCTGCGCGTTCCCGACGATATCGCGGTCGCCTGCTTCGACGATCCGGAGCCGATCCCGGATTATAATCCGTTTCTGACCGTCGCCGCACAGCCCGCATACGATATGGGATATATCGGCATGCAAATGCTGATCGAACGGATGGAAGGGACGGCTCCGGCAGCTAACCGCAAGGTGATGCTCCCCTCCCGGCTCATCGTACGCAAATCGACGCAGCGGACGGAGTAGCTTCAGTCCTAGTGGGTTCCGAGGCAATGAAGGCGCCCTGCCTGCCGCGGCTAATTTCTGCACCTTAACCGCCCAAAATGGTTTCAATAAAAAAAACCGCTTGCTGTAAGCGGTCTGCCAGTCAAGATAAGTATCGAGAGACTGTCGAGAATGTAAATGCTGCTGTGTACCCTGGTGAGGTAACCCACCCTAGCCGCTGTCGTTTTCACAAAACTTCATTGCGCTTTCTAGCTGCAAGTTTTTGAAAACAGGGACGGTGCGTGCTGTACTTGATCCGGGCTGCGAGCCGGACATCCCCGTTGTGAAATCGTTTAGTTCCAGTAACTCTTTCGGACCGTAGATCCGTTATTCCGCCAAAGGAAGCGATATTCGGCATGTTTTCGGACATACGATCCGCTATTAGCCTGTTTTCAAGCCAAAAGCATTACTTTTTCAGCGAATAAGGTATCTACGGTCCGATAGGTCAGCCATTTGCCCGGTTTTTCGCCAAATAGCGTACGCTGTGTCCGATCCCCACTATAGATGCTGCTCGATCGCTAAGTTCCTGAGAGATCAGGACTGCGAGATACTCGTCGATCATAACGCGTCCCGATAACAATCTGTATCGACTATGTCAGAATACCCGGTCCCACGCTTACACGGAGTCCGTTCCCCTTAATGATGCCGCTCAACTCAAAATTTCTGTTAGAACGAAGCTATGGCACGCCAGAACATCATCATGCGATTGCACGCAATCATCTCAAGACCAGCAGCAGAACCGGCACAGCAAGCTGTTTCGACTATGTCAAACTATCCGGCCCCACGCCTACATCGAGTCCATTCTCCTTAATAAGGCTGGCCGAACTTACGTTTTCCGTTCTAGATGTTTATTTTGATGAGCTCTAGAAATGACAAAATACCACATGCCAACTTCGCTAGGCTCTGCAGATCGCCGAGCACCTCAGCAAGCACTCAAAAATGAGTCAGCTCGGGGCATCGATAGCCAATACGCGTCGCGGCCGTATGGGTACCCTAGCGGAATCCGACCAATCGCCTCGCAGAGTTGCAACGCATGATGTGCAGCTTGCTTTTATAGAGATACCCCGTATGCTATTAACCGCTACAGCCACTCCGCAATCTTCAGAGCAGCAGCTTCCCCGTTGGCTATGCAATCCGGAATTCCGACGCCGTAGTACGAGCAGCCGGCCAGCAAAACATGAGGAAATAACGCATCCATCTTCGTCTCAAGCGACTTCACGATTTCGGGATGCTTAATATGATAGTTCGGCATCGTTTCATGCCATTTGGTTACATTGAAGGTAACCGGCTTGCCGGTAATGCCGAGACTTTTTTCAATATCCTTCAAGCCGACCTCAAGCAGCTCGTTCTCCGACATCTTCTGCAAGGTCTCGTAGGAAGCGCCCGAACTTTTATAAAACAGCCGCACTAACAACTGACGGTTAGCGGAAGTATGATCCCATTTGCGGCTCGTCCACGTACAAGCGTTGCATATCAAATGGTCGTTGTCCGCCGTGATGAAGCCGGTTCCGTCTTTGGGAAGCAGATGGTCGGGAATATCGAAGCCCAGGTATACGCTGATGAGCGAGCTGTTTTTGAGCCCGCTGAAATCCTCATCCAGCTCTTTCGACTGCAGTAGAGCTTGCGCACCCGTATGAAGCGTACTGAGCACGATGTAATCCGCCTCTATCACATCCGAGTTCGCAAGGGTAATCCGGTAAACGCCGTCCTGCGCCTTCTCGATCTTCTCGGCTTTGACCCCCTTGCGAATCTCCGCATCAGTCAGCCGTTCCTCCATTGTATCGACGAGGCAGGACACTCCGTTTTTGAACGACATGAACTTTTTGCCGCCGGAGCTCTGGAACTTCTTCTTGTTCGCCGACAATCCCTGGATGATACTGCCGTACTCGTTCTTGTAGTCCAGTAAATAAGGCAGCGTGGAAGCAATCGTCAGCTCGTTCAGTTGACCGGAGTAGACGCCTGAGAGAACGGGAGAAATTTGCTTTTCCACCAGCTCTTTGCCGAGGAAGCTCTCCAGAAATGCGCCTATGGAATCGTTCTTCGTAAAGGTTTCATTCACCGTATAAAAATCCTTCAAAGCCTCGACCTTGCCCTCCGCCGACACCAGATTGCTCTTCGCCAGCGATTCCACGCTAAGAGGAATGCCGAACACCGTATCGTCCGGAATGGGCTTCAGCTCGCCGTCGGCGTAAATAAACGATTTGCCCGTCGCATTATATACGACCTCGTCCTGCAAGCCAAGCTCCTCCAGCAATGGAGCTACGTTGGTTTTGCGGGTCACGATCGAATCGGCTCCGGCTTCCATAATAAAAGGCCCCTCGTGGACCGTATCGATTTTGCCGCCCAATGAATCGCTGGCCTCGATCAGGATACAGCGTACGTTTTTGTTGTCGGCCTTGATCTGTTTGTGCAAATAGTAAAGCGCAGATAATCCGGTTATGCCCCCGCCAATGACTACGACTGTTTTCAAAGTAGTTACACCTCAATTATCGATATGTTGGATCGAATCGTTTTTTATTAGTATAACACTCCCGGACAAAACAAAAAGGATACTGAAATCACATCAGCACCCTTTTTGTGTTACATTTTTGTGTCACTATGTTAAAGCCGAAATCATGCCGCATAGAAAATGAAGCTCAATTCAACCGTTCGACCGCTACCTCGCCGAGGAGACGCTGCACATCGCCGCTTTTCACGTATCCCGCTTTGTCCGTCAATGCATTAGCGGTGCCGACGGCTGTCGCGTATGCGATGCGTTCCAGTGCAGGAAGCTCACGGGCGGTTCCGATGGCCATACCGGCCACGTAAGCATCCCCGCAGCCGACCGTGTTGACCGCATCGATACGCGGCGCAACGGCGCGGTACACGCTGCCTTCGAACGAGCACAGCGAGCCTTGCGCGCCCAATGATACGCTGACCGCCGGAATGCCCTGCTCGTGAAGCTTGGCGAGCTGCTCTTGGAGCGATTGCTTGGCGGCGGAAGAATCCGCGTCGAATTTCGCACCGAGCAGCTGAACGATTTCATCCTCATTCGGCTTGATGAAATACGGATTTCCCTTCACGCCGCTGCGCAGCGCCTCTCCGCTCGTATCGAGAAAAGCGATGGCTCCCGCCTTCTTCACGATGCCGATCAATTCGGCATAATAGCTCACCGGAACGCCGCCCGGCAGGCTGCCGCTGAAGCAGACGATCTGCGAGCGGGCGGCGAGCCGCTCTACCGTTGCCGCCAGCTTCTCCATCGCCTGCTCTGATACCACAGGTCCCGGCTCCAGAACTTCCGTCGAAACGCCGTTCGATTCGTCTATCATATTCAGGCACAGCCTGGATTCGCCCTCTATAGCTGCAAAATCGTGCGCTATCCCCTGCCGGTCGAGCGTAGTGCGGATCCAATCGCCGTTGTGGCCGCCGAGAAAACCGGTTGCGGTCACCGGATAGCCGAGCAGGCTGATCACCCTGGCCACATTGATTCCTTTGCCTCCCGGCTCGGCATACATACGATGGACACGGGATACGCGGCCGAGCGGAAACGAGGGCAAATAATACGTTTTATCGATCGCCGCATTGAGCGTGACTGTAGTTATCATTTGAATTCTCTCCTACAAAAGCTTTGTAAAGCCATGCTGGCTTCGGCATCGTGTGAAGCCGTTTAACGCCAGTCGTTCGCTTTGCCGATGCAGCCTACCATACGCATTTTCTCGATGGCCGCTGCCTTGACCGCTTTTTTCGCCGGAATCATATATTTGCGCGGGTCGTTCTCGTCCGGATGCTGTGCGAAAACGCCTTTGATCGCGTCGGAGAAGACGATTCGGATTTCCGTTGCAATGTTCATTTTCGCCATACCGAGAGCGACGCAGCGCTTCACCTGCTCTTCCGGGATGCCCGATCCGCCGTGAAGCACGAGCGGTACAGGAACCTTTTGCGCAATGCGCTGGATGCGGTCAAAATCGATGTTCGGCTCTCCCTTATAAATGCCGTGAGCCGTACCGATCGCCGGAGCCAGCGTCTGCACTCCTGTTAGCTCGATAAAGCGGACGCATTCATCCGGGTCCGCCATGAGCGCTTCGTGCTCGGCTACTACGATATCATCCTCGACGCCGCCGACTTTGCCAAGCTCAGCTTCCACGTTGATGCCGGCCGCTTTCGCGATTTCGACGACACGACGGGTTTGTCTTACGTTCTCGTCGAACGGATGCATCGATGCGTCGATCATAACCGAGGTGTAGCCTGCGCGAATGCACTGTACGAGCACATCGAATTCGGTGCAATGGTCGAGATGCAAAGCAATCGGTACGCTGGACCGGTCAGCGGCGGCTTTGGCGGCTGCCGCTATGTAATCGGCGCCCAAATGCTTAACGGTACCGACGGTGGATTGCAGAATTAGAGGAGATTGCGTCTCCTCCGCCGCTTCCACGACCGCCTGCAGCATTTCCAATGTATGAACGTTAAAAGCTCCGATTCCATAGCCGTTTGCCCTTGCCGCTTCCAATAGCGGTGTAGATGAAACTAATGGCATATGATTTCCCCCAAGCAGATGTTTTGTAATGAATCGTTTAAATGAATGCTATTTCCGATTGCATGTCGCATGTTTGCATGTTGGCATACTGGCCATGCTGCCTGCAGCCGATTGATCAGATGATAACAACTTGCGTCAAGTTGCGCGGCTCATCCGGATTGACGTTGCGTTTCAATGCAGTGTAGAAGCCCAGGTATTGAAGCGTCGGCAAGTACAATACAGCACGAGCGTCATCGGAAATCGTCTCTCCGCCGATCTCTAGAACCGCGTCGGCAAACTTCGTATCTTCGCCTGCTTTTGCCGTCAGCAGCAGCACATAAGCGCCGTACGCCTGCATTTCTTGTGCCACCTTGAGCTCATAGGAACGGGCTTGCTCCGATACCATGACTACAACAAGCGTTCCAGGCTCGACAACCGATTTTGGACCGTGGCGGAATTCCAGCGTACCGTAAGCTTCCGTCCATACGTAAGACATTTCCTTGATTTTCAGGCAGGCTTCCAGGGCGATGCCATAGCTCGAGCCCATACCGAGATAAATGAACTTATTGAATGAGTTCTCGTTGATCAACGATTTTGCAAAAGGATCCGCCGCTTTCACGAGCGCAGCATCCAGTGCGATGACCTGCTCCATCTCGCTGACGAGCTTTTCGTTGCCGGATGCTTTGGCGATAGCCGCTTGCATCATAAACGTCATGCTCATGAAGGATTTCGTCATAACCGTGCTTTTTTCTTTCCCCAATGGAGACACAAGACAAGGTGCGATTTGCGCCATCTTGCTGTCCTCGTAGCAGGTTATGCCGGCTACCGTGATGTAAGGAAGATCTTTGACGGAGTCGAGAGCCAAAATCACTTCGGTCGATTCGCCCGAACGGGATACGCCGATGACCAAATAATTGCGGTGGGCTGGCGCCGTCTGATTGCGGAACAAGAACAGCTCGGAAGAAGGATAAGCCGCAGCGCTTTTGTTCAGCCAAGCCCGGCATGTCGAAGCCATCGATAGAGCCTGGTAGTAGGAGGAGCCGGAACCGATAAAAATAATTTCATCAAACTGCGGGTTAAGCAAATAGCTGTCGATCCAGTCCTGCTGTTGCGATAGTTGATCCCACGCCGCTTGCAGCGCTTCCGCCTGCGCGGAAATTTCAGGATACGTGTATTGACCGAAAGTTGTCATTTCATTACCCCTCTCATCTTAATAATGAAATTTTAAATCATTTTTTTGATTTTTTCAATCATTTATTTCGGGATTATGTCACTTTCGATCAGAAATTCGCCAAAAATATGCCCAATGATGCATAATAGAACCAATACTTATCCATATTGGATAGAGCAGGAGGCTTTTCCCAAGTGAACTCATTGTTTAAGCAGCTGTCCTTCACTCTGTTCTTGAGCCTGCTGTGTGCGGTTGGCTTCGGATGGATAGCCATGCAAATCGGCGACAGCCGGATCGACCTTTTCGACAGCACATGGATATCCATTATTCAAGGCACCCATTCGCCTGTGCTTACTTACATCATGCGAATATTCAGCTATATCGGCGCAGGCATACCTGCAACGGTACTAGCTCTGCTCGTCGCTTATATGCTCTATAGACGATACGGCTATCGGCGGGAATTGATCTTTTTTCTCGGAGTTCTGCTGACTTCTTGGCTGCTGAACGAATCGCTCAAGCTGGCGTTCCAGCGCACCCGTCCCACCATCAACCGCATTGCCGAGGCTACCGGTTACAGCTTCCCGAGCGGCCATTCCATGGCGGCTTTCACTTTTTACGGCATTCTGGCATTTCTTATATGGAAGCACCTCCCGTCCAAATGGGGCCGTATCGTGCTGCTTTTGTTCAGTGCAGGGATGATCGTCTCCATTGGTCTAAGCCGTATTTATTTAGGAGTGCATTACCCTAGCGATGTAATCGGAGGGTTCCTGGCAAGCGGATGCTTGATCACGATTTCGATTTGGTATTTTCAAACCTATATGGTCCGGCGCACGCAGGAACAACTGGTTTAAAACAGTGGCAACTAACTATTAAGAGGTGTGAGCCGGATGGCATTTGGCATTGCGCGTCAGGAGCTAAACGAATGGAAAAGCAAGGTTGCGCGCGGAGAAATCGCTTTTTTAACCCATTATTGGTACGAGCCCCGCTTCCCCGGCAGCAACACCGTCACGAAGGTCGGCTGCTCCAACCTGAACGTATTGCGTCAATGGTGCATCGACAACGGGCTGAACCCCGAATATATCCATCACCGCTCCGAGTTCCCGCACTTTGATCTGATCGGCCCCAAGCAAAAGGAAATTTTGCTCAAGGAAGGACTTCAAGAGCAGCTGGATCGATTCCGTATGTAACAGCAATTGAATAAAGGGAGCCTCCGGATGGGAATGTGTCTGTACGGAGAGCTCCCTTTTTCTTTTGCTTTGGCGGCGAAAAAAGCCGGCCTACGGGCCAGCTAAGGTTGATTTGTCAATCACCATTGAAAGGGATTGATGGATACTGCGGAGAGGTTGCTAGTGAGCCAAATTGCACCATTCGCCAAGCTATTCGTGCAGTAGCCACAATTAAGCGTATCAGCAACATTTACATACCTATCGGACTAAGTAACGATTCTGCGCTAGATTCACTCCCCCGTCTATTGCACCTATCGAGCAGATTTGAGCTAATCCTCGCCTATTTCCGAACCAATCGGACTCAATGCCATTACCACGCCAGATTCACTCCATTTCGATATACCCTACTGGAAAGTGGTGATTATTGAGCGTATCCGCAACATTTATGTTCGCAATCGGGCTGTGTAGCATTGCTGAGCTAGATCCACTCCCCTGCTTGCTGTACGTATCGGACACAGAATCCGCTATTGTGGTAAAATCACACCATTTGCCGCACCTATCGGACAGAGAATCCGCTATTTGCTGCAAATTCCTCTGATTTCTCCTCAAAAAGGGCAAATAAGGGATCCTGTGTCCGATAGCCCGTGTATTTCACCCTAAATATGCGAAATAGCGGATCTACGGTCCGCAGGATGGTCAGGGCAACCCGTTCGGCATCTTAATCCCGGTTACTGCTGTAAACTATCAAGAATCATCTGTTGCTGCTGTAACATACTCCTCCAATAGGAGCCTATGTATTTATCAACTCCAAGTGATTAGTTACCCAAGGTTACTGGAGGGGACACCCGGGGTTCGGGGGTTACGGGGGTTTCTGAGGTTTCAGGGGTTTACGGGGGTTCGGGGGTTCGGGGGTTCGGGGGTTCGGGGGTTCGGGGGTTCGGGGGTTACGGGGGTTACGGGGGTTACGGGGGTTACGGGGTTCGGGGTTCGGGGGTTACGGGGGTTACGGAGTTACGGGCTTACGGGCTTACGGGGTTACGGGCTTACGGGCTTACGGGCTTACGGGCTTACGGGGTTACGGGCTTACGGGGTTACGGGCTTACGGGCTTACGGGGTTACGGGCTTACGGGCTTACGGGCTTACGGGGTTACGGGCTTACGGGCTTACGGGGTTACGGGGTTACGGGGTTACGGGGTTACGGGCTTACGGGGTTACGGGGTTACGGGCTTACGGGGTTACGGGGTTACGGGCTTACGGGGTTACGGGGTTACGGGGTTACGGGCTTACGGGGTTACGGGGTTACGGGCTTACGGGCTTACGGGCTTACGGGGTTACGGGGTTACGGGGTTACGGGGTTACGGGGTTACGGGGTTACGGGGTTACGGGGTTTCCGGGCCTTCCGGGCTTACCTCCCAGGCCGTTCCACGCTTGCCCCTTTCCCCAGTTTGGGGCTTCCGGACTTTCCAGTTGCCGGAGGTGCCCGGCTTCCGGGCTTACCTCCTAGGCCGTCCCACGCTTCCCCCTCCCGCACATCCAGGCTTCCAAGTTTGCCAGACTTGCCGCTCTTCCCGGGCTTCTACGCTTCACGCTTTCCGGGTTTACCACGCTTGCTCCACTTCTAGTCCACTGGTGCTTACCATTATCACGTTTAGCAGGTTTCCCCTTCCCTGAGCACCCCACCTTATCCTAGTATCGCAAACGAGCAGCCACACTTCCCCATCTGCATCGTTCACAAACAGCAAAAAGCCGGCCATCCGGCCGGCTTCCAATACAGCTTAATTCCACACTACGTCCTGCTCCACGAGCAGCTTCTTCAGCGCCTCAACCGCCGTCACGAACAGCTCCGGCCCGCTGTAGCCCTGGAACGTCTCCGCCGCCGACAAGTGCGGCTCCAAGGACATGAAGCCCGCATAGCCGCGCTGCTTCAGCTCCCGGACAAGCTCGCGAAGCTCTCCATCCCCTTCGCCCGCAGGGACGACTTTTCCGCTGCCCATCTTCGCATCCTTGATATGGATGTAATCAACGTAAGGGGCAAGCAGCGGATACGCTTCCGTCATCGGCCGAACGCCGCATTGGACGAAGTTGGCCGGGTCGAACGCGCCGCGCAGATGCGGAGAATCGCATGCTTGCAAAATATCAAGGCACCGCTCGCCGATATCGCCGTATATGTCCTTCTCGTTCTCATGCAGCAACTGGGCGCCTTCCTGCTCGGCAATCCGGGTCAGCTGCTTCATCCGGTCCAGTACGACCTCACGGTAGTCGCCGGCGTCGTGTCCTTCAGGGATGAAGAACGAAAAGATGCGAATATAAGGAGCTTCAAAAGCTCGAGATAGCTCGATGGCGCGCCGGAAGCGGATCAAGTGCGGCTCAAAATCGTCGGTCACCGAGATTTTGCCAATCGGCGACCCGATGGAGGAGATCCGGAATCCCCGCTCATCGAGCCGTTTTTTGATCTGCGCGACCTCCTCGTCCGACAGATCCAGCACATTTTTCCCCCATACTCCGCGAAGCTCTATATGCGAGATGCCGACGGAAGCCATGACGTCCAGCTGAAGCTCCAAATCGGGTGAGATTTCATCGGCAAAGCCGGTCAGTGTAATCATATCGATTGCTCCTGTCTTCTCTTATTGATAGTCTTTCGCTTTTTTAACCAGCTCGTCGAAAGCGGCTTCCGGCGTCGTTTTGCCGAACATCACCTTTTCTCCAATGTCCTTGTAATCTTTCGCCGTGAAATTGCTCCAGCCCTTCGCCCCTGGATTGAACGGCTGCGCATCAGGCGACACGTTCTTGATAAGCTCGATTTGCAGTTTATCGCTCGGAGTCAGTTTAGGCGTCATATAATCGAGAATTTTTTTGGAGACGGGAACACCTCTCGTTGTACCTAGAATGTCGGCCGCTTCCTGATCGTTGACGAACCAGTCGATGAATTTCTTGGATTCTTCAACATATTTGGAATCTGCGCTCACCGACCAGAACATGGAAGGCTTCAGCCAGCCGCTGGATTGCACGCCTTTCGGCTGCGTAACGAGCGTATACGTACCCGGCTTCACTCCGTCGTAGCCCGGGAATAGAGCGGCGAAGCTGCGTTTCATCAGAACCGTATCGTTGTTCATCAAATCCAGCTTGGCATCGGACTCTTTGTCCGTGCTTGCTACGTCCGGCGGAGGTACGACGCCTTCTTTTCTCAGGTCCGAATACATTTTCACATAGTTGAGCCATGTTTCTTTATCGAAATTGAACTTGCCGTCAACCGTAATCGGGTACCCTTTGCCCTGACTGATCTGGTATGCCGAATACACGGTGTAATCCGATGTGGAGTCCATCAGCGCATACTTGTCTTTGCCGAGCTTCGCTTTCGCGTCTCTGCCGAATTGGAAATACTGATCCCATGTCCAGCCGTTGGCGGGAGGAGTGACGCCGAGCTTATCGACCGCATTTTTGTTGAATACCATGCCGGTGGCGTTATTGCCTAATGGAATCGCATACAAATTATCTTTGTATTTGCCGGAGTCGAGCAGCGATTTGTCGATATCCGTAGTAGCGACGCCTTTGGACAAGTCCGCGAGCTGGTTTCGTCCCGCATATTCGAACAGCCATGCAGGGTCCATCTGGATGATGTCGGGAGCATTCTTCGCGGCAGCCTGCGTAGCTAGCTTATCCGCATACCCGTCGAAACCGCTGAATTCCGGCTCGAACGTGACGTTAGGGTGTTTCTTGGTGTAGGCGTCCAGCGCTTTCAGCGTGGCGTCGTGCCGCGCCTGCGAGCCCCACCAGACGATTCTCAGCTTCACCGGCTTGTCTCCGCCGCCCGCCGCCGGGCTGGCTTCGCCGCCGCTCTGTTTTGTTCCCGAACCGCATGCCGCCATGCTCACTGCCGTTAAGGCAGCCAAGGACAGCAGCCCCCATGTACGTATCTGCTTATTCATATGAACTAACCCCTTCCTGTATTCAGTGCGTGCCCTGATAAATTCATTATAGTAAGGACGGGGATTCAGAAAAATGAGAGTAATGAACACATTTCTATCACTATTCATCACAACGTTTTTTTGCCGATCTCGCTCGGATTCATCCCGTAATACTTTTTGAACAGTGAACTGAAATAAGGCACGTTCTTGTACCCTACCTTTTCGGATATTTCATAAATCATGAATTTGCCTTCCAGCAGCAAGGCTTTGGCCTTCTCCATACGCACGCGGATCACGTAGTTGGTGAACGTTTCGCCCGTCGCTTTCTTGAATATCTGATTCAAATAATTGCGGGACAAATACAGCTGCTTGGACAAATCCTCCAGATTGATTTCCTCGGAGTAACGGCTATGGGCGTAATCGATCATGAAATCGACGGCGTCCTTATGCCGGGAATTCTCGTTCCAGCCGCGGCTCGAGCCGATCACGCGGATTTTGTCCTGCAGCCACTGCTTGAAATCGTCGATCGTAACGATCTTGCCGATCTCCTGCGCTACCGGGCTATCCGGGAACAGCTCGTCGAGCACGATACCGGCCGTATGCAGCGAGTAGGCAAAAATCGTCCACAGCTCCGAGCACAAATACTGCAAATAAGCCGGAGTAATGGCCGGCATCTCGTGCAGCTGCTGCACATAGCCGTCGATGATGGAGCGCGTCGCCTCTTCCCTGGAGTAGACGATAGCTTCCGCCAGCTCCTGATAAAACTTAACCGGGCGTATGGCAATTTCCTCTCCTGCCGCCAATGTAGCGGAGTCGCCCTGGTTCGTAATCGTCTGCCGCAGCAAATCGAGGAAGGCTTCCTCCGTCGAGTTGGAAATTTGCTTCCAGTCCGTTTTGATACTGCCGATGCCGATCCGAATTTCAAGCTGGAGATATTTTCGGATGAAATGGACGATGCTGTCCCCTATCGCTTGCAGCTTGTGCACTGCTTCCTCCAGTGACAGCCCTTGCGTCATGTGGAATACAATCGCCGCATGGTGGCTGTGCAGCTCGACCAGCTCCGATTCCGGCCACTGCTCGGCCAGCAGCTCGCGAATAATGTTCGCTTGCGCAAAACGGAACAAATTCCAATCCGTCAGCGTCACGTTCGAGATGCGGACCGTATTCGTCAGCTCGATCCCCATAACCGCGTGGCTTCGCTGCTGCCAGTAAGCTTTGCCGGACAGCTTCAGGCTTTCGTCCGCCACCGCTTTGTCGAACGTGCCTGTTACGACGGATTTCAGCCACTCCTTCTGCACGAAGGGCTCGTACATCATCAGCCGCCGCCTGACCTCTTCCTGCTCCAGCTTCTGCAGCTCCTTCGCTTCCAGCTCCTTGATGACGCGCTCCAGCACCGTGCGCAGCTCCTCCAGCGTCACCGGCTTGGACAAATAATCACTCACCTGCAGACGAAGCGCCTGACGGGCATATTGAAAATCCGAATAGCCGCTCAGAATGACGATTTCCCCGGAATACCGCTCCTCCCTAAGCTGCTCGATCATCTCCAGGCCGTTCATAACCGGCATATAGATGTCGGTGATGACGATATCCGGATTCGTCTCCTTAATGACAGCCAAGCCTTCCTTGCCGTCCATTGCTTCGCCTACCCATTCGGCTTCCAGCTGTTCCCACGGGATGGACCGCTTCATCCCCTCCAGCACTTGAAAATCATCGTCAATAATTAGGACTCTCCACATCAAACCTCTCCTCCGCCTCCTGTTTATTATGAATCTTCGGCAACCGGATGACCGCGACCGTTCCTTGCGACTGCTCCAATTCTTCCCTATTATAAAGCTCCACACCGTAAGGCGCCCCGAAGTAGGCGGCTATCCGTTCCTTGACGTTTCTAAAGCCGTAGCCACCAGTCTTCCGCGGCTTCCGCTTATCCCAATCCGGGTCTATGCCCTTGCCGTTGTCGATTATACGGAATTCGATCTCCCGATCATGACCTTGCATTTCGATGACGATCTCCCCGCTCCGCCTTCCGTGGAACCCATGAATGACCGCATTTTCGACGAATGGCTGCAGCGTCAGCCTGGGGATATACAGATCGAGCAATGCCTCGTCGGTCTTGATGGTATAGGATAAACGGTCGCCCCAGCGAATTTGCTGAATTTGCAAATAGCTTTCCACATGGCTGATTTCGTCCCGTATCGGGATCACCGTCTCGCCGTTCGAGAGGCCGATCCGGAACATTTTGCCCATGAGCGACACCATCTTGCTAATTTTCTCCTGTCCGGATTCAATGGCCATCCAGTTCAGCTGATCGAGCGTATTGTATAAAAAATGCGGATTGATCATCGCCTGCAGCGCCTGTATTTCCGCTTCACGCTGCCGCTTGTGCTGTTCCTTCAAAGAAAGTAGCAGCTCGTCGATCCGCTCCATTTGCCTGCGGTAGCCATGGAACAGCGTGCCGAATTCATTGGTGTAATCCGTCGGCAGCATACCCGCCGGCCTGCTGGCAGGCAGCCTCCCCATAATCGAGACCAGCTGCCGGATCGGCTTCGTAAACTGCCGTGACAAAAATAAAGTAAAGAAGGATGCGATAAAGATCGCCGACAAGCCGATGGTCACCAAAATAAACGCCAGCTTCACGCTGCCGCGGACAATCGAATTCCACGGAGTTGCTTCGATGAGTACCCAGTCGGACCGCGTTTTGTTCCAGACCAGGAGCGAATCCTCGCGTCCCGCCGCCGCAGGAAGCCGAATGCTTCCCGAGCTGTCCGGCATGCTCCGGATCCGGTTCAATTCCTCGCCGCTTAGCTTGACTCCGCCAATTGAGGATATCGTCTTGCCTCCTGCATCCAGCAGCAGCCGGCTTCTGCCGTCGGTTCCACCCCGTATTAAGCTCTCAATCGCGGAGGCCTTCACATTAAGCACCAGCATGCCGTAATATTTGCCGGAATTGTTATATACCTTTCGCGCAAAGCCGATGAATTTCTGCGGGCCTGTATTCGTAGCCAGCGTATGCTCGGCAATCCAGGTAAAATCGTTATTCTGGATTTCCGGGAACCAGCTTTCGCCCGTGACCTGCCGAATATCCCTGAATTGTACAGGCGCCTGGGAATCGGTCAAATCGGGATTTTCCATATACAAATAAATCGAGTGCACCATGGTCGTGCTGTACGTAATATTGGCGAGCATATTGAGCAAATCCTTTTTCCTCCGCAGCCGTTCGAAGGAGTCCTTCTCCAGCGGATCGAAGCCTACCGTATCGATATTCCGCGATGCCGCAAGCGACATCTGCTCAATCGACCTCAGCTGAATATCCAGCTGCTTGTTCAATTCGTTCAGCAAATCCTGCTGATAATAGGACGTATTGTTCACCAGCTCCCGGGACGTAATATGATAGCTGATCCACGTAAATACCAGCAGCAGCACGGCAATACACGCGGCAAAGCTGCCAAAGAACAGCCGGTCGATACGCGTACGCTTAAACAGATTCGGCATCGTTGTCCATTCCCCCTCGCCATCCCCGTAAATCGGTTACAAAACAGCAAAAGCAGGAAAAAAGCTGCCTGATACGTACGCAGCTTTTTCCAACTTTTTCATATCGTTAACCCCGCATTCGGGCTTATGTTCAGCCTTATTCTACCCTTTCACCGCACCGGAAGCAATGCCGTCCACAAAATGGCGCTGCGCCATGAAAAAGATAATAAGAGAAGGAATTACCGAGACGAGCGACATCGCCAGCAGCTGCCCCCAAGGCAGTGCGGACTGGCTGTCGACGAACAGCTTCAATGCCAGTCCTACCGTATACTTATCGATGGAGTTGATGTACAGCAGGTGGCCGAAGAAGTCGTCCCAATTCCACAGGAAACAATAGATCATGACCGTCACAAGCGCAGGCTTCGTCAGAGGGAGCACAATTCTCCAGTAGATGCCAAACCAGCTGCAGCCGTCCATTTTGGCCGATTCATCGAGCTCCTTCGGGATGGCTCTAATAAACTGTACCAGCAGGAAGATGAAGAACGGTCCTCCGACGCCCCCGGCGAGCAGGTGAGGCACATAAAACGGCAAGTACGAATTGACCCAGCCCCAAGCATTAAACATGATGTATTGAGGAACGAGAGTCACCTGCGTCGGCAGCATCAGCGTAACCATTAGAATGGAAAACCAGAAGTTTCTTAACGGAAAATCCAGTCTGGCAAAGCCGAACGCAACCAGGCTGCACGACAGCACCGAAGTAATAATGACGCCTAAGATCAGCTCGAACGTATTGATATAAAAATGCGTGAACGTATACTTGGGGATCGCCGTCCAGCCGTCGGTGAAATTACTCCACAGCCACGTCGTCGGGAACAGGGAAGGCGAGCTCATCTCATCGTTCGATTTGAATGCCGCTCCAACCCACCATAATATAGGATAGATCATAACCAGGCTGAACAGAGTCATCAGCACGTGGGTGCGAATCGATCGTTTCGTAGTTGTATTCATCTTTTCCGGCTCCCTTCCGTCTCATAGAACACCCAGTATTTAGAGGAGGCAAAAATCAGCGCGGTAGCTATACCGATAATGACCAGCAAAATCCATGCCAGCGCGGAAGCGTAGCCCATGTCATAGCGCGCAAACGCCCGATCGTATAAGTACAGAGCATACATATAAGTGGAGTTGACCGGACCGCCTTTGGTTATGATAAAAGCTTGCGTGAACATCTGGAACGATCCGATCGTCTGCAGCACCAGATTGAAGAGCAGAACCGGGGAAAGCATCGGCAATGTAATTTGGAAAAACTGCCTTACCTTCGATGCGCCGTCCACCGAGGACGCCTCATACAGCTCGGTTGGCACTTGCTTCAGCCCTGCCAGGAAAATGACCATCGAGGAGCCGAACTGCCAGGCGACAAGCAAAATCAAAGTGCCGAGAGCCGTTCCCGGACTGCTGATCCAGCTGATGCCCTGAATGCCGAATACATTTAATAGCTTATTGATAAAGCCGTCGATGCCGAAAATATTTTTCCACAGCACCGCTACGGCAATACTGCTGCCGATCAGGGACGGCAAGTAAATGAGCGTTCTATAAATCGAGATGCCTTTGATCTTCTTGTTCAGCAGCATGGCCACCATCAGGGCGCTGAACAGCTTCAGCGGCACCGACAGAACGACGAAAAGCAGCGTTACCTTCAGCGACTGGCGGAACGTATCGTCATCCTGAAAAATGCGCTCATAGTTTCGCAAGCCGATCCACTCGGGGGTATCGAGCAGCGTAAACTTCGTAAAGGAGTAGTACATGGACTGAAACATTGGCCATAATGTGAGCAGAAATAAGCCCAATAGCCACGGAGATATGAACAGATATCCAGCAAGCGGAGATTCCCATCGGCCTTTGAGGGAAAAGGAAAAGGTCCGTTTGCGGGCGGCTTTTTTCGCAGAAAGCGTTGTCGATTGTGTACTCATGGTAGCCCACCTTTTCTTAAAGAGTTTCCTTGTTCTTACTCAAAGTATAAAAGAAGGGGCAATTCTCTAAAATGAGGGGAATGAACACTTCTTTTTCACAATCGAACAAGAAACGATTCACCAAAAGTGAAGACAACCATAGAGCGGCTTCTAAGAAAATCAGCTTTGCATCATGTTCCAGACAACAAAAAAGGCTACCGGCCTATAGCCGGTAACCTGCTGCGTACAACCAATTGCACTGCTTTGCGTAGGAGTGTATATGTATCGTCCTACTACAGACGTCTTTTTCCTACAATAAACTTCTTGTTCCCCTTTTTCTTCACTACGGGCACATGCTTGTAGCTTCGAACCATCGCGCCTTTGCACAACGGGCAGGCCGGTTTCGCCTCCGTTACGAATTCGCTGCGGATCCACGCCTTGCAGCTCGTTTCCTTACATTTCCAAATCTCGACCTGCTGCAGCTCTTGCTCCTGAGC
This sequence comes from Paenibacillus sp. H1-7, assembly GCF_022354825.1. Classification (GTDB taxonomy): domain Bacteria; phylum Bacillota; class Bacilli; order Paenibacillales; family NBRC-103111; genus Paenibacillus_S. The sequence continues at coordinate 6,502,624 of NZ_CP031168.1, forward strand.
GGGCTGCTCGGTCAGTTCCCGTGCTTGTTCATCTGAAGTCGTCGTTTGCATTTTGAACCTGTTCTCCCTGTATCGTTCATTTTATAGACTCTTTATTATTATACAGAAGAGCGAGTTTATCAACCCCTGAATGCAAATTTTAACCGCGAACTTTTTGTGTCTGCAATCCGATCCACAACGACTTGTTGCGGTACTCCTCCTCTTGCCCCAATTCTCTCCCGAACCAGGACGGCGCTTCGAAGGATTGCGCAGCCGCTTCATCGTCAAATTCCACTTCTACAACCGTCAGCTCGATCTGTTTGTACTCGTCGATTTCGTAGATGAAGCCGTCCTGCTCTACCTTCGTGCGGATCTTTTCCAGAGGAACGAGCCCGGTATTGCCCAACAGCTGGCGGTAAATGCCTTCGGATATGGCGTACTCGATCTCCTCTCTTATCATTCCATGACCCGCCTTGAACGTATGCGTGAAGGAGGAATTTCCCTCGTTATCGATCAGCTCGCGCACACGGATCTCCTGATCCTCGGAAAAAGCCAAATAGGTCTGATAAATCCGTTTTTGCGATAGAAGCTTGATCTCATTGCTCTCTATCAGCGACTCCGGATACCCGGGCAGCAAAAATTTTCTTTCGATCTCTTTTCCCATCGTCTCATTAACTCCTCTCGCGTCCTTTCGCGACCCTTCAGGCCGGACAACCTCTATCCGGTATTATGATAACACAACTAGTGTGCTCATCGTCCAACAAACCGGTTCAAGCGCAATCTGACTCTGTCCTCACCCATGACCTGCATGACGTCGTACAAATCCGGTGTAAAGGCGCTATGTGACAAAGCCGCTCTCAATACCATGGCCACATCCCCTACATGCCCTTGGTAGCTGTCGGGGCTTTTCTTGAAAGTCTTCATGTCTTTGGCGAAGCCTACCTGTTCTGCCGTATGCTTCATCTTCTCGAACCAGCTGTCCCTGTCGTCTTTGCAATCCCAGGTTTCCATATAAGCTCCACGATCCGTTTGGCACGAGGCAATCCGGCATTAGGCGGCAGGATCGTCTCCGCGCGGGCTCCGCCGCTCTCGAACAAGCCGTCGAAGAAATAGCCGGACACCGGTCGCACGTCCGACCACCGGGACAAATCTTTTCTCGGCTTGGCGCCGCCCCGTCCGATATTGAAAACTCGCTTCGCATAATCAGGGTCATCCGATAAGTGCCGGTACAGCTCATCGTCGTACTCCTTCGCCCAATCGAGACATTGCGCGTAGACGCCGTCCGCCGTCATGCGGCTAATCACGTCCTTGCTGATGTCCGTGAGCTTATGCATATCGAACAACGGCCCGCTGGCGCTCATTCGGCTCGTTTCGAGGAGGAAATGCTGGTAAGGCTCGTCGGGATGAGCGCTTCTCCACTCTTCATAATTCGAATTCGCCAGCGTCATGAAATATTCGGAAATCGCGTCATCGGGGAAGCCTTGCTGCTGATAATACAGAACGGCTGCATCCGGATCCTTTCTTTTGCTGAACTTGCGCTTCGAGGCTCCGTCCATTTTCATGATCGGCGCAAGATGCCCGTATGCCGGCGCAGGCAGCCCGAGCACTTCGAACAGCTGCACATGAACCGGCAGCGAGGACAACCATTCGTCCCCCCTTATGACGTGCGTCGTTCCCATCAAATAATCATCTACCGCATGGGCAAAATGATACGTGGGTATGCCGTCCGATTTCATGAGGACGATATCCTGGACGTTCTCCGGCATCGATAGCTCTCCTTTGATCAGATCCGTAATCCGGATTTTCCGATCCGCGGAGCCGGGCGACTTCAAACGAATGACATACGGCTTTCCAGCGTCCAGCTGCTCTTGAACCTTCTCGGGAGCAGCGTGGCGGTACACCGCCCAGTCTCCGTAATAGCCGGTAGGCTCATTTCGCTTCCCTTGAGCCTCCCGGATCGCGTTAAGATCCTCTGCATCGCAAAAGCAGGGGTAAGCAAGCCCCTCTGTCACCAGCCGCTTAAGAAATACATGATAGATAGAAGCCCTTGCGCTCTGTTTGTACGGACCATAGCGTCCGCTCTCCCCATCCGAGTGGGTTATCCCTTCGTCCCGCCGGATGCCGAAATAGTCCAGAGCGGAAATAATGCCGTCGATACTCCCTTTCACCTCGCGCTTGCGGTCCGTATCTTCGATTCGGAGGTAAAAGACGCCGCCGCTTTGGTGGGCAAGCCGCTCGGAAATAAAGGTTGCATACAGTCCTCCAATGGTGAGAAAGCCGGTAGGACTCGGAGCGAACCGGGTTACTTTCGCCGCCACTGCAAGCTCTCTTCTAGGGTATTGCGCAATGACGTCCTGCGGCAGCAGCGTAACATTAGGGAATAACCGGTCCGCCAGCTGTTGATCATACGTCATAACTTCCACTTCCTTTCATCATTTTTTCGGCCATGGAACCATTCCCGCGCTGCGATGCAATACAAAAAAGCCTTCCGTCCTATCCAAGGACGAAAGGCCAGTGCTTCCGCGGTACCACCTGCTTTGGTTTTGCAACCCACTCACAGCGCCTTTTGCATTACAAAAAAGCGCTCTTCTATAACGGGAAGACCCGCCGGACTTACTCCCTCTTTCAGTCCGATGCTCCGAGGCTTCTGTTCGCCAGGATCGAATACCCAATTTCCACCGTCATGGGCTCTCTGTCATTCGGCCGCCTGCCTACTGTTCCTCTTCATCGCCGTTTGTACGATATAAAAATTATCAACACGATATCATATCGGGTCGTTCAAGTCAATACGCATCCGCTGCTGCCTGACCATAAGATGACAAAGCGGCTCTTTGTGGTATTCTATACATAGCCGCTGATTACGATGCTAGAGGGAGAGACTGCGCCATGAAAATTTATGTTGTCATATCGCTGCAAGAGGAACAAATGGATAATGTATATGTCACCACCGACGAGGAGAAAGCATTATCGCTCAAGACGGACGATTTCGAGGATTGCGATGCATTATTTGTGGAAGTATGGGAGGACGGTTCGAAAATCGACGACTACAGGCTGCAATAGCCGGGTCGTTTTTTTTATTGCGCGGATTAGACGACTCCGAAGTGGGCATAGTAAGGTCGCCAGTTTATTTCCGACAAAGCTCATATGATTAATATTAATTAATGCGATCAGGAAGCAGGGTGCCTTATGGAAAACGATAAAAAGTGGGATCTGATCTCCATCGCCTCCATCCCGCTAATCATGACTCTCGGTAACTCGATGCTCATTCCCGTCCTTCCCGCCATTCGCAGCAAGCTTGGGGTATCGTCCCTTCAAGTCAGCCTGCTGATCACCGTCTACTCCGCCGTCGCGATCGTGCTTATCCCGCTCGCAGGATACTTGTCCGACCGATGGAGCCGCAAGACGGTCATCATTCCAAGCCTTCTTATTACAGGGATCGGGGGCTTAATCTCCGGGCTTGCCGCGTGGAAAATGACGGATTCCTACACGGTTATCCTGCTCGGCCGCGCCCTTCAAGGCATCGGGGCCGCCGGCGCGTTCCCCATTGTACTGCCGCTGGTCGGGGATTTGTTCAAGCAGGAAAGCGATGTGAGCAGCGGTCTCGGTGTTGTGGAAACGGCCAATACGTTCGGTAAAGTGCTCAGTCCCATCCTCGGCTCGGCGCTGGCTTTCATCGTCTGGTATTTGCCGTTTTTGGCTATCCCGGTTTTTTGCGCGGTCTCGATGCTGCTCGTCCTGTTCCTGGTGAAAACACCGCCGAAGGAGGGGGACGCGCCGCCTGCATCCTTCAGCAGCTTTCTAGCTGGCGTCCGCAGCATATTCAAACAGAAGGGCCGCTGGCTATACGCCATTTTCGCCGTCGGAGGTCTGTGCATGCTCGTTATCTTCGGAACCTTGTTTTACTTATCCGATGCGCTGGAGGAACAATTTCATATCGACGGAATCCCAAAAGGCTGCGTGCTCGCCATTCCGCTCGCCGTATTGTGCATCAGCTCATATGCCACGGGCAAAGCAATCGGCAAAAACAAGAAGCGGATGAAATGGATTACGTTCGCCGGCATTACGCTGCTGGCCTCCAGTATTCTGCTCTGCGGCATGGTTCATTCGTTGTATTTGGTGATTGCGCTGATGGCCTTCGCCGGGATGGGCATCGGGGCCGCCTTGCCCTGTCTCGATGCGATGATTACGGAGGGGATTGAGAAGCAGCAGCGGGGCACGATCACATCCATTTACAGCTCCATGCGGTTTATCGGCGTTGCCGCTGGTCCTCCGCTTGCTTCGGTTTTGATGAAAATGTCTGTATCCGTCATGTTCTATGTCATATCGGCTCTTTGCATGGCCGCCGCCATCGCAGCTTTGTTCGCTATCCGGCCGAAGAACGCCGAAGCCGCCGGCCTGACAGGCCTGCGAAATATGGAGCCGCGGACCTAAGCTACTGCGCATCGTGAAAAATAATGCCAAGACTGTACCGCCGCCCCGAGGCAATCGTGCTGACGCCGTGTCGCAGCGTCGTCCGGTAATAGCCGCGGGAACCTTGCACCGGGCGATTCCGCGTAGGGAAGATCAATGCTTCGCCCTGCGCCAGCGTGATGACATGGCCCCGCGACTGCATCCGCGGCCGCTGCTCGACGAGCAGCAGCTCGCCTCCCGTGAAATCGGTCATACTCCGGTTTAACACGAATACGACCTGAAACGGGAAATACGACTCCCCGTACAAATCCTGGTGCAAGCAGTTATATCCGCCGGCCTCGTACTTCAGCAGGAGCGGCGTCGGCTTGCTCTGCCCCTTGGCATGACATTGCTGCAAAAAGTCGGCGAGCCGCTCCGGATACGCCGGCTCCTCCCCGGACATGCCGAGCCAACGATTCGCCGCCTCGGCAAGCCGGGGATATAAGCCGTCGCGCAGCTGATCGACCGGCGCTGGCAGCGGGGCGGCAAAGTACTGGTACTCGCCTTTGCCGAAGCTGTGCCGTTCCATGACGATCCGGCTGCGGAACAAGGCCGGATCGTCGTACATTTGCATCAGCCGGCCGCACTCCTCCGGCGACAACAAGGCGGGAATCGTTGCGAAGCCCGATTCGTCCAAGGAGCGGTGGATCGCCGGCCAATTGAGCGCCGTGATCCGATCCTCTATCGCGAGCTGCTCCAACGGGATCATAATTGAATCCCCTCCAATCGCAGCAGCTCGGCCTTGACCTCCATCCCGCCGCGATAGCCGGTCAATGCCCCGTTCTTGCCGATGACCCTATGGCAAGGCACAACCATCAGCGCCGGATTCGCGCCAATCGCGGCCCCGACGGCCCGTACCGCATTCCCCTTGCCTATCGATTCCGCGATATCGGAATACGAGCAGGTCGCCCCATGCGGAATATCTAGAAGCGCGGTCCAGACCGACCGCTGGAACGGGGTGCCGTGCAAATCGAGCGGCAGCTCGAAATGCTTGCTGGCCCCCTGCAAATACTGCGTCAGCTCGTCGCTGTAGCGCTGCATTCGGTCATCGTCCCGGACTAATGTGCAGCCCGGATAATGCTTTTGCAGCCAATCGGCCATCATGCTGAACGGTCCGAACGGCGAGTTGACATAACAAAGCCCCTTTTCCGTTGCCGCTATATGCATCGTCCATGACCCGTTTTGAAACGGTGCCCAATAGATCGTATTACCGCTTTCCATATCCATCCCTCCGTTCTTGCGGCTTTGTCGCCGCTGCCATTCTGTAATCGGTCGGTGACAGTCCCGTCTTCTTCTGAAACACCGTAGCGAAATGCCCCGCATTCGGAATCCCTACGCTGGCAGCGATATCCGTCACGGCCTGATCGGTTTGTGCGAGCCGCTCCTTGGCCGCCTCCAGCCGGATCCGCTGCACATACTCGGCCGGGGTCATTCCCCGGACCCGCTTGAACGTGCGTTGAAGATGGTACGGGCTCGCGTGCAGCGAATCCGCGAGTACCTGAAGCGTCAGCTGCTCTGGGTAATGCCGCTCGATAAACTCGGAAATCTGAGCTACCCACTCCTGATCCGGCATCCGTTGACCGTCCGGCCTGCACCGTTTGCAAGGACGGAATTTTTCAGCGAGAGCTTGCTCCGCCGTTCGGAAAATTTTCACATGCTCCTTGTTCGGATTTTTGGACTTGCAGGAAGGCCTGCAAAAGATCCCCGTCGTCATGACGCCGTAAAAAAAGGATCCGTCATAGGAGCTGTCGTTATGGATGATCGCATTCCATATCTCATCGTTCATTGCCTCTCACCTCCAAGCACAGTATACCCGTATTTGCAGCCGCAGCGTAAGGTGTTTAGAATAGGATAGCAAGATTACAAAAGCCGTCGGGATGAAACTATGTTACAACAAATAATAGATACAATTGATTGCTTCGAAATACGTCAATCACGGTAACGGTAATTTTCAACACCGTATTGCCGGCTGCATGAAAAGGAGACCTTATGAGCGCAAACAGCCATCTTATCCCCCCTGACCGATGGGAAGATCATGAATCGAGCTTGACACTGTATCCGCCTTCGGGATTCAGTATTGAGCATACGCTCGGCTATTTGACCCGATCGTCTAACGAGTGCATGTTCCATGTTGAACATGGTTCCATTTACAAGCTGATCCAAGCCGGACAGAGTCTGGCTCTGGTCCAAGTATCCGGCGGTCCGGACGAAACGATCCGGATCCGTTTCATGGACGAAGCCGCAGCTCTGCAGCCCGGGGAGCGAGCAGCCGTAGCGGACTATGTGTGGGAATGGCTCGATCTCGGCGTCGATCTGGAGCCATTCTATAAGCTGTCCGAGCAGGACCCGCTGTTGTCCGTCGTCGTTCCGCAGTTCCGAGGACTGCATATTGTCGGCATTCCCGATCTCTTCGAAGCGCTGAGCTGGGGCATCATCGGCCAGCAGATCAATCTCGCGTTCGCCTATACGCTGAAAAGACGATTCGTCGAAGCCTTCGGCCAATCGGTTGTCTGGAACGGCCGTGCCTATTGGCTGTTCCCGGAGCCTGAATCAATAGCTCGTCTATCCGTCAGCGATTTGACTCCGCTGCAATTCACCGGCAAAAAAGCCGAGTACATCATCGGCGTCGCAGAGAAAATATCCGAAGGCTCTTTGTCCAAGCAGCAGCTGCTCGACATCGGCGAGCCGAAGGCAATCGAGAAGGAGCTCGTGAGCATCCGCGGCATAGGACCGTGGACGGCGAATTACGTTCTGATGCGCTGCCTGAGAGCTCCGTCCGCTTTTCCCATCGCCGATGTAGGCTTGCATAACGCCGTGAAGCATGTATTGGGCCTGGAGACGAAGCCGTCCATCGAGCAGCTGAAGCAGTTTTCCGCCCCATGGGGAGAGTGGAAGGCTTACGCCACCTTTTATTTATGGAGAACGCTCTATTGACATAGATGGCGTCATCTGCCCGCCCGGCGGTTGACTATGAGCTTTCCGCCGGGGGCAGCTGCGGCATACTGCGGTACGGATTGTCGCGGATCATCCGTATGAGATTTGCTGCGGGTGCTTGCAGCGGCTCGTTTTTGCGCGTGCAGATAGCGATAGTATTGGTCATGCGGATGCCTTCGACATATACCCGGCACAGCTCTCCCCGCTCTACATCGTCTCGCACGACAAGGGAGGACACGAAGTTCGCTCCGTATCCCGCTTTCACCGCCGTAATCGCTTCGTGCAGTCCGTTGAACTGCAGAGGAATGACAGGCGCCGCCGTGTTATAGATCCGGCACAAGGATAACAGCCGCTCCCTCGTGGAGCTGCCTACCTCTCTCATGACGAAGGGCTCCTTCATCATTTCGGCCAATGATACATGCCGCTCCGCATAGCGGTGGCCGGGCGCCACAACGAACCACAGCTCGTCTTGAAACAGCTCTTCGGTCTCAATCGTGTCCGGGTATTCCTCGGCAATACCTCCATAGATGGCTATATCGACGTCCGCTTGCAGCAGCTGCTTCATCGCATCGCTGGAATTGGTCGTTGTAATAATCATCTCCACCTTCTCATACTGCTGCTTGAACTTGGCGATCCAGGCCGGGATGAGGAAATGTGCCGGCAAATATGTCGCAGCCAAACGAATGCGGCCGTTCAAGCCGTTGCGGTAGTCCTCCGCGAACTGCTCGATTCTTTGTTCTACGGCAAATAGCCTATCGGCCAGTATCGCAATTTCTTCTCCCGCATCCGTTAGCGCGATTCCTCTTCCTTGCGGCTTAAGCAGAGGAAGCATCAGTTCCTTTTCAAACTTCTTGATTTGAGCGGTAATTGCCGGCTGACTGATATTCAACAGCTCCGACGCTCGCGTTACGCTTCCGGTAGAGGCAATCACATGGAATAACCGCAGAGCATGCAGGTTCACTTTTACCCCTTCTCCTTCGCAAAGTCATATACAAAATATATAAATATGAATTTATTATATATTATATCTATCATTTTGACTCCTTTATACTGAACCTGTAAGCACAAAACAAAGAAGGAGCTGGAACGGATGCATCCAACTACGTGGGAAAAGGTCGATCGTTATATCGAGGAGCGTCTCATACCGTATGACCCTGTATTGGAAAAAGCGCTGGCAGCCAATCAACAAGCAAGCTTGCCGCCCTATGACGTAACGCCGGGCCAAGGGAAGCTGCTGCATTTGTTTGCCCGAATGATGGGAGCCCGGCGGATTTTGGAGATCGGTACGTTAGGCGGATACAGTACCATCTGGTTGGCGAGAGCACTGCCGCAGGACGGCGTGTTGATCACGCTGGAGCTGGAGGAGCTGCATGCACGGGTAGCACGGGCTAACATCGCTTCGGCACAGCTGGAGGACAAAGTGGACGTTCGGATCGGCAGCGCGCTGGATCAGCTGGCCATGCTGGAGGCGGAGGGCGTCGAACCGTTCGACCTCATCTTTATCGATGCCGACAAGCCTAACAATCCGGGTTACCTGCAATGGGCACTCAAATTGTCCCGCCCCGGGACGGTTATTATCGGCGATAACGTCATCCGTGAAGGAGAGGTCACGAATAAGCTTACCCAGGACGCCCGTGTACAAGGCGTACAGAGGTTTTTCGAGCTCATGTCGGAGGAATCCCGAATCGAAGCTACGGCTATCCAAACCGTTGGGAGCAAAGGCTACGACGGCTTCTCCCTCGGCATCGTTACCGGTTAACTGAATTCTCGCTGTCCCGCGCCGGCCCTTGGAGCCGGCTTTTTCTCGTGCATAGTTTCCTATGGGAATGGAAAAATAAAACAGATGGCATGAACCCCACACAGCCGGGAGGGAGCTTTATGATCTACATTTATCATGATTTCGGAGGTACTCACACATGACCATAGGGAGGACTGTTTTCACGGGCTTTAAAAATCGACTTCATCGGAGTTCCTCTACTTGTAATGGGAGCTAAACAGACGTATCAAAATATCATAAACCTTGTCGATCATACAAGGAATGCAGCGCGAAACGCCACTTCACCGCTGACATCGCTTCAAAACAAAGAGTAACGTCTTCTATATTTTGATGCCTCATCGGCTTATACTTGCCTCCGCTATCAATCAGCTCTTTGCCCCTCCATCATTACCGGGCCGTTGTCGCCTTCGGCTGCGCTTCCATCCATTATGATGCCGCTTCCTTTCGCGGCTTTTTTGTCGTTATCGCTTTAGGCGTCATTTCAACGTCGACCCGGCTCTCAAGCAGTTACCTCAACGTAAGTGAGATACCTCAGAGTAACTAAATGAACTCTTTTTCAGCTCTTACCAAAAACCGCTATTATTTCTATAATAATTTATGGGTTGTGAAAAACCGCAACAACATACTATGGGAGGCGTTATACCAATGCAATATCGGAAACTGGGCAACAGCGGTCTAAAAGTCAGCGAAATCAGCTTGGGCAGCTGGCTCACTTATGGCGGTTACGTAGATGACAATAATGCCGTCCGTTCTATCGAGCAAGCTTACGAATTGGGAGTCAACTTTTTCGATACCGCCAACATGTACGAGCGGGGCGAAGCGGAGAAGGTTATGGGCCAAGCGCTGTCCCAATATCCGCGGGAATCCTATGTGCTGGCAACGAAAGTATTCAATAAAATGGGCGAAGGACCGAACGACCGCGGCTTGTCGCGCAAACATATTATGGAGCAGTGCGATGCGAGCCTGAAGCGCCTTGGCGCCGATTACATCGACATTTACTACTGCCACCGTTATGACAAAGAAACTCCGCTTGAAGAGACGCTTCGCGCTCTGGACGATCTCGTAACCCAAGGCAAAGTACTCTATATCGGCGTAAGCGAGTGGAGTCCGGCTCAAATCGTGGAAGCGTATGCCATTGCGGACAAGCTGCTGCTGGACAAAATCATCGTCAACCAGCCGGTGTACAACATGTTCAACCGCTACATCGAGAAGGAAATCATCCCTATCGGCAAGGAAAAAGGCTACGGCCAAGTCGTATTCTCGCCGTTGGCACAAGGCTTGCTGACCGGCAAATACCGTCTCGGCCAGCCGGTACCAGCCGACAGCCGCGCCGCCAGCAAAAACTGGGGCGAGAAGCAGCTGAACGAAACGAATCTGACCAAGGTTGAGGGCATTTCCAGAATCGCCGACGAGCTTGGCATCAAAGTATCCCAGCTCGCGATCGCATGGATTCTCCGCCAAGACAACGTAGCCAGCGCTCTTGTGGGCGCAAGCCGTCCGGAGCAGGTCGTTGAGAACTGTGCAGCCAGCGGCATCAAGCTGTCCGACGATGTGCTGAATGCCATCGAGGAGATTTTGAAGGGCTAATCTCACTTCACCAACATAAAAAGGCTGTCCCTCGCCGGTTTACCGGCATAAGACAGGCTCCTCTCACAGCAGCAGGCATTCCTATTCGCCTGCCTGCCGCGCAGGGAGCCTGTCGCCAAGGGACAGCCTCTTCTTCGTTATGGTTACAGTTGCTCCAGCAGCACTTGATATTTCTGTATGTCTCCCGCGCCCATGAACACCAGCACGCTGTTTTCATAGCCGGATAAGTCGGCGACATTGCATTCCGAAATGAGCTGGGCGTTCGGAATTTGCGCCTTCAGCTGCTCGATCGAAACGCTGCCGAACACTTCTCTGGCCGAGCCGAAGATCGGGCATAAGAATACGTCGTCAGCCGCGCGCAGCGATACAGCGAAATCATCCATCAGCTTCTCCACGCGGCTGAACGTATGAGGCTGAAACACGCCTACGACGCGCTTCTCGGGGTATTTGCTCCGTACCGCTTCCAGCGTCGCCGTAATCTCGGACGGATGATGGGCGTAATCGTCGATCAGCACGTTGCCCTTCCACTGCTTCTCCGTAAACCGCCGCTTCACGCCGGCAAACGTCGCGATACTCTCGCGAATGCGTTCCAGGTCCAGATCCAGCAGCAGCGCCGTTCCGATAACGGCCAATGCGTTCAGGACGTTATGTCTGCCGAAGGCCGGAATGACGAACCGCCCCAGCTTCGAATCACGCCAATGCACTTCGAAGGCAACTCCACCTTCAGCGACTTCCGGTTCCGATGCTCTCAGATCATTATGCTCCATGAACCCGTACTTGAGCAGCTTTTTGCTAGTTTGCAGCTGTCTTACTTGCGGGTCGTCACCACAAACAATCAGCTGCCTTCCGACTTGCGAAGCCATTTCCTCAAAAGCGGAACGCACGTCCTGAATATCGGCAAAATAATCGGGATGATCGAAATCTATATTTGTGATCACGGCAATTTCCGGCCGGTATGCAAGGAAATGCCGCTTGTACTCACAGCTCTCGAAGATGAACAGCTCGGCACCGGCGCTTCCTTTTCCCGTACCGTCGCCAATCAGGCTGCTGACCTGTTTTACGGCTCCCAGCGTATGAGCCATCATGCCGGTTGTCGTCGTTTTGCCGTGTGAGCCTGTAATAGCAATACTCGTATACTCGCGCATCCACTGGCCCAGAAAATGATGATACCGCTCGATGGCATACCCCGCCTGCCTGCAGCGAGCCACCGCCGGGTGATCGTCGGTAAACGCATTCGATACGATAACCGTCAAATCCGGCAGGACAAGCGGCCCCTCCCCAAAAGGATATATAGAAATATGGCGCGCATCAAGCGCGGTCTGCGTGAACAAATGAGTCTCGATGTCCTCGCCCTGGACGTTATGCCCAAGATCATGCAGCATTTGTGCCAACGCACTCATCCCGCTGCCTTTAATCCCGATAAAATGATAGTTCGCCATTGCTAACCCCCGCAGCTATATAGTCACATGCCTACAGTATATGTAAAAGATTTCAAAGTGCTTTTCACAGCCCATATTTTTTTACAATGGACTTATTGTACGAGATTCTTAATAACGAAGCAACCTTTAAACCCTGATAAATCACTGTCTTGTCTATCATTCTAGCCCCTCAGCCGACTCCTTATACGACTAGGGATTTCCCCAAATAAGTATACGTCATATTTTCTGCCATCAAATCCAGTAAAAAAGAACATTCATCGCTGCACGACATGATTACACCATTATTTCTAACATCAAAATGAATCTTGATGTTTTTTTGCAAACCTCTTCCACAACGACAACTTTTATGTTATATTAACTAACATAAAACAAAGCTCATCCTCGCTGATTTCGAGAATTACCATCTTTCGACAGCAAGTTATGTGATATTAAATAACATAATACTTGTTTTCTAGGGTTCCGCGGAATGGATGTCCGGCCTGGTCCGAGAGAAAACGCACGGCCGACGCTGTGTTCACGGAGGGATAAAAGCCCGGGAGATGATCGTAACGATACTCTCCCGGGCTTTTTTTGTTGTTCATAACACGGGCACAGCCTGTGATGTACTTTAACAAGCCTAAGGAAAGGGTGTACCCTCATGAAAGAAGAAGCAACCCTGCGCAAGTCGCTAACCCTGTTTCAAGTCGTATTTCTTGGTCTCGCATGGATGACCCCGATGATTTACTTCTCGGTTTACGGCATTGCCTACGAGAACTCGCATGGCATGATGACCCAGGCTTATTTGCTTGCCTTCATAGCCATCTTTTTCACCGCATTCAGCTACGGCGTCATGTCCAAGAAATACCCCACCTCCGGCTCCGCTTACGCTTATGCCAAACGGGCCATTCACCCTTACCTAGGCTTTTTGGTAGGCTGGGCGCTCCTGCTGGATTACTTGTTCTCGCCGATCATTGCCTGCCTGACCTTCGGCATTTACCTCCATGCGCAGTTCCCTTCCGTTCCCGCATATATATGGATCATCGCTTTGAATCTTCTGCTCGCTGTCGTTAACATTATCGGAATCAATTTCTCTGCTAACCTCAGCAAGCTGTTCGTTTTAATTCAAATCGGATTTATCGCCATATTCTGCACCGTTCTCGTCAACAAGCTGATGTCCTCGGGTCAACCGGTTCAACCGTTATTTTCCGGCGATGTGCCTATATCCGTTATTTTGGCCGGCGCTTCGATTATTTGCTTCTCCTTTCTCGGCTTCGATTCCATAACAACGATGTCCGAAGAAACCATCCGTTCGGAAAAAACGATCCCGCGAGCCATTATGATCATCATTTTCACAGCGATCGTACTGTACACCGGTCCATCCGTATTGACGCAATTGGCTTTTCCGGCCATGACCTTCGATAACGTAGACACTGCGGGATTCGAGCTTGTAAAAATGGTCGGCGGAGCCGGGCTGAGCTCCTTGTTCATCACGGTGCTGATCATGGCAATCTTCACGCAAGGCTTGTCATCCGTCGTCAGCGTATCGCGATTGTTATACGTCATGGGCCGTGACTCGATCTTACCCAAACGGTGTTTCGGCTTCGTTCACCCGAAACTCAACACGCCTACGAACAATATTATTATTGTTAGTGTCATCTCCTTGTTAGCTTTGGTCATCGATCTGGAGATGGCGGTGAAGTTCGTCAGCTTCGGAGCCTTGTCCGCTTTCATTTGCGTCAACTTGTCCGTCATCGCACAATGCTACTGGAAAGACAAGCAGCGCTCGTTCACGCAAACGATTAAATATTTGATCTGTCCGCTCATCGGTGCCTGCTTCATCGGCTGGCTGCTGTCGCTGCTGGACAAAGACGCGCTGATTATGGGACTTGTCTGGCTGCTGCTCGGCATATCTTACCACTTGTACCGCACCAAATGGTCTACTGCCAGCCGTACCGGCGAAGCCCCGGATTTGAAGCAGCCCACCTCTGTTTAAAAAGAAAAATGGCCTCCCTGCGAATGGGAGGCCTCTTTTCTAATTATACACCTCGATCTCGTTGATCGTAGGCTCATCGCTGGCGGAGCTAATGTAGAGCCTCAGATACCTTGAATTGACGCTGGAGAAGCTGATCGTTTTGCTCGCCCCGATCGTCGTACCCGATGTACCTGCAATATCGGTGTATGTCGTACCGTCATTCGACGATTGAAGCTTGTAGGAAGTAACCCTTTGATAAGAAGATTCTTTAATCACCACTTGCTTGTAAGTAGTGGCAGCGCCAAAGTCGACGCTGATCCATTGGTTCGTCAGCGAACCGCTGGAAGCGGACCAGCGCGTTGACGTGTTGGCGTCGAACGCTTTGGCCGCCGTATACGAAGTGCTCCAGGTCGTGGATGCGGCATATGTTTTATTCAGCGCGAGATTGGTGCCGGGATTGGGGTTAGGGGTGGCGTCCTCCAGCTTGCCGTTCCCGGCCCAGGCTGCAAGCTTCGGCCAGATCGATCCCGTCAGCTGCTCCGGCAGCGTCACATTCCCGACGGCAGCAGCTCCCAGCCGGTCCTGCAGCTGCTGATAATACAAGCTGCGTGGCTCTACCCGGACGCCGAAGGAATCGTAGCCTCCTGCACCGCTCTTGCCCCCGGAGGCGGAGCCTATGCTCCAGTTTTTCGCCCCGATCGGACTGTCTACAATCATTTGATTGGTCCCTTCGCTGTTCCAGAATATCGTCTGCGCACCCGCCCAGCCATGTCCTGTACCCGAGGCTCCCCGGTTGCGTACATTGAGCTCCAGCGTCTTGATGTTGTCGAATAACAGGCCTGTAGCATAGCGATGATGCGGACCGGCGTCGTCATGCGAATTGACGGACAAACTGTCCACGAAAACATTCGGTCCGGGCACTCTCGATCCCGTCACGAAATCATGTCTGCCCTCGGAAGTATACAGCCTCTGGAACAAGTTAAAGGTAGCGCCATTCTCGATGTTGAACGAGTACCGGCGTCCGCCCGTCACTTGCGATTTGCCGTCCAGATAGGCGCTGTCCTGTACGGTAATATTGCGGGACATTTTGCTCAAATTGACGGCGGAGTAGCCGAAATAGCGCGCTGTAACGCCGGACACCCATCCGTTTTCCACCAGCACGAACTTGATCGCATTCCAGCCGTGATTTTCGTCGGTATTGCTGGCGTAGGCGGACTCAATGCGGAGATTTTCGACTCCGACTTTTTGAATGCGGTCTGGCACCGTATATTTGAAGATTGCGCCTCCGCCGTATTTCGTCTCCATAGCCTGCACGATCGGAGCATCGATAGTAATCGTATTCCCGCTTTTGGCGGTAATCGTTCTCTCGTAATCGACTGCATAGTCATCCGCCGTCCATCCGTATTGGGCCATATTGAGATCGGTAATCCAGGTGTCGTTCGGCGTACGCTCGACCATGATGCGGTCTCCCACATTGAAGCCGGATGCCGAAGCTACGCTGAAGCTTTTCGCTCCGGTAGGTACATACGCTGTCGATATGGACTGGCGCGTCCCGGCCGTCTCGACCCAGTTCGGCTTGCCCGCAGGGTCCGGCCCTACCTGGATGAAGTCGTTCTGGTATGTGGCCATATCTTTAATTATGGTCCCGTCGGTCCCTTGGCCCGCCCCTCGAAGCACAACGCCGCCTACAGGGATGTGCAGCTCTCCGTTCACCTCATACGTGCCTGCATTCAAATACACGGCACCGCGAACCCCATTCGCATCCGGCGTCAATCCGGAAACGTAATCGATGGCATTTTGGATGGTCAGCCTGTCGTCCCCGGCTACCGGACTTACCGTCTGCTTCACCGGGACGTTCGGCAGTACGACACCGCCTCCCATATATCCCGCATTGGAGAAATCGGGAATCGTATTGACCGAATTGGTTTGCCCCTGATTGGCATAGGTGTTGTACACGAGCTGCCCGCCTGATAAATACACAAGCGAGCTGGAAGCAGCCGATGCCGCCCCTCCCCAGCCGACAGCTGCCAAACTTACGGCTAGAGCGGATAATACGTATCGCCCGGCCCATTTTGTTACTTTCATAACTTTCCTCCTCGTATAGTTTGTTTTGGAAACGCAAGCCATAATGAAAGGCTGAAGCGTTTACATTTTTTCTTAAGTGGCGATGAATCACTCCTCACATCCTGTATTTCACTCTGATATAAGAAAATACGAGCCTCCTCCGGGAGAAGGCCCGTATTTATTGTATACAATGTTTTCCAGATTAGAACTTATTTTCTAGCATTAAAGCGATCGTAGGCGGCTTGATAAATTTTTTGCGCCTCGTCAATGCCCATGCTTTTAAGACGCTTCTGGAATTCGTCGATTTTGCTTACAGGGTCGGCCCCCATCAAAATACGCAATACCGTCTCCTGCTTGTACGTGTTAATATCGCTCATAATCGAACCGAGCTTGGAGCTTTCCTCGCTTGTCAAGCTTAACGACGTCGGCGTGTTCAACGAGGTATCCGCTCCGGCGAACAGCTTGATCGATTCTTTTTGCTCCGGGAACGGCATCGAAATTTGACTCCACGCATCGTATTCCATGACCTTCGTATGTCCGAAGACTGAAGTCGCATAGCGATACAGCGCTTGCTGAGGCGATTTGCCGTCCGGGCTTTTCATAATCTCGTCGGTGAATGCTTTCTTACCGTCTTTGACGGTGTAGCTCTTGCCTTCGATACCCCAGTTCAACAACGCCTGGCCTTCCTCGGAGTACATGTAGTCGATCAACCGGACGATTTCCTTCGGATATTTGGACGTCTTGGTGATGACGCCTGCGTAACCAACCTTCTGAACGGTGTTGGAAGCGTAGTTGTACGACTTGCCTCCAGGTCCGATAGGCGGCTTCACTCCGATAAGCGAATAGTTCGGATTTTTCGTTCTGACAACAGTCGTCGTGTTCCCGATAATCGATCCCAGCGAGCCGTACGTCGTACCGACCTGCTCGTTTTGCAGCTTCGTCGTCAAGCCTTTGGCATCCGTAGAAGCAAACTCCGAGTCGATCAGGCCTTCTTTATACCAGCTTGCCATCGTAGTCAAGTAGTCCTTGTATTGCGGCTGCATCGGTCCGTAGAGCAGCTTTCCGCTGGCCGGGTCTTTATAGAAGCCGTCCAAAATGCCCCAAGCCGCCGTAAATTCGGACATTCCGCTTCCTACGCCGCCCAATGCCGTTCCGCTCGGCGCTTTGGCAATGCTGTATGGAATTTCATCCTGCTTGCCGTTGCCGTTCGGATCCTTCTCCTTGAACGCCTTCAATACGGTATGCCATTCGTCAATCGTTGCAGGCGGCTTCAGAGCGAGCTTATCCAGCCAGTCCTTGCGGATGATCAAGCCGTTGTAGCTGGTTCTCATCGGGTCCGGATCGAGCTGGAAAAAGGCCGGATACGTGCCGTCATCCAGTGTGGCGAACTTTTTCACATCCGGATATTTATCCAACGCTTTCTTGTAGTTGACGGCATACTTGTCCATGTAATCGTTCAGCTTGAGAGCGACACCGTCATTGATAAGGCCCGTTAAACCGCGTGGCACACTGGCCCAATCCCAGAAAATAACGTCCGGATAGTCGCCGGAAGCCAGCATGACGTTGATTGCATCCGGAGTATTCGGCGGGTGTACGAATTCGATTTTGATCCCGGTCCGCTTCTCCAGCTCCTTAAACGCTTCCATTTCGCTCATGCTTTTCAGCTCGGTTTCAACGAAATTCTTTTGGTACCACTTGATCGTAATCGGCGTTTTCGCAATAGGAAGCGCAAGCGATTCGACTTCGCCCGAATTGGACGCAGCCGCATCCTTCGCATCTTCCTTGCTGCCTCCACAGCCTGCCAACACGCCGCCCAGCAGGACAAAGGCCATCATCGCTTGAACGGTTTTCATGTTCTTCTTCATAGCAAACAGTTCCCCCTGAATTCGTATAATGTATTACAGCCAGCGCCCGTTATGGACGTCAGCGCTAACCCTTGATTGCTCCAATCATGACGCCTTTGGCAAAATAACGCTGCAAAAACGGATACACAATAAGCACCGGAATGGTAGCTACCATGATGGTCGAGTATTTGATGACCTCGCTCATATCCTGGCCTTTCTTGTCAATGCCGAGCGTAACCATCATATCTTCCGTGTTGTTGTTGATCAGAATGTTGCGCAGCACCAGCTGCAGCGGATACAGCTCCGCTTTGTTCAAATATATCGATGCGTTGAACCATGCGTTCCAATGCCCTACTCCGTAATACAGGATCATGACGGATATAACCGGCATCGACAACGGAATAATAATACGGAACAAAATGACCCAGTCGCCCGCTCCGTCCAGCCTGGCCGACTCCTCCAGACTTTCGGGAATCGATTGAAAATACGTCCGCATAATGATTAGGTTCATCGTGCTGATAAGCCCCGGAAGAACAAGCGCTCCAATCGAATTCAGCAGCCCCATCCCTTTGATCATCAAATAGGTTGGAATCAAGCCGCCACTGAAAAACATCGTAAAGACGATGAACATCATAATATAATTGCGCAGCAGCACGCCTTTGCGGGATAACGCATATGCCATCAAAGCCGTAACGAGCACGTTCAGCGCCGTTCCGACGGTCACATAGATCAAGGTGTTTTTATAACCCGATACGATCAGCGGATTGCTGAGCACGAGCTTATACGCTTCCCACTGAATCCCTATCGGATGAAAAAGCAGTCCGCTGTGCGAAGCAAGCTCGGACGGTGTGCTTACCGACGCGAAGGCGACGTGTAAAAACGGGTAAAGAGTCACAGCCGTAAGAGTGCATAAGAACAAGACGTTGATACAATCAAAAAACATTTCACCGGCACTTTTTTTCTTCACCGTTCCGTCCTCCTTACCACAAGCTGGAATCGGAGAATTTGCGGCTTATTTTGTTGGCCCCGATCAGCAGGATGAAATTGATTAGCGAGTTGAACAAGCCGATGGCGGCACTGTAGCTGTAATTCGCATCCACCAGACCTTTGCGGTACACGAAGGAGGAGATGACGTCCGCCGTTTCGTAGGTGGAAGGGTTATACAGCAAAATGATTTTTTCGAACCCTACGTCCATCATATGCCCGATTCTTAAGATAAGCAGAATAATGATCGTCGGCATGATGCCCGGTATCGTTACGTTAAGCATTTGGCGCCAGCGACCCGCACCGTCGATTTTGGCGGCGTCGTACAGCTCTTGGTCGATACCCGACAATGCTGCCAGATAAATGATTGAGCCCCAGCCAATCTCCTGCCAAATCCCCGAGCTGACGAATATCGTACGGAACAAATCCGAATTCATAAGCAGATTGTCTCTGCTGCCTCCGAACCAAACGATAATATCGTTGATCAAGCCGTTCTTGGACGTGAAGTCGACAAGCAAGCCGCAAATAACCATAATAGAGACGAAATGCGGCAGGTAGGTCAACGTTTGCACCGTTCTCTTGAACCACTGCTTGCGGAGCTCGTTCAACAGCAGAGCGAGAATGATCGGTGCGGGAAATCCGAACAATAAGGAGTAAAAGTTCAGCAGCAGCGTGTTCTTAATAATACGAACGAAGTAGTAGCTGCGAAAAAATTCCTGAAAATGCTTGAACCCCACCCATTCGCTTCCCCAAATGCCTGCAACCGGAGTAAAGTGCTTGAATGCAATCGTCGCTCCGTACATCGGCACGTAGTGAAAAATAATGTAATACAGCAACCCCGGCAGCATCATGAGGTAAATGTACTTGTTCCTAATGATGTCTCGAGTCAAAATCTGAATGCCTTTAGGCATCGCCCGCTCCCGGTTCAACGTTCCCCCGTTCGCACTTTGGCGGGTAGCATCCATACCTTGGTTCCCCCATTCCTGATGTTGGTTTCTCGAGATTGATCATAGTCAACAGGCGGGGGTCCGGTAAAGAACCATTCCTTACGAGCCGTTGATTTTCCTTACGGATATTCGTTATATAAATTTCATTATCATTTCTTAAGGCGCGTCACTGCGGGCTTTCCCGGTATTCTCCCGGTGTGCAGCCGACATACTTTTTGAAATTGCGGATCAAGACGACGTTGTTGGAATAGCCTACTTTCGAGGCAATTTCCTGAAGGGAAAGAGACTCCTCGAGCAATATTTTTTTGGCCGCCTCGATCCTTAGCTTGTTCACATAGTTCAGGAAATTTTCCCCCACCTGCTCTTTGAAAAAACCGGACAAGTAGGTCGGGCTCAAATTAAATACCCCGGACACCTTCGTTAAGCTCAGATCTGGGTCGGCAAAGTGCTCGGCGATAAATGCCGTAATCCGGTCCTCGAGCTGATAGCTGTGCTTTTTCTTGCCCTCGTGAATGTGCTCGCAAATGCGCTCGTAAATCCACAGCAGCGTGCTCTGCATCTCCTGAATCGTCCGGCTGGAAATAAGCTTGGAGTACGGCTCCGGCCCGTCGGCAAAAATGACCTCATAATCCATGGCCGAGCTGTTCAGCACTTTGATCGCCGTACCCATCATATCGAAATACAGACAGCGCGCCATCTCGATCGGCAATTGACCGGTTACGAAGTTCATTTCATAGACGTCGTTCATAATTTCACGTACTTTTTTGATGTCCCCGTGCTTGATACTGCTGAGCAGAAGCTCCTCCGTCTGAATCGGGTACACATACGTTTGCGGCTTGGACAACGACTGGACCTCATCGTAGCCGATTACGCTGCTGTACCCCTTCACCATTTGGTATTCCATTGCCTGGTACGCCTCCTGGTATGACAGATGGATGCCCTCCAGCTTCTCGTGAATGCCTCCGATGCTGACGGTGATCGTATTATGGAACTTGACGCCGATAAATTCCAACGCTTTGGTGGACAGCTCATGCAGCAGCTCGGTCATTCTGAACGAAGACTCCTCCACATTCAGCAGCAATCCAACACGATCGATATCGATGTCCACGGCATATGACAGCCCCGCTTCCTGACCAAGATGCTCCAACACATTACTTATGACAAATTTCGACAAATTTCGCTCTTTCAATTTGCTCTCATCATACTGATCCACATGAACCAGAATAACGGCAAAATAAGGGTTCGGCAGCTCGACCCCGATATCGTGCATCGCCTGCTCCTCCACCGTGATGCTGCCTTTCATCAGTCTCAAGAACATATTGGAACGGAGCACGGGCATCTGCCGCTGCATCGCTTGCACGAATTGCTCCTTCTCTTTAATGGCCGTATCCGCCACCCATTCGATAAGCTTCAATTCATTGGACTCGGCGATGGGCGCCGCTTTCCATTTGGTCTGGAACACATCGGCGAGCTTTTTGATAGGCTTGTATTTCCCTCTTGCCAAAATAACGGCCAGCACAATTCCTGCTGTAATCAATCCGATCGTAACCAGGATGACGAGATCCGTGATCCGTTTCAAATCCTGCTTGATGTTCTCGACGGAGGTTACCGACACATACTGGCGCTCGCGGTAAGGCGATGGAAGACTGGAGACGTAATATTGCTTATCCGCCACCTTTACAAACGAGCTTTTATGCTCATCCAATGGATTGGCAGGTACGCTTGCAAGCAGCTCCTGGTCTCCCAATTCGAACACCTTCTTCCCCTTCCGGTCCAGGACATACAAATTGCCGAATGAGGACGGGCCGTCGGACAGCAGACCTTCCAGCTTCGTGACGTCGACAGTGACGACTATGGTTGCGACAGCTTGCTTGATGGAGCCTTGGAATACGGATTGCATCAACGACACGACTTTCCGCGGCTCCGAAGCGTCGTTTTGCGACAGCTGAGCCGTACGGTATTCAAGATTCTGGATTTGATTGATCGTATATTTCCAATCGTCGAACGTCCAGTCCGAATAACGGTATACATACTTAGGAAAATCCTCGACCGTCGATTTGGCGCTTTCGGTGACCACCGATCCGGATTTTGGATAATAAATGTAAATACCATGAATAAAGCTGTTCGTCTTCTTGTACCGGTCGATCGTATTGATCAGCTTGCTCAAATTGTACTTGTCCAGTGCGTCCATATTTTCGGTGACGTTGACAAAGCGTTGAACCTCCGTATCGTAGGACAGGTTCATCGTTACCTCTTCTATGCTTTGCAGCCGATCGTCCAGCACACGCTGAGCCTGCTTCAGCATGGACCGGTTATACATTTCCGTTTCTTTGTGAATCAGCTGCGAATATTGCATATAGCTGAACGTCTCGATAGACAGCGGAATGATCAGCATGAGCAAGTAAGAAAACAAAATACCGGAGTAGACGGTACGGCGTTTCAGCCATCGGTTCATCCTCTCCAACCTCTTCCACCACCTCTTGAAAAGTCTTATAGACCAACACCCTGCCGAGGCAGGAGTTGGTCTATTTAGCTTCTCTTACTTATACAACTATGATCTGATAAACGGCTCCCTGTTCGGTTGGGAATTCGATCTCGTCCGACACCCCGCTGGCAGTGGCGACAAGCCTGTCACCCTGTCTAATCTCAACGGGAGAAGCTGCCGCCAGCTTGCACACGCCACCGTTGAGCGATACGATTTCCGCACGCTGAAGCCGCGACTCGCTCCATTGCAGCGATACTTCGAAGCCTCCACGTGCGCGCAATCCCTTCACGCGGCCTTCCGACCAAGACGACGGCAACGCCGGAAGCAGTCTCACATTGCCTTCATGCGATTGCAGCAGCATCTCGGCAATACCTGCGGTAGCCCCAAGGTTACCGTCAATTTGGAAAATAAGCGGCGGATGCAAATCGAGCATATTGTCCGCGGTGCTGCTCTGCAGCAGCTTCGTAATCATCTCGTCCGCTCTGTCGCCCTCCAAGAAACGCGCCCACAGGCTGACAATCCAAGCGGTGCTCCAGCCTGTACCGCCTCCGCCATATTCGAGACGCCGCTCCAGAGCGACTCTCGCCGCTTCGGCCCAGCGTTCGTCGCGCAGCAGCTGGTCGTCCGGGAATACTCCGAACAGATGAGATAGATGCCTATGCCCTGGATCGAATTCCTCGTAATCCTCATCCCACTCCTGCAGCTGTCCGTACTTGCCGACCTTCGGATCCGGGAGCAGCGTTAGGGCTTCCGCCCACTCGCTGCGAAGCTCTTCGTCGATCTGCAGAATACCCGCAGCTTCGATACAACGCTCGAACAGCCCTCGTGCGATCTGAATATCCATTGCAGGGTCCATGCACAAGCGTCCGACCTGGCCGTTCGGCAGCTTGAATATGTTCTCCGGCGAAACGGTCGGTCCGATGTGCAGCTTCCCGTCTTCTCCCTTGAACAAGAAATCGAGAATAAACAGCGCCGCTTCCTTCATAAGCGGATAGCCGCGCTCAGACAGGAACGAACGGTCCAGGCTGAAGGTGTAGTGGTCCCATAAATGGAAGCACAGCCATGCTGCGCCCATTTGCCACAATCCTGCTCTCGCAAAGTCGGTCGGCGCCGTATCGCCCCATAAATCCGTGTTATGGTGGCACATGAAGCCGCGAGCACCGTACATCGACTTGGCCGACTCCTGCCCGTTAGGCAGCATGCGCTCCAAGTGATCGAACAGCGGAAAGTGCAGCTCGGACAGGTTGCATATTTCCGCAGGCCAGTAGTTCATCTGGATGTTGATATTGATCGTATATTTCGAATCCCAAGGCGGGACATAGCTGTCGTTCCATATGCCCTGCAAGTTCGCCGGAATCGTCCCCGGACGGCTGCTGCTGATCAGCAGGTACCGGCCGTAATGGAAATACAGAGTAACGAGTCCCAAATCCTGCTCGCCGTTTTTGACGCGGGCTAGCCGCTCGTTCGTTGGCAGCTCATGAAGATTCCCGCTGTAATCATAGGCGAGCTCCAGCTCCATCCGGTCGAACCACTGCCGGTATTCAGCGATATGCCGTTCTTTTAGCTGCGTATAAGGAATGCGTGCGGCTTGCTCCAGCTCTTCTTGGCACCGTTCGCGGTACTGCTCATACCGGAAATCCGTCGACACTGTCAATACTAAGGTGACGGCATCGGCCTCTTCGATATAGAAGTGATCTCCCAGCGTTCTGCTGCTCCCGCCCTCCAGAACCGCGTGCAACCGGGCATGGAATTTCGTCCCCCATGCGCCGCATTGGCCGTCAAGATTTACCGTATCGGCGGAAACCGCTTCGGTCACGGAGTCAAACTTGCGGAACAAATTGGCCCCGAATCTCAATGCATTCGGCTTATCCGCCGTGATTCTCACTATGAGCGCCTGATCCGGGGCGCTGGAGAACACTTCGCGGGTAAACACCGTATCTCCGATCCGGTAGCTTATTTTCACGATGCCTGTCTGCAAATCGAGCTCGCGGCGGTAGTCGGAAACCTCGCTTTCCCTCTGCCCCGGGAAAAATAAATTCAATTCTCCGAGCGTCTGATAAGGCGGCTGCCGCCGGGCGACGCCCATGATACCCATATCGGCCATATCATGCGCCTCTTCGACCTTGCCTTCCGCCAGAAGCTTACGCAGCACATCTATCGTCTGCAGCGAATCCGGATTGTTGCGGTTTATCGGTCCCCGAGTCCACACCGTATCCTCATTCAGCTGTATGACCTCGCGGTTAATTTCGCCATGCACCATTGCGCCGATTCGCCCGTTGCCAACAGGCAGCGCCTGAAGCCATTTCTTTGCCGGCTTGCGATAAAACAGCCTTGTGTCTTGCTTCCCGTGAATTGACGACACCATGAGTTCCCCCTTTTTGCCCGAAAAGAGCTTCGTTTACATTCATTCCTTTACTACTTTAGTGCAGCAATTGCTTGCTAAGGCTATTGTAAAGTGACTGTAACCGAACAGCCATGTACAATCCTCACATCTATGTATACAAAATTCACTTTTTTTCGACAAACCTCTCTTTTCCTAAGTTGAACAATATGGGGACTAGCATCCACAAATTCCCATTGACAAATTATCAGACTTTTCTTACAATGAGTACACTACTTTGATAGTTCAATTATTTAATAACTCAATTATTTGGAGATGATCATCATGGAACATGTAAAAAACGTCGCTAAAGGCCTGCTTTGGGGCTTGCTCGGATTCGCGGCACTCCCTTTCCTTCTTATTCAAACCATCGTTGAACTATTCGGATAATTAATAGATGCTGCCCTGAAAAAGATGATCCTCGGATCGTCTTTTTCATTTTTTTTGCGTGCACTTGAATAAAAAAGCCGGAATACGCTATAATATGAAAAAATAAATACAACCAACTATGCCGATGATGAGAATCCAACTCGGAGGCGTTTTCGTCAAGGGGATTGATCCGTTCGTCTCGAATTCCCCCTAAGTTATCCGGCACCGCCCGTTACCGCGGAACCAAAGAGGATCGAGCAGATGTATGATTTGCTCGGTCAAGTTGGGTGGCACCGCGAGCTGAGCGCTCCTCGTCCCATACGGATGAGGGCGCTCTTTGTATTTTTCTAAGAAAAGGAGTGCGGATGCATGCTGGACATGAAGTGGATTCGAGACCATGAGGCTGCCTTACAGACGGTTGCCGATCAGAAAGGGATGGAGGTCTCCATTGCGGAGCTGGTGAAGCAGGATGAGCACAAAAGACGCCTGCTGCAGGAAGTCGAACAGCTCCGGCAGGAACGAAATCAACGCTCGCAGGAGATCAATCGATTATTGCGTGCTGGGAAACAGGCGGAAGCCGAGGAAGAGAAGGAAAAGGTCCGGCACTTGGGCGGGCGACTAGCGGAGCTGGAGACACGGCTTGGCGATGCAGAGCAGGCATGCCATGCCCTCCTGCTTCGGGTGCCGAACATCGTATCGCCGGATACCCCCGTCGGCCGATCGGACGAAGATAACGTAGAGCTGCGAAAAGCAGGCGTACCGGTGAAGCCGGATTTCGAGCTCCGCGATCACGTCGCATTGGGTGAGCTGCATGATATGATCGACATTCCCCGGGGAGTCAAAACGGCTGGCAGCCGTCATTATTATTTGAAGGGCGCCGGGGTTCTGCTCCATCGCGCCGTGCAGCAGCTCGCGCTGGACCTTCTGCTGCGCAGAGGCTATGTGCCTTTGGAGGTTCCTACTATAGTCAGGACCGAGGCCATGACGAATACCGGCTTCTTCCCGCTCGGCCAGGATCAGACGTACCGGATCGGCAGCGAGGACCGGTGGCTGGTCGGGACGTCGGAGGTACCGCTTATTTCGTATTACAGCAACGAGATTATCGATGTGACGGAGCCGGTCAAGCTCGCCGCCGTATCCTCGTGCTTCCGCAGCGAGGTAGGATCGGCAGGCAAGGATGTGCACGGCCTATACCGCGTGCATCAATTCGCCAAGGTCGAGCAGGTCATCCTCTGCGAGGCAAGCTTGGAGCGGTCGGAGCAGCTGCTTCAGGAGATTACCGCCAACGCGGAGGAGCTGCTGCAGCTGCTGGAGCTCCCTTACCGCGTCATGGCCGTCTGCACCGGCGATATGTCGCAAAAAACCTACAAGCAGTACGACATCGAAACCTGGATGCCGAGCCGCGGCAGCTACGGCGAGACGCATTCGTCGTCCAACGTGCTGGACTTTCAGGCGCGCCGCTCGGGCATCCGCTACCGCGATGCCGAAGGCAAGCTGCGCTACTGCTATACGCTGAACAATACGGCAGTAGCGTCGCCTCGCATCTTGATTCCGCTGCTAGAGAATCATCAGGAGGAAGACGGCGCCATCCGGATTCCTGCCGCTTTGAGGCCGTACATGAACGGCCTGGAACGGCTGGTGCCGAACGCGGAGCAGCCGGTCGATAAGCAGCTGCTGTAGAGCGTGAGAGCCTCGCGAGGGCGAAGCAAGCTGTCAGCTCACGTGCGGGCGGGATGCGCGGGGCTGGGGCTCTACTGTAACGCGATTTCTCCGCGTTACAGACACAACCAGCCGCGTTACGCTGCGCCGTAACGCGGTTTTTCCGGCTTACCGTGCGCTCTCGAGGCGCGCGGCCAGCCGTGGCACTCCTGTAACGCGCTTTTTCCGCGTTACAGACACACCCAGCCGCGTTACGCTGCGCCGTAACGCGGTTTTTCCGGCTTACCGTGCGCTCTCGTGGCGCGGCCAGCCGTGGCATTCCTGTAACGCGCTTTTTCCGCGTTACAGACACACCAATCCGCGTTACGCTGTCCCGTAACGCGGTTTTTCCGGCTTACAGCGTACGGGCTGTCACCGTGCTCCGTTTTTCCAATACGAAGCGCAATTTCCCTCGTAAAAATTCGAAGTGCCCACAGCAACCCCCAACCGCGTCTCTCGCGATTTACACCCAACTTGCTGCATATCGTCTCGGAAGATACGTAAAACGCTCGATTACCTCCTCCAGCTCCCCATTTCACTTCACATGCTTCCCTCCGAGAAACCATCCTAAAGTGGCCAGACTCGAGACAATGCTGTTGAAATCAGTGCACAAAAGCTTAGAAAACGGAGCAATATAAAACAAAACTACATTGTTGCCATTTTCCCCAGGGCTGCTAATTCATCCTTCACTTCCTTTACTGTTTCCTAAACCTTATCGTGTAAACCAATCATTATCCGTCAATCCGTTAAGTACCGGTATGAATCGCTTTTTTTCAAACAAGGTAATAGAATTAAAATACTACCTTGACAGTCATAGTAATGTGTTGTATCATGCAGATGTGGGGGTGATGAAATGAGTGAGAACAAGATCACATCCGACCTGTTGCGCGGCCATACGGATACGATGATTTTACGGCTCTTGTCCGAAGCTGATCGCTATGGCTACGAGATCGTCAAGCTGATTGCCGAGCGGTCGGGCGGCGAATATGAATTAAAGGAAGCAACGATGTATTCCAGTGTCAAGAGGCTTGAAGTCGACGGAGATATCGAGTGGTATTGGGGCGATGAATCACAGGGAGGACGACGCAAGTATTTTAGGATTACCGCAAAGGGCAAGGATACATACGCCCGCAACAAAAGCAATTGGGAGTATGCAAAGCGTGTGTTAGAAAATTTACTATAAGGAGATTTGATATGATGAATCAGAAATTGACGGATTATCTGAACAGCGTGTTTACGCCATACGATGGGGTAAAAAGCGTCACCGAATTAAAGGCCGACCTGCTCTCCGATTTGCAGGAGCGATACCGCGAACTCAGAGCGGATGGCAAGGACGATGAAACAGCGTTTCAGATGACTATTGAGGGTATCGGCGACATCGAGCAGACGATCCTGGAGGTCGCCAACCTCTCCCGTTCGCTGGAACGGCAAGTACTGACCAACTTTAGCTCAAGCAACCTGGTGAAAAGCGACTTTGCAGGCGTTACGGCCCATAAAGGACAGTTTATAGGCAGCGCACTGCATGGTTCCGACTTTTCGGGCGCAGATTTGACCGGCAGCTCATTTAAGAGCAGCGACGTACGCGAAGCCAATTTTGACCGCGCGAATCTGACGGACTGCAGCCTATCGGCCCTTGATCTCAGGAATGCGAGCTTCAATAAGACGATCCTTGTACGAACCAATTTCAGCAAGTCAGGTCTTGATGGAGCCAAATTCACAGGTGTAAGACTGACCGACGTCACACTATCGATGACCGATCTTAGAAAAACGATTTTTGAAGGTTGTTCATTTGATGGTGTTGACTTCAAGTACTCCGATCTGGGCGGGATGTGTTTTGACGGACAGACGTTTATCGGAGTTACGTTTGACAAAGCGGCATTAAACGGAGCTTCGTTCAGGGGGGCTACACTTAAAAATGTTTCTTTCCAGTCCGGGTTTACCTTTTCTAAGAAGTACTACCTTATGATCAAAACCATCTGCTTTGACGGCGCAACGATGGATAAACTGACCTTCGCTCTGCTCAAAGGCATGGAAGCCGATTTGTCAAAAGTGACAGTCATTTAAGGGAGGGAATCCAATGCAAACCGTGCAAGCCAATTCCATTCAAGTAAAAGGTCTGCAAAAATCCTACAAGCAGCTCCAAGTGCTGAAGGGCGTAGATTTCGAGGTGGAAAAGGGCAGTATTTTCGCCCTCCTCGGCTCCAACGGCGCAGGCAAGACAACGGTTGTCAAAATCCTCACCACGCTGCTCAAACAAGACAGCGGAACCGCTGTCATAAACGGATTCGATGTTGCGTCAAAACCCGAGAGCGTGCGGCAGGCGATCAGTCTGACCGGGCAATTCGCCGCCGTGGACGAAATTTTGACCGGACGGGAAAATCTTATCATGATTGCGAAGCTGCGTTACCTCAAGGATCCGCGCAAGGTGGCGGACGACGTGTTAAAACGGTTCGGCCTCACGGACGCTGCCGACCGCAGGGTGTCCACTTATTCGGGCGGTATGCGCCGCAGGCTGGACATCGCCTTGAGCCTTGTAGGAAATCCGCAGATTATTTTCCTTGACGAACCAACCACAGGGCTTGACCCCGAAGCGCGCATCGAGGTTTGGAAGATTGTCAAGGAGCTGGCCGACGGCGGTACGACCATATTCTTAACCACGCAGTATTTAGAGGAGGCTGAGCAGCTTGCCGACCGAATTGCCATCCTGCATGAGGGCAGGATTATCGCCAGCGGCACGCTCTCGGAGTTAAAAAAGCTGTTCCCCTCCGCCAAGGTAGAGTATGTTGAAAAGCAGCCGTCTTTGGAGGAAATATTCCTCGCCATCGTCGGCAAAAAGGAGGAAAAGTAAATGGAGACGGCAAAGAATCACTTTTTCAGCGATATGGGCGTTATGGTTGGACGCTCCATGCGACATATTTCCCGCAGCATGGACACCATCATCACGGTCACCATCATGCCGATCGCTTTTATGCTGCTATTCGTTTATGTGTTCGGCGGCGCAATTCAAACCGGAACGGATAACTATGTGAATTACCTGCTGCCCGGTATACTACTGATTGCTATTGCTAGCGGTGTTGCCTACACGGCCTTCCGCCTGTTTACCGATGTGCAGCGTGGCATATTCGAGCGGTTTCACACCATGCCGATTTCCCGTTCCACCCTACTGTGGGGGCATGTCCTAACCTCGCTAGTATCCAACGCTTTATCCCTTGTCGTCATCCTTCTCGTAGCATTGATTATGGGCTTTCGTTCGTCGGCGGGTATTCTGTCATGGCTTGCAGTAGCCGGTATACTCGCGCTGTTTACACTGGCATTAACCTGGATAGCGGCGATTGCCGGGTTATCCGCAAAATCAGTGGATGGCGCAAGCGCCTTTTCCTACCCGATTATCTTCCTGCCGTTTATCAGCTCGGCGTTTGTGCCGACAGAGTCTATGCCGACTGCTGTTCGCGTCTTTGCCGAAAACCAGCCGGTGACCTCGATCGTGGAAGCCATCCGTGCATTATTATCAGGTCATCAGGTGGGTAATGATATATGGATTGCGCTTGCGTGGTGCATCGGAATTACGCTCGTAGCTTATATCTTTGCGATGAGGGCGTATAAAAAGCGGGGGTAAAATAGTTAAAGAAGGAACCTAGTCCAATGATCAATATAAAACTTAGATATTATGTAAAAGGAAAACGCCAAGCCGGGGGACATCATCATAGGCTTGGCGTATATTTTTGTTATTTTGAGCTTTTGACCCCAATTAAGCTGTGTCCTGCCGCCGCTCCCAACCAACAGCTCAGCTCGGTCCCCCCGGCCCAAGGCCAAGAGGAGCCCATATTTTCACTTACTCGTTCAGAGCGGCCCTCAATGCCGCAAGATTGTTTTTCATTATGCCGATGTAGTCCAGTTTGTCGGCTTTGTCTTTGTCAGTCAGCCCCTCGATCGGGTTCAGCACCGCCGTCTTGGCGCCGACTTCCTTGGCTACCGTCTCCGCCACTTTCGGTGCGACCAGCGTCTCAAAGAAAATCGTCTTCACCTGTTTCTCCTTAGCGAATTGGACGATTTCTCCCATTTCCCCCGGAGACGGCTCCTGCTCGGGTGACAAGCCTGCGATCGGAACTTGCGTCAAGCCATACCTTTTGGCCAAATATCCGAATGCCGCGTGCTGCGTAACGAATTCCTTGCGTTTGGCGCCGCTTAAGCCTTCCTTGAAGGCCCCGTCAAGCTCCTGCAGCTTGGCGATATAAGCATCCGCATTTTTCTTATAAGCCTCCTGATTCGCAGGATCGGCTTTTTCCAGCGCGGCTTGAATGGCCTTCACTTGCTTTTGCGCCAGGACCGGGTCTAACCAGACATGCGGATCCATTCCTTTTTCCTCAGCATGGTCATGATCTTTACCGTCTTTCTCCTCTTTCCCGTCATGCTCATGATCGTGTGCATGATCGTGGTCGTGCCCGTCTTCCCCTGCTCCCTCCATGAGCTCCAGATCTTTGGAAGCCTCCACAATGATCGTTTTATCCTGCTTAACGCTGTCCAGCGCTTTATCCACCCAGCTCTCCATACCGGCTCCGTTATATACGAACACCCCGGATTCATGAATTCGCTTCATGTCTTGAGCGGTCGGCTCCCAATCGTGAGGCTCCACTCCACCCGGCACCAGGTTCACTACATCGGCCTTGTCCCCGGCTACATTGCGGGAAAACTCATACAATGGATAAAAGCTCGTCACCACCTTAAGCTTGCTTGCAGACGCCGTTGCGGGAGCGGCTGGTGCGGCGGCATCCCCGGACGTCGGCTTCGAATCCGTGCAGCCGGCCAGCACCAAGACTGAAGTCATTAGCACCGCCAGCGATGTTTGTAATAGTGTTCTCATTTGTATGACCCTCCATAAAAGTTCGTTTAATTAAAACCGGCTTCCTTGCCGTGTCCATTGCGTTGAACGGACTTCCTTGTCGTTCTGCGGCAGCCGCTTATTAAGCAGCTTCCCTATGTAGACCCAGCATCTTTTCATAAGCAAGCCTGCGATCAAAAACAAAAGCAATATCAGGGCAATCGTACCTCCAGGAGGCGTACTAAGCCGGTACGATGCGGTTAGACCAGTAAAAACACCGGTCAGCCCAATGCCCATTGAAAGCCATATCGCGGCTGTAAACCCGCGCGCCACCCGAATCGCAAGAGAGGCAGGCAAAATGACGAGCGAAGACACCAGAAGCACTCCGACGATAGGCATCGCTACGGCAACAGCCATTCCCGTTACGATGCTGAAGGAAAACGTCAGCAGCTTGACCCGCAGACCGCTGGTCTCCGCTGTCTCTTCGTCAAAGGTCAGCATGTACAAGGAACGCCGCAAGAAAAAGAAATACAATCCGCCTGCTGCGACAACCGCCGACATCAATAGCAATTCCGTATTGCTGACGGCAACGATGGAGCCGAACAGGTAGGCGCTCATGCTTTTGGAAAGTCCCTGGTTCATATTCATGATGACCACAGCCGATGCCAGCCCGCCTATCATGATGATGGCGATGGATATTTCGCTGAACGAGCGGAACGACCTGCGGACGTATTCCACGGCGCATGCGCCTACGATCGCGGTGAGGAACGCAGTCCATACCGGATTCACATGAAGCAGAGACCCGATGGCAACCCCTGCCAAGGACACATGGGATAACGTATCCGCCATCAAAGCCTGCCTCCGCAGCATCAGGTACACACCTAATACCGATGCGAGCAGCGAGACTACGCCCCCGGCCAAAAATGCCCGCTGCATGAATTCGTAGTGCAGCATTTCCAATCGCCCCCCTCCTTTCGTTTCAGCTCGATTACGCGATCGATCTTCGGCAGCACCTCTTCCAAGTTGTGGGTGACTATGACTACCGTACGCTTGTGCATTTTCACCTGCTCATCCATCAGCTCGTAGAACGCCAGCCTGCTTTCTTTATCCATCCCCGTCGTCGGCTCGTCTAGCACCAGCAAATCCGGCTCCTGCACCAACGCTCTCGCAATACAGATCCGCTGCTTCTGACCGCCGGACAGCTCGCCGATCCGGGAATCCCAGAAGCTCCACATGCCCACCTGCTTCAGCACCTGTTCCACTACCTGACGATCTTCGACGTTCCAGCGGGAATACCATCGTTTGCGAACAAATCGTCCGGAGCGGACAAACTCCATCACCTTACTCGGAAATCCGCTGTTAAAAGCGGCCATCTGCTGCGGGACGTAGCCTACCCTCGTCTTCGTTCCGTCCCCTTGCTTTGCTGCCACCGGATACATCACCTCGCCGCTCCACGGCTTCAACAGGCCAAGCATCAGCTTGAGCAGCGTTGTTTTGGCAGCCCCGTTCGGTCCGACTATCGCAACAAATTCCCCTTGAGCTATCGATAGATGTACATCCTCGAGGCAGGGAAAATCCGAATAGCCGAATACGACGTTGCTCATTGCAGCTAATTCCATTGGGGCGTGCCCCTCCTTCCCGCACATGAGAATGATGGTTTGACTGTACCACACCATTAAATGTAATTATTACTATTAAAACCGACATGGACTATCATATAGGATAGTCACCCGTTTGTAAATAGTATTTTTTACGATTATCACTTTGCATAAGAATACCTTTTCGTCATAAAAGGTTTCATTTCGATATATTTATTAAGAAACACCACCTCGGAAAGAAGGCGCGGCATGGACAAAACAAACCTGCTGCTGTACGGCTTGGCCGGGATTGCCGCCGTTCTGTGCGGAGCTTGGCTCGTGCAGCAGCATCAACCGATTCCCGATTATAAGCCGGTATCCGTATTTACGGAGGAGCCTTATACCTTTGAAGTCAAAATGAATACCGACCACGCCGTCGTGCTCAAGCCTAACGGCTTCACGGTAGAGATTCGCCAGGCGGATCAACGGCCTGTCAGCGGCGCGGCCATTGACATCACGTTGTCGATGCCGGATATGTTTTGCGGGACGAGTACGGTCAAGGCATCGGAAGTCGCGCCGGGAATTTATCACGGGGACGGCATCCCGCTGATGGCGGGAGCATCTACGGCCGATGTCAAAGTATCGTTGAACGGCCATACTTATTCGATGCAGCACCCATTCTGGGCGGCGCGCTGATGAATTGGCGCATGGGCGCAATCACGCGGGGTCGTTGCTAAGATCATTTTACCGAACCTGTCCCTACAAATTGAACGTGGATCTGAAGGTCAAATTCCGTCTTAGGATAGAGCTCCAGCCACTTTTGCCATTCGTCGTCAGAGACATGTCCCATAGCCCGGTACCTCAGCCCGAAGCCAATCGGATCCAGGCCGTGATCACGCAATCGCCTTAACAACCCAAGAAAACGCTCTTCCGCCTGCTTTGCGGCGACACGCTCAAGCCGGCTCCAATCCTGGGAATGCAGCCTCCTGCTCGATTCCTCCGCAACCCCCGTTATGTGAAAGGTCATCCGGATTTTGGGATTTACCTGCTCATTGAGCAGCTTGTATTTCATGCCGAATCGATTTATTGACATAGCAAAATCATCTTTACCGCTCTTAGTGTAAAGCTCGAAATTTTTATTTTTTTTCAACAGCTCGTTCAAAACCCGCGTTTCCTGCTCGCTTAGTTCGAGCTTAATCCTATGTTTGTCCATTACGGCTGCGCGCAGGATAGCAAACGACTCGCCAGACATCTGGATGATGGGCATATAAGGATCCTTGCCTCTTTCGGTAATGCGGCGCTGAAAGTCGGAGAGCCTTTCGGTCATAATATAAGAAGACTCGGTCCCCTCCCCGTTAAAGGACATAATCAAAGCGTTGGCCGGCAGCCTTTCAGACGGCGGCTTGGTGGACAGAATCTTTTCCGCGCTCGGCTCTCCGATAGCTACGTATCCGATCATTTGAGTATCCCGCCGGCGTACGAACCAATCCAGAGGCTTCTGAATGTCGTCATAAGCCAGACTTTTGCCGAACAAATAAATTTTCGTGTGACCGAAATCGAGCTCCTTATCGACTTTGGATTTCAGCAATCGAACCGCTTCCGTGATCGTTGACGCGTCCTGGCTTATTAATTGAGAACGATTCGACTGCCCCGGCTCAACCTTAGCCGATGGAATTCCCAGCTTTAGAGTAACCCGGTAAGGCTTGGTATCGTCATTCGTTTTATCAATTCCAATCCCCAATACAAAGTAACGCTTGTCGATATCTTTAAACCCGCATCCCGACACTGACAGCATTACCGCAGTAAGAACAATAGAAATCCAGGCGCGCAACTAGACTCCTCCCTTCCTCTTCCCAAGCCAGTAGACCATTATGACCAGCATGCATTCGCTCGGATATCGTATGATGAACCACCACTTAGCTACTTCGAGGAACTGCTTCTCGTTAAAATACTGCACCGTCAACAAGACAAGAATCGACATCACGATAAAGGGAAGCCAATTTCCTATCCATTTTTGGCGAATCTGCAAATCTTGAGCGGCACTTTTCATCAGCTCGCCCCCCACATGCCATGTCACGCAAACAAATAACAGGGATACGGACAAATAGAGCACGAGAAAAATGTAAATGACACGTTCAATAAAGCCGAATTCCAAACGCAGTGAATCCGCCGTACTGACCCATAGATGAACATACGATTCCACCCCTATGGTGCCATGCAGTCCGATTGGAATAAGAAAGCTGGACAGCATAACCAGCAGGCCGGTGACCGGTATAGCCCACGTATGCTTGAGCACCAATCCGGAGAACTCTCTGTTAAAGACGACCCAGTTGACATAGCCTGTGAACACGTAGGTTGCCGTTGAAACGATCGGAAAACTTGGCATTTGAGTGGAATAATGTGTCATAACCCTTACAGCATCCCAATCTAGCTCAGGGGACGTTACCGCCTTAAACAGGAGCAATATGATAAAAGGAACATTCAGCACCAGAATGATTTCCGCCACGTATAGGATGGAACGTGATTTGCCGGATGCCAGCCAGCAGCAGACCGTGAGGAAAAAACCGATCAACACAAAAAGATTGAATTCCGGATTGACAAACCGTTGAATGATTCTTGAATAAGCGATGACGATAATACCGCCTGCGGTAAACCACATGAAGCCGAGAAAGAAGACATACGGAATGCGAAACCACCTTGGAAAAAAAAGACGGAATATATCCGGAAGATCCTTGCCGGGAAACCGTCCCATTCCCTTACTGAATAAGTAAATGCAAATACACCCTGAAATTACGCTGAAGCCAATACCTAGCAACGCGCCGTTAAACCTCTGCTCTACCAATATGGTAGGAATGAAAAAGATCGTATTCGTCAGCATGCTCATGATCAGCAAATAATAAAAGTAGCGTTTCATGGGCGCGTCACTTGGTGCGTATCGGCCGCCCCTGAGCTGCTTCGCCGATGAACAGCTTCAAATAAGGCTCCCCGAAGCTTCTCATATTGGCCATATGGCCGATGAGGCAGAACAACCCGACCGCTGTGCCTACGATCCCAAAGAAGGAAGCGAATATAATAAACACATACTTCAAAATGCGCACGGAATAACTCATGACATTGATCGGGATGACAAAGTTGGAGATAGCGACCGCCGATGTGATAATAATCATAATGCTGCTGACAAGGCCTGCTTGCTGTGCCGCCTGGCCAAGAATCAAACCGCCGACCGTGGTGGCCGTCGAACCTATATATTTCGGCAGTCTTAAGCTGGCCTCCGTCAAAGCTTCGGTAAGGAACATCATGATGAGCACCTCGACATAGGAAGGATAAGGCACTGCCGCACGGCTGCCCGCAATGGACAATGTTAGCTGGACCCGCGTAATGTCCGGGTTGAACGAAACTATGGATATATAAATGGCCGGCAGCGTAATCGTGAGGAACAATGCCAAATAACGCAGAAGAACAAGAGCTCTTGCAACCCAGAAGCTCTGGTACAAGTCGTCCATGGCCGACATGAAGTCATAAAAAACGGCCGGGGCAATAAGCGTGAACGGAGTGCCGTCGACCATGATCACTACTTTACCCTTGGCCAGATTCAATACGATTCGATCCGGCCTTTCCGTTACCAGCATCCGGGGGAACAAAGAAAGCCGGCGATTATTCATTCCGATCTCCAGCTGGGTTACCGACTGAAATATATCAAATTGGACGCGGGAGAGTCTCGTTTGGACCTCTTCCAATAATTCCGGCTTTACCCGTGATTGATCGTACAGCATCAAAACTCGCGTCTTTGTAAGAGTGCCCAGTACGTAAGGCTCCGCCCGCAATTCTACGTTCGGATAACGGGAGCGGATAATTCCCAGGTTCGCATCGATGGATTCCGACAACGATTTTTGCGGTCCCAGCAAGGTTTGCTCGACCTTCATGTCCTCCGGCTGGTCGGATCTTATCTTCTTCGCCGGAATCGTGAACAAGGCATTGTCTAGGCGGACTATAATGGTCCCGTCCAATAAGTGATGATCGAGTGAAGCAGGCTCCTTTGCACTTATCATACTCCCTAAGGAGAGCAATTTCGTCTGAAGCTCTTCTTGGTTCTGGCTGCTGATAATCGCAGGAAGTACAAGGCTGTCCAACTGCTTCGCGTCAATCATCGAGACAAGATAAAAATACTGAACAAGAAATCCGCGGTCGGACATCGTCTTCCATACGAAATCATCGGACTTGCTCATAAACGGAAAGATCCGGTCCAGCCATAGCTCGCTCACCACATAGCACCTCGTTGCTTACACATTTGACTGTTATTATTAGCCAATAGATGAAAAAATATTATGCAGCGGCCTTGGCACGCTACCTGTCGTCCCTTGGACCGATATGAGTCGCAGAGAAAACAAACCAAGGACACCTCCCGACGTGAGGTGTCCTTGGTTTTGCTCCTGCGCCCGGTCCCGCGAACCGGGCTACCAAAGCCACGGATGGATGCTCGGAATCCATCCGTTGGCGGCCATGCCGCGCAGTATCGACACCACGCCGATCCATACGGCAATGTAGTGGCCTGCGCGCTGGATTTTGCTGCGCAGCGACTTCTTCAGCGCGCCCGCAAAGAGGCCTGCGGCTATCAGCGCCGGGAACGTCGCCAGCCCGAACGCCGCCATGAGCAGCGCCCCGCTCCAGGCATGACTGCTCGCAGCGGCGTTCATCTGCATCGCGTACGTCAAGCCGCAGGGGATGAAGCCAAGCAGGATGCCGCTTGCGTAGATCGCAGCGGCATCCTTGCGGGAGCGGAGCTTGGACGCGAGCCGGCTCACCGGCGCGAAGCGCAGCGGTCCCCAGCGGGCCAAAGGCAGCGCGGCCTTGCGGAACGCCCAGAGCAAGATAAGTGCGCCGCCCGCCATGCTGGCAATGGCTTGAATCCCCGCCAGCTTCCCCGCCACATTGACAAAGGAGCCCAAGGCTCCCATGACCGCTCCGAGTCCGATATAGGTCGTCCATCGCCCCAGATTGTACGCCAGGACGGCGCGGAATGCTCCCGTATCCGCGTTCAAGGCGAAGCCGCCCGCCGTTCCTCCGCACATGGCGATACAATGGGGCGCTCCCATAAGGCCCGTCAAGGCGGCCAAAATGATTCCGTCTGCAGTCAGGATGGGCTTCACCTCCTGTGCAAGCTATGCTGCCTTATATGTATGATGCAGCCGGCGAACGAAGAACCATAGCATTGCGCTCCTGCCGGGCCTGGGAACAGCACCCTTTCACCGGAAGCACGAAGCTAGCAGCTTCCGAATTCAAGCTTTTTGCAGCCTGAGCGCATTGCAAATGACGGTGACCGAGCTGAACGCCATAGCCGTACAGGCGACCCAAGGCGCCAAATAGCCGCTTACCGCGAAGGGAATCGCCAGGGCGTTATACATCAGCGAGAACAGCAGGTTTTGCCGGATAATCTGCATCGTGCGGCGGCTGATTCCGATAGCGCGAACCATGCCGTTCAGGTCGCCTCTAAGCAGGACGACATCGGCGGCCGCTTTGGCGATGTCCGTTCCTTTGGCTATCGCCGCCCCGACATTCGCCGCCGCCAGCGCGGGCGCGTCGTTGATGCCGTCTCCGATCATCGCCACATGCTTGCCTTGGCTCTTCAATTCTTGAACAAGCGCCGCTTTGTGCTCCGGCAGCATCTCGGCATAGACGTGCCGAATGCCCGCCTGCTTCGCGATCGAGCGCGCTGTGTGATGATGGTCGCCTGTGACCATCATCACCTCCGCTCCCATCGCCTTGAACTGCTGGATCGCCTTGCGCGACGCCGGCTTGATCCGGTCGCTCAGCGCGATGGCTCCCGCCCATTCGCCGTCAATGGCGGCATAAATGACGTTGCAGCCCTCCTGCTCCCATCGCTCTATGCGGCCCGATGGAGGAATCGGCGCTACGCCCTGCTCCTGAAGCCATTTGCGCGTTCCGGCGAGAACGGCTGAGCCTTCCACTACGGCGCTGATACCGCGCCCCGCCGACGATTCGAAACGTTCGCTGGCCGGGAGCTCCAGCGCCCCCGAGCCTTCGGACAAGGCAGCCTCGACAATCGCCTTAGCCAGCGGATGCTCGGAATGCTGCTCCGCTGCGGCAACGGTGCGGAGCAGAGACGCGCGGTCTCTTCTTCCCGCTGCCATTACATCGAACAGATGCGGCTTGCCTATCGTGATCGTGCCGGTTTTATCCAGCAGTATTACATCCGTACGCGGAAGCTCCTCCAAATGCTTGCCTTCCTTGAACAAGATGCCAAGCTGAGCCGCCCTCCCCGACCCGACCAGAATCGAAGTCGGCGTAGCCAACCCCAGAGCGCACGGGCATGCGATGAGCAGCACCGCTATCGCTTTTTCCAAAGCCCCTCCGGTTACGCCCGGCTCCACCACGAAGTACCATGCAGCAAACGTCGCCGCAGCGATAGCTATGATGATCGGCACGAAGATGCCGGATATGTTGTCCGCCATCCGCTGAATCGGCGCCTTCGAGCTTTGCGCCTCCTCCATCAGCCGGATCATTTTGGCAAGCGTCGTCTGGTGTCCGACCTCTGTCGCTTTGACCTTCAGCACCCCGTTCTGGTTCCATGTACCGCTAATCACCCGGTCTCCTGGCCGTTTATCGACCGGCAAGCCTTCACCGCTGATCATCGACTCGTTAACGGATGCATACCCCTCGGTAACGACGCCGTCCACAGCAATCTTCTCTCCGGGCCTCACAACGAGCAGTTCTCCGCTCGCCACCTCTTCGAACGGGACCCGCAGCTCACGGCTGCCCCTAATGACTTGCGCCATCTCCGGCCGGAGCTCATGAAGCTGCCGGAGGCTGTGCAGCGTTCGCCGCTTGGACAGCGCCTCCAGCCATTTCCCGAACCAGACGATCGTCATAATCATGACGCTTGCATCGAAATACAAAGGCGTATGATGAGCCCCGCCTGCCGCATGGCCCGCAGTTGAGCTTGGATGAAACATTAAATAATGGCTGTAAAAATACGCAGCCGAGGTTCCCATAACGATCAGCACGTCCATGTTGGCGCCGCCGTTTTTTACCGCATGGAACGCACGGATGTAGAAGGGCAGCCCGATGATGAATTGAACCGGAGTCGCCAAAGCCAGCTGAAACCACGGGTTCACCAGCAGCTCGGGCACAGGGATCGAGGCTGACCATGCATGGTGATCCGCCATTGCCCACAGGAACGGGACCATGAACAGGAAGGAAAGGAGCAGCACAGCCCCCGTTCTGCGGATTTCAAACGGATCGGCACCGCTCCTGTCCGCCATGCCGGGATTATGCTCCTCCGCCGTATAGCCCAGCTGCCGCACCTTATCTTCGATGCTGCGGAGGGTGATCCGGGCGGGAACGATTTGCAGCGTAGCCCGGTGCAGGGCAAGGTTGACGTCAATCTGCTCGACGCCGTCCAGCTTGCCGATCACTTTCTCTATGCGAGCGGCGCATGCCGCACATGTCATTCCCGTGATGTTCATTACGACCTGCCGGACCGCCGTAGGCGCTGTACCGTTCATCGTCTTCACTCCATCTTCATTAAGATTGCCCGCTGTCTTTCCGTACCAATATATGGACTGGCTCAAGCAATCATGCTAACCGACGGCGAGTAATTTTCTGCTTAGATAGCTTCCATTCAAATAAGCTCCCATCTAGTAAAAAGGAACTAGTCTATGTTAATATAAGGAAATGATTAAGGAGGTAAACTAAATAATGCCCAACAATCGTACTATCTCGTTTCAAACGAAGATTAGTTTACTTTTCGGACGAGTAATCTATTTGCTCGGTTGGATCTTTCTTTTTATCGGTCTCTTGTTATCCATACTGATTACCCCCAAGATAGATATGTCCATTATCCATTTTAGAGGTGAATCTATTGAAGTCTCAGGTCAAGTAACCTCTGTTCTTCCTACTAATGCATCCATCAATAGAGCCAAAATCTATGCAGTAAATCACCAATTTACTATACAAACAGGAGAAACAATCAGCGGAACCTCTTATGCTACCGATACGATTTTCAGAGCGGGTGACAACGTCAGCATCCATTACCCTGCGGGCAAACCTGAATATTCAAGAATTATAGGAGCACGCGGTAACATGTTTCCGCTGGACCTCATCTTTGTTTATCTATTTCCAATAGCAGGTGCTCTATTTACATATTTCTGTTTGCGTCAGTACATCCGATCCGTCCCTCTTCTTACAAAAGGAGTACTGGCAAAGGGTACGTTGATATCCAAAGAAGAAACCATCTTGAGCGAAAATAAGAAGCCGGTCTATAAGCTAACGTTTCAATATAAAGACATGGACGGTAACATCCATCAGACCTCTGTACATACGAGTCTACCCGAGATGCTCGAGGATGATCATGAAGAGGCGCTTGTATATGATTCGAACCGGCCCGGTAACAGTCTTATGATCGACAGCATTGCAGGCGAAACAACCATAGATGATCATATCGTACATACTAAGCCCAGGCTTCATGTCATTATCTACACTTGGATTGTGTCACTGCTTATACTAATTACGATAGTAGTCGGGCTAGTGACGTTGTCTTTGTAATGCTAGATCCCTTGATTCCAACACAAAAAAGCGGCATCCCG
Source organism: Paenibacillus sp. H1-7 (assembly GCF_022354825.1). Lineage (GTDB taxonomy): Bacteria > Bacillota > Bacilli > Paenibacillales > NBRC-103111 > Paenibacillus_S. Next base: position 6,544,510 of record NZ_CP031168.1, read on the forward strand.
GGGATTCAAATCCCTCCAAGGACGCCGCGTTTTTTTATTGGATCAATATAAGGTACCCTATTTAGCTGCTATACTTCCTCTTCCGAACCGCGAGCGAGAAGCAGGCTGCACGTAATCAGCATGAACGCAGTCAAAGCAAGCAGCGGAATCGTAACGAAGCCGAACCAGTCAATGTAATCCACATTGCAGGGTACCCCAACCGTGCACGGCAGCAGCTTGGCAAGCCCGGGGATCTTTTGCTCGGCATAATGATACAGCGAGATCAAACCGCCGATACAGCTCAAAGGCAGCAGGTAAGGAATGAGCCTGCGGTCGTTTTTATAGCAAGCCATGCCGAGCAAAATGACGAGCGGATACATGAAAATGCGTTGGAGCCAGCACAGCTTGCAAGGCTCGTAGCGCAGCACTTCACTGAAGAAGAGGCTGCCGCCTACGGCTACAAGCGAGACCACCCAGGCCAAATAGAGGCCGTACCGTTTGCCAATGGAGCGCATCGCTATTACTCACCCTTTTGCGCCTGCTCGATAGCGGCTTTCAGTTTATTGTAATCGAACGCCTCATCGAATTTTTTGCCGTTAATGAACAAGGTCGGCGTACCGGTCACCCGGTTCCTGCTTGCGAACGAGTTATGCGCGTCCACTTCGTTTTGATACGTTTTGTTCTCGATATCCTGCTTCAGCTTATCATAATCGATCGGCAGCTTCTCGTTGCGCGCAAGGTCCGTCAAGAATGCGGAAGTCGCCCATGGTGTCCTCTCGTCTCCCTGGTTTTTGTAGATCGCATCATAAAATTTCCAATAAGCCTCGTTGTTTTGATGGAAAATCGATTGACCGGCCAGTGCGGCCGTGTTGGAATCAGGCCCTATAATCGTATAATTCATAAAATGAAAGGAAGCGATGCCCGTATCGACGAAATCTTTTTTCAGCTTCGGCTCGATTTGTTGGCTGAACACCTGGCATGACGGGCATTTATAATCGCCCAGCTCGACAATTTTGACCGGAGCATCAGGCTTGCCCAATACCGGCATCGTTTCATACGGCATTTCGACAGGCGCCGCCTTCGGCATGGCTATAATGGCAATAGCGATCAGCGCTACGACGCAAGCGGCCGTAATCCACATGATCATTCTCATTCTGGCTTTCTCTTTTAACTTCTCCTGCTTGCGCAGCTCCTTGTACACCGATTTCTTCGCAGTTGGCTTCAATTCCATCTCTTCCTTCTATCAAAAGTTCGTCTTAGGCTCCGTCATTAAGCGAAGTATTCCCTATACGCTGCCATTTATTGCACTTAAACGCTTTGCTTCGCATTCCGTCCGCGGACGAAATAACGGCCCAGAGCAAGCTTCTGTTCCCCGCTGAGCGCTTGATGAACGGACATAGCAAGCAGCGCCACTTCCAGCTCATACCCGCCGGCGAACCCTGCAGACAGCTTGGCCATCGTAATGGCTCCTACCATTATACCAGCAAAAGCGACGGAAAAAATACGAGTTCCTATCCCCAGCAGCACGCAAATGCCGCCGACAAGCTCAATGACGCCTACCCCGTAGGCCAGCATTCCCGGAATGCCGATTTTGTTGAAAAAGCCCGCCGCATTGGCGATGCCACCCTGAAATTTCATGTAGCCATGAACAAAGAAAGTAAAGCCCAGCACCACTCTGGCAATCAATGTTCCAAGCTCGGCCCTGTTATTCATCATCATTTCCTCCTTCATAGTGAATATATTTTCAAACTACACATTGTAGTGTAATTCCCCAAAAAAATGGAAGCCTGCTGCCGTTCCGGCGAACTCGCCCGGGAACAGACTTCTTAGTTCATCACGAGTACAAACATCGTGCAAAGGGCAAACAGCACCTGCACCGAGATCATCGCCGGTGTAAACGGCCACTTCAGCGGAAGCTCCGTCTGCGGATCCAGCAGCTGCCGGATACGGAAGTTGATGGAGGTGTCCGAGAACGAAACATGCGAGAACGGCATTTGTACGGGCGAATTCCCTTTAAGCAGCTTCAGCAGCGCGCTTCCCAGATGGACCGAATCTCCGGTCTTGCTAATAGCGTAGTTGTCGGCGAGCACTTCTCTAACGATCTTATAATTTTGATGAAACGATTTTAAAATCGGAATATACCACATGACCGATGCGCAAAGCGAAATCAGGAATGTTTTTAACGGATCATAATGATTGCGGTGGTACGTCTCGTGATGAATGACGGCTTCCAGCTCCCGCCGGTCCAGCATATCGACCAATCCGGTCGACAATACGATTTGCGGCTTGATAAGTCCCATGGCAAAGGCCATCGGCTTGGAGCATTGAACGACAGCGATGGAATATTGCCCGCCGCTGTACCGCTGATTCAAATCGTGAGTGAGCGAGTCGCTCCGCCAGGACATCAGCTTCCGGTAAAATCTTCTGGACAAATACAGCTGTCTCGCGGCGATCCATATCGATAAAGCAAACGTGGAAAAGACGATGGCGTTCAAAATGTACCCGACCCACAGCATGCCGAGCGAACGGATCATCGTGTGGCACAATTGAATGACGTTATATCGGATCTGCCATCCGGCCAACGCATGCATGATATACATTCCCATCTGGGCGAACATTACCCCGGCAATGAGCATACATGATATAAAAATCAACTTGGATCGATTTTCCCACATGTATTACGTTTCCTTTTTCCATTGTTTTATTTTTTGCTCCAGCTTTTCCATTAAATCCGGATCGGCCGTCTCCAGAGCGTCCAGCATATGATTGACCACAACCGGCCCGAACTCCTCGATTAACTCGTGTGTCAGCTCTTTGGACTGGGTGTCGATGAATTGTTCCTTGGACAAAACGGGACGGTATACGAACGATCTGCCTTCCAAGCGCTTTTGCAATACGCCCTTATCTACCAGCCGGTTCATGACAGTCATCACCGTGTTGAAATTCACGGCCTTCTCCTGCCCCTGCTCGAGCTTCTGCTGAACGTCCTTGATCGTTATCTCGGCGCTGACCCACAGAATCTCCATAATCTTCGCTTCCAAGGCTCCGAAAAAACGGTTCAAGCCGCTCTCATTCGTCTTAAAATGATGAATTTTCAATATCCACACCTCTCACTACAAATTGTAGTGCCCCCATTTTCAAATGTCAAGTTCCTCCCATTATAAGGGAAACGGCGGCATTTTTTAAGACTTCTTATGTATATACGCCACGCTCGAAAGTATGATATACTTTTCTCGTTTCAGATGCTTGTGCTAGTTTAATAGAAGGAATACGGGTTGGAGACGACGAGATTACCCTGATCCTGCACATTTTCCCTTCATCTTTATCGAAGGAGACAATTTGTTAGGGGGTGAACTTTCGTCTTTTTGTGCTGCCATTGATCGGCAATCAGCTATTGATAAATCTGCAAACCCAGCTTGATAAAGGAGAATTCAACCATGAATATAAAGCGTTTACAACATGCCGCGAGAATCGGATTGGCCTGCTCAATATTCGCTGCTCCCCTTAGCGGTTTAACCGGATTTCCTGAAGCCCGGGCCGCTGCGGACTCCACACCCGTCTCGCCCTTGCTTATTACGGAAATGGTTCAAGACACCAGCAACGCAACGAACGCGGCGGGCGGCTCCGTAGACGGATATGAATACATCGAGCTTTACAACAACAGCAGCGCCCCGATACCCTTGAATGGGTATAAAATCATTTACAATACGACCTCCACCTGGAACCTGGACAAAGAGATGACGATTCAGCCTAGAGATACGATGGTGCTGTGGGTGCAATCTCCCGGGCTTTCCGGTAGTGTAGAAGCGTTTAACGCCCATTACGGCTCCAGCTTGAGACCCGATCAATTTTACCCGATCTCAGGCCAAGGCTTATCCAACAGCGGCTCGCGCACCCTCGTTCTTGTCGGCAGCGACGGCTACAAATTCAGCAGCGCCTCCTACAGCGACGGAACCGGAGCGGCCGATGACGTGGTGCTCAACAAGAGCGTCGTCTACAGCTATCCGCTGGACAGCACGATCGTCATGCGCAAAACCGCCAACCAGCAGACGCCGACTCCGGGCCTGCTTGTGGAGGGGCAAGCTCCTGAAACGGCAGCACCCGCGCCGTTAAACGGCTTGTTCGTCACGCCGGGAGACCGTTCGGCGCAGCTTAGCTGGACAGCCAGCAACGATCCCGATGTGATCGGCTATCATGTCCTCGTCAACGGCATCCTTGACAGTACTCTTACAACGGAGCCTGTCTACCAGGTGACTGGGCTTACGAATTTTACCGAATACAGGTTCGCCGTTGTCGCAGTCAACGAAACGTCGCAAATGTCGGTGCCTTCCGCTACGGTCAAGAGCACGCCGCAGCCCGCCGTCATTGATCCGATTCCGCCTGCGGCTCCTGCCGGCTTGACGGTTGCTCCAACCGGGATTGCCTCGGTGAAGCTGAGCTGGGCGCCGAATGCGGAGCCGGACATGGCTTCCTATAAAATTTACCGGAACGGCACACTCGTCGGAACGGTGTCATCGAGCACGTACTTGGCGGAGATCACATCGTTATCCGGCGGCTTCGAGTACAAGCTGCAGGTAGCCGCTGTGGATTCTTCGGCCAACGAATCGGACAAGTCTCTCCCGGCGCTGATCACTCTGCCGCACCAGCCTTTGACGCAGGAAGAGACCGGCGCGCCGATCGTCGGCGACACGTCGCTCTATCAGCGGTTTCTCGATGTCAGCCAGCCGGGCCCTATCGTGCCTGGATTGCTGCAAGGCCTTGTACCGCAAGGCATGCATGTGATCAAGGACAAGAATTGGGCTATTCTGTCCAGCTACCGCGACGACCGCAGAGCCAGTACGCTGACCATTGTCGATCTGCAGAGCGGAGCGCATGTCAAGACGATCCATCTGTATAAAAATGGCCAGCCGTTCACCGGTCACGCAGGAGGCGTCGCCGTCAGCAAGAAGTCGGTATGGATCGCCTACGGCAAAGAAATGCTCCGCTTGAATCTCGACGACGTCATCCAATGTCCCGACAATGCCAACTTAGCGATCGTCGACAGCTTCAAGACGAATACCCGTGCTTCCTTCGCTTCGTACTCCAATGGAACGCTATGGGTTGGAGACTATTACAGCTCGCCTAACTATTTGACGACGCCGATTCAGAAAATGACCGCCCGCGACAACAAGGTATACAATGCTTGGATCGTCGGCTATAAGCTGGACGAAGCAACCGATCTTTTACCTGCTGACAGCAAGAACACATCCGACGGCATGGTGATTCCGAACACGATATTCTCCGTGACGGATCGGATTCAAGGCGTGTCGGTTACGGATGATGAGGTGATGCTCAGCCAGACGAACGGCAATCCGAAGAGCAACATTTTGAAATACAAGGTCAGCGTGCAGGAAACGCCTCATTCGAGCGTAATGATTGAAAATACGAGTGTTCCGGTATGGTTTCTTGACGGCCTCAATATGGTAGATTCACTCGATATGCCGCCATCCGCCGAAGGTAATTTCGTCACGGACGACGGCAAGCTGTACATCATGTACGAATCGGGAGCGAACATTTATCGGCCCGGCATCAATTATCCGCTCGACCGGCTGCAGATCGTCGATCTGAAAGCGTGGGAGCAGTACGACCATATTGCGATCCAAGGTCCGTCGGCTCCTCTGATGGAGCAAGAGACCGGCACGCTGCAGGTGCAGCATTTCCTTGGCGAGCGCGGTACGTTCGACGTGACGCAGGCTTCCGGGCTGGTCAGCAGCGATCCATCCGTTGCCTCAGTTACCGCTGACGGGCAAATTACAGCACATCGTTCGGGAGAAACGATTATTACCGCCACCTATAACGGCCGGACCGCTTCCTTTACGGTCCGCGTCGTCAAGGAAAGCATCGCGACGCTCAGCAGCCTTTCCCTGAATAACGATCCGGTAGCCGGATTTGATCCTCAGAGAACGGCCTACACGAAGGACGTTGCCAACTCTGTCCAAACGATCCATCTGCAGACGACTTTGGGCAGCCTGAAGTCCAAGCTTGACGGCATCACCGTAAGCAGCGGCGGCAGCGTCACGAATGTGACGTATACGGTGAGCGGCGCCGTCTACGAGACCGGGGCAATTAACCTTACCGTAGGAGCGAACGTTATCGCTATCAAAGTGCTCGCGGCGGACGGCCAAACGACCGGTACGTATACGGTAACGGTGAACCGTCATGCGATTCCCGCCTCTCCTTCCGATCTCCAAGCCGACAAAGGGCACAAGGAAGCGACTTTGACATGGAAGGCCAATACGGAAAGCGACGTGTTGGGCTATTATGTTTATAAAGACGGCATCCGCTTGACGGCGCAGCCGATCAACCGCACCTCGTACAAAGTAACGGGATTGCCCAACGGCAAGAAGCATAACTTCAGCGTCACAGCGGTGAATACGTTCCATGAGGAATCCGCGCCGACGACGATTGAGGTCAAGCTGAAGCCAAACTAAGCTTAAGCTGCTCCTTAGCGGTTTGAACGAATTACAAACGGCTCTATTCGCAAAACTGCGAGCAGGGCCGTTTTTCATGGGTACGTCCCTACACCGGAAGATGTTCCTTCAAAATCTCCAGCCCTCTTCGTAATTCCTCCATAGAATTGGTCGACGAGAGCGCTACTCTTAAATATTGTCTCTGTGTGCTAGCCCCGCTTATAAACCGGTCGGAGTGATAAACCCGAATTCCCTTGCTTAGAAAATAACTCTCCATGTTTGTTGTAGTAACACGATCCGATAAAGGAAGCCATCTATAAAAGCTTAACGGATGGCCTGCATATTGAGGCTGCGGGAACAGCTCTGAGAATAAATGGTTGGCCGACCGCGCCAGCTGCTTTTTTTCCGCAACGATTTCATCTGCTTTTCCCGACTGTATAAGCTCGGTGACGATCTCGGCATCCAACGAAGAAGTCTTGACATTGATGTTAAATATCGCCTTCAGAATCTTCTCTTTAAACGCATCGCCGAATACCATATACGCCACCCGGAGGCCGGAACAGATGGACTTGGAGGTGCCGCAAATATAGACCGTTTGTTCGGGAAGCAGCTGGTACATGGGCTGGCCATAATCAGGTAAAGCGCCGGCAGACAAAAAGGCGTGAATATCATCTTCAATCACTATCAATTGATGCTTTTGGATCACTGCAGCCAATTCTTTTTTGCGGCTTTCCGGAATCATTATCGTAGTGGGATTAGAACAGGAAGGCATCAAGAAGACGCCGTGTATTTCCACCTGCTGGCACTGATGCTCCAGCTCGTTCGGCAGCATTCCATGCTCGTCGCCCGGAATCGGAACTAGCTTAACACGATACAGCTTCGAAATTTCAATGAAATTCGCGAACGTATACATATCCACGGCAATCCGGTTTCCAGGCTCAAATAGAGCAAGCAGCGCAACCGCCAATGCGTTCTGCGCTCCGGATACAATAGCCGTATTTTCCGTATCCGCATGGATGCCAAATTCCTTCATCCAATGGAGCGCCGCGATTTTTTGATGCGGAATTCCGGTAGGGTCGTTGTAGTTAAGAAGCTGCTCCAGGTAGCTCTTCTCCATCACTTTCTTCGCAGCCTCAGCGACAACGGCATTGCTCTGCTCGAAGGATGCGACAAAGCCAAGATCAATAACTTCATTGGACAATTTATCTTTGGAAATGGTAATGGAGCGCGCTGCATTAGGGGATACGAACGTTCCGCTTCCTGTAACGGCGTAGATTAAACCTTTCAGCTCACATTGCTTATAAGCGCGTGTAATTGTCGTAAAATTGACGTCCAGAAAATCGGCCAATTCCCTTTGCGGGGGAAGCTTCGTGCCGGGAGCCAAAAATCCGTTTGTAATGTCCCGCTCCAGTAACAGGGCCAGCGATAGATAGAGCGGTCGCTTCAAACCTTCTCTGTCAGGTTTCCACGACATAGGGTAATCGGTGAAGGAATTGATCGGCATGCTGCACCTCGCAAAATTGTAATCCATACAATTATATCGTTGATTGTATGGATTTGCACTGCTAAAATGACATGGAAAAGTATTCTGGCTGAGGAGATAGAAGCAAATCATGATTAGCAAAAAAGAACTTCAACTGGCGTTTCGTGCGGCCTTGCCCTCTACGCTGCCCATATTCGCAGGCTTTTTATTCCTAGGCGTCGCTTACGGCATTTTTATGAACGTGTCGGGGTTCGGTGCGGGGTATGCATTCCTTATGAGCCTGCTTATTTTCGCCGGTTCGATGGAATTTGTCGCCGTCAATCTGCTGCTTGGCGCGTTTAATCCGCTAGGTGCGCTGTTCCTCACCCTGATGGTAAACGCACGTCATCTTTTTTACGGGATATCCATGCTCGAAAAGTATAGCGGGACCGGGTTAAAAAAGATCTACTTGATTTTTGGCCTATGCGACGAGTCCTTCTCCATTAATTACACGGCAAATATACCCCAAGGGGTAAACAAAGGCTGGTATATGTTCTTCGTTACGCTGCTGAATCACAGCTATTGGGTGATTGGGGCATCGATTGGCGGGCTTTTTGGATCGCTGGTCAAAATCAATATGGACGGGCTTGAGTTTGTAATGACGGCTCTATTTGTGGTCATTTTTATTGAACAATGGACGAAAGAGACGGTGCATTACAGCGCGTTATTAGGTCTCGGAGTATCCATTTTATGCCTTTCTATTTTTCACAGCGGGAGCTTCGTTCTCCCTTCCATGATCATCATTTTGTTCGTGCTTATTTTGATGAGGAAGCAATTCGAGAAGAAAGCTAGGGAAAGCACATGTCAATGACTTTATTGGAACAAATCGTCACGATCGGAATGGTTGTCGTGGGAACGATGATGACCCGGTTTATCCCTTTTCTTATATTTCCATCAGGCCGGCCCACTCCAAGCTATGTGAAGTATCTCGGCAGAGTGCTGCCCTCGGCGGCTATCGGGCTGCTGGTGATTTATAGCATCAGAGATGTCAATCTTTTGGCGGGCAACCACGGAATCCCCGAGCTGATAGCCATTGCAGTCGTTGCAATTCTTCACCTATGGAAAAAGAATATGCTTTTATCCATTGCATGCGGCACTCTCGTCTACATGCTTTTGATTCAATTGGTATTTTAAAAATAAATTGCAAGAGAGTATCCCTCGGCTTATTCATAGCTTCAGAGACACTCTCTTTTCTTTTGTGATATTAGAAGGAAACCGTTCACCAGTTCATAACGATTGTCAAATCCTCGGTCTGGCAGTATGCTGTACCTAAAGCTGACGGGACCGCAGGTGCATTGCTTTGGATACACGACAGCGCCCACCCGTAGCTACTACACCCTTTGGAGGATCGGTTATGCAGGAATTCGGCCACGAATTTGCCGACGTATGGCTCAAGCTTCCTTCCCCCCTGCTGCAAAAGGGAGGCATGCGGATTGTCCGCGCCGGGCGCAATATCGCCAAGCCCCATTATCATGTAGGTCCAAAAATTATCGAATGCCACAGCCTCCATTTTATTATGGAGGGTGAGCTGCTCTTTGAGTACAATGGACAGCGTAAGCATTTGAAGGCGGGCGACCTGTTCTGCCTGTTTCCTTACCTCCCTTACAGCTATCGCATCCATGATTCCGGGAAGCCGCTGCGTTTAATGTGGCTGGCCTTGGAAGGCAGCCAGGTGCCGGAGGCAGTCCGTAGTCTCCATATAAGCGAATCCGAGCCGTTTCTGGTGAACAGGCTCGACTTTCGCGTGAAAGCTGCGCTTCATACCCTTATCAGCCTGCAGGAGCAGCGTCATTCCAGCGATTACATCGAGTCGAGCGAGCTGTACCGGCTGTTCGACGGGCTATCCCAGGCTCAGGCACCGTCGGCTTCCACTTTCGATCATGACCATGACATCCAGCGCGATTGGCTGGACGACAGCATCGACTATTTGCGTCTGCACTATATGGAGCCTATCAAAATAGAAGAGCTGGCCCGGCTGGCTGGCGTCAACCGCACCTATTATTCCACCCGGTTTACGCAAAAGACCGGAGCTTCGCCCATGCAGTATTTGCAAAAACTGCGAATGGACAAGGGCGCCCAGCTGCTTCGGGACACCTCGTTGTCCGTAACGGAAATCGCGCTCAGCTTGGGCTATCCCGATCTGTACTCGTTTACCCGCGCGTTCAAAAACTACCATGGCTCCTCTCCCAGCAGCTTCAGAGATGAGCTATAGGGCTGCGAGTTCGCACGTTCGCTCGCTAATACGTCTTGCTTATGCGTTGGCGATGCGGGGCATCGGCATCGGCTCTTTGCCGAGCTCCGCCCAAGCATAGCGCAGCAGCAGCTCGGTCTTCAGCTGCTCATGCTGGGGATCGTCCCACAGGTTTCGCAGCTCCTGCGGGTCGTCAGCCAAATCAAACAGCTCGCCGTACGTTTGATTATAATAGACGGTCAATTTGTACCGTTCATTGACATAGGTTTTTTGGTGGATCGTCGTCGGCTCGTGATGGAATTCGCACAGCACATGATCGCGGGCGGAGCTTTGCGTACCAAGCCATACGGAGCTTTGATCCACCCCGGTCATCGATCTCGGAACCGGAATACCCGCCAAGCTTAAGAATGTCGGTGCCAGGTCGACCAGCGATTGCATGGCTGCTGACGTTCGGCCCGCAGGCACTTGGCCCGGATAGCGGACGAGGAACGGAAGCTTGATCAAATCCTCGTAATGAAAGCCCCCCTTGAAGTGCAATCCGTGATGTCCGAATAAATGGCCGTGGTCCGTTGTAAACACAACGATCGTGTTGTCGGCCAGACCCAGCGCTTCCAGCTTGTCGAGAATGCTGCCGATGTAATGGTCCATCATCGAGATCATTCCATAGTAGGTCGCCATATTGCGCCGCTGCTCCTGGACGCTGTAGCGCTGATGAGTATGGTAGCCGTGAATGCCGAAGCCCGACTCCTTCCACGGCGTGAAGTCCGCTTCCAGCTCCTGGGTCAGCTTGAAATGCGGCGGATTATTGTCATGCTCTCCGGGTACCGCCTGAGGGAGATCCAGCTTATCGGGATCGTACATGGACGCCCACGGCTCGGGCACCAAATAATCCGGATGCGGATCGAAGAAGCTTGCCCACAGGAAGAACGGTTCCTCCTGCTGCTTATACTGCTCCATTAACGTGTTCGTTCTTTCGGCAATCCACGTATTGTAATGGTATTCCTCGGGAATCGGCCACGTGTGCATGATCTCCTTGTCCATCGTGCCGGTCGGCGGCAAAAAGTAGCTGCGCCAATCCGCACAGCCCTTCTCCTCCATCCACAAAGCGTAATGCTGTCCTACATGAGCTTCGTTCGTATGGTTACGCGCAAGCTCCACGTGGCCGAAGCCATAGAACGGCCCGTTGAACCGGTTCCAGTAGTCCAGATCCTGCAGGATCGGATACGATTCCAGCGACGGATACTCGTCCGTCCCCTTCAACGGCTGAAAATGCGCTTTACCGATCAAAGCCGTACGGTATCCGTGCTCCATCAAATCTTCCCCGATCGTATGGCGGTCCTCCAGCAGCTTCGTTCCGAGCGACCAGGCTCCGTGCTGGCTTGGATACATCCCCGTAACGATAGAGGATCTAGTCGGCGTACAGGTAGGATTCGGGCAGTAGGCCCGGGTGAAGGTAGTGCCTTCGCGGACAAGACGATCCAGATTCGGCGTGCTGATCTGCTCTTGAAACGCTCCTATCGTATTCCAGTGCTGCTGATCGCTTGTAATAAGCAGGATGTTAGGTTTTCTTTGCAATGTACTCTACCTCTTTCCCGGCTGTTTTCTCCATCATACATCGGGAATCCGGCGTGACCAATGGCAATTCGTCGGATGGTCGTGTTGTCATTTTGTCTGGTACTTGTTCACCCGAGCCTCGATTTACATGTTAGGAAACGAGGAAAGCAAAAATAGAGACTCGCGCGCTTCCAATTTGAAATGGAATGCAGGTCTCCGGAGTAACGGCATGTTTATGAAAGATTGCCGAGGATCCTTTACATCAGCGACAGCTTCTTCTGCTTGATGCCGGTCGAAAGCAGACTTGCTTTGCTGATGCTGTCCCGATACGAGAACGCGCTGCCGCCCGCGGCGTCATACCCGCTAGTAACCCCTACCGCAGCGGAGATGGTAAACGATCCGAAGCACATCGGAAGGGAAAGCTGATTGACGAGCGTATTCAGCTCGGTTTGCGCCCTTCTCGTAATCATAACGAATTCGTCTCCACCATAACGGCACACATAGTCCTGCTCTTGTGCGGCGTTCTTCAGCACGCTGGCAAAATGGATGAGCAGATCGTCGCCGATCGCATGGCCGTATTTTTTATTGACCATACCGAAATCGTTAAGATCGATGAACAGCAGCGAAAAGCGGATCCCTTCGCTCACCAAATAATCGTAAATATATTCTATGTACTTAGAGCGATACATGCCGGTTAGCTGATCGATGTAATGGCCGATCGTCGTATTCAGGGTCTCGCGGGTCACTATGCCCTTCATCGCATCCCCGTCCTTGACGATAAGCCGCTCGACCTTATGCCGCTCCATAATATGCAGGGCGTTGCCGATAAAGGTAGATTTTGATATTCCGATAGGGTCATGCGTCATCGCATCGGCGACGATACGGTTAGGATGGGCCGAACGAACGTCCTTCGACGTAATGATTCCCGTCACCTTCCCTTCGTCCACGACGACAAGCGAGCCGATTCCCAGCTCATTCATCCTGTCGGCCGCATACCGGACGCTTTTGCCTGAAGAGATACAGCATACTTGCTCGGACATCAGCTCCTCTACCTTCATTGCAGCTCTACCTCCCTTTGGATGGATATCGCGATTTTCAGCTCCGCCCTTAGCACCATCGTTTCATTGATGAGCCGATCGGCTTCTTCCAATATAATATCGAGCAGAAGGTGCTTGTCGAGCATTTCCAGTATCGAATTCCGGATCAAGACCCCCTCCACCTTCGGATGGTCGATCTTGAGAATCGAGAACTGCTCGGGAGATAGAGCTTCGGCCATCCGCCTTACCGCTTCTGGCCCTATGGGCGCTCTCTTGCCTATGATCAGCAAATCCTGCATGGGAGGCACTTCGAATTCTGTCATTTTCATCGACAGGCTCGCTCTGCGAGAGTAGTTCAATTTATTACTCATCATAAACTTCCTTTACGTAATGGTATGAACGAACATGAGATTTTCCAAAGGCTGAGGCTTGGCGAACAAATACCCCTGACCGTAGATCACGCCCATCTGCTCCAATATTTGAAACTGCTGCTCGTTCTCGATTCCTTCTACAATAAGCTTGGACATGCTTCCGCGGCAGTAATCGGCCAGCATCTTGATGAGCCTTTGCTTACCCTTGGAGCTTTCGAGACCGTTTGTAAAATATTTCGACAGCTTGATATAATCCGGTTCAAAATCTACCAGCTGCTTCAGCGAGATGGCCCCTTCCCCGACATCGTCGAAGGCGATCAGTATCGCTTTTTTGTGCAAATGGTTCAAGACCCCTCTGTCCAGCAGCTCCTTCCAACGGTCGAACTCCTCGATAGCTTCGTTAATTTCGAACACAATATCAAGCCCCGTATTGGATCGCCGAACGATCAGCTCATCCAAAAAAGAATAAAAGTCCTCATGAAGCAAAGTCGAAGGATATATGTTAACGAATAGCTGGCTCTTGCTGACGGAAGACATCACCTCATTGCATTGAACGACCGCCCTCAATACCGATTGCGTATCCAAATCGAATAACGAATCTTCCTGGCGCGCCATCTCGAACAATTGCTCCGGATTCCCTGTCTCGCTGCGAATGAGTGCCTCATATCCCAGTATTCTCCTATTTTGCAAGCAAACAATAGGTTGGTATACATGAGAGAAAGTACATCTCGATTTAGTATGCGGCATTGTCAATATTCCTTTCTTCCTGATTAAAAAGGCCCATTTCCGCTGCTATCAATTGTATAATTTTTCAAGCATCCTCTTAATTTTATATGAAATCTCCTTTCAAATCCACTAATCTCTTACATTAATCGACAGAATCTATCTTTAATGCGATATTTTTCGACTCGGAAAAGACAAATCTCTCTATTTTCAATAGTTCTTACTGCCTATAATTATTAGAGAGAAGCCGCGCCCTGCTTGACGTGCTGCTTTGGAGCAAGGCTTAGGGGGGGAGGTGTTTTGAGCGAGAGGGGATTGTTGGTGGATTAATAGTTGCATGAAATGAAAAAGGTTGAGGATTTAGCGCATAGCCCCTTAAACACTAACGCTTTTACAGAGCTAAATTCGAGCAGGAAGCGAGTAGCCGAAATATGCCGCTATGTAACTCATCCGTCAGCTCAACAGTCATATGACTGAAAGAGAAAACAATGGACTTAAGATCCATCGGAAGTGTTAGAGAATATACAATTCTCATCGTCATACAGTATCCAATCGGCAGAGTTGGCAGCATTGCTCCATTTCAGATCCTTGACGTGAGATAGATTTACCTTATAGGCTCTAAAGTTTACCTGCAACTCTGCTGGTAACTTCGCTACTGTTACTCTTCAAGCGACCATTTCTTCCGCGCTGAACTTCCGACCTGTACGCCCCCATCTAGTTCAAGAGTATATTCCTAACATGGTGCAACAAGGTTGGACAACGCGAATCTTCTCGATATACTCGTCGGTAAGAGAGCTATAACCTTTCTTCCCATTAATAAGGTTCAGTCATTGCCGCATAATCCGTTTTTCGGTATACTGGGTATAAAGTAAAACGGTCGTGAAGAACATGCCGCTTTGATACGTTCCATCTTTCGCAAAAAGGATGGATTGTATCAAGCGGTTTTTTTCATGTCAAGAAAGGATGTAGATCTCTATACTTCGATTTGAGGAAAAATACGAGGATTGGTTGGCGGCCCAAATTGCCGGGGAAACCAATCATAGAAGACGCGAATTGCTGGAGAATGGACTTGGCCATGGAACCGTCGAATTTCTGCGTTTCGTCTGGTATCCAATCGTTGGCAATTTTGATCACCTGTTTCCGGAGTGGGAGGTGCGCGATTTTAACAACGGATACCGGTACATAGATTTAGCTTATATGCCTGGCGGGGTCAAAGGCGGGATCGAAATTCAAGGATACGGGCCTCACGCCCGTGATTTGGATGTAAGGCGGTTTAAAGATTTGTGCCAGCGTCATTGCTTGCTAACGCTTGACGGATGGAGCTTTTTGCCTATCGCTTATTTATCGATTAAAGACGAGCCCAAGCAATGCCAGCAGCTCATCTTGTCCTTCATCGGCTCGTTTATATCTTCGGCCGCCCCATCCGGATTATCCTGGATTGAAGCGGAGACGATGCGCTATGCACGGCGTGTGCTTCGCCCGTTTACGCCTTTGGAGCTTGCCGAGCATCTTAGAATCAGCGACCGGCATGTTAGACGGATCCTGCACCATTTGGTGGACATGGAGCTGATAGAGGTTGCGGGCGGAACCATGCGTGCCAGATCGTATCGGCTCAAACTGTAGGCGGATGGACAGACTGATGTTTCAGTTTGTTGCTGAATGGCTGAGAGTTGTTTCCCTAAGCATAAATGTAGCAAACGGTAATAATGTGTTTTAACTTTGATTCGAAGGGAGTTTATGCTTACAAGCATCGAAATGGTGGAAAGTGCTATAGGACACTCTTGTGCTTAGTGAATGTACTCGACTCGTACCTTCGCTGATGTGGCAAGTAATCTAATCCTACACTCTTTGCGGACAGGAGTTCCGCTATTTGCTCAAAAATAGGGGTTTTGGAAGTGCGATCGGACACACGTTCCGTTATTGGGCAAGTTTCCCATGCAAAATCACATATTTCAGCCGAATAGCGGATCTGTTGTCCGATCACCCTTCAGTTTGGTGCATTTATCAGGCAATAGCGGAACCAGTGTCCGATCAGATGCAGGTGCAGGCTTTCATCTTCGTTAGACACAACATTGGAGGTTTCGTGAACACACTTTTGCTCAGAATCGTACCTTTGCCGAAATAGCCGATTTCGAGGGCATCGCCTAAGCTTGCAAATTTGCGGACAGGATGGATTCGGAGGTACCCGCTAAGTTTTTTGTGATCCTTTATGACAAGATGGATTCGAACGTACCACTAAGTTTGCTACCCCTCCCTTGGCTACTTGGCAAATTCCGAAGCAAATCTAATCCTGCACTCTTTGCGGACATGAGTTCCGCTATTTGCACAAAAATAGGGGTTTTGGTGGTGCGATCGGACACACGTTCCGTTATTGGGCATTATTCCCATGCGAAATCGCGAATTTAAGCTGAATAGCGGATCTGTTGTCCGATCACCCTTCAATTTGGTGCACTTTTACACAAATAGCGGAACCACGGTCCGATAGGACAGGTATCCCACAAATCTTCAACCCTATCGGACAGGAGTTCCGCTATTTGCTCAAAAATAGGAGTTTTGGAAGTGTGATCGGACACACGTTCCGTTATTGGGTCGTTTTCCCACCCAATATCACATATTTCAGCCGAATAGCGGATCTGTTGTCCGATCACCCTTCAATTTGGCGCATTTTTACTCAAATAGCGGAACCACGGTCCGATACATTGAAGGTACCGTCTGGTCCAAACCCAGTGTAGTCTGATCCTACCCGATCTGATTCGCCCAGACCTATCCGACTCCTGTCCGATTAAGCCTGGTTTACTATGGTCAAATCCAATCCAGTTCAGTCAGGCTCACCACCGGAATACATGGCCTTCCATTCTCAACCAGGCCCACAGCTGCCCCCATAACAAAGCGCCACTACGATACGTAGTGGCGCGCTGCCTTTTCTGCCATGTATCGTTGCCATGGCGCTGCTCTTGCAAGCCGACTAACGAGCCACCGTAACCGTAGGCTGGCGAACTAACGCACTAACGCAGCCATAGCGCTATCTCCCCGCACCAACGCAGCCATGGCGCTATCACGTCTAACGCACTAGCCCAGCCATGCGGCGCGTTACCTCACAAGCCCTCTAACGAACCAGCGTAACCGTGTGCGGCTCGTCGTAGGCTTGCGCCCAGTAGTAGCCGGGAGCGGTGACCCGTCTCGGCTCGAAGCCGACCTGCCTTCCTTGCAGAATCGCTTCGGAAGTCAAGGTGATCTTGCCGTTCGCGTCGGTCCGGCCGCCCGTGTACTTGCCTCCCGCAAAATGGAAGCGGCCTTCGACCAGCGCCCCGGCTAACGGCTGTCGGGTCGCCCGATCGACAACCTGCATCGTCACGACGGCGTTGGAGCCCTTCATTTCGATGCTCATGCCGGTGACGATCATCGGCTGCAGATCGGTCCACTCCGTCTTGGCCGAAGCTGCGTCCGATACCGGGCCGATGTTGCCCTGCAAATCTTTGGCGGCCACCTTGTAGTAATATTTCGTGTTCGGCAGCAGGCCGGTATCACGGAACGATAAAGACCGCGCATAGCCAGCGATGCTCGAAGCATCAGGAGTAAAATGCGGTTCCGTCCCGCGATAGACGATATAGCGGTCGATGTCCGTATTGTCCAGCGCCATGCCGAAGCGGATATCGATCTGCCGGTAATCGACCGCTTCCGCTTGCGGACGGTCACTGACCTTCGTAGGCGCCTCCGTATCCGCCGGCGGCTCCCAGCTGACGCTTCCCGTGCCCCAATAGGACGGAAGCGTCCGCAGCGAATCATAGTGGTGCATCGCGATGCCGGCGAACGAGGCCTTGCCCTGGAAGGCCGCGTACGTTTTATCCAGCTCCGTCTCCATCGCGGCGCGCCCTTCCTCGCGGAACGTGATCGTCTCCGGATCGCCGCTGTTGGCGATATCGAGCGACTCGACGGCGACGACAACGGAACGCGGCTTGCCGATCCTATCGGCATAGTCGATTTCCCCTTGAGCGCCCGTTATAATGCCTGCGCCCCCGTCCGCCGTATCCCGGTAATCCATGATAGCGATATAATCGCTGATGTCCTGAACATGCTCGGACAGCCACTTCGTCTGGCCGTTCCAGCTCACACTTTGCGCCTGCGGCGACGAATCAAACCATTTCGGAATGGCCGGCCCGAACGGCAGATAAATGCCGGAAGCGTCGCGGCGCTCGATCATTTTTTGCAGGCCATCCAAATATTGAAGCTGCAGCGACGGATAATTGGTTTTAAAATCCGGCGCGATATACGGCTCGATATCCACGTTCACACCGTCGAAACGTTCGTCCGCCTCCGAAGAAGCGATGTTGAAGTTGATGATCCTCTCCATTTCCCGCACAGCCCGCTCGTGATAGGCTTCATAAGCCCCCATATACGGCGGCGTCGTGCCTCCGGCAATACAGGCCTGCACCCGGTAGCCCCGGCTGTGAGCCCACGCGAGAAAATCGCGGACTTTATCGGGATCGTCCTCCATAATATCCATACCCGCCATCGGCCCGACCGCCAAATACAATGTCGTCACCGGGTCCGACTGAAAGGTTGCCGTATCCTTGGCGAAGGAGTCGAGCACCAAGCGTGAGCCGGGATTGAGCAGCAGCTTATAGGCTTCCGACTCCCAAATCCATATCGCCCGATCCTGCGACGGCATCGGCACAGGCTGCAGCTGCGTTCCTTGACCTACTTTGGCGTAGGTCGTCATGCTGCGGCCGGTCCGGCCCCGCACATCCGTCGCTCTCGCTTCGATACTGCTTGTATGATCGCCCAAGCCTGTCGTATTCCACGCATAGCTGTAATGGGCACCGTTCCGTGAAGCCTCCTGCCACGCTCCCCCGTTGATTCGAACCTCCACGCGGCGAACCGGCATATCGGCATACACCGATACTAGGACGGAAACCGTTCCGTTAACGGATACTCCCTCAGTGGGGCTCACAATCGTCACCAGCGGAGCATCGGCTTTGGGACGGTCAATATTCAGCTCGATCGGTTCGCTCCATACGCCGTAGCGAGTCTGGACATCCGAGCCGACGGCATAGATTCGCACGATTCCGCTGTAATCTCGGGTGTCGAGCTCGTAATGCCATGTCCCTGCATCGTCCGCATCGGGATCATCCATGGACGCGTATACCTGCTCGGCTGCATCGATATACAGCTTGACGTCGTAGACTCCGCTATAGGTTCCCTCAATGCGAATCTTCCCCGACGATACTTGCGCGCCGGAAGACGGAGTATCAATAGTAATCGCTGCTGCGGCGTGTACCGGCAGTGGAGCTGCAACCGTCAGCGACAGGGCGGCAAGCAGCAGGGACAGCATTAGAGCGAGCATAGGACGAAACGTTACCTGAATCATCTCTTCTTCCCCTCCATGTTTTCACGAAATCGTGCAATCATAGCACTTACTTCACCTTCAGCTGCGTGCTCTCAACCCGTTTGTAAGCTTCCTTATAAGTATCTACCAGCTTTTGCGCGCCGAGATTTTTCATCTCCTCGACATATTTGCCCCACTCGTCCAGGCTTCTCGTGCCGAGCACGAATTTGGCAAAGCTCTCCTCCCGGTGCTTCTTGAGCGCTTGACCCGTTACGGACAATACTTCGTTCTCCTTCTCCGTAAAGGACGGTCTCGGCTGCATCGCGACAGGATCGTATTTGGCCGCTTCTTTATACGCATTTTGCAAATCTTTGGAGAACAGTGACAGATGAGAATTGTAATCGATCCACGTATACACTCCCCGGTTCGCCTGCAGCCCGGTAATTTTGCGCATTTCCGTCACATCGGTAAATTCCGGTTTGAACTTCTTCTGCCCGTTCTCTACGACATAGCTGTCGCCTTCCTTGCCCCAGCTTGCCAACGTCTTGCCTTCCTCCGTATAGAAAAAGTCCATAAATTTCATGACATCCTTAATGTTCTTGGTAGTCGAAGCTACGGTCATACCGCCGTCGAGATAATGGAAGTACGGATTCAGCTGCTTACCGCCGGGCAATCCGGCAGGGGGAGCCATGAACTGCATGTTGTAATCCGGCTTCTCCTTTTTCATCGCATTGTTGAAGAAATCGACCCGGCTGATGTAATCGATCGTAATGAACGACTTGTCCGTGGACATCGTATCCTGCCACTGCTTCGTCTGGATGGACAGGAAGTCGGGAGGAATCAAGCCTTCCTTGTAAAATTTGTTCCACATCGCGACCATTGCTTTGTAATTGTCCTCGATCGGGCCGTACCGCCATTCCTTCTTGTCAAAATCGTAATAAGCATCCGCCCCTGTCTGATAGTTCGTCGTCATGTGGGCGTACATCTCATCCGGAATTTGGCCGAAGCGAAGCGAGAGCGGATAGCTGTCGGGATACGCTTCCTTCAATTTTTTCATCGTCTGATACAGCTCTTCATACGTTTTCGGCATCGTTAAGCCGTGCTTATTGAAAATATCCTCACGGTACATCCAAATCATCCGGTTAGTCTCGCCGAAGCCTTGATTCGGGAACATATACATTTTGCCGTCGGCCGCCAGCATCGCCTTGGCTTCATCGGGATATTTCTCAATCCACTTTTTCAAATTCGGCATTTGATCGAGATAATCCAGTATGTTCACCAGCGCACCCTGCTGTCCAAACCGGTCCGAATCGCGCCGGCTCGGCATGCTCATCAGATCAGGCAAGTTGTTCGAGGCGATCGTCAAATTGAGCGAATCGGTCAGCTTCCCCGAAGGCGTTTGCACCTGCAAGGTGACGCCCGTCTTCTCCTCAAGCCATTTCCAGAACGGCCAATCCTTGCTGTACGGGAATGTCGCATTGTTATCGAGCAGCGCCGTGAACGTTTTCTTCGCAGACGCTTCCGGTGACCCTTCCTTGACCGCTCCTCCCGGCTCATTTCCGGTGCCGCTGCAGCCGGCCAACAAGGACAATACCATGACTGACGCAACGGAGGACGTAACGATTTTATACATAGGACCCTCTCCTTTTCATTCCTTATAAAGTGAAGATTGCTTTTGAAGCCTATCCCCAATCCCAAGCGGGACCCGATTTGACAACTCTTTTATACAGCCTTCCCTGCAGCCGCGTCTATCCCTTCACTGCACCGATCATAGCACCTTTCACGAAGTACTTCTGCACGAACGGGTAAATAAGCAAAATCGGAAGCGTCGACACCATAATCGTGGCGAACTTGAGCGAATCCTCAACCACGAGATTGTCCCCGCCTATACCCGTAACCGCTCCGGAGCTCACACTGCCCGCCAGCACCAGATTGCGGAGCAGCACCTGCAGCGGAAACAAGTCGGGGTTGCGCAAATACAGCAGAGGCAGCATGAAATTGTTCCACATCGCCACAGCGTAGAACAAAGCTATCGTAGCAAACACCGCCTTGGACAACGGGATGACGATGCGAAAAAAAATACCGATATCCGTCAATCCGTCTACGCGGCCGGAATCCTCCAGCTCCTTTGGAATGCCGCTGAAAAAGGTCCGCATCAAGATTAAATTCCATGTATTGACCGCCCCCGGAAGCACCATCCCCCACACCGTATCCATCAGCCCGAGCGACCGGACGACGAGGAAGGTAGGAATCATGCCGCCGCTGAAAAACATCGTGAAGACGATCATTAACGTAAACAGCTTGTGATACCCCATATCCTTTCGCGATAACGCATAAGCTCCCATCGAAGTGACGATGATCGAAATGGCTGTGCCTAAGCCAACGTATACAATCGTATTTTTATAAGCCTGCCATATGTTCGGATCGTCGAACACCAGCTTATACATTTTCAGATTAAACCCTTTCGGCCAAAGAGTCACTTCCCCCTTCATCACATAAATGTCCTGGCTTAGCGATACGGCAAGCATATAGACGAAGGGGTACAGCGTAATGACAACGACGGCAAGTAAAATCACCGCATTGACAATGGTGAACAACCCGATTTTTTCTCTCAACTCCCGCTACCCCCTTTACCACAAACTCGTCTCTCCGGCTTTTCGGCTAATGGTGTTCGCTGTCCATATGAAGATCAGGCTGATGATGCCCATGAACAAATCGATCGCCGCCGCATAGCTGAAATTGCCCTGCTCCAAACCGACACGGTACACGTAGGTGCTTATAATATCCGCCGTCTCATACGTCGCCGGATTGTACATCAGGAACACCTTTTCGAACCCGATCTCGAGCACTTTGCCGACATTGAGTATGAATATGATCACGATTGCAGGCGCAATCCCGGGCAGCGTCACATGCCACAGCTTTCTCCACCGGGTCGCCCCGTCGATGCTTGCCGCCTCATACAGCTGCGGATCCACCGCCGTCAAGGCCGCCAGGTAGATGATCGTCTCCCAGCCGATATGCTGCCATATTTCCGATAGCACGTACACGCTGCGGAACATGCCCGGCTCCATCATGAAATTAACCGGTTGAAAGCCGAGCGATTCCAGCAATTGATTGACCAGTCCGCCGGTAGGCGACAAGAACATGATCACCATGCTCGCCACGATCACGTTGGAAATGAAATGCGGCAAATAACTGACGGTTTGCACGAATTTTTTGAAGACGGCGTTTCGAAGCTCGTTGAGCAGCAGCGCCAATGCAATCGGTGCAGGAAAACCGAAGATCAGTTTATACAAGCCGAGCAAAAACGTATTGCGCAGCAGCAGAAAAAAATCGGGGTTCTCCAAAAACATCCGGTAATATTTGAACCCCACCCATTCGCTTGCCATGATGCCTTTGAACGTATTGTAATTTTTGAACGTAATAACCAAACCGAACATCGGGGCGTAACGAAAGACGATAAAATACAGCAGGCACGGTAAAAAGAGCAGCCATAAATATTTGCTGCGGTTCCACGTTCGGATCCATGACGTTTGTTCCATTCCTCCACCCCCTTATGCACGATTGTGTTTGACTCCATCACTATCTTCTTTCCGGAGCTCTAGGCTCGCTCGTTCCGCCGTAGGGTCCCCGGTCATCTAGCGTTATCATAATCGAGCCGCCCCGCAAAATAAATCTGCATGTTATCGGCCCGGCGCTCTTTTATTAAAGAAGTGGTAACGTTGTGCATGAAGTGGAAAAAGTGCATATTGTTCCTAGCCAAGCAAAAGCCGTATGATAGGAGTAATCGCACCTGGACTTTGTAGACTCGATTAGGTGACTTCAACAACGAAGGGTTGGAAGCAGGATGCCGGAATTTATCCCCCGTTCGATCAAACCGAGATCTTTATTTTCCAAAATGCTGACCGGCTTTCTGGCCGTCATTGTCCTGCTGGTAGCCTTCAACTTCATCACTTCCATATATTTGAAAAATAAAATTCACGACGAAATCGTCAAATATAACGAATTGAGCATCACCCATACGGTCGAAGGCTATGAGAATCATTTTCGCTTGTCCAAAAATATGGTGCTAGGGCTGAACCAGAACGACCGCTGGCTGATGAACCTGAACATACTCCGCAACGTCAAGCAAAACAACGGCTATGCCAGCGTCGAGGATGTCCGAGCGGAGCTGAAGACGCTGTATGCCAACCCGTTCCTGCAGTTCGAGAATATCATCGTATACTTCAAGAACGACGCCTTCGTGGTGGAAAAGGACGGAACGAGCAGCGCACAGGACATGTTCGGCAAATATTATTACAGTCCCCGCTACCCGCTCTCCTTCTGGAACGGAAAGTTCGACGAGCGCGTCGGCTTCAGCGTGCTGCCGGCAGCGGAGTTTACGGAGAAATCCGCCGGAATCGAAATGCACAAAGGCTATTTGCTGCCGGTGCTCATCAAGCAGCAGCCCTACAACGATATGTATCTGATCGTCATGCTGGATGCGCAGAAGCTGTTTCAGATCCACAACATTTCGAAGGATCAGCGCTTCTATATATTGGATCCGAAGGGCAATCCGATCTACACTTCCGCAAGCGATTTCAAGATCGAGCCGCTCAGTGCGATTGAAGCGTCGGAGTCATCCGTTCTGAAAGGGAATTATTATACCTTTTATAAGAAAGGGCAGGAGACCGGGTTTACCTATGTCAGCATGGTGCCTGCGGAAAAGATTTCCCTGCAGCTCGTCCGCTTGAACATGATTCTCATTGTGCTGCTGGTGCTGGCTGCTATGATTAGCATCATCGCATCCGTTCTGTTCAGCCGCAGCCTGCACACGCCGCTGCGTAAAATTATCGAGTCGTTCCAATCTTCGCCCGACGACGAATCGCTCCCGAAGCAGGGACCGATCCGCGAATACGATCTGATCCGCCATACGATGCACCGGATGATGAAGACGAATCAGGACATCGCCCAGGACCTGGCCCAGAAAACGTCCATCCTGCGCAAATACGCCTTGAGCAACAGGCTCAAGCATATCCATATGAACCTCGCCGACATGCGGGAAATGGCCGATACGAGCATGCCGTTCCGGATCGTTCTGTTCGATATTCATTTCAAAGAGCAGTATGCCGAGCTCGACATGGATCATGAGAAAGGAACTTATTATATCCGTGAGTACATTGACAGCGTGCTGCTGCAAACATATCAGCATGCCGTCACGTTCCAGCTGGAGCGGAATCTGGTGCTGTCGATTGTGTTCGCCGAAGACTCCGAGCTTAGCGGCATCATGAAGCCGATCGGCTATTTGAAGCAGATGTTCGATATTGAGCGCGACCTGTATTTGGTCACCATGGCGGCGAGCTCCGTATATCCGGCTTCATCGGAATTTACTCCGGCGTACGAGGAGCTGACGGAACGGCTGAAGCAGCGCAGGCTCGTCAACGAGACGCAGATTATGGAAGACGGTCCGTGGAAGGCCGAGCGGTTTCATTTCTCCGTCTCGATGGAGGAAGAATTTCATACGAGGCTTATGAGCGGCCATGAGAAAGGAATGTACGATTGGATCGACAAGCAGCTGGACCAAATGGGCAAAAAAGCGGCTCCGGTCGAGCATTACTCGCAGCTGGCCAGAGAGGTGGAGCAGCAGATCGATAAATCGCTGCAAAAGCTGAACCTTAACGGACAGCGCAGCGGAACGGCTCCCCCGTTCGCCAAGCTTCAAAGCTTTTACTGCAGAGAGCAGTTCAGGGACTGGCTGGTGCAGCTGCTGGAGCCGGTCATCAGGCTCATCCAGAATAAGACGGAGGATCAAGACCCTATCACCCGCTTCGTCATCGACTATTTGGATTCGCATCTGCATGAGGATATCACGCTCGATTTGATGGCCGACAAGTTGAATATTACACCGGGGTATTTATCGACCTACTTTAAGGAAAAGACGGGGATGAACTTCAGCGACTATTTGAACGATATCCGGATTCAGCGGGCCAAGCAGCTGCTCCAGAACGTCGAGCTGAAAATTCAGGAGGTCGCCGCCAACGTCGGCTATCAGAACGCCAACTCGTTCATTCGGATGTTCAAAAGGTACTCTGGGATCACTCCGGGGGAATACCGCAAAAAGTATGCTTCGCCGTTATTGGCGGAGTGAGAAAAGAGAAAAGCCGGCCGTTTACATACGGTCGGCTTTTGGTATGTTGAGAATTATTTTTTCGTGAACAGTTTCTCGGCATCGTCCATCGCCATGCTTTGACCGAGAGAGGAATAATCCAGCCACTTTTGGCCGTCAAGAGTATACACATGATTGTTTTTTACTGCTTTCAAATTTTTCCACAGAGGGTTCTTTTCCAGCTCGCCATACACCTTCTTGGCATTATCGTCATTGTTCACAATAAGGAAAATGGCATCGGCATCATAATCGGGAAGCACTTCCTTAGAGATCACGGCGTACGGCTCTTGTGCAGGAATCTTTTCAACGCCGCCCGCAGGCTTCAGCTTCAAATCCTGGAACATAATAGGGCCAAGAGGTCTGCCTGTGCTCTGTACCCGAATTTCTTTAGCGGATACCCGGATCGCCATCGCTTTGGCGCCCTCTCCGAGCTCGCTTGCGATCAATTTCTTAACCCGCTCCGTTTTCGCGTCGTAATCCTTGATGAAGGTTTCCGCCTCTTTAACGCGCCCTACAACCTTTGCTACCCGGTTCAATTGATCCCGCCAAGTTCCTTCGTCCAGGTTGGTGCTAACGACCGGCGCAATTTTTTCCAGCTTCGCGCGCTCTTCCCCACCGAAATGCTCATCTATGAAAATATAATCCGGCTTCAGCGCCAGCACGGCTTCCATATCGGAGTTTCCAACTACGCCCAGCTTGGCAACTCCCTTGAGAAGATCCGCCACATGGGGAAGGAAATCGCCTACCCCGCCGCCGATGGCCGATCCGACAGGTTTAATGCCAAGCGCCAGCAAATTATTCGTCATGTGAATGGACATCGAAGCGATTTTCGATTTCGGATCGACACTCGTTGCGGTATCTGCACCCGATTTTTTAGCGCTGCCGGCAGCTTCCGTTGACGCGGATGAGCCGGATGCTGCCTTGTCCGGTGCAGCCGATTGACCACCGCATGCCGACAATAGGGCAATTAACGATACAATGATTAATGATTTACCAAACTTTCTGTTCATGAATCTCGTACCTCCGAGTTAGTATGATTTCTGTATTCAAGCTTTCGTTTTGAACAGTAAAAGCAGAAAATAAGGGCCGCCGATGGCCGCCACGACAACACCTGCCGGCACGGCGTTCGGCTGAAATAAGGACCGCCCGATCGTATCCGCAGCGACCAGAATGACCAGCCCCACCAAGCCTGCGACAGGGAGGAAATGTCTGTGGCGGGGACCGACGAG
This sequence comes from Paenibacillus sp. H1-7, assembly GCF_022354825.1. Taxonomy (GTDB): domain Bacteria; phylum Bacillota; class Bacilli; order Paenibacillales; family NBRC-103111; genus Paenibacillus_S. Next base: position 6,571,036 of record NZ_CP031168.1, read on the forward strand.
CCGCTTGGCAATATGCGGCGCGGCCAAGCCGATAAATCCGATGCCTCCCGCCATCGAAACGCTGGCGCACGATAACGCTACAGCAAGGGAGAGCAGGACAACCCGGCTCTTTATAACCGCCTCTCCTACACCGACTGCCGTATCATCACCCAGCGCAAACAAATCTAACGTACTGGAGCGGTAATAGATGATGGGAACCAAGACAACAATCCATGGCAGCAAGGCCCACACATTGATCCAATCCTTGCTCCAGACGCTGCCGGCCAGCCAACGCGCGGCAAACGCATACGTGTCTTCATCCAATCGAAGCGAGAGCAGAAGCGTCATAGCCCCTATGCCTGCCGAAATGGCGATTCCAACCAAAATGAGCCGGATAGGGATCAATCCTTTTACGCGATCGTAAGCCAGCAAAAAAATCACCAACGCGATCACGGCTCCTCCCCCAAACGTAAACAGAGGAATCATCAGCGCGGCAGGTCCGTCCAGCTTTTGAAAAAAAGATATGTAGGCAATCAATCCGAATGCAGCTCCGGCATTGATTCCCAAAATACCGGGATCGGCAAGCGTATTTCTCGACGCCACTTGAAATACCGCACCGGAAATGCCAAGACCGACTCCCGCCAGCATAGTAATGGCAATTCGGGGAAGCCGGAATTCGAACAAGATCATGCTTTCTTCGACCGAGCCATAACCGAACAAAGCCTTGACAACGTTCCACGGCGGAAGACGAAACGTTCCCGTATTCAAGCTGATAAAAATAACCGTCAATGCCACTCCTAACAAGACAAGCGAAACATAGACCGCTCTCTTTCTTCTTTGACTGGATAGTGCATTCACGTCCATAGCTACAAATCTCTCCTTTCTTTACGCGCCAAATAAAGAAAGAAAGGAACGCCGACCATAGCCACCATGGCTCCGATCGCGAATTCTCTGGGAGGGTTGACCATGCGCGAGGCAAAATCTGCCCATACCAGCAAAATAGAACCCAAAATGGACGAGAGGGGAATAATCTTCCTGTAATCCACACCCACAAGAGAGCGTACGATATGAGGAACGATTAACCCTACAAATCCAATGGATCCGGCTACCGAGACGGAAGTGCCTGCCAAGATTACCGCAGCGACCATGCCTAAGAAACGGACTTTATCGGTTCGAATCCCCAAATTCGTCGCCGATTCATCGCCAAGAGACAAAAAGCTGATAGAGCGCCCCATCGTACACGCCCATACCGTCGTAATCAGAACAATAGGAACCAGCAGCTTCAAGTGGGACCAGCTTACTCCCGCCACGCCTCCCGCGTACCAGAAGGCCAGATCTTGACTCAAAGCAAAATATATGGCTATTCCTGTGCTCAAAGAATGCAATATGGCTGCAACGACAGCCCCAGCGATCGTTAATCTAACCGAGCTCAGCCCTCCAGGCGTAGACGAACCAAGCAGTGTAATAAATACCGTCGTCATAGCTGCTCCCGCGAAGGATAAGAGAATCAAGGCAGAATAAGACAAATTCGGTAAAAAGGCGAAGCTGAGAGCAACAATAAGCGTAGATCCGGCGTTGATGCCGAGAATCCCGGTATCAGCCATCGGATTGCGGGTAACGCCCTGCATGATCGCTCCTGCCACTGCAAAAGCCATTCCGGTTATGGCTGCGCCTAATACACGCGGAAGCCGGATCTCATGAACGATCTGGTGGGATGTTAATTCCGCATCATAGTGCACGACAGCTGACCATACCGCGCTCATGGTTAACTCTTTGGCGCCATACGAAACAGATATGAATAAGGTAACCCCTAATCCGAGCAACGCAGCGAACAGTAGCAAAAAAAAGACCGTATGTTTGCTTCCATTCATAACAATAAGCAAGAACCCCTTCTCTCCGTTATCATTTGATAATAATTATCATTATCATTTTATAAGATACAGATGAATTGTACATGATCTTTTTCAAGAATTGCAACTGGAATAATTTTAGATCTTTAGTAGTGGGAGATCGTTCCTGCAAGCACATGTCCTAGTTCATCCAGCTGTTGATTGATGGCGTAAGGGGCGTAGACAATCCATTTATCCCAATCGAGAAAATATAGCGATTTCCGGCGAACCGCAGGATGGCCGGTCCAATACGGATTGGAACGCAGCAAATGGAGAATGCGCTGCCGGTCGCTTTCCGTCTCAATAGCAACAAACAAAAAGTCGGACTCATAGAACCTTATCTCATCAGGAGCTATGGCCTTCCAAGTAAACACGGTACCGGCGGGAGACTTCCCCATTTCCTTGGCGATTCGCTCCGGCGGACAAATATTTAGCGAGCGGTAAAATACATGACCGATGTTTCGGTCACCATACAAGCGAAGATCATGTCCCTTGCATACGCACAAGGCTACGGTCGCTTGCCCTATGATCGGCATCAGTTTTTTCCTCCACATTTCCGCTTTTTTGCCGTGCTCGTCGATCCACTGCTGCGCCAATCGTTGTTGATTAATGAGCTCCGCAATGTCGATCAGGTGCTGGTATACGTCTTTGTTGACCCACGGGATAGAAATGATAGGAGCAATGTCGTTAATATGTTCCTGTGCTTTACTTAATACATTATCCTTGCAAACGATTAAATCGGGCTGCTCTTCCAGAAAAATGTCCCGGCTGGCCTTCCAGGACTCGGAACCGTGCTTAGGAAGATTCAACTGCTTTGTGACTAGCGGTATGTGACGATGCACCTGAGCTGCGCGAGGTGTGTGCCCTAATGTAAACAGGTGATCCGTGTAAGGGGCGGAAAGCGATATAATGTTCAATTTCTTTTTCCCGGGAAATACCGTCGGTGAATAACCGCTTGTAGCTTTAAACCTTTTGCTGAAATAAAATTCATCGCCATACCCGACATGAGCGGCAATATCGGAAATCGATTTGTCTGTAACAAGGAGCATTTCCTTTGCTTTGTTGATTCTTAAGTCAGTTAGATAGGCCATCGGTGTTTTCTGCATCGTTTGTTTGAACACCTGGGAGTAATACGAAGGATGGAACTGTCCCAATTCCGCAAGCTCGCTCATCCGGATATTCTCCCGATAATGTCGCTGCATATACTCAATCGTCACTCTCAGCCTGTTCTCGGTATCATTGCCGTTTACTGCCGTTGCATGAGTCAACAAATCGTTCAGCATATTGTGCAAAAGCTGCTGTCTATGAAATCGTCTGCTCTCATCCGATTCCAGTTTCGTATCCGATATAAGCAAGTACATGAACCGTTTGAATTGGCTGCTAAAGGCGCGAATCTTGCCCTGGAGTGGGAAGGTCGTTTCCAGAACAAAGCCTCTTCGGGAATCTGTCTTTTCCGATAAAATGAACAAATCAAATGAAATCCAGTAAAACATTGCGGATGAGCCGGGGCTCAGTTGGATTTCCAGCTTGGTGCCGGGTGCATGAACATAAATAGACTCTCTCTCTAATTGTTCACGTTTCCCATCGATGAAGATGTCTCCCTTTCCTTTGGCAGCATACAAAATCAATTGATGCTCCAAGGCACGGTGCTCGTCGATGCACTCAGGCACCGCTTGAGATTTGCCGGATGCTTGAATATCATAAATCGCTCTTTGCAAGGATATCGTGTTATCGTTATGCGGCTTCATATATGCTGTCTCCAATTCTCATAATGCTTGAAGTACTCGTCTAGCCTCTTGTCCCGAGATACTGAGAATGATTATCATGGATGATATTTTAAGCCACTTCTTCCTTCTATGCAATCGATATTTCGATCAATATAAAAAAAGAAAAATAGTCGAGCAGTCATAATGCGCTGCTCAACCATTTTTCTTTACTAATTGCTGTTATTGCTTTGCATTACAGCCGGCTACTGCTGCGGCTTCTCATGGAAAAGCTCGCCAAGCAGCCCGAACAAGCTTTGCAGGCATTGTCTTGAAGCTTCCTCGCCACCCTCCGAAAACAGGTGGCCGGACGGGCGCTTCAGCTGCTCCTCCGTCAATTTGGAGCGGAGCCTGTAATGCGTCTCCACAATGCAATATCCAGCGTACCGGTCCTCCTCCAATCGGGCGAACAGCCTTCTGTAATCGACCTGTCCGGTCCCGACGGCTACCGCCTCGACCTCTTCTCCGCTGCGGACGGCATCCTTCAGATGGATATGGCACATGTAAGGCTTCAAATGCTCATACCCGTCCGGGTAGGGCACCTCTCCATCAGGGTCCCACATGTCGTTGCCCGGGTCATACAGCGCCCGGATCCACGGGGAGCCGACGGCTTCTACTATACGGGCTACCTTAGCCCCGTTCGTTGCGTATACTGCCGGATCGAACTCCAGCGCGAACACGACCTTCGCTTCCTCCAGCAGCGGAGCGATGCTTTGCAGCTCCCTTACGATGCGCGGAAAAGCGTCGGCGAACGGCACGTCCGCTTTCGCCCAAAAGCTGAAGCCGCGAAGGATGCCGGCACCAAGCAGGTTGGCGATCCGCAAATCCTGAAGCAGAATCTCCTTGCTCCGCTTCACCTCCTCCGGATCGTCCAGCTCGCATTTGAACACCGGCGTGGACAAGGCGCACACCGCAAGTCCCGCTTTGCGAATTTGCTCCCCGATCTGCTCCAGCCGCTGCGGTTCAAGCAGATGCAGCTGCAAGCCGTCGACGGAGCGCAGCTCGAGGGCGGTCAGCCCGAACTCGTGCGCGAGCCGGATGGCATCCTCGATATGCTGGGATACCTCGTCCGTCATTATGCCTAACTGAAATGGCAGCTTCATTGGCAACCTCCTTGGATGAAACCCATTCTATCTAAGGCTTTCCTTATAGCTGTACTGTCCGGCCAGTACTCCGGCTCTCGTTCGCCGCTTCAATGAAACGGATGACCTCCAACGTCTCGTTCAGGTCAATAGGAGGCACACCGGTACGGAACATCGCCATGACCGCTTCCAGCATGCTGGCGTAATACGGCTTTGGATGGGCATATACATCGACGAATCGGCTTCCTTTCTCCCTATGGATCAGTGCGCCGAAGGTCTTGTTCCCTTTCCGGTTGCCGCGAATCGTCCCGACCCGCCCGTCCGACCATTCGGCGACGACGAGATCATGATCGTCATTCGTGACGGTGCGTACTTGCCGGCAGCCTTGCCCGAGAGCGGCATACAGCATATCCGCCGTATGGATGCCGTACCAATATAGCCCCGGCTGCGTCGGCTGCAGCTCCAGCGGTCCGTAGCAGTCGGCTCCGATAAGAGCGCCTCCAGAGTCATCGGACAGCGCATCCGTCAGCCCTTGCGCATACCGGACCGAGGAGCAGCTCACGAGCGGGATCCGGTGAGCTTGGGCGAGCTCGGCGATCGCCTGGGCGTCGCCGCTGCTGACCGCAAACGGCTTGTCGACAAACACCGGCTTGCCGTACGGCGCTATTTTCCGGAATTGGTCGAGATGTACACGCCCGTCAACGGAAAGCAGCAAAATCGCGTCACTTGCTTCGGCCACCTCTTCCGGCGAGCCTGCCATCGCTACATCAAACTTTTCACGGATCTTCTCCGTAAATCCTTCTACACGGGATGCGCTCAGTTCAAAATCAGGCGAGCCCCCCGGATAAGCGGTAACTACTTTGCCCCCTGCAATGTGATAGGGATGGTTCGGATCGTTCAGCAGTTCAGCAAAAGCAGGCGCATGACTCGTATCGAGTCCGATCATGCCGATTCTCAGCGTCGTATCTCCCATAGGTAACGACTCCTCTCCTATAATTTGACTTCCCGGCCGGTGCGTGCGGATTCATAGATCGCCAAGATCAGCTCGACCGCTTTCCTTGCTTCCTCTCCGGAAATGAGAGGATCCCGGTCCTCGCGGATCGCGTGGATAAGATCGTCAATGAGGATGTAATGCCCGTCATTGGATATCGCCTGCGGATCATTGCTGCCTTCCGCCTTGCTGCTCGCCGCAGCGGCAGGAGGCTCCTCTCCGTCTATCGTCTTCCACAGCTTGATGCCGCTGTCTCCATAAATGATGGAGCCGTGCTCGCCATGAATTTCAAATCGCGGCTCTTGTCCCGGGTTAACCGACGTTGTGCCCTGAATGACTCCGAAGGCGCCGTTTTTATATCGAACGACCGCAACGGCGGTATCCTCCACCTCAATATCTCTTACCAGAGGCGCAGCATAGGCAAACACGCTATCTACATCTCCCATGATCCAACGGATGATGTCGATGCCGTGAACCCCTTGATTCATCAGGGCTCCGCCTCCGTCCACCGCCCATGTCCCTCTCCAGTCGGCGCTCTTGTAGTATTCCGGGCTGCGGTAATACTTCAAATAGGCGTCCCCCAGCACCAGCTTGCCGAGCTTGCCTTCCTGAACCGCTTTGCGGACTTGAATGGCGAGCTCCGTCGTCCGCTTCTGGAACACGGTAGCCAGCTTTACCTTATGGCTGCGGCAGGCTGCGATCATCGCATCCATACTGGCCAACGTGATGTCCAGCGGCTTCTCGCACAGCACATGCTTGCCCGCCTCGGCTGCGGCGATCGTCACTTCGCTATGCAAGCCGCTTGGGAGACATATGCAGACCGCGTCTACGTCGCTCTCCTGAAGAAGCTCGCGGATATCTCCGTATACCTCGGATACGCCATATTCTTTCGCCAGCTTCTCCGCCTTCTCCTTCACGGAATCGACGAACGCAACAAGCTCCGCCTCCGGATGCTGCTGAATCGCTCTTGCATGCAATGGGGCTATGACCCCTGCTCCAATTACGGCAAAACGAATTTTTTGCGACATAGTTAGTCCCGCTCCTCTTCTTTTTCATCCGTAGTTCCCAGGAAATTTCCCCCTGCCAACGTCTTCCCTGTGATCATAACCAAGAATTATTCATTAGCCAATTGTCCGATTTATCGTTTTTTCACCCATTTTGCGGTTTCAGCAAAAAAGGTTATGAATCGAAAAAAATGCATATTCGTTTTTGCCATTGAAAATTTCACGTAAAGTGATACGATTAAGAATACCAGTCACAGTAATCATACGTTTAGGAGAGAAGCATTATGAGCATGTACAAAGCATTAACCATCGCCGGATCGGATACTAGCGGAGGCGCGGGCATTCAGGCGGATTTGAAAACCTTCCAGGAACGCGACGTGTACGGGATGACCGTGCTGACGACCATCGTCACGATGGATCCGGACAACCATTGGCATCACGGCGTTCATCCGGTCGCGCTCCCTACGATTGAGGAGCAGCTGAAGACGGTTTTGGGCGGGATCGGCGTCGACGCCTTGAAGACGGGGATGCTCGGATCGGTTGAGATCATCGAGCTCGTATCGGATACGATTAAGAAAAAAGGGTTGAGCCGTGTCGTCATCGACCCTGTCATGGTGTGCAAAGGCAACGATGAAGCGCTCCATCCGGAATCTACGGTCGCTTTGCGCGAGCTGCTCGTTCCGGTAGCGGACGTCGTTACGCCGAACTTGTTCGAAGCGGCACAGCTGGCTAATACCGCTCCGATCCGGACGCTGGACGACATGAAGGAAGCGGCGCAGATCATTCACGCCGCCGGCGCCAAGTACGTCCTGATCAAAGGCGGAGCGAAGCTGGACCATCCTCGGGCGGTCGATTTGCTCTTCGACGGTACGACGTTCGATTTGTACGAGTCGGATAAAATCCCGACGTCGTACACGCACGGAGCAGGCTGCACTTATTCAGCTGCAATCACGGCCGAACTGGCCAAAGGCAGCGATGTGAAGCAGGCCGTCGCAACGGCCAAATCGTTCATCATGAACGCCATTCAACACGGCTTCCCGCTGAACGGGTATGTCGGGCCGACTATGCATTCGGCGCTTCGCAAGTTCGGCTAACAGCCGAAACGAAAAAACGGCAGTCTCAGAGAAATTTCTCTCGAGACTGCCGTTTTTTCGTTACAAGTATTTTAATGGCGCTCGAAGGCGCTTTTCTTTACATATTGTGGACAGAGTTTAGCCGCCGGCAAGCTCCCGCTTCAGCTGCACTGCCTGGTCCAGCCTTTGCAGCATATGGCCGATGCCTTTGCTGCCTTCAAGCGGATAAGCGATAGGCTTGTCCGGAAACAGCTGCGGGACGATGCCCTTGAACTTTTTTCCGCCCAGCACAACGATCTCATCATAGCGGTTCAAGCCTTTCTCCTCCACTTGCCTTCTTAACTCAGCCGGCGGGATGATATCCGGATGGTTCGTACCGAACGCAACATTGTAGTTGCCCTGAACCTCGTCATCCGGAAGCAGGAAGCCGTGCTTGGCCGACAAAATCACCCACTCGGGCACGAAAAGCTCCGCATAAGCCCGGCATTTGCGGTGCAAGGCGCCCGTATAGACGAGCCTTGCCGCATAAGGGCCTGCTGCAGCCGGATCCGTATCCCATATTTTCCTGGAACCGCAAGGAATGATACAAAGTCGTTTCAAGAGCGCAAGCCCCTTTCGTTATCCTTGACCTGCCGACGGCCTCGGACTGTTCGTCCGATAGGCGAGCCCGGCTGCTAACAGCAGCAGAATGCCCGTCACCCAAAAGACGCTGTGGATCGAGAACACGCCGCTGATCGCTCCCCCGACCAAAGGTCCAAGCATGCCTCCAAGCTGATTCGCGGTCTGATTGAGGCCGAAGGCTCTGCCACGGAAATCGGTTGGAGTAGAACGGACCACAAGGCCGTTCAGCGCCGGGAACACGGCACAGAAGAAGGCTCCGTAAATGAACCGGACGATCGAGAATCCCCAAATGCCGTGGAACAAGAGCTGCGCCAAATTGCCGAGTCCTCCGACCAGCAGGCCGATCACAAGAATTTTGTGAAACCCTATTTTATCGGCCAGCTTGCCCCAGCGAGGAGCGAACAAGATGCTGGCGATCCCGACGAGAGAGAAGACGATTCCCGCGACGAGCGAAGCGTCCTTGGCCGAGCCGCCGACCTGCACGATGTAGAGAGGAAGCACCGGCTCGATGGTCATAACCGAGAATTGGGTCAGCAGCGACAAGCTCAGCACAGTCAAGAATGGCCGGTTGTTCACCGCCATTTTCATCGACTCGATGACGGAAGCCCGGCCCTTGCTCGGAACGAATTTTTCCTCCTTAACCCAGAACAAGACCAGCAGCGTGCTGCATAATACGAACACCCCTGCGCTCGCAAATGCAATCCGGCTGTCGAAAATTTTGGCGATAATCCCTCCAAGCAGCGGTCCCATTATGCCTCCGGTTGCCGTCGCTGTGGACATCATGGACAACGCGTAGCCGACGTGCTTCTCGGGCGTGTTGGTGCCGACTAGAGCGATTGAGCCCGGAATAAAGCCGCTAAGAAGTCCCTGCAATATACGCAGAATGAGCAGCTGATAAGGGTTCGTCACCATGGAGGTTAGCACGTAAATAACGAATAATACGAACCCGGCGCGTATGATCATCGGCTTGCGGCCGTACTTGTCCCCAAGCGCTCCCCAGTAGGGCGAGGAGATGGCGCCCGCAAAAAAAGCGGAGCTGAACAGCAGCCCCGACCACATTTCAATATTCTGATTAACCCCGATATGCAGCAAAAAAAGCGGCAAAAACGGAACGACCATGGAGAAGCTGGCCGACGTAATGAAGCATCCTACCCATAGGAGCCATAAATTTCGTTTCCATGATTCCATGAGAGCCTCCGACTGGCAACATGATTTCCATATGCACAGGAACAATGTTGAAAATAATTAATTGTCTTAACAATTACTTAACATAGTTTATCGTACCACCGTCTATACTTTCTGTAAACCCTTCTTCTCCGCTGCCGCCGCTCCTGGGTTTATATTTTTTTCGTTTGCATGTAGCCTTGGACGTATCCGCTTCATAAAATGATACGAACTCCGACATTTAAGAAATGAGGGTGAGTTTATGCCAAGACTGCTGTACGAGTACATTTACGTGAACATGTGGATTTTGCTGTTCATGACGTTCCTGTGGACAACGAACGGGCAGCTGACCTATTGGGAGAGCGGCCTGCTTATCGTCGTATCCGTTACCGTGATCGCGCTCGTCGCCAACAAGCAGGACCGGCCTGACAGAAACGGCACCTATAAGAAGCCCCCGTTGTAAATCCGCAAACTTCCTATTCCTCCGGCTGCCCCGACGCTTTCCTTAATTCATTAGCTAACCGGTGAAAGTCTTCCTTCCCCTGCTCGTCATTTGCCGTCTCATATCCCGCCTTCAGAAAACCGATGATTTTATTGGCATCGTCCGCATCCAGCGAATAGCCTGACGGTACGGTGCTCCACCAGCCTTCGGCGCCGTAAGATTCATTGAGATCGACAGGGATTCCGTTGACCGTAATATCGTTCCTGTACTGATAAATATTCGCGATATCCGACTGCCTGCCTCCGCTCCAGGAGTACGTCTGCCAAAATCGCGAGCACGCTCCGGCGGCGTAGACCGCTTCAACGACCGAATACGATCCGTACACTCCCGTATAGTAGTTAGGCGTCGCGCTGCTCGCGCCTTTAATATATTCGATGATCGTCGCCATTTGAGTCGGCGTGGCATCAAAGTCTACGGCGAAATAGATGGCGCTTCCCGCCGGCTGACCCATCTGGGCGGCCAACGCCATTGCCGTGGCACCGTCGCTTAATCCTGCGGCTCTTCCGCCCAATGCCCGGTTCGCCGTCGTTTCAAAGACAGAGACGATTTGCAGTCCCGCATTGCTGATGATTTCAACCTCGGATCGGCTCAATGCCTTCCAGCTGCTTGGAACAAGGTAACGGGCTGCGAATACATATCCGTCCCGTTTAAACGCCGCGGCCGTACTCTCTGTCAGCGGCGTTGCGCAGTCAAATCCTTTGGCCATGGTGTATCTTCCCCTCTCTCCTTGTATGCTGAAACGGTATTGCTTACTTTAAAATATGCAGCAGCTTCCAAATCGTCATCCGTCACTGTCACCAAAGCACATGAAACGGGCTTCTCGGAGGTCTTCTTCGGTTATACTTGCGGAATGTAAGGCCGCCGTTACATAATAAAAGCTGATCACTAGCAAAGGGGATTTTACGATGCAATCCATTACGGACCAATGCTATTCCGAAGCGGATTTTAGCAATAACGATTTTCGGGACAGCGAGATGAAATACTGCACCTTTGTTCGCTGCAGCTTTAGGGGGGCTTCCATGGAGGAATTGCAGACGACGGGATGCCATTTTGTCGATTGCGATTTCTCGGGGGCCTTGCTGAACGCATCCATACACACAGGCTCGGCGTTTACGAACTGCCGCTTTAAGGCGGCCAGCCTGTTCGTAGCCAGGTTCGAGGAATGCAAGCTGGTTGGCTCCGACTTTTCGGAGTGCAATATGAACGGCGTGACGATCGATAGAGGGGATTGGTCTTACACGAATTTGCGCCACGTGAATTTAAGCAAGCAATCACTGCAGGGCATCCGTTTGGTAGAAGCGGATTTGTTCCGCTGCAATCTGGAGAAATGCGATCTTCGCGACGCAGACCTGACGCGGGCCCAGCTGAGTCAAGCCCAGCTTCAGGGAGCGGATTTGCGCGGGGCTATTTTGGACGGTGTTGACTTTCAGTCCGTTTCCGTTAAAGGAGCTCGTATGGACGCAGGGCAGGCCATCGCTTTCCTGCGCTCGTTCGGCGCCAAAGTGGAATGATCCTGAAACCTGCAAAAGTCCCGGCCTGCGGAGCCATCTCCATAGACGGGACTTTGTTGGTGTAAGGCAACTTTCCAGCTATAATACAATTTTCAGCTACAGGCTGTCTTCGTGACTCACCGTGATGATTACGTTGCCTTTTTTGTGGCCCTTTTCTACATAGCGGTGGGCCTCAGGAATTTGCTCCAGCGGATAGAGTCTGTCGATGACCGGTTTTATTTTGCCCGTCTCGATAAGCTCCTTGAGGAGAAGCACATCCTCCCTGCGTTCCTTTGCCACTCCCTGCCCTTCGACCGACACATAGATTCCGTTCGGAGCCAACGCTTTCCTGGCGCGGGATTTCGCTGCTTTGCCGACCGTATCGAACACGATGTCGTAATGCTCTGTTCCGTCCGCAAAATCCTCTGTCGTGTAGTCGACGATCTTATCGGCTCCGAGAGATTTCACCAATTCTACGTTTGCTGTACTGCATACCCCCGTAACCTCCGCTCCAAAATGCTTCGCCAGCTGTACCGCGGAAGTCCCGACCGCTCCGGACGCTCCATAGACCAGTACTTTGTGGCCGGCCCGGATATTGGCTTTTCTAAAAAAATGCAAGGCGGTAGTTCCCCCGAAAAGGACTCCGGCGGCTTCCGCAAAGGTCGCATTGGCCGGCTTCTCGGCCACTAAGCCGTCTTCCGCCATACATGTGTACTCGGCGTATCCGCCGAACCGCATCCCGGTCATTGCATAAATCCGGTCTCCCTTACGGAATCGTGTCACGGCTTTTCCGACTTCCTCTACTTCGCCTGCCAGCTCCACCCCAAGGATCGGTTGTCTTGGCTTTCGAATGCCGAGAAAAATTCGCATGGGGATCCAGTACGAGAGAGGACTGTTAAAGCCTCGTACTCTGCAATCTCCCGTCGTTACGGAAGTCGCACGAACTTTTACCAATATTTCATTGTCCTTGGGAGCAGGCTTCGGTACCTCTCTAAGCTCCAGAACGTCCGGTGATCCGTATTTTGTGCATATCATCGCTTTCATTTGTTTCATCGGTTTCATCGGTTTCATCGGTTTCATCGGTTTCCTCCACACCTCATTTTGCACTCAGTATAGCTGTAGTACGGCATGGACTTACAGATACTAAAGTATGGTTTTGAAGATGGGAGGCGCTGGAACGACGCGAGTACGGATAAACCTCACAACAGACCCAGGTTGCGGGCTCGTGCAATCGCCTCGGTTCGCCTGGTTACCTGCAGCTTGTCAAAAATCATCCGGTTATGCCCCTTCACCGTAGGCAGTGCAATGAACAGCCGCTCGCCAATCTCGCGATTCGAGAGTCCTTGGGCGATAAGCTGCAGCACTTCCAGCTCCCGTCCGCTCAACGGCTCTACAAGAGGCTGAACGAATGGAGATACATGCTGTTCAGCCGGGTTCGAGCCCGGTTCTGCTTGCGGCAGGCCCGAATCGGCGTCTTCTCCCCGTGCCTCGGCTTCAAAAGCAGCGAGCAGCCTGCCTGTATAGTCCGGCAGGATCTCATGTGCAGCCGCTTCGCGCAGCAGGCTGAACATCGTGACGCCTTCATCGATAAAAAGCCGGATAAACCCGCCAGGCTCCGCTGCGGTCAAGGCTTTCTCAAGCAGCCACAAGGCGTTCAACGTTCCGCCATGCGCGTACAAAGCAGCCGCTTGGAGGACTATGATCCGGAGGAGCTCATCCTCCAAGCCCTGTATTTCCGCTTGCTCTCGCAATGGCTCCAGCAGCGCGAGAGCAGCAGACGGGTCACCCTGCGCCAGGCACACCCGTGCAAGGCTAACGGGAAGCTCGTGCTTCTGCGCCAATCGGGAGGCCGCCATCAGTCGGCCTTGGCGAAGCAGCACGAGCACCTTTGCAGCTGCAATAGGCTGCAGTTGGCTCGCGAATTGCAGGCGAAGCGCGGTGCGCTCCGCCTCGGCCAATAGGGCGGCCGCGCCGCTGCTGTCGCCCCGCGCCAGCTTCAGGCGGGCGAGAAGCACCTCGCCCGCAACGGCTCTGTCCGTATGCTCGAGCTGCCTCGCGAGCTCGACCGACTGGAGGCCGTGCTTCATAGCAGCCTCCGGATCGTTCCACTCATACCGTATACGGGCCAAGCCCAGGTGTGCTTCGCATGCGGTCGGCAGAGGCGGATCGCCTGCCATCGCGAGCACTTCCCTGTAGGTCTCTGCCGCCGCGTCCAGCTGGTTGTCCGCCTCTTGCAAGTTCCCGAGGCCAAGCGCAGACATAATCGTGATGACGATATGCCCGATCGACCGGCTGCTCGATAATGCTTCCGTATAAGCTTCTCTGGCTGCGGCACGATCCCCTTGGAGCTGATGGGCATAGCCAAGCGTCCAGACCGTGGCTGTGCGGACAGGCAGATTGTCCGGGTCCAAGAAGTCCAGAGCGCGCTGCGATTCCGCCAAAATCATGTCCGCCTGATGCTTGCTGACAGCCAGTGTTGCGCGTATGGCTGCAATATGGCCGATAAGATCCCTCGTCTTCTTGTCTTGCCCGTAGCCTTCGAGTTTTTTTTCAGCCGCCTGGAGCTTCGGCTCCACGCCGCTCATTTGGCCCGTCAACAGCAGTGCTGATGCGTACATCACCCATAACGCGGGCCATGCATCCAATTCCGCACGGGGCAGCGAATGAAGCCATTGCAGCAGCGGAGCCACCGCCCCGCGAAAGATCAGCGGCATCCCTTCCCCTTCCAGCAGCCTGGCAGCACGCCCGGTATCCTGGGCCGCTGCGGCATGGTGAAAGGCCTCCGGCAGCAGGTTATGGTCTTCATACCATTGGCTTGCGCGAAGATGAAGCTCCGCCGCCTGCCTCTCATCTCCACTCTGATGGAGCCGTTTGCGCAGCAGCTCGGCAAAAAGATGGTGATATCGGTACCAACGCCGCTCATCGTCCAACGGCACGATGAACAGGTTGGCCTGTTCGAGATAAGCAAGAATTTCCCGCCCGGAAGTGAAGGGGACGCTCTGCTCTCCGAAATCCGAATCGAGGACAGCATCGCAAAGAGGACCGCAAAGCCGGTCAAGAATGGAGGTACTCAGTAAAAAGTGCTGTACGGCTGCGGGCTGCTTCTTCAGCACTTCTTCGACCAAATAATCCAGCACGAACCGATGGCTGCCGGTGAAGGATGAAATCAGCTGCGCGGGATCCTCATGTCCCTGCATAGAAAGTGCGGCTAATTGCAGACCGGCAATCCACCCTTCGGTGCGGGATTCAAGGAGAGCGACCTGCTCCGGTGCAAGACTTAGACCCATCACCCCGTCCAAAAATTCGGTTGTTTCGGAGGAAGTGAATCTCAAGTCTGCAGCACGTATTTCCGTTAAGTCGTCCCGCACTCGTAACCTTGCCAAAGGCAGACGAGGATCTTCGCGGGTAATAATCACCAGATGCATTTGCGGCGGCATGCGCTCAAGCAGTAGGACTACGGCATCGTTAATCGGACCGTTGGCATTTATTACGTGATAATCATCAAGAACGAGTACGAAATGGTCTGTAATGGAGGTTATCTCGTTAATAAGTGATGCAATAACCGATTCAGCCGTAGGCAGCTGTGGTGACTGAAGCAATAAGGATGCGGCTTCTCCGATATTCGCCGATATTTTACGCAATGCAGCGATGAAGTAAGTCAAAAAGCGGGCAGGCTCGTTGTCCCCCTCTTCCAGAGACAGCCAGGCGACAGGTTGAGTACAGCGGGAGAGCCACTCTGCAACCAGCGTTGTTTTGCCATAGCCTGCAGATGCGGAAACGAGGGAGAGCTTGCGCTTCATTCCCTTGATCAGACGCCCGGTCAGCCTATGCCGGAGAACTGCTTTAGAGCGGAGCGGAGGAATATGGAGCTTCGTGGATATAATGGGAGCGGACATGACAACCACCATTCTACGCCGTCAATCTCAGCGCTAAATTACATATTATGATTATGTTCGACCGCGAAATCGTTGTTCCTGCACAAAAAAAGAGACCCAGCCAACGGGGCCGGATCTGAAGTGTTTATATATTAAAAAGGGGGTCTTGTTTATTATATTACACAGGAAACATGTTAAAACCGTAACAGAAATATTTCAATTGTGTAACAATTTAGAAAACGCTTTCGATTTATTTCAGAAAAAAGCGCTTCCTTAGCGTAGTTGAGAAAAGCTCTCAAATAATTGAAAAAACTTCTCAAATCGGTGATAATTGCTCTCAAATTGGTGATAAACGGTCTCAATTAAAGTATTTGCCAAAATTTCGACCTTGACGTATAATCCGAGACATAAAACATTTTTCATTTAGGCAGGTGAGCCATCATGGCGGAATACGATTATCATCATTTACATCATGTAAAGGAACAATCCCGATCTAAGAAAACGTTGTGGGTCACGCTGTACTTGACCTTATTTTTTACGATAGTGGAAATTGTCGGAGGCTTGCTCTCGAACTCATTGGCCCTTCTCTCCGACTCAGCGCATATGATATCCGACGTGCTCGCGCTCGGGCTCAGCATGGTGGCGATTTATTTGGCGACGCGTCACCCTAACGCCCGGTTTACTTTCGGCTATTTGCGCTTTGAAATCATCGCCTCCTTCCTCAACGGTCTGGCGCTGGCCATTATCGCCGTCGGCATCTTCATCGAAGGGATTCGCCGGTTTATTAATCCGGAGCCCATCGATTTCAAGCTGATGCTGATCATCGCTTCCATCGGTCTTATAGTCAACATTGTTCTGACCTTCGTCCTTAGCCGAAGCATGGAGGAAGAGGAGAATTTGAACGTACAGAGCGCCTTGTGGCATTTTATCGGCGATTTGCTCAGCTCGGTTGGCGTTATCATCTCGGCGACGCTGATTTATTTCACCGGCTTGCAATGGTTCGATCCGCTGATCAGTATGGTCATTGGGGGCATTATTTTCGCGGGCGGTTCGAAAATTATCAAGGAATCGTACATGATCCTCATGGAGTCCGTACCGGAGAAGTTCAACCTGGATGAAATCCGCAAAGACATCGCCCTAGTTGAAGGCGTAGAGGACGTTCACGAAATGCATCTATGGGCAATCTCGACGGATCATTACTCCTTGACCGCTCACGTGTTTATTGACAATAAAATTCAGCCGTTCTGTATTATCCTCGCCATAAACGAGACGTTGAAGGACAAATACGGCATTGAGCACTCGACAATCCAGATGGAGAATGCCAGCATTCATCCGCACGGCGAGTACGGCAAGGAATTTCTCCGCCATCAGGAAGAAAAGCATCATGAACATGAACATGAACACGAGCATAAACATGAACATTAATGATGCTCTTCCTTGTGGCGAGCTTCGCTTCCGATCACCTTGAAACGTCAAAAAAATACCCTCCCCGAAGAGAACTGCTTCTTCAGGGAGGGATTTTTCTTAGCTTTGAACGGATGGACTATCTTTCGTACCAGTAGCCTTTGATTCCTTTATCCAATCGAACCAGCGCTTCCAGGTAGTAGTAGTCGCCCCAGATCATATAATCGTCCGGCGCATTGTTGCCGCGTACATGATAAGAGCCGTGCTCCAGGAAGCCTTCCGCATCAGGCTGACCGATCGTCGCATAGCCGTTCACGAGGCCCTTCAACGAACGCTGCAAGCCGTCCTCAAGGAAAGCGCGCTCCGGATCGTTCGCGTCCAGGTGAGACAACAGCTCGATAAGACCTGCTGCCGTAATCGCCGACGCCGAGCTGTCGCGCTCCGTTTTGTCGGTGACAGGCACATCGAAGTCCCAATATACGACGTCGTCCTGAGGCAGACGCTCCAGGAAGTAGCGAGCCAACCGTTTGGACGTATCCAAGTAAAGCGGATTTTTCGTGTAATGATACGACAGCGCAAAGCCGTAGATGCCCCATGCTTGACCTCGCGTCCAAGTCGAACCATCCTGATATCCTTGATGCGTGCCTCCGCGGATCGACTCTCCATTTTCCGGATTGAAGTAGAACGTATGGTATGAGGAATCGTCTCCGCGAACGAGGAAGCGGCGGGATTTGTCCGCATGCTTGATCGCTACGTCGCGATATTTGGCGTCGCCCGTTTGCTCGTAAGCCCAGTACAGCAGCGGCAGGTTCATCATGCAGTCGATAATGATCCGTCCGCCGTTGATCGGATCTCCTTCTTTGCCCCATGCTTGGATGAACTGGCCTTTCTCTCTCCAGCGGGTCAACAGCCAATCGGCCGCTTCAATCGTCAGCTGCTTGGCAGCTTCGTCGCGTTCGATGATCCATTGTGCTTTAGAGGATAAAGAGTACAAGAATCCGATATCGTGATGATCGATATGGCTCTTCGCATCCAGCCGTTTGCGGAAGCTGGCTACCGTCTTCTCAGCCGCTTGCTTGAATACCGGGTCTCCGGAATACTCGTAGCACAGCCACAAAATGCCGGACCAGAAGCCGTCCGTCCAATCCGTATTGTCGTTAAGCTGATATTTCCCGTCAGTGCTGACGTGAGGGAACAAGTCGCCATACTTCTCGATGTTGGCTCTCGTCTTTTGTACCGCGTCTTCAATTGCCTGCTTCCACATGCTCATGTCCTTCTCTCCTCATCGGTTTGAATAAAGTGCATTTTTGCTGTCATTTCTCTTCTCATCGGCCGCGTATTTAACGGAATGCTGTCGAAGTGGACAACCGCGGAATGAGCGTGAGCGGAATCCGGATTTCATTGCCGGCATTCCCCGCCTCCGGGATTTCCATCATCGCTTCTCCGGCGAGCTTATCTTCTTCACCAAGCTGGCGCAGCATCAGGGAAACCGCCCACTGCGCTTGCTGGCCGTACGGAATATCCAGCGTCGTTATCTGCGGATAGCACGAGGAGGAAATGATGTCATTGTTAATGCCGAATATTTTGTAATCCTCCGGCACGCGATACCCTTGCTCTGCAACCGCCGACATGAAGCGGAGCGCTACGAGATCGTCAAAGGCGAGAATTCCGATCGGCCCGTGACCGCCTCCCATATCCTGCGTCATGCGAACGATTTCGTGCATCGGCTGCTTGTCTCCTTCGATAACGAAGGAGCATACCTCTTCCCCGGCCTCCGCAATGCCTTTGCGGAATCCCAGCAGCCGCTGCTTGTTCGTCTCATGAGCGGTTGACCTCTCGAGGTAAAACAGCGAGCGGCAGCCCTGCTTCACCAGGTGATGAACCGCTTCCACACATCCTCCGGCAAAATCGAGATTGACCGCGCCGACCGCGATATCCTCCGGCCAATTCCAGCCGTTGAACAAGACGAGAGGCGTACCGTCGCTTACGATTTGCCGGGTTGTCTCTGTGGACATAGCCAAGCCGTGGCAGAACAAGCCGTCGACTCTGCGCTGCAGAAGCACGTCCAAGTGTCTTCGCTCCATCTCCGGATCGTATCCGCCTGCCGAGAATACGGACAAGTGGTAGCCGAACCGGTGCGCCGTACGTTCCATCTCCTCCGCGAATAGCCCGTAGTACCCGATGAAGCCGGGGACGATCAAGCCGAGCTCGTAAGACTTTTTCCGGCTCAGGCTTGCGGCCATGACATTGCGCCGATAGCCAAGCTCTTCAGCCGTTCGTTCCACCTTACGGATCGTTTCCTCGGACATGGGCACTTTGCGGCGGTTCAATACATTGGATACAGTAGCTATAGAGACGCCGGCTGCTTCCGCAATATCTACAATGGTAACGGAACGGTGTTTGCTCATAAAAGACTTCCTTTATTTATCATTTAAACGTTTCAATTAAAACGTTTAAATTTATTTTAGAAAAAATTTGCTTCCCCGTCAATAGCCTTTTTCGCAGGGCAAAAAAATGAACCGCCTTCGGATGAGGGCGGCTCATTGGAGTTTTTCGGGTAAACCAGGCTGCTCGACAATCTGTATGACCGCCTTCCTTTGAGAAGGCGGTTCGTTATTTAGCGGTAGCCCTCAGCATTAGCAGGCTTTCCTGCTTCCTGCACTTCAACAATATACCGCCAGCAGTCCGGCTGTGAGCCGTCCAGATCAGTAAATCCGTACACCTGCGCCAGCTGACCGCTTGAAACCGAGTCGCCGCTCCATCGGGCCGCCTCCGGGTCTCCGGCTAGAGCCGCAACTGCTCGCCCGACAAATCGCGGCGATTCGGAAATAACGAAATGCGGTTCCTTTTCGGTGGCGTCACGCCAGTTCTCTTCCGTAACGCCAAAATGCTCAAGCATAATTTCAGAACGAATCCAGCCGGGCGTCATAGCTACAGCGGTGCATTTATAGGGTGAAAGCTCATGAGACAAAGCTTTGGCCATTCGAATCACAGACGACTTGACTAGATCGTAAAACAGCGATAGACGATAGTTTTTATCATTGTATTCCGCCGTACCGTCCGTCATCTCAATGACGAGTCCATTCTGATTTTTTATTAACAGCGGCAGCGCAAAGTGACTTGTAATAATATGCGAATCCATCCCAAGCCGCAGCATGCGAAACCCCCGTTCGAGCGAGTGCTCCCAGACGGGCGTATTCCACTGCGTCAAATATTCGCCTCCCCATACATCGTTAACCAGGATGTCCAATCTCCCCTGCTCTCTCTCAATACGAGCGATTAGCGCCTGAACCTGATCAGGATCAAGATGATCCACTTGAACCGCTATGCCTTGCCCCCCTGCCTTGTTGACAAGCTCAGCGGTTTCTTCAATCGTTTCAGGACGATTGTACTCGGAGCGTTGTGCTCGTGTCGTTCGTCCCGTCACATATACCGTTGCGCCGGCCGCTCCCAATTCGATAGCTATTCCTCTGCCGGCCCCTCTTGTTGCGCCTGCCACCAAAGCTACTTTTCCTAATAGAGGTTTCATGAGCTTAAACTCCCTTCATTCATGATCTATATCCGATTATACCCTCACAAATATGTCAACCTCTGTCATAATTAAACCTGCCCTTTTAAAAAACAAAAAAACCTCCTGCGAACAAATTCGCAAGAGGTTCTTCAATTTACATTATTAAATTCCGAGCCATTGTTTAAACAAGTGCTTCGTAGTATCTTTATTCATCGCTGCAATGGATGTCGTCAATGGAATGCCTTTAGGGCAGGAACGCACACAGTTTTGCGAGTTACCGCAGCCCTCGATGCCTCCGTCTTCCATCAATGCTTCCAGACGCTCTTCCGCGTTCATCTCACCTGTTGGGTGAGCATTGAACAAGCGGACTTGGGAAATCGCTGCCGGTCCGATAAACGTCGTTTTATCATTGACGTTAGGGCAGGATTCCAGACAGACGCCGCAGGTCATACATTTCGACAGCTCGTAAGCCCATTGACGCTTGGACTCGGCCATACGCGGACCAGGACCCAAATCGTAGGTTCCGTCGATAGGAATCCACGCTTTAACGCGCTTCAAGGCGGAGAACATCCGCTCACGGTTGATAACAAGGTCGCGAACGACAGGAAAGGTGCTCATCGGCGCGATGCGAACCGGCTGCTCCAGCTTATCTACAAGCGCAGAGCAAGCTTGGCGCGGCTTGCCGTTGATAACCATGGAACAGGCTCCGCATACTTCCTCCAAGCAGTTCGATTCCCAGCATACCGGCGTCGTTTGTTTGCCGTTTGCGTTAACCGGATTCCGCTGTACTTCCATAAGCGCACTGATGACGTTCATGTTCGGGCGGTAAGGAACCTCGAATTCCTCCGTATACGGTTTGCTTTCCGGGGAATCTTGACGGGTAACGATGAATTTCACTTTTTTGTTGGTCGCAGTCGTTTCAGCCATGATTAATTTCCTCCCTTCTTCTTGTCAGTGGAGTAGTCGCGTTTACGAGGCTTGATCAAGGATGTATCAACATCTTCCCAGCTGATCGTAGGACCGTCTGGAGTCCAAGTTGCTTTCGTCGTTTTCAGGAAGTCCTCGTCGTTACGGTCAGGGAATTCCGGCTTGTAGTGCGCACCGCGGCTTTCGTTACGAAGCAGGGCGCCCAAAGTCATCGCATGGGACAGCTCCAGCATGTTCCACAATTGACGCGTGAACGCTACGCCTTGGTTGTTCCAGCGGGCTGTATCCGTCATGTTAATGTTGCGGTAACGATCTTTCAGCTCGTTGATTTTGGCGATCGTTTCTTCGAGCTTCTTGTTGTAACGAACAACGGTCATGTTGTTGGTCATCCACTCGCCAAGCTCTTTATGAAGCACGTACGCGTTCTCTTTGCCGTCCATTTTCAGCAGGCTTTCGTACTTGTCCGTATGCTTCTTCTTCTCGCGGTCGAACACGGAAGAGGAAATGTCGTCGACATGCTTGGACAAGCCTTTGATGTACTCGATCGCTTTAGGACCGGTAATCATACCGCCATAGATCGCGGACAACAGGGAGTTCGCTCCGAGTCGGTTCGCACCGTGGTATTGGTATTCGCACTCACCGCAGGCAAACAATCCAGGGATGTTCGTCATTTGGTTAAAGTCAACCCACATTCCGCCCATGGAATAGTGAACGGCAGGGAAAATTTTCATCGGAATCTTGCGCGGATCGTCGCCCATGAACTTTTCATAGATTTCGATAATACCGCCCAATTTAACATCCAATTCGTGCGGATCTTTATGGGACAGGTCAAGGTATACCATGTTCTCGCCGTTGATACCGAGCTTTTCGTCTACGCAGACTGCGAAAATTTCGCGAGTCGCGATATCCCGCGGAACCAGGTTACCGTAAGCTGGATATTTCTCTTCAAGGAAGTACCATGGCTTACCGTCTTTATAAGTCCAAATACGGCCGCCTTCACCGCGCGCGGATTCGGACATCAAGCGCAGCTTGTCGTCGCCCGGAATCGCCGTAGGGTGAATTTGAATGAACTCGCCGTTCGCATAATGAACGCCTTGCTGGTACACGGCACTTGCCGCCGTACCCGTGTTAATAACGGAGTTCGTCGTTTTACCGAAGATAATGCCAGGGCCGCCTGTCGCCAAAATAACGGCATCGGCTCCAAATGTCAGCACTTCCATGCTGCGAAGGTCCTGAGCAGCTACGCCGCGGCATACGCCGTCGTCGTCAAGAACCGCGCCCATAAACTCGTAATGCTCATACTTTGTAACCAGGCCGGCTGTTTCCCAGCGGCGTACTTGCTCATCCAGAGCGTACAGCAGCTGTTGGCCTGTCGTAGCGCCCGCGAATGCCGTACGGTGATATTGGGTTCCGCCGAAACGACGGAAATCCAGCAAGCCTTCCGGCGTACGGTTGAACATAACGCCCATCCGGTCCATCAAGTGGATAATGCCCGGTGCTGCGTCACACATTGCTTTTACCGGCGGCTGGTTCGCGAGGAAGTCGCCCCCGTACACGGTATCATCGAAGTGCTCCCAAGTGGAGTCGCCTTCACCTTTTGTATTAACCGCTCCGTTAATGCCGCCTTGCGCACAAACAGAGTGGGAACGTTTCACAGGAACCAAAGAGAACAGGCTAACGTGAACCCCGGCTTCTGCGGCTTTGATGGTAGCCATTAACCCGGCCAAACCACCACCGACTACGATAACTTTTTGATTAGCCATTGTTGTTCACTCCTCCTTAACCTTTCGTCATCTGCGGCACCGTTTGGAACGACGGATCGACAAACGCGCTCAAAGACATGATAAACATAATCGACATGACAACGAATACTACCATCCAGATAACGGAGGATACCCGTTGCGCCCGTGGACCGATCGTGATTCCCCAGCTTACGAGGAACGACCACATTCCATTGCTGAAATGGAATACCGCGGACACAATCCCAATACAGTAAATCACAAAGAAAACCGGATTCGATGCAATGCTGTGCATTTGAATTCCGATCTCATCCTGCGGCAAACCGAATGTGATTTGCAGACGTGTTTGGAAGAAGTGGAACGCTACGAACAAGAATGTGAGTACGCCCGTAACCCTTTGCAAGAAAAACATTTGGTTGCGGAAATAACCATAGTTGGACACGTTGTTGCGCGCCGTGTAGGCGACATACAAGCCGTATACCGCGTGGTACAAGAGCGGCAGCCAGATCCCTACGATCTCTAGCAGCAGAACCAGCGGCAAATCATGAAGCCAGTTCACGTGCTCCATGAACTTCTCAGGCCCTTTCGTTGCCGAGTAGTTCGTCAGCAGGTGCTCGATCAGGAAGAAACCGACCGGGATTACACCAAGCAATGAATGCAGCTTTCGCGAAAAATACGAATTACGAAACATTGAAATCCTTTCCCCCCTCAAAAGTATGTAGTGCTGTTCACACGATTTGACAAACCATTTTTCATTGTACTCCCGCAAGAAACAAGCGTCAACAAGATTCGCTACGCCTATTTTCCATGCATCGACAAATTTTTATGCAAAGCCTTTGAAAAAATGTGAACAATAATTGACATATCCCATAGTACTCCATTATCGCTTATAATGGAAGTGCCGATTATTTATAAACTCTTATTCAGTTTTGACATATGCAATGATCTTAATCACTATATTCTAAAAACATATAGTAAAAGTAGAGAATCTCCCGAGCATCACTTTTAAATAATAGAAAGAAGGACTCATCGTGTTGGAAAATATCGATATCTTCGCCAAAGTCGTCGAGCTGGAAAGCCTGAACAAAGCATCACAGGCATTAAACATATCCCAGCCCGCCCTGTCGCGCAAAATTCAGCGGCTAGAGGAGGAGCTCGGCGTCGCCCTGTTCACCCGTAAAGGAAAGCGTCTCGAAATCACCCGAGCGGGACAAATCTGCTACGAATACGCCTTGGAGCAAAAGCATCTCGAACGAAAGCTGCACCGTTCCATCGAGGAATTCAAGACGTCGATCAAGCCCGCCAGCATCACGATCGGCGCGAGCCTGACGACCTTGCAGTCGACGCTGCCCGATCTCATCACCATTTATACGAAAAATTACCCTAATACCGATATCAAGGCCATAACCGGCAAAACGCACGAAATTGTCCCTATGGTCAAAGACCGGAAAGTCGATATCGGACTTGTCGCATCGAAGATCGAACATCCGGGCTTAAAATGCGTCCCGCTGTTCGATGATCATTTGTGCCTCGTGCTGCCGCTCGGCCACCCGTACGTCGATAAAGCTTCTATAGATATCGCCGACCTGCACGAGCTGCCCATGATTCTGTTCTCCAGAGGAACCTGGTACCGCGTGCTGATGGATGAAATGTTTCACCGCTATGAAATTCAGCCCGACGTCAAGATGGAGATCGATTCCTTCGAGGCCATCATCCGCCTCGTATCCACCTGTAAGACGGCAACGCTGCTGCCGGAATCATACCTGCGAAGCAATCTGATCAAAGACAACGAGCTCGTCGTCCGGTTCATTCCCGCTCTGGAGCAAATGACAAGAACGACCTCCCTGTTGTTCACAGAAGAGGTCGTTCATCATCCTTCGGCACAGCAGTTCATCGAGAAGGCCAAAGATTATTTCAACCGCGGCGGCAACTAGTATTAGTGATGCCGAACCCCAGGCTCCTCTATGCCGAGCTTTCGCGCGGCATAGGCCGTCGTTCCCGCCTGCAGCACGATCGTAAGCAGCACGGCCATAAACGTCACCGAAGCGATAACATCCGCATATTTCACACCCATCCCGGCGACCATACCCGATAACGCTGCCGGGATGACCCCCGTTTCACGCACCCAGAACATGAAGACGATCTCGTTCCATTTCCATCCGGCCTTGCGGTCAGGCAGCGTCGAAGCCAGCACCGTCAACGGCCGGGCTATAAGCATAAACACGGCAATAACGGCAAGGCTCGGCCATAAATTGGCCAGTATGACCTGAAAGTTGACTTGGCTGCCAAGCAGGATAAAAATGAGCATCCGCATAATAACGGTCATGTTCTCGCTGAAGTGGCCGATCTCGTGAAGCTTGTCCTCCAGCTTGATTTTGAACACATCCGCATTCCCCCAGATGAGACCCGCCGTGAACGTCGCCATAAATCCGCTGACATGCAGTGTGTCTCCCAGCCAATAAGCTCCAAGAGCCGTAACGACCATTGCGATCGTGGCGTAATCCCGAAACCAGCCCAGCTTCAGATGGCCCGTCAAGAAAACGATCAGAAAGCCTACAACCGCGCCGACGACAATGCCGCCCGCAGCCGTTTTCACAAATTCGATAATGCTGGCTGAGACGGAGAACGTCTGCGTACCGGTCACAATCGCAAGCACAGTGAACGTAAGGATGGAGCCGGTCGCGTCATTGAAGGCCGATTCGCTTTCGACCGTTTCTCTTACTTTGGTGCGGATGCGAACCTGTTTAAATACCGGAATCAAAGTAGCCGGATCCGTCGACGAGATGATGGCCCCGAGTAGGACGGCATAGATCATAGGAATGCCAAGCAGCCAATGCGCGGTGACGGCTACGATCCCGCATGTAATCAGCACCCCCGGTACGCTCAGGAGAGCGACCGTAATCCATACCTTTCTCAACCCCGACAGCCGGATATTGCGTCCCCCGTCAAACAATATAAGCGCCGAACCGATGGTCAGGATGAACTGGTTCAAAAAAGAGCTGCTGCTCTCCGTAACCAAATGAAGCCCTTGTCCGACGATGATGCCGGCGACCAGAAACAAGGCGACATCGGGCAGCCTCAGCCAGCTCGAAAGTCTTCCGAAAAGAACACCCATAGCTAATATGAAAATTAATAAGAACAATACATGATGAATCATTTCGGTGACTTCGCCGCTCATCTAAGTGCACTCCGTTTCGCTTGATTAACCTACGCGGTTACCCGTCCGATAACTTCATTTTGGAACAGCTCGATTTGATCGTTCGTTCCGATAATAACCATAACATCCTTTTCCTCTAACGTATCGCTCGCCGTCGGCGCAATGATTACGCCGTGCTGCTTGTTGATAGCCACGACACTGCA
Source organism: Paenibacillus sp. H1-7 (assembly GCF_022354825.1). GTDB lineage: Bacteria > Bacillota > Bacilli > Paenibacillales > NBRC-103111 > Paenibacillus_S. The sequence continues at coordinate 6,597,410 of NZ_CP031168.1, forward strand.
TCCGTACTTGGCGCGAGGGTCAAGCTCTCTCAAGGAGCGGCCTGCGAGACGCCTAGGCACGACAAGCTCGGCGATCGTGTAGTCCTTCGACAGCTCGATGTAATCGAGCAAATTGGGCGACACAAGCTGGTGAGCGACACGGATGCCCATATCCCGCTCCGGATAAATCACCCGGTCGACCCCGATCTTGTTCAGCACCTTGCCGTGAAGCTCGGACAGCGCCTTGGTGACCACCATTTTCACGCCGATATCCTTCAGTAAAATAGCGGTCAAAATGCTCGATTGAATGTCGTCTCCGATGGAGACGATGGCACAGTCGAAATTGCGGATGCCCAACGCCCGAAGCACCTCTTCATCGGTAGAATCGGCAACGACGACGTGCGTCAAAATATTGCTCATTTCCTCGACCGCTTCTTCATCCTTATCGATTCCCAAAACCTCATAACCCAGATTGATCAATTCCTGCGCCAGACTGGATCCGAATCTCCCCAACCCGATAACTGCGTACTGACTACGTTTCATTTACGGTTCCCCTATCCAATGGTGATTTTCCCTTCCGGGTATCTGTATAGCTCCTTCTCCGCCTTAGGTCCCAACGCGTAAGCCAACGTCAACGGTCCCAGACGGCCGACAAACATCATAAGTGCAATCAATATTTTCCCGACCACGCTCAGATCGGTCGTCAAGCCCATGGTCAAGCCGACGGTTCCGAAAGCGGACGTCACCTCGAACAAGATCATTAGGAACGGATGATCCTCCGTCGTAGACAAAATCATCGCCACAGCAATAACGAGGAATAATGCGATCATCGTCAGCGTAATGGCTTTCAATATCCGGTCTTTACCCAGCCGGTAATGGAACAGGACAATATCCTCCTTGCCCCGTATCATCGCTATGATGGCACCGATCAGCGTTGTGAAGGTGGTAGTCTTGATCCCGCCTCCCGTCGACCCCGGAGATGCCCCGATAAACATCAGAATGATGATGAAAAATTGGCTGGCCTGCCGCAAGCCCGCCAAATCGAGCGTATTGGCTCCCGCCGTTCTCGGCGTTACCGATTGGAAGAACGAACCCAAAACTTTGCCGCTCCAAGTCAACGGTCCCAACGTTTTCGGATTGGTGAATTCGAAAATGAAAATGACAAGAGCTCCCACCAATATAAGCGCGCCGGTCGCGCTCAGCACCACTTTGGAATGCAGCGACAGCCGTTTATGTCGTTTGTAGTCCATAACATCCGACATCACCACGAAGCCGATGCCGCCCAAAATAATCAATCCCATGGATACGACATTGACCAGCGGATCGTCGACATACGAGGTCAAGCTGCTGAACGGCCCGGAGACCGACCCGAACAGATCGAACCCTGCGTTGTTGAAAAACGAAATCGCGTGCCATATCCCGAAATAGATCCCTTTGGCCGGTCCCAAATCGAATGACCAGCGAATGGAGAACAAAATCGCCGCAACCAATTCTATGGTAAGAGAATATTGGATCACTTTGCGGATCAGGCGGACAATGCCTTCCATGCTCCCTTGGTTCATGGCTTCCTGAAGGATCAGCCTCTCTTTAAGCGAAATCCTTTTTTTCAGCGCAAAAGCAAACAGCGTCGCCATGGTCATGAAGCCAAGACCGCCGACTTGAATCAACGCGATAATGACGATCTGCCCGAATTTCGTAAAAAAAGTGCCGGTATCGACTACGACCAGTCCGGTTACGCAAGTAGCTGAGGTCGCCGTGAACAATGCATCCAGAAAAGGCAGCGGCCGTCCCGTAGCCGAAGCGATAGGTAGGGATAGCAGCGTAGCCCCAATCAGAATAATCGCTGCAAAGCCGATGACCAGTATTTGCGGCGGGGTTAGCTCAAATTTCCTTGTTGTTGCTTTCATCTTTCACCTCATCATGATTTTCAGACAACAAAAAAAGACACGGGAAACCCAATGTCTACAGGTTCCTGTCATAAGCCTACGAGGTTAGCTGTCGGATTCGGATGTACAGGTATCCTATCGTACCACTACTGAAGTGGAAACGAATTCACCCCTTACTACACATGGTTCCCCCGTTTTCAATAAGAAATTCGGCTTTATTCAATTGATAAGAATTATAATCCTCTTTCCCGGGAAGCACAAAGTCACTTTTGCTCGAAATTGACGAATTATTCGAATATAACATTGGCGGATTTACTGCGGACCCTACTATCGCTCTGCTTTTCACCGTTTTGCCCGTCCTGACGCTTCTAATCATTGGATTTTCGGTGGGCATGTATGCTAAGTTTATGGAATACAATGTATAAACTTGATATCCGTATCCTTTGTTAAGCGGCATCCATTCCAATCCAAGGAGTTATTCCATGCTGAAACGTTATTTCGAATCCTCCCTGTTGAAGCTGGCCCTTATAGGTATTTTGTTATACGTATCGGTAGCTCTGGGGTCCCTATGGCTGCAGCATGCAAGGAATGAACCCGATCTAGGCTCTCAGCAGCCCTCCGTAACGAAGCAGGCCGCGGCAGAGGCGGCCGTCCGATTTGTCCGGGAGCGCTTCTCCTTATCGCCCGATTATCGTACAAGCACCCTGTTTCAATCCCATACGGAACGAAGCGGCTATTTGCAAAAGGAGCAGCTGCTGGACGACTATTTGAAACGGTTTGCCGACTATCCGATCGATTATTTCGAGGTTGAGATCAATGACCCCGCATCTCGAACCACCTACTACATTGACGTCAATTTCACCAATTTGCATATTCTCGGATGGAACGCCTACACCTCCCCGTCGGCCAAGCAGCAGACCGTCGCTTCGGGCTCGGCCGATACCCGGGCTTTGATCGAGCAGACGATCAAAGAACAAGGCTACTCGATCGGCGAGTTTACCCGGCTAGAGCAAACGCCTCAAGACCGTCGGAGCGAGGGAGTTTGGGGCGCAGAAATCATCTATGAAAGCATCGACAAGAAGATTGGAGAATCCACTCTGCAATTGCAGCTCGCCGTAGCCGGCGGCAAAGTCGTCTCCTTCCATCCCGCGTTCAGCATCCCGGCTTCCTTCGCAGAGTGGCAGGAGAAGCAAAATGACAATGCTTCCTTCATGACCCGCATCAGTATGGGCGTTTCCTTGATTATGGCTGTAGCCGCCTTCATTATCGTGATCCGATACCGCAAAGAAATCACGTTCCGACGCGGACTGTTTATGACCTTTGTATTCTTGGCCATTTATATCGGCAATAACTTCAATATGGTGCCTGCCTTCCGGACGATGCATTCCGAAGGCCCTTCCCAATGGGAAGCGATGTTCAACCTGTGGTTCCTTAATGTGTTCATCGCGTTGATGGCTGTTAGCGTCTACTTTTCCTTCTTGTCCGGCCGCTACATGTGGCAGCGGTTAGGTTGGGTGACATGGCCCGTGTGGAAGGACGCCACGTTCGGCCATCAAATGGCTGTCGCAACGAGCAGAGGCTACCTGCTATGCTTGTTCATCCTCGGAATCCAGCAAAGCCTGTTCTTTGTTGCAGGAGAATACTTCGACGTATGGGCGGTCAATGACCCGTCCGACTCGGTGCTCAACATGGCAGCGCCCGCCTTTTTCCCGCTGATGGCATGGGCTGCCGCGATTTCCGAGGAAGCTGTATACCGGCTGTTCGGCATCGCCTTCTTCATGAAGCTGACGCGCAACCGGTTCGCCGCGGTGCTGCTCCCGAGCATGATCTGGGCGCTGAGCCATACCCAGTACCCGATTTATCCCGTTTACACACGCTTTATCGAGGTAACGATTATTGGGATCATCTTCGGCTACGCCTTCTTGAAATACGGCTTCCTGACCGTCATGCTCGCCCATGCGGCTATGGACAGCATCTTGATGGGATTGTCGCTGCTCGATTCGGGCAGCACGGCAATAACGGCAGTAGGCCTGTTTTACATCGTACTGCCCGCCCTTATCGGCTGGGCTGTTGCATGGCTGCACCGGACGATCGGCCCCGGCCGGCGCATCGTCTCCCCCGAATTGAACGGATAAAGTGCAAAATTTCCCCACTAAGTGGAGATTTGGCTCAATACATGTCAAAAAGGCCGAAAGGTGCTCCTGCAGATTGAATCTCGATCTGCCTGATAACCTTTCGGCCTTTTTACTTGATTCTCTGCAGCATTCGCCGATTCGGGGACGGCGTGTCGTGCCCGCTCCCCCTTCCGGTTCGGCTGCATGCTTTTTGCTCGCTTAGATTGGTTCCGTCGCTTCAATCGGAGACATCTGGTCATCCTGATTCGGTTCTTCTCCATCCACATCCGCATCGGCTGCGGCTTCGCTCTCCGGGGTGCCGTTAAGCGATTGAAGAATTTGTCTCGCCAGCTTCTCGCCGATGCCTAACGGCTTGAAGTCCTCGACGGAGGCCTCCTTGATTTTCTTCAACGAGCCGAAATGCTTCAGCAGCGCCTTGCGCCGCTTCTCTCCAATCCCCGGCACCGAATCCAGCGTCGAGACCACCATCGACTTCGCTCTCGTCTCGCGGTGGAACGTAATCGCGAAACGGTGAACCTCCTCCTGAATGCGCTGGAGCAGGTAAAACTCCTGGCTATCCCGCGGCAGCGGCACCACCTCGGGCGGATCCCCCATCATCAGCTGCGCCGTTTTGTGCTTCGCGTCCTTGACCAAGCCGCATACCGGGATATACAGCCCAAGCTCGTTCTCAAGCACATCGACGGCCGCCGATATTTGCCCTTTGCCTCCGTCTATGACAACGAGGTCCGGCAGCGGAAGATTCTCTTTCAGCACGCGCTCGTAGCGGCGCCGCACTACTTCCCGCATCGTTTCATAGTCGTCCGGGCCTTGTACCGTGCGGATTTTGTATTTGCGGTATTCCTTGCGGTCCGGCTTGCCGTCGGTGAAGACGACCATCGCGGATACCGGGTCGGAGCCCTGAATATTCGAGTTATCGAATGCCTCGATCCGGTGAATGACACCGGTTCCCAGCCATTCGCCCAAATTTTCGACGGCTTTTACCGTCCTCTGCTCATCCCGTTCGATCAGCCGGAACTTTTCCTCCAGACTGACGCCGGCATTGTCGCAGGCCATCTGAACCATATTCTTCTTCATGCCGCGCTGAGGAATATGCACCTTGACCTTCAGCCAGCTCTCCAGCGCGTCCTTCACGTCCGTTCTGGCTGCAGCCTCTGCCGCCGTTTCATCGGCGGCTTGCTCCACCGGCTCCGCAGAGGAAGATTCCGCCGTTCCTTGCTCCGGCTCCGCGGGCAGGAATACCTCCTTCGGCAGCGCCGGATTGTCGCTGTAATACTGGGTAACGAAGGAGATGAAGTCCTCGTATTCCTCTCCATAATAAGGGAATAACGAAGCGTGACGCTCGATCAGCTTCCCCTGCCGCATGTACATGATTTGCACGCACATCCAGCCCTTATCCACAGCATAGCCGAATACGTCGCGGTCCACGGCGTCCATCGTTGTAATCTTCTGCTTCTCCATGACCGCGTCGATATGAACGATCTGGTCGCGCAGCTCCTTCGCTCTCTCAAAGTTCAGCTCCTCGGCGGCTTCGGTCATTTTGCGTGACAATTCCTGCTTGATCTCGTCATGTCCGCCGTTTAAGAACCGCGCAATCTCCTGCACCATCCGGTCGTATTCCTCGGTCGCCACCTCGTACTCACAGGGCGCGACGCATTGGCCGAGATGAAAGTACAGACAGACGCGATCCGGCAGTGTCTTGCACTTACGCAGCGGGTACAGCCGGTCTAGCAGCTTCTTCGTCTGCTGTGCGGCGAACGCATTCGGATACGGCCCGAAATATTTCCCTTTATCCTTGTACACTTTGCGGGTTACTTCCAGCCGCGGATGCTTCTCGTTCGTTATTTTAATGTAAGGGAACGATTTGTCGTCCTTCAGCAGCACGTTATATCTGGGATGATGCTTCTTAATCAAATTACATTCCAGAATAAGCGCCTCGACATTGCTCGCCGTTACGATATATTCAAAATCCACGATTTCGTTGACCAGCGCCTGCGTCTTCGCGCTATGGCTGCCGGTGAAATAAGAACGCACCCGGTTGCGGAGCACCTTCGCCTTTCCTACGTAAATAATCGTGTCGTCTTTATTCTTCATCAAATAACAGCCCGGCTTCTCGGGCAGCAGCGCCAGCTTGTTGCGAATCGCCTCGGCTCTGCGTTTGCGTTCTTGCTCCCCGTCCTGCTTCGTCATCCGAATCACTCCTTCCCGGGACCCCATCCCATTTCTGTCCAAGAACAATCCCCAAAAGTGAAATTCATGCTTCGAAGCTTAGTCCTGTTACTTTTGGGGGAGCTGTCCAGCAAAAAAAAAAGCTCCTTTTTCAGCATAGCAGAAAAGGAGCTTTTTCTCATTAACCGTTTTTTGTAGAAATCGATCTTATTGATTGCGGGTAACGACGTTTTTCAAAGCGTCCTTGGATTGGAAGCCCACCACTTTGTCAACAGGCTGTCCATCTTTGAACACGATCAGCGTAGGAATGCTCATTACGCCGAAACGGGATGCGGATTCCGGATTGTCATCCACATTCACTTTAGCGATTTTTACGCTGTCTCCCAATTCTTGATCAAGCTCTTCCAATACCGGAGCGATCATTTTGCAAGGTCCGCACCAAGGCGCCCAGAAATCAACAAGAACCGTACCGGATCCTTCAACTTCATTCTTGAAAGATTGGTCCGTTACATTAACGATAGCCATTTAAGCCTTCTCCCTTCAACCGATAAAATGTTGTCAACATGTAAAGTATACCACAACGCCCCCCTTTTTCAACCGCGGCGCGGGTCGTCCATCTGTTTCCAAAAGACCATATCGGTAAATTCGAAATATGTAACAAAATCGTCGAATAATTGTCACTTTCCCCTGCTTTACATTTATCTTGGAAGTTGGGTATACTAGATCTTAATTAGATCTATGCCGTGTACCACCTAAGGAGGATATTACTGTATGAACGATCCTAAACACCCGGAACTTCATGTAATGGAAGAACCGACCAATGACTTTTTGGATGTTGCCATCGGCTTCGGAGCATTTTTCGGAGTTATGCTGTTGATGGGCGTAGTAGCAACTGTAATCCAAATCATGACTCGCTAATGTATCGTTACCAAAGGTCTGTCCAGCAGCTTAAGCTGCGGGGCAGGCTTTTTTATATTTAGGGAAACTTTAAGCTCACTAGAGCGATAAGCGCAGCGAAGATCCCTCCTATTGCGATAAAACCTACCTCAAACGCGCTCACACATTCAAGAGAAGCCTTGATGGTGGGTTTTCTCTTTGTGCCAGTGTTAAGCAAAATAAACCCGACAGCCAAGGCTTACGCCTCATCCATCGGGTTGTCACGCGCTCCGTTATTTCCCGCGCTTGTTATATCCGTTCACCATCACCATATCAACAAACGGACGTATGCGGTCCATAATCCGCTTGCCTTTGAACTCCTCGTCGCCGTCCTTGCTTGTAAAGCTGAAATGCTGCTCCAGTGCCGACAAATCATGATTCGAGGTGAAAAAGGTCGGCTTGCGGTTCATTCTGTAGTTCAGAATGGCCCCCATCACATGATCGCGCAGCCACGGATTCAAATTCTCCGCTCCGATATCGTCGAATACAAGCAAATCGGTCTCCTTCAGCACGTCGATCGTTTCCTTCAGCTTCGCCGAATCCTGAAACATCGCCTTCAGATCCTCGGCGAAATCAGGCATATAGACGATCGCTCCCGTATATCCGCTCTTGGCCAGCTCATGCAGCAGGTAACACATCAGGAACGTCTTGCCGGTTCCCAAAGGGCCTGCAAGATACAACCCTTGCTTCTGCAGTCCTGCCTGCTTCGTCTGCAAAATATAGCTGATCAGCTTGTCGACCGCTTCCTCGCGAGCCGGGTCCTTATCGAAAATTTCAGTGGACGAATACCCTTCCGACAACGCGCGCTCGTCCACATAAAAGCTGCGAATCCGGCTGCGAATCGTACTTTGCACCTGCTCGGCGAGAAACTTCTTGCAGGATACTTTATGGTCGTACAGCCGGGCGTCGCCTTCGGTCCCTTCGACGGTAATCATAGTGTAATGCCCCGTAAAATCATTGGGGCACTTGTCGAGCCCCGGGCATTGGGAACAGCTCTTATATTCGGTTACATATTGATATAACCGGTTCATATTGATTTTGATCGTATGGTCATCCAGCATCGGATATTTGGCGCGAAGCTTTTGTACTAACGGATCGGCCAATATTTGCTGGATTTTTTGTTCCGCCTGCTTCCTGTATTTCGGGTTAGGCAAAGATCTTAACACTTCACCAAGCGATTCCATAGGTTATGGCCACCCTCCCCCGTCTTAGATTTTGCCGTCGAGCATTTGCGCTCTGCGGCGCATCGCCTCGCGCTCCTCGGCCGTCCGCTGGCTTGCTGCTGCCGGCTTGTCCTCCACTACAGGCAGCTGAGGCTTCGCCTTGCCTCTCGTTCCGCCGCGTTGACTGCTTGCGGAGCTTGCCCCCGTCCGGCCGCCTCGCGGCGATGATTTGGCGTCCTTGTACTTGGACTGCTCGCGAATATACTGCACGGCTTCCTCATATGTGCCGACCTGTTTGGCCAGCATATCCGTAACGCTGAATTCGATCGAAGCTCTCGACCAGGAGCGTTTGTTCACATATAAATAATGAATAAGAACATTAATCACTTCATCTCTTAAGCCGTAATTCAAGTCAACCTTGGCGAGTGTATCGAGCAGCCCGTCAGGGACCGTTCCTTTGGAGAATATTTTCTCCAGCAAGAACGTGTAAGGCTCGTTGCGCAATATAAAATTGTATTGATGCTGGTTGCATTCGCCTTGAAAAATATCCGGCACCCCGAGATAAAATTCCATCTCGACCGCTTTTTCCACTGCAGCTTCCTTGGAAACAGCCGCTTCGGACGCAGCCCCTCGCCCTTGCTCGACTCGGGCCAAATATCGGGCTCTCTCCTCGCTCCGTTTCTTGTCCTGTCGGAACATCGAGTTAGCCTTATGCTGCAGCAGCTCCAGGGCGATCTCGCCGTTCGGATCGAACACGCCGTCTTCATCGAGCAGGCGGCACATATCGGTCAAATACAAGCCGTATTTCTTCGCCACGAAGTTGATTTGGGCCATTTGCTCCGGCTCGTACTTCAATCGTTCTACATACGCCCGATTACCCGATTCCCGGGGGAAGTGCATAATAATATCCGAATATTGAAACCCTTTGATAACCACTTCCGGCCTGGATTGATCCTGCTTAGTGCCCGCCGCATCGAACAGGGCCTCCTCCAGCTCGTAGTCAACAACTTGCGTATTCAAGCGGAACAGCTCATAGAAAGGTACGGACAAGTTTTCCGAATTAGCCTCCCGCAGCTCCTCGTGCTCCGCCGATATCAGCTCGTCTCTTAGCGAGAAAACCATATACTTGCCTACCTTATCCCGCAGGAGCAGGATCAAATGCTGGTTTTTGAAGAATTCTTCCGGCGGCAGCGGAGCATACAGCGTATATTCGTAGACATAATCGTCCGACGCCTCGACGAACCGGCGGCACGTTTTGAGCAGGCCGATCGCCTCCAGCTTCGAGGTTTGCTCGATAAACCATTTGCGCCCCCGCTCGCCGCCCTCCAGCTCCAGGGAGAGAAACAGCTTGCGCTGCTGCTCCATCAAAGAACTGCCTACTTTGTCGGCAGGCAGCTGCTGGTATAATGTATGGTAAAGACTGATCGCGTAAGCCCCGATCATAGGCTGGTATATGGTCGATAACATTTTCAAATCCATACTGCTTAACGAAAAATCCCGCACGACATAATAGCGGTGATATTCCGAAAAATGAAGCATATTCGTAATCCGCATTAACTCAATCCCATCTATATCTTAACTAGTAGCCTTCATTTTACCACATAAATCGACACCCAGGGCATGAAAATCAAATGAAAATACCCCCAGAGCGAAAAGAAAAAACATGGTCACCGTCCGTACCGGCTTCCATGCTTTCCTCTCTTACTCTGCAATGATTTCCTTCACTCTTCCTACGGTTCCATCCGTGAGTCTCACCTTGATCCCGTGAGGATGGCTGGCCGAATTGGTCAATATGTCTTTGACGATCCCTTCGGTGAGCTTGCCCGTCCGCTGATCCTGCTTTTGCACGACCTGGACCTTTCTCCCGGGAATGACGTCTTTACGCAGTTGTCCGTTCATTGCAGTACACTCGCTTTCTTATCCAAGAGGTAGATTCTCCGTCGATGCTCGGCCTAGAACATTTTGAAGCCTTTGTCCCGAAGCGATTTAATCGTCGAGCCGCTAAGAATGGCGCCGATTAAGCCCCCGATAGCGGGAATGTAATCGGCAATGGAGTATTCCGAAAGGTTGGAGGCAAGCGAACCTGTCTCCCATCCCCAGTAAATGACCAAACCAATAACGAGGGCGATATATCCATAGATAGGAAACCAGGTCGTTTTCATAAGCATGTTCAATATAAATCCGAGCCCGAAAAACAACACGAACAGCAGCACCGTAACAATAATCAGCTGCAGCAATTCAGCCAACTCCTTTATGCAAACTTCAGATACACTTATGTTTATTTTATATAAAAAAGTCTCCCGGGTAAAGTGAACGCTTCTTGAACTTCACGTATGGCATTTCTCTGAATTAAGTCAAAAACGGTTCTAGCCAATTTGCCCTTTCAGATCGATTTCGATACAATGAAACAAGTTAATAGAATATATATAGAATGTCTAAATAAAGGAGTGTATCCCATGAGCGAAGTGGTTAACACATTGGAAGGCTGGTACGTGCTGCACGACTTCCGCGCCATCGACTGGACTGCTTGGAAAAGCTTGACGCAGCAGGAAAGAAACCGTGCCGAGGACGAGCTGTACAGCTTGCTGGCCCAATATCAAAGCACCGAAGATCAGAAGCTGGGCAGCACGGCGTTCTATTCGATCGTAGGGCAAAAAGCGGACTTTATGTTCATGCATCTGCGTGAAACGCTGGAAGAGCTGAACGAGCTGGAAACCGCGTTCAATAAATCGCTGTTTGCGCAAGTAACCATTCCTACATACTCTTATGTGTCGATTGTCGAGCTAGGCGGCTATATGGCCAAGCCGGGCGTCGATCCGATGCAGGATCCTGACATCTTAGCCCGTCTGAAGCCGATCCTGCCGAAAGCGAAGCACGTCTGCTTCTATCCGATGAACAAACGCCGCGAAGGCAACGATAACTGGTACATGCTGTCTACCGAAGAGCGCCGCACCTTTATGCGTTCCCACGGCATGATCGGCCGTAATTATGCCGGCAAGATCAAACAAATTATTTCCGGCTCCATCGGCCTCGATGACTGGGAATGGGGCGTTACACTGTTCGCTGACGATGCGCTGCAATTCAAGAAAATCGTCCACGAAATGCGCTTTGACGAGACCAGCGCCCGCTTCGGCGAGTTTGGCGACTTCTATGTCGGCAATCTGCTCGACCGCAGCAAGATGGAAGCTATGCTGAAGCTGTAATCCGGCTTCTTGGAGACCTTTGACCCCATGCGGTCGAAGGTCTTTTTGCTTTTCACGTTATAAAAGCTAAAAAGCCCCACGGCCGTCACCGCAGGGCTGTCATTCTATGATTCGTCGTCATCTTCGTCTTCGAGGAGCGCGGAGTTTTTTTGCGCCAAATACGCTTCCGTATCGCGGTCGCGCTGACGCGACTTCTCTTTCAGACGCTCGATCGCGGGCAAGATCAGAATATCGATTTCCTTTTGCACCGTATAGACCAGGTCGTAGCGCGTCTGGGATTCCAAATAATGGCCGACGTCCATCAGTGCATTGTAGCGGTCCAGCTCTTCACGTGTCAACAATCCGCGTACTTGTACGCTGCAGTGGCGCATAAGCTTAGAACCGGCCTTTCTTCAGCACGAGCGGAATGCCGCCTATAATATACAAGTAACGCATATCGACGATTTTTTTCATCACCGCTGCTGCGCCGCCTTTGATCTTGCGGGAGCCGACGATGCCGATAGCCTCACCGCGGCCAAGGGATGCAACCGTTCCTTTGCTCTGGTAGACGAAGTTTTTCAGCTGCTCGCCACGGATGGAAGCAACCAGGTTATGCGCGCACACATCCGCTTGCTGCATCGAGATTTGCGCCGTCGGCGGGTAAGGACGTCCTTCCGGACTCATGACAATGGAGCAATCCCCAAGGATGTAGATGTTGTCGTGCCCCGGAGCGCGAAGCTTCTCGTCGACCTTGATCCGGCCGCGCATCGTTTCGAAGCCGGCTTCATCCAGCATATGGTTGCCGCGAATACCGCCGGTCCATACGACTGTTGTCGATTTGATCTCTTCGCCGGTAGCAAGCAGGACGCCCTCAGGAGAGCATTCCTTGATCGCCGTAGCGATCTTGAACGTAACGCCTTTATTTTCAAGAACCTTCATCGCATATTCGACTAGCTCGGGATCGAAGCCCGGCAATGCGGTAGGTGCTGCTTCAATGTTATAAATTTTTACGAGCGATGGATCTACGTCGTACTCCTTGCACAGCTGCGGAATACGGTCAGCCAGCTCGCCGACGAACTCGATGCCTGTAAATCCGGCTCCGCCCACTACGAAGGTGAGGTAGTCGGTACGGGAAGGCTCCCGTTTGAACTTGGCGAATTGATACTCGATATGTTCGCGGATGAAACGTACGCTGTTGATGCTGCGGATGCTCAAAGCATATTCCTTCAGTCCCGGAATGCCGAATGTTTCCGGCTCGCCGCCCAGGCCTACTACCAAATAGTCATAGGATAGCGTTCCTTCCTCCAGGATGACCTTCTTCTCTTGCGGGCGGATTTGGACGACTGTCGATTTCACGAAATCGATTTTGAACTCGTCGATCAGCTTCAAAATATTTACCCGTGCGTTCTCCGGATTATCCGTTCCTGCCGCTGGCATGTGCAGATGGGTCGTAATGTAGTGGTAGTCATGTTTGTTCACGAGCGTAACGTCCGCTTCGTTATAATTCAATTCCTTCTGCAAGCGAATAGCCGTTACAATGCCGCCATAACCTGCTCCCAAAATGACTATTCTTGGTATTCGACTCATGGTTTAATCCCTTCCATCACGTTATTTTCTGTATTGTATGATCTAACAAAATTGATTGTGAAAAATTACACAAAGTAAGTCGGAAATTTGTAATTCTCAGTCTTGACTAAGAAAATTCAAATTATAAGTGAACGTGCGAAAACAATCCAGTTTTTAACCAGTTCTCAAGACATAATATAATGTATATTGTCAAATAGCAAGCATTATTTTCATTCAAAAATGTCCAAAAAACGGAGGCCGGGGACGGCATTCGGAAGCAGTTCTTTTGTACCGAGTCGTTATCCCTATTTGGAAAAAGCGGCCTTTCTATGTCTACCCTTTTATACTCATCCTAATTGAGAATGTTTCTCTTTCTTTCCAACTTTTTTTATAATATAATGCGAATGAATTAAGCCTCGGAGGTGTGTTCTAGGAATGCAAAATGAAACGGTTGATATTGTTATCGTAGGCGGCGGTCCAGCCGGCATGTTTGCCGCTTTTTACGGCGGGATGCGTCAGGCATCGGTCAAAATTATCGAAAGCATGCCCCAGCTGGGCGGTCAACTGGCTGCTCTGTATCCGGAAAAGCACATTTACGATGTTGCCGGCTTTCCAAAAGTAACGGCTCAAGAGCTGATTAACCAATTGGATAAGCAAACGAAGCATTTTCCTATTGACATCTGCCTCGAAGAAAAAGTGCTTAAGGTCGTCAAGAAAGACGAGCGCTTGTTCGAGGTAACGACCGATAAAGGCGTTCATTATTCCAAAGCCGTGATCATTACCGGAGGCGTCGGCGCATTCGAGCCAAGACGTCTGGAGCTGTCGGAAGCGGCGAGGTACGAGAAGAAAAACCTGCATTATTTCGTCAGCGATCTGAACAAGTTCGCAGGCCAAAAGGTGCTTATCAGCGGCGGCGGCGACTCCGCAGTTGACTGGGCGCTCATGCTTGAGCCTATCGCAGAGAAAGTCACGCTCATCCACCGCAGAGACAAGTTCCGCGCGCACGAGCACAGTGTTGAGAACCTGATGAACTCCAATGTGCAGGTGCTGACACCAAAAGAAATTACCGCGTTGCAAGGCGATGATGTTATCACCAAAGCGACTTTGGCCGATTGCAAAACAGGCGAGTCGTTCGACCTCGATGTCGACGCTGTCATCGTGAACTTCGGCTTCATCTCTTCGCTCGGTCCTATCGCGGAGTGGGGCTTTGAGATTGACAACGGCTCGATCGTCGTTGACTCCCGCATGGAAACGAGCATTCCCGGCATTTTCGCAGCCGGCGACATTACGACGTATCCGGGCAAGCTGAAGCTGATCGCCGTCGGATTCGGCGAAGCGCCTACCGCTATCAACAACGCGAAGGTGTATATCGATCCGAATGCGAAGCTGTCCCCTGGACACAGCAGCAGCAGCATGAAGCTGTAGCCTATCCGCTGCACGGCGCTTCGTTCCGGTTTCTTGTCGGAGCGCGAGGCGCTTTTTTTCTATGCAAAAAGGGCAAAAAAAAGAGGCAGGTCAGCTGACCTGAACCTCGCCTCTATAATATTCCAAGTTTAACTTGCGTCGCTTTATCTCTGCCAGCAGCAATTCCAGAAATTCCTCATCCAGTTTCAGGTTTAATGCCTTGAAGTACGAATCGACTAAAATTTCATTGCTCATCAATCTCATACAATCACCTTACTTCTTTAATGTAAAATTATATTAACACGTCCCAAAAATTAGAACAAGCGTTCCGTTATCCACATGAATTTGTGTATAAGCTGTGCGTATGTTGTTAATAAGTGTAAAATTATGTATGATTATGGGGTGGATAATGTGGACAAGGTTATACACAGTTTCCCCAACCGTTCAGTGATAAAAAAAAATAATCAAAAAGAAAAACAGACAGCCTTTCCTTATCGGAAAGAACAGTCTGTTTTTTTCGCTTGCGTTTAGGCAAGCGCGCTTTTATTGCGTTCGTTTTGCGGCTCGAGCAAAAATTTTCGTTTTTGCATGCTTTTGAACTCCATCTGAGGCTCGTACACTTCGTGCGGGTCCTGAACATCCCGAACGTCATTCCAGTAGCACTGGACGCTTTTGCCCGCTTCCCCGCCCCTGAACATCGTGCAACCTTGACAATAATCTTTTATCTGAGATTCGTTGAGAGGAACAATTTTATTGCGCAAGCAGCAATAAACGTTGCCCTGCATATTGGCATAGTGAACGTGATTAATATAAGTCATGCGCATCATCCTATTCTTGTTGGTTTCATATAATAGATTGCTATTTTTCGAACGCAATAAAGCGATTATTTGCATTATATAGGAACGGCTTTGAAAAGACCCTCGAAATTTGCTGCCAGAAATAATAAATTTTGCTAGGAATAAGCTCGTTTCGTGTTGGAACTTATCGTCTCTTGGTAACGATTAGGGCGGCTTCCATGTAAAATAAAAAAACCGGCCTTCGGCCAGGTCCTTGGTTTACAATATACGTTTGTTAGTGCGAGGGAATTGGGTGTGGAATTCCGGCCGCTATTGAAGTCATGTTCCTTTGAATGGTAGGCTTGCCGCGGTAGGAACACGAGCTTCAAAGGCGGACGCTACCGCTCCTCCACCCCACACCCATTCCCTCTCTTGTTCTACTCTGTGCATGGTGATACTTCCCGACTTCCCAAAAAAAAAGCACCCACAAAGGGTGCTTTTCTACTAGCCTTGAATCTCTATTAAGCCTCGACCTTATCGTCGCATTTCTCCGGCGCGCCCTCTTCGTCCTTCACTTTGAACGAGGAGCCGCAGCCGCAGGAAGCAACCGCGTTCGGGTTATTGATGGTGAAGCCGCCGCCCATACCCGCTTCCTTGAAGTCGATTTCCACGCCGTACAAATATTTGGCGCTATCTCCGTCCACTACGACCTTCAGGCCGTTCAGCTCGAACGATTGGTCATCATCCTTCTCTTGATCGTCAAAGCCCATTCCATATGAAAAACCGCTGCAGCCTCCCGCCTTGACGCCAAGACGGAGAAAAAGGTTCGGCGTACCTTCGCTTTCCAACAGTTCTTTAATTTTATCGCTAGCCGTTTCGCTAATTTTAATCATTGTTCCTACCTCCTTGCGAGTGTGATCCACATGGGAACTGTGGCCAATCATCGATTGCCGCTATATGGAAATCATGAACCCGATAGATGCACTGCATAAGTAATGACATCCTGGGACAGATCAACATAAAGCTTCTTCTTCTATAGTATACTCCTTATAAGGATTCTCCTCAAGGACTTCTATCTACCGTGCTGACTTTTTCCTGTTCATTCCCCATCATTAAACTTCCTTTATAAGGCTGAGAAATTCATTTTGTCGAGTTATGTATTGCCCGTCCACATCATGAGGTTTATAATAGATTGTATTGTTTACCGATTCGGCTTACTTTTCGCAGCGAACCGTGTATCCATGTGCAACCTTTCACAAGTGAAATGGATACAGCTCATCCCGAAGGATGACGATAACCGGAAGCGCGGCAAGCCGGTATTTTTCATGAGCTTTTGCATGGCACGGACACACTTCACTGCACTGGATCAGCTGGTTTCTTACGTGCCGAGCACGTGATTTGTTATTTATACAACTACTATTACTATGGAGGTGGCTTTATGAGCATCGTAATCAGTAATCCCGATCAAAGAATGGCGGAAATCGCAGAAAAAGTAAAGCATGGGGAGCGGCTGTCCCTGGAGGATGGAGTTTTCCTGTACCAATCGGACGATTTGTTAACCATTGGTCAATTAGCGAATGAAGTCAATTTGCGCAAAAACGGGAAGAAAGTGTACTTTATCGATAATATGAGTCTTTATTTCACGAACGTGTGTGAAGCTCACTGTGCATTCTGTCATTTCCGCCGCGACGAAGGCGAAGAAGGTGCTTACACGCTCAGCCCGGAGGAAATGTACGAATTTATCGATGAGCATATTCACCCGGACATGCGGGAATTTCATATTGCACAAGGGCATAACCCTCACGTGCCGTTCGAATATTATGTCGACTGTATCCGCAAGCTGAAGGAGCGGTATCCGCAAGTTACCATCAAGGCGCATACGGCAGCAGAAATTGAGTTTTATTCCCGCATCAGTGGGTTAAGCTATAAAGAGGTTCTGAAAACATTAATGGATGCCGGACTAGCTACTCTTACCGGCGGCGGCGCCGAAATTTTGTCCGAGCGTTACCGCAAAAAAATGGGCGTAGGCAAGGCGACCACCGACCAATGGCTGCAGGTGCAGCGGGAAGCCCATGAGCTCGGCCTCAAAACGCATGCAACGATGCTCTACGGCTCCATCGAAACGATTGAGGAGCGCATCCAGCATATGATTCAGCTGCGCGAGCTTCAGGACGATACGAACGGCTTCATGGTATTCATTCCTAACGCCGTACAGCCGGCCAGCGTCAATGCAGGCATCAAACGCCGTGTAGCGGCATTCGACGATCTCAAGACGATCGCCATAAGCCGTCTGATGGTGGATAACATCCAGCATATTAAAGCTTATTTCATCAACCTCGGCACACAGCTGACGCAAATTGCTCTCACGTTCGGAGCCTCTGACGTTCACGGAACCATTGTCAAAGAACGGATCAGCCACGCCGCAGGCGCGCTTTCTCCGGAAGGCTTGACGCGCGACGAGCTTGTATGGCTTGTAAAAGGCGCCGGCCGAATCCCTGTTGAACGCGATACATTCTACAATGAAATTAAAGTGTACTAATTGCCACTGTCTCTACTGCATAGATGTTTTTACAAAAGAAAGGGTTAGTTCATGATGAAGAAAATGGTTATTTTGGGTGGCGGCTACGGCGGATTGACTGTAGCTACCGAGCTGTTGGAAAAAGAATTGCCGTCGGACACGGTGCTTGTGCTTGTAGACCGGATGCCGTATCAAGGTCTGAAAACGGAATATTACGCTCTTGCGGCAGGAACGGTATCCGATCAGGACATTAGGGTACAATTCCCTGTAGACCCGCGTCTTATTCTGAAATACGGTGAAGTCACCGGCGTGGATTTGGAAAACAAGCTGATTCTGTTTCAAAACGATGAGCCGTTGTCCTACGACTGGCTTGCGCTCGGCCTCGGCTGCGTCGATAAGTTTCATCAGATCGAAGGCGCCGATCAGTATGCCGAAAGCATTCAGACGCTCTCCTCCACGCGGAAAACGTATCAAAAGGTCAATGACATTGCGCCGTACGGTCAAGTGACCATCGTCGGCGGTGGCTTGAGCGGCGTTGAAGTCGCGGCTGAGCTGCGGGAGAGCCGTTCCGATCTGAACATCCGCATTCTCGACCGCGGTGCAAGCGTAATGTCCGCATTCCCCGGCAAGCTTCAGTCTTTCGTTCGCGACTGGATGCTCGAGCATGACATTGAAATGAGATCGCATGTTTGTCTTACGCGTCTCGAGAACGGTATCCTGCACAATCAGCAGGAGCTTATTTACACCGACGTCACTATATGGACGGCGGGAATCCAACCAAGTCCGATCGTGCAGCAGCTGCAGCTTCCCAAAGATAATCAAGGCCGACTCATCATTAACGAGTACCATCAAATAGAAGAATACCCGGAAGTGTTCGTCATCGGCGACTGCGCCTCGCTTCCATTCTCTCCTAGTGCCCAGGCGGCACAAGGTCAAGGCAAGCAGGTAGCGGAAGTCTTAAGAGCCATCTGGAAGAACGAAACCCCTCGGCTCGGCAAAATCAAGCTCAAAGGGGTTTTGGGATCGCTCGGTAAAAAATCGGGCTTTGCCTTACTCGGCAAACGCCCGGTTACAGGTATGGTGCCGCGGGCCATCAAGAGCGGCGTGCTCTGGATGTCGAAGCGCCATTTCGGCTAATTATTCACCCAGGAGATCGAACATCGCTTCGATCTCTTTAATTTTGTGCTCCACTTGCTTTTCCAGCTCTTCCGCCGTGGCTGCCGCTACGATCTCTCCATTGACTAGCGCATAAGGGAACATGTAGCATTCCCCGCAGTTGCCGAGACAGCCATATTCGATCACGTCGTAATCCGGATTCGCTTCGAGCTTTTTCATTAATTTATCGGTACCGTGATGCATATTGTTCGTACAAAATTCAATGATGGGTCTCATGACTAGGCAACCCCCTTGTTAACCATTTTATTTTTGATCCCGATGTAATATAATATAAGGTAGAAAGGAGATGATTGAAATGAGTGAAAACGCACAAAGCACCATGTACGATGAAGTACTGGAGGTTTTAGATAAGCTTCGCCCGTTCCTGCAGCGTGACGGCGGTGACGTAGAGCTTGTTGATGTCGAGGACGGCATCGTTAAATTGAAGCTGGTGGGTGCTTGCGGCAGCTGCCCAAGCTCGACCATTACACTGAAAGCCGGTATTGAACGCGCCCTTCTCGAAGAAGTGGAAGGCGTACAAGAGGTTGTCCAAGTGTTCTAATTCCTTCTTTTCCTACGTTGGAAAAAAGCGATAGAAAAGGCCCTCTGCAGCGGAACGGTTATCCTTCCTTTGCAGCAGGGTCTTCTTCTTTGTCCGCAAAAGGGATATCCGCCCCCCTATCAGCTGGTGCGGTTCGATGCGGATACGGCAGACGATGGTCCGATAATGGCGCGGATCGGGTCCAGACCGCCGGAAACATCCATGATGTTGCCGGTGATGAAGTCCGAGCGCTCCTCGCACAGGAAGGCGATGACTCTGGCAATATCTTCGCCCGCACCGGGACGCCCCCGCGGCGACTCCTGATCCTGCTCGTGCTCCACTTCCGCTATCGTCTTCTCCTTATTCGCCCCCCGAATGTCGCCGGGGCAGATCATGTTGACGGTAATGCCGTTCGGCGCTTCCTCCACCGCCAGCGTCTTCGTGAAGGATACGAGACCGACCTTGGCTGCGGCATAAACGGCTCGATGAGGCCATCCCCTTGCTTCCGCCGCATGACCGAAGCCGAAATGAACGATACGCCCCCAGCGCTTCCGTCTCATGTGCGGCAGCACAAGGTGATCCAGCTGCATGACGCCGAGCAAGTTGCCGTTCATCAAATAGTCGATTTCCTGCGGCTCGTATTGCCCGAACAGCCGGCGTTCCCTTACGAACGGCCCGGCATTGTTAATCAATATATCGATGCTCCCGAGCTCTTGTACCGCCTGCGCGACAAGCTCGCTCATCTGCTCCTGCCGGGCGACGTCGCCCTGGATGGCGAGACAGCGAACGCCTTTACTCCGGATTTGATCTTGTAACTGAAGCGCTTCTTTCTCGCTATGAACGTAATTGATTATGATATCGCAGCCGGAATCGGCGAGCAGAAGCGCTGTCATTTTACCTAAGCCCTTGGCGCTTCCCGTTATGAGTGCAACTTTGCGTTGTTCGATCATGCCCGCCCCCTGAATTCTCCTTAAGCTTAAACTCACATTGCGGCTCCGGCAAGTACCGGACCGCCTCATTCAAGTATAGAGGATGCGTGGAGCCGATTCAACTTTCCGTTACAACCGCCGGATATCTTCCCGAAGATTGAGACAGCTTGAAGATATAGGTAAATACAAAGTTAACGGCTTGATACGTCATTTCACAGCCTTTGGCCAAATCCTGCAAATGCTGCTCTACGTCCTCCGTCTTGATCCGCTCGTCATACTCCTGCTTGGCCTCCGCTGCTTTCAATAAATCATCCAGCAAATCCGCGCTGATCGTATGAATTTCCAGATTGCGCTGCGTTCGAAGCCGTTCTACAGGCTCTTTATATTTGACCTTCAAGCCGTACAGCTGTTCTTCCAGCTCTATGTACAGCCGGTTTTGATGCATATTCCTTAGCACAGTGAAATAGGAGAACCGCGATTTGATCTCCTCGGTTTTGAGCCGGAACCGCTCGTTCATGAATTGGCCGAGCTTATCTAGAATAGCGAACAACCGAATGATGGCATTGTTGTAAAAATACAAGTGGCGATGATAGTCGTCCTGCTCCTCTTCGCTCATCTCGTCCAGGTACCTGCTTCGGACCCGGCTTCCAAACCGGACCGCAGCATAGTGGCTCTGCTCGAACTCATCCAGCGACCGGAACAAGCTTCCGCTCCATATCATATAGCGGCGCTCCTGCTGATTGCGCTCCTTAACCGGCAGCGAGCCCAGCAGCTGGATGTATTGTCGGATCGAATCGTTGGCCTCCTTCAAAGCCCCCTGGTCCTTGCGGCGCGGCTCGTTAAACAACCCCCTAAGCATGTAAATCCCCTTCCCCTCTGTATAGATCTCAGGCTATCCCGTCCATCGGTAATAAATGGTAGTATGCGCCCTTCCTGCGGCTGTGATACGAGGCAGCCCGTCCCATTAAAAGGCATAGCCGCTTCCGGCGGCCAATAACCCCACAAAGCGGAGCTTTGCTTCGAAGTCAATCAGATACTTTGCAGGGTGACCCGGTTATCACTTCTATATATGCAAAAAAGCTTACGCAGCCGTCCAAGCTTGCGTAAGCCTCTTTTTCATTAAGCGGTCTTCTTGCCGGCCTGAAGCGTCAACACGCATAGATAACATATAATTCCGAATAAACAGGAGATCAATATCGTATGAAGCATGCTTGCCAGCAAATACCAATCGTAACCCATCGATAGCGTGACGAAGCCGCCGCTCAATATTTGCAGTACAACTAATATAAGTGCCCACTTGGAAGCCTGATAGGTGTTATCCGTCGAATTCATCCGCGCTCTCACGGCCAAGAAGAACCAGGCAATAAATACGAACAGCAGAATCGCTCCTAGACGGTGAACGAACACGATCAGCGTAGCGCCCGACAGCTCCGGGATGACCTGACCGTTACACAATGGCCAGCCTATGCATCCGCCGGACGATTCCGTATGCCTTACGAAGGCGCCTAAATATACAACAACATAGCAATAAATGGCGATCAGCCATACGCCCCATTGAATACCTGCTGTCATCGTTCCCTTTTTCCCTGTAAACACGGTGCCGTACCGCGTATAGACCAGGGCCAGCAGCAGCGTCAGAGCGAAGGCAATCAGCGAAATGCCGAAATGCAGCGCCAGCGTGGCGGAGGATTGCGGCCAAATGACGGCAATAGCTCCCAGAATCGCTTGTAAAATCGTAAACACCATGGCGAGAGACACGAACCATTTAGCATCTTTTCTGCGGCTGTACATGAATACCAGTATCGTCGTTACCAGCAAAATCATTCCGACAATACCCGTCACAAACCGGTGGCTGTATTCAATAATGGATTCGATCGTATAAGCAGGAACGAACTTGCCGTTACATAACGGCCAATCGTCACCGCAGCCCCGACCCGATTCCGTCTTCGTCACAAGAGCGCCCATGATCAAGATTAACAGCATGCCGTACATGCTGGCAAAGGAGGACCACTTCAACCATTTTTGCGTATTCATGCGATGAGCTCCCTTACTGTATAGTAAGTCTCGACAAATTGAGACAAATGTTAACGCTCATGTATCATTATAGCCATAAAACTAGACCAAATCCATGCGGAATTGTTACAAACCGTTGAAACAAGAATGAACGAACGATGTCCATTCCCGCCAGGCCGCTGCGCATCCTGTAAGGGGATAAAAAAAGACCATTCCATCCGGATAGCTCCGAACAGAATGGTCTTTTGGTGCTTGGAAACGGCTTATTTCTGCAGCGCGTCGGCAACCTCGAGAGAACGATCCAGAAATTGCTCGATCTCGTCTCTTGTTTTGCGCAGCTTGCTTACAAAGCGGATCAGCTCTTTGCCTTCACGGAACGCGATAAAGCTAGGAATGCCAAGAATGTTCAGCTTCTCGCACAAATCAGGCACTTCGTCGCGGTCCAGCTGAATAAAGTTCAAACGGTCTTTATACGCTTCAACCACTTCCGGCATGAAAGGATCGATAAAATGGCAGTCTTTGCACCAAGTCGTTTTAAACACGGCTACCGTCGGCTTTGCCGATGCGATTTTCTCTTCAAATACTTGTTCGGATTTTACTTGTTCCATTAGATGTGCACCGCCTTTAGCTTAGTATTACACCACTTATAGCATGCCGCATCCGCCCTGTCAACCCGCCCTTATTCCAATTGGGAAATGCTGCTACTTTACAATTATTTCTAAAAGTGATATCATAAAAATATCAAATCGATATTCAAATGATTGCTAATCCCAATCACAAAAGGAGTGTTGTATTATGAAAGAACATAAGGCATGGGTGTTAAACGGATTTATCGGGTTATTGCTCTTCTTTATTTTTACGGGTGCCGGCGTACTGCTCTTGATCCAAGAGAGCATCGTACTGGGCGTCATTCTGTTGATTGTCGCTTCTGCTCTTATATCCGGTATCACGATCGTTCAACCGAATCAAGGCTACATCGTGACGTTCTTCGGACGCTATGTCGGAACGATTCGTGAAGCCGGGATGTGGCTGACCGTTCCTTTCTCCACACGCAGCAAAGTGTCTTTGAGAGTGCGCAACTTCAACAGCGCCAAGCTGAAAGTAAACGACGTCGAAGGGAATCCTATTGAAATTGCCGCAGTCATCGTGTTCAAGGTCGTAGACTCCGCGAAAGCGACCTTCGATGTGGACAAATACGAGCAGTTCGTCGAAATTCAGAGCGAAACAGCTCTAAGGCATGTTGCGAACAAGTACCCTTATGATGTGTTCGAGAACAATAACGGGTACTCGCTGCGCGGCAACTCGGAGGAAATTGCCCAAGAGCTCAGCACCGAGCTGCAGGAGCGCTTATCGGTCGCAGGCGTTGAGGTGCTGGAAGCCCGTCTGACCCACCTGGCTTACTCGACAGAGATCGCCAGCGCCATGCTGCAGCGTCAGCAAGCTACCGCGATCATCTCCGCCCGCTCCAAAATTGTGGAAGGTGCGGTAGGTATGGTGCAGCTGGCCATCTCCCAGCTTCAGCAAGAAGGCGTCATCGAGCTCGACGAAGAGCGCAAAGCGGCGATGATCAATAACTTGTTGGTCGCAATCGTATCCGATCGTTCCGCCAACCCTGTAATTAACACCGGCAGTCTTTATTAGACTGCCCCTCTCTTTATGGCATCCAAGAAAAACTTCGCCCTCCGGCTCGATCCCAAGCTATATGAGGCACTCGAGCGATGGGCCCAGGACGAGTTCCGAAGCGTTAACGGGCATATCGAGTTTCTGCTGCGCGAGGCGGCGTCCCGGGCCGGAAGACTAGCAGGCCCGCGTCCTTTGGCATCATCGCCCCCGGAAGAGTCCGAGCCCCCCGAGGCTTGAGCGGGCGGAGGTTCTTATTCTTTGCAATAGAAAAAAGCCTGATCCGGCGGAATCAGGCTTTTTTTCCATTCTTTTTGTTCGATGCAAAGTGTCCGTGCTATAGTGTAATCCGGCTGCGTTCATGAGACGAGCCGGAACCGGATATACTAATCCCGGGTAATGGTTACCATTTGCAGCTCCTGGTCCCAGCTTACAACTGCTCCCATGTTCTCGGCAATGAATCGGACCGGAACGAACGTCGAGCCGTTCGTGAGCTCCGCTTCGGCCTCCAGCGGCTTGATCATGCCATTGACGGAAGCCTGCTTGCTGCCGATATTGAGCTTGATGACCGTCCCGTTAATCGAGTCGACGATAGAGACTTGCTGCGTTGCAGCATCCCAGGTGACATCCGCATCCAGCTGTTCAACAACGAAGCGGGCTGGCACCATGACCACGCCGTTACGGTTATAAGGCTTCACGGAATCGGCGTAGATGTCCTCCGAATCGTCCATAAACATGTTGATTTCTTTTTTCGTAATATGAAGATCAGATTTCAAGAGCTCATACAATTTGGACTTGGAATCAAGCGCCTGGAGCACTTTGCCCGGCTTGTTCAAGGATTCCAGCTCCAGCTTGCCGCCGCTCACGTCAATCGTATCCGCTGTGACAGGCTTGTTGATGTTCCACACTTCGGAAGTCGAAGTCACTTTCATACCTGTAACCGATTCTTCGCCGGTTGTTGGAAAGTTAACCAGAAGCTCCATATAAGATTTGCGAGGAATCAAATCGCTGTCTACATAAAGATCTAATTTCAAATAGTTTTTCTCGCTCAACAGCTCGCGCAAGGAGGATCCTGCCGGTGAGCTCAACGCCTCTTGAACGGATTGATCGTAGTTATCGAGCGTCTTTTTCAAATTCGTTTGCAGGAACGTATATGCGAACTCTACTGCCAACGTCTTGTTGTTCAAATACGGTGCAATCATTTCATCCATCGGATTCTCTTGATTTTGCGCCTTGCTTTCCTTCATCGCCTGCTGGGCCAGCGGCAGCACCAGATCGTACAATTGACCGATCAGCTCTTTCATGCCCTTCTCGTCTGCCAGCAAATTAGTCAAAAAGCCTTTGACCAATCCGAGCAGCTCGTCGCCCTTCACTTCTACATGTACTTGCTTCAGATTCAAGCTCTCGTTATTGATCGTTTGCTTGGAATCCGTGATGGAGACCGTCTTCGGATTCGGCAGCTTGGTACCGAAATAAGTAACGAAGGTAGGCGCCATTTGCTCCGCTTTTTTCTGAAGCTGCTTCAGTTGCTCCTGCATTTCCTTGGAGAGCGTGCTTTGAAGCTGCTCCATGGAAGCTCCGCCGCTGTTATGTAACACGATCGGTTTCTTCGCACCCTCAACCTGGATGATGTATTGTTGATCCGACATGACGATCTGGAAAGGAATTTTGCCTTTGGCATATTCGAAGGTTCCTTTGACAGACAGATGCGTCAGATCCTGCTGCTTCATATCCGTAATACTGAGCTTTACGTTGCCGAACAGATCGAGCATTTTTTGCTGTTCTTCACTCGGCTTCACCGAAGCGTTGCGGATTAGATCGAAGGTGATCGTTTGAGTGCCCTGAGATGTTTTCACGCTGGAGCTGCTCTCGATGAGTTTGTTTAAATCGACTCCGTTTACGGGTTGACATCCTGCCAGAACGACAAGCATGACAATCAGCAGCAGGGAAAGCCAACGTTGCATGGTGATGTTTTTCATTGCTAACCTCCAATAAGTGTAAAATAAATGCAGTGCTGCAAGCATAATGTACTACGTGAAATCTCTTGGAAAAGATTCAATATTCATTTGCAAAAGCACTCCTATAAGTTATACGACGTGCAACGACCCATTCCTTTATTTGTCATGAAAATCGTGCGGCACTGTATCGGGAAAGGAGGGAAAGCCTCTATGCAGCGCGGAAAGTACAGATGGGGCGTCTCGGATTTGCTGCATAAGCTGGCGAGCGTCCCGCAAGAAATCATCCATTGGGCAAAAGACAAGACGGATACGTTCCTGTACGAAAAGGATCAGCTGGAGCACATCCAGGTCATCCAAATACGGGATGAAGAGGTAGGCATACTGCAAGCACAGCTCCGGGGATTGCTTGATCCGGCGATGTCTGTAAAGGGAAAGTCACTGAGCGACGCGAGCAGCGCTGCCGAATCGCTCTCTGCCGCGGACCAGGAGCTTGTCAGGCACATCCGCTTGGAAACGGCGCGCCGGAACCGCAGCAATATAACGAGAACAGCCGCTTATCTCGACATGTTCACACGCCATCCCGAGCTGCATTGGTCGTTCCTGGCCCATATGGTTTCGCGCAACGGCGGCTGGAATATGACGGACTTGAAGGGCGAGCTGCTTCCTTACTTGCTGAGCACGATACAGCAGGAGCACGTGTACGCCTTTCTCGAACGCGCCAATGCGCTTATTTTCCATGACGCTTACCCCCAGCTTCTGCTGTATGAAGCGAGCCTGAGGGCGGGCAAGCCCAAGTTTCACTGCCTGCGAGGCCTCAATGTATCTTCCTTCATGCTTCCTGTCTGGGAATTATTCTGGGAGCGGCGCGATTCCGCTCTGCTCACAATGGCGCTGATCGTGAACGAGCAGCATTACATAGAGCACAGAGTGGTGCGCCATCCGACCTACCGCACGACCGTGCTGGACACGCTGTTCTTCAACGCGCAATCCAAGCTGCAGCTGAACCAGGTGGTGTTTCCTTATTACGTCGACGGCCGCCTTCGGCTCGCAGGCCTTATTCTGGAAAGCTTCAGCGATTTGCAGGAGCGAATCGAGCTCGGCAAGAAGCTGTATGCCATCCTGTTCGGCATCCCTGTCGTACTGGAAGGGGCTGTGCGCTACGCCGCAGCTCAGCGTCATACCGGCTCCCGCTCCGACTACTTCCCGCATCTGTTCGCCCCGATCCGTCAAGCGCCGCCCGTCCCGAGAGGACAGCTGAAGGAATGGCTTGACGGCTGCTCCCTCCGTCCGGGTGCCGCACCGCTGTACAGCCCCCGTCTTACCGATGTATGGAAAGATCGTCCAGTCGATGAGATCGAACCGGAGGACTGGCTGAGCGCGGAAACTATCGACGCCTCGCTTCGATATCTTGCGTCTGTGGAGCCGCCTTTTTCCTTTGATATGACGCATGAATATTGCTTTGGACTCAATAAAATCGAGCTTGCTGTGCTTGCCGGAGATTTGTGGAGTTAGATAATAATGTTTGTTATTTTGGTTTTTAGTGTTGACTTATGTTGTTTGTTGTTGCAAATTAATAGTAGACTATCGAGAGGATGAGTAGGATGTCTACTACAAAAGCTATTATTTTCGATCTGGACAATACGTTACTATGGGATGAAAAAAGTATAGACGAAGCATTCCAAGCTGTTTGTACTTTCGCAGCGGACCAAACGGGCGCTGCCCCAGAACAGCTTGAGACTGCCGTTCGCGACTCCGCTTCGGAGCTGTTCACTTCCATGGAAATCTATGAATGGGCCAATATGATAGAAGTAACCTATCTGGAAGCACTGTGGGGCCGGTTTGACTCTTGCGGGAACCCTGCGTTCCGGAAGCTTCAGCAGCTTGCACCCGAATACCAGACGGAAGCCTGGTACCGCGGCTTGCTGAAGACGGGCACGGACGATCCGGAGCTCGCCCGGACGCTTGCTTTGCGGTTTGCCGACGAAAGAAGGCGCCGTCCCCTGATTTATGACGATACGTTCGCGGTGCTGGAGCGGCTCAGCGGGAAGTTCAAGCTGCTGCTGCTTACCAATGGCGCGCCCGATCTGCAGCAGGAGAAGGTGGACAGCATACCGGGGCTGGCGGACTTTTTCGCGCATATTGTCATTTCCGGTACTTTCGGAGCCGGGAAGCCGGCTCCTGCCATATTTCAGCATGCGCTCAAGCTGCTGGATGTAACTGCAGGGGAAGCTCTGATGGTAGGAGACAATCTGGA
Organism: Paenibacillus sp. H1-7; assembly: GCF_022354825.1. Lineage (GTDB taxonomy): Bacteria > Bacillota > Bacilli > Paenibacillales > NBRC-103111 > Paenibacillus_S. The sequence goes on from NZ_CP031168.1 coordinate 6,625,591, forward strand.
TACGGATATTCGCGGGGCTAACGGAGTAGGAATGAGGAACGTATGGATCAATCATCACCGGAGGACAGCGCCTTCCGGCAACCGACCTTCCTATGAAATTACGCGGCTGACAGAGCTGCTGGAAATAGTGTGATATCGAATAAGGAGATTGTCCGTGCAGACAGTCTCCAGCGGGAGTGAGACCCCGTTCAGAGGATAAATACTAAAGGATTAGGTTGGATAGAAATCCATCCGCAAAAAAAGGTTCGGTCAAAGACTTTTGCCGAACCCTCTTCCTATTCGCAGGTCAGCCAGAGAATGCCTTTTTTCTCCAAAAGCCCGTTCCAATCTTTCGGAGCTTCCTGGTCGGACACAATGATGTCCACATCATCCAGAGGAGCGATCCGGGTAAAGGCCTGCACCCCGACTTTGGATTGATCGGCAAGAACGATCACTTCCCTTGCCGCACCGGCGAATTGTCGCGATATATAGGCTTCATTCATATCATAATCGGTCACACCGCCGGCTAACGACAGCCCTCCTATGGACAGGAATGCTTTGTTCAAATAAAACTGCCCCATCATCTGCTCGCACAGAGGACCGGTAAGCGATTGCTGCTCCGGATTCAGCTGTCCTCCGAGCACGATGACTTTGCCCGTAAACCGGTTATGGTTCAGGGCATCCGACAGGTAGGACGCAATAGGCAGCGAATTGGTGAGAATGGTCAGATTCTTTTTGCCGACGATCGACCGGGCCAGCTCCATCATGGTTGTGCCTACATCCAGCGCAATCGTATCGCCGTTCTCAATAAGCTCCGCCGCACGCTGCCCGATTTTCTTCTTGGCATCGACATGCAGCTCGGTTCTTTGCTGGAACGTCGGCTCACCGTGCTCGTACCCCGACCGGACCGCTCCCCCATACACCCGCTGCAGCTTTCCCTCGGATTCCAGCGCATCCAGATCTCTGCGGATCGTTTCTGTAGATACCCCGAGCTGCTCCGCCATGGGAATCACTTTTACTTTCCCGTCGCGCAATAATGTCTGCAGTATAATTTCTTTTCTTTCCTGGCCCAAAAGCGACAAATCGGAACACCACCATCAGCTGAAAATATTTCAAAATTAGTTTCAGTATATCCGATACGGACGAATTTTCAACTATATGGCCGCAAGAAAGGCATCAGACTCAAGCAAACGTCCTTCCTGCTCCGATCTTTCCGTCCCTGGGCTAATTGATTTCGTACACGACCCAGTCCGACCGCTGTCCGCCCATTTTGTTATAAAAGGCTTGCGCCGAATGATTATCGTGAGCCGTTTCCCAAGTCATATACGCGTAATGGTGCTCCCGGACGTAAGTGAGACACGCCTGGAACAGCGCTTCGCCAATTCGGCGGCCCCTAGCATCGGCGGCTACGAACAGGTCGTTCATAACGGCAGCCCGCTTCAGCTGCAGCGTACTGAATGTATAGTAAAGGGTTGCAAAGCCTGATAGCTCCCCTTCCGATTCAGCTACGAACTGCAATCCGGAATCGGGGTGATCCAGCAAATGGACGATGAAGTCCTGAAGCTTCCCGTCCTCCGGAAGCGGCCTTTGGTAGAACTCCATATATTGCTTCATCAGCTCCGCCAGCTGCGGCACATCCTTCCGCTCGGCTCGTCTAACCATGATGTTTGTATTCGGCATATGCAAGTCTCCTTATGAAATAAATAACTCTTATCTTACCACCGGCGATAGCTTATGGGAACATTGGGGTAAGAAAAACCGGAGATACCATAACGTATCTCCGGTAGAGCTTGTTGAGCAACCTATTATTGAAATTTTTGCAAGGTCCCCCGGCGGGATACCTCCTCAAGCCGCTGTTGTTTCCAGACAAATAATTAGCTGCCCTGCTTTTCCTTGCCGCCGCTCAACAAGCGCGGAGCAAAGCGGCCGACCAAGCGCCGGATCGGTCCCGGCATATGCTGCAGATCAGTCAGGCGAACCGTTCTCGTAAGCATGAGCAGTACAGGATAGGCGGCACCGGCCACCGCGCAGATGATAACCGTCTGGAGGAACGCATCCGGGCGCGGACTGCCGAAAGGCGTCACATAGGCTTGGACAAGCCAGTCCAACGCGATGCCGACGGCAGTAATGACGGCCGTCGTAACGATCAAGCCTACCCAGCGGGCGCCGAGCACGCGGAACTTGATCTCCCGGCGCAGCACGCTCAGGTTAATCCACGTCATCACGACGAAGCACAGGCAGGTAGCGGCAATGATACCGTAAATTCCGAGCCATGGAGCCAATACGAAGCTGGCGGCCAGCTTGACCGCAATGCCTGCAATAACCCCAAGCACGAGTGCCCGCATCTTGCCCATCCCCATCAGCACGGCTCCGGACGTCTGCATGACGATCTGGAATATGGCGCTGATGGTGAGCGCGATAATGATAGGAGCCGAGTACGTATCGACGGCTGCCGAACCTTTCGGGTTGCCGAATATAAATTCGTTAATCGGCCCTGCGGCCAGACAAATCAGCAGTACCATAGGCAATCCGCTCAGAATGGAGATCTGAAGCACTTTTCCCGTCTGGTCGGACACCTGCTTCATGTCCTTTTGCGAATAGGCCGATGAAATGATCGGCACGATCGATTGGCTGAGCGCAACCGCCAGAATGATCGGGATTCCGGCCAGCGATTGGGCGCGGCCTACGAGAATCCCGAGAATTTCCCGCGCGCTCTCTTCCCCGACCTGGTCCTTCAACAGCAGCGTCACGATGGAGGAATCGATCGTGTAGATGAGCGTCACCGTCATCGAGAAGATGACGATCGGAATCGACAGCCGGAACAGCTGGCTGTAAATCGTCTTGAAGGCGAGCGAGCTGGTCGCGACGCCTTCCTGGGTCCGGTCAGCGCCGGCGTTCATAGCCGCGCGCTCCGCCGTGTCCGTGCGCCGCAGCCGCAGCGCATAGTACACCATGACGGCAGCTGCGGCGATGCTGCCGATTACGCCGCCGAACGAAGCGCCGGCGACGGCCCACTCCATGCTGTGGCTGAGCAGCATGTATGCGAGCACGACGGAGGTCACGACGCGGAAAATTTGCTCTATGATCTGCGACAAGCCGTTCGGCATCATCATCCGGCGGCCCTGAAAATATCCGCGCATAATGGCGATAAGCGGAAACAGCAGCAGCGCCGGAGCGAGAGCCCGTATCGGCAGCGTCGCCTGAGGGTTCAAAATGCTGTCCGCGTAGTACGGAGCGACCCCGTACAGGAACAAGGTCATGACAAGACCGGCTCCCCCGGCAAACAAAAGAGCTGCACGGTAGATCCGGTTCGCTTCCGCATGGAGTCCGAGCGCCGTTCGCTCGGAAATCATTTTGCTTAGCGCACTCGGTATTCCCGCCGTCGCCACGACAAGTAGCATCGAATACAAGTTAAATGCGATCCCGTAGGCGGCCATCCCGATTTCGCCCAACAGAAAAACAAGCGGAATCCGCTGCACGACCCCCAGGGCACGCGCAACCAGCGCCGCTAACGTTAATATTAACGTACCTTTGACTAGCGAATCCTTTGCCAAGACTTTCCCTTCCCCCTGATGAATTAAACCGGGCGGCAGCCATTTACGAAACAAGCGGCCGTCTCCGCCCGATTACTAAAGCAGCACCCAAATGAAGAACAAAATGATCATCAGAAGCTGCAAAATCACTTTGACCACGAGGCCCGAGAAAAATCCGACCACAGCGCCGACGCCCGCCTTGAACGCCTGCTTCCACTCCGTGCCGACCACCATTTCCCCAATGACGGCACCGATGAATGGCCCAAGCAGCAAGCCCGCCACCGGAATGACGAAGGGACCGAGCAACAGGCCGATCGTGCTGCCGATGACCGAGGCGCGGGTGCCGCCGAATTTTTTCACACCCAGCGCGCTGACCAAATAATCGGCTATCAGAAGAACGACCACAATCGTAGTCTGGATAAACCAGAACCAGAAGCCGAAGGGGCTGAAATCCACCATGAAGCCGTAAACGAAGAACGCCGCATAAATCGCCAACGCTCCCGGGAGAACAGGGTATACCGCTCCGGCCATCCCGATGACAAACAACAAAATAACGATAGTCCACGCCGCTATGACCACAGGCTGTCACCTCTAATCCTTAACATACGAACATTCCGATTCCATCAAGATAATACGTACTTCTCGATAATTTGCGCAACCCCGTGCTCCTCGTTCGTCCCGGTGACGACGTCCGCCAAACTTTTGACGGCATCCTGGGCATTGCCCATCGCTACGCCGAGGCCCGCTTCCCGGATCATCGATACGTCGTTCAAGCTGTCGCCCATAGCAATGACCTGGGACATATCGATTCCGAGCAGCCCGCATACGACATGGAGTCCGCTAGCTTTGCTGACTCCTTTGGGATTGAGCTCGATATTGCACGGATGGGAATTCGTTATCTCCAGTTGCCCCCAGGAAACCAGTTGGTCGTGAATAGCCTTCAGGCTTACTTCATCCTCGTAATAATAACCGAATTTGAGCCACTGCTCGGTCTCCAGCAGCTCCGTCGTCCACCGTTCCTTGTTGTAAATCCCGTTGACGGCATAAGCCCAGTACCATGTATCGTATTTCTGAGCAATCTCACGCATGCTCTTCACGAGCTCCGGCTCGAGAAACGTCCGGCTGTGAAGCTGCTTCGGCGCCGACCATACCTCGCTGCCGTTTACCGTTACAATGGGAGACTGGAGCCCCAGCTCCTCCACATACGGCATCACGTTCGGGATGCCCCGGCCCGTAGCGAACATGACTGTCACTCCGGCAGCGGCAGCCGCTTCAATGGCTTTCCGGTTTTCGGCGGATACCGTTTTTTCCTCGGTCAAGAAGGTTCCGTCCATATCTAACGCAATCAGCTTATACTTCCCCATGCCGTAATTAACCCCTTCCTACAGCGCTTCAGCCAGTGTCGGTTTCGGCAGCTCTTCCATATAGGTTACATGCCATAAAGCGAACATATAAATCGTCCACAGACGGCGCGCATAGTCGCCTTGCCCGTTTTGATGCTTGTGCAGCATTTGGCGGACCGTATCGATGTTGATGTAATCTTCAATGCCGCTGGCGGCGATTTGCTCCACAATCACCTTGCCCTGATTGCCCTTCACCCAATCGCGGAGCGGAACAGGGAATCCGAGCTTCGGCCGGTTCAGGATGAAATCGGGAATGATCCCTTCCATCGCCTTGCGGAAAATATATTTGGTCGTGCCTTCGGCAATCCGGTAGCGTGCAGGGATTTTCCTTGCTATCTCGTACAGCTCGACGTCCAGGAACGGTACGCGAAGCTCCAGAGAATGAGCCATCGTCATTTTGTCGGCCTTCATCAGAATGTCGCCTGGCAGCCACAGATTCATATCGATATACTGCATCCGCGTCACCGGATCGAGATGGCGGGTTTTATCGTAAAAGCGCTTCGCAATGGCCCACGGGTTGGTGTAGCTGCTCAGCATCTCCTTGTCGATGCGGACGACCTCCGCCTTCATCTCTTCGGTAAAAATTTTCGCGTTGCCGAGGAAACGTTCCTCCAGCGGCGTTGTACCGCGCAGCACATAGTTGCGGCCGTACAGCCCGCTAGGCAGCATTCTGGCTATCGCATGCAAAATCCGCTTGAGACCGTGCGGGAGCCGTTCGATAGGCTGCAGCGACTGAGGCTCGCAGTAGATCCGGTAGCCGCCGAACAGCTCGTCGGCGCCTTCACCCGACAGAACAACCGTTACCTGCTCGCGGGCAAGCTGCGCAACGTGATACAGCGCGATGGCTGATGGGTCCGCAACCGGCTCATCCTGATGCCATACGGCTTTGGGAAGAGTGTCGAAGAAATCCTGCTGCGTAATGATTTTGGAAAAATGCTCCGTATCCAACGCAGAAGCCGTTTGACGCGCGATCTCCGTCTCGTTGTTCGGGCCCTCGAATCCTACCGAGAACGTACGAATCGGCTCGATCGAACGCATATGCGTAGCAATCGCGGTAGAGTCGATGCCGCTCGACAGGAAACAGCCGCGCTCCACATCGCTTTGCATATGATGGATGACCGAGTCCTTCAGGCCTTCGCGGATCTGCTCGACGTAATAGTCGAACGGGCGCTCCTCCGGCTCGAACATCGGATCCCAGTAACGCTGGATCGACATCTCACCTTCGTATGTTATCTTGATCGTGTGACCAGGCGGAAGCTTATGTATGCCTCGGAACATCGTATCTGGTTCTGGAACGTACTGGAACGTCAAATAGTTGAGCAGACTTTCCGTATGAATCGTGCGGTCCATGCCGTTGGCCGCAAGCAGGCTTTTAATTTCCGATCCGAACAAGAACCGTCTATGATCCTTATAATAATAGAACGGTTTAATCCCGAACTGGTCGCGCGCTCCGAACAGCAGCTTTTTGCGGCGGTCCCAAATAACGAACCCGAACATACCGCGCAGCTGCTTTACACAATCCTCACCGTACTCCTCATATAGATGGACGATAACCTCCGTATCGGTATGAGTTTTGAACTGATGGCCCTTCTCCTGGAGCGTGTTGCGCAAATATTTGTAATTGTAAATTTCTCCATTGAACACAATCCATACCGTGTCGTCTTCGTTGGCGAGAGGCTGGTGCCCTTCCCGGATATCGATGATGGACAGCCGGCGAAAGCCCAAGCCGATCCGGTTCTCGCTCCAAAAGCCCACATCGTCCGGCCCCCGGTGAACGATAACGTCTGTCATCGCTTTAAGCATCGCATGGGACGGTTCTCTATCTTCAAAATACATCGTTCCGGTAATACCGCACATCGTATTGCTTCCTCCTCAAATGTCCTTACAGCAACGGTTAAAAATAATTCGATAGTATAGTATACCATATTCGCAGCGACTTCTGAAAATAGAGTATAGAATTACGGATAAATTTCATATTGCCAATAAAATCCATATCAAAATAAAAAGAGGAGCTACCGATACATTAGCACCTCCTGCACAGTAATATTATATTAAGGAAAGATTTCACCGTGTTTCTGTATCAATAAGTACTCATTACCGCCCAAACCCTTCAACGATTATTGGAAACGATGATGACGGTTGCGCCAACAACAAGAGTAACTGCAATAACGACGGTAATAAAAACCGTTTCCTCTACGTCATGAACCTGATGCAGCAAATTATAAAAGTACGCTAGTTCAATTAATAACAAGATAATCCAAACGGCAAAATAACGCTCTTTCTTGATCGCAACCATCTCCTTTGAAAAACTCTAAATAGAGACGGAAATTTATGGGAAAATGTTGCGAATACTGCTGTTCCTTAAGCAATAGGCGAACACGGCTGTGATATCTACGTCGCAACCCGGCGCAATGTATCAAACAGCCGCGGCCAGAGGCCACGGCTTGTTCTCTTGCTTACAGCCTTATCAAAAATTCCGCCGCAAGCTCTGCGATCCGCAGATGGCCGGCTTCGTTCGGATGCAGCCCGTCCGTAGTGTACTGCGGCAGCGTCTCTTTCGTAAATCCGCTTATCGCGTAAAGATCGAGGACAGGCAGCGAATACGCCTCCCCGATGTGCTTCACAGCTTCTGCGTAGTCGATCAGACGATGCCCCGCCGCATTGACATAATGAATATCGTAGCCGTCCTTGTCCCGCTGCAGCGGCGTCCAGACATTGATAACGGCCTGCGGATTCCGTTCCATAATATGCTCGACCAGCGTCGCGTAAGCTCCCAGAAACGTCGTGCGGTCCCTTTTCTCCTGCACGCCAATAGGCTTGTTAAGCCGGAAATCGTTGACTCCTGCATAGATCGTGACACAGTCCAGGGACGAATCGATCCGCTCCCCGACGTTTACGGTAGCGCCATAGTCGGTTTCGCCCCCCGCGGTCATAGGACATCCTCCGACGCCGTAATTCGTCACGCTGCGAAAGCCTGCCGCCTTCTGAACATGAGGCTGGTAACCCCCGGCTGCAGTAATGCTGTCGCCGAGCGTCCCCCAGGTTCTGCCATGCCATCTCTTGGATACTTCTTCTTCGCCTTCTACTTGCATAAGTGCAGTTCTCCTTCCCGTCTCCAGCCGTTAGTTCAATAAAGCGCCGTCCGCTTCAAGCACACTTTGAAGCTCAGCCATGTCGACATCGGCGGGAGCAACGCCGTGCTTGACGGCCAGTCCCGCCGCAGAGCCGGCCGCTTGCCCCGTCGCCATGCAGCTTGGCGTAAGCCGGGTCGTCGCCAGCGCTTCGTGGGTCGTAGAGATGCAGCGTCCGGCGGTGAGCAAATTCGTAATCCTTTGGGGCAGCAGGCAGCGGTACGGAATATCGTAGGCGCCGTCTCCCTGCACCCAGGCGGCCGTTACGCCTTTACCCGACGGATCGTGGATGTCGATCGGGTAGCCGCTTCGCGCGATAACGTCGGCGAACCGCCGGCCCTGCACGACGTCGTCGACCTGCAGCGCGTAGACCCCGTCGATCCGCCGCGTCTCGCGGATGCCGATTTGCGCTCCGACGGACGAGACGGACGCACGTTCAAACCCGGGCAGCCGGCTCCGCATAAATTCGGCGACGAGCAGCACCTGCTTGCGCCCGAGCTCCTCCGCTTCGGTCAAGTCCTCGACATCGGTGCCGTCCAGCCCTTGGACGCGGGTCGTATTGACCAGCACCTCGTCGTCCTCGGGACCTGTGAAGAACAGCACTTGATCGCGATTGATCGGCAGGTTCGCTTCCTTCCAGTGCTTGTAGAAGCCGAGAACGCCGGATAGAGGCAAATTCGGCAGCTCCTCGAACGGCGTTTTTTTATAAAACTCGTCGGGATTCTCAAGCATATACTGCTTCACACGCGCCAGATCGACGCCCCTCATGCGGAATTTCATCGTCATAGGCTGGGTCAGCCGGTCGCCGTCTCGTCCCTGCAAGCACGGAGCGCCTGCCAAATAGGCGATATCTGCGTCCCCGGTAGCGTCGATAAATACGCGTCCGCGAACATCGATTTTGCCCGATTTGGTCGTCAACCGGACCGATTGAATCCTCTGATCCTCGACTGTGTCCACATGGTCGATGAAGCTGTGCAGCAGCAGCTTCACGCCCGCTTCCCTGAGCATCTCCAGCGCCAGCACCTTATAATGCTCCGGATGATACGGAGTGATCGTATGCACAAATCCGACCGTATCGCGAACATGGCCGGGAGACGCGCCTCGCTCCTTCAGCCGGTCGATGATTTCCTGCGCGATGCCTTTGATCACCTGCTTGCCTTCCGTAGTATGGAAGGTCATCCACGGGTAGACCAGAGCAGCCGTCGACATGCCTCCGATAAAGCCGTATCGTTCGATCAGCACCGTCCTGGCACCGCTTCTGCCTGCAGCAATCGCCGCGTTAACTCCTGCGGGTCCTCCCCCGCAAACGACAACATCCGCTTCGATAATCGTTCCCATCGTTTCATCCTCCTCTAGTGCAAACAAGCCGACGCCGGGACCCCCCGTGCGCCAGCCTGACTGCATATCATGTTCTTTCTTTAACCGTAAACCGTACCGGCATACTATCCACTTACTTTTTCAACGTGGTATACCAATCGTTCACTTCTTTGAAGCTTGCGTCTCCGCCGGCCGCTTTATATTTTTGCTGGAACGCTTCGAGTCCGCTGATCGGCTCCGCACCGAATATGAGCTTGACCGTGTAATCGTTCAGCATCGTGCCCAACTGCTGGATATTTTTCGAGTACTCCGGCATGAACGGCGAGATGCCGAGCAGATCGACCTTTCTCATTTCGGCCGGCTGCTTCACATTCAGAAACTCCCATGCCTCGAACAAGCGAGGGTCTTTGCGGACGCGCGCCTGCCAATACGTCGGATAATTTTTCTCGTCGACACCCATGAGGAAGTTGTTCGCTTGATTGCGCTCGTCGGTGAAAATCGGCAGGATCGGCATGTAAGCCCCGTCCTTAAACGTATAGTGCTTTCCTTCTTCGCCGATCGCCATCAGCTTGAACGTATCTTTATCCAGCTTGGCGTTGATCCATTTGATTGCTTCCTCCGGGTGTTTGGACGCCTTAGGAATGAAGCTGATCCGGTCGAACCCGGAAGAGGCGGAGATGCCCATCTTGCCGTCCTTGCCTTTCATGGCAGGGGCGTAGGCCATCTTCGCATCCGGCTGATTTTTCTTCAGTGCGTCCGCTACCGTTGGCACGTCGGCCCAGTGCAGCGGAATGACGCCCGCCCGTCCGCTGGAGAACTTCTCCTTCATCGTCGCATCCTTGTTCACGCCGAATTCCTTGTCAAGCAGGCCTTGCTTGAACATATCGGTCATAAAAGCAACATATTCCTTATATCCGGGGTCCAGAACCCGGGGAGTCAGCTTGCCGTTCACATCGTTATACGAATTGGCAAGCCCGAATGCGCCTGAAATATTGACTACGATGGGATCGTCGCCTTTGATGGTCATCGGAATATTTTTATCGCCGTTGCCGCCCGGATCCTTCTCCTTGAACGCCTTCAAAACCGCTACCAGCTCATCCAGTGTTGTAGGCGCTTTCATCCCTACCTTGTCGAGCCAATCCTGACGGAACATGAGGCTGCTTCCCGAAAAAGAAATCGCTGTCGTCGGAATCGCATACAGCTTGCCGTCCACCTTGGCCGCATCGAGTGTAGCCTGGGAAATGGACGCTTTGATGTTCGGTCCGTATTTATCGATAAGCGGACCGAGATCGGTCAGCGCTCCTTTTTTCGCATAATCGGCATAAATCGCCTTGAACTCGCTGCCGCCGTTCGTCGTGATCACATCGTAAGGCTCGGAGGAAGCTATCAGCAGATTCAGCTTATCCTGCGGTTTGTCCTGAGGCAGCATATCGTATTGCACTTTATAGCCTGTTTTTTCTTCAAGCAGCTTGGCGACGGGATACGTGTTGTAATCGTCCTTCTGCCAAATTTGCAGCGATTTGAGCTGCGGCTTCGCTTCCTTATTCCCTCCAGCCGAAGTACCGGAAGAAGCTCCGGATGAGTCTCCCCCTTTGGAAGAGCATGCGGCGGAAGTGAGCGTTAAGGCGGCAAGCGTAACGGCGATCCATTTCTTTTTGTTCATATGAACCCTCCTTGAATTGTCTTCTATGGCTTCAATTTCTTAAGACCGGAATGCCGCTCAGGCGTTCCGACCCATGAAATATAAACCTCGCATCACCCTTTGACGGAGCCGATCAGCACGCCTTTGATAAAATATTTTTGCAAAAACGGGTAAACCAGCAGGATTGGCACCGTAGAAGCGATAACTGTAGCCGCCCGTACTCCTTCAGGAGAAACATTCATCAGATCGTCGACGCTCTTGTTGACGGCCGAGGACGAGTCGGCATCCATAACGATGTCCCGCAAATACAGCTGCAGAGGCTTGAGCGAAGGATCGTTGATATACAGCATCGGATTGAAGAAATCATTCCAATAATACACCGCATAAAACAAGGCGATTGTGGCGATAACGGGACCGCTTAGAGGCAAAATAATGCGGAATAAGATCGTGAACGTTCGCGCCCCGTCCATTTTCGCCGAATCCTCAAGCGCCTCCGGCAAGCTCTCGTAGTAGCTTTTGATCACAAGCATATTGAACACGCTGATCACCGCAGGAAGAATTAACGACCACAAGCTGTTGATTAAGCCAAGATTTTTCATCAGCAGGTAATTCGGAATCATACCCCCGCTGAACATCATCGTGAAGACGAACAGCACCATGATAACATTCATGAAAGGCAAGTGGCGCTTCGACAGCGGGTAGGCCGTTACAGCCGTTATTAGAATCGAAAGTGCTGTTCCGATGACCGTCACCAATACAGAGATGAGAAACGATTGGATAAACTGGTTGGAGGTGACGACATAAGCCATCGTTTTCAGTTGAAAGCCTACCGGAAAAATACCGACCTTGCCCGAGACGACCGCCCACTCCTCGCTCACCGATTTGGAGAGCACATTGGCAAAGGGCAGCAGCGTGGCGACGGCCATCAAGAGCAGCACCGTATAAGAAAACAAATCCAGACCGATGTCGCCGATCGTTTTTTTACGCATGAGTTCTCCCCCTTTACCAAATGCTTCGGTGAAGCAGTTTTTTGCTGAACGTGTTGCCGAATACGATGAGCAGGAAGCCAACGACGGAATTGAACAAGCCGACAGCTGTGCTGAAGCTGTAGTCCATTTTACCGAGACCGACACGGTACACGTACGTCCCGATGACATCGCCGGTTTGGTAGACGACGGGGTTGTACATCGTCAAAATTTGTTCCGTTCCCGCATCGAGCAAATGCCCTATCCGCAGAATGAACATGAGGACGATCGTAGGCAAAATGCCGGGCAGTGTAATATACCACATTTGCTTGATTCTTCCCGCCCCGTCTATGGAAGCGGCTTCATATTGCTCCTGCTCGATCCCCGCAATAGCGGCGATGAAAATAATCGCGTTCCAGCCGACTTCCTTCCAGCCAGCCGTGAATACGACGACGCTGCGGAAATAATCGTTGTCCAGCAGGAACGAAATCTCCTTCATGCCGAGCCAGGCCAGAAATTGATTGACCAGCCCGCCGGAAGGCGACAAAATGTTGATGAACAATCCGGAAATGATGACCCACGATAAAAAGTGCGGCAGGTAAATGATCGTCTGCACCGTCCGCTTGAAAAACATGCGCCGGATCTCGTTCAGCAAGAGCGCCACGACGATAGGAACCGGAAACAGGAGCACGATTTTGTACACGCTGATGAGCAGTGTGTTCGTAAACACCTGGACAAACTCCTCCGATTGCATCAGCTTGCGGAACTGCTCTAGCCCTACCCACTTACTTCCGGCTATGCCGTCGAAAATGTTGAAATCCTGAAACGCGATCACGATGCCGTACATAGGCGTGTACTTGAACAGAAGTAAAAAGATCAGGCCCGGAATCAGCAGGACGTACATCTCGATATGGCTTCGGAACAGCTTCCACCGGCTGTCCCGCTGAGCACGGGCTCTTGCCGCAGGCTTGCTGTCGATATCGGCAGCGGTTGTAGTGTTCATGTTAGCGTCACCTCCGAGTGCTTATAATACGTGTTTAAAAAGTTCGGTTTCAGAACCGAGAAGGTTGGACTTCCCGGCTTCGTTCAAGATTCGATGTCGAGTAGCTTCTCGTTTGACTTCGTTATGAGATAAACCTACTTTCGAGGTATTTCGAAGATGAACGACCGCGTTAAGAAGTAGGTTTATTCGCCAATCAGAATGCCGTTCTAGTTAGCACCCGATCATTCTGATGTGGTCAAAGTGAACTTTTTAAACAACTTCTTATAATGTAATTATAGGAGGTGAGGGTCATCGGCTGTAGATGGTGATTCTATGGTTTCTGGTTCAATCCTATGGAGTTTTCAATTCATCCGGCCAGGACGTATCGCTGTAAAGAGAACATTCACGGTCGTACCTTCACCTGGGCTGGAACGAACCGACAATCCGTATCCTTCACCCGCATATAAACGAATTCGCTCGTTCACATTGTACAGCCCGTAGGAGCTGCCTGTTCCGTCCATCCGGGTCTGCGAATGCGGCTCCGTCAGCAGCCTGGCAGCCTGCTCCTCCTCCATGCCTGCACCGTCATCCGAGACGGTGAGCAGCACATCGCTCCCTTCCCGGCGCGCTTCCACACGGATGGAGCCTTTGCCCCGCTTCGATTTGCGGATGCCGTGAAGCAGCGCATTCTCGACAATCGGCTGCAGCGTCAGCTTGGGCATCATGAAGCCCATGACTTCGGGATCGGCCTCTATGGTAAACTCGAAGCTTTGCGGGAAGCGGCTTTGCTGAATGTCTAAATACACCTTCGCCAAATCGAGCTCGTCCTCCACACTTACCATATCTCTGCCCTTGTTCAGGCTTAACCGGAAATACTTGGCCAAGGCGTCGATCATTTGACTAATATCCGTAGCCCCGCGCCCCACGGCAATCCAGTTGATCATATCGAGCGTATTGTACAAAAAATGCGGGTTGATCTGGGCTTGCAGCGCCCGCAGCTGCGCCTCCCGCTCCTGAACTTTGGCGGCGTACGTTTCCTCCATTAGCCCTTTGACCTTGTGCATCATATGGTCGACACTCCGCTCCAGTACGTTCAGACTCCCGCCCTCGCGAACGTTGTGCTCGTCCAGGCGCTCCAGCCCTTCTCGGTGAATGGCACGAATGACGAGCTGCACCCGCCGGTTCATGCCCCGGATGACGAAGGCAAGAAGCACGAAGACAAGGAGCAGGAACAAGACGGAAGCGCCTAGAAGGATAGCCGCTCCCGAGAACCGGTTCAGCGTCACCGCCTGCCTGGAAATTTCCCCTGCCGGCACTTCCGCAACCAGCTTCCAGTCGGTATTTTGAATCGATGTAAACACCGTGTAATTGACTTCACCGTCTTCCAATGCCTGTTCTATTCCTTCCCGGGACTGTACTATGCGGGACAGCAGCTCCCTAGGTTCAGCCGGCTGCCCGATTCGCGCTTTGTCCGGATGCCAAACGATCGCGCCATTTTTATCGATAATATACAGCGCATTCCGCTTGGACAGCTCGACGCGGCCTAATAAGCTCCCGATCGTTTGCTCATTCATATCGACGATTAGTACTCCTGCGAACCGGTCGTAGTCCGCAGGATCGCGCAGCATCCGCACCGCCGAAATGACGTAGGCATCGTCGCGGTCGATATAATGCTCTTTGTACGTTTCCGTCCATACCAGAGAGCCTCCCGCTTCAAGCACATGCGGATACCAGGGCCTGCCTTTGAGCGATTCCACCGGAAAAAAATTGACTTTCTCCCCGGCATACAGCTTGGAATCGTCGACGAAGAGCCGTACCCGGAATACATTCTCGTTGTTCTCAGCAACCTCCAGCAGCGAACGCAAATTTTTCATGACATCGATCGGAAACACGGAATCGGGCTCGGCCAAATACCGGTACAGGCTGGGGCTCATAAACAGGGAGTTGGACGTATCGCGAACGCGGTCGAGCTGATATTGCAGGTTGATCCCGGTTTGCTTGATCGTCTGCAGCATCGTCCGGGTGACCTCCTGCTCCAAAATCGCCGACGATTTCTGGTAGTACGTATACAGAAGAAATCCGGCGGGAACCAATATGAACACCACATAGGCCAACAGCCAGTTTCTTGCTTCGATGATGCCGCGGAAGAGCGCCGGAAGCTGGCGGATCCATCTTGGGTACCGTTTTTTCATCCGAATCTAGCCCCTTCTTATGTCAATTGGTCCCTGTAGCCACTGGGTGTGAGCCCCGTATATTTCTTGAAAATTTTACTGAAATGGCTCGGATCTGAATAGCCGACCGCTTCGCATACCTCATAAAACTTGTACTGTGGATCGGCAAGCATTTCCTTCGCCTTCTCAATCCGGACCTTCGTCAAATATTCATATACCGTCTCTCCGGTTTCCTGCTTAAATAGCAAGCTGACATAAGTGGAGCTTAAGTAAACGCTCGCCGCCACATCGGTTACCGTAAGATTCTCCGCGTACCTTTGCTCCATGACCGCTCGGATGCGCTCGATCACGTTGCGGGCTTTGCCGCTCCGCTTTTCTTGAATCCGCTTGCAAACGTCGAGCAGATGCTGCTCCAGCAGCAGCCGGACATCACGAATCGTTTCCTGTTTATGAATGCGGCTCCACAGCTCCGTCTCCTTCTTCTCCAGCTCCCTGTCATGTATGTTCAGCTCCAGCAGCAGCCGATTCGACATAAGAATCAGCTCCAGCGAGAAAATACGCCCGTAGTGGAAGCCGTCCTTGCGGTTTCGCGCCACCCTCTCGAACCAGACGTCCAGCTCGCGGAGCAGCGGCTCCGGCTCGGCCGCCTTTAGCGCCGACAAAAACCGTTCGTCCTGAGACATATCGAACCGGTAAGGGCTGTCTTCATCCGTTTCCAGACTATCCATAGTGATGATGCGGTTTTTGCCCAAATACCATTTCCGGTCGGCGGCCTCCCTTGCCTGTGTGTACGACAGCGGCAGAGCGGTAAGCTTATGCACCGGCTCTCCTACGCCGATAGTGACGCTGATTTTCAGCCAACGGGCCAAATTGTCGCGTATCTCCTCGGCCAGCAGGAACAATTGATCTTCCAGCCCGTCCTGTCCGTGCTCCCCGTACACGATGCCGACATACTCGCCGCTGCGGTTCTCAAAGGCGTATCCGTCCATATAGCGGGCGATCAGCTCCCCGCACACATTCATTACGGCATAGGCCAGCAGCTGCTTATCCCGTTCGGAGCGCACCTCGACCACATCCGCGCTGTCGTCGATCTGCACGATTATTACCCAGTAAGAAGCTTCCGCAGGCAGCTTAAGGCCAAGAAAATCAAGCCGGTCCTGTATACGCAGCGGCTGTCCGACCCCGTCACGGATTATGGACATGAGAAATTTCTCTCTTAGCAGCGGCATGCTCTGCGTCAGCTTCACCTGCATATCGGCGATGAGATTCCGCTCCCGCCGCTCCTCCTCCAGCTCACGGGTCACACGCTTCACAACCGTTTCGAGCTCCTGCATATTGACCGGCTTAAAAATATAATCGATCGCATTCACCTGAAGCGCCGATTTCAAATAGTCCGCATCGTCATGTCCGCTGACAAATACGATCTTGGTATGCGGATATTTGTCGCGAATTTCCGTCGACATCCGGATACCGTCCATATGAAGCATCCGAACGTCCGTCAGCACGATGTCCGGCTTGACGCGCTCGACCGTCTGCAGCCCCGTCAGCCCGTCATCCGCCTCATCCACCACCTCGATATCGAAATCGCTCCAGCGAAAATAATGACGAAGACCGTAACGGACATGAGGCTCGTCGTCCACGATGACAAGTGTATACATGCAATACCGGCCCCCTTCATTTATGATAGATACCCCAAGTAAAGCACAGGCACCGGCAAAAGAAAACTGTCATTAATAGGAATAGCCCCGGAGGACGAGCCTCCAGGGACGGATCGGATTTTAGTAGCAAAATGCGGCCAGCCGCGTCATGCCATGATGCGATTTACCTTTCACGTGGTGACCCCGGCTCATCGCTGTGAGGCGGGTGAGGAACCACTTTTACTCATTTTCCTCATCATAGGTGACATGGCCGGCGGCAACCGTGACCCCGCCGTCCGCCTGACCCGGCCGCTCGCCGAGCCATGCGCCCTGCTCTATGAGCTTGCTTTGGAGCTCCCGAATCGGAATATCGCGGAAGCCTCCGCCCGTTACGCTCAGCATCGCCGCCGCCGTTCCCGCCGCCTGCCCCATGGCAAAGCAATTCGGCATCACCCTGAGCGAGCCCTGCACCGGCCTATCGGAGGAGACCGAGCGCCCGGCCACGATCAGATTGGACTTGCCCTGCGGCAGCATGCAGCGGTACGGTACGCCGTGCGACTGCCCTTTCGGCAAATGCTTGATCGTCATCGTACTCGTCGCATTCGCCAAATGAATATCGATGAAATAGGAGTTTCTCGCGATATCGTCCTCGAATGTGCGCATGGACAGGAAGTCGTCCACTACCAGCGTATAGTCGCCGGCGATGCGCCGCGTCTCCCGGATTCCGATCTGATCGCCGGAATGAACGAGATGAGCGTTCTCGAAGCCGGGAACATACTTGCGCAAGAAGCGGATTTGCGTCTCGATCAGCCTGCGCCCCTCTACCGCGGCACGGGTTAAATCCTCCGCCTTCGAGCCGTCGATGCCGAAGATATGGCCGAAGTTAAAGCCGGCCACCGTATCGGATATCCAGGCGATGCCGGAAATGCGCTTGCGCCCGTCCGGCAGGTCGCCGTTTTGCTGCGCCTCTACGATCGTCTTCTCCAGCTGCCCGCCTTGGCCCGTTTCTTGGATGAACCGGTCGAAGCGGCTTTTATCCGCCCCCGTGACTACGTAGCACATGGTGCCCGGCTGCAGCTCGCCCTCCTCGCCGCCTACCTGGAACGGCACACCGGCAAGTGCTGCCAAATCGGCGTCGCCCGTAGCGTCGATATACAGCTTCGCCTGAACGACGGATCGGCCGGTCTTGTTGCTGATGACAAGCCCTTGAATCCGGTCCCCGTCCAGCAGCACCTGATCCGCGAACGTGTGGAACAGCAGCTTCGCCCCGCTCGCCAGCACGGCATCGTCGTAGACGCGCTTCAGCGTTTCCACATCGATCGGAACCCAATCGAGCCGATCCTTGTAGCGGTTCAGGAAATCCGCTCCCGCCGCCTGCTTCATCCGCTCGAGCAGATCAAGGCCGATGCCGCGGATTACCGGCTTTTCTCCATCCGTGTAGGGACAAAACGCAGGCACGAGCGCTGCCGTACCCATCCCTCCCAAATAGCCTCTTTGCTCGATAAGCAGTGTATCCGCTCCGTTGCGGGCCGCTGCCATAGCCGCCGCTATTCCGGTCGGCCCGCCTCCTACCACTACGACATCCGGCGTATAGGATACCGGAAGCTGCTGGGACGGAACGGTCATCGTATTCAAAGACTTTCCATTGGCTGAAATAGACATTGTAAGATCCTCCTTAGACCCGGCTTGGGGTGCTGATACTTACATTATAGTAAGCCGTACGGAGGGAACTAGTTTCACTTTAGTTTAACTTATCATTCACTTGCATCGGGGAAACGTGATACGATGGAAGAACAATCATCGGGATTACGAGGAGGGGGCGTATATGCCTGTCCGCAAAACAGTGACGCTGAAATCGTTGGCAAAGGAGCTCGGATTGACGGTACAGACCGTCTCCAAGGCTCTCAAGGGAAAGCCGGGGATGTCCGAAGCGACCCGCCAGCTGATCGTCCGGACGGCTGAACAAGCGGGCTACTACACTAGAGAGCAAATCCGCAGCCTGAGGCTGCAGCATATTGCTCCTTATCCGTTGGAGCGGCAGCGCTTCCTTCTTGTGCAGACCGAAGAATCGGTCAACTACAACCGCCTGCTGCTGGAAGGTCTGCATGAACGATTCGCTTCCTTCGGCCATCAGATCGATACGCTGCTGCTGCCCAAAACGATCGGCGAAAGAGCGATGGCGCGATGGCTTGAGGAGCATGAAGTACAATACGCCGACGGCATTTTTATAGCGCCGAGCATCGTGCCGAAAGCTTGGGAGAGACCGCTCTTCGAGCTTGCCATGCCGCGGATTCTGCTCAGCTTCCCTCCACCCGGAACGCGGCTTGATAGCGTCATTTGGGATGTGTACGAAGCAACGTACCAATCGGTCGCCTATTTGCGGAGCATTGGCCACTCGAGCATCATGTATGTCGGAGACATCCATGTACAGCGGGGGTTTGCTCTTCGCTGGCAGGCTTTTTGCCAAGCTATGAGCGAGTACGGCACAGCCGTCGATCCTGCGAAGCATTCGACGTCTCCGCGCCAATCGCACACGGATTGGCTGGAGGACTTGAAGGAGAAGTGGAGGCGCTGGAAGCCGACAGCAATCATTTGCGGCATCGACAGCGAGGTGCCGTTAGTGTACAAGCTCTGCTCGGAGCTTGGGCTGCGGGTGCCGGAGGATGTGTCGCTGATCGGCTTCCTGAACGAGCAGACCGGGAGCAGTCCCCTGCCGCCTTTTACACGCCCGCTTCTGCCGATCCGCGAAACCGGCTACCGTGCCGCAGACCGGATGCTGTGGCGGATCGCCAACCCTACGCTTCCCTTTGAGCATATCCGCATTCAATGCGAGATGCATATCGGCAGCACAACAAGGCCGGTCGATTGACCGGCCTCGAGCTTGTTGAGAAACCAAAGAAACTCGAAATTTGATTGTATACTCCGGTGGGATATGCCCCTCCAGCCGCTGTTGAATCCTGTGAATCGGATTAGACTTAGCGGTATTTTCACAGGTTTCAAAGGCGGACGTAAACTCCTCCCAGGCATATCCCCACCTACATATTACAAACATTTCGAAAAAACAAGGTTTCTACTAGAGCCTGGCAGTACGACAAGGCCGGTCGATTGACCGGCCTCTTTCTTATGTGCTGTTAAGCCGCTTCTTCCACCAAGCTGCGGCGCTGTTTCATTTTGCGCCATACGACGCCGTGTGTCGGAGAGAACAGCAGGGCGATAACGAACAATACTCCGGCTACCGATATCATGCAACCTGCAATCGATGCGTCAAGCAGCATGGATACGTAATAACCCGCCGTCGAGCTGATTACGCCGATGATCATGCTGTATACGATCATGACGCCCAGACGCTCAGTCAGCAAATAGGCCGTCGCTGCAGGCACTACGAGCATTCCGACAACGAGGATCGCGCCTACGCTTTCGAAGGAAGCGACGGTTGTCATGGACACCAGCCCCATCAGCAAATAGTGGAAGAAGGCTACGGGAATTCCTACCGCCGCCGCCATTGCCGGATCGAAGGAGCATATTTTGAACTGCTTGTAGAACAAGCCGATCACCGATCCGCTCAGAAGCAGCACTAGCCCCAGCGCCCATACCGCCTTAGGGCCGATCTCCATGCCCGCGAACGTTATCGTATCCCACGGAACGCGGATAATTTCGCCGTACAGCACGCAATCCAGATCGAGATCGACCTGCCGCGTATAAATGCTTACGAGAACGACACCGACGGAGAATAAGGCGGTAAACACAACCCCTATCGAAGCGTCGGATTGCACGCCGCTCTGCTGGAACATTTGGATTAAGAATACGGTGATCAAGCCGAGGATTGCCGCCCCGAGCATCATGAAGAACGAATCGCGGGAGCCGCTCAGCAAGAAGGCGATAACGATGCCCGGCAGCACGGAGTGGCTGATCGCATCGCCGATCATCGCCATTTTGCGGAGGACGAGAAAGCATCCGAGAAGACTGCAGGAGCAGGCCACCAATGCCGCCGTCAGCAATATCCAAAAGTCATTCATGCTTGCCCCTCCTTGCTTGGCTGCGCCGTCGTTTTGCCGATAGGTCTGACCGGACGGCTTTTCTCCTCCAGCACCGCCTTTTTCACCGATACCCGTTGAAGCACTTTTGCCAAAATGCCCCTTCGCGGAGCGAATACGACCGATACGATAAACAATGCCGTTGCCGCCAGCACGCTCAATGGGCCTGTCGGCATGTTGCTCGCGGTCGTGCTGATCAAGGTGCCGATAAACCCGCTGATCGCGCCGAACAGGCCGGACAATACGACCATCACGCCGAGCCGCTCCGTCCAATATCTTGCGGATACGGCGGGAGTAATAAGCAGCGCGGACATCAGCACCACGCCTACCGCCTGGATTCCCACTACAACGGCAACGACAATCAAGAACATGAGCAGCTGATCCAGAAAAGCTACCGGATAGCCGAGACCTTTGGCAAAGCCGGAGTCGAAGCTGAGCAGCTTGAACTCCTTGAACAGCAGCGTACATACAAGAACGAGCACAAGGGCTACAACCGTCATGATAACCACATCCGAATGAATCATGGATGCGGCCTGACCGAACAGAAACTTATCCAGACCGCTCTGATTGCCGCTCGACCCGTGCTGTATTTGCGTCAGCAGAACGATGCCGAAGCCGAAAAATACCGACAGCACAATACCGAGAGCAGAATCCTGCTTAATGCGGGAGTTTCTCGTCACGAACCCGACGCCGAACGTCGCGATCAGTCCCGAGATGGCAGCGCCGATCAAGAAGAAAAATATCGATTTGGAGCCGGTCAGCATGAAGGCGATACATACGCCGGGAAGTGCGGCATGAGCCAGCGCATCCCCCATCAGGCTCTGCTTACGCAGGTAGGCAAAGCTGCCGAGAACCCCGCTGCTCAAGCCTAGCAGGATGCTTCCGAGCAATATCCACTGCGCATTAGGATCGCGAAAAAGCTCCAGCAAGTTGAATCCTTCCATGCCGCCTCACCTCGCTGAGACGATGATCGATTCATCGTCGTGATTTAACATCGTCAGCCTGCCGCCGTATGTGCGCTGCAGCTGTTCCTTCGTAAAGATCTCTTCCGTCGGACCGATTCCCACCAGCTGCACATTGAGCAGCATGACCCAGTCGAAGTATTCCTTGACGGTAGCCAGATCGTGGTGGACGACCAGCACGGTCTTACCCTGTGTCTTCAGCTCGTTCAGCAGTGTAATGATCGCTTTCTCCGTCGCCGCATCGACGCCGACGAACGGTTCATCCATAAAGTAAAGGCGCGCGTCCTGGGCCAATGCCCGCGCCAGAAAAATCCGCTGCTGCTGTCCGCCCGACAGCTGGCTGATCTGTCTTCCCGCGAAGTCGGCCATGCCGACCTTCTCGAGACATTCCATCGCTGTCTGCCGCTCCTTCGCGCCAGGCCGCTTGAACCAGCCCAAATGCCCGTAACGTCCCATCATGACGACGTCCATAGCGCTCGTCGGGAAGTCCCAGTCGACCGATTCCCGCTGCGGGACATAGCCTACAAGCTTGCGCTGCTCCGCATAGGGCTTGCCGTAAATGCTCACTTCACCGGTTACGCGCGGAATGAGTCCCAACGCCGCCTTGATGAGCGTCGATTTGCCCGCTCCGTTAGGGCCGACGATCCCGATCAATTTCCCTTCGGGAATCTCGAAGGCGATGTCCCGCAAAACCGGCTTTTTCTGATAAGCTACCGTCATATTCGTTATGCTGAGTGGCGCTGCTTGTTTCATAGGATCTCTCCATCCTCTCCGCTTCTTTATTTCAGAGCTTTTACAATCGTATCGACGTTGTGGCGAACCATTCCGATATAAGTGCCTTCCGGCGTGCCTTCTTCTCCCATCGCATCGGAGAACAGCTCTCCGCCGATTTTTATTTCATGGCCTTGTTTTTTGGCCCCTTCGATGACCGCTTCAATCGATTTCTTCGGTACGCTCGATTCTACGAATACCGCTTTGATTTGATTTTTAACCAAATATTCACGAAGATCGCTCACGTCCTTGGAGCCGTACTCGGATGCCGTGCTGATGCCTTGCAGCCCCATCACCTTGATTTGATAGGCGTCGCCGAAATAGCCGAACGCGTCGTGGGCCGTTACAAGCACTCTCTGCTTCTCCGGAATCGAGGCGATTTGCTTCGTCGCGTAATCGTCAAGCTCCTTCAGCTGCTTGATGTAAGCTTCTGCATTGCTCTTGTAGTCGGCGGCATGTGCGGAATCGAGCTTGCTCAGCTCGTCGCGTACGACTTCCGTTGCCGAAATCCAGTGCTTCACATTGAACCAGATGTGCGGGTCATGGGACGCTTCTCCGCCCTCCCAGCCTCTCAGCTGCTTTTCGGGAATGTTCCGGGACACTGCCACAGTCGGTTTATCCTTGGTCATCTTCTCGAAAATTTCAATCATTTTGCCTTCCAGATGTAGTCCGTTATAAAAAATAATTTGCGCCTGCTCCAGCTTCTTGACATCCCCTTGAGACGCTTTGTATAAGTGCGGATCGACACCCGACTTCATCAGCCCGGTAACCTCTACGTGCTGTCCTCCGACCTGTCTTGTAATATCCGCAATCATTCCGATCGTGGTTGTAACTTTGATTTTACCGTTCGCCTGACTGCCGCTCCCCTGATTGCCGCATGCCGCCAGCGCTACTGCTACGGATAAAAAAAGAAGCGTCATAATAAACCTTCTGAACGATGAGATTGGCTTGCTTTTCACTTGAGCTCCACTCCTTTGGGTAGTATATGGTTATTCCCCTAAAAAGTTGACCGAGGCTCTAATTGTTTTCCTCATCAACTTTTGTTGCCCTGTACAATTTATTTTTATTATATACAAATTTGTTTCTCTAGTGCAACATTTATTCAAAAAAAATCCTTTTCACATTTTTGCCGCCCTTGTGAAGACGAGGACATATCTGTGCAGCACAAGTACGGCAAGCTCGTCCGGTCCTTGATTCAGGCGCCGCGTTACCTCGTTTTTCTGCCGCCTCGATTTATGCTTTGTTCAACTTGGAGTCTGCGTTGGTTTTTTGTTAAGATAAAGAAGGAAACCCATTCCAAAGGAGGCTTACTTATGACGAGTTTTGAAAAGCAGCTTCAGCAATATGCGGATATCATTGTGAATATCGGCGTGAATATCCAAAAAGGCCAGACTCTGGTCATCAATGCCACTATCGATGCGGCAGAGCTCGTCCGCCTTCTCGTCAAGAGAGCGTACGAAACCGGCGCCCACCACGTCAAGGTCAACTGGACGGACGATACCGTAACCCGTTTGCGCTACGACTTGGCTCCCGACGCCTCGTTCCTCGATGAACCCAAATGGTATGCGGCCGAGATGCTGGAGCTTGCGGAAAAAGGATTCGCCGTGATCAGCATCGTTTCGTCCGATCCGGATCTGCTGAAGGGCATACCGCAGGAGCGGATCGTCAATCATCAAAAAACCTACGGCAAAGCAATGGCCAAGTACCGTCAGTACATGCAGTCCGACAAATTCAGCTGGTGCGTCGTTTCCGTGCCATCCAAAGCCTGGGCTGCCAAAGTATTCCCGGGGCTTCCGGAAGAAGAGCAAGTCAGCAAGCTGTGGGACGCTATTTTCAAAACAGTGCGCGTCGATCAAGCCGACCCGGTCGGTGCCTGGGAGAAGCACATCCAAACCTTGAACTCAAAATCCGATTACTTGAACGCCAAAAAATACAAGAAGCTCCATTACATAGCGCCAGGCACCGATCTGGTCATCGAGCTGCCGGAAGGCCACATTTGGG
Source organism: Paenibacillus sp. H1-7 (assembly GCF_022354825.1). GTDB lineage: Bacteria > Bacillota > Bacilli > Paenibacillales > NBRC-103111 > Paenibacillus_S. Next base: position 6,650,119 of record NZ_CP031168.1, read on the forward strand.
TCGCCGCGGACAGCATCAACGAGCAGGGCAATGCGTTTGTGGCCAACCTGCCTACGGAGGAAGTGTTTACCGCTCCGCATGCAACCGGTGTACACGGCAAAGTGTCCAGCACGAAGCCGCTTAGCTACGGCGGCAACATCATCGACGGCTTCACGCTTACCTTTGAGAACGGCCGGATTGTTGACGTAACAGCCCAGCAAGGCGAAGACACGCTGAAAAATCTGATCGAAATGGACGAAGGCTCCCATTATCTCGGCGAAGTCGCGCTTGTACCGCACCAATCGCCTATCTCGCAGTCGAACATCCTGTACTACAATACGCTGTTTGACGAAAATGCTTCGAATCATCTGGCGATCGGAAGCGCCTATGCGTTCTGCCTCGAAGGCGGCAAGGGCTTGTCGCAGGACGAGTTGAAGGCAAGAGGTCTCAACACGAGCCTGACTCATGTCGACTTTATGATCGGATCGGCTGAGATGGATATTTTCGGAGTCACCGCGGACGGTACGGAAGAACCGGTATTCCGCAAGGGCAACTGGGCGTTCTAATTGGCGCCTGCTGATTTGAAAAAGAGCGGCTGCGTGCCGCTCTTTTATTGTTAAGAAACTATAGTAACTTGTAGTACGCATGGTAGTGTAAAAGGCTATGTCAACAACTACCCTCTCTGATGGGATAAGGGGTAGTCGATCGGACAAGAGATCGGCTATTTCGATGAAATACATCGAAAACGCACACGTATCGGACACAGATGCGCTTATTGAGCGATTTTTCGCTCAAAGCAAGCCGAATTTGTGCCAATAACGGAACCACGGTCCGATCCGTCCTCCTTTTCGGGCCTTTATGCACGAATAACGGAACCAATGTCCGATCGACCTACTAGGGGACATTTGATGCTCTTGAGTTTGAATGAGTAACCTTGTTCTCCCCTGAACCTTGCCTCCATAAAGATCGCCATGGTCGAAGCAAAGAGCGAGGCGGTGTGACAGAGGGGTAACCTTGGTTCTAACTATGGATTCTTCCAAAACAAGTGTACGGTGGGGCACAAAGCATTGCGGTCTGGCATGGAGTAACCTTGATCTGCCTTTTGCTCTTGACCAACCTTGCCCCCCATAGTCACCTTCTAATACATTCGCCATGGTCGAGGCACAGAGTATTGCGCTCTGATATGGAGTAACCTTGGTCTGCCTTTTGCTCTTGACCAGCCTTGTACCCCATAGTCATCTTCTAATACATTCGCTCTGGTCGAGGCACAAAGTATTGCGCTCTGATATGGAGTAACCTTGATCTGCCTTTTGCTCTTGACCAACCTTGCCCCCCATAGTCACCTTCTAATACATTCGCTCTAGTCGAGGCTCGAAGCATTGCGGTCTGGCTTGGAGTAACCTTGGTCTGCCTTTTGATCTTGACCAGCCTTGCACCCCCACGCACTAGCCATGAGCGTTCCAAAACGACACACCAGCCTCCCCCGCAAGCAACCGCAGCGCAACCGCAACATGCTTCTCCGGCACCGTACTACTCCTTCCCACCCATACAAAAACGCCACTACATAACGTAGTGACGCCATACCTGCATAAAATCATCGCCGCTGAACTCGACTCAGGAAAATAAAAAATCGATGTCGGTCAAAGCCCGATCCGTCAACGGAAATATAAACTGCTGCTCCTTCTCCAGATGTTCCTTCATGATGCGGCACGAGTGAGTCAAATAGGCTGCGGCCCGTTTGATCAGCATCGCGTCGGAATCCGGCCTCAGCGCATGCACGGCGCGGAAGAAGGAATTCATGTTATCCATAGCGAGTTCATGCTCTTTTTCCAGCATCCATAGCGACGGGACAATCGAAGGCTTATTGTGCTTGTGAAAATACACGTTCAGAAACGGATACAGCTCTCTTTCCTCCCAATCGGAGTGCTTTTGCAGCTCCTCCTGAAAAGCCGTCGCCCAGAGCCTCAAATGCAGCAGGCTTCCGATCGCCCTGCTCTTGTCCGTCTCCTGCTCCGCTTGAACCGATTGCTGCTCCATCTCGTCCAGCACCTGCATCAGCTCGGCGTGTTCTTCCTTCAAGCGGTCCACCAGCGCAGACAGCTCCGTAACATGAGCGCTTTCGGACTTCATTTGCGGCTTACCGTGCACCATCATTTTCCCCGCCTCCATGAACGAAAATATTGTATACTCTACAGATTACTACGCTCCCCCCTGTTTGTATGTGCGACTTATCACAACAATTTGGATCATTTTTTGCATCGGCGGCGAAAAAAAGAACCTCCGTTCGTAAGCAGCTTCTTCAAGCTGCGAACCGAACCGGAGGTTCTTTCACTATGTGCCAAGCCTGTCAGCCCAGCTCTATGGAGTTGGAGTGTTCGTATTAGTCGGCTTGCCCTTAGGCACCCCGTCTAGGCCGTACACTTGATCGTAGGCGTCAAACATTTTGCGCGCGATAGGCGCTGCATTCCATGCTCCGAAGCCGCCTTCCGGCACTACGACCGCAACGGCCAGCTTAGGCTTGTCCAACGGCGCATACGCTACGAACACCGCGTTATCGATCATTTTGCCGCCGACCGATTGAGTCGACGTTCCTGTTTTTCGCGCGAACTTGTAAGGGAAGCCGTCGAAGCCCTGCACGTTAACCTTTTCCATCCCTTTGATGATCGTATCCCAATAGGCTTTAGGGAATGTCGTTTCTTCGAGCACCTCCGGCTGGATTTGCGTCACCGGCTTGAAATCGTACGTCTCGATTTTATCGACCAAAATCGGCTTCATCTTTTTGCCGCGGTTCGCGAGCGTTGCGGCATACTGCGCCATCTGCAAGGTCGTATACTTCTCGTTCTGTCCCCAGGAGGCGAACACCATACGGGATTGGAGCGTTTCCTTCGTATTCGTCTTGAACTCGCTGCCCCCCGCGTACTCTCTCGGAAGCCCGCTGCCCGTCAGCACGCCGAGCCCGAACTTGTTCAAGTAGGACTCCCAAATATCTACGGATTTGGCGCCGCTGCGCATATAGAGCGCGTTGCCGATCATCGCCGACATGAACGTATTCGACGAATGCTCGATCGCTTCCGCAGCATTGATCGGTCCGTAAGCTTTCCGGTCGGAGTTCGTCAGCTTGGAATTGTTGTCCTTACCGTACGTGAACACTCCCGTATCGTTATACGGTGTATTGACCCCGAACAATCCTTCGTTCAAGCCGACCAGCACGGACAAAGGCTTAATGATCGACCCTACATACACGATGGAGGTAGGATGGTTTTTCAGCTCGTTCTCGGGGTAGTCCGGGTAAGCCGTCGTAATTGTCCCGTTGTTGATGAACGGCTGGATGTCGTTGTATTCCTGGGTAGAAATCCCCCCGCTCCATACGTTCGGATCATAATCGGGCATGCTCGCCATAGTAACGACGCGTCCCGTGTCGACTTCCATCGCTACGGCGTATCCCGCTTTGGCATACGGCGCGTACCCGTACCGGTTATTCCTCGCGGCCGGAGACTTTGCTTGCGCCAACTGATCGATAATCGCCTGCTCGGTTACTTGCTGGATGTCTTTATCGATCGTCAAAAATAAGTTATTGCCCTTCTTAGGCGCCTCGATCGACACTTTGCCGATAATTTTTTGCGAGGCGTTGACCGGGTAAGTTTTCATCCCGTTTTTGCCGCGCAGCTCCTCCTGATACATCAGCTCGATGCCGTCGTAGCCTACATCCTCGGTATCGAGATATCCGGTTGTATTGTCTTTGTTTTTGTAGAAATCAAGCCCGTTCTTAGGCTCTCTCGCTCGGGAGAAAGGCCGCATATAGCCGATCAATTGCACGGCGATTCTCTCATTGTCGTAGGTGCGGATACTTTCCTCCATGATTTCCAGCCATTTCATTTCGTCGCGATGCTCCAAAATATAGGCGATTTCCTTCTCGGACAAGCCGGATTTGATCCGCCGCGGCACGAAGGAATAGCTTGGAGACGTGGTCGAATTTTTTTCCAGATCGTATCCGACGTCCATTTCTTTGATAATATCGGCGGCCGTCAGGTTCGATTTCGGCGACTCGTTATACAGCTTGAACAATTCCTCCAGCCGATGGGCCAGAGCGATGACTTCTTCTTTTTTCTGATCGGTTTCCATACGGAAATATAAGGACTGGGTGGAGGAGGTAAAAGCGAGCGGGTACCCTTTGCTGTCAAAAATATTGCCGCGGATCGGCGCGATCGGCGTATCCCGCTTCGTGTTCATCGCTTCCTCAGCCTTCAGCTCTTTGCCCTCGACGAATTGAAGTATAGCTAAACGGACGATAAGGACGGAAAACAAAAAGAATGTGCAAAAAAACAATAAATTTATGCGGACGGTAAAATGACGCCGCTTATTTTTTTCATGTTGCTGCGGGTCATCCGTGGACATAGATTTTCTCATGATGCGACAGCTCCTTTAACAAATTACGCGAGCAGCTCGTGCAAGGAATGAATGCCTGTGCCAGAATGATAATCGTAACGCTTGATCTTCACTGCGTCAATCCCTGCCTGATTCGGCGCCCAAATATCGTTCAGATCGTGATCCCCTACATACAGCACGTCGGAAGCCGCTAACCCCGATTGCTCGAGAGCCAAATGAAAGATCGCCGGATCCGGCTTTTCCAGCCCTACCAGAGTAGAGACGATGACAGGATCGAAGTAGTGCAGTATTCCTTTGAGCTCCAGAATCGTCGGCAGCGTAGCCGCGAAGTTCGAGATAATGCCGAGGCGTAAGCCCCTCTCGCTCAGCTTGGTGATGCTCTCTTTTACGTCGTCAAACAGCTGGTATGGCTCCGGTCCTGTGAACAGATCGTACATGCCGTGGCAGCACTCGTGAATCTGATCCTCCGTCCAGCGCTCCTCATGAACGCCCAGCTTTTCCAATATATAATGATACAGCTTCATCCAAAAGGCGCGGTCCGACTCCGGCGTGCATACGGCGAAAGGGTCGAGCTGCTTACCGTAATAAAACAGACGGAACGCTTCGGTAAACAGCTCTCCTACCTGCTCTTCCCCGCGCTGCAGCGAACGGCTCGCCAGAAACTGCTGCATAATAATCCTCGATGCCGGAATCGTCATCAGCGTATCCCCTACATCGAAAAACACGGCTTTATATGTTTCAAGAGGTTTAGGCAACATGATCAGCTTACTCCTTCACAGACTCATGCGAGTTTCATCAACTGCATGGTTTTGCTATAATCCAACAATTTTCGCGGATGTTCACTATTGTGTAGTTTACCACATTTCACCCCAAAGAGAAAAAGCCGGCCATCCCATGCAGAGACGACCGGCTTGCAATCTAAGTTTCGCGTATATGCGTTTCGTTAAAGTTCGGCGGATTGAACCAGTTCCCGCCGCTGGACACCCAGGTGGAATCGAGCGGAACCCATTGCTGCGTTTCCGATAAGTAAACCTCGTTCCATGCATGAGGCCCATAGCCCCCCCGTCCGTCATAGCCGAGTCCGGTAACGACCTTTACATCCAGGCCTATGGAACGGGCCATCACTGCGTACAACCGGGAGTAGTCGATACACACACCCTTTTTCGTGGCAAACGTTTCGTCGGGCGTCTGCTCCTTCCAAATCCGTTTTGTCTCGTACAGCGTCACTTTGTCCCAATCATATTGGACGCGGGTTCCGACCCAGCGGTACAGCAGCCGCGCCTTCTCCTCGTCGTTCCCGCCTTTGGCCGTTACTTCCTTGGCGGCCGCTGCAATGTCGTCCGGGATTCTGGCATCCAGCACCTCGTACTTGCGCTGCAGGATGTTGCTGAACTCCTGCTCGACCGCCCGCGTAAATACCGGCAGCGAGCTGGCCAGGAAATCCCCGGTCACCGGCTTAATCACCTGATTGGCGCCTTTCTGGTACAGGCCCGAAGCCTGGATGTAATTGGCGGCAGGCGTCTGCGGAAACAGCGTAACGGCGATGAAGAGGGCAGCGATGATCAGCAAGGCTCTTCCCGCGCCGGTCACCATGCCGATGATGCCACCAAGCACACTGCTGATAAACGACGGCCCCCCTCTGCGGCGAGAATCCTCATTCCGCAGCGAGTCCGCTACCCAGCCGTCCATGATCGGATCGATAATGCGGCACAGCACCTGCTTGACGATACCGTACCCTAACACGAACAATATGCCGTACCGCAGCAGAGAGAAGTCTCTCATCCCTGTCATCAGCGTATAATACAGCTGCTTGAACCATCCTAGCTCCTCGTCGGGAATGTCGAGCGGCAGCGATGCCAGCCAGGCTTGAGCCTGCGGAGACAGCCAGGAGGCCAGCTTCCAGGCAAGCAGGAGACTGAGAACGGTCGCTACGGCTTCCGCAACCATCAGCATAAGATGGCGCGCTGAGGAAGAGGCTCCGCGCAGCATGCCCTGGATGGCGGACATCGCCAGCGTGACGACCAGAATGATCGTTATCCAATTCACGGTTTCCGCCGCGTCCATCAATCCGTTCATGCTCTCACCTCTTTCGACTTTGGCTCAGCACGGGAGCGTGCTCGGCTTCCTTTTAGACTCCTGATAGCCTCTACATTTTGGTATTCATTTTGGCTTGCTCGATCAAAGCATTGACGACCTCATCCATTTTCATCGTGAACGTCTGATTCATGAAGGTGACTTTAACCTCGTTGGAGCCGGGATTTCCTTCCAGCTTCAAGCTTTTGGTCGTAACGGTGAACGTGCCGTCCGCATTTTGCTTGTACTGCGCTTCCTTCATTTCCCCGGAAATGGTCTTGATCGCCTGGTTCTTCACCTCGGCCGTTACGGCGGTTCCGATCTCCAGCAGCTGATCTTTATAGTTGGCGCCGTAAAAAAACAACCCCGCCAAAATCGCCAGCACGAGGATCCACTTGATGACCGTCTTTACAATCTTAATGACAACGAATAACACGACAATGGCGGCTACAATGATAAACCAGCGCTCCTGCAAAAACGGTACGATAAAATCCAACTTCCATCTCTCCCCTTCAATAGGTAACGAAACTTACTCTTCTTCTCTTTTGCGCCGCAGCTCCGCGAGCTTCCTTTGGATTTCCTCCGACTTATCCGTGTCTCTCGCTTTTCGGTAAGTCATCCGCAAGCGGAACAGCACGGCGATGGCGATAACTCCCAAAATCGCAATGATGACCGGGTCCACAAACAACCGCCTTTCTTTCAAATAGGTTCCAACACAAACCGCTACGCCCCCGGGCTGCAAAATAATGGTACTAACCGTACGGCTTGTCACGTAAAAGTAATGATAAGGCAATCGTGTCCACGCGTTAGACAAACATGAGGTTCGAGGTGATGATGTTGAAAACCGCAATATGGCTATATTTATTTATGTTCGTAGCCTTTTTCGATTTGCATGCTCAGTACCCAATCTTGTCTCCGTTTGCCATCTCGCTCGGGGCTGCTCCCTCATTTATCGGGCTTATATTGGGCGTTTACTCCATAACGCATTTGCCCGGCAACTTGCTGGCAGGCTACGGAGTAGATAAGTATGGAAGCAAACGATTCATTGTGTCTAGCCTGATTGTAGCAGGTATCGTGCTGTTAGTTCAATCCCGCGTTACCGATCCGTGGCAGCTTCTTTACATTCGATCCGTCAGCGGATTCGTGCTGGCCTTCTTATCCCCGGCATGTCTCTCGCTTTTGGCCAAAATCGCCAGAGATAATGTCCAGCAAAGCAAGCTGATGGCGGGCAACGGGCTCGTTCATACGATGGCCTCGGTCTTGAGCCCTGCCGTCGGCGCCTATCTGGTAGCCAAGCTAGGTTTTGCGCTATCGTTCACGGTTCTCGGATGGATTCTCATCATCACGGGGGTTCTGGCCATCTTCGGTGTAAAAGAACGCCAGTATACGCTGGCCGCCGCTCAGCTGTTCCCTCCCGTACATGGAGACAGTAACGTCCCTGCGCTCAAAAACCAGAAGCAAGCCGGCGCATTGGATGAGCCGGTCCCTTGGCTGTTTTTCGTCATCCCGCTCGGCCTGTCCTGTTCGCAGGGCATTCTGTTCTTCGAGCTCCCTTTAATGAAAGAAGCGAGCGGATCGATCATGACGTCGGGCCTGTTGTTCTCCGTCGTCAGTCTGGGCGCTTTGGTTACGCTGAGCATGCTGTTCATCAACCGCTTTTCGCCTCTGCTCCGTACGACGACGGGGTGTCTCGCGCTCGCTCTAGTTTTTTTCGGCATGTCGGTGAGCTGGCCGCTTCCTCTCTATGTATCGCTGTTCCTGATCGGCATGGCCAAAGGAGTGATTTTCCCCGCCATCGCCTCTCTGCTCGCAAGCGTGACGAGTGCCAACCGCTACGGACGGGTATTTTCTTTTTTGTCGATATCCTATTCGATCGGAGCCTTTATAGGACCCATTGTTGCCGGTCATATAAGAAGTCATACTTCCCCTTATTTTATCGCATTTGTCGGCTTAATGCTGGCGCTCTGCATGCTCCCGCTTAAAGCCTTTAAGCCGGTTCAGGCATAAGCACCCTACGGGAAGAGCCGCCTCCCCGCATGTCCCTGCATGATATTTGCCATCCCATGGCGAGTACACGATATTTGCAGCGGATGGGTATTCGCACATACCGTTTTTTGCCTTCCACATATTATACAGTATGTCGGATGACAACTCTTTAGTTGAAGGGAGAGAGTCGGAATGGGAGACGTAGGATACGGTGGTTGGACTTCCGCTGCCATCATTTTGGTACTGTTCATCCTTCTGGTTATCGTACTTCGCGGTTTCGTGTACTAATTTAACGTTTCAAGCAAAGCCGTCCGTTCTCCGGGCGGCTTTTTTACTATGTCCGGCAAGCTGTATTGCAGCTGTTTCAACCGTATTTTTCTCGGGTAAGACAAGCTTATGCAGAACGGGACTTCACAATTTTGTCAATTTATCCATTTCATTATTTTTCAACCAAGGATAGACGGACATATACCGTGAATCCCATTCGAACATGTGTAAAGTGAAACTCAAATGCGAAGGAGGTGAAATCCGTTCCATGAAGGAATCCAGCGGCAGTACAAATCTTAGTCCATGCAGAGATAGGAGTGAAAGATCCATGAAGCCAGCTGTCTTCAAAAAGACGGCGCAAGTAACCGTATTGATGATGTTCATCTCGGCATTACTGCCCGTATTGGCTTTTGCGGCGACAGGCTTTAAAGATGTCGTTTACCGCAACAACTCAGTTTCAGGTTCGGTGTATTCCGATGTATACTCTGTAAACGCACAAGTATACTTGTATGACCCGAACGGCAATTACGTCGGTACCGCATCCAGCGCTACATACAGCGTTTATAACGGCGTATACACGTACGATTTCTCTTTAAACAACGTTTCCAGCTATTCTTATTTGAAACTTAAAGAAAAAGTAACGGATTCCGTATACTACACCGTGTACAACTCCAATAGCGGTCGTCCTGGCGGCGGCGGTGGTGGTGGCGGTGGCGGCGGAATCATCTCCGGCCCATCCATCAATGTGCCTTCCGACGGTTCCATTGATGCCTACACGCTGGAAAACGCTCTGAACAACAACGACATCGTTGAACTGGTTCTGAGCGGCGACGTTGCGTTGATTCCAGCCAAAGTGCTTGCGAAGTTCACAGGCGACACTAAAAAAGCGCTGAAAATCAAAAACGACAAAGGCTCCTACATGCTTCCTATCCATGTATTGAAGCTTGATGATCTTGCCGGCAAGCTCTCTGTGAGTGTAGACGACATGAAAATCAAAGTTTCTATCAGTGCAGCAAACGAAGCAGCTGTTAACGGCATTAAAAATGCTGCTACAGCATTGGGCGCTACGGTAGTAAGCGGTGCGGTTGATTTCAACCTGTCAGCTGTCGGCACCGGCGACAAAACGCAAGCCGTAGATCTGGGCAACAACTACATCAGCCGCACATTGCCATTGTCCAAAGCCGTAAATCCGGGTACGGCAACAGCGGTTGTGTACGATCCGAACACGCAAAAGCTGAGCTTCGTGCCTGCTCTGTTCTCCTCTTCCAACGAGTCGAACGAAGCGGTAATCAAGCGTAACAGCAACAGCATCTATACTGTAATCGAGCTGAGCAAAAGCTTTGAGGACGTGAAAGGTCACTGGGCACAATCCTACATCAACCTGTTGGCTAACAAGCTCGTCGTTGACGGCGTGACTGACACTTCCTTCGAGCCTGAGCGTAACATCACTCGTGCCGAATTCGCGGCATTGGTAGTTCGTTCGCTTGGCCTTGATCAATCCGCAGCTGCGAGCAGCAGCTTCAAGGACGTTTCTTCTTCCGAGTGGTATGCAAGCGTTGTGGCTTCGGCAGTCAACGCTAAAATCATCGACGGTTACGAAGACAACACGTTCAAACCAAACCAAGCAATCAGCCGTGAAGAACTGGCTGCTATGGTAGTTCGCGCTCTTGCTTACGCAGGTGCTAAACCGGACGTATCCGCTGATCGTCAATCCGAGCTTCTTGCGAAGTTTAAGGATTCCAGCAAAATCGTTTGGGCACAAAACGAATTGGCCGTTGCTATCGAAGCAGGCATCGTAGACGGTATGACCGACACTACGATTGAGCCTTCCAAGCAAGCAACTCGTGCACAATCCGCTACAATGCTAAACCGATTGCTGACAAAAGCAAATTTCATCAACTAAGCGGCGAACTGCTGCTTAACCACTCTCCATTCCTATATTGAAACGACCTGACAAGATACATGTCAGGTCGTTTTTTTAACGTATATATTGTCAATACGTGCTCCCCGAAAAGGAACTGATGGACATCGATGACAAAGCTCCACTTGGTGGGGTTATTTAGCGTTGCCGCTTTTGGTATAAAGGATAATCCACCTCGGTCGGAACCTCGATGACGATGATGCGGACCCCTCCATCGGAATGCAGACGAACCTCGGATGCTTGCTCCGCCCCGGCTTCCAGCACGGTGAAATCCTTATGATGGAAGCTCGCTTCGCCATCCTCATAGGCCCAGCGTCCTTTTCCGTGAATCGCCAAAGCCGCTAACGAACGCCCTGCAGGCAGCGTATGCGTATAGGAAGCGCCGGCTGCGAGCTCGATATCCCACATCCGAACGTCGGCGACCAGCTGCACAGGCGCATCCGCTCCAATGATTGTTTTGACAGCAGCTCCTTCGGCTGCGGCCGTCGGAAACTCTTCATGCTCGTATTGATAATAAGCGGGAGGACGTTGAAGCGCTTGGCTAAGATGAGGCTCGAACCAAATCTGGAACCCTTCGGCATCAGGCCCGATAAAACGCTCTGCATGCGACACCCCCGACCCGGTTTGCATCACCTGGGCTCCTCCGGCTGCGACCTTACTCTGTGTCCCCAGTGTATCTTGATGCTCCGCATGACCGTGCAGCATATACGTAATAATCTCGAACCCTTGGTGCGGGTGCAGAGGGATGTACCCTTCCACCGCGGAATGAGCCCATGCCCAGTAAAATAAAGGGCCGACCCGCTTCACCGCAGAGCCCTCGCCCGGAAATCCGATGGGCTTAAGCTCCGTAATTTTCCCACCGTCAAAAGCGCCTCTCACTTGCTGCTCCGGTGGATACATGGTGATTTTCATCATGAACGCCTCCCATTGTAAAGTTTCCTTATCATGAGCTACAAATCTTTTTATGTCATATCGCCAACGGTAATTAACTTACTTATATTAAGTAACTAATAATAGTATAAGTCTAATCAAGATATTCGTCAAGCGTTCAATGAGTCGATCTCCAGATATAAGCACGATGGACTGTATTCTCAACAATTCGACATTTCCTGGGAAATTACTGCGTCCTGCGACTTGGATCCTCGCCGAAAACGGGATATACTACAAGGAGATAAAAACCGGATTGGGGGAAGCTTCATTGTCCATTGCGATCATTGTGGAAGGCAAAAACGATAGGAGCAGATTACGGCGACTGCTGACCTCCGACATTGAAATTCATTGCACCTTCGGGTCCTTGAACACCGAGCGGCTGGAGAAATTGAAGAAGAAAATCGGGGCAAGCGAAGTGTACCTGTTCACGGACAACGATTCATCGGGTAAAAAAATTCGCGGCATCTTAAGAGATACTTTTCCTGATGCGGAGCAAATCTATACAAGGCGGGGTTATGCCGGTGTGGAAGGCACGCCGGATGAATATTTGATTCAGCAATTGGAAAAAGCCGGCCTAGAGGAATTTATTATTTATCCTCTTCAAGACGCGGCTTTAGGGTTTCCGATCGAATAAACCGCTAGTATGCAGACGGCTGCACGTCGGATTCAATTAGGTTAAGGTATGAACTTCATCAAGTAAATGACCATCGTCACCGTGAAAATACTGAATATTGTCGACGAGAACACCACCTGGGACGAAAACTCCGGCTCGTTGTCGTATTCCACGGCAATCAGCACGCTGCTAAGCGAGGTAGGAACCGCACAGGACAGCACCAGTGCTTGCGCCATCACTCCTTCGATCCCCATCAAATATACGATCAGAAAACCGACTGCAGGTCCGATCAGAAGCCGCAACACGTTGGACAGCATAACATCGGACAGCTTCAGCTGCCATTTCATATTCCCGAGCTGCACCCCGAGTGTAATAAGCGCCGTTGCGATAAAAGCGTTGGAAATGTAATTAATCGGAGCATAGATCGGATCAGGTACCGGAATATGAAGCCAGCGCATAGCAAATGCTATGGGAATGATGTAGATGACCGGCAGCGTCAAAATGGTCCGCAGCGTTTCCTTCGTGTCCTTCTTATGTGCATTAACGCTGTAAATTCCGTAGGTGTTCGGAAGCAAATTCTGCATCATCATGATGATAATTTGAATCGAGAGCGTAAATGCATCCCCGACAAAAACCAGCTGATTTAGCGGAATGGCGTAGTTGGCGCTGTTATAAAAAATGACGCTGTTGCGCATCGCAGGCACCATCCCGCCCTTATACCGCCTCCAGCGGATGACGATCTCCACCAGAATAAACATGGCAATGAAGAAAAGCGCGAAAAACGCCAGCGTCTGGAGCAGAAGTCCAAACGTCAGCGTCGATTCGTAAAGCATTTTAAATACAAGAGCGGGTGAGAATAAATAAAAATTCAATTTGGACAGCGTTTTGATATCGAGCTTGAAGGCCCTGTGCAATACGGCTCCAAGAGCTACCATGACCGATAGCGGAATGACATTGTTCAGTAAAATATGCGTGAAGTACGTCATGACTTAGCTCCTTGAGGGTTACGTCTATTCTTTCGTCAGCTTGATCATATCATCGGCAATTCTTTCGATGTTGAGATCGGCGTCATTTCCGTTATAATACGTGCGCAGATCGCCTTTTTTGTCCACCAGCAAAATGACGTTGTTGTGGCTGAAAGTACCCTGCTGATCTTTGACGACCATCACGCCGAACTTATTGGCCAAATCCATCGTTGCCGCTTCTTCGCCCCGCAGGAAATACCATCCCTTATAATCCGGGTGGTACCGGCTGGAAAACTCCTTCAGCTGAGCGACCGTATCTTTGGTAGGATCGAAGGAAATCGATGCAATGGCCGTTTTGTCGCCGAATACGCCTTTTTTCACCAGCTGATCCTGAACTTTGGAAAGGGAATACGTCGTAGGAGGACATACATCCGGACAAGTAGAAAAGAAGAAATAGACCAGCTTTACTTTCCCCGCCAAATCGCTGCTTAATCCGACCTGCTTGCCGTCGATATTTTCGAGCTTAAAATCCGGCGCTTTTTTAATGACGCCCATCTTCTCCTCGCTGCCCTTCATCAGCATGTAGCTGAATACGCCAATCATTGCGAGCAAGACGACGATGACTACGATTTTAAACCCATTTTTTTGCATATTTGCGCTCATTTTCGCATCCCCTTCTTTCTTCAAAAAAAATATCCCATGTTGCCATGGGATGGGTACGTTTCGTTCTCCAACCAGACGCTACTTATGCTTATGGTATTTTCACCGTCGTAATCACCATGATGATGAACAGAAGCGTCAAATAGTTGATGGAATAAATAAATATCTTCTTCGCCCATTGCACTTCGTCCTCGGCCTTGAAGCCTTTGACGGCGAGATACGCCCAGTACAAGCCCATAATCATAGCTGCATAAAAGAAAATCACATTGACATAGCCGAATACATACAGCAGCAAGGATACCGGCACAATCAGCACGATGTAGCGCATCATGCTGATCTTGGTTACATAAGAGCCGCGAACAACCGGAAGCAGCGGAAAGCCTGCTGCGCGGTACTCTTCCATACGGCGAATGCCCAGCGCCCAGAAGTGCGGCGGCTGCCACAGGAACAGGATGCCGAACAAGATCAGCGCGCCTGCGTCGATTTGCGGGGTGACGGCACAGTAGCCGATAACCGGAGGAATAGCTCCCGAAAAACTGCCGACGAAGGTGCTCCACACGGAGGTACGCTTAAACCAGGCCGTATAGATCCACACGTAAACGAACAAGCCGATCATACCAAGCAGTGCGGACATTGGATTCACTAGCAGCCAAAGCCCCGATACCCCGATGACGCCGAGAATAATACCGTACCAAAGCACCACATTAGGCGACATTTTGCCGGTAGCCAGTGCGCGCTTCTGCGTCCGTGCCATCTTGACATCCATGTCCCGGTCCAGGTAGTTGTTCAGTACACAGCCGGACGCCATGACCAATGCGGTGCCAATCATCGTGTACAACAGCTGCAGCCAGTTGACGTGCCAACCGGATGCGACCCAGAAACCGCCGAAAGCGGTGATCGAATTGGAAAATATAATACCCGGTTTGGCAAGCTGAACAAAATCTCTCCAAGTAACGGGCCCAAGATCTGTTGTGGGTTCTTGATGTGTTTCCGCCGCAGCCGCCATCCCGTCTCTGGATAGATCAAGCCTCATTTGCTCTTCCACTTTATAGCCCCCTTAAAAAAGTCCCCCGAGGGAAACTTATATCGATAAACAATACGGAAGGAGGAACTTATATGTCCTCCTCGCGTGTCCTCTATATAATATCAACCCGGACTCCGTTTGACAACAAACCTCGCAGGGAGTTCAAAATATTGTCGATATATCACAAAGTTCACCCGTTTGTCAAAAAACAAAGGAATGTACTAAACATGATTGCGAAAGCTGCGGATATCATTAGAATTTGCGCCGGTTCCGGTCATAAGAAAAGCCCCAGCCCTAAAGGAGCAGCGGAGGCGGCGGGACATTTCAATATTTCTGTGCATAATAAAAACCGACATTATTTGCGAATTTGAATATCTGTATCGACAAAATAAGTTCTTCGGATAAATTTCCAGATAGCTTCCAGCAATTGCTGAATTTCATAGACCTTGAAGCCCATAACGGATACCACAAGCCCGTATTTGTACGTTCGGCTCACCCCGCTGTACAGCTTCATTCCGCTGAACGGTACGGCGGTTTCCTCATCTACACCAAGCAGTCGGTTTAAATAATCGCGGACCCGATCGGCAAAGCCGGCATCCACCTGTTCCGAGAACACATAGAGAGCTCCGTAATGGGTAAAAGGCCCCCATGCCCCAATAGCGTCCAGCTTTTGTGTAGGTGATGAAGGCTCCACCCTTTGCTTGGCGCAAAAGATCAGCTCCGAGCCGAAGGTGACCTTAAGCTCGCTTCGGTACAAACCATACTGGAACAGCTCTCCCCGCTGCGTACGGCCCGGACATACCGTCTCGGACAGGATGAGCACAGAGCCCGGCTCCATTCGCACCTCGGTTTCGCTGTAAAAATAAGCATCTTTATACAGCATCAGCGGTTCCGGCATATATTCGACTACGCTGCCGCGGGCAAGAGTTAACGTCTGACGCTGCACGCTCGCCTGATCGGCCAAGCTTCCGTCTGCGCTGCGAAGGACGGGGTGCACCTTCGTGTACGATTGATTCGTAACATATACCTTCGTATTCTCGCCAAAATGCCAGTCGAGCTCATAGCGGTCCCCCGACATAATGCCGGGAGACGCGTCCATGACATATACGCCCAGCTGTCCGTCGTCGAACGGGAACGCCTTGGCGATTTTGAGCGGATAGGCATGATACCGGTCCCCAAGCCGCGTCTCTCCCCCCGCTTCCAGAAAAGCGGCCGAGACGCGGCCAGTTGTCCTAGGCATGGCGGTATTCCCGCTCGATCCAATCTACGATGTCGTCCAGGCCTTGGCCGTTGAACAGGTTAGAGAAAATAAACGGACGATCCCCGCGCATCCGGCGCGTATCCTCTTCCATTACGGCTAGGCTTGCGCCTACGTGAGGAGCCAGATCGATCTTATTGATGACGAGCATGTCGGACCGGATAATGCCGGGACCGCCCTTGCGAGGAATTTTCTCTCCTTGCGCCACGTCGATTATATAGATGAAGCGATCCACCAGCTCCGGACTGAACGCCGCCGCGAGATTGTCTCCGCCGCTCTCAATGAAGATCAAATCCAGATGCGAGAACCGGCGCTCCAGCTCCTCGATCGCTTCGAAGTTCATGGAAGCATCTTCACGGATCGCCGTATGCGGGCAGCCTCCCGTCTCTACGCCGATAATGCGCTCGGCAGGCAATGCTTCCGAACGGATCAAGATGTTCGCGTCTTCCTTCGTATAAATATCGTTGGTGATGACTGCGATGCTGTAGCGGTCGTTCAGCTTGCGGGCAAGTCTTTCTACCAGCGCGGTTTTACCGGACCCGACCGGTCCTCCGATTCCGATTCTCATCGGACGATCCAGATGAGTATGCTCAGGTGTTTCCCAATGGTGATGGTGATGCGCTCCTCCTTGACACATAGGCGTTTGCCTCCCTTTATATAGGTAGATAATAGTATGAAATAAATCCCGCATTGTACGCTTAAGACATGAACAGCCTGGAATACAATGCTTCATGCCGCATCATGGCAATTTCCGCAGACGGTGCATTGGCGAAGCCGTCCTCCAACGGGTCCAAATGCCCCGCTTCGTTCCATGCCATAGCAATCACTGGCAGCAGCTGCGCCAGAAGGCGCTGTCCCTCGGTCTGACCGATGGACATGAGCCGGAGTCCGCTGTTGATGCATGTCATCGTACATGTATACAAATACCCCTCGACGGCCATGGCCAGCGGCACCTGGAGATGGTAGCTGATCCAGCCGTGGATCAGCGGATGCGTCCCGAAGCAGCGCTGCTCGCGTACGGCCGTTTGCAGCGGCTCCCACGGCAGCTCGGGATGGATGGATCGGGCCAGCTGATTCAGCCGCCGGCCCATCTTCAGCACGCCATCCCTCGTCTCGGCAGCCGCCCTTTGCACGTGCTGCATCCGGTCGACAAGCCATAACGACTCCCAGTCTTCGTCCGGAGCGTACTGGTATACAGCCTTGACGGCGAGAGCGTCGACCGGTGTCCAGCTGTGGAACAGCATCGTCTCGATATACTGCCGCAGCTGCTCCGGCTTCTGTACCGCTCCCATCTGCACGAACGTTTCCAAACCGAACGAGTGGGAGAATCCTCCTATCGGCAGCGCAGAGTCCAACAGCTGAACGTAAGTCAGCCACGAGTACGCCGGCTCGCCGGACGGTTGTTTCATGAGCTTCCCTCCTGCCCGTTGCTTTCGTCATATCCGGAAGTCGGTTGGAAGGACTTCTAGAACAAAAAGTAGCGCTGCGCCATCGGCAGCTCGTGAGCCGGTTCGCAAGTAATGGCGGATCCGTCCACCTTGACCTCATACGTCTCCGGATTCACTATAATTTCCGGCGTCTCTCCGTTATGGATCATATCTTTCTTCGTTACGGAGCGGCAGTTTTTGACCGGCTCGATCCGCTTCTGCAGCCCCAGCTCCTTGTGCACGCCCTTATCGTAGGAAGCCTGCGATACGAAAGTAATGCAATGGTTCAAAGCCTTGCCGAAGGAGCCGAACATCGGACGGCCGAACACCGGCTGCGGCGTCGGGATCGATGCGTTCGGATCGCCCATTTGGGCATAAGCGATCATGCCTCCCTTGAGGACGAGATCCGGCTTGATGCCGAAGAACATCGGACTCCATACGACCAGATCCGCCAGCTTGCCGACCTCGACGGAACCGACCAGATGGGAGACGCCGTGAGTAATGGCCGGATTGATCGTATATTTCGCCACATAGCGTTTGATACGGAAGTTATCCTGCTCGGATGCGGCTGACTCCGTGCCGCCGGCTGCGGCCTGTTCTCCAGGCGCCGGCAAGTATCCGCGCTGCTTCTTCATCTTGTCCGCCGTCTGCCATGTGCGGATGATCACTTCCCCTACCCGGCCCATCGCCTGAGAGTCGGAGCTCAGCATACTGAACACGCCCATATCGTGAAGAATGTCCTCCGCGGCGATCGTCTCCGGGCGGATTCGCGAATCGGCGAAAGCAACGTCCTCCGGAATGCGGCTGTCCAGATGATGGCACACCATCAGCATGTCGAGATGCTCCTCAACCGTATTGATCGTATAGGGACGCGTAGGGTTCGTTGACGACGGGAGCACATTGGACTCCGCCGCCGCTTTGATAATATCCGGAGCGTGCCCTCCGCCCGCGCCTTCGGTATGGTAAGTATGAATCGTGCGCCCGCCGATAGCGGCCAGCGTATCCTCGACGAAGCCGGACTCGTTCAACGTGTCCGTATGAATTGCCACCTGCACGTCGTAGCGGTCCGCTACTTGGAGGCAAGCATCGATAGCTGCCGGCGTAGTGCCCCAATCCTCGTGCAGCTTCAAGCCGATGGCACCCGCTTCCACCTGCTCGATAAGCGGCTCTGTGAAAGCAGCATTGCCCTTCCCTGTGAACCCGAGGTTCATAGGGAACGCTTCGGCCGCTTCGAGCATCCGGTACATATGCCACGATCCCGGCGTGCACGTCGTGGCGCTTGTACCTGCCGCCGGCCCCGTACCCCCGCCGATCATCGTCGTCACGCCCGAAGCGAGCGCCGTCTCGATCTGCTGCGGACATATATAATGAATGTGCGTATCGATTCCGCCTGCGGTAATAATTTTGCCTTCCCCTGCGATGACCTCCGTGCCGGCCCCGACGATCATATTCGGATGGACGCCGTCCATCAGGTCCGGGTTACCGGCTTTGCCGATGCCGACGATCATGCCGTCCTTGATTCCGATATCGGCCTTGACAATCCCCCAGTGATCGATAATGACGGCATTCGTTATCAAAGTATCGAGCACGCCTTGCTCTCGAGTATGGCGGCTCGACTGCCCCATCCCGTCACGGATGACTTTGCCCCCGCCGAATTTGCATTCTTCACCGTATACGGTGAAGTCCTGCTCGATTTCCGCCCATAGCTCCGTATCGGCCAGCCTAACGGCATCTCCTGTTGTCGGTCCGAACATTTGGGCGTATGCTTTTCGATTCATTTGGACCATCCGCTTACACGCCCTCCTTCCACGCTTCCAGCCGCTGTCTAACGTCTTCAGGGATCGCGCCGTGCTCCGCCGGACCTTTGGACAGACCGTTCAATCCGTAAGAGAGCTTGGCACCGCCCAATTCCACAAGCTGCACCGGCTTTTCTTCGCCCGGCTCGAACCGGACCGCCGTTCCGGCGGGAATATCAAGCCGCATCCCGAATGCAGCCTCTCTGTCAAACGACAATCCGCGGTTCACTTCAAAAAAATGATAATGCGAGCCGACCTGTACCGGTCTGTCTCCCGTATTGACAACGATCAGGCTGCATGTCTTCTTACCTATATTTAATTGGATATCTCCCGCCCTAACACGGTACTCGCCAGGAATCATTCCTCACCGGCCCCTTTCACTTCCGATATCCGATCGGTTGATGTACCGTTACCAGCTTCGTACCGTCCGGAAACGTAGCCTCCACCTGAACCTCGTGAACCATCTCCGGTATACCTTCCATCACTTGATCGGCATTCAATATCGTCGTTCCATATTGCATCAGCTGCGCTACGGTCATCCCATCCCTCGCTCCCTCCATAATTTCTGAGGTAATAAGAGCGATGCTTTCGGGGTAGTTCAGCTTCACACCGCGCTGCAGCCTTCGTCTGGCCAAATCCGCCGCTACCGTAATCAGCAGCTTCTCCTTTTCCCTTTCGGTTAAATGCACGATATACAGCCTCCTTGACCCAAAACAGATAAGATAATGTTATATTACTTAACACAAAAAGACGAATGATCCATTGCCATATCGTTTATTATATTCGCTATTTCAGATTCTGTAAACCGATTACGTTAATTTTTATAACGCCTTTCAGGATTTATTTTCCGTTTTTCAGGCTCACACGAATGGAATATCACATATATTTTAAATATGTAGCCAGATTTTCCGTACAAAAACTTGAGAACAAAATTTATGTAAAGTATATTGACATATAAGTGACGCAAGATCTATGATAGGTCGTGTGAGAAAACTTTCCATAGTTTCGACGAAAAGAGAAACCGGATATTAACCGAACGTCGTACCGGAACGGATCGTTCTCCATGCTCGATTCGCTTAACCGATCATCAAGATCAACCCTGCAATTTCAACCGGTAAGCTATCGATGAAGCTGTACAATATGAAGAGGAGTGGATGGTCGATGGTCAACAAAATGAAGAAAAAAGGGATTCCGGTATTAATGGCGGTCTGCATGTCTCTGACAGCCTTGCTGGCAGGATGCGCTACTGAATCCAAGCCTGCGGCAAATTCTTCGGCAGCAGCGGATGCGAAGCCGGAGGCGGGCAAGGACGATTCGATTCCGGTCGGCATTTTGCACTCCCTCACCGGCACGATGTCCATAAGCGAGGTCTCCGTTAAGGATGCGGAAATGATGGCCATTGAAGAAATTAACAAAGCAGGCGGCGTGCTTGGAAAACAATTGAAGCCGATCATTGAGGACGGCGCGTCGGATTGGCCTACCTTTGCCGAAAAAACGAAGAAGCTGCTGCAAAAAGACAAAACCGCAGTCATCTTCGGCGGGTGGACATCGGCCAGCCGTAAAGCGGTGCTCCCTGTTGTCGAGCAAAACAAAGGACTCTTTTTCTATCCCGTTCAGTACGAAGGACTCGAAGCATCACCTAACATCTTCTATACCGGCGCTACAACGAACCAGCAAATCGTTCCTGCCGTTACTTGGCTGCTGCAAAATAAAGGGAAGAAGTTCTTCCTGCTCGGTTCCGACTACGTATTCCCGAGAACCGCTAACAAAATCATCAAAGAACAGCTGAAAGCCGAAGGCGGCACACTGATCGCTGAAGAATATACTCCGCTTGGCCATACCGATTACAACACCATCATCAGCAAAATCAAAAAGGAAAAGCCTGACGTCGTATTCAACACATTGAACGGAGACAGCAACGTAGCGTTCTTCAAACAGCTGAAGGATGCGGGAATCTCCGCCAAAGATTTGACTACCTTGTCCGTAAGCATCGCAGAGGAAGAAATCCGCGGGATCGGCGCCTCCGTGCTGGAAGGACACTACACGGCATGGAACTACTATCAAACGACGGAAACGCCGGAGAACAAAAAGTTCGTCGAGGCTTACAAAGCGAAGTACGGCAAAGACCGCGTAACCGACGATCCTATCGAAGCAGGCTACTTCGGCGTCTACTTGTGGGCGGAAGCCGTGAAAAAAGCCGGTTCCTTCGAAGTCGATAAAGTGCGCGAAGCGGCCAAAGGCATCGAATTCAACGCACCGGGCGGCAAAGTCAAAATTGACGGCGACAACCAGCACGTATTCAAAACCGTCCGTATCGGTCAAATTCAGGGTGACGGCATGATCAAGGAAGTATGGAATTCCGGCCAGCCGGTCAAACCCGATCCGTTCTTGAAAACTTACCCTTGGGGCGCAGAAGTAACGAAAAAATAACGGTTCACATCTTCAGAAACCGTCGCAGTTTAACCGCACTAACGAAAATACACAAAACCTTGGACCGGGGCTGCCTACTACAACGGGCGGTCCCCAGTTTTATCACGGAGGATGAGGCTCATGAGCTTACTGCTTCTTCAATTGTTTAACGGCTTGTCGCTAAGCTCCATTCTGCTGTTGATCGCCTTGGGGCTCGCCATTACATTCGGCTTGATGAATGTCATCAATATGGCTCACGGCGAGTTCATCATGATCGGCGCCTACATGGCCTACACCATTCAGCAGCTGTTTCAAAAATTTCTCCCCGCTCCCGTGTTCGGCTGGTATTTCGTCGTATCGCTCGGCGTCGCGTTCGCCGTAGCCTTCGCAATCGGCTGGCTGCTGGAAGCGACGCTCATCCGTTACTTGTACGGAAGGCCGCTCGACAGCCTGCTTGCTACATGGGGAGTCAGCCTCGTGCTGCAGCAGCTTGCGCGGCAAATCTTCGGCGCGCCGAATGTGGCGGTCAAAGCGCCGGAGTGGCTTGACGGCGGGTTGGCTATCACAGCCGACTTAATGCTGCCCTATAAGCGGTTGTTTATCATCGGGCTTGTCATCGTATGTATTACGGTCATCTACATTTACCAGTATCATACCCGCGGCGGCCGCAACATGCAGGCGGTTATGCAAAACCGCGGCATGGCTTCCTGCCTCGGCATTTCTACGCGCCGCGTCGATGCGCAGGCGTTCGCCTTCGGCTCCGGCATGGCGGGAATCGCCGGCTGCGCGCTGACATTGCTCGGCCCGATCGGACCGACGATCGGCACTTATTACATCGTCGACGCCTTCATGGTCGTCGTGCTGGGCGGCATCGGCAAGATCATCGGCACCGTTGCCGGAGCTCTCGGAATCGGCGTGCTGAACACCGCCTTCGAATATACGACAAGCGCCACGATCGGCAAGGTCATCGTGTTCACGCTGATCATTGCGTTCCTGCAGTGGAAGCCATCAGGGCTAGTTACGATCAAATCCCGCGCACTGGATTAACGAAGAATGCTTTTCGAAGTAAGTTTCCTTACGGAAACTCTCAGGAGTTGATACCATGACCATAAACAATACCAAAATCAAAATCGTGTTTACTTTCATTTTGCTGGCACTCATGCTGGTAGCACCGATGTTTTTGAGCGAATTCCGCTTATCGCTGCTGGGCAAATTTCTCGCGTACGCGATTCTCGCCATGGGCCTCGACCTGATCTGGGGCTACACCGGCATCTTAAGCCTCGGACACGGCGTTTATTTCGGGCTCGGCGCTTACTGCATGGCGATGCATCTGAAGCTGGTTGCCTCCAAGGGAGAGCTTCCCGATTTCATGTCATGGAGCGGCGTAGAGAAGCTGCCGTGGTTTTGGCTGCCGTTCCAGTCAGCGCCCGCAGCCCTTCTGCTTGCCGTGCTGGTGCCGATGGCGGTAGCCTTCGTGCTCGGCTACTTGACGTTCCGCAACCGGATCAAGGGTACCTTTTTCTCGATACTGTCCCAGGCGCTCGTCATTATTACCGTCACCCTGTTCGTGGGCCAGCAAGGCTTTACGGGAGGCACGAACGGCTTGACCAACTTCGATACGTTTCTCGGCTTATCCGTAGGCGATCCTTCCACGAAGCTGATGTTTTATTACATTACCGTTGCGGTCGTAATCGCTACGCTGCTGCTGTGCCTATGGCTTGCCGGCAGCCGGCTCGGTAAAATACTCGTTGCCGTTCGCGACGCGGAGAACCGGGTTCGTTTCATCGGCTACAATCCGGTGACGTTCAAGGTGTTCATCTACTGCTTATCCGCAGGTCTTGCGGGACTCGCCGGCATTTTGTTCGTACTGCAGGAAGGAATCATCTCCCCAGCGCAAATGGGTATCGTTCCTTCTATTGAAATGGTGCTCTGGGTTGCTATCGGCGGCCGCGCCTCCATCTTCGGGGCGATTATCGGCGCTGTCATTACTAACACTGCAAAAACTACGTTCAGCGAGGCTTATCCCGAATGGTGGCCAATAATTATGGGAGCGATGTTTATCGTCGTCGTCCTCTTCCTGCCTAAAGGCATTGTCGGTACCGCAAAAGATTTGGCTCAAAAATGGGGCTTGTTCCCTCTAAAATCAAAATCGGCCGCATCCGGAACCGGTTCGCTGCCGTCCTATGCGTCCCTGGAGCAGGAAGCCAAGCCGTAACACAAGCGCAAACAATCGAAATTGGCCCCGCCCGGGGGGATTGCAGCCGCTGCGAAGATGAATACCAAGCATACCCTGTTCTTGTTGTGCTCGCCTTGCCTTCAGCAAAACAGCAACGCTTACGAAGTAAGTTTTCCTTCGGAAAACTCAAGCTTATCCTTACGAAGTAAGTTTTGCCTTCAGCAAAACTTTTAGGAGGTAATCCCATGATAGAATCGTCACCAAGAAAAGAACCCGCATCGCCTCTCGTCAACATCGAACAGCTGGAGGTCGACTTCGACGGCTTCAAAGCGATCCGCGGCCTCAATTTTTCGCTTCATTCCGGAGAGCTTCGCTTTTTGATCGGACCGAACGGCGCAGGCAAAACAACGCTGCTCGACGTCATCTGCGGCAAAGTAAAACCTTCCAAAGGGAAAGTGTGGTTCAAAAATACGGATCTGTCGAAGCACCAGGAGCACCAAATCGCACAGCTCGGCATCGGAAGAAAATTTCAAGCTCCTTCCATCTTCGTCACTTTAACCGTTCAAGAAAATTTGCTTCTCTCGATGCGCCAAAGACGCGGTCTGCTCAGCTCCCTTGTCGCCAAAACGACACCCGAGCAGCGGGACCGGATGAAATATTATTTGCACATGATCGGGCTTGCGGAGAAAGCGAAGCAAGTGGCCGGGTCACTCTCCCACGGAGAGAAGCAGTGGCTCGAGATCGGTATGCTGCTCATACAAGAGCCGGAGCTGCTGCTGCTCGATGAGCCTGCAGCGGGAATGACCGACAGCGAGACGGAAAAAACCGGGGAGCTGCTTCACAAAATCAGCGACCGCCAAACCGTCATCGTCGTGGAGCACGACATGGAGTTCGTCCGCAATTACGCCAAGACGGTGACCGTCATGCATGAAGGTACAGTGCTCCGGGAAGGAACGATGCAGGAGATCCAGAACGACGATAAAGTCGCGGAAGTTTATTTGGGAAGACGAGGTGAGCGCGATGCTGATCATTAACGATCTAGAGGCCGGATACGGAGAAAGCATGGTTCTCCGCGGCATCAATTTGAAAGTGGAGCCCGGTCAGGTCGTCTGCCTCATGGGCCGCAACGGGGTTGGCAAAACAACCCTGATGAAGACGATCATGGGGCTGATCAAGTCCAAGCGCGGCCGGATCTCCTACGGCGACCGGGACATTACTCAAGCGACGCCGGACCGGCGGGCAAAAGCCGGTATCGGCTATGTCCCGCAGGGACGCGATATTTTTCCTCAGCTGACGATTGAGGAAAATTTGCTGCTCGGGCTGGAAGCATCCAGCACCCGCAAGCATGCCGTACCGGAATCGGTCTACGAGATGTTTCCGGTACTGAAGCAAATGATGCGCCGCAAAGGCGGCGATCTGAGCGGAGGACAGCAGCAGCAGCTTTCCATCGCGCGTGCGCTTGTCGCCGAGCCGAAGCTTTTGCTGCTCGATGAGCCGATGGAAGGCATTCAGCCTTCCATTGTGATGGAGATCGAACAGGTTATCGAGTCGATCAAAGCGCAAAAGCAGATGTCCGTGCTGCTGGTTGAGCAGAGCCTGACGTTCGCCACCAGCATCGCCGATTATTATTACGTGCTCGATAAAGGCACTATCGTTGCCGAGGGCAGCTCCGCCCAGCTTAGCGAAGAGCAGGTTAAGAAACACCTTGCCGTGTAACGATAAGCGGTGCCGCGTCCCAGAGTGCCTCCCCCATTTTCGACGACCGGGGGAGGCTTTTTATCATTCCATCGCGGCAAGCGGTAGTGACCGTACAAGGACAACCTCGCTGCGATTTTTATCCTACCGCATTAATATGATATGATTAATAAGTAAGCAAAAAATGGAGGAGGCGTAACAATGACACAGCATATTTCTAGCCGCACGGCTCTAAGCAATGGCGTCGAGATGCCTTGGCTTGGACTTGGCGTATGGAAAACCAAAGACGGTGAAGAAGTCATCCAGTCCGTAAAAGCCGCTATTCAAGCAGGCTACCGCAGCATCGATACGGCAGCGGCTTACGGCAATGAAGACGGTGTTGGAACAGCCATCAAGGAAAGCGGAGTCCAACGGGACGAGCTGTTCATTACCACCAAGGTGTGGAATGCGGATCAAGGCTACGACTCCACATTGCGAGCGTTCGAGGAAAGCCGCCGCAAGCTTGGTCTGGACGTCATCGACCTGTATCTCGTACACTGGCCGGTCAAAGGCAAATATAAAGACACTTGGCGCGCCCTGGAGAAGCTGTATAAAGACGGCGCTGTCCGCGCCATCGGTGTCAGCAATTTCCAGGTTCATCACCTTGAAGATGTGATGTCGCAAAGCGAGATTACCCCTATGGTGAATCAGGTGGAATTCCACCCTCTCTTGACCCAGGAGAAGCTGCGCAGCTTCTGCCGCGAGCACCGGATCCAGCTGGAGGCATGGAGTCCGTTAATGCAAGGTAACCTGGATATCCCGCTGCTGTCCGAGCTTGGAGCGAAGCACGGCAAATCCCCTGCCCAGATTATTTTGCGATGGGATCTGCAGCATGGCGTCGTCACGATCCCTAAATCGGTCACAGCAAGCCGCATCCAGCAAAACGGCGACATCTTCGACTTCCAGCTGTCTGCCGAGGATATGGCCAAGCTGGACGCATTGAACGAAAACCGCCGTTTCGGCCCCGATCCGGACAACTTTAATTTCTAATAACCAAAGCAAGGCTGCCATTCATTGTTGATGGCAGCTTTTTTTATTGGCCAACTAGTGCTATTTGTCCAAGCCTTCATAATAGGTATTAATGTAGGAGGTTTCATATACTTGTTAAAGGAGGAATTTGTGAGCATGATGAATAATCCTTACAACAATCTGGGGCCGCAGCAGTATCGCGCATATCCCGGAACCGGCTTCCAAGGCGGTGTACCTGGCTACGGTCCTGGTATGACAGGGCAGCCCGGAGGTCAAACGGGAGCTGGCGCATCGTACATACCCGGAGGTCCTGCCGGTGCACCTCCACCAGGTGCTCCCGGAAGCATGCCGATGCTGCCCATCGAGCAGTCTTACGTCGAGAATATTTTAAGGCTGAATCTGGGGAAAATCGGAACGTTCTACATGACTTATGAAAACAACAGCCAATGGAACGCCAAAGTTTTTAAGGGGAGAATCGAGGCTGCAGGACGCGACCATATTATCATCAGCGATCCGAAAACAGGCATGCGCTACCTGCTTCTGATGGTGAACCTCGACTATGTAACCTTTGACGAAGAGCTGAATTACAGTTATCCGTTTGCTCCGACGCCAACGCCTCGCTAAGAGGAGTTTGATGCTCCGAGTAGATTGAAGCCATGCGCAAATGATGCAACAGCTCAAGTTGCGGCAGAACGAGGATGAGGCGTCCAGTAGGTTGAGGTAAGCAAGGATGGGCAGCAACTGCGTAGGTTGATACAAGAGCGCAAGTGCGTTGTTCCTCCACCGTTCCGGCTCACCTTACGAAGACCACTTACGGCTAGCGGAACGAAAAGGTACAGCTTCATCGGACAGGAGATCCGTTATTTGCCAAAAATAACGCAAAAACGCATGGTTATCGGACACAGGATCCGCTATGGGCTGTTTTTCTCACCCAATCTCTCCGGATTGAGCCCTAATAACGGAACAACGGTCCGGAAGCCTTCCGTTTATGACCGCTTTTTCAATAATAACGGAACCATTGTCCGCAGCACCCTCATCTTTCGCGCCGCACAACGTCACTACATCTTGATGTAGTGGCGTTTTTTTCATACCGGAAAGGTGGTATCTTCATTCGATACACTAAAATGACAAGCATTTCTTCTTTCCTTCGACTACAGCGCGCTGAAGCGCTATTCGTTTTCGGCCAGCCCAGAGCAACCCGTACCACAAAAGAAAACCCCCAATCTCGCCATAATAGCGACATTGGAGGTTCGTAAACAAACTGCTTCAAGCATTACCCTGCAGCGCTCGAATAGCGTCTTAGACCGAACGACCAGACGCAATAGGTCAATGACATAACGACAACGGCCGCCGCCGGTACGCCCCAAACCGCCCATGGGTATTGCTCCGGACGAAGCAGGAATGCCGCTGGGAAGAAGCTTCCGACAGCATACGGAATCACGTAGGTCAACAATCCGCGTAGGAGCGGATGAAATATTTCCAGCGGATACCGGGTGAAATCGTACAGCCAGGTGATCGGATAGATGAGCGACCTCACCTCCTGCACCCAGAACGTCAGAACGCTGATCGTCAGCAGGATGGCGAACTGAATGATCGCGCTGCTGAACAAAGCGATGATGACATACGCCACCGTTCCTACCGTCCACTGCATCTCCAGATGTCCGGCTGCATATCCCATGACGATGACACCGGTCACGAGCTGCCCTACTCCGTTCAATTCTTGTGAGTTTCCAGTTGCTTGGAACAACACGCCTACCGGACGAATCATCATAATATCCAGCTGTCCCCGGCGAATGTACCCCGTTAACGAGAAAGGCGCATTAAGCAGCGTTTGATTCAATGCCTTCCCTGTCGCAGCCAAACCGAAGATAAAGACAAGCTCGTAAAAGCTCCAATCGGCCAAAGAAGGAATCCGCTGAAAAATAACCGTCAGAAAAACAAGCGTGCTGCCTTGAGCTACAATCCCGGCGATCACGGCGATAATCGTATCCGCCCGGTATTCCAGAAGCGTTTTTCCGTACACTTTCAAATATTGACCGTACAAACCGATTAAGTACAGCAGCTGTTGAGCCATATTTCGTTTCGGTACCTGCATGCCCTCACCCTCCGTTGATCGACAGCCGCTTGGCTGCTTTCATCCACAGCAATCGGCTAATAATAATCATGACCGCAGCCCAGCCGAGCTGCTCCAGCAGAGCGGTCAGCATATGTATCCCGGACAGCCGCCCCGTATAAATGGAGAGCGGAATATACGCCATCGACTGGAACGGCAACAATTCCAGCACCCGGCGCAGCGCCTCCGGAAAAAACTCGAACGGGATCAGCGTTCCCGCGAAGATGTCTACGATCGCTCGTTTGGCCAATTGAACCCCAAACGTATTCGTCGTCATGAAGGAAATCATCATGATGATCGAATTGATGCTGAAGGCGACCAGAAAGCCGATGCACAGGCTGACGGCGAAGCCTATTACGGCAGCCGCATCCGGCGGCGGGGAAATGCCCAGAATGAAAATGAGCAGAAGCATCGCAGGAATGTTCACCCAGAGCATTTCCACAATGAAGAACCCGGCGGCCTCCAGGAAGCGCTGAACTTGAAAATCGACCGGACGGATCAGATCAAGCGCAATATCCCCCGTCCTTACCCTCTGAGCCATAGCGTAAGTAGGCGCCCGCTCTGCCGGCGACCAGCGCGCAAAGTTAATGGCTTGCCCGACCATGACATATGTAATCAGCTGTTCCCAAGGGAGCGCCGTATCGGTCGAGTACATATAAATGGCTTTCCACAGCATGTAGTACATGACGCTGAACATGAGCGTGGAAATCAATGTCATAATAAAATCGAACCGGAACTGCATCCGCTGCCGGACGGCGATCCGCGACATTCCGACCATTCGCTGCACGGCGTGGATCATCGTACCGCTCCTCCTGACGCGGCAACCGCCGCTTCTTTCCTCGCATATGTATACGTATCCCTATCCGTATCGTCGATGCCTTCCGGTAAATACGGCTGATCAGCGCGTCGATGCTCTCATCCTGCATAGACAGGTCGCGCGGGTTCGCCCGCTGCAGAAGCAGCCGCAGCAGCTCCGACGTATCGGTCAAATGCTGGTCGTAGGTGACGCGCAGCACCTGCTCCTCCGTATGAACGGCGATCTCCTTAATCCCGTCCAATACGGCAGCCGCCGCCAACGCAGCATCCGAATCGGAGAATACGGCGCGGATCTGCCGCTCCGTTGCGAAACGATCGCGTATGTATTGAAGGTTGCCGTCGTAGATCAGGCGGCCTTTGTCAATAATCATCGTCCGATGGCACAGTCTCTCAATGTCATGCATATCGTGGGTTGTCAGCAGCAGCGTAACGCCCTTCTCGCGGTTAATGCTTTCGATAAAGGCACGGATGCGTTCCTTGGCTACCACATCGAGTCCTATCGTAGGCTCGTCTAGGAACAAAATATCCGGCTCGTGCAGCAGCGCAGCCAATATTTCGCAGCGCATTCGCTGCCCGAGGGACAGCGTTCTTACCGGACGCTCCAGGAGATGCCCGACTTCGAGAATGTCGGAATACTCCTTCAGGTTGCGATGGTAGCGCTCCCAAGAAATGCTGTACATATACCGCAGCAAATCGAAGGAGTCTTTGACCGGCAAATCGAACAGAAGCTGGCTGCGCTGTCCGAAGACGACTCCGATCTGGTAGCTGTTCAGCTTGCGGTTTTTGCTCGGAACGACCCCCGCCACCTTAATTTCTCCGCTGCTAGGCTCCAGTACACCGGTCAGCATCTTGATGGTGGTCGACTTGCCCGCGCCGTTAGGACCCAAATAAGCGACGCTTTCCCCTTTCTCAATGGTAAAGCTGATATCGTCCACTCCGACGACCTCCCGCTTCTCCGGCCGTACCAGGCTGGTAAGCGCGCCGAGCTTCCCTTTGCGCCGAACGTTCATTTCAAACACTTTTCGGATATGATTCACTTCAATAAGCGACAAATCGTTTCTCCCCCTAAATGTTTTAAAACGTATTATAGCAAAATATACCAATTTGTGGTATAAAAAATTCTCGTTTCTCCAAAATTCAACAACTTGCTCCGTTGATAATCGTCTAAAGGTAATTCGTACAATGCAAAAAAGCAGGAGCAACGGCCTCAACCGTCATTCCTGCTTCTTCATTAAATTTGCTTACTTGCAAAAGCGCGCCAGCTCGCGCACATCCTCAATACGCGTCAAGCCGGTTGCTTTGTCGATGATCGAGGTATAAATGTGCGGAATGATATAATCCGCTCCATTGTCAACGCACACTTCAATGACTTTACCGATCGTATGGATATCGATGCCGCCCGTAGGCTCGAAAATTTTGATCTTATGCTTCACGGCCGCTTTGACCATAGCCGCTACTTCGTCCAAATGATCCGTGCCGCCGATAGGATAAAACTTGACGGAATGGACTCCGATTTCCGCCAGCATGGCAGCGGCTGCGTCGCAGGATACCGTTTCCTTCAACGGCTCGCTCGTCGGTCCGGTTGTAATGATAACCTGGCCCGGCGTCCCGCTCGGCGTAATCAGCGCATTCACGATGGAATGCTCGCTGCCCACATGCTGAAGCGCGCCGAGCGTATAGCCCGCAGCCGGGAATACTTGGTTCACGTGAGCCGGCTTGGTTTGCACGGCAACGTCAACGACCTTTTTCCACATGGCAGGGTCACCCGCTCCCAAACCGACGGATACCGGCACATCCGCTTGCTGGAATTCCCGAACGGCTTCTACGGCAGCCTCCACCGTAGGGAAATTTTTCACCAGAAGTCCAACGTAGACGTTCCCTTCGGCAGCGTCGACGATTTGCTTCGCGTTGTCCGCATTTTTAGCCAAAACGTTCAATTTAATAATAGGATTACTCACCGTATGTCCTCTCCTTTACCTTCCCTGATGTCTATAGCACGTTAAACCGTAACGATCTCTTATCTCTTACTTGGCCAATATTTCCTTGACCCGAGCGACGATAATCTCTTCCTGACCTTCCAACAATGGTCTTGGATCGATGTTGATCAGGCCCAGATTGGCATAATGATTGCGTGTGTAAATCGCCGGGTTCCCCGACTCCAGCTCGCGGATCACATCGTAGGCCGTCTTGCCCGCAGCTTTGGCGTCGATAGCGAGCTGTGCCCGGTAAATCGCGCGGCCCGCCTCATCCTGCAATATCGTTCCGGTCACGCCCGGCGTACCTTTGAGCTGCTCGATGAGCCATTTCATCCGCTCCAGCTGCTGCTGGGATTCGTCTGGCCTATCATCGTAGCGCTGCAAAGCCGTCAGGAAGCCGATGATGCCTTCCTTGCCGATTTTCATCGGCCGGCCGACGCCTTTATACTGCGCCCGGCACGCCTCAATCAACGACGCCCGTCCGCAGATCATACCGGATGTCGGACCTTCAATCGCTTTGCCGCCGCTGTAAATTACGAGATCGGCTCCCATGGCGATATACTTGCGCAAATCTTCCTCGGCCGCCGCATCAATGATCAGCGGAATACCCTTCTCCTTGGCGATGGCGAGCATCGTCTCGATCGACTGCATACCTTTTTGCACGGCATGGTGCGATTTCACGTAAAAGAGCGCTGCGGTCCGGTCTGTCACCGCGTCGGCGATATGCTCTTTCTCCACGTGATTCGCCTGGCCGACTTCAACAACCTTCGCTCCGCCGATTGAAAGCATCTGGATGATCGGAGCCCCGAAATGAACGGAATGGCCCTTCTGAATAATGATTTCGTTCGGCACTCCATTCGTATTCGGAATGCTCTCGATTAACGACAAATTCGTTCCGGCGATAACGGCCGCCGCCGCGATAGCGGTTCCCGCCGCCGCGCCGGTCGTAGGACATCCGTCCTCGGCGCCTGTCACCGACGCGATTACTTTGCCTGCGGCGACCAACAATTCGGAAACGTCCACATAGTCCATTGCAGCAGTACGCAGTGCATCGGCAACAACGGGAGCGACGGCGCTTGCTCCGAGAGCGGTCATTTTGCCGCTCGCGTTGATGACTTTTTTGCAGCCGTATTGTTCGAATATACTCATGGCTTTCTCCTTGTAGTTCCTTTTATTTTGTAATAATCGGGAAAAATGCCCCCAAAATCATCGCACCGATAATAGCTCCGCCTGCGATCGGCTTTTTGTAATAGTAGAACACCGCCGCACCTATGGTCGCTCCGATGCCTACAGGAATGGACGCCATTACTGCGGAGATGACGATGAGCGGACCCAGGTACCGTCCGGCCGCATTGCCCGCGCCCATCATGACGTCGGCGCCGAAGGTCGAATTGGAAGCGTTGATCGTATATTTGCGGATCATAATGATAACGAAGCCGACCAGGAAGCCGAGCACCGCTCCTGTCAGCAAAGCCAACGGGAACGACGTAAGCGGAGCGGTAATTCCCGCACCCAGCATCAAGGCCGGAACTCCGATGCCAAGGCCGGTTTGCAGCGAGCCGCCGATATCGAGGATACCGACCAGCGGCCCTTCCAAAATACGGGCGAACAGGAAGCTCGCTCCGAACGCCGCGGCAGCTCCGAAGCTTCCGCCTTTAATGCCCGCTTCGAGCAGCGCCACGATAGCAATATCGTTAAAAGCCCCGACATGGTACACGTAGTACAAATGCGTTCCCGCAAAAATCCCTGAAGACAGACAAGCTACGAACAGCGTAAACGCCCATTCGGAATACCAAAAGCCTTTTTTCAATTGTTCCGTGTTTTCCATCTTACTTCACCACCGATCCGAAAAATGCGTGAAGATCAATAAGCCATTGAGGAATGACCTGTACATTCAAGCTGTGCAGCAAAGCAACGTCAAAGCCGCGGAAGAAGCCGCTGAAAATGTATAAGAGTACAACGGCTACAACAAGAGTTTTCGTAATCCGGTTCCAGCCGCTGTCATCAACACCTTTGCCGATAAGAATACCGAGCACGAGACCCGGAACGGCATTGCCCATAACGAGGTGGGCAAGTCCCCCCAAAGCCGTAGCCCATACGCCCGTTCTTTTGCCCGCATCCATCGCCGCCGTCCAGAAAACGATCGGCATGATCGGATTGATCAGCCAGTTGGCCGCGGGAACAAGCACCTTCGTAGCGATCGCCTGCAAGGACGCCGGAATCGCTGCGGCGGTGGAGTTCAGCACGGCTACGACGATAGCACCGATCAGCGCGCCGGCGATCGCCATCTTTTTCGGGTCGTGCAGCGTCTCCTCGACGTTTTTGTTCTTACTCATCAAAGCTGCCGCCGCCCAATGCGGGATAATCCGGTGGTCGACGTCCTGAGTCAAGCCGCCGGCCCCTACGACCGATGCCCATGCATTGAACAAGAAGCCGAGACCGAATGAAAAATGCGCTACCGGGTCGCCTTCGCAGGCATTCAGCTCTCCGAACGTCCGGAAAGCCCCCATTCCCTGAACGCTGGGCGCGTGGAACATCCGCGCCGCACCCGCTCCTACGCCAAAACCAACCAGGATGCCAATGATGATGGATTCGAATACAATCGTAAGTGTATTCATATGGTACCTCCCTACTAGATTCCTTGTTATAAGGTTTAAAAAGTCGTCTTTTGATCACGAAGCAGGTCGGGAGGCTCAATCGACATCGAATCTTGCGTTCACCTTCGAAGGAGTAACGCTTACGGTGCTAGCTTTCCTCCAGAAAAGCTCTCAGGTGCTCATGTAGGTTTCGCCTACACTCCGCTCCTCCTTCTTCAGGTTCTCGCAACCTTCTCGGTGCTGAAAAACCAACTTTTTAAACAAACTATTTCCGCTTAACGCATCTTCAAGACGCGCTGCAAAGGAGGCAGCTGCTCGGATTTTTGCTCGAACGGGACCTCGGAGAGGATCACCGCACGGATTTTGACATCCACCCGTATCGTAATGTCGTAACGGGTTCTCGTCCGCGGGAACAATAGCCCGAGAAACCGTTCCCTGTAGGTCGACTCCGTGGCGGACAGCACCTCGACATTTTGTGGCTCGATTTGCAGCAAAATATCCGGTATTTCCTTCGCGATGTTCTTCTTCATTTGCGTCAGCGCTTGCTGAAAGGCCATGGCCTTCGTCTCTGCCGAACCGCTTACGACAATCGAACGTTCCGTTACTTGAAACATTGGCGTCACCCCTGATTTTTTTTGATGTACGCTTCCGTCAGCTTTCTTCCCAATTCTTCGATATCCATAAAGCCGAAGCCGATCACCTTTTTACCTTCACGGATGGCGGTGACTCCCGCATCCACCGAACGAAGCCCGAACTCCATCGGATACTTATACTTCGTATTGGCCGTTACCGCTCCCGCGCCTCCGCTGCCGCAGAACGAGATGCCGAAGTCCGCGTTTTCCTTGTTCATGACATCGCCGACCTTCATGTCCGCGCCTACGCCCGGAATGACGATAGCGATACCGCCAGCGGCCTCAACGCCTTTCGCAACATTTTGCCCTTTGCCCAAACGATCGCCGATAACAACTTTTACTTTATTTTCCATATTGAATTACTCCTCTTCGTTAAATTTGGCTGCTTCAAAATGTACCGTCAAATAAAAAATTTCCGCCGCATCGAGCTTGCGCTCAGCTCCTGCTTCATAGCTGCTAAGCACCCGCTTGCTTAATTCGACCAGCTCCGGGGTGACTTCTTCAAACATGCTTTCCTCCAGCTCCGGCAAATATTCGTTGTTGCGGACTCGGCGCATATAAGCCAGCAGATGGATGCCGATAATGAGAAGCTTATCGTGAGTCAAGGTCAATCCCGCTTCTTCCGCGCTTGCTTTCGTGAAGGTCAGCAGCGGGCGCAGCTGCTCCAGCTCGGCTGTCGTTACCGTTGTTTTGTCAGGAATTTCATTCAGTATCGTTTCAATTATTTGCATGTGTAGATCTCTCCGGATTTCATGGTGTATTGCGCTTGAATCAGCTTGTCGAACGTAAGGCGGGCATTCTCCGAATCCACCAGCTCTACGTTCTGCTCTGCGATCTTAAGAATCGTGATGTCGGCGACGGTTCCTTCCTTCAATGTTCCGAGCTCG
Source organism: Paenibacillus sp. H1-7 (assembly GCF_022354825.1). Taxonomy (GTDB): domain Bacteria; phylum Bacillota; class Bacilli; order Paenibacillales; family NBRC-103111; genus Paenibacillus_S. Next base: position 6,685,713 of record NZ_CP031168.1, read on the forward strand.
TCAGACCTGCGCAGAATGCGTGCCGGCGCGAGAGTAGTCCACTCGACGATTTGCTCTATCGAATACCCTAGCGCCAAAAACTTCGTCATCGTCGTGGTCAGGCTGTACACCGGCCCCCTCAGCAGGTTTTCCAAATACAAATCCGTGCTGATTGAATAAGGCGTTATCCTTAATTCGCGTGCCTTCTTCATCGTATCGAAGCTGAAGCTGGAGCTGCCGTGCCCTACGTCGAACCGGACGCCGCGAGCCAGCGCCTTGCGCGCCTGCGGGATTAGCTGCCCGTCCTCGCCTATCATGCCGCCGCGTTTGCCGTGAAACGCATGGGTGACGACATCGCCGTCGTCCAGCAAATCGAGCACCTCGCCCAGGCTCGGCGGCGCATTGCCGATATGAACCATGACAGGGAGACCGGCCCGCCGAGCGACGGATTTGGCTACAGCCAGTGGATAAATGCCGTTGTCCTTGACGACCGAGCCGCTCATCCGCGCCTTGATTCCTACGATCAGCTCCGGGTAGCGCTCGATACAGGCCAACGTTCGATCCGCCACGAGGTTATCCGTATTCGCGAGCTCCGATCTGCCTTCTACGAGGCCGGGACCCGCAATGTTCAACCATGCAAGCACTTGCGTCGCATTGGTTTTCACACTGTTCTCCACGAAGGCGTCGAAATTGCGCTCTCCCGCACTTCCTGCATCGACTACGGTCGTGACTCCCTGATCTATGCCGACACTATCGGGACGCACTCCCATCTCCGGCACCGCTTCGAATATATGAGCGTGAATATCGATCAGCCCCGGAGTGACCAGACAGCCTTCTGCATCCAGCATCCGGCGGGCTTCACCGGTGAACGTACCCGGCTCGAACATCCCTACGATACGATCTCCGGCTATGGCTACATCACGCTTGCCTGACGTGCAGGTCGAAGGATCGATGACCGTACCGTTCTCAATCAATACATCTATCAGCATGTTTCCACTCCCCTATCTGCAGGCTCGAAGTATCTGAGGATCGCATGAATCTCACCCTCTGTAGCGCTTACATTTTTACTTTTCAGCACTTGCTCCAGCTCCTCCTTCAAGGCTAATGCCGACCCTTCCAATGCAGGCGTTTCTCCATACTGCTTATAGGCCTTGTTAAAATGGAGGCGATTGACCATAAACAGCAGGTGCAGCATCAGGCCTTCCGCCCGTTCCTCCGACAAATACGGTTTGAATCGGGTAACGATGTCCCTGCTCAGCTCGAAGCCGGTGTAAATAATGTCTTGAACCATGCTTTCCAGCTGCCCGGTATCCGGAGAGAGCATTCCTGAACGGCCTATGTCTGCACGTTCTCTTGACGCGGAGCGTACCTTCTTGCCGGCTAACTCATTCAGCTGTATCTGGATAGCCTGAAAATCGTGCTTGCCCGGGATCGGGCTTACAACGACCACCGGCACATCGGCTTTAACAGGCAAAATGCTGACGACAAGATCCACTTGGATGTTGTCCAGCACCTTTTCCACGTCCATAACCGAGCAGGAGGCTACGAACTGAATATGCTTAATTTCATTTTCAATGATCGTCATTAGCAGCTTCGATGTGCCTCGACCCGTACCGCAAACGATCAGCGCCTTCCACTTATACTGATCAGCCCTGCGTTCGTAGGCGGTTTGAAAGTGAAGCACGATAAAAGCGATATCCGGGTCTGTCAAATGAACGCCTTGGCGGCCTAATACATCGCTGCATGCAGCCTTTACATAATCGAACATAGTCCGGTAGGAGTGGACAATTTCTTTCAGCAGCGGGTTCGGCTCCGCCACGCCGATACTGTATTTCATTAATTTGTCCGACATGTGGGCAAGAAGATTGTTGAACAGCTCCGGATCCTTCTGAAACGGAAACTGCATTTGCCGAGCCACATGCTCGATCAGCTCCTGCGTAACCGTATAGACGTCAGGCATGCCCTCCCCGTTCGTCTCCTGCTCGTTCGGGAACGGCGAAGCCATTCCTATCGCCTGCAGACTGATGAACCAGATGTCGTCGTCAGAGAGCCGCCATTCCTCCCGCTCCGACAGATCGATCAAGACCTTGCGGAACAAATGGTACATGTTCAAGCTGTTCTCGGAAAAAAACTCCCTGGATTCGGCGAAGTCCTCTGCATGTCCCCCGGGCTGACGGTGTCTCTGGATCACGATGCACAGCCGGACAAAGACGCCGATAATGACCCGGTCGGACAGCAGAACTCCGACATCCTTATCGATGTCTCTTACGATTCGGGATAACGCGCCGAACAGCGAATCCAGGTCCTTGACCGGACCCAGCAGCCGCTCCAGCACCTTGCTGAAATGCAGGGCCGGCTTTTGCCGCTGCACGACGCCTTGGACGATTTGCAGCATATCGTTGCCGTCCAGCATGTCATGTATGACATTCTCAAGCACCGAGCGGCGCTGCTTTTCCGTGCCGACGATGCGGATGCCGAACCGGCTGCGCTCCAGGCGGAGCTGCCAGTCGGCGAAGAACGCCTCGGCCAGCGCCAAATCCGAGAGGATCGTATTCCGGCTCACATCGTTCTTCTTTCCCCATTCGCCGATCGTTATATGAGAATCGCTAAGCAGCAAATCGAGCACCATGCGGCGGACTCGCTCCTGCTGATTGGCCCAGTTGTGATTGCCGGAGTCCTCCACCTGCTCCAGAAGCGACTTTCGCTCCGCTTCGTCGCATTCGATCCATATCCCCTTGCTCGGATTGGAACGCATGAAGACATTCTGCTCCTGCAGCCAAACGCGAATCGTCTCCAGATCATATTTGATCGTTCTCTCGCTTACATCGAATTGGTGCGCCAGCTCCTTGACTCTATGCGGCATCCGGGAGAGCAGCATTTTCTTAAGCAGCATGCGTGAACGTGTTGAGAGTGCTATCGGAATCACCTCGTTTGCCTGCGATTCGATTGTGATTGTGCTGTCTAAGCCCGCAAATCGGCAATAGCCTTCACTTGCTCTTCGACATAGCTTTTGATGTCTTCCGCCGAGGCCAGCTGAAGCACGTGCTCCGCCAGCTGCTCCATGTCGGCGCGATTCAGCTTATGAAGCAGCGCGCGTGCCGGAAGCACCGAGCTTGCGCTCATGCTGAACTCGTCGAGCCCCATGCCGAGCAATATCGGCACGGCCGTCAGGTTGCCGGCCATTTCCCCGCACATGCCGACCCACTTGCCTTCGCGGTGTGCAGCTTGAATGACCTGATAAATCAAGCGCAGCACGGCAGGCTGGAACGGTTCGGCCAAATAGGACAACCGTTCGTTCATCCGGTCCGCCGCCATCACATACTGCACCAGGTCGTTGGTCCCGATGCTGAAGAAGTCGACTTCCTTCGCCAGCTGATCGGCAATGAGGGCCGCTCCGGGAACCTCGATCATGATGCCGACTTCCATCTCCCGGTTGTACGGAATGCCTTCCCGGTCGAGCTCGGCCTTGACCTCCGCCAGCAGCCCGTTCGCTTGGCGCAGCTCGTTAAGCGTGGCAATCATCGGATACATGAGCTTAATATTGCCAAAGGCGCTTGCTTTTACTATGGCGCGAAGCTGCGTCTTGAACAGCTCCGTTTCCTCCAGGCAAAGCCGGATCGCACGGACGCCGAGGAACGGATTCGCTTCCTTCGGCAGCTCCAAATAAGGAAGCTCCTTGTCGCCGCCGACATCGAGAGTCCTGATGACGACAGGCTGATCTTTGCCGAATACTTCGGCCACCACTTTGTACGACTGGAACTGTTCTTCCTCCGACGGAAAGCTGTTTCTTCCCATGTACAGAAACTCCGTCCGGTACAAGCCGACTCCCTCGGCGCCTAGCTCTTTGGCTGAGTGGGCATCCTTCGGATTGCCGATATTGGCGACTAGCTCCACCGAATGCCCGTCGGCCGTGACCGTCGGCTGATTCATGTAGCGCATCAGCGCAGCACGGCGGCTTTCGAACTTCGCCTGCTTCGCTTTGTATTCTTCGATGACGGACGGCTCGGGATTCACATAGACGATTCCTTGTGCCCCGTCTAAAATAATGTAATCGCCCGCTTGGACTTGAGTCATCGCGCCGCCCATCCCGACTACGGCAGGTATCCCCATCGATCGGGCCATGATCGCCGAGTGGGACGTCTTGCCTCCGATGGCCGTAACGAAGCCCGCCGTCTTGCTGCGGTCGAGCTGTGCGGTATCGGAAGGCGTCAAATCATGGGCGAACAGCACGACCGGCTCCGAAATCGCGGATAACGGATCGCCGTCTTCGCCTCTCAGCAGCCGCATGACACGATTCGTCACATCGCGGATATCCGCCGCCCGCTCGCGCAAATGCTCGTCCTCCATGCTCTCGAATATCGAGATGATCATTTGTGAAGCCGCTTCCAGCGCCGCTTCCGCATTGATACGCTCGGATAGAACGGATTGTACGGCTGCGCCCGTAAATTCCTCGTCCTCAAGCAGCAAAATTTGCGATTCGAAAATTTTGGCCTGCTCTTCCCCTACATTGTTCCGCGTCTGAACGATGAGCGCTTCCAGCTGACGGATGGCGAGCTGAACATGCTCTTGAAGCCGAGATGCTTCAGCTTGCACTCGATCCTCGGCAACATTATATTTTTCAACCGTCCCGGAACGTTCCTGAAGCATAAACGCCGGCCCCATCGCAAATCCGGATGCAGCAGCAATCCCTTGTAACCGCATGGCGCCAACCACCTCCTCTATCCCGTCTTTCGACATCTATTCCAGAACCGATTCGAGCATCGCTCCGAGCTCATCCAGTGCTTCCTGCTCCCGCTCGCCCTTCGTCTCCACCGTTACTTTATCTCCACAGCGCATCTCGAGCGCCAATACGCCTACGATGCTTTTGGCGTTAACCCGTTTATCGTTTTTGATAATGCTTATTTCACATGGAAACGACTTGGCTTTCTTCATGACGTCTCCGGCCGGTCGGGAATGGATTCCTAACGGATTCGCAATCGTAAATTCCTTCTGCATGTTCTGCCTCCGAATATAGAAATCTGTTAAGTACAACCTGGATCATTCAACACATTAACAATAACTTAACAAGCTGACCCTGCAAAGATTCAACATCTTGCACTATGGTATGGGGCACATATTGGACATCCGCCTACCCATAAAATCACCTTGTATCATTCCATTTCTTAGGGCAAAGTATCCGTCTTCCATAAGCCCATGTTAATTAAATACAAAAAAAGGTTAACTTTAACCATCTTAATTGCAGGAAAAACCAACTAAAATAAGAGTTACTGAAAACGCTAACAAAAAAGAGGGTCACTCAGAAAAAGAGAGAACCGTACCTGAATGAAAAGGAGTCTAACGAGAATGAAAAAACAATGGAGTGCATCATTATTAACCTTGACGCTGGTAGCCGGAATTGGTGCCGGCTGTGGCAAGGAAGAGGCGGCGCCGCCTCCGGAAGGCAAGCCCCAAGCTCAAAGCAAAATCGGCACCAATCCGATTACTCTGAGCGTATTTACCGAAGTGCCGATGCTGGCGGAGGACTTTGACAATTTGATCGCCAAACCGGTAAAGGCCAAGTATCCGAATGTTACCTTGGAGCGAAGCGAGAAAGCCAAAGGCAACGAAATCACCGACCGGATTGCCGCCGGAGCGATCCCCGATATTTTGCTGACCGGCTTTTACTATATCCCTAACTTGACGGATGTAGGCATTCCTCTGGAGATCGACGACCGGATCAAACAAAACGGAGTCGATTTATCCAAATTTGAACCGGTGGCGCTGGATGCCCTCAAAGGGTTTCGCGACGGCAAGCTCGTAGCGCTGCCTTTTTACATGGGAACGACAGCCTTGTTCTATAACAAGGATATTTTCGACCGTTTCGGCGTGCCTTATCCCAAAGACGGCATGACCTGGACGGAGATCGTCGAGCTGGCCCGCAAAGTAACGCGCAACGACGGCGGCGTGACTTATCAGGGCTTGAACCCGGGAAGCTGGGATACGCTGGGAAGCCAGCTGTCACTGCCGAAGATCGATCCGAAGACGAACAAGGCTCTGGTCAACAGCGAGGGCTACGGCAAGGTGCTGCAGCTTCTGAAGGATATTAACTCGATACCGGATATCGGCAAGCTGAAAGGGATGGACGGATTTACGAAGGACCAGACGCTGGCGATGTATTCCTTCTGGTGGACCGATACGGTCTCCAAGCTGGAGGAGGCGCACAAAGCGGGGACGCCGCTGAATTGGGATCTTGTAACCACTCCGTCTTTCCCGGATAAGCCGGGCGTTGGAGCCAAAGTCGATGCGCACATTCTTATGGTCTCGTCCCAAAGCCAGCACAAGGACGAAGCGTTCGAAATCATTCAATATTTGACCACATCCCGTGATGTGCAAGTAGAAGTAGCCAAGACCGGAAGAATCCCGGTTCAGACGGATAAGGAAATCCGGAAGCATCTCGGCGAAAACTACCAAAGCTTGAAAAACAAAAACATCGATGCGATTTTCAAAAATAAAATGGCTCCGCTGCCGCCATTCCATGTTCTTGACAGCAGCGCCGTAGGCAAGCCGATGGGCGACGCGGTCACAGCCGTAACACAGAACAGCGTGGATATTAACACGGCATTACGCACGGCGGAAGAAGCCGTCAACAAAAATATCGAGCAGCAATTGAAGAAGTAACGCTCAAGCAAGGAAAGGAAAGCAGTGAAAAAAGCCTTCAACGTCGATGACGCTGGAGGCTTTTTTGTCGTATTCTAATTAGGTGTTGTTCCTTTTCAAGGTGATCCGCGCTACACGCCGCCCCATATTCGCTCCACGACCCAATACAAGCCGATAACCAATATGCACGCGGACGTGGCGCGGAAAAACCACGTGTACACCCCTGTTTGCTTGCGCAAACGGGACAGTATAGGCAGCAGAACCGCAACGATTCCCAGCTGGCCTAGCTCAATACCGACATTGAAGGATACAAGCGAGGTGACCAAATAGCCGGTATGAAAGCCGATTTCGCTGATCGAGCTCGCGAAACCCAGCCCGTGGATCAAGCCGAACAGAAACGTCAGCACCCAGCGCCAGCGGAACGACCGGACGAAGAAATTTTCGACCGCAACATAGCAAATCGTCAAAGCAATTCCTGCTTCTATCCATTTCGGATAGACCGGGATCAGGCCCAATGCCGCAAGGCATAAGGTGATGCTGTGAGCGATGGTGAAGGCGGTAACGATTTTTAAAATGACGGCGAACCGTTCGGAGACGATGATCAGCGCCAATAGAAACAACAAATGATCATATCCGGTCAAAATATGCTCCAGCCCCAGGTTAATATACATGAAAATCACGGTCATCATATCCATGCGGATCTATTTCCCCATTCTCGTATCAAATTTGAAGCCATGCCGATACGCATGCAAGGACAAAAAGCGGCTTGCGAAGCAGACCGATTCGCCTGCTCCAATGTCCTGCTTCCTGCAACGGGACGAGCTGCTTCACCACATGAAGCACATACATCATGGCGAGCCAGGCCGCCAGTCCACCCGCCGTGTACAGCACCAGGGAGACCAGCTTGAACTGGCTGCCGAGCTGCAGCGAGCCGATCATCGGCGCGGATGCGATGCCCCACGCCAATCCGATCAGGCCGGCGGCCAGCTTCGTCTTGGCCCTCCAGCGAGTCAGTACGATGCACAATACGACAAGGCCCGGCGCTATGAGCCCGCAGAGGCTCATCCATAGCGAGCCCATGCCGGAGGACAGCTTGTCCATCCCGACAAGCCCGATCAGGCAGTACAGCGAGGCTTGCGCCACGGAAGCCGACCCTTCTTTGAACGTTCCTGCCGCAAGCGAGAGCGAGAGCAGAGCGAACCAGCTGAACAGGCTTCGCACCGTATGCTGCGCCCCCACCGCCATATACGCTCCGAGCAGCGAGGCTGTGAACGGTTGACCGCCGTCCGGCATGTATCGGATCGCGCCGGTGCCTTTCTCCGCCACCCAATGCCCAATGAGCTGGCGATCTCCCTGGAACAACTGAATATAGTTTTGGTGACCCGAATCTATGTCGTCGAATATCAATTTATACAAAATCGTCAGGCTCCCTATCGGCATGGAGGAGCTATACTTCAGCTCCGCCCTTACGACAGTGTCCTCCGTTTGCTTTTGAATCGCCGTCCCCAGGCTGACCAGCTCCGCATCCATGGCGATTTCGTTGTTGAACAGCTCCAGATGCTTGTACAAATACGCTTCGATAGCAGCCTTGTTCATCTTCAGCTCCTCATCGCTTATCAGCTCATTCCCGTCCGTATCGTACTGCAGCAAGATGGGAAAAGGCAGGAGCAGCTCGTACTCGACCGAATGGTCCTGCTCCTGAATCGTCACATAGGAGTACCCGTTATTATAGTTATGCGCTTGTGCGGCAGCGGCCGGAAAGCAAAGAGCCATAAGGCAGATGAGGCAGCGGAAGATAAAATGGCGGGTCATGGATGAGCAAGACTTCCTTTCTTTGTGCCTAAGAACAGCTGAGTTTGGAACAGATGAATTTGGAACGGCTGAGTTTGGAACTGCTTAGCTTGGAGCTGCCAACAAAAAGCGGCGTGTTACCCTGGCTGCTAAAGCCCTGGATAAACGCCGCTATCGCTTGCGGGAATGCCGATACGCTTCGGCCTGTACAGTCCATGCTGCACTCCCGCGGTTAAGAGCTTATCTATGCATAAGGAGCAGCAGATTCATCTTATCCTAGCAGCTCGCTAATGGAGACGGAAGCTTTGCGCTTCACCGACTCGTATGCGGCCAGAGCTACCGCCGCCGAGTGCATGCCGTCTTCCCCACTGATCGGAGCCGGCGCGTTCTCCTTGATCGCGCGGACGAAATCCTGCAGCATGTAATGGTCCATCCGGTCGCCCCAATGGCTCCATTGCGATTTGGCCGCATCGTTGCTGTACACTTCGTTCTTCTGACCGAACGCATCGACGCTGATGACGCCGTTCGTGCCGATGATCTCCATGGTCACGTCGCCCCAGAACGGGAACGACTTGCTGCGCGACCAGCTCGTGTCCAATACGGCGATGGTGCCGTTATCGAACGTCACGTGCACCATGCCCGAATCTTCCACAGGCAGCTCATGGAACAAGGTGCCCATCTCGCAATATACTTGAGCCGGCTCGCTGCCGGTAATCCACCGCATCAAATCCATCACGTGGACGGTATGATCCAGTACCGCGCCTCCGCCGGACAGGGCGGGATTCACGAACCAGCTGCCCGGCATGGAGCCGCGGTTCGTTCCTTTAATGGCGATGATCTCACCGATGTCGCCGCGTTCAACCGCTTCTTTGGCACTCACGACCGCAGGCAAATAGCGGCAGGGGAACGCCGTCATCAGCTGCACGCCGTTCTCCTTGCAAACCCGGATCATCTCCTGCATTTCCTGGACCGTAACGCCCAGCGGCTTTTCGCATATCACATGCTTCCCTGCACGGGCGGCATCCAGAGCGAGGCGGGCGTGATGAACATTTTCCGAGCAAATGACGACGGCTACGATCTCCTTCAGCTGCAGCAGCTCCTGATGATCCTCATAATAGGCGACACCATACGAATCCAGCAGCGACTGGACACGGGACTTGTCGTTGTCCGCAATCGCGACGATTTCTACGTCCGGCATCCCCGCCAGCTCTTTGAAATAACTGCGCCCGTGAGAATGGGCGAAGCTGATCATGCCGATTTTTAGTTTAACGGAATCAGACATCGGAATTGTCTCCTTTCAAGGCGCGCTCTTGTGCAAAATCGTCCATGCGCACCGGCTTGCCGCTTTGTGCCGAAGCGACGGCGGCGAAGGCGATGCTCATCGCCTGATAAGCGTCCTCGGTGCTTACTATCGGCTCCGTACCGTTGGCAAGGCATTGGGCAAAGTGCTCCAATTCGTAATAATACGGATCGTGGTATGCCGGACTTTTCGGCACGGCAACGCTCGGACCGATATCCGAAGCTTTACGTGACGAGAGCACCTTCAAAGAGACCGCATCGTCGGAGTGATAACGAAGCACTCCTTTCGTACCGGCCATTTCAACAGCAGTTGTAAACGGCCCCGGATAACCCCAATACCCTTCCAGATTCGCAATGGCTCCATTGGCGAATCGAAGCGTTACGAGCGCATAATCCGCTTCCTCCGTCATCCGCTTCAAGGCAAAGACGGATTCGACTTCGCCTACGGCGTTTCGCAAATAGTCTATATCATGAATGAGCAGGTCTAGAATTACGCCCCCGCTCTTCTCTTGGTCGCAATACCAAGACTTCGCCCGGCCCGGATGGCCTCCGACCCGCTTCGTATGGATTACGCCCGGCTCGCCGATGACGCCGGCCTTCAGCTTGGCCGACAAGTCCCGATAGCTCGGGAAAAACCGCACGACATGCGCGATGAACAGCCGCACACCGTGCACCTTGCAGGCGGCGATCATTTCCGCCGCATCCGTAAGCGTAGAAGCAATCGGCTTCTCACAGACTATATGTACCCCTGCCTCGGCGGCTTGCAGCACAAGCTCCTTGTGCAAAAATGTCGGTACGCAGACGCTTACGACGTCGGGCTTTTCGGCCTCAAGCAGCTCCGCAAACGAAGTATAGGCTTTTGTCTTGTTCGATCCGGCCACCTTCTCCGCCAAATCCTTGTCGATATCGCACACGCCGACCAATTCGACTCCCGGTACCGAGACCCAATTTTTGGCGTGCGTTCTCCCCATAATACCGCAACCTACTACAGCTGCCTTCATAAGCTTGTGATCTCCTTTCACTTCTCTTCCATGGAAACGCCGGTTGTCCCGGACTTAATGGGGCGCTTGCCCTCCCGCTCCGTAATCACGTTCATGGTCTTGCCGTCGGACGTGATCAGCACATTACCGTGCATTCCGGTTGAATAAGCGGTAATTCCCTTTTTCTTATAACGTTCCATCAAATTCGGACTGACGAACAGGTTCTGGCTCAGAACCGCAATCGACGGGCTGACGGTTGTCAGGAAAATATCCGAGGACGACGTCGATTCGTTGCCGTGATGAGGCGCGTGCATCATCATGCTCTTCAGCAGCGGCTCCGCCGTCGCGGAGCCAACCAGCTCCACCTCGCGGTGCTTGTAAATGTCGGCCGTGAACAAATACGAAGTGTCCTTGTACATCAGCTTGAACACCATGGAGAAATCATTGATTTCCGCAGCCGAATACGATTTGATGGCGTCCGGCAGCGCGCCCTTCGGAGGGCTCAGCACTTCAATCGATACCTCGCTGCCCAGCTGGAACTTCGATCCTTCCTCCAGGAAGGTGACGGGAATTTGCTTGGCCTGGACGGCTTCCATCGTTCTGCGGTAGTAGCTCGAGTTCGTATACGGGAAATTTTCCATATAGAACGCCTTGACGTCCTTGCTTCTGACTACCGTAGCAAAACCGCCTATATGGTCGGAATGCGGGTGCGTATTCAGCGCGATATCGATGCTGTCGATGCCGAGCTTGTTCAAATAACCGACCACCTGCTGCCCGGCGTCGTTAACTCCTGCGTCAATCAGCATCGTCTTCCCGTCCGGGGACTGAATAAGAATGCTGTCTCCCATGAGCACGTCGCCATCCAGGTACAAGTACCTTACCGTAAGCATCCCTTTATATTTGGATGCATCGAACACCTCGCCGGTCCGCAGCTTCTCGGCTGGAGCCGCCGACGGAACCGGAGCCGGAGCAGGTGTAGCCTGCTCCTCCGGCTTCCATTGGGTGAAGGCCAGCGCCGCGATCCCGAACAGCGCGAACAAGGCCAGAGCAAGCTCCAGCCCGAGGCGCAGACGGGATTTGCCTTTCGGCTTCCCGTCCTTGATCTCCTTGTTGTTCTCCGTCATCATTTGGACTTGCTGTACCTTTCATAAGCCGCCTGATACGTTTTCATGTACTGGTCGAGTCCCATTTTTTGCACCGTTGCCACATATTTGTCCCACTCATCGAACGAGGCCGAGCCGTTAACGAACTTCGCCTCCATCTCCGTTACATAGGACGTGATGTCCTTGCCTACCGAAGACATAATTTCATTCTCCGCATCGGTGAAGTTGAAGTTGTTCCAGATCTCCTTCACGGCGTTCGGCTGAGCCTTCTTGCCTGTCGCAATCGCTTCAGGAAGCGTCTCGGAGCCTTTGAACCATTTCTCCGTCACATAACCCGGATAGCTTCCGCCGAGCCAAGTGAAGTATTTGGCGAGTGCTTGGTCCTGGGTCAAGCCTTGAGGATTTTTCGTGATGTCGTCCACGTATTCCATCTTGCCTTCGGCGCCTTCTTTGTACGTTACGTCCTTTTGCCCCATGAAGTAGAACTTCGCGCCTTCCTCGCTGTAGAAGTAATCCATCCAGCGAAGCGTAGCTTCCGGATTCGGGTTTTTGTTCGTAATCGCAAAAGCTCCGACGTGCACCATAGGCACTTTGACGTGAGAGTACAGCTGGTCGCCTTGCGGCCCTTTCAGTGCGCCCAGACCGATGTAGTTTTTCTGATTCATCAATGTTGCCGGATTCGGGATAACGGTGGAGCCGAGCACGCCTTTTTGCCCTTTCGCATAGAGCGCGCTGTCCTTGATCGTGAAAATTTCCTTATCCAAAAGTCCTTCCGCATACAGCTTGTTCACATACTGCAGCATTTCCTTATATTTCGGATCGGTCTTCGTAAATCTCAGCTTGTTCGAAGCCGGATCCATATCGACATACGCATGTCCCAGACCGCGGTTACCAAGACCCCATGCGCCCTTAACCTGATTAATCAGGTTGCCGATGCCTGCGCTGCTGTACGGAATTTCGTCCTTTTGGCCGTTCCCGTTCAAATCCGTATCTTTTACTTTCTTCAAATATTGGTAAAATTCCTCTGTCGTCTTAGGCTCTTCCATTCCCAGCTTGTCGAGCCATTCCTTGTTCACCCACAGCGGCGTACCGATCAGCATCGGCAGGAAGCTCGGATCATAGAAGGAAGGCAGCGAATAAATGTTGCCGTCCGGCATCGTCAAGCCTTTGCGGATATCCGGGTATTTGTCCATCAGCTTCTTGAAGTTAGGCGCATACTTGTCGATCATATCGTTCAGCTTGACGAAGACGCCCTGGCTGCCGTACTTGGACAGCTCCGCCGCGGACAGTCGAGCAGAATAAAACGCATCCGGGTAATCGCCGCCGGCCAGCACCAGATTCTTCTTCTCCGTCAAGTTTTCGAACGGGATCAGCTCGAAGGTGACGTTCATGTTGGACATTTTGGCATATTCCTTCCAAACCAGCGTGTCCTCGAACTTGTTGCCGTTCGTAGGCGATTTCCCTGTGAAAAATTTCAGATTAAGCGGCGTATTGACAATCGGCATCCCCGTAGGATTGACGCCCTTGCCCGCATCCGCGGCGCCCGGCTTGGCCTGCTCTTTTCCGTCACCGGAGCTGCAAGCGGCCAGCATGCCGCCGGCCATCGTCACGGTAAGCATCGATGCGATCCATTTGTTACGTTTCATCATTTGTAGTTCCTCCTCGAATCCATCCAATATATAGTATAACTTGAGATAAGGCCTCAATCGATTGAATCTTAATACGGAGTTGAAACTTGTCCTTGGTTACCCTTTAATAGCTCCCACCATGATGCCTTTGACGAAATATTTCTGTAAAAACGGATACAGCACTAGCACCGGCAAATTGGCGACGATGACGGCTGCATATTTGATCGCTTCCGCATCCATCACGCTCTTGGCCAGACTCGTGTCGCTGACGTCGACCATCTCCTGCATCTGGCCCTGCACAAGAATTTCCCGCAGGATAAGCTGCAGCGGGTATTTGGCCCGGTCCGTCAAATAAAGCAGCGCATTGAAGTATGCATTCCAATGCCCTACGCTGTAGAACAGCACCATAACAGCGATAATCGGCGCCGACAGCGGCAGGACGATCCGCACCAGGGTCTGCATATTGGAGCATCCGTCTATGCTGGCGGACTCCTGAATTTCCCAAGGAATGCTGCTCTGGAAAAACGTGCGCATGATTAGAATGTTCCACACCGAGAGAGCGGAAGGAATAACTAGCGCCCAGAACGTATTCAGCATACCGAGCTTTTTGATGAGCAAATAGGTCGGAATCATGCCGCCGCTGAAAAACATCGTGAACAAAATCAGCGCCGTGAACACGTTGCGGCCGTAAAAATCTCGGCGTGACAGCGGATAAGCCGCCGCAACGGTCATGACCAGGTTGATTGCCGTTCCGACTAACGTGTACAGAATCGTGTTCATATACCCTGTCAATATTTCTTTATTGTCGAAAATCCGCTCGTACCCGACAAACGTCAGCCCCTTGGGCCACAGCCACACTTCCCCGTTCATTACTCTCTCAGGGCTGCTGAGCGACGCGACGGCTACGAAGATCAGGGGGTACAACACGGTTATCGTCACGATGGCCAGGACGGCGTAGATGACAAGCTCGATCGTTTTATCTGTCCGAGTTTCGAGCAATACAGGCTCCCCCTTTTTACCATAAGCTAGTTTCGTTGACTTTGCGGGCGATCCGGTTCACCGTAAGCAGCAGGATGAAGTTAACGACGGAATTGAACAATCCGACCGCAGCCGAGTAGCTGAATTCCGCACCCAAAATCCCGCTTCGGTATACGTTGGTCGAAATAACGTCCGATGCGCTCATGTTAAGCGAGTTCTGCATCAGGAACACTTTCTCGAAGCCGACGCCGAGAATCGATCCTACATTAAGGATGAGCAGGATAACGACGGTCGGCATGATGCCCGGTAAATTAATGTGCCATATGCGCTGCAGTCTGCTCGCACCATCCATACGCGCCGCTTCATGCAGCTGCGGATCGATGCCTGCCAGCGCAGCCAAGTAAATGATCGAGCTCCATCCCATTTGCTGCCATACGCCCGACATCACATAGATCGTCTTGAACCAGCCCGGCTCCGTCATGAACGGAATCGATTCTCCGCCGAATATCCGGATCACGATATTGACAAGTCCCGTCTCCGGCGACAGAAACATCATGACCATACCGACGGCTACGACGGTCGACAAGAAGTGCGGCGCGTACGTCACCGTTTGGATGAAGCGGCGATACAAGCTCGAACGCACCTCATTGATCATAAGTGCGAGCAGGATCGGTACGGGAAAGCCGACGATTAGCTGGTACAATCCGATGCCCAGCGTATTTTTCATAATCCGCCAAAAATAAAAGCTGGAGAAAAACCGCTCAAAATGCTTGAACCCTACCCATGGACTCCCCCATATGCCTTTTGTCGCGATAAAATCTTTAAATGCGATCTGAACCCCGTACATCGGCACGTACTCGAATATGATGAAGAATGCCAAAACCGGCAGGAACAGCAAGTACAGATCTGCGTTTCTTCTAATGCGTCTGATGACTGTATTCATGGTCACCTTCCTCTCTATGGCAATGTTTCGCAGGTTGTCTGCCCCTGTTTCGGATCATACGACGCCAGAACGCTCTCTGACTATAGACTTTTCTTTTGTTTTCCGGCTTTACCTTCGTTTCTAAAAAAGAGATAAATATCTAAAATTTTGTTCCTTTCCTGTTCCGGACGCATCTTGTAAGATAGTAAGGACAAGCAAGAACGCTAAAGGGGTCGCTCTGATGAACCGTTTTAAAACTAGAAGAACTTCGTTGTTTTTTACTATACTTATCAGTTTTTTGGTCATCATTCTTTTGTTTTTTACATTTAATGTGGTAGCGTTCGCCTTCTTCAAAAGCAAATATCAGGACGAGCTGATCCGATATAACCGGCTCATTTTGCAAAATACGGCAGAACGGTACAACACTCATTTTGCCCGGGTGAAGACATCGCTTTACAAAATTTATAACGATCCCGAGGTTTCCGGGTTCAATCGTCAGCTCTTGACGAAGCAGGATCAGGACGTCAATTATTTGCAGGGTAAAAAAATCATCGAGCTGCTGCGCTCCGAGGTGTATAATCCGCAGCTGTTTCTGGACAATGTAACCCTGTATTACCAATCCAAGGAGTTTACGCTGGACAAGGAAGGAAGCAGCGGCGCGGAGGATCAGTTCAATGCTCTCTATTCGAGCGGCATTTATCCGCTCACGTTCTGGAAGTCGCATCTGGCGAAGAGCGCTAATTTCTCAATGCTTCCGGTTTCGCGCTTTCAGACGACCTGGAATGTACCGGAGAAAAAAGAGCTGCTGCCGATCAGCTTCAAGCTCCCGGACAGCCATTATATGGTAATCGGCTATCTCGACATCGCCAAGTCGCAGCAAGCCTTCTTCGACGATAGTGAGAACGCTCGCAAATTCATGATTGCCGATAAGGACGGCACCATGCTGTATCAGTCCGGAGGGGAATGGCGGGAGGAGCGGGTACCGCAATTTTCGGAAGGGATGAATTACGCGCTGAAGGACGGCATCTATTATTTCAAGGAGCAAGACAGCGAAGGAATGACCTACATTACGGCTGTTCCCAACGCCGCCATGGCCGCTCAGCTCAACCGGATGATGGTTACGCTGCTTCTCATTTTCATCATGTCGCTTAGCATAGGTCTTGCCGCTTCATTTTATTACAGCAAACGGATCAACCGTCCGGTCAAGCAGCTCATTACCTCGATTATTAACGGGCAAAAATCTGATCTGACCAGCTCGATCAGCGAGTTCGATTTCATCAATCAGAAAATATTCGATCTCGTAGCGGAGAAAAACGTCGTCCAATCCGAGCTATCAAGCAAGCAGTCCATTCTGAAAAGCTACAATTATATTAATAAACTAAAGAGCATCAATACGGATATTAATGAATGGAAGGACTTTATCGCGGCGGAGGAAAGCTTCACGATCGTCCTTTATATGCTGAGGTTTCGCAGCGGGTCGTTCGACGATACGACCTTGAAAAAGGACCGTGCCGCTTATTACTTCCGCGAGCATATTTCGCTTATTTTCTCGGAGCGGTTCCCGGGCTGCCATACGTTCCAAATGGAGAAAAATCAAATACTGACCGTTATCAACGGCCGTCATGAGAAAGAACAGATCGAGGAAGTGCTGAAGGAGCTGAAGGTGGTCTTCGACAGGGACAGCCAGTACAGCCTGTTCACCGTGGCGGTCAGCTCATGGTTCGAGCATTCTTCGCAGTTCAACCATGCGTACAGGCAGGTTCTCGAAATCGTCCGTCAGGCGAGACTCGAGGAGGAGACGCAAATCCTGCTCGGCAGCCGCATGCTGCCGGCAACGTTCACGTTAAGCCCTGCGCAGGATCAGGAGCTGAATGCCAGCATTCAAGCCGGTGACGCGGAAGGAGCGAACGAGCTTCTCCAGCGTTTTCTTGATGAAATGTACATGAAGGAAGCGAGCGTAACCCAATTCGCTTTGTTCGCGGAGTCGATCGAGGCCAAAGTATGGAAGTTCATGGACATTTATAAAATTGAGCAGGGCGCGTCGTGGCCCCTTAAGCCTCTGATGCAGCAGCTGAGAGAATGCTGTACGCTTGATGAGTACAAGCAGGCTTACGCCGGCATTATCGAGCTGGCCGTGTCCTTGATTGTCGAGAAAAAAGGGGAAAGCGATCCGATCATCAACTTCGTCATGGACAACCTTCATACGAAGTACGGTGAAGAGCTGTCTCTCGACTATTTGGCCGATAAGCTCAATATGTCGAGCGCTTATTTATCTGTATATATTAAGGAAAAGACGGGAACGAACTTCAGCGATCATTTGAACGATATCCGTATCCGCAAGGCGCAGGAGCTGCTGTCGGGCACGGATACGAGCATCAACGACGTCAGCCTGCAGATCGGCTACCGGAATATTACGTCGTTCAACCGGATGTTCAAGAAGTGGACCGGAATGACGCCGAGCGAGTATCGGCGAAGCGCCATGGTGGCCCAGAAATAAATGGAATGAGCCAGCTGTGCTGCAATTAGCGCATTCAATAGAAATAGACCCTTATGCCGCTGTTTCCGTGTTTCATCGATGAACTTGAACTCGACTCGATGGAACGAAAACTATGCGGGAAAGGGTCTTTTTTCGATACCATTACATCGAATTGCCTCCACCAGCTTTCTATTTGTTTCACCTTCTGAGTAGGATCATTAACCGACCAGCGTCAAAGCCTTCTTCAACGCGCCGGATGCGCCAAAGCCGTCGTGATAATCGATCTTCTTCCCTTTCTTCTCGGCAAGCTCCCGTACCGCCCACATCGACGTATGCTTGATCGCGCCTTTCAGCACAATGATCACATCCGCTTTATTAATGATCCGCTGAAAATAATGCTCCACGGATCCGCCGCCGGTCTTGCCGTTATGATGCTCAACGATCAAGCCTTGCTTTTCTCCCAGCTTCTTAAATGTGTCCGTCTGACTGCCTCCGATGATCGCTACCGTCTTCATTATAGATTCCCCCGATCCCAAGATATCGATTGATATCGATTCAATTCAACGCTGCAGCTTATTTACTAATTATTGTATCGCAATATACCTAAATGTCAATGTGTTTAGTCGGATTTATTTTATGGTTTCACTGTGCAGCAATGCAAAAGCCGCTCTATGGTACATAAAGCGGCTTCTATAACTATAAGAGCGGGAATGCAGGCTCATGAATCCGGGCTACAGCTTCTTGATTCTTCCTTTGAACTGTTCAATAAAGCGGGCGTTGGACTCATCGCCGCCGCTTGCATTGCCGCTCATCCAAATCGGCGGCCGGACTCCGTCCTTGACGAGCAGCTCAATCGTCTCCGAAACGAGCGAATTTAACAAATACGCGTTGGCGAACGTGGACATGGCCGCCACCCGCTGATCCAACCCGTCGATGTCGACGACGGCGTCTCCTACCTCGATCTTCGTGTCGAGGACGACATCGACGAGGTCGTGCAAGTTTTGCTTCGACGGATGGCGCGCAACGTGATGCTCGGGTGTGGCGAGCGCATGCCGGACGGATGTGACCCCGATCGTGGTGACGCCGCGTGCTCGGGCCTCCAAAGCCGCATCAATAGTAGCGGAGTTGATGCCATAGGAATTAATAATGATCAATAAGTCCCCCTGCTTCAATCCGTAATCGTCCATGACGATTCGGGCATATCCGGGAGTTCTCTCCACCGCCATCGACCTGAGTGCTCCGCCGCTCAGCAGCGTACCTTCATCCAGCATGGCGCTGATATGCATAAGGCCGCCTGCCCGGAAAAATATTTCCTGCGAGCCCAGGTTCGAATGCCCGCCGGGACCATAAGCATACACGATCTTGTCCAGCTTGATATGATCCGCCATCAAGCGGGCCGCGCGGGCAATCGGCGCTTGCTCCTCCTGATGAAGCAGCTCCAAATGGTGAACAATTTTATGAAGGTATTGGGTCATTACGGGTAAGCTCATACGGACTCCTCCTCACTCGGGTGCGGTCGAATCGTAAACCCGGCTGCCTTGTTTATACGTCTGCACAACAGTCACATTCTGATCCTTCAGCTCGAACAAGACCAGGTCGGCGGGCGCTCCGGCTGCAAGTCCGTGCTGCGAAGGCAATCCCATAAACGCGGAGGGACGGACCGAAGCCATGTCCCATGCATCCTCGAGAGGTGCCAAGCCGCTTTTGACCAGATGGGAGATGCCCCAGGGGAGCATCTGCACCGATCCCGCCAAAAGCCCGGGGGTATCGGCCATATGCAGCCGTCCTTCCGGTGTAAGGACCACCCGTCCGCCGATATGATTATCGTACGCTCCGGGGGCCAAGCCGCTGAAGGAAACGGCGTCGCTGACGAGCAGCGCCTTGTTGCCTTTGGTGCGCAGCACGACCTTCAGCACCGATCGCGGCAGATGGAAGCCGTCGGCAATGACGCATGCGGTCAGCCCGTCCTGGCTTAATTGCTCCCATATGTAATTGGGATGGCGAGGCAGCATCAAATGAGCCCCATTGCCGAGATGAGTGGACATTGTGGCACCGGCTTGGACAGCAGCATCGATCTGCTCTGCCGAAGCAGCCGTATGCCCGATCGATACGGTGACGCCCTGATCCGTAGCCCGCTCGATAAATTCAGTCGCCCCCGGCCATTCGGGCGACAACGTAATCAGTTGGATGCGGCCTTGCGCCGCCTCCTGCCACCGCTGGAACATAGGCCAGCTCGGAGCCTTCGTATAGCTTCGGTTATGGGCCCCGCGGGGGCCGTCCTCCGGAGAAATGAACGGGCCCTCGAGATGAATGCCTGCGACGCCGGCATCGGACACCGGGTCTTCCGCACAAGCAGCGGCAATGGTTTGCACCGCCTGTTCGATTTCGGCATCGCCATTCGTTATGACCGTAGGATAATAAGAGGTAACGCCTTCCTTCCACAGCTTGCGCGTAGCCTGCTGCACCGCTTCTGGGGCAATCGGAATCGAATTGAAGTCGGTGCCGAAGTAGCCGTTGATTTGCAAATCCACCAGACCGGGAGCGATATAAGGCAGCGAAGACCTCCCTTGCTCCGGTGCTAGCGGTTGAATCTCCCTAATAAGGCCGTCTTCGATATGAATCGTAACGGGCTCACCGGTTGTATAATGTATTCCTTCCACCTTCGTTACATATCCAGGCATGGCGATCATCTCCTACTCGAGCTCTCCGCCATAGGAATCGGTATCCACATACAGCGTGCAGTCCGGATGTGTGCGCAATACCGTAGAAGGACATTCCGTCGAAATGGAGCCGTTCAGCGTCCGTCGAACGGCAGCCGTCTTGGTCTTGCCCGGTACCATGCAATACAAATGCGCGCCGGAGCAAAGCGCCGGGATGGTCAATGTAAGAGCATGGGTGGGCACGTCCTGCAGCGTGGCAAAGCAGCCGTCGTTCACCTGCTGCTGCCGGCAAGGCAGATCCAGCTCCACGCTTTTCACCAGCATCGGATCGTTAAAATCGGCGACCGGCGGATCGTTGAACGCAATATGGCCGTTCTCCCCGATTCCCAAGCATACGATATCGATCGGCGCTTCTCCAAGCAGCCCAGCATAGCGCAGGCATTCCTCGTCAATATTTCCCGAGCTGTCGATCAAATGCACTTCTCCCGGCTTCACCTCGTCAAACAGCCGTTCACATAGGAACGTGCCGAACCGCTGAGGCGCATCCAGGGAAAGACCGATGTACTCATCCATATGAAACACGGTGACGCGGGACCAATCGATTCCTTCGCTGCTTTTTAACGTTTGCAGAAATTCGTTTTGCGAAGGGGCGGCGGCAAATACCATCCGGATGCGGCTTTTGGTGCTCAAAAGCTCCTTCATTTTGCCGGCGACATGGCTTCCGGCCGCATTCCCCATCTGCTGTCTGTTCTCATAAATTTGGACACGGAGCCGGTCGACGGCTGTTGTTTGTAAAGGTTGAATCGTTTCATTCAGGTTCATGGGTTTCCTCTTCCTTTCCGGTAATTAAAGATATGGCATTGCGAATATCGTTCTCAATCTGCGGACGAAAAGGCGACGGCAAGCCGAAGTAAGGGGCGGCATCCCGCGACTCGTACCCGCCTTGCGCCAGCTGTTCAGCGGTCGGCACATAGCCGATCATGCCGTTGGTGTAAGCTAAGGGAAGCATCGTTCCATGGGAGGCTTGCTTGACAAACAAGCCGTAGTCGACCACCATTTCCGCATTGAATGCGACGAAGGAAAGGTCCTTCGCCACATCAAGCCGCGTAATCTCCAGTGGAATGCTCTCCGCTCTGCGGTGCGGCTCGCGAAGCAGCAGGCGTGCCCACTCGCTGTGAATATCACTCCGATCGGCCTGTTCTTCAAGCAGCTCGATGGCCGGCACCGAATCGAACGCTAGCAGCAGCTCCAACGTCTTGCTTGTTAAATCGCCGGGAGCCAGCTCTTCCATCGGCAGGCTGTTGATGCGCAGCACTTCCTCCGTCAGCCAGCTGCCGAAGCGCTCCACCTCCATCCGGTGGCCCCGGTAAAACGCGCCGTCGCTGACGAGGGCAGGCCGGATGTCTCCGCAGCAGCCTTGCAAAAAGGCCCCAACGGCACCATCGCCCAAGGATTGCTCGATCCGTTCCAGGGCCACCCCGCAGTACTCGGAGGAGATTTCGTTATCTCCTGTCGTTGTCGGGTGACACGTATAATGAACGAACAGTGCTTTGACGCTGCCGTTTGACGTGCGAAAGCGGATCACGGTCACATCAGGATCGATCTGACCGTGTTCATTCGGGGCCATCTCGATGCGGCCGCCGGATTGCTTCCTGCGGTTCACCCCGATCCGGCATTGCCCGCTCCCGCGTTCCACCGTCACGGCCTCCGAATTGTGCAGCGCCTCCTCAATGCCGGCAAGCAGCCGCTGCTCCAAAGCCTCCAAATAACCGGGATCGGGCTTCCCAAGAGCATCCGTGAAGAGGCTGCTCGTTTGAGGCCCGCAATGGGTATGGGTCGCATGGAGCAGCATGGTTTGGAAGCCGTAACGCTCCCGTAATACCGGGGTCAGCCTACTCACCAGATCGCTCCCCCACCAGATCAAATCCGCGGAGACGAGGAGAGCGGAAGCTTTCCTTCCCGTCTTATCCTGCTGCTCAAAACAATGAATTCTCGCATATAACCGGTGTGCGATATGCTCGAACGGACCGGCCCGATGCGCAAAGCCTGCAAGCGGCACGGGCGCTGCCGGGGTAATATCCGCTTTGGCGGTGCCAAGCTTAAGCGGCGGTTCTCTCATCGCCGACTCCGCTCCTTTCATTCTATCTTTTGCCGCATCTTAGCCGCATGGATGCTAAGCTTTGGAATACAGCTCGATGATAAGCAGCACGTTGCGAAGGATATGAAACGGATCCTTGACGGGCAGCGCGACGACCTTCTCCATCGGGTTACCCTCCCGGTCGCGTATTTGAATCCATTCTCCGATCCGCCGGTCCGGCTGGGGGAAGGTCCGGAAGACGTAGTCGTGCGTTCTCGAGTAGAGCTCCTTGAACCGACCTTGGCCGGTCAGCTCGTAAGCTAATAATGAGCAGTACAGTGCTTCCGAGTGGGGCCACCACAGCTTGGAATCCCATGTATCCAACACTAAAGCTTCGTATGGATCCCCGGTGCGCTCTCCCTTCGGCTCGCCCCCGTCCGCATCGACGAAGCGGAACAGCCCGCCTTGCTCCGTATCCCATCCGAGCTCGAACGCTTTTTCGATGACCGGCATCGCTTGTTCAACCAGATCCTCCTGATGGAGATGCTTCGCCGCATGAATGACGAACCACATGCATTCCAGCGTATGGCCCGGATTGATATGCCGGCAAAGAACGGTAGGAGGCGCATCGCCTTGGACAGGCAGCAGCTCCGCAATCCGGTGATCGGGCTGGCGGAACTCCGTCATAATCCGCTCGCCATACGACTGGCATTCGCTCCTCAGCCGACCGGCTGCAGGATGCTGAAAGTGCTCCAGCGTTTCCATGAGCTGCGCGGAAATGTTCAACAAGATCATGGTGACGGAATGGGATTTCAGCCCTTCCGGTATCGGGTAAGGCTCGCTGCGGATAGTGCCGCTGCTTATGCGAGTCCGAATGCGGTCGTACAGCTCGAGCGCTTCGTCTGCAACATCTCCCCGCCCGCTGGCTCGGGCGAACTCGGCAAATCCCAGCACCACGAAGCAATCCGCATAAAAGCTCGTATCGTAGCCGGCGCCCGGAATGCTCTCCTTCTTGTGCCCGTCCTCGGTCAATAGAAAGGCACAATTGCCGTTGTCCAGGAAAACATGATTGCGGAGAAACGTTACCGCTTGCTCCGCTTCATTCATATAAGCTGAGGTGCTGCCAGGCAGTACGCCTTGTTCTGTCAGCCTGGCGATCCGGGACCATATCCAGATGTATCGTCCCTGCGACCAGGTGTATTTGTCCGTGCTTATCCGCTCGCTGCCTGAATTCGTAAAGCAGGTGTATAAGCCTCCGTGCCGGCGGTCAACCGCTTTGCTCCAGAAGGGCAGCAAATCCTCTAGCAGGTGGCGTTCGTAAAAGGTCCGCAGCAAGCGGGTATCCCACGCTTCGTTCATCCGGCTCCATCCTTTCCATGTCCTACGCTTTGACTCCATTCCCCTGCGAGTTCGGCTCGTATGAATCGGTGCTTATCGATTGAAGCAGCTCCTCCACCTTGGGGTCAACCGGCGTTTTCCGGTTCAACCAGCCCATGCCGATAAACAAAATCGCCGATACCAGTACGGGGGAGGCAACCAAGGTCGCTGTGCTGACGGTGAGAACATATTTTACGATGACAAAGGTGACGATCCCGGCTGCCCACGATACGATAGCCGCTTTGGAATCGCTTCGCTTGAAGACGGGAATCAAGCCTAGCAGCATAGGTATCGAGATCGGGCCAACCAGGGCGCCGAACCAGACGATGAGCAAGCTCAAAATACCGCCGAACGTGCTGGAGTAAACCGCAATAATTAAGGTGAGCACGACGAAGGTGATCATCGCCCCGCGTGCTACCCGAAGCGCCGCCTTCTCGCTGAGCGTGCGGTATTTCTTCGACATCACCGGCAAAATATCCCGGGTAATGACCGCCGTAATCGCGTTGGCGTCCGACGTGGTCATAGCCATCGTATGGGCAAACATGCTGGCCAGCACCAGTCCGATCAACCCGTGCGGGAGCAGATCCATCGTCATCATCGAATACGATTGTGTCGGATCCTTCAGGTTTTGGTAAAAGAGCGGAGCGGCCCACATCGGGAAGAACAAAATGAGCGGCCAAATGAGGTATAATGCGCCGGAAAGCATGGCGGCCTTGCGCGCATCGGAACCGCTCGGTGACGCGATATACCGCTGCGCCAGATTCCATGTGCCGCCGTTATAGCTGAGAAAATCTATGAGGATATAAGCGAGAACGAAGCCCATCGTATACGGCCCGACCAGAGGCTGGCTGTGCGAAGGCGGAAGCTGATCCCAGATGCCTGTGACCGATCCTATGCCGCCAAGCTTCATAACGACGATGACGAACATCGCCAGGCCTGCGATTAATTGAACGATGAATTGGGCGAAATCCGTCCAAGCGTCGGCCCACAATCCGCCGATCGCCGAGTACAGAAGAGAGATGGCGCCGGATAAGAAAATGCCTACGGTTAAAGGTACTCCTGCGAACACGTTCAGGATGACCGCGATAGCCGCCCATTTCGCGCCGACGTCGAATAGCTTGAGCAGCACACCGCTCCACGCCATCAGCTGCTGGGTAGGCACATTGTATCTCGTGGCCAAATATTCCATAGGGGATTCGATGTTCATCCGCTGGCGCAGACGGGCCCATCTTGGAGCAATGAGAGGTGCGCCGACGAACACGGCAATGGCTACCGGAACGGCCCACCAAATGTAGAGAGTAAACCCGTAAGTATAAGCTACTCCCGCATAGGCTACGAAGACCGCCGCACTATATCCGGACATGTGATGAGAGATGCCGGACAGCCACCACGGCATTTTGCCGCCTGCCGCAAAAAAGTCCTGAGTACCGCTGATCTGGCGAAAAGACCAGACCCCGATGCCCACCATGAGGAGGAAAAACAGACCTAGCACGATCCAATCCAACATTGTCATAATGGAGATCACCTCTTCATTTTGATGGTATGGACCAATTAATCCTAAACTAGGACAAATTGTTACTACTAAATTAACACGCTTACATTTTGCGTGTCAATGTTATTTCACTTTTATTTTATTTTGAAAAAAAGCTGTTATTCCTTTTCAAAATCAAGAATAACAGCGAATGCGGCTCCTACGCTTGAGGCATACGAGCTTTTGATGAACAATATGCTAGTTTTTTCGGTAGGAAGCTTTAAAGCCCTTCTATCTACGGTGGACAACACCGACTGCTTGAAGGCG
This sequence comes from Paenibacillus sp. H1-7, assembly GCF_022354825.1. Lineage (GTDB taxonomy): Bacteria > Bacillota > Bacilli > Paenibacillales > NBRC-103111 > Paenibacillus_S. The sequence goes on from NZ_CP031168.1 coordinate 6,711,417, forward strand.
TCCACCTCATGGAACGGGCTGTCAATGACGATATGCCCCGGGTTCAGCAGCAAAATGATTTGCGAGAGGGCCATCCCGACATACTGTCCGGATTTATCCATAATCTCTTGGAACCGGGAGCCCTCCGTTCCTTCTTCCGCTATATACCGCCCAAGATCGTCTTCGGTTTGCACGTCGGGATGCTGCTGCTGCATTTGTCTAACCATCGCCGGAATGCTGACCAAGGCTTCCAGGCAGCCTCTTTGCCCGCAGCTGCAGAGAGGTCCCTCCGGCTCCACGCACAGATGCCCCGCTTCTCCTGCAGTCCAGCTCGCACCGCTGTAGATTTGGCTGTCGATAATATGGGCTCCGCCGACCCCTTCGTCCATGCGCAAATAAAAGGAGTTGGACGAATGCTCCGCCGGAAGCCCTGAGGAAGGAGCGATGGCCGCTGCTTTTACGAGATTGAGCACCTTCGTTGTCACCGGCAGGCTCGAGTCCATTCTCTCCTTCAACCGGACATTCCTCCAACTCAGATGGGAAGAAAAATGGACGACCCCTTCGATCGGATCGACAAGAGCCGGAACGGCAATCCCTATGCCGAGCACCTCCGGGTGCTGCCGGATCAGCTCGCTGCACAGATGAATCAGCTTGCCGATGTAGGGCTCCGGATCGTCCGTTTCCATCGGAACGCTTCCCTTATCGAGCACCGCCTGGCAATAATCCGTCACGACATATTGAAAGTAGGAATGCTGGATCAGGATCCCGATGCTTTTGTACGCTTCCGCCTGCAAACGCAGCTGAATGCGGGGTCTGCCGACACCGCCTTGTTCATCGGCGCCGATTTCCTTGACGACCCCGTCTTTTATAAACTTATCGACGATTAATGAAATCGTATTTTTACTCAAGCCCAATGCGGCAGCGATTTCTTGTCTGGAACTGTGCTTCCCGGCCCTAAGCAGCGCCAGCGTCCGTTTTTCATTTTGCTGTCTTAACAGGGCTGTGCCTTTGCTCATGAATTGCCGGCCCCCTTACTAACGTTCACTTTTACGCTTCATCATAGCATATTTACTATTGGCCTTTCCATTCGCTTAAGACTCCTCATTCGACCACTTCCCAATCGATGCTGATCATCTTGTCCGCCCAGCTGCGGATATTGATTTCAATCGCCTGCTCGATCTCCTCATCGGTCAGCTCCCCAAGCTTCGTTTCTTCGATGACGAGCTCATCGGCCTTAACCTGCTGCCCGCCGACGGACAGCTGCACTTTAATGCGCATAATGTACCTCCTTTCCCGCCGGTTCTATTCAAGGGTTGTTCCCTAATTATACCATAGGTTGGATGTAAGTTATTTCTATGCGGGCGGGACCTCCCGGACTAAACAAAAAAGCCGCAGCTCATGCGGCTTGCATTAGGTCCTTTTTGACTGCGGAACGGTTAGATGTGGTGGGCAGACGCTTTCTATTTGGAGGTGAAGGCAGGTAGGAGGAAACGCAACGCGGCTGCCGTTACATACCGGTAGCAGCAGCATATTTGATATTACCCTCCAGTGTTTGTCCTGCATGGTCAAGCCTCCAACTAAGCCGAAAATCGGACGTTTGAACGGATAAGCTCCGCACAGCTCCAGAATAGCATAAGAGCGATCACCGGGTGAAGCGCAGACAAGCCTCCGATTCGTGATGAGAAGATAGCAGTCAAAAACATACCGATAATCATTCCAAATAGTCCGATGCATCTCCAAATCGTTTTTGAAGTCAGCCTTGCGCGCCATGCCAATACGGCCATTATCAAAGGAAGGAATGAGAAATATCGGGCAAAGCTTATATGGGTTACCCAGTTGGATGAATCGACGAATAACGCAAGTCCTGCAAAGAAAACTTGAAGACCTACGGAAATGGCAAACAGCCAAGCAAGCACGTTAAAACAGAGATGAGTATAATGATGGCCTTGGGTTTTATTCATACGTCCCTATACCTCCATCTATCGAATTCCCGCTTTCCGGATCAGCATGCAGGATACTATGCGAAATACGTTCCGGTTCCGTCTCCCGGATCACGTAAACTTGCGGCAATCTAGGCAATCGCAGGCGGGTATGGTCGTGAAAAATTCTAAAGACCAACGTTCCCAGCTTCTGTCCGTTATCTTGGTGAATTACGCTCCAAAACCGTCTTTCGCGGTCTTCCCATGGTCCCCAATGCTCCTCCGATTGTGGAAAAGCCCCTGGCAGCACAGGCTGGGAGGTAAAACCTGCTTCAACCATTTCCTTCACTAGCGGTTCAAAAAGCTTGCGGCAAAAGAAGCCATACGCAGAATCGCCGCCTTTTGAGAAAATCTTCTCGATTTCCGGCAGATGCATCTCCCATACTTGACGGCAGCTCCGATCGATATGCTGCTGAATATAAGTTTTCAGCGTCTCCATCGTGGTCCCTTTGAACGCTTCAGTTAAATTCATGTGACACCTCCGAGTTTGTATTTACACCCGATCGTAATCGGCTTTCCATGCTTTAATCGACCTCTTGATCTTGTCGGGAGCAGCATGTTCATTCACGGCCATTGCACACAAAGATAAAAATTCTTCATCCGCTGCAAAACGCAGCGCGATAATTTGGTCCATCGTTAGACTGGGATCGAGCAGCTTGCCGGTTAATACAAAGTAACGCAAGTTTTCTTCTGCGCGAATCGCACGATCTTGAGCTTTGCATGCAAATATCCGCGAGAATATCATAGTCATGACCATCATCAAGGATAGGCTTACAAGTATCAGTGATACAAACAGCGATATCCCGTTTCGTGCTGCTAAGATTAAATAGACGATTGCAGCCGTAAGCGTGACGAAACCGAGCGGTACGAGAACAAAATGGAATGCCGGTACTAGCCTGATGTAATTGCCGTAGCTTTGCGTCTTCATGTTGACCCACCTCCTTTCACTTTGACTATTCCCTGAGTGAGTGCACACTCATTTTGCAGCGCTAATTTCATCTATGCATTCAATCCGTCACTTGACTTTGAGTGAGTGCACACTCATAATATGAGCATAAACAGCTTTTCATCACCTGTCAATAGAGTGAGGGATAATCATGGATTTAAAAAACAAAATCACTGAAGCTGCCGAGCAAGTGCTCTTAATGAACGGGCTGGCCAAGACGACGACCAAAGAAATCGCCCGTGCAGCCGGCTGCTCGGAAGGATCGTTATATAATCATTTCAGGAACAAGGAGGATATCTTTCTCCACGTATTACGAGGACAATTGAAACATTTGATGGGAGCCTTAACCATGCTGCAGGGCCTTGCCGGTAAAGAAACGGTACGGAAAAATCTCGAACCGGTAGCTCTTACTGCACTGGAGGATTTCAGCAGCTCCATGTCCTTGATCTGCTCTATTTTCTCGGAACCGGATATTCTGCTCCGGCATCGGGAAGGCTTTACTCTGCGAAATGAAGGCCCTCATAGGGCGAATGAGGCGGTCGAAGCCTACCTGCAAAAAGAGAAAGGACTTGGAAGAATCCGGGAAGACATGGACCCTAGGGCTGCTGCGGATTTATTGCTTGGAAGCTGTTTTCAGCATGCGTTCCAGATCAACTTCTTGGGCAAAGTCGAATCTCACGAAGAACGAATTGAATTTGTGGATCGCATTTTGAACACCCTGTTTCCTCAAGAGCAGTAAGCTTTATTCCCGATCGGGCGCAATCCGCCCTTCAGCAAAAAAGACAGCCGAGCTATAAGCCCGGCTTCACACTTGATTACTATGATGTCGGCTCAATCCTTGATAGCTCCTGCTGCGATATCCGATATAAACTGCCTGCTGACGAACAGGAACATAACGACCAAAGGCAGCGTGGCCATCAGCGTCCCCGCCATAACCATGGCGTAGTCCGTTTTGTAAATCCCGTTCAACTGGGATAAGACAATCTGCAGCGTATATTTCTCCGGATTGTTCAAGATGATGAGGGGCCACAAGTATTCGTTCCAGTTGCCCATAAACGTGAAAATACCGAGGAACGCAAGCGCCGGCTTCAGAATCGGAAGCGCGATATGCCAATAGATGCGGAAATGATTACAGCCGTCGATCTTGCCCGCTTGAATCAAATCGTCATGGACGGCGCCCTGCGCATACTGCCGGATCCAGAAAATACCGAACGCCCGGGCCATATCGGGAATGATCAGCGCTTTGTACGTCCCTACCCACCCCAGCTTTTGCATAATGATGAAGGACGGAATAAGGGATAGCTGGCCCGGAATCATCATCGTTACCAGGAGCAGCACGAACAGCGCGTTTTTCCCGGGGAAATCGAATTTCGCAAAGAAAAAGCCCGCAAGAGAACAGAAAAACAGCACCAGCACCGTTGAGACGACGGACACGTAAACCGTATTGAATAGACCGCTGAAAAAATCGATATTGCTCAGTACATTGCGGATATTGGTCATCAGCTGAGTACCCGGAAGCAAATTCGGCTTGGAGCTGAATATTTCGCTGTTCGTCCTTGTCGACATGACAAGCAGCCAATAGAACGGGAACATGGAAAGTATGACCCCGCAGAGCAAGAACCCATGTAACCCTATTTTTCGAAACCACACATCCTGCCCAATCATGCGCTATCCCCTTTCCGTTACTTTGATCCGCTTCGCTGAACGATGGCCCAGTTCAACACCGAGAACAGCCCGATGATAACAAACAGCCCCCAGGCTACAGCCGAGCCGTATCCGAACAAGTTTTTCGTGAACGCCTGCTGATACAAGTAAAGAACGATCGTCATCCCGCCGCCCCCGGGTCCTCCGCTATCGCCCATAAATACTTGAGACTCGGTAAAAATTTGCATGCCGCCGATGGTTGAAGTGATGACGGTAAACAAAATGACCGGCTTGATCAACGGGATGGTGATGCCGAAAAACGTCTGCATAGGGCTTGCCCCGTCAATCCGTGCAGCCTCGTATAAAACGCTCGGAATGCTCTGCAATCCGGCCAAATAAATGATGGCGTTATACCCTGTCCAACGCCAGACAACCATGGAGGAAATGGCGATCTTGATCCAAAACGGCGAATCCAGCCATTGAACGGGCTCCAATCCCAACGAAGTAATAATAAAGTTCAAGAAGCCGTAGCGATTGCCGAACAGCGTACCGAAGACAATAGCAACCGCAACGATTGACGTGACATTGGGCAGGAAGAAGCTGATACGGTAAAAGTCCTTATATTTCACAAGCGCCGAATGAAGCATAAAGGCGATAACCAGCGCCATGAACAGCATAGGAATCGTCGAGAACGCCCAGATTTGCAGCGTATTCCATATCGACTGCCAGAAGTTCGCATCCTCCAGCAAATAACGGAATTGATTCAACCCGACGAACTCCATCTCGCCGATGCCGTCCCATTTGTGGAACGCCAGATAGAGAGAGAAAACAATCGGGAATAAGCCAAATATGGCAAATAATATATAGAAAGGAGAAATAAACAGGTAGATGGCTCGATTCCGGTATATTTCCCGCCACAGCTGCCTTCCCTTCTTCAATTCGTAGCTCGCCCGGGAGCTTACGGGAGCTTCCGCGTTATTCATAACCGGTGTCCTCCTCCTTTTATAAGCTGATTCATGAAAAGAAAGGGGACTCTTCTTTAACCTGCGAATCCCCTGACAGCCGTTAACGGTTAGCGCGAGAGCTCCTTCTTGATTTTCGTTATCGCATCGGTCCACGACTTCTCCGGATCTTTCCCCTGCTTCTCAATAAGAGGCAGCTCTTCCTTCAGGAACACCGTGTCGGGAACGGAAAATTTAGGACCGCGATAAGCAACCTTGACATTCTCGGCTGTTTTGGAGAAAATTTCTCCCGTTTTCTGACCGCCGAAGTAATCTTCCGAACGAGCCATTTTGGCATCGCTGTACACGCTCGGCGTAGACGGGAACAAATCCATCGTGACGTACGATTGCAGCTGATTTTGCGGATTCATTAACCATTTGATGACCTCGTAAGCTTCCTTCGGATGCTTCGACGTTTTTAGTATGCTGATGAACGATCCGCCGTTGTTGCCGTCTCCTCCCGGAGCACGGGCGATACGCCATTTGCCGGCCGTATCCGGCGAAGCGTCCTTCAAGATGCTCTTCATCCATACCGCACCAACGAACGACGCTATCGATCCGTTGCTCAGGGCCGCGTTCCATTCCGGCGTCGAACGGTCGAGCTTGGCGCTCAAATCGAATTTTTGCACAGCAGCAGCATAATCCCATGCCTTCTTCACATGCTCCTGATCACCGATAAACTTGTCTGACGTATCGAAATACAGCTTATCGCCTTGGCTTAACGCTTGGCTGAATACCGTTGTAATCGTATCCGTCATATAAGCGTTCGTAGCCGCCTTCACCTTTTTACCCGCTTCTATGTAGTCTTCCCATGTTTTCAATTTGGCCGCCACTTCAGCCGGCTCCGTCGGCAAGCCCGCTTTCTGGAACAAATCCTGACGGTAGAACAATGCCGTCGGCCCTGTATCCATTGGCAGCGCAATGAGAGACTTCCCGTCCGGCGTCACCGCTTGGCTCCATTTCCATTTCAAATAATCCTTCTCCAGCTCCTTGGCTCCCAGCTCGTAAAGGTTAACGAATTTGTTGGCATTCGGGAAAAACTCTCCAATCCATGTGTTCAAGCCTATAATATCGGGACCGCCGGCTCCGCCAGCCAATGTGGTCGTCAGCTTCGCCTTGAAGTCGCCGCCGATTTTTTCCGTTTTCAGTTCAATGTTAGGAAACTGCTTGCTCGCCTGTGCCAACAGCTCGTCATCAATCGATTTGTTCCAATACCATAAAGTCAGTGTGATTTTACCCTTGGTACCCGGATCCTGTGAATTGGCAGCCGGCTGGCTGCTGCATCCGATTGCCGTAAACAGCAATAATGAAATGATGATGAGGCTAATCCATTTTTTGAAGACCATGGGCTATTCCCCCTACATTCATAATGGAAAAGACGTTTCTCAACCTGAATTGACGAACAAATGCGAGGATAAAGCGTTTACAAATAGGTACAACCACCTCCCAAAAAACGCTCCGGTAGGTCCATGCTGTCTGTCCTGATATGTGGCATATTCTTATTATAAGATCTTGAAATGAATTGAAAATATAATATAATTCGGAATATATATGAGAATGTGAATATTGAGAAAAGAGATTAAAAGGAGACTCTGCTATGACGATCCCATCTTTTCGCAAAATGTTCCTGCTGTCCGCCTTGGATCAGCAGCTCCCCTTCTACGTTGAAAGCATCGGTATAATGTCCCATCAGGAAAATATTTACAGGAACGAAGGCTATCCTTATTTTCACTGGCTCCAGACCATCGACGGAGAAGGAGAATTCACTTTCGGCAACGAACGGTTTCTGCTCCCTACCAATCAAGGCATTCTGCTTATACCCCATATTCCTCATTACTACGAGGCTCGCACACCCGTTTGGACTACCATGTATATCACCTTCGGCGGAGACCAGATCCAATCGATCTTGACTTCGCTTGGTCTTCATCTGTCCTCCCTGTATAAATGGGAAGAACAATCACCGCTCGCAACCATTCTGGAACGCATTTTGGACAAAATAAAAATAGATTCGGATTTCTCCGAATTGGATTGCTCGATCGAGCTGTACCAGTTTTTGATATGCCTCAAAAAATACGGCCAAACGAATAACCAGACCTCGCTATCCCGGCTGTACTCAAGGTTGAAGCCGCTTCTGAACTGGCTGGATGAAGTGTGCCGGGACGAGAACATTACGCTCGATACGATGGCGCAGCGAGTACATATGAGTCCGCAGCATTTGAACAAATTGTTCCGAAGCACCTTCGGCATCAGTCCTTATTCGTACTTGATCCGGCTTCGCATTCAAAAGTCGAAGGAGGCTCTCGTAGCCCAAAGACAGACAAGCATCAAAGAAATCGCCAAAGACGTAGGCTTTTTGGATGTCAGCCATTTTACGGCCACATTCCGCAAGACAGTCGGCATGACCCCCGACCAATTCCGAAAGCTTCACACTTCTTAACCCTTAAACAACAAAAACTGCCCTCAAGGCCAACGAGCTGGCTTTGAGGACAGTTTCAACGTTCCTGTACGGTGCTTACTCAACCGTTATTTTGTTGTTGAAGTACACCATCCATGGAATTTTCGTATAGGTCCCAGATTCATCGTCGATTCTCTCGAAGGGATTCTCCACCACGATGAGCGTCAGATCGCTGAGCGGCCTTCCGCTTGGCGGCTCGAAGGCAAAGGGCAGGGAGATCAAGCCCTCCTTCCGCTCCGTCTTGCGGATAAAATGAACGGGCTGTTCCGCCTGCTCGTTATTGACGAGAGCGGTAACGGCATACTTCTCTACCTCCGGCCTCGTAAAGAAGTGGAGATCATAGGACGATCCCGGCTCATGCTTGAACCGTTTCAGCATATCGTTTAGGCTCGTCGGCTTTGGTCGGGTCAAAAATACGTTTCTGACCTTGCTTCCTTCGAGCTGCCCTACAGCCACTTCCTGAAACGCCGGCTCCGTCACTTTGTCGCTGCCGATCAACAGGGTGGCGCGACGGTAATAATACGTCTCCATCGGACTAACCAGCTGATCGGTCATCAATGGCTTATCCGGATTGCGCACGGCGACGAGCAGCAGCTCATGGCGCCCGGCAGGAAGTCCGGTTAGCTCCACATCAAGCTGGCCGGAGCCGTTCGGAGCGGTTTCCATACGAATTGTCTTCAGCTGCTTGCCTCCGTAGCTCACCGCAGTTTGCTTGTAATCCAGCAAAAAATACAGCTCGAACGTATTTGTCTCCGGCATCTCGTTCAAAATTTGTATCGAAGGCCGAAACGGCTCTCCTTCCTGAAGCTGAAAAGTGAAGCCCCGGTTGTAGAGAGCATGCTTCTCCATCATACCGAGGCCAACCCGGTATGTTTTCGACTTGTCCGTATTCATCGGCTTGACGGCTTCCCGGTTCGCGCAAGAGCTGGCCACTAGGACGAGAAGGAACAGCAAGAGCAGTTTTTTCATAAGCTTCTCCTGTTTGAGCGTTTTTGACCGGGAGGTACCTCTTCAATAAGTTTCTTTCAATGAGGGAGCCCCTGCTGTACTTTCCTTAAGGGCGGGTATCCAGTACAGCCGAGGTCATTTCTCTGAAATTGTACCAGTCGGCATGCGCATCATGCCAAGCGGTCAGATAGTAAAACTTGTTCTCCTGCACGGGAATTGCATTCGTCGTACCCACTTCGACAAAGCTGTCCGTATCGGTGGACGTATTCCCCGACCATACGGCCCAGCCGTCTTCCGTGATCGTAGCCTCGACGCCTACGCTGTAGTTCTGGCATGTGCCGGAGCATTGCAGGCCGGTAAACGCTGTGGCATCAATGTAACCGCCGGTATTGTTCATGTAAGAATAGTAGCTTGCGGTCGGGTTCGCTTGCGCACTGCCGGCCGCCAAGACAGAGACGAGAGCAAGCACGGCTGCTATCGTTTTATATTTCGGCTTCATCTATATTCCTCCCATGGATAGAAGATAGGGTATTCCGTTCTGCTGCGGTCAAGGTTAGAACGAGCTGGTCGTCGTCGTTCCCCATGAGAAGTAGGAGCCTTCCGACCAATGGTATGCCGTAGAATGGTAAGCTTTGCTGCTATCGACTGGAATGCTCCAGATCGTCGATACGACAGCCCAGCTGCTGCCACTATCGCTTACGTCCATGCTGTTCCATATTTGTACGTTATCCTCATACACGGTCATTTCTACGCCGGCCTGGTACAGCTGGCATTCCCACCACTCGCCGTCACAGCCCTCGTACGAGGTGTACGCCTCCGCTTCAAGATACGAGTCATTGTTGTAAATATAAGACCAGTAGTCCATAACAGGGCTGGCTGCTTGCGCACTGCCTGCAGCCAAAGCAAAGACAAGCGTAAACATAGCTAACATGGTTTTGAGCTTCGTTCTCACAATGATTCCTCCTTTAAGGGTCACATGATAAATAATGCGCTTTCAAAACGAAAACCGCTTGCGTTTAGAAGAGGGCATCACCTCCTTTAAAAGGCTAGTTTCAGGCATCATGAGCAATGTACAAAATACTGGGGCAGGATTCATGAGTGATGGTCTGTCTGCGGTCGGAAGATAACTGCGTCTGTGGGAGGATCGTTGATGTGACGATGTAAGCATAGCTTCTAGGTTCGGGCAACATTAGAGTATCATGCTCACGAACTTTCAGTCAATATATGGATTTTATGATATATATTGGTTTTATCTGCAAAACTAAAAGACAAGCCGCCGTCAGGGACTTGTCTCTGTGGTCATTCTTAATTAGTGGTTCATTATGGCTATTGCTGTTTCGCCAGCCGGATGACATTCCATGAAAACTTCGGAAGCATAGATACGACGCGACCGTCCTTCACTTCGGCGTCTCCCCGGCTGTGCGGAGCTACGCGCCCTTGATGCTCCTTCGTGTTTCTCGCCTTCACGTCGTCGTTCTCTAATACGATATGCTCTACGACTCGGTATCCCTGGAAGCTGCGGATATCGCACTCCAGCAGCAGCGGTTCGTTCAAGTCGCGGTTCACGGCAAAGATCGTAAGCTCATTGCTCTCCTCATTGTATACCGCCGTAGACTCCAAATATGGGACATCCGTGAAGTCTTTGCTGTCATATTTCTGCGAATGGACGATAGGATTCAGCGCAACGCCTCGTCCGTATACGGACGCATGCATGTACGGATAGAATATCGTCTGCTTCCACGCTTCTCCCCCTTTGTCCGTCATGATCGGAGCGATAACGTTGACGAGCTGCGCCATGCAGGCGATCTTGACCCGGTCGGAATGCTTCAGCAGCGTGATCAGCATACAACCGACGAGAATCGCGTCTTCGAACGTATACACGTCCTCCAGCTGTGGCGGAGCGATCTGCCAAGGCTCCAGCTTCCGGTCCGCATCGTGGGAATGGTACCATACGTTCCACTCGTCGAAGGACAAGTTGATCGTCTTCTTGCTTCGCTTCTTTGCTTTGACATAGTCGCAAATGGCGGTTACGGAACGGATGAACTGGTCCATGTCCAGCGATCGGGCCACGAAGTTAGCCGTATCGTTATCCCGGTTCGCATAGTACGTATGCAGCGAAATATACTCTACGTGATCATAGGTATGATCGAGCACGGTCGCCTCCCAATCGGCGAAGGTTTTCATCGCCCGGCTTGAGCTGCCGCATGCTACAAGCTCAATCGTCGGATCGACCCACTTCATCACTTTCGCAGCCTCGACGGCAATGCGTCCGTACTCATCGGCGGTTTTGTGGCCGATTTGCCATGGGCCGTCCATTTCATTACCCAGGCACCATGTCTTGAATTTGTGCGGCTGCTTGTAGCCGTGGGAAATCCGCAGATCGCTCCAGTAGGAGCCGGACGGATGATTGCAGTATTCGACCAGATTCCGTGCGGCGTCGATACCGCGCGTTCCGAGGTTTACGGCCATATTGACTTCGGTGTTGGCTTTTCTCGCCCAGTCGGCGAATTCGTTCGTCCCGACTTCGTTCGTCTCGATCGTTCTCCACGCCAGCTCCAGCCTTCTCGGCCGGTTCTCCTTCGGTCCTACACCGTCCTCCCAATTGTAGCCTGATACGAAATTACCGCCGGGATAGCGGACCAAGGGCACATTCAGCTGCTGCACCAATTCGATGACATCCTTACGGAACCCCTGCTCGTCTGCAAGCGGATGGTCGGGCTCGTAAATGCCCTCATAGACACAGCGTCCCAAATGCTCGACGAACGATCCATAAATCCGTTTGTCGATAGTAGAAATAATAAAGTCTTTGTCGAGAATCATGTTCGCCTTCTTAAAGCTGCTCATTGCTCGCTACATCCTCTCTATTATCGTATTTATAATAGACCGTGTGCGCACACGAAAATATCTTAAAAAAAGTGCGTGCGCTGCCGCATCCGGCCTCGTGTGCGCACACGGTTATAACCAAAAAAAGCTGCCGGATCATATCGAATGTCCGGTAATGATCTGGTAAGGAAGCAAAGGAACCTTCCTGGAGGTGCCTTGTTCGATCTGTTCGACCAGGCATTCGACGGCTTGCAGGCCGAACTCCTCTACCGCATATTCCACGGTGGATAAAGAAGGAGTCACATACTTCAGCACATCGATGTTATCGAAGCCCATAAGGCCGACATCGTCCGGCACGCGCAGCCCTCTGCTTTTCAAATGGTTCAGCACCTCCAGAGCGTAGCTGTCGCAAGAGCAGACGATAGCGGTTTTGCCCGAGCCGTCGGCAAGCTCCATTCTGCTGAGAGCGCCGATGTAGTCTTTGTCCGTTATGATAACAGGCGGTTCGTTCATTCCGCTCTCGGCAAGACCTTCCAGACAGCCTTGAAGCCTTTGCTCCTGCGTGTAAATGTTCGTCATTCCCTTGTAGGAAAGCGGGGGGCATATATAAACAAACCGCTCATAGTCGCGAGAGCGAATATATTGAACCGCCTCTTTCATCGCTTGACGGTCGTCGATACCGATATAAGTCCAGTGATCGGAGACATAGTTGCATATGGTGATAATGGGAATGCCGAGACTTTGCAAATAGTCGTCGAACGCTTCTCCTTCATTGATCGGGAACAAGATGATACCATCCACCTTGCGTTGGATCAAATGCTCAATGCATTTTCTCTCGTTGTCGGGATCCTTGCCTGTAAGCACCAGATCGACAAAATAGCCTTGACTGCGGGATGCGGCTTCTATCGCATTCATCAACTGGGCGAAGGAGCGGTTGTACAAGTCGAACAGCACGACGCCAATCGTCATCGTCCTTCCCCTCGCGAGGCTTCTCGCCATATAATCCGGCTGATAATTCATCTCTCCGGCAACCTTCAAAATTTTGGCCTTGGTCTTCTCGCTGATTCCCGGCCTGCCATTCAGAGCGCGATCCACGGTACCGGGAGACACTCCGCAAATGACAGCGATGTCTTTAATCGTAACTCCCATTGTTCCTCCTGAGGTGACTGCTGCGATGTATCCGGCTGAATTTCATAAATGCCGCATTGGTGTAAAAAATCATTCCGCGACGAATACGATGGTTTCGTGTGCGCACACGGAAGTGGTATAACCAATATATTCCGCCGATGCTTATCTGTCAAGACGGAAAATGTTACGGCTCCAGGAGCACAAAATAACTCTACAAAGTCCTTAGTGTACAATGAACGTTTGTGCGTAGAGAGGGAATTTTGGGTATGGGATTCCGGCCGCTGTTGAAGTTGTGTTCCTTTGAATTACACGCTTACTGAGGTAGAAACACGAGCTTCAAAGGCGGTCGCTGCCGTTCCTCCACCCCACACCCATTCCCTCTCTTGTTCTATGCTGAGCAACGTGCTGCTTCCTTAGAACACAATCTGCTTAAGGGAATGGCAAAAACCGCCCTTTTCTAGGACGGTCATCTGACTCAGGCAAGCTATCTTCCTATGGATTACGATATGGAGGGGACAACCTTATCTGAACATTCCCTGGGGAATGGTTAGCTTAATGTCTCCGTTTTCTTGCCTCTAATTCTTTTTTAAGGGCGATTTCTACAGAGTAGGCGAGCTGATCGAATTTCTCTGCAACCGACTGCTTGAAGATTTCGCCACAGGAAGGACAGGCTTTCTGTTGAATCTTGATAGGCTTAAGGCATTTAGGGCATTGGATCATTATGTGCTCACGACCTTTGAACTTAATGGATACCCTTTATATCGACCGATCACCGTCTGTGCATTATAGCAAAAAAAGAAAAAGCGGCTGAGAAGGGAAACCCCCGTTCAACCGCTTTTAAGCTTAAGACTGAACCTGCAGCTGCCGCTCCAGCCATGCATAAGACCGGTCGCCGCAAATCTCATGCCCGCCGGGGAACAAATGATAGTCGAGCCCTTCAGCAGCGTCTGCGACTCCATAAATTTGCTGCAATCGCGCGATCGCCTTCTCCGTTCCATGCAGAGGGAACAGCTCGTCATGCTGCCCCGCTTCGATGAAGAGAGGCCGCGGAGCGATCAGGCCGACCAGATCCGGCATCTCCGCATAACGAAGTATGCCGGGGATGTAATTGTCTATGCAGTGGCGGCGGTACAGGATGCTGTCCAGAAACGTATTCGTATAGCAGCTGACGACGGCAGCCCGAATCCGTTCATCCAGTGCGGCGGTGAATGCCGCCACCAGACCTCCGCCTGAAAGGCCGAAGATGCCGATCCGGGACGCATCCAGCTCTTCCCGCTCCGCAGCATAGCCAATCGCCGCCATCGTCTCCTGAATCCGGATGCCGGCGGTCGTCTTGCCGAGCATCATCAGATAGACGCTGATCGGAAAGCACGAGTTCGAATCGCGGTTCACGACGGCCTCGTTCTCCAGCTTGCGGTCGCCAAAGCCTATCAGCTCCGGTATGACGACGGCGAAGCCTCTTCTAACAAGCGCGATTCCGAACTTACGGTGAACGTTCGGATCATCGTTCGCTTCACTCCCGTCCGGCAGCAGCCCGACGGCCGATTTGCTCCCGTAGCCGTGCCCGTGGCACCCGACTACTACAGGAAGCTTGCCCTGCCTGCCCTTGGGCAGAAGCAGGTACGTCGGCATGACGAGCGAATCCGCCGTCCTGAGCTCGATCCGCTCACGAATGTAATCGTCGTACTCCACACGCTCGATGACTGTGGCCTCGGGCTTGGAGTACATATCGCCGAAGCCGCCCAACGCATCCACGAATTTCTCCCTTAGCTCCGTCCGCCATTCCTTCCATTGGTCTGCCGTCTTGGCCTTAAAGTCAAGCGTCTGCGAGCGGGTTTCGTACAGCTTGCGAAGATACTCGTCCGGGTTCCATTCCATTTGCATACCTCCTCGGATTAGAGTGCCGATTCCATTGCCTCGATTTCCAGACATGCCATAATGAAAGGCGCAGAGCCCTTCGGATCGTCTCTCCGGGTCGGCTCGCTGATGTAGTAAGCATAGGAGCCGTCGCGGTACGGTCTATTGCCAAGACCGGCAACACTGCAAATATGATCCAGATAATAATCCCCGTTCTCGTCCTTGCCGACACAGCGCTCTACTAATCCGGCATGTCCCCTTCTTGCGGCCTGCAAGGCGTCTTTGCCCAAATAGCCTTTGCGCGCGCCTTTGGCTAAAGCGCATACAAACATCGCAGAGCCCGACGCTTCCAAATAATTGCCCTTGCGGTCTCCGTGATCCAGCACCTGGTACCAGAGGCCCGATTCCTGATCCTGCACGCGCATGATCGCTCCGGCCAACCTGTGGAAAATGCCCACGATCTGTCCGCGCTTCGGATGATCGAGCGGCAAGTAATCCAGCACGTCGACAATCGCCATGACATACCAGCCGATGGCCCGTCCCCAGAAATGCGGCGAGCAGCCGTTTTCCTTGTTAGCCCAGCGTTCTTCTCTCGTTTCGTCCCAGCCGTGATACAAGAGTCCTGTAGCCGGATCGCGCGATACCTTCTCCATCAGCAAAATTTCGTTCGCGATATCGTCGTACCATTCCGCCTCATCGAACATTTGCCCGTAAGCGGCCAGAAACGGGGAAGTCATGTACACGCCGTCCAGCCACATTTGGAACGGGTAAATTTTCTTATGCCACAAGCCGCCCTCGCTTGTCCGCGGATGGCTTTTCAGCTGGGTGACCAGAAGCTCGATGGCTTTCTTGTACTTTTCCTCGCCGGTTTGCTTGTACAGCAGGAACAACGATTTACCCTGATTGATCTGATCGACGTTGTACTCGTTCAGCTCATAGGTAGCGATCGTTCCATCCTCGCGGATAAACAGATCCATATTTTCTTTAATATACCGGTAGTATTTGTCGTCTCCGGTTGTCCGCCACAGCCGTTCCATAGCCGTCAGCGCGCATCCGTTTTCATAATTCCAGCTTCTTCTTTTTTGGAAAGGCATGTCGGATACAATCGGATATTTTCTCATAAAAGACTCTGCCATTGCTACGGACCAAATCGTACTCAAAGTGCTTTCCTCCTCATGCATAGCTGCTTGGATATAACCAAACATAGCATATTTCATTGTAAGAAACTTTACGTTTTTTGCTAAAATGGCGGCGTAGTCGTCTTATTTTGCTGGCCATTTTATTCCACTCGGCTCGAACAGGCGGGACAAGGGGCCCTAGTTCTAGTTCCGTCTGCAAATTAATTAGTCTCTTACTACCGTATAGGAATGTGACGGATTCGTTTCGAACTGAAAGATATCACCGTTTCGCTCTGCCGCTACGGCGTTCCCGTTCGAATCCAGGACGCGAATGCTCCAGGACGCTCGCAGGCGGCATAGTCCGCCATGGATCGCCGTCACGGAAGCCTGCTTCAGCTCTCCGCGTTCCCACTCCAGCGCAACTTCAAATCCGCCCCGCGCCCGCAATCCGCTCACGGATCCGCTTTGCCATGCGGATGGCAGCGCAGGCAGCAAATGAATGGCTCCGGCATGGCTTTGCAGCAGCATCTCGGCAATGCCCGCCGTCCCGCCGAAATTGCCGTCGATTTGAAACGGCGGATGATTGTCGAACAAGTTGTTCAGCGTTGATTTGCTCAGCAATGCCGTGACATTGTCATAAGCTTGCTCTCCATTCCCCAATCGCGCCAAGAAGTTAATGATCCATGCCCGGCTCCAGCCGGTATGGCCTCCTCCGTTTGCTAGC
The DNA here is from genome assembly GCF_022354825.1 of Paenibacillus sp. H1-7. Classification (GTDB taxonomy): domain Bacteria; phylum Bacillota; class Bacilli; order Paenibacillales; family NBRC-103111; genus Paenibacillus_S. The sequence goes on from NZ_CP031168.1 coordinate 6,728,019, forward strand.
CTTCGTTCAAGCGTCCGTGCAGCAGCTGCAGCCAGCTCCGGTGTTGTGGCAGGATCAATCGCGCTCCCCGGATGCAGGGCGAACAAATGGGAAATATGGCGGTGACCTGGATCCTTTTCCTCGTAATCCTCCAGCCATTCTTGAATTTGCCCGTGCTTGCCGATTTGGATTTGCGGCAGTCTACTTAATGCTTCGCGCAGCTGTCCGGCGAATTCCTCGTCGGTCTCCAGCAGCCGGCTGGCTTCAATGCAGCCTGTGAACAGCTCGGCCAATATTTGATTATCCATCGATGGCCCGTAGCATAACGTGCCGGATTGTCCGTTAGGCAGCATGTACCGGTTTTCCGGAGATACGGACGGAGAAGTCACCAGACGGCCCTTGTCGTCCTCCACAAGGAAATCGAGGAAGAACAGCGCCGACTCCTTCATCGTCTCGTAAGCTTTGGCAAGAAACTCCCGGTCTCCTGTGAACAAGTAATGCTCCCACAAGTGGAGACATAGCCACGCCGCTCCCATTGTCCAGTAGGTGGCCGGCAAATAAATGTCCTGCGGCGCCGTATCGGCCCAAATATCGGTGTTGTGGTGAGCGACAAAGCCACGGCAGCCGTACATCGCTTGCGCCGTCCGCCTTCCCGGCTCCCGCATCCTCTCGATGAGCTCGAACAAAGGCTCGTGACACTCAGTCAGGTTGCATGTCTCCGCATGCCAATAGTTCATCTGTGTATTAATATTGATCGTATACTTGCTGTCCCAAGGCGGCAGCATAAGGTCGTTCCATATCCCCTGCAAATTAGCGGGGAGAGAACCCGGACGGCTGCTCGCTATGAGCAAATAACGGCCGAATTGAAAGTAGAGCGTCATCAGCCCATGGTCGTCGTGTCCCTGCTTCACCCGCTCCAATCTTTCCGGCGTCGACAGCTTCTCAACATCCTGCTGCTGTGTGTCGGCAAGTTGCAGCGTAACCCGGTTGTACAGCGCCTGGTAATCGGCAATATGCGCTTGACGCATTGCCTCGTAAGACTTGGCTTCTGCAAGGTTTAGCAGCTCCGTGCAAGCCTGCTCCGGATCGGCATACCGGAATGTGGTGGCTCCGGCCAGCAGCAAAGTGACCGTTGTCGCCCCTTGAACCAGCAAATGCTCTCCGATAGTTTGCGTGGTTCCGCCCTCTGTAAGTGCCCGGACCATCATGACATAGTCCGTGCCTCCCGTGCCGTAACAGCTGTTGCGGAGTACGATCGCGTTATCTCCCGCTTTGGAGGCCCCGTCCATATATTTGGCTTTCTTCCTGTCGAACCGGGAATAAAAGGAAATACCTTCCGGGTTATCCGTCTCTATTCGGATCACCATGATCCCGTCCGGATAGCTTGCGAACGTCTCGCGTTTATATTGATACCCGCCCAGCTCATAGGCCGTAGCAGTGATAGCCGTGTTCAAATCAAGCTCTCTGCGGTAATTGCCGACGGCCCCTGCATGACCTTCAAACATGATCAGCAAATCGCCCGCGGTCATGTAATGCCGCTGACTGGCAGGCGTTCCCGAGAAAGCCGTCTCAGCCAGTCTGTGGGCTTCCGCCAATCTTCCTTCAAACAAAAGCTGGCGTATGACAGGAAGATGCCGCAGCGCATCCGGGTTATTGCGGTCGCTAGGTCCGCCGTACCAAACCGTATCCTCGTTCAGCTGAATCCGTTCCTTGTCCACTTGTCCGAAAACCATCCCGCCCAGCCGGCCGTTTCCTACAGGCAGCGCTTCGTTCCAGTCGTCTGCCGGACGGTTGAACCAAATACATGAATTCATCTTCTCTTCCCCCGCTTTACTAAAGATTTCAACTTGGGATCAGCGTCTCTATGCAAAGTGCAAAGCCCCATCCATTATAAAAGATGCATGTACAAAAAACTTCATGCATTGTTGTCCGAATCCATCCATTCTTGCGATAATTTGTCTGCTTTGTTTAATGAGCTGCTTGGATGGAAAAACCACGCGTTCCCCTTGACGAGGAATGCGTGGCTCTTGTGCTAATGGATCGGCTGGAGATGCTGCAGCAGTCCCTCTAGCACGACCGCTGCCTGTGCTCGGCTGGCCGGTTTCTTTTTACTTTTTCTTGCTTTTCTCGTAGGCTTCTTTATACTCTTGAGCCAGCTTGTCGCCGCCGGCTTTTTTCCATTTCTCGACCTCGGCTTTCCAGCCTGCCTCGTCGATTTTGCCCATGATGAACTTTGTTTGCGCATCGCTTATCATCTGCTCCAGCTCCTTGCCTCGCTCCGAATAGGTCGCGGAATCAAGCGTCAGAGCCGGGTTTGCTACGATATATTTCTCGTTGTCCTTCGTAATTTGGCCGTTTTTGCGGAACAGATCCGTCTGCTTCATCGGCTTGGCAATGTTGTAGCTTTCGCCGCGTTGAGGAAGCGTATCCCGGTACGGCTTCACTTCTTTGGCATCTGCCGCAGGATCGAGCGGAACGGTTACGTCTCCTTTATCCTCCCAATGCTTGCCTTCGACGCCTTTGACCAATAAAGTCGCCATTTGCGGGTCCATTAATTTGTCTACGAACGCCAGTACTTGCTTCAGCTCGTCCACGGATTTAACCGATTGCTTAGGAATCGCCAGGAAGCCGGCATTGCCGCTCTCTCCAGGCAGTCTTCTGCCGTTCGGGCCTTCTATGGCCGCCGCGTCTACGACAGCCGTCGGCACTACCTTCACGAGCTTATCTTGAATACTTTGAGCATTGCCTCCGGAAATACGGATGGCGGTACGGCCGGACTCATACGCTTTATCGATTTCCGTCGCATCGACCACCGCGAAGTCCTGGTTGATCAGCTTTTCTTCATACAGCTTGCGGAACAGCTTCATCGTATCGAAGAATGGTGTCGTCATAAATTCCGGCACGAAGCTTCCGCTTGCGTCCACCTGCCATTTGTTCGGTCCGCCTTGGGCTACGGACAGACGGGTCAACGTGGAAGCCGCGTCCTGATTGTATTTTTTGTCCAGCATGAAGCCGTACGTATCGTTCTTGCTGTTTTTATCCGGATCGCCCTGCGTCATCGCCTTGATGACGTTGTACCAGTCGTCCAACGTTTTCGGCACCTGAACGCCGGCTGCGTCGAACCAGTCCTTCCGGTAATGGATGACAGCCCGGCCCAGCTCGCGGAATAGAGGCACGCCGTAAATTTTGCCGTTGACCGAGATATTATCGTAAAATTGCTGGTTTTGAGCCGACAAGTTTTTATAATCTTTCAAGTACGGACCGATTTCCCAGAAAATATCCGATTTCAAAGCCCCGACGATCGTAGCCGTGTAGTTCAGCTTCATCAGCTTCGGCAGCTCGTTGGATGCAATCATTACGTTGACTTTCTCGTCATAGCTCGATGTCGGAATCCACTGAATTTGCAAATCGGTATTCGTGTAAGCCTTGATCGCTTTTTCGATCTCGTTGTCCTTGGGCGGAATTTCGCCGACCTGGTTGACTACCATTGTTAACGGGTATGGAGCGTTGCCTCCCGCCGCTCCTTGCTTATCCCCTTGCGCTTGCTTGTCCCCGCCGCATGCCGCCAGTATGGACGACAGCAATAGTACGGTACTCATGGTCATGGCTGCTTGCTTCTTTTTCATCGTTGAACCCCTCCGTTTTTATTTAGTGTACTTCAATTCAACGCCCGCCATAATAAAAGGCGACACCGCCTTCGGATCGTCCTGAACGACCGCCTCGCCGATGTAATAGCCGTAGGAGCCGTCCCGGTACGGGCTGCCTCCTAGCCCCGCCACACTGTTGCAGTGCGTCAAATGCAGCAGCCCTGACTCGTCCAAGACGACCAGATGGTCGAGCAAGCCTTGGTACCCGTTCTTGGCCGCTTGCTTGTATTCAGGGGATAAAATCCCCATTCTGCTGCCTTTGGCGAAGGCATAGCAAAACATCGACGTGCCCGAAGATTCCAGGTAATTGCCTTCCCGTCCGGCTTGGTCGAGAACCTGCGGCCACAGGCCGGTGACAGGCCCTTGGACCTTCACCAGCGCTTCGGCCAGCTGCTGCAGCATCCGGCTCAATGTGCCCCGCTCCGAATGCTCCTCCGGCATCCATTCCAGCACATCGACCAACGCCATCATGTACCAGCCCATCGCGCGGCTCCAGACATGCGGCGATCGCCCCGTGACCGGGTCGGACCACTGCTGCTGACCGGACGAATCCCAGCCATGGCGAAGCAGGCCGTTGTGCGGATCACGCGTCTTCTCGTAGACGAGCGTGAGCTGCTTGGCCGCTTCATTCAGCCAGCCTCTGTCGCCTGTCACGCCGGCGTACCGCGCCATGAAAGGCGCCGCCATATACAAGCCGTCGAGCCACATTTGGTGCGCGTACCCTTTTTTATGCCAGAAGCCTCCCTGTTCCGTACGGGGATGCGACTGCAGCTGCGTCATGAGCTGCGCTACAGCCCGGGCATATTTAGGCTCTCCCGTCGTGTCCAGAAGGAAGAACAACAGCTTTCCTTGGTTGATTTGATCGAGGTTATAATCCGCTGCTTTGTAATGAAGAATCGTACCGTCGTCTTGGACGAACAGATCCATCATTTCTTTAATAAACCGGGCATACGATTCATCGCCGGTTGCCTTGCAGCAAAGCTCCAGCGCGCGCAAAAAGCATCCGTTCTCGTAATGCCAGCGCTTCGTCAGAAAGCCGCCTCCGTCCGGCTGCCGGTATCGATCCATGAACTGCCGGGCCCAACGCTGCGGATCTGCCATAGCCGGATCCGGATTTGTTCGCGACATCATCGTCATCGTCCCCCACCTATCCTTTCACTGAGCCTAGCATTACACCCTTGGTAAAATGCTTTTGCAAAAACGGATACACAATCAAAATCGGCAGCGTTGCGAATACGATGACCGCCATGCGGATCGTCAAAGGCTGAATGCTTGCTTCATCAATGCTTGTATCGCCGATGCGGCTTTGCGCCAAGATGACGATCTCCCGCATCAAAACCTGAATCGGCCATTTCGTATTGTCGTTGATATACAGGACGGCGTTAAAAAATTGATTCCAATGCGCGACCGCATAAAACAGCGAGAACGTCGCCATAGCCGGCATCGACAGCGGAAGCACGATCCGAAACAGAACGCCGAGATCGTTGCACCCGTCGATTTTGGCGGAATCCTCCAGACCGTCGGGAATCTGCGAGAAAAAGTTCTTCAATACGATCAGATTGAACGCGCTGATCGCGCTTGGAATCATAAGCGACCACAGCGTGTTGGTCAAATGCAAATTTTTGACAACGAAGTAGGTAGGAATGAGACCGCCCCCGAACAGCATCGTGAACAGTACGCCGAGAAGGATGATGCGCCGCCCTTCCAGATGCGGCTTGGCCAGCGGGTACGCCATCAAAGCGGTGAACAGCAGGTTAATGATCGTTCCTACAACGGTGATGTAGATCGATACCAGCATGCTTCGCAGCAGCGTATCAGTGGAGAATATATATTCGTAAGCGGCAAACGACCACTCTTTGGGGAACAAAATGATTCCGCCTTTGGCCACTTCATGAGGGCTGGTGAACGAAACGGCAAGCACGTACAGGAACGGCACCACGCAAACCAGTGCAATAACGGTGAGGACGACGTAAATGGTCCAGTCGATGATCCGGTTCCCTAACGTTTTATCATAGGTCATAATCCGTCGATCTCCTTTCCAGGGCGTACTAGTAGACGCCCTCTTGTCCGAATTTTTTGGCCAGCCAGTTCGATCCCAGCACCAGTACGAGTCCTACGGCGGACTTGAACAAGCCTACCGCTGCGCTGTAGCTGTATTGCGCCTGAGTCAAGCCTTTGACATACACGTACGTATCGAATACTTCCCCTACCTCGCGGTTGGTCGGAGCCAGCATAAGGAATATATGCTCGAAGCCCGAATCCAGAAAGTTGCCGAGACGCAGAATCAGCAAAATGACAATCGTGCTGCGGATGGCAGGAAGCGTAATATGCCACAGCTGACGCCAGCGTCCGGCCCCGTCCATGCGTGCCGCTTCGTACAGCTGCATATCGACGCCGGATAAAGCCGCGAGGAAAATAATCGTGCCCCAGCCGACTTCCTTCCATATGGATTGAGTGACGATCATCGTCCGGAACCATTCCGGCTCCAACAGGAAGGCGATCTTCTCCCCTGTCAGCCGGAAGATCAGCTCGTTGACAATCCCGTTCTCCGTCGTCAGCAGCATATAGAAAATCCCGACGACGACAACCCACGAGACGAAATGGGGAACATACACCAGCGTCTGGATGAACCGTTTGAACCGCTCCAGCCTGATCTCGTTCAGCATCAGAGCCAATACGATCGGCAGCGGGAAAAAGAAAATTAAGTTGTACAGCGCGAGCAGCACCGTATTGCGGAACAGCATCCAAAATTGCGGCTCGCTAAAGAAGCGCTCGAAATGCTTCAGCCCCACCCAAGGGCTGTTCATGAAGCCAAGGTACGGCTTATAATCCTGAAATGCCATGACGATCCCGTACATCGGTACATATTTGAAAATGATAAAATAAGCGACTCCCGGCAGCAGCATGAAATAAAGCCATTTGTCCCGGAGGATATTGCGCAGCCGCGCATGAGCCGGCCGGTATCGAATCTGCGCCGTGCGCCGCTGTCCGGCCGGCAATGCCGAATCCATCTTCATGTCCTTCCCTCCATCTCTGTTTATGGCTCTCATTATCCGACAGGAGGAAGTGGCATGCTATATCCGGCATATAACTCTCTGCATGCTCCATTGCCGTAAAGCCCGGAATGACGGGGTTTCTGCGCAGGGGCATAGCTTGTACGCAACCTTGCCGTACGCTTCGGATAACCTTGCGGCTGGTAATGTCTTGTTGGTTTCTCGGCTGCTATGTGGGCATATGGAGCCTCCTTATCTGCAGCACAAAACCTCGAATCCGAGACGCGTTAATTGCAGCATAGTGTCGGTTCCGGTCGAATGCCGGTAGCCATCAGGGTGCAGGGCGCAATCCTTTCTCTCGGCCCGTACCTGTCTGCCAACGATGCGAAAAGCTCCTATTAGAGTACTTCGAGGTTACCACTCTATTACGATAAAAAAAGGGCTACCTCGGCTCCGTTTCCTTACGGCCGAAAGTACCCTTTTTTTCTGCAAAACGGATTGCCCCTTGCGCCGGGAGCTACTCCCGGTTTTGTTCCAGCTGCTCTCTGTATTGGCCTGGCGTCGTACCGAACGTTTTGCGAAAGGTGCGTATAAAGGCGCTTATATTTTTATACTGCAGCTTTTCCCCGATTTCGGATATTTTCATCGTCGTCGTTTCCAGCATTTCCTTAGCCTTATTCATCCGGTATTCGGATAAATAATCGCTGAAGGAAACGCCCATCTCCTTCTTGAACACTCGGCTCAAGTAGACGGGGTGAAAATTTAATGCAGCCGCACAAGATTCGAGGCTGATTTCTCCGTCGTACTGGTCGTGAATCATTTTGACAATCCGGTCGGCGATGTTGATGTATTGAGTTTCCGCTTTTTCCGAAAGCAGCTTCACGATTGGAGCGAAGAGGCGGGATTGGAACCAGAGCGCAATCTCCTCGCGGGTTTGCAGCTTCAGGAGCCGTTCCACCGCCGCTTCGCCGTCGACGATTTTCCGTACGGCCATCCCCTCGTCCTGCACAATTTGCAATATGCGCGACATGAGCTGGATCAGCAATATCGGATGCTCGTTCGTCAGTCCGTCTTTATTCAGCACGGAGGCCAAATACTGATGGAACAGGTCGACCGCCTTGTCCAGCTTCGCTTCCTTCAGCGCCTGGATCAGCTGATCCTCCATCACCTTCAAATGCGAATAAACGGCCGATTCGGCCTTGTCGTTGTTCTCGGTATCCTCATAATGAACGATGATGTCGGGCCCGAGACTGATTCTGCTCTTTAACGCAGCCGTGCTTTCACCGTAGGCCTTGACCGTTTCGGACAAACGGGAGAACGGCCTGCTGATGCCTATGCTGACCTTCAGCTGCAAATACTGCTCGACCTTGCCCTTAATTAGCTCAGCCGCCTCGTACATTCTCTCTCTTGCCTCGCCCGGCTCCGCGGTTGGCAGCGCCAGCATCGTGACCTGAGACGATCCCAGCAAAATCGGACTGAAGCGGCTCTCCGCCGGGAGCAGCTCGCCGACCATATTGTTAATCGCGAACAGCAGCAGCTCGCGATCCTGCTCCTGGTACCTGGTTTCCTGCAAATGATCGATTTGCAGCGTGAGCACGCCGAGACCCTTCCATTCGGCAGGAAAGCCGTACAACCGGGAACGGTACCGGAAATCGTCGTCGGTAATTTGACCCGTAAACAGCTTGAGTACGAAAAACTCCTTCAGATGCCCCGATTGCCCCTGCATCTGCTCCTCCAGCCGGGTTCTCGATACGGCCAAACTCTCGATGCTTTCTTTAATATAGGCAAGCTCGTCGCTCTTCGGCCCGGTGCGGGCGGAGTCGACGTCCATTTGCTGAGTAAACTCAAGCAGCTTGCGAATCGGCGAGTACATGCGCCGGCTCCCGAAATAGCCGATCAGCAGCACGACAAGGAATATAAGCGCACACGCTGCGGCCGTATATAAGCCGATTTTTTTCGTATCCTTCGTCATTTCGGCGATCGAAACGACGGAAACGTACGTCCATCCGTTATATCCGGACGTTCGGTACAGGACGGCGACAGGATGGCCGTTCAGCTCCGCATTCACAATCCCTTCCTTGGACCCGGATTGGGTCACAAGTCCGTTCACCGTACGGTCGATGTCGCCGTAAGCGGCTTTTTGCTCGGGTGTCGACAGAAACGATTGCCCCGATGCATCCAAAATATATTGGCTGCCCAGCCGGTCATTGGCTGTGAGAGCGCTGCGGATGTCGGCAGCCGACAGCTGCACGACCAGCATCCCCTTCGGCGTGTTCGTCTTCGGAAGCAGCGGAATCTTTTCCACCAGACTTACCGTATCGGCGGGAGTTCCGGCTGCTTGCTCCCGCTGTACGGCCGGGGCCGGTATGTCCAGAGCGGATTCTTCCTCTGCCGGAGCCGGTGTGCCCGCTAAATGCCGGGTGCTCCAGAACATGCTGGCCGGCTGGGAGGCGTAAGCGAGAAATTCCTGCTTATTTTCCATGACGACGAGCGGCTTCATCGCTCCAAGAGTAACGACCCAGTCCTTATCAAAATTGATCAGGTAGGCCTGCTTGACGACTGCCGTCGTCTGCAGATTGGTCAGTCCCGCCGTCAGCTCCCGCACCTGGATGAAATCCTCCCCGGTCAGACTGCTGTTCATGGCGGATTGAACCAATGTCGAGTTGGCAAGCTGTGTTGCCGACATTTCCAGCGATTTGAGCGTCTGCTCCACCCTCATTTGCGTTTGCAGAAGCAGCTGCATGTTGCCTTCGTTTACTTTTTGCTCGATATCTTGAGTAGCTGCGTAATACGATGCAAGACCTATGGCAATCGTAGGCAGTGCCCCCAGCAGCAGGCTGAATCCAAGCAGGCGCAGCAAATATTTGTTCATGGCCCGTAACTCCTTTCCGCGCTTGCGATGAACGGACCGCAGTTCCGATCCGATTCGTATCGCTAGTAAGTTCATGTTGAATGCGAGGCGCCGGTGCCGAATTTCCTTTCTCTTGCACGTCCGACACTCTCTTTGCTATGCTAGCCAGGAGGGGGGAACCCGCATTGAAGTCGGATTTCGAAATTCATTTTTCCAAGCAATCGGAAAATACCGCCATGGACATGTACCATTACCATGATTTTTATGAAATCTATTATTTGTTCGGCGGCGAACGATACTATTATCTGGAAAACCATATATATCACGTCACCAAAGGCTCCGTTGTATTCGTCAACAAAAATGACATCCATAAAACGCTGGAGGGCGGGAAGCTGGGTCATGACCGTGCGGTCATTTATTTCACCGAACGCTTCCTCCGCCGGTTTCAGGGTGAGGATCTGGAGCTGATGTTAAGCCCGTTTCGCTCCGGCAGCAAAATTATGTCATTCAATAACCAGCAGCAAAGCTATATCGAAAACTTGCTGTTTCAAATGAAAAAAGAATACGCCGATGCGGCGCTTCCCGGCCGATCGGTATTTTGCGAAGCGCTGCTTGTGCAGCTGCTGCTGTTCCTGTCCCGCATAAGCCAAGAATCCAGTCAGGTCACTCCCCAGCCGCTCGGCGGCAAAATGGCCGAAATTATTGAGTACTGTAACGATCACTACACGAAACCACTTACTCTGGAGTCGGTCTCATCGCAATTCTTCATCAGCCCGTATTATCTCAGCCGATTGTTCAAACGTTCCACGGGCTTTCACTTCCCTGAATACATCAACACGCTGCGCATTCGCGAGGCGCAAAGGCTGCTGCGGGAAGAAAGCGCCAAAATGATCGACATCTCCGAGCGCGTCGGCTATTCGACCGTCACCCATTTCAACCGGACCTTCAAGCAGGTCACCGGGATGGCTCCGCTCACTTACAAAAAAATGATCCTCTCCCCTCATCAGCAGGGAGGACAAAGATAGAGGGGGACCGGTATGTACCGGTCCCTTTAGTATGTTTTGAAGCATAGGCTCCAAGTTCCGCAGTTGCCGGCGGATCTGGGCAGCCGCTAGCGGATCCTCGGTCCGGAGCATGCGGACGGACTACTATTTCGCTGAGTCGCCCGTTCGCCTCATGGTTCCGCATTATCCAACGCGTGCGAATCCCAGGCATGCGTTTTGGCCCTGCGCAGAGGTAGTTCAACCCCCTCGTCGACACGACAGGCCGAGGCTTGGGCTGAACCGGGGACCTCAGTTGCCTGGCGGCACACGGAGCGGACTCAGAAGCCGTTATTTGCCGAAAATCACCGCATTTCGGCGTCCTTGCGGACAGGAGATCCGTTATTCATCTAAAATGAGCCGAGTTCGGCGTAATTTGAGCGAAATAACGGAACGTGTGTCCGCGAGCATGCCGATTCGGCCTGAAAATCGCCGAATAGCGGATCCTATGTCCGGAGGCATATGGAGCGGACGACTATTTCGCTGAGTCGTCCGTTCGCTTCATGGTTCCACATTATCTAACGCGAACGAATCCCAGGCATACGTTTTGGCCCTGCGCAGAGGTAGTTCAACCCCCTCGTCGACGCGACAGGCCGAGGCTTGGGCGGAACCGAGGGCCTCAGTTGCCTGGCGGCACACGGAGCGGACACAGAAGCCATTATTTGCCGAAAATCACGGCATTTCGGCGTCCTTACGGACAGGAGATCCGTTATTCGTCTAAAATGAGCCGAGTTCGGCGTAATTTGAGCGAAATAACGGAACGTGTGTCCGCGAGCATGCCGTTTCGGCCTGAAAATCGCCGAATAGCGGATCCTATGTCCGGAGGCATGCGGAGCGGACTACTATTTCGCTGAGTCGTCCGTTCGCTTCATGGTTCCACATTATCTAACGCGAACGAATCCCAGGCATACGTTTTGGCCCTGCGCAGAGGTAGTTCAACCCCCTCGTCGACACGACAGGCCGAGGCTTGGGCGGAACCGAGGGCCTCAGTTGCCTGGCGGCACACGGAGCGGACACAGAAGCCGTTATTTGCCGAAAATCACCGCATTTCGGCGTCCTTGCGGACAGGAGATCCGGTATTCGTCTAAAATGAGCCGAGTTCGGCGTAATTTGAGCGAAATAACGGAACGTGTGTCCGCGAGCATGCCGTTTCGGCCTGAAAATCGCCGAATAGCGGATCCTATGTCCGGAGCGCAATTATTTGCTCGGTCAGAGCAAACTAGTACGATTGCGATCCTCACAGATCACTTTCTCAACGAGCAACCTATTGTAATCAGCGCTCTGTATCTGCATAAACATGCCGGACGCTACTTCTTGGTTCAATGAACACTCGTTATCCACATCACCATTCGCAGCTAACAGAAAGCCTCGCCGTCATTTTCGCTGTATCCGTATCGAAATCGCCATCAGCAACCATCAGAGTGAGCGTTCAATAACTGGTCGTCCTCTGTTCCACCAATCGCGATTCCCCCAAGCCCGTCACGATTTTCGCCGTGCAATCCCATTGAATTCGCCTCAGCAACCAACGGTGTTTGCTAGGCGCAACAATTCGATGAGCCACCGATCAACAAGGCGATACAACTCCCCCTTGTATCGTATCGGCTTCCGCCGAAACTCTACTCGATACGGAACCAGTCGAAATCGGCATAGCCCCGCGCTCCACCGTCCGCCGACGCTTGCTCGATGCAGAACAGGCCGAGCTTAGCGCCGACCCAGTGGCCCGGAACCGCCTCGAACGGCTCGCCGATCTTATGGTACGTTTCGCCATCCAGGCTGTACTGGAATGTGCACACCGCTTCCAGTACGACGCTCACCCGCAAATACACCTCACGCACGGATGCAGGCAGCGCTACGGCGGCTTCTACCTCCTCCGAAGTGGTCTCCTTCTTGCCGAAGCCCTTCACGAAGACAAGCCGCGCTCCTTCCGCGGACGATTCCCATGCGAGGTAGCGGTAATCGTGGCCGAACACGGTCAGGCCGGCCCGTTCTTGTCCGCGTCCAGACGTAAGCTCCAGCTTGGCCGTCGCAATAAATTCCGGTGCCGGGAACTTCTGGCACAGCACGTTCCGCGCATCATAGAAGGTGGTCACGCCTTCCGGCAGCGGCTGTGCAAACAACCGCAGATGGCCCGGGCGCGCATCAAGCGAATGCCATTCCGGCTGCGGATTCGTCTGCCACTGCCATTGCAGCCCGAGTGCGTTCTCCTCGAACTCGTCGCTCGTAGCGGGAACGGCGAACGGATACTCTCGGCCTACATCCGGCTTTTTATGCGTCAGTACAGGCTCGCCGATGCCGTCTCCGTTCGTATCGATGCCCATTACCGGCCAGTCGTTCTCCCAGCCCATCGGCTGCAAATGGACGATCCGCCCGTAGGCTTCGCGGTCCTGGAAGTGCAGAAACCAAGATTCGCCCGATTCCAGCTCGATATATCCCCCTTGATGAGGCCCGTTGACAATGGAATCGCCTTGATGCAGCACAATGCGGTCTTCATACGGCCCGAAAATATGCTTCGAGCGTAGAATCGTCTGCCAGCCGACCGGAACGCCGCCAGCCGGAGCAAATATATAATAGTATCCGTTGCGTTTATACAATTTGGGTCCTTCGATGGTCGGATGATGCTCCGTTCCGTCGAACACAAGCTGCCCCTCATCCAGCAAAGACGTGCCGTCCGGGCTCATCCGGCAAATTTGCAGCTTGCTTTTGATGCCGCAGCGGCTTTTGGCAAAGGCATTCACCATATACGCCTGTCCGTCCTCGTCCCAGAACGGGCAAGTATCGATCCAACCCTTGACCTCCTTCACCAGATGGAGCGGAGTCCAAGGACCCGCAGGATCGACGGCGGTCGTCATGAAGATTCCCTCGTCCGGGGCGCCGAAATAAATCCAGAACTTCCCGTCATGATGACGGATGCTAGGTGCCCATACCCCGTCGCCGTGCCTAACTCCCTCGTAGCCTTCAGGCAGCTCCTGAATCGCATGGCCGATCAGCGTCCAATTCACCAAATCCTTGGAGTGCAGGATAGGCAGCCCGGGCACGCTGTTGAAGCTCGAGGCTGTCATGTAAAAATCTTCTCCAACGCGGATGACGTCCGGATCCGAATAATCGGCGTACAGGATCGGATTGCGGAACGTCCCGTCGCCCAGATCGGCATACCATACCGGCTTCTCTTGCTTGCTCACCTTCATGTCTCAAGTCTCCTTTAGGCTGTGGGATGTTGCGGCACCCGGACTTCTTCCCCGTCGGCACCGATAAACCGGATATCGCTGCAGCTGCGCTCCGTGTAAGCAGGAAGGCTTTTGGCATGAACCTGCACCTCACGAAACACAATCTGCTGAGCATCGATGCAGGTAATTCCTTCATCGGCGCTGACCGTCACTCTTTCGAACGTCAAACGATCGAGCGGCATCTCGGGAAGGCCGCGGAGGAAAATCCCTTTTTTCGCGCCCGTGCAGTATGTATCCTGAATCCGAATGTTTCTGAAAATCGGCGTCTCTTCCGATACGGGAACCATTTCGGCATATTCCTGGCGGATCTCATAGTACATGTCGAATACGATGGCACTGTGGACGATATCCTTCATCCACACGTTCGATACCCGGATGTCCTCGACTACGCCTCCGCGTCCGCGGGTGCTTTTGAACCGAAGTCCGTTATCCGTCCCGATGAACGTGCAGTCCCGCACTTCCACATGGCGGACGCCTCCGGACATCTCGCTGCCTACGGTAAACCCGCCGTGCCCGTGATATACCGTGCAGTCGCGGATCGTTACGTACTCGGTCGGGACGCCGATGCGCCGGCCCTGTTCATTTTTGCCCGATTTCAGACAGATCGCGTCGTCTCCAACGTCAAACGAACAATCATGAATGTTCGCATATCGGCAGGAATCCAGATCCAGCCCGTCGCCGTTAACCGAATGCCATGGATTGCGGACGGTGACATGACGGATCGTCACATGCTCACACAAGCGCGGATGCAGACACCAGCTTCCCGAATTTTGAAACGTCGGCCCGTCCAAAAGAACGCCATTGCAGCTTGTAAAGCCTAACAACACAGGTCGCAAATACACTTTGTACGGTTCATAAGGGGATAAATCCGTCACTCCTTCGGCTTGCAGCGCCTCCGTGACCTGTCTTCCCTCGCTCGCTTCTTTCGTCGGCCACCACATGCCGTTGCCGTCGTCAAAGCCGCCGGAGGAAACAATTTCCTTCCACTGGCGGTCATTCATTTTGAACTTCTTCACGGGCCGCCATGCCTCTCCCGAGCCATCAAAAATACCGGGACCCGTAATGGCAATATCGGTCAAGTTTTCTCCATAAATCGGCGGCATCACCCGCATCGCCTTCAAGCCTTCGTAATTGCTCCGGATGAGCGGATACTCATCAAAATTGCGGCTGAAGGTCACCAAAGCTCCCCTCTCGGCATGCAGCCTCACCTTGCTGCGCATTTGGATCGGACCGGTCAGCCATAGCCCTTTGGGAATAACGACCGTGCCGCCGCCTGCTGAGGAGCAAACTTCCAATGCCACGTTAAATGCCCGGGTGTTGCTTGTCACACCGTCTCCTACCGCTCCGAAATCCGTAACGTAAAAGGTTTTGTCGGGAAAAACCGGGATGCGAACGGCTTCCTCGTAACCGCCTGCTTCTCCCGCTCCGATATGTTGTTGCTTTGTCATGATGAAGCTCCTTTGGAATCGCTATAGTAAGCCGGATCCGACCTTTTGCATGCCACTTTATTGTACAGCAACGGGAAAAAAACGTTCTACACAATACATGCTCAGATAAGGAGAACTTGACAATTCTTGCACTCATTTTCGATAAGCACATAGAATCGGACTAATGACGGGTGTCCCGAACGAGCCCGCATCCCGTCTTAATTTAGGAAAGCTCCGTTCCTGCCGGAACAAACACGACGCACTGATCCGGACGCAGCGTCAACTGGATCGTACCCTCGGTCACCGTCAGCTCACCTAGTGAAGTGATGCCCTCTAATCCAACCTCGTACAGGGAGGCGGCAGCCACCGTACCCCAACGCTCCGGAAGCTTCCAAAGCTTATCCGTGCAGCCGTTCAGGCTATAAGCCATCCATTCCTCCGCTTCCGTATTCCACAATACCGGAAAACAAACATCATCCCCGTCGCGAAGCAATCGCTCGCCCTGCTTGATGATCCGGTACTGCTCCTTGATTTCACTTGTGACGCCGTCCGAGAAAATAATCGCACCGTTCTCATCGGCCAGCCTGTCCAGCCGGTTCAGGAAATACCAAGGCAGTGTGTGAAGCGCAAAATCGCGGGTGAAGCCGGCCAGCTTCTCCGGGTCTTTTTTCATCAAGCTCTCACCCAGCATACTGGAGCCGAACCTAGGGTCGCCTCCATCCCCTCCGATATATAAACGGGCGGGCACCGTCAGCTGCTCATCGCTTTGAAAACGGACATGCCAGGCAAAAGGCTGCAGGCCGATCAACGGATCCTGGCGGTAGCTTTTATCGAATTCGGATGTAAAATCGATTCCTTTGTCCCGGAAATAACGGATGATTTGCTTCTGGGTCTCGACTTCTTGCTCCGTAGAAACTCCGTGATAAGGGCTGATCGGGTCGATCTGCTGCTGCGGGATGATCTGATGGAACGCATCGACATGAATGGTTCCCGCCTCGTGAATCGGGAGCAGCTCCAACAGGCTGTCGATTCTCCGTGTCGTCAGGCCGGCCTCCCACTCCCGCGTATAGCTGATCGGGTAGCCCCAAACGTAAGTACGAAGCGAGCCGTCCTCCAGCCTCGCTATGACGTCCTTGTCTATGTATTCCTGCCAAAGCGGGCTCGAATCGCTCGCATCGAGCAGATTGATGTGAAGGCTTACTGTCGTATGATAGCGTTTCGCTTCCTTCATAAGCCAAATCAGACTGTCTTCCGCTCTGACGTCAGCGTCGCGCTTCAGCTTCGGATTCACGACATCCAGCGCAGGATATCCGGTATCATGGCCGTCAAACTGCCAGCCGACCAAATACATAATTTTGGGAATTCCTCTTGTCAAGCGGTCGACCTTTCGGATCGTATCCAGCGCCTGCTCGAACGTAGCCGATACATTGCCGTGGCGATCGGCCATGAACATTTTCATCGTCAGCGTTTGGTGATACTCGTGGCGGAACGGCCGGTCAGGCTCAAAAAGCACCTCGAATGCGACCTCCGCCGTCCTCGTCACGCCTTCCAGAGTGACAATCGCTGTGACGATGGCCGTCCCCGCGGAATGCAGCTTCGTTCCGGCACGTACTTCCGCTCCCTCAGCCGTTGGGCGAATGGACGCGATGACCGAGGAATTGCTCGCGGTATATTGTACCCGCGCCAGGCTCAGATCGGCAGCGCTTCCGTCGCTCATGGACGCGCTCAAGCGCAGCACCGCCAGGCTGTCCAAGTGCAGCGCCGTCCGGTCCGCATCCAAGCGCACGGACTCGAGAACGGCATCTCCGCGGTCACTCGCCGACCGCGACAACGAAACCAGCAGGCCCGTCACCGCTTGATGCAGCTTTGCCGCCGACGCGTCCGCCTGCTCCTGCGTCGCATCCGCTGCCTCGCTCACCGCTCGTGCGAACTCTATGGCGGCATGAAGCTCCCCCAGCGGTGACGGGCCTGTCGTGACATCCCGCGCCGCCTGCGGGCCGGCTGCGGTGTACTGCCGCTCCGCTTCGGCCAGCGCCTCGCGGAGCGCCGTTTTATTCGCAGCGGCGGCAAGCTCGATGGCGGGCACGACGACGGTGATCGGAGCCGTCGCCGCCTTTTCGCCGCTGGCTGCTTCCAATACCTCCAGCACAAGCTCCACCGTCGTATCCGTCCCGATAACCGGGAACACCTGGGCATCCTTCGGAATGACGTCTTCTCTGCTGGAAGCTAGGATTTGCACTTCATATCCCGCCGGAACGGCAGGCAGCTCCAATAGGGTTTGTCCTTTGGACAGCGTATGTAAGGTACGGATGCTCTGAGCAATCCCGGCCGCCGTATCGGATAAGGCTTGGGATGATTTTTCTTGATTAGGGGTGGAATCCAACTGCTGCACTTCCTCTCTAAATTTCGCGCTTATACACGGGGACTGACAAACGGAGCAGCACGTTCTATGTATAGCCAGCATACATGAAATGCGTCTTCCTCGTAAACAGCGTTTTCAAGACATCCGGACGGCGGTCCGCTTCCGAAAAGTCCTTGATTCGGTACCGTGATAAAAGTATGGTATCATGAATGTAAATCGGATAAGAAACCATTATTTTCATTAAACGAGGTGATCGTTCATGGATCAAACGCTTCAAACCTATTTGACAAATCAGCGTGAACGGCATTTGGCCGAGCTGATCGATTTTGTCCGCATTCCCAGCATCAGCGCCAGCACGGAGCATAAACCGGATATGATCCGGGCCGCCGAATGGCTCGCCGACGCGCTTCGCAAAGCATGCCTCGAGAACGTAGAGGTACTTCCTACGGCAGGTCATCCCGTCGTGTACGGGGATTGGCTCCATGCTCCCGGCCAGCCTACCGCGCTCATTTATGGGCATTATGACGTCCAGCCAGCCGATCCGTTGGAGCAGTGGAACACGCCTCCGTTCGAGCCCGTCATTCAAGACGGCAAGCTGTACGGCCGTGGGGCTACCGACGACAAAGCCCAGCTGTACACCCACGTCAAAACCGTAGAAGCCTATTTGCAAACCGTGGGCAAGCTTCCGGTCAATGTGAAGTTTTGCATCGAGGGCGAGGAGGAAATCGCCAGTCCAAGCCTGCCGGCATTTTTGCAGGCACAGGCGGAACGGTTGAAGGCCGATGCCATCGTGATCTCCGACGGACCGATGCATGACGAAGGCGTTCCTTCGATTTGCTACGGGCTGAGGGGCTTATGCGGCTTTCAGATCGACATTCAAGGGGCGAAGAACGATCTGCACTCCGGCTTGTACGGCGGCGGTGTCGCCAATCCGGCTATCGCTCTCGTTGATCTGCTGGCTTCGATGCGCGATGCCGACGGCCATATCACCATCGACGGCTTCTACGACGGCGTCAATGAATTGAGCGAAGCCGAGCGTGCAGCGTTCCGCGAGCTTCAATTCGACGATGCGAAGCAAGCGCGGGAGCTTAAGGTACCCGAGCTGACCGGTGAGCGGGGCTTCTCCTTCCTGGAGCGGACTACGGCCAGACCGACGCTCGAGATCAACGGCATTTACGGCGGCTATCAGGGAGAAGGGCTGAAGCCTATCGTACCTTCTGCTGCGAGCGCAAAAATATCGTGCCGACTCGTGGACAACCAGGACCCGGATCAGATCATGAAGCGGATCGAAGGCCATATCGAGAAGCATAAGCCTGCCGGCGTTACAATCAAGGTGCAGCAGACCCACCGCGGCAAGCCGTTTTACATATCGCCTGAGCATCCGTATATCCGGGCCGCCGCCCGCTCGTATGAAGCCGGGTTCGGCAAAAATCCCGTTTACATTCGCAGCGGCGGCTCCATACCGATCGTCGAAGTGTTTTCCCGGGTGCTTGGGGCTCCCGTCGTCATGATGGACTTCGGTCTGCCAGGCGAGAACATGCATGCGCCTAACGAGCATTTCCATCTCGAGAATTTTGACAAGGGCATTGCTACGCTGTGCTATTATTGGCAGGAGCTGCGCCGCGATTAGAACGACCGGCTTTGCAAGGGGGAACGTACTTATGCGCAAACTTGTGTTTTTCCTAGGCCCTGCCGGAGCCGGGAAGACGACGCTAGCCAAAGCGCTCTCTTCCCGTCGGGGGGCCGCTTTTTTCGATATGGATACACTGCTGCGTCCCGCGGCGGAAGCCATGATGACATTGGCGGGACTCGATCCGAATGACCGGGACTCCGCTATGTATAAGAAGCTGTGCAGAGATCTCGGCTACCGGATCACGATGGATGCTGCGCTAGAGAATCTGGAGCTCGGAACGGACGTTTATGTCGTCGGTCCTTTTACGAAGGAAACTGAGGACCCCGCCTGGATCGAAACGGAGCTGGAGCGAATCGGGGCGTCCTTGCACAACGTAGAGGTCAAGGTCGTATTTGCCTATCTGAAGGATGAGGAGCTTTACCGCCGCCGCATCGAAGCCAGAGGCTCCGTATTGGACGTCTGGAAGCTGGAGCATTGGGCCGAGTTCAGCCGGTCGCTTCAGATCCGGGATATTCAGTGGAGAATTCCCGCTTCCTCGGTCCTGTATTTCGATAATTCGGAGTCGATGGTGGAGCCGAATGTCGGTCCTGTTGAAAGCTTCTTGTACAGAAATGAAGCCGCTGCGGTACAGGTATGCCATGTAAGCTTGAATGATGTGTGGGAGCTGCGGCACCGGGTCATGTGGCCCGACAAAGACCTGGATTTCGTGAAGCTGCAGGACGACTCGGCCGGGCTTCATTTCGGTTTGGCTGCGAATGGCAAGCTCGTCTCCGTCATCTCGCTTTTTATCGAGGGAGACCGCGCACAATTCCGCAAATTTGCTACTTTGCAGGACGAGCAGGGCAAAGGGTACGGCACCCGGCTGCTGCAATTTACGCTGGATGAAGCCAAACGGCGGGGAGCCCGCACGATCTGGTGCAATGCCCGGGCATCCAAGATCGGCTTGTACCGCAAATTCGGCCTTCAGGAGACCGGCGATGGTTTTCAAAAGGAAGGAATCGACTACGTCATTTTGGAAAAAGCCTTGTAAAGGGCGCTCCTGCTTACATACAAAAAGGTCAGGCCCGTCAATATGCGCGGGAACCTGACCTTTTTTACTTTTAGCGCAAATGCATCTTATCCTACCGCATCCCGGATGCCGATGCCTACTTCGTTTTCGAGAGGCACACTGACGGACTGTACTTTTTCCAAAATCATCGTGTCATAAATCGAACGGTTCTGACTGATAATCGTCTGCATCCAATCGCCCGGAACATTCGGCTCCATCGGATAATTGAAGATCGATTTCAGACCGTTGCCGAATCGCAAAATAATTTTGGCGCAGTCATTCATCGCTTCCTTCACCTCGTTGATGACATCAAGCTTGTTCTTAACCAGCGAGGCGATAACGATATGAGTCGCTTCCTTCACAAAAGGAATTTCCTTCAAGCTCTGGCCGGAGAAGGCGACAATGGCATCCAGGCCCGATACTTTGGCTACTTGCTTACCGAGAGCGACCGCTTCCTGGTCAATATCTACGCACAGTACTTGGGCTCCCAGCTCTTTGGCGATAGTCAGCGCGGATACCGGCAATGCGCCTGAGCCGATGAACAATACTTTCGATGCCGGTGTAAATCCGAAAAAAGCGAGCTCCTGTTTGACAGAGTGAGACAGTGCGGATATGTACTGGCTGACATCCAGCTCATTATTGCATACGCAGTTCGACTGATATTTCTCCATATCGCACAGCGCTCTCACGGAAGTTTCCCTCAAACATTCCGATTGATTGCAAATTTCCGCATGGCTCCCCCACCGGCACCACCGCTTCATATTTTCCTGGCACGTGACGAATTGGCACAAATGATCCAATTTGTCCTGCAGCAGCTCGTAGCAGCCGCAGCATTGGCGGCAGTATTCGTTTAATTCTCTGATTTCGAAATCAAGCCGCTTCATGTCTAGCAAAAATTCATATTTATCCTTCACCGGACGATCCTCCGTTTCAGATGCATACAGGTTGTAATACCGCTCCATAGGCCACACGTGACCTAACGAAGCGGCCGGTCGGACGATATAGTGTTCGATCACCCTTCCTTTTCGCACATAGTTATTATTTGCCAATCACTGCAAAAATAATCTTGGCTGGACGGCAGGATGGTCGTCTCTTCCGCCTCTAATTTTGCGGACCGCGAACCCGATCTCTGATCATCTCATTGCATTAAACCGGATTTACATCCGAAAATAGTGACTATATAATTAACAAATATTGTAAATTATTGAATGATAACCATTATGGGAGTGCGATGCCTTGATCAAACAAAAGTATGGAAATTTTGCTTTTGTAAGATTCGCTTCGCTTCGTATGCAAGATAGGTTTATCGCGAAATGACGAAAAAAAGAGGCCCCCTAAGGGACCTCTAATTAAAAACCGCTTCAATCTCAAAGCTTGTATTAACTATATTTATTGTTGATTTTCCGACAGCAGCTTGCGTACATCCGACATATCCACTACAAGATGAATGTTGTTCATCGTCCGCAGCGAGCCGGAGATAATGCCGCTCAAACGCCCCTGCTGATCCAGCAGAGGACCGCCGGACATACCGCTGGCAATTTGCGCGGAAGTCAGGATGCGATCCCGGCCGTTCACTTCAGCCTTCGGAGCATTGATTATCCCTTCTGTGATGATCGGCGTATCTTTGATCGGGTAACCTAATGCATACACTTTTTCCCCGTATTTGACGGCCGTCTCCCGGATCGTAAGTGCAGGATACGGCTGATCTCCCGGAGCAGGCAGCTTCAATACCGCCGCATCGGTGACCTCGTCGAAGCCGATAACTTCAATCGGACTGACGACACGCCCATCCGGATACGTTCCTTCGATGCGCCCCGCATCCTTGATAACATGGTAGGCCGTAACCGCCTTACCCTCAGGTGTTATAGTTACCCCTGTTCCGGCAGACGCAACGGTATCATCACTGCGCAGAATACGGATATAAAAAAGTGCAGGATGAGAAAGCTCGTAAATTTGCTCTGCGTTGTACAATGTCAGCTCATCCGCATCTGCGTTATGCTCCGAATACAGCAGGATGCCGGAGCAGAGCAGCAGCATAATGAATAAAAGCGATAATTTCCTTTTCATGTTGAACACAACCTTTATATGCGGTCTGGGGCGATTAGCGGGTTACGCTCATAATATCCTCAAACGCCCAATGATCAGGAGTAACATCCGCGAATGCTGCCGGACGGCTTTGCTTGTCAGCTCCAATCACCCGATTGATTAGGACGACAGCCTCCGCTCTGGAAATTTTACTGTCAGGACGGAATGTTCCGTCCGGGAAGCCTTCTACATAGCCTGCTTGCGTAAAGGCGTTGACATAAGGAGCGGACCAGTGGCCCGGCACGTCCGTCAAGCTCGCCTCTCCCGCAGCGGCTGCCGGCTGCAGCTTCATTACCCGCGACATCATGACGACGAATTCGGCTCTTGTCAGTTCGCCTTCGCCGCCGAAGGTGCCATCAGGATAGCCGTCAATAACTCCGGCCGATGCGAAGAACGAGACCAGCGGCTCCATACCGCTTCTTACGTCTGCAAACGGGTTGCCTACGTTCACTTCCTCCCAGCTCAGCAAACGATCGAGAATGTACATGAGATCGTACCTCGAAATAGCTTTATCAGGTTTAAAGCTGCCGTCCTCGTACCCTTCGATATACTTGATTTGTCCGGTATTCTTTTTCCAATCAAATGCCGCATTCTCAACTTCGCAAATCATAGTGAACACCCGATTGTCTTTATCGGTAATCGCCTTGATGGTCATGCTGCCTTTAATGATCAGCTCGCCGGTCCATATCGGGCTGTTCGTCGTCGGCGTGCTGCCATCGGTTGTATAATAAATCGTTTGCCCCTCCGGCGCCGTCAGCGACAATTTACTGTTTTTCGCCAGCTTCACCGGCGTCTTGCCGTCCCCACTTACAACTGCACTTCCTACAGCTGCTCCTACACCCGTTCCTGATTCCGGAGTTGGTTCAGTAACGACAAAGCCGCCACCGCCGCCACCGCCGCCTCCGCCGCCTGTTTTTTTCGTCCAGACTCCCGTTAACGTCTCGCTGCTTTCTTTGCCTTCAACGAGGGTAACCGCTTTGAGAGTTGTCGTATTAGTCAGAGTAATCGGGCCGGTGTACAATTTGGAATACATGTCAGGCACGCCGCCGTCAAGCGTATAATAGATCTCGCCCAACGGTTCGCCAGTTGTCATGGTTACCGTAGTATCGCCCCGGAAAGCAGATGGTAAGGATACGAATTTCGGTATCAAGGCGGACTCTGTATATTTCGGAGCCTGAGTTTGGATCGTAATCGTCCTGCTCTGGCCTTGAACGGCTGCCGTGATCTGGGCTATCCCCGCCGATTTCAACGTGCCGCTTCCATTCAGAATTGAGATCTGCTCTGGATTGGCCGACCATACTACGGATGCTTCCTTAGTCAGCTCGAAGCCCGAACGGATGCGATGTACCGTATCCTTATCGTCGAGAATTACCGCCACAGTGCTCAGCTTAGTTTCATCGGAGCCTTGGAACGGCTTCAACTGAGGATAAAAGCCCGGCACAGCCTGCCAAACAGAAGCATCAAGGGCTATCGGCAACGAGCCGGAAGCCAATTGCTTGGTCAGCAGCCCCGTCGCTTCCGCGTATCCCGGAACTCTGCTGCCTGCCGCATCGTAGTACGCCGTGTTCGTTTTGAGCATCTGCTTGTCATAGGCGGTTTGCATGACTTTGGCAGCTTCTTCCTTTTTACCTGCAATTCCGCCGAAGTACACGGCATTAGGAACTATCGTTCCGTTGATGCTTGCTGTGGCTTCCCCATAGTTCATGGCAAAGCTCAGCGTTCCTCCAACAGCATGGCCTACCAACCCGCCTGTATAAGCTTTGTCCTTGCCTTCAGCTTGAATGCGCCCTGAATTGTACGAGTTGCTAATGGTGCCGCTGTTACTTCCTGCAATGCCGCCGGCGGTCGCTTCCTCGGAATGTACGCTCACATCCGAATAGGAGAACGACTGCGTGATCGTTCCGGCAGCACTATTGTCGCCGGCAATTCCTCCCGCGGCCTTCATGCCGGAATGATCGGCAAGGATCGCTGCATGAGCAATGGAACGTTCGATTGCTCCTGCGTTGACTCCCGTGATACCGCCAGCATATCCGCCTGAGCCCGTTACGGTTCCTTCGAAGGAAGCCATATTAATCTTGCCGCTGTTATTGCCGGCGATACCACCTGCATAGTACGTCTCCGGCTGGTTGGCCGACTCACCGGTGCGGAAAGCAACCGCCGATTTTTTCACGGTTACACCCGAAATGTCGCCGGCATTAGAACCGGCAACCCCTCCGGTATAGCCTCCGCCTTCCACGTTGAATGATTGCAGCTGGGCTTGTGTGATGATGCCTTCGTTCGTTCCCGCGATAGCTCCGACGTTCTCTGTACCTTTCACCACTCCGCTAGAGACGATGTCGACGATGGCAGCTCCGCCAGCATTGAAACCTGCAACGCCTCCGGTATGTTTGCCGCCTTCTACGTTCACCGTTTGCAGCTGAGCTTTGGTGATAGTGCCGTCGTTAATTCCTGCGATGGCTCCAACGTTCTCCGTGCCTTTCACCGTTCCGCTAAGAACGATGTCGCTGATGGAAGCTCCGGCAGCATTGATCCCGGCTACTCCGCCTGTACGATTGCCGCCTTCCACATTCACCGACTTCAGCTGAGCCTTGGCGATGGCGCCTTCGTTCGTTCCTGCGATAGCTCCAGCGTAATCTGCTCCTCTCACCGTTCCGCTAAGGACGATGTCGTTGATTGCAGCACCGTTCATGTTGGCACCGGCTACGCCGCCGGTATGACTGCCGCCTTCCACGTTCACCGACTGCAGCTGAGCTTGAGTGATTGTGCCCTCGTTTGTTCCGGCGATAGCTCCAACGTTCTCTACACCTTTCACTGCTCCGCTAAGGACCATATCTTTCACTGTAGCTCCGCCAGCATTGATGCCTGTCACACCACCAGTAAGTTTGCCACCTTCCACATTCACTTTCTGCAGCTGAGTTTTGACGATGGTGCCTTCGTTTGTCCCAGCGATAGCTCCAACGTTCTCTGCACCCTTCACAGTCCCGCTAAAGACGATATCGCCGATGGTAGCTCCGTTGGCATTGATTCCTGTTACACCACCGATTCGAATGCCGCCTTCCACGTTTACCGACTGCAGCTGAGCTTGGGTGATTGTGCCTTCGTTTGTTCCTGCGACAGCTCCAACGTTCTCTGTACCTTTCACCGCCCCGCTAAAGACGATGTCACCGATACTGGCTCCATTAGCATTGATGCCCGTCACACCGCCGGTATGACTGCCACCTTCCACATTCTCTGTCTGCAGCTGAGCTTTGGTTATAGTGCCTTCGTTTATTCCTGAGACAGCTCCAACGTTCTCTGTGCCTTTCACCGCCCCGCTAAAGACGATGTCACCGATACTGGCTCCATTAGCATTGATGCCCGTCACACCGCCGGAATGTTTGCCACCTTCCACATTCACCGTCTGCAGCTGAGCTTTGTTTATAGTGCCGTTGTTTATTCCAGCGATAGTCCCGACATTCTCTGTACCTTTCACCGCTCCACTAAAGACGATGTCGCCGATGGCAGCTCCATTAGCATTAACACCGGTAACACCGCCGGTATATTTGCCGCCCTCCACACTCGCCGCCTGCAGCTGTACCTTGGTGATAGTTCCTTCGTTTGTTCCAGCAATAGCTCCAACGTTATCTGTACCTTTCACTACTCCGCTAACGAGGATGTCGCTGATGGTAGCTCCGCCAGCATTGATACCTGCAACGCCACCGGTATTACTGCCGCCTCCCACATTCACCGATTTCAGCTGAACCTTGGCGATGGCGCCTTCGTTTGTTCCTGTGACAGCTCCAGTGTAATCTGCACCTTTCACCGTTCCACTAAGGACAATGTCGCTTATTACAGCACCGTTGACGCTTCTTCCTGCCACAATCCCTGTATGGGATCCCCCAGTGACGGACACGTTTTCGAATTCAATGCGTGTGACCGTTCCCTTATTTTTCGTAATAAAGCCAAAATCGTTATCCAATGCTTGTGCAGCTGCTAGTGTAAGGCCAATGATCTTATGGCCTTTGCCGTCAAACTGACCTTCGAACTCAGCAAACGGCGTCCAGTTCACCCCGCTTACATCGATATCGTTCCCGAGCGCAAGCTTGTCCAGAACCGGCTTTTCCGTTGCACTGCGATGAAACAACTTATAAAAATCCAGATCGTTGTGCAAAAGCACGACACTGACGAGCTGCTTACTGCCTGTTATGACAACCTCCGCTTGCGCGGTGTCCGCCAGGAAGGAAGCATCCTGAACAAAATTCCATGTCCCGAAGCCGAACGTATTTGACATATCCGCGTCCTTGGGCTCCGCTTGCACTGCTTTGCCTATATTGCGCCCTACCGGCGGCAGCGAATTCATGTATGACGATTCGGTTAGCTTGCCGTCTCTGAAATTGTAGCCGACCAAAGCACCTTGATACACGTTCGCACCGCTTACGTTAACCGCCATATCGGAAGTCTTCGCAAAGCTTTTATCTATCGTGCCGTCGTTATAGCCGGCAAAGCCGCCCGTATAGGATCGGGTAGCATGATTGATACCCATAGTCGCGATTTTGTCCTGCACGGCATAAGCATGACGTACTATGCCCTTTCTCTCGATAGCACCTGCGAAACCGCCGCTTCTCGTATCGAAGCCTGCGTTAGAGATATTCCCGACAGCATATGCATCGACGATAGAGTAATGATCGACCGATCCTGCAAAGCCGCCGACGAAAGTTCCCGTAATCCCGCTTACATCCAAACTGCCTTTGGAGTAAGCTTGCTCGATTAGACCTTCTCCGACTTCCGAGTCACCCAGCAGCCCGGCGAAGCCGCCCGCATAAATCGTATTGTCCTGATTATCACAAATGATTTGGACCGGTACGTCCGCGAAAGAATGCTTTATCTTCGTTCCGTCCGCCGTGCCGACGAAGCCGCCCACATGTGTTCCCGGCGTAACGTCCGGTACGGTGACCGCACTGCCTACCGCAATCTTTTGCTCTGCTGGAGAGACGGCATTCGAATAATGAACTTCTCCGCCTTGCGTGACGCCCGCAACTCCCCCGATGTGATATAACGTACTGGTGTCAGTTTGAATGGAGTTAGCAGCCATAGAGCCTACGATAATCCCGCTACTATACCCGACGAGTCCGCCCGCGGCAGCAGTCTTGGCACCATGAAGCTGCATGGCGGATGTGCTTGCTGCGTTGTACATGGAAGCCGTAATAAGCTTGCCTGCGATGCCGCCTGCATATATATCGGCGCCGTTGTCCGCCCCCGTCACCTCAAATGTATCGGTATTCACCTTCGTGTTATAAATACCCAGGTATAATGGAATACCCAGCCCAAAATCGAGCGCCCGATGAACATCGGCTGCTTCCATAATCCCTGCAATGCCGCCAATCGCGCTTTCGCCCGCTCGGATTGCAGCTGCGATAGCCGGAGCGGCTTCCGCTTTGTACACGATCGATTGGCGCGCATGACCGACAATTCCACCGGCAGTTACTTTGTCCGCATTGGCTTGAATTGTCCCGCTGAACAAGGATTGCCGGACTGCCGCATCGGTAAGCTTCCCTGCTATACCGCCAAGCAGAATATCCGGCGATCCGTCCACTGAGGACAGAACGATATTCTCTACTTTGACATTATCCATATCAAAGCTGCCTGTGCTTGTGCTTGTGCCTGTACCTGCTTTCACCCCGACGATCCCGCCGATCACGCCCGTCCCTGTCAAATGCGGGCCCTGCTGGACCGACTTGACCGTTACGTTCCTAATTGTATTGCCCGTATCGGACTGGCCAATGATACCGCCGATAACCGACCCGGAGCCAAGCGCCTCTATCGTATGGGTTGCCAATACAACGGAGCTTTGGTCTACGGTGCCGGATGTCTGATGGCCGGCCAAGCCTCCCATGATCGTCCCCGTTCCATTTGAGGACATCCGGTAGCCGGTATAATCAACGTTCAATCCATTAATGTCGCCCGATTGCAAACCGATTACGCCACCTATGACAGCATGATCGGACGAACTTCCGATGCTGCCGTCACGTACCTGGAAGCTGAGAGCTCCCGAAAGGATAGAATACGCATTATCGCCGACCACGCCTCCGACGGTGGTCTGCGGGCTCGTTCCTTCGATGCGGCTGCCCCCTTCTATAAGAACGGTAATCCCGGTGAACGTTCCCGTATTTTTACCGAACAAGCTGCCCACGGTTTGTCCGCTTATTTTCGCGCCGTTGACAAGATGAAGGCTCAAGCCCGATACCGTGCCTTGATTGGATCCGGCAAGGGCACCCGTCCATTGGCTGCCCGTTACAGCAAGCGGCTCCAGCTTGACACGCTCTACCTTACCCTGCTGCCCTATTACCCCGAACAATCCTGCATAGGGCTGATTCGATACGACGGTTAACCCGTCAATCAAGTAATCGTTCCCTTCAAAAGTACCTTGGAACGCATTTTCCTCGCTGTTGCCGATCGGTATCCATTGCTTGGATTGAATATGAATCGCACTCGATAACCGGATGATACGGCCTTCAAAAGTCGATTTCGGTACACCGGTCACCGTTCCGTTCACAATCGCTGCCAACCCAGCCAGCTCCGCTTCGCTTTTCAGTTCGAAAAATATCGCGTCCTTATCCCGTGTATACCAGTTGATGTTCACATTCACATCATTGCCGCCGTTCCCGCCGTCTCCGCCGGTATTAGCACTCCGGATCAACTCGGGATATTTATAGTCCGCGTCCAGCGAGCCGTATTTCCACGTGTTGGTGAAATCCCACCCCGACAAGCCCGGATAGATGTTTCTGTCCTGCAAGGTGGAAGCCAGGATAGTGCTTAACCGAACATGGACGTTCAGGAAACGGTGATGGCCGTCTGCAAAATCCGGCAAATCTTTATTGATGCCCGCATCCTCGTCCTTGACATAAAAAGCTTTGTACAGCAAGTCTTTGCTCGCATTACCGTAATATCCGGCGAAGCCGCCGGCATAAGCGCCGTTCGTCCCTGTAACCCGGCCTGCCGAGTAGACGGTAGACACTTTACCGTTCTTAATTGCGCCTAGAAAACCTCCGGCATACGAATACTCATTGCTTGCCGACACGTCTTTGGCTGCGTAAGAATTGATTATGTTGCCGTCCGCATGCTCCCCTACCAGTCCGCCAACTCTTGTATAGGCTCCTTCCGCTGTAACGGCTGCATTCGTATAAGACTTCTCGATGGTGCCGCTGTTGCGTCCTACAAGCCCTCCTAAGTAGACGGGGCTATCCTCGATACCGCTTGCCTGGCTCGTTACCGGAATATCGATATAGGAAGCAATAATTTGCCCCTGATTTTTCCCTACAAGTCCTCCAGCGGACGTTCCTTGACCTTCAATAGTCAGACTCGCATTCGAATACGTATAGTATAGTGTCCCTGTTGCTGTGTTCAAGCCGGCTAGTCCGCCGGCGGTTCCTTCGTCCCCTATCGAGATGACGGGGCTTTTATCGACGATGCTGTTGTTTGCAATCAGGCTCTCATTTATGCCCGCCATACCCCCTGTAATCGTTGAAGGCGAAGAGACCTGTACGCTTCCGGTAACCCGGCTAGTCTGAATCGTGCTGACCCCTGCGGCCGGATTTGGAATAGGATCGCTCGCTCGCGCCTTGTTTACTCCAACGAAGCCGCCTACTGTGGATGAAGCCGCCGAAGCATTTACCTTAATATTAGCAGCTTCCAAATAAGTGTCCACAATGATGGCTGCTTCGGTTCCGTGGTTATAACCGGCGATGCCGCCTATGATAGACGTCGGTCCGCTTACAGTTAAGTTCACATTGCTGCCCACGATCCGTTGCAGCTTCGTTGCATCCTCGTATCCGGCAATACCGCCGACTGTCGCATTTGCTGCTGCTGCCGTCGTAGAAATGATCACATTCGCGACGTTGCTCATGACAGCATCACCTTCGATCGTGCCGTTTGCCATCTGTCCGGCGATACCGCCAACCATCGCATTAGTACCTGCAACGGCTATTGAGACGTATTCCGGGGACACCGCTTCGAAAACCGGATTCTTGATGCTCGTGTTCTTTGCGGAGCCCACAATACCACCGATTTTAGCATTCTCTCCGGATGCCGAAATTAGCTGCCCCTCTTTATGAACATGCGGGCTCACAATCGATGCTCCAACCGCACTGCTATCTGCCGTTTCCGAACGACCGGCAATGCCGCCGATTTCCGCATTCGTGCCGCTCGATTGCACGGACAAAGTATCCACTTTGCTGTCACGAAGAGCACCGGTATGTCGTCCTGCTATACCGCCAATCCAGTTGGCCTCGCCCGAGGAGGTAATCGTAACGTTCTGTGCGAGCACCTTCGGAGCGTTGTTCAAATTCTCTCCGTAAATACCTCCAATATGTGCGCCGTCCCCGCTCGCATTGACTTTAAGATCCACAGCAGCAAGCGCTGTGATGGCCGCATCGAAATGCACAGCTTCCACATCGTTCAGCCCGATGATTCCGCCTGTGATGGAGTTGGTGCCCTCAATGTCCAGCTCGAGCTGATCGGCTTGGACATACACCGACGTTGAGCGATTAACGCCAATTGCACCGCCGGCCATTGTGTTTCGTGCTTTTACACGGGTCGTCACTTGCTTGACTTCCACAGGATGTCCTGCTTCGCCGATCTGTGCTGATGACGTTGCTTCCCCCGTAACAGCTCCCAGCTTATAGCCGCTTCGTTCCGTCTCGTTGAGCAAGCCGATACGAGTCACGGTGCTGTCAGCAATGACTAGCGCATCCATATTAAGTCCGACGATCCCTCCTGCGGTCATTCCGTCGCCGGTCGAAGCGATAGTCATGCTGAGGCTGTCTTCGGCATTCTCAGCACCAATCCTGGCGCCCGTTATCGTTCCGGTCGCCTTGCCGGCAACACCGCCTGCGAATCCATTCGGCGTCTTGGCAGTCAAGCTGATGTAACGGACCTCCGGCGCTTCAACCATTCCGCTAACATAGCCGGTTACACCGCCCAAGCTTCCGTCGGAGCCAATCGCTGCGAAGCTGTCTGCGCTGTCTCCTGCTTTAGCATGGTTTATCTTGCCGCCGTTCATATACCCGGCTATCCCGCCCGTGTAGGTATGGTCTCCACCACCGGTTGCCGTCAGCTTCCCGGTAAACGACACCTCATTCAAGCTCGCACTCTGGCTCTCGATGGAACCAACAATACCGCCCGTACGAATGGTATGCATCGCATCAGGAGACTCCGCCGTCACGGTAATCGTGCTGCCGAACGCAGCTCTCTCTACGGATTTATCAGCTGAATCCTTCTGTATGAAGCCGATAAATCCCCCGGTATACAGCGTGCGTTGGCCGCTCACGGTAATACCGCCCTTGCTGTTGACGTTGGTTACGGCCCCGGTTTCCTTAGCGTAAGCGGTGTTGGCTGTAATCCCGCCCGTATAAACACCGATTCCGCCGTTCACGGTGATCGCTCCGTTGTTCTCATAGGCGTTGCTTGCCGTATGCTCCAGCAGCAATCGCTGGCCTGCGAATCCGACAAAGCCGCCGGTATACGCATTATCCGGATACTGCTCATCACCGCCGGACACATTGATGGTTCCGCTATTGCGTATGGTACCGTTATTGAAAGTGACCGTACCGGACGCTTTGCCGATCAACCCGCCGGTATATACCTCTTTATTGCCTGTCGCTTCCATAGCGACCTGGTTGTCGAAGCCTTGAATCCAAGTAAAGCCGCTGTTGATCAAACCGGCAATCCCGCCGGTGTAGACGTTCTCCCCGCCGTGGTTCGTGACAGGCTTCGTGCTTTTGAACACTACGTCGAACACCTTATTGTCCTGCTCGGCCCCTATGGCACCGATCAACCCTCCGGCATAGGAGCCGTCTGCTTGAGGAGCTTGGATGGCGATGGCTCCATTGTTGGAGCTGTTTTTGGAAAATCTCACCTGAGCAGCCGCTTTGCCGATCAATCCGCCTGCATAGTTGATGTTCCCGTTCTCCGCCGTAACGGAACCGTTATTTTCGAACGGCGTGCTTTCCTCGTCCATAACCACGTTACCGAAAGCAAAGCCTACGACTCCGGCTGCGTACACATCGCCGATGCCGCTGCTTTTGGCAAGAATCGCTCCGTTATTCGTCAATTTCTTGAGCTTCAGGCCCTTTAGAGACGCGTGACCTATCAAGCCGCCCGCGTATACGTTAATCCCGTTGACGGTTACAGCCCCTTTGTTCACGGAGTTGGACAAGTCCCCTTCGCCCTCTCCTACAACGCCCCCTACAGCAGTCTGCGATTGCGTCGAACGGACCTGAATCGGAATGTTGTTCGTAATGCCGTAAACGGTGCTGTGATTGGTCATTTTCCCGACCGCAGCCCCTACGTAGACTTCACTTGCTGCAGCTCTGAGGGTTGAAGCCGTTTTGGCGCTCGCCGTACCTCCGTATACACTGTATACGGCCGTTTTCACCGAATACACGCTGCGCAATACGGTCTGTGTCTGCGACGCCTGTATATCTATTGTTCCGTTGTCAAAAATAAATCCGCCGACGGTCCCCCCGTTCATAAACCCGATGAGTCCCGAGTAAGTCCGGTTTTCCGTCAGTTTCATCCCGGAGATGGTAAAGGTAGCGCCGTTCTTCGCGATCAGCGTTCCTTTAAAAGGATATGTTTCTGTTCCGATAGGAACCCAGGAATATGCGGATAAATCGAGATCGTTCTCGATAGCGATAATTTTACCTTCAAAACCGTACAAATCCTTGGTGCCTTCGTTAACCAGCTTCGCAACACCGGCTAATTGAGCAGCATTATGGATTGAGTAGCTGGGAAAAACAGGATCGTACCAGCTCGTATCCGCATGCTCATCCCAGCTGCTGCTGTCCGCGTTTGCAAAAAAAGCTCCGGACCATGCCAAGATGGCTGCACATACTATAGCAATTACAATACCGAAGATTGATTTTTGCTTCACAGTTATGTTCATTTTATACCGCCCCATAAAATAGTTAAGCTTGCAGCAGACAACCCGCACTCCTCCTCGCGATTCGTGCGGGTCCGCAACCATTAATGCTCCATTATCCACCGGTCCAGTCTAACCGCTATCGCAGCTGCCTGTGACCTTGTCAACGCATCGTTCGGATGGATGACTCCGTTCTCTCCTTCGATGATGCCGTTTTTGATGCTGAGTGCTACCGGCTTTCTAGCCCAATCCGGGATCGATTCATCGTCGCTGTATGCTTCAAGAATCCGATTCACTTCTTCATCGCCGATGTCATTGCTTAGTCCTAGGACGTCCAACATGCGGCCGATCATCGTCATCGCTTCCACCCTGGACAGCGTGGCATCCGGTCCGTAGGAGCCGTCGCCAAAGCCGTTAACGATACCGAGCTGTGCTGCAACGGCGACACTGCGGTAATACCAATCGGCTTTTTCCACATCGGCAAAATTCGCGTCCGCCTTCTTATTCATCATCCCGGCAACCCGAAGCAGCATTGTAGGATACTCTGCTCTAGTCACCTTGCTGTCCGGCTCGAACTTCCCGTCGCTGCGGCCCAGCACGAACAATTTGCCTGAAGCTTGATCGATGCTCGTTTTGCCCCAGAAGCCGTCCTCCACATCACCGAACGATTTGCTGCTGCGGATGAACATCAGATTGCCCTGTCCTGTCCATTTCACATCGGCATACGTTTGTTGTCCTGCTGCCGAAGCCTGCTTCCATGGCAATGTCGTCCATTGGCCGTTCGGGTCTCGCAGTACGACCGCGGTCATGCCGTCAGCATATACCGGTACGGTCACTCGAAGATACGAATGCTGATTGACAGCCGGTATGTTCGTTTCCAACGATACGCCTTCGCCTTCTGCAAGAAGGGTGCCTTCCACCTCAACCGCCATATCGCGTAATGCTTGCTTCGCGTCATCGCTGTTGCGGCCGATCATGATTTCCAGCTCACGGTCCATTCCCGCAATCATATCCGGCGTAATGACCAATTTGGCCAGAGGCACGTTTAGGATGATGCTTTTGTTGGCAGCAACAAGCTGCTTCATTGCTTCCTGCTCTACCCGGAACGTGAAGCTTTCAACTGTTCCATCCTGCGATGCAATCGTGATGTCGCCGCTGCCGGCCGCTTCCACATCTTTTGCCGTAACAAGCGCCGTTACTTTATTGTTGACTTTATCTACAATCAGAGACTTGTCGTTGACCGTGACGCCTTCGGATCCTACCGGCAAGCTGATGAAGCCGCCACCGCCTCCACCTCCGCTTGATCCTTTGAATACGTTGGCGGTCAAAGGCTTGGAGATGACAGCCATAGCCTGCTTGCTTCGGTCTACAGTTCTTTTGGCGACAACTACCGTATCGCCGGACACAGCCGCAACCTCGCCATTATTTGGAAGTACATTCCAATCAATTAAACTCTGCTTGTACGTTGGCATCGTGACAGCTGTATTTTGGGAAAAGACCTTGTAAGCCAATTCTTGATCGGTCATATCTCCAGCCGCTGTTACGACGACCTTGGTTATTCCCCTTTTGCCAATGATTTGCTCCGTATGGGCGGTGATGCTCTCCATTCTACCCGCTGCGGATACGACCATCATTGATTGGAGCGTAACATTATCGGACACATGGTATTCCGCTTG
Organism: Paenibacillus sp. H1-7; assembly: GCF_022354825.1. Classification (GTDB taxonomy): domain Bacteria; phylum Bacillota; class Bacilli; order Paenibacillales; family NBRC-103111; genus Paenibacillus_S. The sequence goes on from NZ_CP031168.1 coordinate 6,762,881, forward strand.
AATGATGTTCGACCCTTCTGCTGTGGCTAAGACCTGCTCGTTATCCAGCTTGACCGTATCTCCCGCATACACGGTAAAGCTCAATTTGCTGCGGTCCTCGGCGCTGAGAGGAAGCTCTTTGAATTTCGGCTTTCCTGCCGCGTCCTTGCCGTCCGGATAGCGGAGCGACGCCTCAATAGCTTTTTGTTCCCCCGGCTCTAAAGAGTCCATCTTTTTCAGGACGAGCGCTACCGGCACTTCGAACTGGTCGTTCGTTACCGAGACGACAGCTTTATTGCCATTACCTGCCTTGTCCCGGGCGACGAACGTCAGCTCTGATTCAGGACTTGCAGCGGATACCAGTTCCACTTGCCCTTGGAAGCTTCCGTTGTCCGATACCGTAAGCGGTGTTTCCTTCACCACTTGCTTTTGTCCGTCCTTCATTACGGCTTCCTGAATCGTTACACTTGCATCGTTGGACGTTTTTCCGGCCACCTGTACTTTGCCGCTGCTCGTACGCTGTCCGGTTAACGGCTCGTCGATATACAATGTCGGAGCGATCTTATCGACGGTCAAATAGAGCATGGTTAATGACATATCTTTCGTCTTCTTATTTCTGGCTTTCAACTCAATCGCATAAGGCCCGTCGACATCGAACTTATCCAGCTCCAACGTCCCGCGACTGCCTCCGTCTTCATTAACGAAGCTTACTTTGCCGAGCGATTGATCGGAATAGAATGCTTCCAATTCCATATCCTGCTGATCCGAGAACAATTCAATCGACTGCTTCGCCTGGTTCGTCAGCACTTCCATATGGGACGCATATGGTCCTTCCTTGGATGCGGACAAGCTCGGCTTGACCGGTATCGGCAGCAGCTTCTTCACACTGTCCGCTCTGGCTGCAAAATGGTAATTTTCGTTTTTGTCAGCTTCCTTTGTTGCTTTGACTGTGGCGGAAACTCCCAGTACATATTCCTGACCGACCTGCAGTCCCGTATATTTTACGTTCTCAGTGTCAACGGTTTGGCCTTCCAGGCTGTTTGTATGAATCTCGTTCGAGGTCGACATCGCTGTCCAGCCTCCCACAAGAATGCCCTCATATTTGCCAGTAGCCGGATTCCAGTTCTTTTCCAGCTCCTTCTCGGTCAACAGCGTATCCCCAAAGTTCCGGTATATATCCAGACGGCCGTCCCGTTCCTGCAGAGCTTCAATTTTGTAGCTGTGCTCGAACTGCTCCTGCCCCGCCTTCTTCGGCGACGGCTTGAAGGAGAGTGCGAACAAGCCATTGCCCGCAGGCTCAATCTCGACATCACTTACTTCCTGAGGAGCAAGCGGATCGATGATTTCGAACTTCTCCGCCGATGTCTTCGTATCGAACGTATTGTCCGACTTCAGCTCGGCACGCAAATAATAGTCACCCTGCTGCAGCAAGCCTCGAATGTCTTCCTTACCGCCAAGCAGCTCCACATTCGTTACATCTATTGTTATACTGCCGCTTGCTGCACCGCCGGTTGCTTCGCCCACAGCCACATCTTTGGCAATGAGCAGACCCGGATCGCCCGGTTGCAGTACATCCTGCCCGTTTTCAAGCTTCGTCGTGTCGTTTGTAACAGCATCTTTGGCAAGAAACAGATTGATCTTGTCCCCCGGTTTTGCATTGTCTACGGTCCATGACGCTTGGAACTCGTTAACGTTTGAGCTGCTTTTCTCAAGACGAACATCCTTCAGCTTCGGTGCCATCGGAATGTTCATCAAACGGGTTTCTATCGACGATGCCGAGGTCAGCGTCCAGTTGCCTCCTTTTTTCGTCTGCTCGTGCGGGATAATGATATATGCTTTTCTTACATCAACTTGATCCTTCTCATTGCTTGAAGCCGGCAAAAACTGCGTAAACGCATTGGCCGAAGGATTCGTATTCGTGTTGTCGAAAACGATCGGATACGACATGCCTGACGCGTCCTTCATAGCAAGTGCGGGCACGTCATTCTCCGTATATTCCACTTCAACGATCGCATTGCCGGAAACGCCAGTCATAGGAATTTCGTGCACTCTGCCACTGTTCTTGGACGTGATGCCGCCGATACCGGCACTCATAACGCCCGAGCTCATCACACTCATGCCTTCATCGACTTTGTGATACTCGATTTCATGGCTGGCTTGTTCGGAATCGATCCAAGACGTGGCTACCGTCTGCATCCCTTGCCCGATGACGAGCAGCTTTGGCCCGCGCTCCGGATCCTCGATCAGCAAATGAACTAATCCATCCGGCAAATTCTCATCCGAGGTGCCGAATTCGACTCCGCCGCCCCAATAGTAGGTGATTCCCAAGGATATGAACAAAATCCCGATGCTGCCCCACAGCTTATCGTTGTTAACCCCGAGGAACACGCTCGAAAGCGGCATGCCGCCTACCACAGGCACATCGTTCGGAATTTGCAGTCTCGCGCCGATATATCCCTCGAAGTCGGTCCGCTTCTTCTCCAGATTTTGTCCGACGAATATGCCGGCTTTCCCCATGATGATATTCCAGCCGCCGATATTCACTTCCGCTTCTACACGGACGAACCATGGAGTGACCCACTGCGCTTCCAGCAGCGCCATGCTGATCATTTCCATTAACTGACCATCCTCTGGCTCTGGAACGGTGGAGAAATCCATTTTGCCTTGCAGGGCAATGCCCGTACGCTTCAGCGTCAAATCGATGTCGCCAAAATGATACGCCGGTGCAATACCGAATCTCGTGCTGACTCCCGCCTGAATGACCAGAGGGAACGGATCGTCCTTCGTGCCGCCTGCGATGGTATCGGCCAGCTCACGTACAGCCCCGCGAACGGCGGTCAAGTACGTAGCCCCGGTAACGAGCACGCCCGGCTTGCCGAGTGTCGTACCGAACGCGATAACGTCAGGCAAAATACGGCCGTCGTCCACCTTTTTCAAGGAAAGCTCCGCCTTGATTTCGAGCATATTTTTCAGCTGTGCATCGAATTTCAGTCCATATCGGTTCGATACACCCTCGACCGGTTGAACATAATGAACGATGTTGATTTCCCCGCTCGGCTTTTTCGGTCCGTCTTCCTTCTCCGCTTCGCCTTCGGGCTTCTTGTCTTTGGGCTCGAACAGTCCCAGCTCCTCGTTCAAATCGAACTTCAATCCGGCGTCAACGCCGACGAATCCCTTATCGTTAAAAATAACGTTGCGTACTTCCGCCTCCACGACTTTCATGGAGATTTTACCGCCGAAGGAAATGCCGCCCTCGCGTAAAATAAAATCGTTGAAGGAAAAACCGAATCCGGAAAAAATAAAGTTCGGCGGTGCAAACAAGCTGTGCTTGTTGAAATAAACATGAGGAATCATAAGCTGACGCATCGGATTCAGCCTGTCACCGAGCGATCCTACCGCCCAGCTGATCGAGCCGTTCAGACTGTCGTCCTCCTCATTGTCCCCGCTGTCCGGGAACGTTTCGTTCTCGATGACGTAGCCTTCACCAAGCGACTTATCGAAGCCGTTGAAGAAGTCCAGCGTCCATTCTCCTTGATGGAATACAAATCCGCTGTTCGCCACACTCAGCTTTCCGTCTCCCTTGACGAACAAAGTGTCAAAAAACGGTATTGTATATCCGTTCATCCGCTGCTGCGAGCCGAACAGGTCGAGCTTGCCCCGGACAAACACCATATCTTTGCCCTTGTAAGCAACCGAATCGTTAATGATCGCCGGCTCGGTCTTCGTATCGACGATCACCTGCATATCATTGCCGGTGCCAACTTCTTTGATCATCCCGCGCACGACAACCAGCTGCTCGCGGTCCTCATCCTCGAAAAACTCTTCCATCTCTTCGTCGGAAGCAAACATCCGGTAATTATAAGCAGGCGTCTCTGCCAATGCTTCTTCGCCCAAATATTCCGAAAGATCAAAGTTCGGATCGACGGCCTTACTCGCCATACCGACATACTGCTTAAGATCCTTATAAGCCGTTACGACACTGAACAAATCGGTGCCTGCTTTGAAAGGCTCTCTCGGATACGCTTCGTTAATCTCTTCCAGCAGCTTTCCATTCAGCGATATCGGAGCATGACTCAAATCGACCATTTGCTTGTAAATCGCCAATATGCCCGCTTCGCGGATCCGCGACTCTTCATTGTCCGTTACAAGGAAGGTCTGTGCCGTCGTAATATCGTACAGCGCTGCGATGTCCTCGTCGCCTCCGGTATCTCCCTTGTAATCAATTTCCACTTGATATTCGCCAAGAGGCAGCTCCGGTCCGAGTCCGTCTTGAATTACTTTTCCCGTTGAATCGACCAACGCGCCGCCACGGTAAGTGATCCGCATATCTCCCGAAAAGCCGTCGTCGGTCGGCTGCAAAATGACCGAGCTTTTGACCGGTACTTTATACCGTTCGCCGCTCATCTTGTTTCGTAAATACAGATCAAAGTTCGGGTCGCCGTTCTGATTCCCCGTATTGTAAGCGTCGATGTTCGTAAGGTTGACCGTCACATATTTCACATCGCTGCTGTACAGCTCCTTGGGTGACATCCCGTAGGCGTACGTAGCTGCAGCTTGCCCAACGGGTGGCAGCAAAATAAAGTTTGCTTTGCTCGACTCATACTGAGCCTTGATTCCTTCATCCTCAACCCCGTCCAGCTTCGCTTGGGTTTCCGGACTTTTTGCCGTCAAAATGTATTCTTTGGTCGTCGGCCACGGTCTTCCTTTGGCCAGCACCTTGTAGGAAGCCGTTACATAATCGCCGGGCTTGTACTTGGGCTTGATTCCTTGAGCCGCTTCCTCCGGCGTCGCCGTTTTGCGGAACTCCAGCTTCTTGCTGCGATAAGCTTCCGTCGCCACTTTCCCGTCAGGGGTTCGTACGATACCGCCCTTCTCGTCCAGCTTGACGAAGCTCAGCCCGCTCTCCAGCGTCATTTCCACTTCGATGTTGGTATGCTCCATATGGAACATATCCAGATTCTCGATCTCCGCCGTAATATCGAATACTCCCTCGTCAACATAAGCGCTGCCGTCCTCCAGCGTCGCCAGCTGCTGAACCGGATCCATATAACGGATTGAGAAAATCTTGTCCGGCTCTATGATTTCGCCCAAGCCGTACACCGTTTCAAACGATTGCACCCCTTGATTCGGCAGAGCCTCCGGCTCCCAATAAAAAGCTACAGCGGAATCCGCACTGCCGTAATCGTTCGTATCTCTTGTAAAGTCAAGGTTGCCGTTAGGCTTGTAATCCCATTTCGTATTGGCCAAGCCGTTCCAATGGCCTACGATCATTTTGTCCACGATGTGGACGTTGTTTTCCGCAAAGTTGTTAAAGCCGTAGGCAATGACATTCGTGGCAAGCGGATTGGTCAAATCGAGCTTGTCTCTCATCACCCAATAAGGCGGAATTTTATAGTACGCCCGGTCTTCCTCGGAAATATCGGGGTTATTCTCCGGGTCGTGAACCAACGTTCTTTCTACAGTCAGAGGCGCTTTGTACGCTGTTCCGATCTGGAACTGCGGTCCGTCATTGCCTGCAACCATCGTATCCAGCAAAATCCGCGAGCCCAGCTCGACCTGAGCGCCGCTTCGATTGTTTACCTCATAGCGGACGTTGACATTCCCCGCGTTCTTCTTGTCTGACGCCGAGGCATACAGCATAATGATCTGTTTAATATACACGCCTTTTATGGACCAGACGGTCTCGATCTGTTTTGTACCGTTCGTATTGTTAACGATTCGTGGCTCCGTAATTTCCGAGAAAAAACCCGGTGCAAACTTATACGGATTGCCGAATATATAATCGGTACCGTCGATGCGGAACGTCGTGAAGGACGTTTCCGGGTCGTCCCCGCCGAACAGCAGATTCACATTCTGGTCCTTCTTGCGGATCGGCTGCCCTTCGATGGTCCGGATGCCGAACCGGCCTGTGGCATTATCTACCGTCACCTTGATAAAATCGTTTTGCAGCTCCGTTACCTCAGGTGCGCTTGCTGCATTCGCCAAGGCCGACGTAATTCCAGTCATTGAGGTCCATATCAATAGAAACGCGAGGCATAAGGCCGCCGTTTTTCTGACAAGCTTCACATTCGTACCTCCTATCCTTTGCTCATTCGGTAAGGGAGCAATGACGCTCCCTTACCTGTTTTTTACTGCGGATTAATCGACATTACCTATGAAGAACATGGCGTATTCGCGCTCCCGTTCCTGAGTACGGACAATCATGGTGTACCAGCCGACTTTATCGAATTCAATGGCAAATTGCTTGTTCACCAATTCATCGTAAGTGAGCTTCTCGGCAATGTACTTCATTTGACCTTCACGATACAAACCCGAGTAGTACAGCACATCATAAGTTCCCCACTCATTCACCTGGGACCAGCCCTCCACATCCATCAGGTTGTATTTCGTAATATGGAAGTCGAGCGTATTGTGGTCAAACAATGCGGACTCAGTGCTGCCGCCCGAAATAAGTACATCGTCGGCAAAAATCAGCATGCCTTCAGCACTTACAACGACAACATCCTGGTACGCTGTGGCCATATTGCCGACCTGATCGAACGCCGTATACGTCACGCGCTGGCGCCCGAGCTTCGTCAAGTCGAGACCGCTGATCTCCACCCGGATTTGTTCCGGCTTCGATACATTGTCGGACACCGTGTAGCCGCCCAAATCTTTGCCGAAATCAAAATCAGGCTTGTTTTGCACGATACTTACTGCAGCCGTATTCAACGCGATCTCCGGTGCCTTATTATCCAAGCCCGCAATCGTTACCGGCACTTTCTTAATATTTCCAAGCAAATCCGAAATCGCGAGCATGGTAGAGCCGTCGGCCGAGTACACTCTCGAATAGGAGTACGTACCGTCCGGAGCGCTAATTTGATTCGTATAAGCTCCGTTCTGCATGATTGGCGCCATGCCGGAGAATACCTTATTCGGCGACTTCGTCTTGCCGCTTACAGACACTTGAACTTGCCCACGCGCATATTTCTTTCCGTCAATCGTGACGATCCGTTCTTCCGGCAGCGGATTCCCTTTTTCATCAACGAATGTATATGTGACGGACTCAGGAACCGGCGCAGCGGAAATAATGTTGGTCACTTCCTCTCTTACAACGGACGTATTGCCTAACCGGTCGGACACCACAAAGGATGCTACGCCGTTTTCCTCCATTGTAATAACCGATTTGCCGCTGAGCACGACGAAATCTTTGGCCTGTGCGTTCGCCTTTTGCACTTCAAGCGTCACTCCCGAGGAATACAGTATGCTGCCGTTCTCATCCTTTATCGTTTCGAACGTCTGGCTGTAATTCTCCCCGTAAGCATAGGAACGAACGATTTTAACATCCGGTTCTTCCTTATCGATATTGCTTACGGTAATTTCCGCCGTTCCCTTGTTGCCTGCTTCATCCGAGAATTCAAAGGCAAACGATCCGTTATTTTCGAACGTATAGACCGCCTTGCCGTTATTGTTCGTAATCGTCACTGGCTCGGATAGATCCTCCAGCATCACAGACACGTTGCCGTTCGTCGTAGCCGGACGCATATTGGTCACCGTTCCATTGGGTTCGGTCGTGTCTATATTGCCGATAGAAACATACAGCGTATCTTTCCTCGATATATCGGACGCATCTGTAAGGTCGAAGGAATAAAAACCATTCTCCTTCACATTAAACCTGTTTCCGCTTCGAATTGGTGGAGACGGGTTTACATCGGACGGAACGATTTTGATTCCAATCGGTACCGTAATATCTATATCGACTCCCGTCTGTGGATTCGCCGGTTTGGAGCTTACTGCCGCCAACGCATAAACCGGCTCGATCCCCAATTTGACGTTGCTCGTATCCAACGCCGCTGGCTTCCCTATGGCACCGCCAGGCGCTCTATATTTCACCTGAATATGCAGCTCCGCAGCTTTGTTCGTCGGAACTTTCATCGAGGTAAAATTTGTGTATGGGTGCCATTTGACCCAGCTTATGCCATTGTCGGCAGAAAGGGAATATTCGTATCCGTTCTTATCCTCCCTGTCGAGATTCAGCTTCATAATCGCCGTATATCCGTCCTGTGCGTCCCCGTACAAATAGATCAATGCCGCTTCGGCATCAGCAGCGGGAGTTCCCGGACCAGCCTTGGATACTTTAAATATGCCTGTCGTTCTTACTACAACGCTATTATTGGCTCCGTCGACGGCTTTCACAAACAAGCGGTAGTCCGCCGTTTCTCCCGGTTGCAACCCGTTATTATCAATCCCGACTTCGCCATTTGCCGGAATATCCACCCAGCCTGCCGACTGTTCATCCGGTTCCGGCATCCCTGCTTTTACCCATTGGTACTGTCTCAGCGGAACATTTTTAGTAGTATCTTCAATTGCTATCGTTACCGTCTGTTTTGCCAGCGGATATTCCACGCCGCTTTTACTGAACGTAACTGCGGGAGGCAAATTATCGAATTTATACATTTTCGTAAAATAATGCTGCCGCCCATCCGACTCCATCACGCGGATATGGACAAACTGCTCGCCGTTCTTCGTCCGGTCCGCAGGAATGCGGTAAAGCAGCTCCCCGTTGGCCGGATTGATCTGCTGCAATACAAGAGGAGTATAGGCTCCATCCCCCGGACGGGCGACGCTGCCGCTGAATGCGTATCCTACGTTAGTGACGAGCGACCCCAGCATGCCGTAGGCTGAGCTTGTCACGGATATCCCTCCGTAGACGGCGTTCGTAACCAGCCCTTTGGATTTATAGGTCGCTTCGGTTACGCTCTTCCCGTATGCGGCGAAGGTAACGGTTGCCGGGGCAAGACCTTGCAGGTGGAACTCAATATCGTGGCTTTGAACAAATTCCGGATTCGCGTCAGATAGCTGTCCGACGACACGGTTGGTCGAATCGACCTCGATCGCTTCCTCCGATTTCACTACCCGTTCGTTTCCTGCTTGGTCCGCAGCCTTGATGGCTAAAGCGTAGATGCCATCCTCCATAATGTCATTTTGAGTGGCTAGAGTGACGCCATTGCCGGCAAACTCCGCCGTTTTCCATTCAATCTCTTGCAGCTCCTCGCCCTTCTTCACCCATTGGTAGGCTAATTGGCTTGAACCGCTGCTGCTGCCTGCCTGAACGCCGCTGTGCTCGTCCACGATCGTTACTGGAACCTTGACATTACCTGTCTTCTTGTCTTGCGCATTATTGACGTCTATCGTAATGACCGGCGCGCGATTGTCCAGCTTGATGGAGGCAACATTGTATGCCCAGTTCGAATCGTTTTGTTTGTAATTATCGAACGTCCACTCGTCCAAATTACCGTAATCTCCAACTGCCGCCAAAGCTTTATTGGTCGCATAAAATTCCTTGTCGGCTTCCGACCCTGCTGCTTCATTTTTCCAACGCTCGTATTCATCAGGATGGTTTGTAACGTACTCATCCTTTTTCTTATGCTGCATCAGCTCTCTCGCCGAATCCCAGGTCATATCCGCCGTCCACGTATGCAAATACCATACACCGCTTCCCTCATCGGTCAACGCTTCGGCCGGTGGAGCAATCATGTTCGTCTTGTTATTGACGACCTTGAGCTGCATCCCCCCGAATTTTGATTTCGGGTACAGTTCTTCTTCAGGCTGCTTCCCGGCAAGAGCATAGCGCTTAACGGCTGCAAAGTTATGCTCGCTCACAGAAGCGAACGGATCCTCCGGATTGCGGCTCCAATAGTAGTACACAAGGCCGACCGCCGGCGATGCTTCTCCCGTCATATTGGAAGGACGGTAAATGCCCTTGCTTGGCCGCTCCGCCCCACGATCAGGCGACGGATCAAGAGGCGGGATGATCAGAGGCGGATCGTTCGCATCGATCGTTACTTTCCCGTTTCTCCGGTAGGTTGCGTCGGTCGCCCCTCCCGCTTCATACCGATAAGCGATCCATGGTTTCGTGTAGTCAACCGATAGCTTCGCCCAATCGATTTTGGAATTGACGTTCGATTCATCACCATCTACATGAATGCCTTCGAAATTGGCCGGCTGGATCAGCATATTTCCGGCATAATCCTGAATGACACTCGTGTCGGAGTCTGCTGGATTCTTCAAATCATGAGACAAAGAGATGACTTTAAGAAGCGGAGTTTCTAGCCATTTCTCGACGTCTTTAACATTCGTCTTGAAAGTTAGCTTGGATGAATTGAATCCGGAGTCATAGTAGGCCTTCATTCCATTGTTGAACAGCAGAAACGTCTGCTCCTCTTCATTCTTCCATTCTGACTTAACCACCGCTTCTTCGGTTAATTGGACCGTGAACTCGAGCGTATGGTCGTCTTTGCTCAACACGACCCCGGTTAAAATCTCCGGCTGAATTCCGTTACCCGTCTTCGAATATTTGGGCGCTACCGCATCCACGATAACCCGATAACCGCCATGGTTGTAATCGAAGGGGTTGACCGTCTTGCCTTTCAAATGATTGTTGCTCGAATCGCTAACCTTAATGAACTTGTTACTGTCGATCACGGCAACGTTACCCGCCGCATCCGCGAGCACCGCTCCTTTAAGCTTTTGCTCCAACGTTTGATCGATTGGCGCCCCAGATGCAGTACCGGTTATTTTAGGCTCCAGCGGAAGGTTTCCGCTATGATGATACTTTGTCGTTATGTATTTGTATTCAATGCTTTGTCTCAGCGGAGCATCGAAATAGCCTAAGCTGAAATCTCCGGGAGCAAAGCTTGTATTCTGCATATATTGCTGCTGTCCGGCCGCCGGCAATCCGGTCCCGTCCGGGTTCACGAACAATGGGTGCTTGAGAAAATGCTCGTAGAACGCTGAGCTCAACGCGGTCGGCTTAACCGGCTCGTTGAAATTGTAGGCAAGGCTTATGTATTCGTTTTGTTTGGCATACAGCTCTTCTTGATTAATGATTCCGTTTGTTCTTTCCGCCCCGTTGCCTCTGAACGTATAATTTTCCAGTACTGGCCGATGCTTATCCTGGAACTTGATAAAAATTCCGTATGCGCCTGCACCTTCTCCTTCCACCCACACGGAGATATTGATCACCGAATTATCCTTGATCTGTTTGGTCATGCTTCGGTAAAACGTATCTCCTCCGTGAGAGCTTCCCGACAATTCTTGACCGTCTACGGTAATGGATGCCGAAGTAACCCTTGTCTTGCACCATGCTAAAATGCAATCCTCATCGTAATCCAGTTTATCCCAACCGACAAATACTTCGGCATCCTTGCTCTGCGCAAGCGCACGGAGAGCTGGGTTGTCTGCAACTTTAATTTGAAATTGTACTGTTAAGCCATCATCGTTTTTCGGGAGAACATGTCCGCTCGCCCAGTCATAGTTCGCATCTTTATCCGTCTCTGTCTGCGCAAAGCCCGGCGTCTGGTTGTTGTAAAAATTGAGAAAAGCATTGTCCGCAGCGAACGTTTCATTTCCTATCCTCGTCCCTGCGCCAAACCTTACTTCCAAATCGCCGCCAGCGGCCTGCACAGAGCTTACTCCCAGCTGAGGCAGCATTGAAAACAGCATGCTCAGCGTTAAAGCAACGGCAATCCAACGGCTCCTTAGCCACTTCTTATACATCGTTCTCCCCCATCCTAAACATGTTGAAATACTATACAGCTCCAATTCACCTTGCTCATTCGACACCATATTCCAAATTTCTCCACGGCTACCCCCATTTACCCTGTTTACTGCCATTTTAGATCTAAAGGTCTTAACAAATTCTGAACATCTTCGTCAAATTAGTACAAAATACCCCAAAACCACTATCCATTCTTCTTTAATCACTAGGACTTTGTCCTCATTTACAAAAAAAGAAAAAAAACCTGACGGCAACTGCTCCGCCAGGCTTCAGCAAGTATGTAAAAATCAGTCCAATGCAAGCTCAATCCCGAGCTCACTTTGAAATTTTTGCACCATCTGCCCCTTTAGCGTCTGAGCAGCAGACGTATTCCCCGCAGACTTCAAATCCTGCAGAAGCAGCTTATAATAAGCTTCCGTATAAGGCTCCAGCTTGATCATCTTACGCAAAATTTCTTCCCGTCTCGCTCTGTCCATGTATCCCAGCAGCCGGTCGAGACTCGTCAGATAGCACGAGCGCAGCTCGCTGCGCCGGACTTCCGCCCAAATATAATGCTCCGCTTCAAAATAATCGCCCCGGTACATTCCAATAATTTGCTCCACGGTCCCTACATCCGTCTCTTGCGATTGAATCAGCCTGGTGATGTGCTCCGTATCGCTCACGGTGTATTCCGTCTTCATCCAATAGCGCTCATCCCCATACACGATCATATCGGGAAATCCGGCCTGCTTCAGCGTATTGCGCACATGATACAGCGTTGTATGAAGCAGCGCCTGCGCGCGGTCGAAGGGCAGCTCCGGCCACAAATCGTCCAGAATCCGGTCGCGCTGTACAGGCGTTCCATTATAATGCCACAAGTAGGCGAACATTTCCTTCGCCTTTTTCGTCCGCCATGTCACCAGCTTGCGATGGCTGTCGTATAGCTCCATGCTACCCAGCGCATTCAAAAATAATCGGCGCTCCGGCTCCTCCGTATGAAGCTTTTCAGCGGCGATACCTACGGCTTGGCCAGCCCGGGATATCCCATTATGATTTTGGTATTGGTTACGGTACCGGTCCAATGTTTTGGCCAGCCGCTCCTTGGACACCGGCTTCAGCAGGTAACCGAACGCGTTCACTTCGAAGGCTTCTACCGCATACTCCTGATAAGCCGTCACGAAAATAATCTGCATGCCGGGCCACCGCTGCGACAACCGCTCGGCTACCGCAAGCCCGTTCATTCCGGGCATTTCGATATCGAGAAAGATTAAATCGACGGCAGAATGCTCCAAATAAGCCAACGCTTCGTCCACCCGGAAAAACTTGCCTTCTACGGATACGCCGCCGACCTCCTGCAGCACAATTTCCAGTACGTCCAAAGCAATTTCTTCATCATCTATTAATACGGCCTTAAGCATCCGATTCCTCCGGTAAATAAAATGTGATGATCGTTCCACGGTCCGGCTCGCTGTCGATTCGCAATGTCTGGTTGTAGAGCATTTTCAACCGACGGTTCACATTGCCGGTACCGACACCGCTTCCTTGATCCTCGTTAAGCTTGAAGAGCAGCTCCTCTCCCATCCCTATGCCGTCGTCCTCGACCGTAAATTCCACACCGCCGGGAACCCGGCAAGCACGGATTTCGACCGTCCCGCCATTAGGCTTCTGCCCTATGCCGTGGCGGACTGCATTTTCCACGAGCGGCTGGAGAAGGAGCGGAGGCATCATGCAGTGAAGATCCGGTTCGATAGTGTACTTGACCTGCAGCCTGCTTCCGAAGCGAAGCTGTTCGATAGCCAGGTAAGCTTTCACCAGCTCCATTTCTCTATCAAACGAGACGAGCTGGCTTTGGAAGGTGAGCGTAAACTTTCCTCTTAAATACGTGGTCAGATGATGAATCATCTCCCTCAGCCTGTCCGTATCCTTATAGCTGAGACCGACCAGCGCATTCAAGCTGTTGTACAGAAAATGCGGCGTAATCTGCGCCTGCAAATAATCGATCTCCCGCCGTACAGCGTATTCCGAGGATCGTTTCATGGAAAGCAGCGACTGCATTCTCGCCTTGAGCACCTCCAATTCGAACGGCTTTTGCAGGATATCGTTAGCACCGGCGGCAAATGCCGCAATGACGTCCCCTTTTTGACCGGATGCCGTAAGCATCAGAACCGGAAGCTCCGCCAAGCCGTGCTTGCGCCGGATTTCCCCGCACACGTCCAAGCCGGACACGCCGGGCATCATCAAATCCAGCAGCACCAGATCCGGCTGAAAATGCCGGTTCAGCAGCTCTATCGCTTCTTTTCCGCTGTATACCGCCGTGTAGCCGAACTTCAAGGATGTGACTGCATCGATCAGCACTTTTACATTCGACGGCTCATCATCGACAATGAGTACGGTGAATTCGTCACCTTCCTCGCTGGCCGATTGGACTGTGTACGCCAACCCGTTAACAGGTTCAGCAGCGTCATCTAGATCCGAGTCCGTGCGGGCAGCCCCTTCTGCGACGGGCAATGTAAATGTGAAGCGGGTACCGCTTCCGACCTCCGAATGGACCTCAAGCGTCCCTCCCTGCAGCTCCACGAGCTGCTTCGTAATGCTGAGTCCGAGCCCGATACCGCTCCGCGACTGTGCCCCCGTCTCCGAATAATGCTCGAATGGCTCGAATATCGCCTCGATACGCTCCGGCGGTATGCCTATCCCCGAGTCGATGACGGAAACCGCAATTTCATTGGCTCTGAGCTCCGCCGTTACGCGGACACTGCCTTTGTCCGTAAATTTCAAGCCGTTTTCAATCAAATTGTGCAAAATTTGCTTCAGCCGGTTCTCATCGGCATGGACAAGAGGAAGATCGGCGGCCAGCTCGTTAACCATCTGAACCTGCTTGTTCATCGGTGTAATGGATAGCGTATCGAGCACAAAACGGACCGTCATCCGCAAGTCAACCGCGGTTTGATGGATGCGAAGCTGCCCGTGTTTAATGAGCGACATATCCAAAATGTCGTGAACGAGCCCCGCCAGCCTGCGGCTGATCAGATTCATTAGTCTCACATTTTCCTTATACTCGGATTGCAGCCCTCTGCCCCGGTCATCGAGGATGGACTGCGACAGATTAATGAGCCCGTGAAGCGGCGTCCGGAGCTCATGCGACGTTTTGGCCAAAAACTCGTCTTTTTGCCGGTCATATTCGAGCAGCTGCTGTGATAATTTCTCGTTCTTGTAGAACGCCTGCTGCATTCGGTTCGACATCAAGAACGCTTGGGAGAACACAAGCAGCAGCGGAGTAACGATCATGAAATACGGGTTGTCCAGCGCCAGCTCATAGCGGATTTGTGCGAAAATCCAACTGGCAATAAGAAAAAACACCCCTAGAGCCAAATATCCCGTACCGGGAACTCCCTTGTTCCGGCTGCGGATCAGCATCAAAAAAATATTGATGAATGCCGCCGTTTGCAGCGTTAAATTCAATACCAGCGTGTACGCCAGATGATCGTTAGGGAGAATGATGACGATTAAGTAGACATAGGTAAGCCGTCGGATCCATACGAACAGCGTATTTTCCTTTTCACCCAAATAGGTAAAAATATAATAATTGAACCACAGGAACGAAAGGTAAACCGAGACAAACACGATTTTTTGAATCATGACAAAGGAGATCGACGGGAACAAGGTGGAGAGCAAAATCTCATTGTCGACAGTAAAAAACAATCCCGTTGCCAAGCAAAACAAGCTGAAATACATCAAATGCGGATCCTGGCGCCAGCGCCTGAACATGCCGCCGTAGAACAGGGCGAACAGCAGCATGGCTGAAATTTGCACCATATCGGCAAGCTTGGAGTTGTCTGCACGATCGGTCACAGCCTGATAGGACCCGAACTCGGGAGCCTGGACCAAGCCGCCTGCAATATAATTAAAGCTGGCAACTTGAATAATGAGCTCAACCGTGCCCGATTCAGCCTTCTCCGCTCCAAAGAAAGGCAAATTGCTGGCTACAAAGCCTTCTTTGTCTAGCGATGTCCGGCCATTGCCCCCAAGATCTGTGCCGTTTAAGTAAATATGGCTGGACATCCGCACTTTTTTGGAACGGAGGGCATAAATGTCCGTTTTATCTACCTGAATGAGCAGCCGGTAAGTGCCGACTCCGTAGCCGTCCCTGCCATCGGTTGCGACCACTCCCTTCCACCCATGAGGAACCTGCAAAAGCCGCTTCTCGGACTGCAGTGCCGGGTTGTTCTTGAAATCGGCCGGCTGCAGCAGCTTGTCCGGATAAAATTCCCACTCCCCTCTCAGCGGGATGATTCCTTGCTTGGCGAAATCCCAGCCTCTTGCATCCAGCTGTCCTTGGACAGCAGCAGGATAAGTGGCGGCTGGATTCAGCCATTGGTATAGAAAAAACAGAACAATGGCCAAAAAAATAAAAAGCATACTAAGCATCGTTGCGGTCGGTTTTTTCATGATCTGATCTGCGCCTCTATGTAGTAAATTGGTTCTGTTTCCAGTGTACTTCTCGATTATAGCAAAAAAATACTCAACAAATTCTAAAAACAATTGGGAATATATTGATTTTAATCATTTACAATCTTGCATCGGCTGGATTCCTCCAACAAAATAGAAAGAAAGAAGAAAGCTCCAGCGGAGCAGAGAGGCAGAGTGTCCCTATGATACGAATCGAAGAAGCGACCATAACCGGCATGCAGCAAGCGATGGAGCGCGGCGAGACCTCCTCCTTCGAGCTTGTCCAGCGCTATATGGAGCGAATCGCCCTCCATGACCGGCAAGGACCGAGGATCAACTCGGTGCTAGAGCTGAACGCCGATGCGCTGCACCAGGCCGAAGCAGCCGATGCGGCTAGGCTGAGGGGCGCTGCCCTCGGCCCTTTGCACGGAGTCCCCGTGCTGCTGAAGGACAACATCGACACGGCCGACCGGATGCACACGAGTGCCGGCTCGATTGCATTGGCGAACCATTACGCCCAGCGTGACGCGTTCCTCGTCACCCGGCTTCGGGAAGCCGGAGCGGTGATTCTGGGGAAGGCCAACATGACAGAGTGGGCCAACTTCATGACCGAAGGCATGCCCGGCGGCTACAGCTCCCGGGGAGGCCAAGTGCTGAATCCGTACGGACCCGGCCGCTTCTATGCCGGCGGGTCCAGTACGGGCTCTGCGGCCGCGGTCGCCGCCAGCTTCACGGCGGCTGCCGTCGGCACCGAAACGTCGGGCTCGATACTGTGCCCGGCCGTGTACCAATCGATCGTCGGCATCAAGCCGACGGTCGGGCTTATCAGCCGCAGCGGCATCATTCCGCTGGCGCACAGCCAGGACACCGCGGGTCCCATGGCCCGCACCGTCGCCGACGCCGCTCTGCTGCTCGGCGTGATGCGCGGTCACGACCCGCGCGATCCCGTCACCGGCTGCTCCATCGGCATGGAGCAGCCCGACTATGCGGCGCAGCTGGATCGCGCCGGGTTGCAGGGGGCGCGGATCGGCATCCCGCGCCGGGTATTCCACGATTCGCTCTCCGAAGAGGAGCAAATATTGTTTGAGGAGCTGCTCCGGGAAATCGCCGATGCCGGAGCCGTGCTCATCGATCCGGCCGACATCCCGTCGGCCGGGGAGCTGTCCCTGCTCCACTCCAGCGTGCTTGTCCATGAGTTCAAAGCCGATTTGAACGCTTATTTGAGCAAGCTGCCGCTGGATCAGCCCGTTCACTCTCTGAAGGAGCTCATCGCCTTTAATGAGGCGCATGCCGACAAGGCGTTAGCCTACGGGCAAAAGATTCTCGTTTATGCCGAGAGCAAGTCGGGTACGCTGACCGAGCCGCAATATATTATGGACCGGTTGAAAGATATCCGGCTGTCCCGCACCGAAGGAATCGATCGTGTGCTGAAGGAGCATCGCCTGGATGCGCTGCTGTTCCCCCACGACAGCGGAGAAGAAATTGCCGCCAAAGCCGGCTATCCGTCTATAGCGGTTCCCGGAGGCTATCTCCGGGACGGCAAGCCGTTCGGCGTCATGTTTACCGGCGGCGCCTTCTCCGAGCCGTCGCTGATCCGGCTCGCCTACGCGTTCGAGCAGCTGAGCCCGCGCCGAGTTCCGCCTGAATTGGCGGCGACGGAGTAAGCCAGCAGGCGTCTTGGCTCCGCCGCACCTTCAGTTTGGCTTACACCTTTCCAAAGCACAAAAAGCCTTGCTGCCAGCCTCCCAAAGGAGGCGTTGCAGCAAGGTTTTTCATGATATGCGATTTCGTTGTCCGAGTTCTTGTAGCTGTAAACATCACCCCATTGCGTTACGCAAACATACGTCAGGAACATCGATTGCCATGTTCACACAACAGACTTACAGAGACAACCGAGCGCTATAAGTTACCGCTACCGTTCTACGCTCCAGCCGCCGTCCGCCTGAACTGAAATACGGATTCGGCCCGGCTTCCATTTCTCCGTAGGAAGCAGCTCCACTACCGCTGTTCCATCCGGTCTAATTTCGGTCGCAACGCCTTTGTTCTCTTCCCCGCGGTTGACGGCGAGCGAATGAAAGTGCTTCTTCCCGCTCACGTCGGAGCCGGACAGAGCGCTGTCATGGGGCAGGATGACGGATACGAATACTTCCTCCCTGCCGGCTGTGAACACCGTCCTGTCATATAGGGCATAGCCCTGGTCGTTCCACAGCTTCGGCTGAAACTTGGCGCCGTATTGATGTCCCCGCTGCGGATGGAAATACACGAGCACGTTGGTATTATGCTGCCTGTCGGCTGCAGAATCGAACCAGAACAGACCCTGCTGTAACGGATCCTTCACCTGCCATACCGGTCCTCCCGTCATCCTGTCCGCTTCCGCTCCCGGCAGGAACCGGTCGACAACAAGCAAATAGCCTTCCTGCGTCAGTACGGTCTGGCGTTTCCAGTGAGAATCGAACGTATACACACCTTCGTATTCCATGGAGCCGAAGCTGTCTTCCCCGCGCTGTTCTGCTCTCGCATCCTTCAGCACGCCTCCTTGCTGTCCGTCCACATACATGCTGCGGCACGTCATGCCGTTCACGAACAATCGGACCGGCGTGCGCAAGAAATCTCTTGCGTCGCTGATGTACAAATAATCAAAGCCGATGCGCTGGTATTGCTCCGTCAAGTGAATGCTCTCGCCGCCGAAGCCTCTCCAGGTCAAATCCGTGCGGCCCGGATGGCATACGATCTTGAGAGCCGGGGCACCGGACAGCTCATCGAACGTAAGGCTGACGCGTTCCCGCACCTCTTCCGGCGTTAGAATCCGCTTTTCCTGTATGGTCCCTTTTTTGCCGTCCTCGTAGAACGCCACCTCCAGGTACTCCGCGAATTCGCGTAGATCGACCAGCATTCTTTTGCCTGCGGGGCCTCCCAAATGAATGTTCCGGATCAGCATCTCGACGGGTCCGTCTGCCGGGGCGACCTCCCTGTAATCCCTGTACCATTCCAAGCTTTTCGGGAACGAGTGGTTACCGCCTCTCAGGAACGTGTTCAGCGAAATGGTGAAGCTTTCAAGCTTCAGGCTCTCGTTCTTCCCGGCCATCCCTTCCGGATTGCACAGAAATACGCCATACGGACTTTCCTTGTCCCGGAAAAAATGCGGCAGCGGCATCATCGTCTCGTCGCCCTCGACAGGAACTCCGGTATGCCGGAATCCTTCGGGGGTCCGGTACAGCTGCTCGTACCGGTCCGACGCCATAAAGTCGCGAAGCAGACGGAGATTCGAGGACGCCTTGTACCAACGGCCCGACAGCAGTCCCTGCGTATAATTGAAAGGAAACTCCGAGAGGGCATCGCCTACGACGAGCGTGTTGCTTTGTCCTGCCCATTTGTGCCATCCGGAGCGCTGCAGCACCATCACACCGTTCACTTCATAATGGTACAAATCTCCCCGGTTATCCTCGTGGGCATGATGCAGCGTTTCCATCCTGTCGTTGATGTAGAATGCGGCGTACGGCTTTCCTTCCTTCTTGGAAGGCGACAGCAGCAGCCGGTCCGGTATACGATAGGTAGCGGGGTACATCGTCTGAACCTCGCTTCCGGTGTCCGGCAGTTCCGGCTTGATCCCCTCGAAATGATTCTGTGCGAATCTGGCTTCCAGCGATTGCTCGGCTTCTTCCGCCGGAATACGCCCCCGCACCGCATTATAGTAGCCCCCGTATTCACCGGCCAAAAATGCTTGCTGCTCCGCCCATAGGAACGTACCGTCGCCCGTTACTTTTGCCATCAAGGCAAGCGCATCAACATACGCTGCCTGGGTGCCGCCGTCGCCCGGCTGAATGGCAAGCCCTGACGGACTGATGTGATCGCGGTAGCGGCGATATGCTGCGAGCGCCTTGTCGCTCCGGAGCTCCTCCGCTTTGCCGAGAATAAGCCCCAGCTCGATCACCTGCATAATATTGTGCGCTACATATCCCGGCTCATAGCAATCGCCCGGGCCGTACCAGTCATTCCACACGCCTTCGGCGTAGTGGCTCCAGCCCTTGGCCTCCGGCAGCGCCGGAAACAGCCCGGACGCAAGCGCCATCCCTATGGCGAAAAAGAAGGAGCGGTTGTTCGCATCCCGCTCCGCCGGCCTCAAAATATCCTGCGCGAGGCTTGCCGCCGAATGCCAAAACGTCTCCTCGATCAGCCCCCGGCTCGCAAGCTCGCTGAACGCCTTGAAGTAGTTGCCTTGCGAGAAAAAGCAGCTCATCATCGTCTGCCGGATCGAAGAGCCCGTATGAGCCGACAGAGGGGCTGAAGAGGGGGCGTTTTCCTGCTCCGGCATCCGTCCGGACCGGTCCTGGTTCCATGCCTCTGTAAGCAATTTCAGACGCAGCAGCGCTTCTTTGTCTCCCTCCGGCGTTCCCTGATTCAACAGCTCCAATACGACTGCTATAAACTGCCGTACTTGCAGCGTCGGCTTCAGTTCTTTTCGAATCGCAGCCTCAATCGTTTCCTGCATTAGTAGTTCAGCCCCCTTGCATTAGCTTGATTTGCGGTACTTTATGGTAACGGCCACCTATGGCCGAAAAAATCGTTGACGCTCTTATTATAAAGCATCGCGCCCGCGTTCTTATAGACACGGCGGCTTGGAGCGGATGAAGCACGTGCTATTGCGGGTCCGCTTGAATCCATTCGGCAAGCATCATCAAAGTTAGCCCTTGGCCGTACAGCGATGCGATCAACGGAATCCGGTTATAATCCTCAATGGTCTTCATGACCGGCGTACCTCCCGACACCCCGAGCACCGTGCCGTCCGTGTCGATCATGCTAAGAACCGCCCGGCATGTTGCGGCCGCTTCCTCCACGTAGCCCGTATCGAGCAAGCCCAAACGCACGGCACACAGGATTCCGGCTGCGATTCCTGCACTGCCTGAGGTTTCCTCATAAAATTCGCTGCGGTCCATAACCGTATGCCACAAGCCCCGTGCATTCCGGTATTGGAGGAGGCCGTCCACAAGCACCCTGTACCGCTCCAGCAGCTCAGACGGTACTTCCGCCACTTGCTTCAGCTCCTTGACAATAAGCGGGAATCCGATGACGATCCAAGCGTTGGCCCGCGTCCATCGGGCTGCAGACATATGATTGCCCGACGTGCAGTCCCAGCCATGGTATAATACGCCCGTCTCCCCATCCTGCAGCAAGCGGAAATGAAGCTCAACCTGGCGAAGCGCTTCCTGCGCGAGATCCGTACGCTTGGTCAAAGACGCTTGTCTTGCCAGAAACAAGACGGCCATAAAGATCGTATCCGCCCACACTTGCTCCGGAAAGCTGGCCTTCTCCGTCACCGTATGCTCGAACGCACCCTCCCGGGTACGGGGAGCCTCGTGAACCATCCATTCGGCGATGTCCCCTGCCGTTTCCAGGTAATAATCGCGGTTCGTGCGCCGGTACAGTTCAGGAAATACGCCGTAGGGAGCCATGGAATTAATGACTTTGGCGTGCGCCGCCTTTTCCTTGTTTCTCTCGATCCAATTCTCCAAATACCTTATCGCATCCTTCTCCCCCAAAGCTTCGGCATAATGAAGAATGGCGATCAGGCCCACGCCTGGCGTCCAGTCCCATTGGTTCATATTCATGCCCCAGTCTTGTGTATCGGAGCCGATCATCCTGCGGTAAACCCTGCCTGCGGCCTCCTTCACTTCCTCTGCCGCAGTCCCTTGCCAAAGAGCCGATTTCAACATGATGTCCTTGTCCCTTCCTTTCGCGTCTTCCCTATATTCCATTATCGAATTGAAATAACATATCCCTGCATCCTCGATTGCCATTAAATTATAAGGAAAAAGGCAAGCTCCTTTCTCTCTCTCCATTGTTTAAAAATATAACAAAATTGCTGTTGTTTTCTCGCTAGAAAAAAAGAACCCTAAAGAGGATTGTGTTTCTTCTGAAGGAGGAGTACATTAAATGTAAGCGCTTTTTACAACGAGGATGGTGAATGGACATGCAAGCTAGCCCAGTCATACGGACGGACGATTTCATAAACAGTCAGCTGAAGGATCTTCCGCTTTCGATGAAGTACAAAGAAACGGAAACGAATTTCTATATGGATTTCCACTCGCATGAAGGGTTCGAAGTGTATTTTTTCCATGAAGGCAGCGGCTGCTTCCTGATCGAGGATCACATTTATCCGCTGGAAGGAAACGATTTGATCCTTATCAGCGCCCATGAGTCTCACAAAAGCTCGCCCAAAATCGAAAAGCCGAATACACGCAGCGTCCTCCATTTTCTCCCCGAGCTGATGGATAGCCAATCCAGAGATATTTTGCTGGATATTTTTCGACAAGGACTGAACCGCCGGCATATGAGGCTGAACGAAGAAAGAATGAGCCGCTGCCAGTACTTGCTGGACCGGCTGCATGAGGAATATACGAGCCGCTCCCTGGATCATCTGCTGGCGATTCGCATCTATTTAAGCGAGCTGCTGCTGGAGCTTAGCCGGTTCTTATCGAACGATTCCGTCAATGAAGACCGGGTGGCCAGCCATCGCGGAGTCAATCCGAAGGTGGAGCAAGCGGTCAAATTTATTTCCAATCATTTCGCGGAACCGTTGACGCTGGAGCAAATATCCCAAGAGCTGTATTTGAACCAGTATTACTTGTGCCATTTATTCAAAAAAACGATCGGAATTACCATTACGGAGTTTTTGCTGCAGACAAGAATCCACCATGCGAAACGAATGCTTGTTCATACCGAGCTGCCCATATCGGAAATTTCCGTCAACGTCGGCTTCAACAGCTTTTCCTATTTCGGCCAAACGTTCAAGCAGCTGGTCGGCGCAACGCCGCGGGATTTTCGGAAAAAGCAGCAGCAAACAGGCCCTAGCGAGTAGCTTCGGGCCCATTAGAAGATCTGCTGGATTACAATCCTAGAGCCGACAACTATATGGAAGCTGAAGTTCATATAGAAAGGAGCAGACCGCCGGGGCAGCTGCTCCTTTTTTTAATGGCTATGCTACGAAAGAGCATCAAGAGGTGCTGCCCGCTTGCTTATTCCCCCACTTCATGACCCATTTATCCATTTCCCGCAAGGCCGCCTGAAAATCCATTCCCTTCTCCGTCAATGAATATTCCACGGTGACAGGGACGGTTGGATATACCTCCCGGTGCACGACCCCCGTATGCTCCAAATGCCTCAGCGTATCCGTTAACGACTGCGTCTTGATAACAACAACATCCCGCTGCAGCTGCTTGAATCGCCTCGGTCCTTTGGCCAGTTCAGCGATCACCAGAAACGCCCACTTCGCTCCGAGAATTTCCAGCACTTCGCAAATGCTCGATTTCGAATCCGTTTCGTTATCCCGTTGTTGCTTCATATTCGCCACCTCACTTACATTTCGTTAGTAAGTCCATTTATCAGGATAATGTCCAAATACTTTGCCTTCTTACATTATGTAACTCGGCTGTTTATAATGTCAATCAACGGAGTACTCCCTATCTTATCGACAGGAAAGGACAGATACCTATGAACCGTCTTGCTGTATATCTTCTTACCTTAGGAGCTTTCGTGACAGGGGTCGCGGAGCTTATCGTCATCGGCATTCTCCCTGTTATCGCAGATGATTTGCATATTTCCATTGCCCTCGCCGGACAAATCATAACCGCCTTTTCGCTCTCTTTTGCTATCGGCACCCCTATTATCGTTACTCTAACGTCCCGTGTACGGCGCAAGCATCTTCTGATCGGCGCTCTCGCGATGTTCATCCTGGGCAGCCTGGCGTCCTACGCAAGCACCAGCTTTGCCGCCTTGATGGCGTCCCGCATTATGCTCGGCTTGAGCGGCGGCGTATACACCGTCGTTGCCTTCAGCTCGGTCGCCAAGCTGGTCTCGCCGGAGAAAACGGGCCGGGCGATCGGCATGGTTGCCATGGGATTCAGCGCCGCTTTGGTACTGGGCGCGCCTATCGGCGTCACCGTAGCCAAATGGTGGAGCTGGCAGACCATTTTTGCCGCGCTGGGCGTCATTACGTTCCTTCTTCTGCTCGGGACGATCCGGCTGCTGCCGCAAATTGCAGGAGATGCACCGGTTCCTTTCCGAAAGCAATTCCATGTGCTCGGCAGCTCCGTTATCGTCAGCGGGCTAGGGTTATCGTTGCTGTTTACATCGAGCAGCTCCATGATGAATACGTATTTGGCGCCGTACCTGCAGCAAATTCTTCATATGAACGCTTCCTATACCGGCTTAACGATGTTTGCTCTCGGGATTGCCGGCGTGCTGGGCACTCGCGCAGGCGGAACGCTTGCGGACGCTTGGGGCACTTCCAAAGTGATCTCATTCGGCTTGACGGTGCTGGCCGTATCGCTCTTCTTGCTGCCTCTGCTCAGCTCCTATCTCGTTGCCGGGGTGGCGCTGCTGCTCATTTGGATGTTCGCCATGTCTTTGATCATCCCGGCGATCCAAATGTATTTTATTCAACAGGCTCCCGAATCGTCCAATCTGGTTCTAGGGCTGAACACTTCGGTGCTTCATTTGGGAGTGGCTGTGGGCGCCGGGCTTGGCGGCATCGTCGTAGACGCTACCTCCACCGTTCTGTACAACCCGTGGATTGCTAGTTTGACGGTAGCGGTCGGCCTTGCGATTGCTGCGGTATCTTTTTCCATGAGCAGGAGAAAAGTGGCCGGAACCGTCTGATCGGCCGACAAGCTGGCAAGCAGATAGCGGATTGTGCTACCATTCAGTTAGATTGGAGTGGAGCCCATGGAACAAGCCAAAATCATGATCATCGAAGATGAGACGGCGATTGCCGATTTGCTCGCCTACGGGCTGACCAAGGAAGGCTTTGAAACCCGAACGGCCAGCAAAGGCTCGGAGGGGCTTGAGCAGATCGGGCAATTCCGCCCGGATTTGCTGCTGCTGGATTGGATGCTGCCTGATGTGAGCGGCCTTGACATATGCAAAATGGTAACGGAAATCTACAACATCCCCATCATTATGCTGACGGCCAAATCCGATATATCCGATAAAATTTCCGGGCTGGAATTCGGAGCCGACGATTATATTACGAAGCCGTTCGACATGAGAGAGGTTATTGCGAGAATTCGCACGATTCTCCGGAGATGGTCCCAAACGAACCGTCCGGTGGATAGTGCAGGTGATGAGACAATCCGATTTATGGACATTAAGATCGTGCCAACGGAGCGGCTGGTTACCAAAAACGATACCGTCGTAGAGCTCACCCCCAAAGAGTTCGATCTCCTGATGACGCTGTACAATTACAGAGGCAAAGTATTCACACGAACCGAGCTGCTTGACTTTGTGTGGGGGTATGATTACTTCGGAGATACCCGTACGGTCGATATTCATATTCAACGGCTGCGCAAAAAGCTTGACGCGAACGATCTGAT
This sequence comes from Paenibacillus sp. H1-7, assembly GCF_022354825.1. GTDB lineage: Bacteria > Bacillota > Bacilli > Paenibacillales > NBRC-103111 > Paenibacillus_S. The sequence continues at coordinate 6,788,195 of NZ_CP031168.1, forward strand.
TACAACCGTATTCGGCGTCGGTTATAAATTCGAGAAGCAGACGGTGTCCCGCCCATGATCCGCTCGATCAAAGCGAAATTTCTGGTCGGCTTCCTGATCATCTTTTCCGTGTCCTTGCTGCTGCTGAACCATTTTGTCGTACGTATCGTCGAATCTAGCAATGAGAACATCATTACCCAAGACCTTATCGCCTTGAAAAAGAACAGCAATGTGTACGTTAAGCAGATGTTTATGATCAATCACTATGCCAGTGATGAAATATATTTTCAGCAAATGTCCAAAGAGCTGGTCGACGAGCTTCGCCACGTAAGCTCCAGTCACGTCAGCGCCTATTCCGTCCAGGGCGACAAGCTGCAATCGTCCGCAGGCTTCCCGTTGTCGCGTGAAGGCGATGAAGACCTTCACAACGCTTTGAACGGGCAAACGTCTTTTACCGTCCAGTATTCCAACCGTGCCGCCGAAGTTTATTACTCGTATCCGGTGGAAATCGACGGCAAAAAGGTCGGTATACTGCGGTTCGTCAAAGATTTCTCTTTGCTTTATGAGCAAAGCAGGCACATTCTGGACTTTATTTTCTATGTTACGATCGCCATCTTTGCCGCCGCCTTTCTGTTCTCGTATATTTTATCGCGAAATATATCGATCCCCATTGTTCAGCTTACCAAAGCGTCCACGGATGTGACGAACGGGAATTTGGATACCCGCATCGGCATTCGCCGCAGGGATGAAATCGGAAAGCTGGCGCATAACTTCAATCTGATGATTGAAAAAATCAACCGGCAAATCCGCACCATAGAGCGCGACCGCGATCGCTTGAACGAGCTGAACCTGCATCGCAAGCAATTTTACGACAATGTCACGCATGAGTTGAAAACGCCCTTGACCTCCATCCTCGGCTATGCGCAGCTGATTAAGGAGAACGGGCAGAGCGACGAGGCATTCTTTCGCAAAGGGATGAACCACATTATTGAAGAGAGCGACCGTCTTCACGGGATGGTGGTGAAGCTGTTGGAGCTGTCCAAGGAAGCCTCCATGGAAGAAGCGCCGCAGCTCGTCGAGGCCGGTTCCTTGCTGCACGGGGTGTGCGAGGGGATGGCTTTTAAAGCCGAGCGGTATAAAAAAACCATTGAATGCTCAGCAGGCCATGACCTGTGGGTTTACGCCAATTCGGAAAAGCTTAAGCAGCTGTTCATTAACCTTATCGACAATGCAGTAAAATACGGAGCAGCTCATACGGTGATTGCCGTCTCAGGCATTCCTGCTGCGGACGGGATCCGATTCACCGTTACGAATCAGGGCGATACGATCCCGCCCGATCAATGGAGCAAGCTGTTCGAGCCGTTTTATCGTGCCGGTCCGCGGGATGAAGATGAATCCGGAAGCCGCGGGCTCGGACTTAGCATATGCAAAGCTATTGTTGACGAGCATCAAGGAACGATCTCTATCGAGAGTGTAAATCATGAGACAACGGTAACGATTGTACTGCCTCATCACGAAAACACGGGGGAACCTGCATGATGAACCGGATGCTTGTCTGTATCGTGTTGCTAAGTCTGGTTTTGGCGGGATGCGCGCCATCTCTGAAATCCAAAACAATCATCATCCCCGAAACCGGGGATAGCGGCAGCTCTCCGGCGGCAAACGAAGCAATGGAATTGAGCGCCATTTATAAACTGTCGGAAAACGGGAATATTCTTGGCTGGCAATCGAAGGATGAATTGCTAGGGACGATCTGGAAAACAAGCCGGAGCCGAAGCCTCGACCGAATCGATTATAAGCATAATTCCTACGAAACGTGGATCAATCTGGAAGGAAGTACGGAGATTCAAGGCTTATCGCCGGATGGATCGTTCGCCGTCTCCAGCGTTCAGGCTGATAGGAAAGAAACGATGAAGCTGCTTCGGCTAACCGGCTCCCAGCCCGTGGAAATCGGTGAATTATCTACGGAAGCGATGCGGGTCAGTATGCTGACCTGGTCGAATAACAGCCGTTATACGGCTTATAGCGAGCAAAAGACGGGACAAGCGGGAAGGGCTATCGCCGTTTACGATACTGCAGCCAATAAGATGAAGGAATATCCCATTCCCGATTGGAATGTGTTGGCGGTTAAAATATCGAACGACGGATCAAGCGCTCTTCTCGTACGATCGTCCGGCAGACAGTATTCCCTCGTTTACGGCAAGCTGGACGAAACCGGCTTCGCAAGCTTATACGAGCATGATATTGCCGGCGACTTCGGAACGTTCGATTTTATGAACGACGATCAAGTGATGCTCGTCGGTTCCAGCGGAGCTCTTATCGTGTTTGACCGCCGTAATAACACAACGAGCGTCGTGACGGAGCAAATCGGGAGCTTCCGGCTTTCGCCCGACCGAAAGATGATCGTTTATTCCAGAGGCCGCGACTCTCTCTATGTCGCCAAGGTGCAAGGAAACAGCTTGTTAAACGAAAAAGAGGTTTATAAAGGGATTGTGCCGTTCCAGCTGGAATGGAGTCCCGACAATAAAAAAATTGTGCTCAACGGCAATAAAGCCTATGAGCCGCGCCCCGTGGCTTCCGCTCAGGTCGTTGTAACGGATCCGCTCATACTGGAATTGAAATAAGACATCCCCGTTTATCGCCGCGGCGTTAGACGGGGATGCGTTTGTTATGCAGGGATGGATAGGGTTTAACGCGCTGGTATCGCCGGCCGCTGTTACACTTTGTTTACAAGTTGGAGACATGCTGTACACATCTTTGCTTTAGGATAGGAGTCGTTCATGATCCTCTGATGACGCAAAGGAGAGTACACCCCTATGCAAATGAAACGTCAAGCTATCCTTCTGTTAAGCTTCGCCCTTCTATTGACATCGGCTGCTTGCAGCAGCAGCGAAAGCGCAACGAATACCAATGGTACGGCGGCTTCGACCGACCGTAGCAAAAGCGCAGATACCGGCTCCAAACAGCAGGAGCCGGGCAGCAAGGAAGCCGCCGACAAGCCGGCTGACGCTGGAAGCACCGATAGCGGTGCAGCGGCGGGCACTTCGTCCGCAATCCAGGGAGCCGGATCGCAGTCGGCTTCTTCGGCGGACGGCGGCACGGCGGCTGCAAGCTCCGGCGAGCCGCAGCAGAGCGCGCCAGAGGCATCGCAGCGCGATGGCGCCTCTCAGGCGGCTGGCTCCAGCGCACCTCGCCCAGTCGCTCCCGCGGCTTCGCAGCGCGGCGGTGCTTCCCGCGCTGCAGCTTCTGCCGAGGCTCCGCAGCCGGTTCCTGCTGCTTCGACGCGCGACGGCGCTTCTCGCGCTGCAGCTTCTGCCGAGGCTCCGCAGCCGGTTCCTACTGCCTCGCCGCGCGACAGCGCTTCTCGCGATGCAGCTTCTGCCGGGGCTCCGCAGCCGGTTCCTGCTACCTCGCAGCGCGACGGCGCTTCTCAGGCGGCTGGCTCCGCTGAGCCTCGGCCCGTCGCTCCCGAGGCCTCGAAGCGGGACGGCGCTTCTCAGGCGGCTGGCTCCGCTGAGCCTCGGCCCGTTGCTCCCGAGGCCTCGCAGCGCGACAGCGCCTCTCGGGCGGCTGGCTCCGCTGAGCCGCAGCCCGTTGCTCCCGAGGCCTCGCAGCGCGACGGCGCCTCTCGGGCGGCTGGCTCCGCTGAGCCGCAGCCGGTCGCGCCGGATACTCCGCCGACGGTTCCTTCCGCCATCCCGTCCTCGAACGGGGGCTAACGGAGCAGCAAGTCCGCCGCCATTGCGCTGCTCGCTGCCCTGTCATTGGCCCCCCCAGCGCTTTAGCATCCACTTCAGAATGAAAAAAAGTATCGAATAAGGCCATCCGCCTTGCTCGATACTTTTTTTGAGTTGGTTCTTTTCCTCTCACCTTTTGTTTTAAAAACGATTGACACCCGTTAGAAAATGTGCAAGAATGATTCCTAACTAATATTAGTTAGGTAACTCTTTCTTGCGTGCAAAAGCAGCCAGTAAAGGAAATAATGTTTTAAATGATAGGATATTTATTGGCGCAGACTCGCAAAATATACAAAGAGCCTAAGGAGGAACGGGGTCATGAACAACAACTGGCTTAAAGTAGTTATTGCGGCTGTTTTCGAAGTATTCTGGGTTATCGGACTAAAGCACTCTTACAATGTGTGGACTTGGATCGGTACGGCTATCGCTATTTACGTGAGCTTTTACCTTATGATTGTTGCCAGCCGACAGCTGCCGGTCAGCACGGTATATGCCGTTTTCGTCGGGCTTGGAACCGCCGGAACGGTGCTCGCGGAAATTGTTCTGTTCGATGAGCCGGTCAAAGCAGTCAAAATCGTGCTCATTCTGCTTCTGCTCGCCGGTGTCGTCGGACTGAAGCTTGTAACGAAAAGTAAAGAAACCGCGGAAGGAGGCTGATTCTGATGCCATGGGTATATCTTGTATTGGCCGGTATTTTCGAAATGTTCGGTGTTACAACCATTAACAAACTGAATCAAGAGCGAAATTTTCAATCGTTAGCGTTGATGCTCGGCGCATTCGGCGCAAGCTTCCTGTTCCTTGCTCTCGCAATGAAATCACTGCCGATGGGAACGGCTTACGCCGTCTGGACAGGAATTGGCGCGTCCGGAGGCGCGATATTAAGTATGGTGCTATACCGCGAATCCAAAGACATTAAGCGCATATTGTTCATTGCGATGGTTCTCGTTGCCGCGGTCGGCTTGAAGCTCGTATCTTAAATTATCGAACATCAATTGATTATCGAACTTATTGTAACCAATTTTAATAACTTCATAAAGCATAAAACAAGGTCAGTACCCTATTCTGGTGCTGACCTGTTTTTTTCCAATATCCTTATGCATCAAGACCTCCGGTTTCTTCGCTTTCTTGAGAGAGTGCCTGTTCCTTATGTGTAATTATACGCTGTCTCCACCGTACCGTCTTTGCGGTGAATGATCGCCGACTTGTTGCTATCGGATGCCCAGGCTCTCGCTTGCTCTACCGCCTCTGCCTTTGTTTCCGCAGTAAGCCGCGCGCGGACGGCGCCTTCTTCCTTCACAGCCCATCCGTCCTTGCAAGGAACGACATGGAGGTTGGAGGCGCTCCCCTCCCGCTTCAGCCGGTGCTCGTCACCATGGCGATGGTGAAGCGGATGGTCGTCATTCCATTCTTTTGCCTTTGCCGTAGCTATCGCAATTGCACGGCCCTCCTCATAGCCTTCTTCCAGTAAAGCGTTAGCAATCTCGATTGCTTTGTTTCTTACTCGCGGCTCCAAATTTTTCATGGAAACGGGGTAATCGTTTTTTCTCCACGGCATAGTCTGTCCCTCCTCTGATGTTGGGTGATGGTTGTCCTACCATTACTTAGCCTGTTCATTACATATCGAAACAAACCAATCCGATAGGACAGAACCAGCGGCGGACAAGGGATGGGGAGTATTGGAGCGATTCGCCGTAGAAAAGCTCGGTGGTCTTGGGCTTATTTCTTTACTTTTTGTGAAGGAAGACGCTCCGAATTGTAGGCCTTTTTCACCAAATAGCGGAACGTAGGTCCGATCACTTGACTACGAGCATCGATGCGGACCGTACATCCGCTATTTCTCTAAAATCTTGCAGTCCCCCCTGCCTGCGGACATAAGATCCGTTATTCCCCTCATTTTCGTCGAAAATCAATGCGTTATGAACGAATAACGGCTCTCAAGTCCGATCACTCCCCGCTTGGGGGCTTTTTTCGCCAAATAGCGGACCGTAAGTCCGATCCCTTTACAAATCCATCCGGTGCCTTGGGGATCATCACGTATTCGCGTTTTCTTTCCTCTTATCCTCGTAATTCAATTTAACGGTCGTATTCATCGGGAGGCGATCCTCTTTGGCCATCGACCACAGGAGCAGCTTTCGTTCGAGCTCGCGGACGATAGCGTCATAGGCAGGATCGCCGAACCGGTTCGTCAGCTCGTGGGGGTCGTTCTTCAAGTCGTACAGCTCCCCTTCTCCGTTCGCGTAGACGTTCAGCTTCCAGTCGCGGGTGCGGATGCTTTTCCCTTTGCCCAGCCAGGCATCCCGGTAAGCGCACCAAACAAAGTACCGCTCGTCGAGCGGATGCTCCGGCCGGCCCGTAATATCAGACAGCTTCGGCGGCTCTCCCTCTTCCCCGCTTTCCATGACCACATACTCCCGAGGGACGTATTCCTGCTCCGAGCGAAGGAAGGGTGCGAGGCTCCTGCCTTGGCATCCGTATGGAACCGGTACACCCGCCATATCCAGCAAAGTCGGCATGACGTCAACCAGCTCGACCATATGGCCGGTTCGCTTCGGTCCCTTGTAACCCGGGGTATAGACGATAAATGGAACATGCGTAAACGAATCATAGAACCCGTTATGCTTCTGGATGAGCCCGTGCGCCCCCATGGAATCTCCGTGATCGGAGGTGAAGATGATCATCGTATGTTCCATTAAACCGAGCGATTCCATCTTGGCGAAAATAGTCGCGAGCGTGTCGTCGATAAACCGGATCATGCCGTAGTGAATGGCCCGTACCTTGCGGAGCAATTCGTCGTCGGCGCGATCCATCGCGTCCATCACGTGCATGACCTTCTGCCTCTCCGGCTTGCCATCCAGATTGTCCTTTGGCGGCAAAGGCACATCGGCCGGGTCGATCATACTGGCGTAAGGCTCCGGCACCTGGTACGGAGTATGCGGATCCGGGAACGACAGCCACGTGAAGAACGGCTTCTCGGGATCTCTCCCCTTCTCCAAGTAGTCAACCATCGCTTGGCCGAGGAGGTAGGTACCGCAATGCTCCGGCCTGGCCGGATTTGCGCCATGTCCGAGCGGGCTGTTCCAGCAGTTGCGCTGTGCCCATTCATGAGCCGTGATACATTCGGGATCGTTGCGATGCCCGTCGACCATATGGCCGTGATCGGCAAGACGGACATGATCGAATACTTGCCGCAGCAGACTCGCCTTCTCGGGAACGGAGCCTGGATAGTACGATTGGGCCGCGTTGTTCATGAACGCGTGATTTTTCCCGATAATCGCTGTCTGGTAGCCGTTCTCCTTCAACACCTGAGGCAGCGTCGTTTCGTTCGGGTTGATCAGCATATGATTCGCATGCACGCCGATAGTCGATGCGTAACGGCCCGTAAACATGGATGAACGCGAGGGCGAGCATGCCGGATAGTTGCAGAACGCAAGCTCGAACACGACCCCCTTCTCAGCAAGACGCTCCAAAGCTGGGGTTTGCAGTACCGGATTGCCGTACAAGCTTAACGTTTCCGCCGTTTGCTGGTCGGTTTGAATAAGTAGAATGTTAGGTCTGAACATCTGGCTCACTCCTTGTCTATTTTGCTATTTCATCATTTGGATATGATTTTCTATCTCTTTGTCAGCCAATTCTCCGGCTTCTCTCAAAGCGGTGTTCAAATCAACGTTGTCGATAGCCATCTTCTGCAGCGCGTTAGACAACTGAATGACGACATAATCGTCATAAAGAGTAAAAGGTCTTGGCTTAGCCGGCTGGAGCGTCGTTACAGCCTTCACGTTTTTGTCGGACAGCTGCTTCAGATTGGCCCCGTACTGATCGCGGATCGCTTTATCGTTCAGGACCGTCAGCCGTCCTTCTTTATTGTAAAACGTTTGCATTTCATCCGACAGCAAGTAAGCGATCACCTTGAAAGCCTCATCCTTATAGGCCGATGTAGGCGTAATGCCGTAGTAGGGGGTATTCACTTGTGTACCCGTACCCGGCACATCGCTGAAGCTCGGCATCGTCACCATATCCCATTGCAGCTCCGAATCCGGAATCGTCATCAAATTGTTCAAATAGTTGATATGGCTGACATACATGGCAAGCGTTTTGTCCTTATAAAACAAAAGTCCGTTACCGATCGTCTTGTCCGGCTTATTGCCGGGGATATCGTATACCGCCTTCAGCGTCGAAAAAAACTTTTGCCATCCGTCCGAGGCTGTGATCGCTTTATTCGTCTTCGAATCGACGAACGGCAGCGACATCTGGCTATTGTTAATCGGGAAATGCCGGTCAAAATCGAGCCCTCTGAAAGCAGTGCCGTTATCCGTCTTGCTGACGTCGCGCGCAACCGTCATAATCTGTTCCCATGTCATGCCATCCTTCGGATAGGGAACCCCGAATTTGTCGAATATCGCTTTGTTGTACACGAGAACGAGCGTGGCCATACTTTCGGGCATGACTTCGATTTTGCCGTCCTTGGAGTAGCTTTTGATCGTTTCAAGCACTTGTGGATGGAGTCTGCCCATATCGAAATGATACTTTTGGATAAGCGGTGTCAGATCCTCGAACACATGGCTCAGCTGAAGTTTCCCGTACCATCCAGGCACCGCATAGAACAGGTCGGGAGCGTTGCCGGCAGACAGTAGAATGTCCATCCCTTCGGGACCGCTTTTTTCCGGTACCAGCCGCTCCAAGGTAACGTTAGGAAACTTTTTCTCAATCGGTTCCTTTACGAATCGGTTGTAAACGTCGTCGGTAAAAGGAAAATAGATTTTTAACGTAACCGGCTTCTCGATGACATCCGCCTTCTCTGCCGGTTGAACGTTCTCGTTCTGCTTGTTTCCCGCGCCATCCTTCGGCCCTCCAGAGCTGCACCCGGCGAGTGCAATTGCGAGAATAACCGTCATCAACGCCGTCAAATGCTTTCTCTTTTTCAACGATGCTTACCTCCCATTTTTCGATTCCCGTAAACGCTTGCACACTTCCGATGAGCGAATGTGCTACAATAAAATAGTAGCATACGGGTATGTTGAGAAACCGATTATACATTATGCATTTTCGATTATGTTGATATGAATTAAGGAGGAGGACGGCTCGGGTGGCCATACTAAGCAGAATCAAATTTGTCGAGGACCTATTTATACGAATGGCCTGGGTAATCGAAAATGTTGTGAACGCCGAAACGGAGTTTCCTCGGGCGAGTTACGCAAAAACGATTATATGGGTCGTCGTGGAAGGAAAAAGAACGATCGAGGTGAACGGCTTTCTTCATGAAGTGCAGGCCGGGGACATCGTTGTCATTCCGCCTCAAACCCCCAGAACCGTTCTGTCTAGCGATCCGAATTCAGTCCCGTTTCACTTCTATACGATAGGCTGCGATATAAAGATCGGTTCCTTAAACTTTGCGGAGCTGTACAAGCTCCCACTGCTAACGAGAGTGGCGGATACGTCCTCCTTTAAGGAGCTTTCGAGTCTGACCGCGAAGCTCCTGGTGCAATCTCTGCAAGTGATTAAAGAGCTTAATGCGCTGAATCAGCCGCAGCTGGTCATAGCTAGGGTCAATACCGACGAGACGGCCGCTTTGCTAGCCGTAAACGCCTCGTTCCACGTCTGGTTTGCCCGTTTCCTCGACATGATGCGGTGCTATTTGCCTGACGAGCCCCAGGAGATCGACCCCCGTATCCGCAGGCTGTGCACCTATATGCAGAGGAATCTGGACAGGAAGCTGACGCTGCCTGATTTGTCCCAATATTCGTATATAAGCGAAAGCCACCTGCGCCTTCTGTTCCGCAAAACATTGGGCGTTTCGCCTTCGGAGTATTTGCGGCAGCTTCGCCTTCAGCGCGCGAAGGACCTGCTCGTCAATACATCCTATTCGCTTAAGGAAATTGCGGAGCTTTCCGGCTTCGAGACGCTGAATCATTTCAGCCGGGTGTTCAGCGCGTACGAATCCCTTCCGGCCAACCAATACCGGAAGCGTTATTATGGCAGCGTTCAAGGGTAGCTTGGGAGCAAGGCTCAGCAACGGAACCAAGCCCGCTTCGCACCTGTCATGCGAGCGGGCTTGGTGTACGACGGCTGCGCTTGCTGCTGTCTTATCCTGCGAACAGTTAAGCTTGTCCGCCTCATCGTAAGTCTGCCGTCCATTCTGTCACTAGGCACTCGGTACCCCTTTAATCTTCCGTAAATCGATAGGACCGGTCGGCCCTTTCCCATCGTTGTTTCCCATCCAGTATTTAAGGTACTCCCGTTTGTTCATGACGTTCGCCCTTTTCGTCCATTTCTCATATTCGTCGCTAAGCTGCTTCACGATCTCGGGCTGACTTCCGGCCACATCGTGCATCTCCGTCCCGTCCTTCTCCAAATCGTACAGCTCCCATGGGTAATCCTCGAATTTAACCAGCTTCCAGTTGTTGTTCCTGACGCCGCAATTCCCCTCATGCTCCCAAAATAAATATTGCTTGCTCGTCGTGTCGTTCTCGAGAATGGAGAGAAGACTCGTTCCTTCGGCAGGGATAATCTTATGCCCTTTATATTCCTCCGGATACTTAGAGCCGCTCAATTCGAGAACGGTTGCCATTATATCGGTAAGCTGAGCAGGCATCTTCCTCAGTACTCCTTTCTCGTTCAAGCCGGCAGGCCAGTGGACGATGAAAGGAGACGCGATGCCTCCCTGATGAATATAATGCTTATACATACGGAAGGGGGTATTGGATAAACCGGCCCAACCGGCACCGTAATGACCGTTGCCCTCCGTGTAGCCCGGCCCGCCGGGCAGCTTCGTCGTATCTTTAATATGGAGAAATTCCGCGTTCCCGCCATTGTCGGATAGAAATACGAGGAACGTATTGTCGAGCTCGCCGGACTTCTCCAGCGTTTGGATAAGTCTTCCGATATTTTGATCCATACTGTCAACCATCGCGGCATAAACCTCCATCGCCCGAAGCCTCCATGACTTGGAGATCTCTTTCTCCCAAGCGCCGGCTCCTGAATCGTCCATTGCGGGCAGCTCCCAATCCGGGTCGATAATGCCCATCTCCTTCATCCGGGCGAATTTCTCTTGCTGCAGAGCGTCCCATCCCCGGTCGAACCGGCCCTTATACTTGGTTATATCTATGTCCTTAGCCTGAAGCGGGAAATGCGGAGCCGTATAAGTCATGTACAGGAAAAAAGGCTTTTCCGGCGTCGCGCTCATATGCTCCTCCAGAAGACCGATCGCCTTATCCGTCATATCGTCCGTTGAATAATAGTTTTTGCCGATAGACGAAGGATCGATCTTCACCCCGTTAAGCGTAATACGTTCAGTGGCGAAATAGTCGACGCCGAGATAATGGTATGCTTTGTCAAAGCCTCTCTGATGCGGCAGCCCAGGACCCAAATGCCATTTGCCCGACATGTATGTCCCATAGCCGTTCTCCCTCAACACCTCGGCGATCGTCACGCAGCTGTCATTCAGCTTCAGCGTGTAAGGTCCATAGTAGCCCTGCAGATGCGCCATTCCTGCCTGATGAGGATGAAGCCCCGTCAGAAGCGAGGCTCGGGAAGGCGAACAACGGGCCGTATTCGTAAATTGGGTCAGCCGGATTCCTCCTGCGGCCAGCTTATCCAAATTCGGCGTTTCGATATGGCCCCCGTAGCAGCCGATATCTGAATATCCGAGATCATCCGCCAAAATAAGGACGAAATTAGGCTTTTTTTTCATGGCTGCAGGAAGCTGCGGAACGCTCCCGTTTCCTGCAGGCATTGCTTCGCCATTCGGGTTCGACGAACTAAGCAGCCCGCCTCCTGCCGAAGCGGCAAGAATGGTTCCGCCCAGCGCTCCGAGTCCGATCATGAAATCCCTCCGCGATATTTTTTTATTCATCCCCATATGCCTCCGATAGATTTTCTTGAATCAGCCGCCTTGTGCAGCCGGACACCTGCAATCATGTACAGGGAAATTATATCAGCATGCGTTATTCGAGCCTACGGCAGGATCGATTAAGCACTTTGCCGATTCGATTAATTTGTTGGAAGCAGCGGGGAGCCGCAACGACAAAAAGACTCTCGCTATCGCAAGAATCCTCGGTTACCGTAACCGCCACGGCCTTATTCTTTTTGTCTTCGTATTCTTATACAACAAAAACAGGATGGAGGAACTTCCCCCATCCATACCTATTATTTTGCTTTTTCAGTATAAAGCCTTTGTCCATATAGTTTAAGAGGAAAATGGTGACGATACGTTTACGTTAGTTATTCACTCAAGTAGGAGTAACCTAAAAGAGAAGAACGGTACCCCTTGCCATGGGATGCCGTCCTCTTCTTCAAGCGCATGTTATAATGAAACATCCTTGTAGCCCATCCTCGCGTATTGCCATTCCGGCGCCTGGTACTGTTTCAGTAACTGGAGGAGCTTGGAGGCGTAATGCTCTTCCAGGGCATGATTCTGTATTGGCGTCACCTGCTCAGGATCTTTTTCGATATCATACAATAAATGATGGTCGGGAGCGTTATGAGTTCCACAGGCTGCCGATACACCATTGGGGATGTCCTCGGACGTCCCATTGAGGTTCTGATCCTATTATAAACTAGTTGAATGATTGGAAGCCTTCGATATTTACGGACATATCTTAAAATTCTACAGGGTAGGTTGATGCGGGATTAACACAAACTCAGTCCATCACACGATCCATCGGCAAATAAACGAGGAACGTCGTCCCCCGGCCTACTTCGCTGTGAACGTCGATCCAACCCTTATGCAGCATAATGTTTTGCTGAGCAATGGCGAGACCCAGTCCTGTCCCCCCGCCGTGGCGGGTTCTAGAATCGTCCACCCGGTAAAACCGGTTGAAAATATGCGGAAGGTCCCCGGCAGGGATTCCGATTCCCGTATCCTCGATAGTCAGCAGAGCGTATTCTTTCCTGCTGTCGGCCCGGTACTGTCGTTCTACCCCGATCCTTACCCTGCCGCCGGGCTCTGTATAATGGATCGCATTGGAAACGATATTATAAAGCGCTTGGACGATCCGGTGCTTCTCTATCTCCGCGAGGACCGGCTCGTCCGGACTGTGCAAGGAGATGTCGATTTGCTTATCTTCCGCCAAGTAACGGACCTTGTCGATAACACCTTCCGCCACGTCCGCCAAACTTTCGGCTGCAGATCGGAGCTCCATCCTTCCCGCCTCAAGCTTGGACAGCTCCAGCACCTCATGAATGAGACGTGTGAGCCGAAGCACTTCATCCAGCAGCGACGCGATACGGGCTTGATCCACGGGCCGGTCCAATTCCTGGGCCAATTCCAGCTCCCCCTGTATGATCATCAGCGGGGTTTTCAATTCATGCGCCACGTCCGACATAAGCTGCTTCCGCGAGCGCTCCAAGCTTTCAATGCTCTCGTGCATATCCCGGAGCGCTCTCGATATGGCGCCGAATTCGTCCTTTCTGCGGACGGGAAACACAGCGGCTTCGGAGTCTCCCCTTTTGATCGCATCGATTCCTTTAATCATTTTGCGGATCGGCGAAGTCAGCCTCCATGACAAGAGGAAGATGATAATCATGGCGACCAATCCGGTCAGCAATAGCGATACCCGGGCGATACTCGGTATAATGCCGTACCACATCGTCTTGAATTCGTACGTTTTGAGCTGTCTGTCGCTCATGACATACAGATGGCCTATCGGCTTCCCGTCCGCTTTAAGAAACAGGGGAAAAGCCTCATCCCGCATTTCCCTCAGTTCAAGCCGCCCTTTCTTGTAAAAGAGCTGTTCGTTATGCACCAAGGCGATTTCCGGAAAAAACCGCTCATTTCCGAAGGTTCCCGCCGCTGCAGCGGCACCGGCATCCCTATCCGTGCTTACCCCCATCCCCCTGTCCAAGCCTTCCCATGAATCGCCGTGCGCTGCATAGTATTCCTCGAATTGTTGGCTCAGTCCGGTAAAAACTTCCTTCTCATCCCAATAAGCAAGATCCCGCACAATATAAAATTGAACGTGAGTTACGAAGAACAAACACATCACGATAAATACGATGAGGATACTCATCGAAAGCATCAGCTTCGTTCTAATTTTCATGATCTGCCCCGAACCGGTACCCGAACCCGTATACCGTTTGAATATAGGCCGCGGCGTCGGTATCGTCCTCGATTTTTTTGCGCAGCTTACTGATATGGGAATCCACCGTCCGCTCGTCGATCACGAACTCCTCTTCGAACGCGTGCTGAAGCAGCTGCATCCGGCTGTATACACGGCCAGGCTTCGACGCCAGCAAATGAAGCAGCTTGAATTCGGTCGGCGTTAACCGCAGCTCCCTATCTCCTTTGAACACTTGCAGGCTTTCCTCATGGATGGTCAGATTCCCTCGCCGGAGCACACTGTCCTGCCCGCGGCTGTCCGTACGGTTCATCCGCCGCAGGAGCGACCGGATGCGTGCCGAAAGCTCCCTTAAACTGAAGGGCTTCGTCAAATAATCGTCTGCGCCCATTTCCAAGCCGATAATTTTGTCCGTTTCCTCGGTTTTGGCCGTAACCATAATAATGCCCGGCGCACCGATACTGCGAAGGTGACGGCATACATCCAAGCCGTTCGTTCCCGGCAGCATCCAGTCGAGAACGACGAGCTCCGGTTTCTTTTCGGCAAACAGCCGGATGGCGGCAGCTCCGTCCCTGGCAACCGCCGTCTCATATCCTTCCGACTGAAGGTACGTTTCCATCAACGAAGCGATCTTGTCTTCATCTTCTACGATCAATATTTTGACGGCCATGCCGTATCGCCCTGCCTTCCTGTCCTTTTCGTGTGTCCTCATTATACACCACTTGATGGAATATTCGGGAAACGCCACAGCCTCTCGATACTTTCTCCACAAGATCGCAACATTCGGCTGATAGGATCATGTACATACCAAGATAAAATTCATTTTGGAGGGAAAATCATGGCCTACAAACTAACTCAACCGCAAAAACAATCGCTGGTGACGATTCACGTATTGGCGGCGCTGTTCTGGCTGGGAGGAGCCGTAGTCATGCTGATGCTCGGCTTGTCCATGCTTCGTGCGGATAACGGGGAGCAGCTGTATTACACATTGGACAATATGAATCTGGTCGATCACATCATGATCCGTTATACGGCGCTCGTCGCTTTGCTTACTGGGCTGGCGTTGTCCGTTTGGTCGCAGTGGGGGTTGTTCAAATACTACTGGATCGTGATTAAGCTGGCATTGACGGTGGCATTCATAGCTTTTGGTATCGTCTATATGGGGGATTGGCTTTCGCAGATCTTTCACGAAGCGGATCGGACGAGGTTCGAAGCGTTGAGCAATCCGGTCTTTTTACAGACGAGCTACAATCTGATCGGAGGCTCCATTGCCAACATCGCTGCACTCGTCTTCATGACGGCGATCTCCTACTTGAAGCCATTCGGCAAGCTGCGCAAAAAGAAGGACCGGGCTTCAGGCAGCCTTACGACCCGATGAACAAAGAAAGCGGCCGCTAGGGCCGCTTTGCTTTTCGAGAAACGTATTTTTATGACGAACGCGGGTGGGTTGCCGCTGACTGTTGCTGCTCCACGCTTTTCGTATGATGAATCCTTCTCGTCTGCAGGCCGAGCATAAGAAAGTGTATGAAGAACACTCCGACAATAATATAAAAAACGACCGGTATGCCCATATTGCTGGCTACGACTCCGCCGAATAAGGAGCCTGACACGTTGCCGAGCGAATTGGCGCTTGCGTTGTAAGAGAAGACGCTGCCTTGAATGGACGTAGGCGTCAAGCTGCGCAAGAGCGAGCTGATGGACGGAATCAATCCGCCGACACACAAGCCGGACAAGAACCGCGCTCCCATCAAGACCCACGGATCCGTAATTAGCGCCTGCGGGATATACAATATCGAAATCAATAAGAGCGAAATGAGCAGCACCTTCATATGCCCGTGCTTGTCGCCCAGCTTGCCGAGAATCGGAGCCGAGATAACGGTTCCGAGGGCGCTCGATGCAAAGATGAGTCCGGCCATCAGCTCTATATGGTTCTCGACATGCATGCTTTTGACATAGAGCGTGATGATGGGGCTAATGCTTTGAAAGCTGGCTGCAATCAAAAATGTGGACACAAACAGCGTCAACAGAGCAGGCTTCTCCTGCACAATCTCCTTCAGACGAAGCTTCTCCGGCTTCGGAACGTCCGCTTCCTTCCGCTTCAAATGCTCGAACCGGAACTTCGGATATTTGCGCGTTTCCTTCACGCCGACGATGACCAGCACTGTGGCAATCATAATAAATAAGCCTGTAAAAAAGAACGAATTCCGCATTCCCAGCCATTCGGCCATTATGCCTCCAAGCAGCGGACCAAGCAGCTGCCCTGCGACCTGCCCCGTCTGGAGCGTCCCGAGCGCTTTGCCCACCTGGTCCTTGGGCGCTTCGATCGCCATCAAGGCGACCGCACAGACGGCGAATCCGCCCATCGTCCCGAACAAAGCCCTTAGCAGCAGCAGCTGGAGCGGCGTATGCACCAGCCCCATCGCCGCGATGATGATCGAGAGACCGATGCCGGAGCGGATCATCGTTAGCTTTTGCCCGTACATATCCGAGAATCTGCCCCAGAAGGGCGACACCAGCGCAATCATCAAATGATTGATACCGAAAATCATCGACGCCCAGAGTGCAGCCTGCTTCACGTCGTGAATGCCGAGCTCCTGGACGTATAAGGGCAAGAAGGGAATGATCATGCCGATTCCGGCCGAGCTGAAAAACGAACCGAACCATAAAATGAACAAATTGCGCTTCCATGCTTCCATCTGGAGTAACCTTCTTTACTAGTAGTATGTGCGATGATCGCATAGAAAACAGCAGCCGTCGCAACGACTATAGTTAAGATTACTCCGTAGTAATGGAAGAAACCATGGATTTCCATGCTGCGAAACATGTACTATCTTGCTCTCATGGGCAGTCCCGACTGCTTCCTCAGCAGCCCGTGTACTATCGTTCCATCGTCCTCCCGGGCTTCGGAACAGACCTCGCGATTTGCGGGTCCGGTCTGGAGTTGACGATGCACTGCTTCATAACCGGCGCAAGTCTTTCTCCATGATCGACGAGAGAATTGGCCCGCACGTTAGTGAGCTCCCGCTCCGGTACCCTAGCCCAATCGAGCCGGTAGCCGGCGTTCAGAGCAAGCGTGCGGATGAACTCGCGCTGCGACCGTCCGTTCCCTTCGCGGAAAGGATGCACCTGATTGATCGCCGCCATGTAACGTGACGCTCTCTGCGCAAACGCCTCGCTGTTCGGCAGCTCCTTCAGGAAGCCCTCCTCCCTTAAGCTGCCGGTCACTTTGCCGAGCGCATCTCCGATATCCCGATGGTGCCAATAGCCCATACGCATCCCCAAGTTATCGTAGTACTTCGTCATGTCCACGACGCGATATTCCCCGGCCCAGTCGTATACATCCTGGAATATATGCTTATGGATGGCCTGAAGATGCTTGGCATCCATATCGCCGGGGATCGGCTTCTGCTCCAGCTGAACGAGACGGAACATCACATGATCCACTTCCGCTTTGTGCAGGCTCGCTTGATCCCGGATTCCAAACTTGTTGCGCATCACATCGATATCCGGATACAAGTACGGATCTCTGAATTCCTCCGCCATCAGTCCGTTTTCCCCGGCTTCGGTTTGATCAGCTCCAGTACCTGCTGCTCCGTCAGCTCACCCTTCGCATATTTCAGCATGATGGCCTCCGTCTCCTCACTCACCTTCATGCCGTCTATTTCAAGGCTTGCCTTCGCATTGTTTACCGCCCTTACCGCATCCGTTTCCTTATCCTGCTGCTTCTTCCGGTTTTGCTCCAGCCTTTTTTTCTCCATTTCTTCAAAATGATTACCCATCATTCATCCTCCTCATGGATTCTCTTATTTAGGGAGCTTCGCTTCGAGCGCTTCGATTTCGACTCTCAGCTTCTCAATCTGCGCGTCGCGCTGCTGGTAGCTCAAAGCCGTATTCACGTAAAGCTCGCCTACAATCGCTTTCTTCACATAAATCATCGCTTTCACATCGCCGCTTTTCTCTGCATGCGTCCAGCCGTTAGCCGTATCGCCCAGATCGGCGTAGGCTATGGCAACCTGCGCTTCATCCGCGGGCTTGAGAGTAAATAAGTCCTTTTGCTCAATGATCTTCTTGGGGTCTTTGGCAGCGACGGCTTTCTCGAATCGGACCTTCGCCACCAGCTTGTCGTCGCCGCTTTTTAATGCATACGTTCCGGCCTCATCCAGATTGTTTTCTTTCATGTACGCTTCCGCTACAATCCTGCTCCGCCGTTTATCCAGCTCTAACCCTTTATGCAGCTCCACTATGGCTTTCGTATTTCCGTCGATAACAGCCTTTTCGAATTTGACGACCGGAGCGTCCACTTTGATCTGCTTGATCGCCAGGTTGTTTTTCTTGTCTACGAAATCCTGCACGACCAAATCGATGATTTCCTTTTCCGGGAACACGTCGAGCGCCATCAGTCCCGCTCCCCGCTTCAGCAAAGCAATAGCATAGGCGTATTTGTCCTCATCCGTCAGCTGCTTCGGGTCGATCTTCTGAAAGAGGAGGATGGCATCCTTGTATTTGGCTCCCGCACCGAGCCGAAGCGCCTTCAGGACGTCCTCCTGTACGATGGGGGCCGGCTCGGGAGACGCTCCGGCCAATACGGCGGCATGGGCCGCGTCTTTTCCGCTGTTGTATCCCGACGTGTAAACAACCAGCATGAGTCCCGCCAAAACGACCAGGAGAAGCGAAGCGCCCATCCAAATCCATTTCCGGTATTCGCGAAGCCCGGTATGAATTTGCTCCTTCTTCATCGCCGCGATCTCTTTCTCCACGAGGTCCATCCGGTCTCTCTGCTGAGCCGCTGCAAGGCGCAAATCATCGAACGATTTGCAGCGCAGTATCGTCATCAGAAATTCTTGCGCTCCCGGCGCCGGCTTCTCTCTCGCTGCCCCGATGCCTTTGCTTTTCATAGCGGCATACGGCACCGAGCTGAACAGCATCAGAATAAGCCGCTTCACCTGCTCCAGAAGATCGTCGTCGTGAAATCCCGATGAGGGCAGTATCGTATCGATCCCGGCAAACAACGCTTTCGTCCTGTTCAAGGAGTCGATATAGATGTTGACAGGCTCCAGCAGAATCGTAATTCCCTTCGTCCGATACAGCTCCTCCGTATACTCGCCGAGACGTATCAACGAATCCACGATGTGCAGCTTCGAATCCAGTTTATTCGTCCTCGTCTTTTCGAACGGATTGAAGCCGTCCTCTATGCTGTAATAGAAAATAAAATCCTGGCGGGAATCATCCTCGAACTCCACCGTTTTAAGCGGGAACAGAAAATCACCCGGCAGCTCTTTCAAATCGGCCAGCTGCTCAGGCGATTCTGCGAGCGTCACCTTTTTGGGCAGCCGGTATTTCACTACATCCTTCGTAATGATCAAGGTTCCGCCGTTAAAATCGAAATGTTTGGCCATTCCTTCACTTCCCTGTGTTTTCTGCTTCGTAGTCGCTTGCGATTCTTGCATACGGAGGAATGTAAGGCCGTCGGATATTGCCCGAAAACTCCGGATAGCGGAACCGGCTTTCCCTTTCGTGAAGAACGCCCTGGAAAAATTCGAACTGGAACGCTTTGCGCATCCGGATCGGGTTCATTCCGGATACGAGCAGCAGCCCTTCCTCCCGCGGCATGCGCATAATTTCATCCGGCGTCATCAAAGAGCGCTTGGCATAGCTTTGGGAAGTAGAGTCGGAGCCTCCTCCCGCTTTATGGCTTTTCGAGACGGAACGGGAATCCGTACGGATTGTGGTGTCCCCGAGCAGCTCGGAAAAGGTTTTGGCGGTCAAATGATCGCCCGCACCAAGCAGGAAGCGGATCGAATGATTGCCGATAATCGCTTCCGCCTTTTCCTTGGAATACTTATCGATCAGCTGTCCTACCGACTGGACAATCGTACTGCACGAAATTCCGTAGGACCGGCACGTTGCCAGCAGCTCCTCGTAATTGGGGATTTTGCCGATGTTCGGGAATTCGTCCAGCATGATGTTGACGGCTCGAGGAAGCCGGTTATAGTGCCGGTCGGCCAGGCGGTAGAGCTGCTGGAACAGCTGGGTGAAGAAGTTCGACGTCAGCATCTCCCAGGTTGAATCGGCTACGGGAAGGATGACGTAGACGATCATCTTCTTCTCCCCGACATGCTCCAGGCGAAAATCGGATGCTGCGGTAAACGACTGCACCGTCTTCGAGTTCCACTTCGACATCGTGACGGCAAGGGAGATGAAGATGCTCGAGCGTACCTTGTCCTCCGCCATCCGGACAATCTGATACGCCATGCTGGCGGGATGATCCGTCTCGAGTCCGCCGAAAAACAAATCCATATCCTCCGGCGTCCGGCCATAAGTGGTCAATATGTAGCGGACCATGTCCATATTGGCGTCCGCCGGATCGCATTCGTATTTGACGTACAGCAGCAGCGTCGTCAGCAGAGCGATCTCGGCTTTTCCCCAGAAGTCCATCTTCTTGTCGCCGTTCTGGGAGTTAAGGAACAATGCGGTGGCAATTTGCTCCGCATCAACCTCGCGCTCAATGTAGTCAATCGGGTTGTATCTGTCACTGACGTCCATTTCCTTGAAATTGATCAGGCGGACCTCGTAGCCCTGCTCTCTTTTAATAGAGGCCGTGCTTTCATAAATCTCGCCCTTCGGATCCGTCACGACAATGGAACGATTCCGTTCGTGAATGATATTGGTCAAGATATACGACTGCGTCTTGCCCGACCCCGGTCCCCCGACTCCAAACACGTTCCGGTTCGGAATCGCCGTATCCTCAGGCAAAATCACCGGCTTGCCCTGCAGCGTCCCGAACAGCAGTCCGGCCGGATTGCCAAGATTCGGATGCTCCAACGAATTCGCAGCCTGGTTTGGCGAACCGGATGAGCGTTTGTTCCACGTCCTTTTCACGAAGGTCCGGTCATTAAACACCTCTGCCGTACTCGCCCACTTGGCCGTACCGTACGCCCCGTATTGGGAAGCCTCCTGAAACGACCGGGTCTGGCCGAACTTGACAAAAACCGCAATGGCGGCAAGGAGCCATATACCTAGCGGAATGAGCTGGCTTTCCCAAAAAGAGGGGTGCAGCCCGGCTTCCTTCAACAGCTTAAGCGGCTGCCACATGGATCGGGTAATCCGCTCGAAATCCCGTTCCTCCGCCGGTCTGGATATCCAGGTCAGGGTAGTTATAACGAACCATTCGACGACGGCTGCCGCCACCAGGCCGAGCAGTAAGGAGCCGATCAGCCTTTTTTGAATCTGTTGCTGCATGCAACACCTCCAGTCCGCACAGGCATCTGGTTTACAAAAATACCCATGGATTTCTTTATCGTATCACCCAACATTCGTTCGTAATATCGAACGTAAGCGGTGTTTTTTTGGATACATGGTCCCACCTTCCGGAATTGGTTCCACAAAAAGGTACATTGGACACAAAAATATGGAAATATCGTACGATTGCGCGCTTCTTGGACCGTAAGCTAGAGTGGAAAAGTTAAGAGGCAACCGATAGCCACTGCACAATGTGCGTAAGGAGGATACACCGGGTATGAAATTCAGATCCATGACGCTTGCAGACGATCCTTTTAAAAAAATTACGGATTTTCTGGATAAACAAGTCGTAACCGGATTTCTCAATTTAGCGATTCCCATCGCCGTTTTGTCCATTATCGGACTAGTGCTGGCCGCCTATATGTCCCATGACGACCATTCCAAGGCCAAATTCAAATCGGGGCTGTTCTATGTGTGCGGCGTTACTATTGTCCTGCTGCTGTCGCGCGTCATTATCGGGTGGCTGAAGTTTAACATCCGCTAACCAAAGGTGATGATCTGTAATGGAACGACGTTACAAAATTCCTAACCAAGTCGACAGCACGTTTCATGTGTGGAAATTCATTACGCTGATCGACGTCGTTATTCTTGCTCCGTCCGTCGCTTTCTGCATAGCAGTCATTTGGCTCGCGGACGGCATGCTGGAAATGAAGCTTATCGTAGGGCTGCTGCCCGTCGTATTGACCTCTGTCGCGGTTTTTATACGCCCCATCAAGGAACGGCCGAATATTCGGGCATTCCGGTTTTTCCGGTGGAAGGTGGCTTACAACCGCCGCCAGCGCACATACTTGTTCATGAAAAAAGCGATCCGTAAGGAGGAGGGAAGCGAGGTGAGCAAAAAGAAACCGTCGATCCCCCGCGAACGCAGCGCTCAGGACCTCATTCCTATCCGCCGGGTGTTCAGCGAAACGATCGAAACGGCCGACCACCGGCTTGTCAAAATCATCGCGATATCCGCCGTGAACTTAAGCCTGATGTCGCTGAACGAGCAAATTCAGGTGATGGAAGGATATGAGCAATTTCTTACTAATTTGGATGACCCGGTCCAAATTCTGCGCGTTTCCGAGCCGATCAACATGAGCAGGTACGTAGAGGAGCTGCGCCTGAAACGAAACGCCACCGGCAATCTGCACAAAAAAATACTGCTCAGCTCCTATATCGATTACGCTCAGAGCATACAGCAAAACCGCGAGATGATCCGGCGCAACCGGTTCCTCGTATTCGACGAGAAGTATGAGCCAAGCAAGGAAGGCTCGCTGGAGCAGGCGATGATCCGCTTGCGCGTTCGCCGGGATCACTATATCGAGCGGCTGGAGGATATGCTGTTCCGCCATCGGCTGGATGCGGCGGAGCTTACGAACGAGGAGCTCAAGAAGGCACTGCAAATTTTCTATGATTATGAGAACGCGCAGCTCCATACGGTTACCGATGAAACGGAAATGGAATATTTGATCGGACGCCGCAACCTGGTGTCCGCCGTCAAACGGATTGAGGAACGGGAGCGGCTCGCGAACGATTTTTAGCTATGCTTTTGCAACAAGTTTTTGCTAACGCAAAAACTCAGCCTATCCTTACGCAGCAAGTTTTTGCTAACGCAAAAACTCTTAGGAGGTGATTTCCATATTCAGAAGAAAAAAGAAGCAAACGGAAGATCGCCCTCATCTGGAGCAGCTGATGGACGACAACTCCGCTTTTCTCGATATGCTCGCACCGGACAGCATCCAGGAGGAGCTCGATCATCTCCGCCTCGGGCGCAACTATGTCAGGGTGCTGGCGGTCGCCCATTATGCGAACGATGTGCTCATCAACTGGCTGTCGGGGCTGCACGAAACGAGCGGCAACATCTCGCTGTCGCATCATATCGCTCCCCGCTCCTCGGAAGGGATGATCACCTCCCTGAACCGGGCTATCATCGAGCTGAAGGCACGGATGAACGAGCCGAAAATCCAGCCGAAGGACGCGATCCGTCTGCAGAAGGAGCTGGAGGATGCGGAAGTGCTGCTGGACAATCTGACCTCGGGACGGAATCAGAAAATTTTCGACCAGCATATGTACATCCTGCTGCAAGCGCGGTCGCTGAAGGAGCTGGAGCGGTTAACGAGTACGGTCAAGGCGAAGTGCGGACGGAATCTGAAGGCGATCATACCGAACACCCGGATGCTCGACGCATTTACATCCGCGCTCCCTATCCGGTCTAACGACCTGCCGGAAATGACGTACCGCAATTTTGACGGCGAAGCGCTCTCGAGCCTGTTTCCTTTTGACGAAGCGGAGATTTTTGCGGATCGCGGGGTAGTGAAAGGCAAAAACCTGAAGACGCATTCGGTCGTCGTCGTAGACCACGATCAGCTGATCAACCGCAACGAGGTGGTCATCGCAACTTCCGGGGGAGGGAAGTCAACCTACATTTGGGGAGATATGATGCGCCGTTGGATTCAAGGCACGATCATCCGGACCATCGACCCGAAAGCGGAATTCGGACGCAAATTCGAGCGGCTCGGGGGCATATGGGTCAAGATCTCCCCAACCTCCGGCGATATCATCAATCCGTTTGAAATCATGAATTCCTCCATCATGCTTGATGAAGACGGGAATCCGGTCGCCGTCTCGCTGCTGCATCAAAAAATCGCACGGTTAAAGACCATGTTCACTCTAATGTATAAATCGCTGGTCAATCAGCAAGTCGAGCTGGCCCTGCTGGAGAAAGCCATAGTGGAAACGTACCGCCGCAAAGGGATCGAGTGGGGTACCGATTTCTCCCGGCTGAAAAGCACCGATTTCCCGATCATGAGCGATTTGTACCGGACGATCGGTCATCTGATCGAAACGGACCGGACCTATGAGACGCTGAGCGGATTTTACCAGGTGCTGTACCCTTATGTGGAAGGCTCCTATTCCAAAGCGTTCAACGGGTACACGAATGTGGACTTATCCAATGACCTAATTAATTTCGATATTTACGATTTACGGTCGGAGTCCGACCTGCGGCAAGTGGCGATGTACAACATCCTGACATTTTTGACCGACGACGCTACGATGGACAGAACGAAAGTGAAACAGATTTACGTGGACGAGGCTCATATTCTCGCCGATCCGAAAAACCCGACCGCCATGGAGTTTCTCAGCTCGATGTACAAGTTGATCCGCTCGTTCCAGGGCGGCGTCACCTCCGCTACCCAGCAGGTCGGAGACTTCCTGTCAGCCGTTGACGGTTCCCGAAATCACGGGGAAGCCGTTATTTTGAATTCCGTCACCAAGCTGTATTTGCCGATGACCGCTCAGGAGATTCAGGACATTATGAACAAAACATCGGAAAAGTTTTCGGAGGCCGAGCAGCGGCTTCTCGTCGTAGAGGATGCGGAGAAGCATAAGAATGCCGGAAAAGGCATTTATGTCGTCGGCTCCAAAAAGGTGCACATTCAAGTCGAGCTGACCCAGGAGGAGCTGCGGCTGTGGGACAGCCGCTGGTACCGGCAAAAATACGGGGAAGATCCGGAGGAGCAGCCGCTGTACGGCTTGAAGCGTGAGGAAGTGTTCGGCTGATGGATCCGGGTACGTTGTATCTCATTTTATCCAAGCTATGGCATTTCCGTAAGCCGATTGCCTATATGGTGCTCGGCATTTGTGTCTTTGTCATGATGGTAATCATTCTCATCTTCGGCGGGGGCTCGTCGGACGGCGGAGGAGGAGACGGCGCGTATCCTCCCGGCATGGCCAATGTGAGCCGGGAGGTGCTCCGGTACGAACCGGTCGTCACCCAATATGCACAGCAGTTCGGAGTGGCTGACTACGTGCAGGTCATTCTGGCCATCATGCAGCAGGAAAGCGGCGGCGCCGGTCTGGATCCGATGCAGGCTTCCGAGAGTCCGGCCAACCGCAAATACTGCAAGAGGCCGAATTGCATTACGGATCCCGAGTACTCCATACGCGCCGGAGTGGAGAACTTCGCACTCGTGCTCAAGCAAGCTGGAGGCGATCTCCCGCTCGCCCTGCAATCATACAACTACGGTTCCGGGTTCATCGACTATGTGAAGCGCAACGGAGGCAGCTATACAAAGGAGCTGGCTCTGAAGTTTTCCCAGGAGCAGACCCGTCTCTTGTCGTGGAGCTGTCCCGACCCGGACGATTTTCGCGGCAAGGTGAATGCCTGCTACGGCGATTACACGTACGTCGAGAAAGTGATGCGCAATCTTGGCGGTATGGACTCTTACGCCGTCACAGCGGCCGGAGGGCAAATTTTCGATTTTAACTCGGTCTATCAGAGCATGCGGGGCTATCTGGGACTCCCGTATAACTTCGGGGGCAATTCGCCGAAGGAGGGCTTCGACTGCTCCTCCTTAATGCAATGGAATTTCAAGCATGCCGCCGGCATTAATCTCCCCCGTGTCGCCCAGGATCAATACCGTGCCACCGTACGGGTGAAGGCAAGCGATTTGAAGCCCGGGGATCTTGTGTTCTTTACCGGCACCTACGATGCCGGTGTCCCGGTCACCCACGTCGGCATGTATATAGGCGGCGGCAAAATGATCAATTCCAACAGCTCGGGAGTGAGCATCGATTCCTTCACATCCGGCTACTGGAGAAGCCATCTTTACGGCTATGGCCGGATTGTCCGCCGATGACAATGCTCGACCCTTTCATCAGAGAAATCGTGGTGCGCAAGAAATTCCGTAAAGCAAGCCGATAAGGAGGCGATTCCAGCCGTGGAGTTCGATGAGAAAATAAAATGGATCGCCATCGGCGTGCTGTTCTTTTTGCTCACAAGCGTCTCGTTATGGGGTTTGTCTGCCAAAAGAGCATGGTCTGACGAGCAGGCCCGCAATGCGTCTCTTACATCGCAGCTTTCCGAGCTCAAGAAGGAGCGCGATCAGGCCAAGGCTGCCCTGGCCGGTGACGGTATTCCGACAATTGCCGGATTTGCTCAAGCCTTTTTCGTTTTTGACCAAATTACCGATCGTTACACTAAAGCGAAGCCGCTGCTGACGGAGAATGGCTACAAAAGCCTGTTCCCATCCGGCCCTGCGGACGAAATCCCGAAAAGCACGCTGACGATCTCGGGGACGGTGAGTGATGTGGAGCCTTATTTTCACCGGGTGGATGAAACGCACGGAACCGGGATGCTGGTGCTCAAGCATCATTTGACAATCAACAACGTCGTCTCCACTACGATAACCTACGTCAGACTGGCGTTAGTCCGGTCCGCCGACAAGCAAGCCTACTTGATCGATCGTGTGGAAATCGTTCATCAGCAAAAACTGTAACGTCCTGCCGAAAAGGAGGAGTTCTCATGAGCCTGCTGCAGCTTTTTGTACAAAAGTTCCAATCGATGCGGGCAGCCTTACGCCAAAAAAAACTGCCGGACCAAGAAACCGTTCGCTTCTATTACGGAAAGCTATCGAGACCGGTGATTCTGCTGCTCGTCGTTCTCCTGCTGTTTGCCAATGCGCCTACTAGCCACGTCGTTGCCGATCCAACTCCCGCTCCAGGTCCGACTACAACAGCTCCTGCGCCAAGCACGACAACGGAAGCTCCCGAGCCGACAGCCACGCCGAGTCCTTCACCTCAAGCTCCTCCTGCCGAGCCTTCCGGAAAAAGCAATGCTAAGAAAATCGATAAAAAGGAGTGCGGCTGGACCGAGATCGACTGCAAATTCCAGAACATCCTGATCGATCTGGCAAATCAGGCATTCGACGTGATGAAGGACATGCTTGAAATTTTTATTCTGAAGCCGGGAGATCTGCTGCAGAACGCTACGATCAATACGTTTTTCAATCTGATCAAAGGCGTCAGCTGGTCGCTTGCAACCGTGTTTCTGATCTACCAGTGCCTGCGGATTTATGTGCTGTCCTTGGCGGACGGGGACCGGAGCGAGCTGAGAAAGCTGCTGCCAAAAATCTTCCTCATCCCGGTTTTCATGATGAGTCTTCCTTGGGGTGTAGAAGCCATCCTGACGCTATCCGGTGAATTCAGCCGGGGGTTTCTCGCTGTCCCCAGCGTAGATCAGGACGGAGCCGCCGTCGTCGGATTCGCCGCCATCTATTTGCTGTTCATGGGCGCTACGAGCAGCTTGTTTATCGTCATTCTGGCGCTGGTGTTTCTGGCGCTTCTCGCCGTGTTCGCCTTTCAGCAGTGCTTGCGGTTTGCCGAGCTGGCCTTTCTGGTCGTATCGGGGCCTATAGCGATCATGTCGATTTTGAACCAGGAGTTCAATCTGTTTCCAAGCTGGTGGCGTCATCTGCTGTCCGTCGCTTTCACACAAAGCGTTCAGTATCTGCTTATTATGATGGCGATCAAGCTGGCGACCGGCACCAATCCGTTCAAGGGCGAGTACATGGGCATTTTCGGTTCGATAGGGTGTATGGTGCTCGTTATCAAATCTCCCGCCTTTATCCGCGAATTTATGTACTCCACCGGCGCAGGGAGCAAGGCGGCCGGAATGGCTGCCAATACGGTCAGCAGCGCCGGCCGAAGCCTTATCAAATTGATCAAATAGGAGGCCGTTCATGAAACGAACGCTCATCATCCTCATGTCCGTCTTGTTATTCCTCGGCGCGTGTTCCTCCAAGCCAAAGGAGCCTCCCTTTGTCGGAGACTGGGAAGTGGCTGCATCGGATAAAGGCCGCTGCCATGACTTTTTCTCCTTCTACAAGGACGGCACCGTCTCGTACTCCCGAACCGGTGGTCAAACTACGACAGGAACATACAAGCAGGTGAATGGAGCTACGTACCGCATTGACTACGGCAGCGCAGGCTCGGATACGATCGAGCTGAAAGCCGAAGGAAATACGCTTACAACGAAATTCGGCAATGCAGACTCCAAAGCCTGCACTTATATGAAAAAGCAGCAGTAGCTCAAAATCAGGCTGCGAAATTCTGATTCGTATGCTTCTGAGCTTGCCTGCGCAGGAACTGAAAAAGCCGACACAATGAGCCCGGCACCTGTTAGTTCGGTGCCGGGCTCTTACCGCCGGACGGATGCGGTTGCCTATTTCAACAGCCGTCCTTGTTCTTCATACAACGCAGCTGCCAGCCCGCACCCCTAGTACTGCGTGTTGCCGGATTGGCTCGTATTGCCCGACGCGAAGCCCTTGAATAAGGTCGGCACGCCGGAATATCTCGTGTTCGTAATTTTGCCTGTGCTGGTGCTGCTATCCGTGCGAAGGATCGAATCCTTCACATTCGAAATGTCCGAGCTGTCTACGGTCATCACGACCTTGAACGTCGTTCCGCCGTTTTGCCGAACGAGCTTTCCGATATCGTTGGCTTTGAAGTTTTTAATATTGATCGTTCCGGCTGCGTTCATCTGGAACACTTTATCGTAAGCCTTATACGCACCGCCGCCCGTAATGTTCACCGTGCCGGACGATTTAAGCGTCAGCGCATCCTCGCCGACATCCTGCCAGGTGACATTCGTGATGTTGCAGCTTCCATAGCAGT
Source organism: Paenibacillus sp. H1-7 (assembly GCF_022354825.1). Lineage (GTDB taxonomy): Bacteria > Bacillota > Bacilli > Paenibacillales > NBRC-103111 > Paenibacillus_S. Next base: position 6,816,699 of record NZ_CP031168.1, read on the forward strand.
GTACTCCGTCAGCGGCGGGCGCTCCAAGAATGACATTCTTCAATGTCGCTCCGGCTTCCAGACGGAATACCGGCTTTTGATTTTCCGCCTGACTGCCGTCTCCTAATGTGCTCGCGTTAGCTACATAGGTTTGGCCTCCGCCGTCGAACGTAGTACCTGCCGGGACGATGATGGTCTCATTGACTGTAGTAGCCGCTTGTGCGGGAATGGCTGCGAATAAAGATACCGTGAGTCCCAGGGATAAAAGTAGACCGAGAGCTTTTCTCATATCATGGATCATCCTTTCGCTTATAGGCTGTAGATACTCGATCGGATGTGCACCTCCGCCTGTATCTGATGATTACAGTACCAAAGGAGATTCATTACCGAAATGATCATTTGTCAATATTAGGGTTATATGTGAGATATTGATTATTCCTCTCCCCCGATCATACCTCCCTGTTCATGCAGCAACGACAAAGAACACCCTTTCGGGTGTCCCGTGAATGCCGCCTCTGCGCGCTAGCTTCTATACTGTGCGGGCGCTGCCCGTCGTTTGTTCCGCTGCTAAACGTGAAGTTGAAGCACCTTTTCTACAGCCGTTCCTTAAGCGTACGTTCCACCGTCTGATAAATATGCGGATGCTTGCGGGTCAGATCGAGGAACACATCGCGCCTTACGGAAAGCAAGACCGATGGCCCCATAGCCCGTACCGTCGCCGTCCGGGGAATTCCTCTCAAGAGAGCGATCTCACCGAAATGATCCCCGTCCTGTAGTACCGCTACCCGCTGTTCCTTCGCGTCTGCCGTAGTTTTCAATATTTCAAACCTGCCGCGCACGATGATGTACAGCTTGTCGCCCTGCTCACCCTCACGCACAGCATCCTCCCCGTCCTTGAATGTTTCGGTTGTGAACAACGAGGTCATATCGCGCAAATGTGACGGATCGATGCCGCTGAAAAACGGCAGCTTCCCGAGCCGCTGCTCGTCCACTGTGGCGTGCAGGCCATCGGGTGACAGGACGAAGCCGTGCTGCTTCTCCCACATCTCGTAGTACAGGCCCTCTTGCTGCAGAAGCTCTGAATGCGTACCCGATTCGACGATCCGGCCGTCCCGGAATACAAAGATGACATCGGCATGGACAATCGACGATAGCCGGTGCGTGACGGAAATGATCGTCTTCCGCCGCCTCAGCTCTTGAATCGTCCGGTTAATATCCGCCTCGGAGGCAGGATCCAGGGCGGAGGTCACTTCGTCCAGCAGGAGCAGCTCCGGATCTCTCAGCAGCGCTCTCGCAATGGCGATCCGCTGGCGTTGCCCGCCGGACAGGCTCGCTCCTTCGTTCAAGATGACCGTGTCATAGCCATCCGGCCAACTCAGGATCGTATCATGAATTTGAGCCTGCCGGGCCGCATCCGTCATGGCTTGCTCTTTCGTAACGGCATCCCCAGTCCGATCCAGCAGCAGATTGTCCCGGATCGTCGCATGGAACAAGAACGTGTCCTGGAACACGATTCCCGTCCGCCGGCGAAGCGAAGCCTCGCTTACGGCGCGCAGATCGCAGCCGTCCATCTTGACCGCGCCCTCTCTCGGATCATAGAAGCGCGAGAGCAGCTGCAATGCAGTGCTTTTGCCCGAACCGCTCGGTCCGACGAATGCGGCGTAGCTCCCGGCAGGGATGCGCAAGCTGACATTCTTCAATTGCTCGGCTGCTTCCGTGTAACCGAACGTGACGTTCTCCATAGTTATATCCCGGCTCATGGACGAAAGCTCCAACGAATCTGCAGCCTCCGGAACGTCAGGACGGTAATCGAGAATTTCCCCAATCCGCCGGAAGCTGACGCCAGACTCGATGAGATTCGGAACGATGAACGACAAGTTCGATGCGGATTGCCCGACGCTTAGGAATAAAGTAAAAAAGGCCATAAAGCTTCCTACGGTCAGCTCATCGCGGAAGATCAAAAAGCCTCCGAATCCGATCATAATCCCGTTCAATAGTAGTAACCCCGTCAGCGGAAGCCTTTCGAGAAGCGAATTAATCCAGTGCATATTGAGCCCTAGGCGGAATAACTGCTCCACCTGTTTGCGGGCACGCTCAAGAAATGCCTCCTGCTGGTGCAGCGCTTTGATCGTTCTATGCCCTTTGACCGTCTCGTCGATCTGATTGGAGAACCGCTCCTGCGCCTCCCTGTAATGAATGTTCGCCTCCTCCGCTCTTCCTTGCAGCAATCGGGGACCGACATACATCACTACGGAGCCGACTACCATCGCCAAGGTCAGCTTCCATTCCAATATACAGAGCATGACAAGCCCCAGGACCACGCTCAGCGCCTCCTTCAGAATAAGAGGAAGCGAACCGCTGATCACTCTTTCTATGGAAGCCATATCCGAGGAAAACCGGGTAATGATATCACCGATCCGGAATTGCTGGTAAAAAGGCATCGATTGCTTCTGAGTATGAAGGAACAGCTCCGTCCGCAGCCTCTGAACCACCTTGCCGCTCAGCTTGCTGAGCGTATAGTCTCCATACGTTCCGGCGGCGATACTCAGCGTCCCTCCAGCAAGCAGAACGATCAGGATTGTGACAAAAGCCTGTATATTTTTCGGCGCGAACGCCTCGTCCACCAAATATTTCAAGCTGAGAGGAGCCGCTATGGAATAGATGATTTCGAGAATGATGGTTAGAAGAAACACGCCGAAAAGCCATTTATAGGGTGCAACATATCGTATCAATGTTCGAACAGAGTGCAACGTATCGCCCGCCTTTCCATTCTTTAGCTTACAGCAGTTTCCACAGACTGTAAACGTCGGAATGGGCCGGGATCACTGCACTTGCTGCTCCCGGCCAGCAGGACTCAACCGCTGCTTCACAAATGCCGCTGTATAAGACCCTTCCGCATACTGAACCTCCTCCGGCGTCCCTTGTGCAATGATCCGCCCTCCGGCCTTGCCTCCCTCCGGACCGAAATCGAGGATCCAATCCGCCGCGCAGATCACATCCAGGTTATGCTCGATGACGATGACCGAATGGCCCGCATCGACCAGCTTGTTCAGGAAACGGATCAATCGCTCCACATCCGCCGGATGCAAGCCTGTCGTCGGCTCATCCAGCAAAAACAGCGCATGGCCGGCCCCGCTCCTGCCGAGCTCCCTGGACAGCTTCATTCTCTGGGCTTCGCCGCCGGACAGCGTGCTGGTCGGCTGGCCCAGCTTGACGTAGCCGAGCCCTACCTCGGCCAGCAGCTCAAGCTTTTTCTTGATGTCACGATGGGCTTCGAAAATAGCGATGCCCTCTTCAGCCGTGCGGTCCAGAACGTCCGATATACTGTAACCGTCATATTTCACCTCAAGAATGTCCTTACGGAACCGTTTGCCTCCGCACACGGGACAAGGCACATCCACATCGGGCAAAAAATGCATGTCCATATGCAAAACGCCCAGCCCTTTGCATTTCTCGCATCTTCCGCCGGCCGTATTGAAGGAGAAGTGCTTCGGCGTAAGCCCTCGCTTCCTTGCTTCCGGCAGCCCGGCGTACAAGCTGCGGATGGCCGTGAACAAATCAGTGTAGGTAGCGATGTTAGATCGCGAAATTTTGCCGACCGGCTCCTGATGCACTGTGATCAGCTTGTCGATTTGCTCCGTTCCCTGGATACGATCGGCCTTATATCCGTCCTGAATCGCCTTTTCTATTACCTCGAACAGGAAGGTCGATTTGCCCGAGCCCGATACGCCGGTTATCGCGATAAGCCGGTTAAGCGGAACGGACACGGATACCTGCTTCAGGTTATGCTCGGAGGCATCCCGAACCACAAGCTGCCGGCCGCTTCCCGTCCGTCTCTCCGGACGATCAGCCAGCGGGCGCGCTCCTAAATAGGGAGCCGTGACGGAGTCAGCCCTATGCCGCAGCTCTTGCGGCGTTCCTTCCGCTACGATATATCCGCCGTCCCTGCCTGCTCCCGGCCCCATATCGATAAGATGATCCGCCATCTCCATCACGTCCGTATCATGCTCGATCAGCAGCACCGTGTTACCCAAATTCCGCAGCCGCTGCAGCGCTTGAATGAGCTTGAGCGAGTCCTGCGGATGAAGGCCGGTCGTTGGCTCATCCAAAATGTAGAGCACGCCGGTCAATCCCGAACCGAGCAGTGCCGCGATTCGAAGCCGCTGCGCTTCGCCGCCCGACAGCGTCACAGCCGGACGGGACAGCGTCAAGTACGAGAGGCCGATATCGAGCAAGCGCCGGATACGCTCCGTCAGATCGCTCAGGATGGGCTGCAGGATTGCCTTCGCCTCGGGGCCGAGACCGTATTGCAGCCGCTGCAGCCAATGCCACAGCTCATCCAGATCGTACTCTGCAATGTCGACGATCGATGCGTTACGGAGCGTTACCTGCCGGCTTTCTTTGCGCAGCCGTGTACCGCCGCAATCCGTACACCGTTTCGTCGCGAAATATTTGCTCCACTTTTTTTGAGCTTCCTCATCGCTCAGGCTCTCGTTATATTTCTTGGTAAAGGTGGTCACGACGCCTTCGAACTTCCCTTTACCTACGGATTTCGGCGGCTTCCGTCCTGGAAACAACGCTTGGAAGGCGTCGCTTGACACGCCGTCGAACAGCAGTGTGCGTTGGGCTTCGTTGTACGACTTAATCGGCAGCTCCGCATCGAATTCGAAGCCGTAATGGTTCGCGGCGGCCTGCAGCGATTCCGTGTAATACGGCAGCAGAAAGCTGTCCCCGTCCCACATTTTGACTCCGCCTTGGCTAACGCTAAGCTCCATGTCGAATATGGCCTCCATCCGCAGCTGGCTGGTGAACCCGAGCCCGGAGCAGGTCGGACAAGCTCCCTGCCATTTGTTGAAGGAGAAATGCGCCATCGTCAGCTGCTCGAGCCTGTGTCCGCACGCCGGGCACTCTACGGTCTGCCCCTCCGAACGCTCCCCCTCCTCCAGCTGCTCGCTTTCCTTATCTAAGGCAGCCGCCGGACTTTCTTGTTCAAAAGCCGGCTTCACTCTATGCCCGCAGGAAGGACAGGACCGTTCCCCCAATCTCGCAAACAAGACTCTCAAGTAAGTGTAAATCTCGGTTACGGTCCCTACGGTTGAGCGGGGATTCCGGTTGTTGTTGTGCTGACCGATGCTGATGGAGGGAGACAAGCCTGTAATCGAATCTACATCAGGCTTGCTCAAGTAATCCGTTACCATCCCCATCGATTCCATGTATTGCCTTTGACACTCCTGCTGCAGTGTACGCATCGCAAGTGAGGATTTGCCCGAACCGGACATTCCGGTCAACACGACCAGCTTGTATTTCGGTATGCGTAGAGAGATGTTCTTCAGGTTATGCTCCCGCGCACCCTTGATTTCGATATAATCGTTCATGGCCCCTCCTTTTATTCGGATGCCGGTCTGACGTAATGGCACTGTGCAATTTGTCCATATCTCCGCACTTCCTTGAGGACGAACGGGATTTCAGGCAAATTTCCTTTGAACAGCGGAATCCCTTGTCCAAGCACAATCGGAACCGTGGAAATGATGTACTCGTCGATCAAGTCCGCCTTCATGAAATGCTCGGCCAAGCCCGCTCCGCCGACAAGCCAAATATCGCTTCCTTCCTGCTGCTGCAGCTTCCGGACAAAAGCCGGGATATCCTCACGAACGAATTCAACATTCGGATCCTCCTTCATTGCGGAGCTTGTAAAGACGTAGCATGTTTGCTCGGGATACGGAAACTCATCGGATAATGTCCCCAGCTGCTCATATGTCGAACGGCCCATTATGACCGTGTCGATGCTTTGGATAAAGTCACCATAACCGTTGTCGCCTTCTCCTTCTATAGCGGTCAACCACTCGATATCTCCGTTTTCCCGGGCAATGAACCCGTCCATCGATATGGCAATATAAAGAATCACTTTTCGCTGCTTGACTATGGTTTCCATTCCTTCATCTCCTCCTGATCGATAACTTCTACGATTAGAATATCATTCGATATATGACAACTACTGTCATATTATTATGGTAAAATGAAAACATATTCGAGAATGCCGAAGAGTTAAAAAGGAGGAAACCGATTTGAAAGCGGATCGGCTGCTGTCTATTTTGCTGCTGCTGCAAAACCATGGAAGAATGTCTTCGCGGGAGCTTGCCGACAAATTGGAGGTATCGGAGCGAACCATCTTCCGCGATATGGAAGCGTTAAGCATGTCCGGGATTCCCGTATATGCAGAGCGCGGGGCCAAAGGGGGCTGGGTGTTGTCCGAAGGGTACCGGACCCAGCTAACGGGAATGAAAACCGAGGAGATCCTATCGCTGCTGCTGTCGAATCCGTCGCATCTGCTGGATGACTTAGGATTGCGGACCGACTTTGAAGCCGCTTATCAAAAGCTGCTCGCGGCCTCCCCCTCGACCATCCGCAGCAATGCCGAAATGGTACGCCAGCGTATTCATATCGATGGAGCCGGCTGGCATCAGCTGGACGAGTCGTACCCGCTCTTGTCAGCCGTTCAGGAGGCGGTTTGGGGCGAACGGAAGCTGGTCGTGCAATACCGGCGTGACGACGGGACCGTCGAACGGCTGGTGCATCCGCTCGGTGTCGTAGCCAAACGAAGCGTCTGGTACCTCGTCGCTCAAGTCGATGGCGATTTGCGCACATACCGCATCTCGCGGCTTCAGAGTGCGCAAATGCTCGAGGAAACGTTCGAACGCCCCGCGGGCTTCGATCTGGAGTCTTACTGGGAGCAGTCGAAGAGTGAATTTAAGACCAGCTTGCCCCTGTTTCCCGCCCTGCTGAAGATCCGTGAGCCGCTGCGCTCCCGATTCACCCAGGAGAGATACGCACGGATCCTGTGCAGTGCGCCCCGGAGCGACGGCTGGCTGGAAGCTGCCGTTCAGTTTCAAACATTGGATTCCGCCGTGGAGATTGTTCTCTTCTACGGGTCGAACATCGAGGTGCTTGCTCCTTCCGAGCTGCTGTTGAAGGTGACGCATGAGGTTAAAGCCATGGCCGCCTTGTACGGCATTCGGGAGAAGAAGTTCTTTTTCACATACGATCGTTAGAGAATAGTATCCTCAAAAAGATGTGCCGCTCGCCGATTATCCGGCTTGAGCAGCACGTCTTTTTGTGATTTGCACCGAAACGGTCAACGGTCCATCATTGACATTTTCATGAATTTTCATTATAGTTGTTTTATAAATAGTTGCTATAACAACAAATAAATTTCAGGTATAAGTGACATGCCTGAAAGCACAAATTAATGGATAGAGAGTAGGTTCAAGAGAAGCATGAACAATATCGAGCAATCCAACCGGCTATGGACGAAATCGTTCATCTGCTTAACGTTAGGTTCTTTTCTGTTATTTTTGAATTTGCAAATGCTGCTGTCTTCCTTCCCCGCTTATGTAAAGGGACATTTTCAAACCAACGACCTCATCGTAAGTCTTGTAACGAGCGTATTCGCGTTAGCTGCGATTGCGACTCGTTTTTTAACGGCAGGACTGATCCGCAAAGTACACCGCAACGTGCTCTTATTCATCGGGCTGGCATTGGCGGCTTTCATTACGGCTAGTTATATCGGAGCCGGCTCCATCGGGTCGCTGCTTGCCATGAGGGTTGGGTACGGGATCGGCTTCGGCATGGCAAGCACGATTATTCCGACACTGGTCTCGCAAATTATTCCGGTCCATAGAATGGGGGAGGGCATCGGTTATTTCGGGCTGTCCACCAGCCTTGCCATGTCTATTGGGCCTATGATTGGCCTTAATGTCATGAACCAATATGGATTCAACACCCTTGCTGTTGTCGGCGCGGCTACGGCTCTTTTTATATTTCCCATCCTTCTGTTTTCCCGATCCATCCCGCCGGAGGCTCACAAACGAACCGCCGCGAGTGACGTTAGCGGCGCCGGCCCATCCCATAAGGCCAAGCAGCCTTTTAACAAGCAACTGCTGTTTCCCGCGCTGCTAAACGTCCTCTTGTCCGTCACCTACAGCGGTCTGCTGAGCTTTATCGCGCTATTCGGCCAATCGGTGCATTTGGAGCAGGTCGGCCTCTTTTTCCTGTTTAATGCGATCACCATTATTATCATCCGGCCTATCTCAGGGAGATTGTTCGACAGCAGGGGGCATGCCGCCGTTCTTCTGCCCGCAGCCGCTTGCGTTGTAGCCAGCATGGTGGTGCTATCTTTCACGACGAACCTTCCGATGCTCATTGCGTCCGCACTCCTATACGGACTCGGATTCGGCGCCATTCAGCCGACGATTCAAGCGTGGATGCTGCGTTCGACGGCCCAAGAGCAGCATAGTATGGCCAACAGTATGTTTTATAACTCGACGGACCTCGGCGTAGCGATAGGCGCTCTGCTGCTCGGGGCGATCTCCTCAGTCACTGGCTATGCCGTTATGTACCGCTACTCGGCGGGATGCATGATGCTGTTTCTAGTAGTGTACAGCCTGGTTCAGTGGATGACCGCACGACGCGCTAAACAGATGGCCGGTGGGCAGTCAACAGATGCTGCGTGAATATAAGAAAAAAGCGGCTATCCTGGACTGAAGTCCCTGACTACCGCTAACTTCACCCCTTCCATTGTTGCTGAAGGGGTGTTTTTGATTTCGATTTATTGCTCCTTAATCACCAATAAATAATGGAGAGTAATACATTTGGAATCATCTCTGGTCGCGTTCTAACTACATAGTAACATTGGATTCGTAGTAATGATAATCACCCAACACATGTGCACCCGCCGACTCGTATATTAGTACTGCATAAAACAAACGCTATCGCGGAAAAGAGGGCTGCTAATTTATGGTTTACAGTCGGCATTATATTCGCAGCAAGCTGAAAAGCTCCAGAATCGTGCTGCGTGATCCGAGGCTAGCCAGGTACGTTCCGATCACACGGAAGTTAAGGAAAAGTCTGCTGAATGACATGCTAAATCAGTATGAAATGGTTTATGTAAAGCCTACCAGAGGACAACAAGGCGTCGGGGTTATCCGCGTGGAGAAGCGAGGCGGGGGGTATTCTTTCCGCAGCGGGGTAAAAACATACTCATTCCATACGTTTCAAGCTATGTACCGCGCCTTGAAGAAGCGTAGAGGGCAGCGGAGCTACGTCGTTCAAAAAGGAATCCGTATGCTCAAGTACCGCAGGCGCCCGTTCGATTTTCGCGTTATGATCCAAAAAAAGCGCCGCGGACCATGGATTGTAACGGGAACGCTCGCCAGGCTGGCGCATCCTCGAAAAGCCGTGACGAACGGAAGTCAAGGCGGCACCATTTACCCGGCATATGGGCTCATGCGCCGAATTGCAGGAAAGCGTGGAGCCAAGAGGCTTTTATACAAAATGAAGCGTATGGCGAAACGAACCGCCGTTCAATTCGGCCGCGTGTATCCTTCGAGAGGACTCGGAATCGATATCGCCGTCGATCACAAGTTGAAGCCTTGGATTCTTGAGGTGAATACCCGCCCGGATCCTTGTCCGTTCACCAAGCTTCCGAGCAAAAAAATGATTAGACGGATTCTCTCGGTTGCGAGAGGTTACGGCAAAAGATACAGCCTGCATTGCACGAAAGCGAAGCGAGGACGCTTATAATCAAAAACAAACGCCTCTATCTCCACTTATTCAGTGGTTTTGGAGGCGTTGTTTTTGTACAATGCGGCTGGATTGAAATGTTACGCATTCAGCACGGGAATATCCTCGAGCCTCTCAAAGATTAGCTTTCCTTTTTCCTTTGCGGCTTTTACCATCTCATCGGCTCCTGTCGACGGCCCTCCTATCCTCAATACAGCATCACAATGGTTAAGGAGCCGGACCGATGACGGGTGAAACATCCGGTTGAATGTCTCATCGCCCATTTCAGCAGACCCTGCGGTCGTGATCAACGGAAGCGCATACCATTCTCCGAGAACCGGCATATGGCCGGCTTCGTAGATGTGTAAGGCGATCTCGTTCATGAAACGAAGGTTCTGCTCGATCTTCTCCGGGTCATCGCCGGTTCCCGACCGATAGGGTCCAGCGACAAGAATATGCAGCGGTTTGGGTTCCGGACCTCGGGCAAGCAGCCCGTGCAGCTCAGCGTATTGAAGCAGCAGGATCGTCTTCCCATCCCGGATTTCGCCGGTCCGTATCATCTCTAATGCTTGGTTGAACGGCAATTCCAGCACTTCGATGTGTTCCTGCTCCTCATCCAGACCGCCTCCGCCTCCCGTTGCCATGGCTGCGTCATACTCCGCTACATAAAAATGCACAAGCTCCGTCACAGACCCCGGTGACATGTAAGCTTCTCCGACTTTTTGCACCATCGTGAGCTTGTAGCCTGTCTCTTCCTCCGTCTCGCGCAGGATGGATGCTTCCGGCGTCTCTTGATCCAACAATCCGGCGCAGGTTTCAATCAGCATGCCCGTCGGATTCTGATTCTTATAGGTTGGCATCCGAAATTGGCGGGTCAGCACCACGGTTTGATGCTTCCGATTGTAGAGGAGGATGGTGGCACCGTTGCCGCGATCGTACACTTCACGCGATTGCTTCTCCCATACCCCGTGATCGTTTTGGTACTCAAAGGTGACCTTCTTCAGCACATACCAGTTATCCGACAAAGTTTCCTCTGTAACATTTCTAATCCTAAGTTGAGCCGTCTCCATCCTATTTACTTCCTCCCTATGTACATTCCGTTTTCTTTCGTAACCAGCAGCGCTCCCTCACGTTCCAAAATAGCTTCGACATAACCCCGGAAGCGGTCAAAAGCATCTCCTTGCAGTCGTAACCTCGCATTCATGGGAGTAGAAGTCATATAGTCAATCAGAGGTTTGACCTCGGTGATCCTGAGGCTGTCCTCGTATAAATACGGGGCAATCTCGCGGAAGAAGGGCGAGAGCAGCTCGGGCGCGTTCCCGAGATGAAATCTTTCAATGACACGGTCCAGCACCTGCATTTCCGGGTCAAAGGACGCCCCCAGATGCTCCACCTCCTGCAAATGCTCCAGGCTCATCGTCGTGGTGTAGAGGTGGCCGCCTTCTTTTAAGACACGGTGCATTTCCCCGATAGCCTGCGGGATGTTCTCTACGTGGTAGAGCATGTTGTTGGCGATCACCTTGTCGAATTGTCCGTCATGGAAGGGGATTTCTTGCGCGTCCACGACCAGGAACTTAAACTGGGGCAGGCCTTTGAGACGGCTTCGTGCTTCATCCAGCATCCCGTCAGATAGATCCGTTAACGTGATACGCCAGCTTTTCGGAATACGACCGGCATTTCGTAACCACAAAGCTCCATCCCCGCAGCCCAGCTCCAGCACAGAAACATCAGGTTCCTGCCCAAGCCGTTCCAATACCCATCTGTGCCATCCGTACGGATTGGTACAGAACCGGTCATAGAGGTGTATTCGGGATTGCAGCCGAGACGCATTCCGATACTGTTCCCCCCACCTCTGCTCCGTCTGCACCGCCTGAATAATATCGGCCAGACGGTTCCATCCTCCATCGTTCAGCCCGTCGGCATCCTCCAACGCCCTTCGGATCGCCCGCACGACGTTTCCCGTATGGGTCATCTTCTGCCGCAGCACATCCAGCTGAGCAAGAAGCGATTCCCGAATCTTCCAGCCTGCCCCCGCTTCCGCAGCCATAAGATGGCCGATCTCCTCCAGCGACAACCCCACGTACTTCAACGTCTGAATTTGCTGCAGCCGCCTTAGGTCATCCACGCCGTACCTTCGCACCGATCCCGTCTGCTCCTTGTCCGGTATCAGCAGTCCTATCTGGTCGTAATATCTCAAGGTTCGAATGGTTAATCCCGTCCGCTTGGCCAATTGTCCCGTCGTGAAGTATCTGGTGTCTTTCAAGTCCTCTCTCCTCCTTCCGTTTGAGCCTTAATCAACGTTAAACCCAGTATAACTGGTTACGTTACGTCACCTGCAAGAGATTTTTGTGCAAACAAAAAAGCCCTTTCTCCTAAATGGAGCGGGCTCTAGCCGTATGCCAATTTTTAATATTGTCCTTTAATTACAAAAAACGAACCCCGGATGGTTCCGGCTAATTTAGACTTCTGCCTGGCGAACTTAAACTTCCCTTCTAACTCCGCGGGTACCTCCATCCCCTCGGAAAGCTTAAAGCCAACGGCCCGCTTCTTAGGGTCATCAACCGTATACATGACATTAAGCCCAAGGCCATCCTCATAAAAGACGTAGGTAAACTGGATATTTTCCACTTGAAAACGCGACGTTTCCAAAGGCTTGGCCGCAAACTCAATACTACGTTCTTCTTTCAAAATGCGGTTCACATAATCAAGGCTCTCCTGGCTTTCGCTAGCGGGTACAACCGTAAATTCATGCTTGTATTTGTTCATAAAGTAACGGGCCTCATTCGCACGTAAACCAGCGAGCGCTTCCGCTACAGGTGAAGACTCCAAACCAACCGTAGACACGTGATTAAAATCAACGGTATAAGACATTCTATCCCTCCTACTCTCTCTATCATCCCTGACACAGAAATGAAACTGAATTCTCATAAACTGGTATTAACCAACGCCTCTTTAAATATACAACAAATATACGACGTAGTTACGTCAAAATCCTTCAACTTAAATTATTATCCGGATTCCCATCAGGATTCGTTCTGTCATATCCGTCATCTCCGCCGCGGTGATACGGACCGACCTCCGTTCCGTCAGCTCTCGTATAGCCTCCTACCTCATGCGGGTTCACGTGATGCATCCCTACCTCACTGGAATCGTCGCCTCCGAACTCGATATCCAAGCCGCCCAAATCCAGCGCCAATCCCGCCGGAATCGCCATAACGGCCGCTGCCGTAAGCAATCCTTCTACACCGCGGCCCATGCGGGATGAATCGCCGCTGACAACATCTCTCACGCTGCGGGCTGTATATTCGATCGTATTAGCAGCTCCTCTAATAACGCGTGATCCTGCATCTTTCAGGTTGTGCGCGCCTTGCTTCATCTTCTCATTATCGTCGGCGACGATGCCGTGAACGACGTCAACCGCGCCTTGGACCGCCTTGGCCGTCGTTATACCGGAACGCTCTACAGATCCGCCTACCGCCATACCGATCCTGCCGATCATTTCGCTTCCAGTCAACGCTTCTACGATTTCGAACGGCACACGAATCAAGCTTCCCAATATTTCACTCAAAAAGGTGCCAAACCGTTCAATAATCCCCGGTTCATACTGCGCTATGTCCGCATCATTGAGCGTCCCTCCCGCTCTTCCTTGCAAAAAGGCGGATCGATCGCGAACATCAAGCTGAGTCAATCGCTCCAGTTGCCGGACTCGGGCGGCCATCTCACCGGCAATACGATCCGCTTCCGCCTTGGCCTGCTGCCGTTTCTGTTCGAGCCGGTCCATCGCCTCATCGATCCAGGCCGTCTCCTTGCCGCCCGATGACTTTTTCGCTTCGATATAACGCGCTGCCGCTTGTTCGGCTTCACGCTCGATTCGCTCCAACGTTAGCCGCTTGGCCAGCTGAACGGTATCCAGCGTAAGCGACGCCCTCTGCTCAATCTCTTCCTTGAGCCGCAGCTCCGCCTCGCGAACGCGGGCGATTAACTGCTCCATGCGCTGCTCGCGGGCCATTGCCTCCGCTTCCCGCTGTTCAAATATGCGGTCCGCCTGCCGTTCCATATGCTCATAAGCGCCGCGGCGAGCCTCAACGACTCGTTGAACGACATCATCAGCCCTTTGGAGAGCCTCTTCTTTTTTTTCGATATGCCGTTCAAACGCCTTGTTAGCTGCTTGCTCAGCGCGTCGTTTTTTCTCCAAATAACGGCTTACTGCATCGTCTGCGGCTCGTTCTACCGATTCCGCCCGGCGGTCTTGTCTCCGCTGATCATCGTCCATTGCGCCCACCTCTGTCCCCTCTTCATCCCACATTCTCTCCCTAGTATATAGCAAAAAGCCACCTTGAACAGCGCTCCCCTGAAAAACATGAAATTTTGAATTTCTACATCTCTCTTTTAGTTCTTGTTTTTCGAATTACAATGAACGTAGTGTCATACATCTATTTTACCGGCGTAATTCTTGGAGGAGGATCTGGAATGAATTTGAAATGGGGTAAACAACTGCTGCTGTTTGGCTACGAGGAAGCGATGTCCTGCGTGTTTCCCGTGTGCATCTTTCTTTCGCTGGCGCTGTTGAAAATCGCACCTCTTCCCGGCATTCCGGTTTACGACTGGATGCTCGTCATCTGTATTATCGTGCAAATCGTGATGCTGCGGGCAGGACTGGAAACCATCGATGAGCTAAAGGTCATTTGCATGTTTCATATCATTGGTCTCGCGCTTGAACTGTTCAAAGTACATATGGGCTCCTGGGATTATCCGCAGGCGGGATGGACCAAAATCGGAGGGGTACCGCTGTACAGCGGATTCATGTATGCAAGTGTAGCCAGCTACTTATGCCAGGCGTGGCGCAGGCTCCACATCCGGCTGGATCGATGGCCATCTTCCGTCTGGACGACGACGCTCGGTGCGGCGATTTACTTGAATTTTATGACTCACCACTTTATTCCCGATTTGCGCTGGGTATTGACTGCACTGCTGTTTATATTGTTTTTCCGTACGATGCTGTATTTCCGAGTAGGCGATAGCGTGTATAAGATGCCGCTCACTCTTGGCTTCGCGCTTGTCGGCTTTTTTATCTGGATCGCCGAAAATATCGGCACATGGCTCGGGGCATGGCGATACCCTCATCAACAAGCAGGCTGGAGTATGGTGTCATGGAGCAAATTCAGCTCTTGGTTTCTGCTCGTGATCGTCAGTTTTATTATTGTCGCCCAATTAAAGCATGTAAAGGAAGGTCTTCGAAAGTGATCAGGAGTATGGCAAAATAATAAAAGCCGCAGCCGGTTCAAAGCCGGTTGCGGCTGTTTAGTATAATCGTTTTGTTCGAGTAGACTAGCGAAACATGCTTTGAATTTATACATTCAACCTATCCCAGTTACGGATAACATACCAAAGTTGAATTGAAACAAGAACAAGATAGCTTACATTCACAAGGAAACACATGATAAGACTATTTATTCTTCCGCGATATTCCTCTCGGCTAATTTGTCCATTCTTAGATGAGAACTTCACTTGGCCCGTTTTATTGATTAGTAAAATAAATTCAATAATTCCCGCTGGACTCCATAGTAAGGTGAAGACCAATAAGATTGCGCTAAAAGTGGATAAAACCATTTTTAAACCCGGATCCTCTGCAGAGCTAAATGCGATATTAATCAATATCGTGAAAATAACTAAACAAAATCCTATGAGACTCAAGTATGGTCTACTTTTAAATGGTGTCATAATATTGCCCCTCTTTTTAGAAACTTGCCAGACAACGATTCTAGTGACGGTTTCCGAAAGTCGCAATTGCTACAAGGCTCGTTCCCTAGCCCCTCCCTGACCAGGTAGCCCGGGAAACGAGCTTTTTTTGTTAGAACATAGTACACTAAGGATGATAAACACGCCAGAAAAAAGACTCCGACCAAGGAGACACCCTGCCAAATGAAGAAATGGTACACCATCGGCATGTATCTCGTGCTCATATTCGTTGTTTATATATACAAGGATGAAATTTTACATTGGATGCAGTATGGGGATGCGCCTGTTTTG
The DNA here is from genome assembly GCF_022354825.1 of Paenibacillus sp. H1-7. GTDB lineage: Bacteria > Bacillota > Bacilli > Paenibacillales > NBRC-103111 > Paenibacillus_S. The sequence continues at coordinate 6,832,266 of NZ_CP031168.1, forward strand.
CTTATTTTCGCAGCTGCGCTCGGTTTTATTATCGTACCGGTCATCCCTTACAAAATAGTAATCGGCTTGCTCGGGTTTATGTACGGTCCTTTGCTGGGCGCTTTGATCAGTTGGACCGCTGCTTCCGTCGCGTCTGTCATTGTTTTTTGGCTGGCACGCTACTTGTTTCAAAAGCAGGGCCAAGCTTACTTGTCCAAGTACGAGAAGCTGGAAAAGCTCCAAGCCGCGATTGAAAAAAGTCCGTTCCTGACTATTTTATTGGCTCGACTGATCCCAGTTATCCCTCAGGCTGTCGTCAATGTCCTTCCTGCCATTACTTCCATTTCGGTCGTTACATTCGCCGTCGCGTCCGCATTGGGCAAAATTCCTGCTATGCTCCTGTTTGCGTTCATCGGGAGCAATCTGTTTGCCGGCACCAGCAAGCTCGTTTTGTCCTTCGGCGTATATGTGCTTTTTTTGGGAGCCGTCTACGTCGTCTACCGCGTCTGGCTCAAGAAGCGATGGCTTTAAGCAGCCATGCTTCGAGCGGTAAAAGTATCCTGCCTGTTTGTGTTTTCACAATGTCAAAAAGGAGCTACTGCCGCGGCAGCTGCTCCTGTTGTTCAACCTTCGACTTAAGCCCGCGCGAGCAGCGGAAACAGACCGCCGCGGATCGGCTCACCTACGGTGAGACCGAGACCGTTCGTAATCGTATGCGACTTGCCGCTGTACGTCGTGCCGTCGGTCATGTAGATGATGGCGAGTACCCGGCGCGGCTTGTCGGTGACGTTCGCATGCGCGTAGTGGAACGTCAGGCCGTCGTGGAACGTGCAGCTTCCCGCCTTCATGCGGACGATGACCGGCTTTGAATGCTCATGCTCGGTCCCTTTCGTATATTCGAAGATGTCCTGAGGATCGACGAGACTGATCGGATTCAGCTTGCCGATGCTGCGCGAGTCCGGCACGAACATCATGCAGCCGTTATGCTCATCCACGTCATCGAGCGTAATCCAGACCGATAACGCGCCGGTTTCGTTCATCGGCCAATACGTCAAATCCTGGTGCCATGGGGTTGGCTTCGAATCTCCGGGCATTTTTAGCAGAGCGTGATCATGAAACAGCCTGATCCCGCTTGCACCGACCAATTGCCTGGCCATTTCCGCAAACCGCGGATGTGCCGTATATTTGGCCATGCCGGCATGATCTCGCCAAATATTAACCCGCTGATTCAGCACACGGTAGTAGGCTCCCCCTTGTTGATCCGTCTGCGTGGACATACCTTGGGCGGAATTCATCGCTTCGTCCATGTAATCGCGCAATTCCTCCAGCTCGTCAGCCGTGAGCACGTTGTCGATTTGAACGAAGCCGTTTTTGCGGTAAAACTCGATTTTGTCCTGCGGAAGCAAGCCCTTCGGTTCAAGTGTGTTGTACATCGGAATCACTCCTTTCGATTGATACCAATGTACAATACAGAAGTGCAGCGCATCTTGGCTAATTTGCCAAAAAAACAGGACGATCCGCCATCCCAAGCGGCCAGCTCTCTCGAAGAGGCAGCACTGGGCGCGAGGACAAATTGACTTCGCCAGCCGATTAGCCGCCGTCTTCTCCCTCTACTTTAGCCGCCCTGCGAAATTGCCCAGGCGTAACGCCTACCAGCTGCTTGAACACTTTGTTGAAAAAGCTTAGATCGTCGAAGCCGATCTGTCCGGCGATCTGTAGGGTGCCTGCGTCTGAGGCAAGCAGCAGCTTTTTCGCCATGGCGATGCGCGCTTCGTTGCGGTATTCGATGAACGTTTTGCCGATATGCTGCTTGAATTTGGCGGTGAACGACGACTGGCTCATGCCGCATAATCTGCTGACCTGTTCGAGCGATAGCGGGCGGGCATGATGCGTTTCGATGAATTCAGCCATCCGCTTCATCACTTCCCGCTCGGGAGCGAGCGCCGTCATCGGACGGTGCAGCGACCTATCGTAGCAGCGGCTCAGGAAAACGAACAACTCGATCAACCGCGTTTTGACGAGAAGCCGATAGCCCGGTTTTTTTAATGTGTACTCGGAAAGGATACGATCCAGCAAATGCTTCATTTCCAGCTGATCGTGCGGCTCCACATTCAGGCGCGACTGAAAACGGACCGACTGCCGCAGAAACGGCTCCACATAAAAGAAATCAACGAACGAATCCACCGTAGATAACATCTGCAGCTCATTCGATATAATCGACGGCCCGAACAGCACATTGTATACCGTCAGATTTGGATCCTTCCCGCCTTTGTAGGAATGCTCGGCGTCCGGCTCAATGACGAACACGTCACCCTCGCAGATCCGGTACGAATCACCGCGGTAGTCGTGCCTGCCCGACCCTTCCGCTACATAGACGAGCTCGACGAATTCATGGGAGTGCGGCTCCACCATCTCCTCTGCTCGGAATGCATACTGAGCGATATGGAACGGAAAGTCGGCGCTTTCGAAATACCGGGAATTGCTGATCCTTGTCAATGCGGAGCCCCCCCAATGCCACGTATTCATTTCATCGATAATTTTTTTTTCGCGGAAGCGAGAGCGAGTTAAAAAAACAAACAGCCATATGTCCGGCAATACGTTATTCGGATCAAGGCTGCTTTATTTATATCGAGCGTTGCGGAAATCCCGCTGCTGAGATGGCCCTCCCAGGCTATTTACAAAAAACCGACCCAGTCATGACCTTCCGGAAACTGCCGGTTTAAAGATGATTTCAGCCATGCTTTTTCTTGATGCAGAAGCGACGGCAGCATTGTTTGGAAATCAATATAATCTTTCTCCCTTACTTTCGAACTTCCTGCTTTATGGAGAAGCTGAATTTCGGGTCTCAAATAAGGAATGCCATCTACCGTTTTCAATATCATTTCAGCCATTGGCTTTCTAATTGATTTATCCCTCTTATAGATCCAATAATCATCTTCGGTATCTATGATCATAAGTTGATAAGCCCAAGGCGACTCATCGTTCTTAGTAACCCACACATCATGGGTCGAGTTCAAATACTCTCCATCTTCCCAAAGACTAAGCTTGCCATCCTCAGCTCTGTACAGCATCCAATCGCGATTTAAATATTGATAAGCTATCAATTGCTCTTCACGAGTAATAATAATATCAATATCACTATGCTCCCTGGTTTGTTTGCGCAGATGCATGTCTAAAGCCCAGCCCCCGGCAATACACCATCGGATTGGAATGTCAGAAAATAGTTTATGTATTTCCGAAACCGTTAGCGGCATCCAATTACTTATATCCGTCCTCAAACCTTTCCCTCCCATTTCCGGTTCATAACCGAATCCATTGAATACAATTAGACTTTTTACCGGCCGGTATGAAATAACATATAAGAATTATCCTCGAAAGTATAGACTGATAATGGAGAGTAAATTATAATATCATTATTAAGAAGCCACGATGATGCAGCTTCTATTTAGTTAAACCCAATAAAAGAAACAGACACCACTCGATGTCTGTTTCTTTTTTTTGCGTATTCCAATAATTCGCCTCACTCGTGATCCAATGACTCTGTTTATAGGCTGTTTTGCAGCTTAAGCCTGCCCAACCTGAGCCTGTTCAAAGGTTTGGACGACCTTATACATACCCGGTTCAAAGGTAGCTATCTTCAGTGCCTCTTGAAAATACGGCAGCGGCTTCGGATCATCTCGCATCGCCTGATAATCCTCCATGCTTCTCCATTGCGCATACATGGTCACTTTCGTTCCATCTATACTCTTATGAAGACTGCAGGATATAAATCCCGGCGCATATTTAACCGAAACGTCCGTTGCACTGGTCAACAGTTCAACCAGACGCTGCTGATTTTCCGGAGCCACGGTGAAGACGTTAATGAAAGTAAGAACATCACTATTCATAGCAATTTGAGTCATAACATGATCTCCTTATCGTAGGTTACTATAACATCCTAAGTAATGCTTCACCCTAATTTATCATGAACTTCGTATCAAGATTCTATCCTATCCTTCAAACGTACCTCTCTCTTATTGATCGTTAAATTCGTCATACCTACGTGTTACATTCGGGTCCATCTCTTTCGCCTCAAAGTCGGTCGAGACGCTGAGCTTCTCCCATCGCTTCGTTTCCGCCAGTTTGCCTGCATCCACAGCATTGGCAATTGCAACGGCATCACTGCCGAGCAGCAAGCGCAGCGGCGGGTTCTCCTTTCCCGAAGAGGTATGACACCAGCTCTCTATCCGTCAAGAGTTTGAAATAACACGTTTTCCAGCAGGCTGGCGTGTTGGAAGTAGGCATAGAAGCGTCGCAACAAGGGCAGATATAATAAATACGACGGATCCCAATATGGAGTTCGATACCGCATGGGCGAATTGCATTGTTGAAGATGGATCCGAACGCATAGTTACATTAAACACAGTTATAAGAACAGCCAAACCTAACGAGGAACCGCTTTGATGCGCGACATTAATTAGACCCGAAGCTGCTCCTGTATCTCGAGGATCTACATCTGAGAGCCCTAACGCTGTGAGCGGTTGGAACACCATTCCACCGCCAATACCCATGATGGCCAGCAGAATGAACATATGCGGGAAGAACGGAGCTTGCACGGAGGCAAGGCGGCTCAACCAGAGTGTACCAATGATTGCGAGTAACATCCCGGTCACCAGGACTTTCATATTTCCATAACGGTGCACCAATCTATGCATCAGGAACATCATCCCAAACTGGGCGCCTGTAAATGGCAGGAAAGCTAAACCTGCTTCAAATGAGCTGAAGCCGAGGACATTTTGCAGATATTGAGGGACAAAGAAAAAGAGTGAAAAATTTCCGCACACCATGAGGAACCTTCCAAGATAAGCTCCGGACCTCTGGCGGCTTGCAAACAATCGGAGTGGGATGATCGGCTCGGCCGCTCGAGCTTCAATCAGTACGAATGCTGTTAACGAAACCATCCCAAGTGCAAGCGGAATCCATGTTTCCGGTTTCCCCCATCCATAATCCGCGGCTTGAACAAAGCCGAATACTAACGCAGTCATGCCGACTACGGAGGTCAACGCACCCCAAAGATCAAAACGTCCGTTCCTCGTTCCTGATTGCTGTATAAACCTTTGAACTAAATACAGCAATACAATCCCGATAGGCACATTAATAAACATACCGAGGCGCCAAGAAATAAAATCGGTGAAGAATCCGCCAAGAATGAGACCGATGCTGCCGCCTGCAGCTGAAACCGCGCTGTACATAGCGATCGCTCTAGAACGTTCCTTGGCCTCCACAAAGCTCGCTGACAGCAATGCAAGCGCAGCAGGTGTCGCCAATGCAGCTGCAAAGCCTTGGAATGCACGGGAAACAAGCAAAAACTCGGCTGTTGGCGCCAAACCGGCTAGCAGAGAGGTAAACGAAAATAGTCCAATACCGGCAGCAAGCATTTTTCTGCGCCCCAAGAGATCCCCTGCCCGTGCACCAAGCAGCAAGAAACCTCCAAAAGCCAAAATATAGCTGTTTTGGACCCAAGTCAAGCTGGTTGTCGACATTTGAAGTGAACGGCCAATTTCAGGTATAGCCGTTACCATAATGGAGGCGTCAAGCACAACGATAAGTTGACAAGCGATGATAATGGTTAATATGATCCATTTTGACTGATGCATACACATGTTCCTTTCCTTATTTAAAGATAATATCCCTGAAAAATATTATGGATGGAATCAGCAGAAGGAAGTAGAGCGTTCCTGCTTAAAAATTGCCTAATACTGCAATCCGTTAGTTATTACATGTGTTCTGTATTGCAATCTATTTCATTGCTTATATAATTTTAGAGAAGGATGGGAGGTGGCGAATCCATGCCAGAGCAACACCTTGATAACCGAATTAACAATGGACTGAGTGTTTCTATTCATAAGAAAGCGCTGGATCAGCTAATTGCCATGACGGATCGAATTCCTCTGGCAGATGGGCGGACGCCAACCATAATTCCGTTTCTATCCATTATTAAACACAGTCGCGATATACCGCGAAGTATCGGTGTCTTGACTCCATCCTTTTGTCTGATTCTGCAAGGGACAAAGAAGCTTTACCTTGGCCAAGATATCTTTCAATACTCAGAGGGGGATTATTTGGCATCGCTGATCGATATGCCCGCTTCCGCCCAAGTGACCGGAGCTACGAAAGAATTGCCATATTTGGGGTTGCGCATTGATTTTACGACGCAAGAAATCGCTTCTGTGGCCATGGAGGCGGAAATTAACACAGAACCTAGAGAGAACGATCTGAGTGCAGGAGCCTTCATCGGTAAATCGGATGCCGGGCTGCTGGATCTATTTTTCCGGTTACTGAAGCTAGTCGATAAGCCGAAAGAAGCTCGATTTCTGTCCGAGTTGATCAAGAAGGAAATGATTTTTAACTTACTTTCAGGTGGTTATGGACACTTGTTTTTCCAAAGGGTTCTTTTTGATCAAAGATCGGATGGAGTCGGTATGGCGATCCAGTGGATTAAAGAAAATTACACACGTTCTTTTACTGTGGAGGAACTCGCCAAATCCTGCAACATGAGTACTTCCGGGCTGCATCATAAATTCAAAGCGATCACAACAATGGGGCCTTTGCAGTACCAGAAGCAGCTTCGCCTTCAAGAAGCCAGGCGTTTGATGATGAGTGGTCCTATAGGGGCAACGACGGCCGCGCTGACAGTAGGCTATGAAAGCCCGTCACAATTCAACCGGGAATATCGAAGGCTTTTTGGTCTGCCTCCTCTGCAGGATATTAAAGCCATGCGAAAATCTTCTTATACTTGGGGATTCGAAGAAAGTTAACGAAGGCGGTCAGAGGGTCATTTTCATATTAAGCAAAAATAACGGAGCCGCGCTTATTAGCGGGCTCCGTTTTAGGCATATTTGTAGGACATCTTTCCATAGGAACCATAATACAGTCCGGAACGGCTGAAGATCCGGATGTCATTGCTGATGTTTGGTATAACATGTATGAACAAAAGGACCGCTTTGAAGAAATCTTCCCTCCAGGCCTTGATCCATCGATAATTTCCATTTAATAAAAACAAAGGGACAACTATTGAAATGATGGTTGTCTTCTTCGCTATAATTCCATCTAGTTCAGAGCGAAGTCAACAGCACTTACCGCATGGAGTCTTGTAGTATCATATACGGGTATGACGCAATCGTCTTGCGAGATGAGTAGAGTTATTTCCGTACATCCCAGAATAACGGCTTCCGCTCCTTGCTGTATAAGATCATTAATGATCTTTAAGTACATTTGCTTAGACTCCTCATTTATAATGCCCAGACAAAGTTCTTGATAGATGATGTCATGCACAACCGAGCGATCTACTTCATTTGGCACAATAACCTCAAGTCCAAACTTTTCACTGAGTCTGCCCTTGTAAAAATCTTGTTCCATCGTAAAGGCAGTTCCCAGTAAGGCAACCTTCTGGATGCCGTCTTTAACAATTTCATTTGCCGTAGAGTCAGCAATATGAATTAATGGAATGGACACCGCTTCTTCTACTTCATGTGCCATTTTGTGCATGGTATTAGTGCAGATGACGATTAAGTCTGCTCCGCTCTTTTCAAGCTTTTGTGCCGACTCAATCATAATATTTGTAGCCTCAGCCCAGTTTCCCTGATGCTGTAGAGTCTTAATTTCATGAAAATCTACCGAATACATCAGACTTTTAGCAGAATGATGTCCACCTAGTCGTTTTTTTACATGCTGATTAATTATTTGATAATAGAGAAGAGATGACTCCCAGCTCATTCCACCAATAAGACCTATAGTTTTCATTATTAAGCACCTCATGAATTGGTAACTTCATTTTCTCACATGTAGATTATGGATTCAATAAATAGAGAATATTGTATCCAACGATATTACCGCATCTGCGGTACGACCAGCGTTTACCTCAAGCATTACTCTAGCTTCTACTCCTCTTGCTTATTTCGAGAAGACCCTTAACCAAAAAGGATATGCTTATTGCCCAGACTATCCCTAGCGACGCAAATGCCAAAGAATTATATGCAGAGCTAGTGAACGCTCTCGTTTCCAGTATTCTAGTTAAAAAGAACGCGCACATCGTGAAAAGCAACAAATGGCTAAGAATCCACCCGTATCCATGCTTTTTGTATTTAACACAGAAGCTAATTAACATTCCAAATACAGGGAGCATTACAACAAGTAAACCCACCCGCAACAATTGGGGAACTTCCTCTTCTAAGAGCATAATTGATCAATCTCCTTCCACTAGAGTTCAACAGCTTACTTATACCCATTCTCTCCCTTGAATCCCTCCGGAACCAACACTTATAGTTATTGTAATGATGCATCAGGTGGATGTTCCAGATAAAAACGGATGGACAAATACAGAGGAAGCGGTGAGAACATGATTGAAATTACCACCGAATTAGTACGTCGATTAATCAATAGCCAATTTCCACAGTGGAAGGATTTATCGGTAAGGCCAGTAGAAAAAAGCGGACATGATAATCGCACTTTTCGGCTAGGTAACGAGCTGACTGTTCGCCTGCCAAGTCATGAACGCTACGCTTCAGCTGTTGAAAAAGAGTTGACCTGGCTGCCTGTATTCAAGCCCTTCCTATCCTTGCCGATTCCAGCTCCTATTGCCAAAGGTGAGCCTACGGATGAATATCCCCTTCCATGGTCGGTCAACAGATGGATTGACGGCGATACCGTCAAGCGTTCCAATATTCGTAATCAAAACGAATTTGCCGAAGATCTCGCCGGATTTTTGCAAGAGCTGGAAGCAATCGATGCAAGCCGGGGCGTTCCCGCGGGTACGCAAAATTTTCATCGCGGAGGAAACCTTGCCGTTTACGACAATGATACAAGATCCGTTATCGAGACGCTTCAATACGATCAGCAGCTTTTAACGGAAATATGGGAGCTCTCCCTTGCGACAACATACCAATCAGCCCCGCTATGGCTGCACGGCGACGTTGCGGTAGGCAATCTTCTCGTGAAAGAAGGAAAACTGTGCGGCGTCATCGATTTTGGAACTATGGGTGTGGGAGACCCTTCGAGCGACCTTGTGATGGCTTGGAACTTTTTTGACGACGTCAGCCGCAGCATATTCCTCACCCGCATGAATTTTGATGAGGCCACCGTCCATCGTGCACGCGGATGGGCAATTTGGAAAGCACTCATCACCTTCGCTTGGAATGAGCAAGGCTCGGAGGCCTCGAATTGGGGCAAGGAAGTGATTGACGTAATTATCCGAGACTATAAAAAGCATTAACTAGAATAGCGGACGCCCGCTATCTTACCGTCAGCTCAACGTATTATATCTTCATAAGCATTTCTGGCGTCCGTCTGCCCTTTTTCCGAATGGGTTATTCCAACTATATTCCACTCTGTTAAATTATCCCATAACCTTAGCATTTCCTTCAAGCGAGCAAGTAAAATCATGGTTTTACTGATGCGTGCAATTAGCCCTTCTAGAGTAACAAAAAAGCAGCCAATCTTAAGGATCGGCTGCCGTTCTGTCTTTAGCAGGTTTGCTGCACATTCACGTTTATTCCCCTGCTTGCTAGTGGATATCGTGTTTCTTAAAGTTTCCGCCCTTCACTTCGGCAACGTCATATACCATAACAAAAGCACTCGAGTCAATTTCATAAATGATCTCTTTCATTTTGCTTTCTTCCAGCCGGTTAATGACGCAAGTAATTTCTTTGAACTGCTCGTGTGAATATGCGCCTTGCACGAGATTATATGTAGCACTGCGGCCTAAGCGGTCGCGTATCGTCTCCACCAGTTCTTCAGGATGCTTGCTAATAATTTTGAACGTTTTGGCGCCGCTTAAACCTTCTTCTACGATATGTATCACTTTGGAGGCAATATAATAAGCGATAGCTGACATAATAGCCCCTTGAAGACCGAATACGGTCGAAACGACAATAAATACGAACGTATTTAAAAATAAGATCAGATCGCTAGTACCGAAGGGCAATTTTCGGGAAAGCAATACGGCTAACATATCGATACCATCCAGCGCCCCGCCATTTCGAAGTGCCAAACCCATACCAAAACCGATAATAATACCGCCGACAACAGTCACCAGCAGCGTATCGCCTTTGATGATGGGCGAAATGTGATGTAACACTGAAGTACCAGCTGCTAGCGAAACTATACCTATCACGGAATAAATTGCAAAGCTTTTTCCAATCTGCTTATATCCTAAAAATATAAACGGAATATTAAGAATCGCAATTAACAATCCGAGAGGCACTCCGGTAAGCTCGAATCCAACGATGCTTAACCCCGTTACCCCGCCGTCGGATACGCTGTTCGGAATTAAAACCGCCTCAAGTCCATAGGCTGTGATGAATCCCCCAATGATTACGGCTAGTGCCCGTAAACTTTTCTTTAACATGGGGGATTGTTTGTGCTCTGTCTTCATTCTTTGACCTCGTTTCGTTATTTAGTCCAGCCTGATTATTTTACCCAATAAACAAACCTGGATTAATTTTACCTGAAATCGAAAAAAATATCACTTCCTGTCGAATGCCTGTTTAACATAAAAACGGCACCCGACCGTTTATGAACAGCACCCCGTCAAGTAGACAGTACAAATAATAAAACAGTTAAGCGGCCTTGTTCCTGAATTCCATCGGACTAAGGCCGTTTAATTTTGCTTGTAATCGTTCATTATTGTAGAAACAGATATAAGCCTCAATATCTCTCTTGAGGTCATCAAAAGTTTCGTACCTGTGTAAGTAATACTTCTCGCACTTTAAAGTTCCCCAGAACGATTCCATTGGGCCGTTATCGATGCATCGCCCAACCCGAGACATGCTCTGAGACATCTTGTTCTCATCCAAAATCTTCTTGAAGTCCAGCGATGTGTATTGAAAACCACGATCGCTGTGCAGCATAGGCCTGCTTCCAGGGGCCGCTTGTAAGGCTCGCTCCAAAGTCTGAAATACCAATGGGTTGTTATTGGAATGTCCCATAACATAGGAGACGACAGATTTATCATGAAGATCGAGAATGGCACTTAAATAAGCCTTCTGACCATGGCCATATTTAAATTCGGTAACATCTGTTACCCATTTCTCATTAGGCGCTGTTGCTTGAAACTCACGGTTTAACAGGTTCTCTGCCACTTGTTGTGGAGTAGAACGCATATATTTTGGTTTCTTCCTACGGATTACGGACTGGATTGCCTTTAGCTTCATCAACCGATATACACGTTTATGGTTGATCGCTTTTCCGGTTTGTTTGCACATATGCAGGGTTAATTGACGATACCCAAAAGTACGCTCTACTTTCTCGTAGATGTCCATCATCACTTGCATCAGCTGCTCATTCTCTAACTCATGAGAGCTGGGTTCGCAATTTAACCACTTGTAATAGCTTGAGCGTGCAATTCTAGCAATTTCACAGAGATGCTGAATACTCATTGATTCATCCTTGTGAAGCGCTCGAATGGCAAGGTAAACCGTTTCTTGTCGTATATGACCTAGCGTCGCCTTCTTTCGAGTTCCTCTAACTTTTTTAAAAATGCATTTTCGGCCCGTAGGCGCTCAATTTCATACTCCATCTGCTTCATCTTGAGTTTCTGCTGCTCAGCCTCCGTTAACTCTTCCGGGGCTTTCTTTCTGCCCCGGCCATCTTTTAACGCATCTTGACCACCATCTTCAAACTTCTTCACCCATTGATACACTTGTTGGTAGGAGACCTGGAATTGTCCCACTGTTTTTTGATAGTCATGCTGATTGGTCAAGCAATACTGAACAATCTCTATCCGTTCCTGCCACGTAGTAGTACGACCCTTTGTCATAGCTTTTGGTTCCCCTTTATAGGCATTTAAGCTGCTATGACCATTATACTTCTTAATCCAGTCGGAAAGTTGTCTCGTACTAGCTATCTTGTATTTCTCAATGATCTGGTATTGGGATAATCCCCCTTCAAGATAATCCTTCACCGCTTGGAGTTTAAATTCAGCGGTATAACTTTGATTATGTGTACGGCTCACCAGACCCTCAGCCCCATAAAGCTTGTAGCGCCGCTGCCATTTCATCAAAGTTGTTTTGTTGATCTCATATTTCTTAGCAGCAGCTAGAAAACCAATCTCTCCCCTTAACACTTCTTCGAGAATATTGAGTTTCTCTAGCGCATTATATTTTCCTCTAGCCATGAAAAAAGCTCCTCTTTACAATAAACAGGTTTTATTTTTTCACCTGTCTACCGCAAGGGGAGCATATCATTAGCGGCTGCCGTCCTGGCTTTATTAGAGTATCCATTTCATTCCTTCTAGAGCAGTAATCTGGTTACCGGCTCGCTGCTGCCGTTGGCAATTAGGCGCCCTTGACACCCAATCCCGCTTTCGGCTCGCGCGGCAGCCGCCGCTTCATGTTCGTGATCGCAACGCCGGCCAAAATCAGTACCCCGCCGCCGATCTGCGCAGGCAGGATCGGGTCGCCCAGCACAAAATGGCTGACAACGATGGCAATGAACGGCGGAATGTTCATGAACATCGCGCTCATGGATGCCCCGGCGACCGCGATGCCCTGGTTCCACCAAAAGCCCGCCAGCCCTTGGCCGATGACGGCGACGCAAACGAGCAGCACCCATGTGAACACCCTATGGCTGGCGTACAGGTCGCCGTTCAGCGCTTCTACCGCGACGGCCGGTGACATGAGGATCGTGCCAATCACCGTAGAGTAGATTGTCACCTCGTACGAAGTCATTACCGTCGTCAGCTTGCGGATGAACAGCAGGCTGACCGACATGCCGAGCATCGCGACAAGCAAATACACGTCGCCGTGGGAGATACCCAGCTGTTTGCCCCCGAGCAAGACGATGCAAACGACACCGATTAGAGCCACGATGGCCCCGGTCAGCTTTTGCCCGGTGATGACCTCCTTCAAGAACATACGCGACAGCAGCGTTGTCGCTATCGGGGCCAGCGCGATAATCAGCGCCGCATTCCCTGCCGTAGACTCCTGCAAGCCGGTAAAATAAAACAGCTGATTAATCAGCGTACCCGTGATGCCGGCCATAAGCAGCAAGCCCCATTCGTGTTTTTTCGGCCATCGCATCGATTTATTGATGATCGCCAATGAAAGGAGGAACAGCGACATGACAACCAAGCGGGCAAAGGAAAGAAATATCGGCGAGAAATCGCGCAGCATGTATGCGCTCGCCACGTAGTTGCCTCCCCAGAGCAGGGAGACGCCCCATAATTTAAGCAGTACCGTACGATTTGGCATGAAATTGTAATCTCCTTGACAGATAATTGCGACGGCCGCCACGCCCGCCGCTTCAGCGCGTCCGCACGCAGTAACCTACCATCGTGTGAGATTATAACATAATAGTGGACATCTGTTACCGTATTTTTCTCAGTTTATTAAAACTTAAAATCAGGGAAAATCAGAAACGAGAGACTCCACACTGTAGTCATGTATAATATGTTGAATCCCTTTTGTTTCGTTCTCCATCTGCTATGGCGATTACGAGGTCAGCCGATGAATCCCTTTTTTTATGTCAAACGAAGATTTAATTGCCCAGTTCCTGTATCAACCATTGGTACACGGAAAAGGCCGGCTTTGGTGTATAATCGTCCCTCATCATGCCGAACTGATGAAACAAATCCGGCTTCGAGCTATCTGGATCTCGCAAACCGAAAAACACATAGTGGGTAATGTGGAGATCTTCGCGTAACTGATAAACCGTACGGATCACCTTGTCGAGAACAGCCGATTGATGATCATATGTTCTTTCCTCATTAGTAAAAGGATTCTGTCCAGTAGGCCATCCGTTCTCGGTCACCCGGATCGGAACTGAGGCGGGTATCCCAGCCTCAACCAGATGGTTTTGCCTCAAATCTCGAAGTATTCGTTCCACAGAAGCAGGGATGTCGCTTAAGGCAAGCGGCTCCTCGAATACGTCCACATAGAAGTTATGGCCGACGAAATCGAGAGAGTTTACAAACCTGCTGCCTCCAATCTCAGCAAGTCCTGCCCAGAAACGGGGAACCGACACGGGACTTTCAGGCACGGACCCGAACCCGATTTTCATCTGAAGACCGCATTTCAGGACTTCCTCTTTGGCTGCGATCACCCCTTCTACCAAGGCTTGACGCGTGTAAGGCTTCGAACCTTCCATAAATGACAAATTCGGTTCGTTTGTAATTTGAAGAGAAGTCATGTGGGGGCCGTATTCCCTCACGATTTTGCGGATAAACGCCAGCCATTCATCCATTTCGATATCTGCCGTCTGAAGCCATCCGATAGCAAGATCACCTAATAATCCGGAATGAAGAAGCCGTTCAACAAATGAGATTAGGCCAGGCTCTGAATCAGGCTTCGTATAAACAAGGTAGTTTCGCGGGACTAACCTATTCGAGTTCCCTCGAAGTAGTTGAAGCGCCTTCCCGATCTTGTCGTAGTCATCTTTCGGACCAACTGCCAAACCGGTCGGGGTACCGGCAACACTTAGAGGGTAAATCCCGAAAGTTAACCCTGATGTAGTCATTTTGTTCACCGCTCCTTTTCCATAGCTTACCTGTATGTATACACACTTATTTATTATTATACCCGTGTATTCCTGGTTAATCTTAAGGAGGGAAGCATAAGTTTGGAACCGCTGCGGTGTTGAGGAAAAGAAAAAGGACTGCCTAAGCAGCCCTAGCAAGGAAAATTCTTCATATCAGATCGTCAATCTTCTACTTCAACAGCTGAATGTGCATTCATATAGTTTGTTTTTAACCAGTCAGCAGTACTAAATTTAACTTTTTTTGATATTCCGGCGTATTTTGCTACTGTTGGTACAACGCTGTTTAGCGGGACGGTTTTATACGCATAAGGCAATTGCTCATCGTAATCATAGGTGAAAGTAAACGGTGTGCTTGGCGGGTTCGATTTACTCATATTTTCTACCCCGACGATATGTGAAGACCAAGCCCATTTTCCGATCGTTGATTTGTCATACCAAGTGATTCCTTTGGTAAACAGGTTATCACCATTATTATCCCAGCTGCTTCCTATATAAGATCCGCTTTTATTTGTTACTTTTGAATTTACAATTAAACTATGGTTAAGCGCATCTTTAAATAGCTCATTAAATGGCGCGCTCATATTTCCTGTATCGTCACCCTGACGTTCTGCACCTATCAATGGCTCATTAAAAGCATTATACACGTTGGTATCTGCTGCTATCGAAGCGCCGTTTCTTGAATTCACTCCACGTGCTAATGTATCTCCGCCATATTTTGAGATAGCATATACACTATCCAATACACTCTGATGCGACGAATTATCAAAATAGTTATTAAATATATGGCCGGTTCCTTGACGAATCATCGGCAAACGCTGTCCAACATTCGTATAACGATTGTACGCCATGGTCAATCGGAGTCTTTGATTCCCGTCTTTGACCTCGACACCGGCAGGACTAACATAATTCGTATAATCCTTATCGCCGGAGCCTACCAAATGAACTTTAGAGTGATAGGCTGCATATGCCATAATCTGTTTTTTGGTAGCGCCCTCGTTACGCATTTTATAGTAAACGCTTGTTGACGGGTCCAATGCACCTGCAGCATATTGCTGCTCCATATATTCGATGGACTGGTAGATGGAACTGCTCTCATCTGGATTCTCCGTTGCTTCTAATCCGAATTCATTCCAAGAAAGCGTTACATTGGATGCACCGTTTTCCATATCAATCATTCCATCTGCCGCTATGGAAAACTTGCAATGGTCAATCCATACATTGTTAGCTCCATTCACCTTGATAAATGACCAACCGACCTCTTTATGCTTTCCAGAGTCGTCCCATTGCCACATTTCATCAAATCTGAGATTTCTAATAACAATATCGTTAGCTGAACCCTGCAGTTTTATTTCCGCATGCTTAATGGTCTTGCCTGACTTGGAGAAGATGGTTAACCCATCTACATTCGAAATGTTTAATTTAGATACGCCGGAAGCGATTAACAGTGGATTCGTGAATCCGTTCGATGGTTTCGGATAATTGGTAACGAAGCTGTACTTTGATCTTTCTGTCGAGTCTAGAGCTAACTCAGTCCATCCTAAGTTAATATTGTCCGTAACTTCAATTACTTTAACAGTACCATTACTCGCGTCCAGGACTGCTTGTAAAAACTCTCTTCCATTACTAACAGTACGATAATACGATGTTCCCACATAGCTACTTCTATCGTTTACTCCCAAAGAAGCATAGCCGGTTACGGATAAAAAGCTGGAATCATAGCGTTTTTCAACTTTTGTCGTATTTGGTATGGAAGTAATCACTGCGGCCTCTGCTTTACTGCTTGTGATAATATAAGATGAAGTCACCAATAGACTTCCTATCACCAAACTACTTAAGACTTTTTTCATCATAATAAACCCCCTCCTTCAAATAGTTACTACACCCACGCAAATCGGCCATTGTCATTTCCGCTTCTTCCTCCTCCTCATATAAAGCGCTTCCATATTTCTGAAAATTTTCCGTCAAGATAAATCGGTTCATCGGTGTTATGTACATCAATAAGAAAAAGGTAATGATTACTGGGATTATAGCATGGGGTATGGTGTGAATCTATGGGGGGAAACGCTCATCCTGTTTCTCCTGAATTAACTCTCTGAAAATCTGTCTTAGTGTCTACATCAACTTCAATTCTTGCACAACTGTCAGCAGAAATATCGTTTACATTACACGGACCGATTGTATCATCAAAAAAAATGGGATGTATAATAAACACAATGAGACCTAATCAAATCAGACAAGCGGTATATGTTAAATCTATTTGATCACCCGTTTGGTTTATATCTCACTCACATTCCAAATTAGTGTAAAAGTGATAATCATTCCATGCTGCTATTTGTGCCAGGCAAATACATGTTTAAAAACTAAATATGGTTGTACGCATATCAAAAAGGAGCTGAGCTCATGTCAGCTCCACCAGTACCCATTAGCGTAACGGATGGTCTTTACCTGTGCTTGTTTGGAGTAATCGGGTAATGAAATATCTCGATCTCCTTGTCAATTAATCCTTTTCGTTGCTCGGAACGCCTCTAACATTTACAAATCATCAACATGTTCCCATCGGGATCTTTAAAATTGAACCAATGACCATGCTCAATATCAGTAACAAGTTCAACTTTAAGGTCCTTCAAGAATTGGTATGCTTTATGTATATCGTTGGTATTAAAATGGAAAGCAGGATGTCTAAAGTATGAATCCTCATCGTATATTTTGCTGTCTAACACTAGATTTAGTCCATTATTATCCAAAGGTATACAACAAAGATGGCCTGCAATAATTTCAAACGTAGGTTCTAGTCCTAGAATGGAGCAATACCATTCCCTTGCTTCTTTAATATCACGGACTGGGATAAAAACGGCTCCTACTTTACTTAATACAATACTCATGCTTCTCACACTCCCTAATTAATCTAAGTACAAGGATTTGAGATTATTTTATCACGGAATGGAAAAATAAGGTTTATATTTATTAAGCTATAGTGTACTGTTATTGAGGAAACCTGTAAGCCTCGGATCATTTTACTCTGCAAAGGAAGAACTTATTGAAATGACTGACTCAAGATTTAGAGATCAAGGTGAAAGAATTTATGATTTTATATTCAACCATAATATTCTCATTGAGTGCCCTCATTGCATGAAATGTGCCAAAGGATTAAGGAGAATAGATGGGAAATTTGGTTATATCATGCAATGCAAACATTGTGGAGTTCTGACTAGTCCTACAGTTGGTACATGGGGAAACGGAACATTTATGGGCTTGAATCTGTGGTTGAGGACTAATTGCTGCGGGAAATTGCTTTGGGCATATAATAAAGAGCATTTAGACTTTATGGATAGATATATCACTGCTTCTTTACGTGAAGTACTTCCGAATATGAATCAAAGTTTGGCAAGCAGGCTTCCTATTTGGATCAAGAGCGGAAAGAATCGTGAAGAACTTAAAAAAGGAATCGCAAAAATTAGGAGCAAGCTTGAGATATGTAATTAAAAGCACGATAAAACACTCCATTGTCGCTAATTGGTAATAATCACAAATAGGGCAAAGAAGTATCATTATCTGAATCAAATTCCATTTTAAAAGACTATACTTTTACAAATAATATCGCCGTATTTTTTTGTGTTCCCCTTAATGGAACAGGTCCCGTCTTCGCATATCATGGAACCGGAATTTCTTTTTCCATAATATAATCATCCATTACGAATCCATTCCCGATATCCGCAATTTGCTCCCGTACGGTCCGGAAGCCTTTTTTCTCATACACCGCAATACTGGGTTCGTTATGTCTATTAACCGTAAGCCAAATATGGCTTAAGTTTCGTTCCTTGCAAAGATGCTCAAGAAATGCAAACGCTTGACTGGCGTAGCCTTGCCCCCGGTACTCCTTGTCTATATAAAACTTGCTTAGAAATAGCTTCTGCTCTTCTTGTCTGACCGATATATATCCAATCGGGGAGACACCTTCGTGATGGATTAAGTAATATTCATACCCTTGATGATGAATCTGATCCGCAATCGCTGAAACCGATTGATATTTACCAATCATGTAATCGATCTGCTCTATTGTAATAAGGGATACATAGTATTCTCGCCATATTTCCGCCGCTAGACGAGCAACCTCTGCAATTTGTTCGGCTGTATTCACGAGTGTAAGCATAAGTTTCATGACATGTGCCTGCCTTTCCCAGATCTCTTGTCTTACCTTCCACTACAATATCATAAA
The DNA here is from genome assembly GCF_022354825.1 of Paenibacillus sp. H1-7. Taxonomy (GTDB): domain Bacteria; phylum Bacillota; class Bacilli; order Paenibacillales; family NBRC-103111; genus Paenibacillus_S. Next base: position 6,850,972 of record NZ_CP031168.1, read on the forward strand.
ATTCAGCAGCGAGTGAGTGATTTCAATTATCGAATCCTAATGTTTATCGCACCTCACGAGCAGCGTGAATCGGCCATTCCGCAGACGTATTAAAGCACCAGAGCTTCCTATAAACCTTTAATTGAAATGTCTTAAAACACATCAAACTCTACAGGCCGATTCATTAAAGTATACCTCCTACTTTTAAACCTCCCGTGCGGGTAACGCCCGGAAATATTCTACAACGACCTCACGAAATTCCAGCGCAGCCCGCGAAATGTACCGGCTCTTGTGCCATTGCAAAGCAATCTCCCGAACCAATTCGTCATTCTCTACTTGCAGACATCGGATATGTTCCCGTGAATGCCTTGCCGTGCTCGGGATGAAGGCGATGCCAATTTCGGCTTCCACTAGAGTCGTTATCCTTGCAGGTTCATCCCCCTCATACACATATTTAGGGGCAAAACCAACCGAATGGCATACGGAATCGACTAAATCGCGAGTGCCGTAGCCTTTCTTCACGCCGACAAACCATTCATCCCTTAGCTCGTCCAAGGAAACGCTGCTTCGGTTTGCCAGCCGGTGCGTCTTGGGAACTGCTACAAGGATAGGATCGACGAAGACGATTTGACATTCAATGTCATCCCCTTCTATAGGAGGTGAGGACAAGCAGTAATCGACCTCTCCTCTATGAAGATGCGCGATCATTTCCTTCGTAGTCAGCATTTGTACATGAAAATGGAGATAAGGCTGCTTTTTCCGAAATTCCCGAAGGATATGGGGCAGCGTGCTTGCCGTATTGACCGCCAGCTCCAATGTGCCGTGATCCGGGCTGGATAAATCGCTAAGCTCCTGCTTCCCCTGCTCTAACTCAAACAAAGCCCTTTCTGCACGGCGCAGGAATCGGCTTCCGAATTCATTCAATCGCAGCCTTCTCCCTACTCTATCGAATAGAGGGACCCCTAGATCCTCCTCCAAGCGTTGAATTGTTTTACTTAATGACGACTGAGTAACGTGCAAGCTTCGTGCAGCTTCGGTCACATGCTCCAATCGGGCTACCGTTAAGAAATATTGCAGTTGAAGAAGTTCCATATACCTCCACCATTCATTCCTTCTAGTCAATGAAATTATAGCATGAAATGCGTTGGAATAAATAATCGATATCCAGTACGATAAAATCAAGACATAAAGAAGGGATGAACGCAAATGAATGCTCGCAGCAGATGGCTGATGGTTTCCGTAGGCCTCGGGATACTCTTGAATCCATTAAATTCTTCGATGGTTTCTGTGGCTATTGCAAGATTGCAAAATGTGTACCAGCTAGATTTTTCAGCTGTATCCTGGATTATTTTTTCTTTCTATATTGCAAGTGCTATCGCTCAACCCGTCATGGGTCGGGCCAGTGATTTATTCGGTCGCCGAAACATATTTCTTATCGGGCTGGTTGTGGCCTTCATTGCCTCCTTGCTAGCTCCGCTATCACCAAGCTTTGGATGGCTCATCGTTTTCCGCGTTGTGCAATCAATCGGAACGAGCATGATGGTTGCCGTCGGAATGGCCATAGTGCGAATTTATATTACCGAGAAACAAGCCATTGCACTGTCTGTGCTGTCCGTATTCCTATCCGGAGCGGCAGCAATTGGACCTTTCATTGGAGGGGTCTTGATTCACTGGTGGGATTGGCCTGCGATCTTTTTCGTCAATATTCCGTTTGCGGTGGCGAGCTTCTTCTTGGCTTGGAGAACCATCCCTCAGGACGAATCGCCGGTATCCGCTGCGCGGAACATGTCCTTTCGCCAATGGTTTGCTGTGATTGATGTGCCGGGGATCCTGCTCTTTACGGCAGGACTGATTGCCCTGCTCGTTGGATTAATGTCAGCAAAATCATCTGGACATGTCTCATTACCTCATGTCGTCATTGGTCTGGCGGGCCTCGTTACACTTGGTGTTTTCGTACGATATGAGCTACAAGCGAAGTCACCCTTCATACCATTGCGTACCTTTGCCAAATATCCCGCCATGACTTGGGTCAATGTCCAATTCATTCTCGTAAACGTGCTTTTTTACTCGCTCTTTTTCGGATTCCCATCCTACTTGCAAATGGTGCGGCATGTCAGCGAGTTCCATACAGGGATTCTAATGCTGAGCTTGGGCTTGTGCTCGCTGCTTGCATCTCCCCTGGCAGGGCGATGGATCGATAAGTCCGGACCTCGACCAGCTATGCTCTTGTCCGCGATTTTGATGACCTTCGGGTCCGTGTGGATCGTGACTTTGAGTCCAACTTCACCGGTTATCAGCGTATGCTTGGCGTTAGCGGCATTCGGCATCAGCAACGGGCTGAACAGTGTCGGAATGCAAGCGGCTTTGTTCAACAGCTCTCCAAAGGAAATCATCGGCGTAGCATCCGGATTATTCAATACATCCAGATACTTGGGGACCATTCTCTCTTCATTGCTGATAGGTGTCGTCATGGGAGGGGAGTTCAGCTTCGGGGGATTTCGATGGCTTGGGGTTATCCTTACGGTAATTGCATTGTCATTGGTCATCATGAACTGGCGTCGGGAGTCAGGGCAGCTGCAAGAATCTTAGGCTCATCAAGCTCAAACCGGTTTCCCCATTGCAACGAATGGAGCAACCATAGCTACAGGAAGCAGGGGCAGCATGTCTCTTCTGGCGAGGCGTTGCCCCCGTGCGTTCCCTTTTTTAATAATGATCAACCGTACAGCATTATTTCTCGGTGATAGCTAAGATCGTTTTAACAAAATCCGTTTTAGAATCAGCATAATTATGCTTATCGCCTTTATGTGCGGCTGATAGTTGTTTTTTCAGTTGCTCGTATTGCATTCTCGCCGCCTCGTTACCTCTCAAATAATCTCTGAAAGCCAGCTGCTCCAGCAAATAGTTGCTTCCTCGTCGGTACATATGAATTTGATGCGTTCGCGGCTCCCCCTTGTTAAAGTAATGTCGATCCGGTAACACATCCGTCCCTTTATATGCATAACCCAGCTTTTCCAACGGCGCAGCACATTTTGTACCATCCTGAAACTCATTAATCTCAATAGCGATATCAATAATCGGCTTCGCACTCAAGTGTTTCACCGCCGTACTTCCGATGTGATGCACGTCTAGAATGTATTGACCGGCAGCCGCAAGAATGCTTTCTCTTTCCGATATAAATTCTCTCTCCCATTCCTCGCACCAAGGTACCAAAAATACTTCACCTTTCGGCAGTCCCAGCACTCGAATCCCTCCTGGCATTGGCAGTCATATCAAAATCCACTTCCTCAATAAATTCTATCACTTCTCCATTGGGACTGTGAACGACAGCGTTTTTGACGGTGAGCTGCGGTTCGCCGAGAGAAAGGCAGCCCGGTTCGATATAAGCTTCTGCCCCATTAGCAATTGCATGTTGGTACATTTCCTCCACATTGTCTACATAAAAGGCTAAGTGCAATAATGCCCCGTGAGCTATCTCTTGTTCCGATGACGCTTTCCTGCCTTGAGCTGGAATGACCGCTTCAGAATCAAAGATTTCAATACAAGTTCTCCGGTCGGGTGAAATCAGCATGGCAGCTTCTGTAATCCGGAAGGAAGGCAGACTCCAATGGTGCCCAACCTTAAATCCTAAAACTTCCGTATAAAACGCTATGGTAGCTTGATAATCTTTGGCTTGTATTGCTACATGAGAAAGGCCTTTTACAACCACGAAACATCGCTCCCTTATAAAAAAGATGAGCTTATTATATAAATAAAATCAAGTTAAATATATACAAACAATGAGGTTATTATAGTACAATCATTATTAAAAGTAAGGAATTTTGGACGTACATATTAGGTTTTTTAAGGTTCTGTTAGGGAGGGCTTATGTGGAACAAGTAATCGACGACATTGATAACAAGATTATGAGATTGCTGCAGCAGAATGCACGAATGACGATTTCTCAAATCAGCAAAGAAGTGTCCATGTCTCAACCGTCCGTTAAAGAGCGGATTATCAAATTAGAGGAGAAAGGGATCATTTCCGGTTATACTGCGGTCTTTCATTTGCCGGATTTGAACCGTGGCACAACTGCTTTTATTCTAGTAAAAACAGAGCATTGCCAAGAGATGGTGGATTTTTGCCGGAGCTCCAAGGAAGTCACCGACTTGTTCCGCATCAGCGGGGAATACAATTATTTGATCAAAATACAAACGGCAACCGTTGAGGAGCTTGCTGAGTTTCAAGATTCCCTACTCAAGCTAGGGCCATCGAAGTCTCTTGTCAGTATGAAAAACATATTGGAAAACCGAATTTTGCTATAAAATGATGCTATAACCATGCAAAAGGAGACCTACCTATGATAGTAGCCGCCGACGGCAGCGGTGATTACCGCACCATTCAGGAAGCGCTCGACCAGATAGCAGACGATACCAATGTAAGAACCGTCATTTATATACGTAACGGGGTATACAAGGAGAAGCTTCACGTCGTGAAGCCGCTCGTAAGCCTCGTCGGAGAGAACGCGGAGCTTACGATCATTACGTATGACGATTACGCCAGGAAGACATTCCCTAACGGCGAAGCCTATGAGACGTTCCACTCTTATTCCGTGTTTATTGGCGCGGATGATTTCAGCGCGGAACGGATCACCTTCCGCAATACGGCGGGCCGAGGGGAAGCCGTCGGCCAAGCGTTGGCCGCTTACGTGGACGGAGACCGGGTATCGTTCAAGCACTGCCGGTTTCTTGGACATCAAGACACCCTGTTTACAGGTCCGCTGCCGCCAGCCCCCATGCAAAGAACCACCTTCGGCGGACCGCGGGAGGGAATGCCGCGCAGGAACGTACGGCAATATTACGAGCACTGCTACATAGAGGGAGATGTCGACTTTATATTCGGATCGGCAACCGCGGTATTCAACCAGTGCGAGATCTTTTCCAAACGGCGTCTCGGGGAAGAAGATCCCGGGGAATTTCCGTCCGAGCGCATCCATGGCTGGCTGACCGCCCCGTCGACGCCGGAAGAGATCCGCTTCGGCTATGTCTTCCATCAATGCCGCCTTACAAGCGATGCTCCCCCGCAGTCCGTCTACCTGGGCAGGCCTTGGAGATACTACGCCAAGTCCGCCTTTCTCCTTTGCTGGATGGGCGAGCATATCGCCGCAGCGGGATGGGACAATTGGAACAAGCCGGAGAGCGAGCGCACCACGGTCTTTTGCGAGTACCGCAATACGGGTCCGGGCGCAGCTGTAGAAGGCCGCGTGCCTTGGTCGGCTCAACTAAGCGACGACGAGGCCGAAGCGTATTCCCCGATTAGCGTGCTTGCGGGAATCGACGGGTGGAACCCGGTTACCGCGTAAAAGATGGAAGGACCGGCTCTCGGGCCGGTCTTTTGACGTTCTCCCCGACAGCCGATCGATACGGCAGCCCGTCCCCTTTTACGCACAATTTCACAAGGGAATCCAGCCCGTGAACGAGGCGCCGCCGGACGGGCTCTTGTTCTGAACGAAGAGCTCGCCGTTGTGCGCTCGAACAATCCGGCGCGCTATCGTAAGCCCGAGCCCGGCGCCGCCATACGCAGGATTTCTGGAATGGTCTCCGCGATAAAACGGTTCGAATACAACCATCCGATCTTGTTCAGCAATTCCTGGCCCGGTGTCCTCCACCGTGAAGACGAGGCGTTCGCTTTCCTTGCGCCAACCAAGCTCAATCCTTCCGCCAACCGGAGTATGCCTTACGGCATTATCTATCAGATTGCCCAGGGCTCGCCGTAACAAATGGGAATCGCCGGTAAAGGCAACCTGTTCCAGCGGCTCTTCCTCGATATAGCTAAGCTCAATGCTCTTCTCGTTGGCTATGGGACGAAATTCTTCAGCGATCCCCGCAAAAAAGGGAGAAGCCTCCAATGGCTCCGGCCGAAGCGTTTGTTCCAGCGATTCGAGCTTCGTGTAGGCAAACAAATCAGAGATAAGCCGTTCGAGCTGTTCGGCTTTCTGGCTGCATATCGAGAGATAACGGGCCGCTTTATCCCGGTTATCGTACATTCCCCGCTCCAGCCTCAGCAGAAATCCGCGCAGCGTAAACAACGGCGATCTTAAATCGTGCGCGATCGCCTGAATAAAGAATCGCCGCTCCTCCTCCAGCTCGGACTGGCGGGTTAACGATTCCCGCAAGCTGCTGCCCATCGCTTGAAAGGCCGATCGCACATCCGCTACTTCAAGCACGGTGGATTCGGGCAAATAAAAATCCAGATCCCCGCTGGCAATCCGCCTCGCTGCCGCCCCCATGGCTTCAAGCGGTTTAATGACCACACGCCCCATTTTCATGCCGATGAAAAAGATGGCAATGAGCGTTGCAAGAATGGCGCTAACAGTAGCCAGCCCGCTGCTTCGTTCCGGAACAAAGAACAGCGCCTGGCCGCGCATCTCGCCCTGCTCAATGATGCTTAGCTGCCTCGTCGCATTATCCCATGCACCGGTCGGGCCGGCATGCATGATCTCACGCCCGGCGGCATCCAGCAGGATGATACCGAAGCCTGACAGCTTGGCGATATTTTGCAGCGAGTCCTGCCACTGCGGTTCCTCCCATCGCCGCGCATCCGTTTCGCTCACGGCATGAATTGCCGATGTTAGGCCGGACTGCTGCCGTGCATGCAGATGGCTTGCAAAAATGGATCGGTCAAGCAAATCCGATACTTCAAACAATAGTCTCGGCAGCAGCAGAACGATCAGCATGCCGATGATCATCCACTGGCGGATGCGAAGCCGGCCCTTCATTCCCGTACCCCTTCGAACCGATAGCCGACGCCCCATACATTGGTAATGATTTTCGGGCGTCGCGGGTCCTCTTCGATTTTTTCCCGAATTCTCCCGATGTGTACGGTTACCGCGTGCTTGTCGCCAACACCGTCCCAGAACCGCTGCAGCAGCTGGTCATAGGTGAATACTTGGCGAGGGTACTCCGCAAACAGGCACAGCGTGTCGAATTCCTTCGGCGTCAAGGACAGAGGCCGTCCGTCCAATACGGCTTCATGCGCTTTCACATCCAGAATGAGCCTGCCGAACCTCCACTCCCATTTCGGCTCTTTTTCGCTTTTGTCGTACCGCCTTAAAACAGCTTTGACCCGTGCAACCACCTCTTCCGGAGTGACTGATTTGACAATATAATCGTCACCGCCCAAGCTGAGACCGCGAATTTTATCCATATCCTCACCGCGCGCGCTCAGGAATAAAATCGGGAGATCACGCGTTTTCCGAATGTGCCGGCACAGGTCCAGGCCGTTTTGCCCCTGCATCATAACGTCCAGCAGCATGCAGTCGACCGGTCTGCGATCCAATATTTCCAGCGCCTCGGCAGCGCTGAACGCTTCTACCGCTTCAAACTGTTCGTCTTCGAGATAATCCCGCATTAACTCTACGATTTCTACATCATCATCGACTATGAGGACGGTTCGTTTGCCGTTCAAGCTCAATTAAGCTCGCCTCGCTTATTCTAATAATTTGCAATTATTGTAACATACCGCTTAGTGCATTCGGCGCATTTTGAATGATTTGAGATAGTTTGTGATTGTTTTGTGACTTTTTCGCACAGCCTTTCGTGAGATTAATCCGCTATGATGAGTCGTGACGTCAAATAGCTGCTAAGAAAGGAGGGTATCCGCATGTACATTGGCCGACTCGCTTACAGGATATTGGCATGGATTTTTTTCGGCTGTATTGTGGTTCAAGTGTTTCTTGCGGGAATGGCGACGTTCGGTGATCCGTCCAAATGGCAGGCCCACGCATTGTTCGTGCAGCTTTTCGCCATGCTGCCTTTGGCTATGTTCCTTCTCACATTTATCGGAGGGATAAAGGGGCGTGACCGGTTACTGAGCCTCGGGCTGTTTCTTCTCGTGGTCATGCAGTTTCTTACGGTTCAGGTATTTTCCTCCGTATTCATCATTGCAGCGCTTCATCCGCTTATCGCGATGGTTCTGTTCTGGGGCTCGATGGCGGCAGCGCGAAAAGCATGAGCTGTATCGTGTCGTGTCTGCCGGACAACGACTCATCCAAGGAGGTACACATTGAACCTGTTATCTGGAACATTAGCATGTCGATGAGCTGAAAAGGAAGGAGATTGATCAATTTGAAAACAAATATAGATCCCCATTTGGTAAAGCTGGTGCAATCTCAGCATCCGGAGAAGCTGCTTCCCTTTGTCCGCAATATGAATGATCAGACGCTTGCCGCTATTTACGGCACGGATGCCGATACTTACAGATCGATTATTCGTCACTTGACACAGTTGGCTCAGGACACGGCTCGGGAGATGTTGAACGATGCGGCGTTTGCCAATAAGCTGGATCGTATTCCGTTTCAAGCGGGACAGACGATTATTGCAGTCGGCGAAAGCACGACGGACGATCTGCTTTCCTGGTTTGAGCTGCTTCGTCATCTTATCGGACTGAGAAGGCCGCATGACGGAATCCGGTTTATTAATGAAGGTATTTCAGGCTACACATCGACGCAAACGCTACGAAGGATGAGCAGCGTGACCGCCATGAACCCGGACTGGATCTTGTGTATGATCGGCGGCAATGACGCGTTAAGAATCGGCCCGGAGCCTGCCAAAACACAGGTCAGTCCAGAGGAAACGGCGAAAAATCTGAGTGCGATCAGACACATCGCCGCTTCCCGGACGAAAGCCCGCTGGGTCTGGCTGACTCCCCCGCCGATTAATGAAGAGCAGGCAGCGGCTTATCCTTACTTTCAGTTCAGCCAGCTTGCCTGGCGCAGCAAGGATATCGCGCGCGTTAGCGAAACGATCCGCAGCCTCCCGGAGCCTGTCGTTGATATGCAGTCCGTATTTACGGCATATGTTGATCAACCGCCGCTCGGTCCCGACGGCGTTCATCCTACCCTGGAAGGCCATCAAGCGATTGTGACACAGCTTGTTGAAGCTCTTGCCGGAGGGATAACGGCATGAAGCTCGTCATATTCGGTGCTACCGGCGGCACCGGACGCCAGGTCGCCGTTCAAGCCTTGGAGAAGGGACATAAGGTCACGGCGGTCGTTCGTAAACCTGAGGCGTTGGATCTTCGCCATGATAATCTGGAAGTTATCCAGGGGGACGTTCTCCATCCGCCTTCCATAAGGGAGGCAATAAGCGGGAAGGATGCAGTGCTGTCTGCGCTTGGCGTCACGCACCGGAATCCGACAACCGTATATTCCGCCGGAACGGCTAATGTCATGGAGGCGATGCGGACGGCAGGCGTGCAACGTCTCGTCTGCCTTTCGTCGGCAGGGCTTGAGGTCCCCGCCGATACACCGCTTTTGCAGCGGCTTGTCATCCGGCTCATCATTTAGCGGAAGTATCGACACGCTTATCAGGACATGTCGCGCATGGAGACGGAACTCCGGGAATCCTCCGGGTTCACCTGGACCGTTATTCGTCCTCCGCGATTGACAAACGGGCCGCACACCCAGGCTTACCGTACGGCTGTAAATAGGCCGCTGTCTCAAGCGAAGGGGATATCGCGCGCCGACTTGGCGGACTTCATGATCCGATCGATTGCGGATCCGGCCACTTATCAGGCAGTTGTTGAGATATCTGACTAAAGCTACAGGAGGAGTACCAAGATGGCTGGTAAACGCATAGTTCGCGGCCTTTACGTCATCATCGCAGCACTTGGGTTAGGAGCGGTTTGTTTTGCCATCCTGCCTTATCTTACTCTTGATCCAAGCCTTAGCCGTGTGGAGCTGAATCCAGCAATTCCTCTGCACTATCCGCTCCTAATCACACATATTGGCTTCGCCTTTATCGCCGTCATCATTGGCTGGCTGCAATTTTTGCCTGGACTTAGAAAGCGGCGGCCGGTCCTTCATCGATGGACAGGAAGGATATATTTGGGGTGTGTTGCGATCGGGGCCGTAACCGGACTTACCGTAGGAGCTTTTTCAGCTAGCTATGTAAGACAGATGGCTTTCCTGCTCTTAGGGCTGCTGTGGCTGTTTACAGGCTGGAAAGGCTACCGGAAAGCAAGGCTCGGACGATTCGGCGAGCATGGTGTATGGATGGCGAGAAATTACGCACTAACCCTCGTTGCGGCAAGCGCGCGCCTGCTGACTCCGTTCTGCATCCTGCTCTATTTGGCATTGCATGGAGGTCCGCCGGCCGGGGGCGTTGCAGAGATAGTGAAGCAGGTGCTGGAGATCAACATATGGGTCGGTCTTGCGGTAAATCTTGTCATTACGGAGTGGATGATTGTAAATCGATTCAACACCAAATAAGAAAGGATGCTGAGACTTGTGACTATGCCTGAGCAAACAAGAGCATTTCTGGAGGAAGCGTCAAAGTTTCGTTGAAACGGTATCCGGGCATGATCCATCTGTTTTATACAATGACGGATGTGTTCTCCGACGGAAACGATGTTTATGAATGGATTCGCCGGCAGCTTCGGACGCTGGATGCCCCGGACAAATCGTTATCCTGATACCGACCGAATGCCGGATACGAAGCACCCGCGGGTATCTGCATGCCTCCCTCCTCATATGATGTAGAGATAACCGGAAATTGTTCGGATGAAGGCAGGGGATGAAGCATGAGCGTGTGGCATGAAGCGGATGAAGAAATTCGCCGCCTGCGGAACGAGCTTGAAGGGCTGCAGCATGGGGACGGCAGCTGGCGGTTTTGCTTTGAGAACGGTATATTGACCGATGCCTATATGATCATTGTGCTCCGGACATTGGAGCTTCCCTATGAAGCGTTAATACGGCGGCTGCACGACCGGATCGCCTCGGAGCAGCAGGACAACGGGGCATGGAAGGTGTATGCCGACGAGGAGGAGGGCAACTTATCCACCACCGTCGACGCGTACTATGCCCTGCTGTATTCCGGCTACAGTACGAAAAGCGATGAATCGATGCGAAAAGCGGCGCGGTTCATTCGCTCCAAAGGCGGACTCAAGCAGGTGCGCGGCGTTCTGACCAAGGTGTTCCTGGCGGCGACAGGACAATATCCTTGGCCTTCTTCGCTTATCATCCCTCTGGAGGTGCTGCTTCTCCCTCCTTCGTTTCCCATCAGCTTTTACGATTTTTCCGGCTTCGGGCGGGTGCACCTGGTTCCTATGCTTCTTATGGCCGACCGCCGCTTCACGATCCGGACGGATGCCACGCCGGATCTGTCCGATTTGAGCGGGAGCGGTCCTGTTCACGATAGGACGGAAGACGGTACGAACTCGTCATCCCGTATTTCCCATCAAAGGCTTCTGGACGAAATTCAATCCGGCCTTCAGCAGCTGGCCGGACTCCCGGGACTGCTTCACGAGCGCGCTTCAGCGGAGGCCGAGCGCTATATGCTCCAGCGTATCGAGCAGGACGGCACCCTGTACAGCTATGCTACCAGCACATTGCTTATGATCATGGCTTTGATAGCCCTCGGCTACGAGAAGCGCCATCCGGTGATTACCGCCGCCGTACAGGGACTCATGACGATGGTGTGGAGCTTCGACGGGCGAAGCCATCTGCAGAACTCGCCGTCCACCATCTGGGATACGGCTCTGTTATCCGACGCTCTGCAAAGAGCGGGGACATCGCCCGACAGCCCAACCATTCGCAGAGCGAACGCTTTTTTGCTCACCAAACAGCAGCATAAGCTCGGAGATTGGAGCCTTCGAGTCGCTCATCCCGTACCCGGCGGCTGGGGCTTCTCGGAGTCCAATACGATCAACCCGGACGTGGACGACTCCACGGCTGCTTTAAGATCGATCCGTCAGCACGCGCTGCGTGATCCGGCTTACCGGGATGCATGGAACCGGGGGCTCCAATGGGTATTATCCATGCAAAATAAAGACGGAGGCTGGCCGGCATTTGAACGCGGCTCGAACAATGAGCTGCTTGCGCTGCTTCCCATCGATGGTGCCCGCGCAGCCGCAATCGATCCTTCTACTGCCGATTTGACCGGCAGGACGCTGGAATTTTTGGGCACGGCGGCGGGACTTGGCCGAGGCCACGCTTTTGTGAGGCGCGGGGTCGATTGGCTGATCGACAATCAGGAGGAGGACGGCTCGTGGTACGGCCGATGGGGCGTTTGTTACTTGTACGGCACATGGGCCGCCTTAACCGGCATGACGGCTGTCGGCATTCCGCATGAGCATCCTTCGGTCCATAGAGCGATTGCGTGGCTCTTCAGCATTCAGAATGCAGACGGAGGCTGGGGAGAATCCTGCGCCAGCGACCGATTGAGTCGCTATATGCCGCTCCATGCGAGCACGCCTTCGCAAACCGCGTGGGCACTGGACGCCTTAATCGCAGTGCACGATAAGCCCTTGCCCTCGGTGGATAAAGGCATCCGGCAATTGATCGCTCAGCTCCACAAGCACGACTGGACGACCCGCTATCCGACAGGCGCAGGCTTGCCGGGCATTTTTTACAGCAACTATCATAGCTACCGGTATATTTGGCCGCTGCTCGCCCTCAGCCATTATGTCGGGAAGTACGCGGCGCAATGATAATCATTTCAAACTAATGCTGCCTCAATGATGCTTCAACCTCCAATTTGTATGTTTCCACAATATGCAAAAGCCTCCAATCCCCACTGCAACTGCATTAGTGGTTTTGGAGGCTTTTATGCTGACACTTTGGGACGGGCTTACTCAAACCTGTGCTCTCCTTTGCGGATTGCGCCCTTTACAATCGGACCCGCGCCTTGGCGGACAGGAGATCCGTTATTTACCAAAATACCGGCTCTGCTTAAGTACAATCGGACAATGGATCCTTTATTTGGCATTTTTTCGCTCAAACAGCTCCGTAAATGGCCGAATAACGGAACCACGGTCCTATAGCCTCTGCTTTTGAGCTATTTTTCCGAAATAGCGGAACCATTGTCCGAAGAGAGGGAATAGCTGGTCTATACATAAAGCGGGTCAGTACCTTTGGATACTCCCATACGAGTGTTTATGCTTGAACTCAATGATTCGGGACTGCAGCTCTCCAAGACTGCAAGCTCAATCTATTCCTCGTAAATTTTGGTCAGCAGCTCGCTCAGCGTCTTTTGCGCCTGCTCCTCCTGCTCGCCGTCCACTTCCAAAGTCACTTCATCGTTGTGCTGGATACCGAGCGTCAGCATGCTTAAGGAGCTTTTGCCGTTCACTTTTCTCCCGCCCTTGATCACACTCACCTTGCACGGAAATGCGCTTGCCGCCTGTACGAACGCTTTGGTCGGACGCGCATGAAAGCCCGAAGGATTGAGTATCGTATACGTTTGAGATATCATATCAGGTCACTCCTTGTTCTTTTGTTTTACGAATTGTTGAATGCTCGCTTGATTGCCTATCGAGAGAACTTGCTCTATATATCCGGCCCATTCGACCTGCGAGGTTTTACGGATCAATGCTCTTGCCGGCAAAATGGAGCTCGCGCTCATGCTGAATTCATGGAGGCCCATACCGAGCAAAATCGGAATGGCGTTTTCGTCACCTGCCATTTCACCGCACATGCCAACCCATTTGCCTTCCTTCCTCGCTGCCTGGATGACCATATGGATAAGCCGCAGGACGGAAGGATGACACGGCTGATACAGGTAGGAAACATTTTCGTTCATCCGATCCGCCGCCATCGTATATTGAATCAAGTCGTTCGTCCCGATGCTGAAGAAATCGACTTCCTTGGCCAAGAAATCGGCGGCAAGCGCCGCGGCCGGGATCTCAATCATAATCCCTACCTCTATGGAGCCGGATACGGGAATGCCTTCCTGAACCAGCTTCTCTTGTTCTTCCTGAAGCAGGCGCTTAGCCTCACGAAGCTCCTCCGTTACGGCAATCATCGGAAACATGATCTTCAGCTGGCCGTGCACGCTCGCTCTGAGCAGGGCTCTAAGCTGCGTACGGAACAAATCCTGCCTGCTGAGCGTCAGCCGAACGGCACGCAGCCCAAGGAAAGGATTGCTTTCGATCGGCAGCTTCATATACGGAAGCTCCTTATCCCCACCGATGTCGAGCGTACGGATGACAACCGGCTTGTTGTTCATCCGCTCCAGTACATGCTTGTAAACCTGGAACTGCTCTTCTTCGTTAGGAAGCGCATTGCGTCCCATATAAAGAAATTCGGTCCGGAACAAGCCGATGCCTTCCGCGCCGTTCTCGATGACCTTCTGCAAATCTTCCACACTGCCGATATTCGCCGCCAGTTCAACGCGATGGCCGTCCTGCGAGATCGTCGGCTGATCCAGAAGCTTCCGCAGCTCTCTTCTCTTTTCATCGTACGCTTGTTTACGAGCTTGATACATTGTGAGCTCTGCATCGGTCGGATCAATGATAACGGTACCCTCGACGGCATCCATAATGACCATCGTGCCGGTCTCGATTCCGGAAGCGTCCTTGCCCGCTCCGACAATGGCAGGCACTTCGAGAGATCTCGCCATAATGGCCGAGTGCGATGTACGGCTGCCGATCTCGGTTACAAAGCCCAGCACATAATCGAGATTGAGCTGCGCCGTATCCGAAGGGGTCAAATCTTCGGCTATGAGGACACAGGGCTCATTGATCGCCGTTACCGCAGCATAGGATACGCCGCGAAGACGGCTCATAATTCGTCCGGAGACATCCCGCACGTCGGCAGCCCGCTCCCGCAGCAGCTCGTTATCCATCGAGCTCAGCATCTCGATGAAGCTCCTCGCTATGTCGTAGAGGGCAAATTCGGCATTAATGCTTTCATTCTCAATGTTCTCGATAATGGGATCGATCAAATCCGGATCGTCCAGGAGCATCAGATGCGCTTCGAAAATCTCCGCTTTAGCCGCTCCGAGCCGCTCCTCCGTCATCGCTCTGATCTGCTCCAGCTCCAGTCTTGCTTCCTCTACCGCTTGACGGAAGCGCTCCGTCTCTATAGAAACGTCAGCCACCCTCTCAGGTGACGGCTCGTAATGTGCGTTGTTCAGTCGGAATGCTTTGGCAATGGCAATACCGGGGGATGCGGTAATACCGGATAAACGTATGGAACTCAGTTTCGCCATAGAAGAACTCCCCTTTCTTTCTTATCAGGAATGAGATTGCTGAAATTGCTCGTAATGCTTCATAATGGCAGCATGCAGCGGATGATCCTCGCCAATTGACGTATATTTGGCGATCGTTTGAGCGGCGCCAAGCTTGGTAAGCTCGGATTGCAGCTCTACCGCTTCCGGATCCGCTTCGTCCTGGAATAATAGTGCCGCCGCGATGCCCATAGTCAAATAGTTCGGCATCATCCCCAGCTCATATGCCTGCAAAGCCGGACGGACAAGGCGGTCGTTACGCGACAGCTTGCGAATCGGTGATCTTCCCACTCGCGTGACTTCATCCGTCAAATAAGGATTCACGAAACGGCTGATAATTTTGCTAATGTATTGCGCATGCTCCTCAGGTTGGAATCCATACTGGCGAATCAGAACCGCTCCCGTTTCCTCCATGACACGCCGTACCCGCTCCGCAATCGAGGAATCCGCCATAGCTTCTTGTATCGTAGCAAATCCTTCGATATATCCCAAATAAGCGGCAACGCAGTGTCCTGTGTTAACGGTAAAAAGCTTGCGCTCAATATACGACTGCAGCCGGCTCACATAATGAACGCCTTCGATGCGGTGAAAGCCAGGGATCATCTGCGATTCATCGACGACCCATTCGTAGAACGGCTCCACCTTCACTTCCAGAGGATCCTCGTTGTGCTGAATCGGTACGATGCGGTCAACCGCGGCATCAGGGAATGCGACGGTCCGGCTCACCTTCTCCGTGACCTCCGGGCTCAAATGGCTGTATACGTGCTCTTTGAGCCGGGTACTGCCGCCAATCGCATTCTCACAAGCGATTATGTGCAGCGGCGCCGCTTCCCTCTCCGCCCGCTTCTCCAGGCCTTTTGCAATACCGGGGGCAATATGCTTAAGAATGTTCACTCCGACGGCGGTTGTGATCAGATCGGCTTGGGATACGGCTTCGGCAACGTCGTCCAGATGCTTGCCGTTAATAGCCGTCACGTCCTCCACCAAGAAGGTATCCTGGCTCTCATTCGCTAGGCGGACCGTATACGCCTTTCTCTCCTGGAGCAGCTCCACCAAGCTGTCGTTCACATCGGAGAAACAGACTTGGTAGCCAGCTTGAGATAATATCAGCCCGATGAAGCCTCTGCCTATATTGCCGGCACCGAAATGTACCGCCTTCATAGCTCCATACCGCTTTCGAAGATGTTCAGCATATCCTCCGGCGTCTTCGCCGCCATAATGCGTTCGATATTCTCGTCCTCGGAGCAAATCATGGCCACATTGGTCAAA
The DNA here is from genome assembly GCF_022354825.1 of Paenibacillus sp. H1-7. GTDB lineage: Bacteria > Bacillota > Bacilli > Paenibacillales > NBRC-103111 > Paenibacillus_S. The sequence continues at coordinate 6,867,204 of NZ_CP031168.1, forward strand.
ATATCCAGATGCTCATTGCCCGCGGCGGCGATGCCGATCACCAGGTTGGCTCTTTCGCCGTCCCCGAAGTCTACGCCTTGCGGAATTTGTACGATAGACAGCCCTGTGGAGACAATCAGCGACTTGGAATCCTGTGTTCCGTGAGGGATCGCCAGCCCATTTCCCATATAAGTAGACAGTGTTTGTTCGCGCTCGATCATTTTCTCGATATAAGCCGGGGCCGCATGGCCCGCATCGACCAGCAGTTGTCCCGCCATGCGGATAGCTTCCAATTTATCTTTAGGCTGAGCGTTCATTTTGATTTTGTTGACAGATAAAATACTCATAGCAGGTTCTCTCCCTATCCGAATTATTTTTTATTTTCTAAAAAAGCCGTAAGCTCTCGCGATAAAAATTGCTTGATCTCGCTCTGCTCCCCTGTTCTCAGAAGCTCAATCATTTCCGGAAGCAGCAGGTAGGAGCTGATTTCGCTCAGCACCTCCAAGCTTTCCTTGGGAAGCTCTTGCGGACCCAGCATGAGCAGCACATGCCTGACGCCAGGCGATACGGGCTGATCCAGCAGTAAATCCTCCTTCAACTGAAAGAGCGTCAGGGTAGGCTCCAACACCCTCCCGCTTCGGATATGAAACAGCGCCAGCTCCGTATCGGGAATGACTTGGCTGCTTAACCGCTCCCGTTCCAGCAGCAGCTCGACGATCGATTCCACATCCTCGATATAACCCGATTGCCGCGCGTATTCGCACATGACTTGAAGTGTCTCGCGCAAGCTATGAAACGATTGATCCAGAGGATACACCGTGAAGCCGTCCACAATCCGGACGATTTCATTGACGTACATCCGGATCCGGTGAAGGCTTTCGGTTGAATGCTTGAGGTTCCGTACTACGACTCCCTGATCCCTGCCGTTGTCCTTTTGCAAGGTGACGTTTTGGATAAATAACCGGAGCCGTTCGGCTTCATCCTTCGTTAGCAGCGGGCTGAGCTTGATATATTGGTCGTCATCCAAAGGCAAATCTACCGTCGAGATGATCAAATCGTATTCAGCCTCCGGAATATGGACCGCCTCAAACCAGGAGACGTGACCGAGAATTTCAATTTGCGGGAGCTCCTTGGTAAGCCTGACCGCAAGCATCTTCGAGGTACCGATTCCGCTGGTGCAGACAATGATCGCTCTGACGTTGCGGCGCAGCTGCTTTTGCCTTTCCAGTGAAGCCCCGAAATGCATGACCAGAAAGCCGATCTCTTCGTCGGGAACCGCCGGCTCTATTATTGTCTCGTTAACCGACAAACGTATGGCTTCAAACAGCTCTTCGTAGTCTCTCTTGATTTGCGTTAGCAGCGGGTTGCGGATCGTTGCTCCGGCTTGAAGCCGTTTCAGTGCGGATTCAAGGTGGCTTAGCAGGCCGTCCCTTAGGGAGCGGTCCTCACTGTACGATACACCGCTGCGCTCTTCCATTCGCCGGATCAGCTTCCAGACAATTTCCATATAGCTTAATTCATCAAAAGGAAGCAGCTGGTTCGGGTGAGGCTCCTCCGGTTGAAGCAGCTCCGCCAGATAGCGTATTTCCGCCTCCGGCCATTCCATGGGAACGATCTTGGACAATTGTTCTATCGTATGAGTGAGCAAATCACTTCGACGTATGGTTTCCGTTTCTACATTTGCCTCAATAACCTTTCCCTGCTTCATTCTTGCTATCAAAATAGAGATGTCGATCAAGAGACGGGTATATTCACTTTCCGACAGCTTATTTAAACCTTCGTCCTCCGCATCCCAAAGCGCCGCTTCGACGTCCGCAAAATACGATTTGCCGATGAGCTGGAGCAGCTTCATGACAAGCGGCGATGGAGAGCGTGCCGATTTTCCATACAGGTCGGATTCATCCAGATAGTTTCTCGCCAGCCGTGCGATCAGCTTCCGTTTGTTCATCTCCGTGCCGTTCAAGCCGACGCCGTACCCTCTTCTTCGGATAAGAGTAAGGTTGGACTTTTGGATCCAGCTCTCCAGCTCATCCAAATCGTTAGTAATCGTCGGGATGGTCACACGGAGAGAGTGGGCTAAAGCGAACAGCTTCACCGGCTCATCCTCGTCAAGCAAAGTGCACAGAATGAACAGCTTGCGGTCCTGCGACGAATGTTCGATCGCTGCCGCATCATGCAGCTTTCTTTTGAAAGCCTCTATGTCCTGCAAATCGCCTTGAAGCTGGATGCCTTTGCCGGACTTTTTTTGCAGCGATAAGCCGGAAGACGATATTATCGCCTCCAGCTCCGTCAGCTCCCTGTGAACGGTTCGCGTGCTCACGTTGATTTCGGCGGCAATTTCCCCGGCTGTCACATCGACATTACGGCTCAGCAGCAGCTCAAGGATTTGACGGTGCCTATGAGAGAGGGTCATATGCATGCTCCTCGATAACATAATGGAGATAACGCCGGCCGTAAGCCAGCGTTAGCCATGATTCTTAACCCCGCAATCGTTTGACGAGCTCGTCGTATTCCGGGCTTTTCATGAAATTATCAATGGAAATATGCTCGGCTTGCGGCGCTTGATTGCGCGCCCGATCCGTCAACGATTTGTGAGTGATTACGATATCGGCGTCCTTCGGTATTTCGCTGATTGCGGTGTTTACCACGGTGACGTCGACCTCGGCCTCTTTCATTTTCTTTCTTAATATCGAAGCTCCCATCGCACTGGAGCCCATACCGGCATCGCATGAGAATACGATTTTGTTGACTGCGGAAGCCAGCTTCACTACCGCTTCAGCTGCAGCCGGTGCATTAGCAGCAGCTGCTGCTGCGTTTGGCGCTTGCTTCATTTGCTTCATTTTCTCGGTTGCCTGCTCCAGCTCATCCTCTTCACCCGATTGCTTGGTCGTTTTGAGCAGCAGTGCGGCAACGAGGAACGAAACGATAGTCGCAGTGATGACCCCAGTGAAAATGGAGAGCAGACCGCCCTTAGGCGCCATAGCGATGTAGGCGAAAATACTTCCCGGCGACGGTGGAGCAACCAGACCGGCTCCGAACAAGGAGAACGTAAAGGTACCGGTTACGCCGCCCGCAATAACCGCCAAGAGTAAGCGAGGGTTCATCAATATATAAGGGAAATAAATTTCATGAATACCGCCGAAGAAGTGAATAATGGCGGCACCGGGAGCAGACAGCTTTGCCGAACCGCGTCCGACCAGCCAGTAGGCCAGCAATATTCCAAGCCCCGGACCTGGATTGGACTCCAGCATGAACAGGATGGAGCGTCCTGTATTGGAGGCCTGCTCCAAAGCGATAGGACTTAGAACGCCATGGTTAATTGCATTGTTCAGGAACAAAATCTTGCCCGGCTCGATCAGCACGTTGGCCAGCGGCAGAAGCCCTGCATTCACCAGGAACTGAACTCCGGCTGTGAGCGCTTTGCTCACGATTTGGACGACTGGGCCGACTACGGTGTAGGCAAGAACCGCCAAAATACCGCCGATAATACCGGATGAGAAGTTGTTGACGAGCATCTCGAAGCCGGACTTCACTTTGCCTTCAATCGACTTGTCAAAACGCTTCAACACCCAGGCAGCGAAAGGACCGACTATCATCGCTCCCATAAACATCGGGATATCCGTGCCGACGATAACCCCCATCGTGGCTACCGCGCCGATGACACCGCCGCGCGTTCCGTGAATCATCGATCCGCCCGTGTACCCGATCAATACTGGCAGCAGGTACGTAATCATGGGGCCGACTAGCTTAGCCAAATACTCATTGGGAAACCAGCCTGTCGGAATAAATAAGGCGGTAATCAGCCCCCACGCGATAAAAGCACCGATATTGGGCATGACCATGCCGCTTAAAAAACGCCCGAAGCTTTGCACTTTGACCCGGACTCCGCCGGAGGACGCTTGTTTTTGTGCTGCGATAGTATCCATTAGGATAACCCCCTTTAACTATTTCATGATCTAATCGTAATGCAAAAGCGCTTTCAGGTTCAATGAAATCAAAATCCTGTTTCGTCATGAACATTGTTGACAACATTTTTTTACCCAAGTCTAGGGCCCGGCGAGGGAACTGCTTCCATGGAGAAAACTAGTTGCTACGGATGACAAAAAAACCCGGATCCATTGGAGGATCCGGGTTTACGTTGATAGGGTCAGAACCTAATGTTGCCAGTGAAGCCGTTGGAAAACACTCTTTTACTTCGCCGCAGGCATCGGCTTCTGCTCCTTATACTGCAACTCATACAAGCGGTAGTAATAGCCCCGCTGCGCCAGCAGCTGGTAATGGTTGCCGATTTCGCGCACTTTGCCCTTGTGCATGACGATGATCTGGTCGGCATGCTGAATCGTCGACAGCCGGTGGGCTACGATAAGCGTCGTTCGGCCCGCTGAAATGTTGTGCAGCGCGTCCTGAACGACAATCTCGGTCTCGGTATCGATGTTCGACGTCGCCTCGTCGAGAATAAGAATTTCCGGGCGGAACGCGATCGCCCGCGCGAAGGAAAGCAGCTGCCGCTGACCGAGCGACAGGTTGATGCCCCGCTCGCCGAGCAGCGTGTTATAGCCTTGCGGCAGGTCGCGGACGAACTCGTCGATATGCACCATTTTGGCCGCATCGAACACTTCCTCATCCGTTATTTCGGTGTTATTCAAGCGAATGTTGGATGCAATATCGCCGGTGAACAGGAAGACGTCCTGCTGCACGATACTGATGCTGCGCCGCAGCTCGTCGAGCGGGATATCGCGGATATCGACACCGTCGAGGCGGATGCTGCCTTTTTGAATATCATAAAAGCGGTTGATCAGCTGGATGATCGAGCTTTTGCCGGCACCCGTCGCTCCTACGAAGGCTATCGTCTGTCCAGGCTGAATGGTGAAGCTGACATCCTTCAGCACCCAATCTTCTTTATTGTAAGCGAACCATACATGGTCGAACGTAATTTCGCCGCGGATCGGCTTCGGCAGGCTCTTGGTGACCTCCGAGTCGATGATGGACGGCTTCTCGTCCAGCATTTCGAATATACGCTCCGCTCCGACCATCGCGGTCTGAATCTGATTGTATTTCTCCGCCAAGCTCATCAGCGGCTGGAAAAACTGTCTTACGTAATGCGTAAAAGCATATACGATACCGAACGTGATGCTTCCTTCGATAACGCTGGCCCCGCCATACCAGAGCAGGAGTGCAATCGCCAGGTTGCCGAAAAAGCCGATAGCCGGCTGGAAGATCGAGTTAATAACGGTACCCCGCATCCCCGCACGGTAAAATTCCGTATTGTGGTGATCGAACTGCTCCCATTGTCTTTGCTCCCGAATAAACAATTGCGTAATCCGGATGCCAGACAAATTTTCCGCCAAAAAGGAGTTCAACCGCGACAAAATGATTCTCGATTTACGCTGCGCCTCTCTGATGACAGACCGGTACCAGAACGTAAGCACCGCAAGAAACGGGATGACCGCAAACGACAGCAGCGCGAGCTTCATGCTCATTTGCATCATGATAACGATCGTTCCGATCAGGAAAATTACGTCCTTCACCAGGTTGACGACAACCTGCGAATATAATTGGTTCAACGATTCGGTGTCCTGGGTTACCCTAACGACCAATCGTCCGACCGGATTACGGTCAAAGTACGACATCGACATCCGGTTCAAATGGCTGAACAGCTGCTGCCGAATATTGAAAATGATCGTCTGGCCCGTATATTGCAGCAGATTGCTTTGCAAATAGTTGAGTATCGCACCTGTCACAACTGTGAGCAGGAACAAAATTCCAAGCGTAGTAAACCCGCTGTAATCCTGCTTCTTGAACGCATCCAAAGCCGGTTCATCCAATACAACGGCATCGTAGACGCTGTTCTCCGCCGTCGTCAGCTTCACCGCTCCGCCCTGCTCCGTAACCTTCAATTCGGATTGCTGCGCAGGAAGCCAGCCGTTGATCATGTACTCACGGCCGTCGACGTTCACGATCTGCTTCTTTTCGGTCCCTGCAGGAATCGTTCCGTTCTCCGTCTCATCGGGCTCCAAGCGGACAAAGTCCCGGCCATTCCAGGAGGCAGCTGAACCGCCGTAAGGCTTCAGCTTCCCGGCTTGATCGCTGCTGACAGCGAGCATGGGCTTGTGCATCCCGTTGATATGACCGTCGATTGCGATTTTCATTAAGTAGGGTCTGGCCAAGTCCGCCACCACGATCAAAAACGAAAGGGCGATACACAGAAGGATCATCTTCCAATAAGGCTTGGCGTAAGACATAAGCCGCGAGATCAGCTGGCTGTCTTTAAAATTCTTGATCTCTTTCTCCGTATGAATATTCATGCGCCTGCTCCCTTCCGAATAAGCCCGCCCTGAGTCAAATCAAGCTCTTGGCCTTCCTGTCTTTCGGCCTCTTGATCCAACAGCTGCTTATGGTACATATCCGCATAAATACCGTTTTGCCGAAGAAGCTTCTCATGCGATCCTTGCTCTACGATTTCGCCTTCATCCATAACGACGATTTGATCGGCGGACTGAACCGAAGAGATCCGGTGTCCGATAATAATGGTCGTTCTTTTGTTCATAACCGATTTCAGCCCTTCGAGAATCAAATCCTCGGTTATCGTATCTACGGCCGACAAGCTATCGTCGAAGATGAGAATGGAAGGCTTCTTAATAATTGCCCGGGCAATGCTCACACGCTGGCGCTGTCCGCCGGATAACGAAATGCCGCGTTCGCCGAGCGCCGTATCGAATTGTTCGGGAAACTCTACAATGTTATCGTACACTTGGGCTACCTTGGACGCTTCGACAACCTGTTCATCGGTATACGGCTTCGGGTCGAAGCCGATGTTGTCGCGAATGGTCGACGAGAACAGGAACTGATCCTGCGGCACGATGCCAATCTGCCCGCGCAGTGTCTGCAGCGGAATTTCATGGATGTCGTTGCCGTCGATGAATACCGTTCCTGCCGGCGGATTGTAAAGGCGGACAAGCAGATGCACAAGCGTGCTCTTCCCGCTGCCCACTCGGCCGACGATGGCGAGGCTGCTTCCTTTTTTCACTTTGAGCGAAATGTTTTTCAGCGTCGGTCTGTTTGCCTCCGGGTAAGAGAAGGTCAGATTGCGAATTTCGATATCCCCGTCGATGTTATCGATGTGCTGCTTGGCCATCTCGTCGTCGACAATATCCGGCTGCGTGTTGAAAATTTCCATCAAGCGAAGCTCCGACGCTCGGCCGCGCTGCATCAAATTGACGACCTTGCCCAAGTTCTCAATCGGTCCCATCAGCAAGGATAAATACGTATTGAACGCTACGAATTCTCCCAGCGTAATAATGTTTTTAAGCACCATAATGCCCCCGAGCACGACGGATACGAGAAAACTGAATCCGACGATACCGGAGCTCAATGCGCCGAACAGCGAGTTCGAGCGGACGAACCTGCGGTTCATGTCAACCGCATGCTGATTATCCTTGGTGAACAGCTCGCGCTCCGCCTTTTCCTGTACAAACGCTTTCACGACACGAATCCCCGCGGTGAATTCCTGCACTCTGCTGGTCAAATCGGAAATGGCCTTTTGCATATCGACGGATTGCTGCTGAATCCGGCTGTTGAAGCGATAAGCCAAGAGGCTTAACAGCGGCAGCGGGAGCATGGTTATCAGCGTCAGCCACGGATTTACCGATGTCACCATCGCGATAACCGAAATGACGATCAGCATGAGCGATTCCATAATATTGAAATATCCTTGCATCGTCACCTCGCGGACGACGCCAACGTCACTAATCGCGTGGGACATTAAATCGCCGATCCGCTGGTTGTTGAAATATTGCGCGGATAGTCTCTCCCAATGCTTGAACAAATTCCCTCTTACACGCATTTCGAGCATTCTTGACAGTCGGAACAAATAAATCCGGCTCGTCGAACGGAAAAATGCTATCCCAAGCCCTACCGCCGTCATCCACAGCGCGAACTTGATCGTTTCCTGGTACGTTAATGCCGAATCCTGCAATTTGTCCGTAAAATCACCAAGCAGCAGCGGTATTAACAGCTGAAGCAAGCTGGATATGGACAATAATGCAAATCCAATCAAGTAAGGCCAGCGATTCCTCTTAACATGGTTCCAAAAAATATTGTGCCTCTCCATCCGTTTTCCCCCCACGGCTTTCCGCATTGATGCCTACTTTTTACGAGTCCTTGCCGTATCTAGTATAAGGCTAATGTTAAGATTACCTTGATTGGAAGGAAGATACCATGGATATACTTGCTTCAAATTATGGACTATTTTACTTTTCCGAAATGCCAAATATGGATTTTGGCCGCTCCTCCTTTGACCCATTGGCCAAGCTGCTCCCAGTCCGTCATGCTGTATTTGCTGCTTGCCGGTAGGGCTTGCTCATTCTCGTCGTTTACCGTCAGCTGTCTGGCTTTTTTCAGCGATTCATACTCTTCGTACGACACGTGCCACAGCTCGACGAACAAACCGGGCTGGTCCGTCCCCTCCAGCCAAACGAGCTCCGGGTAATTAGCCCTCACACCGTCCATCCACTTTGAATAATCTGGCCTGTAATTGGGTAAGATTTGATATTCGACAAATGCTATAGACATTTTTTAACCCCTTTAGCTTTATTTTAAGGTAGAAAATGATACACTAATAATATGCCCTTCCGCCTTCATTTCTCAAGAAAAGGAAGCCGGAGCTGGCGCATTTGCTTTCCTGCGGAAAGCCAGGTTTATGCTTACGATGCAAGCTTTCCTCCGGAAAGCTCGGCACATGCTTACGATGCAAGCTTTCCTTCGGAAAGCTCGGCACACGCTTACGATGCAAGCTTTCCTTCGGAAAGCTCTTAGGAGGAGACCACAACATGGACAGCGGAACACACCTTGTAATCGGCTTCGGACTAGCCGGATTGGCTTACATCGATCCCGTAGTTGCAGCGGATCCCAGCGTTTCCACCGCCGTTTTAATCGGGACCGTACTCGGATCGCAAGCGCCCGATGCAGATACATTGCTGCGGCTGAAAGACAACGCTACCTACATTAAAAACCATCGCGGCCGATCGCATTCGCTGCCCGCCCTCATCATATGGACGGCATTAATCACCTTAGGCCTAATGATGGCCTTCGACAACCTGCCATTCTGGCACGTGACCATGTGGGTATTTATCGCTGTAGCATTCCATGTGTTCACCGATTTGTTCAATACGTACGGTACGCAGGCGTTCCGGCCATTTTCGGAAAAGTGGGTCTCGTGGAACATTATTCATATATTCGATCCCGTCATTTTTATATCCCACCTCATTGCTATCTTCATGTGGTCGGTTCATCTGGTTCGTCCGGAGGTTCTCTTTCCCATTTTGTACATGATATTGGCAGTGTATTACGTCTGGAGATCGTGGTATCATCATTATCTGGAGTCCAATCTGTTCCAGAAAGATCCCCGCTATAAGCAGGGCGAACGCTATTATTTGATACCGACCTTTCATTTGTATGTATGGCAAGTGGTGAAGAAGATGCCTAACGGCCATTTTGCCCTTGGGGAATACAGGAACAACCGGATCAAGTGGGTCGATGAAGTGTCTTGCGATGCTCATCCGGCCGTGGAAGCTTCCAAAAACAACAAAGATATAGCCGCTTTCCTGTACTTTACCTCTTTCGCCTGCGCGGATCTTCACTTTCATGAGTGGGGATATGAGGTACGATGGGCCGATGTCCGGTACCGCCACCGGAAGCAGTATCCGTTCGTAGCCGTCATGATGCTGGATAAGGAGTTGAACCCCCTCGATTCTTATGTAGGATGGGTCAGCGAGACGCGTCTCGGCAAAAAATTGCGGGTCAATACGTAGCTCGGGTACCGATGCTGCTCGACATTCGATGAAAAATGGCAGGAGAGGCCACTTTCGCACATGCACCGTTAAAATCTTGGGCTGTTGCAGAACAGCCCTTTTCTTTTGCCTGAGGGAGTCGTATCTTATATAATACAAAAAAGCCCAGGGATTGCTCCCTGAGCTTCTATGATGATACGTTGATTCGAAGCCAGTGTCGATTAACGAGTTTGGCCAGCCAGCGATTGCTCGGCGATTTGAACCAGACGACGAGTGATGTGACCACCGATTGCACCCGTGTCACGGGATGCCATGTAACCGTAGTACCCGTCTTGTGGGATTTGAATACCCAACTCTTGAGCTACCTCATACTTTAATTGATCCAAAGCTTGGTTTGCTTGAGGTACGACTAATTGGTTACTGCTTCGGGATTGTCCTTGTGCCATGATGATCAGCACTCCTTTCAATCTGAATGATATCTTTGATGTATTTGCAAGCTTGCAAACTTATTATGTGACGCACGTCAAAAAGTATACGCACAATTTGAAAAAATCTTTTCGATTTTCAAATACTCATCAGAAAGGCGGTACTACCCGCATGAACAAAGGACTAGCACTCTTATTCGCTATTGTCGGAACGCTGCTGCTGGCCGGCATCAGCTTCTCTCTCAGCGTCGGAAACGGATGGCTCGCATTGCTGTTCTCCGTATTGTCCATCGGCTTTATCGGATTCGGCTTTGTGGTCAAAGCCCGACTCAGACGGCGCAACGGAGAGGGCAATTAAAGAACGAGAAAGCCCATTCTCTCTTTCGTGATCCGCAATATGTTCTCGGCTTCCGCGGATGCCCTTTCAGCGCCTTGACGCAATATATCATGGAGCTCGCCGGACTTGCGGATGTCCTGATAGCGCTGCTGAATCGGCTCCAACAAGGCAACGACCTGCTCGGCCAATTCTTTTTTGAACGGACCGTATCCTTGTCCTTCATACTGGGCTTCGATGTCCGCTATGGACTTATTCGAGCATTGCGCGTAAATGCTGATCAAATTGCTGACCTCCGGCTTGTTCTGAGGGTCAAATTTCACTTCACGGCACGAGTCGGTTACGGCTCGGCTTATTTTTTTGCGGATGACGTCCGGCGCATCCAGCATGGCGATGAAGCTGCCTTGGTTGGCGCTGCTTTTGCTCATTTTCTTCGATGCGTCGTCGAGCGACATTATGCGCGCTCCGACTTGCGGAATGTACGGCTCCGGAATCGTGAATGTATCGCCATATCTTTGGTTGAACCGCTGCGCCAAATCGCGTGTCAGCTCTAGATGCTGCTTCTGATCGTCGCCTACCGGTACGAGGTCCGCATTATATAGCAAAATATCGGCGGCCATCAGAGACGGGTATGTGAACAATCCGGCGCCTACGGATTCCTTGCCCGCCGCTTTGTCCTTGAACTGCGTCATCCGCTCCAGCTCGCCCATATAGGTCAGCGTCGTCAACAACCATCCGAGCTCCGCATGCTGGCGCACATGGGATTGCAGGAATACCGTTGCCTTGGACGGGTCGATCCCCGCCGCGATATACAGCGCGGCTACCGCCTCGCTCTGCTCGCGCAGCGCGGCCGGCTCCTGCGGCACGGTGATGGCGTGCAAATCGACCGCCATGAAGTAGCAGTCGTGCGTATGCTGCAAAGCCACGTAGTTTTTCAGCGCTCCGATGTAGTTGCCCAATGTCAATTGTCCGCTCGGCTGCATGCCGGATAATACTCTTTTCATTTGATGTTCCTCCTTGATTTTCTTTATAATGTTGTTTTATGGGTGGTGTTCCGATTTTGCATGGGACGATATCCCGCTTCACCCGCTTGTGGAATGCACAGCGCAGCGGCAGCCATTTCACCTTCACACTACTACTCCCACCAAAATAACGAGCGTCAGGGAGTATGTAAAGATACCGGAGAGCTTACGATCCGCCTTTTGAAGCTGTGTTCTCACCACGGGAATCGGATAAATAGAACACGGCTTCAACAGCGGACGGAGGTACTTTACTACTCCCGAAGCCCCGTTATTTTACATACTCCTCAACACAAAAAGGCCCTCCGCCGCAAGGGACGAAGGACCGTGGTGCCACCCTATTTTGCTTACATTCGCAGGGACAACAACGCCCAGCACTTATAAGCCTTAAGCTCTTGTAACGGAGAGTATCCGGACCAGCCTTTGATTATGATGCAACAACACCAGGCAAGAAGCCTGTCCGCATCATTTCGTTCAGCCGTCAGCTCCAGGACCCATTCAACGCCACTGCCTACCGGTTCACAGCACCCACCGGCTCTCTGAAAGGCTCATTGCCGCCTACTTGCTCCTGTCATTGCTTATTTCTATCATTAGGTTCTGATTGCTTCTTGTTATCATATACATAACATCCACACCATGTCAATCCTTCCCCAACGGGCAATTTTTTATCCCGATCCCCTTCATATTTTGTTATTTGCCTGTCCTATATACCGTACGTCCCGCATATTATATAATAATAATATTTACGAATTAGAAAGGGAGAAATGTCCAATGCGGCCAATGATCATGCGTTGGAGTACGAATGTGCTCACTTTAGCCTGCCTTATCATGCTGATTCTTATTTTTACCCAAAAGCATCCGATCGATTGGAGCTTTCTCCAGAGCAACGACATGCAGAACTTCAAAACGTTGTTCCTGAGCATCATTCTGGAGGCGTTCCCCTTCGTACTGCTTGGCGTACTCGTTTCGGCCCTGCTGCAAATGTTCGTCTCCGAGCAAACGATCCGCCGGCTTGTCCCGAAAAACCCGGTGCTGGGCATTCTGTTCGCTTGCGTTGTTGGGATTATTTTTCCGCTGTGCGAGTGCGGGATGATTCCTGTCATTCGCCGTTTGATGAAAAAAGGCATGCCCGTATATGTCGCCATCGTATTCATCTTGGTCGGCCCTATCATTAACCCGGTCGTCTATGCCTCCACCTTCATGGCGTTCCGAAGCCGCCCCGAGATTGCTTACTCCCGCATGGGACTGGCATTCATCGTGGCCTTGGCGATCGGCCTGATTGTTTACAAATTTGTCCGGTCGAATCCGCTTCGCGGCACTACTGCTTCGGCAGCGATACATAACCATCATGCACATGAGAACAGCCATCATCACGATCACGATCATTATCACGCGCACCACCATGCGAGCCATGACCATCATGCTCATGAACATCACAATACACATGAGCATCACCACCATGATCACGGCAGCCATACCCATGCTGGACATACCGGGGTTACAGGCAAGCTGTTCGGCATTCTCGGACACGCGTCCGATGAGTTTTTCGAAATGGGCAAATATTTGATGTTCGGAGCCATGCTGACCGCGGCAATACAGACGGTCGTTTCGAGAGAAAGCCTCGTTTCCATCGGGCAGGGAGACGTTCAATCCCATCTGTTCATGATGGCTTTTGCTTTTGTCCTGTCGCTCTGCTCCACCTCGGACGCGTTCGTGGCCTCCTCCTTCAATACGACGTTCTCGACAGGCTCGCTGCTGACGTTTCTCGTCTTCGGGCCGATGCTCGATATCAAAAGCCTGCTGATGATGCTGTCCGCCTTTAAAGCCCGCTTCGTCATAGCGTTATCCGCATTAATTGTTGTAGTCGTATTGGTTTGCTCACTTGTGTTCGAGCGAATCTTCTTCACCTGATCGAAAGGAGCGTGAAAGCTTGAGTCCGCGAATTATCAGTCTTCATCATTTCATCAAAGCCGCAATCCTGTTCGGCTTCGCCATGTATATCGTCTCTTTGGTCAAGACGGAAAACATTTTATATTACATAGCCCCGCGCATGGTCGACTACGTCAAATGGTCCGCCGTCGGTTTCTATGCGATAGCCGTGTATCAGGTGTACCAGGCATTTCGCTCCTTCTGGGGCAGCGCCGACGCCTGCGATTGCGATCACGACCATACGCCGTCCCGGTCCATTATGAAAAATACGGTGCTGTACGGCATGTTCATCATTCCGCTGCTGCTCGGCTTTCTCCTGCCCGATCTGTCGATGGGAAGCAGTCTCGCCGCCAAAAAAGGTATGAACCTGAGCAGCTCAAGCAGTGTCAAGAAAGATTCGGGAGCCGCCGCGGCGCCAGCATCGCCGTCTAGCACCCCACCGGCACAAAGCGCCAATGCTGGATCGACAGCAGCCGCCGGTTCTTCAGAGGAGCTCTTTCCATCGGATAAATTTACGGAGCAATACGCCAAATACGCCAAACAAATTTACAAGTCCGATCTCATCAAAGTGAAAGAAGAGCTGTACATGGAAACGCTGACTACGGTGGATTTGTATATGGATCGTTTTGTCGGCAAAAAAATGGAGCTGACCGGATTCGTCTACCGCCAGGAAGAGATGAAAGACAATCAGTTCGTTGTCGGACGCTTCTCGATTCAATGCTGCTCGGCCGACGCCGCTCCGTTCGGTGTTCTCGTCGAATACGAACGTGCCAAAAACTTCGCCGATGACTCTTGGGTTACCGTAACCGGAACGATCCAGAAAACAAGGTTCAATGACATGGACATCATGATGCTGAAGGTCGAAAAAATCGCCGCAGCCGAACCGTCCAAAGCCCAGTATGTCTACCCTAATTTCGATTTCGGCACATAGCGGCTGTAAGGGATACCCACCGGAATAGACAAACAAAAATTCAGTTTCCTTGGTTTCTCAAAAGTTCACCTGGCATATGTCCAGGTGTTTTGTTTTGACATCATGACAGCGGGCGTCCGCTTTTGATACAATAAAATGCAGTAGCAACCACTCTATGCACTTTTATCCGGCAAAGGAGACTTTTTCTTATGATCAAGCAAATCGACTGGCAAGGCACTCCCGCTTATACATTGGAGAATGACAAACTGATCGTCTCCATCTGTCCTGCGATCGGCAACAACGTTTACAGCATTTGGGACAAAACGCTCCAGCGCGAAATGCTGCGAGTTCCTGCAGCTCCATCGGATTTGGCGGAACAGCCGGTTCAGTACGGCACGCCTGTCCTGATGCCGCCGAACCGGATTCGGGAAGGCCGCTTCCAATTCGACGGAAGGTCGTACCAGTTCGATATTAACCATGCGACCGGCAACCACATTCACGGTATGCTAAGAAGCCAGTCCTGGGCGGTCGTCGCTTCCGGCGAACGGGACGGCAAGCTGTTCATCACCTCCTCGATCCGTCTGGCCGATGATGCGAATGTACAGCGGCAGTACCCGCATGCGCTGGAGCTTGAGCTCACGTATGAGCTGGAAGGCAGCCGCTTGAGCCACAAGCTGAAGGTCGTGAACAATGGAACGACAGCCGCTCCGTTCGGCTACGGACTGCACACCTGGTTTCTATTGGACGGCGAGCCGGAAAGCTGGAAGCTGCAGCTCCCTGTCAGCTCGATCTGGGAGCTTGACGAGCTGAACGTTCCGACGGGGAACCTCGTTCCGCTTGGAACGTATGACGCGCTCCTTGAAGGCGATGTGCTGAAAGGACACAACATGGATACCGTGTTCCAAATTGGGGATCATCCGTGTATTGCCGTTCTGTCCAAAGATACGGTGGAAATCCGTTATAGCGGATCCGATTTGTTCAAGCAATGGGTTATTTTCACCAAAGGCGAAGCTCATGATTTCATCTGCCTCGAGCCTTACACTTGGGTAACCAACGCGCCGAACATCGATCTTCCAGCCGAGGTTACCGGATTGCGCGGTATTGAACCAGGCGAATCGCTGGAGCTCGAAGTCACGCTGGAAGTCGTGTACAAGTAAGGGATCACAAATATAAAAAGGGATTGTTCACTCAGCACGAATTGCTTGAGTCGAGAGAACGATCCCTTTTTTTCATTTCAGCTTACAGATTCCACTCCCGTCTTGCTTCCTCCATCGTTTTCATTTGCCCCTTGCCCCAGGCGTAATGGCCCTTCGGCTGCTTGCCCACCCAGCGCTCATCGACCGGCTCGCTCTTCAGCTGATACCTTGTATCGGCGCTAAGCCGGAACCGGTTCGTCATGTTGTCCGTCGAGCCATGCAGCAAATACATGCCGAAGATCATCACGTCTCCTGCAGAGAACGAGGTTGTGGCCCATTGGCCGCCGAATCGGTCCACCATCTCGATCGGATCCGTTGAGAACCAACCGTTCTCGTGCTGATCGCGGTCTACATCCACTTGACCGTACGTCTGCTTCATTTGCTCGAAGCGATGCGATCCGAGACATACCGTCAACGTTCCCTGCTCGATCGGTATATCGCCGAGCGGCGTCCACATCGTGTACACCTGCTTCGTCCCCCGCCCCATATAGACGATGTCGTAATGCGCGCCCGTATTTCCTCCCTGCCCTACCGCACGCGGCCATTTATAGTCATAGGTCATGCTCTCTCCGCCGAGCAGTCGATCGAAAAATTCCATCACTGCTTGCCCTGTTACAAGCTCGTAAAACGGCCTCATATCTTCGTCATCCGGCTGGGCCGGACCGCCGAACATGGTTCCTTTCGCGCCTTCCGCGATGACCCCTTCCTCCAAAGGATAGCTATGGTCGAGCCGCGCCTGCTTGTCGAGCTTTCGCAGTAGGCCCGTTCGCGCCTCCAGCACCTTCTTCCGGTCGTGAAACCCGCGGATCAACAAATAACCGTCATCCTCCAGCCGTTTGCGCAATGCCGCTGTATCATGCAAAATAGCGTTCGAATCCTGCAGCTCGGTTAAATAGCGGCTGCCCATCTCCAATGAAACCTTGCCCATTTGAATGCTCATGCTCTTGCCTCCCCGAACGGTTTGGAATGCTTCACTAAGATGCCGGCGCCATCAGCCGTTGTTCGTCCCAGCCTCAAGCTCCCAAGCATATCTTGAGTTCAGCTTACCATCGGGCGCATACGTTCACCATGGCTAATCGTCTTTACAATTTGCATCTTTGTAGAGTAATGTTTAAGTCAAAGAGCCCTATCATGATCGTTTCATGCAAATCCCTTAATTGATAAGGAGCCACTTCTATGGAGCATCGATTCACCTTACCCAAGCTGTACAGCGCCATTCAAGTGCCGGGGATGGAATACGCGCTCCGGCCTGCAGGATGGTCCTATCCGAATCACCGCCATCCTTACTTCGAGTTTATTTACTGCGTTCAAGGGGAAATTGAGCAGTGGGTGGACGGTCAGATGGTGCTGCTGCAGCCTGGCGAAGCCGTTATTATTCCATCCGATTCCTATCACTCGACGAGCACTTCCATCGACAGCAGCTACTTCGACTTTCATTTTCATGTGGAGGCCGATGAGATCAATCTTGTTTTTCAGCTGTCCCGCCATACGCTGCTTCGTTCTTCCGATGATTTTGCTATGGAGGACTGGGTGAAGCAGTTTTTGACCCGTTTCGGCGAGCCGCTGTCCATGATGTCGATTCAGCCGAATGAACGGACTCACGATGTGTCCGGGTCCATAAGGCAGTCGGTTATTTTGCTGCAGATTCATTCGACCATCGTGCAGTTCATCAGCATGATCGCCTCTCATATTCTTAGTGCCGGCAACGATTGGCTTCTATCTGCCAGCGTCAAGCCGTCCCAGATCAAGCTGGCGAGGGAAGCCGCCTATCTTATGGAGCAGCAGCCTGAGAAGGCTCCCTCCATATCCGAACTGTCGCGGCAGCTGAATGTTCACCGCACCTATTTGCATTCCTGCTTCAAGCATGTATACGGTTTGTCGCCTTCCGCTTATTGGCAGCGTAAAAGAATCAACGAAGCCCGGCAGCTGCTGCAAAAAACAAGCCTGAGCATCGAGGAAATCGGCAGCAGGCTCCACTTCTCGTCAACGAGTCATTTCAGCCGTACGTTCCGGTCGATGTCAGGCATGTCTCCCCAGCAATTCCGGACTCATAATAGAAGAGCCTAGCGGACGACTGCGAATTATTGCTTGCTTATTTCAAGAATATGCATGTTCCCCTTTTCATCCGCTTCCCGCAGCACGGTGTTGATATCCTTGTTCTCGGTTACCATTGCTTTGGCCGCTTCCTTCAAGAACGAATACATTTTCGTATCATACCGGGTCGCCTCCGGCAGCGGAGCCGGTTTCACCGCGAAAATACCCGCTAGATTTTTCCCTTCATACAGCTTCGTTTCGCTTGCAAATTGCTTTTTCAAGTTCTGGTCCTTTAGAATCGTCAGCCTAATTCCCTTGTTCATCGATTTCTGGACTTCCTCGTTGATCAGCGTTTGGATAGCTGCGAAGGCCGCATCTTTGTTAGAGCTCGTCGGTGTGATCATCGCCATGTGGAAATCGATCTCCCGGCCAAGCCCCCGCTTATCGTCAAAGGAAGGGAAAGAAACGACATCCCAGTTAAAATCTTTGCCCGCTTCTTTCAATTGCGGCAGACGTGTCGTCAAGTTCGCAATCCAATACGGGTACATTGCCAGCTTCTGATCCTTCAGGAAGTAATCGATCCCGTACGTGTATTTCTTATTGCCGTCGACAATTCCCGGAATCGTATACAGCTGGTCGTACAACCCGAACACCTTTTTATATGGATCGCCGGTCAGTGCGGCTTTTTCCTGTTTATCGTCGACCACGGGCAAGGAGTAGGCTCTGCTCAGCACCTGAGGATCTCCTATATCCAATCCGATATACTGGGTTCCCTGATCCATTCGCGTCACTTTGCGCGCCAGCTCCATCACTTCGTTCCAAGTCATGTTATCCTTCGGATACGGTACGGCGAATTTATCGAAAATATCTTTGTTATAAGCCATAACTCCATAGTTCATTGCGTACGGGATGCCGTAAATTTCCCCGTTCTTCCCGAATTTCTTAAGCAGGTTGACCGCCTCCGGCTCCAAGGCATTCATGTCGATGTTCTGCTTCTTGATCCGGTCGTTCAGATCGATCCCCAAATTTTGCTGAAGCAGGTCATGCAAGTAGTAATTGCTTGTCAAAATAACATCCGGAAGCTGATTTGCGGTGATGAGCTTGTCCAGGGACGTTCCGGAAACATACTGAACTTCAATGTTCGGATATTTCGATTTGACCGGTTTAGCGACCAGCGCATCCAGATCGGCTTGACTTAAAATTCCAGCATTATGGTTATAAAAAGTTAAAGTAACCGGTTCATTATTATACACATTTTCGTTATTGGGTGCTGAGGAGGTCTCCTTGCCTCCGCATCCGGTCAGCAGCAGTAAAGCCGACAGAACGACTCCGATACCGCTTTGAAATCCTTTATGAATACTCATTTTCACCCCTCCAATTGCTTGCAAATCAAGGAATTGTACCCTTTTCTCACTGAACAGGCAAGTTTGCCTCTTGTAAAATGTCATCCGGTGACGTAATAATCCTAACGCAGATTGCCTAAGAAATGAATGAGCAATATAATTAAAACATAAACTATTCTGCTATTCCTGATAACGGGTGATTCGATGGAAAAAAGCATACTCCTATGCGGCTATTCATACCATCTTCAGAAGCTGCGAAGAGGAAACAAGAAGGTAGGATTAGGAAGCTATCTGCTTCGGTTGCAAACTCATGGAAGCTGTATCGTAACTATGGAAGGAAAGGACCTGATCATCGAACCCGGCGATTTGATCATGCTGAGGCCGGGCAGCTCGTATGAAATGAGGATAGAAGGAGTGACCGGCAGCGGAGACTATTATTTATTTTGCCAAGGAGCCTGGATGGACGAATGGTGGAGCCGGTACGAGAAGCCGAGTCTATCCCGCATCAAGCTCGGAGAATCGATCTTGCATCCATGGAGACAGATTATTAAGGAATCGCGCCGGTTAAATGAAGAAAACAGGGAATTAACGGATTATTTGCTGCGGGTGTTATGCTTGTCGCTGGACAGGGCTGTTACCGATACGACGGCTTCTTACAGCCGATCCATGACCGCCATCCGCATGAAGCAGTTCATTGAGGAGCATGCTCACCAGCCATTCAAGGTGGAGGATGTGGCGAAGCATGTACAGCTGAGCATTTCGCGTGCGTCACATTTTTTCAAGGAGTGCTACGGGAAGACGATCATAGAGTACGCTTTGGAATTTCGCCTTTCCATTGCCGTAGAGCGAATGCGGCACACGAATATATCAATGGAGCTTATAGCGGAGAGCTGCGGCTTTGGGAGCTATACGTATTTCCACCGCGTGTTCCGGCACAAATTCGGCATTCCCCCTTCCCATTTCCGCAAGCTGGAAAAATCGTTCCGCTGACATGAGGCTCCAATAATGAAAAAGGGATCTCCGGAAGGAGGCTTCTTCCGCTCTCCAACCCGCAATCCCACAAGAATACACTCACTGGCCTACTTAAGAAAATAGCCCCTCCGGCACCTTTGCATCCCACCGTTCCGGCTGCTTCAACCCCAGAGCGCGGCATACTACCGCGGCCGTATCGATCAAACCCAGCGCCTCGGGTACGTCGGAGCCAACGGCGATGCCAGGGCCGGAGCACATCCAGAATACCGTCTTATCGAGCGGATGGTCGCTGCCGTGCCCTTTGGGATTGTCTCCTCCTCCGCCATGGTCCGTCGTCAGGATGATCAGGCTATCGTCCGCCCAGCCGGCATCCTTCACTGCCTGGAGAATGATCCCGCTCCAGCGGTCGGTCTCGGTAATGGCCTGCAAGTAGTCTGCAGTCCCGTAGCCATACTTATGACCGGCCGCATCCGGATAATCGAATTGGACGAACAGCACATACAAGTCCGGGTTGCTCCGGATATATTCTGCGCAAGCTACCGCGAGCTCCGCATCCGGCATGGATACTTTATGCACGCCTATCCCGTCTTCGACAATGCCGTCCATGATCGGCTTCCAGCATGTAAAGGCAGCCAGCTTCCGATCCGGATGCGCTTCATGCGCCACGCGAAAAAAGGACGGATACGGCGAATCGCCGGGATACGTATGTCTTGCCGCCCTCTCGTTGTCCAATCCGTGCTTCTCCGGCCCTACCCCGTGCAGCAAAGCGCCCCAGCACTCAGCGCTGATCGTCGGCGACACAGTCTGTGCGGATATGGTAGAAGCCCCTTTGGCCATCCATTCGTCCAAATGAGGCGTCGGTGTATGCTGCACGAAGCTGCCTGCGCCGTCCCAGCCGATCACTATGACCCGATTGATTGTATTGCTCTGTGAAGCCTTCATCATCATCTCTCCCAGCCCGATAATTTTCGTTATGAGAACTTGTTATCTAATGTTCATTGTAGGGGGATTTTCGAATTAGTCAATACAAAATGCAATTAAATACAACCAATAACAACAAAATCAACATACTGCATCGGATTTGCATCATTCCTTCACCAAGGTAAAGGGATTCAAAACGATCGTTTTATTTTGAATCATTTGCTTTGTTTTTGGATTCATTATAAACTACAGGAAAAAGGTGGGAAAATCACGGAAATGGCTAGCTTTTTGCACGATACTGCTGTTGAGAATTCGACCACGATTCCCGGAATTTTGCTCTCCGATTTTTATACAAGATCCCATGGCTATATGGTCAAGCGCTCCAAGGGAACCCAGGACTTCTATTTGACGTACACCGTCTCGGGCAAAGGATTGTTCCACAATGGCAAAGAAGCGCTGGAATGCTCGGAGGGGGATGTGACCATCATTACTCCCGGAACCCCGCACTACTATGCTACCAGCGAGCGGCATATATGGAGGTTCTACTGGTGCCATTTCGTCCCGCGCGAGGATTGGGCCCCGCTGCTGCTGCTGCCCGATGGCGTACAAGGCATCAAGTGGCTGCGGATCGATAGTGCTGCGATGAACTCGCGGGTAAGCTCGGCGTTTGCCCAGCTGCTCCAGTACAATCTTGAATCCGGTCCGTTCTCGGAGCGGCTTGCGTCCAATGCCTTGGAAGAGGTGCTGCTCCTTATCGCCAGCAGCCATGCGGCAGAAATCCAGAACATCGACCCCCGGATCCAGGAGGCTCTCAACCTGATCTCCAACCGGTACCATCAGCCGTTCACCGTCGCATCGTTGGCCGCCCAAGTTAATTTATCACCTTCCCGGTTCGCCCATTTGTTCAAGCTGCAAACCGGTGAATCGGTCATGGATATGCTCATTAAAGTCCGGTTAAGACATGCCAAAAAAAGGCTGGAGTACACCTCCTTGTCCATCGCGGAAATCGCCGCAGAGGTCGGATTCAACAACCCGTTCTACTTCACCCGCCAGTTCGCTTCCTTTTACGGCTGTCCTCCGGCTGCCTTCCGAAGAAGCCTGCAATCCTCTCATGCCGGGAAAACACCCCAATAGCAGCAGCGGCCTTTATAAGCCTGCCTAACGAGCACAGCTTTCGGCTTCGAAGTCACGCAAGACCTTTTCTTCACTGGGAAACGCGATTTGTAATATCAAAAAAAGCCTCCCGGCAAGCTTATAAAAGCTTCTCAGGAGGCTATCGGCATATTAAATTTGTCCGCCCGGATACAAAGTCGAGCTGTACAGTCTTTTCGTTTGCGGCAGCGCCTTTCCAGCCGGCTTCTTCGTTAAATCCGCGGGACGCGAGGAGTAAATGTACGCGTACTCGCTGTTATAAATAATCACCTGCTCGTGCCCCTCACCAAGTAAGTCCGCATGCACGACATAGCCGTCTACCGGAAACTCGACGACTGCATTCATCTCGCCGTCATACAAGGTAGGGTTAATGCCTCCCCCTCGGCGATAGGCCAATATGTAGTCGAGAGGCGACTCGTCCCAGCCGCTCATCGTCTCGATGATGGTGAGCCAGCCTTTGCTCGTCCGGTTCTCTTTCCATACTTCCTTGCCTTGAGCATCAAGCAGGAACATCCCGTCCTTACCGTTCTCGTTGCCTCGGACGATACGGTCCAGTCCGGCGATTTGCAAACCCGGCATATCGCCGCGGAATTTGCCCAGCGCGACATGCTGGGATTCGATGGAATCCTCATAGCGCCACAGCTCATTGCCGTGCCGGTCGTACATCACGGTTACGCTGCCGCCGATCACCAGCTCCGGAACGCCGTCCCCGTTGACGTCTCCGACCCAAATACAGTCGGCGTGATCGTCCAGGTCTCGGCACGACCATACCATACGGCCGTCCGCGTCAAGGAAATCGTAGCCGGCCATCACTTCGTCACGGCCATCCCCGTCGAAATCATACACCCATGGGAAGTGACCCAAGTTGCCTTCATGCTTCCACAGCAGATTGAAATCCTTGTCCAGCGCCCACATCCGCTTGTAGCGGTCCTTCAATATAATGTCCTGCGGAATTGCATTTCCACTTAGATTGGCTATAATGATGCAGTCGTGGGCTAGCGGATCAGGCAGCTCGTAATTCGCCTTCACAGAACCGGTCGAACCGTCCAAGATGTAGAATCGCTTCTCCATTACGTACAGCACTTCCATTCTGCCGTCGCCATCGATATCGCATATTTGTGCGGGGTAGTCGGATCCCGGCCCGCCCGGGTTTTCGCTCGGCTCCCCTACTTGCCACAGAATGTTGCCGAGCAGGTCCATCGCTGTCAGACATTGAACTTGATGCGGCACATAGCGGTCGTCGATGCCACCGTCAGGCTGGACCAGCAGCAGCTCCATCCGTCCGTCGCCGTTCAGATCTCCTACGAGTACTTTATTGCGCAGTCCTGCCGCCTGAATATCGATTTGTCCCAATAAGACAGGCTGTGATACGGCCTTTGACATGTTGATTCCTCCTAAGAGTTTTGCGTTAGCAAAACTTGCTTCGTAAGCGTTACTGAGTTTTGCGTTAGCAAAACTTGCTTCGTAAGCGTTACTGAGTTTTGCGTTAGCAAAACTTGCTTCGTAAGCGTTACTGAGTTTTCGTTAGAAAACTTTCTTCGTAAGCGCTGCTCAAGCTTTACGCTTTTGCCAAAATAACACGAATTCGCAGGAGGAACCATACACGATGCTGCTCTTTTCCTTTGATATTCTGCTTTTTTTATAAGCAGACCCGCGGTCGCTTCACCCTTTTGCAAGCAGCTCTTTCACTACCTTAACCGTGTCCGAGAAATAAGGCCGGTAGTCCAGGCCTTCAATGAATTCAACATACTGCTGCGCGACAGCATGGACTTGCTCTCGATATACAGCCACCGGCACCTGGTAGGTGCCAAGCTCCCTCGCCTCTCCCTGCTCCCTTTCTTCCAGCTCGGTTAATTGGAGCATACCGGGTTCATCGTGCCTGACGCGGAACGAATACCCTCTGCATTCGGGATCGCCGCATCCGCAGCAAAAGAAAGGCATTCGCTGCCATTCCTTGGTGTCCGCCCAACGATGGGGCTCCACATCGTGCCTAATGCTGTACAGCATGGCAGGAAGTCCTACATCTATGCATAAAGGCTCATCGATCACCACCTCACCATCGAGCTCCAGTCTGACGTCGGCGTGTATAATTTGCAGGTCCGAATCCCAGGACCATCCTTTGCAGGTTAGTTCGAACATAAAGCGACTCTCCCCTCTAACAACCGATATAACGTATTTGGTCTTTTCATTATAGGAAATGACATGAGGCTTGTATAGAACCCGTTTCCGGATCGAAATCCATGGTTATAATTTCCAGTTTTCTTCATGCGTATAATTTCATTTTTGGTACATACTACCTTATGAACGGAGGTGACTACAATGGCACAAGGACAATCCCGCAGCAGTAACCAACTGGTTGTACCTCAAGCTAACCAAGCTTTGGATCAGCTGAAATATGAGGTAGCACAAGAGCTGGGCATTCAAATCCCGCAAGACGGTTACTATGGCTTCATGGCAACTCGTGATACAGGTGCAATCGGGGGCCACATCACTCGTCGTCTGGTTCAAATCGCTGAGCAACAATTGGCAGGCAAGTTTACAAGATAATGATTCACTTCTATACTTAACCGAGGGGCGGTTCTTTCGAGAGCCGCTCCTTTTTCATCTATACAAAAAGCCCCGCCAACCAATAGGTCAGCAGGGAACCGATTCTCCAATATTAGTTTAAAATAGAAATGAAAATATAAGGACACAACAATATAAAGAACCGGCTTACATTGTAAGTCTTGTGAGCTGCATTAAATCTTTCTCTTTTTGTCGGTATCGGCAACAATGCTTGCCATGTTGTAGTTCGATTCAAACGCCACGCTTGTGCACAAAGTGTTCTTCCTCATAGCAAATTCAAACAAAATTTCTCCATGCGTCCACCGCTTCAGCTTTAACGATTCTACAGCGGTTTGCCGGAAAGACTGGACATGCAGCTCGGATAACCCCGGGCCCATCAGTTGTATTTCGCCCCCTCTACTTTCGACTGGGAACGCTCTGACCCCGAACTTTCCAATCACATTATTGCGGATTTGCACGAAAACCGTCCCTGAGGTCAGTTGAGCCAGCTCATCCTTAATTTCGCGAAATACAAAGTCCAGCTGCCTGGCCAAAGGCACATTTTCCAAAATCATCAACATCCTCCTGTCTAGTTCTTTTATAGGTAATATTATGCATTTCTAGTGCTGTAGCCCCATTATATGTAAATACAATCCGTATTTCAACAATAAATTACATTTTGCAGGAAACTTCCTATTTTTCACCATTTTCCTACAAAAATAGACAACTTCCTCAAGGAAGCTGCCCATTATAATCCCATCCCGTACGGGGTGTCTCGTATGTTATTTTACGCTTGGTCAAGAACCTCCGCGTTAAATTCAATGACGTTTCGGTCCGGGTCGAGCACGTAAATTTGCGGGAAGCCCGCTTTCGCATGAGGTCTTGCCTCATATGGTACTCCATGCTCATCCAGCCATTGTCTTGCAGCCTTGTAGCTCGATACACGCACGGCAAAATGACCGTCCCGGGTATGGATTTCTCCCTGCCGCAGCGTCTCCCCTTCATGGACAATCAGATGAAGCTGCTGTCCCGTATTCCCTACGGCATACCACGCTCCCGCGAAATCGAACGGCGGACGCTCAATCTCCTTCAGCCCAATGACGTTCTCATAAAAAAGCTTGGATCGCTCCAAATCGCGTACGCAAATACTGACGTGGTGAATTCCTTCGATGGGTAACATCGTCTATCTCTCCTGTCATGTTAATTTTATTTCGAAGCACGACTTAAGGATCACGTGCATTCCGCGCCTCCGTCCAGCTAGTACTTATGACCCGATATGAACTGCCAAGCAATGGGAGATCAGGATAAATACTATAGACCATGGTACTATTGGATGATATAATTTTCCATAGTAAGAAATTAACAATCATGTAAAGGGGATTTGCTGATGAATTGGGTCCAGGGCTTGTCGTTTAAAAGAAAATTGCAGTTTGGCTGCTACACGCTAGTAGCTGTTTATTCCATTGCACTTCTCCTTTTGATTCTCCAGAACTCCATCCATGTTGTATTGGGATCCGTGTTTCTGGTCGTGATGATCGGACTCAGCTTTCCTTTTGTAAGCTGGTTTGAGAGAGCGCTTACAGAGCCTATCAGCGACATTTCCCGAGCGGCCCTGAACATCTCCAAGGGAGACTTTTCGCAAAAGGTCATCGTCCAATCGAACGACGCTCTGGGTGAGCTCGGTAATGCTTTCAACAAAATGACGAACAAGCTTCGCGAAATTTTGCAGGATTCCGGCAATATGTCGAAACATGTATTCGACTCCAGCCGAGATATTTACTATAAAAACGAAGGCTTGAAAAGCGTACTGGACCAAGTCGCCATATCGTCGAACGAGCTTGCGGCCGGAGCAAACCAAATATCCGAAGAGCTCGCGGCCATCTCCATCGCCACCAAGGATATCGAGCAAAAAGTGACCGCCTATACAGCGTCGACCAAGGAGATGGACTCCCGTTCCGGACAAATGATCGCACTGGTGGAAAAAGGACTGCAAGCCGTCGAAACGCAAGGCGACGGCATGAAGCGCAACGTCGAGTCTACCGCCAACGTCTCGCAAACGATTGACCGGCTGGCTCAGCAGGCGAACGGCATTTCCCAGATCACGCGGTCGATATCCGACATAGCTGAGCAGACGAATCTTCTCTCGCTGAACGCCTCGATTGAAGCAGCCCGAGCGGGAGAGCACGGCAAAGGCTTTGCCGTCGTTGCCCAGGAGGTGCGCAAGCTGGCTGAAGAATCCACCACTTCTACCAAGGAAGTGTTTCTCCTCGTCCGCAATATCGAGGAAGGGATCCGCGAAGCGCTGACCCACATTACCGAGAATGAGCAAATCGTACATAAGCAAACGCAATTGATCCATGAGACGGAATCGGTATTCGCCGAAATCGTCACGAGCGTCAAATTCATATCCGAGCAGATCACTTCCTTCGCCCGGGAAAGCGAGTATATGCTCGACAGCGCGCAGCGCATCTCGGCGACGATGGAGAGCATTTCCGCCATCACCCAGCAGTCTGCTGCAGGCACCCAGGAAGTATCCGCTTCGATGAACGAGCAGATCACCGCGGTGCAGGCGATTGTTGCGCAGTCCGAGGAGATGACCAAGCTCGCTACGAAGCTTCAGCAGATGATGCAGCTGTTTAAATTGTAGGGGAAAATGAGCGCGGCTGTAACGTATGAAAACATGGACTTCGCAGGAAGGGATGTACCTCCGGTCCCTGTTGAAATCGTGTTCCTTTAATTAGACTAAAGCTGTGGGAACACGATTTCAAAGGGGACGCGTAAACTCTCCGATACATTCCCTTACCCGCTGACGCTTGTTTTCTAAATACAAAGCCGCGCCCATTTCCTGGGGTTAGGGACCACGGGGGCTTGGAATCAGCCCCCGGCTTAAAAGTTGGAAAAGCCCGGGGCTAATGATCAGCCCCAGGAAATGGAAGGAGGCTGCGCCAGCAGCCTCCTTTGGTTTACTCCGTCAAGCTCATGAAGGCTTTGACGTCCTCAACGGACAAATCCATAGCCTGCTGCCAGAAGTCCGGCTTGCGCAGGTCGACGCCCAAATGCTTCTGGGCGAGCTCCTCTACGGTCATGCTGCCCGTGTCCCGCAGCATGGCGATATATTTATCCTCGAACGCGGCGCCTTGCCGCAGCGCCTCGGCATAAATGCCGGCGCTGAACATGTAGCCGAACGTGTACGGGAAGTTGTAGAACGGCACCTCCGTAATATAGAAGTGCAGCTTCGACGCCCAGAAATGCGGATGATATTCCGCCAGCGCATCGCGGTAGCCTTCCTTCTGTGCTTCCACCATCAGCTCGTTTAACCGCTCGACGCTCACGATGCCTTTGGCCCGCTCTTCGTAGAACCGCGTTTCGAACAGGAAGCGCGCGTGAATGTTCATGTAGAAAGCGACCGAGCGCTGGATTTTGTCCTCCAGCAGCGTTAGCCGTTCCTCTTCCGTAGCCGCCCCTTTGACCGCTGCGTCGGCAACGACCATCTCGGCGAACGTGGAGGCCGTCTCCGCGACGTTCATCGCGTAATCCTGCGCCAGCGCCGGCAGATCGTTCATCACGTGCTGATGATAGCCGTGACCGAGCTCGTGCGCCAGCGTAGCCACGTTGGAGGCTGTGCCCGCGTAGGTCATGAAGATGCGCGTCTCCTTCGCGATCGGGAACGACGTGCAAAAGCCTCCGGGTCTTTTGCCCGGACGATCCTCCGCTTCAATCCAGCCGTTTTCGAAGGCCATGACGGAGAAGTCGGCCATTTTCGGGCTGAAGCGGCGGAACTGCTCGACGATCAGCTGCGCGCCCTCGTCGTAGCTGAAATGCTTGCTGCCTTGCCCTACAGGCGCATCGACGTCGTACCAGCTCAGCTTGTCGATGCCGAGCAGCTTCGCTTTGCGGTTCAAATATTGAACGAAGACGTCTTTGCCCCGTTCAATGACTCCCCACATCGCGTCCAGCGTTTCTTTGGACATCCGGTTAATGGAGAGCGGTTCCTTATGTATCGTATCCCATCCGCGCCGTTCATACAGCTTCAAGCGGAAGCCGGCCAAATGATTCAAAGCGTCGGAGCAATAATCCGCATGCTCGCCCCATTGCTCCTCCCACAGCTTGAACAGCCTTTGGCGTACGGAGCGGTCGGGACTGTGCATCCGGTTGGCCGCCTGCCCTGCCGATAGCTCGCTCGTCTTCCCGTCCTCTTCCCACAATACCTTGAACTTGCTTACGGTGGTGTTGTAAGCTTCACCCCACCCGTGATAGCCGTCGATCGCGAGGTCGTTGACGAGCGCCTCCTGCTCCGGCGGCAGCTTCTCGGCCGCCTGCTCGCGCCGTTCCGTCAAAGGAAATGCGATTCCGGCAAGCCCGGGACTGGCTGCGAGCTGCTTCCACACCTCATCCGGAATCTCCGTCAGCATCTGATCAAATACGGTCAGAGCCGACGCATAGGAGGCCGATACCGTTTTAATTTTGCCGGCCAAAATGATTGCTTTCTTGTCCGCCTGATTTTCGGCTGCCAGGCATCCTACGAATGAGTCCGCTTCTCTTATTTTCATAGCTATCGACTGAAGCAAATCCAGTGCCGGCTTCAACACGGCGGCATCGGGAGCCTGCGGCGCTTTCAGCTCATTCAGCAATGCAGTGAGCTGCGCAACCTGCTTCTCCAGCGTATCCAAAAAAGCCTGAAACGCCGTAGATGTGCTGCCGCCCGGAAAAAATCGTTCCAGATTCCATGTTTGCTGCAAAGGTGTTTTCATGCAAACATCGCACCTTTCCTAAAAATTAGTTACAATACTATTAAACCATAAATCATGCCCAAGCCAAAATAAGCAACCCACCAAATTTTGGTTGAATTGTTATCACGGGTATGTTTAAATGGTGACTATAGATCTATTGACAGGAGTGGAAGTCAACATGAAACCATTACAGATCTCGCCCGAAACGGCACAAAAGCTCGCTAAACAACTGAACGTTCCGCTGGAGCATCTCATGCACATGCCTCAGCATATTTTAATGCAAAAGCTTGCCGAGCTTGCTAAAAGCGCTTCCAGCAGCGAACAGAAGGAATCCGACGGCACCAAGCAGGAGTCCTGACCGATGATCCCTTTTGAGAACAGTTGGCCTTACGAGCTGATCCAGCAAGATGTTTACGTTCATGAATGTCCTTTTTGCAGTGAGTCTAACGTCCTACTCCCTTTGAAAAAGAAAGATATTCCGGGAATCCAGCAAGGCGCCAAGAAGCTGCTTGTATTTCCGTGCTGTCACAACAAAATCACGATTGTAGACGCTGACCGCGATTACTTGCTCGCCAGCCAGCCTATAAGAAACCGCCGCTGACCTAAGGTTAAAAAGAAGCAAACGCCGGCTCGGATCAGGAGTGGAACAACGCAAATGTATTATATTTCCTTTACGCACGCCTGCACCTTGATTGCCTTAAGCTATATTGCATTGAAGCTCAAAAACCGGCTGTTTATGGAACGGTATGAAACTCTCAGCGCCTCTCTGTTGACCGGCTTGGCTTGCATCATTATTATGCTTCAACCGTTCCCGACCGACGGATTGGTGACGGATCTTCGATTCGCTCCGATCGTTATGGCCGGTTTGAGGTTCGGTCCGATCGTATCCCTGCTTTCGACCTTGTTGCCGTCCTTCTACATTATACAGATAGGCGAAGTCCACGGGTTCGTCCGGATAGCGCAGGAATTGATTTTGCCTGCAATCGTCAGCTCGCTTTTCCATCGCAAGGAGAATGAGAGCGGCTATGCCATGATACCTTTTATCGACGGGATCAAGGTATGCGTCATGCTGGCTGCCATCCGTTTTATCATCCAAACGTACATGAAGCTGGATTTTTCTTTGCTGGCGATTGCATCCCACTTGATTACGCTCGTTCTGTCTATTCTGGCCGTGCTGGTTCTTATCGTTATGTATAACGACGACAATCGTTCCTGGATACTGCAGCGGCGATTCGAGCTTCAGGCGAATCAGGACGGCCTCACCGGACTGCCGAATTTAAGAAGCTTCATGTCGATCGCCCAGAATACGATTCGGCAGCGGCCGTTGTCCATCATGATGATCGACATTGACAATTTCAAGTATTACAACGATACGTACGGCCATTTGCAAGGAGATTTGCTGCTGTGCGAGGTCGGACAGCTGCTCCGGACCACGATCCACGAGTCGGACTATGCAGCCCGCTACGGCGGCGAGGAATTCATCATCATGAGCCACACCGTCGATACGGACCGCCTGAAGCAGTATGCCCTGCAGCTCTGCGATACGATAGCAAGGCATCACAGCCAGGTAAGATCGGATTCGGCGGTTATCACGATATCCATTGGCATCTCGGTTGCCTTCGGCTATCAGGACGAGCTGCTTAGGGTTATTTCCGAGGCCGACGAAGCGCTCTATGTATCGAAACGCGAAGGGAAGAACCGGTTTACCATCTACTCCGACGATATCCCTTTTACGGCAAATAACGCATAATGCAGCATTCCGGACGGACTGTGCACTATGCGTTATTTGTTGTTTGATTACGGATTTATCCTTCGTGAATCATTTCCTCAGGCATATCGATTTTTTCCGAAATCATCTGCTCCCTTGTCGCCGCCCATTGCTCGCGGCAAGCGCGGATCATCGCCGAATCCATAATGCTCTTGTCATTGATAACTCTTCCGAACCATTTGACCGCTTCCTTGTACTGGTTCAGCCTGCGGTGCAATTCCCCCATTAAATACATGAGCCGGGCATTATTCAGATCGGCGCCTTCGGTTTCGAATACGTTAGTGTACGCATCCAGGGCAAACTGTAAAAACCGTCTTTCCTGCTCCGTGTCCTGCTTGTACCTGTACAGCCAGGCAATATGATGCAGAAGTCCGGCGACGACACGCCCTTTTTCATTCTTGATCTGGGCGCACAAGAGCGCAAGCTTGTACGCGTACATCGCATCGTCCCAGCTGCGTTCTCCGCCGTAATCTTTAAACTGCCAGTTCACCGCCACCTTATTATAGAACGCTTCTTTATGGGCGGGCGTGAAGACATTCGACGTGTTCTCCGTACTTGCGTAGCCGCAATAAGGACAGATTCTGACTACGTAATAATCCGGGTTCGTCTCTTTATAATGAATGCAAAAATCGGTATCCGTATGTGTCGCCTTCTTGAAGCTTGGCCTCACTCTGGATGTTTGAAAAGCGGATTCGCAGCAAGCGCACTCCACCTTTACTTGAAATAAAGGCTCGACCACAAATTCACATCCTTTTAGTTAGGCATTCTTGTTAATAAAATGATAAGCAGGGCCTTTCAGTCTCTCAAGCACGAACGCTTTCAGCTCCGGCTCCAGCCCTACCTTGTCCAAAGCCTGCCTCATACAGCCTAGCCAAGCCTCAGCCCGCTCCGGAGTAATCTCGAACGGCAAATGCCGGGCCCTCATCATCGGATGGCCGTACAGACTCGAATACAGCGGAGGTCCTCCAAAAAACTGGGTCAAAAATAAATACTGCTTTTCCCTGACCGGATCAATATCTTCTGGGAATAACGGGCCGATAACCGGATTCGCCTGTACCAATGGATAAAATGCATCCACGATCCGGCGGATCGTCTCCGCCCCTCCCAACGCCTCAAACGGCGTGAGCTGCTCAGATTCATGTTTATCGGACATTTACGTTTCCTCGCCTGTTCTATGGAATTGTGCGCTCAACAATAAAAAATCCCCAAAAGTGAAGACAATCTTAGAATCAACAAAAAAGATGCCAATCGATTTCGCGATTAGCATCCAAACCTTAGAAGAAACCGCACTCACTGTACTAGCTTTCCAGATCCTCTTCACCGGAAGTCATCAAGGTTTCCCTAATGACATACACAAACGCACATACGAGAATTCCAGCAATCACAGCCGTCATCCGGATCAACCCCTATTCTCATATTGGTTTGGTACTATTGTACCATAATTATTCAAAACATTCAGCAATTTTACGATAAACTATCATATTTTTCTGACAGTTTGTCCAATGCGGATACAGGCATGTCTCCTACCCCTTGTACATATAAGTAAATGATGGTGTTCTTGAGGATCCGATGGATTCCCTATTAGGAGGATATTGCCATGACGTTCAAGAAATTGTCTCCCTTTTACCTTATCGCCTTGTTGATATTGGGCCTTATGTCCTTGATGCTTGTCTTCCCAGCCGAAGTGTTCCGCGCTTCCATCCGAGGCGTAGGAATCTGGTGGGACGTTTTGTTCCCTGCGCTTTTTCCTTTTTTTGTTATATCGGAGCTAATGCTTGGAGTGGGGATCGTCCATTTCTTCGGAACGCTGCTGGACCCGATGATGCGTCCTGTGTTCCGGATTCCGGGCATTGGAGGGTTTGTCGTAGCGATGGGCTTTGCCTCCGGCTATCCGGTTGGAGCCAAGCTGACGGCCCAGCTCTGGGATCAAAAGCTCGTCAATCGCGAAGAAGGAGAACGGCTCGTTTCGTTCACTACATCCTCCGATCCGATCTTTCTGATCGGAGCGGTGTCCGTCGGTTTCTTCCATGATGCGAGCCTGGCCGGAATTTTGGCGGCAGCCCATTACGGTTCGGCGATGCTGCTTGGCTTGATGATGCGGTATCACGGACGCAAACAGTCCGCTACCCCGGCATTGGCAGCTGTTGCGACTTCAGCCGGTCCAGCGGCTTCGATATGGGTACGTGCCTTCGATGCCATGCATGAGGCGCGGATGAAGGACGGGAGAGCTTTGGGAGAAATGCTTCGCATGGCCGTCGCATCGTCACTGCAGCTTATTTTTGTCGTAGGGGGACTGGTTGTCTTCTTCTCCGCCGTCATGGAAGTGCTCACATCCGCGCATATCATGAACATTTTCTACATAGGGATTAATGCGGTGCTTCAGCTGTTTGACGTCCCCGTATCGCTGACCCAGGCGGTAGCGAACGGATTCTTCGAGGTGACTTTGGGGGCCAAGGCTGCCGGAGGAGCCGGCTCGCAAATTCCGCTTGTATATAAAGTGGCGATAGCCGCGTTTGTTCTTTCCTGGGCCGGCTTGTCGGTCCACGCACAGGTAGTCAGTCTGCTCCACCGTACCAATTTGCGTTATATTCCGTTTATCACGGCACGCTTACTTCATGGGCTTATGGCCTTTGCCGCCGTATTTGTGTTATGGGAGCCACTGCAGCCGTATCGCGGCACCGTAGCCGCTTTTATCCCTGCCATTGATGTGGAATCACCGCTGACAACGTTATGGCGTTATTCGCTGCCTTGGGGAATTACAGCTTTCAGTTCCGTTATTGTTGTACTGATCTTGTTATTCCTCCTGCATTTCGTGGTTAAACAATGTATGAAGCGGTTTGTATAACAAGATAATAAGACCGTCAAACGACGTACGAAGCGAAGGTTGGTGATGGCATGAATACGAAATTTCCTTATGCGTTCCTGAAGCTGCCGCTGGAAATAGAACGATTGCCGGAATTGGCTTATAATTTATGGTTTAGCTGGAACGATGACGCGCTGGATCTGTTCGCCCGGATCGACAGGGAGCGTTGGGATCAAATTCTGCACAATCCCGTACGCCTTCTGTTGGAAACCGACCCTGCGGTATGGGAATCCATGAGCCGGGACGAAGACTTCATTCAGCATTATCAACGCGTAATGAAGCATTGGGACGCCTACAATAACGAAGCCACCTGGTTCCAGAAGACGTATCCGGACCATCTCCAGCATACAATCGCCTACTTCTCAGCAGAATTCGGCTTTCATGAATCGCTGCCGATGTATTCGGGCGGACTCGGGATTCTTGCCGGTGACCATTGCAAATCGGCAAGCGATTTGGGCATTCCGCTCGTAGGGATCGGGCTGCTGTACAAGAAAGGATATTTCAATCAAAAAATCAATGCAGAAGGCTGGCAGCATGCGGAGGCGATGAGCTACGATTTCTCAAGGCTCCCTATTTTACAGGTCGTCACGGACCAAGGAGACCCGCTAATCGTTGACGTCCCGATGGCCGACCGCACCGTCAAGCTGAATCTATGGCAGGTTCTCATAGGACGCAACAAGCTCTACTTGCTCGACGCCGACCATGAAGCCAACAGCCCCTGGGACCGGGAGCTTACGGCTCAGCTGTACGGAGGCAATCAGGATATTCGGATCGCTCAGGAAATTTTGCTCGGAGTCGGAGGCGTCCGCGCTCTGCGTGCGCTTGAGCTGCCTACAGCCGTTTATCATATCAATGAAGGGCATGCCGCCTTCCAGGGGATAGAACGCATTCGCGAGCAGCTGGAGAGCGGAGTACCGTTTCACGTAGCGGTGGAAGTGATCCGAGCGAGCTCCGTCTTTACTACCCATACTCCCGTTCCTGCCGGTCATGACGCGTTTCCCCCTTCCATGGTGGAATATTACTTCAGCTCAATGTTCTCCAAATGGAAGGAGCATAAGCAAGCGTGGATGAAGCTCGGTCTGGACAACGCCAAGCCGCTGTTCAACATGACGCATCTCGCGCTGAATACGGCGGCGCTGCGCAATGGGGTTAGCAAGCTGCACGGCCAGGTTTCACGCAATATGTTCCGTTCCTTCCACGGCAGCATTGACGAAAAGGAAGTTCCGATCAGCCATATTACGAACGGCGTTCATATGAAATCATGGCTTGCTCCCGAGCTGAAGGAGCTGTTCGACCGCTTTTTGCCCGGAACCTGGGTCAGCAATCAGACCAACAGCGACCTGTGGCGCGCGATCGATATTATACCGCCGGAATCTTTGTGGGAGGTTCACATGCAGCTGAAGGAACGGTTGCTTCGCTATGCGAGAGCGAATCTTCGCGAGCAAAGAAGGCGCAACGATCTGCCCGCCGAGAAGGTCGAGGAAGTGCGCGGCTTTTTGTCAGCCCGGGCGCTGACTATCGGATTCGCCAGAAGATTCGCGACCTATAAGCGCGCCAATCTGATTTTTAACGATTTGAACCGGCTGGACCGCATTGTTAATAACCCTGACCGGCCTGTACAATTTTTGTTTGCGGGCAAAGCCCACCCTGCCGACCATCCGGGACAGGAAGTAATCCGCGAAATTTACCGGGTATCGCAAATGGACCGTTTTAAAGGCAAAATCGTGCTGCTGGAAAACTACGACATCCACCTGGCGAGGTATCTCGTTCAAGGAGTCGACGTGTGGCTGAACAACCCTCAGAGGCCTTATGAGGCAAGCGGAACGAGCGGCCAAAAAGCCGCGATGAACGGCGCTATCAATTTTAGCGTTCTCGACGGCTGGTGGGAGGAAGGCTTCGACGGCAGCAACGGCTGGAGCATCGATGGAAATAACGATGCCGACAGCAGCACGCAGCATCGGGAAAATACGGAGTCCATTTACCGGAAGCTGGAGCAGGAAATCATCCCTTTGTATTACAATCAGGGCCAGCTGCCGGTGCAATGGGTCTCCCGCATGAAGCGTTCCATCCAATCGTTGACACCCGCCTATAATACGGATCGCATGGTAATGGACTATACGAATCTCACTTACATCCCAACCTTGAGACGCACGCTCTCGTTTATTGCCAATAATTACGATACAGTGACGAAGGTTGCGGATTTCAAGCAGTTTGTCCTGTCCAACTGGCATTATGTCCGTATTCTGGAGGTCAATGACGGGGGCAGCGCCGCTCCAGCCGCTAAGACGGGAGCCGCATCCGGCTTGACGGATACCAGACAGCCGCTCAAGGAAGTGAGAGCTACGATCCGGTTTGGTCCCATATGGTACAAAGATACGGCGGTGGAGCTTATTTACTACGAGGAGCGGAGTGACGGCTGGCATCAGGTCGTCGTTACGATGGAGGCGGTAAAGGAGCTTGAAGACCGGGTCGTCCAGTACCGTGCCCTTGTTCCTTCGCATCTTCGCCATCGGGCACATTTCTCTGTCCGCGTGCATCCGATCAGCTCTAATTTTGCTACATCGTTCGAGCTGCCGCTCGTAACGACCTTGTAAGTTTCGACATTTTTCAACACCAAAGAACAGCCCTTCTCGCTCTCTATCAAAGGCCATTTAGGTCTTTAGTAGGGAGCGTTTTGCATTTCGCATAGGCTCTGCCATTGTGTTATCTGGAAATATTGATTATTATGGAGTTATATGTTTACTACTATTACTCTATGGTGATCCTATGAATTGGAACCAAGCTTTAGGTTACGAAATGATTGTGCCTCGAATGAGCGCCAACCTTATTATTGTCGGTGAGACTAAAGAAGGAATGCCGTTCTGCTACGAGGACAGCTTCGTTCTGCAAAAAGTGGATGAACAGCAGCTGGTCGCTACCATGGAGTTTCAGATGAACCCTTTGGAAAAGCTGCACCACGTATGCTTTATCGAATTTTCATTCCGCGAGCGGGGAATTCTATATTACGCTTTTGTAGACCTGCTCGAAATAGAATCCAAGCGCAATGTCTGCACGCTAACTCTCACGGCTCCGCAGGAGCTGAGCACGTTTCAAAACCGCAGGTTCCAGCGTATCCACCTGCCGGTCAGGACTCCGCTCACCTGCCGGATTATCGGCGTGCGCAAGGCGTCCACGCATCAAGGAATTGCTTTTTCCGGACAAATTCAGGATATTTCCGCCGGCGGGCTCTCGTTTGTAACGAATACACGTATTTTTTATCCGTTATTTTTGGAGCTGAGCTTCGTCCTGCCGGATCATCCTAACAAATTTGTCGTGAACGGAGAGATTGTCCGCGTCACCCATTTCAGCAACGATTCGTACCGGATCGCTGTGGAATTCCGGAATGTGCCGGAAAGCCTGACTCATCAGATTGACGAATATTGTACACGTACGAGCGAGTAATTCGCGAGCGAAGCAAGCTTTGCATTGCAAAACTCAAGGCTTATGCTTACGAAGTAAGTTTTGCTTCGCAAAACTCAAAGCTTATGCTTACGAAGCAAGCTTTGCTTCGCAAAACTCAAAGCTTATGCTTACGAAGTAAGTTTTGCTTCGCAAAACTCTTAGGAGGATACCCGATTGAAGTATAATGTTGTTCACCGCGGAGACGAAGTGTCCTTCCAACTCATGCAAACATTCCATCGGCTCGTCGGACAGCACGGCCTGGTCCACGATGAGAAGCATCCCGATGTGGTCCTGTCTATCGGCGGCGACGGTACGATGCTGCATGCGTTCCATCAATACAAAGAACAGCTGGAGACGATCGCTTTCGTCGGTATCCACACCGGGAGACTCGGATTTTTTGCTGACTGGAAGCCGGATGAAGTCGAGCTGCTCGCCGACCTGATGGTAGAAAGCTCTCGGCAAAACGACCTGCGCGTCGTAAAATATCCGCTCGTCGAGATTCAAATCACGACGAATCAAGGTATTGAAACGCAGCTGGCTCTGAACGAGTTTACACTCAAAGGCGTGGATGTAACACTGATGGCGGAGCTGCATATTAATGACGAGCCATTCGAGACATTCCGCGGCGATGGAATTTGCATTTCGACGCCGGCCGGAAGCACCGCCTATAACAAAAGTCTCGGCGGTGCCATCGTACATCCGACGCTCGATTCCATCCAGATTGCGGAGATCGCCTCGATCAACAACCGGGTGTTCCGAACGCTCGGATCGCCGATTTTGCTTCCGAAGCATCATCATTGCGATATTTATCCGCGAAGCAATCAGAATATCATTTTGTCGCTGGATCACGTCATTATGCAGCGGAACGATATTATATCCATTCGCAGCATGGTCGCGGCAGGCAAAAAAGTGAAATTCGCCCGCTTCCGTCCCTTCCCGTTTTGGAGCCGGGTCCGTGAAGCCTTTATCGGCTATGAGCCGATTCCGGAGAAGAAGCCTTGATTCCGAGGCTTCTTTTTTTCATGCACGAAGATCGCCAATTGGAAGGTTCTCCGATACACTTTATCGATTTTAAGCTTCCCAATGTGGTCAAAAAAGCCAGCCCATCAGGGCTGGCTTAGTTCATTCGTTAAGTTTGCTTCACTTGCTGCTCTTTAACCGGCGCCTGCTGCTCCTTGGATTGGGACTGGCGCTGCGCATGTTTATGATGATGATTCCGGTTTTTGTGCCCGGAGCCGTTTTGGTGATTCTTTCTATGCTGGTGATTCGGGTTGTGCTGCTGTTGATTGCTGTTGTGCTGATTCGTATTTTGCTGCTGGCTTTGTTGAGGCTGCTGCGACTCACGTTGACGCTCCGGCTCCGCATGCAGCCTGGCTACCGGCTCTGAATCCGCCGCCGCTGTCTCGGATTGCGCTTGTGCCTCCTCCACATCCATACCGCTTCCCGTCTCTTGCGGGAGGTTCGCATGCTTGGACGGCACTTTCTCAATAATAAAATAAGCGCAGCCAAAATTGCAGTATTCGTTCAAATAGTCCTGAAGCGTTGCAATGGAGGAGTCTTTCGTTGCTTTCGGGTGGTTGTCCTTGAAAAAGCCCCGCAAGCGCAGCTGATTATAGCCCCAATCGCCGACGATAAAATCATACCTTTCGAGCACTTCGCTATATCGGTCGCGGAACGCCTCGGGTTTCCAGCCGTTCTTGTGGTCTACCACCACTTCGTACGTTTTATTGGCTATGTGGATCACTAGTTTGGGTCCCTCCTAAAAAGTTTCACGAAGTGAAACTGGCTACGAAAGCATTTGGCTGAGTTTCACGAGGTGAAACTCATTCAATAACTGGCCGCCTTTATGCTTGCTTGGCGGATTTAACCTGCTCATGCGCATGATACGAGCTGCGTACCAGCGGACCGGATTCGAC
Organism: Paenibacillus sp. H1-7; assembly: GCF_022354825.1. GTDB lineage: Bacteria > Bacillota > Bacilli > Paenibacillales > NBRC-103111 > Paenibacillus_S. The sequence goes on from NZ_CP031168.1 coordinate 6,906,468, forward strand.
GTGGCTGAAGCCGCGTTTCATTCCTTCGGTTTTGAGCTCGGCAAATTGCTCGGGCGTATAATATTTCGATACCGGCAAATGATTCAAGGAAGGCTGCAAATATTGGCCTATCGTCATAATATCACAGTCCACCGCTCTTAAATCGTCCATCGCCTGCAAAATTTCGTTCCATTCCTCCCCAACGCCAAGCATAATGCTTGATTTGGTAGGAATTTTGGGCGCAATGTGTTTAGAACGCTTCAAAAGCTCCATCGAACGCTCGTATTTCGCTTTTGCACGCACTTTATCGGAAAGACGCTCTACCGTTTCAATATTATGATTCAAAATGTCCGGCTTAGCCTCCAGCACGGTGCGAAGGGATTCTTCGCTGCCTAAAAAGTCAGGGATGAGCACCTCGACACTGCACATAGGAAGCCGTTTGCGGATAGCCAAAATCGTCGCAGCAAAAATCGAGGCTCCTCCGTCTGCCAAGTCGTCTCTCGCAACGGAGGTCACGACGACATGCTTAAGCCCCATTTGCTCCGCCGCTACCGCCACGCGCTCCGGCTCCTGAAGATCCAGCTCGGTTGGCAGCCCTGTCTTCACGGCGCAAAAGCGGCATGCCCGGGTACAAATATCGCCTAAAATCATAAAGGTAGCGGTACGGTTAGCCCAGCATTCATGAATATTCGGGCATTTGGCTTCCTCACATACCGTATGCAGCGTCTTGCCGCGCATCATATTTTTTAATTCCTTGAAGTTATCTCCGGTCGTTAATTTTATTTTCAGCCAATCGGGTTTGCGCTCTATTTGACGAGTAGACATATCCTGTCCCTGCTTTCTAGTTCATTGTCCTTAGTCCTTACTCTTGAAGCTATTATATCAACGAACGCTCGAACAATCCACTTTCCATTTCATTTATGATAAACTAAAAGCGATATTATTTTCGTTATAACCCAATACCTTTTGTGTCCGGAGGAATGTGTTTTTCATGATAAATTTGGAATCGATATTAAAGCTCGTTCGCTCAGGAGATTTGGATGTTGCGGAAGCAAAGGAGCAGCTTGACGAAATCGTCAAAGGGACGCAGATCAAGTCCGATGGAGTCGAAGATCTCGGATTCGCCCAGCTGGACACCGACCGCGCGCGGCGCACCGGCTTCCCGGAAGTAATTTACGGTGAGCACAAGACCGCGGAGCAAATCGCCGCCATATTCGAAAGGCTTATGCAGCACTCCGACCGTGTGCTGGCGACTCGTATCAGCAAAGATAAAGCAGATCACGTGCAGAGCAGGATTGAAGGAGTCACTTATCACGAGGAAGCGCGCGTGCTGACCTGGTACCAGAACGATGCGGCGCGCAAGCCGGAAGGCTCTGGTTACATAGCTGTCGTCTGTGCAGGCACTTCGGATCTACCTGTCGCCGAGGAAGCGGCGCTCACAGCGGAAATCATGGGCTGCCGCGTAGAGCGGATTTACGATGTAGGCGTTGCCGGCATTCACCGCCTGTTCCGCAGACTGGAAGTCATCCGTGGAGCTACTTCGATTGTTGTAGCAGCCGGCATGGAAGGCGCGCTGACGAGCGTAGTCGGCGGACTGGTCTCCAAGCCTGTTATTGCGGTACCGACCAGCGTAGGCTACGGCGCAAGCTTTCAAGGTCTCGCGGCGCTGCTCGCGATGCTGAATTCCTGCTCATCCGGCGTATCGGTGGTTAACATCGACAACGGCTTTGGCGCAGGCTATAACGCCGCATTGATTTACAAAACTACGATAAAGAGGGATTAACGATGAAAATAGCTTATTTGGATTGTTTCTCCGGCATTAGCGGCGATATGACCCTGGCTGCCTTGGTGGATGCAGGTGCGGACCGTAATTATATCGAAGAAGAGTTAAGCAAAATTACGATTGAACCGTTCTCTCTCGACTGGAAACGGGTCAACAAAAAGGGAATTTCCGCCTTGAAAATGGACGTCGTGCTGGACCCTGATACTCCGCCTTCTCACCACCGTCATTACTCGGAAATCGTACAGCTCATTCACCGTGCTGGATTCAACGAACGGGTCGTGAAGCTGAGCCTGGCTATTTTCGAAAAAATCGGCGTTGCCGAGGCGAAAATTCACGACATTCCAGTGGAAAAGGTTCATTTCCATGAAGTAGGAGCCATCGATTCCATCGTGGATGTCATCGGCGTCGCTCTGGCTATGGACTCCCTGGATGTGGAAAAAATTTACGCTTCCCCGGTACCTCTCGGTTCGGGAACGGTCCGCTGCGATCACGGCATTTATCCGGTACCGGCTCCGGCTACGCTCGAAATGATGCGCGGCTTGCCTATTGCGCCTACTTCCTATTCGATGGAAATGACGACGCCTACAGGGGCCGGTATTATTTCCGGACTGGTTGACGAGTTCGCCAAAAGCTACCCTCCGATGATCGTTGAATCTATTGGTTACGGTGCCGGTACCCGTGATTTGCCGAATCAGCCGAACGTGCTGCGTGTCGTGATCGGCCAAGCCGATCCATTCATTCATAAATATCAAATTCATCCCGAAGCGGTTCATACCCCTGTGCACCACCATCATCACCATGCGCATGAGCATGAGCATCATCATTCGCACGATCACGATCATTCGCATGAACATGGTCATTCCCATGATCACAGCCATTCTCACGATCACGGCCATTCTCACGATCACGGCCATTCCCATGATCACGGCCATTCTCACGATCACGGCCATTCGCACGATCACAGCCATTCTCACGATCACGGCCATTCTCACGATCACGGCCATTCTCACGATCACGGTCATTCCCATGATCACGGCCATTCCCATGATCACAGTCATTCACACGATCATGACCACGAACATGAACATGAGCACGATGATCGGCGCCATATCCATAAGCATAGCCACCATGAGCACGAATCGCACTCTCATGGACACAATGCCAGCACTTCGTGCAACTAATTCAAAAGGACACCTGACCGGTGTCCTTTTCCTTTTTCCTTAATCCAGCGGCTGCTGCTTGTCATTGTTCAAAAACCGCCGCTTCACTTCATCGTACACTTGCTTCAACGGCACGCCGTGCTGCTTGGCCGCTTGCTCGCACTCCTTGAATTCAGGAGCAAACTGCACCATCGCGCCGCGGTGGTAGCCGACTTTTACATGAATCTCTCCCCAAGGGGTAGACACCGCCTCGAACTCTCTTCCCAGCCTATGAACCGATGCGCGCATATAGCGAAGCCCTATCGTAGTCGTTTCGCGGAAAATTACGGCTTCCATCGCCTCCAGCAGCTTCTCGTCAACCAATACGTTCAGCATGATGCCGGGGCGGCCTTTTTTCATAATGATCGGTATCCAATACACATCGTTCGCACCCGCGTCGAACAGCAGATCGCTTACATAAGAACAGAGCTCCGGGTTCATATCGTCAATGTTAGCCTGAAGCACGATCATTCCTTCGTCCACATGCTCTTCTCTATGCTGAAAGCCCATTTTGAATTCCTCCCTGCCAGGCAGCTGCCGAGCTATTAAATTCCAACATTATACCAAAATTTTATATACCTGAAAAATGATTCTCTTGAAACCGCCGCTACCCTTTCTCTGGATAAAAACAGGCCGCGGTTCACATCCTATACGTATCAAAATCTGCTCTGAAAGTACATGGTGGAGGTCAAAAGTTTATGGCAGCGAGATGGAAGCGCCCAATTCTTGCATTATCGATATGCGGGGGCCTGCTTATCGGAGCGGCTTTCCCTGCAAAAGCAGCACATGCCGCTGCTCCAAAGCCGGGAGCACCGGGCACCAATATGAAAGCCGTCTTTGCCGAACGCAAAGATGTGTTCGAGAAGGTTGGTGCGGTAACAGGCATTCCATGGAACTACTTGGCGGCAATTGATCAATACGAACGGACGATTAATCTGGCACGCAAAAGACCGGTAAGCAATGGACTTATCGGCATCTATTTCTCAGAGCTGCAATGGTGCGGAATGATGAATCCGGACAACGAGGATACGAATGAAAACAGCATCGCACTGTTTGACGGCGTCGGCAGAGACGGCTCGGGCGACGGCAAAGCCGAACGGACCAACGATCTGGATGTGCTGAATTCGATGGCGACGCTGCTGTTGAAGTTTGGTACCGCTGAGGAAGACTTGAGGATCGGGCTCTGGGAGTATTACCAAAACACGAGAAGCGTTGAACGCATCCAGCAATTCGCGCAAATTTATGCCAAGTTCGATACGCTTGATCTTCACGAGCATACCTTCGTCATGCCGCTCAAAGCCGATTATTCATATCGCAGCACATGGGGCGCTAGCCGGGGATGGGGCGGCTACCGTATTCACGAAGGCACCGATCTGTTCGCAGGGTACGGCGTCCCTGTACGAAGCGCGGCATACGGCATGATTGAAGTCATGGGATGGAATCCTTACGGCGGCTGGAGAGTCGGAATCCGTGACCTGAACAACGTATATCATTATTACGCTCATCTATCCGGATTCAATAAGGAAGTCAAAGAAGGGGATATTGTGACCCCAGGCCAAGTCATCGGTTACGTCGGCAGCTCAGGGTACGGTAAACCGGGGACTTCAGGGAAATTTCCTCCGCATCTTCACTACGGATTGTATCGTGATAACGGTCTGACCGATTGGTCCTTTGATCCTTTTCCCCATTTGAAAAAGTGGGAGCGTGAGGAACGCATGCGGAAGAAGAAATGAGGCGTTTCGCGGGTAAGAAAAAAAGCCGGTAGATTCTTCGGAATCCCGGCTTTTTTATATGAACATTTATTCTCCCGGCAGCTTCTTCGGCTGTCCTCCGAACCACTGCTTGTACAAGGCTTCGTAGGTTCCGTCCTTGGAGACGGTTTCGATGGCGCCGTTGATTCTGCCCATGTAGTTGTTTTTCTTTTTCGCAACGACAGCGTAGCTTTCCTTGTTCAATACTTCGCCGACCATCTTCGCCTTGCCTTTGCCGGAGTTTTGCAAGTAGTCATGAACGTTCCGTTCATCAAAAATGACGGCATCCACGTTCTTGTTCACCAATGCATCGTAGGCTTCTGTAATATCGGGATAGCCGCGGATTTCCTTCGCTCCTTGTATATTGCCGGCGTAGGTATATGCCGTCGTTCCGTTCTTGGTTGCGATCACTTTTTGCGCCAAATCGTCTTTTCCTTTAATTTGATTGTTATCTGCGGCAGTGAGAATGACCAGTCCCGTCTGAAAGTAAGGATCGGAAAAGGCAAAGTTGTCCTTGCGCGCTTTGTTCACCGTCATTCCTGCCACGGCGAGATCGATATCTCCCTTACTCAGCGCCCGGGTTATCTCTCCGGAGTCCATCGGCACCAATTCGTATTCGAGGTTCGCTTTTTTGGCGAGCACCTTCCATAATTCAACCTCGAAGCCTTTATTTTCTCCTCCTTCCGTATACGTAAACGGCCGGAAATTGCTCTCGATGCCGACTTTGACGGTTCTTTTGTCAGCCGTACAGCCTGCCGTGACCGCCAGCGTCAGCAAAAGTGTCAGCAGCAATCCTCGCTTGCCTGCCTTTGTAACGCGCATCGACTTAGACTCCCTTCGTATTAGATCATCGATGCTATTATTTGTAAACGGGCGCCCGGCTATTCAGCCTGACCAAGCCCTCTGTGCGGGGTAACAACCGCTCTTGCTCTCGGGTAACAGCGGCAGGAGTTCGCCAGCTCCGCCCGGGACTCACACCCAAAAGATGGCTCTCATTTGTAGCACATACAACAACAAGCCTGGCATACCGCTGCCAAGCTTGCGTCTTATTGAGACCACCCTATCCGGGCGGCCTCCTTTTGTTGTGGAGCGCGTCCAATATCTTATTTCTTGGTCTTCTGAGCATAAGATTCGTTCATTTCCTTGATCATCTTCTGCAGCTCCGCGTCCTGCTTCAGCTTCTCGATAAAAGCGTCATATACTTCGATTTTCTCCTGCCCCATAATGATCTTCACTCTCATATCGTCGACCTTTTTCTTAAGATCGGTCCACAATTTGGTTCGGGTTTCGGAGTACACACCGACAGACGGGTTTTTCGGCGCAGCCTGCTCCCTCTCCGCGTATACTTTCTTGTTGATATCATAAAACTCGGGGGTAATGCCGGGCACAAGCGTCACCAGATCGTTGCTGTTCAAGATGTATACCCCTTTGAAGTTGCCGTCGATCAAGTCCGTCTCAAACTTATCCGTCGTCACCTTCATCCCGTCTTTTTCCGTATAATGAACGTCCTTGATCCCGTAGTTGGCCAAATCATTGCCTTCCTTGCTGTAGCCGTAATCCATGAACGCGAGAATTTTCTTCACCTTATCCTCAGGCACCTTCTTCGGTATGGCGAAAGCTCCATAGTAACCGTCAGTGGAAATGGTGAACTTGTTGCCCTGAGGCCCCTTCAAGAAAGGAACCGGCACCATGGCGGCCTGCGGATTCGTCTTGCGCAGCTCGGCTGTAAACGTCCATCCGTTGTTCATCGCATAACCGGCGGAGCCCGCTTTGCCGCTGTTGACGGCATCCCCGATATTGGACAGCTTCAGCACCGGGAAATCCTTGCTGATGAGATTTTCATCATACAAGCTCTTGATGTACAGCAGCGCGTCCTTCGACTCCGGCTCGGTAATGATCGGGACGAGCTTCCCGTCTTTTTCCTTCCATTCCCCGTTCGTATTGTTATAAACATTGTAGATGAAGCCTAAGGAGCTGGTCATCGCCGAGTAACCGGTCGTATCCTTCTGTCCGTTGCCGTCGGGATCGTTGTTGACGAAGGCATGGAGCGTCTTCTTGAAATCGTCCAGGGTTTCCGGCATTTTCAAATTCAATTTATCCAGCCAGTCTTTGCGGATGAGCGGGAACAGGCCGCCGCCTACAACCGGGTAAGGCCGCGGAACGACGTACGCCTTGCCGTTGATTTTGCTGTTCTCCCAAGCATAATCCGGCACATTTTTAAAATTCGGATAATCTTTAAGGAATGGGGTCAAATCCCAGAAAGCCCCTTGCGAGATCATGCTGCGGAACTGAGGAGTTTCAAGAGATTCCAGAAACATCAGATCGGGAATATCGCCGGATGCCAGCGTCACGTTCGTTTTCTCCAAAATATTGTTCGGCGAAACCCAAGTGACATGCAATTTGGTGTTGGTCCTCTTCTCGATTTCCTTCCACATGACGTTATTCTCGTCGGCGAATTGTTTGCCGTAATTGATGACCATAATGCTGATATCCGTCGTTTTGCCGCCGGCACCGCTTCCGGAGTTGGCCGAACTGCCGGGATTGGATGCCCCGCAGCCGCTAAGCAAAGCGGAAGTCATAAGCCCGAAGGCCGCAAGTGTAACTGTAACCCGTTTTCCCTGTTTGATCATTTTAGTGCTCCTCCCGTAAAATAAATTATTGGTATTATCCTTTTACAGAGCCCACCATAGCCCCCTTGGCAAAGTGCTTCTGAAGAAAAGGGTACACAATCATAATCGGAACGGTCGCTATGATGACGGCCGCCATCTTCAAGGTTTCCGACGGCATCCTTACTTCGGAAACGATCTGAGTGGAAGCCCCTCCGACGGCGGTCATCGGGTCGATAAGCATTTGCTGGAGCAGCACCTGAAGTGGCCATTTCGTATGGTCGTTGATATAGATCACTGCGTTGAAGAACGTATTCCAGTACCCGACGGCGAAGAAAAGTCCGAAGGCGACAAGCGCAGGCAGCGACAGTGGAATAATAATGCGGAAGAACACGCCCAGTTCATTGCAGCCGTCGATTCGGGCCGCTTCCTCAAGGCTGTCCGGTATACTGTCGAAGAACCCTTTCATCAGGAGGATGTACCACCCGCCGGTTAACGCCGGAATGATCATCGCCCATACGCTGTTTAGCATACCGAGACCTTTGACGATCATATAGGACGGAATCATTCCCGCTTGCAAAATCGTCGTTAAAAAGATGAGCAGCATCAGCGTCCGGCGAAACCGGAGCCGCCGGCGCGAGACGGCGTAGGCCAGCCCCGAGCTGACGATCAGGCTAAGAATTGTTCCGAGCGTCGCCAGCACGGTACTGATTTCGATCGATTTGACAAACGAGCCGGTCGACATGAGATATTTGTAAGCTCCAAGCGACCATTTCTCGGGGAACAAAATGAACGGCTTTTGGTAATACTCCGTCGGGTCGGTAAACGATACGACCGTAATGTAGTAAAACGGGAACAGACAAACCAGGCTGAGGACAAGCAGGAATGTAATGTTCAAGCTGTTAAACACGCGGTCTTTCCAAGTCTGCTGCATAGTACCCCCCTCTTCGTATTCAAGGCATGACTTTTCTTTCAGACGCAATCAGAAGACTCCTTCTTCCCCAAGCCGTTTGGCCGCTTTGTTAGCCAATAATACAAGAATGAAGCCGACAATCGATTTGAACAGTCCGACGGCAGTGCTGTAGCTGAATTCTCCCTGCTGGATTCCCTTGCGGTACACATAGGTGTCGAACACATCGGCTACGTCGGCGACGGCGCCGTTCATCATCAGGTAAATCTGCTCGAAGCCGACATCCATGACATGACCGAGCCTCAGGATGAGCAGAATGGCAATGACGTTGCGGATCGCGGGCAATGTAATATGCCATGCCTGGCGTAATCTCCCTGCCCCATCCACTCGGGCGGCTTCATACAGCTGAGGATCGACGGCAGCCATAGCCGCTAGAAAAATGATCGTCCCCCAGCCCGCTTCCTTCCACATAGACTGAAGCGTTAGCAGAATCCAGAAATAGTCCGGATTGGTCAAAAACGGTACCGCTTCTCCCCCTGCCGATTGAATGATCTTATTAATTAAGCCCTCGGATTGAGACATCATCAAGAAGGTTAAGCCGATAATAATAACCCAGGACAGAAAGTGCGGCAAATAGATAATGGTCTGCACGATTCTTTTGAACAGCATGCTTCGCAGTTCATTGAGCAATAGGGATAACAGAATGGGAAACGGGAAGAAGAACAGTAAATTCAACAAGCTGATCGCCATCGTGTTGCGAAACAGCATCCAAAACTCTTCTTCCGCAAACAGCCTCTGAAAATGCTCGAGCCCGACCCATTCGCTATCCCACATCCCCATATAGGGCGAGTAGTTTTGAAAAGCAATAACGAGGCCGCCGATCGGTATATACTTGAAAATCAGTAAATAAAGCAAACCGGGCAGCGCAAGCAAATACAAATATTTGTCCCTGATCAAGTCTGCAAGAAGAGTGCTTCGCCGCAGCGTTTTTTTATTCAGAGCGGCCTGTGCATTCTGTACGGACGGTGATGCCATAAGCAACCTCCTAACCATTTCGAGTCGAGTCCAACGATAGCGGCCGATGCCATTTCCGGCAATAATAACTTCTTGCAGAACGCTGAATTCCGTGCCACAGCGCGCTTTCCAGCCTGTTTATAAATCCGTTTCCAACTAACATGTAATTAACAATTTATGAAATTAATTCTAACTATATATTTACATAAATCTTACTTTTACGTATAATTACTATCTATTGAATCCCTCGAGCTCTTATTTCCGCACGTCTCGATTGGCACAGACAACAGAAATACCCGGGAGGTCACGCCATGCGATTCACACCCAAGAAAGGCTCTTTATACCGCAAATACCTGATAACCGTCTTATTGGCTGCTTGCGTACCGATTCTTTTAATGGGAACTCTCTTATACGCCATATTGACCAATCGAATGGTCAAAGAAATGAATTCTTCCCATAAAAAGCAGCTGAACCAAACGACACAGCGTTTCGATGATTATTTATCCCAGCTGGAGCTGTTTCTAGGTCGGCTGACGTTGGAGCCGGCACTGAATTATTCCCTCGAAAGCACGGACTTCGTTCAAAATTTCGAAAAAACGAAAGAAATCGACCGTTCCCTGTCTCTAATGCAAAACTCCAATCCGCTCATACAGGAAGTCGCCTTATACGTCCGCAGCTCCGGCACGCTGCTGAGCAGTGAAGCAGGCTTCCGTCAAGTCCAGTCGCCACAAGACCGGGAGCCGTTCGAGAAACTGCTGTCTCAAGACAAAGACATTTTCTGGAACGACGCGGTTCGCAGCACAACGGCTTCTCCCCCCAGACAGGCGATGATTGTCAAGCTAAAGCAAAGCATTTACGATGTACATGCCTATGGGGCTGTCATCGTTTATATCAACAACAAATTTTTGAATCAATTTCTGTACAACATGGCTGCCGAGGATGGCTTTGCCGTCTTATTGGACCCGACAGGCTCCGTAGTCGCCAGCTCGTCTATGATTCGCAGCGGTCAGCTTTCTCCGACCCTCATTAAGGAAGCGGTTACATCGAGACAGAAGCAAGTTAGCCAAACGTACAAGCTGAACGATCGCAGCTATTCCGTCTCCTATGGAACCATGTCGCGCTTAGGCAACCAATGGACGTATTTGTCCGCTACACCGGTATCCTCGATCATGAAGCCCGTCGATTTCATTTTTACGATGATTGCGGGAATTAGCTTGGCCGGTCTGATGACGGCGCTGCCTCTCTCTTGGTTCGCCTCGAAAAGCATGTACAAGCCGCTTCGACGGCTTATAGGGCTGTTCCACAAAGATTCGGAGATGGATGCAAGCGATGAGGCCGTCTATATCGAGCGGCAATGGACCATGCTGCTCAAGCAGCAGCAATCGCTGGAGACCAAAGTAAAGGAATCGATCCCTTCGCTTCGGGACAGCTTGCTCATGCAGTTTCTGATGGGGCATCTCTTTTATTTGAACGAGGAAGAGCTGCTGCACAAATTGAAGGTGCTTGATTGGGATGTGGAAAATCGCCGCTTCTCTTTTATCGTATTTCAATTAAGCGGCATGATCGGCAAGGAAAGTGTCTCCGAGGAAGACGAACCTATGATCTCCACCGCCCACCTGAACATTATTCAGGAGCTGTGCTCAGCCAAATTCGACAGGGTCTATGTCCAAAATTATCACGACGTCACCGTCGGAGCTATGATTGCCCTTCCATGGGATGTTACGGACGAGGATGCGCATAAGCAGCTCTTGGAACTGGCAGAGACGGCTTCCGCCACACTCTCCTCCGTCTTGAAGATGCAGGTGACCGTGGTCATCGGTAAAACGGCGGATACCTTGGTGGAGGCTCCGGATTACCTGGAGGAAACGAAGAATGCGTTGAAATACAGAGATTTAAATGTAAGCCATCAAATCCTGCTCGTCCATGAGCTGAACCCGGCAGGCGGAAGCTCCATCACCTATCCGTTTGAGATCGAAAAGAGCATCATCTTCGCCCTGCGAACCGGAAATGAAGAAGAAGCCTCCAACAGTCTGCAGTTGTTCATGAATACGGTCCAGGCTCAATCGGGCTCGCCGCTCCTTATTCAGCAGGCTTCGATGAAGCTGCTGGGCTCCGTTCACGAAGCCGTCTTGAAATCAGGAGTGAATATGATGGAGCTCTATGAGGGAGCCAATCTATATGAGGACATCATGCAGATGACGGAACCGTCCGAGGTCCTTGAGTGGTTCAAAAGCTGCGTGTTCGCCCCGTTCCTGACCGCGGTTCATTCGTCCCAGGAGCTGCAGGTGGCGAATATCGTGCAGCAGGTCATCCAGCACCTGGAGCAGCACTATATGGACGATCTGACGTTCGAAGCCATTGCCGATGCTTACGGGATCGGAATGTCCAAACTGAGCAGAGCGTTCAAGCAAGCTACGGGAGCCACTTATACGGATTATTTGATCCGGCTTCGGCTGGAGCGGTGTAAAGAGCTGCTCGTTACGACCGATTTGAAGATCCATGAGATCGCGGACATGCTGCGCTACCAGCCGGCTTACTTAATCCGCATCTTCAAGAAATTCGAGCAGATGACGCCCGGCCAATACCGGGAGCATCACACGGCTTGAGCCGCGTGCCGCTTGCAGTTCGGCGCGAGGAGCTCCCTGCCATTATGTATCCCAGTGAGCCTATCCGTTGGATGATCCGGTCGAACCGAGGCGCTTGCGGAAGTCGAGCGTTTCTCACCGTTATAATCGAGCACTTCACTCAGGAAGCTTCTAGTTGGTTTCCGAGGTCACAACCTCCATGGCTGCACATCCATATGATGCGGCCCTCTTCTCGCGCACTCAAGGGAATCCATGAATCGAAGCAGTCGCACCTATGAAAATCTGATGCATTTGAGCAAATTCTTGTCAGCTGGTTCATCACCATTCACATCTCCCGGCAAGCTTGGATGTACAACGCGCCATATTCTAAAGTATAAGCCATCTACTGTTTGGCATTTGGAGTAACCTTGCTCAATTTTTATAACATTCTTGCGCATTGCTATTATCCCCACCCTGTCGACCCGCAGGAGCTGCTATCAATTTGCTTTGGAGGCAGCCATGCCGCGACTATTTCGCAATGCCGGGTTGCGACAAGCAGCTGGTGCTGCAGGCAAGAAATGCCGAAGCGGTTCGGTCCATGCTCCGCGAGCTGTTCGACATGGTTCAGAGGCACCGGACGAGAAAAAAGACTGCCCGGTTTCCGGCAGTCCTGAATTGACGCTGCTATTTTTTGACGGCAGGCTCCTGATTCGTCTTGCCGCTTGTGCCGCCCTGAACCGCTCCATTACCGGAGGCGGGGGCTGAGCTGTTAAGCGATGGGATCGATAAATTCGGCGGTGGCGTCGTATTGCCCGTCGGATTCCCTTTTCCATCAAAGTAGTAGGTAGGCACATCGCCGACAACGAGCGCGTACGATATCGGCACCTCCGTCTCCACCACCTCGGGCTCGGAGTCGAAAGGAATGATGACGCTGACTTCCGCGATAATATGAATGTAGACCTCTACAAGAATCATATTGATGCCTGCGTTCTGATATCTGGTATTCAGCTCCACCTTCACATTTCCGGCTGGTACAAGCCTCACCGGGATCATGGGGCCGAAGGAAGCGAGCAAGGAGCTGTGCATCGCCTGCCCTAGCGGGATATGCTCCGGAATGTCCTGCAGGTCGGACAGCTGATTTTGAACGGTGGAGATCGTATCGGCGGTAATTCTCATATGCTCCGAGTAGTTCAGCATAAACCCGGTCGTCTTGCCGTTCTTGTCCGTCCGCCAATCAATGAGCTGGTCGAAGGTGGTGCCGCGCGCGATCCGGTCGGAAATGGCCGTATTGATCGCCTGCGTAGCAATTTGCTTGATCCGGACCTTGGCCAGATTGGTCAGCGGCGGCCACACATTTTTCTCGATGTATATGAACGACTGGATCGTGAACAGAATGACAATAATGAGCAGCAGCGCTATATTGCGTTTGATCTTCCTGACTCCGGTAGGGCTGCTTCTCCATCTTCTTCTTAGCACCCTCATAGAGACCTCCTCAGAGTTTTGCGCTTGTCTTGTCGTACGTGATACCCGGCATGTACTTTACAGCTTATGCTGAGCCATGCCAAAAAAGAAGAGCAAGCCCGTGCCTGGCCCTGTTTCCGCACAAAAAAGACCCGATCCATACCGGATCGAGTCTGCGTATACTCTCATTGAAGCTTGCTTATATATCCAATCGGCGCTGCAGAACAAAGTCGCGGGAGAACTTCATATGCTCGATATCTACGCCTTCCAATGTCATATGTACCATAGGTTTGTACTGCTTCACCAGCTCCATGAACATGCGGTAATCCAGCATGCCTCTGCCGGAGGACACGGTTTCGAGCTTTCCTCTCGCATCTACCTGAATGTCTTTGGCGTGAATGCTGACGACACGGTTTCCGAGTAGACGGAAAGCCTCCTGCATCACTTCGTGCTGACGCTCGTAATTGTTCTGGGTCATCAAATTACATGGATCCAGAACCACCCCGATATTCGACGATGGAAACTCTTCAATAAGCTCGGCCAGCTGTGGAGCAGTGCTTATCAAGTGGCGGTTTGCCGCTTCCAGCCCGATCAATACGCCCCACTTCTCCGCTTCCTCGACCAATTCCCCCACTGCCGATTTCAGACGCTTGGAATAGCGGTCGTGTTGATCCGTATCCGGCACACCGGTCTCTGTAGCTACAATCGCCGTACCGAAGTGACGGGCCATCCGAAGATGCTCCTTGAACCGGTCTACATTATGCCTGAATTTCTCGTCATCAAGCTCGATCAAGCTAACATAGCAGCCCAGTACAGGAATGCCCACGCCGTTTCTGTCGAACGCTTCGGCGATGCTGTTCGCAAGTCCCGGACTCAGCTTGCCCAGACTGCAGTCAACGTCCGATATCGCTTTGGATAATGCAAGCTGAACATAGTTAAACCGATAGGAGGCTACCCTGGCAGCCAATTCTGCATAAGGGAGCGTACCTACATTGTGAGCTAAAATACCGATTGACATCTTTCCACTCATCTCCTCTGGTTACTTCATCGTCTAATGTTCGTTTATCGTAACAGGACCATTATAGCTGTAAAGGGATAAAACGGTCCATCCGCATCTGCCAAGCTCCATCCCTTATTGTACTATCTTCCCTCATTTGGGATTCATGAGAGCATAGGCCTGCTCGTACTGCCTGATCATTTCGTCTCCCCCGGCCTTTCGCCATTTCTGAACCTCGGCCTCCCAGCCCGCATCGTCGATTTTCCCCATAATATACAGCGTCTGCGCATCCATGATCAACGTTTCGAGCTCCTTGCCCTTCTCCGTATAGACGGCGGAATCCAGATTCAATGCAGGGTTCGGGACGGCGGCGGACAAGCTATCATTGGTAATCCGGGTCGCTTTCTCCCCTAACGGCGTGTCCTTCAATGGCGCGACCTGATAGCCTTCTCTGTTAAACAGGCTGTCCCTGTAAGGCTTCACTTCCCTTTGAAAGGCCGTAAAATCTTTCATTTCGGTTTTCCCGTCCTGCGTCTTCACATAATGCTTGTTCTCTATTCCTCTCAGCTGGAGGGTGGACATCGGCTCATCCATCAGTTTATCCGCGAACTCCAGCACCTTCCTCAGCTGGTCTTCGGTTTTTACCGCCGCTTTGGGTATGACATACAGCCCGTTGTTACCGATCTCCCCGGCCACCCTGATTCCCGCAGGTCCCGTAAGCGGCATCACATCGTACTGCCCGGACGGATTGAGTTTGACAAGGCGGTCCTGCATGCTCTTCGCATTGGCGGCTACCGCGATTCGTATGCCCCCTAACCCCAGATCATACGCCTTCTCCGCTTCGCTCTCATCCAATATGGCAAAATCCGGATTGATCAGCTTCTCACTGTATGCCCTCCGGAACAGCTTCAGCATGTCCATAAACGGCTCCGTCATGAATTCCGGCATAAACTTGCCGTTATGAACCCCCCATTTGTTCGGAGCGCCGAAGCTGGTGGCCAGCCGCGTCGTCAAGGCCGACGAGCCGTCATTGTACCGGTTGGATAAAATTATGCCGTACGTATCCGCTTTGCCGTTGTGATCCGGATCTCCCGCGGCGATCGCTTTGAATGCCTGATACCACTCCTCCGGTGTGGTCGGAGGCTTGATACCGAGAGACTGAAGCCAGTCGGTGCGATAGATGACAGCCCCTCGCGCAATATCGCGGAAAATAGGGAGACCGTATAATTTGCCGTCCACCTTGATGTTATCGTAGAACGGAGCATCCTGCGCCGATAAATGCTTGTATTGGTTCAAGTAAGGGCCGAGCTCCCAAAAAACGCCGGATCTCATCGCGCTGATCGCAGTCGGGATATACTTGACCCGGAGCAGCATCGGCATATCGTTGGATGCGATCATGATGTTGACTTTATCGTCGTAGGCGGCATTCTGAATCCATTGGATATCCAGCTTGGTACCGGTATAGCTCTCTATCGCACGCACCACTTCATTGTCTTTCTCCGGTACGTCGCCGACTTGAGAAGTCCCGATCGTGATGGCGAATGACGGCTTCGGCGCTGTCCCCTGTTCAGAGCCTTCCGTAGGGCTGCCGGTACAACCCGAAACGACCGCTATCGCCAAGATCCCGGCTGACCAGCGAAAACCCGTCACGTTGCTTGCCATGTCTGCTGAAGCCCCCTGTCTTGTAGGCTGATATCTATCCCAACGGCCCCAAGTATGCTAGCGGACCCTTTCCCGCCGCTTTTCTTGGCCGGCCTGCGCTTACTGCTTGAGAAACTCATCGCGGTATTGACCGGGAGTCATGCCGACCAGTTTGCGGAACGTACGGATAAATGCCGTCGTATTCGTGTAGTTGAGCTTTTCTGCGATCTCGGATATTTTCAAGCTCGTCGTCTCCAGCCACGTCTTCGCCATGGACATCCGGTAATCCGTCAAATATTCGCTGAAGTTAATGCCCATTTCCTTCTTGAACACCCTGCTCAAATAAACAGGGTGAAAATTGAGGATCGATGCGCATCCTTCCAGTGAAATATCCTGATCGAACCGTTCGTGAACCAGCTTGACCATCTGATCGGCGATATTCACATATTGCGACTCGGCTTGCTCGTTCAAGTAACGGGTGATCGGCTCGAATAACTCGGCCTTGAACCAGCGGACAATGTTCTCGAGCGTGTTCAGCTTCAGGAAATAGTCCATCGTAGCCCGCGGCCCCAGCACTTTTTTGACCATCCCGCCCTGCTCCTGAATGAGTTGAAATGCCTTGGCGATCAGCTGCATCATGAGCACCGGATATTCGTTAACATGAATGCCTTTGTCCACAATAACGGCAATATACTTGTCGAACGACTGATGGACACGATCCATATCCCCGAGCTTGAGCGCCTGGATGAGCTGATCCTCGAGCAGCTTCAGCTGCGTATAGACCGTGATTTCCAGCTCTCTTCTGCCGGCATCGATGTCCTCGTAGTGAACGATAATCTCGTTGCCAAGGCTCATCCTGCTTTTTAAAGCCTCAAGACATTCGCGGTAGGCGCGAACCGCATAGACAGGCCGATCGAACGGACGGCTGATCCCTATGCTGATCGGAAGCTGCAAATAGCTGTGAATCGTCCGCTTGATCGTTTCGGCCATCCGGAAAAAGTACGCTTTACATTCCGTTTCGTCTTCAAAGCGGCATGCCAAGAGCGTAACCTGGGATTGCTCAAGCAGCACCGGACTGAACCGCTCCTGCTGGGATACAAGCTCTCCCACCATATTGTTGATCGCAAACAGCAGAAGCTCCTTGTCGTTCTCCTGAAAACGGCTCTCCTGCAGCGTATCGATCTGAACCGTGATGACGCCTAATTTCGCCCATCCGGCCGGAAAGCCAAACTGCTCCGAGCGATAGGCAAAATCGCTGTCTGATAGCTGTCCTGTAAACGGCTTCAGCATAAAAAATTCCTTAAGCTGCGTAAACTGCCCGACCACCTGCTGCTGCAGCTGCTTCTCGGTGCTGAACAGCGTACGGAACCTCTCCTCGATCCAGACGAATTCGTCGTTGTGCGACTTTCCCTCCACCTCGATGTCTTTGGTGACTTCAAACAGCCTCTTGATAGGTGAATACATGCGCCGGCTTGCATATAAGGCAAAGAGCGCCACGAGGATAAAAATGGCCGAGCACGCTATAAAAGTAACCCAGGCAATCTTCTTCGATTGCTTCGTAATTTCCTCTATCGATGCAGCCGACACATAAATCCATCCGTTATACGGAGACGAGCGGTACGATATGCCCAGCTCCTTGCCGTCAGCATACGCGTTGAAAAAGCCGGAATCCTCCCCGGATGCCCGCAGCTTATCCGTCACCAAGCCGTAAATGGCCTTGTTTCCGCCGGTCTCATGGTTGTCCCCGAGAAAATCGCTGCCTTCACGGTCGAGCACGTACACTTCGCCGAGCTTTTTATTTTTGGACAGCAGGTTGCTGATTTGCCGGTTTTCAATTTCAACGATCAACAGCCCTTTGGGCTGCGTGGTCATCGGGATCACAGGTATTTTGTACACAAGACGTATGACCTCGGGATGGGCTGCCGCCTCTCCGGCACTGTCCTCTGCATCGGATGAATCCCCGTTCGCCCCCCATTGACCGGTCACCCAGAACAAGCTGTTGGGCTGCTTCGCATAGGAGGCAATGATGTCATGGTCTGCAAACGTGCTGAATTTGCTGAACATGGAGAAGCTGACCATCCAGTCTTTATTCAGGTTGATCAGATAAGCCTCGCGGACGCTGGTGAACGTCTGCAGGTTGTACAGACCTTTGGACAAATCGCGCAGCTTGGCAAAATCGTTATAATCCAAATCCTCGTTCAAGGATGAAGCGACGGTCGGCGAATTGACGAACTGCAGCGAGGTCAGCTCCAGTGTCTTCAGCACCTGCTCCACGCCCATTTGGGTTTGCGTCAACACCTGCATATTGCCGTCCTTGACCTTGTCCTCGATATCGCCCGAGGCAATGAAATACGAGATGAGCCCTATAGAAATCACAGGAACCGCCGCGAGAATAAAGCTGTAGCCCAGCAGGCGCAATAAGTATTTCGGCAACAAGCGATTCCCTCCTGTAATCGGTATGGTACGAGGCTTGAACCGCTTTATGCGCAACGCGGGGAAGGAGGCAAGTCCCTTTCTCCCACGCTGCCCTTTGCATATAAACGTCAAAGCAGCCCAGTTTCGGCTACATTATACAGGAACGCTTATGTTCCTGCAAACGTTTTCCCGAGGACCGCGCCGCCTAACGTTATACTTACAGGCTTACTTATTATCTTGAAGTAGGATCCCGTTTCACGCTATAGTCCGAATTTAACTTTATTGCGATTGCGGTGGAAGCTGCGATTATTTGCAGCGAGAAAAATCAGATAGATTGGCATCAAGGCACAGGTGATGACATTGCTCACGTTCCGCTAAAGGATTGAAGCCTTCAGGCTCAGGCGCCCAGCTGTTCGCGGCGGTAAGTCGGAAAATCCGTCTTACAACCGAGGGTTTCACGTTTCTGCAATCTGTTAGAAGGAAAATCCGTCTTACAGATTACCTTCAGGCTCAAGCACCCGGCTGTTCGCAGCTGTAAGTCGGAAAAACCGTCTTAAAAACGGGGGGCTCGCGTTTGCGCATTCTGTAAGACGGAAAATCCGCCTTACAGATTGCTTCAGGCTCAGGCACCCGGCAGTTCACGGTTTTAGCAATTTTAAGACGGAACATCCAGCTTACTGATTACCTCCAGCCGCAGGCACCCGGCAGAAGCCGGCTGGCTCCTGCACTACGCGTTCTAGTGTGCGATCCCTCTAGCACTCCCCACAAAGAATTTGTGCTGCAGTCGAACAGACTCGCAGCACCATCAATCGATCACCCGCTCCCTTATCGGCAATGTCACCGACGCTACGCTGTCGGGCGACGGCTTTCTCCCGTGCATCAGCCGATACTCCCCCGGCGTCATGCCTTGGCGCTTCCGGAACGAGCGGATAAAATTTTGCGAATTGGTGTACTGCAGCTTGTACGCAATCTCTTTTACGGGCATGTCGGTTTCAACAAGCCATTGGCAAGCCATCTTCTGCCGGTGCCGGGCCAAGTATTCGCTGAACGTAATGCGCATCTCCTTATTGAACAAGCCGCTTAAATAGTTGGAGTTGTAATGCAGCCGCGCGGCCACAGACTCAAGAGTCAAAGCAGAATTATATTCATCATGCACGATCGCAATGATTTGGTTCAGTACCTTTCTTCTATACGACTTCGAGTTAGGCTGCCCGTCCTCATAATCCGCGGTAGGCTGCTCATCGAAGAAACAAGCGCGTGCAGCCTCCTCAGAATTGTCCCGGAACGGGGAAGTCTGCATACACTCGCGATAAGCAGTCGGGGTATCCGCGATATCGGAGTACAGACTGCTTACCCCCGTCGACGCCCGCAAGGATAAGCGGGTATAAACGGCAGCCTGAATGCTCATCGTCCATGCGGTTATACTTCTTTTGAAGAGATCTCTGTCCTCGCTTGAACTCGCAACCAAGATCATCAGCTTGCGGTCGATCCACACGGAACCGAGCCGGGAGCCTTTCGGTATCAGCTCTTCCGTCATATTGCAGACAGCGAACTCCAGCAGCTCCTTATCGCCAGCGTCACCTTCCTTCGCCTCAACCCGCAAGGCCATCACGGCGAGAAGCTTTGATTCCTCCAGCAGGTCTTTGCGCTCCGGCCATCGTCTGACGAGCTCGGATTGCGTGCACCCTTCACGGAACAGCCTTTGCAGGAAATAAGATTGAATTACGGTTGTCTGACTGTGCAGCTGATGCTCCAACCGCCATTTCATCACGTTCAAATACTCAAGCTGCGATTCCTTTTGCTGAAGCTGAAGGCTTTCATCTTGTACGGTGCACGAGTCCAAGGAGCCCTCGCCTTTCACAGGCCGCTGAACCTTCTGCACCTTTTGCACCCCGAACAGGACCAGGGACAGCAAGCCTATCGCACCGCACAAGTACACGTATCCTCTCCATGCAGCAGCCAAGCCAAAACCTAATAGGGCAACAACTGCTATACTGATTGCCGCACCTGTTATAACCTGATGCTTACCGGTATGTTTTACTCGCTGCAATGGACCAGCCTCCCGAAGAAATTGATTGTTATGGAAAAGTCCTACAACACCATGTATTGTACCTTTTATTTCCATTGCAAGCATCGTCCTGATTTAACTTGTAAGCATCGACGCTAGTCCTTGTCTCTACCCTGGCTGAACCGCGAGCCTCGTCGTAACGGACCCTAATGCCGCTGCAGCAGGCGTCCCCCTCGATGTTCAAGAAAGTGCAAACCGTTCAAGAAAGTGTAAGCCAACCGGATCGCAGGAACAAGAATATGCAATTGTTTGCCCTTCCCGTATTGGATATGATGTTATCAATGATGGATATGACTGCGCTAAAGCGTGGACAAACTTTAAATAGAACATAAACGGGCTGGAGAGATGAACATGACAAAAAGGTTATACCATGGCGCGGCTTTTTACCCTGAGCTCTGGAGCGAGGAAGTCGTTGAGCAAGATATTCGGATGATGAAGGAAGCAGGCATCAATGTTGCGCGAATCGGAGAATTCGCATGGTCAAGAATGGAGCCCGAGGAAGGGCAGATCGATATGAGCTTTTTTGTAAAAGTCATTGAGAAGCTGCATGATAACGGCATCCAGACGGTAATGTGCACACCGACGCCGACACCCCCGATCTGGTTTACACACGGTCACCCGGAGCGTATGTATGTCGACGAGCACGGAACCGTTATGGGGCACGGGTCGAGGCAGCATGCCTGCACGAACAACTCTTATTTCCGAGAGCGGGCTGCGATTATCACTAAGCATATAGCCGAGGCATTGGGCGGCTTGCCCGGTATCATCGGCTGGCAGCTCGACAATGAATTCAAGGCTCACGTGGCCGAATGCATGTGTGAGACGTGCAAAGGGCTGTGGCATCAATGGCTCGAGGGGCGTTACGGAACCGTTGAAAAGCTGAACGATGCCTGGGGCACCGACATTTGGAGCGAATATTATCACCGCTTCGACCAGGTACCGCAGCCGGGAGCGGCGCCGTTCCTGCACAACTCCTCGCTGCGGACGATGTATCAGCTATTTTCCTATGAGAAAATCGCGGAGTTTGCGGACGAGCAAGCGGCCATCATCCGGGAGTATTCCGATGCTCCGATTACCCATAACAGCAGTATCGCTTTTCACGTCGATAATGAACGCCTGTTCAAGCATTTGGACTTCGCTTCGTTCGATACGTACGCCAATTTCGACAATACTCCGGCTTACTTGATCAATTGCGATTTGTTCCGCAATTTCAAGCAGGGCAAGGATTTCTGGATCATGGAGACGAGCACGTCGTTCAGCGCGTCGCTGGAAAGCTATGCGAAGCCTCATCCGAACGGCTATTTGCGCTCCGAAGCGGTCGCCGCTTACGCATTGGGCGCGGAGGCGTTCTGCTACTGGCTGTGGCGCCAGCAAAGAGCGGGCTGCGAGCAGCCTCACGGCTCCGTGATCAGCGCCTGGGGCAAGCCGACCATCGGCTACCAAAGCGTGCTCGAGGTTGAGCAGGCTCGCCAAGCGATCGAATCGGCCATGGTATCGTCGAGACCGGCGCAAGCTGAAGTGGCCATGACGTATTCGGACCGGTCCAAGGCGTTTTTGAAAACCGAGCCGCACCGCAAGCTGAATCACCGGGGGCTCGTCACTTCGTTCTACGAGCGGATTTTGACTGCGGGCATTCATCGGGATTTGATACCTGAGGAAGCGCAGCTCGACGGGTACAAGCTGTTATTCACCCCGTTCCTTCATTATATATCGGCAGAATATCTGGAACGTGCCAAAGCCTTCGTGAGCAATGGCGGCGTTTGGGTTGTCGGGCCGCTAAGCGGAGGAAGAACCGAGCAGCATACGATTCATACCGATGCTGCGCTTGGTGCGGAGCTGGAGACACTTGCAGGAGTGGAGACGCTGTACACCTGCCCTATGGAAGGCACCGATACTGTAGGACGAGCATTCGGCATGACCGCTCCGCTAAGTCTCTGGAGCGCCGTATTCGAGCCGAAAGAAGCGACGGCGGTAGGCTTGCTCGAAGGCGGGTTGGCTCCCGGTAAAGCCTTCATAACCGAGAAGCAGCACGGAAAAGGCAAGATCGTCATGCTAGGCTCACTACCGGCCGGCGACGAAGGAAACGCCCTGCTGGATAAGCTCATCCGCCACTACGCCGCGGAAGCAGGCGTAACGCTTCAAACGGACGTTACGTCAGGCACTATCGTAGCACCTAGAGAAGCAGACGGCCACCGTCTGTGGGTTATCGTGAACATGGACGGCATCGGCGGCAGCGTCACCCTTCCGCAGGAAGGCACCGATGTATTGACGCAAGCTTCCGTCGCGGCCGGCAAGCTGGACATCGGCGCGTACGAATATCGTGTCATCCAATTTCCCGGAAAATAATCATTCGAGGGCGACACCTCCTCGATAAACAAAAAAAGAACCTCTTCCCACCACAATTTCCTTTGTGGAGATAGAGGTTCTTTTGCTATAAGAGCTTAGTGGCTTTCCTGTTCGTGCGCCGCCTCTCGCCTATTCGATAAGAACAAGTTCAGCAGAATCGCCGTCAACGACCCGGATACGATGCCGTTTTGCAGCAGCATTTTGGCAAAGTCCGGCAGCTGATCGAACATTTGCGGCAATGTGGCGGAGCCTAATCCAACGGCGATGCTGGTTGCTGCGATCAGCAAGTTGCTCTCCTTGCGCAGATCGACCTCGGACAAGATGGAAATGCCGGAGGCAGCGACGGAGCCGAACATAACGATCATCGCTCCGCCAAGCACCGCATTAGGAATAACGGTCGTCAATGCGGCCAGCTTCGGCAGAAGACCGAGAATGATCATAATGCCGCCGGCTGCGAAGATAACGTCGCGGGTTTTGACACGGGTTAACGTGATCAACCCTACGTTTTGCGAAAACGCCGTATAAGGGAATGCGTTAAAAATACCGCCCAGCATGATAGCAAGTCCCTCTGAACGCAAGCCATTGACGATCTGCTTGGACTCGACCTTCTGATCCGTAGCTTTGCCGACGGCAAAATATACGCCTGTGGACTCCACCATACTGACAATGTTCACGATGATCATAGTAATGATTGCCGTGATGCTGATCTGCGGAATACCGAAGTAGAACGGCTGAGCAACGCTGATCCAGGAAGCTTGTCCTACCGAGGAGAAGTTCACGATCCCCATCGCGTAACCGGCAACCGTCCCTGCAACCAAGCCTACTAGAACCGAAATCGAACGCAGAAATCCGGTCGCGAACCGGTTTACTAATAGAATGACAACGAGCGTGCCGATAGCAAGCAGCAGGTTATGACCTTGTCCGAAGTCCGGACTTCCTTGTCCGCCGGCCGCATTGTTCATGGCAACGGGAATGAGGGACAAACCGATAATCGTTACAACCGACCCGGTGACGATCGTAGGGAAAAACTTCAGCATTTTGCCGTACAGCGGCGCTGCCAGAACGACGAACAAGCCGGAAATAATAATGGCTCCGTAGGCGGTAGCCAAATTCGAGGTCGAGGCGATCGCAATAATCGGACCGACCGCAGTAAACGTACAGCCCAAGATAACCGGCAATCGGCTGCCGAAATATTTGGTGCCCATAACCTGCAAAATGGTCGCCAGACCGCAAGTGAACAAATCGGCCGCAATCAAGTAAGCCATTTGGGCAGGGCTCAGCTTAAGCGCACCGCCTACGATCAACGGCACGATAACGGCACCCGCATACATAGCAAGCACGTGCTGAAAGCCTAGCGTTACTACCTTTTGTTTGCTTAACATCCTACACTACACTCTCCTTGATCTTACGAATGGATGCTTCTTCTTCGACAAAGTTGACAACGCCCGGCGCCATGGAGGCAATTCGAGCCAGCGAGTGAACGCGAATTCCCTGCTCCTCCAGCAGGCTGCGCCCTTCCTGAAAGCTTTTCTCAATAACACAGCCGACGCCCACAAGCTCCGCTCCCGACTGCTTCACGATATCGACGAGTCCGACCAGCGCAGCGCCCGTAGCCAGGAAATCATCTACAATCAGCACTTTATCTCCCGGATTCAAGTATTTCTGAGATACGCTGACCTGATACGTCTCTTGACGCGTAAATGAATGAACCGGAGCAGCATATACTTGCTCGGTGAGCGTGACCGCTTTCTTTTTCTTTGCATATACAAAAGGAACTCCGAGAGCAATACCTGCCGCCATCGCAAATTGAATGCCGCTTGCTTCAATCGTAAGTACCTTCGTAACAGGCTGATCGGCAAAAATCCGCGCAAGCTCCCGGCCAATCTCCAACGCCAGCTGCGTGTCCACCTGATGATTCAGGAACGAATCGACCTTCAGCACCGTATCGGATAAAATTAACCCTTCTTGACGAATGCGCTCTTCCAGTAATTTCATGTTTAGTTTTCCGCCCCTTTGTTAACTTATCTGCGTGCCCTCACACGGTTAAAAACCCGCAATGCCCTCACCGTTCAAGCCATTCCATCCGAATGAACCCGCTTGTTAACAGCAATATTCGGCAACAAAAAAAGACAGGTTCCTTGAGCTGTTTCTCAAGTGAAGCCTGTCCCTCTGGGCTTTTATCCCTCATGGTGTAACACGAAAAGTGTCTGCATCGCTCGGACCAGCCTTTCCCCCAATCAGGAGGAAACGGAACCCTAGATGCGCTATCACTCATAGTCAGACAATTGCAATGGTTGTCCGGTAGAAACTTATGGGCCATATTCCCAAAATTATACGAGTCGTTTGAAGTTTTACTTGTCTATAGTACACACTCTTCCCCGCGGTTTCAAGAGGAAATTTTTCAAGGCTCCTCTCTCTTCGCGCGCTTGTCAGGGAAGGCTTTTCCATTGGAAAATATATCCGTAAATTGCGCGGCGTGATCGCGCTTGTTTCCCTACAGAGAATAAAAAAAGTCCGGCACCTGCACCGGACTACGCAGACAGATTTACATCGAGACAGAGCTTTCTTTGCTCCCTCCGGTTCTCAGGCCCGATACGAGCTGCGATTCCAGCGACAGCACCATATCCATGGACGCAATTTTTTCCAACGCGGAAATGACATGTTCCTGCTTTTTAATTTTGAGACTGAAATGCAAATGCATGGAAGGCAGCACCGCCGGACTGCCTCCCGCTTGCTCGTCATCCGGCATCATTTTCAAATTCGCGATCTGTACGTCGTGATCCCCGAATACTGAGGCTATTTTGCCGAGCGAGCCCGGCTTGTCAATAATTTGGATGTCCACCTCGTGGAAACGGCGGTTTCTCATCAGATGCTTCTCCCACTTATTAAGCAAAAACAAACTGACCAGCACAAGCAGCGTACAAACCATCGCTCCCGTATAAAAGCCCGCTCCGACGCTAAGCCCAATGGCTGCGACTACCCATACTGAGGCCGCCGTCGTCAATCCCTTAATCATGTTGCCGTTGCGCAAAATCGCTCCCGCTCCCAAGAAACCGATCCCGCTAATAACCTGGGCCGCCAATCGGGCAGGGTCCATCCGGACGTTGGCCTCATTGACAAATTGGGAAAAGCCGTAGGCGGATAAAAGCATAATCGTCGTCGATCCGAGACAAACGAGAATATGAGTCCGAAACCCCGCCGCATGATTGCTCCACTCCCGTTCGATACCGATCAGCCCGCCCAGAACGACGGCCAAAATCATCCGGAGCACCAGCTCCCAATGCGTTATTTCCCATACACTTGTACTAACCGTATCCACTGCACGATCTCTCCCAGCTTTCGTAAATTGATGAATTCCCATTCTATGCGAAGGTATTCGGTAAGTATGATTTCAGACGCAGTGAAAGCGTCTCCGTTTTGAATATTAAACCCTATTATATCCATGAATACTGCCTGGGGCAATGAGATTTAAGGCCTTTCCATAATTGATTCGCAATACCCTGCATAATCGGTGGAACCAGGGACACCTGCCTTTACATATGATGGAGCAAGGGAGGTTCGCTATGAAAATAAGAAGCGTTCTTAATGCACTCTTTGGCCTATGGTTTCTCTTCACACCCTGGCTTAGCGGTTATACGGATCCGCCGTCCGTCATTTGGATTTATGGAATTGTTGGGGCTGTTCAAGCTATCGCCGCTTCGGCTGCACTCTGCATGAAGAAAGGGGACTCGCCGCCAAACTTGCTTACACTGATCACGGGTATCGCGATGGCTGTCATTCCATTTACCGGATGGAGTTTACCGCTGCCTATTGGCGGGATCAGTATTATTTTGGGTATCGTCACCATGTTATTCAGCTTCGCAAATTTGGGTGCCAGAAAATAGCTTGGGTCTCTCCCTCGACACCATGCATCATTTTCCAGCCGACAGCAAATACTTAACAATAAAAAGAAGAGGTGTAGAGCATGTTCAGCAGCATCCTAGCGCTCCTGAAGGACTACTTTATTCCGAAGCAGAGCGACAATCCTTTCCATTATTATGACGAATACGGGCATTATTCGTACTTCCGGTTAGCGGAGTGGGAGTATGAATCGGTAAGTGACGATCCGGATTATAAGAAGTTCCCTTGAACATAATTTTCGCGACAGCCCATTCCATAATGAAAAAACGGCCCCTTCTATTAAGAAAGGGCCGTTCTATTTGGAGAAACCAATGAAAATTCGAAATATAATTGTATATTCCGGTGGGATATGCCTCTCCAGCCGCTGTTGTAACCTATGAATCTGATTAGAATTAGTGGTATTTTCACAGATTTCAAAGGCGGACGTAAACTCTTCCAAGGCATATCCCCACCTACGTACTACAATATTTCGAAGCAAAAGGTTTCTGGACATAGCGACGGCCCTTCCAAATAAGGAAAAGGCCGTTTTTTCTATGTTAGCTATAGCTTATAAAAGCGTACGCAAGTCGGTTGAGGAAGCGTAACGGAATGTCTGGTCGGTACCAGCTTCCCGCTATCGCGATCAACCTTGAATACATGAACGGAATCGGAATCCTTATTGGCCGCGAGCAAATATTGGCCGCTCGGCGTCAGGCTGAAATGTCTCGGATGCGATCCTCCGGTAGACATATGCTGTACCAGAGTCAGCTTGCCGCTCGCGGAATCGATGGCATATACTACGATGCTATCGTGTCCCCGGTTGGACCCGTACAGGTAAGAACCGTCAGGCGATACCTGCACTTCCGCGCAGCTGCTTGTGCCGTCGAAGTCTTCCGGCAGCGTGGATATCGTCTGAACGGCTTCGAGCTTGCCTGCCTGCTCGTCGAAGGCAAACACCGTCATGGTGGAGTCGAGCTCATTGATCACATAGGCATGCTTGCGGTCCGGATGGAAAGCGAAATGCCGAGGTCCAGCCCCCGGAGCCAGCTTAACTTCGTCGTGCGGCTCAAACTTGCCGTTTGCCCTATCCAAACGGTATACCATCACTTTGTCCATGCCCAGATCCGGAACGATTACGAATTGATCAGACGGATCCGTATAGATCGAGTGCGGATGCGCGCTATCCTGGCGCTTCGCGACAACGCTTGCGCCTTCGTGCCGTACTTTGTCGGCCAAGGCTCCCACTTCTCCGTTCTCCAGAACGGGAAACAGATTGATCGTACCTTCGGAGTAGCTGACCGTCATCGCGAAGCTCTCGCTGCCGTCGAGATTAATATGCGTAGCCGATTTGTCCAAAGAAGGCTGCTGGCCCGCCAGCGCCAGCCTTCCTGTTTCCGCATCGATGCGGAAAGTAAGGATGGCGCCGCTATCTTGCCCCTCATCCGCTTGAGTATATGTATACAGCAACCCTTTATCTTGGCTGATCGTCATGAACGTAGGATTCAGCATACCGGCCACCTGATCGATAAAGCTCAGCTCCCCGGATTGCTCGTCGAACCGGTATACATGAACACCGGGGGATTGCTTGTCCGAATACGATCCGAAATACGTTATATATTGGTTGGATTCCATTGTTCCATCTCCATTCATCTGATCAATAGTGAAGCATTGCCTATATTGTATCCGAATATTCCATGCGACGCCATTGCGTCTTAATCCAGCGCAACCTGGCTGCCGCCGGCGATTTCGACGATATTGCCATCGACGCTGATCCATACGGATTGGGCCGACGGGTTGTATACGAACTCGCTGGAAGCGGAAAATTGGAGCTGACGGAACGCTTTGATGTAATCGACGATTTCAATATTGGTCGCGTACCAGATATCGTCCCGTTTGCCGATATATTCGCAGAACCGTTCGATCAAATCCCAATTGTTGTCGTTATCGAACTCGTAGCTGTGTCCCCAAACGTACATCATGTACAAATATTGCTTTTTATGAAGCTCGACGAAAGCTTCGGCCAAGCCCATCAGGTTTTTGTTATGATGGCACGTAGGCTTCCACTCCATCAAATCGTCCGGCAGCCCGAAGCCTCCGGTAGCTTGCACCACTCTCGCATATTCTAGCCCAAGATGAGGCAGCAGCTCTTTGATTTGGCTGTTGAACGATCCGTTAGGATACGACATACCCCGTACGGTATAACCTACAAGGCGCTCCAATGCTTTGCGGTCTTCAAGCACCTCATGAATCAGCTGCTCCCGGGGTGATCTCGCTATCGTCGGATGGGTTACGGTGTGGGCCGAAACCTCATGTCCTTTGTACAGCTCGGCGATTTCGCCTTCCGCGATGCGGTCGCCCGTACCGAGCAGCCCGGAGTTCAGGTGGAACGCGCCCTTGATGCCGTATGTATTAAAAATGTCGACGAGACGGCGGTCCGCCGCTCTTCCGTCGTCGTAGCTCATGGTGAGCGCTTTAAATTTGCCTTCCGGATAAGTCATCAAAATTTTGCCCATGTGAACAAACGCCTCCTATAAATGGATGATCTAATGAATAGTGTACCATTGATGGGAAAATGTGAAAACAGATGGCGCGGATTCGGCGCGATGAGGGTTGCGGCAGCTCTGTAACGCGGTTTTTCCGCGTTAGGGCTGTTGCTTTTGCGTTATGCCGCACTGTAACGCGGTTTTTCATGCTTACAGCGCGCGGATTCAGCGCTGGGGGGCTTGCGGCAGCTCCGTAACGCGGTTTTTCCGCGTTAGGGCTGTCGCTTTTGCGTTACGCTGCGCTGTAACGCGGTTTTTCATGCTTACAGCGCGCGGATTCGGCGCGCCTGGCTTGCGGAAGCGCCCCCTTCATAGGGGCGCGATGCTCAAGTACCTTAGAGCTGCTAGATATCGCAGCTCTGTATAAGCAAACAAAGCCTTCCGAAATGACAACGGAAGGCTTTGTTGCTTCTATTTATAGCGGCGGATGAACTCGACCGCCTTGCGGATATCTGTCTCGGGCTGATCGCCCACTTCGCGCTCGATCGTCAAATAGCCTGTGTAGCCGATCTCCTGCAGCGCAGCAAAATAAGCGTCGAACGGCACTTTCCCTTCGCCGAGCGGAACCTCCTTGAAAATTTCGCCGGACGAGACCATCTGCGCAATTTTCCCGTGATCCATCGGCTCGAAGCCAAGCGCGCCGTACACTTCGCGAGGATCGACCTCGCGGTAGCGGATACCGTCCTTCACATGCGTGTGAACGATGTAGTCCTTCAGCAGGCGGACGCCCTCGACCGGATCATCGCCGGTTACCATGACCATGTTCGCCGGATCGAAGTTGACCGATACGCCGTTCGTACTGAGCGTATCGAGGAAATGCTTCAAATGAGCGGCACGCTCCGGTCCGGTTTCGATAGCGAAGTAAGCGTTCATGCTCTTCGCATACTGACCGAGCTCCTCACATGCGGACTGCATGCTGTGGAACACTTCGCTCTGCTCATCTTCCGGTACGATGCCGATATGCGTCGTCACGATATTGGTGCCGAGATCCATAGCGAGATCCAGAATGCGCTTGGACTTCTCGACTTTAGCCGCGTTCACGGTCTTATCCTGAAAGCCGTGGCCGCCCAGATCGCCGCACAAGGCGGATATTTCGAGACCGAGCGAGGCGATATACGCTTTGAGTTCCTTACGGGCATCGGCCGACAGCGCAGCCGGATCCATTTCGCCGCTAACCGCGTAAATTTGCACCCCGTCCGCTCCCACATCTTTGGCCTTTCTTAATCCTTCACGGACACCCAGGCCGAAGCTGTCGACGATAACGCCGATGCGGTTCGTCAATTTCATCCTCATTTCCTCCTTTAAACATCACATGTCAGGAACATCATGGTAATAATTCTAGAACGGGCGACCGATTCCTTTTCTCGCCGGATAATTCGTTCAGGAGCAAGCCGCTTACCCTTTTACCGCGCCAGCCGTCATTCCTTTCATAATCTGCTCCTGGAACAGCAGGAACACGGCAATCGTAGGCAGCACCGCAATCGAGAGAGCGGCCATCGTAAGCGCGTAATCCGTCGAATAGCCCGTGGCGAATACGGAGAGGCTGAGCGGCAGCGTTTTTAACGCAGGCTTACTTATAAATACAAGCGCAAACGCAAAGTCATTCCAAAACCGCAAAAAGGCTAGAATCGCTACTGTCGATAGAGCAGGAATGCTTAACGGCAGCATAATCCGGAAGAAAATCCCCCAATAGCCTGTGCCATCGATTAAAGCTGCCTCCTCGATTTCTTTGGGAACCGAAGTCAGATAAGCGGCGGCAACGAATATCGCAAGCGGCAGCTCGAACGCCGTGTATGGCAAGATCAGCGCCCCGTAGGAGTCGAGCAGACCGATTTTTTTCATAATAATGAACAGCGGCACCAAAGTGCTATGAATCGGAATGAGCATTCCGAGCAAAAACAACCCCATCATCAGCGGCTTCAGCTTAAACTCGAACCGAGCCAATACATAGGCGGCCAGCGCCCCCAAAATCAATGTCAGCACCAAAGAAACAATCGTCACAATGCTCGAATTGATAAGCGAAATTCCCATCCCGGATACTTTCCAGGCGCGCACGAAATTATCCCAATGCCATTCGGTAGGCTGAGCAAAAGGCCGCGAGTAAAACTCCTCGTTCGACTTGAACGCACTGATGAACAGCCAAATCAGCGGGTACAGCGTAACCAGGGCATAGAGCGTGAGCAGCACATTGATAAGGCCTCTGCTCCATTTCACCTTCTTTTGTCCCTGCGGGAGAGCGGCCGTCTTCACTTGATACACCTGTTCCATCCTAATCCCCTCCCGTTATTAGCGAACGTCCCGCTTCATTAAATATTGGCTTCCTACGATCAGCACCATGCTGAGAATAATGATTGCGGTCGATACCGCACTTCCGTAGCCGTAGCGGAATACGTTGAACGTATTATTGTACATGTACGAAGCGAGCAGCTCCGTGGAATGCGCGGGTCCGCCGCCGGTCATGACATAGATCAGGTCGAACGCCTTAAGGCTGCCGGAAATACACAGCACAACCGCTACCTTGATCGTATCCCAAATCATCGGCAGCGTAATGACGAACAGCTTGCGCACCGGTCCGACTCCGTCGATTTGCGAGGCGTCGTCGATTTCCGGAGAAATATTTTGCAGCGCCGCGATAAACATAATCATATACGGACCGATATAGTTCCAAATGATAGGCACCATGATCGCATACATCGAGATTTTCGGATCGGACAGCCATGCTTTTTTCCAGGATTCCAAGCCTACCGTCTCCAGCAGGAAGTTGAGGATCCCGATTTGCGGATGATAAATGTAGCCCCAAATAATACCGACAACGACCGAAGACAGCACCATCGGCATGAACACCGAAGCGCGGATCATTCTTTGAAACAGCGTGCTCTTCATAAGCAAAAGCGCGAGCACCAGAGCGATCGGCACTTGTCCGAAGACGGAGGCGGCTACGATCAGCATGTTATTTTTGAACGATTTCCAAAAAAGCGGATCCTTCACGACTTCCACATAGTTGTCGAAGCCGATATATTTGGCGGCGCCGATCCCTTTCCAATCGAAAAAACCGTAGTAAGCGGACCAGAACACCGGAATGATCACAAAAAAGGCGTACAGCAGAAAGGCCGGAAGAAGACCAACCGTTATGAATCCTCTTATACGTGCCGCTGTTGACATGGCTTCCCCTCCTAAGAGTTTCGCGAAGCGAAACTGACTTCGTAAGCAAATACTTAACTTTGCTTTAGCAAAGTTACTTCGTAAACGTAAACTGAGTTCCCCACAGGCTCTTGAAAAAGCAATTCCAGTCTCTTGTTCAAAGACTGGAACCGCTCCAAGCTTTAAGTTCGGTTACTTGACGCCGAGCGATTTGGCTTGCGCGTCCTGAATCTTCTTCGCGATATCCTCCGGCTTGCCGCCCATCAGCAGCTCTTGCAGGCCGTTGTTGACCACATCGCTGGCCGCGGAGCTGAGGACTCCGTCATATACCGGCGTTCTTTTCACTTTGCCGACCATTTCATACACTTGCGCGAACAAGGAAGACACTTTCGTTTTGTCGAGCTCCACTTTATAGCTGACGAGCTGGTTGCTCTCGAGCGTCGCCTTTTGAGCCGCAGGGCCGGACAGCGCATAGATCAGCTCATACGCCGCATCCTTAGCCGCGCCGCTTGTTTTCTTGCTCATGCCGAGACCGGTTCCGACTACGCCGGACAGCGAATTCGGATCGCCTTTGCCGTTAGGCACGGAAGGCAGCACCGTCACGCCGATGTTGTCCAGCACTTCCTTCGACGCATTGGCCGCAAGGTTCGTCAGCGCCCAGCCGCCGTCTATCATCATCGCCGCTTTGCCTTGCGCGAACATTTGCTCCATTTGCGTATTGTCGATGCTGTTGAAGCCCTCCTGGAACGCTCCCGCCTTGCCTAGCTGCTGCAGGTAAGTCAACGCTTGTACGAATTCAGGATCGGTAAACTTCGCTCCTTTTTGGTTCGCCGCGTTCAGGAACCATTCCGTGCCGGTCACACGGTCCGCCAAAGAGCTCAAAATACTCGATTGCGCCAGCCAAGCGGCCTTGTTTCCAAGCGCGATCGGCGTCATTTTGTCCTTCTTGAACGTTTCCACGAGACTCATCATTTCATCCCATGTTTTCGGAGGCTTCACGCCGTATTTATCGAAAATCGTTTTGTTATAATAAAGAATCGAAGTCGGGGACAAGCCCATCGGCGCGCTGTACGTTTTGCCGTCGATGGTGAAATCGTCGAACGAGTTCGGCAGGAAGCCGTTTTTCCAATCCGGTTTGCTGTCGAGCAGCTGGTTAATCGGCTGAAGCAAATCTCCGCCAACGAACTCCTTGGTCATAACGCCCGGCCACATCACGAACAGATCCGGCATTTCATTGGCTGCGGCAACCGTTTTCAAACGAGCTCGATAACCATCGGGCGGGATGCCCTGAATATCCAGCTCCACATTCGGGTGGTCTTTCTTGTACTGCTCCATGACGCTTCTCATCGTTTTGGCGCGAAGGTCGTCGCCTGTATAGTTATGCCATATGGAAAGCTTTACTTTTTGTTGAGCGTTATCTTTACCCCCGCCCTCGCCGGCAGCCTTGCTGTCGGTACTTGCGCCGGTACCGCAGGCGGACAGCAAAGTCGTTGCCATTACCGCGGTGAGCGCTATCGTCGTCGCTTTTTTCATCTTGTAGTACCCTCCTCGTTCATCTCTTCTCTTTACAAGCCTTAGTATAGGGGACAACGGTCGGACGCAAAACGGGAGAGACTTCGGAGGCAGGGGGGAAATTTTTCAGCCTTTTGGCGATTGGCGGAATTCCGACGGCGTTTGCCCGCTGAATTTTTTGAATTGCTGGCTAAAATATTTGATGTCCTCGTAGCCGACGCGATTGGCCACCTCGCTGATTTTGGCCTGTGAGCCCTGCAGCAGCTCGGCCGCTTGCCGCATCCGTTCCTTCGTTACGAACTCGATATAGTTGAGCCCCGTTTCCCGTTTGAACACCTCGCTGAAATGATTCGGGTTCAGATGAACGAACTTCGCTACCTGCTGGAGCGTTAGATTTTGATCCAGATTTTCTTTAATATAGGCAATCGATTTATGAATATACGAGAACTTGGTTTCCGCGATCGATTCATGAAAAACGGACATGACGGAAGACAGCAGCCGGAACAGCTCTTCCTCGGGCTGGCCTGCCAACTCCAGCGTGAACTCCCTCCGCTCGTTATCCGGACCCGTTCCTTCCTGAGAGGCTCCCGTACCGGACCCCGCCCGCTCCAGCCATCGATGCGCGGACAAAACAAGCGACTGCAAATAAGCCTGCAGCGATGCCGGTGTGACCGAAGCGTCCTCCATCTGCGTGCGAACCTTTTGATTCACCCAGTGCCGCAGCTCCGTCAAATTGTTGCTCAACAGGATAGCCGAGAGCTCCGCCTCCTCCTTCTGGGAGCATACGGTTCTTCCCCCTCGGCGGTCCTTTACGTCCTCCATGGCAAAAAGCCCTCTGGCCGCCACCAAGCCGCGGAAAGAAAATACGTGCTCCGCCTCGCGGAAGGAGACTGGAAGCTCGTCCCAGCCTGCGGCAATGGAGCCGAGAGCGGCATAAACGGTACATTTTAGCGTCTGCTCCACCCGGTCCAGGGCCGCCTCCAGCGATGCCTTGTCCGTGACGCCGGGCACGTAGCGGGCGACCAGCACAATCCGGTCCTTCTTCAGCAACGTAACGGCAGGAAGCAGCTCGAACAGCATATTATCGGCTGCGCCTAGCAGGAGACGGGCCAGCGGGTTATCGCCCCAGCCGGAAGCGGAAACCAGCAGCACTTGCATCGGGGAGAGCTCCGCTTCAGCGGCTTGCACCCCGTGCTTGCGAAACCAGATGTGCAGCTGTTCTTTGACCGAGGCAGGCTCCTGATCGAGCCCTTGGGTGACGAGCCGCTCCAGAAGCTGGCTGCGAAAAGCGGCCGTCTGGAAGTTTTCCTGCTTCAATGCCTCCCACTTCTCCAATATGCGCTGCTTCGCTTTCATCGCCGCTTTTATTATTTCGTCGGGACGGCTGGTCTTGAGCAAATAATCGGTCACGCCTTCCCGCAGCGCCTGCTGTGCATACGTAAAATCATCGTATCCCGTTAAAATGACGATCTCCGTGTCCGGCAGCAGCTCCTTCACCTTCTTCGCGAGCTCGATTCCGTCCATGCCGGACATGCGGATATCCGTCAAAATGATATGCGGCTTCTCCTCCGGCACACGCGCCAGCGCTTCTTCAGCCGATGCCGCAGGTGGAAGCAGCTCCATCCCCAGCTCCTTCCAATCGATAACCGTACACAGTCCGGTGCGAATGATCACTTCGTCGTCAACTATCAAAATTCTCATGTCGTTTCCTCCGTTAACGGAATGATGAATGATATCGCCGTTCCTTTGCCCGGCTCGCTCTCAATAACAAGACCGGATTCGTGCCCGTAATGAAGCTGCAGCCTCTGATGCACATTGCGCAGGCCGTAGCTGAACTTCGTTCCTTTGCCGCGAGACACCCCCTCATGCACGGTCAAGCTTCGACGGAGCTCACGCAGTCTGGCCGGCTCGATGCCGATTCCCGTATCCTCCACGATAAACTTCATCCCTGACGTCCCCTCCAATTCACCGTGGACATAGACATTGCCTTTTCCTTGCTTTTTCTGAATGCCGTGAATAATGCTGTTCTCGATCAAGGGCTGCAGCAGGAGCTTCAGCATCGGGAGCTGCATCATCGCCGGATCGATATAAAACTCCACCTCGAATTGTCCCGGGAACCGGATCGCTTGAATGTATACATAATTTTGCGCGTGCGCCACCTCCTGCTGGACAGGGCAAAATTCCTCCCCCTTGTTCAAGCTGAACCGCAAGAAATCGCTGAGCGCCCCCACCATTTCCGCAATCTGCTTATCCTTGTTCATCAAGGCGATCCAGTGTATCGAAGATAACGTGTTATATAAAAAGTGCGGATTGATTTGCGCCTGCAGCGCTTGAATATCGGCTTCCTTTTTCATCGCCTCGTTCTTCTGCACCTGCTCCTTCAGCCGCTGGATCCGGTCGCTCAGCTTATTGTAGCTGCGCAGCAGCAGACCGACCTCGTCCGTGCTCCTCACCTCGAAATGAGGAATCGGCTCGTCGGGATTAATGTCCTTCATGTTTTGCGTCAGCCGGGTCAGCGGCTTCGTCACCCATTGCACGAAATAAAGCACCAAGCCTGCCGCGAGCAGCAGCCCGAGACCTACCGCAAGCGCCGTGACCATCAGCACGTAGCCGCTTTGCGCCGTATAGATTTGCGTCGGAATGAAGCCGACCAGCTTCCATTGCAGACTCGGAACCGTGTGATACAGAATCGTTGTCTGCTCTTTGCCGGTCCCGTAATTCAGCATGCCGCTGTCTCCTTCGAGCTCCCCGAAGCCCGGAAAAATATCGCTCACCGTCTGATTCAGCCATTCCTGCCGGCCGCTGGACAAAACGCGGTTGTTCTGATCCAGCAGCAGGACGAACCCGGTCTTCTCCCAGCCGGCCCCGGTCAAATAACGGGAGATTTCGGCTTCATCGACGCTGATCGATACCATCCCGAGCGGCTTGAAATTGTTAATGCTGCGGACAGGCCGGACAAGCGAAACGACCCGCTTCAGCCCCTCCGTCGTCTGGTTCTCGTAGAGCGGCGACCACCACCTCGTGCTGCTGCGGTATGCCTGCTCGTTTGCCTTCAGCACCTCGGGCAAGCCGGACTTCAATACCGTCGTATTGGAAAGCGGCGGCTTTCCTTTATCATGCGTGATCGTAATGTTGGATATATATTTTTTGGAAAAAGCCAGGTTCGTCAAAAAGCCCACATTAAGCGTAAAGCGGACCACATCCTCCTGTTCGTCATCGAGATACGCCTGAATATCGCGCTGCCCGATTAAAAACAACGACATATTTTCCGCATCCTGAATAATGAATTCCAGCTTGTCAGCAATTTGGCGCAGCGTGTTCATGCCCGATTGCTTGGCCTTTTCCTCCGTTAAGGAAATGGCGATCTGGTAAGAGGCAACGCCGGTCAGCACAAGCGGCAGTAAAATAGCGAACAGCAGCAGCATGGACAGCTTTCGTTTTAACGATTTTCCGAACCAACGCTTCATTCTTAGGCTCCCCTGCATATAAAGTAAACGCTTCACATATACTAACATACTTTTTTTTATTCGAACAAACTTTTTGTTTGACAATCCGTTGGTTTATGTTACTATCGTTCTCATAACGACACCAACTTATCGCGGAAAGGGAGGGCCACTCGAACATGGAGAACATCCGGGACGAATCGGAGTTTCTGAACAGCCTGGTGAAAGGCATTGCCGCCCAGTTCGGCGACAACTGCGAGGTCGTGCTGCACGACTTGACCGGCTCTTACGAAAGCACGATTCGGGCTATCGAGAACGGTCACATTACAGGCAGAAAGGTAGGCGATCCGGGGACGAACCTTGGCTTGGAGCTGCTGCGGGGCAATCATGTGGACGGCAACAAATTCAACTATGTCACGCAAACGAAGGA
The DNA here is from genome assembly GCF_022354825.1 of Paenibacillus sp. H1-7. Taxonomy (GTDB): domain Bacteria; phylum Bacillota; class Bacilli; order Paenibacillales; family NBRC-103111; genus Paenibacillus_S. The sequence goes on from NZ_CP031168.1 coordinate 6,944,150, forward strand.
CGGCCGCATTCTCCGCTCTACTTCGATCTATATGAAAAATAGCGAGGGCAAAACGATCGGTGCCTTGTGCATCAACTTCGACATAACGGAGCTGATGGTCGCCGAGAAGACGCTTCACTCGCTTACATCCACGGGACTTCAGACAGAAGTGAAGGAATCGTTCGTCAGCAATGTGAGCGATCTGCTCGATGCGCTTATTCAGGAGGCTCAGGAGCAGGTAGGTAAGCCGGTCGCCGTCATGACCAAGGAGGACAAGATGCGGATGATTCAGCTGCTGGACCGCAAAGGCGCTTTCCTGATCAAGAAGGGCGGCGAGAAAATTTGCGGCTATTTGAATATATCCAAATACACCCTCTATAACTATTTGGAAGAAGGCAAAACATTATCCGAAGCCGAAGGGAATGAAGAGTAGATGAACAACGGTTCAGCACCGCTTTTCGTACCGGAAACTCCTTGTATTATCATCCATGAAGCCATCATGGAGCGCAACATCGAAGCGATGGCGGAAACCGCGCAGCGTAATCAGGTGCAGCTGCGGCCTCACGCCAAGACGCACAAGATGCCTCACGTCGCCAAGCGGCAGCTAGGAGCCGGAGCCTCGGGCATAACCGTGGCCAAAGTATCCGAGGCCGAAGTGATGGCGCAGCACGGCATCTCGAATATTTTCATTGCTTATCCGCTCGTGACTCCATCCAAAATCGAGCGGGCCATCGCGTTAAGCCGGCAGATCGACCTGATTCTCGCGGTCGACAGCGACGAAGGCGCGAGCCGCTTGTCGCAGCTGGCCGGCCAGCACGGCCACACGCTGAATGTGCGGCTCGAAATCGATACCGGGCTGCGGCGTACGGGGGTCCTGTACGACGACGCATTGGCCCTCGCATCGCGCATCCACGCGATGGAGCATCTGCGGCTGACCGGGATCTATACGTTCCGCGGCGCGCTGATGAACAAGAAGCCGACTCTCGATCTAGAGGCGGCGGGCATCGAAGAAGGCCGCATCATGGTGGAGCTGGCCGACCGGATGCGCGCGCTGGGGATTCCCATCGCGGACGTGAGCGTCGGCTCCACCCCAACGGGAGCATACGCCGCGACCGTGAAGGGCGTCACCGAAATCCGGCCGGGAACGTACGTGTTCCAGGACCGGATGCAGGCGAGGTTCGGCGTGTGCGGCCTGGGGGATTGCGCAGGCAGCGTTCTTGTAACCGTTGTCAGCCGCCCTGCGGCGGACTTGGCTGTTGTCGACGGCGGCAGCAAGACGTTCGCCACCGACGTGCAGCCGAACACAGAGCCGCTGCTGCTTCAGGGCTTTGGCCATGTCGTCGGCCTCGAGGACGCCGTGCTGGAGCGGCTGTCCGAGGAGCACGGCATGATGCGCCTCGGCCCTGAAGCGCAAGCCGCCAATTTGAAGGTAGGCGACCGGCTTTATATTATTCCGAATCATATTTGCAGCACGATCAATCTGCATAATCAGGTGCTGTTCCTGCGGGGCGAAGCCTTCGAGCCCGTACCGGTTCTGGGCCGGGGCAAGCTGGAATAAGAGCGGGCCGGAAGGCTGCGCCGTCAGCTTCGGCATCGGTACCGGTTTTGATCACGGTCTTGGCTCTGGCTCCGGCTTCGCCTTCCGTCCTGGTCCTGACTCTGACTCTGGCTTCGATCCTGCTTCAGCTCCGACTCTGACTCTGGCCGTGATCTCATTCTCATTTTTTCATTCTCAGTCACCACTTCGGCATCTTTTTTAACCAAGCCTAATCAACGTGCATTGATACTTAACCTCAAGGAGGGTTCCTACGTCATGCTCGATCTGCTATTGAAAAACGGGCGCATCGTCGACGGTACCGGCAATCCGTGGTTTATCGGCGATGTCGGCGTCAAGGACGGACACATTGCCGCCGTCGGCCAAATTCATCAGGAAGCCCGCGAAACGCTGGACGTCCATCATCAGGTCATTTCCCCCGGCTTTATCGACGGTCATTGTCATTCCGATCTGATGATCTTCGACCATCCGCTGAGCGAGATTAAACTGCGCCAAGGGGTCACCACCGAGGTGGTCGGCAACTGCGGCCTGGCTCCCGCGCCTTTTGTCAAAGAAAAAGCGGAGCTGCTGCAAAGCTACGTCCAGCCGGTGCTGGGCAAAACCTCGTGGGAATGGCCGTGGGAGACGGTGGAGCAGTATATGGACTCGCTCGCCAGCTCCCGCCCTTCAGAGAACATCGCCACTTATGTGGCCCACGGCGCGCTGCGCATCGCGGTCATGGGCTTCGCCAACCGTCCTGCGACGTCTCAGGAGCTGATCCGGATGAAGCATTTGCTCGAGCAAGGGCTCAAAGCCGGAGCGATCGGCTTCTCCATCGGTCTGCTGTACGCTCCGGGGAGCTACACTTCCAAGGAAGAGATCGCCGAGCTGTGCTCCGTGCTGCCCAAGTACAACGGGCTGTTCTCCACCCATATTCGCGGCGAGGGCAACAACCTGATCCCTTCCGTGAAGGAAGTGATCTGGATCGCCGAGAAAGCCGGCGTCTCGCTGCACATCAGCCACTTGAAGGCGGCGGGCAAAATCAACTGGGGCAAAGTGCTCGAGGCGATGGAGCTCATCGAGGAAGCCCGTTCGCGCGGACTCGATGTGACGTGCGACGTCTACCCGTACAACGCCGGGTCGACGACGCTGACAACAGTGCTGCCGCCATGGGCGCTGGAAGGCGGCATCGAAGCCGTGCTGGAGCGGTTCCGGGATGCAGGCTTACGCAAACGGATCCGCGAGGAGCTCGGGCAGGAGCAGAAGGATTGGGACAACCTCGTCTGCTCCACCGGCTGGCAGAGCGTCTACATTTCCGCCGTGCATAATGAAGCGAACCGCCATTTGGAAGGCAAGCATCTCGCCGAGATCAGCGAGGAGCGCGGTCAGCATCCGGCGGACTGCATGATGGACCTGCTTCTGGAGGAGCTGGGACGCATCTCCATCGTCTACTTCCATATGTCCGACGATGACGTGAAGCAGGTTGTCGGCTACGAGCGGTCGCTGATCGCATCCGACAGCCTGACGTGCGAAACCGGCAAGCCGCACCCGCGCTTGTACGGCACCTTCCCCCGCGTCTTCGCCAAATATGTGCGCGAAGACAAGGTGCTCACGCTGGAACAGGCCGTGCGCAAGCTGACCTCGTTCCCCGTGCAGCGGTTCAAGCTCGGCAAGCGCGGCCTGCTTGTGCCGGGGTATGCCGCGGATATTGCCGTGTTCGATCCGGATACGATCCAGGATCACGCCACCTTCGAGAACCCTCGGCAATATCCTTCCGGGATGCTGCATGTATGGGTCGGAGGCAAGTCGACCCTGGCCGGTGAACGCCATACGCAGGCGCGCGAAGGCAGCCTGATCCGCGCGCATCATTGCTGCAGCCACGGATAAGGCGCCAGGCTGGCACCTTGCAATGGTTCCGATCCGGCGGGTTGCCGCCAGCCGGGAATTGATCGATCGCCACGCAGCGTTCGCTTGGGATTCGCTCGCGTAGACGTGTGTAGTCACATCATTCGATCTATGCCTGCCCCTGCCGATGTTATCAAAATCAAGCATTGCCCTGCCATTGGAACGTCTTAACCGCCTGAACATTCGACCGTAAGCTTTTTTCGCAACATATACATTCACAAACCGCACGGCAGATTCGATCCTAACCTTAACCATTACTATAACCTTATCCCTGCTTAATCCTATATGTATACGGAGGTAATAAACCATGAGCAAAATCGAGCAAAGACTGCAGGAGCTGGGCATCGTCCTTCCCCCATCGCCGGAGCCGCGCTTCACTTATATTCCGTGCAACCGTACCGGCAATCTGATTTATTTGTCCGGCCAGGACTGCCGCATTAACGGAGAGCTTATGTACGAAGGCAAAGTAGGCAGCGACCTTACGATCGAGCAGGGACAAGAAGCCGCTCGGCAAGTCATTATTAACTGTCTGGCCGTCATGAAGGGATACTTGGGCGATCTGGACCGCGTGGTCAAAATCGTCAAGCTGCTCGGCTTCGTCAACAGCGCGCCGGGATTCGGCGACCAGCCTTACGTGATGAACGGCGCCTCCGACCTGCTTGTGCAGGTATTCGGCGAGAACGGCAAGCATGCCCGATCCGCCATCGGAACAAGCGACCTGCCGTTCCACACGCCGGTGGAAATCGAAATTATCGCTGAAATCCGCGATTAATCTATCCCCTGCGCCGCTGCATGCCTCAGCATGAGAACCGCCAAAAGGAATAGCTTCGATACGCTTATCTTTTCACTTTACAGATACCGTGGTTTAACTTACCTAATTGGCAAAAAAGCCCGGCCAGCCGTCTATTTAACGGCTAGCCGGGCTCTTCTTTTACTGCCCTTTGCTTATCCAGAACGTAACGCGTGAGCCTCTCTCGGCCGTCGCATTCGGCTGAAGATCCTGCTTGAACACCTTGCCCTGCGCCATCTCGTTCGGCTCCAAAACAAAGCTGTAGCGCAGCCCTGCCGCCAGCGCCGCTTTTTCCGCCTCGGCCTGCGTCATACCGATCAGGTTCGGAACCTGAGTCGGCCCCTGATCGGTGGCCGCTCCGTTATCCGGCTTCGGCGTTTCCTTCGGCTTATCCGGCACAGGCGTAGCACTCGGTGTCGGCTTGGCATCGGCAACTGGCGGACTGGTCTCCGTAGCCGGAGCGCTCGGAACATACCCTTTATCCGGCCTTAGCACCTCGAACAGCCCCATGAGAATGAGCACGGAGCATACCCCGATGACGACGACGGCACCGCCGATCAGCAGCAGCCTTTTCATCATGCCCCCGACCGTAAACCGTCTCGGCTCGTCTTCTTCCTCCTCATCCTCCTCGTCCGGCTCTGGCGGAGGCGGAGGCGCCGCCTGCTTCCTCGGCTGCACCGGTTCCTCCGAAAAGGAAGGAGCGGATTTCGTCATAGCGGAGACAGGCCTTCTCACCGCTTCCGGCTCCTGTGCCCGTACAGGCTCCCTCGTGCCCCGTACGATCACAATGCGTGCGAGCTGTGCGATAAACAATTTGAGCGGCACATCTTCTGCCGCTACTTGACGGATCAGGGAGACGAGCACATCTCTTTGCTCGCCTGGAATTTGCCGCAGCGCTTCCTGCGCGGCCGGATCGTCCATTGTTACTACCGGCCCCGTACTTTTACCGGCGATCAGCTGCAGCAGCAGGCCGACGAGCCCCTTTGTTCCGCGCTGCGCCGCTTGTCCTTGCTCCCAATAATTCATAATGACCGGATGCCCTTCCGGATCGATCCATATGTTGTCCGCGCTGATGGAGAATCCGACGATACCTTCCTCCAACGCCTTCTGCATCCCCAAAGCAAGCTTATAGACGATGGTCAGCTTCTCCTGGAAAGAGAGCATTCCGCCTGCTATGACCTCATATAACAGCGTGCCGTTGCACGGCTTCAACACAGCGACCAGCCGGTTCGACGAATGATTAAACCCCATGTCCAATATATGAATGAAGCTCCGGTCGGTGAACTGGGATGCCTCTCCCAGCATTTCCGTATACGCCTTAGTGAACGCGTCATCCTGGCTATCCACGGCGTACAGAATCACTTTGCGATTCAGCGACAAATCCTTCCCCATATAAACCATTCCGCTTGCCAGCGGCAAAATCGGTTTCTCCGGCAAATATCTCTGCTCCATACGGTCTTCCATCAAGCCTACCCCCTTGTATCTCTATCCCGAATGCTTTGCAATACCGGTCAAATCGAATCCATACCGATCGACACCGCGGCATTCAGGCCAACCCTAACCATTCTTACTCATATAGTTCGGACTTTAGTCCGGATTTTTGCTGATATAGGGTGAAATCATCCAAAAAATAATGCTCCGCCAGCCCGCTCTACCTGAATCACAACAAACCTTTCCAGCTTCGGATGCATCCCGTTAGGGGCTAGACTCAACAGTCGGCGGGGCTCCCGTTATCTCCTTTATTCCCCATTCCCCCCCTTTCAACACGCCCTTGCAAAGAAGGTCATCTTAAATATTTACCCTTATCATTATAATACGAAACGGCAAAAAAGCCGATTTTCGCGAAAAGCGACCATCGGCTTGCACTATTGAACTAATTTTACAGGTTCCAGAAACGGTCAACCATAGGCGCGTATTTCTCATACATTTTGCGCGATACGGCTGCGGCATCCCCTGAAGGGTCCAGGGAGAAATCCTCCGTTCCTTTCATCCAGCTGAACTCCCATTTGCGGATATCGCTGTCAAAATCCTTTTGGCTGAACGTATCCGGATTATCGATAGCGGCCTCCAGCTTGGCGGCGAATTGTCTCCACCGTTCCAGATAGTAGCTGGTCATGATGCCGGACCACTGCTTGTGCGCGTAATCGTCAAAAGTAACCTCCGGCCACCAGGTGGAGATGATCGTACGGGCGTTGAATTCATGCAGCGCCGTCTCCTCCTTATTGGTTCCCCACTTCTTCGCCCGGTTCACCCATGGCCCGGTAAGAAAATGAACGTTCGTCGCGAGCAGCTCCTCCATATCGATCATCAGCGCTTCGAATGCGCTCCAATACTCGTTGAACTGCTCGCGGTCGCCGGCGCGGAACGACTTGATCATGTTCAAGTGCAGCGGCCTCGAGATGTCGGACAGCACCTGACGGCCCACGTTTACCAGGTCGTACTGGTAATTTTTGGATTCTGCCAATTCATCTCCGCCTGCCAACAACCGCTCCCACGCACGAAGCAGCACCCGCACATCGTAAAAAGGGACTACCGTTCCGTTGCACGTCCGCCGGATTTCCAGCTTCGGTCTGGCGCACACAACGGTTTCATAGTTCGAATTTTTGGAGTAGACCGACCGCCGGAGCAGCTGCCACGCTTCCACTGCCGATTCACTGCCGTTTCCATAACGGCGCTGCAAATAGTCCTCCACCCACTCCTCCATGTCAGGTGCTTCCGTCCGCCATACCATTTCGCTCAACAAATCGTAAAATACCGGGTTTTCCTCGATCGCTTCGGGAGCAAATCCGATCCCTGCCATATCGCCCTTCCCCGGATCGTGAAGCGCCTGCGCCGGGCCTTGCGCCACCATCTCCAAATCGCCGAACATCCCGTTGCGGCCGCCGAAATTATGCAGCATGCACCATACCCACGGCTTGTCGTAGAAGGCATGGGTCTGCTTCCACTTGGCGTTATTCTCAGCATATAAGTCCAGCATCAGGAGATGCTCCCTAGGGAGCGAGGTCACAATCGGCTCGGACATCGACCAGCTCTGCATAACCCAGACCCCGTCCGGATCGTGGTTCAGCATCGATTGGCAGACTGCCTTTGCAGACTCCGTCACATATTCCGTCGAAGAGTCGGGAGAGCTGCCCTCATGGAACAGGTCCATCGCATATAAATGATCCGTGCCGTAGAGCTTTTCCTGCTCCTCGTAAAATATTGATGCAGCTTCGTCAAACAACGGATCGCGCGGATCGAGGAAATGGACGCCCCTCATGCCGAACCACGACTTCAGCTGCATAATGTTCGCTTCGGGACGCTTCTGCCGCAAGGCCGCCGGAACATGACCGTAGAACCCGGCGAGCACCGGCGTCATGCCGAATTCCCGCTCGCGTTCAAGAATCTGGAGCTGGAGCTCCTTCTGCCCGTCGATCCAGCTTTGCGGAAGCGGGCCTGCCATACCGTCTACGTTCCCCATATAATGCCAGGCCAAATAAGCAGGTCCTGTCAAATGCTTGAGCATTTCCTCATCCGACAGCCCCAGTCTGTTCCCGGCCGCCATCCAGACCGCTTCCTGTCCGGTTACGGCAAGAGGCATATTGATCCCGTGCAGAGCCAACCAGTCGATCTCGCGCTCCCACCGCTTCCAGTCCCACCAAGTCATCGAGTAATTAAATGTGCAAAAATTGTACATATAGCGGTGGCGGTAAGGCGTCGCTTTCCGAACCGCTTCCGCCTGCGGCAGCCGGTCAGGCAGCGACAACTGATCGCCTGACCACGATATGTGCGCGTTGCAGCTGTATTTCAAATACCAGTGGAGCGCGGAGGCAAGGCTGATGCCGTTAGAACCTCTAAGAACAATCCGCTTGCCCCTGTTCTCGATTTCAAACACATCGCGTCCTTGGTCCTGGCCGATCTCCTCCAAATCGAACTGCTCCCGGTACGCCGGCCCGAGCAGCCGGCTCACCAGTCCGCTTACAACCTCTTTATGGAAAGAATTCTTTGTTACAGCTTCCGTCATGAACGTTTCTCCTCCTGTTGGTTTGCATTAGAGCGATTAGACCGCAATACGATCAATAATCCTTGCTTCGGCTGCAGCGGTATCGCTTGCAGCGATTCAAGCGGCAATGACTCTTGAATATGTTGAATCGCCGGCGCTTCGAACGATACCAGCTCGCGGCTCCAGCCGAGCTGCTCCCAATCGATTTGCAGCGAGCATTCGACGGGCTCCTCCGCCCAGCTCGCCAGCGCGATTAGCATTTGCTCCGGCTTGCGGTATACCGTGGCCGCTACATCGTCCCGATCCGGGTGCACCGGATTGTCCGGATGCCAGTAGCCGAGCATTTGCGCTTCCGCAATCCCTAGCTGATCCCACAGCTTCCAGAGATACTCCGGACTTTGGCCGATCCAGCCGAGCCGGTTCGACATGCCGAATACCATACCGCGCCACGGATTGCCCTGACCGAGCATTTCTCCCATTAAGCCGAATGGAATGCCGCTGATTTCCACGAGCCAGTAATCGGGGCTAACCTCGTTGTATTTGAAGCCCTCTCCGATCCACAGGCTGTCGAGATATGGGAACAGCTCCATATACAAATTGGCGTTGTTGACAAAGCCCGCCCGTTCGTTCATATGGTTCCATGTGTGGAAATCGATAAGCGAGCCGGGCTTCGCCCGATCCAGCACTTTGCGGGCGCGGCGCATGGTGAAGCGGTCGTATGCGGTATCGTCGATGTATATACCGTCGATTCCGACATGCTCCGTCAGCCATTTGAGACCTTCCACGTAGTAATTGGCCAGCCGGGAAGTACCGTCCGTAAGAATAGCCGCATCGATGTTTCCGGCATGCTTTCCTACCTTAAATTCGTGCTTCCATGCGGGAATGACATCGTCGCCCAGATGCTTTCGAACCCATTCAGCGGCGTCGCCCTGCCATAAGGAAGTGGTCACATCCGGATTCGGGCGCGGGAACACTTCGTCGCTCAAGCTCCGGAGAGCCTTTAATTCGATCATATGATCGCTCATTTCCCGAACCGTGTAATACAGCTTGACCTTAAGCTCTTTATCGTGCGCTTCCTCAACGAAGCGGGTAAGGCTCTCCGTCTCCAGGAACGGATAATTAATGAACGGATGAGCATCCGCTCCATGATGAACGTTGATGATATTGGCTCCGCTCGCCAGCGCTTCCTCCTGCCAGGCGTTCATTAACGCCTTGCCCTCCAGCCGATGGTAATACCGGTTGCTCCAATGAGCGGACATATCGATCGGCTTCAGCGGCGTGATCATCAGGTCGAAGTGAAAGCGAAGCTCTACTCCCTTTCCGACCGTCCGGTCTCCGCTATACGCCCGGAATAGTACGGCGCCGTCTTGGCGGAGGAGCCTGACGCCCCCTTTGCCCTGGTTATGCCAGCTGTCCGGGACCGTGAGCGGGCGGTGCTTATAATAAATATTGACGAACGGCCTGCGCCCCTCATGATCGAGGAGGCGGCAGCGAAGTCCGGCATTGACGTCGCCGATCCACATGGCATGCTGATGCTTGGACGCGTCCCATTTCCAATCGAACGCTTCCGGAAGGAATCCGCCCTTGTGCCCCAATCCCATCCCGTAACGGGCAATATCCGGAGCGAAAGGGATATCGAGGCGAATATCACGGACACGAACGTCCTCTTTCGCCTTCAGGGTCACTTCAAAGCGGGCGAATCCGTCGAATTCGAGCTCGCCACGGCAGCTCATCTCCCACAACTCGCTGCCGCTTTGTGCAGCCCATCCGACACGGCTGTCCGTTTGCCGTTCGATTCGAAAATCATTGCCGATCCAGACGGCCTCCCCGTCATCGCTTTCGACTACGAGCCGGATCCGCTCCGCGAGAACCGGGCGCCCGGCTTCTACGAGCCCGTCTACAGCGCTGTTGAACCGGCTTACGATCGATTCGGGAAAGCCTTGCTCGTCAAGCGTCATTTCCCTGCCGAGACACCCTGCCGTCCGCCCTTCCCAAGTTACCGGGGTATACGGCGCCGTAACCTCCTCGTCTATCGCTGCATCCGAGTTCAGCCACCGCAGACGGGAATGTCTCCACATCTCGCTGTCCCCTGCATCGTCCAACGGCTCCCCTGCCACGGTGAGCGTAACGGTAAGCCGCTTGCTTATGCCGCCAGCCGTAAAAGTCCATTCTCCGGTGTATCGGTCCGCAGACGCATCAATCGGGAGAGTGATGCCGATCCACAATGACTGCACGCCGCCCTGCCCGACGGCAACCGTCTTCTTGAACGGCTGTCCGTAGGCATCTCTGCCTTCCAGCGCGTAGCATTCAACCCCCGAAGCGTCAATACGCGTTCCTTGTCCGGACACCAGGTCCGAAAAGTCGGCCTGTACGCAGTCCACGGAACAACGGGCCGCGTACAGCACCAGTTGCAGCGCGTAGCACTCGCCCGGCCGAGCAGTGGCGGCAAACTCTTTCCGGCCGGAACGCTCCATCCAATCCACCGGCATATCCTGGAGTGTCAGTACAGGCCGGTCGCGCTCCACCGCAACCCAATACAAATCGGCTTGTGCTTCTTGCCCGATAAGCTGCTGATCTCCTAAGCCGTTTTCCTTTTGTACCACTTGAATATTCACTCCTAACCTGAGTCATTCTTTGCAGCGCCATTTTATTTGGAGGCTGATTCGATAGCTTTGTTGGCCTCCTCCTCAGCCTTCCTCAATGCGGTATTAATGTCTTCGCTTTCGGACAGAACGCGCGTCAGAGCGTCATTCACCGGCTTACTTGCCAATCCTTCGTTAGCCGAAGGGGCGGGTCTTTGGGCAAAGCCGGTCTTGAAAATAGCTTCCAGATGCTTCCCTTTTACACTCTCGAAGCTTTCTCCGAAGTGCTGAAACACTTTATCGCTGCGCAAGACCGGCGCTCTGCCGATTTTGGCGAATTCGGATTGGACTTCCTCGGAAGAGGCGACATAGGACATAATTTGGTACACCAAATCCTTGTGCTCGCTCATGTCGGACATGACCATGACGTGAACATCCGGCATCGAATGAACACCCGGCTTATCAGTGAATACAGGCGATGTAACGAGATCCCAGTTCATCGGATTGCCCGCCTTATGCGCTTCCTCCAGCGGAATCAAGCCGTCCGTCGTCCAATAGTCGTACATGGCGAGCGATCGGTTTTTGAAAAAAGCATCCGAATTCGCCTTCGTCAAATCCATGCCCGGAATGGTCTGAATCTGCTTCAAAAATTGAAACAGCCGCTGGTACCCGTCGGAGTTCACCGCCGCTTTGTTCGTTTTCGGATCGACCTGCAGCAAGGATAATTGCCCTGCCAGATGTCCCAGCGATCCCGGCTGAAGCCCCATATACTGCACTCCGTCGTTAGAAACCGTCAGCTTGCGGGACAATTCCACCGCCTGCTCCCAAGTCATATCGTCCTTAGGGTAAGGAACGCCGAACCGGTCGAACACATCCTTGTTATAAAACAGCACCTTCGGGTTTTTGTACATCGGCAAACCGGCGAATTGGAGAGAAGGGAAGCTTTTGAACATATCCATAATCGGCTTATCGAATTTCATTTCATCGAACTTTTCCTTTTGCATCATGGGCCCGATATCGCCGACTACCTTCAGATCGATCAAGCTCGGGATGGAAGAGTAAGAGGTCACAATAAGATCCGGAACATATCCTGAGGTCAGCCGTTCCTGGTATTTTTTTTCGTTCAATCGTTCCAAGGTTACGTGAGGGAACTTCTTTTGGATCGGCTTGACGAAGATGTTGTCCCACTGCTCATCGGAAAACGTAATAACGCCTAGCACCTTCAAAGTGACGGGTTTAGGGGGGCTGTTCTCACCGGTGCTTTTCTCTGTATCCCCCTTGCCTCCTGTTGAAGTACATCCTGCAACCGTTAGTACAACCATAACCGCCATAATCATTAACAGCCTGAACGATCGAATCATGCTCCATCTCCCCTTTTAGTTCGAATTCCATCTCCTTGCAATCCCATTCTAAGGATTCTGTTGTATAATGGCTTTACATAAACTAAACAAAGTTCCCGCAAATTTCCCATTTTCTGGAGGGACTTATGAGTCTGATCCATCAAAACCGGCTTCTGAAACACTATTTGTCCAATATGCAAACGACGGTGACCTCCGCCAGTTTTGTGAAAGTTCCGCGCAGCTGGGGCAACATGAGCTTTGTTCCCGAGCTTCATAAATTTTATTTTATTTTGGATGGAGAAGGCTGGCTCAACATTAACGGTCACGAATTCAGCCCCAGACCCGGTCAATTATTTTTGATTCCTGCCGGTGTTCCTCAAGGTCATGGAACGATCAGCGATCATACGTATGTAAAATATTTTTGCCACTTCACGGCCTCCGTCGGCGATATGAGCCTGCTAGACATCCTCCAGACCCCTTATTTCATAGAAGTCCACGATGACATGGACCGTGTGAAAAAGCTGTTCCAGGACCTGATGAATTACTTTAAAAGTCCCGATCTCATCGCCGTCTGGAAAGTAAAGTCGATCCTGTTCGAGCTGCTGCATTATTTTATCGGACATGCGGGGATTGAGAAGGTGAATTTGACGGGGGCGCTGTCCCACGAGAAGATGGAGATTGTGGTGAAATATATCGAGGAGCATCTGTCCGAGCCTATAACGATGAAGGAGCTTGTATCGCTGGTTCACATGAACCCCCAATACTTCAGCCAATTGTTCAAGTCGATGCTCGGCTTGTCGCCGGTCCAGTACATTCACGAGCTCAGGATGCAGAAGGCCAAAAAACTGCTGACCACCACCTCCTTGTCGGTAACGGACATCGCTTCCGCCGTAGGGATCCAGCTTCACTATTTCAGCCGGCTGTTCAAAAACCAGTATGGCTTCTCTCCCCTGCAGTTTCGCATGATGTCCGGCACGCCGGCCAAGAAAGAGAACCTGACCTGAATCGGTCGGCTGCATAAAAAAGAGGGTATTCCTGAAGCCTCGAATACGGCTGCGGAATGCCCTCTTTGTAATGTAAAAGAAACCGTTCTTCGGTAAAGGGAGGAGGTATCACTCTGCCAAAACGGTTTGTTGATTATTCAAGATCTTATCGTTACTAAGAAGAAATGCGTTCAAATCGCGTAGTATCCCATACGACTCGTTAATCCCGATGATCCCTGGCATGTTCACGCGTTGGCCTGCCGATAACGATGCGATCGGACACAGGATCCGTTATTTTGGAAAAAACGCCCGAAATTTGCTGCTATCGGACACAGGATCCGTTATTGGTTATAAAATCCATGTTTTTCACTGATTTTGCACCCAATAACGGAACTACGGTCCGAAACACCTTGATTTTGGCTCTTTTTTGGTGTAATAACGGATCTACGGTCCGATCGATGGATTAACCGATCACTTCCCCAGCACCGGCCTGCTGCAGCAGTCGATAGTCCTTCTCGCAGCGCTTTCACTAATCGCTCCTTCTCCTTCGTGTCTATACAAATTGATCCCCTCCTCTCCCAACAGTTTCCTTGAGTCGAATCGCATCAGGTCTGGCAACCCCCTCGCTCTCTAAACCGTAGGGCTCAAGCTCGGCCGGCTGCCGTACAGAAGCTGCCCTTTGTAAAACACCGCTTCCCGCGGGGGGACGGAAGCCAGAGCATGCTGGATATTTTGCGCGTCGACCAGCATGAAGTCGGCGGATTGACCGGCCTGCGGGGTTAACGGCCGGTCCGTAATCAGCGAATACGTGCGCTGCAGCTGCCCGTCGGTAATCCAGCCGCACTTCTCCGCGAGACGGGAGGCCCGCTGGAGCATATCGCCGTTGCCGAACGGCGACCAGGAATCGCGAATGTTGTCCGTCCCCACCCGAAACGATACGCCTGCCGCAATCAGCTCGTCAGGGCGTGGCATCGGCCGGTCGATCGGAACGCTCGATATCATCGCCACTCCCGCTTCCCGCATGGCGGCCAGTGTATCGGCCGCTTCCCCGGCGGATACCATGCCGAGACAATACGCGTGGCTCACGGCAACGCGACCCTGCTTGTTCGACTGGCTCGTATAATCGGCTAACAGATCGATCGTATACAACCCGAGGTGACCCGGATCGTGCAGATGCAGATCGACCCCGGCGTCAAACTCCTCGCTCAGCTCGAACATCGCGTGGAGGCTGGCCTCTACCCGTTTATCGAGGCCTGCGGGATCGACTCCTCCGACCAGATCGGCACCGCTGCGCAACGCCTCCTTCATGATGCTGACGGAGCAGGATCGAAGCAGCCCTTGCTGCGGGAACGCGACGATTTCGATCTCCATCCGATCCCGCAGCTGCTCCCTCAGCCTAAGCACCGCCTCCAGATGGCTCAAGCCGATGTCGGGATCCACATCGACATGGGTCCGGATTTTGGTCGTTCCTTGTCTGCCCATCAGCTCAGCAAGCATCAGCCCTCTATCATGTACGGAGGTTTGCAGCGAGGCGAGCTGCTCCTTCTCGAACTTCAGCTGCCGGTCCAGTGTAACGAACGGCTGAAGCGGCTTCCACGGCTCTCCCAAAAAATGCTTGTCGAGATGGCAGTGCATATCGCTCAATGCAGGCAGATACAGTAAGCCTTCGGCATCCCAGACCGTATCTGCGCCTGTCGCTCGGGAGGCTCCTGCAGGAACTACTTCACGGATCGTCCCCTCCTCCAGCTGTAAATCAAACAGCTCATTGTTTATTTTGACGCGTTCCACGATACTCTTCACATCGATGTCCTCCGTTTCGTCTTCGTCCGATCAACCGCCCAAGTAGGCTTTGGCGATGTTGTCGTTAGCTTGCAGCTCCTGAGCGGGTCCGTGCATGACGAACGCCCCGTTCTCCAATACGTAAGCCCGGTCGGCAACCGCCAGCGCCTTACGGGCCAGCTGTTCCACCAGCACAATCGTCACGCCTTCTTCTTTCAACCCTTTTATCGTCTGAAAAATATCGTTCACTACAATGGGAGCCAAACCGAGTGAAGGCTCGTCGAGCAGCAGCAGCTTCGGCTTACGGATCAACGCCCGCGATATCGTCAGCATTTGCTGCTCGCCCCCGCTTAGCGTCCCTGCCGTCTGGTTCATTCGCTCCCGCAGACGGGGGAATCTCGCGAATATCGCTTCGAGCTCGCCGTTCCAGGTCGTTTTGGGGAATCGTTTGCGCTCCATGCTGAGCCCCATTTTGAGATTTTCGAGGACGGTGAGTGCTCCGAACACTTCCCTGCGCTCAGGTACCAGCGAGACACCTTCGGCAAACGTCCGGTAGGCCGGGAGGGAGGCGATGGATGCATCCCCCAGCATAATGCTGCCTGAAGAAGGCTTCACCATGCCGATGATCGCGTTCATCAGCGTCGTTTTTCCCGCCCCGTTGGAGCCTATGACGGCAACCGTCTCCCCCTGCCGCACTTCCATGCTGACTCCCCGGAGAGCGTGAACCGCATCGTAGCGCACATGCAAATCGGATATATTAAGCATCGTGATCCTCCTCGCCCAAATACGCCTGAATGACGCGCGGATTACGGCCGATTTCCTCCGGACTTCCTTCCGCAATAATGCTCCCGTAATCAAGCACCGTAACCTGGTCGGAGATTCGGGTGACGAAGTCCATATGATGCTCTATTAAAAGGATGGACAACCCGGCCGATTTTAATCTGCGGATGACGGCTTCCAGCTGGCCGATTTCCCCCGCCGTCATCCCGGCCGCAGGCTCATCGAGCAGCAGCACGCGCGGACGGACAGCCAAGGCGCGGGCGATTTCGATCATGCGCTGATGGCCGTACGGAAGCGAAGCGGCTTTCTCCGAGCGATCCCCTTCATAGCCGACCAGATCCAGATAAGCGTGGGCCCGTCGCCGGATTACGGCCTCCTTCTTCTTTGCTCCGCCGGTTTGCAGCAGAGAGGAGAAGAATCCCGGACTCGCCTCATTCGTCATCGCCACCATAATATTTTCCAGCACAGTCAGCTCACCGAACAGCCGCGTATGCTGAAACGTCCTGGAAATGCCGGCGCCAACCACTTGCGCCAGCGTCCGCCCGCTTACGGTATGGCCTTGAATTTGAACCGTGCCGGCATCTACAGGATAAAATCCCGAGATCATGTTCAGCACGGTTGTTTTTCCCGCGCCGTTAGGTCCTATCAGCGTATGCACCGTTCCTGCATAGACGTCGAAGCCGACGTCCCTGACTACATGCAGCCCTCCGAAATGCTTGTTCAGGCCTTTGACCTGCAGTACCGGTGCGGAGCCTGAAGCAGCGGAGCCTGCGGATGCATACGGCAGCAGCTCCTTCACCGACAGCGACGGTGCCGATACGGACGCGTCCCCGTTTCCGTCATCGGACGGTACGTCTGCTTTTGCCGGTACAAGACGGCGCAGCAGAGGAAGCAGCGTCCCGGCTATCCCTTTTGGCAGAAAATACAGCACCACGAACATGATGACACCGTACAAAGCGAGACGCAGCTTCTCGAGCTCCAGCACCTCCGGCAGCATCACGATAATAACTGAGCCGATGACCGGCCCGAGCAGCGTGCCCGCACCGCCAAGAATAACGACAAGCACCAGCTGGATCGACATATGGAAGCCGAAGGTGTCGGGGCTGATGAAGCTGTTGGCGTGAGCGTAGATGGCTCCGGCCAACCCGGCCAATACCGAGCTGAGCGCAAATCCCGCATACTGGATTCGGAAAGGACGGATTCCTACGGATAACGAAGCAATCTCATTCTCCTTGACCGCAATCATCGCCCTGCCCCAAGCGGAACGGCGCACGTTACGCAGCAGCATTACCGCACCGGCGGCAAGGAGAAGGACAAGCTCATACATCGAGGTTAGCGTGAAGGAATAATCGCCCAGCTGCGGCTTGGCTATGCCGGAGATCCCGAGCGGCCCGCCCGAGAAAGCACTCCATCGGACCAGCACCTCGTTGATGACGATACCGAACGCAATCGTAATCATCGACAGGAAGACGCCGCCGGCGCGCAGCGTCGGGATAGCGAACAAGCTTCCCAGCACTAGCGCCAGCGCCATGCCGAGGAGAGTCGTCAGCCAGAAGGACAATCCGAAATGCTGACTAAAATACGCCGAAACGTAAGCGCCTGTCGCCATAAGCCCGGCATGGCCTATGGACACGACGCCGCAATAACCGATCAGAATGTTCATTCCAACCGTGATGATGATATAAATGCCGATCATATACAGGATGTTGATATAATAGCTGCTTAAAAACAACGGAGCCGTCATGAGCAATGCCAGCAGAGGAACGAGCACTGCCAGTGCGGAAGGAAAGCGCACCGCCCTTGGCACGCTGCGGCGTTTGAGAGCTGCTTCTGTTTTCATTGTGTTCACTTCTCCTTCCCGCTACACCTTCACAACCGGTTTGGTGCCGAACCAGCCGGTCGGCTTCACATACAACACGAGGATGACAAACAAATAGATGATGATTTCCCGGAAATCCGAGGAAATGAACTGCGCGACCGCGACCTCGGCTAGCCCCAGCGCAAGGCCGGAAATGACGATACCCTTGGCGCTGTTGAGACCGGCCAATATCGCAACGGATATTGCCTTCAGCCCGAGCGACAGGCCGATGGAAGCGGACACCGCGAAGTTCGTCGCCATCATCGCGCCTCCGAGGCCGCCCAGAATCCCGCACAGCATGTAGGCTGTTGCGACCACTCTGTGGCTGTTGATGCCGACCAGCTCGACAGCGGTACGGTTATCTGCCGTCGCGCGGAGCCACAGACCCCAATGCGAATATTTGTAAAAATAAGCCAGTCCGGCAAAAAACAGCGCCGCCACCGGGATGAAGATCAGCTCCTTCCAATACACGCCGGCTCCGAACAGCCGGACGATCTCCTCCCCGGCCGGGGACGGAACGACCCGTTCGTCCGGTCCCCACAGAAATTGGGCGACGTCCTGAATGATGATGCCCGCTGCAATCGTGCTGAGCACCCATCCGACGGAGGAAGGGTCCGTGGCAAACTTGCGGACCGCCAGCCTTTCCATCACGATGCCCAGCACCCCAACGATAATGCCCGTCAGCAGCAGGGCGGGGATGAACGGGATGCCGCTTTTTACCGTAAAGCTGTACATCAGCATGCCGCCCAGCATGACGAGCTGCCCCTGCGACATGTTCAAAGTGCCGTTAACGACGTACGTCAAGCTGTAGCCTAGAGCGATGAGCGCATACAGGCTGCCGATGGCGACTCCGCTCAGCAATATTTGTACCAGAGTAGACATGAGGGGTCACTTCCTTCTATTGTTTGGCGGAAGGAATGAGCACGCCGTCCTTCCACACATTCATCAAGTACGAATTCACGTCCACAGCATCGTGGTTTTCCTTGGTAAATACTTTATCCCAATCCCGAATGACGCCTTTGTACGGACCTGTGTTCGTTTCCAGCGTATTTTTCAGCGCCTCGCGGTCTTTGGCCAGATCTCCCTTCAGCTCGGTTTTCTTGATCGCATCGAACAAAATCATGGCTCCGTCGAACCCTTGTGCTGCGGATGCGAACGTCGTCGGAATGTGCCCGAACTTCGTCTTGAACGCATCGAGAAACTTCTTGGCCTGCTCCCTTGTCTGCTCCCCGGAGAAATTAGCCGTCTGAATGGCATACGTTCCGTTCGTCAAAGCCCCGCCTACCTCGTAAATGCCTTTGGACACCATGCCGTTCTCGCCGATCACCGGCACATTCCAGCCCGCCTTCTCCATCGCCTTCAGCACGTACCCGTTGGATGCGCCCATCCCGAACAAGTAGATTACTTCCGCTCCCGCCGCCTTCGCTTTGGCGACCTGAGCCGTCATGTCCTGATCCTTCAGGTTGAACGACTCGACCGCGACCGGCTTCGCTCCTTCCGCAGCCAAAGCCTTCGTCATCGCGGACAACGCCCCGTTTCCATAACCACCACTCTCATGGAGAATAGCGATTTTCGTCGTGTTAAAATGCTTCTTGATGAAGCCGAGCGCGTATTTGGCGGTAATATCCGCGTTCATCCGCACGCCGAACGTCCACGGCATCCCGTTCAGCACCGATTCCGGCACGTTGGATGTCAGCACCAGGAATGGCAGCTTCTCTTCCTTAACAATCGGCGATTGAGCCAGCATGACAGTGCTGTTGAAGCCGCCGAGCGCCGCCAGCACCTTCTCCTTCTGGGCAAAATCGCGGACGATGCTGACCCCTCTCGTCGGGTTTTCTTCCGTATCCCTCACGACAAGCTCGACCTGACGGCCGTTGATGCCGCCGTCCTTGTTGACGAAATCTACGGCGATCTGCGCGCCTTTATAAATGTTTTCCGCCGTTTCCGCGTTGCCGCCCGTCGCTTCGGTGGACATCCCGATACGAATCGGCGCCGCACCGCCTTGACCGCCGCTCGTGCTTGATGCCGACTCGCTGCTGCCGCAGCCGGCCAAAGCCGACGCCGCTAACGTTACTGCCGTTATGAGACCGTATATTTTTTTCATTGTTATCACCGCTCCTGTGCTATATATTTTAGTTCTTTTGTTTAGTTTTCAGTTTAGTTCGTGCCTATATCTGCTCTTGTTTCCCTCTTTCCGTGTGCGAATGGTGATCCGCTGCATCAGACGACGGATTCCATACAGTTGGCTCGTTAACCAGGAAGAGTGCCGCAACCGCTTCTTGTTTCTTTACTATTGCCGCCATCTATTCTCGGCATGATCATTCACCACGAACCGGACCGCAGCTGCATCCTGCTGGATTGCGCCGTTACCATCCCCCTCTTCCATACCATCCTCCGCTCGGGTCTGCTCAACACCGTTTCGGCTGCGCAATCGACGGGCAGCAGCACCAGATCGGCAGGACAGCCGAGCTGTATGCCGTAATCCGCAATCCCCAGCGCAGCTGCTGCGCGATAGGTCGTCATCCGAAGCAGCTCGCCAAGCTCCTCATCGCTGCCCATGTAGGCAGTGTGGGCGAGCAGCCACGCCATATCGAGAGGATCTCCAGTGCCGAAAGGCGTAAAGGCGTTGCGAATGTTGTTGGTTCCATACAAAACGCTAGCCCCCCGCTCCATAAGCAGTTTGATCGGTGTCAGCCCTCGTCTCGTTTTTTCCGTATCCCCTCTGCCGTTCAAATACAAATCCGTAGCAGGCAGCGATATGATGTGAATACCCGCTTCCGCAATATGCTCAGCAATGGCCGCCGCCCGGTCGTACGGAACGGAACCGAGGGAGGTTACATGTCCTGCCGCAACCATCCCCTGCAGGCCTCTCTCTATCGTCATGGCCGCAATTCGCTCGATGTTCAGCTCCTCTGGGTTATCGGAGAAGTCTGCATGGAAGTCGACCGGCTTGCCGTACTTCTCCGCCAGGTCGAACACGAACGCCAGATGCTCCTCCACATCGCGGTCGTTATAAGGAATGCCTCCGACGGCATCCGCTCCCATCACAATTGCCTCCTCTATCCACTCCGCCGTACCTGGCTGTTGAAAGATCCCTTCCTGCGGAAACGCCACGATCTGGATATCCAGCACCTGCCTCAGCTGCTCCTTCAGCTCCAGCACAACCTCCATCGCATCCAGCTTCAAAATCGGATCGATCTCCACATGGCACCGCAAATGCGTAACCCCATGAAGTACGGCCTGCCTCAGCACCTGCAGCGAGCGTTCGCGGATATCTTCGCGGGTGAACATTTTTTTCATCGCCGCCGTCAGCCGGATAGCTTCCTGCAGCGAGGACGGCTTCCGGTCCATTCGCGAAAGCAAATGAGCCTTCTCCAAATGAATATGGCTCTCGACCAATCCCGGAATGAGCAAGCCTCCTTCCGCATCCACCGTCTGCTCCGCCGATCCGGTCCAAGTGCCGGAAGGAACGAGCCGGACGATTTTTCCATCGGCAATCCCTATATCCATCGCCGACTCATAGCCCTCGATCGAACAATTGATGATTCGCCATTGCAGTCTGCTGGAGACCTCCACTGCCATTTGCCCGCCCCCTTTAATCTAATGTTAGATAAAGTAACATCATCTTCTCTTCATGTTGCTATAATATCCGCTAGCCTTTCGAAAGTCATTGGTCGATCCATCTAAAAACAAAGGGTTACCGCTAGATCATTCGTACAAATCATTTACAGACGGCATTTTCAATGTTAATTTTAATTACATAACGAACTAAAAGGTGGTAAGAACATGCTGTTACAGGAGCTCTTAACCATTCCTATCTATAACCGCGCGCATATTATGGCAGGGCACAGCGGGCTGTCCCGTACCGTACAGTCGGTCAATATTATGGATGCACCGGACATCATTACCTTCCTGAAGCCGGGCGATCTGCTGCTGACGAACGGCTATTTCATGAAAGATTCCCCAGATAAGCTCATCGAGCTGATACGCAGCATGGACAAAATAGGCTGTACCGGTCTTGGGGTCAAAACCAAACGGTTTGCTCTCGAAATTACCGAGGAAGCCTTTCAGGAAGCGGAACGGCTGCAATTTCCGATCATCGAGCTTTCATCCGTCGACCACTCTCTTGGGGAAATATTTCAGCAATCGACCAGCTTTCTTTTGGAAAATACGAACCACGAGCTTCATTATGCGCTAACGATCCACAAGCAATTTTCCTCCATGATCATGCACGGAAAAGGCATTCCGGATATTATCGAAACATTGACCGGACTGCTCGGCTCTCCTGTTTTGCTAGCTAGCCTAAAGCTTCAAATCAGCGGACAATCCCGCCACTTCCAGAGCTCCGGCATGAAAAGGACGCTTGGCTGCATAATCGACGCTCTGGGTACACTGCCTGCCATCGATTCACCGGTCTCCTTGTGCCTGACTCATCCCGAAGTCTCGGATTACCGCTTTATTCAGCTGTACCCGATCTACACGTACCGGCATGAAGGGTATTTAATTGCACTGCGGAGCAGCCCTTCCGACAGCAAAATGGCCGCCTTGGCGCTGGAGCAGGCAGCGAATGTGATCGGCTTGGAGTTTACGAAGAAGCAGGCGGTGAAGGAGCGGTCGCGCAGGTATAAGAACGAATTTTTCTCTGATTTGATCGAAGGCTTTCTTACATCGGAGCAGGAGGTGGTCCATCGGGGTAAAAAGTACGGCTTGAAAGCAAAAGGAACGTCGCTCATGATCGTCGCCAAAAAGGACGAATGGACCGACTCCGGTTCAACCAATACCGTATCTCTGCAGGAAGAAAAGCTCATTTCCGAGCGGGACGTTCATTATGAATGGATCAAGCGGCTCATTTCGCAGATGGACATTCCTTTTGTCATGTTCACCAAAAACGACGTGTTCGGACTGCTGCTGTTCATCCGTCAGCCGGATTCGGAGGAATCGGGGCTGATCGGGCAGCTGGAGCAGGTAGTCGAGCAATTGTACCGGGAATCTCAGCTTAGTATGTCGTTCGGCGTCGGCCATCGGGTTACCGGTGTGCTGGATATCGGGCTGTCGTTCAAGGAGGCTCATAAAGCGCTGCAAATCGGGTATCAGATGAAAAAAACGAGGTTTGTCCGGTCGCATCAGGCCAACGACTTCAGCCACCTGTTTCGGATGGTTCCGCTCGACGAGCTGAAGCAGTATTATGACGAAACGTTTAAAAGCTTGCTGGCTAACGACGAAGGAGAGCAAAACGAGCTGCTGAAGACGCTGCACGCTTATTACGAGAATCACTGCCAGCTTGTAGAGACGGCGAAGCAGCTGTTCGTACATCGCAACACAGTCATCTACCGGCTGGAAAAATGCGAAAAGCTGACCGGACGCAAGCTGAAGGATCCGACGGAAAGCCTGCGCTTTCGCATCGCGTTCGCTATCGAGCAGCTTCTTAATATAAAATGATTTTTTGGGGGACGGCATTCCTGCCGGCTGACCTGGGAGAAACTCATGCAATAATGATAAGACGCTGATAATCCCACGGCTGTCCGTAACCTTCCTCGGTACACCATGTCTATATGGTATGAATTGCTATATGTGGAAAAGGGGTGCCGTGTTGCCATCATTCGTTAACAAGCCGATTTTCATGTTTTACCTTGTTGGAATCAGCAGCTTCCTTATAGGCTGCCTGTACTATCCGGTGTTCCCCTGGTACATACTCGGTGATGTGAAGGAATCGGAAATCGGGAGCTGGGGGGTCCTATCCATGGTCGGCGGAGCGGCATCCATTGTCGGAGCCACTGCCATTAACTTGGCCTCTGTCCGAGTGCAAAAAGCTTTGCTCCTCTTGTCCTTTGTCGGCTTGGCTCTATTGATTTTAGCGCAGGTACCCGCATTGTTTAGTTGGCTCTTTTACGGGGGAGTATTCACCCGCCACTGGATACCTTGGCCAGTGCTTGGCACGGTCATAGGCATGGCGCTGCATGTTTGGCTTGGCCTTGCCGCACTCATCACAATGGTATCTGCCGGTAAGGCACTTCGCGGTGGGATAGAGCCGGGATTTAAGCTAAGCCGCAGAGGATGGTTATCCTTTGCCAGCGTGCTGCTGCTGGTGCTCGGAGCACTATGGGGCTGGGAGGAGTATCAAAACCGCCACTGGATCGCTTCGATAAGCCCTGCTGACGGGGCGGTGAATGTGCCTCTCAACGCAGTGGTGTCTGTGACATGGAAAGGAAGCTATGACAGCATGGGTATGAAAATAGATTATGCGGACGATCCGCATCTCCCCACCCCGGGCACAACCGCCGGCTCGCAATACGGCATTAGCTTCACGCCAGAACAGCCTTATTTGCCGGGGCGCAAAGTAGTCGTTACGGTTGAAGCGGGCAGGCGCTCCCATACGTTCGCCTTTACGACAGCGCAGCAGTGACGGGTGTAAAGGATGTGAACGGGAAAAACAAAGCGGCTGCCGATCTTATACGACAGCCGCGGATTCATTAATTATTTAGTTGGATTTTAGTTATTTCTAAAGTCAAACTTATCATAAGGAACATTTAATCTATGCCCGTTTATGACAACTGTATCGTTATCTATCCATTCAATATCAGCAGTTGCCTCACGATAATTCCAATAGATATTTTTCATCTTATTTTTTTGGTTATTGAAAACTAGTTCACCTCGTATAGAATACGAAGTCGTAGCTCCTCCATTTGAAACATATGCTTTTACAGTATAGGCTCCGTCTGTGGATACTTCTTCTGTAAGATAATCTCCTCTTGGCAATCTGCTCATATCAAAGAATGCCCAATATACGCAATATCCAATTATACAAAGGAATAACAAACTGATGCTGATAAGAATTCTATTTAGTTTGTTTCTTCTATTCATATGTCTCCTAAGTTAATAATTCAGCATTTGCATGTAGATCTAGAATTTCAATTACTTCTGCAATCGCTACTTTTCGTGATCCTTCCATCAAATAACCGATAACGCCTTTTTTAATCCGATTCACGTGTACTTGTTTCCTCATCGCTGGGAAAAGAATCCACATCCTTGCAGTTCCTTCAACTTGAACAGGATTAACATCATCTAAAAGAACATTCCCATATACGTCCTCAAACTCTGGATGTATTATATAGATTCCTTCTGCTATGTCATCCCCATCATAAAAAAAGTCGGATCGATATCCTTGAAAAACAGGTTTCTTTCTCCCGTCCTCTTCTGGAGAGTAAAACCTATACTTTACTCTAAAATCAGCTTTATGCTTTAATCTTTCATCATAAGGTATCCACATTTATCTCCCTCCTATGGTGATAATCCACTAAAGGTCTCCAGATTTTAAAATTACTTTTCATTCTCATCGCTTTCAAAATGAAAGTGCTCATGGTAGACATTATCCATACCAACCAATTTCCCACTTTTTTTGTGATAATAAGCGAAATTACGGTTCAGGGGAAGTTTAAGTAATTGATAATTCGTATCTTTTGGCAATGAATAAATATCTTCTAACGCCTCATCACGAGTAGTGTATAGAGCTATTGGAAAAAAATTTGGAAATCGACCCGTATTATCAGCAACAAAAATTCCCCATATAAACTCACCACGCACGATCTGCCACACTCCATCTCATACTCGACTGAAAATTTATTAAAGTTTAGTCAAGCTATTTTATCTCTAACACCTTATCCTTTAAGTTCAACATGTCCCAAAAGTCTACCTCATCTAGGTCGGAACATCCGATGATCATTTCGTATTGTTCGTTTACTTTTATTATTTCAGTAATTACTCCCGAGACCTGCAGGTGTTGATTTAAATACACATGAATCTCCATACCTTCAACCATCTGACCGTTTATCAATTCACCTTGGATCATAAAAGCAGTTTCTGTCTTCCGCGTTTGCCGTATTTTAAATTCCGCGATCTGCCCCTCCATAAAGCTCACAAGCTCGATAAATCATAACTAAATATTCGTTTACTGGTTAAATTATCCTGCCTAATAAATCAACGAATTCCAGACATCATACCATAAGCAAATGACTATATAATATTGTTCTCCCGTTGATAGGGAAGGTACAATGGGACTCAGAACCATAAAGACTGATGCAGATAGAGAGGACTAATACGATGAATCGATTCGCATTTGTGACCGGAGCCGATCACGGTTTGGGCTACGCCTTCGCGGAAGGGCTGCTGGAGCGTGGCTATTCCGTTTTTGCCGGGCAATATTTGGCTGACAAGGGGGATCTTGACCAATTAGGTGAAAAGTATCCCGATCAGTTGACTCTTGTTCCTCTGGATATTTCGAGCAGTGACAGTGTCACGACGGCGGTTGAGAAGGCTCGTGAATTGACGGACCGCTTGGATTTGCTGATCAACAATGCTGCAATCCTGGGGGATATTCGAGCCAAGGTGACGGAGCCGCTGGATATCGAGGAGATCCAGGAAGTGTTTAATGTTAACACTCTCGGTACGCTTCGAGTAACGAATGCCTTAACTCCCTTGATACTTCAGAGCGAGACGAAGCTGATCGTCAATATCTCATCGGAAGCCGGAAGTATCGCCACCTGCTGGAGGGAAAGCTGGTTCGCTTATTGCATGTCCAAGGCTGCCCTCAACATGCAGTCGGCGTTAATCCACAACGAACTGAAGAAGCTGGGCGGTCAAGTGATGGTGGTCCATCCCGGCCATGTACGAAGCTATATGCAAGGGGTTCTTGATGAGAAAGGCAGCTTGACACCTGCTGAATCTGCCGGCCAAATTTTGGGCTTGGTGGGTAGACATAAGGAATTTATGGGGGATCGTCCTGCTTTTCTGAACTATAAAGGGGAAGCGATGGAATGGTAATTCGTCGCTTACATAAAAACGAGACTGCCGCTGGCAGCCTCGTTTTTTTCAATAATAAGGAGCAGTATAGCTACTTGCGTTTTTCCTGTTCGATGGCCTTATTCGCCTCTTCTTCTGCCATCCGCAGTGCGGTATTGATATCGATTTTGCCCAGGGAAAGATCAACCTGCGGCTTGGTATACGATTTCTCTGCGATACCGTCGTATTTGCTCTTCGGCGAAATAGGCGCCAGCTTGTTGTAAAATATCGCTTTCAGGTTCTTGTCCTTGAACTCCGCGCTTTCCCCAATCGCATTTTGTACCGACGTGCTCTTCAACACGGGTATGGTCGATTTCTTCGCCGCCAAGGTTTGGTATTCTTCCGAAACCAAGTATTTCAACACTTCCATTGCGGCATCTTTGTTAACCGCTTGATTAGTGATGCTCATGAGGGTCGGATACGCCTGCGAACCGATGCCGGGCAGCTCCTTAAACGTCGGCATGGAGACGATATCCCAATCAAGGGTTGACATTTCTTTGGATAAAATCGATTGCAGATCCGACAAATATACGAACATCGCCAGATTCTGATCCTTCAGAAAGTCGTCCTTATACGGCAGCTTGTTATTTAGTGCGACTATCCGTTCTTTGTAGCCCTGATCTTGTGCGGGGATCGTATAGTAGGTTTCATACATCTTCTTCCAAACATCGCTGTTAATCGTAGACGTCTGCGCCTTCACATCCACATAGGGCTGAGAAAACTGATTCAATCGGAGCACGTGGGTCGGCGACACAACGAGACCGAGATATTGCTTCCCTGCGTCGTTACGGGTCATTTTTCGAGCAAGCTCGTGCATCTCGTCCCAGGTCATACCGTCTTTCGGAAGGGCAACCCCGAATTTTTGGAACAAAGCCTTATTATAATACGTCACCATAATGTTGTTAAAGACAGGCAAGCCGTACAGCTTTCCGTCCGATATCATTTTCGCAGCGTCGATCAGTGTCGGTTCAATGCTGGACAGGTCAACGTTGTGCTTCTTGGCCAATTCCGTAATATCTAATTGAAGCCCGACTTGGGTAAACTCGGGGTACGCCCCGATGGAGCCGTAATAAAAATCAATGCGCTGTCCCGCCGTTACCAGCTGCTGCAGCCGGTTATTCGGGTCAACCGCGATGTACTTAATATCGTAGTTCGGAAACTTTTTGCGGAGCGCGTCCCCGAATCTTGCATCGAATGCCTCCGTAGTATCCCCGCCACCCGAGTAAAAAAACAGCTCCGTACGCTCAATGTTAACCTCCACCGTACCTCCGGTCCCGCTTGACTGCTGCTGACTGCAGCCCGCCAGTAACGAGACGATTGCCGCTGCACTTGCAATGGCTGACCATGCTTTCATTTTCATTGACATCGACACTCCCCTTATGCATTTGAATTTGATCCGGTCCGGATATGGATGGATGCTCCTAGTAAAACAGGTCGCAGGGCTTCAAGGTGCAGGGTTCTGGCTGTGTGCAACTTGCAGTTAGCTTTTCATAACACGAAAATACAGAACAGTACGCGCGTTCAATTATTCCAAGCCGTGTGAATGATACTAAAATTTCCGAGAAATTTAACTAAAACACTTTACTCGCGTTTCTAAAGTAATCGCTTTCATATCCCTTTACATCACCATATTATAATGGCATGATTTGACTGTCAACCTAAAGTTTAGTTAAAATAACTATAAAAATAACTAAAACAGTCAATTTATTTTACTTTACCGACAGCGAATCTCTTTTTGAAGGCAGCTCTCATTAAAAAACGCGGCTGCCGAATGAAGAAGGGCAGTCGCGTTCCTTTTACCTACCATAAGAGGAGGATCAGCCAATAAATTGCGTTAGCAGATGATTAAACTTGTCACGTTCTTCCCAGTAAGATCCATGACCGCTGTAATGGAACGGAACCAGCTGTGAATTCCGGATTTGCCGGTTCATTTCCTGTGCTTGTGCAAAGGGGATCACCTTGTCATGAATGCCGTGAACGATTAAGGTCGGTACCCCTATTTTGGGCAAATCGGCATCCAGCCTCTCATCTCTTAGCGTGACGATGATCGCTGAGGTGGACCAGCCCGCCGCCTCGAGTCCCGTTTGCATGAACCAGTCCGCGAAGGGGCCGGAAATGTATTGAAAGAAAAACGTATCCATGACTTCCCTCATCATCTTGGGCCGATCGTTCTGCGCCACGGTTAGAAAATGCTCCGCCGTTTCTTTAGTAAAACCGGTAGGAGCCGCAGCATCAATAAGGACAAGCTTGGATACTCCGTATCCGTTATGCCTGGTCATGTAGCGAATAGCGATGGCTCCGCCAGTGGAATGCCCTGCAAGAGTGACATTGTTTAGCTGCAGCGCCCCAATGACAGCTCGGATATCGTCGGCCAAACGGTCGAAATTGTAACCATGAAACGGCTTATCCGACTTTCCGAAGCCTCTCCAATCAATTCCTATAACCCGGTATCCCATTGCGGGAAGCACATTAAACTGGTACTCAAACTGTTTACTGCTCAGCGGCCAGCCGTGCAAAAACACAATCGTCTTGCTGCCCTTGGGATTTATATCTTCAACGTATAAATTTACGCCAGGTTCTACGCTAACAAAGTATCCCACATCATTTCCCCCTTTTATAAAGTCTTCAGCAATAAGATATTCACTTAAGCAAACATGGGTGAATACCTATAGATCAGGTATGGAGTTTCGGCTTCAGATGCCAATGAAAGTTCTCCAGAAAGTGGTCTAGGAACTTAAAAATAGTGCAGATGGGAGTAGACAATAGGGATTTTTTGAGTTACATTTGTGTAAAGCAAATGATTCATTCACTTCGTTTGACTAATTGGGACAAAAAATGTCTCATAGGGACTATATTAGTCCCATTAACACAAACCTACTACCATACATCTAAGTTATAAAACAGAACCATGCTTCATGTCGTTGTGGGACATTTTTTGCATCTATTGGACATTAAATGTCCCGATTTATTGTTTTCTCGGTAAATCACCTGCATTTGCCTTGAAATAAAATAAAAAAAGTGGAGGTAATCTTATGACAATCAAAGTAGGTATTAATGGTTTTGGCCGTATTGGACGTAATGTGTTTCGAGCAGTGTTAAATCATCCGGAAATCGAGGTTGTAGCCGTAAACGATTTGACCAACGCCGAAACCTTGGCACACTTGCTGAAATTTGATTCCAACCAGGGTGAATTAGATGCACAGGTGACTGCTGTGGATGGTCATATTTATGTAAATGGCCGCAAAATCACGGTATTGGCAGAACGAGAACCTTCGCAGCTCCCCTGGAAAGATCTCGGTGTTGAATTAGTTATTGAATCGACGGGAAGATTTACTGATAAAGCAAAGGCAGAAGGGCATATTACGGGGGGAGGGGCTAAAAAGGTTATTATTTCGGCGCCTGCATCGAACGAAGATATTACCATTGTCATGGGTGTAAACGAAGAAAAGTATATCCCCGAGCAGCATCATGTCATTGCCAATGCGTCTTGCACGACAAATGCCTTGGCTCCGCTCGCTAAAGTGCTCCAAGATCAATTCGGAATTAAACACGGTCTGATGACAACCGTCCATGCCTACACGAACGATCAGCAAGTTCAGGATCAGCCCCACTCAGACTTAAGACGCGCACGCGCGGCAGCCGTTTCCATGATCCCTACTTCTACAGGTGCAGCTAAAGCTATCGGCTCCGTACTGCCAGAGCTCAAAGGGAAGCTCAACGGCTACTCTCTGCGCGTACCTACTCCGGTTGTGTGTATCGTTGACTTGAACGTGGAAGTATCCAGAGAAGTTACTGTCGAAGAAGTAAATCGTGCGCTAAGGGAAGCATCTGAAGGTCCAATGAAGGGAATTCTCGGTTACAGTGAGCTTCCATTGGTTTCGGTTGATTACCAAGGAGATGACCGTTCCTCTATCGTCGATGCACTGTCTACGATCGTCATTGACGGTACGATGGTAAAAGTCCTCTCTTGGTATGACAATGAATGGGGCTTTTCTAACCGGGTGGTGGATCTAGCTCAATACATCGCCCAAAAAGGCATCTAACTCACAAAAAATGAAGCGGAAGCGGACTAAGAAGAAAGTACATCTTAGTCTCGCTGCTGCTTCATCATAAAACTTTTTATTTAATTCAGAACCTTTTCTAGCTCGCCGCACCATTTACTCCAGCCATACTTGGCTCCATTGAGCGCTTGAGCATTTGAGATTCCGGTTTGCTCGAGATGAAGGTTAACCTTCCCTTCTCCTAGATCCTGCAGCGTCCAGGTGACCGTGTGCGTCTCCCCGCCGCTGCCCCATGTGTAGGACAACCGGTTGGGCTCCTCTACGATAAGCACTTCTCCGTCAACAATTCCATCCCACCATTCGGTCGGCTGAGTGCGAAACTGAAATTGGTGTCCTACGACAGCTTTAAAATCATTATCCATTGCCTGGCCGGAGTGGATGTTGACCACCCACTTGGCAAGCTTGCTTGAATCGGTTAAAGCGGACCAAAGCTTCTCGATCGATGTCGTATATTGAAAATCCAAGGATAAGGTTAAACTCATTCTTCTTCCTCCTCTAATAGTTGGTTTAAGCGCAGCATATTCGCACTCCAGAAGCTGCTGTAAAAAGCCACCCAATCCTGAACTTCTCTGAGTGGAGCGGCATTCAGCCTATATCGCGTTTCTCTGCCGACTTTTCGGTCAAGGACAAGTCCGGCCTCTTTAAGGATTGTCAAATGCTTGGATACCGCTGTACGGCCCATTTGGAATTGTTCCGTCAATTCATGGAGCGGTACCTCCTTCTCCTTTGCCTCTGCCAATAGACGAATTAGCCGGCGCCTGGTCGGGTCTGCAATCGCGTCAAACACATCGCGCAGTTGGTTGTTCTCGTTCACAACGCCCCCTCCAAAATAAGATTTTCTAAAGTTATAATCTATTGCCGGTACGAAGGGACAGCCGTTAATTCACCACCTCCTTAAAGTTTACGGTTCATTGGACGCAGCGCCCATGAGGCTATATTGAGTGCAGCATAGAAGAGCGGAAGAAGAATAGAGAACCCGGAATCTCCATAATCATTGGCAAACACGTGAGATATAGCAGCACCTGTCATTAAAAAGAAGATCCCCGCGTGAGCCCATTCTTTAAGCCGGGGAAAGCCTGGCATGACGAGAGCGATGGCCCCGAGCACTTTCCATATTCCGAGAATGGTCAAGATGTATACCGGGTAACCAAGCTTCGTCACCAACTCGAGGTTTCCTCCCAATTGCATCAGCTGCCCGATCCCGCTCATCGTTACAGAAGCTGCGAGCAGTATTGTGACTGACCAGTAAGCAATCAGTTTCCCTCGGGTTCGAGTTTCTACAATCGCGGTTGATCCCGCGCCGATCATCCTACTCATTTTGTTCCCTCCTCATGATTTGTTTTAAAAGAACCTTATTCAGGTTTTGGATTAATTCAATCGATTAATCGGACACTATTTGGTGTCATTTAGATTATAGGACACCATTTAGTGTCGTGTCAATAGCTATTTTCCATTGAACCGTCTTAAAAATAAAAAAGCAGCGGTTCCGGACCTGAACACAAGTCCTGGATTGCCGCTGTTTTATTGAAGCTGCTTTTTCAATTTACTGGAAGATCAAGCTCTTTGCGCAGCTGACCAACCGTCTTTTCCTTATTTAAAAAAGCTTCCTTATCACAGCTTTCGCAAAAGGATCTCTCCACTTTTACATGCGACGGTTCGTCTTATGCGGCACGCTATCGCAGGTTTCCTGATAAAACGTAAGCAGCCTGTCTTTTAATTCCGCCAATCTACCGGCAAGAGCCGGATCATCTATACGATTCACGGTCTCCCCCGGGTCACGGGTCATATCGTACAGCTCATCCTGCTCATACATCCGCCGCACATATTTATACTCCTTCGTCCGGCACATAACGGCTTTCGTATGCTCGGGTCCTTCCTGCAGCTGCCACTGGATGCGGGGCCAGTACAGTCCCGAAGCGCTGCCGACCGAGGTGCTCTCCCGTTCCATGCACTGCTCCTCTCCGTGCAGACGTCCCCCTTCACAAAATACAGCATCCCGATGATCATCCGTTTCTCCTGCGATGACCGGAAGTAGCGAACGGCCGAAGTGGCTGTGCCCAGGAGTCATGCCGAGCAGTGCCTCCACCGTAGCTGGAAAATCGATCAGTTCCACCATCGCATCGGATACTCGCGGATTTACGGGGACGCCCTTCGGCGGCTTGACGACGAACGGGACTCTCGACAAGCAATCCTCGAACGTATTCTGCGTTTTTTCCACGAGACCGTAATCGCCTGTGAAATCCCCGTGATCAGAGAAAAAGAACACTGCCGTATCATCGTACATTCCTGCTTCACGCAGCGCATCCATGACCATCCCGAACTGCTTGTCGACCCGGGCGCACATGCCGTAATACGTGGCGCGCAGCTCGTCCCAGCGTTCCTCCGTCCAGCCCTGTAAGTTCTGCTTCTCGCAGATTCCTTTCAACAGGCTGGGCTTGCCATCCCAATCGGCAGGAGCCGGAATCCGAGGCGGCAGCTTGGAACGATCGATCATGCTGAAGTAAGGCTCCTCGACTCCATACGGCGGATGGGGGTACAGCAGCGGCAAATAGATGCACAGCGGCTTATCAGCCGGAGCATTGCGGATCATGTCGATCGCTCCGAGAACGTTCGCCCAGTCTCCGTCATAATAGGCTTCCTCATGAGCTCCCTTCTCCAGTTTGCCGGCGTAGAAGGAAAAAAAATTGTCCCCGTCCGGTTCACCGCGCCAAAAGTCGTGAGCATGCAAATTCGTTTCCCGGCGCGGTTGCACGGGCGGTTTGAATTTTACGTCGCAGTAATCGTCGAATCCGGTTTCGGCAGGGATGAGGTCGTTTTTGCCGCCCCACCAGACGAAATAGCCGGCGTCCTTCAACGTCTTGAGCAGCACCGGTTCATCCGGCTGCATCATATGATACATCGTTCGATGTCCCCGCACATGCGGATACCAGCCGCTCATGAACGAGCATCGGCTCGGCGTACACACCGTATTTTGGCAGAACGCATTGCGGAACGAGACCCCGTCGGTTTGCGTCATCCGATCCAAATGCGGTGTAACAGCTGCCGGATTGCCCATATGTCCCATCACATCGCTGCGCCATTGATCCGGATTAAAGATAATAATATGCGGTTGTTTAGCCATAGCAATAATGCCTCCTTTTTCGGAATTATCCTTTGACGGATCCTGAAATGCCCTCGATAAAAAACCGCTGGAACACGATAAACACGATAATGACCGGAATTAGCGAGATGGAAGCCCCCGCAGCCATGCCCGACCAATCGACGGTATGCTCGCCGACGAAGGAATACATCCCGACAGCCAGTGTCCGAAGGTCGGGTTTATTGATGCTAAAAATGAGCGGAACAAAGAACGAGTTCCATGTCCATATGAACTGCATAATCGCGGTTGTGGCAATGATCGGCTTGGATAAAGGAAGCATGACCTGCACGAACGTGCGGATAAATCCGCAGCCGTCCATTTCCGAAGCCTCCTCGAGCTCTTTGGGCAAGTTGTGAAAATACGTCATATAGAGCAGGATAAACAAGACGTGCGCACCCGAGGATTCGGCCAAAATAATACCGGGCAGCGTGTTCAGCAGCCCCAAGCTTTTGATGATCTGATAAATCGGGATAATCGTATACCCTTTCGGAATGAACATCGTCGCTGTGATCGCCAGAACAAACACTTTGCGTCCCGGAAAGGCAACACGCCCAAGCGCATACCCGGTCAATGCGCACATCACAATGACAATGGCGACCGTCGTGCATGTGATGATGACGGAATTGGTGAAATAAGTGGAGAAGTGGCCTACCTTCCAAGCTCTGGCGTAGTTCTCCCATTGCGCGACGTCCGGCAGCAGCTTGAAGCCGGCATTAATATACTCGGTATTGGTCTTGAGCGATGAGAACAGCATCCAGACGAACGGATAGACCCAGACGACGCCGAACGCGAGCAGAAGAAGATGAAGAAAACCGTGGATCGTATTGTGCTTGATCATACGCTGCCGATCCCTCCTTTGGCGCTATGGGCATTCGCATTCTTCGCATTCTTGGCGTCGTTGCCGTCTTTTGCCCGCTTAGCCAACCACCCGAGCAATAAAGTTATAATGAAGATCGTGAGCCCGAAAACGATGCCTGCGGCCGAGGCGTAGCCGATTTGCGGAAATCCGCTGGTGCTGAACGCATAGTTATAGATGTACAAGTCTACGGTTTCCGTAGCGAAGAAGGGCCCGCCGTTCGTTAGCGTTTTGACAAGATCGAATACATGCATGCTGTTGACGACGGTTAGAAGCAGTATGACCGCAGCGACCGGCGTTAACAATGGCAAGGTAATGCTTCTGAACGTCTGCCAGAAGCTGGCACCGTCTACCTTCGCTGCTTCATAAACATCCCCCGGCAGCGACTGCAGTCCTGCAAGCCAGTACACCATCATCATCCCGAAAAATTTCCACGAGCCAATAAGAATGAGCACTATCATCGCCGTATCTGCCTGACCTAGCCATGGGACGGGTTCGGACAAGATTCCTATGCGTATTAGTAGCTCGTTGACCAGAGCCTTGTCGTTGCCGAAGATGAATTTCATAATGATCCCGACGATGGATGTGGTCGTAACGACCGGCAGGAAGTATAGAGTCCGGTAGAACACCTTGCCCTTGAAGGCCGCCTGGTTCAGAATAAGCGCCATGATCAGCGTGGCAGGCATTAAAATAACGGTTTTGGCGCTCATAAAAATCAGACTGTTGCGAAATGCATTCCAAAACTGATCATCCTTCAGCAGCTTCTTGACATTATCCCAACCGACAAAGTTCGTGAGCGGGCCGAACCCGCTCCAGTCAAAGAAGGCGTACACATAGCTCATGATGATCGGATAAATCGTGAATACGATAAAGAACAAAAGCTGAGGCAGAATGAACAGGTAGGCCCAGCCATAGCGGATCCGCTCTCGTTTGGCGGAAGAGGCGGTGACGGTCTGCCCAGCTTGTATGGAGGACGTCGGTGCGCTCAATACATACAACCCCTTTGCGCGTGATGAAGGGAATGAACCTCTATTTCCCTAGCTCTTCGTACCGATTTTTGGAATAAGGCTGGAATGGCGTCCAGTTAGGGAACTTGTAGTCGTTTAGGGTCACTTTGCCCCCGCTTCCCTGCACCTTCTTAATCGAGTCCTGAAGAGCGGCGTTGTAATCTGCGCTCAGCTTTTGCAGGCTTCCTTCCAAATCCTTGATTTGGCCGGCCATATAGCCTTCAAGGAGCTTGCCGATGGTTTCTTTAGGCTTCTTGCCGTTGAGCTCGGTATTGACCTTGATTGCCGCCAAATTCCGGATATATTGGTGCGGCGACAGCACGAAGGTTTGATCCTGGATTTTTTGCGCCTGCATAAATTGCGCGTTGTCCACCTTCGTGTTCTGGTTGTGAGCGATTATAGGCGAGCCCTCGACTCCCATCTCCAGCTCCATTTGATATATGCGGTCCATATAAAATTGCAGGAACAGCTTCACTTCCTCATAATGCTTCGTATTCTTGCTCACGTGAACGGAAGCTTTCGTTTCCCCTTGGAACGCGTAGTACTGGGGCTTGCCGTCCTTGGTCGGAAGCGGAGCTACACCAAAGTTATTGAATTTGTTATTCGTCTGCAGCTCGGAGGTGAGGAAGGTACCGTCAATCACGAAAGCCGCCTTGCCGCCTGCAAACAGCGTCGATGCTTCGCGGTAATCGATAACCAGGCTGTTAGGATGCAGCAGCTTATCGTCCTGCAGCTGCTTGATAAATTTCATGGTCTGTACAATGCCGGGTGAACTATGCTCATACTCGCCTTTTTTGTAATTAAAGCCGGCATAAGCGCCGTCGTTAGGTAATACATCGGGATAAATAGCGGAAGCCATCTGCCCTATGAAGCCGCCCATCAGCCAATCGGTCTTCACTCCCAGAATAAGAGGGTATACATCGCTGCTCTTCTCCCTGATCTTCTTGCCTACGGCAATGAGTTCGTCCCATGATTTCGGAACGTCCTTCTCGGACAAGCCGGCGTTCTTCAGCACGTCCAGATTGTAGTACATGACGTGTGCAAACCGGCGAGGGGTAAAATGCGGCATCGCATAAACTTTGCCATCCATGGTTGTGAAGCCGTCCGTCCAGGTCCCCTCATAAAACTCGTCCTTTTTCTTCTGCGGAAACAGATCCTCCAGATCGTGAATCAAACCAAGCTGATACAATTGATCGGTCGGCACCGCGCTTTGGTTGGAAAAGATGTCGGGCAAATCGTTGCTTGCTACAGCCGCCTGAAGCTGTGCCGAATATTGCGCTGAGGCAATTGGCGGCATCTCCACTTTAATATGCGGGTATTTCTGCTGAAATTCTTGTATTGCTTTCTGAAACACCGGCTGAGATTCCGGCCAACGATGCCAGAAGGTAAGGGTCACCTGCTTCTTATCGCCTGTTTTGGATTCGTCCCCCTGCCCGGAGTCATTCGCACCGCTGCAGCCGGAAACGATGGAGCTGATGGCAAGAACAGATAATAGACCGATCGAGCTTGCTTTCCTCATTCCGTATCCCCCTTGTCAATTATGCGGATTTCGCTTACAAGCAAAGTATAGTCAAAGCTTTTCGGGGAAAACAGGCGAATAAATTAACAGCAGGTAGGAACTTTTTAATGTTCGGAGCGGCTGTGGCGTTTCCGGAATTCCATTGGACTTACCCCATGCACTTGTTTGAACAAATGGCTGAAATAACGATAATCCGTATACCCGACCTCCTCGGCTATATCTCCAACCTTCTTGTCACTCTGTAGTAGGAGACGTTCCGCCAGCTTCAATCTATGACGGACTGCGTAACGTACAAAGTTCTCGCCCGTCTGCTGTTTGAATATGCGGCTTAAGGTGACGGAATGAATCGACAAGGCGGCCGCTACCGATTCCAGGTTGATGTCCGCAGCTTTATAGCGGTGTACGAGCTGCATAGCCCTCTCTACAAGATCTGAAGGGGGCTGGTGCGCTTCAAGCTCCGCCAGCGCCTTGATCCCCCCAAGTACGAATCTCTCCAGCCGGTTCTTAAGCTCGGCCCAGCTTGTATGGCTCGTGACCCATGAGGTCCAGTACACCAGCTTGTCTTCCTCGACAATAGCGATGTCGTGTTTGGCCGTCATCGTTTCATCCAGCGCCGCCATGAGATAGGCGCATTCCTTGCGCAGCTGTTTCAGCTCGAAGGAGCCGATATGCTGCAGGAACCTGCTCACCTGCTGCTCCAGCATCTGAATATGCTGATCCTTGACCGCTTGCAGGATCGATAGCCGTAGTTCGGCGGACTGCTTGAGCTGCCATTCGCCGGCTTTGCGGGTTCTTATTTCGGATGCTGCAAAAAATTGCTCCGACTCCCACTGCTCCGCATCGCGAAGGAAATAAGAAACAAACTGGTCTCCCCTGCTAAAGCAGCGGCTCTCGTTCCAGCCGGTTTGAACGACAACGCCGTATAAATTCCGCTTGTACTTGAAGACAAGTACGGAATGTTCAAGCGGCGCAGCGGCGGGATCGCTCACGAATTCAATACGCTTCGGAACCGACTCATCGTACCAGGCACCCGGTGCAACCAGCTCAATAAGCTCCAATTGAATCGATCGCTCCTTCAACAGCTCATTCATTCGTAGAAAGTCCGACCGTATTCTCGCCATCTCTTCCTGCTGAGCGGCGGTCACCAGCTTCAACAGCTCCTCCGGATCGGCCGGCTTGAGCAAATAACCCATCGCGCCAAGATGTATGGCTTTCCGCGCGTATTCAAATTCGCTGTATCCAGTCAGCAAGTATACGCGGGCTGCGGGCAGCTCCGCTTTAACAATCTGGAGCAGCTCCAATCCGTCGAGCCCCGGCATCATAATGTCCGTAATGATAATTTCGGGCCGGATACTGCGCACTTTGTCCAATGCGTCATGCCCGAAGCCTGCATCGAATACTTCAATCGATTTGTTTAAGCTGTTCAATTTAAAAATGATCCCCGATCTGACAGCGCTTTCATCGTCAATGATGCAAATTCTCACCCCTACCACTCCCCTGAAAGGAAATCGGTTGCAATGAATCGAATACTCTCTTGAAAGGTCCTGACCTTAGTTAATCACAAGACCAGGCTGATTGGCGAGCGAATAATTTGGTTCTTAAGGATGGTGCGCCTAATGCTTCGAGGAGTAATGACGATGGATCGCAAATTCCGCAACTTATCTCTGAAGAGCAAGCTGTTTGTGCTGCTGATTGCCATCTCCCTCGTCCCTACCTTGACGGTCAGCTTCATATCCCAGTTTGTCCTGGTTCGTTCCAGCACCGACTACACCGCAACCCTATCCTCCCAATTGGTAGAGTATATGGCTACCGAAATCAACAATTACTTGATTGGGATTAACGAAACTCTCAATCCGGTCGTTATTCATTCCGAATTTCAAAAGTTTCTATCGGTTTCCAAAGATAATGTACCTGCGCAAGCGAATTATTCGATCAATTTCAGACCGCTCCTTCAGCTGATCATCCAGTCAAAGAAAGAAATTCTCAGCGTGCTCTATTTGGATAACTTGGGTAAAGTATATTCCGAATCTCAAAAAGTGCATATCCAGTTCGAATATCCGTTTCAACAAGATCCTGTCCTAAGCAAAGTGTACACCATGGAGAAGGAAGGACTGCTTGTCCCCCATCCGATGAACTATGCCATCTCCCCTGCACAAAATCAGCAGGTCCTCACTTTCGTCAAGCCTGTCATCGATCTAA
The DNA here is from genome assembly GCF_022354825.1 of Paenibacillus sp. H1-7. Taxonomy (GTDB): domain Bacteria; phylum Bacillota; class Bacilli; order Paenibacillales; family NBRC-103111; genus Paenibacillus_S. The sequence continues at coordinate 6,983,278 of NZ_CP031168.1, forward strand.
GACAACAAACCATCGGCGGATGGATCCTCATCGAGATCGACGCAGAATGGTTCCAGAAGCTGATGGACCACACACGGCTGGGACATAACGGCCATATGCTTCTGTTTAGCAGAGAATCGGGAGAGCTCATCCATTTCGGGCAGCCTTCCTCGACGATAGACGGGCTTCGTGAGCAGCTAATGCTCCGGCCTGACGGTACGGATCAGTTTCTGATGAATGTGGAAGGAACACGCTACCAGGTTATGTACAGTCCGATTCCGTTAGGCAATTGGACATTGGTCGGTATCTCGGATCTGGGTGAAATGAATCAAGGCATCCGTCAGGCTCAGACGCTTACCTTTATCGTTGCATCGATCAGCTTTATCATTGCGCTGCTGATAGCTTTTCCTTTTATGGGGGTCGTCCTGAGACCGTTATACCGGCTGAAATCAGGCATGCAGATGCTTGGGCGCGGCACTTCCGTCCCGATCGATCATTCGGTGCAGGATGAGATCGGATTTTTGATCCGTACGTATAATCGGATGCTCGATGATCTGGACATATTGAGGCAGGAAGTGATTCGGACCAGGCTTAGCGAAAAGGAAAAGGAGCTGCTGCAGCTTCAGGCCCAGATCAATCCGCACTTCCTGTTCAATACGCTGGAGACGATTGAATCGTATTCGCTACATAACCATGGCGAGGCGGTCAGCGACATGCTCCGATGCGTATCGCGGATGATGAGATACAACGTGCGCCAAGACCGTGGACTAGCTCCCCTGGCGGAGGAAATCAAGTATATCCGTGACTTTTTGCATATCCATTCCTATCGTTACGGGGAGAAGGTGCAAGCTGAATTTGAAATCGAGCCGGAGCTGCTGGATACTCCGATCATGAAGCTTAGCCTGCAGCCATTTGTGGAAAACTCCTTGAAATACGGCTGGAGCCCTGCTCGCGGCAATGCCGATTTCGTTCTGCGCCTGTCTGTGCAGGTAGATAATAACCAATGGTTAGTTATTGTTTCGGATAACGGACGGGGCATACCGGATGAAATTCTGCACAAGCTGAGGACGCTCACGGAAAGCGACGGCGAGAGCTCCGATCCATACTTCATGCAGCACACGGGGATTATGAATGTATACAGGCGCTACGCGCTAGCTTATGGTGATCAATTCTCCATGAAGCTTGAACGCAACGATAAGGAGGGGCAAGGCACAAGGGTTGTAATCAGGCTGCCTTACGGGAAGATGTAGAGAGTGAGATTGTCCGGTAAAAAGAAATCAGCAGCCCTGGACGTTATGATGAAGTCCCGGGCTGCCGCCGTTACAACGTTAAAAAATCGTCGGTACCATTCCCCCATCCATGCGGATCGGAGAGCCTTTCAATGCGGATGCATAGGGACTGCATACAAACGCAGCCAGTCTGCCGATTTCAAAAGGCTTAATAAATCGCTGAATTTCAGATTGAGGCAGGTTGGCTGTCATAAATGTTTTCTCTTTTTCGGAAAAAGTCATATCTTCGTTAGGGTACATCCCGTCAATGATTTGATAAACCTTTTCAGTGAGGGTAGGTCCCGGCATGATCGTATTGACTGTAACTTCGGTTCCTGCTGTTAATTTAGATAAGCTTTTGGACAAAGATAACAGCATGGACTTGGTCATACAATATTGAGGCATCTGCCCTGAAGGCATCACCGCTTCTTCACTTGCAATGAAGATAATGCGGCCGTAGTTATTGTTCATCATTTTAGGCAAATAAAATTTACATAATCCATTGGCAGCAAGAACATTAGTACGGAAATAGGTTTCCCACACCTCATCGTCAACATCCTCATATCGCATCATTTCATAGATTCCCATGCTGTTAACTAAAATATCCACCTCAGGGTATTTTTCAAACAACGCTTCTCTTTGTTGAATATCCACTAAATCGGCGGCAGCATTTTGAGGAGAGGTATTCGGAAAAGCTTCCTTTATTTCATTTACGGTTCGTTCTGCCTCTTCATCATTTCTACCGTTAATTAGTACATGAACGCCTTCTTTGGCAAGCTCAATAGCAATGGCTTTACCTATGCCTTTCGTTGATCCTGTGACTAGAGCCGTTTTATTATATAATCCCATATCCATAGTACGTGTCTCCTTACAAAGTCGATTTGTCCAATAACATAGGATTATCTTACTTTGTCCGGATGGATTGGTAACTAGCGCACGGTGCCAAAATTCTTGCATAACACGCCAAATCCTTCAGCTGCGAAAATACCGGCTCTCTATCGTATGCCTAAATGCTCCGTTCGCCAATTGGACGGGGTAGCGCCTTCCCAAAGGCGGAATGCGCGGTAGAACGAATTCTGGTCTTCATAGCCAATCAAGAATGCCACTTCTTTAATATCAAGCGAAGGGTCTGCCAAATACTCTCGTGCCTGCTCATGTCTAGCTTGTGTCAACAGATGCTTGAAGCTCGTGTTCTCGTCAGTAAGCCGGCGCTGCAAGGTGCGGTCGCTCATACCCAGTTCCTTTGCGACAGCCTGGATGTCGGGGCACCCTCCTGTGAGGCTGCGTTTCACGATCCATTTGACCGTATCGGCAATCGAGCGGCTGCGCTGCCGCTGTTCATCCAGCGACCGGTCCAGAGCAGGGGTCAGAATGTCCAGCAGCTCTTCGTTGTACGATACGAAGGGTCGGTCCAAATCGGCTCGCTTCATCGTCAGCCGGTTCCTTACAGCACCAATCCGGACAGGGCAGCCGAAGTAAGCTTCGAGGGCCTGCACATCACCCATGGATTGTGTGAATTCGACGAGCCGCGCCGTCAAAGGCTGACCTGTGCCCCGGCGTCCCAGCTCCAGCACACATGCCAGTGTGATGCCGACCAGCAGCGGGGGACCCGATTGATCGCTATCGAGCCATTCCAACTCGATGGTGCAGTTCTCACCCTCTTCGGCGATAAGTAAGCTCTCGGGCGGGCACAGCTGCTTGTACCGCGCCATTCGGTTCAATGCGTCGCGGTAGTCACGAGCGTGATAAGTCGCTAAGACGGTCGGCGGGTACTTTGCCGTTTCAAAGGCAGTCACAAGCTGGATGACTCCTTCAGCCGTGTCGCCAATGAGATCGGAATAAGCCTGCCAGATCGCGAAATATTGGGCGGTAGTCACTGCCGGTTCCGTAATTACGGTGAGCGGAAGTCGAGCTTTGCGCGCTACATCGTGGGGGGCAATCCCCAGCTGACGCAATCCTTCCCAAAATCCCGGCGGGATTTTAATCCGGTCTGTGGCGTGAGACTTCAACTGCATCAGCCTCCTCCAGCTGCTTATATATTTAACTGTTAATTGTTTGATGTCCTTTTGTAACCGGGATAGGTATTATAGTACCTCACCACCAGTGCTCTGTAACTGGAATTAGATTACATTATTTTCACTTCCGGGCGAACCGACTGCCTCGCGGAGTTCCGGTAGCTGGAGGCCAAGGCTTTACGAAGGCTTCAACAGCAAAGCAAAGGTGTACCGCAGCCGAATCGACAGCGATACACCAATTTTTTCAGAATACCTTTATTGGGAATACGGCCAGAGACTATAGAGGCTAATGCAGCGGCAGCAGCTCCCTTTAAGGGGTCTCGTAGTTTTTGAGCGGCATGCCTACATATTCGCGGAAGGAACGGATCCTATCCGCTTCGAATTCGAAGACAACCGTTAACTCATTGCGGTATGGCAAACCGCTCAGAGTTCCTTCCGCACGAAATACTACCATCCCGTAGCTATCATTCTCAAGCTCGATAAGCGGAGTCAGCCGCACCTGCAATACGGAGCGCTCGAACCGGATCAATTGCTCGAACCGTTCTCTGCCTTGCTGCTCGTAATTCCAGCCCTCCAACGGGAGTGGGACGAAGAAATGAAAGTCCTCCGTAACCTTATTAAGGAAATCTGCCGTATGCCCTGTTTCAAAAGACCTCTTAAAAGCATCAAATACTTCACGGATCCGGGAAATCGATTGTGTCATAGTAAATGCCTCCTGATTTGGCTTTTGTTATGAGGTTAGCTTTATTAGACGAGCTTAAGCTGGCTCGATATAACTCCAAGGTGAATTGCTTCATGCAGCAAAGCGAAATTAAACAATTCTCCGGCTGTAACAAACTGGAACGGACCCATTTCAAACGGCGACGGCAGCTTTTGCGTAAGCATTTCCGGTGTCAGCTCGGACAGACGGGTTAGCTGTGCCGCTAACATCCCTATCAGCTCCTCCTTCGACGGAGGCGTTACCGTCCAATCCGCAGGCTTCGTACCGGAGTTGAACAATGCTTCATAATGAGCCGGAACCGCGGATGGGGAGCCGCAGCTTAGCGTAGCGTATTTATCCAACCAATAAACCATATGACCGATATTCCAGCGTATCGTATTATGGAAGCCCTCCGGCTGGATGTCCATCTGTGCCTCCGATATCCCTTGCAGCTGGCCGATGACGATTTGACGCAACACTTTCCCTGTATTGATGATCGATTGTGCCATGATTGAATCCTCCTCATTAGTCATTAGTGGTTGTTCCCTTTCACACCCTTATCTTACCTTTGCACACCGCAACGCAACAATCACGTAATTCCGATGCAATCGATCGGTTTCAGTAATGATTCTCTTTAGAAATTGATGGGAGTGGGGGTTAGCGATTATAATGACGAAGAAAGATCGATCATCGAAAGGGGAATTGAGCATTGGAACTTCGACAGCTTGAATACTTTGCTGCCATTTGTAAGGAGATGCATTTCTCCAGGGCGGCCGAAAACCTCTGTACCACCCAGTCGAACCTAAGCCAGCAAATCAAGTTTTTGGAGAACGAGCTTGGACTCCCTCTTTTCGATCGTATTGGAAAGCGGATCACGCTGACGGAAGCAGGAAAGATTCTCCTCGAGCAAAGCCAGAACATCTTTGAGCACGTTGACTACGCCAAAAGGGCGATATCGGATCTGAAGAGAATGGAAGGCGGCAGGCTGGACATCGGCATTTTACCGGGTGACGGGGATTTGCTGTTTAATGCGTTACTTATCGATTTCCATAAGACCTATCCCAAATTGTCGATCAGCGTTACGGAGACTACGGATGTGTATGAACAGGTCCTTAACGGCACCAGAGATCTCGGAGTGACTACGGTACCTCTCAAGCCTGATGAAAGCATTGCAATTATTCCCTTGTTCCATGAGGAGTTCGCACTGGCCATCCGGTCGGATCACCCTCTGGCAAAGCTAAAGGCTATTCCGTTCGAGCAGCTTCAGCAGCTAAAACTGGTCATGTTCGGCTCTGAGCATCAGATTACTAAGATCATCCAGTCGTGCTGTCATGACAAAGGAATTGCGATTGACAATCCGATAGTAACCTCAACCTTATCGACGCTTCTGTCTTTGGTGGATCAAGGAATCGGAGCCTCCATTCTTCCCCAGATGCTGCTGGATTATATAGACCATGAGAATATCGTTTCCGTAAAATTGCTTCACCCGACACCCAGTCAAGACATTTGTATCTTGTATCGCAAGGACAAGTTTATGGGGCAAGCAGCGAAGCTGTTTATCGAGGAATTGCAGTCTTTCCTTCAGAGCGTCGTGAATCATAACAATCGTTCGTTAGGATAAGGATAAATTTTGTGCCCCGGCATATAAAAAATCTAAACGGTAGCCGCGTTTGCCGGCTACCGTTTTTTTTGCGAGAATTTTCATTCGAGGAAATGGTCGTCTCTTAATTTGTTCAAAACGAATTCGTGCGTTGGAAATGCCAATACCGGAAGTTCGCTGTAAGAAAAAAATTTCACTTCCTCCAAATCGTCTCCCGCAGCCAGCTGGCCACCGATTATTTTGCCGAAATACCAGATAAGCACACTCTGTGCTGCGGGTTTGTGAAACCCGGTGCCAATAAACCGTTCACCATAGTTGGAAGTAACCGTATAAACCGATGTAATATCTACGGTTAAGCCTGTTTCTTCCTTGAACTCTCTTGTAGCTGCATCGTTCACATCTTCCTCCCACTCTACGTGGCCGCATGGAACGCACCAGAGCCCTTCATAGCTGTACCCTCTCCGCCTCTTACCTAGCAAAACTTTACCGTCCCTTAGTACAAGTACTGCAACGCCTGCCGTAGGATTTTTATAAAAAATAAAGCCGCACGAGGTACAAATCGGTGGCTTTGATGTCTCGTTGTTTTCGTTAAGACGCAGCCTGCCCCCGCATTTAGGACAGAATGGATATCTCATTTTATTCATGTGGCCTCGTTGTCACAATGGTTTAATAACCTTGGCAATAGCCTTTAAAACCAGATCGCTTTTCTTCACCATAGTAAATCCGATTGCAAGCTCCACCAGAACTATTGCCAAGTCCGTTTTACTCATATAGCCCAGACCCATAAAATCTATATAAACCACGCTTTGAGCAACAAACAAAACAAAATCCGGGATAATAAATATTAAATAAAATATTCCTACAACGTGGATTACCATACTTTTAAGCTCTTTACTGTTGAGCCCGATTTCTTCCAGTTTATTAAACCGAGGAATACTAAAAATAAAGGTTAGCGATCTTGCCGAAAACCATAATATGATGCTAGATAATATGTAAACTATGGATGGATAAGTCATTCTAACTAATTCACTTGTATCGAAATATGTGGCCATAACCCCGTGATATAGTTCTTCAAGGAGAAACAATCCTTGACCAAAAAGTAAAATCGATACTACCTTTAAACTAAAATAAGTCATTTCCTTCATTTATGTACTCCTTCTTCTCCACGAACAGGCCCTCACGCCCCGTCTCTTTTACTGGAGCGCCAGCTTGATCAGCTGACTGCGTTTCTTCACCTGCGTTTTCGTATAAATAGAGCTCAAATGCTTCTTCACCGTAATCTCGCTTATAAACAACCTTGCCGCTATTTCGATGTTGGTATGACCTTCAATGACACATAAGGCGACTTCCCGTTCGCGTTCCGTTAGCCCGAATTTGACCAGCGGGTCCTCTTTCACCCGGCTCACCTCGGCGGCTTCCTCAGACTTCGGCACAATACCGATCCGACGGAGCAGAGCCGCAAGAAAAGCGTCCAGCTTATCCCCTCTCGTATCCAGCACAAAAGTAGGCGTAGGCGTCTTGCCGTCGTAGCTGCAATGGAACACATCCGGAGCCGCTTCGAAGCCGAGACCGATATGTGAATCGTAGAACATCGGAAGCGGTGGCGGAGAAGTAAAGAACAGTTTGCCTGAGCACATGTAGCTGTACATTTGTGAGCTTGCTTCCAGTAGAAGTGCGGAATCGGTCCAATCCAGGACATCGATGCTTTTAATAAACCAGCCTGCCGCCTCCGATTCAGGCACGCCAAATGCCTTACGCTCTGCTGCCGTCATACTTCGGATATAAGGGCCGGAGAACGGATTGTGCTCCAAATACTCCAATGTCCCCCGGTTAATCGGTATGATGGCTGACAGCCCGAGCACCGCTCCGTCCCGCGACTTCATCAGCATAACCGACGGCTGTCCTAAGCCAAGCAGCTCCTCTAGATCCAGCCCCTCGATGGCGTACAGCATCTCCTCCTTGGAAAGCGTCAGCTCCAGCAGATGGCCTGTCTCAGGATCTACGCCGCGTTGAGTAATGGTTCTTGCCTCATTACGGCGCTGCTGCAGGTACTGCTGCCCTTCCCCAAGATTAGATGCAGACAACGGCTCCCAAATTAATTCATTGTTCCATGAGGTGTTCATATGCGCCCTAATCATCGCATCGCCAATATAACGAAACAGCTCCCCTACTTCCCAGGACACGTCCCGTTTGCCATGCGCCGCTTTGACAATAGACGCATAATAGAGGACGCACCTCTCCATCAGCTTACCGTATTGAACCGGGAGTCGCTCCCTTAGATAGCTTCGCGTGCTTTCCCGCATCAGATCATGCAGAATCCACCCTCTGTCGATCTTACGCACAAAAGAAAGCGCTGTGAGCTTACCGAACGCATCTGCGCTTATTTCCCGCTCCACGACATAGGCGAGCAGCTCCTGATTGAACTGCCTTAGCATCGAAGCCGCCTCGACAAGCTGCCCGAGCTCTTCGTCCGGCACTTCCTTAAGCCACGATGAAGCGAGCTCCGAGGACCATCCCGTGTCATGCAGCGGACCGCTCCCTTCAAGAAGCTCCGTGGATACGGCCAGCGACAACGACAGCCCGTGTCCTCTCGTGCGCTCCCACAGCCGTTCTCCTTGAGACTCTTCCGTTAAACCGCATTTGCGTGCATAGGCCAAGACGTCCGTCCGGGTCAAATGATCGATGGCAAGCCAAAGTGTCCTCTCTCTCCAAGCCGGCGATACGAGCCACTGCCCCTTAAGCGGGTACCTGCCCGCCAGAAGAACCAGGATTCTTGGATCCAGCCCTCTCAATAAGCGCTCTCTAAGCCACCCTTCCATACCGGCCATATCCTCAAAGGTATCCAGCGCCACAATGACTCGACGTTCCTGCGCCAGCCGGTTCAGTCTCCCTTGTAAGACAGCAGGCAGATCCTCATCTTCGTTGTCCTTTCCTTTAAGAGATGGAAGCTGATGGAGCAGTTGTCTGCACAAATCGTCACCCGTTCTTCCCAGCTCTCGGCTATCGACCAGTAGAAACACCGCGTCGCTCCTTCTGGCTTGCCTGCGGAACGCATCAAGCAATGTACTTTTGCCTACGCCGCCTGTTCCATATAGATTCCAAATGTGCTTGCTCATCGGCTCGCCGGCCAAAAACCTCTCAAACAGCGCTCTCTCCTGCTCGCGGCCAACCAGGAATTGCCCCTCGCGCTCGTCTATGCTTGGAGTAGCATGCTGCACGGTATTCGCTTTTCCCCCCTCGAATCGCAAAACGTCTCCTTTCATTTCAGATCCTCCCATATTTGTCAAATAAAATGATTCTCCGAACTTGAATTCAACTAAAGTATACAACCAAATTATACGGTGGGATAGTACCATGCCCCGCATACCGGATGGTAAGGTAAGGTTAGTGCAAAAGAAGCATATTGCAGATGAAACGAGAAAGGATGAATGAAATGGGAGTTCGTATGTTACAAATCGCATCGTTTTATTTTCTGATTGGAGTCGTGATGGGGATGGGCATGTCCATGACCGAAAGCTACGGCCTCAGCCCGGTCCACGTCCATTTGAACCTGATCGGTTGGGTATCTATGGCTATAGGCGGCCTCGTATATGACCGTTTCCCTTCAGCGGCCCGTACCTTGGGCAAGGTGCATTTCTGGATGCATAATGTCGGCGTCCCGCTTATGATGGGCGGTCTTGCCGCATACATTCTCGGCTTCGCCGCCCTCGCCCCGCTAATCCCTGTCGGGGGCATTCTGATCGTGCTTGGCACTCTGGTATTTTTCATCAACATGGTGAAAAATGTGCATACCGTCAAAGAGGTGCAGGCCGATCCATCGGCTGCGAATCATACGGTAGGTTAAAACCCGGCTAAAACAAATCCCTGTTCTGTGCTGAAGCCGCATGTTGCGGTACAGTACGACAGGGATTTTGTTGTGTATGGAGCTCAAGCGACTAGCGTGTAAAATCCGGCGGATATTCATTTTTTTCCATTATATCATGCGGTATCGGGGGATGGATGGTGCACATGGCGACGAGATATCGGAATGAAAGAGTAGTGCGAAAGATGGGAGAAACGCGCGGAGAAAAGGTTATTATTTCACCCAAAATTTAAAGAGGGGAATGCAGGATGATGTCGAAATAACTAGGTGTGTCCTATAGATCCTGATCAATGTGGGGTTGAATTGATGAATTTGTTGAAAGATTTAATGCTGCAATTATTTTTTTCAATCATTCCTTTCATAATTTTCAATATTTATTATCAGAAAAAAACGAAAAATTTCAGCCGCATTTTTATCGCCATTACAAGCTCCATTTGCATGTTGACCTCCATGACCTTTTCTGCCAGCGTGGTGGAAGGCATTATTTTTGACATCCGGTATGTCATCTTGTTTTTCGCAATAGTATTCGGAGGGTTCCGGATCGGACTGCTTCTGCTTGCCGAGCTGGTAGCATACCGCTTTTACCTTGGCGGGGAAGGCACTTGGGTTGCCATGATCATTGTTGCGTGTTCGTTCCTGGCCTCCATCCCGTTAAGCACTATGTACCGGAAAAGCCATCGCAAAAAATGGATGACCGTCCTTACCGGGATCGTCATCTCTATTATTCCCTTAACCTTTACCTGCATCTTTTTCCTCGACTATGTCAAACAGCATCTGACCTTTCATCTATTGATCATTCCAGCTCAGAACTGCCTTGGCCTTGTACTGCTAATGTCCCTATTCAGCAAATCCGTATCGGACAAGGAGCTGTTCATTCAGCACGCCCGTATGGAAAAAATGGAAGCCATGAGCCACGTAGCCGCTTCCCTTGCCCATGAGGTCCGAAACCCGTTAACCGCTGTCAAAGGGTTCCTGAAGCTGATCCGGGAAAGCCCGAAGGAATACCATAAGGTGCGCCAGTATATCGATATTTGCATGGATGAAATCCTGCGGACGGAAGCCATCTTGTCCGAATATTTGTCAATTACGAAGCCTCCGGCCAACCGGCACGAGCTGATCAATTTTTCGGAGCAGCTGTATTTGGTCTCCAATGTCATGACCCCGTTCGCCACTATGCATAATGTGGAGCTGGAAGTACAGCCGGCCGATACGCTCGTACGCCTCACCGCCAATCCCGATGAAATCAAGCAGGTGCTGGTCAACTTCATTAAAAATGCCGTTGAAGCTTGCACGGACATATCGGACGGCAAAGTTACCCTGACGCTGAGGGCGGAAGAGAAAAATGCCATCCTCCTCATCAGAGACAATGGCATCGGCATGAATCAAGAGCAGATCGACAGGCTCGGATCGATTTATTTTTCCAACAAAACGAATGGAACCGGACTCGGGCTTACGTATTCCTATCATGTCATACACGCTCTAGGCGGCATGATTACCGTATCGAGCAAGCCGAAGGCAGGGACGACCTTCAAGATTGCAATCCCCTTTGGAGCCCCGAACTAGTGCAGGGTTTGCGTTTGTGTGGGGGCAAAGGCACAAGCTATTTGCCTGCATTGATTTCATCGATTTTTTTGTTGAACGCTTCCGCAGCTTCCCGTAAGGCTGTATTCGTGTCCTTCCCGTCTTTGACGGAAGCCTTCAAAGCATTGCGCACCGCCGTAATTCCCTCTTTGTCGTACACGGTCTGGGCATAAGGCTTGGCCGGCGTCATATTGACCGCCTTCAGGTTTTTTCCAGCCATCCAGGTCAAGTCCAAGCCGAAGGCATCTTTTATTTTCGAATCCTTCAATACGCTGTACCTTCCTTGCCGGGACATATCCATCTGCACCTCGTCGGACAGCACGGCGGAGATGACCCGAAACGCATCATCCTTGTTGCTGCTTGTTTTGGACAGCACCATGAGATGTGCATCGATCCCGGGACTCGTGCCCGGCAGCTCCGGCCATACCGGGAAAGACACCATGTCCCAATGGAAGTCCTGGAACGCGCTCAAGTCGCCCAACAGGTTGATATCCGCGAGCATCGCGAGCGTACGCTCTTTATAAAACAGATCGCTGGCCTCTTTATTGAACAAAATAGGACTGTTCCCCGGAATGGAATGGATCGCGGTCGTCATATCCAGCACCCGCTTCCACTCGGGCGTCTCGATTCCCGCTTTATTCGTGGCCGGATTGACGAACGGGGCGGACAGCTGCGCCGCCAGTCTTTCAGGCACATTCGGCATGAGGCCGCGGTAGGCCGTTCCGTTGTCGTCGCGCGTCAGCTTCTTGGCCAGCTCCGTCACCTGATCCCAGGTCATGCCGTCCTTCGGATAGGGTACCGCGAATTTATCGAAAATATCTTTGTTGTAATACAGCGCATGGAAATTTCTGGCATAAGGCAAGGCGGTAATATCCTGCCTTTGTGTCGCCGCCTTTACGGCCTCAACGGCCTGGGGCTCCAATCTCGACAGATCGAGACGGTGCTTTTGAATCAGCTCATCGAGCGGGGTCACCAAGTCCAGATCGAGAAACTCCGGCATTCCGTTGACATTGTTGGTAATGACGATATCCGGGACGTTGCCGGCCGCGACCAGCTCGGACAGCTTGGAGCCTTTGGCGTTGTAGATGGACATTTCGACCGTAATCCACGGGTATTTCTTCTTTACCGGCTCGGTAATATAGCGTTTGAACTCGTCTTCCGTCAAATAGCCTTGGCTCTTGATGCCGACGCGAATCGTAACGGGCTTCTGCTCGGCAGGCTTCTCCCCCGCATCCGCTTGGCCTGCAGAATCGGTCTTCGATGAACAGCCGCTTAATAACGTCACCATTACACAAACGGCCAGTCCTGCGGTTTTCCAATATGTATGTTTTCTTGTATTCATCGCTCTCCACTCCTTGTTTCTATATGGTTTGTTTCACGATTCGCATGCTGTGCTGCAGCTCCAAAAAGCTCTTCAAACGCTCCGGACAATCCGTCTGAATCATATTGAATCCGTATCCGGTCATCCACTCCCAGCCCGGCTCCTCATCAGGGTGCCCTCCGCACAATGACGCCTGGATGGAATTGCACCAAATCCGCTGCTTCCCTCTCATCGGTTCGAAGCTTTCTTCGGTCAGCATCGGGCTTCCCAACGCTGGAAAGACGAGCTCTATCGCCTTGGGCTGAGCTTGGCTCAATACCATCGGAAGCTCATGGAAGTTCTCTTCCTCCACCACATGCATGTACTCGGGAGGGTTCGTTTTGGACTGTAAAAAGGCCGCCACCTCTTCGTAATGCGCGCTGCTTTTGAATAAACCGTGCGCAAGCGTGTCCGTCTTCACCAGAACTTCGTAGACCGCTTCGCGAACATCCCAGCATTTGTCCAAATTGATCATGATACTCCCTTTGGCCAGAATCATCACTTCCTCCAGCGTCGCCACTCTCATGCTCGTCAGACCGGATTCCCCGCCTCCTTTCCCGTCGCGCAAATAGAACGTTTGTATTTCGGCCAGTGTGAGTTCAGCCACCTTCCCGCTGCCGTTCGTCATCCGGTCGACGGTTTTGTCGTGCATCAGCACCAAATGTCCGTCCATCGTTTGGCGCACATCGATCTCAACCATGTCGATCCCCATCTCGATGCAGGATTGAACAGCGGCGACCGAGTTCTCGGGATAGCGGCGCCAATCGCCCCTGTGGGCAACGATTAAGGTACGTCCGTTCGGATCGTTGAACTCGGCATAAATATCATCAAAACAGCGGGCATCGCAACACGATGATTCTTCCTCCAAAAACGAGCTTTGTGTCATAAACTCCATCTCCGATTTCTCTCTTTTAATGGTTCACCGAAAAAAGTAATCGATTACTTTTTATATAAAAAGGAAACTCAGGTTTCCCTTTTGACCAGCCGATGCTCAACTATGAGTCTTTTGCTCTGGTTGATTTCCTGCTGCTGTATTTTTTGCAGCAGCAGCTGAACCGCAGAATGTCCGAGCTCATAGGCCGGTTGGGTAATTGAAGTCAGAGCAGGATTCGTAATTTCCGCGACGTACGTACCGTCGAAGCTGATGATCCCGACCTTCTCGTCGAGCAGAACCGCGCCGTCCTTGATTCCTTTTAAAATATAGGACGCATGCATGTCGGAATGAGTGATAATCCCGTCGACGGGTACCCCTGCTTGAACAAGCTCGTTGATCATGTCCTTCATTTGTCCATAGCCTTTTTTCGGCTGCAGGACAAGCTTGTCCTGAAACGGGATGCCCGCTTCGCCGAGCGCCTCTTTATAGCCCGCCATCCGGTCCTTGACCGAGCTTGAGTCCTTTGAGCCCGCTACGTAAACGATATGCCTGCAGCCCCGGCTCAGCAGCTCCTTGGCCGCATCGTAGCCCGCCTTTTTGTTATCTATAGAGACATAGGTAAGGTTAAGGCCGTCAAAATACTCGTTGCACATGACGACGGGGTACCGGTCGTTCAGCTGGCTGACGATCTTCTTATTGGCACAGGATGAAATAATGACAATTCCGTCCGCTTGGCTCGTGCTGAGCATCGTTTCGTACGTTTCCCACTCCCGCTCGTTGGCATCCGTTGTCCCGATGATGACTTTATAGCCGCTGTTGCGTACGGCTTCGTTCGCCCCTTTCACAATACCTGCATAAAAAGGGTTGGACATCGAAGACATAACCAGCACGATTGTGAAGCTGGCTTTTTTCCTTAAGCTTTTGGCCAGCATGTTGGGCTTATAATTCAGCTCCTCGATAGCCTTCAGCACCTTGTTGCGGTTCAATGTCTTGACCGTCGGATCGTTGTTTAACACCCTCGATACGGTAGCCACGGACACGTCGGCTCTCTGGGCGACTTCTTTTACTGAACTCATAGGCGACATCCTCACAAAAAAATAATCGATTACAAAATGAAGCATACGGTGAACTAGTTTTAGATTAAATGGACATTGTTATCGGAACGTCAACCGCTTGTAAATCTTTTTTTAATTTTCCGCTACACTTGCGGATGCTCCTCCGTTTAGTAAAACTATCACAGGATTTTGTACGGCAGCTCCCTTGATTCTCATTTTTCGTTTTTCGGGGCTCCAGGAATAGCATGCAGCTTGATTACTGGTGGATCGGACACAGCTTCCGCTATTTCGCCAAATCAGGGCCTTTTTTGTACCCTTTCGGACAGAGGATCCCTTATTCGCTCAAATTTCGGAATTTTGGGGTGTTGGGGAGGGCAATAACGGATCCTGTGTCCGATAGATCGGCATTTTAACACTTTTTCTAGGGTATAACGGATCTGGTGTCCGCAAGATCGTTGAAATCGGTGAGGGCGGTGTGGAGATCAGCTCGAGGTTAGGATTTTTCTATATCAAAGTGTTTCAACTAGGCTCAACGTGGACAATACTTAGTCGTTTTCACTAGACTGTCCGACACTCATCACTCAGCTCTCTACTTGAATACACAACTCAGCAATTCACTCCTGCTATACCTCGATGAATCGCGAACAATCCAACTTCTTTCATACCTGGCTCTCCAAGATCAGTTCTCCACCCAGCTATCCAATCTGCAATCCCTCCGGCTCCACAACTCGACTCACCAACCTCAGACAATCCAACTTACCTCCCTCCTGCCCCTCCAATATCAGTCTCCACCCAGCTATCCACCGCACAATCCCTCCGGCTCCACAACTCAACTAACCAACCAGACACAATCCTACTCGCTTCTCACCTCGCTCTCCGACAACTCAGCTATCCCCTGGCTATACAATCCGGCTATGCGCTTATGCTTTACAACTCGACTCACCAACCTCAGACAATTCAACTTACCTCCCTCCTGCCCCTCCAATATCAGTCTCCACCCAGCTATCCACCGCACAATCCCTCCGGCTCCACAACTCAACATACCAACCTGACATAATCCTACTCGCTTCCTACCTGACTCTTCGACAATTCAGCTATCCCCTGGCTATACAATCCGGGTATGCGCTTATGCTTTACAACTCAACTCACCAACCAGACACAATCCAACTTACCCTCCTGCCCCTCCAATATCAGTTCTCCACCCAGCTATCCAGTCTGCAATCCCTCCGGCTCTACAGCTCAACTCACCAACCGGACACAATCCTACTCGCTTCTCACCTCACTCTCCGGCAACTCAGCTATCCTCTGGCTATACAATCCGGCTATGCGCTTATGCTTTACAACTCGACTCACCAACCTTAGACAATCCAACTTACCTCCCTCCTGCCCCTCCAATATCAGCCCTCTACTCTGCTATCCACCGCGCAATCCCTCCGGCTCCACAACTCGACTCACCAACCGGACACAATCCTACTCGCTTCTCACCTCACTCTCCGGCAACTCAGCTCACCCCCCAGCTATACGTACAATCCAGCTATCCACCCTACATCCAACTATTAACATCACCTCACCTCAGTACTAAGCTCACGTTTCTCGACACACAATAGAAAAAAGTCCCTATTCCGGGCTGCAGTGAATCCTGCACGCCGGCTTCTGCGTATAGTTGGACAAAAGGAGTGATGCCGCATGACCGAAAGCCGGGAACAGCTGCAGCAAGAGCTTCAGCTGATTGTAAAATGGGAACGTGAGCAGAAGGATTTGTGGTTTTGGGAAAAACTCGGGCGACTCCCTTTTGCTCTGCTGGATAAATGGACACCGCGAGTGATCCAGGACAAAATAGGGACGGCCTTGAATGAGATCGGCAAGTTCATCCAAACCGGAGGGAGCTACCTCGTTTCGGAGAAAACGATTTTGGAGAAGCTTCAACAGGAAGCCCGGAGGAGCGGCGAAAGGATAATACCGGAGGGAGTCCTGCCGGCCGATACGCCCTTGTTCTTGACACTGCCGGAGGCAAAAGAGCTCTCTCTTGCCGTAATGAACCGCGTGGCCGACGGGCTTCGAGACAGCAGGTCAACGATAGCTACCGTACAGGGGGCTACTACGGGATTCGGCGGAGTGTTTACTCTAGCGGTTGACATTCCGGCGATGCTCGGATTGTCGTTGAAGCTGCTGCAGGAGCTGGCCGTCTGCTACGGCTTTGATCCGAAGGACGAGAAGGAACGGATGTTCATTGTCAAATGCCTCCAGTTCTCCTCATCGGATATCGTGGGCAAAAAGGCCATTCTGGAAGAATTGGCCGAATACGACAACCGGAGCAGCGACGTTCAAGTGATGAGCCAGCTGCAGGGCTGGCGCGAAGTCGTCACCGTGTACCGGGATAATTTCGGCTTGAAGAAGCTGTTCCAGCTTGTCCCGATTGCAGGAGCTTTGTTCGGTGCCTACGCGAACCGCGATGCCTTGCTGCAAGTCGCAGAAGCGGGCACCATGCTGTACCGCAAGCGCAGAATACTCGAGCGGTTGAACTCAAACCCGATCTAAGCCCGACGAGCGAATGGCCTCTTCGGACGTTAGAATCGTCGATTGCTTGCCGGCGAAAATAACATGCTCCAACACAAAAAACCGGCTCCCTTTGCAGACAAAGGGAAACCGGCTTCTCTCCATGTACGGACTTATTTACGTACATTGCGAACCATTTTATAAAATCCCGGAACCGGCTTGTAGCCGAGCTTCCGGTTGATCGCCAGCATCGGGGCGTTCAACGAATCGTTGTGGGTGCGGATGTACCGGTAACCCCGCTGCCGAGCGACCTCAATCGAACGCCGCTTCAAGGCTGTCGCTACGCCTCGGGAGCGGTAATCCCGGTCAACGCAGGTGTACTCGTTGTACAGGCTTTGCGTAGCGGGTATTGCGATCAGCTCCACCGCTCCGACCGGCCGGAGACCGTCCAACGCGAGCAGAACGAGCGACGGATCGAAGTCCTTCCGGTCTACCGCCCATTTGCGCCATTCGCTGTACCACATGAACTCCCCTTCCGCCCCGGGAATATCAGGATTGGTTTGCCGGTACAGCTCATACAAGGCACGCTCCGCTTCCTCCCCCGGAAGCTCCGCCAACGTTGCAAATCGAATCCCGTTCTCCGCCGAAACGGCAGTCACAGCCGCTGCCGCAGACTCAGCCTCGTCGAAAGAATAACGCTCCAGCTCGATCAACGACTCGAAACGGTGCCGCTCCACCGCAAAGCCCCTTACCTCGGCGAATCGCAAGGAATCCGGCTCGCTGTCGCGCACATCGTAGACGACACAATCTGCACCAGCCTTCTGCACATACGCTTCCAGCGTCTCGTAGATCGCGCCGCCTATTCCGGAGCGTCTTTTGGCCGGGTCGACGATAATATTGCAGAACAGCGTACCTGCGGGCGACCATGGCGCCCGCCATGCAATGCCATAGCCGGCAATTTGACCTTTGCCGTCCAGGGCGACATAGCGGATGCGGTCATGCCCTGCAAGCCGCCCGTCGTCGTCACGGCTCAACGAGCCTATGAGCGGAATATTCGCATCCTCTTCCTGCAGCCGTTCCACCGTCATCGGCTCGGAATAATGCAGACTCATCAATCGGGCAACACCCTCGTAGTCGTCCGGTACCTTCATCGTTCGAATGACAAAGCTCATCTTCCTTCCCCCTTCAGTTCTTCCTTTTCTTTACATTACCACGAGCTGAAGGGGTTTGGTTCGGAGAAAACAATTATATCGGGAGTTTACTCGCTGCCCGACGTCCTGATGTCCTGAAGTCCTGACATGACGTCCTAAAACTATGCCGTCTTATATTCACCATTCATGCAACCATTACAAAATATGAATTAAACAAGCCTGCGGCGTCCGGCCCGCTATCAGCCGGCCCTGATCGACGTATCCCTCTTCTCGTCCGTCGAGCTCTCCGATCAATCGCTCTCTCCATAGCGCGATCCTCTCCTCCCGCCCGGGTTGAGCGGCCAAATTGACGAGCTCCTGCGGGTCGCTGCTCAAGTCGAACAGCTGCTCCTCCCCGGACTGGGAGTACCAAATATATTTCTCGCGCCCGTTCGTCACGTAATGATTGGACAGCGCTCCGAAGGCATGCTCCCCATGAATGTATTCGCGCCATCGCCCTGCCGTCTCCTTACGGCACAGCGGCAGCAGGCTGCTCCCGTCGACGGATTCCGGAACCGGAGCTCCGGCTGCATCGAGCAGCGTCGGCATAATGTCGCGCAGCTCGACCACCTCATCGACGACCGCCCCCTTCCGGAAACCGAGGCTTCCGCTCGGATCGTAGACGAGGAACGGGATCTTCGCGCTGCCTTCATAAGGGAGCGCTTTGCGATAGAAATGATGGTCGCCGATCATTTCGCCGTGATCGGAAGTGAAGGCGATCAGCGTGTTGCGGAGAACGCCGTATTCCTGAAGCGCGTTCAAGAGCCTTCCGATCTGGTCATCAATATGGGTGATCAGGGCATAATAGGCGGCCCTCGCCCGGTTCAGCCTGCGTGCCGGTACTTCACCGAATATCGTCGTCGGGTCGCTGGACCCGCTGCCTCCTCCCATCCGCTCCACCCAATCGCCCACAGGCGGATCGGGCATCTCCAGGTCCTTGTACATATCGAAGTAGGCCTGTGGCGGGTCAAGCGGAGAGTGTGGCCGCACGAAGGACGTCCACAGGAAAAACGGCTTGCCCGGATCCCGCCTCCGCAGGAAATCAATCGACTGGGATACCGTCCAGTTCGTCGGATGCATATGCTCCGGCAAATGCCATGGCCGCGTAACCGTCGATGCGTTGCAATCCAAGCCGAGATCGGTAATATCGTGGTGCGCCCCTGCCGTCTCCCTAAGCCAGCGCAAATAATCGTCGCATTCGTCGAACTGCTGATTGGCTAACGTGCTGTGCTTGTCGCGGTAATAATGGAAATAACCGTCATGAAGCACGACGTTATGAAATCCGCACAAGCTGCGTGTCGGGTACACGTGCATCTTCCCGACGCATTGCGTGTGATACCCCGCCTTTGCAAGCTCGCCAGGCAGCGTGTGCTCATAATTCCATGGCACACGATCCTGATACCCGACCCGGCCATGCGAACGCTGGCTCATGCCGGTAAAAATAGCCGCCCTCGCCGGTATGCACGTCGGAGTCGCCGCATAGGCGCTTCGGAATAGCACGCCAGATCGGGCCAGGCTATCCAGATTCGGGGTCTCGACAATCGGATGGTCCATTACGCTGAGACAATCCCACCTCATCTGATCAACCGTAATGAGCAAAATATTAGGGCGCTGCTGCTGCAATCGAAATCGCTCCTTTCCTCTCCTGAACATGAGGAAGCAAGCCATAGAGCCTGCCTCCCCGGAGTGTCGGCCGTTTTATTTTTTAAGCTTTTTCCATTCCTCGTTCGCCTGCTTCTCGATCTGCTGTCCGCCCTGCTGATAATATTTTTGCACGAATTCATCATGCTTCTCAACAGGCCAGACGCCGGTAATAATCTTGATGAGATATTCCGGCCACAGCTTGGATTCGAGGTCCGGATAATCCAGCTCCGCCTGCACCGTTCTCCACAGCTGGTTAGGGATGACATGCTTCCCGGCCAGCTCAAGCGCCGAACGGACATCCGGCGTCGTCCAGCGCCGGTCAATAATGAACACCATCCGCACCGGGTTCGAATATCCGCGCTTATACAGATCGGCATAGCTGACCTTTTGCGTAATCGTATTGCTGGCCTTATCGTAGGTGAAGTCTTTGCCTTCAATCCCGTACGTAATGTAGTTGAAGCCGCCGTTCTCGCCATCCGTAGCCATCCATTCAAGGAATTGGAACAGCTTCTCCGGATTTTGCGCCTTGGCCGACAAGGCACGAAGGGGAGCCGATGCGGCTGCATTCGTTTCCGGGAACCCTTGCTTTCCGCCCGGGCCCTTCGGCGGCGCAATCAGAGCGAGCTTCGCTGATGGGGTTGCCTTAGCCAGCGAGCCTGCAACCGGATTCGCCTGCGGGTTGATCAAATAGCCGTCGTCTTCCCAGACGCCGATCTTGGAGCCGACCACTTTTTCCTCCAGCTGCTTTCTTTCCGTGACCGGGAAGTCGGGATCGATCAGCCCTTCCTTGTACCACTGCTGAAGGACGGCGAGCGCCTGCTTCGTTTCCGGCAGCACCATCCCTTTCTTGATTTGGCCGCCGCTCTCCATCCAATGGGTCGGTGCAATGCCGAACGCACCGAAGATGGAGCGGAATTGCGTCAGCTGCGCCTGGCTCGTCTGGATCGTCTTCGTGGCGCCGAAGCCGACCGTGTCGTTTTTGCCGTTTTTGTCCGGGTCCTGGGTGACGAACGCCTTCAGCACGTCGTGCAGCTCGTCAACCGTTGTCGGCTGCTTCAGCTTCAAATTGTCGAGCCAATCCTGCCGGACCAGGACGGAGGTAACGCTCGGCGTGTTGAAGGCTTCCGGCCGCGTTCCGTTCGGAACCGCATAAATTTTGCCGTTGTAGGTCACCTGATCCCAGTAAGCCTTCGGAATCGATTGAACCAGATTCGGCGTTTTCTTCAAATACTCGTCGATCGGCTTCACGAGCCCCTGCTCGATGAACCGGGACAGCGTCTTCGCATCAATATCGAAATAATCCGGCAGCTCGCCTGAGGATGCAAGCAGGTTCAGCTTGGTCGTATATTCGTCTCCCGTCGCTATGGTCACCTTATAATCGACGCCTTTAACGCCTGACTTCTCCAGCGCTTTAATAATTTCCTGCTTGGCTTCGCCGCCATCGGCGGGATATTCCGGGAAGCCGCCGTTGCGGAGAAATTGAAACGTAACCGGCTTTTCGCCTTTGGCCGCTGCGGAATCCGTTTTCCCCCCCGCAGGTTCATTGCCGCTGCAGGCAGCCAAAGCCAGTGTGAGAGCCGGAATACTGGCGAAGACAAGCAAAGCTTTCATTTTTTTCATCGAAAGACCTCCCCTAAAAATTGCCGTTTGAAATGGTACGAGCTACGATTTTACCGAACCCAGCATGACGCCCTTCGTAAAATACCGCTGCAGGAACGGATACACGGCTACAATAGGCAAAATGGACACCATAATGGTGGCGGCGATAACCGACTCCGTCGTCGTATCGTCGAGCTGGCCCAATTGTTGAGCGATCTCCTGTCCGGCAACGATTTGTCTTAAGAGAAGCGGCAGCGTCGTGAGAGACTGGTCGTTCAAATAAATCATCGATTGAAAGAAATTGTTCCACAGCGAGACGGCGACCCATAAGGCTAAGGTGGCCAGCACCGGCTTGCACAGAGGCAGAATGATCGATACATAAATCCGGATCGGGTTCGCCCCGTCCATCATGGCCGACTCTTCGATTTCCTCGGGAATCGCCCGGATAAAGTTCAGCATAATGATCATGTTGAAGCCTGAAGACAAATTCAGCGCAATAACCGCCCATAGCGAATTTAGTAAGCCCAATTGCTTGACGACCATATAGGTCGGGATTAATCCGCCGCTAAAAATCATCGTAAACACGATAAGCAGCAGAAACATATTTTTCATCGGCAGCGTCCGTTTGGCCAAGGCATAGGCAGCGCTGGAAGTCACTAGCAAATGCAGCAGCGTGCCTGCAATCGTAATGAAGATGGTATTGCCGTATGCGACCCATATATAGACCGAATCCAAAATATGGGTGTACGCCGTCCATGTGAACTCTCTCGGCCACAGAAACAGTCCGCCCCGCATCGCCTCGTCCCGAGAACTTAACGATAACGAGATTTCTCTCCATAACGGATACAGGGATATGACACTCAGCAGAATGAGAAACGCTGCATTTCCCGCATCGAACAATCTGGATGCAAAGCTTTTTTTCATAAGCACCTCACCATATTCCTCGTTCTCCCATTTTTCTGGCAGCCGCGTTGGTCATCAGCAGCAGGATCAAGCCCACTACCGATTGGAACAATCCGGCTGCGGTCGCAAACGAGTAGCGTCCCATCGTAATGCCGACCCGGTAGACGTAAGTATCAAGCACATCCGCCACATCAAAAACAAGCGGGTTATACAGCACGAAGATTTGGTCGAAGCCGACATGCAAAATTTGCCCGGTTCGCAAAATAAGCATGATGACGATCGTGTTGGCAATCGATGGAATCGTAATGTGCCTCACAAGCTGAAGCCGGTTGGCCCCGTCTATTCTGGCCGCTTCATAGAGCTCCGGATTAATGCCGGTTATCGCCGCCAAATATATGATCGTTCCCCAGCCGACCTCCTTCCACATTTCCGTCAGCACCAGCATGCCGCGAAACTTCTCCGGGTCCATGAGCGGAGATGTCGTCCATCCTAGTATTCCGGTCACGCCCGTATTGTTCGAGAACAGGGACACCAGAATGCCTCCCAGAATGACCCAGGACAAAAAGTGCGGAAAATAAACAATCGTCTGGACTACCCTTTTAAACGTTGCCTGATACACTTCATTAAGCAGCAGTGCGAGCACAATCGGCGCCGGAAAATTGAACAGCAATTTGTAAAAGCTGATAAGGACTGTATTCCTGAGCGCAGTCCAAAAGTCCGGTGAATCGAACAAAATGCGAAACCATTTCAGCCCCGCCCACGGGCTGCCCGTAATTCCGTCCAGCAGCCGGAAGTCCTTGAAAGCGATTGCAACTCCGGCCATCGGCCAGTAATGGAACAACAGAAAATAAAGAAGCCCCGGCAAAAGCAGAACGAAATAATATTTGTGCTTGCGGAGCTCGTTCCAGCTGTGGCGAAGGCCAAGACGCGTCCGGTTCCGTTTGGTTTCGCGCATAACGGCGGCTTCATGCATAGCGACGTTCCTCCTTTTCGTCAAATGGTGGTTTGTTTACGGTTCCATCATACAACGGGGCAGGAGGCTGCCGTAAATGTCCAGTCTTTGATTCGGATGGAGAGAAAAGCGCGAAACTGCCGGTATATCATAAACTCAACATGTCGCGTCAAAAAGGCTACATCCACTGCTTCCGGTATTCCCCGGGCGTCGTTCCTTCGTATTTTTTGAAAAAGCGGATGAACGTATGAACATCGTTGTAGCCGATCGCCTCGCTGATCTGATGCAGCGATTGCGTGGAATCGACTAGAAGCTGCTTGCCCTGCTCCAGCCGGTATTCGGTTAAATATTCCAGCGGAGGCTTCCCGACCTCGGCTTTGAACAGGCGGCTCAAGTGCCCGCTGCTGATGCCGATGGACGCCGCAATGTCGGAAATCGATATATTATCCGTATATTTTTCTTCAATAAAGGTCAACGCCTTGCGGATATAAGGACTGATTTGGCGCTGCTCACGCACCGATTCCAAGTAATCCATCACCGATTTCAGCTGATTGCTGATGAAGGTTTGCAATTCCACACTGTTGCCGCTCGTCTGCAGGTTCAGCAGCCCCGCTTCGTCGATCAGCGGACCGATGTCGTAGCCCTCCTGGGCCAGCGAGCTCATGATGTGGCTCATCAGCATGACGATCATCTGCTGCAGCTTCGGCAGAGGGTATCGGCTGTTATGGATATACCGGTGGAACAAATCGGATATCAGCTCCTCCGCCTGCTCCCGGTTTCCCGTCATCAGCGAATTCAGCAGCAGCTTCTGATATGAAGCCGGATATTCGAATTGCTGAGGCTCGTTCGATTCGTTCGCGTAAAAGATGCCGGAATGCGACAGGAACGCTTTGTAGGCCATGACGCGTCTCGCCTGCTCGTAAGCCTCGTGCACGCGGTGAAGCGGCCGGACGCCTCCGATGCAAAAGTGCATCGACACATCGAGATGCTCCCGCGCCTTCGCGACGATTTCCTGGCAGCAAGCTTCCAGCTCCTGGATCGTCGCCTCTTGAAGCTCGCTAGAAGCCGTATTCAGCAAAAATGCATACTGGACCTTCCCGAGAACGGTCCCCGCCGACTTGAAGCGGGAGTTCAGCAGCTCCTCGGCCAAGCTGTACAAGACCAGGTTGTACCGGGATTCGTTGTCCCTATCTGCGGTTCGCAGCTCGCCGGAAATCACGACGACAATGAAATGGGGATGCTCGAAAGGAACTCCCCATTCCGCAAACCGGTCGAGCACCGTCCGATCGCCCTCCGGATGCGCATGATGGAACAAGTCTCGCACAAGATGGTCCCGAAGCACCGGCTCGTTGTGCCGGATCGTATCGATCAGATTGTGGATGGCGTGATCCACGACCGCATACACATCGCCTTTGGAGGCATCGAACGTCTTCAGCACGTAGCCCTGCAGCCGTTCCTCCACCCGCTTCCACGGGCCGTACAGGATGGATGCGAACAAATAAGCCATCCCGATGCCGAGCGAGAGCACGCCGGCGAAGATGAGGGACACCTTCAGCAGAAGCTGCCGCATTTGGCCGCTGTACACCTCGTACGGGGTGAGATGGAGCAGAGTCCAGCCGTTGGCGGAGCTTTTGCTCGCCGTTATGAAATATTTGTCCGCACCGCGCCCGATGACATCCGTTCGCGCCTGTCCGGGCTGAAGCTCGCTCGCGATCCGCTCGGCGTCGAGACCTTCAACCTTCTCCGATGCAAGCCGGTTTTGCGGATCGAGCACAACCATATTGCCTTGGCTGTTAGGCGATAAATGCTCAATCGTCTGCAAGAACGCATCCTTGCGGAAATTGATGTACAACACGCCTAGCGGCGTCTGCTCCGTTACGGGAACGACTCTGACGAATGTAAGCACATCCAGATCGACCTCATTCGGCCCCGTGCTCTCCTGCAGCTTTCGGATACCGGTCCATAAATCGTAATGATCCAGGCCGAACCGTTTCATTTCATCCATAAAGGCGGCATCGTAAAAATCGGAAGCCTTATACAATCCTTCATTCGTAGTAAGGACCTTATTGTTTTGCAGAACGTGAATGTACAAGGACTGAAACAGCGAGCTGTAGGAGGTCCAGCCTCTCAGCAGCTCCTTAATGACGAACAAGTCATAAGCGGACTGCTCGAACGGGCGGTTCAGCATTCCGGCGATGGACGGATTTAATGAGACTTGCAGCGCGATCTGGTCCGTATTTTCGAAGAAAAGCTCCACATTGCGCGAAACACGGTCCAAATTATTGCTGGAAGCGCTTTCTATTGACTCCTTAACATTGCTTGAATAGCCGTACATATAAACGCCCAGAAATAAACAGGTTGGAACCAAAATCGTTATAAGAAACAGCGCGAGATGCTTGCGGAACACATTTTTGCGAAAAAGTCCATTCGATTTCTTCATATATGAATCCCCCTTTGAAGCCTTCCCTTACCCATCTAGCGTATCTTGCTTGTTCGCAAATGTCCAGACATAGCGCATATGAAAAAAAGAAGCGGTCCGGATGCTGCCGCAGTTACCGGCTCCAGACCGCTTTATATGCATATCGGCCCCAGATGCTCTTGGCCGTTTGTTACTTACCATTCTGTCCTGCAAAACCTTCGCCCTCCGCATACACCAAGGCGGGACATCTTCAGGTTGGTTGGACCGGACATGGATTTTCGCCGCTCGATAGGTCAGTTATTTCCTGCGCTTGCCCGATTTTGCATTCGCTTTTTCATTCGATTTTGCATTCGATCTTTCAGTGGCCTTTGCATCGCGGCGGTTCCCCTGATCGGAGTCTCCCGCTCTGCCCTTCCCGTTATGCTTCGCTGCCGTTGAAGCCGTCTTTGCGCTTCCGGCATCACGCAAGCCGGAGGCTGCGCGCTCCTCGCGCTTCCTCAGAGCCTCATCGTAATTGCCTTCATACCGCATCAACGCCCCCTTTTCCAGCCAATAGGTTACGGGAAACAGCTTGTTCAGCAAATAGCGGTCATGCGAAACGCAAATGATCGTTCCCGCAAACGAAGCCAGCGTATCCTCCAGCGCTTCCCGCGCATCGATATCCAGGTGGTTGGTCGGTTCGTCGAGCACCAGCACGTTCAGCTCCTGATGCATCAGCTGCGCAAGCCGGAGCCGCATCCGCTCTCCTCCGCTCAAGCTTTTCACCTTCCGAAATACGGAGGCTCCGTAGAACAGAAACCGGGCGAGCAGGTGTCGTGCCTCACCTTCCTCTACCAATACGGCGTCGCGGAAAGCCTCCACTATCGTCATCTCCTCATCCTGAAACCAATCCAGCTGAGCCAAATATCCAATCTTCACGTTGCTGCCGATCTTCACCATGCCTTCGGTCGGCATCATTTCCCCGGTAATAAGCCGCAGCAGCGTCGATTTCCCGCTTCCATTCCCCCCGACGACGGCGACCGCTTCCGTGTAGCGCACAAGCATATCCACGCCGGAATACAGCGTTCTTTGGCCGCCGCCAGGAGCTTGCACTCCGGTATCGCCATCATTACCGCCATTCGGCGCGTCGAAGGTGACCCCTACGTTTTCCATCACTACGACGTCCTTGGCGCTGCGCTCGTTCACTTCGAACGAGAGCCCCATCTTTTTTCGTTCCAGAACCGGTTTATTGAGCTTCTCCATCCGATCCAGCGCCTTTTGCATTGCTGCGGCACGCTTGAACATACCCGGATTGTCGGCCTGCGCCGCCCAGATCCGAAGCCGCTTGATCGCTTCCTCCATCTTTTTGATCTTCTTCTGCTGCTCCTTGAACGCAGCGAATTCCAGCAGAAGAAGACGCTCCTTCTCAGCGACGAAGTAGGTATAGTTGCCATGATAGATGTCAACCGAGCCGCCTTCGATATCGAATATTTTATTCACCACGCGGTCCAGGAAATAACGGTCGTGCGAGACAATCATGACGCTGCCCCGGTAGCCTGATAAATAAGCTTCGAGCCACTCCACCGCATGCAGATCCAAATGGTTGGTCGGTTCGTCCAGCAGCAGCAGGTCCGGCCGGAGCAGCAAGATGCGCCCCAGGCACACCTTCGTCCGTTCTCCGCCGCTCAAGCTGCTGAACGGCTGCTGCAGCAGATGGGCAATGCCGAGCCCGTTAGCGACCCGGGACAAATTCGACTCCATCTCGTAGCCGCCCTTTTCCATAAAGAGGTCCTGCAGCTCGCCGTAGCTCTTGAGCGCCTTCTCCATCTCGTCAGGCTGCGCCATTTTCGCCTCCAGCTCGGCCAGCCGCTCCTGTATGCCAAGCAGGTCGGCGAACGCTTCCTGCAGCACTTCCATCACCGTAGCCGTCGGGCCATAGTCGGGAATTTGCGCGAGTATTTCCACACGGCTTCCCTTTTTATAATGAATCGCTCCCGCGTCCGCAGGCTCAGCACCCGCCAGCAGCTTCAGCAGCGTCGTCTTGCCGCAGCCGTTAGGTCCAACCATGCCGACGCGGTCCCCTTCGTGAATTTCCAGCGACAGATCTTGAAATACGGGCGTTCCGCCCCAGGTTTTCCCAATTTTATCCACAGCACATAGTAACATCTATATCACGCTCACATTCGGTAAATTTTAGGGTTTATAAGGCTATAGGCGCACGAAAAAAGCCACAGGCAAAAGGCAACCTTTTACCCGTGGCTTTTCTTACGTCAGCCGATATCCATTCGGACACGAAACCGGCTATCATGCCATAGCATGAAGCAGGCCGTTCGCGGTCCGAAGTCAGTGGGTCAAAATGTTGCAGTCGCCGTAAAAGGACACACTTCTCCCGTTCACCGCAGAACGGAATACAATCGTAGTAATATGCACCCAATATTGAGTCATTTGACTACGTTCAGCGACTTGCAACATATTGACACCCCCTTTACCGAATCAAGAATAAATAGCTACATAAAATCATACCACATGGAAATTGATTCCGCAAATCCCGGCAACAGATTTGGGCTTACGCCCACACGGATTAACTGCTTCTCAAATAATTGATTTGCTCAAGAAGCAGTTTGGCAAAGCCGGCGTCGATCTTCTTGCCGGACTGCGCATTCACTTCGTTTTCCAGCGCCTTCAAGCCGTTCAGCTTCGTGTCGGTCGCTGATTCCTTGCGGATTTCATCGACTTTGGACAGCAGGCTGTTAACGATGCCATGGTTTGTAATCCATCCTTTATCGCTGCCCAACTGGATCATGTCATCCAAGTGATCGACGTCTATCGTCACCGTAAGGGTAAAGCTCCGCTCCGTCATATTCCCCACCCCATCGGTCGCCGACACCTGGATCGTATGGTCTCCCAGAGCAAGGGCGAGGGGTTCTATGGCAATCGGATGGTTCACAGCTTTGCCGTCCAGCTTGTAAACGGCATTCGTAACGCCGCTAAGCGGATCCGATACTTGGAAACGGATTGACGCCGCATCCGTCTGGTACACGGCAAGCGATACGGTCGGTGTAATAACCGGACCGGCCGTATCGATCTTCACCTCGGCCGTCTTGACCACTTCACGGTTGCCGGCCCGATCTTCACTGTAGTAGTCGATCTTGTGCACTCCGTCTGCGCTGAGCTCAACCGTCTGACCTTCCGCCAGTGCTCCGTTGTCCACACGGTACAGCGTACGGGCAACGCCGCTTCCATGGTCGGTCGCGGTCAGCTTCACCGTTTGCGCAGCTTGCTGCCAGCCTGCTTTGGCATCGTCGGATGTCACCGGAGCGACCGTGTCCTTGAAGGTGACAGCGTGCGTTTTTCCGATCGATCCGGCGGTATGGACGACCACCTTGATCGTAGGGGACGTCTGGATAACCTCGATGGTGCTGTCTTGGCTGACGATAGAGGTAAATTCCTGTTTATCCAGCTCTATCGTGATGTCGCCTTGCTTCTGTGTCGGGTCCGAGACGGCCAGCGTCAGCTCCCCGTTCGCTTCCTTCACCATGACGGAAGCAGGGCTCGAGGCGGTCACGAAATCAACAGTGCCGGCTTTCCAGAAATTAGCTGCGGTAATGCCCAGCTTCGTTTCCTTAACAGCATGTGCATCCGGCGTATTGCTCAAGACGTCAATAGTCGGGTTCGCGCTATACTGTGCAGTCGCTTGCGCATCCTTACCCGGCAGCAGAACGTAAGAATACGAACCGTCCGCAGGATTCGTCCCGTGCTCGAACGCCAGGCTCATATAATTCCTGGTGACCGGAGTGGCGCTGCCTCCGGTATTAATGTCCTTCCATGCGCCGGTTCTCGCTTCGCGAAGGCCCAGCAAAGCTGAAGGCTTCGGGAAATAATAGCCGATACCGGTGTTCGGCACATTGCCCTCCAAGTGCGCCCATGTCACGTTCTCCATCGTTTCCGACCAGCCAAGCGTATTCGGCTTTGTGGTGCCGTTGACTGTCAGCGCGTTATTACCGCTGTCGTTCAGCTTCCGGTTTTCGACGATCGTCTCCACGTTCTTGTTATCCGAGCTTGAGATGCCGGAACCGAGAGCCACGATCTCGTCGTCGAACGAGAACCACGACTTTTTGCCCTGCAGCGTGCTGCCCGTGCTTTTGTCGAGGGCGAACTCCATCCCGGCGGCGCCGTAAAGCCCGTCGATGGAAGAGCCGCCTACCCAGGTCCGCGAGTTCAAATAAGACGCCCAATCTTTCGGAGTCTTGTAAATGCCGTCGGTCGTCGTTCCCGCCAGACGGTACGAATCGACGGTCGGCCAATAATCGTTACGGTATTGATTGAGATCGTCGTTGTACAGGGAGGTCATGCCGATCCCCGTATACCAGCCCTTCGAATTTTCGCCGTTGCCGTACTCGAAGGCGCTAATCCGGTCGGAGAACATGCTGATAGCAAGACCGAAGCCCGGCCGCAGATGCACGACACGGTCCATGCCGGCGAACACCTGATGCTTGACCAGCTCCCCGCGAGGCGCAATCGAGTCGTCGGCCAGCAGCTTTTTGACCAGATTCATCTCATAGATCGCAAGCCCGTCAATATAATTAGAGGTCGTCGTGTCGGTGCGAATCCATTCCTTGACCATTTGTTTAATGGCCAGCTTCTTATCGGCAGGTGCGCTTTCCGCAAGACGCAGAATCGTCATAATGACGCCTCTCGCGCTGCCCGCCGTCTGACGGGATATGCCTCTTCCATTCACCATGTCCATCATTTGTCCCTTATAGATGACCGGCTCGAACGAATCCGGCACCCAATCGAATACGTTGTTCACATTCGGATCGGTCACAGGCCATGGAGAGCCGTTTAACAGCAGCAGCATATCCGCAGCCCGGTTCAGCCATACCGACCCGTAGCCGCCGGTATAGGCGATGTTCGAATGCTGGACGAGCGAGCCGTCCTCGAATACGCCGTCCCCTTTGGTCGTGTAAATAAACTCCGGTCCCATCGCATCGCGTCCCTGCACGATCTTGGCGCTCAGCTTACCGATCACCCCGCGCAGGCTGACGACGAACGCTTTATCGAGCAGGTTCGCCCCCGTCTCCTGGACGCCGTTAATCGTCCGCGTCTTCGGCGTCGGCACGAAACGGTCGATCGGCTTGATGTATTTGGCAATCTGCTCCGGCGTCAGCTCGTCGTACATCAGCACGAGGATGTCGTTCAAAATTTGCGGCGTGCCGATCTCCCAATCCCACCAGTTGCCGTATTCGGTTTTTCTCTCGTTATACCGGTTGTCGTACATCCAATCCAGCCCGCCGATGATGTCGTTACGCAGCGATTCATTATGGTACAGTGAGGAGCCCTGGATGGAGTAGGCCTGCGCCATCGTCCGCAGCGCGCCGTATGCAGTAGAAATTTCCGCCGAGTTCGTCGTGCTGATCAAGTCGCTCCACAAATACGTGCGTCCCGGCGATTTGTCCATCGTATCCCAGCGGCCCGTACGCTCCGCATTCGTCACCTTGCCGGCAAGCGCCGTCAAATAGGCGGCGATATCGGCATCCGACGTGTCCGGCCGGTCTCCGCCGACCAGCTTGCTGTACCAGGTGCGACGCAGCTCGTCGTAGTATTGCATCGTCTCCGGCGATTCGACGCTCACCTGGCATTCGGCCGTGAGCCTGCCGTCTTTCGTCGTCGCTTTGATAACAGCCGTCCCATATGCTTTTCCCGTCACGATTCCCCCGTCTACGGCCGCCACCTCCGGATTGGAGGAGGTCCACACGACGGTTTTATCCAGCGCGTCTGCAGGCGTGTAGACCGGCTTCAGCGTAACAGACTGATCCTTTCCAATAGAGATAGCGTTTTGTTCGAACGCAAGCCCAGTCAAGCCGTCCCATTTCTCCAGCGACACCTCGTCAAACCACACTCTCCCTGTTCCCGTTTCGAAGAACGGTTCGATCTTCAGCTTGCTTACCCCGGCCGGAACGGTCATGAACACTTCGCGCAGCGTCCAATCGTTCGTTCCCGACAGTTTAGCCGTTGCCGGTCCGTCCCCGACTTTTTTGCCGGCGCTGTCCAAATATTGCGTGCGGGCAAAGACGCCGCCTGCCGTCACCGCGTTGTCGGTTTTGATCCAAATGCCGAGCTTGTACCGCTGCCCCGCTGTAACCGGGACCGTAATATTCAGCGCCGTTCGGCTCGACGCGTCGTGATCGATGCGAACCGATTTGCCCCCCGCGCGCGCCACAGCCGTGTCCACCGTTAACTTGCCGCTGCCGCTTGCAAACCATTCGGCCCATCCGCCGGTCGGCTCGATATTGCCCGTCCATTTATTGCGCGTCGTCGTTGTTGTCGTCTCGAAGCCGCCGTTCGGAATCAGATTCGCCTGCTCCTCCTCCGCTGCGTTGACAGCGTTTACATAAAATGGAACATCCGTTACTGCTGGGAGCGTGCCGAATAACACAGCACATGCCGCGATAACCGCCGCTTGTTTACGCAAATAAATTCACTCCTTTTAAATTTGAATAACGGGTCTAGCCTCTACGGCTTTACCCGCCGATGCCAACCACTATAAGGATTCAGCCGCATTCTGTACACTGACGATTTTTCATATCCACTGATTTCTTTTCTACCTGGCCCCCAATCTTACGAAAATACAGACCACCGGAAAAGGTGGAAGTTCCTTTTTACGCCGGAGCAAGCTACACTGTGAACTATAGTTACCGGATTCAATCAGGAAACGGGAACACGAATTGCATATGAAAAAGGAGGCGCTTTCATTGGATAAAAAAATGAAACAAGCAAGCACGGTCATGCTCGTATCCGCACTCTCCGTTTCTCTAGCCGCCTGCAGCGGAAGCAATGCACCTGCCGCTCCGCAGGCAGGCAGCGAGTCGCAGCCGCAGAAGCTGACGAATCTCACCTATTGGGTAGCTAACCATTCCGCAGCCGCTTCACAAATGAAGACGTACGCCGAAATGGAAATGTACAAAGAGCTGGAGAAAATAACGGGAGTTAAGGTCGAATTCCAGCATCCTCCCCTCGACGCCCAGCAGCAAAAAGAACAGTTCAACCTGATGCTCGCCTCCACCCAGCTGCCGGACGTCATCGAATACGGCTGGACCGGCTACCCGGGCGGCCCGGAGAAAGCGATCCAGGATAACAAAATCATCAAGCTGAACGATCTGATCGACAAATATGCCCCGAATTTGAAAAAGCTTCTGAACGACCATCCGGACTGGAAGAAGCAGATTATGACCGATGAGGGCAGCATTTATTCCTTCCCCTTCCTTCGCGGGGGCGAGAAGGTTCGGGTGTTTTTCGGTCCGGGCATCCGTCAAGATTGGCTGGACAAAGTCGGCATGAAAACCCCGACGACCATCGATGAATGGTACGCCGTACTGAAGGCATTCAAGGAAAAGGACCCGAACGGCAACGGCAAGGCGGACGAAATCCCGTTCTACATCGACAAAGCGATGATCGGCGTCGACGCACCGTTTCTTGGTGCATGGGGCATCAACTACAGCTACTACCAGGACGGGGGCAAGGTGAAGTACGGCCCGATCCAGCCGGAGTACAAGGAATTCCTCGTTACGATGAACAAATGGTACAAGGAAGGGCTGCTCGACAAAGATTTCGCTGCGCCTAACGACAAGCTGTACGACAATAAAATGACGACCAACCTGATGGGCGCATCGGTCTTCTATAACGGCGGCGGCATTGGCAAATACGCCAACCTGATGAAGGACAAGGATCCGAGCTTCAAGCTCGTGGCTGCGCCTTATCCGGTATTGAAGGCAGGCGATAAATCGATCTGGGGACAAAAGGATTTCGCAGCAAACGGCGTCGGCGCCGCCATCACGACAAGCAACAAGAATCCGATCGAAACAGTCAAATGGCTGGATTATGCCTACGGCGAAAAAGGCGATCTGCTGTTCAACTACGGTAAAGAAGGCGTCAGCTACAAAATGGAGAACGGCCAGGCCGTCTTCCTGCCGGAAGTGCTCAACCCGCCGAGCGGCGTCAGCCTTCAGCAGTCGTTCGCCAAGCATAACCGCTCGACCTGGAGCGCGCCGTTCGTCATGAGCGACAACTTCCAAATGCAGTACCTCGCCCTGCCGACGCAAAAAGACGCGCTCGAGATCTGGTCCAAGCCGACGGCCGAACGCAAAATGCCGCTGGTGACGCCGACGAAGGACGAGTCGAGCAAGTATGCTTCGATTATGACGGACATTGAAACGTACCGCGACGAGATGCTCCTGAAGTTCATCATGGGCGCCGAGCCGCTTGACAACTTTGACAAATACGTCAAAAAAATTCAAACCATGGGCATCGAAGATGCGATCAAAATCCAACAGGCCGCGCTCGAACGCTACAACAAACGCTAATTAATGATGAAAGAACTGGGAGATGATTCGGTTCATCTCCCAGCTTTCGTATATCGATACGCAGAAGAAAGGCAGGGATACACGATGGCGCAAAGCTCCGGCAGTATCGAAGTGTTGACCGAGAACAACCGAAAAACGTATCAAGACCCTACCCTCTGGCGGACGATTCGCACCGATGTGAGACGGCATTGGGCGATTTACTTGATGGCTCTTCCCGTTATCGCTTATTACATCATTTTTCATTACGGGCCGATGTACGGCTTGCAGATCGCATTCAAAGACTTTTCGCCTGCCAAAGGCATCTGGGGCAGCCCCTGGATCGGCTTCAAGCATTTCGAGAGCTTTTTTAACGGCATCTATTTCTGGCGCCTCCTCAAAAACACCGTGCTGATCAATCTGTACGAGCTGATATTCGGCTTTCCGGCGGCAATCATCTTGGCGCTCCTGCTCAACGAGATCCGCAACAGCATGTTCAAGCGGGTCGTGCAGACAATTTCGTACTTGCCGCATTTTATTTCCATCGTCGTCGTTGCCGGCATGATGGTCGACTTCCTCGGCCGTACCGGTCTCATCAATCAAATTCTCGAATCGTTCGGCATCGAAGCGATTGATTTTCTGAAAGAAGCAGGCTGGTTCCGCTTCCTGTTCGTCTCCTCGGGCATTTGGCAGGGGATCGGCTGGGGATCGATCATCTACTTGGCGGCCATCGCCACCATCGACCCGACGTTGTACGAAGCCGCACGGATGGACGGCGCGAGCCGCTGGAAGCAGACGCTGCACATTACGATTCCGGGTATTATGCCGACGATCGTCATTCTGTTCATCCTGAACATGGGCAATATGCTGACGGTCGGCAGCGAGAAAGTGCTGCTCTTGTACAATCCGCTCACCTATGAAACGGCGGACGTCATTTCGACCTATGTGTACCGCAAAGGGGTTCTGGAGGCGAGCTACAGCTTCACGGCTGCGGTCGGCCTGTTCAACTCCGTCGTCAGCTTCATCCTGATCGTCTCGGCCAACAGCATCAGCAAGCGGCTCAGCGAGAACAAACTGTGGTAGGAGGGCACGATTATGAAACTAACTGCCGGTGAAAGATCGTTCGGCTATGTCAACACCGTCCTGATGATCGGCCTTTGCGTCGTCACGCTGTATCCGTTTCTGTACGTCTTGTTCGCCTCGCTCAGCAACGCCACGTCGTTTCTTCAGCACCGTGGGCTGCTGCTTGCTCCGGTAGGCCTGGATTTCGGCGCTTACAAGGCCGTATTCGATAATCCGATGATTGCCAAAGGCTATCAGAACACGCTGCTTTATGTCACACTCGGCACATCGATCAACCTTGTCATGACGGCGATCGGCGCTTACGTGCTGTCCCGGACGGGCTTGTTTTTCAAGAACATCCTCATGTTTTTCATCGTCGTCACGATGGTATTCCACGGCGGCTTGATTCCGACCTACCTGCTTGTCAACGACCTCGGCATGATGAACTCGATGTGGGCGCTCATTATTCCGGGTGCAATCAATACGTTCAATATGATTATCATGCGAACCGCGTTCCAGGGCGTTCCGGTCAGCCTGGAGGAATCGGCTCGTATGGACGGCGCGAACGACTGGACGATCTTGTTCCGCATCATTATTCCGCTGTCGATGCCGGTCATCGCCGTCATGATCCTCTGGTATGCCGTCGGGCATTGGAATTCGTATTTCAGCGCCCTCGTCTATTTGCGCAATCGCGAGGCTTACCCGCTGCAGCTCGTCCTCCGGGAAATTCTGATCGCGAACAATACCGATTCGATGATGACGGGAGCCGCCAGCGACGACAAATACGCCATCGGGGAAACGATCAAATATGCTACGATCATCGTTTCGACGCTGCCGATCATTTGCCTGTATCCGTTCCTGCAAAAGTATTTCGTCAAAGGCGTCATGATCGGCGCGATCAAGGAATAGCGGTCCCTAGACGGCATTCCGTCTAGGACGTCAGCACCTTTTTTGCCTACCCGTTTTACGTCTGTTGCAGGTTCGGGTTATAATATGCAGACAAGTCAAAGAGAAATGGGCGTGACGAATGTGAAATTACCGCTGCGCTGGCTTCGGGTCGGCAGCCGCAAAAGCGCGCTGACGACCATGATCGTCTCCAACCTGTTCATTCTTTTGATACCGCTTTCTATGGGGCTGTTTCTGTATGCCAAGGTCGAGCAGAGCCTGGAGAAAAGCGCGAATCGCTCCAACACGGCGATGCTTGAGCAGCTGCAGCTGTCGCTCGATACTAAGCTCGCGGAAGTGGACAATTTGATGCGGCAGGTCGTGCTCAACCCGAAGCTCGATTACTTGCTGAAAATTCCGGCCGATGCAGACAGCGTCGACAAATACCGTCTGGTCGAATTTATGAAGGATAACATGAACCGGTATCGCAGCATGGTCAGCAGCTTCATTTTTGACTATTACGTCTATTTCGCCAGCAGCGATACGATCGTCAATGCGGATTTTTTGACCGATTCCAGGACGTTTTACGACAATACGTATCAGTTTCAAAATATGACCTATGACAAATGGATGAAAGAGCTGCTATCCGCACCGCACAAGATGGCGTACATGCCCGTCACTGCACTGGAGAGCAATCCCTCTTCCGCCGCCGGCACCGAATACATCCCGGACGATGTGGTCATCTATGCCCAATCGCTTCCGCTCCGTTCGCAAACCGATATTCTCGGCAATTTTATCGTTCTGATCGATGTGAGCCATATTAAGCAGCAATTTGCGCAGCTCGAGGCTGCGAGCCAAAGCTCTATCTATATCGTCGACCATACAGGAAGAACGATTATGAGCACGAGCGACACCCCGCTCCCCGGCGACCTTATGCAGCGGATCGAGCAAAATACCGGACCGTTCGATTATCAAATCGGCGGTGTCAATCAACTGGTGTCGTTCACCTCCTCGCAAAAGGCTGGCTGGAAGTACGTGTCCGTGACACCAAGCGACGTGTTCATGAAGCAGGTGCATCAAATCCAGAACTGGTCGATCGGCCTGCTCCTGCTGTGCCTGATTGCCGGTTTGCCCGCCGTCTTTGCCATGGCCTACCGAAATTACAAGCCTCTGCAAAAAACGGTGAACGCCATTATGCGCGGCAAAGACATGATCGGCCGTCCCGCGTCCAACGAATATGAATTTATTCGCGAAACCATCGAAGGCTCGATTCATGAAGAGAAAAACTTGCGCAGCCTGCTGGCCCAGCAGACGCCGGTCATCCGGGCCAATTACTTGTCCCGTCTCGTGCGGGGCTATATGGATGTGAACGTCTCGGCGGACAGCGAGGAGACGTTGAAGTTTATGGAGCTCACGTTCGTAAGCGATCGTTTTGCCGTCCTGCTGGTCCAAATCGAGGACATCAGCCGGTTTTCCGATCAGGAATCCGAGCAGCAGTGGGCGCTGGTCCGCTTTATCGTATCGAATATCGGGGTCGAATTGGCGCAAAGGCACCATCAAGGCTTTGCCGTCGAGCTGGACCGTGATCGTCTGGCGTTCCTTATCAATCTGGATAAGGAACGAGTTCATCGTGCGGATGCCGATGTGCGGGACATCGCCGATTCGCTCAACAGCGTCATTACGCACCGTTTCCGCATCGACATTACCGTGGCCGCAGGGGCTCTTCACCAAGGGGCGGGAGCCATCCGCGACTCTTATCCCGAGGCATTGGCCGCGCTTGAATATAGGATCATCAAAGGAAAAAATGCCGTCATTCATTTCCAGGATATCGCCGATGCCAAGCAGCATTACTACTACCCGCTGGATATCGAAAGCCAGCTCATCAATTTCGTGCGCAGCGGCGACAGCGACAGTGTAGGAAAGCTGCTCGATACGATCTATGCGATGAATTTCGATTCCACCCACATGACGCCGGATTTGGGCAAATGCTTGTTTTTCAATGTGACGAGCACGCTGCTAAAGGTCATCAACTCCACGAACACCAATCAGGACGAAGTGTTGGGAGCGGATTTCGATCCGATCAAGGAAATATTCAGCCATCCGACAGTGGAAGGCATGCACCGGAAGACGAAGGAGCTGTTCGAGACGCTTACGCGCTCGTTCAAGGTCGAGCGATCCGATCACAGCTCGCAGCTGTTCCACGACATCGTGAGCATGGTCGAGCGGGATCTGCATGATCCGAACCTTGGCCTTGCGTTAATCGCCGACCGTTTCGGCATGACGCCGCAATATATTTCCACCTTCTTCAAAAAGCATCAGGGGCAAAATCTGCTCGATTACATGACGCGCAAGCGAATCGATAAAGCGAAACGCCTGATGGAAAGCAGGGAGCTGACGAACGCCCACATCGCCCAGCAGGTCGGCTATACGAACGACGTCGTGTTTATCCGCGCATTCAAAAAGCTCGAAGGCATTACGCCGGGCAAATATCGCGATACGATCACGCCGGACAAAACCGGCTCCGATTCGTAAAGGGGCAGCCTTGCGTGAGGCTGCCCTTATCTGTCAAGGGAATGGGTACTTGGAACACATTGTGAGTGCTTAGTCGATCATTGGCCGTATGCCGTAAGGTAGATACTACTCCCGGATACCCAAGCGATGCGCCTATGGAAAGCTGCCCATCGGACTTGGAGGCCGACGATCGGACAGGAAATCCGTTATTCCCTAGAAAGCTGCTGCTTTCGGAGTGTGATCGGACTTAGGGTCCGTTATTTGCTGATTTTACCAATAAAAGCAGCAGCTTTTGGTGATATAACGGATCTACGGTCCGAAGATCCCCATGGGCATACTGCATCCATTGTAGGCTTTACTACGAAAGCTCTCAGCCTTTGAATCGTGAGAATCTGAAAAGAATAAGTTTTTTCAGAGGCTTCAAAGAGGTGACGTAACTCCTCCGAGCCCCCCCACCTTGATAATTCTGCGGGTCTTGCCGGTGGGGTACCTCCCTCCAACTGCTATTGTTTCCAGAATTTTTTAATGTATCTTTTCTAGCGGTACTTTACTGAAAACCAAAGGCGGTTGCTTACGCTCCTTCCGGGAGATGCCCAGCCTTCCCCATTTTGGGTAACCCGGGTTTCTTAAAAGACGGAGCTGCCTTTGGAAAACAGGCATCCTAAGCAGAAACCCCCTGCATTTCGCGGGAACCGGGCTTCTCAACGAAACAAGGCAGCCTCGCGCGAGGCTGCCTTGCATCTTTTCTACATTCCCGCCTTCTCGGCTGTAATTGTACTCGCTTCTTCCCGCTCCGGCCGTCCTGTTTCCTTCTCCTTTTCTTTGAAAAACAGCTTCATCATCGGCGGCGTCACAATGGTCGTAATAAGAACGACGACGACGATAACCGCAAACATATCGCTGCTTAACAGCTTCGACTCCAATCCCATAGCCGCGATGATCAGGGCGACCTCTCCCCGCGATACCATGGCGGCGCCGATGCCGAGCGAGCTTCTCCACGGAAAACCTGCCAGCTTGGCGCCAATCGCCGAGCCAATAAGCTTGCTTGCAATAGCCAGCACGCTTAATGCGGCGATCAATCCGAGGTTTTGCCCAATCCCGCTGAATTCGGCGGTGACCCCGATGGAGGTGAAAAAGACGGGCACGAAGATCGAGTAGCCGATCGTCTCGACTTTTTCAAACACTTCCTGCTTAAACGGCGTCACACTGATTGCCACGCCCGCGATGTAAGCCCCTATAATAGCGGCTACTCCGGTATATTCCGCGATATAAGCGTAAACGAAGCAAATGATGAGCGCGGCGGAGATGACCGTCTCCGATACACGCAGCTTTGCGAATTTTTTCAGCACCCAAGGGACGACTTTCCATGCGAGCAGAATAGCGACTGCGAAGAACGCGGCCTTTTTCACAAGCACCGTACCCAGATGCACATCGCCTCCGGCGAAAGACATGACAAACGCCAACGCGATTATAACGAGGATGTCGTCTATGACGGCCGCTCCCAATATCGTAGTCCCTTCCCTGGACTTCAGCTTCCCCATCTCCTTCAGTGCCTGCACGGATATGCTGACGCTGGTGGCGGACAGCAGCAGTCCGAGGAAAATCGATTGAATCGACGGAAGCCCCATGACATTGCCGGCCAGGAATCCGAGCGTGAACGGCACGATGATTCCAAGAATACCGACATAACTCGAAGCTTTCCCCGTTCGTTTGAATTCCTCAGTATCGGTCTCGAGACCCGCGATGAACATAAGCAAAATGACCCCGATTTGACTGATTTCGCCAAGCACCTCCGTATTCGTAACAATACCGAGCACCGACGGACCGAGCACGATCCCGATCAGCAGTTTGCCGAGCACGGACGGCTGCCCGAGCTTGACGCTGATGTCTCCGGCGATTTTGGACGCAAGAAGTATGATGGCTAATTGAAATACGAGCATGAAATCTCCCCCTCACCTTTGTTTCATTCATTTAGAAAGGATGCTTATTTTTTGTAAAAAACATGCAAAAAAGAGCCTGTAAACCACAACCGCTCCGCTATGAAGACATAGCAAGGCCGTGGTGACAGGCTCCTCCAAACATGCACGATATCCAGTTCTACTTCTTAATACGGTCAAGAGCGTTTATGGTTTCATCTTTATACCCCTCCTGAGTAAAATACAGGAATTACCAGACATATGTCCAATATTAAGATAACCATAAAATTTTTTTATTGAAATGATCCAACCTTTTTCCCTATGTTGACACTTACTAGATGACCGGTCACAAGGAGGTTCGGAATGAGCGCTCATTCTACAATCGATACGACGGAATCACTTTTGCAATTCGCCAAGCCCATATTCGGCTTCGCACTGAACCGGGTACGAAACCGAACGGAAGCGGAGGATTTGGCCCAGGAGATCATGCTCCAACTGCTGCAATCGTTCTCGTCTCATAGACATGAGGATATACGCCATTTGGAAGCGTACGTGTGGACCGTCGCCAAGTATACATGGGTCCATTGGGTCAGGAAGCAGTCCAGAGCCGGGGCAAGCGTCGAGCTGAACGGAATGACCGACCTGCTGTCCGATGCCGGGCCAGAGCCTCTGGATCAGCTAGTGAACAGCGAAGCATACCGGATGCTGCGCCGTGAGCTTGCTTATTTATCCGAAATGCAGCGGCGGATCGTGGTCATGTACTACTACGACGGAATGAAGCAGCAGGCGATCTCCAACGCCCTCCGGATTCCTGTCGGAACGGTAAAATGGCATCTTTACGATGCCAAAAACGAACTCAAGAGAGGAATGAATCGCATGCAGCCAAGCGGTCAATTGAGCTTTAACCCCATCGAGCTGGCAGGGACCGGACATAGCGGCCAACCTGGAGAGTTGGGGGAAACGGGGAGCTTCTTGCGCCGAAGCTTATCCCAAAACATCGCTTACGCCTTGTATCGCAAACCGCTAAGCATAGGCGAACTGGCTGTCGAGCTGGGTACTCCCGCCCATTTTATCGAAGATGAAGTGAAACACCTCGCAGAGTACGGCTTTCTGAAGGAGACCGGAGCACAGAAATATAGAACCGATTTCATTATTTGGAACTATACTCATGATTATTTGCAGCGCAGACATGAGCTCTTCATGGAAGCCGCATCCCGGCTGGCCGAGCAGCATTTTGAGGCGATCATGGATGTCCGAACGGAGATCGAGCAATCCTCACTTTACTATCCGGACCGGGACTTCAACTTTTTGCTGTGGACGCTGCTTCCGCTGAATTTTGGAGAACAGGCTGCGCGAGTCGGACGGCTCGGAGCGGATTACGGTTCCGTTGTTCCCTTACGAAAAGACGGAGGGCGTTACATTGCGTATGCCGAGCTCAAGAGCGAGACGCACACGGATCCGGGCTACGATATTTCGCCTTACCAGATCAATGGTCCTATGACAAGAAGCGGCGGCGGGAGCTTGTACTTGTGGCAATTGAACACCTATTGGAGCGACCGCGATGGCTGGCAAAGGCTACGGTTTAAGGATGCGCAAGCTTGCTATGCTTTCTGGAACGGGGAGCTTGGCGACGAGCAAGCCTGCATGGAGGAGTACGCTTTCTTGCTTGCCAAGCAATATATTGTGAAGACCGATAGAGGATTCAAATTTAATGCCGTTTGGGTAGACCGTCCAGAAACGGCCCAACAGATTGCAGCCGCCATTCCTAACTTGTCGAAGGCGTTTGCTCCTGTCATCCAATCTCTGTACGAGCAAATGCTGCTGCTTGCCATGCGCGATCAGCCCCGTCATCTGGAGCCGCAAATTGCCTATATGACTAAGCTCAGCGTAACGAACGGAGCGATTATTCCGTACATTCTGAAGCATTTGCTCGACAACCAAAAGCTGCGGGGGCCGCTAGACGGACAGCGGAAGACGATCACCACCTGGATGGGCTTGATCAAATAATCTTCGGAGCGGACGAGGGCAGCCAAGAGGGCTGTCCTTTTTTCGTAAAAATTTGCCTCCTTGCGGCAACCATTTTATATATCGTCCGTAGTACATGAATAGCTTGGACATTTTCGATTCCGAGTGATACTAAACTATGGTTCGGGAGGCAGAGAAATATGGGATTGTTTGATATGTTTAAAGGCGACAAAAGCACGGAAGGGATTACGCCGCATTTTGCATTTGCCACCTCGCTGCTCTACATGATGCAATCGGACGGAGAAATGGACGCGGAGGAGGTAGGACAATTGTTGTCCGTACTGGGCGGTGAAGAAAAGAACGGCGTGATCGGCGTTGGCGCCAATAACCGCGCCTTGCTCGACAGAGCTGTCAAATACGTTCGTTCCAACTCCGTCGATAAATTTTTGAGCGAAGCAGCCCCTGTCCTGACGGACGCGCAAAAAATTTGTATCCTGATCAATCTCGTGGACTCCTCCTTGGCAGACGGCGAGCCGGAAAGAGAAGAGCAAGAGCTGTTCGCCAAATTCCTTCAAGGCTTCGGCATCAGCGAAGAGCGCTTCACTCCGTTCTTCGAAGTCATTATGCTGAAAAACGATCGTTCCGTCTTCTTGAACCAAAACCATCCGAAAAATCAGCCGGGCTATCAAGTTACCCTTTCGGTCTAGATTACATAGAGGACAACAATAAGGACAGCCATATGAGGCTGTCCTTATTCATTTTGGATATTTAGCAGTAATTTGTCGCTGATTACGAAATCTGGACACCTTTCTTAAGCGTCTTTACGTCGTTATTCGTGTTAACTAACAGCGGCAGCATCTTCATACTGCTTACCATGGGAGATTGACATTTCCAGCAAGTAGGTACGTAATCGAATGCAAAATTGTCGCGCATCCAGCACATACAACTTTCTTCCATACATGACCAAATCGCGGTATTTTCATGAGGAATATCTTCAAGTGATTTTTTCCGAAAATACATGGACAACCCTCCCTCCGTACTAAAGAAAAACTGCCCTCAACACATGTTAAGGGCAGTTTGATCTGGATCAGCTTAATCGGGATTACAATTTAACTACATTTTCCGCTTGCGGTCCGCGGTTGCCTTGCGTCACTGTAAATTCAACGCGTTGGCCTTCATCCAACGTTTTGAAACCGTCGCCTGTAATCGCACTGAAATGTACGAATACGTCGTTGCCGCCTTCCACTTCGATAAAGCCGAAGCCTTTCTCTGCATTAAACCATTTTACTGTACCTGTTTGCATCTTATTACCTCCAAATTTTAAATTAACATGCCCTTTATTCTATAAAAAGAAAAAATTCACACATTGAAAAAGGTTCCATCACACAAATGCTAACCCTTTACAATATGTGAATTTCAGGCTTTAATTTATGATTAACATAACTATAACACACTTTTGTCTGCAATGCAACTCTAGATCTGAAGCACAACCGACTCATTGAAGTGCCGGCATCACGGCGGAGAACGGGATGAACCGATCAAGCAGCGGAATATGGGCTGCGGGCAGCGCGAGAAGATGCGGCAGTACTCCTCTAGCCTAGTCCCCAAGCAGCTCTAATCGCGACCAAACGGCCAGAACAGCATCCCGCTCCTCCATCCTTCCAGCAGACTAGAAGACTGGTATTTACGTCAGTCAAGATTAACTATTACTTAGCCGCAGCTTCAGTGCTCGCAATTTGTAATGAAACTGAAATATTACTATCATCTTCCCTTAATGTACTTGGGCTATAATAAATCTCGACCCCCTTTTTAATATATAAACCTTAGACCCGACGGCCCGTTGCCGATGGGTCTCTTTTTTTGCTTCATCATGATTTCGTTATCGGCTTGACGGCCGACTTGATGTCTACGCTTAGCTTCGACGTGTCCGGCTCGGGAACCGGATTGGACGATAGCTCCGTCTTGCGCTTCAGCTTGGCGATGCGGTAGACGCTGTCATCGAGCGCTTTGCCGGATATGGTACCGTCCTGAACCGCTTGCTTCAACGCTTGCAGCACCGCCTGCTGCTTGGCATCCTCATGGCCGACCAAAATAATGTCCGCCCCGGCCTGAACCGATTTTACGGCTGCCTTTTCGATCGGCATCGACTTCGTAATCGCCCCCATCGTCATGTCATCCGTAATGACTACTCCTTGAAACCCGAGCTCCCCTCTTAAGTAATTTTGGATTATGGGGCGCGACATCGATGCCGGAACGTCCGGATCCAGCTTGGTCACGAGCAGATGAGCCACCATCACCGCGTCGGCTCCTTGACGAATGGCTTCGGCAAAAGGTACGAATTCCACCTTTCGCAACCGATCCAGGTCATGATTGACTACCGGAAGCTCCGTATGGGAATCGACCGACGTATCGCCATGGCCGGGGAAATGCTTCACAACCGGGATTACCCCTTGCGATTGAATGCCCTTCATCTCTTCAATTCCCATGCTGCTTACCGTTGCCGCGGTGCTCCCGAACGAACGGTCTCCGATCACCGGATTCGACGGATTGCTGTTCACGTCCAGCACCGGCGCAAAATCGACGTTTAACCCGTACGCCTTCATCGTCTCCCCAAGCGTACTGCCAACCTGGAAGGCGAGAGCTTTATCATTCGTTTTTCCAACGTCCCGGCTTGCCGGAAAAGCAGGAAGCTCCTTAGGCATCCGCGACACTCTGCCGCCCTCCTGATCTGCGCTAAGCAGCAGCGGGAGCTTGGCCCCGGTATTCGCTTTCCGCATGGCGGAAATCAGACTCCATGCCTGATGGGAGGATTCAATATTGTT
This sequence comes from Paenibacillus sp. H1-7, assembly GCF_022354825.1. Lineage (GTDB taxonomy): Bacteria > Bacillota > Bacilli > Paenibacillales > NBRC-103111 > Paenibacillus_S. The sequence goes on from NZ_CP031168.1 coordinate 7,028,251, forward strand.
GCTGTAAAAAATAAATCCGCCGATATGCCTCTCCGTAATATTCCTCCGGAGGGTATCGTTAAAAGTAGTCCCGTCGATGCCGATCAGCAGCATCTGTCCGATTTTCTCATCGATAGACATGCTCTCAACCAGCTCGCGGATCGGGTCCTTTGGTGCCGGAGTCTGAGCAGCCGGAGTTTGCGCGGGCGCCGGTGTCGGTGCAGGCGCGGCCGTATTGCTGCGTGAAGGAAAAAGACCGCAGCCGGACAATGCAATCAAAGATGCAATCATGACGGTATGGATGACGATTCGGTACGGTTTCGCTGACAATAGACTCACCTGTCCTCTCTTCGTTTTATTAGCTAGTGTTGCATGTTTTTCCCTGTTTAATCCAATGCGGATTTACGGGCAGCCTCCATACATGGAAGGAACTGCAACAATGGAAGGAGAATATGTAAAGGATCACCTCATTATAGAAAGGATGAAATACAGTGCTGTTACAGAATAAAGACAAGCTCGTTATGATCGGGGATTCCATCACCGACTGCGGACGGAAAAAGCCGGAGGGAGAAGGACGCAACGACGCGCTTGGAAGCGGATACGTCGCCTTGGTCGATTCATTCCTGCAATCGGTTTATCCAGAGCTGGGCATAAGAGTCGTCAACATGGGCATCAGCGGCAACACGGTTCGCAACCTGAAGGATCGCTGGCAAACCGACGTCATCGATCAGAAGCCGGATTGGCTGTCGATCATGATCGGCATCAACGACGTATGGCGGCAGTACGATCTGCCTCAAATCGTGGAAAAGCACGTATACATAGAAGAATACGAGCAAACGCTTCGCGAGCTTGTAGAGCGCACAAAGCCTTCGTTGAAGGGCCTCATCCTGATGACGCCTTATTACATTGAGCCAAATGAGAACGACGGCATGAGAGCTGCGATGGATCAATACGGTGCTGTCGTGCAAAAAATCGCGCAGCAATACGGCGCTGTATTCATCGATACGCAAAAAGCGTTCGAGCCGGTATTGAAGCACATTTATCCGGCTACGCTGGCGTGGGACCGGGTTCATCCGAACATGACCGGGCATATGACGTTAGCCCGCGCGTTCCTGAATGCGATCGGCTTCTCTTGGAACGGCCAGCAATAATCCCGAAAAAGGTTAAGGGCTTTCGCGTTCATAGCGCGATAGCCCTTGCTTTTTGTATAGAGCTTGTGCCTGGGATAACCGGGTTCCAATCTTTATAGCGCGAATGCTACATCATTAGTGCAGATAAATTCAGTGAGTCTCGACCTAGCCGCTTTAGCTTCTGGCTATTTCCGCTATCTTATTTACCGATTCCCAATTCCGCGTCGTAGCGGACACGCGCAGCTTTTTCTCAAGAAAATTGTTGGAGAACTGCGATTTTCCATAGCTTTTGCGGCACAAAATGTACACTTCCCTGCCTATAATCCGATACTCGTCAATGTCGTTCGAATAGGCTTGCAGCTGCCCGATGGCCTCTGGAGACGGCTCCTGCGACAATAAAGAAACATAGACCTTTTCTCCCTCGACCAGCTGCTCAGATGCAAAAGGATTCCGCTTAATGACCCCCTCCAGCTCCTCCTCCGTCCGCAAAATAACGGCAACGTCAAACCCGTACACGCGGGCGATTTCCGCTTCGATGGCTTTTACGAGGCGTTCAGCTGCGTTATCATCACTCTCGAAGATGACGTTACCGCTCTGAATATAGGTTCGTACACGGCGGAACGACATCGCTTCGAACATAGCTTTCAGACTGTCCATCTTGATGAGCTTTTGCCCGCTGACGTTAATGCCGCGCAGCAAGGCGATATAAGTTGTCATGAATGGAACACCTCATTTCCGGATTCAAAAATACATTCGCTATGAAAGGACCGGCCGCTATACGCCAATCACCGTTAATTGCTTAGGATACGAGGTCAGGACCTCCGCTCCGTCCTTTGTCACTACAACGTTGTCTTCGATGCGCACGCCGCCCAGCCCCGAAATATAAATGCCCGGCTCCGCCGTAAACACCATGCCTTCACGAAGCAAGTCCTCATTCAATCCGTGAATCGAAGGATACTCGTGAATTTCCAGTCCAAAACCGTGCCCTGCACGGGTAATAAAAGCTTCTCCATAGCCCCGATCCGCTATGACGCTGCGGGCTGCATGGTCCAGGCTGCCGAAAGTGACGCCAGGGCGCACGGCCCGGATCATCGCTTCGTTCGCTGCCAGCACGGCGGCATAGATTTCCTTACGTTGATCACTAATGTCTCCCACCGCGAACGTCCGGGTCAAGTCGGATGCATAGCCGTCGATAAACACTCCCGCATCAATCAGCAAAAAGTCGCCCTCGCGGACACGATCGGTCCCGGGGATGCCGTGCGGCAGCCCGGTTTTTTCTCCCGTCAGCACCATCGTATCGAACGAAGGTCCCTCAGCCCCAAGGCGCTTCATCCGGTACTCCAGCTCCGCCACCAGCTCGACCTCCGTTACTCCGGGCTTCACGAGGGAGACCGTTTCCTTCACCGCCTCCTCAATGCAATGAATCGCCCTGCGGATCACAGCGATCTCTTCGCTGCTCTTAATGACCCGAAATTGCGAGATTTGATCGTCCAAATGGATCGCTTGCTGAGCACCGGTTACCTCCATCAAAGCGCGGTACCGCTTCACGTTCATATGCTCCGCCTGAATGCCGATACGGGCCGTCAGTCCCGGCAAATGACGCTTCACCAGCTCATACGGATTTTCCGTATCGGAATGCGCCACAATGGTACCGACGGATGATACTCGAGCAGCCTTCTCCTGATCGAGAAGCGGCACCACCAAGAAAGGCTCCTCCCCTTTCGGGCAAACCAGCGCCATGAACCGCTCGTGCGGATCGGAGTAAAATCCGGTGAAGTAATATACCAGCTTCGGCAGCGTAATGAAGATGACATCCAAAGCTTCCGTATCCATTAAGGTGTATAGTTTGTTGATCCGTTCATTCACAGCAACACACCAGCCTTTCCTCGCCATGGTATGAGGCGGCAGCCTCTTCTATCGATTGTACCATATAGTGGGCGCCAGACCCGAATTGTACTAAAAAGCCGCGGGGGAAGCTTCTGCTTTGAAATAGGCGAGCCATCATTTCTACCCGGCTGCAGTGATCGGACAGGAAATCCGTTATTTGCCGAAATTCCGGCCAAGACACACACCGATCGGACATGAGGTCCGTTATAGCCCGTTTTTCCCCGCAAATAGCTCGCCTTTTCTGGAATAACGGATCTGTGGTCCGATCGCCCCATCATTTCCGGCTAGTTGCCCCAAATAGCGGAACCAGGGTCCGATCCTGATTGTTCATAACACATGAGGGGGGGGATTCGGCTGAGATACGCAGTTAAAGCAGAGCTTTCCTACAAAAAAAACCAAGAACCGATAGCACATTGCTTCGGTTCTTGGTGTGTTAGATGTAGTAGTGCTGCAACTTACCGCTCTCAGCTAATATGATGCGACCATGGCGGGGGCTGACGTTTGGTTGGGCGAACCGTCATTTCGACCCAGCTGCAGTGATCGGACAGGAAATCCGCTATTCGGCGAAATTCCGGCCAAAACACACACCGATCGGACATGAGATTCGTTATCGCCCGTTTTTCCGCGCAAATGGCTCGCATTTTGCTGGAATTACGGATCTGTGGTCCGATCGCCCCACCGTTTCCGGCTTTTTGCCCCAAATAGCGGAACCAGGGTCCGATCCTGCTCGCTCAGAATTCGCTATCGTGTACAGACAGCGCTGCCGCTGGTGAATCAAGCGCCCGCCCACACATCCTTGGCGTAGAAGCCGCCGCTCTGCAGCCGCTCGAACCATTGGAGCGCCTGCTCTTCGGTCGCTCCATTCACTTCGCGGTAGGCGGCACGCACCGTCGCCTCAACATCCGGCGCCATGGCGCTGCCGTCGCCGCAGACGTACAGCTTGCCGCCGCGATCCAGGAGCCCGATCAGCTCCGCGGCGCGCTCTTTCATCAAGTCCTGCACATAGGACTTGGGTTCTCCGTCCACCCGGGAGAATGCCGTGTGGAGCGTGACAAGACCGTCGCGCTGGGCTTGCTCCAGCTCCTCCCGGTACAAATAATCGCGGTGCGGATTGCGGCAGCCAAAGTACAGGTGCGCCTCGCCGAGCGCCTTCCCTTCCTGCTGCAGCGCCTTCCGCGCTTGAATAAAGCCGCGGAACGGAGCGACGCCCGTACCCGGTCCGACCATGACGATCGGCGTCTCCGGATCGTCAGGCAGCTCGAAGCCGGATTCCGGCGTTCTCACGAACATCATGATCGAATCACCTGGCTTTCGCGTCGCCAGGTAATTCGTCGCCACGCCGCGGTATACTCCGCGTCCGCTTCTGGCCGGTCCGTTGACGACGCTGACCGTAATGCTCGCCTGCTCCCGCTGCATCCGCGGAGAGCTCGAGATCGAATAATAACGAGGCTTCAGCGGCGGAAGCAGCTCGATGAACCGTTCGAACGGCAGCTCGCATGCCGGATACTGCTCCAGCAGCTCGAGCATAGTCAGCCGTTTGCTCAGCACGCCCGCTTGGTAGGCGTCCTCCTGCAGGAGCGCCTCCAGCTCTTTTTGGTGCGGCGGACATACCGTGAACGCCGCCAGCTCACGCAGCTGCGCCCGGGTCGCCGCCTCCTGCAGCTCGACGCAGTGGCTCAGCAAATCATACACGCCGATCGGCCGATCGAGCGGAAGATGCGCCGCGCTGTGTCCGCTTGCGCGGAGAATCAATTGATCGCCGGCCTGCAGACCGTAGCGGCGAAGAACGCGCTCCACCATCTCCGGCGCATTCTCCGGAATCACGCCGAGATGATCGCCTTCACGATAGGCGACGCCCTCCGGAAGCGCGATTTCGATGTGTCTCGTGCTGCGCTCGCTGCCTTCGCTTTGCAGCTCGCGGTTCTCTTTCACCGCAGCGAGCTGCGCATCGTACGATGTCGCAATAGGCGTGCCGGCCAGCCCGCTGACAAACTGAACGCTGAGCGTGCTGCGCTCTTGACGCGGCGCCATGCCGCTTTGCAATCCGAGCGCGCTCATCGCATCAGGCCAAACCTGCGCGGTCCAATCGTCGACCTGCCGCTCGAAATCTCCGCTCGCATCCGCTTCGCCGCGAACTGCGAGCCTTGTTGCGCCCTTGGCCGCCAGCTGCTCGTCAATGTACCGCGGCACGTGCTGGTACGTGCTCTCCCAGTTATGGTCGCCGCAGCCGAATACCGCATAGCGGACACCCTGCAATTCGCCCGGCGCCACGTCCTCAAGCCAACGGACGAACTCGCGCGCATTGCTGGGCGGCTTACCGTTATACGATGCCGAGACGATGAAGACGGCGCCTTCCTTCGGCAGCTTCCCTGCTCGCTCATTGAGCGGCGCAACCACGCTTTGGAACCCTTGGCGGCGGCCAGTCTCCGCCAGCTCTCTCGCAATGCCTTCGGCTGTACCCATATTAGATCCGTACAGCACGAGCAGCGGCGTATTATGGGCCTCAACCGAAGGGGTTGCCTCTTTCTTCACCTGATGCTGATGCTCTTCCCGCGCAGATGTCCCCATCCCTGCCGCCGCAAAAGCGAACATCCCCTGCTTGCCGCGGGGACGAACGCGCATCGTGAAGCCATCCGGCTTCAGCGTCAACGTCTCTTTTACTTTCAACTCATAATTCGTATGATCGATGATCTCAAAATGCTTCAGCACCATCCCTAGCACCAGCGTCGCTTCCTGCATGGCAAATTGCTGACCGATGCACGCACGCTGGCCGTTTCCGAAAGGTTTATACGCGTGATAAGGAATTTGGCTCGGATCCTCGAACCGTTCCGGGCGGAATGACTCCACATCCTCTCCCCAAACGGTCGTATCCCGGTGCAGCTTCGGAATCAGCACATTGACGCTGTCCCCTTTGGCAAGCGGATATTTGCCCGCCAGCACCGTAGCTTCCTTTGCATACAGCGAAAATGCAGGCGCCGTCGGCCACAGACGCAGCGCTTCACTCAAAATCATTCTCGTGTACTTCAGCTCGCGAACCTGCGAATATGTCGGAATCGGACCGGTTAACACACGATCCGCTTCTTCGTATGCTTTCGCCAGCTTATCCGGATTTTTCAACAAATAGTACAGCGCAAAAGACAGCATACCGCTCGTCGTCTCGTGTCCGGCAATCAAGAACGTAATAATCTGGTACCGGATGTTCTCATCATCCAGCGCTTCCCCGGTTTCCGGATCTTTGCCGCTTAGCATATGGGCCAGCAGATCATCTCCGTCCTGCCGCCCGTGCGCTTTTCGCTCGGCTATGATTTGGTCTACCAGCTTGAACATCGATTCGATATCCTGCTTGTACTGCCGCTTGGTTTTGACCATCAGCTTGTCTTGAATGCCCAGCCGCTGCAGCTGGTTCATCGCCTCGTTCAATGCACGTACCATACTTGTTATAAAAGGATGCGACTGTTCCCGGTAAAAGCTGTTGAAGCGGTAATTAAACCCGCACAGCCCGATCGTGTCCAGCGTAAGACGCGTCATGTCCTCCGGCACATCCACGCTCTCGTCCGGATTCAGCCGCGCCCATTTTTGTACGAGCTGCAAAGCGATATCTACCATCATCTCGTGATAGCCCTGCATCGCCCGCTGGCTGAAGCTCGGCAGCAATATTTGGTGAGCCTTCTTCCAATTCGGCTCCTCCGTCTCGCTAGTGAACAGTCCGTCTCCTGTAAATGCTCGCACTTTCCGCAGCGGCGCCCACACTCTTTTATCAAAACGGGATTCGTCGCACGCATCATTCACCAGCTCGTAGCTGGAAATGAAAATTTCGCTTCTTCCCGGCAGGTCCATTCTGAATATAGGCCCAAACTCCCCGGCAAGCTTGACCATGGACTGCACCGGCTGCTCCAAATTCAGCTGCGGCAGGTTGCCCAGCGGGCCGAATGTTTTCGGTTGCGGAATAACATGAGGTTGAGTCATTTCATTCACCCTTTCCCAAATTTGTTCATCATATGATTTCCGGTTCGACTTCATCACATATGCATTTTGTAATTATTATTGATTTTAGAAAAAATAATTCGGAATGAATATTCATTCCGTTTAGAGTGCAATGCAAGGGTATGCTGAGACATGCCCTTTTTTGTACTTTATGATCGTGCTCTGTTTCTGGATCGTTTGATGCTTTCTTCGATTTCTTTGAACCTTATACTTTTCTTACCGCATCCCAGCAGCTTTCTTCAATTTCAGCCAACAGCTCCGGCGTTTCCTGCAGCTTACCGGCGCGGATCAACGTATAAATTTTCGTAAAAGCACCAAATACTATGGCAATCAGGGCATCGGAGGGCAAATCCTTAATGATCCCCTGTTCTTTCCCCGTTGCTGCATATGAGTGGAGAAAATCCATCAAATGCCGGAATGTCTCGCGGCTCTCTCCGTCCAAATAACGGGCATTACTGTGCGTGTCGATGAAATAAAGCTCGTGAATATGCTCCTTGGCAAACCGCACCATGCCGCGGAATACATGACCAAATTGCTCGCGAATCGAACCGGAGTCGGGATAGCCCTGCCTCACCGTCTCGGCAAATCGTTTGACGCATTCCTGGAACAAAACGTTCACCAAGGTCTCCTTGTTGGCAAAATACCGGTAAATGGTGCCTGCGCCTACCTCCGCCGTATCGGCGATCATAGGAACGGTAGTCCCGTCGTACCCCCGCTCGGCAAACAAAATAAGAGCGGCCTTCAGTATGTTATCTCGCTTATTGGCCGTCACATTCATCATTTCACCCCCATTCATCACGGAATGAATATTCATTCCTTTGTTCTTCATTGTAAACCTAAAGCCGCTTCGATGCAAGCTCTCTCCGAACTACATTCATAAGAGCACATGTACCTATTTTGCTGGAAACATCAAAACGGCCAAAGGAACCAGTTCCTTCAGCCGTCTGTTCTTATTTCATATGTGGGACCGGGTAACTGTGGAATATGCTGCAGCAGCGATCCATTCCGCATAACCGATGCGCCTCTCACAGCTTTAGACGAACCCCTCTTCCACCGCGAAATCAAAATCGTCCAGATCGTATACTTGAACCGGAATCGCCGCTTCGATCACTTTTTCGATAAACTCGATCTGATCTGTAAGAATCGGAGTTTTCTCCCGAATGGCGGTCAAAATCAGCTCCGTTTCTATTGGATCGAACGCTTCGCCGTATTCTTCGTTATCGTAAGAATTGACCATCGTCAGCGTGACTGCATCATTAAGCGGCATGGGAGGGCTTTTGGCCCATGGCACTCCCAGCGCCTTCTCGATTTTTTTGCGGTTCAGCGGTTCTTCCAGCAGCTCGATCAGTTGAACGATGATCGTTCTTACATGCGCATCATCGCTCGAATCGGGCATAATAGGCTCCTTACTGTCTTTAAGCTCGTACAGCTCGCGAATGGTGGAGTAAGGTATGAAATACTCTACCGGCTCGTTCGGAACGAGCAACTCACCGTAAACCGCTATCATGACAGCTTCTATGACAAAACTTTTGCGCATCGCTCCGCTTCCTTTCTCATCTATGATGGCTAGTAAATACTGATAGAACATTATACCACTAATGCGGTCCTAACACATCCGTAATAAGCCTATAGGGATGTCCGGGCTTCCAACGCCGTTTCGTACTGGCCCTTTCCCTCCGTTATCCGCCCTTTTCCTGTTCACGTTATGCAGCGGCTAGCTGCGCCTTATCCGCTCAAGCGATGGTATCTTCCTCACTCCCGGATTTTTCGCGAAGCCGTAATCGGAACTCCTTCGGTGAACAATGATTGTAACGCTTGAACATTTTATAAAATTGCGCGACATTCGGAATCCCGACGCTGCAGCCGACCTCCACGATGCTCAAATCCTGGGTGAGCAGCATGCACTCCGCGATCTTGATCCGTTTGAAGTTCACATAATCCAAGAACGTGACGCCCATAATCTTTTTAAAATATTTTACGAAGTAATGGTAGCTTAAATTAAGCAGACCGCACACGTCGTCCACCGTAATTTTTTCCGCGATGTGGGTGTCGACATAATGAAGCACCGGCTTCAACCGGATAATCTCGATATCGTCCGACCCTTGCAGCAAGCCTCGCTTATCATATCGCACAAGCAGCAGCATCAATTGCTTAACCGCTATGGAGATGGCCATTTCGTAGCCTTTGCGCTTGGCCTGCATCTCATCGTAAATTTGCATAATGTACGCGTAAGCCGCCGAGCTGGCCTCCGGGATGGTCGTAAACAAATAGTTCAGTTCGTCCAGCGGCGTTGTAAGCTCCGAAAATCCATGCAAAAACGGCAGCGTAGTCTGGTCCAAATATTGCGTCAAATTCACCTGCAGCACGACGTAGCATAATGGATCCGCCGTCCTGTCCGACCTGTGGAGCTGCGAGGAGCCTACCATATAGACGTCCCCCGTTTTCAAAGCGATCGTCTCGTCCTTCGTGTACAATGTCTTCCGGCCCTCCCTGATGGCCAGAAATTCCACTTCTTTATGATAGTGCCATCTGCCGATGTGGACATTATTGCGCTGCAGCTCCCACACCTTCAAGAACAGCAAAGGATTTTGATAAACGACCTGTTCCTTGACCGCGCCTGCCATCGATTGGGTATCCCCGGAACCCGACATGCTTGCGAACACCTCCATCAAGAGTACAACAAATTTGCATCTACCTATGCCCTTGATACTTAACAATATCTTAATATATGAAATGAGCCAAATGACAATTTTGAATAAGGAATGATTAAAAAATAGAATATCATTTTTTTGAAAATATTTCTATAATTTATCCATTGATAGCGTTTGCATAATACCATGGGAGGTCATCTTAATGATGAAATGGAAACGAACAAGCAGTGCGTTGGTTAGTCTTGTGATGCTGAGCGGATTGCTTGCAGCCTGCGGCAGTAATGAAGCTGCGACCGGAATTTCAGACAAAGCGCCTGCGCCTGTGAAGAAGGAAAACACGGATCCCGTCACGGTGAAGTTCGGCATTCGGCCGAGCTACATGACTGATACCGAAATTCAACGCTACATCATCGATCCCGTCAAAAAGAAGTACCCCTATATCACAGTGGAAATTATCAAGCTGGACGACAAAAACAACTCGTTCGAAAAGCTGCTGGTCGCCGACGCGCTCCCGGATATTAACGTCACGAACTCTTTGACGCTCCAAGGTACGAAGCTGCTGGGCATTCAAGAAGATTTGACGCAGATCATCAAAGAGAACAATTATGACCTGGGGCGTTTTCAGCAGGAGCTGTTGAATACGATCAAAGCGAACAATCAGACCGATTACCTCGTCGGGATCCCCTATTATCTTCAGTTTAATGCGCTCTACTATAACAAGGATATTTTCGATAAATTCGCTGTGCCTTATCCGAAAGACGGCATGACCTGGTACGAGGCGACCGAGCTGGCCAAGCAATTGACGCGGATGGACAACGGCGTTCAGTACCGAGGATTCGAGCCGGATTCGGTGTACCGCCCCTCTTCCCAGCTGTCGCTGCCTTTGATCGACCCCAAAACCTATAAATCCATCGTCAACACCGATCAGTGGAAAACGGTTCTGGAAATGGTCAAAAATATTTACAGCATCCCGGGCAACAACAAAGTTCAGCCCTTCAGCCCAGGCGTCAACGCGTTCGTAAAAGACCGTAATATCGCCATGCTCGCCGGACTGAACAACCTTGGGCCTTTGGCCGATATCAAAGACACCTGGAATAACTGGGATTTCGCGTCGTATCCCGTGTTCCCGGAGAAGCCGGGAATCGGTACGCAAGCAGACATTCATCTCATGCTGATGTCTCCTTCGTCGAAAGTAAAGGATGCCGCGTTCAAGGTCATGACCACGATCGTCTCGGACGATGTACAGCTGGACATGGCGCATAGGGGCAAGGGCTCCGTGCTGAAGGACAAGAAATTTCAGGACGAGTTCGGCAAGGACCTGGATTTTCTGCAGGGTAAAAACATTCAGGCGATTTTCAAAACAAAGCCGGCTCCCGCATTCCCGCCAACGGAATTTGCCAGCAAAGCGTTCGACCAGGTTACGAACTTGATGAAGACCATCATGAAAGACAATCTCGACGTCAACACGGCTATGCGTCAATATAATGAGGAAATGGATAAGTTTATCGAGCAAAACCGGAAGTGATGTGGAGTTGAAGAAGATAGAGGCACATGCCTTTATCTTCTTTTATTGTGAGGGGGAGTGGTGGTGGTGGGTACGGAATTTGTTTGCTTTACACATTCGTAGTTTTATCAGTGACAAGGATCTGATGGCTCATTATGCGGAAGCTTCGGGAAATTGAAGAGAGATGTCCTGGTTTGGACAGCGGTACTCCCTTCCGGTACAATTGGATTCATATCCCATTTGGAGAAAAGGGGGAAGCCGATGTTCGTTCTACCCGATGGTTTAATCCAGACTACATTTGGCGTCCATCAAGACAAGGGGCAGGCGTGGCTCGACGAATTCGAGACGCTGCTCCGTTATTGCGAGGAAAGATGGTCCTTCCGCGTGCTGGATACGCCGTTTCCGCTGTCCTATCATTTCGTAGCTCCCGTCGTCTATCCGGACGGCTCGGAGGCTGTATTGAAGCTGGGTGTCCCGTGCGATTCCATGCGAATGGAAATGGAGGCGCTCCGGCTGTACAACGGCAGGGGCATTGTCCGACTGTTGGATGCCGACGCAGATCGCGGGATTATGCTGCTGGAGCGAGTCAAGCCTGGCGACACGCTGAAGTCGGTCCCGGATGACGAGGAAGCGACGTTGATCGCGGCAGGAGTGATGCGGCAAATTCGCACACCTGCGCCGGGCGGTTCGCTGTTTCCATCAACCGTCGATTGGGCGAAAGGCTTCCAGAAGCTGAGAAACCACTTCCAAGGCGGAACGGGACCGCTGCCCGAAGACATGGTGAACAAGGCAGAGCAGACGTTTGCGAAGCTAAACGGCTCGATTAAGCACCCTCAGCTTCTTCACGGCGACCTCCATCACGACAACCTCTTGCTGGGCGAAGGGAAGCGCTGGCTGGCGATAGATCCAAAAGGATTGATCGGAGAAGCCGAGTACGGAGTCATTCCGTTTTTGATGAATCATTTGCCGGACGACCAACAAGCCCAAGCCGAGCTGACCGCCCGCAGAGTCGATCTGCTTGTTCGAGAGCTTGGCTTGAACAAGGAACGAGTGCTGGCATGGGGGTACTGCCACGGTGTTTTGTCCGCGTGGTGGTGTGTCGAGGACCAGGTGGACGGCATGCAAGGCGGTTTGGACATGGCGACGCTTTTTGACGAGCTGGCTAAGCGATGAGGAGGTGTGCTGTAACGCGGGTTTTCCGTGTTACAGCGCGATTTTTCGCGGCGGCGCGCCGTGTAACGCGGTTTTTCCGCGTTACGGGCTTTCGCGATCGCCTGCACGGGGCTTGCGCTGTGCTGTAACACGGGTTTTCCGTGTTACAGCGCGATTTTTCGCGGCGGCGCGCGGTGTAACGCGGTTTTTCCGCGTTACGGGCTCTCGCGATCGCCTGCACGGGGCTTGCGCTGTGCTGTAACACGTCCGTCCCGTGTTACTGCATCCCCCTCCGCGGCGGCGCGCGGTGTAACGCGGTTTTTTCCGCGTTACGGGCTCTCGCGATCGCCTGCGCGGGGCTTGTACCATGCAGTAACACGGGTTTTCCGTGTTACTGCATCCCCCTCCGCGGCGGCGGCGCCCGCCCAGCCGGCACAAAAAAAAGGAAGCGGCTCCCCCCGCTTCCCCACACATCAATACCGCGCAACTACCATCTTCTTGCGCGTATAAAACTCCACGCCGTCCTTGCCGTTGGCGTGCAAATCCCCATAGAACGATTTCTTGTAGCCCGAAAACGGGAAAAAGGCCATCGGCGCCGGTACGCCGACATTAATACCGAGCATCCCCGCATCGATATGCTCGCGGTAATGGCGGATCGCCTTGGCGCTGTCGGTGTACAGGCAGCCGCCGTTGGCGAACTCCGAGGCGTTCGCGAGCTCAATCGCCTCGTCGAGCGACTGCACGCGGACGACGGACAGCACGGGGGCGAATATTTCGTCGGTCCATATTTTCATCCCCTGCTTCACATGGTCGAAAATGGTCGGGCCGACGAAATACCCGCTGCCGCCGGCCTCCGGCGCCTCGCGTCCGTCCAGCCGCAGCTGCGCGCCTTCGTTCGCTCCGGCGTCAATGTACTGCAGCGTACGGGCCTTGTGCGAATCGCGGATGACCGGCCCGAGAAAGATGCCGTCCTGTGACCCGTCGCCGATCGTTATGGCCTTGGCGGCTTCAACGAGCCGTTCCACCAGCTCGTCCGCAACGCTGCCCACCGCGACGACGACGGAGGTGGCCATGCAGCGCTCGCCCGCCGAGCCGAAGGAAGCATTGATGATCTCTTTCACCGCGAGATCGAGATTGGCGTCCGGCATGACGATGGAATGGTTTTTGGCGCCTGCGAGCGCCTGCACCCTTTTGCCGTGAGCCGCCGCCGTTTTGTACGCATACTCGGCCACCGGCTGGGAGCCGACGAACGAAATCGCGCTCACGCCCGGATGCTCCAGCAGACCGTTGACTACATCGTGAGCCCCGTGCACGATATTGAACACGCCGTCCGGCAGGCCGGCTTCCGTGAGCAGCTCCGCCAGCCGGTTAGCCAGCAGAGGCGTCCGCTCTGACGGCTTCAGCACGAACGTGTTGCCGCATGCGATGGCGAGCGGGAACATCCAGCACGGCACCATCATCGGGAAGTTGAACGGCGTAATGCCGCCGACGACGCCAATCGGGTACCGATGCATGTTGGATTCAAGACCTGTTGCAATATCCGGCAGCGTGCTGCCCATCATCAGCGTCGGTGCTCCAGCGGCAAATTCGACGCATTCGATGCCTCTTTGCACTTCCCCGTACGCTTCGCTGAAGCTCTTGCCGTTCTCTTTTGTCACGAGCTCCGCAAGAGACTTCCAGTTTTCTACCAGCAGCTGCTGGTATTTGAACAATATGCGTGCACGCCTCGGAACGGCGACATGTTTCCATTCCATAAAAGCAATAGCTGCTGCCTCGACGGCACGATCTACATCGTCCCTAGTCGAGAGCGGAACCGTCGCCAGAGCTTCCCCCGTCGCCGGATTCGGCACGGTTTCATAAAGGGAGGAGGACGATTCGATCCATTTTCCGCCGATAAAGTTTTGCAATGCAGGAACAGCTGCCGTTGATGCTGAGTGTGTCATCTTATCTCTCCTTTTCTAGAAGCCTAGAATCGTAAATTTATGCAGCGCCGTCTCCTCAACTGCAGCCATTGGCCGCCCAAACAAGCTGATCCGGTCAAACGCGCCGGGCTTTTGCTCCATTTCCTCGCGAAGCGTCTTCCCGAACGCCATTCGCAGCGCCGTACCGATGTTGATCTTTGCTACCCGATACGAAGCGAGCTTTCTCAGCTGATCATCGGGCACGCCGCTCGAGCCATGAATGACCAGCGGTACGTTAACCTTGTCCTGTATACGCTCCAGCAGATTAAAATCGATGCTGGCTTCCTGCGTCTCCATCCGGTGCACCGTGCCTACCGAAACCGCGACCGCATCCACGCCTGTTTCTCTTACGAACTGCTCCACCTCGTCCGGATCGGACAGCTGATGCTTCATCGCGATGGAAGGGTCGCTGTACCCTACGGAGCCGATTTCCGCCTCTATGGATACACCGTGCCGATGGGCATAATCCGCGATGTCCTTCGTCCTCCGAATGTTTTCCTCCAGTGTCAGCTGGGATCCGTCGTACATGACCGAGCTAAAGCCGTTCGCAATAGCATCGACGCATCCTTGCCGGTCTTTGCCGTGATCCAAATGCACGCAGACGGGAACCGAAGCGGTTCGCGCTGCCTGCAGCATGAGCGGAGCCAGATAAGGAAGCGGCATATGCTGTATTGCCGGAATGTTCGCCGCCAAAATAACCGGCGCGTTCTTCTGCTCCGCCGCACGGATGACGGGAATAATATCTTCATAGCCGAAAATATTGAACGCCGGAACCGCATAATCCCGTTTCGCCGCTTCATCGGCCAGCAGTTTTAATGTAACTAGCATGAACGTTTCTCCCCTCTACGCAACGGCGCCGGTTCTGCCGGACAAGCTCGTCTTTCCTTTGATGCCTTACCTGCTCCCATGCTGGTCAATGACCGCTTGAATTTGCTCCGCCGTAGGCATCGCATCGGAGCAGCTGTGGCTCGACACGACGATGGAAGCCGAGGCGGCTCCGAACTGCTGGCTGCGGGCAATGTCCCAGCCGTTCATCAAGCCGTAGATAAATGCTCCTGCGAACGAATCGCCCGCGCCGAACGTTTTGACGACATTGGCAGGAAACGTCGTGCCTGTGAAGCTCCCGCCATCCTTTGTGAAGGCGATAGAGCCGTCCCCGCCGTGCTTAACCAGCACGATTTTGGCATGATGCGCGAACCAGCGGTTAGCCGTAGCGACATCGTCTTTTTGCAGCGGGCCGTAAGGCGCCTCGAGCAGATCGAACTCCTCTCTGCCGCCTAGTATTACATCGCTTTTTTCCGCAATCAGACTGCAGTAAATCCCCGTTTCTTCCCGCGAGGTCCATGTATAAGGCCGGTAATCGATATCGAAAAATACAACCACTCCGTGCTTGCGCGCCAGCTCTACCGCTTTGAATGCCGCCTCGCGGGATGGGCTTGCAGCCAGCGCCGTTCCGGAGATCATGATCGACTTGGCGCCGCGGATATAGTCTTCGTCAATATCGTTCGGCTCCAGCTTCAGGTCGGCCACATTATCGCGATACATCAAAATGCTGCAATCCGTAGGGGATTTGATCTCCGTAAAAGCAAGCCCGGTTACGGTGCCCGAACGGTCCGTGATGACATGGGACGTATCGATACCGCGCTGCTCCAAATAATGCCGGATAAAACGGCCGTGCTGATCGTCGGACACTCTGCCGATAAATCCTGCCTTTTTGCCCAAAACCGCCACCGCAATCGTAATGTTGGCCGGCGAGCCGCCAACATATTTGGTGAACGTCCGCGTCTCCTCCATCGGACGGTGAATTTCATTGGCGTTCAAATCGATGCACAAGCGGCCCAAGCCGATAAAATCGATCGGACGGTTTTCATGAAACGTAATCAAGCTCATATTCGTGCCTCCCTCGGTATCTTGTTCTCTTACCACTCCGTCTGCCCCTTAACTCATCTTTCCTTGACTCTAATGACCCTGATTCACACCCGCCAGCTTTTCATGATCCATTCATGATCGGGATCGTTTTTGAATTTCCATGTACGGACGGGGCCTGCCATCACATTCAAATAGTACAGATCGTAACCGGGAGGCGCGCTAACAGGATGGTATCCTCTCGGCACCAGGACGGCGTCCCCGTTCTTCACAATCATGGTTTCATTCGTCGACCTGTCGTCGGTATACACCCTTTGGATGGCGAAGCCGTGCTCCGGCTCGATTTTGTGATAATAGGTCTCCTCCAAGTAGGATTCCTCCGGCAAGCGATTCTCGTCATGCTTGTGCGGAGGGTAGCTCGACCAATGGCCGTTCGGGGTAAGCACCTCGACGACCAGCAAGCTGTCCGCAGGCTCCTGCTCCGGAAGAATTTGGTGAATGAGCCTCTCGGCATTCCCTTTACCGCGAATTTCCACCTCGATCTGCGGAGGTGTGATCAACCGCGCTTCATGCGTTCCTTTTCCCGGCGCCCGGCAAACGGCCAGCTCCAGATCGGTTACGGCTGTTACCTCAAAATGATCGCCCGAGGGCACATAAACCGCATACGGTGGAATGCGCTCGAATACGCTCATTCGCTGGCCGACTTGTTCCCAGCTGTGCTGCGAAGTCGCCACATCAGCCTTGCCTCCTAGCAGGACAAGGCATACTTCCTCGCCGCCCGTCTCCTGGCGCAGCTGCTGTCCTGCGGACAGCCGGAACACTTCGAACCCGACATACTGCCAGCCCGCAGATTCCGGGGTAATCGAGAGCACTCTGCCATCGGTATCGGGAACAGAGGCGCTGTTAACAATCCATTCACTTGCTGACATCCTGCGCTTCCTCCTTTGGTAGTCCGGCTTTTTAATTCGCCACAGCAATCTCGCTTACTTTGACTGGTCTGCCTTCGAGCAGCGACTGCTTTGCGGCAAAGGCGATTTTTTCCGCTTGCAGCGCGTCATGGCCGTCGACGGGAACCGGCTGCCCGTTTAAGATACAATCGATGAACCAACGCGTTTCCTCAATATAAGAGTCATGATAGCGCTCAAGAAAAAAATATTTCGGATTGTCACGAACCACTCCGGCTGAAGTACTGATCTCCGCCGTGCTCGGATGGTCGTTCTGAACGCTGATGCTGCCTTCGGAGCCGAACACTTCTACACGCTGATCGTACCCGTACACAGCCTTTCGGCTATTATCAATAACGCCAAGAGCTCCGTTCGCAAATTTCAGGCTGATGACCGCCGTATCAATATCGCCTAACTGGCCGATAACCGGATCCACCAGCACAGCTCCTTGAGCGTACACCTCGGTCACTTCGCTGCCGGACAAATAACGGGCCATATCGAAGTCGTGAATCGCCATGTCCATGAACAGCCCTCCGGATACTTGAATATACTCATTCGGAGGCGGGGCCGGGTCGCGGGACGTAATTTTGATAATATGCGGCTGACCGATACGGCCTGCTTCGACAAGCTCCCGCACTCGCTTGAAATTATGATCGAACCTGCGGTTGAACCCGGTCTGCAGCACGACTCCCGCTTCCTTCACTTCTTCAAGCGCAGCCATGGTTTGGCGGTAATCGAGGCTGATCGGCTTCTCGCAAAAAATATGCTTGCCCGCTCTGGCAGCTTCTACAATGAACGGAACATGAGTATTCGTGGAGGAGCATATGAATACGGCTTGAATGTCCGCGTCGCTCATAATGTCTTTGTAATTGTCCGTGATGCTTGGAATGCCCAGCCCCTCGGCCCAGCTTCTCATTTCGTCCGTTACCCGGACGTCGGATATTATGCGGACGTCCGCGCGTCCGTTACGGGTCAAATGCTCCGCGTGAAGCCGCCCGATTCTTCCGGCGCCGATAATGCCGATCGTTAATTTTTCCATACCCATGGTTACCTCGCTATTGTTAAGTGGTGGAACTGTATAATTAGTCAATGATAAGTGGATTAAGCGCTTTACCTGACTGTAAAAAGACTCCTTAATCCTACTCCGTCGGCTCGAAATGCAAGCTTCGTTCTTTTTTACCATGGCTCCGGCTTAATGCGCCGCCTTTCTAACCAATGGTTTTCGCTACTAATTATGTGCATCTCTAACCCAAAGCTTGATCCGCAACACACTTTTCATTCCCATCCGACGGAGTGTTTGTGACTACGAACCCTTTTTATAACCATTGGTTTGTAATAAAAGATTTTCAATCCAAGTTTATAACCGTTGGTTTCCAACAATTTCGGCTCTCTCTTCAGAAGCGCTCTATCCCTATCAATCATCGTTTCAATAAAAGATCCCTAATCCTATAAGTCCGTGCATCGTCCGTCCATCAGCATGGGGCCTCAGATACAGATAAACAAAACCCCCGCCACCATTCCCATACAAACCTTGTTTTCTACCCGCCCGCACCGTTTCGGCATGATGATTTGCCTGCTCAGCCAACGATCTGCTGCAAATAGGCCTTCGCTTTCTCCGCATACTCCACCGGATCGGCAATCGATGGGTCCTGCTCCGCTTCAATGATCATCCAGCCTTCGTATCCGCGCTCGGCAAGCTCTGCAAATATCGGCTTGAAATCGATGCAGCCGTCGCCCGGCACAGTAAAAATGCCTTTGCGCACCGCATCACGGAACCGGATGCCTTCCCGCCGTTTCCAATCCAATACTTCCTGGCGAATATCCTTCAAATGGATATACCGGATGCGGTCATAATACGTTCGCAAAATGCTCAGCGGATCGCTGCCTCCAAAATAGGCGTGCCCCGTATCGTAGAGCATATGCACAAGCTCCGGATCGGTCATTTCCATTAATCTTGCGATCTGCTCCCCGTTCTCAACTACCGTCTCCCCATGATAATGGTAGACAAGCTGCATGCCGTTGTCCTTGCAGTAGCGGCCCGCTTCATTCAATCCCTCCGCCATATGGTTCCACTGCTCTTCCGATAGCGGTTCGATGCGGACCGAATTGCTCTCCAAATCCTCAAAGGCGTTGCCCGTTTCGCACGTCACTACATAGCTGCAGCCCATCGCCTTTAAAAAGTCCGCATGCTCGCGGAACGACTGCAGCTCCTGCTCCCTCAGCTCGATCCGGCTGAAATGCACCGATTTCCATTGTGAGGTCAGCACCATGCCGTTATCGGCAAGCAGTTGTTTAAGCACGTCCGTATCACGCGGAAACTTGCGGCAAAACTCCGTTCCTTCGAAACCTAAGCGGGACATATCCCCGAGTACCTGCTCGGCGGTATAATGATCGCCAAGCTCCATAATATCTTCATTCACCCAATTGATGGCCGAGATGCCATACTTCACCTTCATGGACCCGACTCCTCTCCCGATTATAAAAATAGGACATGCTGACGATATCCTTCCGAGCTCACCATTTCCTCGCCGTTCCCAGCTTGGCTTGCAGCGCTTGATACGACTCCGCGACTCTTTCCATTTCCGATACTTCGGCTACGCCTACGTGCCACCATGATTCGTAACCGTCCGTGTTCGTGCCTGGGAGCACCTTCACATCGATGAGAGTCGTAACTTGCTCCTGCTTTGCTTTTTCCAGTGCATCTCTTAGCTCATCGACGGTGGTAGCGGAATACGATTTGGCCCCAAGGCTCCGGGCATGTGCCGCAAAATCGATCGGCAAGTACTGGCCTGTAAGCTGCGTATCCTCATCCGACCGCCTCCGGAATTCATTGCCGAAGCTGCCGCTCCCGTGGCCTCTCTGCAGATTATGAATGCATTGGAACCCATGATTGTCGAACAGCACAATCGTTATTTTGCGGCCTTCCTGCAAGCTGGTCACGAGCTCGGAATGAAGCATCAGATAGCTGCCGTCGCCAACCAGCGCATACACCTCACGGTCCGGTTCGGCAAGCTTGATGCCGAAAGCCCCGGATACTTCATAGCCCATGCAGGAAAATCCGTACTCCATGTGATAGGTTTTGGGCTGAGTCGTCCTCCAGACACGGTGCAAGTCTCCCGGAAGGCTGCCTGCTGCGCATACGATAATATCTTCCTCCGCTATAAAACGGTTGATCTCGCCCAGCACCCGGGTTTGCGCCAATCCGTCCGCTCGCTCCACACCGTACAAGCGGTCGACTTCGCTGTCCCACTGCCGCTTAAGCCCTTCCAGCTCCTCTATGCTGTAATCCGATGTGTAGGAACGGTCCTTCAGCTCGGCAGCAATCGCTTTCAACGCTTCTCGGGCATCTGCCGTTACATAGGTTCCGTCCAGCTTGAAGCTGTCCAAGGCGCAGACGTTGATGTTCAGAAAATCTACGTCCTCTCGGGCAAAAGCCGTCTTGGAGGCCGTCGAGAAATCGGACATCCTCGTACCGACGCCGATGATGAGATCCGCCTGGGCCGCCAGCCGGTTTGCACCGAGCGTACCCGTCACCCCGACCCCTCCGAAGCTGAGCGGGTGCTGCCAGGAGATCGCGCTTTTCCCCGCTTGGGTCTCGGTCACCGGGATGCGGAACGCTTCGGCGAACTGCCGCACTTCCTCCGTTGCGAGCGAGTAGTGCACGCCGCCTCCGCAAATAAGCAGCGGACGCTTCTTGCTGCGGATCAGCTCCACGGCCCGTTCCACCGCCGATGGTGCCGCCGGCCTCCGGTCGATGCGGTGCACCCGTTTGGCCAGAAACGCCTCCGGATACTCATACGCCTCGCACTGCACATCCTGGGGCAAGCAGAGCGTGACGGCGCCGGTTTCCGCCGGATCGGTCAACACGCGCATGGCGTTGATCGCCGACGTCATAAGCTGCTCGGGCCGGTAGATACGGTCCCAATATTTGCTCACCGGCTTGAATGCGTCGTTCGCCGTCACCGTGTAATCCAGCGGATATTCCACCTGCTGCAGCACCGGATCGGGCTGGCGGCTTGCAAAAATATCTCCGGGCAGCAGCAGCAGCGGAATGCGGTTGACCGTAGCCACGCCGGCAGCGGTCACCATATTAAGCGCACCAGGCCCGATCGAGGAGGTGCAGGCGAACATCTCCAGCCGGTTTTTTTGCTTAGCGTAAGCAATGGCGGCATGGGCCATCCCTTGCTCATTTTTCCCTTGAATGAACAGGATTTCGTCCTTGTACTGCTCCAGCGCCTGACCAAGCCCCGTCACGTTGCCGTGGCCGAATATGCCCATAACGCCCTTGAAGCATTTGTGCTCCTTCCCATCGACTTCGATATACTGGTTATTCAAAAAACGAAGCAACGCCTGGGCCATCGTCAATGATACCGTTTTCATAATCGCTCCTCCACGTGAATGTGATTTAAGCGCTTCACCACTTCCAATATATTGCTTTATAAAGATAAAAATGCGTCGATTACGGATTCCGGGGATCAATTAGGTTAAGCGCTTACCCATACTCCTAAATTATACCAAGCCTCATTGCTTGTCAATGAAAAAATGTGATGTTGATAGTTACGAACATTTGTTCTATAATTTATATGGAATCAAGAAGCTCCACAGAGGAAACGTATATTTTGCTATGTTTATAAAAGGAGATGCTGGCTTTGGGCAAAAAGGTAGATTATAAAAAAGATTATAAGCAGCTCTATTTGCCAAAAACGTCGCCGGAAATTGTGGAAGTGCCGAGGATGCCATTTTTTATGGTCAGTGGTTCCGGGGACCCTAACGGCGAAGATTTCGCCAAAGCAACAGAAGCATTATACAGTATGAGTTATGCGGTGAGAATGTCTTACAAAAGTGAAGATGTACCGGCTGGATACTATGAATACACGGTATTTCCGCTTGAGGGCGAATGGGACTTGCTTGACCGGTCCAAGCCCGCGACAGATAAAAGTAATTTTAAGTACACGATAATGATACGCCAACCCGATTTTGTGACGGGGGAGTATTTCGAGCGATTTTTGGAACAGACGAAAAAGAAAAAACCGAATAAGTTCCTTGAGAGCATTCGGTTTGAACAGGTTGAAGACGGGTTGAGTTGTCAAATGATGCATATGGGAAGCTTTGACGATGAGCCGGAAAGCTTTGCACGAATGGAAGCGTTTTGCACGGAACAAGGATTTGTTCGTTCAAGCAAAATTCATCGGGAAATCTATTTGTCCGATCCCCGTAAGACGGAACCATCGAAGCTGAAAACCGTGCTAAGATTCCCTGTAAAAGAAACGGAACATCGGAAGTAGAGTTCGAATCCGGACAAGTTCTACTCCTGTAGAATTGTTTCTGGGAGGAACGGCGTCATCCGAAAGCCTCGGAATCTTTTCCTTCTTAGCATGTAAAAAGCCGGCGATAATCCGCCGGCTTAAGCTTTTATATCTATCCAATGTAAAGGCTGCAAGGATACCCTGGCGGGTATTCCACGATGCCCGTGAACAAAGCGTTCGCTTAAAGAGTTCCGCTGGACAACGGGCATTCCTAACCGGAGCTCCCATCTGTAGCATTGCAATTAAGCGTACTCCCGCGCACCTTTAACTAATTCGACATTAAACTCCTCACTGCGACTGTAGCGCCCGCCTTATCAATGCTGCTGCTTCTGCTCGATTTCAACGGTCATCCGGTCGATCAGGTCCGAAATCCTCAACGAGCCAATATCTCCAACGCCGCGTTGGCGGACAGCCGCAGCGCCTGCCTGCTTCTCTTTTTCGCCCAGCACCAGCATGTAAGGCACTTTCTCCAGCTGCGCCTCGCGGATTTTGTAGCCGAGCTTCTCGTTGCGGATATCGACCTCTACGCGCAAGCCCGCATCCTCAAGCTGCTTCTTTACTTGCAAGGCATAGTCGATATAATGCTCCGAAACGGGAAGCAGCTTGGCTTGAACCGGCGCCAGCCATAACGGGAACGCACCGCTGAAATGCTCCGTTAAGATGCCGATAAAGCGGTCAATGGACCCGTAGATCGCCCGGTGAATAACGACCGGTCTATGCTTTTGATTGTCTTCGCCAATGTAGCTGAGCTCGAATTTCTCAGGCATTTGGAAGTCCAGCTGAATCGTGCCGCACTGCCAGCTGCGCCCCAGCGCATCCAGAATATGAAAGTCGATTTTCGGTCCGTAAAACGCACCGTCGCCTTCATTGATCCGGTATTGGATGCCCCGTCCGTCCAATACGTGCTGCAGTGACGATTCCGCCTCACGCCACAGCTCCTCGGAGCCCATCGAATCCTCCGGGCGCGTGGACAGCTCGATCGTATAGTCGAAGCCGAACACTTGGTACATCTGATCGATCAGATGAATGACACGTCCGATCTCCTCTTCGATCTGATCGGGCCGTACGAAGATATGCGCATCGTCCTGGCAAAATGTACGCACCCGCATCATGCCGTTTAACGCGCCCGAAAACTCATGGCGATGCACCTGGCCGAATTCGGAAATGCGGATCGGCAGCTCGCGGTACGAATGCAGACTGTTTTTGTAAATGATCATATGCCCCGGGCAGTTCATCGGCTTCAGCGCGAAGCTCGTTTCGTCCACTTCCGTAAAATACATATTCTCGTGGTAATGGTCCCAATGTCCGGACTGCTCCCACATCCGCCGATTCATCATTAGCGGCGTACGAACCTCGTCGTACCCCTGCTTCAGCTGCAGCTCGCGCGAATACTGCTCGAGCTGGTTGCGGATAGCCATTCCTTTGGGCAGATAGAACGGCATCCCCGGCGCTTCCTCGGAGAACATGAACAGCTCGAGCTCCTTGCCCAATTTCCGGTGATCGCGCTTCTTCGCTTCCTCCAGCAGATGCAGATGCTCCTCAAGCTGGGCTTTGGCAGGAAACGCCGTACCGTATATGCGCTGCAGCACTTTGTTGTTGGAATCGCCGCGCCAATAGGCACCCGCTACGTTAAGCAGCTTGAACGCCTTAATCCGACCTGTGGAAGGAAGATGAGGTCCCCGGCATAGGTCGCTGAACTCCCCTTGATCGTAGATCGAGATCACCGCTTCGTCCGGTAAATCCCGTATCAGCTCGAGCTTCAGCGAATCCTCCTGCTGCCCGAAGTGCCGAATCGCCTCCTCGCGGCTCACTTCCCGGCGGACAATCGGCAGGTTCTCCTGCGCGATGCGTTCCATCTCCTTCTCGATTGCGGCCAGATCGTCCGTAGACAGCGGCTTCTCGATGTCGATATCGTAGTAAAAGCCGTCTGCAATGACCGGGCCGATGCCGAGCTTCACGGCCTGCTGCCCGTAAATCCGCTTGATGGCCTGCGCCATCAGATGTGCCGTGCTGTGCCGGTATACCTCCAGCCCTTCCGGGCTGTCCTGCACCACAATTTCCAATGCTCCGTCTTCCAAGATCGGATAGTTCAGGTCAACCAGCTTACCGTTCCACCGGCCTGCGACGGCTTGTTTATTCAAGCTTGGGCTTATGGACTGCGCCACTTGCCCGACGGTGGTTCCCCTTTCACACTCCTTAACTGCTCCATTTGGCAAAGTGACTTTCATACCCATGGCTCAAGCCTCCATTCGTGAATTGGTTTTTATTCAGGACAACAAAAAAACGCATCTCATCCCAAGGGACGAGTGCGTTCAGCTCGTGGTTCCACCCTACTTCGAACTACACCTGCAGGCAAATGCGCAGAAATCTGCGGCAGTCCTAGCAAAGTGCAAGCTCCTCAAGGCATCCTGTAACGAGGATGAATCGGCGTTGTCTACTTGACGCGCAGCCATTGAAGCTGCACTTGTTCGACATCACGGCTGCAAAGGGGTAATTCACTTCCGGTCGCTGAAGGAGCTCGCACCTAACCTCCTCTCTCTGACAGCCCTTGAAGAAAATCATGTCTTTGGTCATTGCCTGAATATGATATTGGTTCTAAATTATAGCGAGAGTTGCTCAAAAGGTCAATAGGAGAGTTGTCAGTAAATTCAAAAGAAATTGCCGAGACGAAAAAATTACGGTGAAAGTGACCGTAGCCATCCGCGAGACCGGTCAAATAGGGAAGCCGCTGCATTTGAACAAACACGAAACGCAATAAACTATCGAGACAGCAAAAACCCGAAAGATCGGCACTTTGTACAAGTACCTCTTTCGGGTCAAAGCGAATGCAAAGCTTTTTTACTTTGCCGTTGTTGACATGGAGCCGATTATGCTTCCGATCGCGGCAGCATCGAAGCTTTGCTCGCTCATCTGATACAATTCGTAAGTGAACCCGTCCTGCTCCCAGATCACGATGCCATTGGCAAAATAGACCGTTTTCCCGCCAATGGTTTCGGTCTTAACTTCGCCTTCGGTGCTGATCCCGTTGTTACCGCCGGTAGAAATCAACAGCGAAATGAAATCTCCCTCTTTCTCGTACTGTACCTCAACCATCTTGCTGCCTTGAACCACAACGTTTACGAGTTTATAGGATTCGGATAACCACGTTGGAGCCGGAAAGTTCATTCCAGTAGCAGTACGAGCTTCTTTCAGTGTCAGCTTGGGCGGTGCTTCTCTTTGTACGGATCTCGCTTCCCCCGTTTGCTGCTTGGCATCAGTGCTCTTCGGTTCAATTTCAGGAAGCTCTTTGTATTGAGTGATTTCCATATTTCCGACTTGAAAGCGCGCCATGATGGATGCAAGCATCTCCTGCGCAGACGATGTGGTGGCGAAAGCGCCCCCTAGACAAACGACAGCCATTGCACTTACAGCGATTGATTTCCACTTGGTCTTTTTCATACTGATCCCGTCCTTTGTTGTTTGATGAGGTTGGATGGTTCCCGTTTCCATTTTAAATTTCAAGCGATTGAATGTGCGATCTTGGGAGCCGGCGTCATCAATCTCGGTCCGTGCAAGCCACTCGGTCAATTCTCGGAACTGTTTTATATCACGCTTACGACTCATAGTCGACCTCCTCCAAATCTAACTCCTTATGCAGCTTTTTTAAGCTTCTGTAGAGAACGACGCCAATATTGGAGCCACTGACGCCCATCAGCTCTGCGATCTCCGAGTTTTTCAAGCCCGCCGCATATTTCATGGCAATGATATGGCGCTCCTTGTCGTTTAGCTTCGCAAGTGCCTTAAATAAAGCCCGGTGGTTATCGTCGCGAATGACTATATCTTCCGGACTTGGCTTGGGGAATACCCGGTTCAATATGGAATTCAGCGAAAAATCGGCTCTGCGTTTCTGCATGCGAAAGTAATCCGCCACGCTGTTTCTTGCTATAGCAAACAACCATACCTCGAAGTTCGATTTTTCCGGTGAAAAGCTATCGTATTTGGATATTACGGCTTCGAACACTTGACTGCACAGATCCTCCGCCGCATAGTGATTGTTGATCCGGTAACAAATGTACTTATACACCCGCTTGTAGTAAGTATCGAACATTTGAGCGAACCTCTCTGTCGTTAAAACCCCGTTATGGACTTCGCTTTGCTCGTTTTGAAAGATTCCACTGTTCGTATGGGCAGCCTCCACCTCGCTTCCCCTCCTTCCCGTTTAGTAAAACAAACAATTGTAAACAAATTGCGCAATTGGTTATGTGAGTCTCACGATAGTAAATACGTCAACGCGGCAAAAGTATTAACAATGAGCAAAATATCCCCACAAAGTGGAGTCTTGACTTCGAAGTCAATCGGATGCTTTGCGGGGAGCCCCGATCTTATGAATTCTATGTATGCAAAAAAACGCATCCCTCCAATAAATGGAAGAATGCGTCCTGAATGAACTCCTTACCTGAACTTATCCCATACCATGCAAAAATGGAGCGGCAGCCATCCGGCTGCGCCCCTCTAAAATTTAAAGCAGCGGGGCCGTCGATCCCCGCACTACCAGCTCCGGCATCAGCACGATCCGCTGCCTTGCCGTCTTCTCGCCCTTGATTTCCTGGACGAGCAGATCCATCGCCTGACGGCCAATCTCCTGGATCGGCTGCCCGATCGTCGTCAGCGGAGGATCAATGATCGTCGCCAGGATCGTGTTGTCGAAGCCGACGACGGACAGCTGCTGCGGCAGCTGCATGCCCCGCTCCCGCGCCGCTTGAATGGCTCCGATGGCGAGCAAATCGTTGCATGCGAAGATTGCGGTTGGAGGCTCCTCCATGTCCAGGAGCCGGCCAGCCGCCGCTTTGCCCTCGTCTACGGTAAAGCCTCCGACCGTTACCATTGCATCGTCCGGCTGTATCCCTGCCGAACGAATCGCCTGATGGCAGCCGCGTATCCGTTCGCGGTTGCTCGATGTTCCGGTGTCCTCCGCCAGAACGGCGATACGCCGGTGCCCGAGCCCGATCAAATGGCTTCCCGCTTGATGGCCGCCCAAATAGTCGTCCACCATGACCGTATCGACGGCCAGCGCCGGCATTTCCCCGGCAATAATCGCGATAGGAATATGCTGCTGAAGCAGCTTTTTCATGAACAGGTCTTTCTCCGTCCGGGTAGCCACGATCACGCCGTCTACCCTCTTTTGCGTCAGCAGCGTGAAATATTTGATCTCCCGCTCCGG
This sequence comes from Paenibacillus sp. H1-7, assembly GCF_022354825.1. GTDB lineage: Bacteria > Bacillota > Bacilli > Paenibacillales > NBRC-103111 > Paenibacillus_S. The sequence continues at coordinate 7,055,815 of NZ_CP031168.1, forward strand.
ATCGTTATCCGTGCTGCAAATGATGACGTTAAATCCGTATTCATGCCCCCGGTCCTCTACTGCACGGGCAACTTCGGCGAAGAAGGGATTCGCCAAATCCGGCAGCGTCAGCCCGACGGTGAACGTTCTTTTGCCCGTTAACGCAGAGGCAACCATGCTCGGCTGGTATTTGAGCTGCTGCATAACGTCCGTCACATGCTTTCTCGTTTTGTCGCTGATGCGGCCCGTTCCGTTAATCACCTTGGATACGGTGGCTATGGATACTCCGGCAGCCTGGGCCACATCGTAGATGGTCGGCTTCATTCCTTGCTCCTTTCAAATGCTTACGCGTCATTTTATTGTCTATCATACGATATGCATTGACGCTGTGTAAACTTGATTGGAGCCTAACTTGGCGGAGCTGTGCAACTTATTGACCGGCAGATTGCCTAAGACGACCGACCATCTTGGCTAATGTAATATCCTGCCGTCCGGCGGTTAGTGCCCGCGATGCCTATCCATTGATCCGCACCGACGCGACGACAGGGTAATGATCCGAAGGAAAGCCTCCGTCGATCTGCCTTCGGTCCACTTCCACTGCCAGCAGTTCCACGTTCGGCGATACGAAAATATAATCGATTGGCTTGCCGTCCGAACCTCCTTGGAAGCTGTGGGCCGTCCTTCCTACCGGCCCCTCCAGCATGGCATACGCGTCCGTCAGCCAGCCGTCCGGTCCCTCTCCTGCTCCCGCTGTCCCGCGCAAATATCGGATCGGCAAATCTTCGGGAGCACTGTTCATGTCTCCCATGATGATAACCGGCGATGCGTGCTTCGTCCTATGCTGCTGCACACGCTCCCAGATAACCTGGACTCCCCGGTCCCTCGCTTCCTGGCTGTGATGATCCAAATGGGTATTGAACACAGTGAACGTGCTTCCGTCGGCCTTATCGGCAAAGGTCACCCAAGTGCACATTCTCGGGAACATGCTGTCCCAGCTTTTCGTAGCCGCTTCGTCCGGCGTTTCCGACAGCCAGAAGTTTCCCTGCTCCACTACCTCCAGCCTATCCTGCTTATAAAAAATAGCGCAGTGCTCGTTCTCCTGCCCTCCGAATCTCCCCATGCCGATCCATTCGTAGTCCTGCAGCTTTCCGTGCAGCTCGGTGAGCATGGCGTAATAGCCTTCCTGCGTCCCGATCAGGACCGGATCGTGCTCTCTAATGATCATCGCCGCCTTATCGACACGGTGCGGCCATGCGTTATCTCCATCGTTCGGCGTATGATAGCGCAGATTGAACGTCATCATATTGTATTCCATCCAGATTCCTCCTCCTCGCAGATCCGATTCAAGGTTTTATCGGAAAAGTTTTCTATATCTCCTGCCTGTTGTTCCGAACAAGACATCCCGCTATTCTTTTACCGAACCGAGCATGATGCCATGAATGAAATATTTCTGCAAAAACGGATACACAATGAGAATCGGTACCATCGAAACGACGATTTTGGCTGCGTTCAACGTCTTATCAGACACCTTCATCAGCAGCTCGGCCTGCGTCGAATCGAGCTCCACAATATTCAGGTTGACGACCAGCTGCTGGATGTACGTCTGTAGCGGATAATTCTCGGCGCTGCGCATAAAGATCATCCCGTCAAAGAACGCGTTCCAATGACCGACGATACTGAACAGCGTAACGGTAGCGAGCGACGGAAGCGAGAGCGGGACGAATACTTTGAGCATCATATACCACGGCCCTGCACCATCCATATAGCCCGCTTCGCTCAACTCCTTCGGCATGTTGCGGAAGAAGTTCATCAGCAAGATGACATTGAACACCGGGACCGCTCCGGGCAGCACCAGCGCCCAGATCGTATTGAAAAGCCCCAGCGATTTCACGGTCAGATAAAGCGGGATAATGCCGCCGCTGAACAGCATGGTGAACAGCATGAACCACATATAGACATTGCGCATCGGAAATTCCTTCGGGCTGCGGGATAACGGGTATGCCATCAGCACCGTCAGCACGAAGTTGATCGCTCCTCCGAGCAGCACTCTTTTGACCGAAACGAAAAACGAGTTCAGAAAATGCGGCTCCTCCATAATTCTGCGGTACGATTCCACGTTGAAGCCGACAGGCCAGAACTTGACGAAGCCCCCGGACGCCGCTGCATTGTCGCTGAACGATACGGAGAACGTATGCAGCACGGGAGCAAGCGAAATGATGGAGATCAGCACCATCACCAGCAAAAGCGATGCCTCGGCCACACGGGCCGAGACGGTTTTATTCCGTACCAATCGAATCACCTGCCTTGGTTAGAAAATGCGGTAATTGGCGTACCGGTAAGCGATGCGGTAGGAGATGATGATCAGAACGAAGCCGATGACCGACTTCATCAGGCTGACGGCCGTTGCGAAGCCGTACTGCGCCTGGACGAGCCCGACCCGGTACACGTACGTATCGATAATATCCCCGGATTCGTAAACGAGCGGGTTATACAAATTGAAGATTTGGTCGAAGCCCGCGTTCAAGATGTTGCCGATGCTGAGCGTAGCCAGCAGGACAACGGTCGGGACCAGGCTCGGCAGGGTGATGTAGTACAGCTGCTGCAGCCGGTTCGCCCCGTCCATTTCGGCCGCCTCGTACAAGGACGGATTAATGCCCGCCAAGGCGGCCAAGTAGATGATGGCGGCAAAGCCGAATTCCTTCCAAATATCGCTGCCGACGATAATAGCCGGGAACCACTTGTTGCTGGCCAGAAACAGGATCGGCTCATAGCCCATCGCTTTCAGCGCCTGATTGAAGATGCCGTCCAGCGACATCATGTCGATGACCACGCCGGCCAGAATAACCCACGATAAGAAGTGCGGCAAATAGACAATCGTCTGCACCCACCGCTTAAACACGAGAAACCGGACTTCATTGAGCAAAATAGCGAATATAAGCGGTATGACCAGATGGGCAATAATTTTGCATAAGGCAATGAACACGGTATTGTAGAATATCAGCCCGCTGTCCTTGATTTCGAACATATACGTGAAGTTTTCCAGCCCGATCCATGGAGAGTTCCATATGCCCAAGCCGATCTTGAAATTTTGAAAAGCGATGATGACGCCGAACATCGGGACGATATGGAAGATGATCAAGAACACGATGCCCGGCAGCAGCATCAGATGATAATGCTTGTAGTACGATTTTATATTCATGCTGGGACACCTCGGCTACTTTTTCACCTTCGCGATTTCGTCGGCAACCTCTTTCGTAATTTCGTCTCCGCCCTGCGCCTTCCAGTCGGTAACGAACGTATCGAAAGCATCTAGAGGCTGCTCTCCCATTACAATTTTGAAAAAGGTTTCCTTCTCCAGCTTTTGCAGGTTCGCCCATTTGCGCTCCATCGTCTTGGTAACGGCGGTGTACTCGCTGTAAATTTTATTCATGTTCGATTTCAGCAAATCGGCAGGGGCCGTATACCCGTAATAGCCGGACCAGTCCTTCAGATCGGCCTTCGGATTCGCCTTATCGCGCATCGCCTTGTCATACAATTCCTTCATTTCCGGACTTAGCTCTTCCGGCTTCGTCTGCCCGTTCAACGCTTTCTTCAACGTATCGGACTTGCGTTCCACCGCATCCGCATAATCGTAGGTAGCATTGCCGATCGGCCAGTACTCTGCACTAACCGTGAAGTCCAGCTTCAGGGCATCCGGATCGGCCTTCCTTTGGGCGGCTATGAACGTATTCGCGTACACCATGGCGGCTTCCGGGTGCTTCATTCCTTTTTTCACCACAATGTACAGGTTGCTTACCGGGAGCATGAGGGTGTTGACCGTTCCTTTGGCATCCGGAATCAGGTACGGCACGAAATCGACCTTAGGGTCGTTCTTGATCGCGTCGGCAATCAGACCTCCAGACCACCACGGACCGAAGAAAATTCCGGCCTTGCCGCCGATGACGACCTGATTCGGATCTTTGCGCAGCGCAAACTCCTTATCGATCAGGCCGGAGGCATACATCTCTCTCAGCTTGCCGAGTGCCTGCTTCGTTTCCGGCAGCGTAGAGGCATAGACCACTTTGCCGGAGCTGTCCTTGATCCAGTTGGACGGGTACGCGTTGAACGCCTGGAAGAAGCCTTTGAAATCGATCCGCTGCGCCTTGAACGGTACGGACAGCGAGCCTTCGGAACCCGCGAGTCCGATCGTATCCGCTTTGCCGTTGCCGTCCGGATCCCGTTCCACGAAAGCTTTGGCTATCGAGATCACGTCGTCGACCGTTTTGGGAGGCTGTAATCCGAGCTTATCCATCCAATCCTTGCGGATCCAAGCCATGCTGGCTGCGTCCGCCTGCACGCTAATATTCGGGATGCCCATCAGCTTCCCTTTGTAAGTCGCTTTCTCCAGCGCCTTGTTGCCGGTCGAAGCGTACAGCTCCTTCGTCAGCGGAGAAGCATACTGCTCATATACCTTGCTCAAATCCTCGATCTGATTTGCTTCAGCCAGCGAAAGAAACATCTGCTCATTAACAATCATCATATCCGGAAGATCGTTGCTCGCTACGGCCAGCTTCATTTTCTGATCGTAATCGGGACCGGAGGCGTACCATAAAATTTTGAAATTAATATTCGTCTTATCGGCGATATACTTCATATACTGGTTGCTTTCCACCGTATCGCCCGCCGGCAGCTTCGCACCTGCGCTGACACTCTTGAACGTAGTAACCTCGATCGGACTCGAGATCCGGAACGGATCCGCCTTCACTCCCGTTGCCACCGTGCCCTGCCCGTCTCCCTGCTTGCCCGACGCCCCTTCGTTATTGCCCGAACATGCCGACAACAATACCGTAAACGCCGCCAACATCAGCCATGCTTGTTTCTGTTTCATACTTCCCCTCCCTAGAGATTGCGGTATAAACCATGGTCCTGCTAAGCATTTGCGTGAAGATGCGATTCTCTACGATTTCATCTTAAAGTAATGCAGCGGCGTGCGGGTCAGGAAGCGTCTTGCGATTAGGCTCAAATCGTCTTAAGTTAAGATGTCTAGACAACATTTGAAGACGAAAATATACTTTATTGAAGACGATTTGTGACACCGCCTTCGATTTTCCGGAACTCGCTCGGCAGCATCCCCGTCATTTCGCGGAACACCTTACCAAAATATTTCTCGTTCGGATATCCGGATTGCGTAGCGATCCATTGGATCGTTTTCTCCGTCCGGCTGAGCAGCTCCTTGGCGCGGTTCACTCTCAGCTCGCGGATATATTCATTGAACGTTCTGCCGACAATATCGCGAAAGCACCGGCTGAAGTAGCTGCGGCTCATGTTCACCCTCCTCGCCACCTCCGGCAAGTGCAGCTCTTCCTCCAGCTCCTGATGGATAATGTGAACCGCTTTGGCGATGCACGCCTGAACCTCGGGCGAATAGCTCCCCGTTTCCTCCATGCTGCCGCGGGTCTCCTCGAAGCGTTCCGCTGACGGACGCTCCAACGGAACCTCGTGTTCCTTCATCTTGCTGACGATGCGTCTTAATACCTCGTCCATCTGCTCGTGCTCAAGCTCCACCTTCGTAATGTAATCGATGGCGCCTAAGCGGAGAGCCTCCTGAATCCATTCGAAATCCTGATGAAACGTCAGCACCACCATGGAAATGTGCCGATACCGCTCTTTGACGGTGCGCATCAATTCAATCCCCGTCATCAGAGGCATGGCGAGGTCGGTTATTAATAAATCGACCGGATGGCTGTCAAGAAACTCCAGCGCCTTTCTTCCGTTCCCCGCTTCCCCAACCACCTCCAAATGATACTCTCTCCATGGCATCATCGAAATAAAGCCTCTGCGTACCAAATGATCGTCGTCAACTATCAGCACTTTTTTCATCATGACCCCTCCCTAACTGATGGACTTTAACATGGCGGGCACAGCGGGCACCGGTTCGCCGATCGGCAGACGAAGGACGATGGTCGTCCCTGCTCCGACCGTGCTGTATATATGCAGGCTCGCTTCCGAGCCGAATTGGAATTTGAGCATCCGATACACGTACTGCAGACCGATCCCCATGCCGGATTTGGCCCTATCCGGGGCCGTATAGCCGCTTAGCAGCCTATCGATCTCCTCCTGCGTCATGCCTTCTCCGTTGTCCTTCACCTCAATAATGACATGGGTGCTCCCGTCTTCAATCACGGCGACCTCGATAACCCCTTGCTCCTCCAAGCCGTGGTACAGCGCATTCTCGACGAGCGGCTGCAATATAAACCTCGGGACCGGCAGCTCCAGCGCCTTGGCGTCGGCATGGATTTTCACCTCGAACTGAACATGGTACCGGACTCCCTGCAGCTCGACATACTGCTTGAGCGCCTCGATTTCATCGGAGATGCGGGCCGGGCCGCCTTTACCCAGATTGTAATACAGCACCTTGTTCAGCATCGAGACGAGGCGGTCGATATCCTTCTGCCCGTTGGCGCGCGCGAGCCAGCGAACCGTATCCAGCGTATTGTGGATGAAATGCGGATTGATCTGCGTCATCAGCTTCTCCACCTCGAGCAGAGCTTTGCTCTTCTCCTTCTGCTCCACCTCATGGATCAGCTCGAAGATGCGCCTCCTCATGTCGGCGAACTCCCGGTAAATGACGGCAAATTCCGTAATGTTCGACTGTCTTGTCGTAAAATCATCGTGATTGTGCTTCACATTGCGAATATCCGCATTCAGCGCGTTAAGCGGCCGGTATACCGATCTCCAGATTAAGACGGCGAGCAAGCAGCTTGCCGCAAGCGTCAGAACGGCAAATAGCCCGAACTGTCCGATCCAACGGTTGATTTCCTGGTTATACACCGACTTGGGCACCGCCGCTACAACCTTCCATGTTTGGTTGCTTCTCTCCTCAAACAGGCGATATGCCCCGGACTCCCCTTCTATCGTCGCCTCATCCCGAAAGCTGCCTATAGGAAAATCGATCGTATTTTCGCTGTAGACCACCTTCCCTTTCGGATCGACAATGAGGTGGATCAGATTGCCGCCGAATTGATCGGAATCCTTCAGCACGCTCTCCGCCAATTTGAAGTTCGTTTCTATGTATACATACACATCGTCCCGGTCGGGCAGCTCGACCTTGCGCAGCGTAGAGAGCACCTGGTTTCCGTCAATCGGATTTAAGGAACGGTGCGGGCCGAAATAGACGATTTTGCCGAAATCGATCAGCACCGGCAGCCTCCTTATGTCGCTATCCTCGCGGACGTTGAAATTTTCGAACAGCCTCTGGTTGTCGTTAGCAAAATAGTAAAACATAAGCCCCAGCGTCGGATTCGTAAAATGAATCAAGCCCAGCTGGCTGCGGATTTCGTCGTTCAATCGTTTCTTTTCGTACAAATCGGCCGACAGGTAGGTTTCCAGGCTTTTCCCCACTCTCCCGTCAAAGGCAAGCTGCTGTGAGGTATGGTTTAACTGGCCCAGCATGTCCTCCAGCGATAAGCGCACCTGATGCAGGTTGCTTTTAATACCGCCCTCGGCTTTATTTTGCAGGATGGCGTACATGGAGAAATAAGAAATGCTCCCGATGAGGATGAGCGGGGTTAAAGAGCTGAGGATTAAAATGGCGATAAGCCTGTATTTCAATGAATACGGCTTGGAATAGGCACGTCGAAGTCGCAGCATGATCGTACCGCCTCGCTTTCCTGACGATTGTGGCATTTTGTTATAAAGCGCTTACATTACCTATATTATATTTGGAGAGCCCGATCCTGTTTCCTACAACTTTACATTATATCTTCGGTCAAAAATCGTTACAATCGATTCCTGTTAAATGAGTATTAAGTTTAGGTAAAGCGCTTAATCTTCGAACCAGATGGAAAAGGCCTGCAGCGGAATCTTCTGTCCGAGCAAGCCTTGATCTATATTATGCTTTGATACGTGCTTTGAAGCGATCGGACCTGCACTAACGGATTACCGTGGAAGCTGAATATGGAACTCGGTCCCTTTGCCCTCCTCGCTCTCCACATGGATGTGGCCGCCGTGCTCATGGATCGTTGTGAATACTTGAGTCAAGCCCATCCCGATCCCATCGTCCTTCGTTGTAAAAAAAGGGGTTCCCAGCAATCTGATTTTGGATGCCGGAATGCCCTTGCCCGTATCTCTTATTTTAATATGAATCATATCGTTTTTGTAAAAGTGCTCGATCGTAATCTCGCCTTTGCCGTCTATCGCTTCAATGGCGTTCTTGAACAAATTGAAAAACGCCTTCAACATTAAATTCCTCTTGCCTTTGATTTCCATATCGGTATCTTTGAAATGCTTGTTTACCGCAACCTTATACAGCTTCTCCTGGAACAGGAAAATGACCGACTCCAGCTCCGAGCACAGATTGATGGTCACATCCGGTTCGTCATTAAGATCAGGCTTGGATACTTGCAGCAAATTGTTCAACGTTTTGATAGCGTTATCGAGCTCTTCGACAATGATCGGAAGATAGGTGTGATGGATCTCTTTCTCGAGCAGTTGGACGAAGCCCTTGACGGCGGTCAACGGATTTCTTACTTCATGAGCGATACCTGCAGCCATTTGGCCGATCGCGGACAGCTTCTCCAGGTTGTGCAGCCTGCGCTCAGTCAGCTTCCGCTCCGTAATGTTTCTCACGATGATCTGTGTAAGCTTCTGGTTCTCCGACACATAAGGCGCCGCCAATATTTCGACGTCGATCAGTTCGCCGTCGCTCTTTACCATTCGCTGCTCCGTCAGCCCCGACACTTCGCCCTTCAGCACCATTTCAAGCTGTGCAGCCAAAAGCTCGTGGTGGTCTGGATGTAAGAAGCGGTAAAAGCTTTCGCCGATCACTTGCTCCGGATATTTAAAACCGAGCAAATCGAAGCCGGCCTGATTAATATAAATGACTTTATGGTCTTGAAGCACAAAACAGCTATCGAGGGAATATTTCACCAGCTGATAAAAGTCCAGATTGGATTTACCGAAGGTCAAAGAAATCAACTCCTGATTAGCAGTGGGGATAAGCTTCCTCTGCTGCAGTTCATGCTCTATCATATCCCGGAAATCGTTGCCCAATTGTTCATTGATGCATTTGGAATACAAGACGATCATCTCTTGGTCGCTGAATTTCTTAAGCATACCTTAACCCCGCTAACTAGCAATCTCAGTTCGTTTTATATTATATCATAATAAACTTTATAATGAGAGCTTACGACACTCTATTTATGGATTCGCTTACATTTTATATCAAACTTATTATTTACAACTGCCAAAATGGTACACAGACGGAAGCGCAGCCCATGTTTTACGCGTTTTTTCGGCAAATTGTGCTATACTACTACTATCGGGAAGGAGCGATTTGTCACATGGATCTTAGCCAAATGGAAGTCATACGAAGCTATCTGGATTCCTTGCAAGTAAAACTGATCACAGCCAATTATGCTCATAGGGTGCATAGACAATGGGGCAGACCGCTGCGCAAAGACGATTATTTCCGGTTTTATTACATTGTGGACGGCGAAGGCTGGGTGAGGGTGAACGATGAAGAATTTTACCCCGTTCCGGGACAGCTGATGCTGCTGCCGGCCGATACCCTTCTCACCTATTCCAATATTAGTCCCAACCGGTTCCTTAAGCATTGGTTTCATTTCTCCGCGAAAATAAACAACCTTCACCTGTCCCAGCTGATCCACTTCCCTTTTTGCATCTCGGTACAGGATACGGAATATATATCGGGGCTGTTCAAAAAGCTGATGGATGCCTACCTTTCGAGAACCGATTTGACGGCTCCGTTAAAAACAAGGATTTACCTGATGGAGATTCTCACCTACTATTTGGAGCATGCGCCTGCCGGTTCCGTCGGTCTTCTGAGCTCGTCCCCATCCCCGTCGAATCAAATTCTTCAATATATTGAAGACCATATTGCGGAACCGCTTACACTAGAAAAGCTGGCCGGCGTCTTTCATTACAACCCGAACTATTTTATCCGCTACTTCCGGACCATGTTCAAGATGTCGCCCATTCAATATATTAGCAAAGTACGGATCGAGAATGCGAAAAGGCTGCTTATCGATACGGATCGCTCCATTGAGCAGATCGCCAAAGATATCGGGTTGGACCGTTTTTATTTCTCCAAAATATTCAGGCAGTCTACTTCCCTCTCTCCAAGCAAGTACAGAGTGCTTCACCGAAACGAAAGCAGCATGGAAAAAGCCGACGGCTCCTAGTCAGGAACCGCCGGCTTTTTATCACCTTTGGCGATAAACCTACGAATATTAAGGCTTTACGTCATAAATTTTGTACAAGTCATCAAGCATCAGGTTGGCTGCTTTTACGCCCCCTGCCGTATTCCATGTTGTGTCGTTAACTTTGACCAGCTTGTTGTTTTTCACAACCTTGAGGTTTTTCCACAACGGATCGTTCATCCATTCTTGCTCTTGCTGAGTTCCTTTGCCGTCCCCGGTCTCATAAGTGAAGTAGAACACCCGATCTGCAGCGTCGAGCTCAGGCAAACGCTCTTTCGTAATGTCTTCGAACGCCTTCTCGTCGCTCTTCGGATCGGAGCGCGGGAAGCCGATCTGCTTGAAGATGACGCCGCTAAACATGTCGCCGTAGTAAAATCTTGTTTTGCCGCCCATAAAACGAACTACCGCTACTTTCTCCTTCAGCTTGTCGCCCGCTTTGCTCTTGAAATCTTCAATGCGCTTATCGAATGCTGCAATGACTTGCTCGCCTTCTTTTTTCTTGTTCAACGCGTCGGCGTACAGCTGGAAGTTGTTCTTCCATTCGCCGCGCAATGTCTCTGCAAATACCGTTGGAGCAATAGCCTTCAATTGGTCGTAAATTTTCTCGTGACGCATCTTGTTGCCGATGATCAGATCCGGCTTCAGCGAAGCGATCAATTCGAGGTTCGGCTGCGATTCTGTACCAACCGAGGTAACGCCTTGCATTTCGGCTTTGATGTGTTCAAACCAAGGCTTGCCTGTGAACGATTCTACAGCGCCGACTGGCTTAATGCCAAGCGCGAGCACGGCTTCTGTACCTTCGTTCGTCAAAATGATAACCTTCTGAGGCTTCGCAGGAACGTCGGTTTCGCCCATCGCGTGCTTGATTTTGCGAGGTGCATCGGCTGCCGGTGCGCCTGCATTCGTCTTCGAATCCGTGCCGGTGGAGCTTTGCTGAGGTGCTTGTTGGCCGCCTCCGCAAGCTGCCAAAAAGACGGACATCATTAAAATAACGGCGAGCAGCGCCGCTGATTTCACGGTTATGGATTTGTTTGGATACATTATGTCTATTGACCTCCCGATGAAATAAAATCTCTTTTGATAATGATTCTCATTAACAACGATAATAGTACTTGAAGCGTGACGTGTTGTCAATGAATTTTTCACTCTTTCCTGTTATTTCCTGCCGCCGGTACGATCTTTATGTTTGCCCGCTGCTGCAACGACAAAAAGACCCCTTACGGGGTCAAAATGGAGAAAAAACAAGATATCTGACTCAAACCGGATTAGTCGAACAGCGGTGTCGACAAATACCGTTCACCATTGTCCGGCATGATGATAACGATTCGTTTGCCTTTATTCTCGGGACGGCGGGCGATCTGCATTGCAGCAAAAGTCGCGGCGCCCGAGGAAATGCCTACGAGCAGACCTTCCGTCTTCGCCAGCTCCCGGGTTGTATGGAATGCGTCTGCATCCTTCACAGTTACGATCTCATCGATCACGGATGAATTGAGCACGCTTGGCACGAAGCCGGCGCCAAGTCCCTGAATCTGGTGAGGTCCCCGTTTGCCTCCGGACAGCACCGGGGAATCAGACGGCTCGACCGCTATGATTTGTACGGACGGCTTGCGCTGCTTCAAGATTTCTCCGACGCCGGTAATCGTCCCGCCGGTTCCGACGCCGCTGACGAAAATATCCACGTTCCCGTCCGTATCGCGCCATATTTCTTCGGCGGTCGTCACGCGATGGATTTGCGGGTTGGACGGATTGTCGAATTGCTGCGGGATAAAGGAGTTCGGAATTTCTGCGGCAAGCTCCTCCGCCTTGCGCATCGCGCCGGACATCCCTTCCGTCGCCGGTGTGAGCACCAGCTCCGCTCCAAGCGCCTGCAAAATCTTCCTGCGCTCGATGCTGTACGATTCCGGCAGCGTGATGATCAGCTTGTAGCCTAGCGCTACGGCGGAGAAGGCGAGCCCGATCCCGGTATTGCCGCTGGTCGGCTCGATGATAGTGGCGCCCTTGGTGATGAGGCCGCGGTCTTCCGCATCTTTAATCATTGCATATCCGATCCGGTCCTTCACGGAGCCGGCAGGGTTGAAATACTCGAGCTTGGCAATCAAAGTCGCCTCGAGGCTGTGGAGCTCATTATATTTGGCAAGCTCCAGCAGAGGGGTATTTCCTATCAGATCGGTCAAATTTTTGGCTATATTAGTCATGCGCGAACCTCCGCTGTCTTTCATTAACTAGATAATTGCATACACAAAATCTTATCACCAAAAAGACAGAAAGTAAAATTGACCAATGGATAGAAAATAAAACCCGGGCGGACATACCCGGGTCTTCTTTGACATAGTTAAGGCTGCATTAGCTGCATCCTTACTTCTTTTTCTCGGCTTCGATCGCCTTCGTTGCCTCTTCATTCGCCTGCCGCAGCAAGGTGACGACGTCGTCGTTGCCCTTCTCGAATTCCTTGAAAGCCTTGTTTACTTGAGTCGTTACATGCGTTGTAAGTGGATTTAATGTCTCAGGCTGCGAAGGCTTTGTTTTGAATATCGCCTGAATGTTTTTGCCCTTCAGGATGGCTAGGTTTTTCCCGAAGTTATCCTTCAAGTCCTGGTCCGTCAACGGAGATAGCTTGCCGTCCTTGACCATCTCCATCTGCGCTTCTTTGGACAGCAAATAGGCGATAACCTGGAAAGCCTCCTCCTTATGCTTGCTCGTAGTGGAGATGGAGAAATTGTGGGAATCCGTTCCGCTTCCGATGCCCGGACTGTCTTTATGGCTCGGAAACGATGCCATATCCCAGTTCATCGGAGTTCCGTTCTTCTCCAAGTCCTCGAAGTAGCTTATATAATCGCGGTAAGCGAACATGGCTGTCGTCCGGTCTTTGAAAAACTGGTCGTTCCAGCTTTTCTTGCCCTCTTTCCACTCCGCTCCCGGCACCTTGTAAAAAGCTGCGGCCAGCTTGAAATGCGCTATCCATTTATCGTTCAGCAAATCGGATACGTCAGTCGTTCCTGGAGCAATGAAGCTATAGCCCGGATGTCCGTGACGGAACGTCTGAGGGTCCATCCCCTGGTACTGTACCCCGTCCGCTACACGGGTCAGCTTGCGGTGCAATTCAAGATACTCCTCCCACACCATGCCGTCCTTAGGATAAGGAACACCGAATTTATCGAAAATATCTTTGTTGTAGTAAGTGACATTCATGCTGTTGTCATAATGCGGAAGCGCATACAATTCACCGTTTGGAGCTTGCAGTTTAATCGCGTCGATCAAGGAGCTGTTGTATTTGCTCAGGTCTATGTTGTACTTTTTAACATAACTCGTTAAGTCTTCTACAAGACCCAGCTTGACATAAGAATTGCTGATCGAAGGGTTACTGGAGTAAATCATGTCCGGGAATTGGCCGGAAGCCAGCAAATCCTCGACGGTAGTCCCCTTCCCGCTCTTGATAATTTCCAGCGTCACGTTCGGAAATTTCTTTTTAACCGCTTCTAAAATATGCTTGTTTATAATAATTTCCGGTTCGGTAAACTGCTGAAACATCGTCAAGGTAACCGGCTCCGTAAACGGTTTGGGAGTTTGCTCGGCATCAGCCGGTGCGGATGCTTGCTTCGAGCTGCACCCTGCCATCAAAGTACTAAGAATTAATGCGGACACCAATACATGCTTTCTTTTGTTAATCATACGTTCCTCCGTTATCCGGCCTGCATAGCCAATGGATTAAAAATGTAGACGATTACAAGTTAGGTTAGCTGCCACTGCCGCTCCATGTCCTCATATTAACTTTTGTCATCGTGAAAGAGTATGGAGGATATCTCCCTTGAGTATGGAGAATATTAACTTCCCTAATAGGAAGCAGACAACAAAAATAGAACCCCTTCCGTTACCCGGCAAGAGGTTCTATGTCTTTTATGAGGTTGTTGTGACGTCCTTTGCTTTACGCGAAAGCATACGTCCGGTTCTCAGCTTCATATTCTCGATCATCTCATACACGATCGGAACGACCAGCAGCGTAAGCAGCGTTGAGGTGGTCAAGCCGCCGATAACAACGACCGCCAGCCCTTTGGAGATGATCGTTCCTTTGGACAGTCCGAGAGCAAGCGGCATCAGCGCGATGACCGTCGCCCCCGCCGTCATGATGATCGGACGAAGCCGTGTCTGGCCTGCCTCCAGCAAGGCGTCCCTGACCGAATGGCCCGCCTCCCGGAGCTGCTGCACCCGGTCTATTAGAACGATCGCGTTGGTCACTACGACGCCGATCAGCATCAGGAATCCGATCAACGAGGTCAGGTTGAGCGACTCGCCGGTCACAAGCAGCCCCAGCAGCCCTCCTATAGCGGCAAGCGGCAGCGAGAACAAGATCGCGAACGGCGCGCTCGCATTGCCGAAGGCAAGCACCATAATCAAATACACAATAAAGACCGAGACAGCCATGGCGAAGAACATGTTGCGGAATTCCTTGTCAATATCTTCCGCGGCGCCCTTCACTTCCGTATGAACCCCGTCCGGCAGCTCTATCGTTTCCAGCAGCTGCGCCACTTTGGCGCTGACGCCGCCCTTATCCTTGGAATCGATTTTGGCCGTAATCCGTACGAATTGCTCCTGATTATCTCGCGGAATCGAGGCCGGGCCTTCCACCTGACGCACCTTCGCTACTTCATTCAGCTTAATGACGCTCCCCGTCGGCGTATGGATCAAGAAGCTTCCGATCTTGTCGACGGAATTTTTGAAGCTGGTATCGAGCATGATCTTGGTTGAGAACGTCACGTTATCGAACTTCAAATCGCCAATTTTTTGCTCGGCCAGCCAGGCATACATCGACTCGATAATTTGGCCGGAGGACAAGCCGTACATCCGGGCCTTGTTCTGGTCGACCGCAATCTCCACTTCCTTCTTCGTCTCGCTCAGGCTGTCTTCCACATCGAGCAATTCGGGTATTTCCTTCATCTTCTCTTTCACCGCTTCGGCCGCCTTGATGAGCGAGTCCACGTCGTCGCCTCTCAGCATGTAGGAGAAGTCTACGCCGCTTCCTCCACCTCCTCCGCCGAGGCTGACCACGCTGCCTCTTACCTCGGTCCCTTTCGGCAGCATTTCGGTAAACTTCGCCTTCATATCATTAACGAGCGCCTTGGCGTCCGTCCCATCGGTTGCGGAAGCGTTAAAACGGAACCGGTAAGCAACCCGCTCGCTGCCTCCTCCCACCCCGATCAGCGACTGGATGTAGTCGAACGCCGGTGCTCCTGCACCGTTCTTTGTTTCACGCATCATCGCTTCGATGGCCTTAACGGTTTGATCCGTCGTCTCGAAAGAAGTATCCCGAGGTAAGGTGGCCGATAGCGAGATTTGCTTATCCGAGTTGCTGCTTGGCATGAATTCGAAGGCGAGGAACGGAACGGTGCCGGCAATCGCCAGAACAAAGGCCAAAAAAGCCAGCAGCATGCTCTTCTTCCGGTTGTTCAGCGACCATTGCAGCGCCTTCATGTAGCTTGCAGATACACGGCCGACCTGGTGCTCGTCGTGATGCTTGATTTTGCCCGAGCGCAGCACCAGCAGTTTGGCCAGCATCGGGATGACGGTTACGGCGACGATGAGCGACGACAGCAGCGCCGCCGACAGCGTGATGGCGAAGGGCCGGAACAAATCGCCGAGCTCGCCCCCGACGAAGGCAATTGGCGCAAATACTCCGACGGTCGTCAGCGTCGAGGACGTAATCGCGGAGGCCACCTGAGAGGTCGCCTTCAGAATCACCGATTCCCCACGCTCCTGGGTTTTGACCAGCTCGCTGTATATATTCTCGATAACGACGATGCTGTCGTCGACGACGCGGCCTACGGCAATCGCCATTCCGCCCAAGGTCATAATGTTGAGCGTAATGTCCAATGGAGCCATGATCAGCAGCGTAACGAGAATGGACAACGGAATGGAGACGAGCACGATTATGGTCATGCGCACGTTTCTGAGAAACACGAGAATCATGATGGAGGCCAAAATCGCCCCAAGCGCTCCTTCCTTAACCATTCCGCTGATCGATTCTTTTACGACATCGGCGTTCTTTTCGATCGATTTGAACGCGACGTTCGGATATGCCTTCTCCCACTGGGCTATTAAGGCATCCGCTTTATCGGCGAATTCCACCGAATTCGTCCCGCTCGTTTTGTACAATATGACGCCGATAGCCGGCTGCCCGTTCAGCCGGGAAAGGAATTTGGACTCCGTAATCGCTTCGACCTTGGCTACCTGATTGAGCAGCAGCGTTTGTCCGCCTGCCGTATTGATCTTGATATTCTCCAGGGTATAAATGCTGTTAATGTCACTCTTCACGCGAACCATTTGGTTGCTGCCGTCCATATCGACAGCACCGACAGGACTCGTACGCAAAGCCGATTGAATGGCTTGGGCCACCTCCGCCGGCATCAGCTGATAGCTGTTGATCGCGTTGCCGTCGATCTTGAGCGTCAGTACCGACTCCTGGTTCCCGATGGAATCGATGTGGTCCACACCCTTGATCGTCCTGAAGCCGGGCTCGAAGACATCCTTGTACAGTCTGTCGAGCTGCTGCTGGTTCATGTTGTCTTTTCCGTATACCGCGAGCGTATACTCCGGAATGGCTGCCATGCCGAATGTCATTACCTTCGGTCTTTCGGCACCTTGCGGAAGCTTCACGTTGGCGATCAGCGCCTCGACGTCGGCTTTGGCTTTATCCGTGTCCTGCCCGTGCTCCAGCTGAATTTCAATCGACGAGAAATTATCGCTGGAATTCGATTGCAAGCTCTTGATCCCGCCGAGACCCGCGACTGCTTTTTCCAACGGCTTGGTGATTTGCTCCAAAATATCTTTGGGAGGAGCTTGGTACTGAGTCTGGATTGCGACGTATGGAATGGAAATTTCCGGGAACAATTCCGCCTTCAGAATGGTAGCCGCATAGGTTCCCCCGCCGAATAACAGCAGGATCAGGATGAGAACGGCCGCTATGTTTTTCATGGAAAAGCGCGTCAATGAGTTCATTTTTATACTCCTTCAATAAGATTGCTAAGTATATAGACGACGCAATTTCCGTTACCCCTTCATTTTTCGTGGGATATTATGTAAAAACTCAGGCGTGTCCCGTGCTCGATTCGCTGTTCACGGTAACCGATCTGTTTCATGCCCCGGATCTGATCGAGCTATTCGGTCAAATCGTCCGCTCCCATAACCGGGAACCGGCCTATCGCAAGCATATCGAGCGCAGCCTTCTCTGCGCCTGGATATTGCAGTTTCATCAGTTAAAACAGCATCCGTACCCAGTTGCCCTCCGGATCCGCCACATTATCGATCAGATTGAAAGGAATCCTGCTTTTCCCTTGCTAAAAATGCAAAAAGCCTACTCTCTTCTATATAAGCAGCACCTTATTGCGTGACTGCTATTGCTGAGGAGTTAGGCTATACGTCTATCCATTATTTTTCCAGACAATTCTCCAGCTATTACAACGTGCCCCTTCCGCATTCCGCATGGGTATGGTTGAGAGGTGAACTATCGGCGGCTTCCTTCAAGTTGTTCCTTCCGACGGACAGCTTTGCTCTGGGTTAGCAGCAGGCGCTCGCTCCCGTATTCCTTACTTTTTCACGGCATGGAACGAGAGCCATTGCGGAATGGCAGCCAAAGGATTGATGTTCCAATCGCACAACGCATCCAGCTCCTCCTTGGACCTGGTATCAGCGACATCGCTTGATTCATCCACCCAAAACGAACCGTTCTCTGCATACATTTCTTCCAAATGCCGGATGGTTAACCCGGATGAGAGGGCAGCGTTCAATATGTCCTGCATACGCCATTTGTAAGTAGGGATATCTCCGAAAGGCCCTGTAGCGTCGTATGGCTTGATCACCTTCAAATTTCCCTCAGTTCTCATCCCGAAAGGACGCATAAAGGGATGAATGTCAAACATAATATACGAGCCGCCGCTCTTCAAAATCCTGTAGATTTGGGCGTACATCGCTTCCAAATCATTTATCCATACATGGACGCCATTCGATGTATATACGAAATCATAGTCGTTGCTTTTCACTTTGCTCAGTTTCATCGTGTCGTCGCATTCAAATTCAATTTCCCATCTTTGTTTGCGGGCAATTGCAGAGGCGTTCTCCACTTGTCTCTCCGATATGTCAACCGAGGTTACTTGGACGCCCATCAAATGAAACGCAAAGACAGCATGGTTGTCGCCGCTGGATGGAACGCAAATGCGTTTTCCCTGCAAATCCGGGAGCGCCTTTCTAATCAACTCATATGTCACTGGATGAAAAACCGATTCCGGCTGGTTTCTAATTTTGGAAATCGCCTCATCCGTTCTGTATTTTACATACCATGTGTCGGACCACTCATTCCAGCTGTCCTGAATGATACTCTTAGAATTCTCCATAGGATTCCCCCCCATAATTATTGCCTCTACAGCCATCATGCGATAATCTGTTATAAAATGGAAGGTGGAAATCATGTATATTGATACTTTACTCCATACCATTGAGGAAGGAGGGCTCTTTAGTTAACCCATAAACACAAAAATCCGCGATGCCCGCGGATCTTCGACTCATTTATTACCACTTGCAGCAAAAAGTTCAACTTCATTCTCAACGGCTCCTCACGAAAATGAGTATGCTCACTGCCCATTCTTCCATCCATCACAATCTGGAGCGACTTTTCGACGGTTAATATTTCAATTGTAGCATAGGCTGCTCGCGTGGAATGTCGAAATCCTTTATATTTTACTCATAAATCCCCTTCGCATCCCGTGGCAAGCTCCTTACCTGCTTTAGATACCCCGTCATGTTCGTATCGTCATCCATCGGATAAGTGTAGCCCAAACACTCGGCCCCCTCTTGCGCCAAGGTCCGAAACAAGGTACAGGACACGAATATTGCATCCCACAGATGTTCATAGCCGGCATCGCTATAGGTTTGTTTATACATCTCCCAATAAGCTTGAGGAAGATACGCTTTGAAATATTTCCCCATCTTTCCTGAGGAAACCTGAAAATCATGCCGGGTCCCAATCCACCATGAAACCATTTCATCAAGGGTTTTCCTGATTACGCCTTCAAACATTTGCTTGGCATAAGGCAATTCGTCCCGCCAAATTCCTTTTGCAACGTTTTGCTGGCACCACCAAAAATTGTTGCAGCAGCTCAAAAACTGCCCTTCCTCCGGCTTTCGGACGTGGTAATCGATATCGGTCGGATCGGGTATAACCGGCAGATAGCCGTCCTTATCCAATAATGGAACGGTAAGCTTATCCTTGGTATAGCCATCTAGCATACATTCCTTCGTTTCAATATGCAGGTCGATCCGATTTCCGTCGGTAAAAAGCATCAAATACCCGTAAGACTGGTCAAAATTCATGGTCTTACCTGTAAGCCAATCATTTTTATCCGGCTCCTGAAGCATTAGCAACTCCCCAAATTGATGGATCCACGCTTCATCTTTAATAAAAGAGGCCGTTTCCGTCACGACATACACAATATCATAATCCTGGAACATATCCTTTGGGGCATGGGGATTGGTTCTGGAGCCGTTCATATAGACAGCCCGTATCCGTTCATCCTCTTGAGCCGTCCCTATAATTAAATCAAACATCTCTTGCTCGCTTCTCAAGACCGCTCACCTCTCTATCTTACTGGCCGCGAATCAAAAAGGAGCCGCCTGCAGAGCACGCTCCTCCCGTACCATAGCTTTTCCTATTCGTTAGTCCCGGCTTTCAATAAGAGCTCTTCTATCAAGATACCATTAATTTTTAGTCCCTTAATATTGCAATTTATAAGATCTACATTGGATAGATTACAATCTACAATGGCGCTGTTAGGAATATTTAAATTTTGGAGAGTAATCGGCTGCTCCGCCCCTGCATTACGAATCGCGATTCCGCTAATATTAGCCCCGTCAATTTCCAGATTCGTTAAATTAGCGTCGCTTATTTTCCCGTTAACCATGTTCATATCGTTAAAGTAACAGTGCTTAAGATCGGCATACGTAACTTTTACATGAGGAAGGGAAATATCATGGAATGTAACACGTTCAGCTCTGCAGTCGATAAATTCCGATTCTGAAATATTACTATTTTTCACCAGCAGCTTTTGTTTTGGTTCCCGTTTATCGATAATTTCAATGATTTGTTCCACCATCTTTTCATCAACCTCATTCTCTCAGGAATATGAACCTTGTTTTCTAGCAATCATGCTGGACTCATCAGTTCTTTGGTATAAAGCAGGTAACCCCGCCATGGATACAGATAGCCTCAACATCGGTGATTCGCTGGACTTCACACTGTTGCTTGGCTTCAAAATCTTGTATTCTCTCTTCGATGTTCTTCTCATGAGGGAATTTATCTTCTCTGCCGTAATGAGGGAAGACAATCTCATTATTCAAGTGAAGCGCGGTGAGATCGGTTAAACCAACCTGATTCATATAAGGGGTAAAGTGGTCGACAATGTGAATATCCGGTCCTAAAGCAAGCGTACCCGCGCTGATTCCCATAAGAACTTTGCCTTGGCTGCCGAGCTCTTCAATGATCCTGTCCGATCCGCTTACTCTAAGATGATGCAGCAGGTAAAAAGGATTTCCGCCGCCCAAGCATATCACGTCATACTCTCGTAACCGTTCAGCATCCTCAAATTCAATGTCCAAAAAATCTACTCTTTGAAACCCCATGTTCTCCAAAGCTTGTTTAGCTTTGACATTCGGCCGGGCCTGGGACCTTAACTGGACAGCAGCAGTGGTAATTATTACGGCAGTCGATTTCAGCGGGCTTTGATCCAACAGGCGAAGGAAGGCTTCTGTTATATGCGGTGTTGTAAATCCGGCCGAGGTTAGCAGCATTTTCCTCATGCTTCTACCCCCGATTCTAGCTGCTGGAATAGTTTGGCGGTATTTCATTTACGGTTGAGACCAAACCGTCTATACTATTTTCAATGCAAATAAAAAGAGGTGGCATCATGACAACTATTTATGATTTTACAGTGCGCAAATCGAATGGAAACCGGATTCCATTATATGAATTCGAAGGAAAGCCCGTTGTGATCATCAACACAGCAAGCAAATGTACATATACTCCGCAATTTGCCGACCTGCAGCGACTTTACGATCAATACAGCTCATCCGGCGTAGAGTTTATCGGGTTTCCGTGCAATCAATTCGGCGAACAGGAGCCCGGCACCAATCAGGAAGCGGAAGCCTTCTGTCAAATCAATTATGGAGTAAAATTTCCGATCTTCTCGAAGATCGAAGTCAACGGTCTTCATGCACACCCTTTATTCGATTACTTAAAACAAGCAGCCCCATTCAAAGGCTTCGATGAAACCAATATCAATGCCAAGCTGCTAAAAATGATGATCACCGAGAAAAATCCGGAGTGGCTCTCAGGGAACTCGATCAAATGGAATTTCACCAAATTCCTGATTAATAAAGAAGGACAAGTTGTGGAAAGATTCGAGCCGAGCGACGAAATGGACTTGCTCTCGCGTAGTATTGAAGCGCAGTTGAACAGCTGATTTGTGGTGAGGTCAGTCGAAATGATAGTATTCTTAATAGTCAGGGCATCCGGTCACAACGATCGGGTGCCTTCGTTTCTTTATTCTGCTCTCTCTTTGTTATCCGTTTTTATTTCCAGAACCGAAGCCGGTCACATAGCCATCCAAGTCTCGAATGGAAAAGTCCTTCCAAGACCCCCAATCGTACTCGGTCACCTTAGGTTCGGTGTCGATGATGGCACCGTTGGTTTTTAGTTCAACGAATAAAGCATCCAACTCGTCATGGTTTCTCACATATGCGTATGTATTCCAAGTTCCCTTATTTGGCCTGACATCATCCGTACTTTGAGCCTGAATTAATTTGAAGCCTAAACCGAAATGATCTCGAATGGCCCAGTGCTCATTCACCTCACACCCCAAAGCTTCCTCGTAATATTTCTTGGATTGTTCCAAATCGGAAACGAGCAGGACTGTCAGGGAATTTTCAATTCTTGCTTTGACTGTTTCGGACATGAAGCTATCACACCTCCACTAATTTCACCCAAATAAAGCCCACCAAATTGGAATATTATGAATAATTCTCCACTTATCATACCGTACATTTGTTCGCTTGTAAATATTATCCTTTTAAGGTAAGCGTTTCACGTAAGCGCTGGATGTCTCTAATAGGGGGCAAACCAAACATACGGGCATATTCACGACTGAAATGCGAGGGACTCTCGTAGCCCACCCGAAAGGCCGCCTCGCCAGCTTCTATCGTATCGGTAAGGAGCAGCCGGCGTGCCTCCTGCAGTCTGATCTGTTTTTGGTATTGTATCGGGCTCATCCCGGTTACTTCCTTGAAATAATCATAAAAGGACGAGGTACTCATACGAGCCTCCGCTGCCAATTCATCCACCCGTAAGGGGAAAGCGAAGTCGCGGTTCATCCGCTCAACTACCTTTGCTATCCTCTGAGCATGGCTGCCGATTAAAGCAAACTGCTTAAGCGCAGCGTTTGATTCATTTTGGAGAACCCGGTAAATGATTTCGCGGATGGCATACGGCGCAAGCACAGGAATATCCTGGGGCGCCTCCAGCAGCTTGACAAGCCGCAGCACGGCATCGAGCAGCGTATCGCTCATCCGGCTTACCACCAGGCCTCGTCCGGGGTCGCGTTGGGATGCTAATACAGGTTCGGAGGCTTGAATAACATCGAGGATCTGGTTCATATCAAATTGTAATTGTAGGCTCAAATACGGAGCAGCCTGTGCAGCCTCTATGACTTGTCCTGTTATGGGCAAATGCACGGACGCTGTTAAATAGCTGCTCGGATCATACCGGTAGCTCTCTTGTCCCAATATGACAACCTTCGAGCCCTGTGCCACGATACACAAGGACGGCTCATAGACGGAATAGACCGGTTCGGATAACCGGGACGTGCGAATAAAACGCAAGGCGGGAATCTGCGTCTCATGCGTACCGTCATGTTTTGTGAAATGCTCGATTATGCGCACCAATTCTTGTGATCGTTTAACGGACCATTCATCCATCATTTCTCCCCCCGTTCATCCAGCTCATGATCCTAACTCTATAATCTTTTGGAGGATTAGGCAATTGCAGCGTATCATCCGGCTACCGCCCTTCTTTCAATTGGAGCCATAATGAGTTTGTAAGAAGCAGGTCAGCCAGGATTCCCAATCGGAAGGAGAAGATGATAATGAACAACGGCAACACCAATCCGCATCCCTACGTCGGCATGTGGGTGACAAAGGATGGATATATCCGGCACGAGCTGCTGCCTAATGGTAGATATGACGAAGCCCGCGGCAGCCGCAAGAGCGCCTATCAAGGGAGCTATACCATTGTAGGCGATCATATCGAATATGTTGACGATACAGGGTTTACCGCCGACGGCGATTTTCGGGAATCGGTACTTTACCACGCGGGTATGGTGCTCTATCGGGAAGAGCAGCGGAAATAACAATTAAGTATACGGAAGTCTATTAGGAATGATAAAAGGAGAGATGCATAATGTCGGCTATAAAAGGTAAAGTTGTTGTCATTACAGGGGCAAGCAGCGGGATAGGAGAAGCGACAGCACGCTTACTCGCCAGCCATGGCGCCCATGTCGTTATTGGCGCCAGGCGATTGGAGAGACTGGAAGCACTGGCATCCGCCATACATGCAGAAGGAGGCTCTGCAGTGCATCAACGGCTGGACGTGACCGAAATGGACCAGGTGCAGTCGATTATCGAATGGCACTGAGCCGGTTCGGACGCGTCGATGTCATATTGAACAATGCCGGCGTGATGCCGCTCTCGCTCTTGGAGGCCTTGAAGATCGATGAATGGAACCGCATGATCGACGTCAAAATCCGCGGCGTTCTCCACGGCATTGCTGCCGGGCTTCCCGTCATGCAAAAGCAAGGCTTCGGCCACTTTATCAACGTGGCTTCCATTGGTGCTTATGCGGTTTCTCCGACTGCGGCGGTATACTGCGCTACCAAATACGCCGTTCGGGCGATTACCGAAGGCTTGCGGCAGGAAGTCGGACGCGACATCCGCGTGACACTCGTTTCACCGGGTGTCACGGAATCCGAGCTCGCTGAGAGCATAACGAACGACGAGGCGAGGCTGCTGATGAAAGAGTATCGGCGTGATGCTATCCCGGCGTCCGCCATAGCCCGCGCAATAATGTATGCCATGGAGCAGCCGGCCGAAGTCGATGTAAATGAACTCGTTGTCCGGCCAACGGCTCAGCTTGCTTGAAATGTAGAAAGCGTAATACTAATCTTGTAAAAAACATGACAGCCGCTCATTCCTCGAGATGAGCGGCTGTCTTTGTGTTTTCACACGGTGTTTTTCAGTCCTTTTGAAAGAGTTTTGAAACAAAACAAGCTCTTGTCTGACGGCAAATACTATGACACGTAGGTTATGGGAAGAATTAATGTTGGATCCCACTTTCATGAGTCATGAAAAAGTAACGGTTTTTGTTAGAACATCCAACACCCGGGTTCGCACATCGTTCTTGGAAACGAAGACTGCCTCTCCGTTGGCATCAAAGCAGTAAGCAATAGGTATGGATACGTCGCTGCCTCTGAAAGAGCCGTCGGCGTGACTCGTACCGATAATCATAGTGTTGTAAGCAACAGCGATCTTGCGGGCTTCATGAATCCATTCGTCGAACTGTTCCTCGCTGAACATTCCTACTCCGATGGGATGGACAATGAGGTCGATGCCGCAGGTATCTTGACCAGCCACTCCTTGCCTGACCAGCTCATCGCATAAAATGTGACCTATCTTCAGACCCTCAATCGATATAAAGGCTGTCTGGCTGTATTTGATCCGATCCAACACGATATCGCCGGAACGGTTAATAAGAATGGCTCTGTCCTTCGGACTCTCATTCAGCCTTCTATAGCCTCCAATGAGTATCTTGCTGTACTTCTTCGCCAAGCTGCATGCTTGCTGCACATTTTCATTCAAATAGCCTTCCGGAAAGATCACGCCGTCAATGGACGGATGGTCTCTTAGCTCATTCTCCAGTTGAACAATGGTTTTCTCAAGCTTGGGCTGCATAAGTAAAAGCTTCATTTGAACCTCCGGATCGAATTCTAATTTTTACCCCCGACCATTATTTCAACACCTTACACTCATTTCCTTTGTTAGGGTTAACCGATTTACCAAGTAAGAACAAAACCTTTCAATAACTTACTAAATTTGATATACTATAAAAAAATGAGTAAATTATAAATCAAGAAGGAGGCGACAAACCTATGTCCGATCAAGCAAATTTCATGGAAATAGGAATCAGCACGTTTTTGGAAGCTACACCGGACCCGGTAACCGGGAAGACTATAAGTCATGCCGAACGGCTGCGCAACGCGGTCGAGGAGATCGTACTGGCCGATCAGGTCGGGCTGGACGTCTATGGGGTCGGCGAGCATCATCGGGCCGACTACGCCGCAAGCTCACCAGCTGTTGTATTGGCGGCTGCCGCCGCAATGACCAAGCGGATCAGGCTCACGAGCGCCGTTACCGTGCTGTCCTCGGACGACCCGGTACGGGTATATCAGGCCTTCTCCACCCTGGACGGCATTTCCAACGGCCGCGCCGAAATTATGGCAGGGCGGGGATCGTTCATCGAGTCGTTCCCGCTGTTCGGATACAGCCTGGACGATTACAATGAGTTGTTCGAAGAAAAGCTGGAGCTTCTGCTGGCCATCAGAGAATCGGAGAAGGTAACCTGGCGCGGCGGTCATCGCCCCGCTATCCGTGATCTGGGCGTCTATCCTCGTTCCGTGCAAAATCCGCTGCCGGTCTGGATTGCAACTGGAGGAAGCCCGGAATCCGCCGTCCGCGCAGGGATGCTAGGTCTTCCGGTAGCCTTTGCCATTATCGGAGGCATGCCCGAGAGCTTCGCTCCGCTGGTCGAGCTGTATAAAAAGGCTGCTGTTCAGGCCGGACACGACCCTGCCAAGCTGCAGATAGCAACCCATTCTCATGGATTCGTCGGAGAGACGACGGAGCAAGCAGCCGATTTATTTTTCGCGCCTACGCAGGCCCAAATGAACGTCATCGGGCGTGAACGGGGATGGGGGCAGAATTACAGCCGCGCCACGTTTGATGCTGCCCGCAGCCTTCGGGGTGCGCTGTATGTCGGCGATCCTGAGTACGTTGCGGAGAAAATCCTTTTACTGCGCAAAAACCTGGGAGTCACCCGGTTCTTCCTGCATGTCAATGTAGGCACGATGCCGCACCGCGAAGTACTGCGCGCCATCGAGCTGCTGGGTACGAAAGTCGCGCCCATCGTACGTAAAGAGCTTGCCCGGATCGAATCCGAGAAGTAAGCTCATCACGGCTATATCGTAAAAAGAGTGCGAACTCCATCCGGGGTTGGCACTCTTTCTCTTTGACGGGACGCGTCTCCCGTAATACGATAAGTAGAATGAGGCACTAAATCGTTTTAATAGAAAAAGCCGGTGATCCCGCCACCGCTATGGCTTACAATAGAACGAGGTTAATAGACAAACACATAAAGCAAAAAAGGAGAATTGTTATGTCCGACCCTCTCAAGTTTACGGAATCATCCCCCGGCGGCAGCGGCCTTAATCTGCAATCGGAGTGTGATCGCTGCTTCGGCTTGTGCTGTGTCGCGCTCCCTTACGCTGCGTCGGTCGACTTCGCGAAGGATAAAGACGCCGGGCAGCCCTGTTCGAACCTGCAGCCGGATTTCCGCTGCGGCATTCACTCGAGCCTCAGGCAGCAGGGCTACCGGGGCTGCACGGTTTATGAGTGCTTCGGCGCTGGCCAGCACGTTTCCCAGGGTACCTTTGGCGGACAGGACTGGCGCCAAGCACCCGAAACGGCAAAAGCCATGTTCGAGGTGTTCCCGATCATGCGTCAGCTTCATGAGCTCCTCTCGTATTTAACCGAGGCGCTGACGCTGCAAGCCGCTGCACCGATCCGCGATGAGCTCCGGCAGGCGTTCGAAGAGACGGAACGTCTTGCCTGTCTCGATCCCGGCTCCATCCTGGAATTGGACGTTCACGCCCACCGGGCGGAGGTCAACGTTCTGCTCCTTAAAGCCAGCGAGCTTGCGCGCGGCGAGGCGCTTCGATCTCACAAGGGATCCTCAGGCCGCAAGAAGACCTACGGCCGGGGAGCCGACCTCATCGGCGCCAAGCTGAAGGGTGCCGATCTTAGAGGCGCCAACTTAAGAGGAGCCTACCTTATCGCCGCCGACTTAAGAGGCGCCGATCTCAAGGCAGCCGACCTTATCGGAGCCGACCTCCGGGATGCCGATCTGAGGGGTGCTGATCTTACCGATTCTATTTTTCTAACGCAATTCCAGATTAACGCAGCGAAGGGCGATGTCCATACGAAGCTGCCACGATCGCTTACTCGCCCCGCGCACTGGTCTGCCGGGAATTGATTTATTAGCGCTCCTTTTACTTCTTACTAGTTATGGAGCGCTCATTTCTATCCTTTTATCTCCACTAATCTGACAGTCCGGCTTGCAGGGCCAAGTCTTTCCCCCGGTACGAACCCACCTTAATAACTAATGACATGCCCTTCCCGTTTAAAACATTC
This sequence comes from Paenibacillus sp. H1-7, assembly GCF_022354825.1. Lineage (GTDB taxonomy): Bacteria > Bacillota > Bacilli > Paenibacillales > NBRC-103111 > Paenibacillus_S. The sequence continues at coordinate 7,083,546 of NZ_CP031168.1, forward strand.
CAACATGGGAAAAAGTGTATAATATCATACACTAACATGAGGTTACCCATGCCGAAATTCCCATTCCTCAACCGGAACGACCAGCCCCAGCCCCCAGCAAACAACAAAACCGGCAACGATGAGCATCAAGAACCGTTCGAGGACGTCGACCGCCCCTTAGAGGAGCGTTTGGCCTGGATACGTATGCAGCTGACCGACAATTCCGATGTGGCTTATCACACCTTTGTCGCCGGACCGATGATCCCTTGCGCCATTGTGTATTTGCGCGGCATGGTCGATTTGAAAGTCCTGCAAGAAGACGTGCTGAAGGTTCTTTTCCGCATGGATGCGGCGGATGCCGATGAATTTCGCATGCAGCTATTTGACCGGAAACAGCTGTCCATTTCGGATTTTCGCTGGTTGTCTACGCTGTCGGATGGAATTGCATCGGTCTTGGACAGCAAAGTGATTCTTCTTGTTGACGGCGAGCACACGATTATTGAGCTCCCTATGGCAAAACATGAAAAACGGGCCATAGATGAACCCCCTAACGAGCCCGGGATCCGGGGACCGCGCGAAGCCTTTATCGAAGACTTAAGTACTAATTTAACGTTAATCCGCAGGCGGTTGAAGACTTCGAAATTCAAAACGGAGAACATGCGGGTCGGAGCTTTGTCCAAGACCCGAGTCGTCATTGCCTACATTGACGGGCTGTGCAAGCCCGAGCTTCTTGAAGAAGTGAAATACCGGTTATCGAAGATCGAGATTGACGGTGTATTGGGCAGCAGCGTCGTTGAGGAATATTTGGACGATACCCCCTTCTCCCCTTTCCCGCAGCTGCAATATACGGAACGGCCTGATATTATGGCTGCTGCACTGCTCGAAGGACGTGTGGCGATTATCGTCGACGGGTCGCCGATAGCGCTCATTGCCCCCGTCACGCTCATGATGCTGCTGCAATCCTCCGAGGATTATTACCAGCGGTTCGTCGCTTCCACATGGATCCGATGGATTCGCTATGTGTTTCTATTCGTGTCTTTGCTGCTGCCGTCGACCTATGTTGCCATAACGACCTTTCATCCGGAGATTATTCCTTCGAAGCTGCTGTTAACGGTTATGTCCTCCAGGGAGATTGTTCCTTTTCCCGCGCTCATCGAGGCCTTCATCATGGAAATCTCTTTTGAGGCGCTGCGGGAAGCAGCAATCCGCATTCCGAAGTCCATCGGCCAAGCGGTATCGATCATCGGGGCACTCATCATCGGCACGGCGGCAGTGGAGGCGGGAATTGTGTCGGCGGCGATGGTCATTATCGTCTCGTTGACCGGCATTGCCTCTTTCATTAGCCCGCACTACGACCTAGGCTTGTCCTTCCGGCTTCTGCGCTTTCCGATCATGATTTTGGCGGGTCTGTTCGGCCTGTTCGGCATCGCCTGCAGCTTGCTGTTCCTTTACATTCATCTCATTAATTTGCGATCGTTCGGGGTAGCCTATTTGTCCCCCATCACTCCTTTTGTGCCGAGCGATTTGAAGGATACTTTGGTTCGAGCGCCTTGGTGGCTCATGAATAAACGGCCGAAGCCATCCAGCACAAAGAACGAGATGAGGCAGCGCAAAACGGGGCGTAAATGGTCGTATTCAGAGGAGGAGAGCGAGGATTAAGACTACATGTTCCATACATTTCCTTCGTTTGTCCATCGGTCTGCTCTTGTTATTAGTGCTTAGCGGCTGCTGGAATTCCATTGAGCTGAATGACCGCGCGTTTGTAAAAATGATCATGATCGATAAAGCCGAATCCGGAATGGAAGTAACGCTCGCCTTCCCTTTGCCTAACCGTCTCATTCCCGGACAAGCCGGAGGCTCCGGCGGACAAGGACAAAACCCTTTTACTTACGTGTCCAAAAAGGGACGCGATATCGGTGAGGCTTATCGTTTTATTCAATCGGATTTGTCCCGCAAAATAACATTCGGCCAGACAACGGTCATCATCATCGGGAGCGCTTTGGCCAAGGAAGGAATCCAGCCTATTCTCGAATTTGTCGCGCGGGAACCGCGGTTTCACATTAATGCAGCCGTGTTCGTAGCGCCGGAAAAGGCTCAGGCGATAGCCGCGGTACCGATTGTTTTCGAGCGATTTCCCTTCGATATCCTGGTTGCTTACAGCAAGCAGCATCTCACCGTCCAGACGACGGTAAAGGATTCTCTTATGGCCAGCTTTGTAGGGGGAGATATGTTAATACCAATGCTTCATTTTGAAACGAAAACGATACCTACCGAAAAACAAAGCATTATGAAATGGATGGGCACTGATGGAGCAGCCATATTCAAACAAGGGAAAATGGTAGCCGAGCTGAATACGAACGAGATGCGCGGTGCTTTATGGATTCAGGAGACGATCAAGGATTCGGAGATCACCGTTCCGTCTACCAAAGACGGCAAGGAAGTAAGCTTTATCGTCAAAAATAACCACACTACGATCAAGCCGGTAGTTTCCGGCGATCAAATCACAATGAACATTTACACTAAGGCGGATGCCGATCTTATCTCCTCGGAGTCCGATATTAACTTCAAGGATGGGAAGCAGCGGGCTATTCTGGAGAACGACCTTGCTAGACTTGTCGAAGACCGCATGTCCAAAGCCATTACGAAGTCGCAAGGAGCAGGGGCAGATGTATTTCAGTTCGGCAATCATATCGACTGGAACTACCCGCACAAATGGTCCGAGATTGAATCGCAATGGCGTACTATCTATGCCAAGAAGGTCAAGTTTAACATTCAGTCCCGAATTGTTATTAAGCATTTAGGCACGGAGAAAAATCCTCTGCGGATACGGAACAACACGAGAACGGAGGTTGGAGCGTGATTCTGATCGGAGTCGTGTTTGTTTACATTATCGGATTCGAGTGGTTTTATCTAAGAAGAAAGCAGCGAAAGCGCCGGACTATTCTTTTGGCGTTAGGAACCGCGTTCATTCTCTTTCTCGGGGAGGAAGCATTGTATTTTTTTAAAGAAGATTTTGCGATGGTGCGTGTGATTCAATACGTCTTCGGCCCCATTGAAACCCTGATCACGGGGGAAGGTGCGAATAAATGATTAACCAGTCGGGACGCGTAACCCAGCTGCAAATCTACATGCTATTTACTCAATACCTGTTTACAACCATGATCGGATTTTTGATGGGTACGTTGATCGAGAAAGGGGGCTATGCGGCGTGGTTGTCTCTGATTGCAGGCGCTGCAGGAGGCGTTTTCCTTACCTATATTTCCTATAGACTGGCGATCAGGCGGCCCACTCGATTTTTCGGTCATTACGGCCATACCATTATCGGAAAATGGCTCCATTATCCGCTCGTGGCTCTGATGATTTTCTCTTTCTTGTTCTCGGCAGCGTTCGTAATGAGAGAGCTTCAGGATTTCATCAGCGACGTTTATTTATCCAACACGCCGGCTTGGGCCGTCGCCTCCGTCTTCGGCATCTGTGTGGCTTACGCCGTACGTTCCGGCATAACCACTATTTTCCGGGCAGCTCAAGGCATCTTTTTCTTAAGCATCTTCGGCGTGCTAATCGTCCCTCTGTTCGTCGGTGAAGGAATGAATCCGGATATGCTGATTGCGCTGACGAATCATTTTAAACTGAAAGGAATATGGAGCGGCACTTATCTCGTGACGGCCCTTTACGGACAGATGAATTTCATCTTGTTCCTGCTCCCTTACTTTGCCAAGCCCGGTACAACGATGAGATCGATAGGATGGGCCGCAGCCACTTCGATATTCATTATTTTGACGCATATGATTCCAACGCTGTTAATATTCGGACCTCATTTGTCTGCGAATTTATTTTTTCCGGAGCTGGAGTTAATCAGCTATGTACGGATCGGGTCGTTTCTGGAAAATTTGGATCCCATCCTCATTTCCGTATGGTTGTCCAGCTTGTTCATCAAAATCAGCTTGTTCGTGTTCGTGTCCGTTATTGCGCTCACTCACACCTTCGGACTGCAGGACCATAAACCGTTCTCCTTCTCCATGACGGCCGCCATGATAACGTTATGCTTGCTCATGGCACGGACTGCTCCGGAGTTGTCCGAAGCGTTGAATCATGGCGAGATGACTTTTCTTATTATCACTGAATGCATCCCTATCGTTTATTTGCTTGTGGATCGGATACGGTTCCGTAAGCTGACAGACTCGGCATGACGGCATAGAGCCGTACAGCTTGCTGCACAGCTCAGAGACAAGCACACGTGCAAAAAGGGCAATGCAAACAAGCTGCCAGTGTCCCGGCAGCGAGCATGGTGAGATTCCATTGGAATTGAAGCAGCAGCGGGGTGTCCTTGGGCACTCTTCAGGCTGCATAGATTGGCACCCATCGGACTGGAAATCCGTTATTTCCTGAAATGACGCTGTTTTGGGAGTGCGATCGGACAGGGGGTCCGTTATTTACCAATTTCACCAGGAAAAACTGCGGTTTTGGGCAAAATAAAGGATCTGTTGTCCGATCACTCAGCAAATAGAGCCATTTTGGGTGCAATAACGGATCTGCGGTCCGCAGCAACTCAGCTCTCTTTTACGTTCTCTCAATTTGGCTCCACATCGTCACCATATCGATCCAGCCGCGATGCTCCGTAATCTTCCCGTCGACAACGCGGTACTGTCGGTACAGCGTCACATCGATCGTATTCCCAGTTGGCGCTTTGCCAAAAAACATCCCTTGATGCGTGCCTTTGACGTTCATCTTTACAAGCACCTTGTCGCCTTGAGCTAGGACGTCTTCCAGCGTGTAGCGCTTATCCGGGAACGCCTCGCCTATTTTTGCCGCAAATTGCTTCAAGCCTTCCTTGGACTGGTAAGAACGCTCCTGATAATCCGCTGACAAGAATTGCTCGGTGCATTCCATCTCATGCCGGTTCCAAAATGCTTCAATAAACGCCATCACCGTCTCCTTATTTGCCTGCTCCATTGTCTTCATCTCCGCAGAGCTCCTTTGTTCGTTATCGGTATGGTAATGACTTGCACGTCACTTAGCTTGAAGCTGGGGAAGCAGCGTCCCCGTATCGAACCAGCCGCGATGCTCTACTATTTCGCCTTCGGCGAACCGGAATTCGCGGAACTGGGTGATTCTGACGGATTTGCCGGTCGGCGCCTGGCCTGCGAACATCCCCGTATGCGTGCCCGTAATAATTATTCTTGCCGTTGCTTTCTCGCCTTCGGCAAAAATCTCATCGATACCATATTGGCGGTCGGAAAAAGCTTCCATCATTTGTTGGGCAAAAAATTGATCCGTACGTTCCAGCTCGCTCCGATTCGAAGCATCTTCGATAAATGCGGTTACCGCTTCGGTATGGTTCTGTTCCCTTGTATTCATTGTCACAGCATCTCCTTTGTGATTGATTATTAGCTTGGATTCCATGCGTTCCATGACGCTAGCTCGATGTCCCTAAATACGTTACTTAAAGGTCACATTTTGGAGAAAAAAAATAGTACTACGCATTCCGTCCATATGCTGCCGCCGCTGCTCCGGCTGTAAGCAATCGGGTTAGCTCCACAAATGCACCGACCGCTTGTTCAACCCTCTCCCTCACCCCACCGTCGGTTGGTTGACCATTGGAGTCAAAGCTATGCGATCCGTATCCGATGGATATCCATTCCGGACAATTCACACCGTGCAAATTGCGTACAATCGTTTGCAGATTCAATAGCGAGCTTACCCCTACCGGACCGCCTGCAGAGCTGACGGATAGCACCGGCTTGCCGGATACGTGGCTTCCATTCATGTAGTCCAAAGCGTTTTTCAACATTCCTGATACGGAGCCATGGTATTCCGGACTAGCCAGAATCAAGCCGTCGGCTTCTGCAACCTGCTGCACTAAGTATCGGGCATTAGCATCAGACTCATAGGCATTCGGAGAAAAAAACGGCAGCGGCAGCTCCCGCAGCTGAATCAATGTAACGGAGCATTGGTGGCGGGCTTCCAACTGACGTCCAATGTATTGCAAGAGATAAGTACTTGTAGCTTCTTCGCGGTTACTTCCCGCTATCATCGTGATTTTCATAGTAAATCCTCACCCTTCATTATGGATTAACGGGTCTGCGTGCCGCCGGCTGACAAACAAACCTGTTTGTGATAATATGTGACTATATCGTCACACTTATAATATGTTACCATTAAGTAACATGTCAAGCGCCAGCAAAATATTTTGTGACAAGGAGGTGTTCAAGTGGAAAATGAAATATTTAAAGCTCTCGCCGATCCGAGCCGCCGCACCTTGCTTGATTTGCTACACGCATCGGATGGACGAACGCTGAACGAGCTGTGCGCCCCTTTGGAGATGTCAAGATTCGGCGTTATGAAGCATCTCAACCAGCTAGAGGAAGCCGGACTTATAACGACCCGAAAGGTCGGCCGGGAAAAGCTGCATTATCTGAATGCCGTGCCCATTCGCCAAATCTATGACCGGTGGGTAAGCAAGTACGCCGAACCGTGGGCTATCGGATTAACCTCACTCAAAAACGAATTGGAGCGTGAAACGCATATGGAAATAAAACCGCGTCATGTCAACCGTATCGCCATTAAAGCGACACCCGAGCAAGTGTGGCAAGCCTTAACCGATCCGGCCAAAACCTCCAAGTTTTGGTTCAACTGCTCGATCCGCTCGACTTGGGAAATCGGCTCTCCTTTTGAGCTGTGGGACAATGAAGGTGTGAAAAAAGCGGAAGGCATCCTCCTCGAGCTCGATTCGCCTCGGAAGCTGGCCATGAGCTGGAGGTTCGTCTCCTTTCCCAACACGGAGAGCGATTCTCCGTCCCGTCTAACGTGGGAGATTGAGCCGCATGCCGAGTTCCCGAGCGTCTCTCTGGTTACCGTCGTGCATGACGAAATCGAACAGGCGGAACAAACCGCCAAAATTCTCGAAAACGGAGTGCCGATCGTCCTCTCCGGCATGAAGACCTTCCTGGAGACGGGCTCGACGCTCGTCGGCGGGTAAGGGAAAAAGAGCAGTTGCCGCAGAGAATCTGCGGTGGCTGCTCTTTTGGTATCACGTAAATGCTAAGTTTCAAGCTCTTTAAAAACTACCTCGTACTTCATTTTTTCCCGAAGACCTTCTATTAATCTCAGGTTATCATAAAAGAATTTAACAGGAGGTTGTATTGTAAAAACATCCTTTCTTTCGAATCACGAAGCATTGTATTCTAATTTTTCTCTAAAATAACAAGTGAAAATACGGTCGGAGTTGCCCCATCGCCTGACATAGCACTCTGAGATACAACCTTCCATCCCTCTTGCAAAAGTTGATTTAAATCACTTAAGTTATTATTCTGACAGGATCAGCCATTCTATCCATGCCTTGTACGAAAAGAGTCTAAGATTCCAACTCATATAATACTCCTTTCAATATGCTTAGAGGTATAGACCTCTTGTTCATTATATTAACCGACGATTATTAGAGGATCATCAAATAGAGTTAAAGTTATTGTAAATGGAACAACCCCGATCTGCTCGGCAGACCGGGGTTGTCAGGAACGGTACTATAGGATGATATAAGGCTACATACTGCGCCGTATGCGGAAGGTGAACACATCGTTGCGCAAATAATCAAGCGAATACAGCACGGGTTTGTTGGCATTATCATAATGCGTCTGCTTCAGCAGCAGCACCGTGGTTTGAGGGTGAAGCAGCAGGCGCTGGCAGTTCCGATCGATATGCAGCGGCACGCAAATTTCCGAATCCGCCGTGACGATTTTGCGGTCCAGGCGCCTCTCGAAAAAGTCGAGCAGCGAGCCGTGAAACTCGCCCTTATCAAACGCATCTCCCGCTATGCTGCACGGAATCACATTGATCGAGAAGGCCACCGGCTCGCCGGACGCCGTGCGCACGCGCTCCAATATAACAACCGGCTCGCCCGGCCGGATGCCCAGTGCCTGGGCGGCTTCCGGAGAGCAGCCCTCCGTCTTGAGCGATACGCGGCTCTCTCCCTCGTCCAATTGGGCCGTTCGGATGATGGTGCCAATACTCGCCAGCTTCTCAAGCGAGCTTGGAATTTGCGGAAGCGGCTGAATGACGAAGGTCCCTACTCCGTGCTTGACCAGCAATTTCCCCTCTTTCTCCAGCATGCGGACGGCCGAACGAAACGTTTCGCGGCTAACGCCGAACTCCTTCGCCATCTGCAATTCTGACGGCAATCGCTCGCCTATTCGCAGCTGTCCGTTCTCCATCATGGACTCTAATGTCTGCTTGATCATTTGCTGCTTAGCTAACATCGGAACATCTACTCCTCTAGACATCATCACTTTCTTCCATTGTGACTTACAGGTTGAATTTTTGTCAAGACGTTCTGATGTAGCATCTTGAGTTGAAATATCAAGAGGAGTCATCAAAAAAAACCACTCTACGTCGGTCCTTCACCGTACTTGCTCAACTAACTGGCAGGATTACATAATGTAATGATAGAAAGACTAAGCTATCGAGGATGCGATTGAAAATACGATTAATGGCAGGAGAAGTTACAGGTGGGGGTTCAGGAGTTGGTGGTTCCAACATAGACATTGAGATTTATGATGACAATAATAAAGAAGTCATTCAAACTATCAGAGAAGTAATAGGTACATTCTACTTATACAATAACATTAACATTGTTGTGAGTGAAATTGGCAAGTGAGCACCATGTCGTAAATGTCGGTGTACTTTGCAGGCATTTTGGTCTAATTTCTCCTCTTTCTCACACCCATCTGAGCAATTAATATGCTTACAAACACAAATAACCCTCTGCACTATAATGCAGAGGGTTATAAAACGTCGCCCTAAAGAGCCGCAGCTGCCTGGCTTACCAAAGAAGACAATAAACCCGCATCGACCGCCTGCCCTTGGCGCAGCTTGATGGTCTTTCGTTCCGGGGGACCGTCGAACATCCCTTCCGGAAGCTGAAGCTCGGTGGCATTAAATATTGTAAAGCTGACGGCATCCTTGGACGTTGAAATGACGGCGGCGTATTTGCCGTTTCTCAAAAAGTGCGGCTTCTTGTACTGAAGGCGCTCCTGTACTTCCGGTATCGACTGATGTACGATTTCGCGAAGCTGAACGCACTGCTCCGCCTGCCAAGGCTCTTTTACCGCTGCTATAAAATCCATAACATCCTGATTCTGATTCATCTTTCATGCTCCTCTTCGTTTTTTAGTTGAATAGTATCGGACGAATATCGTTTCTGTTGCTAGACTCTTGTAACGACTTGCCAAGTAATGCCGAACCGGTCTACGACTTCGCCGTAATAAGCTCCCCATGGCTGGAGATCGAACGGGTACTTGAAGGCTCCGCCCTCTCCGAGATTCATGTAGGCTGTCCTTGCTTCCGACTCGTTATCGTAAGTAAGTGCAAGCGCAATGCTTCTGCTGCCGGATACCGGCTCGGAAGAATCGCTCAGAAACAGGGTGTTTGCACCGGCTACAACCAGCATCATGTGCATCACTTTATCTTTGATCGCCTCAGGCGTGCCAGGCAGTTGACCGAATGTCATCACAGAGACGACTTCTCCTCCCAGTGCCTTTATGTAAAAATCCGCCTGCGTTCTTGAATCCTCCGACATTAGATAAGGGTTCAGCTGTGCTCCCATGTTCAACATCCTCTCAAAATTTGTTTTTGCCTGGAACATTGAGCGGTTACTTGATTCGTAATACCCTCTCATTCCGGCCTCTTATTAACACAACGAATGGGCTATGACAAAATCGACAAGTCTCCAAAAATATTTTTAAAATTATTTAGCCTCGCGGTCTGATCTTGGTTTTCGGTTTCCATCAAACGTGTAATCGGTTCGGCTGCAACCTCTCCATCCCTAGCTCAACAAGCGGGCGAAGCTCAATTTCGCCTTCCCCGTAGCCGTGCGGATCCGGCATCCGCATCGCCCACTCCATCGCTTCCTCCATCGTCTTCACTTCTATCAAAGTGAAGGCTGTCACAAGTCCTTGCTCCACCTCAAAAGGTCCGATCGTCACCTTCGGCTTGCCTCCGCCGCCAGGCTTCGGATACGAAATTCGTACCCCGCTTGAGCTCGGCAGCAGCGTGTCGGCGGCAAGCAGCACCCCGGCTCGCGACATCGACTCTAGGTAAACCTCCATCGCATCGATCAGCTCCCGTCCGGGCTTCACTCCCGCTTCGGAGTGCTTGCTGGCTTTCACAAGCAGCATAAAACGCATCGTTGCTCCCTCCCTTGTTTTTTTATAAGAGCAGGCACGCGCTCCACTGCCTCTCTCTACTTAAACGACGAATGGGATGCGGAACAATCGACAGGCCGATCATCTAAAAACAAAAAAACGCCAACGAACCGAAGTTCATTGACGTTTTCAATCTATTCCCTTAGCCTGCATTCCTCAGCGCGCTTCAGCAAAAGCTCCCTTTCCCGCTCGTTTCGCGTCAGAGACGCTGCGCGTTCAAACTCCTCGCGAGCTTCGTCGAGTCGATTCAATTTGAGCAGCAGATCGCCGCGCACACTTGGCAACAGGTGGTAATCCTTAAGCGTTGGCTCGGCTGTCAGCTGGTCTACGAGCTGAAGTCCGAACGCAGGGCCGAAGGCCATCGAGATGGCCACTGCCCGATTTAACTCGACGACGGGCGACGGCATTACACGCGACAAAGCTTCATATAAAGCGGCGATGCGCGCCCAATCCGTCTCCGAAGCGCTGCGGGCTTGAGCATGGCAGGCGGTAATTGCCGCCTGAAGAGCATAGGGGCCGAGCGGACGGCCAAGACTCTTCGCACGCTCCAGTGCAGCCAGTCCCCGGCGTATCAGGAGCTGATCCCATAGCGCGCGATTTTGATCCATCAAAAGAATCGGTTCGCCTGTAGCGTTAACCCTTGTCCTGAAACGTGACGATTGAATCTCCATCAGTGCAACCAAGCCGTGAATTTCCGGCTCGTCTGGCGCTATTTCCGCCAGGATGCGTCCAAGCCGGAGCGCTTCCTGGCATAGCAAAGGTCGTATCCAGTTAGCGCCGGAAGTCGCCGCATATCCCTCATTGAACATAAGATAAATGACCTCGAGCACTTCTGACAGCCGCTCCCTGAACTGTTCGCCTTCCGGAGCCTCAAAAGCAATCTGCGCTGAGCTAAGCGTCCGCTTCGCCCGAACGATCCGCTGGGCGACGGTTGCTTCAGATACCAGAAAAGCATGCGCGATTTCATCGGTCGTAAGCCCTCCGAGCAGACGCAATGTCAGCGCCACACGCGCATCCCGGGAAAGAATGGGATGGCAGGTCGTGAAGATGAGCCGAAGCAGATCGTCTTGAATCGCTCCGTCCATCGCCGATTCCAGATCATCCTCGGTGTACAGTGCGCTGCCGCGGCCAAACTCCTCATACTTCTTGTCGCGCAGCTTGTTCCTGCGAAGCAGATCGATGGCGCGGCGTTTCGCCGTCGTCATCAGCCACGCTCCGGGATTGTCCGGGATGCCCGATTCCGGCCACTTCTCCAATGCGATAACGAGCGCATCCTGGGCCAGGTCCTCCGCCAGACCGACGTCACGGACCATCCGCGCCAGACCGGCGATCAGCTTGGCCGATTCGATACGCCAGATGGCATCGATACGCTGGGCTACGGAAGGGATCACGACTGTTTAAGCCTCTCCTGCTGATTCAGAAGAACGGTCAATGTCTCCGGATTTTGGGTTAACTCATGGGCGTCGATCACTTGCCGAAGCTCGATTTGTCCCTGACCGTTGCCGTGAGGATCCGGCATCCGCATCGCCCATTCGATCGCTTCTTCACGGGATTTGACCTCGATGAGCGTATACCCTGCAATAATCTCTTTCGCCTCTGTGAATGGGCCGTCGGTAATTTTCGGTTTGCCGCCAGGCTCCGGATACGATATCCGAATGGCGTTCGAGCTTGCATGCAGCCCGTCGGCAGCGAGCAGAACGCCTGCTTTTGCCAGCTCCTCGTTATATCGCATCATTGCTTCTAGCAGCTCTTGGCTAGGCATAACGCCCGCCTCGGAATCTGTCGTAGCTTTGACTATCATCATGAATCGCATCATGATCCCTCCTGAAAATGGATTGTGAGACTCGTTCGTCTGATTGGGCCTCTGTATAGACAACGAACAGCTATTGATGAAATCGACATGATCTAAAATAAAAAACGTTAATTTCCCCCGATCATAATGATCGGCAGGATCCTATTTATTTTTTCGTCAACATGCAGCAAAATCCCTTTATTCCAAATGCTATGGGATGCTATGCGAGTACGAGAGGTGCTGCAGCAGCTCCGATACGTTCTTGTACTACAAGCCGATATTTCGCTTATGCCCCATGTAGCTCCCCACTCCCGGAAACCCGCTCTCGATTCGGACATTCGCAAATTTCATAATAATGGAAATGGAAGCTTGCCAATACAAAACAAAGCCGCCGATCCTCAATCGACAGCCTCGTTTTGATTCTATATGTTCAGCTTAAACCCAGTTTCATTAACATCATTATTTCTTTTTAGCTTCTTCGAACTTTTGATTGATTTTTTCTTCGGCCGTGCGCAGCGCGGTATTCACGTCCACATTATTAAGCAGCATGTCCGTGAAGCTCTCGTTCACAAGGTTAAGAGCATCTTGACGAAGACCGCTGTTTAATCCCGGTGCTCTCATAGGCTCCATCGGCGCAACGTTGTTGACGAACAAAGCCTGCAGGTTTTTCCCTTTCAAGGCCGGAGCATCGGTACCGAAAGCTTTTTTTATCTCAGGCTTGTTGACCGGAACCTCTTCTCCCCGTTTCGACGCTTCCATCATTCTTTCATCGCTCATTAGGTACATGATAACCTCGAAGGCCTGATCCTTATATTTGCTGTTGGAGGTGACGCTCCAATAAATTGGAAAAGCTTGTACGCCCGTTTTCGGTTTTTCTTTAAAGGTAGGCAGACTGACGATATCCCAATTCAAATCCGGCGGAAAATTGATTTGGCGTCCCCAGCCGAGTGTAGTCATAGCGACATTTTTCTGTTTCTCGAACTGTTCAATCTCCGGCGTAGCGGATCTCGTATTCGTCGGTCTGTTATTTCCGGGAATTTTATAGATTCTCTCCATCGTGGACATGATCGTTTTCCAGCCGTCGGTATTGACGTTAGCCTTGTCTTGTTTGGGATCAAACGGCGAAAGGGACATCTGATTCAAACCGATCATGGTATGCGCGGAGCTAAGCCCCCGATAAACGACGCCGTCCATAGACCGCGTCATGAGCTTGGCCAGATCGTAGGCGTCGTCCCAGGTCATGCCGTCCTTCGGATACGGAACGCCGAATTTATCGAATATATCTTTGTTATAATACATGACGGACTGGCTCATTTCCTTCGGTATGCCGTAGATGCCCTTCCCGTCGGTGAAGTATTTGAGCGTATCCAATAGCTGCGGATAAAACCGGTTCATATCGTAGTTATACTTTTTGGCCAGCTCGGTCATATCGTAGTCGAGGCCAAGAGCTTGGATGGTATTGGAAAAAGAGGTCGTGGAATACCACGTAATGTCCACGACGGTTCCCGCTGCGACCAGATCGGGCAAGTTCGTTCCTTGCCCTCTTTCAATATATTTCGGGGTAATATGAGGAAATTTCTCACGAATCGGATTGCCGATTTCCTTGTCGAACCGTTCCTGGCCTAATCCGATATGTGAAGCGAATACAAGCTCAATGGGCTCTTTCTTTTCAGCTTCTTTGTTTGCCGTCCCCTCCTGAGGTGGCGTTCCTCCTCCTCCTCCTCCTGAGCAGGCCGCCAGTAAAGTGACGGACAAGCAGAATGGAACGATCGCGATCTTTTTTCTTAACCATGTTTTCATTGAATATGCCCCCTTAATATAAGGTAAGGCCGATCGCATGCGCTAGCACAGAGGCAAGCTGAGCAATCGGCCATGAGATACATCAAAGATTACCGAATATTTATGCTGCCCTTGAAGTCTGCCGAATAGATCTCGGCAGCGGGCGTTCCTGCTGCTGAGTTCCCTCTCCAGATAACGATGGTGATATCGGAGGAGTGACCTCGTTTCACACGGGAAGTTTCCAGCATCAGACGTACGGTGTACGCTGCCCCCTTGTCATCCACTGCCTTGCCTTGAACATAGCCGCCGGATGCCGTTGTGGCCAGCCAATCCGCACCGTTCATCGTCAGGCGCAGCCCCTGCGGCTCGGCATGAATCCGCAAGGTCCCGCTTACATTGTCTCCTCTGCGTTCCCAGCTGCCTTCCATATGGATTTTCTTCGCTCTGTCTCCGAAAATACCCGATGGATCGGGAACATCCGTATGACCATTTACTTGAAGCGAACCGTAAGTCGCCGCATTCACTGTCATTATCGCCGTTGCCGCTCCCGCAATATCCTTATAGTACGGGTTGGACCCCAGCGATGCTTTCACTTCGTACAAACCGGCTGGCAATGCGGCCGGAAGATCTGCTTGACCGTATACGCTTGTCGAAACCGTCGCAGATCGTACAGGCTCATAGGTTCCGTCCGCCAAAATTCGTTTCAGATCAAAGGTTACCGGCAGATCATTCAGCGCCCCGGGTTCCCCGTCATCCTGCTGTTTAACAAGCGCAGAAATCGTGACATTCGATCGATCCGAATTCAGGGAGCCGACAAATACGAGACTCGCCTCCTCCTTCTGAACGGTCAGCTTGCTTTGGGCTGCGCTCGGCTGCCATATTTGGTCGGAGGATCCTGCATATTCCGCCTTCAAGCCATATTCCGCCGAATTCCCGGATGGTACGCCTGCGTTCACACGATAATTCAGTACCGCTTCTCCTGAAGGACCCGTTACGGCTTCGCCGATGCTGGTATCGTTCAAGGAGAATTGGATCGTCTGCCCCGGCAGCGGAAGGCCATACACACTCGTCAGGACCGTCCGCAGCTGAACAGAATCGCTATAGCTGTAGACTGCATTCGAAACCGAGAGGTCCAGCTTCGTGGCAGCAGCGTAGCCGCCAATATACACTTCATTTATGTTGTTCCACGTATCCGCTGTATTGCCATGCCCGTTGAATTTAACGTAACGCGCTTTCGTCTTTTCGAATGAGAACAGCTCCAGACCGGCGGTTTTGCCGTTGCTGCTTCCGGCATATACCTTCTTCCAGTCGGTACCGTTCTCGGACAGCTCCAGATCAAAGAAATACTTGTTTTTGTCCCCGTTCAAGAAAGCGCCAATGAAGCTGTCGACCCATTTGCTTTCTCCAAGATCGAATTGGATCCAATGCTCTCCTTTGGCGGCGTAGCGAGTAGCCAGATTGCCATCAATCGCGTTCGGCGGCGGAAAGCCGGAATTGTAGCCCGGGCTTGCCGTAACACCCGTGATCTGGAATGGAACCAATCCATTCGGAATGTCGCCATAGACAGGTATCGGGGTGAACCGAACGCTGTACCGGTTCTCCAGTGACGGATCCTGAGGATCCTTCACGGTAATGTACGCTGTACCGAAAGGCTCCTGTGCTTGGGTAACCTCAATCAAGTTCGAGCCGGTGGCAGTGACGACAGGAATGGTTGCCGTCCCTTCCGGCAGGGAGGCTTTATAGCTGTATACCGCAGGATCAAATCCCGAAACCGCTTTGCCGTCTACTTGAATCCCTTCCAGCTTGGGAGATACGAAGACAGGCGGCACTGCACTTGTAGTCGCGCTGAAATCGATCCGCATGGCCGGCTTTCCTTCAAAGGTGCGCTGCGGCCGCAATGCCTCCGATGTGTTATCGCCGATGGAGAGGGTATGGTCCTCCGAAGTAATGATGTAGGTGAGTCCATTGCGCTTCTCGACACGTTCGATTTGGAACATTTCGCGGAAGCCGTTCTGTTCGCTGACCCCGTTCGGATACGCGCCGTTGCTGTCGGGGATTACTTTATAGGCGCCGAATTGCAGCGACATCCACTTTCCTTTCAACGCGCTGCCTTCCGGCAAGTTCGCGTCGGTAATGAGCGCGTCCACATCCGATCCATCGGCGCGACGAACCGCCCCCGTAATCGTTCCGGTATAGGAAGATGTGCCGATGGTCAGCGATTCGCCGCCGGATTGGAAGCCGCTTCCGTTAATCAAATAAGGCTTCGTGAAGCCGTGACGATCATAATGAACGCCGATTCTTCCGTTCAGCGAGTATTTCCCGTCAGCGGTAGCAAAAGGCTGATCCGCCGCCGTACTTCCGGTAATCGCCTCGTTGTTCATATTCACCAGCACGACATCTTCCCGGCCGTTCTTGAACTTGACGGAAAGCGCCACATGCTCCGGATTTGCCTGCTGCAGAGGAACTCTGCTGACGCTGGCAATCGCCGAATCACCGTTCAACGGCTCCATGACACTGATAAACAAGCTGTCCAGGTTACTTTCACCGGGAGCCTCTCGCTTCACAATCAGCGACGGACGCCAAAATTCATAAATGTTGTCATATACTTTGTCGCGGAACGAATGCGGGCTTTTGCCCAAATACACTTGGTTGCTTCCGTCGTCTACCATGAAGATACGCGTTCCAAGTCCGCCATCCTCCGCGTCACGGAAAGTCACATCCCAATTGCCCGGAGACTGTCCCGTGCTCATATCTCTGAACATGCCGTACCAATTCCGGGAATCCCCTTCTTTGACCGGGTCCGTCCATGTTACGTTATCCGGCAGCAGCGGATACGGCTTATCGATTTTTTGCAGCGGGAAGCTCGCTTCGGCCGTTTCGTCGAACTGGGTCGAGCCGTGCAGGAAATATTCATGAGTGCTGCCGCCGGTTACTTTGAACAAGTCGATCACGTATGGATGCTCGGCGTCAATGGTGTTCATGACGTTCAAACGCTGGTATCTTTGTGTGGTGCCCGGGTATGCCCAATTGCTGTATACTTCCGATGCTGCAATGCCGTCTATCCCTGGCTCGTAAAGAGAAAGGTTGCCGTTCGTAAACAGGTGGCCCGGGTTTCCGGCGCCTTGCTTGGTGCTGCGGAATTGATTTTTCTTATTCACCACCACGTTGTTGGTCGCAAGCGTTTCACTTGTGAAATCGCGCGCCGCATTCCGGGAATAGCGGATGCCTCCGAGCAGCTCCTTCCCGAAGCCGAATAACGTGGAGGAGAGCACATTCGGATGAACATGGTTCGCATAATCGTTGAAATGGAGATTGTACTGCGTCTGCAGACGACCGTCACCATCCCCTAGCATCAAATGGCCGTAAGCCGGCAGCAGCTGGGACGTTGTACTGTTACGTTTCGAAGCCCCGCCCTTGGTCGTATCGTCGAACGGAGGCAGATCACCGTCAGGGAACGCTACCTTCTTCTGCGCTTCCTTGGCATTGGCGAGGAAAGCCGACTGCCTGTCGATCTTCTCCTTCAGCTTCTGCTCTGCTTCCGTTTCCGGCGAATGAATTTGGAAATACGTTTTGATCAGCTGGGAAATCGTATAGTTGGAATTGGCATAGCCCGCATGATAAGAGAACGATTCAGGAAACATACCGTCCCGCTTGAAGTTGTCTCCTACCGTAATATCCATATATTTGCCCAGCCACTCGAGCAGCTCCGGACGGTGAAGCACCGTGGCTACTCTGGAGATTGCTTCAACAGCGCCCGACAGATTGGTGGAAGTATGAACTTTCATAGACTGATAAGTCGTCAGCCAATTGACTACATTGAGGAAGAAGTCGTTCGTAATATGCTCCCGGACATCGTAGCCTTTGCTCTGAGACAGCTCTTGCAATGCAGCGCTATTAAATATTCGGTCAAAGGCGTAGATTTCCCCGGTATGCATTTCGTGAGCAATACCGTTATGGTCGCTGACCCTTTGAATATCCGTATTGTAATAGTCGTCTACATCGTCCGCGCTGATGAACGAAGCCCCATTCTTTTTGGTCATGTAAAAATCCGGAACGGCGGTCGCCCACGCATCCAATGCTATCGCCGCTCTCCGGGCATATTTCTCGTCCCCGGTTGCCAAGTAAGCGTTTGCCAACACCGGTAAATTGTCGGACATGAATTGGGTTTTCTCATAGTCGATGCGCGCCTGAATCAGATACTTTTTGCCGTTGTACAACACATAAGGAACGCTGACGGTTTTCCCGCTCATTACCTTCACGGATTCATACTGATAGGGGTATTGGCTGTTGTTCGGAAAGACCAGCCCTTTCTTCGTCTGGATCTGGTCCGGATTCGCCGGGCTCCATACCCATCCGTCGCTGCCGTCGAAGGGATCGTTCAAGACGGTGCGCGGGGATTGCTGCGGCACCAGCCTGAGCCACTGCTCGTCCGTATACTGGGCAAGCAGCTTATCGGCGTTGGCTATAGCCGTTTGCAGCTCGGTCGCGCTTGGCGGGAAATACGGGTGCTGGACAGCAGCAGCTGCGGCAATGTTCTGAGATCCGATAGTTGCAGAGGATGCTGCGCCACCCGAGTCGGTTACTGCTCCCATCTCAGCCAAAGCATAGGAGCTAAGTCCGTTTAATT
Organism: Paenibacillus sp. H1-7; assembly: GCF_022354825.1. Classification (GTDB taxonomy): domain Bacteria; phylum Bacillota; class Bacilli; order Paenibacillales; family NBRC-103111; genus Paenibacillus_S. The sequence continues at coordinate 7,101,919 of NZ_CP031168.1, forward strand.
GCGAGAATTGAAAGGCCACAATCATCGCTGCCACCACCGTTCGATGCTTTTTTAACACTAATACCATCTCTCTTTCGTAATAGATTTATGAAAAAGCCGAGGGAACAAAATGTATGAATCTGTCCTTAGCCCCGGCTTTATCGCCGTTTTTCATTTCGCTGTGAAGAGCCTCCTCCCGAATCAGGTCCGGATATCGCAGCTAATCGGATGCTATAAGGGCAACAGCTTTTAATTAGAGCGCTTTCATAAAATAGCTGCATTAATGGGCCGATAGTATGCCGTCGCGATTTTTTTCTCATTTTTGCCTCTAAGCTCCCGTTCCGACTTCATTATATTGGTAAACATTAGGAATTAGCTATGAAAAATGTTTACTTCTTATGTGTCTAATATTCACTTTTACTGGAAATCGAATGGGGTACAACAGGTGCATAGTACAAGAAAAGACGCCCCCTGCTGGAGTGCGCCCCGTTTTTGCTCGAATCGTAATTAGTCCTTGTATATCCAGTACATTGGCACATCAGCTGCCTTGTTTGTTTGTGAACGGAGAATAGTAGGGATAATGCATCGCTTCTTGAACTTGACGAACTACATTCTCATTGGTAAGCGATTCTACGAAATAGAGACCGAGATCGATGGAAGCCGATACGCCTCCGCCTGTAAACACATTGCCATCCCGTACGAAGCGCTCCTGAACCACTTCAGAGCAATAAGGCTCCAGCAGGTCGTATGCGGATGGATTCGTTGTCGCTCGTTTCCCGGTCAAAAAGCCTGCCGCCCCCAAAATTAAAGCTCCCGTGCATACAGACACTTTGTATTCCGCATCTCGTGCCGTCTGAATCCATGAAATGAATTCGGTATCGAATCTGAGCTGCCTTGTGGACATGCCCCCAGGGATAAAGATCAGATCATAGGCGGATAAATCCGGGCACACATGCTTGATTTGTATCGTCAACCCGCGATCATCCGTGATTTGCTCTTTGTTGGAACAGAAATGCCAGGACACATTTTCTTGTGCCTTTAAAATGCCGAGCCAAGTTACCGCTTCATAAAAACCGACCAAATCGAGCGCCGTCATCTTGTCGAACAAAATGTAAGCCATCTTCATTTCAATATCACCTGTCCCTTCATGAATGGAAAATAAAAAAGCATTTGATTACGATCATGAGATCGCAAACCAAATACTTTGCCCAGGCGTACGGCGGTATGAACATGTGCTCCCTCGTGGTGATCCACGTTTACGCCAGTCGCACATACCAAATATTGACTTTATTGTATGTCAAACCAGCTGAGCTTTCAATAGTCCTTATTGCATTCCTGGCATTTCCCCTTCTCTTCCCGACTATTCCTGACGAAAATTCACGGAAAAGAAGGAGCGCCCTCCTCTACAACATAGGATAACCGGATTGGTAAGATATGGAGGTAACAAAGGAATACATTTTCTAAGAAAAGGTGGAGAACACAATGAAAAAATTTCGTTTTGCAGCGATGGCATTGGCAGTAACAGCAGTAGTGGCACTAGGAGTCTCTGGACTCGGAACCTCCGGCGAGGCGGACGCTATGTATTACGGGTATGTGCCAAGCGGGATGGGAGAAACTTTGGAAATGGCTTACTGGTGGTATTTCCTGAGATAAGAGTGAGCTTGTGCCTTCTAATAGGCAGCACTTAGGGGCTGCAGCAAAAAAAAATCGTCTTTTGCCTTGCGGCAGAAGACGATTTTTTGTCAGATGGTGCCTGCAGGCAGACGTTATCCTTCTACTATATCGGCGACCAGAGCGCTCGCGACCTCTACCATCTTGGGGATTACGGCTTCATTGCTGCCGGATACGTATAGGTCTCCCTCATAATGACGGAATGGAATCTTCGCATCGCCATAGCTCCACATGAAGAAATCTCCCTCAATCGACATGGTGGTGGAGCCCGTCACCGTAAATACGGATGCGTAGGTAAATTCCGGTTCGGACGCGAAATACTGTTTGCATTCTTCCAAAGATATATGTTTTGCGGAATCTTCAATTTGTTGAAATTCTCTTGTAATCCGATAGCGTTTGCTCACTTAAGTGACCTCCGTTAGTGTATGGAATTCGTTCGCCTAAAGCTCTGGTGAGACGGTGTACGTATCTCCGACGAACAAGCAGTCTCGTATCTATCATAGCCGAAACGGGGCGTGAACTCCACTTAAGCGGCCGGGTTTATATCAGGCTGCCTATAGACTTGGTAACGCATATCAGTCTATCGGACAGAGAATCCGCTATTCCCTACAATACAACCGCGCCATCAGGCAGCCTTTTACTCAGATCTATATCATCCTCGAAGGCAAAGGAACCATCGTTCGCCGGCGCCTCCGGAACGCAGCAAGCTCCCTTACCCCGAGCTCGCGCAAAGCCGTAACTACATGCTCCCAGTCGTACGCCAGCTGCTCCGGATCATGAGCGTCCGAGCCGAACGTAAGAGGCACGTTCCGCCATATAAGCAGCTCGATCAGCTTCAAGGACGGAAACCAGGCTTGGCAAGGCTTGCGCAGCCCTGATGTATTGATCTCGACGGCTGCATCCGACTCTGCAATGATGCCGACAGTCTCCTCCCACAGGACACGTACCGGGTGAGGGCACACTCCTTTGACAGCGTCGATATGACCCATAATATCGTATTGCCTGCTGCGGACCGCCTCGTGCAGGAGACGAAGGTAGCCCGCATACGTCTCCTCCGGATCGGTATTCCCCTGCTGCCACCTTCTGCGGCTGAACACATGGATTCCGTCTACATAATGGACGGAGCCGATGATATAATCGAGCGGATAATCCGCGTAGATCCGCCCGTAAGCCTCCGCCCAGCCCGGAATATAATCGGACTCCACCCCGAGACGGACGTCGATGCGTCCCTTATATTCCTCGCGAAGCCGGGCCATCTCCGCAACATAGCGCGGAAATTCGGACTTCGCCATCGTCATATCCGGTACGGGCCGGTCCTCTTCCCGGTGGAAGAACGGACTGTGGTCCGCCAGTCCGATCTGATCCAGACCGAGAGCGACGGCAGCCTCGATCATATCTCTTAGAGAGCCTTTTGCGTGTCCGCAGCGCTCGTGATGCGTATGATAGTCTATTTTCATAGCATGAGCCCGCCTTAGTAAATCAAGGCTTCTCCGACTTGATGTATTGCGTTATCGCCTCTTCCGCTTCGCGCAAGGCGGTGTTCACGTCTTTCTTGCCCTCGACGTATTCTTTGAACTTGTCTACGACAATGCCTCTCGATTTCGTATAAAAATTGGAATATGGCGGCGAGGCGGGAGCCGGTTTGCTTTTGAAAATACTCTGGATCTTCTTGTCCTTGAAAGCCTCGTTTCCTTTCAGAAATTCTGCGTTGAACTTAGGGTCCTTCATCAGAGGCAGCTTGCCGGCCCTCGAGCTCATTAGCTGTACTTCGTCGGAGAAAATAACCTCCATCGCGCGCATGGCGTCATCCTTGTGCTTGCTCGATTTGCTGATGGCCGTCACGTTAATATCGTAGGCTCCATACAGATTCGGCCGGCTCGAGTAGCTCGGATACTGGGCGACATCCCAATTGAGCGACGGATCCGCCGTCAATTTATCGAACAAGTTAATTGTCGTCAACATCGCGACGTTTTTGTCTTTCGCAAACCGGTCCGTGACGCTCCCTTTCATAATGCCTTCCTTCGGCGTATTGCCCCGGATATCGTAAATTTTCTTGCCGGTTTCGTACACGAGCTTATACGGCTCGCTATTCACATCGGTCGTATCGGTCCGGCCGTCTACGATACCCAAGGATAGAGGTGTCAGCATGCGGGTCAAATAATCCGGATCGAGCCCAAGGTACTGGGTTCCTCCGTCTTCTCGCGTCACCTTTTTCGCCAGCTCAATGATTTCGTCCCATGTCATTCCGTCCTTCGGATAAGGAACGCCGAACCGGTCAAAGATGTCCTTGTTATAGTAGGTGACGTAAATTTGCACCCAGTTGGGGAGCCCGTACAGAAGCCCGCTCTTGGTAGCCGCCTTGACACTGTCGAGCGCACCTTGATCGAATCGTCCCAAATCCATATTCATTTTCTTGGCCAGAGGGGTAATGTCCTCGAACAAGCCCATATCGTCATACTGAGGCATAAGCCCGTTCCATACGGAAATGAGATCAATATCTTCCCCGGCGGCGAGCGCCTTTTCAATAGATGTATTCGGCACAAACTCCAAAGTAATATGAGGGTATTTCTTCTGTACCGGCTCCTGGAACAGCTTCTTGAAATCGGCTTCCGTCCAGTATGCTTGCGCCTGGTACATTTTCAGCGTGACGGGCTCGAACTTTTCCTGCTGCTGCGGCGGCTTGGTCTCTGCAGTCGGTTCTGTCCCTGTGCTTTGGCTTGATGAACATCCTGCTGCAAGGGCTGCGGTCAATAAGATCGAGAGACTTACGGTCATTCCTTTTCGAATAGGATACATGATATGAACTCCTCGCTCAAAAAATGGGGTAAGGCATGCTAACGTGATCATTTCTTGGAATCCGGGTAGTCCTTTTCGGTAAAGACATTCAGCTTCTTTCCGTCGGATGTGAGCAGCACTTGACCATGAAAGCCCGTTACATACGTTTGGATGTTGTTTTTTTGGTAATTCAGCAGCTGTTTGAAGTTGTTGAAGTGGTCGTAGCTGATGACGGCTATACGGGGCGACACCGCGCTCAGCCAGGACTGCGACGAGGAAGTGGAAATGCCGTGGTGCGGGGCATCCATGAAATCCGCCTTCAGCTTATCGCCGTACCGTTCGATCAGCTCCATCTCCCGCTCCCTGTGGATGTCTCCGGTGAACAGAAAGCTCGTGTCCTTGTAAGTCAGCTTGAGCACTATGGATGCGTTGTTCACTTCGTCCAGCTCAAAGGTCTTGATCGCTCCCGGCAGCTCGCCCTTACGCGGATTCAATATTTGAACATGCACCTGCGGACCAAGCACAAAGGTATCACCCTCTTGCAAAAATTCCGTTTTGATGTTCTTGAGCTGCACTTGCGACATTGCATTCCGATAGGAAGCCCATATCGACGCCTTCGCGTCAACCATGTAGAACCGATCGACGGGAATCTTTTTGAAAACGCTATCAAATCCTCCGATGTGATCGGTGTGAGGATGGGTATTGACTGCAATGTCAATCTTCTGAATCCCCAGCTTCGTTAATGCGTCTATAACCTGCGGGCCGACCTCCGGGATGCCGGCGTCGATAATCATTGTTTTGCCGTCCGGCGACTGGATGACGATACAATCTCCTTCAGGCTTCTCATGCTTAAGGTTCAAATACCTCACGGTAAGCAGCCCTTCATACCGTTTCGGCGTCATCATCCGTTCCAGCCGGCCGGAAGCATCCTGCCCCTCCGCCTGATCAGAAGGTGTTGATGCTGTACCGCCGCGTGTAGTAGTCGGAACGCTGCCGCAGCCCGATGTCAGCCAGACGGTAAGCAGAAGCGCTGCGGATGCGGTTGCCAGCAGCTTGGCTATTCGCAACCCTTATCCTCTCCCTTCTTATTTTGCTGTGGATGACAATCCGTCCTCTACAGCTCCAGGCTCAAGCCGTCGTAAGCACAGACGACCCCGGTGCCCTGGAAATAAGCCTCGATTTCCTCATGCGGATCAACGCACTGATGAGAAAAGTGAGTGGCAATGACCTTCGTCTCTTCCGTAATGATATCCAGCTCCCGCATCCGTTCTAGCATCAAGCCAAAGTCCCTGAAGCTCAAATGCGTCTTGGCCTGCTGGCGAGTCCCGAGCGTCGCCTCCATCACCACTGCATCCAGCTTCACCCCGGCCAGCTGCCGCCAAGCCTGCTCACCGTACATGCCGGTATCGGAGGCATAAAGCAGCTTGACCTTGCCGTCATCAATGATGTAATTCATCGCGTCTCCTATCGAGGGAATGTGGGAAGCCTCAATCGAACGGACATGGTATGGGGCAAGCTCCAGCTGCCGTCCTGCCGCAAAGGGAATCCGATTGAGCTCGGCGGCCTGGTCTTTGCCGCCGGTCAGATCCCACTTGCTGAGCACCGATGCGCCCGCCACCACCGTCAACGGCGGCAAATCGGTCGACAATCGGAACATCCTGTGGCGCAGCTGCAGGTTCAGCTCGTAAAAATGGTCCTTGTGGCTGTGCGTAACAAGCAAATGCTGCAGCCCTGTCAACGAAATACCTAGGTCCGCACAAGCGGCGTACAAATCCGGACCGATATCGATCAGCAAATCGTCGTTGATCAGCAGCGATTGCCTTCTCCGGATGTTCCGTCCCTTCTCTCTTCTTGCCTGCTGACAGGTGGCGCAATCGCAGAACGGAAACGGAATGCCCTCCGCTGCGGCGGTTCCCAAAAACGTGATTTTCATCGGAATCTCCTTGATTTCCGGGCGGTCACCCTGTAATCTGAAATTGGAATATTATACTATATGAATATTATAGGCGAGCATTTTAAAGGCCATCAATAGAATGATTTTCAATTTATATAACTATATTCAAATTATTAACGGAAAAGGAGAAAACTTAACATGATTCGACACGGCAACATCTACATGACGATTACCGACTTCGAGCAGAAGCTTCCGGTCTATCTGGATTGTATCGGCAAATGGCGAAATCAGTACCCCATCGAACGGCCCGAGGGGTACCCTAACTACCAGTGGATCCAATGTACACGGGGCCAAGGGGTGCTCGAATTGAACGGAACGAAGCAATATATCGGACAAGGGCAAGGGATGCTGCTATTTCCCGATGAGCCTCATGCCTACTGTGCAACCATGGAGCCGTGGGAGGTAAATTGGCTTTCCTTTAACGGGAGCTATGCGGGGGAGATGCTGCGCTCTCTCGGCTTTATCGGCAGCCGCATCTTGACGTTCGCCAATCCGGACCCGATCCTGCAGCACATCTATCGTCTCATGTCCGTCGCCGAAGCAACCGATCCGATGAAGAGCCTGGAATGCTCGTCGTTGACTTACCAGCTTATCCTCGACCTGTACCGCTATGGCGCTCAGATTGACATCCGCTCCCGGCAGCAATTTTTCGAGCAGCTGGCTCCTGCCCTCCGGTATATCGAGGACCGCTACCATAGCCCAATTACCTTGGAGGACTTGGCCTCCCGGCTTTCCGTCACACCGCAGCATACATGCACGTTGTTTCAGCTGACGCTGGGAACGCGCCCTTTCGAATACGTCACCAAAATTCGGCTGCGCAAAGCCAAAGAGCTCCTGATGCGTCATCAGGAGCTGGATATCGGCGAAGTCGCCCGCAAGGTCGGGTACGAGCATACGAGCTATTTTATTAAAGTGTTCAAACGTGAAGAAGGAATGACGCCCGGCGCGTTCCGCAAGAAATCGTAACCTCCTGCAGACCGCTGCCTAAGCATCCGTCAACGTGCCGCCACAAGCCGAAGCAGCACATCTACCCCGGGCATCCTGTAGCCAACATCTGCCTGAGTAGTTAGAACCACCATCAGTCCGGATACAACCGATAAATAAGTGCTGATGAGCTCCTCGGGATCTCCTGCGGCAATTTCTCCCGCCTGCTGCCCTTCCACGAATACCGGGAGCAAAGCTTCAACCGACCTGCTCATCGAAAATTGCTCTATAAGCACCTTGGCTTCGTCAGGTACGCCGTCCGACGTCCGCGCCTGATGCATCAGCATGAAGTAAGGCTGGCCTTCTTCATTCAGCATCGCTTCGGTTAACGCCCTTATTTTCTGAATAGGCGATCCCGGCAATTGGGCCAAACCGTTCATTTCCGTGAACGCTTCGGTTACGGCGTACCGAACGAGGGTGGTGAACAGTTCGTCTTTCGATTGAAAATAATGGTACAGCAAGCCGTGGCTGATACCCGCTTCCGCGGCGATCATGCTCATCTTTGTTCCTATAATTCCCCGCCTTGCGAAAACCTTGAGCGCCGCGGCCATAATCTGCTCCTTGCGCTCGTCGCGGATTTGATGCAGTTGTTGTTCGTTTAAAGGCGCCAATGGTCTTCATTCCCCCGCTATAGCATAGTCTAGCTTCCACATTTCTTGATATCACAATACATGAATTTGTCGGATCCATCAATGAAACGAGAAACTTTCCCGGCAAGAGCAGCTGTCCCGATCACATCGCAAGCAGCGGTATCAATCGCTCTAGCTCCTTCTCCATCGCCTTCCCTTCTTCACCGAAAAACTCTGCGGAGAGCCGCTGTGCCTCGCCCGTTTCATCAAGGGCAAGCACCTGGACGATCGTCTCGGGATTCATAATCTCCCGCAGCGATATCATCATCCCCGTTACATCGTAATATTTCTCCAGCAGCTGCCCGTTGCCCGATCCGACCGCATTGCCCAAATACAGATCAAAATATTGCTGCGCAAAAGCAATCCCTTTCTTCGATGCAGGACCGCTGTACTCTACGCCGGACCAGCGCAAATCCGCAACGAGACTCATCCACCATGCGGGTTCTATCGCTTTTTGTATTTGCGCAAATACGTCCAGCTCAAAGTTCCGCTTCGGCTTACGGCGCTGCTCCTGCAAGCACTTGCCCAGCAGCTGCGCTTCCATAGCGGCGATCGTCATTCCCTGTCCGTAGATCGGATCGAAGTTGCAAAACGCGTCCCCGAGCACGAACAAACCGGACGGCCAGCTGCTCATCTGCTCGAAATGCTGACGGAAGCATTCCGGTACGCGATATCCTCTCGGATTGCCGACAGGCTCGAGCTCCTTCAGCACATCGGCAAGCACCGGACTTAACAGCCGGGCGGCCTCCTCCTCGTACCGGTCAGCATCCGTAGTCGGGTAAGCTTCACCGCCGGCGCAATAGAGCGATACTTCCGCGATCTGGTTCTCGATAGTCCCGAGCGCTCCTGTTCCGATCTTCTTCGCAGGGACAGCGTCTACGAGAATGACACTCCAGCGGTCCGCATGTTGAGCAGAAAGCTTGTAGTGACGGGTACTGTAGCCGAGAGATACCTTCAGCCGCTCCGCCTCCGGCACCTCGTAGCCTAATGATTGAAGCCAAGGCACGACTTTGGAGGAACGCCCGCTCGCATCGACGACCAAATCTGAAGTCAGCGCTTCCGCCTCCCCTGTCTTTCCGCGCTCCCGTACATAAACGCCGGTAACGGACGTACCGTCCGCAGAGGATTGCAGCCCCGTCACTTCGTGCCGCGGAAGGAATCTTACGTTAGCAAGCGCCGAGATACGCTGCCTGATGACCCACTCGAATAAGGCACGGCTGAAGCCCATATCTTTCTCCGTTTCGGGCATTTCGAGAGTGCCGTATTGGTTCGTGAAGTGCACCGTTTTGCCTTCACGTGCAAAAGCCCCGTTGTTGTGCAAATCATCGGTATAGCCGGGAAACAGCTCCTCGAATATGACCTTTCCGCGCTGCAGCAGCCGGTGCGGATGATTCGCGTGAGGCGTACCCGCCCGGTTCACCGGCTCATCGGGAAATTCGTCCCTGTCCACGATCACAACGTCTTCAAACAGGTCCGACAGCACCCGGGCCGTCAGCAAGCCCGCCATACTGCCTCCCATAATAATGGCCTTTCCCTCTTTGCGCACGTTTCTTTCTTCTTTGGATATTACCATGATCCATCGCCTCCATTTTTTGATTGACTTAATCAGTCAATATTAAAGTAAAAAAATATAGTCATTCATTGTATAAAGCTTGTGCTAGATTTCTTAGTTGAAGGAAATCATGTCATTTGCCAAGATTGGTTACCGTTGTTCATTGACTAACTGAGTCAATCAAAGAATATTCCATTTTGCAGCTTCTGTCAATATGATTTTTCAAAAAAAAGCTGACGCCGGATCAACTGTATCCGACGTCAGCCTGTATTAATCCGGCCGAGCCATAGCGAATATATCGCCAAGCCGTGAATAATTGCTTCCGGCGAGCCGGCTGACCGGCTGAAGCGCCTGCGGGTCGATATGTCCGCCGTCATACACCGACTCGTCGAAATGGAAGCGGACCACCCGCCCGATCAGCAGGTCGGCTGCCGGGGAGCCTTCCGCTCCGCCGATCGGCAGGGCGTGCTCCAGCACGCATTCCATCCGGATTCGGGCTTCAGCGAGCCCCGGTACACTCACTTGCTCGCTCGGCACCGCAGTAAGCCCGGCAAACTCGACCTCGCTCACATCGGGCGCCAAGCCGGCTGCAGTTTGATTGAGCTTTTCAATATACGATTCGTCGGCGATGTGGACGACGAAGCTTCCCGTTGCTGCTGCATTCCTGGCGGTATCCTTCGGCACGCCTTGCTTCCTCTGCACCGAAATGGACACCATGGGAGGATTGGCGGCTACGATGTTAAAATAGCTGAAAGGCGCCGCATTCAATACTCCGCTTGCCGACAAGGTTGTTACCAGTGCGATAGGTCTAGGGATAATGCTCCCTATCAGCAGCTTGTAATTATCCCTCTCGCTGTTTACAGCCGGATCGATCGATATCACCGGTCCGCCTCCTTTCCGCCCGCTTCGGGGGTTATTATTGGAACGTGTCGCGGAACCAATCGGCCGCCGCTTCGACTTCGCTTCGGGTTAATTGATGGCCGAACCGCTCCCAGTGCACGGTCACGTCGGCTCCGGCGCCGGCCAGCAGCGCCTTCAGCTCTTCGGTCTCCTCCGGCGAGCAGATCGGATCGTTCATCCCTGCGCCGATGAAGCACGGGACGCCGGTCAAATCCGGCAGCCCGATCCCGCGCCGCGGCACCATCGGATGATGGAGAATCGCACCTTTCAGCGAATCCTTGTAATGGAACAACAGACTGCCGGCGATATTGGCGCCGTTGGAATAGCCGACGGCGACCAGATTGCCGCGGTCGAAGCCATACTCTACCGCCGCCTGATCAAGGAAGTCGCTCAGCTCCTTCGTGCGGAAGATCAAGTCCTCCTCGTCGAACACCCCTTCTGCCAAGCGGCGGAAAAACCGCGGCATCCCGTTTTCCAGTACATTGCCCCTTACGCTTAGCAGCGACGATGAGGGCGATATTTGCCTTGCCAGAGGCAGGAGATCGCGCTCCGTGCCTCCGGTTCCGTGAAAGAGCACCAATACCGGCGCATTCACATCCGTACCTTGCTGGAATATATGTTTCATGCTTGGTCCCCCTCCAACACTCTGACTTCAATCGGCTCCAGGTTGCGCTCGATGGCCGGACGGTTCTCTTCGTACCAAGCCGGAAGCATCAATTTCTCTCCCAAATGCTCCGCTTCTTCGTCACGCGCAAATCCTGGAGGATCCGTTGCGATCTCGAACAGTATGCCGCCTTCCTCGCGGAAGTAGATGGCGTTGAAATATTGACGGTCGACGATCGGCGTCGGATGCAAGCCGTTTTGCTCCACATGGCGTCTCCATTCCGCGTGATCCGCATCGTCTTTGGCGCGCCATGCGATATGGTGCACCGTACCCGCTCCGCCTGCACCGTAAGGCATCGGATCAACCCGGACGTCGATCAGGTTGCCGAGATCGCCCGTTGCTCTGAAGCGCGCGTACGCGCCTTCTTGACCTACTTTTTGCAGCCCCATGACCTGCACCAGCAATTTCATCGTGCTTTCCGGCGCCGTGCTGTAGAGAACCGCGCCGCCGAAGCCTTTGATCGCTTTGTCAGCAGGAACGCCGCCGAACGTCCATTGGCTTTGCGGACCTTCCTCACGCTCGACAATTTCCAGACGCAAGCCGTCTTTATCGGCAAATTGCAGATACTCTTCCCCGAAACGGGATGCTTTCATGACCGAAACGCCGAATTGGGTCAACCGCGCTTCCCAGAAATCCAGTGTGCCTACAGGTACGACGTAAGTGGTAATGCCGACCTGGCCGCCGCCAATGCGGCCTTTGCGCGAGCCTGCGAACGGGAAGAACGTAATAATTGTTCCCGGGCCGCCGATCTCGTTACCGAAATACAGATGGTACACTTCCGGAGCGTCGAAGTTGATCGTTTTTTTCACTAACCGGAGTCCAAGGATGCCGCTGTAGAAATCAACGGTTTCCTGCGCGTTTCTTACAAAAGCTGTAATATGGTGAATGCCTGCTGTTTGTTGTAACATGTTAATCCATCTCCCTTATTTTTAATTGGTTTTATGGTAAAAGGTTATTATCAAAACGAATTGTAGCTTACAAACTCGCCGGTCGGCTTGCGATAGCCGCGCGGCCGTTGACTGCCGGTATCTTCTTTGCCTATGGCAATCATCATTGCGGGAACGTAACGGTCCGGCACATGGAGCGCCGAGCGAACAGCGTCGGGATCGAATCCGATCATCGGGCATGTATCCCAGCCCTTCTCCTTCGCAATCAGCATGAACAGCATCGCCGACAAGCTGGCGTTTCTTATCGCTTCGTCCTGCATGAACGCTTCGCCGCGTCCTTCATAGAAGCCAAGCACCGAATCGACGGTCGCATCGAATTCTTGCTTGCTGATAACGCCCAGATTCATCAGTCCTTCGTTTATTTTGCCCACATCCTTGTAGGCATCCTTATGGCCCAGGACGATGATGACGGCGGAAGCGCTCTGTACCTTGTACTGCTTGCCCGAAGCCTCATACATCGCTTGCTTAACGGCCGGATCCTTGACGACTACATAGTGCGTATGCTGCAGGTTGAAGGCGGAAGGAGCGAATTTGACGAGCTGGAACATTTCCTCCAATTCCTTATCCAGTATCTCCACCCCGGGAATAAATTTATTAGCGGAGCGGCGTGCTTTGACAAGCGTCGACAGATCGTTCATACGAATACCCCTTTGCAATATAATCGAAATTTGAGAATCTTAAATTTAAGATATTGGATAAAAGGAGACCTCCTCACACCAGTGCTACTTGAAGGTTTCCTGTGCGAATTTGCCCAGCTTCTTGAGCAGGTCACTCGCCGCTTTCTTCTCCTCGGGAGTAAGACCGCCGACGGCTTGCTCAATCACCTCAGCGTGCTTCGGAAATACGTCCTCGATAAATTTCTTGCCATGATCCGTAATCTCCGCAAAAACGAGCCTTCTATCCTCCGTCGATGCTTTACGGCAAACCAGCTGCTTCTGCTCTAGCTTATCGACCACGTAAGTGATGTTGCCGCTGCTCATGAGCACTTTGCCGCCGATTTGTTGAATAGGCTGCGAACCTTTGTGGTATAACAGCTCTAGGACGCCGAATTCGGTCCGGTTCAAGCCGTGTCTTCGAATGTCTCTATCGGCATGCGCATTCACCCATTGGCTCGCTCTGGAAAGGGCGATATACAAATTCAACGACTCTTCCTTGGAGCTTCCCATTTCGTTCACATCCTTTTTTTATGCTTGCTCATTTCTTAATATTAAATATCTTAAATTTAAGATAATACATTTGCAGAGAATTGTCAAGCGGTCTTTTTTATTTTCCTTAAAAAGCGCTGCCGAATACATACTATTTCCGGAATGGAAAATAATATGAATTAACTTTTCGATGGAGAGGAGGTGGCGACTATGGCTTTCAACGGCACTGGCATACCTGTCATTGATGAAATCGGGGAACGGCTCGGACTATCGCCGGACTTTGTGTGCCGGGAATTCCCGCTGAATCCGGCCCGGAGTGTATACTGCATTTATCTGGCCTCTGTCGTGTCAGCGGAGCAAATCAATGAGTTCATCATCACGCCGATTGTACAGCTAAGCCAGTATAAGGAATCACCCGAAGACCCTATGAGCTTGCTTAAGACCATGATCCCTCATGCTCCGTTAAGCGAGCTCGATGATGCTTCAGACGGCGTTCGCCTTCTACTTGAAGGGCATTGCCTGCTCCTTTCTTCGTTTGATACGCCGATTCTCAGCTATGAGTTGACCAACGGGGAGCATCGCAGCGTGTCCGAGCCAACGACAGAAGCTTCCATCCGCGGTCCGCGGGAAGGCTTTGTCGAGGACGTTTCGCGAAATGTCGCTCTTATCCGCAAAAGATTAAAGAGCGAGCGTTTGATATTTGAGGAGCTGATTATCGGAACGGAGACCAAAACGAAGGTGTATCTGACCTATGTCGCTAACATAGCTCCGCCTCAAGTAGTGGATGAGTTCCGGAAGCGTCTTAATGCCATCCATGCGGACAGCATTCTGGAGAGCTCTTATATTGAAGAATGGATTCAGGATACTGCGGTTTCGCCATTTCCCCAGCTGATTGCAACCGAGCGGCCGGATTCCGTTGTAGCCCAGCTTTTAGAGGGTCAGGTTGTCGTTTTGACGGACGGCACCCCGATTGCATTGCTCGGGCCCGTTACTTTTTTTCAATTTTTCAATTCACCGGAGGATTATTACCAGCGGGCGGATATCGCCACCTTGTCGCGATGGCTGCGTCTCTTAGCCTTTATCTTATCCATCTTTGTCCCGTCGCTGTATATTTCCGTTGTAAGCTACCATCCGGAGCTGCTCCCTAATTCACTGTTGATCAGCTTGGCTGCCCAGCGCGAGGAGGTGCCTTTTCCCGCTTTCATTGAAGCCGGCATTATGATCGTTACCTTCGAGATATTGCGGGAGGCGGGACTTCGTATGCCGCGTATTGCAGGGCAGTCCATCTCGATCGTAGGAGCGCTTGTATTGGGCGAGGCAGCCGTTGAAGCGGGTCTCGTATCCGCCGCTATGGTTATTGTCGTTTCCCTTACGGCCATTTCCAACTTTGTCTCCCCCATTTACGGCTTCGGCATAGCCCAGAGAATTGTCCAGTATGGTTTTATGATTTTATCCGGATTAATGGGATTGTTCGGTTTAATGTGCGGCGTGTTTCTTGTCTTGGTTCATCTTGCTTCCCTTCGTTCGTTCGGGGTGAAATATCTTACTCCAGTCGCTCCGTTGAATCTTAGCCGATGGCAGGATACTTTGGTTCGGGTACCTCGTTATATGATGAAACGATATTCGAACAGGCGACTTCATAACAAATAAGAAGGTGCAACAACATGAAAGCTGTACTCCTTAGTCTAATGCTGCTGGTCTTATGTACCGGCTGCTGGGATATGAAAGACATCAACTCCCTTGCGATCGTAAGCTTGGCCGGAGTCGACAAAGATCCGAAAACAGGCGAACTCTTGGCGTATTACCAGGTCATGAACCCGACGGGCCTGTCCACCCGGACAGGCTCTTCGGCGAAAGCCGCCGTATACACCTATAACTTCAAAGATTTTAGCCATGGGAGGTTCACCGTGAAAACAGGCATGTCTATGCCTCGTATATTTTTTACAGCCCATTTGCAAAGCTACATCATTTCCGAGCGTTACGCACGGCAAGGGATAATGGACCTCCTCAACTATATCGAGCTCAATCCCGAACGCCGGGCGAATATCACGGTATACGTATCGGACAGCCCGCTGAACATCATAATGAACAGCTTCACCACTTTGGATAGAGTTCCGGGACGGTTTATCCGTTCGTTAACGAATCATTATGAGCGCAATTTTAAAAATAGTGTCTATCCCATCCGGTTTAAGGACCTGGACAAGGAAATGAATCATCATACGCCGACCATCATCCCCATTATTCATTACAACGGAACGAAACCGTCCTCGACCTCCAATGAAGTGGAAAAAATCAATGCAACCCAAGGCGGAATGAGCTTCCATGAAGGAGCCGTGTTTATTCATTCCCGTATGGTTGGTCGGATCGACGAGAAATCAAAAGTTTTATTTTATATCTTGAATAAAAATTACCACCGGCTTACGGATACGATCACCGTCAACGGAAGCTTTGTCGATGTCGAAGCGCAGCGCATCGATGTAAAGCGCACCTGGAACGCGGACAAATCCCAACTCACCATAAACATCCGTGCCGACTTGCGGATTATAAACAATCAGCAGCAAAGCAAGCTGACTCTGCATAATTCCCATGAAATGGAAGAAGCGTTTAACCGTTTCTTGGAAGGCAGGGCCAAACAACTGGAACAGCTCGGTAAAGATAAAGGCTGGGACCTGCTTGGCATCCAGGATAACGGGGGAAGAGAATCAAATTGGCGCCAAACCGAAGTCACCTTTCATGTCCACTCTACAATGAAAACGACCGGTAACATGAGCACACCATATCTTCTGGAATAGAGGAGTCTGTCCGATGGAACACGCTAAATTGAGCGCTTGGCAACTATTTAATCTCTCCATGATATTTGTGATTGGAACTTCGTATATCTTATTGCCCGGGGGACTCATAGCGGATGCCAAGCAATACGGATGGCTTGTATTCGTATGGGCTACTCTGTACGGTGTAGTATTGGCTGGATTCTGGCTCTACTTGTCGAGCAAATTTCCCGGATTAAGCATTGTCCAAATAGCCGTTCAAGTATTGGGGAAATGGGCCGGCGGCCTGGTATCCTTGCTGTACATTCTGTTATTTATCCAGATTGCATCCTGGGTTACCCGCAACATGAGCGATTTCATGCATATTAATCTGATGCCGCGGACGCCTGTCCCGGTGTTTCATATCATGATCCTGTGCGTTTGCGCCTATGCTGTGGTGAAAGGAATCGAATCGATCGCTATGACATGCGAGCTTTTGAGTGTTTTGTTATTTTTGCTTTTCTGGATCCCTATGGCGGTAATGCTAAAAGAGTGGGATTGGGGGAATTTTATGGTTCCCGGTGTTTTTCACCCTTTGGAGACCTTCCTGAATACCCGGTATGTGCTCGCTTTCCCTTTTATGGAGGTTGTATGCTTCATGATGATATTCCCCTTTGCCGAGAGACGGTTAAAATTTTCATTTCTGTCAGGGATTGCATTTGGAGGTATGAACCTGACTTTAGGCATCTATTTTACGATCGGCATATTAGGCGTAGATCGCGCTTCTCATCTCGTCTATCCGGTATTCATCATTTTCCGGGAAATGGAGTTTACGAACTTTATCGAGCATTTGGAATCGCTTCTTTCTATCAACATCCTTCTTATCGTATGCATGAAATTAAGCTTGCTGTTCTATTGCGCGGTATTGGCTATATGTCAGCTATTCGAAATTAAACAGCGCGCTTTCGTCGCTTATCCGCTGATTTGGATTATCTCTGCCTACGCTTTGCTTTTCACCAACATTATCGAAAATGTCGAATGGACGAAAAAGTATTTGTTCGAATACTATACCCTTTACGCTATCCTGATCCCGGCAATACTCATCGTGTTTGCTCGGATGAGGAAAAAAGGTCAATTTCAAGGAAAGGAGACGATGACATGACGCTTTTAGTGCTTTTCTTCATTCTGTCGTGCATAGTCGGAGGCATCAGGCTGCGGGCTTGCAAGTCCAATAAGAACGCAGCCGTTGCTTATTTCAGCATTACCACATTGGGAGCGGTACTTTGGGGGAGCATACTCCTCCATCACCCGTTTGACCTCAATGAAGCTATCGGCCGGATGTTATCCCAATTGTACGAGGTGTTCTCCTGATCTTGCTTGAAAAAAAGGAGCCGCTGCCGGCATCATGCCGAAGCGCTCCATCTTGCGTTTATTTCTCTATAAATTCGAACAAAAATGACTGGCCGTTCCGGTAAAATCGCGGATCATACAGCCCAAGCCGCTTCTCGTCGTTAACGACCACGACAAACGGCGACCATTCCTTCAGCGTCCGGGCTTTCGGATTGTCCGCGAACAGCTGATCAAGATTCGCGCTCTCTGCCGATTGCAGCTGTGTCTGGAGCGTGACGCCGCTCCACATCGTGCCTTTTTTCAGATCGACGGTGTCGCCCTTCTTCCCTACGACCGTGAACATGCCTGGGACGAAATCGGCGGACAAAGCTACCTGCTCATATTCCGCGGCCGCCTGCTTATAGAGACTGTGGCCTTGGGCGGACTGCAGGCCTACATGCAGCGCCATCAGCAGCCAAACGACCCGGTATATGCGGTGGGAAGGAACCTGGATCCGGTCCTTGCCGAATCGGACGATAAGCCATCCGATCAGCATGATCGCCCAAAACACCAGATCCACGATAGGAACCGTTCCGAAGGTAATCCGCATAGGCGAGAACGGCTCGAAATAGCCCGTGCCCCATGCATTGAATAAATCGCTTGTATCGTGAATAAACACGGCTATGCATGCGATAAGAAACAATCGCCAGAAGCGGATTCGCCCGATGAATCGGCTCAGTCCGGCTATAATCGCCGCCCAGACGGGAACAAGAAACACGGAATGCGTAAGCCCCCGGTGCCACATCTGATAACGTCCGGCCGTATCCCACCAGGAGGAGATGACGTCGATATCCGGTATTTGCGATCCGGCGACGGTGGTGAACAGCAGCGCTTGCTTTTCACGGCGCGTCATCTTCGTCTTGTCGACGGCTCCATACAGCGTGAGGCCGAACAAGGTATGTGTAATCGTATCCACTTAAAGAAGTCACCCCATCTGTCTATATGCATCAAGTATAGCCTACACCGGCTGCTGCGGGAAAGCTATCCCGTTTGCCGGCTATGGCAGCTCTGCGGCCGCCAGCACGAAGGCTGCGGCAAGCAGCAAGCCTAAACCTCGAACCCAATTAGCCAATGCAGCCGTCTTAATTGTACGTCCGCGGGAAGCGTGCGCAGCATCCCGTTACGCATGGCGATCAGCAGCGGGTTCTCAAGCTGGACCATTCGCCCCATCTGCCGCGACTGCCTGATGACTCTCGTCGTACGCGGAATCCGCAGCCGCTCGTAGGCAAGCAGTCCGTCGGAGACATCACCGTCACCGGCTTGCACCAAGCACTGCGCCAGCGTCCACGCATCCTCCATCGCCTGAGCGCCGCCTTGGCCGAGATTCGGCAGCATCGGGTGCGCCGCGTCCCCGAGCAGCGCAGCGAGGCCTTGATGCCAAGTCGTGAGCGGCTTCCGGTCATAGATGTCGTGAGCCAGGATAACGTCTTCCTTCGTCGCGGCGATGACGTCCCCGATCGGCTCATACCATCCGCGAAACGCATCCAGCGCTTGGCGCTTGCGCTCTCCCGGAGGAACCGCTATGCCTGCAGGAGCGTTCACAGCGGCAAACCAAAATACGCGTCCTTGCCCCAGGTGGGAAAACCCGAATCGTTTTCCCGGTCCCCAAGCCTCGAAGCCGCCCCCGTCCACCATCGGGTACCGCTCGTCCCTGTAGTCCGCTATGCCTCTTAGAGCTGTGAAGCCGGAATAACGAAGCGGTTCGGTACCGAAGAGCCGTTCTCTCACCGTGGAACGGAGCCCGTCCGCACCGATCAGCACCTTCCCGGAATGGCTAGATCCATCGGCGAAAGCAGCCGTCACCTTGTCACCGTGCTGCTCCCACCGTTCCAGCTTCCTGTCGAACTGCAAGTCTGCACCGCGGGACTTCACCAGCTCATATAGCAGCTCTTGGAGAAGCGCACGGTGAATCAAGTAGCTCGGCGTCCCGTACCGCTCGGCCTGCTCCCGCACCGGCAGCTCCGTGAGCATCGCACCGTCCCATCTGCGGATCTCGGCTTTGCCTACAGCCTTTCCACTCTCCCGGACTTTATCTGCCGCCCCCAGCTTCTCAAGCACCTTCATCGCATTCGCCGCCAGCACGATTCCGGCCCCGCTTTCGGCGAGACCGGGCTCCTTTTCGAAGATGGTGACGTGCCACCCTATGTTTTGCAGCGCCAACCCTGCACATAAGCCTCCGATTCCGGCTCCAATAATCAGCGCCTTTTTACCTGCCGCTTCTCGTATGTTCATTGGACGATTCTCCTTCCGATGGTTGAAGATAGGCTGTTAGCGGGATGCCAAGAAACCATGGGCATGAAGGTAATCTTTTAACAGATGGAATGCGCTGTGCCTGCTCCAAAACGGAACTTCATCCGTTTTGCATAGATCGGCCAGAACGGTGCTGTAATGCTCCGGTTTAAATAACCGATCCATGACGGAGCCGCCGTCGAGGCTTTCAGCGAGCTCATGGACTATGACACCCTTGATTTCCTTATGGAATACCAACGGGGGATGGTTAGGCTGGCACAGCGCAAGACATTCTTTTACGTAAGCGTTTCGGTTTTCTGTAGCCCCCATCAGCTTTACAATGTCCTTAGCTGCAAACCAGTGGTTAGTATATTTCACGAAAGGACCGGGGAAGCCTCTCAGTCCCTCGATATAAAATCCGACATCGGTTACAATCACAGGACAGTCTAGTTCACGGCTCGCCCATATGCTCGAGAATACAGCGATCTGTTCGACGTCCAAGCTTTGGATCTCGGGCAAATCGATGCCGCTGCGGGTCAGCAGAACGCCGGTGCCTGCAAGCGCAGACAAAGCAATTTGAAACTTGGCATCGTTGGAGGTTGCATAAACCAGCTCCATCCTTGTTACTCCCCGCTTCCCCTTATGAATTTTGCCCCACTATAAGCTGCTCTTACTTTTTGTGCAGCCCTCCCCAAAGTATAAATCCGCCGACCATCATTTTCCAACAAACGTTCTGTGAATCTACATCGCGAACCAGTTTCGCTATGCCCGTCTGTCGGCAAAACAATAAAGCAGCCAACTCCTGGTTGACTGCTTTATTGCCTACATTTGTATTATTTATGCCGAAGCGTATCGTCGCTCTCTCGAGGATTATTTTGTGCCGGCTGCTTCTCGTGATTCTTTAACACCTGGTCTGCGTAATTTGGATTCGTGTTATACTTGTTTCCTTCGTTGCTTTTCATTCCTTTGGGCATCATGCTCACCTCCATCCGTCTAACGATCATGGGACGGGATCCGTGTCCCTTCGTTTAGAATGATACATGACCGTCCGAATCATGCATGAATATGGTGGGCGGGACGCGACTCCGCAAGCCCTTTTCACTGCAAAAGTACGATGCAAACATTTCCACAGCTTGTCCGGTATTATATAATGGGTTAGCGAGGCCTTTCGACGATAATCGGCCTTATCGCTTAAAATTTCTCACGAACTATTTTGCGAGCAAGCTGGGGATATTGCGGATAGGAGCTGCTCCTGTTGCCGGGAAGTCCCTGCAGGTCTTGGACGAAATTTACATAAAGGATGGGAGAATGCATGATGGACATTATTGAAATTGCTATCGATTTAATTGATGAAGATAAAGACCAGCCGAGATACCAGTTTGATGACGAAGCCTTGCAGGAATTGATGCAAAGCATCGAGGAACTCGGGTTGCTGTCGCCGATCAAGGTGAGAACGACCGCCGGCAGCCGGTATATGATCATTTACGGAAACCGCAGATACAAAGCCTGCAAAATGCTGAACCGCGCAACGATCCCGTGCATCGTCTCCAACGTAACGGACGAAACAGAAATTTATTTGGAGCAAATCGCGGAAAATTTGACGCGGGAGGGCTTCTCGCCGATTGAAGAAGCGGAAGCGTTCAATAAGCTGTTGAACGATCCGAAATTCAGCAGCTCGACCAAATATTTGTCCAGCCGCCTCGGCAAGCCGGAATCCTACATCAAGAACAAAATCGAATTGCTGAAGTTCGGTAACGCGGTGAAAAAACTGATTGTAGGCGGCACCGAAATTAGAAAAGACAAGCTGACGGAAGACCAGCTGCTTCCTCTGAAGGATTTGCCGCTGGAGCACCGGGATCCGCTTGCTTTGATCATGGCCAGAGACGAAATGCCCGTCAGCGACGTGAAGAAAATCGCCAAGCTGTTCAAGGACAAAACCATCTCCGCATCGACCAAGGACAAGCTGCTCTACAAATCAGGCAACGAGCTTCTGGAGACATGGTCCGTGTTCGAGCAAAACAAGGCGGAGCGGGCCAAGTCCGCTCAGCCAAAAGCGGCGGCAAAAAGCGAGAAGACGGAAGCGAACGCGCCGCCGGCACAGGCGCCTGAACCTACCGGAGCGGCTTCATCCGCCCCTTCGGTCACGGGCAGCCCGCTTCAGCCGCAGTCTGCCGCTCCGGCAATGGAGCCGGCGGCTGCCGCTGCGACGCTGCTCGACACACCTGCTGCAGCACCAGCTCCCGCAACATTGCTCGACGCGCCTGCCGCGGCATCGGCCGCCTCTTCCGTTGAAAGCAAACTTCAACGGCTGCTCGCCTCGCTGCCGGCTTTCAGCGAGCTGACACAGGAGCAATTAGCCGGCGGCTTGAACGATCCGGGCCGTTTTGCCCAGGATGTCGATACGGCAATTCAACAGCTTGAGCTGCATTTGAACGAATGGAAACGAATCAGGGATCTTGCTTCCCAGCCCGTTTCTTCCAATTAATACAAGATCATGAGGAGGTTCCCGTCATGGAAACCTCCTTTTTTTTTGCTCCATCGCGAGGGATTTTCATTAGAGCCCTATTTACATTCGAAAAAAGGTGTGGTAAGTTTATTTCGATACTTTTAGAAATAACAAACTTTGCCGAGGGTGAGATAATCATGGTTCAAGACAACGAAGACGTACGACAGGCCGTCAAAGTATACAAAGCACTTGGAGAACCTACCCGGCTGAAAATCGCTATGCTGCTTACCGAGGAGAAAAATTTGTGCTGCTCCGATATCGGAAGCAAGCTCGAATCGATTGCGGGCTCGACGCTCTCGCATCATTTGAAGCAGCTGACGGATTGCGGCCTGCTGAATACGCGGAAAGACGGCACTTATATTTACTATAGTGTGAATCGGGATATTGCGCTGAAATATGCGCCTTATTTGCTGCAGTAATTTTTTTTGCAACCTATTTCTATATTTTTAGAAATATAAAAACAATATATACAGTGGAGAGAGGAGCTTTACCATCTTATGTCAAACGCTTGGAAAATTTACATGCTGGCCATCGTCAGTTTTTTGGTTGGAACGTCGGAGTTCATCATTGCAGGTATTCTCGATCAAGTCGCTAAGGATATCGGAGTCTCCGTCTCCGCCGCCGGCCAGCTTATTACCGTCTTTTCGCTTGCCTACGCTTTCGGCACTCCGATCCTGATGGCCGTGACAGCGCGGATAGAGCGGCGCAAGCTGCTTCTTTATTCTCTCGGCCTTTTTGTCATCGGCAACGGAATGGCTGTCGCTTTACCGGGGTTCGAGGCCCTTATCGGCTCGAGAATTATTCTGGCTCTGAGCACCGGAGTATTCGTCGTCACAGCGCTAACCGTCGCATCCAAGCTGGCTCCTGCCGACAAACAAGGCAGCGCCATTGCTACTCTGGTGATGGGCTTCAGCACCGCACTGATTATCGGAGTGCCGATAGGGAGAGTTATCGCTTCGTTTTACGATTGGAAGCTGATCTTCGGCGGTATTGGACTGCTCGGACTGCTGGCGATCCTCGTCATATATTACACGATCCCGCATACTGAAGGAGAAGCACCCGTACCGCTTCGCAAACAAATCGCTTTGCTCAAAGAACCGCGAATCGCCATCGCCCTGTCGATCACTTTCTTCTGGATCGCCGGATATTCGATCGCTTATACGTATATCTCGCCGTTTCTTCTCAACGTATCCGCGATGAGCGGCGAAGGCGTCAGCGCAGGCCTATTCGCTTTCGGCATCGCTAGCCTGATCGGCTCGAAATTCGGAGGCTACAGCACGGACAAATGGGGGGTCCCGCGGACGCTCATCGGAGGCATGCTTTTTCATGCCATCTCCCTGATTCTTCTGTCGCTGGTTGCCCCGTTCCCGGCCATTGTCTTCCCGGTTCTTATGCTGTGGTCGTTCTCCGCCTGGTCCTCCGGCCCGACGCAGCAATATCACCTGCTCACGCTTGCACCGGAAGCTTCCGGCATTATGCTTAGCCTGAACAGCTCCGTGCTTCAGCTTGCCATGGCGGCTGGAGCGGGTATCGGGGGCGTTGTGGTGGAACACGCTTCGCTCACCTCGATAACCTGGATCGGCGCAGCAGGCGTCACCGTTGCCGCGGCCACTGCAGCCGCCTCCCTAGGATTATCCCGCACCCGCCGGTTAGCGGAAGAGCGCAGATTACAGCAGCAGGCGAAAGCCGGAGTATCCTGAGCCTTGAACGTCAACGTTCCATGTTTTCAGCCCAGGTTAGGGTTGAGCATGGAACGTTTTTTCTTTTTTAGCTTAGTTACGAAATCGAAAGATTACCATGTCTCCGTTGAATGTCGATCCATGGGTTTCCTCGTATTTTCCATTCGTATAGCTGGATAAGGCTTTGCGCCAAAAAGCTTGCCCTCTCCCGTTAGCCCCCGCAGGATTGGTAAACAGCTCCCAGGAGCCCTTGAATTGCGTGAATATTTGTGCAGCCGCCTTCTCCGCGATCCCCTTTCCTCTAAAAGGCCGAAGCAGAAAAAACTCATTCACAAAATAATCGATTCCTTTACTGCAATACGGCGGAGTCGCAATCAAAGCAAATCCGGCAGGAATGCCGTCAACCCTTATAAGGAACGGATATAAGCAGTTCGGCTTCTCCCACCATATGCTTTGAACCTCATACTGATCCTGCAGCGTTCGATATTCGTCACTGCTCTCATAAATGCCATGCCCATTCGGTGTATGGCCGGGAACGAGCCCGTAATGCTCGGAGAGGTCGTACAAATAGAGCGGGTACAAATTTTTGATGATGTAAGCTTCATCTTCCCTAGTTAAAGTGACCTCAATATTCACATCATTGCCCCCGTAACTGATGAGATTAGTCTCAAGTCCGTGCTGACCTATCGTTCCGCTAGCGGACACATACCACTTGACCGTCCGTCATTTCCCTCAGCTCGTCTGGCGTCAGCTGAAATACCGTTTTCGGATGTCCCGCCGCCGCCCACAATGTCTTGTAGCGAAACAAATCTTCGTCGATCAATGTGACCGGCTTCTGCCGGTGCCCGATCGGAGCCACGCCGCCAATAACAAATCCACTCCGATCCCGTACAAAATCGGCGTCTGCTTTTCCCAGCTTGTCCTGGAGCAGTTCGGAAATGCGCTTCTCATTTACGCGATTGACCCCGCTCGCAACCACCAGCAAAGGTTGATCCGCTTGCTCCAGCCGGAAAATAATCGACTTGGCAATCTGGGCGACCTCACACCCGATCGCGTCCGCCGCTTCCTGAGCCGTGCGCGCGCTGTCCGGCAGCTGCACGATTTGATTGTCGTAGCCTTTTTGCTGCAGTATCGTTTGTACCCGTAAAGTACCCTCGTTGAATTGGTTTGTCATGTTCTTTTAGCTCCTTCAAGCTTCGCATGCTGCATTATCTAAGCTGCTTCTGCGTCTATCTGTGTAGTTTAATCGAAGTCCCCTGTGGTCTCAAGGGATAAATTGCTTACATAAAAAAACTCCACCGCTCGGGCTGTAATGCGGTTTTTCAGGCTTACAGATACCGCTGTGACGGCTTCATCCCGTTTTGCCCTGCTGTAACGCGGTTTTTACGCCCTACAGCTGATGATTTCGTTCCTTCGCGTGCTGTAAGACGGTTTTTCCGCGTTACAGGTACCGGCGTGGCCACTTTATCTCCTTTCCCCACGCTGTAACGCGGTTTTTCAGGCTTACAGCTGATGATTTCGTTCCTTCGCGCGCTGTAAGACGGTTTTTCCGCGCTACAGGCACCGGCGTGGCCGCTTTATCCCATTTACCCACGCTGTAACGCGGTTTTTCAGGCTTACAGCTGATGATTTCGTTCCTTCGCGCGCTGTAAGACGGTTTTTCCGCGTTACAGGTACCGGCGTGGCCGCTTTATCCCCTTTCCCCACGCTGTAACGTGGTTTTTCCGGCTTACAGCTGGCGGTTCCGCTCCTTCGCGTGCTGTAAGACGGTTTTTCCGCGTTACAGATGCCGGTGTGACGGCTTCATCCCGCTATACCCGCGCTGTAACGCGGTTTTTACGCCTTACAGCTGGCGCTTCCGCTCCTTCACGCGCTGTAACGCGGTTTTTCAGGCTTACAGCTGGCGGTTCCGCTACTTTACGCGCTGTAAGACGGTTTTTCCGCGTTACAGGTGCCGGGGTGGCCGCTTTATCCCGCTTCCTCATGCTGTAACGCGGTTTTTCAGGCTTACAGCTGGCGCTTCCGCTCCTTCGCGCGCTGTAAGACGGTTTTTCCGCGCTACAAGTCCCAGCGTGGCCGCTCCTCCCCTTCTCAAAAAGAAGCGCCTCCGCAAAACATCCGGTTCCATGCGCTTAATTCCGCAATGAACCCTCGTTCCGCTCCGGGAGGGTGAACAGCGCATACCTGCTTGGGCTTCCCTTCAGAGCTAAAGGTGACAATCGCGTGTACCTCCAGCGGCTTCTCGTCCACCTCGAAGGTAAGCGCTGCGTTCCCTGTGCAGACGCAGCCGTCGTCAAAGTCTGCCCTCACATTATCGTAGGAGAGCAGCTTGAAGCTCTCCTCCAACGATATTTTCGGACACATCCATAGCGCCTGCAAACAGCTTTTCGGCTTCGTCATACTTTTGCGCCTGTATCGCCTTGAAGAACGCCTCCGTCTTTTGCCTTGCGGATACTACGTCCCCTATCGCAACAGCTTGATAGACTAAAACAAGTGCAAGCCATAATCCTCCAACAACGCCTACGATTATGCTCAGCTGCTTCATATACAATCCCTCCTGTATACGGTACTACTCCACCCCATACAGCATCCCATTATTTTACATTAATGTGAAGCAACTTCACAGCCTAGCAAAGCCTGCGGAACACTTGATGAATAGCTTCCTCCAGAGCGACGACCGCTTCCGTCATTTCGTCCATATCTTTCAGCCGAACCTTGCCTGCCGCTGCTTCGTCTTCGCCAATCAGAACGACGTAGCGAATGCGGTTGGACGCCGCAGAGGCGAGCGATTTTTTCAGCTTCCGCTTACTCGTGTCCAAGCTTGTACGGATACCGCTGGCACGCAGCTCGGCGGCGGCTTTCAGTGATTCCGGATTCGTTTCCCCGATAGGGATAACCGTGACGCAAGCCCCTGCAGCTTCAATGGGGCGAGTTTGCAGCATTTCCATTATCGATTCCATACCGAAGGAGATGCCAACCGTCGGATAGTCGACGTCCTCCCTGCCAACCAACTGCCCAATGATTGCGTCATACCGCCCGCCTGCGCCCAAGCTGGAGCCGAAGGACCCGCTTGCATCGAAGATTTCGTACACCGTTCCAGTGTAGAAAGACAGTCCCCGCGACAAATACGGGTCAAACCGGCATACAGCATCCAGCCCCAGCCTTTCCATCAGCTTCTGGAGATCCGAAACCTCCAACGCGCCTTGAGAATCCCCGATGCCATATCGGTCGGCTATTTGCTCGAAGGTCGGGTCAGCCATCGTGATCAGTTCGCCGATTCCTCTGATGGCTTCATCTTGTAGCCCTTTGCTGCCGAGTTCCTTGACGACCTCCTCCTTGCCTATTTTCGCTATCTTATCAAGCGTCAGCATGACGGACTGCGTATCTTCCGGCCGTACCCCGACGGCTTCGAGCACCTCTCCCAAAAAACGCCGGTTGTTCCACCGGATCAATACAGGAATATCGAGCCTGCGGAAAACTTCAACCGCCAGCTGCATCAGCTCGGCTTCCGCTTCCGGGCCTTTGGTGCCGACAATATCCGCATCGCACTGTAGAAATTCCCTCAGCCTGCCGCGCTTCACCGGCCCGTCCCGGAACACTTTTCCTATTTCATACCGTTTGTAAGGAAACTCGATGCCCGGATTCAAAGCGATGACCTTGGCAAAAGGAATCGTCAGGTCGTACCGCAGACCCAGGCTGCGTTTTCCTTGATCGCTTAGCTGGTACATTTCCTTCAATATTTCATCGCCGCCTGCATATTTGGATGTCAGCAGCTCCAGCTCGTTCAACACCGTAGACTCCATACCGTCAAAATCATACAGCTCAAATACTTCTTGAAGTGTGGACTGCACCTTTTTTCTAAGCGCCTGTTCTTTTCCGAAAAAATCGTACGTTCCTTTCACATTTTGCATCGTCAGCATCCCTTTCTTTAGTTCGGTGTGATAATCGAAGCAAGGCCATTGCTACCTCCGACTGGACCTCTCCAGCCTGATCGCTTTGCTTGAATGCTTTTTGTGAACTTCCAGGAAAATAAAAAACGCGCCGGACCTCTTGGTCCTGCGCGTTTTACTATGCCGCAGGGAGGCCAACGCGAGAAGCGTTAGCCCACCCTGTTAATCGATACAGGTGTGTGCTAACGCTGCTTGTAATGATGAAGTTGTTTGAACCTGAATGTATTCGCCGTATTCATGGGTCTCGGGCTCCTTCAATCATTTTGGTTTCATCATAGTAACAAATCGGCCCGAAACTTGCAAGCTGTTTTCATAAGAACGGCGTCCGCAATTTTTTTCGGTAAATGGCTACAAGCCTCGTGGTGAGCAAACTATCGGTTACTTCAGGGATGAGCGGCCTTAAAGTTTTGCTTTTAGCAAAACTCGCTTCGTAAGCATCATAGTTTTTATCGCCCTCCAACCGGAAAGTTCTTCGATACGCTTAACCGCTTTACCGGACTTAAACTATCCAATGTGGTAAAATAGACAAGACGGATCGAACCGTCTTTTTCCAAGGCAATTTATATTTCTTACATAGGTATTGGAGGGATACGATCGTGAACATCGGATTTATCGGACTCGGAACGATGGGTAAACCTATGGCGGGCCATCTCGCCAAAGCAGGGCACACCTTGTATATTTACAATCGGACGCCTGGCAAAACGAACGACTGGAATGACCAATCCTCCGTCGTCGTTGTCTCTTCGCCGGCTGAAGCAGCCGCCAAATCGGAGCTGCTGTTCACCATGCTGTCGGACGACCGCGCAGTGGAGCAGGTCTACTTCGGAGACAACGGCATCTTGTCCGGCTGCCAAACTAGCGGCGAGCTGCCGCTCCGCCTCGTCGTCGACTGCAGCACGATTGACCCGAACGTCAGCATACGCACGGCCGAAGCGCTGGAGAAGCTCGGCATCGACAAGCTGGACGCTCCGGTCACCGGCAGTAAGCCGCAAGCGGAGCAAGGCATTCTCACGTTTATCGTCGGCGGTAAACGCGAAGTATTCGAGCGAACCGAGCCGATCCTGCTGCTGATGGGCAAAAAAGCCGTCTATATGGGAGGCCATGGTGCAGGCTCCATTGCGAAGCTGGCCAATAACATGATGGTCGCTACGCATCTGGTTGCGCTGTCCGAGAGCCTTGCCATGCTGCGCAAAGCCGGTCTGGATCCCGCTGCCTTCCTGGATGTCGTAGCCGGAGGCGGAGCGCGTAGCGGAATGGCCGAAATGAAAGGGCCTAAAATACTGGAAAACGACTACTCGCCGCAATTTATGACGGCTTTGATGCATAAGGACCTGGGATTGGCCGCCAAGCTTTCGGATTCGCTCAGCCTGCCGGTTCCCGTCGCCGCCGTCGTCAAGCAGCTGTATCAAACGGCATGCAACAACGGATTGGGCGAAGAGGATATGAGTGCGATTTTTAAATATTACGAGCAAAGCGCCAATTTAAAATAAGCAGCACGATGCCGTAAGAGGGGCTCCCTTTATGCCGGGCGGGAGCCTCTTTTTTTTATTTTCTGCATAAAATAAACGAAAACCCCCTAAGCATTCCTTTACTGGAATATTCCATTTGGTATATATTGTTCATAAAGGGGATACATGATATGGGCATGAATATGACAACTTTGCTTGCGCTTGCCGAGCCCAACCGGTATCACATTGTCGAGCTATTGCGTGACGGTCCTCTAACCGTTGGTGAAATCGCCGAACAGCTTGAGGTTCGCCAGCCGCAGGTCTCCAAGCACCTTCGGGTGCTAAGCGACTCGGGCATCGTCGAGGTGCAGCCAAGCGCCAACCGGCGTATTTACAAGCTTCGACCGGAGCCCTTCAAAGAGCTTGACGAGTGGATCGAGTCCTATCGGTCCATCTGGGAAGACAGATTCGATCGTTTGGACGCTTATTTGCAGCAGCTTCAGGCTGATAATGACAAGAAGAAGGAATAACCTGCAGCAAGCCTAAGCTTGCGAGCTTGAAGATGATCGGCTGTCTTCTGCACAATGCGGCACGCCAATGGATTCGGGGGCACATGGCAAGACGAAGTGAATGAACAGCGCGCTTTAGCGCAGATCAGGGAAACCGATCAATTAGGATCGACTCGGGATTGCTTCCAACATTACCGCAATTCGGGATGTCCGGCCGCGTACTTGTAGCAAGTACAGCAAAGCCCTGCTGAACATCGGACGTTCGCCGAGTGAACTAGGCTGCCGCTGCTGCAACGGCGGTCTTATTTCGTCTGCATGGCTTCTCCGTCCGGACTCACTCTCGACTAAAACCGGGATAAATTATGCAGGCGACTCCGCCCATTCTTTATAAACGGGCTCCACCAAGGTATATCCGTCTGAAACGTTGCCGAAGCTGAAGCGTATGGTATGTAAAAGAAAAAGAGGTGACTGCATATGTATTTGCTCGCGATATTGCTTCCTCCCGTAGCGGTTCTGTTTAGCGGCAAGCCGTTCCAGGCTTTTCTCAATCTGATACTGACACTGTGCTTCTGGCTTCCGGGAGCCATTCACGCTTGTATGGTCGTTCACGAGAGAAAGCAGGATAAGCGTATGGAAAAAATGGCCCGCTACATGCATCGTTAACCCGGTGACCACCGTGACTATGCGTAGCAGAAAACATGTCCGCGAAGCCCAAAAACCGCCCTTTTTATGACGATAACGTCGTCACAAAAGGGCGGTTTGATTTTATTATGGCATTAATCGGATTGTGGTAGCGATCCGGTCCTATGCGTTGATCGTGATGACAATCGAGAAGGAGTTTTGTGTCATAAAACGCGCATGGAACCAAATTTATGCGTTCATCGTATACGAAGCCGCGGGTTTCTTCCGCCGGATCATGACAACGTAGCACAGCATGGCTGCAATATCCGCCGCGGCTATAACAATGCCCATCGGCACGGCCGTCTCGCCGCCGCCGAGACCAACGAGCGGAGCGACAACGCCGCCCGAGATGAACGACAGAAGCCCGAGCAGCGCCGAGGCGCTTCCTGCGGCTTGCGCCTGGTTTTGCATGGCCAAGGCGAACGAGGTCGAGCTGACGATGCCGACGCTGGAGACGACGAAGAACAGCGGCAGCAATATCGCGTACAGCCCCGCGCCGGCCAAAATCATCGCGAGCAGCGTCACGCCGCCGACAGCAGCGATGACGAGTCCGCTGACGAGCAGCCGGGCCTCGCCTACTTTGCCTGCCAATCGGCCTGTAATTTGGCCGGCAATAATGATGCCGAGACCGTTAATGGCAAAAAATACGCTGTACATTTGCGGCGAAGCTCCGAAAATATTTTGAATGACGAACGGGGAGCCGGATATATACGCGAACATCGCGGCGATGACGAAGCCTTGCGACAGTGCGTAGCCCATAAAAGTCCGGTCGCCGAGCAGATTGCGAAACGTCGACAGCGTGTTGCCGATGCCGCCCTTGGAGCGGCGCTCCAACGGCAGCGTTTCAGGCAGGGCGAGCCATACCGCCGCCAGCATAAGGACGCCGAACAGGCACAGCACGACGAACACGCCCGGCCAGGCCGTTATCCGCAGCAGCTGCCCTCCGGCGATCGGAGCGAAGATCGGAGCGACTCCGTTGACGAGCATGAGCAGCGTAAAAAACCTCGTCAGCTCCGTGCCCGAATACATATCTCGGACGATCGCCCGAGAAATCACGATCCCTGCGGCTCCGGCGACGCCTTGAATGAACCGCAGGGCAATAAGGGCCCAGATCGACGGGCTGAACGCACATAAGAGCGACGCGATCATGTAGACGAACAGCCCGACCATCAGCGGCTTTCTGCGTCCTCGCACGTCGCTGAGAGGACCGGCGAGCAATTGCCCGAGCGACAGTCCGAGCAAGCAGAAGGTCAAGCTTAGCTGGGCCAATGACGGCGTCGTTTGCAAATCATCGGCAAGCGTCGGCAGCGCCGGCAAATACATATCGATCGACAAAGGTCCGAACGAAGCCAGTGCTCCGAGAATCAGCGCCATCCACAGCCTTCGGGTACGAGGGGTTGCTTCATTGGGGAGACTCATAGAGTTAGAGATCATTCCTTCCTATAGAGATTCGAGATTCGCGCTCTAAGTCTCGAATTTCGAGAAATTGCGCTTTATTATTCGCTAATCTATTTAGACAACTAATTATTATCGCGCTGTCCTGCTTCAAGATCCTGATGCATCTGCAGCAGCAGCCTCCGGAACAGCAGCTTCTCCTCCGGACTGAAATTCCGGAAGCATTGCTCCTCAATAGTACGGAGCGCCTCCTTCACCTTTCCTGCTGCAAAGCGGCCCTTCTCCGTCAAATACACCCGGGATACTCGCTGATCTTCCGCATCAGGCTTGCGCTCGACAAGTCCGGCTTTCTCCATCCGGGTGATCATGACCGTCAAGGTTGCAGGCTGAATATGCATGCTGTTGGCGAGCTCCTTCTGCATTTGACCATCCTTATCGGAGAGTCTTAACAGCAGCGGAGGCTGGCCCGGAAATACATCGTACTCCTGAATAAGCCGATCGACATTATGCCGGTAAAGCTTCAAAACATGCTTCATTAGATGCGTTAAAGCATTCGAATGGTTGTATTCCATCGTCCGCCCCCCTATTTAGTTAGCTAACTAATCAAATGCAAGTGTAAAGGATTGCCTAGCTGGAGTCAATATATTTTATCTTGAGAAATGTTAATTTAAGTAAAAGAATTGTGAATTTTAGCTATATTCCGAAGCTGGAAATCCTTATAAGCTGAAAGGGAGGACGTGCAATCAGGCCGTGTATTAAGGAGGCCGAAGCGTCTGACGGAGATCGTAAGGGAGGTGAATGGTTCCAGCGTTATCGCGTACCAGAATCACAGCTCTTTTTTTATTCCTGAAATTCCAAATTCGAGGAGGATGCATTAATGAGGAGCCTGCGCTGGCTGAACAAAAAGTCTTTATCGATGTCCTTGCTGTTTTTATTATGCTTCACGCTTGTACCCGTCTTTACCGTATCCACCGCTTTCGCCGCGACCAAGACCGTTCCTGCGGGGGATGTAGCCGCACTGCGCAGCTATTTGGCCAGCGCCCAGCCCGGCGATATCATTGAATTATCCGGGA
Source organism: Paenibacillus sp. H1-7 (assembly GCF_022354825.1). Lineage (GTDB taxonomy): Bacteria > Bacillota > Bacilli > Paenibacillales > NBRC-103111 > Paenibacillus_S. The sequence goes on from NZ_CP031168.1 coordinate 7,134,725, forward strand.
CCTACAACATTTCGGACGGCACTATCGCCACTTCTGTAAGCGGTTCCAGTAACAATTATATTACGATCCGCGGCACCGGCAGCGGAGCTACGCTCAATTATACGGCTTCCGCAGGCAACGCAGCGTTTCATATTAAGCACGGCTACTACAAGCTTGAGAATGTGACGATCAACTCCAACTCGAACTCCAACAAAGGACTTTTGATTGAAGCCTCCCACGGCTTCGTTACGAATGTGACGGTGAAAAACACGTTGGCCGAAGGGTTCAAAATCCGCAAAAACAGCCAATACTGGCTGATCAGCAGCAGCTCCGCGCAGTATACGGGGCAGAGCGGCAAATTCGGGGAAGGCTTCTATGTCGGAGACGCCGACCAGAACTGGACAACGGCTCCGAACGCAGACCAAAGCGGCTATATTACGTTCCTGAACTGCAGCACGGTGGAGACCAAAAACGACGGCTTCGATTTTAAAGAAGGCACACACCATATTAAAGTCATCGGCGCCGATATCGATTTCCAGAACACCGTTCCCGAATCGACTGTAGGCAATAACGGAATGTACATTCGCGCCAATAACGTGCAGGTCATCGATACGACGGTGAAAAATAACGCAGGCACAGGGCAAGCCTACCGCGCAAATAAAACAACCGCCTCCGACGGCATTTCCTACGGCAGCAACCTGGAGCTGAAAGCCGTATCCGGCGTGAACCTTGCCGGCGCTCTCATTCATACTAACTTCACCTCGAACAAACTGTATACCGACTATACGATGACCGGCGTTACGGGCGGGCTGTACGCTTCCGGCTCGGCAACCGCTACCTCCCTTGCCCCGTCTTCCTTCACGGAAATGACGTGGACCGGCGAAGGCGGAGACACCTACAGCACCGGCACCGCTACGAATCTCGCCTTGAACAAAACCGCAACCGCATCTACGGAATGGAGCGCCACCTACTCCGCTGCCAAGGCGGTCGACGGCTCAACAAGCACGCGCTGGGCATCGGCAAGCGGTACGAACAACGGCCAATGGCTGCGGGTCGATTTCGGCTCCAGCCAAACGTACGGCAAAGTGGTCATCAAGGAAACGAACTACGCGAATATAACTTCCTTCAAGCTGCAATCGTCCTCTGACGGCACTAACTTTACCGATATTACGACCGGCACGACCATCGGAGCCTCCAAAACGATCACATTCACTCCTGTAACGTCCCGTTATATCCGGCTGCTGGTCGTTACCGCAACGGACGAAGCGAACGTGAATGAATTCGAGGTATACGCAAATTAATCACATATAAATAAAGCGCATGAAAGGGCCCGCTCCGTAAGGCTTTCGAACCTGCCGGGGCGGATCCTTTTTTCCATATCCCGCTGCTTCGTGCTATAAAATGAACCGGTAGCCGGCTCCCCATACCGTATCGATATATTGCGGCTTGGAGGGATGCAGCTCGATCTTTTCCCGGATTTTGCGGATATGAACGGTTACCGTTGCGTTGTCTCCCATCGAATCCAGCCCCCATATATGCTCGAACAGCTGCTCCTTGCTGAACACCCGGTTCGGGTTCGTAGCCAAAAAGGTGAGCAGATCGAACTCCTTCGTCGTAAAGACGACCTCGTTCCCGTTTACATAGACACGCCGTGAAGCTTTGTCGATCAGCAGACCGCGGACCCGGACCTCCTCGCTTTTGGCTTCCCGCTGGCCAAGCAGCCTCTCGTATCGGGATAAATGGGCCTTCACTCTGGCGACAAGCTCGCCGGGACTGAACGGCTTAATGATATAATCGTCCGCTCCGAGCCCGAGTCCGCGTATTTTATCGATGTCTTCCTTTTTTGCGGAAACCATCAGGATAGGGATGTTGTGCTCGTCGCGGATTTTGCGGCATATTTCGAAGCCGTCCACCTTAGGCAGCATGAGATCGAGAATAATCAGGTCATAAGCGCCGCTCAACGCTTCCCGGAGTCCCGTATCACCGCTGTGCTCCATATGAACGTTATAGCCGTTGATCTCCAAATAGTCTCTCTCCAGCTCGGCAATGCTCGCTTCGTCTTCAATAATCAATATGCTGGTCATGCCTGAACTCCCCCTCCCTGCGTCCTTGCGTAAGCTTCTTGAGCCGGATCGTGATGACCGTCCCCCCACCCGGCTCGCTTGCGGCCGTGATGCCGCCTTCATGCTCTTCGATGATTTGCTTGGCTATGGCCAGCCCGAGACCGCTGCCCCCGGTGTTCCGGTTGCGCGAACGGTCGGCCCGGTAAAAGCGGTCGAATATATGCGGCAGCGCCTCCGCATCGATCCCTTGACCGTTGTCTTCGATTTCGATGGCGTACGCCGCTCCTTCATCCTTCATCCGCATCCGGATGAAGCCTTGGTCCTTATCCATATATTTCATGGCGTTTTCCATAATATTGACCAGCACCCGCTTCAGCTTGTCGCGATCGGCGGCGACCCAAGCCTCGGTCACTCCCGGCTGCGGCTCGAATTGAAAGGAAACGCCCTGTTTTTCGATATCCATATGAAGCTCATCCGTACAATCCTGCAGAAACGCTATCAGATCCACTTGTTCAAAATGAAACGGCTGGCTGTTCAGGTCGAGCTTGGAAAATAAGAACAGCTCGTCGATCAAACGGTCCATTTGCACCGACTTATTGTAGATCGTCTTTACATATTTATCCAACTTCTCCGGAGTATTCGTCACTCCGTCTATTATCCCCTCTACATATCCTTTGATCGCGGTAACCGGAGTTTTCAAATCGTGCGATATGTTCGAAATGAGCTCCTTGCGGTTTTCTTCATACTGCAGCTGCAGCTGTACCGATTGCTTCAACCGGCTCCGCATTTGCTCGAACGACGAAGCCAGCTCCCCGATCTCATCCTTGGACTCCGGCTTTACGACGAAATCGAGATTTCCTTCCTTAATCTGATCCGCCGCCTTTTGCAAGGAGCGAAGCGGACGGATGATGCTGCGTGATACGAAGTACGTCAGCAGCCCGTTCGTCAGTACAAGAATAGCGAGCAGCGTGATCAGGAATACGCTGAAATACCGGTGGGCGAACCGGCCGAGCGGATTCATGTCCATCGCGATAAAGGCGCTTCCCTTGCTGCCGTCCGTAAACAGCATATCGTTCTGCTTCGTAATGAACCAATGCGCCTGCCTGTCGTTCCATGGTCCGCGATTTTTCATCTTCTCCTCGTGAAAATCTCCACCCGAGCCAAAAGCAGGCAGAGCCTCTAACAGCTCCGGCTCATCAATAGACGGTGACGCATACACGATCTGCCCTTCCTTGCGCACGATCAGCGCCATACGGATCGCCGTCAGCTGAGTATCCAGCAGCTCCTGTACTTTGGATTCAAGCAGCGAATCCGGCGAATTGAGACTGCGCACGCGGATTTCCGCGGATACGTCGGCTTCCTGCTCTATAACGGCGGCTATCGTATTCCGCTCGCTGCCGTCGGGCTTGTAGATCGATTTTACATCGCCCAGCAGGGCCATGCTGATGATCATAACGGCAATGCCGAACAAGATGACCGGCACAAGCAGCATGGCGATATAAGACAGCAGCAAACGAATCCGGATGGACATACGTCATTACCCCTACCATTGTTTTTTGTCGAATAAATAAAAGCCCGCCGTAAAGCTCAACATGCAGAAGCTCAGGAGCAACGAAAAGATGCCTCCGATTTTCCCCCACGATACGATGTCTCCGATCCACAGCATATGCCAGTCGGTGTAAGCCGTCGGAGAATAGGTCATCAGCTGCGGAAACAGAAACGATGCCAGTTTGGCCAGACCGTATAAAAGAATGGTCACCGTGAGCGCGCCGCTTCCGTTTTTAAACCATTGTCCCACAAAGACCGCCAGGAAGCCAATGGCCGCCATAGGAACCACCGCTGCGACGTAAGCCAATACGGATTGCAGAAGCCGCGTCAGGCTGCTTCCTTCAAAAGGAAGGAACCATGAGGCAATGACGGAGCAGACGAGGCCCACCGCCGCGTAGACACCGATATACAGCAGCAAAGCCAGATGCTTGGATACATAAATATCGAACCGTGAAATCGGACGGGTCAGCGTAATCTTGGCCGTTCCGTCCTGCTGTTCGCCTGCAAACATATCGGCTGCAGCCATAAAAATCAGCAGCGGGAGCAAGAGCGCACTGAACAAGTTTAACATGAGCACGGGAAAATCCGCTACGGACACGGCTGTGATGCCGAAGCCGGTTTGCAGCCGTGACACCATCCAGATTCCGGCAAACGGAAGAATGGCCGTCAGACTCAGGAAAAAGACCGTTTTCCTCCGGAACAGCAGCTTCGTGATTTCGTTCGTCATACTGGCTTGAATGCTATTCATGCAGCGCAGCTCCCCTTTCCTCCCTTACTTGAGCAACAAAATAATCTTCAAGCGTCCTGTGCGGACCTGCCAGCAAATCCTCCATATACCCTTCCCTTATCAGCTTGCCGTCGTATAAGATGCCCACCCGGTTGCACATCAGCTCCATTTCGTGGATCAAGTGGCTCGATACGAACAAGGTGATATTCTCCTCCTTCGCCAGCTTCACCATCAGCTCGCGGATGTCGACCATCCCTTCGATATCGAGTCCGTTCGTCGGCTCGTCGAGAATGAGCAGCTCCGGCTTGGATAATATCGCCGAGGCGATACCGAGACGCTGCTTCATGCCAAGCGAGTAGCCTCCGACCTTCTCGTTCTTGTAGGGTGCGAGTCCGACCAGCTCCAGCACCTCGTCGATCCGGGATGCTTTCAGATCGGGATAATAGCGCAAGCTCATCCGCAAGTTTGCAAATCCGCTGAAATAATCGTAAGCCTCCGGACGCTCGATCAGCACGCCGACCCGTTTCATTGCCTGTACGTAATGGGACGCCGTATCGAGACCGAACATGCGGACCGTGCCGCGATCGGACCTGCACAAATTCACCATCATTTTCATTACGGTCGTCTTTCCCGCTCCGTTCGGCCCGAAAAATCCGTATATATCGCCGCGGCGAACCTGCAGATGAATATCGGTTACTCCCCGTCCGTTAGCGTACTTTTTCGTCAGGCCTTCCGCCTCCAAAACTACGTCCATTTTCCATGCCCCCTCTACTGACAACGCCCCTGACTCTCTCAAGGGGTTGTGCTTGCAATTGCAATTCCTCTATGAAGGAGGCGAAAAGCGGTCCTGCGTCCGCCTTCGCCCTTGGTTCATTCCTTAGCGGCCTTTGTGCGGGCCGAATGTTTTCTCTATGTTTTGTACTTGCTTGCCGGTCAAATCCACCTGCTCCGGTGTCGTCGCGTCGAAGCCGGACAAGTCCGCCGCCGCATCGATGACAACTTCATGAGCTGCGCCTTTGTCGTCTTTGCCGGTTACCGTAACCTTCAACGTCTGCCCGGTAATCCGGTTCTGGGCGTCAACTGCCGCGTGAAGGCTGACTTGCTTAATTTGAATGTCTTGGGACAGCTTAGGCAGACTTCCCGTAAATTGCTTCAGCTCGTCGGCAAACGGATTTTGCTGCATATCCCCGGCTTTGCCCGGATGGTGGCCATTCACCGCACCCTTAATGACCAAGGAGCTGATGGCATTCGCTACTGCCGGAATTTGGCTGCCGTTCAGCTGCAGATCGATCTGCTTCGTGCCGTCGGCTTGCGGCGTCAATGTCACCTGGTCCTTCAGCCCGCCTACCAGCGCGTCAATGACGTTCTCCCGCTCCTTGGCAAAGGTGCTGTCATCCCATGTCTCATTGCCATCGTTGCCACCGTCCTTGCCGTGATGCCAATCGTGTCCCGACATATCGATGACGCCGTACACGTCGCTATCTCCCGGCTTGACTACGCCTTTGCTGTCCTGCTTGTAGAAAGCAGCCGTGTTGCTGGCATCGCCGGCTTTAACGGCTACATCGGCACTAACGTTCTTGAACGACGAATCGGATTTGATTGTGGAAGTCACGTCCAGCAGCTTCGTTCCATTATCCTGAACGGACACATGGACATTTTTCGTTACATTGGAAATCGAAGCCGTTTGCTTGATCGCCGCTTTATAGGCGTCATATCCTGCTGCATCCCCTATCCCCGCAAAGGCGGATGTGACGAACAACGCGCTTCCCAAAGTCAATCCCGTTCCCACTACTACCCATTTCTTATTCAATGTGATTCCTCCCTTGATTGGTTTGAAAGCATCTCCGCTTTCTGATTACCAGCTTAACCCGCCGTTATAAACTCCCGTTAAACAGGCTCTAAACCGGAGATTAAAACATTCTTAAATATTTCTAAACTGGGCGCAGATGCCCCATTCCGCATAATCGCTTCCTTTCCTTCCATCCAATGGGTTGAAAATTGCTCCATAAGACCCAAGCAGGGAAAATAGGCCTTGGAAAAATGCAACAAATGGGGATTCGCGGAGTCTAATAATCTGTAACCTGTCGAAAAGGAGGTCATGCTGTCGCAAATACATAAGAAAAAAAGGAGACTGAAGCTGTTTTTTGACAACCGTCCATTGCGGTTCGCAACATCCAATGACTTACGAATATTGTTTAGAGGTGAATGATGAAGGTAAGATTTATTACTACACTGTTATCGCTGCTGCTTATCGCACTTCTGATCCCGGCTTTCGCTTCGGCTGCGGCTAACGATTCCACTTCCGGCGTTCCGTTGTTTTTTAACGGGAAACAGTTGAAGCCGGAGGTCGCGCCGCGAATAATTAAGGACGTAACAATGGTTCCCGTTCGTATCATTGCGGAGGAGCTGGGCTCCAAGGTGCAATGGGACCAGGAAGCCCAAATGGTTACGATTGTAAAAAATGAAACCAAAATCGAAATGGTTATCGATCGGCCTTCGGCTATGGTGAATGGAGTGAAGACCCCGCTGGACGCTGCGCCTTTGCTGATTGCCGGCAATACGCTGCTGCCTGTCCGGTTTGTAGCCGAGAATATGGGGATTGAAGTGAACTGGAACGATGTGAGCCGCGCCGTTTATTTAACGGAGAAGCCGGCTGCGAACCCGGGGACCGTACAGCCTCCTGCCGGACAACCTGACGCTCCGGCGGACAAGCCGGCTGTGGACGCGAACGGCAAACCGTTGCCTGTCATCCAGAAGATCGACCTGTCCTCTTCCCAACTGCTTATTAAGGCGGATACGGGCGAGCTGAAGCCGGTTACGTTCTCTTTGAACGATCCTTCACGGATTGTCATTGACATTCCCAATGCCGTATTGGACCCGTCGTTATATACAAATAAGGCATCAAAAAGCGGAGAAACCGTATCCGACAGCGTATACGTGTCCAAAGTCCGCTACTCGCAATACAACGTCAGCCCGCATTCCGTCCGCGTGGTGCTTGACATGAAGCAATCGGTGGATTTATCCTGGGATTCGGGTGTGGGCACGGCCGCCTTGACCGGCGCTTTCCGCCAAGCTCAATATAAGGTGGTTATCGACCCGGGCCACGGAGATCAGGATCCCGGCGCCAAAGCAGTCAACGGCCGGACGGAGAAAGAATTCAATCTGACGATGGGCCTCAAAGTGTACAAGCTGCTGCAGGAGGTACCGCAAATACAGCCGTTTCTTACGCGAAGCGACGATACGTTCATTCCATTGGATGACCGTTCCAAGTTCGCCAATGACCGCAACGCCAACGTATTTGTGTCCATTCACGGCAACAGCTACCTGAAAACGTCGACTGGCACCGAAACGTATTACTATAAAGCCGATAGTGTTGCATTTGCCGACATTATGCATAAACATCTGGCAGCGGCAACCGGACTGCCTGATCGCGGAGTGCGTCAACAACCGTTTCGCGTGGTAAAAACTACTGATATGCCCGCTGTGCTGCTGGAAGTAGGCTATCTGTCCAATGAGCGCGATACCTCACTGATGTTCGACGAAGCTTTCCAGAACAAGGTGGCTGAAGCAATCGTTGCAGGCATCAAAGAGCAGCTTAACCTTCGATAGGCAGAAAATAAGGTGGTGGTTTCGATGCAAAAATTTACAGTTCGCAGTGTGCTCCTGATCGGAGCGCTCGCATTAGCCTTGTCGGGGTGCGGTCAAAAGCCGCTCGGCAGCAATGGAGCACAAGGCTCCGAGCCGTCCGGGAATACGGCAAATAGCCCCCAGACGACTCCGCCTCCCGCACAGAAGGAGGTTCCGCAGGACACGAAGAAGGAGCAGAACCAGCTTCACATCAAGTCTTATTATGGAGATGAGCTCGCTACCAAGCTCGTGGAGAAGGAAGTTACGATCAATTTCAAGGAAGACAAGGACAAATATACGGCCGCGCTCTGGACGTTGAAAAAAGCTCCGCAAAACAGCAATCTGGTTCCGCTGGCGGAAGCGCTTGGCTTCAAATCGGCCGTGCTGAAGGAGAAGAAGCTGACGCTCGACTTGACCGTCTCAGGCGAGGGCCGTCTCGGGGCTCCGGGCGAAGCGATGCTTCTGGAAGCGATTAAGAAGACGCTGTTCCAGTTTAAGGAAATCGACTCGATCGATATTCTGGTGGACGGCAAAGCGGCGGAATCGCTGATGGGTCACATGGACCTGCCTCATCCGATCAAAAGAGGCGAATGAGTTGACGGACAGCTCCTTACTTGGGAGCGTCAGCTTTCATAAGAAATTTGGCGCAGCCTAATTTCTTACGTGTCCACAAAAAAGCGGCTTGCTTCGGCAAGCTGCTTTTTTGTGTTGTTCATAGACGGCTGCGCTGGCTGTGCTGTGGACAGCGGAGTAACATCCTTCTCACAGGATGGAAATCTGTGGATGAATATCTTGGGGATAACTCGTTCTGTGGATATGTTTATAACCTCATGCCGATTTATGCACAGTCTAGGTTTATAGACTGTTGATATTGTTGATAACACTGTGTATAACCGTATTCTCTTCCAAGAGCGAAGGAAATCATTATAAACCAATTTCCCCCTGTTTGAAAAGCATTATTTCTTTCTCAGCTCCTCCATTAATTTGCGTCCCGTCGGCGTCTGGGCGAGCCCGCCGCCCGCCGTTTCGCGGTGCTTCGCAGGCATCGCGGAGCCGACCTCCAGCATCACCTGGATGACCTCGTCCGAGGGGATGACGCTTCTGACGCCGGCGAGCGCCATATCCGCCGCCGCCAGAGCCGTCACTGCACCGAAGCCGTTGCGCACGATGCAGGGCACTTCCACGAGGCCGCCGACGGGATCGCAGATGAGGCCGAGCGTGTTTTTCAGCGCGAGGCCGACCGCGTGGACGGCCTGAGCCGCCGTTCCGCCGCGAAGCTCCGCGAGCGCGCCCGCCGCCATGCCGATGGCGGACCCGACTTCGGCTTGGCAGCCGCCCTCGGCGCCGGAGACGAACGAATTGTTCGCGATGACGTAGCCTATAGCCCCCGCCGCGAACAAGCCGTACGTCATGCGCTCGTCGTCCCAGCCGAACCGCCGCTGGCAGCTGACGAACACGCCGGGGATGATGCCGCACGAGCCTGCGGTCGGCGTGGCGATGACGCGGCCCATCGACGCGTTCACCTCGGACACCGCGAGCGCGTAGGCCATCGCCTCGCTCGCCGCGTCGCCGAGGCTTGGTTCCTCGCGCTCGCGGTAAGCCATGACCCGCTGCGCGTCGAGCCCGGTCAGGCCGCTGCGCGAGGTCGTATTGTCGCGCAGGCCGCGCTCGACCGCTTCCTTCATGACGGAGTAGTACTCCGTCATCTTCGCGAATTCCTGCTCCGCGCTTCGTCCCGACTCGGCGCACTGCTCCTCCAGCATCAGCCTGCCGATCGTCATGTTGTTCGCTTCGCACAATGCCGCCAGCTGCTGCAGCGTTCTGAATTTCATCCTTTTGCCGACCTTCCTTCTTTTTTCTTAATGGCGTTCCTTTATATAAGGGAAGGCTCCTCCTCCGTGTGCTTTCCTGCCTTTATGTCCGATCGTCTTCTCTGCTTAGCTTCTGTTTGGCTGCCGTACTGTCCCCGACTATGCCGCTCTCCCGGTTCAGATCGACTATATGCACGGATTGAATCGCCTGCACGCCGTTCAGATCCGCAACGAGCTCCGGCGTTGGAGCGGCATCCAGCTCCAGAACCGTCAGCGCATCGCCGCTGCGGCTTTTGCGGTCCACGGACATGTAACCGATGTTAACGCTGCGCTGCTTGAGCAGCTGCGTCATATCGGCGACGGCACCCGGCCAATCATGATGCCATAAGACCAGGGTCGGGTATACGCCGCTCATTTTCACGCTGAAGCCGTTAATCTCGACGATCTCGATATTGCCTCCGCCGATTGAGGTTCCGACCATAGACAGCTGCTTCGGCTTGGAGGACGAGGCCAGCACGATTTTGGCCGTATTCGGATGCGGGAACAAGCCTTTGCCTTCATCGAACGTAACGTGCAGCCCTCTCTGCTCCGCAATCTCCAGAGCATCCGGAATACGCGGATCGTCCGTCTGCAGGTCGAGCAGTCCTCCGACTATGGCACGGTCGGTTCCATGCCCCCGATACGTTGCGGCGAACGAGCCGTAGAATAGAATAAGCGCCTGCTCGGGCTGCTCCCCGAACAGCTGCCTCGCCGCCCTGCCTATTCTCGCAGCGCCGGCGGTATGCGAGCTGGAGGGCCCGACCATCGCCGGACCGATAATGGAAAACACATCTTTGAACCTCATTCCGACACTCCCCGGGCATTGGTTTCAATTTCATAGATATGCCCGATTTTGTCTGATTTTATGAATTTGATACTCATGCCGCCTTGCCCCGAATTTAAACTTTTCTATTTGTGGAGTACATCAGCTATCTACTGGAAGAGGGCAGCTTTTCAATCGGATAACAGGCTGTTGATTAGTCAATCTGGCCTCGACAATACTAGTGCGAGGGTTAATTATGGTATGTCCAGGAGGAGCATTGGAGCCTCTTTTAAAATTTGCCGCTGATAAATGAAAAAAGCCCTAAAAGAAGGTCCATTACAAGCTGCTCAGCAAATTGTTTTTGATTTCGAGGTTTCTCAACAACAAGAGCTCGTTGGTGTATAGTCGAAGAGTCGATGAGCATCGTTAATTTTGTTGCGGACCGTAGATCCGTTATTTTGCCAAAAAACACTTGATTTGCTAGGTGATCGGACAACAGATCCTTTATTTCGCGAAAATGCACTGGTTCTGTCGGAAAAATTAGCAAATAACGGCCTCTGTGTCCGATTACACTCCAAAAGAGCCATCATTTCAGGAAATAACGGATCTCATGTCCGATGGCACCAATAACCCAATGGGTACACTTACGGTTCCCTTGGTGCCAAAGGATTCTAGAACCAACTGGTGGAGTATAGATGGCGTCAATTGATGCGCCAAGCCAATAATCATGGTTTAAAGGCTTTCTTTTGTGGTCCATCGTGGTTCAATGCGGTTCATTATGGTCCATCGTGATCCATTGCGGTCCGCCGCGGTCATCGCAGTGCAAACCGGTTCATCGCGGTCCGAAGGAGGATTTCGACGGATCCCTCGAGCTTCTTCTATTTCACAGAGCTCAACAAGCTCAACTCCAATCATTGCAAAGGCTCCTCAGGTTTAAAGTCTTGCTCTAGCTAAACTCACCACATATAAGAGGCAGCTTTTTATCGCAAATTTAATGTCTGCATCAATGGCCTCGTGAATCTATTATTGGCTTACGGTGAAAAAACGGCTTTGTCGAAAAAAGGCGAATGCCCTGCGGTTTTATGTTAAAATAGATTCATAGATGACATGCGCGCAGGAGAATCCCTATGACATTACTGCTTATTTTTCTAATGCTGGCCGCCATCGTCCTGTTCATTACCAAATCGCGCAATCCGTCCGCTTATTGGATGGGCTTCGTTCTCGTAGGCTGGTTTCTAAGCATGGCCGGACTGATCTTATTCATAGCTAAATACGGCGGATTCTACTATAAGGTGAATATCGTGCTGTTTTTCAACGACAGCATCCGTAACTTCCTGCTTGAGCTGCCAATCAAGATCGAGGGCATCAGCCGGATGATCACCATAGGAAGATCGCTGTTCGTGTTCAGCTTGATCGGGCTCTCCGTCTCTCTCTTCTACTACAGGCCGTTCCAGCAGCTGTGGAAAATCTACGCGGTCAATACGCTATTCCCGATCGCCAATATCATTTTTTACGATCCGGTCATCTACAAATGGGCTCTGACGGTATTGGACCGAAATTTCACCTATGTGATCGGCTGGGTGACACGGGGCTGGCTCGTCGTATCCTTGCTGCTCTCGCTGCTGCTCATGATCCAGAAATACCGGAAAATGACCGTGCCTTGGGTCAAAACGCAAAGCAAGCATATTTTGTACGGCGTCTTTTCGCTGGTGCTGTTTTACTTTTACCTTGGCTTTATGGGCCCTCTGCAAGTATTCGACGTTCGTACTTATTATGTGCTCTATTCGGATTTTTCCAATTTCAATCCGCCTTTAACGCTGTTCGGCTGGTATGCGAGCATCGGATTTACCGGCATTTTGTCACTGATCAGCATTTTGTCCATTTGGCGGTATACGGAAGTGGAGAAAACGATGGGCAAACGCGACCTCCAGCTGCAGCGCAAGCTGAACACGGCCAATATGGGAGCGAGGGTGTTCACCCATGCGATCAAAAATCAGCTCATCATGATTCAATTGCTCATCCGGCAAGCCAAAGATCAGTCCGGGGCGCAGCAGCAGGCAGCAGCTATGGAATCGATGCAAACGCTTTCCAAGGCGGAGGATATCGTCTCTCACACGCTCAGCCGGCTGGATCAGCTGTACAATTCGTTTAAAACGAACCAGCTTCATTTGAGAGCGTTTTCGATCCGGGAGCTCATGCGCCTGACGGTGGAACGGGTAACGGTTGTCCCCGATCATATTCATATCGATTGCCAGCTGCCCGATGAATCTTTGATGGTGCTGGCCGATTTGGAGCCTTTGACGGAAGCGCTTTATAACTTGCTTGTCAATGCCGTCGAAGCGATAGATGAGGATCGTAAAGGACTCATCGTCATGAACTGTTATGTAGAGGAAAACTGGGTCATCGTGCAAATCATCGACAACGGCTCCGGCATTGAAGCAGGTCAGCTGGAGACGATTTTCGATCCTTTCTTTACAAGCAAGAACACGACGAGAAACTGGGGCGTCGGTTTATCGTTCAGCAAGCATGTCGTGATGGGCCATTACGGACGCATTCATGTCGAGAGCAGCCCGCAGGAGGGAAGCACGTTTCAGATCATCATGCCTGTGTATGTAGTAAAATCCGAGCTTAAGGAGAGTCGAGAGCCATGAGACCGATCCGTATTATCGTAGCGGAGGATTTAGATGTGCTGAGAAACCATTTCTGCCAGTTGATCGGCCGCGAGGAGGATATGAACGTCGTAGGGCAAGCCGCAAGCGGCAAGCAGGTGCTGCAACTGCTCCAGGAGCATGAGGCCGACATCATTGTTATGGACATCGAGATGGATATGAAGCACGACGGCATCATAACGGCGCAGAAGGTGCTGCTCAGCTACCCGCATTTGAAAATTATTTTCCTGACGGTGCACGAGGACGACGAGACGGTGTTCAATGCCTTCGAAACCGGAGCCGTCGACTATGTTCTGAAGACGAGTCCTCCGGAGGAAATAATCCGCAGCATCCGCAGCTCTTATGACGGGATTGTGCAAATTCGGCCCGAGTTCTCGTATAAAATCAAAAACGAGTTTTCCCGGATCCGCCGCAACGAGGAGAGCCTGCTTAAGGCAACGATTATTTTGTCGCAGATGACGCCGACAGAGCTGGAAATTATGGAGCTGCTGCTCAAAGATATGAAGGTCGCGGAAATCGCCCGGTTCCGGCAGGTCGAGCAGTCGACGATCAAGTCGCAAATCAACCTGATTTTGAAAAAGTTCAACAAAAAAAGATCGAAGGAAGTTACACAGATGCTGCGGGATCTGAATATTCACCAGCTGATTCATAAGGTAAGGGGCGGGGGCTGAGCTGACACTAGAGGAATGGTGTAGGGTTCCAACCGCTGTTAAAATCTCGTCTCATATTATTATATCTAGAGGGGAAGACGCGATTTTAAAGGCGGGCGCTTCGCTTTTCCACCCCACTCCCATCTCCTCTTCCGGTTCAACGCTGCGCACCCCTGCCACCTGCCTCTGCTCCTAACCTATTGGTTAGTCGATCATAGTTAAGGGCCTAGTCCCATCAAAAGCTAACCCGCTCCCTAGAACTGTGTACTATGCAGCCTATCCGCCCGGTTAGTGTATACTCTCCCCTGCTCCTCTCCAAATAAAAAACCGCCAGGGACATCATATCCCTGACGGTTTCACTACTTCTACTTGCCTACTAACCCAAGCCGTTCCATGGCGCGGAGAATCAATACAGCTCCCTGAGCTCTGCTTGCGGTAAGCTCCGGTGCGAACCTTCCTTCAGCCACGCCGTCCATCAGCCCCTGTTTGCGAGCTGTCTCTACATAGCCTGCCGCCCATGTGGCGATGGCTGCACCGTCCGCAAAGCCCGGGACAGCACCGGCCTCGGCAAGCGCCTTTGCTTCGGACTGGGCTTGCGCTTCCAGTCCGAGCGCCCTGACGATAAGCGCTGCGAGCTCCTGCCGCGTCAGCACATCGTCGGGACGGAACAAGCCGTCCGAGCCTTCCACCAGTCCCTTCTGCTTCGCCCATGCGATGTACGGCGCATACCAAGCCTGCGCATCGACATCGCTAAACGGCGCTTCCGTCAATGGCGCGAGCTTGACGCCCGTTCCATTTCCGGCAACGGCTTCACGGCTCGCCGTCATCTCCACCAGCAGCTTCGTAAACTGCGCTCTCGTCATAGGCTGCTCCGGTTCGAACGTTTGCTCCGTCATGCCGTCGATCAGATGCCTTGAGATCAGCACCTGCACGTCCCTGCGGGACCAGTGCTCTCTCAGGTCCGCGAAGGGCCGCCCGTAGGCCATGACAGCGTACGTTCCGGGCTGCGCCACTCTTGCTGTGATCATGCCTTCAGCGGAATTGGCTATGCCGCCGATGTACGTCCAGCCGCCGGAGATACCTGACTCTTCCTTCCGGTAGATACCCAGCTTGCGTACATCGAAATCCGCATGCTTCACCGGATCATAGTGCAAGGAAAGCTGCAGCGGTTTGCCCATTGTTCCCGACTCAAGCTGAAGTCGGAACGCTTCGCTGTAAGCTTCATAGCCGGCCGGCTCTGGGCCGGTCTCGACCTTGTGCACATTCATCCGGCTGCCTGCCGGGAATGTCCCCTCTTCGTACCGGAAACGGATCCGCTGCTCGTATCCGCTCCATTCCCCGGCCTTCGGACTAAGCTCCACCACGTTCGCAGCCGGTCCCTGTTCCACTGGAGGGACTGTCGTTCCTCCGCCGCCGCCGCCACGGCCCCTGCTCTTGGCCGCAGTGCGTGCGTCTACCGCAACGCCTGCCGATAGGTTGCCGCTCAAGTCCGCGGTCACCAGTCGAACCTGGTAGCCTGTATCGGCTTGAAGTCCTGTAAAGCTATACTGATACGTTCCTTTCGGTACCGCGATGTCCGTTCCGAACGCTTCTCCCTGTTTTTTCACGGAGATACGAATTTCCTTCAAATCGGCGTCCGCCGGATCGGTCCATTTTACGGTAAAGCCTTCGCTAGTCGCATAATTCACAGAAGGTGAGCTCACCTCTTGCGGCGGCGTGCGATCGGGCTCGGGTTCCGTCCCCTTGGTTCTCGCATCCAGCGTAATTCCTTGCGACAGGTTCGAGATTCGGTCCGACGTCATGATGCGCACTTGATACTCTGTCGATGACTCCAGTCCATCGATGCGCAGCGTGCCGACGCCCGGATCCACATCGACAGGCTTGCCGTAGCGCACATCCGTCCGCTTTTTCCACGAGACGAGGACATTGCGCAAATCGGCGTCTCCCGGGTCGGTCCAGCTCACAGTAAGTGCGGATGTTCCCGGCTGAACCGCCGCTTGTGCAACCTCGGCCGCCGGGGTCGTATCCACGATGAGCGGGTCCTCCTGAATCGTTGTACCCTCGGCAGTAATACCAGCCGATTCCGCTGTACCGTCTGCTGACGCAGCAGCCAGCTTCAATTCATACGTGGTGCCGGGCAGCAGCCCGCCTAGCAAGTATTCGTTTTGTCCGCTGTCCAGCTCTACCGGTCCGGCGTAGGCAGCACTGCTGCCTTTCACACGCCAATACAGCTTCAGTTTGCCGGCATCGAGACTCTCCATGCCTTTCCAATGAACACCGAGCTGCTTGCGGCCCGCCGTCGTCTTAAGCTGCTCGGCTGCTTCAGCCGAAGGAGTACCGCTCGGCTTCATAGTCACCGTAGCGGAGTAATCCTGCTCCATGGATACTTTGGCGTAGCTGTTTACCCATCCGGCTACCGTCACTTTATATTCCTTGCCTGCGGTAACCACACCGGAAGGGATCCATCGGAACTGCCGGGAAACAAGCTGATTTTCCGCATCCTTAACGGCCCCTGCAGGCTCAACAGTTCCTTCGATACGTTCGCCATCGGTTGTTTCTACGATGATCGAGTCCTTGGTCAGAGAGTCGGCCAGCATATATTTGCTGAACCTTACTCGAACTCCGGTGCCATATACGGCATCGGCGACAGTCACGCGCGGCGGCTCCAGCGACTTCATCGGAATATTCACATCCAGATGAGGGGGCAGCACAGTCAATTCGGGACTTCGAGCCGGAAGGTAGCCGTCTTTTTCATACAGCACCTGCCATTTGCCTTCGGGTACATCCCAGCCATATTTCCCTTGCCCATCGGTAACGAGCGGGTTCGATTGGCCGTACCAATCGGAATCCCACAGCTCCCACGCGCCGTTCTCATCGTTCTTCTTCAGAATGGTAGTCGTTACGCCCTCCAACCGGTTCTCGGGCAAGGTCTCATACACGTAGCCGCTCGGATCATAGATCCACGCAGGATCTGCGACTTTATCATCGTCGCCGGGACGGTTATCGTCATGATCGTCTTTATCATCGTCATCATCGTCATCCTTCTTGTCGCAGCGATCGATCGCGCCCGCTTCGGCCATATCGTCACGCCATTGCTTCTCCTTCTCGAAATCGGCCTTCAGCTTATCCAGCTCATCCTGCCAGCTGCTTTTCGCTATATAGCCCATCACGCCCAACACTCCGCCAATAATCACTCCGCCTACAGGCGGAATAACAAGGGTTAAGGTACCTGCCACCAGAGCCAGACCGGTCGTTGCGTTTTTGACGATAAGATTGCGTTTAGCCTGGTTGAACAGTCTTTCGGTTTGGCGAAGATAATGATTGACGGTCGGCGAATGGCATTCCGTAGCAATAACATAATCCTGAAATTCGATCAGCTGATCGGCATATTCGGCAAAATCCAAGCCGTCCGTCACATACTTGCTCAAATTGAATAAGGCGCCGCCGACCCTAAACGTGCTTTTGACCGTAATGCCTCCGGCTTCCGCGGCAGCCGCCGGTCCAAGAAGCGCCCGGATAGGAGCCGCTGCGTCTCCCATCAGCAGGGATGCGTCTATCGTAGCTTCCATCTCGATAATGCCCGCTTCTTCATTAACCCGCGTTTTCACATCCCGGTACTTTTTCCCGCCGCCGAAGTTGCCTGATGCCGCCTTGGCCGACAAACGGAAATACCCCAGCTCTTCTTTTCCATCCATATTATATTTGATTTTCAGGGTCGGAGAATGAACGAAACCGTCGTCTGCCGGCGTCACTTCATCCGTGAACGGCTGTTCACCCGATTGCTCATCCAGCAGCTCATACGCGGCATTCCGCCAAACATCCGTCATTCTGGCTTGCTCGGCCTTCCAATCCTCTTCCGTAGGAACGGGTCCTTTCTCAAACGCTTTCGGCTTCTCGTCATACGTTACGTAAAGCCCGGAGCCCATATAAGAAACAGGCTGCATCATGGCATGGAATTTGCCGTCCTCTTTATTGTAGAAGGCCGGTATCTCCACATCGCCCAGTCGAACTTTAACATTCGTTATGAGCTCGGGAGCGTTAGACTCCAGTTCGAAAAAGATCGGCATGGAAGGTACGATAACGAATGGAAAACGGGCTACGCCTTCCGCAGGATTGATAGATACCCGGCTGCCTTCCGGCTGGCGCATGACGATGTTTTTGATCGCTGTATAACCGGAGTCCACCGTCACAGCAGCCGTCTTCGAAGGTGCAGTGTTCCCTGCGGTACCCGCTTCGGCTTGAGCCTGAGCTCTAAGCACATAGGTCGACGATCCTTTGCTCCATACGCCCTTTTCCGGCTTGGGCGGCAGCGTAACGCTCGAATACCAGAGACCGCCCGGCGTCGATTGCGTTTGGCCGACCAGCTGGTCATCGGCGTATACAGACACCGTCTGACCTGCGGGAGCGCGGCCGCTTACTTTGATCGTATGCTCCGTAGTCCGCTTGGGCGCCTCGAGGGTAAGCTGCTCCAGCCGAATCCACGAGATGCCTAGAAGCTCCTGCTTCACTCCTTGAGCGTCGTCATAGCCGATATGGACACGCGCCATCACATCGTTAGAAGCATTCGGATCCAGCTTCAGCCTGTAGCTGAACGCCACCAATTCTCTGGCGGTGATTGTGCCGATTGGCACCTTCCACATGCCGGAGCCTTCACTCCCGGGTACCGGCTCCACCGGAACGCCTTTCAGCATCACGCTGCCCGGCACCAGCTCCGTTCCCGCCGGCACTTCAATGCCGAGGTATCCTCCTGCCAAAGACACGCGATTCGTATAAGGAAGCTTGTAGCTGCCCCTTAATGTTACGGTGCTTCCCGGCGCCGCCGTCATTTCCAGCACGTTCAGCCCGTTATCCGGCTTGCCGTAGAACAGCTCACCTGAAGGCATCAGGATATCGCCGAGATCCAGCAACTGGCCTTCCGCCACGTCTACGAATTTCGAGTAGCTGCTGCGGCCTCTATTGGTCGGCCAAGTTTCCAAGTTGATCAGCAGCTCCACCTTCCCGCTTTGCGGAAGGGAGATGGAGAAGCGGCCGCTGCTATCGACTGTGGACCCGCGGAAGTAACCGACCCGCTGCCCGTTAATGGTATTGGCATAGGCGTAGAATCCGGAGTAATTCGTTTCGCCTGCGATTCTCCCTGTAATTCTTCCTTTCTCCTCCAGCCTAAGCTCGGCAGTGCCGCTGCGGTATTCGTCCAGCGTAACCTCCGTGCATGCGGATTGGAGGCCTGCCTCCGTACCGTCCATGCATACGGTCACTTGCTCACCGGGAGCACCGACAACAGGAAGCAGATTATCCGTCACTCCGTTTGTATTATAGCGAAAGCTTGGTGAGCCCCCCTTGACAGTAAGCCCATAATGAACAGCCGATCTCCAGTCCGGCATTTCGATCTTTTGCCAATCCCCGTCCACGGGCTTCATTAAAGTGACCAGCTCGATCCTGCCGGGCCCTTGGGGGATTACCTGCAAATCTGCCGTAACCGTCTGACCCGGCAGCATTTTGACAGTAACCGGCTTTTCTGTCGACAGCAGAGGTGGAAGTATCTTCTCGGCTTGGAGCCAATACGTGCTTGCATTCGTTCGCAAGCTGTACCGTCCCTGACCGTCGGTTACCGTATCTTTCACCCTGCGTCCGCCCATAGGCTCCGTGAGCACGACACGAACCCCTGCAACAGGCTTTCCATCCGGATCGGTCACGGTTCCTTCCACATTGCCGAATGTTTCTTTTTCCAGGGAAAAAGGCTTCGTATTAAGGCCCGGCTGCAGCTGCAGCGTATCTTCCGAAGGATTCAAGTACGGCGAATAGGCGGTTACACGAAGCTTAACCTCGTCACCGGTCAAAAAGCTTCCCGTAAACTTGGCCTCGCCTTTAAAATTCGTCTGGACCGCGCTCAGTATGGAGCCGTTGCGGTCAAGCAGTTGTACCTTCGCCTGGCCGATGACTGCACCGTCGTCTTCGCTCTTCACGGTTACAGCCAGCTCAGCCGAAGGCAGGGCATCCACCATAAGGGCGCTTTCCTTCCCTCTTTCTATGACAATTCCGTTTTGCTGAAGCAGCAGATTTCCTTTCGTATCAATGACGCGGAGCGTATAATCGGAGGCCGCTCCGAGCCCAATGACGACGTCCATTCCGTCCTTGAGCTTGGCGCTGTTGCCTTGCCGGGCGGCTTCGCTCCATAAGACGATGTTGGCGCCGCGAAGAAACGGTTCGTATTCCGGCCGAGCCTGAACCTTCACGTTCAGCTTTCCTGCCACGGGCACAGGCAATGAGGCGGCATCTTTATACACCGAAGGATCCGTCTTGCTGACGGCTCTGACCGATGTGAGTTCCGTCGCCTCAGCCGGTATGACGAAGGAGCCGCTATATACCGTACCCGACCCGGTATCTGCGGTTAAATCGACCGTCGCCGTTTGTGCGCCACCGGACCGGTCCTTGTAGCCGACAACGACCCTTAATTGCTGACCGGCGGTTCCGTAGGCATACAGCATGATGTCGCTGCCTGGAAACGGCTGGCCGTGAACGGTCTGCTCCGTATGCCAGGCCGCTTTCTGGATGTCGCCTCCAGGCGCCGTCTGACCGCACGACTCGAAGCATACGGAATACACAGCCGCGCCGTCCTGAATGTATAAAGCCTGGTTGCCGTTCGCGCCAATATCCGAGGAGGCCGACTTTCGGGCTCTGTTGCCTATCGGCTTGAACTCGCCTGTTTTCAGATCGATGCGCACAACCCCGGCATGAGAGTTAAACGGCGGTGAGGAGGAGCTGCCGAACGGATCGTAATTGTTGTAATCTACAACGACGTACCGTCCGTCCGCGCTTAGTCTAGGCTTCTCCAGCGATATGCTCAAGCTGGAAGGAAAGTCGGCTGCGATGCGGTGAGTCCCGGAGCGGCGGTCCAAGACGGTCACGCGGCTTTCTTCGGACTCATAGTTGGCGGTATAAGCCAGCAAGCTTCCGTCTCGAGACAAATTCGGCAGCCACGCCCGTCTCTCCGTATTGTCTCCGTCCACTACCGGAATGTGCTCCAATACACCGGTATCTATGTTGTACAGGAATAAGCGGCTAAGCGTCCGGTCGTGTCCGCCCGGAATCAAATTCGTCGCATCCGACGTGAAGGCGACGTACTTCCCGTCCCCGCTTAAGGCAGGCTGACCGCTGGCGGCATTCGCCTGCTGCTCTCCCGGTCCGGCGCTGATCCGCTTCGTCTCTTTCGTCGCCCGGTTGTATACGAACACATCCGACTGCCCGTTGGTGTCACCGCTCACAATGTCTGCCGAATCAGAGGAAAAGGCGACCCAATTCGCATCGTCGCTCAACGCTATCTCATTGGCTGAGCCGTTCATGTGAACCAGCGGCACGCGGATTCGCGAGGCCGTATCGTACAAGACCAGCTCGCTTTTCCCGCTGTCGTCCCTGCGAGATGAATAAACAGCATAACGGCCGTCCGCACTCAGGTTAATGACTCCGTATGCATCATACATGTCCGGGGCATCACCGATCCGGATCGTCTTGCCGGTATCCATCCGGTGGAAGTAAAGACTGTAATCGGCTGCATCCGGCGGCGGCGAGCCCGGCGTTTCCAAATCCCGCTTAGCCGATCTGAACGCTGCGGATAGGCCGTCACGGCTGATGACCGAATCCCAGAACCATTCTCTGCCTTCCGCAGTGTCCGTTGAGCTTGCGATTAAGGATGTATTTTTTTGAAAGCTCGCCGTAAGCTGATGATAGTAGCCTTCCGACTGGTTTCCCGCTTTATCGACGGAATATATTTCGTAGTCGACATAAGTCATTTCTGGAACATCCGTCTCCAAATGATAAGGAAGCTTCGTTTCTTTAACGGATTTACCGTCCTTGACCACCAGGTAATGATCCAGATCCGGGTCCGGGATATAGGTGCCTGATCCGTCCGGATTCAATACGGTAGGCGGCTTCCATTCCAGCTCGATTCGATCGTACGACGGATTCGTCCAAGAGAGCTCGTATGGGTAAGCCGGAGCGGTACGATCTACCTCTACCCGCTCTATATTGGATTTGTCGCTGTTCACACCGTCCAGCTTGGCTGTCGCAGCAATCGAATAGGTTCCTTCCGAGGCAAGCGAAACCGGTACAGTGAACGGACCTGTTGCCGCCCCATATACACCGGTAACGACCGTGGAGCCGGCATCGAAATATGGTCCTCCGTTGAAGCTGAGCTGTACGGTCACCGCAGCATTCAGCTTGGCCGAGCCCTTCACTTCAACAAAAGGCTGCTTGGTCAGCTCCGGCAGCGGCTCCAATACAGGAGGGTCCAGTGATAAGACAGGTGCTGCTAGCTGCTTCGGATTGTATACCGATTGGCTGACCGCAGCACCGTCCGTGCTCAGCTGCGCCACTTGTCTTGTAACCGTTCGTCCAACTCCTTCCATGCCGTCTTGAATAGACCTCGGCATCGTATCTGCAGAAGCTGCCGTTCCGTTCGCATCCAAGGCCGGTGTAATCAATCCCCATAATAAACTCATAATGACTACAAAAAGGGTTGCTCGTTTCACGACGATATCACTCTTTCTACCAAAAATTGATTTCCGCTTCGCTGCACTTATCCGGCTCTTACGATGAATACAGCCGATGCGAACGGATAAGCACGAACCATGGCGCGCGGTCGAGCTCTTTATCCATACAGCGGCAATGATGGGCTTGATCGCCGTCTCTATGATATGCTGCAAAAACGGATGGTAAGACTGCGATCACGCAAACCGCCAAGAAACATGCAATCGAAAGCTTGATGCTCTTACTGACCTCGATGAGCTCCTTCATGGATTTAACGTCCTCCTTCAAAACGCCGCTGCTGCAATTCATAGCTGTTATTCGGTCTTCCTTCTCCTAGCCATGACCATTCCACAGCAGGTTCCGGCGCGTACGGGCCAAGCGCCTGGTCCGTAAATTCATCCGGCCAGGTAACCTCGATCCGGTTTCCTTCCGGGTCGTTGAACTGAATCGATACTCCGTGGGAGCCCCTATAGGGACCGCGTATCGGAATGCCCCGCGCATTCACCTTGTGCCAGAGCTCCTTCAGCACAGCGAGCGAGCTCGCGTAGACCCCCATTTGGACAGAACGGGGATCGCCGACAATGCTTAAGTCATAATGTACCGCGTTCCGTTCGAATGCCAGCAGCGATGTTTCCCAAGACTCATCCGACCCTACGAGCTTCATATCGAACATCGTTTGATAAAAAGTTATCAGCCTCTCTCTGTCTCGGGCGTATAGTGCAGCACTGCCCAAGCGAAAATGTCGGTCATCGTTCATCCGTTCCTGCCTCCTTTAATTTCCATCTAAGAGTACCATTTCGCCAATTGGCGTATAAGTATCCCAACAGATACAAATGTGGTATACGAAGGGATACCCCTCGGCCAATAATCGGTATATCATCCCGCACGGAAACAAGTTAAAATAGGAAAATAACGGATTTTTCCATCGAAAATAGTCCAGGCGGGTGATAACTATGGAAGACACAAGGCTCGAGGAGCTGGAGAGCCGATTGCTGGTGGGGCGTAAGCAGGAGCTGACGGCCTTTCTTGAGGTATGGAACGATTCCGCCCGCTCTACAAAAATAGTGAACCTATACGGAACGGCAGGGATCGGCAAAAGCTTTCTTCTTGACGAATTTCAAAGACAGGCTCGCGCAAGGGAAGGCCAATGTGTAACGATAGACAGCGACGGCTTCGTCAAAACTCCGCAAGCGTTTTGCGGGCATATTCTCGATGCGCTAAGGTATGACGGCAGCGACCGTACGGACGAATCGCAGCTCCCCAACGCATGCGTACAGTTTCTTAACAAGCTGGCTTCGTCGCAGCGGATTCTTTTGCAGATCGATGTATACGAGCGGATGGAAAGTATGGACCAATGGCTGCGCGACTTTTTTCTCAAGCAGCTGGATCCCCATATTCTGATCGTCATAGCCGGCAGATACCCGCTTACCGAACCGTGGTATTTGTCCCCTGCCTGGAGGCAGCTTATCCTGCGCATGCCGTTGACCGATCTCGACTACCCGTCGGTGGAGCGTTATGCGGAATACAGCCACGTGAGTGACCGCGATAGCGTCGAGCGCATTTGGCGCTACTCGAGCGGCCATCCTTTGACCATGTCGCTGGTTACCTTCATTCTGAGCCAGTCCGGTTCCAAGGAAGCGATTCCGGGTGACGAGAGTACGCTGCCTTATCTTGTGAATCAATGGCTCCGGGAGGTACCGGGAGATTATATGCGACCTTTTGTCGAGGCCGCTTCCGTTCTCCGGCATTTTAATCAGGAAAGCTTGTCGTTCGTCATGGGACGGGAGATCACTGCTTCGGAGTTTTATCAATTAATCCGATTCTCCTTTATCCGCAAAGCAGACCGGGGATGGACCGTGCATGCATTAATGAGGGATGCGATCCAAAGAGAGCTTCTTTCCAGAACCCCTTCGGTATATGAGGCAATTAAAAGCAAGGCCTTGCAATATTATTATGATAGGCTTGTCGACACGGGCAGCCAGTCTCCGAATGCGCGGGAAGCCGTTGAATTGATGTATTACATCGGCGATGCTCTGATCCGGGCGTTCATGAACTGGTTCGAGCTGTCTCCGAGACATTTTGAAACGGCAGGCGTTGGATATAAAGAGGAGCTGGAGGCTTATGTCCGCAGGCGGCAAGAAACAGCCAAGGATACCCGGATCGAGCTATTCGATCCTTATACGAACCGGGTTTTTGAATTTTTCATATCGGCAGCGGAATCGCGCTTTACCGTTCAATCACTCGATTTTGACGCGCTGTTCGGCTTGGGATATGACGTTGTACGGACGATGAGGGATGCGGCGGGCGAGATGATCGGGCTCGCTGTCATCATTCCGATCAACAGCAGGACCTTGCCTTATTTGCAGCAGGCTCCCAGGTCGTCGGCCTATTTCGGCAGCTTGCCGCCGGACCTGCACAAGCGGCTGTCCGTTCCTGCGTATACACGGGCTGGCTGGTTTATCGAAACGATAGACACCGTCGATTTCGGGGATGCAGCTCAGCAGACAGCCATCGGCCATTTGCTGCATTCGTTGATTTTTACAGGCGAATTTATTGTAGAATCTCCCGCTCCGTTTCCTTATTTCATAGAAGCTCATAAAAGCCTCGGCTTCGAAACGGCACATCACGGCAGCCACCGAAATTATGACGGCGTGACGCAAACCAATACGTTCGTAATCGATATGCAGGACGAGCGGATCGTCAGCTATATTCATAGAATGCTGAAGCTAACCGGCCAGCAAAGCATTATACGGCATAGCGATCTGCTCCATGACGATCCGCCTGCCCCGGAGCCGGATGAAGATCCGATTCTGAAACGGAACGATCTGACCGTTCGCGAGAAGGAGGTCGCCAAGCTTTTGGAAAAGGGATATACGAATGTGGAAATTGCGGCGGCTCTCTACATTAGCGAAGTGACCGTGAAAAAGCATATGAAATCGATGCTCGGCAAGCTGCAGGCGACGAATCGTACCCAGCTGCTCAAGAAGCTGCTGGATTGACAGCCTGGACACCGCCGAAACTTAAGGCTTCAGATGGATGCATAAGCAGCCGGTTTGTGGTATTCTAAGAAAGTTATTTCTTACGCGAACATATGTACTTATGTCGTAATGGCATCTTAGAAGAACCGGAGGTTTCTCATCATGCTTCAACGAACACACAGCACTGCGGGCGTACTGGCGGCCGAATGCGTCCTTCTGTATTACGACGTCCCTTTATGGTCGTGGGAGACGGCGGGAGCGCTGCTGCTCGGCTGCTTTGCCGGACCGCTTGCGGATATCGATAAGCCCGGCTCCGTCATGGCCAAATTGTTTTTCCCGCTGTCCGCTTTGCTCAAACTATTGAAAATTCATCACCGCACGCTGACTCATTCCATTATTTTCATGGCATTGATCGCGATGGCAGCCTCGCCGATACCAGAGCTGTATTATTGGACCTTTGTGCTGGCATACGCCTCCCATCCGCTCATCGACCTGCTCAACGAGCAAGGAGTAGCGCTCTTCTGGCCCATTCGCAAAAAAGTCCGCCTGCTCCCCAAATTTGTAGCCATCGATACCGGATCGAAGACGGAAGCTTTGTTCTGCTTCGTGCTCCTCTGCGTTTGCATCTGGCTTCCGGTGCGCAGCTTGTGGATGGACTGGTTTTGAAGCTTGGAACGAAAAATAAGCCTAGCCGACAAGAGTCCATGGCTCCTATCGGCTAGGCTTATTCTTTTTTCCGTTCATGGCTGGCTTCGGGCCAAAGATTATTTCGCCGTCGCTTTAATAAATGGATCGGTCATCAGGAATTTGTCCGCCGGAATAACTTCCTTCAGATTACCGTTTTGTACGAACAGCTTTTCCAAATTCTCGTACCATTTCTTCGCCGTGCCGTCCTTGAACGCATCGGCGATTTTTTTATTGTCGAGCCATTCGAGCGAATCCAGCTGCAGCTTCAACGATTCCTCCGGCACCTGCGTATAGGCGGCCGTCATTTTAATCGCTTCCTCTTTATTTTGCAGCTTGTAGTCGGTCGTCTTGGCAATCGCTTTCAGAAATTTCTCCACCAAATCCGGCTTCTCCTGCAAAAACTTCGGATTGACTACCCAGCTCGCCGGGAATATATATTCCGGGAAAAAGTCGCTGTTATCGCCCAGCTTCACCATATTTTCTTTGCCGACCTGCTTCTCGATCTCGAGCGTATACGGAGACCAGATCGCCACCGCGTCGACTTTATTGGCTACATAAGCGGAAACCGCGCCGGCTACGTCCATGTTGACGATGTTCACATCGCTCGGCTTCAGGCCGCCTTTCTCCAAGCCTAGGTTGAGCACCATCTCCCCGGACGTCCCTTTAGGCACGCCTACGGTTTTTCCTTTCAAGTCGGCCCATGTCTTGATTCCCGACTTTTTCGTTGCGAACACCATGTCGCTTTTGCCCAGGCTGACAATGTTAATGATGTGCCCTTTGCCTTGCGCCGCGAGGAATGTAGCTCCAGGACCGATGTAGGCAATATCGATGTCGCCCGAAGCCATGGCCTGGAATTCCGGAGGGCCGCTCAAAAATTTGACCGCATTGACGTTGATGCCGGCTTCCTTGAAGAAGCCCTTCTCTTCGCCGATAACGATCGGCGTCGCTCCGTTCATATCAGGCATGTAGGCGACGTTAATCGTTGGCGTCTTGCCCGCCGGCTTATTCGGCTCGGGAGCTTGAGCCGGGGAAGAAGCATTGCCTCCGCCTCCCGGGGAGCACGCTGAAACCGCCATGACCGTACCAAGTACGGCGGCAAGAACGGACAACCGGAATGTTGATTTACGTTTCAACAACATAAAGACCCTCTCCTTTTATACGTGCGATTATTTTGCCACTTCCAGGTATTCCCGATACACCTTCGACCAGATTTCGTTCTTGATGCGGACGAACCGCTCATCCAGCTTCGTCGCCTGATCTCTCGGATAAGGAATGTCGACGTCGATAATTTCCTTGATCCGGCCGGGCCGGGCGCTCATAATGATCACCCTCTGCGCCAGGATCACCGCTTCTTCCACATCGTGCGTGATGAAAAAGCAGGTCTTTTTCTCGGTCTGCCATGTTTTGAGCAGCTCCTCCTGCAGCTGGGCGCGGGTTTGGGCATCCAGCGCTCCGAACGGCTCATCCATCAGAAGCACCGCAGGCTGCACCGCGTAGGCACGGGCAATCGCCACGCGCTGCTTCATCCCGCCCGACAGCTCCTTCGGGTAAGCGTTCGCGAAATCCTTAAGCCCGACGATTTCCAAATACCGCTCTGCCGTCTCCTTGCGCTCCTGCTTGCTTAAGCCGCGCAGCTTCAAGCCGAACTCGACGTTTTTCAATACCGTTTTCCATGGAAACAGCGCATACTGCTGGAATACGACTCCGCGTTCCTTCCCCGGACCCTTCACCTCGACGCCGTCCACCTTCACCGATCCGGAGGTCTTATCCTCCAGGCCCGCAATAATGTTGAGCAGTGTCGTTTTGCCGCAGCCGCTCGGGCCTACGACGCAGACGAATTCGTTTTGATTAATGGTCAAATCCGTGTTTTGCAGCGCGGTGACGTCCCCATTGCGGCCTTTATAAATTTTGGACAAGCCGGCGATTTCGATTTTGGGCTGTTTCACGGCTTCCATGGCTTGTGCTGCTTCTAGGCGTTGCGTACTTCCTGCCATCCCGTCAGCCTCCTTTCCAAGAAGAGAACGAATTTATCCATTGCTAATCCGATAATACCGATCACGATAATACCAAGAATGACGACTTCCATCCGGAAGTAAAGACTGGCCTCCATGATCATGTTGCCGAGTCCTTTGCTCGCTCCCGTCAGCTCTGCAGCTACCAATGTCGTCCACGCCGCGGCCAAACCGAGCCGAACGCCGACCAGAATGTATGGAAACGAAGCCGGTACGATAACCTCGAAAAAGATGTCTCTGTCTCTTGCTCCAAGAACGCGGGAGGCGCGGATCAGCGTCGGGTCGACATTGCGTACGCCCTGAAAAATCGAGATAACCATAACGAGAAACGTCGATACGAAAATGACCGTCACCTTGGCGGATTCCCCTACGCCCTGCGCTACGATAACAAGCGGAATAAGCGCAATAGGAGGAATCGTGCGGAAAAATTGGATCCAAGGCTCGACCACGGATCGGATGACGCTGTACCAGCCCATAAGAAAGGCTACGGGGATCGCTACGATCAGCCCAAGCGAAAAGCCTCCGAGCACGCGGAACAGGCTGGCCCCGATATTCGTCCACATGCGGCCGCTGGACACTTCTTCGATCAGCGTGCCGACTACGATGGTCGGATTCGTAATTATCGCTCCTACGGCCGGTATGGCCGACAACACATACCATAGTGCAATCCCGACGATGATGGAAATGACAGTTAGTAATCCATTCGGAATTTTTTTCAAAGGGAACAGCCTCCTTCTTTACGGATTATGACTTGTATGGGGTTTGCTTTCTTGCTGCCGATCTTATCCGTCATAAGCGGGCTGCAAAGCTTCTTTGGAATACGTGCGGCGCAGCTGATCGGCGGCTTCACTCCACCCTTTGCGGTCCAATCGGCGAATCCAGTCCTCCGCGCTCAAATATTTCCAAGGCCCCGTTTCGATCACTTTTTGCATCGGGTCTACCTTATAGCCCGGCTTGCGCGCTTGCTCATGCTGCCATTGGGTGAGACGGTGGTCCATTTCCTTCACGATGTCAGGGTATTGGTCCGCCACATTGACCGTCTGATTCGGATCGTTCTCCATGTCGTACAAGGTCACTTCGTCAAAGTGCAGGTATAGACCCGGGTGATAGGTGCGGATAAAATACCACCGGGCATCCCGAACCGCGCGCTGGCATACGTACAAAGCATGATCCATGACGAGGTAGTCACGGCCCTCCCAATGCTCTCCTCTCAGCGCCGGCAGGAACGACTTGCCGTCCCAGCCGGACGGTACTTCAAGGCCTGCGAGCTCGGCGATCGTCGCGATGACGTCGACATTGTAGACGAATCCGTCGATGGCTTGCCCCTGCTGTGTCATACCGGGTACGGTCATGATCAGCGGAAGATGATGGACCGCTTCGGTAGCGCTGGCATGCTCGATGTAGATGCCCTGCTCGCCCATCGATTCCCCGTGATCCGCGCTAATGACGAAGCATATCTCGTCTTCGATGCCCAGCTCGCGCAGCGTGTCGAGCAGCTGGCCGACGTGCCGGTCCATATAGCTGATGCCGCCGTCGTATCCGTCTACCGCGTGCTTGAAATCATCCCTGTTGGAAATGCGTCCCGGCATCGTGGCCGGATAGCTGTCTCCCCAATGCAGGAACGTCGCCGACCGCGGGAAGCTGTCCTTCTGCTGCGAAGCAATCGCCGCTTCATCCGGGAACGGTTTGACCGGAGTGTCCTTCCACTGCTCCATATATTCGATCGGATACGTATAGAACGTGTGAGGATCCCAGTATTGAATATGCAAAAAGTAATTGTCTTCCTTGCCGTGCTGCTTCAGCCAAGGGATGACGGCATCGTTCACCTCGTCGGCGTTCTCGTTGCCCTCCTTCAGCGAATGGGTATGCACTTCGTTCCAGCCGGCAAAATACCACCAGGCATGGTGCCTGTCACCGAACGACGAGAATGTAACCGTCTTCATTCCAGCTTCACGTAAATACCTTGTGAAAAAAGGAACCTCTCTGCTGTGGCCGTCCCCCTCGGGATATTGAAATTCGCCGCCGGGTCCCCAATGGGTCAAGGCTCCATGGTTGATGCCGAAGCGTCCGGATACGAAGCTGGCCCGGGACGGAACGCACGGTGACGATGCGCAGTAGCAGCTGTTGAAGCGCACGCCTTTGCTTGCGATGGAATCAATGTTGGGCGTCGTATTCCGGTTATATCCGTAGCAGCCCATATGATCGGGACGAAGCGAATCGATATCCAAATAAATGATTCTCATAGTGTCGTTGACCTCCTGCTCACTCTATCGTTGTTGGATTTATTGCTATTATAGGAGAGAAATGAGCCGCTCAAAAGGTTGAACTATTTTCAAACCTTTTGGCCTAGCCCTTGTCAACGCAAACAGGCCGACTGGAGCTTGGTCTCCAGTCGGCCTGCCATGCAGCGCTGCGATGCGCGCCTATTCGGTTCGCGTACCGCAATCTATATTAAGGGGGTCGAGTATTATAATAACGCCCGTTTCTTAAAGCGACATGAACGAAACCTTATAGAAACATTAAATTCGTGACATGCTTATTAAGGATGTCTTTTTTTTACATGCAGGACCGAATCGCCTTATGCTATAAATAGATTGCTGCAGCAAAACAAAAGGAGGAATCGATATGTTCAACAAAATAGCGACCGTATCCGTATATGTAGACGATCAGGAAAAAGCCGAAGCATTCTGGGTCGAGCAAGTAGGCTTCGAAATCCAAAAGAAAATTCCAATGGGACCCCATGCGTTCTGGATGGAGCTGTCTCCTCCGGGCGCGGAAAGCTGCATCACGATTTATCCGAAATCCATGATGCCTGAAGCAGGAGCGCAAACCTTGGGCATCGTCTTTCAAACCGACGACATTCAGGCCGCTTACGCCAAGCTGAAAGCGAAAGGTGTAGAGATCGAGGAGCCTAAGGAGCTCGGCTTCGGTATTTTCGCTCAATTTAAAGATAACGACGGCAATGTATTCGGCCTCCGTCAGCATAAATAAATCGCCAACAGCCCTTTCGACAAAAAGCCCTCTTCATCAAGAAGAGGGCTTCGCATTCTACTGGTACATTGCACCGCGGTTATATGCGGAGTAGGCTTGGTTCTGGTTCTGGAATGCCATGTTTGCTTGCTGCTGACGGACCGATTGCTCCATTTGCGCGCACATTTGCAAACATTCCTGCATGCGCTGAATGGCCGTCTGATGGCCTTGGAGCGTCATTTGGATCATCTGGGACGCTTGACGCTCACGCTGAGCCAGCATCTCAAGCTGTTGAGCATTTTGCTGCTCTTGGCGAAGCATTTGCTCATAATTCTGACTTGCCTGCTGTGTTTGCTGAATCAGCTGCCCAATCGTTTGCTGGCAATGCTGAAGCTGTTGAATAACCTGGTGCATGGATAAGTGCCTCCTTGAAATCCTGCGGAATTTGTGAACCTGTACTATTGTCCCTATCTCAACGAGGATTATACATGGTATCCGTCGTCCAAAAGGATAATCGGCCCCGATGGCTTCAGCACATCGTGCTGCTTGAGCATCCATTTCTGGAATTCCGAAGGAGTAACTCCCAGGCAAAGCTTGAACTCTTTGGAGAAATGAGCATAATCGTAATAGCCTAAATCAAGCATGCATTGGTGAAGGTCAACGTCCGGATGGAACAAAATCCGCAGCCGCGCCTTATTGAACCGGGTAATTTTGTGAAGTCTTTTGCCGGACATCCCGATGAGCTCAGAGCATATTCGTTCGAATTGCCTTTGGGAATAACCGCTTTCCTCAATCGCTTTATGGATGCTATATTGCATAGGCTCGTAATACAGCTTCGATAAGATGGGGATCATGGGGTTACCGATAGCCGAAGGCCGAAGGATGGAATGCAAGTAAGTCTGGAGCACGCCCACCGCTTCATCCAGATTTGCGTGCGCCAGCCGCTCCTCCAGAAGCTGTACCTGCTCTGCCCCGAGCAAGTGCGATAACGGCACGATCCGGTCAACGAGCGGTTTGACGGGAATCTCTGTAAAAGCCGAAAGCCCTCAAGGCAGTAAGCGTATACCGAATAATCGGAGCTTCCCATGTGCGGCAAGCCTGTAATAGCGGGATAAAGGGCCGTATTAATCCCGGAACAATTCCTCCAAAACCGCTTTCCTGTTCTCCAAAAACCGACGCGTCACAATATAATGCAGTGTATCTTCATAAGCAATTTCACCGATCGGGGCGGTATCGAAGTTGACGATTTGGGCATTCGGATAGCCAAGCAATAGGGGAGAATGCGTCGCGACAATAAATTGCGCTTCCTTCTCCAGATCCTTCATAATGCGCATAAGCGCCAACTGGCGTGCGGGAGAGAGCGCGGCCTCCGGCTCGTCCAACAAGTAAATCGCCTTTTTGCCGAACCGGTGCTGAAATAAAGATAAAAATGCTTCTCCATGAGACTGCTTATGCAGAGATTTACCGCCGTAATATTGCAAGCTATCCGGAATTTCGTCCAGGTGGGAGGCAAAATGATAAAACGTTTCGGCACGCAGGAAAAATCCGTTCGTGATTTTTGGCATCCACGACAGCCTGATATAATCCCCTAACGAGGATCGGGAAGCGTCCACCTCGTAGCTATTGTTCCTTCCTCCCCCCGCTGTATTGAATCCGCATTGGTAGGCGATCGCTTCCAGAATGGTAGACTTGCCGGAGCCGTTCTCGCCAACGAAAAAAGTGACGTTGCCGTTAAACGCAATCTTCTCCGCATCGCGCAATGCTGGTATCGAGAAAGGATATTTTCTAACGTCAGGGAATTGATCTCTTAGAATGGAAACACTGCGCAGAAACATGGTTCATTCACCTCTTTAGGTAAGCATAGATCGACTTCAATAACAACGGTTTAAGAACATATGTTTCCTTATATTATACATTGAATGAGGGTAAGAGCCAAGCCTGCACCTTTCTCCCTCCTTCCCGAAGCGCTGCTGCCTTCTATACCAAAAAGCCCGCATCCGGAATCATTGATTCGGGATACGGGCCGCAAGTCAGCAGGATTGGACTATTTGAGCAAATACTTTTCCAAATCGTCAAGCAGCAAATGGGCCGACAAAATACCGCCGGATGAATTCCAAATGCCGTCGTTGACCTTGATCGTCTTGCCTTTTTTCACAACGTCCAGGTTTTTCCACAACGGATCTTCCTGCCACAGCTTCTCGTTCTTCGTCGTTTCTCCCTTTTCGTCCTCCAGCGTGAAATAGAACATAATATCGCCATCCAGCTCCGGCATCCGTTCCCTGCTGATGATATCGGCGAACGTCTCTTTATCCTGTGCAGCAGGTCGCTTCAAGCCGACTTTCTTCAAAATGCCT
The DNA here is from genome assembly GCF_022354825.1 of Paenibacillus sp. H1-7. Classification (GTDB taxonomy): domain Bacteria; phylum Bacillota; class Bacilli; order Paenibacillales; family NBRC-103111; genus Paenibacillus_S. The sequence continues at coordinate 7,168,125 of NZ_CP031168.1, forward strand.
CCGGCAAACGTATCTTGATAGTAGACGCGAACCTTGTCTGCCACGTAGAACCGGACGAGGGAGACCTTCGTATTGACCTTGTCTCCCAGCTTTTGCTGCAGCTCTTTAACATGCTTGTCAAACTCGGCAAGCTTCTTGTCCCCTTCTTCCTTCTTGTTCAAAGCTTCCGCATACAGTTTAAAATTGATTAATGAGTCCGAGTTCGTTCTTTCCGAGAAAATCGTCGGAGCAATAGCAGATAATTGGTCATATATTTTCTCCTGACGCAGCTTGATTCCGATGATCAAATCGGGCTTCAAAGCAACGATTGCCTCCATGTTCGGCTGGTTCTCATCGCCGACGATCTGCACTCCGTCCAGTTTGTCTTTCAAATGATCATACATAGGCTGGACACCCCATGCTTTAACCATACCGACCGGTTTGATACCAAGCGCCAGCGCGGCTTCAACCGCATCGTTGCCCAGAACGACAACCCGCTTGGGGTCGCCCTTAACCGTTGTTTCTCCCATGGCATGCTTTACCGTGTACGGCTTGCTCGCTTCCGGCTGCTTCGCCTGCTGATTTTGAGCCCCCGCAGCGGCCGCTCCGCCCGTTTTCTCACTGCCTGCCACCGGTACTGTGTTCGATGCTCCTCCCGATCCGCATGCGGATAAAATCAATGCCAGCGACAGCAGGATAGCCACCACTGGAAATGTTGTTTTTCTAAACATCTTGCTTCTCTCCCCTTTTTTTTGATAATGATAATTGTTATCATTTAAATAGTGTATGGCATGGCAGATCGATCGTCCATGCTCTGGAGTATCCGTTTTGTTAAACGATACTACCTGAACCCCATTATATCCGGAGGTATTCCAAGAGCGGAGTTGAAGGAAGTGGCTATGAACCGTACAAGAACCATCCCCCATACCCTGTATCTGCTGTCATCCATTCGGAAATACCGCAGCAGAAAACCGGTAACCGTACGCCGGAGAATCCCCGTTCCTATGCTTTGTTTTGTTGTCCAAGGCACCGGAGTGCTTACCCTAAATGAATCGGTCCATTCCATTGGGCCATTGCAGCTCTTTTACCTGCCGCCCGGCACATTCGTCGAAGCTGCGGCAAAAAGCGGCAGCCTGGAGTATTATCTTATTGTGATCGACGCCCGGACCGCCATTAAACGAAAAGGATATTGGCAGGTTGCCGGTTCCGCAGAACTCCACCCGTTACTGTCCCGAGGCCACGTGCCTATTGGCGACGGCAAACAAGCTCACCGGAGAATCGAGGAGCTTTACGACTCGCTTACCTTACGGTCTGGTACATGGCCCGCCGATCCGGACAGACAGCTCCAGTCGTTGATAGATTTCATAATCCGCGATCTGGCGGCCAAGCAGGAAGCAAGCCGTGCCGATGATGCCGGAATCGATCGTTGCATTGCCTACATGAGGCATTATTTTCATGAGAAAATAACGAGAAACACGCTGGCCGACATCGCCAAGCTGACTCCCAATGCTTTTTGCCGCAGCTTCAAGCGAAAAACAGGGCTGTCTCCGACCGATTTTCTAAACCGGATCCGCATTGATCATGCCAAGCTTCTGCTGTCACCCGGAAGCACAGTGAAGGACGTCGCTTCCGCTGTCGGCTACAGCAGCGAATATTATTTCAGCCGGATATTCAAGGAGTTCGTCGGTCTCCCCCCAACGCTGTTTATCAAAAGAGAGCGATTGAAAGTCGCGATTGCCTCGCGCTGGGGCTTGCAAGATAACCTGTCGTCGATGGGCCTGGAGGCGGTCGCCGCCGTTGATTGCTACAAATATCCTGGTATAGGCGAAGCCGAGCACGGTCTGCGAATACTTGCCCAGCTGGAGCAGCTGAGGCTGGCCGCACCGGATCTGATTATCGGCGATTACGCTCATCTCGCGTATTACGATGAGTTCAAGCAAATAGCTCCAACCGTCATTTTGGAGCACACTCTCGACTGGCGCGCGACCCACTTGAAAATTGCCGAGCTCGTAGGGCGTGAACGCGAAGCGATACAAACGTTTCATCAGCTCGACGAGAGCATAGATGAAGCTCGCAACCGATTGAATCGCGCTAACGGAACGAAGACCGTCACCATCATGCAGGTCATACCGGGCTTATTGCGTATCCAAGGCACGATCCATCATCCGCTGAACGAGCTGATTTATAAGGAATTGGGGCTTCTGCCCGGCCGGTCGGTTCCGCGCAATAAAATGCGGGATGAATGGCAGCCGGAGGAGCTTACTGCCGTGGAAACGGATCAGCTGTTCACTATCACATTCGGGAATCGCAATGAAGCGGAAGCGTTGGTATCCAAGCTTCAGCTGATCCCCGAGACTCCGTTGTCTCCTGCATCCCGGCAGCCGGGGCCCTTGTTCGTTCCGAACTGGCTTATTATGAGCTGGACCCCGGGGGGACGCAGACGCATTATTGAACAGGTTGTGGAGGCGCTGGCAACCCCTCATCCGGCTAGAAATTAACAACAGCTATCAATAAATAGAAGGAAAATTCAGCGTTCGGATGGAATACATAAATAACATTCGATGCGGGGAGCAGCAGCTTCTGCTATCAAAGAGGAGGATCCTAAACATGCAGGAACAGAACTATGGAAATCATAAAAGGCTTCATCCGCTTTTCCATTTCATCGGCTTTCCATTGGCTCTCATTACTTGGATAGCATCTATTGTCTATTTCATCATGACGATCTCGTGGGTATCCTTCTTTGCCGTCATCGCGGCGACAAGCCTGATCATCACTTTTTTTCTCACACGGCTCTACGCAACGAAGCTTCAGGACCGCATCATACGAAACGAGGAAAATTTCCGCCATTACATGCTGACAGGAGATACATTGGACCCGCGGCTTACGGCCTCTCAAGTGGTTGCCTTGCGATTTGCCGGTGATGCGGAGTTCCCTGCCTTATGCAAAAAAGCCGCCAAGGAGAACCTGCAGCCCGCCGACATCAAAAAGGCGATCAAACAGTGGCGCGCGGATGAGCATCGGGTCTAGCTCGGCATTATCTGCGGCAAATGTATCAAAAAAGCTTGGTCGGGGGTCGCGAAGACCTCCAACCAAGCTTTTTTTCAAATACTGCACCATGCCTAGATTTTAGATAACAAAATTATCAGTGCTCGCAAACCGTTCTACGAATCGTTTACTGCCCCGAAATCGTAATATCGTTTTTGGCAAAAGCCGTGACCGATCGTGTTTTTTCGTAGAAATGAGTGGCTTTCGCCTGAATGCCTTCCCTCGTGTAAAATTCGTCATTCCTAGACAGCGGCAGCTTCACGGACTGCCCCGTGCTGGCCGACTTATAGATTGCGGTAATAAACTCCAGCGTATTTCTTCCGCTCGTCCCGTCGATCAACAAGTCCGACCCGTTCTCTATCGCCTGAAGCACATTATCGATCTGTCCTTTATGTCCTTCATATTCGACGTCGGGGAGCTGCTCGTACAATGCTTGAATTTGCTGCTCTAGCGTTGGGTTAGGTGCCGGGAAGCCGTTTTCTTTGGATACCGATGCTTTGATTTTCCAAGGGATAGAGATGCGGGCGTCGGCCCCCTGCAGGATGATCTGCTGTTCCTCGCCGTGATGGACGACAGAGCTGGTTACTTGCCCGAGCGCTCCGCCCTTGAACCTCAGCACCGCAACCGACAGATCCTCTACCTCCGCATTATCGTGTGCCGTATTGCTCATAAAAGCATGCACTTCCTCAGGCATCCCCATCATCCATTGCAGCGCATCGATATGATGTACGGCATGATTGATCGTGCAGCCTCCGCCTTCCTTCTCCCATGTCCCGCGCCACCATAGATCGTAATAGCAGTGTCCCCGCCACCAGAAGGAATCGACCTGGGCATGCAATATTTTGCCTGCTACGCCCTCATCGACGATTTGCTTGAGCTTCATCATCGGCGTCCGAAACCGGTTCTGGGCAATGACCGACAGCCTCTTCCCGCTTTTTGCCGCAGCCGCCAGCATTTCATCGCATTCCTGCAGCGACGAAGCCATAGGCTTTTCTACCACCACATTCGTGCCTGCAAGTAAAAAATCGATGGTAATCGGAGCGTGCGTATATGGAGGCGTACAAACCGATACAAGGTCGATTCCCTCACCGAGCAGCTCTTTATAGTCGGCTACGGCTTTCGCTTGCAATCCAAACCGGCGAATGCTCTCCTCCGCCTTCTCCGGAAATACGTCAGCAACCGCAACAATGCGGCATCGCTCCGGAAACGATAAATAAGCCTGTATATGCGCTGCGGAAATAGCTCCTGCTCCAATAACGGCAACACGTAACATGAACAGCTCCTCCATTTCATCCTCTTATTTCCTCTCATATTAAGCGATTTCATTACCACTTTGTAAAATGATCTTGTGCTAATATGTTCTAATCTTGCTATAATGAAGAGAAAATGCGGACACCGGACTGCATACACTTTTTGAATCGTGGTGATTGGGATGGAGCCTTTTTTGTTTCATTACCGGCGTACTTCCGAAGTGGTTTTCAAAGAAGTTTTTCACGCGCATCTGGAAATGGAATTTACTTACGTTCACGAAGGCTGCGGCAACTTAATCATCGAGGGTACGACCTATCCGATCGGCCCGGGCATGCTGATGGTATTCCATCCGTTCCAGCTTCATCGGGTTCAAATGGAGGTAAAACCCGGACAGCCGTTCGTCAGAAGCATGATGATGTTCGATCCGGCCACTTTGCAGCCGTATTGGGATCCGTTTCCCGGATTAAAAGGTTTTTTTCAGCTTCTGAAGCAGCAAAAAGCATTGAAGCCCGTCATGCCGATTAGCGAATCCGACCCGCTCGTTTCTTTAATGGGCCATTTCCATGAGAGCCGCGCAGCTATGATTCCGAACGAAATCGGCGAAGAATTTCATTTCTTTCTTCTTGGTTATTTACGTCAGCTGCGGAGAATTTGGCAGGACCAACAGCCTGAAGCCGAGAGCACCGGCACATCCAGATACCATCATCACGCCGAAGAAATTATGAAATGGATCGAGCTGCATTACCACGAGCCGTTTCGGCTGGAGCAAATGGCCGCGGAGCTGCACCTTTCCCGCTATCACTTAGCCCACTTGTTCAAGGAAGCAACAGGCACGACGATATTGGCCTACGTTCAGGCTACGAGAATACGGCACGCGTGCGTCTGGCTAACCAAGAGCAAATCCGCATTGACGGTGCCCGAGATTGGCGCAAGGGTCGGCATTCCGAATCCGTCGCACTTCTGCAAAGTGTTCCGCGAGACCATGGGCATTACCCCGCATCAATACCGGCTGAACATACAGAAAAACTAAAAAGAGGCTGCGGACTTTGAAAGTCTGCAACCTCTTTTGCAATACATCCTAAGCGGGTGATGGGAATCGAACCCACGCTACCAGCTTGGAAGGCTGGAGTTCTACCATTGAACTACACCCGCATAAATGCGAAAATGCTTCTCGGCAAAACAGTTGCCGTACAAGCAATACATGGTCGGGACGACACGATTTGAACATGCGACCCCCTGGTCCCAAACCAGGTGCTCTACCAAGCTGAGCTACGTCCCGAAGATATGGTGCCGGTAGAGGGACTTGAACCCCCACGGTTTCCCTCACGATTTTGAGTCGCGCGCGTCTGCCAATTCCGCCATACCGGCTTGCTTTTAAAAAATGGCGTGCCCTGAGAGATTCGAACTCCCGACCTTTTGATTCGTAGTCAAACGCTCTATCCGGCTGAGCTAAGGGCACATATGGATTAACTTGGATGCATTACATTGGAGGCGCCACCCAGACTCGAACTGGGGGTAAAGCTTTTGCAGAGCTCTGCCTTACCACTTGGCTATGGCGCCAAATCATGTAATGAAAGCGGAAGACGGGAATCGAACCCGCGACCCTCGCCTTGGCAAGGCGATGCTCTACCGCTGAGCCACTTCCGCAAACTGATGCGCTCGAGAGGACTCGAACCTCCACGGGGGGTTAGCCCACACGGACCTGAACCGTGCGCGTCTGCCAATTCCGCCACGAACGCATGCATCTGAGCCATGTAGGACTCGAACCTACGACACCCTGATTAAAAGTCAGGTGCTCTACCAACTGAGCTAATGGCTCACACTAATATATTCAAGACGATCTGATTTTGATCGCCATGATCTGGCAGGGGCAGCAGGAATCGAACCCACACCAAAGGTTTTGGAGACCTTTGTTCTACCTTTAAACTATGCCCCTATATGGAGGCTGATGGATTCGAACCACCGAACTCGTCAGAGAACAGATTTACAGTCTGCTGCGTTTGGCCACTTCGCTAAGCCTCCATGATGGTGCCGCCGAGAGGACTTGAACCCCCAACCTACTGATTACAAGTCAGTTGCTCTACCAATTGAGCTACAGCGGCAAACATGGCTCGGGACGGAATCGAACCGCCGACACGAGGATTTTCAGTCCTCTGCTCTACCGACTGAGCTACCGAGCCTTATGAAATTGTAAAAAATGGCGGAGCCGACGGGATTCGAACCCGCGGTCTCCTGCGTGACAGGCAGGCATGTTAGGCCTCTACACCACGGCTCCACAATAGAAGAAAATTGGTTGCGGGGGCAGGATTTGAACCTGCGGCCTTCGGGTTATGAGCCCGACGAGCTACCGGGCTGCTCCACCCCGCGTCGTTGTACTTATATGGTGGAGGCTGACGGGATCGAACCGCCGACCCTCTGCTTGTAAGGCAGATGCTCTCCCAGCTGAGCTAAGCCTCCATAATATTATGGCAATAATGGTGACCCGTAGGGGATTCGAACCCCTGTTACCTCCGTGAAAGGGAGGTGTCTTAACCCCTTGACCAACGGGCCGTGCTGCATATACTCTCGAGAAGAAAGATGGCTCCCCGAACAGGACTCGAACCTGTGACAACTCGATTAACAGTCGAGTGCTCTACCAACTGAGCTATCAGGGAACGAATGGTGGAGCCAAGCGGGATCGAACCGCTGACCTCCTGCTTGCAAGGCAGGCGCTCTCCCAGCTGAGCTATGGCCCCAGACGTTACTGTGACAATCGTTCAAGCCCCTATGTATCAAGTCTAAGTCAACCGACTTCATCTTGTAAGAAACATGGTGGGCCTTAGTGGACTCGAACCACCGACCTCACCCTTATCAGGGGTGCGCTCTAACCAGCTGAGCTAAAGGCCCTTGAGCTTTCATAGCGACAAAAAAACCACATCAAGTGGAAATAGTCCGCTTGGCGACGTTCTACTCTCCCAGGACCCTTCGGTCCAAGTACCATCGACGCTGGAAGGCTTAACGGTCGTGTTCGGTATGGGTACGCGTGGTTCCCTTCCGCCATCATCACCAAACGGTATGTTTCTGCCAAGAAACATAAGGTATTTCATTCAGGTCGTCTTGCGCCCTGAAAACTAGATACGAAACGATGCGTGTAATGAGCAAGTGTATTGCATCTCTGACCATACTTCGTATGGCAAATGAATGGTTAAGCCCTCGACCGATTAGTATTCGTCAGCTCCACACGTTACCGTGCTTCCACCCCGAACCTATCTACCTCGTCGTCTTCAAGGGGTCTTACATACTGGGAAATCTCATCTTGAGGGGGGCTTCACGCTTAGATGCTTTCAGCGCTTATCCCGTCCGTACGTAGCTATCCAGCCGTGCTCCTGGCGGAACAACTGGTACACCAGCGGTACGTCCATCCCGGTCCTCTCGTACTAAGGACAGCTCCTCTCAAATTTCCTACGCCCACGACAGATAGGGACCGAACTGTCTCACGACGTTCTGAACCCAGCTCGCGTACCGCTTTAATGGGCGAACAGCCCAACCCTTGGGACCTACTTCAGCCCCAGGATGCGATGAGCCGACATCGAGGTGCCAAACCTCCCCGTCGATGTGGACTCTTGGGGGAGATAAGCCTGTTATCCCCAGGGTAGCTTTTATCCGTTGAGCGATGGCCCTTCCATTCGGTACCACCGGATCACTAAGCCCGACTTTCGTCCCTGCTCGACCTGTTTGTCTCGCAGTCAAGCTCCCTTATGCCTTTGCACTCTTCGAATGATTTCCAACCATTCTGAGGGAACCTTGGGGCGCCTCCGTTACTTTTTAGGAGGCGACCGCCCCAGTCAAACTGCCCACCTGACACTGTTCCCCGACCGGATCACGGCCGCGGGTTAGAACTCCGATACGATCAGGGTGGTATCCCAACGTCGCCTCCACACAAGCTGGCGCTCATGCTTCTCAGGCTCCCACCTATCCTGTACAGATCGTACCAAAGTCCAATATCAAGCTGCAGTAAAGCTCCATGGGGTCTTTCCGTCTTGTCGCGGGTAACCTGCATCTTCACAGGTATTAAAATTTCACCGGATCTCTCGTTGAGACAGCGCCCAAGTCGTTACGCCATTCGTGCGGGTCAGAATTTACCTGACAAGGAATTTCGCTACCTTAGGACCGTTATAGTTACGGCCGCCGTTTACTGGGGCTTCGGTTCATAGCTTCGGGATTGCTCCCTAACCACTCCCCTTAACCTTCCAGCACCGGGCAGGCGTCAGCCCGTATACTTCGCCTTGCGGCTTCGCACAGACCTGTGTTTTTGCTAAACAGTCGCTTGGGCCTTTTCACTGCGGCCCCCTCGGGCTATTCACCCTACCGAGGCACCCCTTCTCCCGAAGTTACGGGGTCATTTTGCCGAGTTCCTTAACGAGAGTTCTTCCGCGCGCCTTAGCATGCTCTGCTCGCCTACCTGTGTCGGTTTGCGGTACGGGCACCTTCTCCCTGGCTAGAGGCTTTTCTTGGCAGCCTGAACTCATGACCTTCGCTACTGTAATTTTCACTCCCCATCACAGACCAGCCTTACGATGTGCGGATTTGCCTACACATCAGCCTCTCTGCTTGGACGGGCATCCATCAGCCCGCGTCACTATCCTTCTGCGTCACCCCATTGCTCATAACGGTTCACGGTGGTACAGGAATATCAACCTGTTGTCCTTCGACTACGCCTTTCGGCCTCGCCTTAGGTCCCGACTTACCCTGAGCGGACGAGCCTTCCTCAGGAACCCTTAGGCTTTCGGCGGACAAGATTCTCACTTGTCTTTTCGTTACTCATACCGGCATTCTCACTTGTGTACTCTCCAGCGCTCCTTACGGTACACCTTCAACGTATACACAACGCTCCCCTACCACGCATTTCTGCATCCATAGCTTCGGTGGCGTGTTTAGCCCCGTTACATTTTCGGCGCAGAGTCACTCGACCAGTGAGCTATTACGCACTCTTTCAATGGTGGCTGCTTCTAAGCCAACATCCTGGTTGTCTGCGCAACTCCACATCCTTTCCCACTTAACACACACTTGGGGACCTTAGCTGATGGTCTGGGCTGTTTCCCTCTTGACAATGGATCTTAGC
>NZ_CP031168.1:7182500-8375342 GCF_022354825.1 Paenibacillus sp. H1-7
ACTTTGCTGGGAGCCCCGATTACAAATGCTATATAGGATAAAAAGCCGAATGCCGCAGCATTCAGCTCTCCAGCCTACACATATAAACAAACACGTTCTACAATCCGCTGATAATGTACAAGTTATAACCTACGCCGTAGGCGCGCTGGCAGGCACGGTAGTAAGGATGGGCATACCGCTCTGCCGCTTCTGCGCCATCCTCCGCGTTCCGGTCCGCCCACATTTGCACGGTGCCGTCCGGGCGGAACGACAGCAATTGCTCGCCTGGCAAGTCTAAGAAGCGCGAAGCCATAGCGACCGTACCGCCAACATTGCCAAGCATGCGTCCATGCCGGTCAAACAGGCTGCCGTCCCCTCCGGGCATGCCCCTCACCAGCTCGTGATAACCGTCCCCGTTAATATCGACGGGGATCGTCCGGTATGCGCTGAAAGGGACAGCGTAAGTCCGGCCGGATCCGGCTTCATACGTGAACTCATCCATGTTCTGATGGAAGCGCCCGTCCGGACCGCACGTTTTGGCTCCGATGCGAATGGCCATCGTTGCATGCGACCGGTCGTCGAGTATTCGTGCCGCCCAGCCGATATCGATGTGGCCTTCATCCACATCGCCCCACAAGCGGCGGCCCTGATCGTCGAACATGACGACACGAGGGGTCGCCTGCGGGTCGGACTCGCGCACCGTGAAGATCGACCAGCGCCCGGTCGCCCGATCGAGAATCGGCTGGACGACATCGGAGTGGCCCCGATACACATCCCGGTCTGCACAAAACAGCTCCTTGCCCGTATCCAGCTCAATGCACCGTTCCCCCCACAGCAGCTCATCTACGCCGTCGCCGTTAATATCCAGGATCGGCGTAATATGGCTGCCGCGCGCGCCGGGATCGTCCTTCCCGATATCGATGCGCCAGCGCTCCGTCATATCCGGGCTCCACGCCTGCAAGTGCATGCTCCAATAAGTTCCTTGGGCGGTAATCAGCACAGGCTCACCGTGCGCGTAGCCTCCAAGGATAAAATTGCGGAACGTGCAGCTGAGAGGCTCCTCCTTGCCGCCGTCGTTGTTCCACGGCCATTGTCCCGTCGTTTGCCCCGTTATGGCGTCGATTCTCTCCAGCCGGTACTGCCCTACGCAGAACGGATGCGTTTCATTCAGGTTGTTCACGAACCACAGCTCATCAATCCCGTCCCCGTCCAGGTCGAACGGATATACCGGACAAAACCAGATGCCCGGCACGACAGCGCGGCCGAGGTCTCTTTTCCACAGCACTTCGCCTTGATCGGTGAAAAGCATCATCTTCAACGTATCGGAAGGATAGTAAAACATATTGACCGAAGGGTCCACATCGAAATCCGCCCCGTAAGTGGCCAAAAAAGCCCGATTCCCGCTCCCAAGCTGAACCGGGAAGCAGCGGAGCTGCCCCAGCTTCTGGCCAAGCGACAGCTCCAGGACGGTTTCCAATCTGATCTGTTTATCTGATCCGGTTATAGCCATAGCCTGCTGTACCTCCCATTATCGATTTTCGCTGCAAACACGATTACGCTCACACTTACTTCACTATGGACTTCCCTTCCTTGTTATACCAATCCGTCCAAAATTGAATCGCCTTATCCCCGCCCGCCGATCTCCAGCGGCTAACGTAGTCGTCCCATGTTTTATCGACGTCGGCGTTGCCCAATATCGCTTTGGTCGTGTATTCGTCGACGATTTTGGTCAAATTGAAGCCCGAGAGCTCAGGATAATAGGGCAGCGCCGATCTTAGCAGGTCCGGCTTGCCGATTTTGTTGGCAAGAGTCAGGTTGTCGACGGCTTCCTTCGGATAGACGACGCCGATATATTTCTTAATGTCCTCGTTCAGCTGGCCGGTCCGGACGAGCGAGAACGACCAGTGAATCGGGGCCAGCTGCTGGGCGGCTTCGATAGTGCCGTTCGTTTCCTTGTAATTGACATTCGGAATGCCCAGGAACGAAAATTTCATGCCTTCCGGCGAGACGGCCCAATCCATAAACTTCATCAGCCGGTCGATGTTTTTGGTATTTTTCGGTATGGCGATATAGTGCCGGTTCAAGCTGGCGTAAGAGAATACGGAGGGAGAGCCGTCCTTATGAGGCGGCAGCTCGACGGCGATGTATTTGTCCATGACCTCCTTCGGCAGCTCGAGCCCGGACGGGTAATGCCAGAAGCCGGAAATGACGCCGTATTTGAGCGACTTGAATTTTTGCTGGAAAATCGGTCCGGTCACCGTCGGAAACTCCGGATCCAATATTTTCTCGGAGACGAGCTTATTCATAAATTTCAGAAACTCTTTGTGCTCCGGAGTGATTTCCGGAGGCGTCACTTTGCCGTCGCGAATGCTGTAAGCTTCCGCATTGAACGCCGCTTTGAAAACGCGCGCCCCTTGATCGACGTTGTTGCCCGTCAATAATCCGAACGTATCCTGCTTCCCGTTGCCGTCAGGGTCCTGCTGTGCAAACGCCTTCATTACCTGGTAAAACTCGTCGATCGTCTTAGGCTCCTTCAGGTTCAGCTTCGTCAGCCATTCCTTGTTAATATAAACGACCTGGCTTAAGCCGTCCGGCCGGCTGTACGGGAACGCCCACACTTTGCCGTTTTCCGTTACGGGCAGCCAAGAGCTTTCCGGCATCACTTTTTTTATATTCGGATAGTTGGCCGTATCATTAATATAAGGCGACAAGTCGGCAAGCAGACCGTCCTTCGCATATTTCATAATCAAATCGCGGTCGGATACGGCGAACGCATCCGGATAGTTGCCCGAGGCCATCAAAACATTGATCTTGTCGATATACCCCGCCGATCCCGGCGAATTGAGCTGAATTTCTACACCCGTCTTTTCTTTTAGAAAACGGATGTATTCATTGTCCGTAAGCGACATCCCTTTCGGGTCGACGTTATAATCGAACAGTACTTTAAAGGTTACTGACCCCTCCTCCTTCTTCCCGTCCGTACCGTTCAGCGTCTCCGGCGGCGAAGTTCCGTTTCCTCCACTGCAGCCGGCCGCCATAGCCAAAGCCAATGCGACAATGGCCAGAGCTGCCGTTTTCCCCTTTTTGAACCAACTCATCCGTACAACCTCCTTAAGTTCGATTCGCTTTCCATTCCATTGTTAAGCGCTAAGGAAGGCACTGGCAATGAACATTATCCGCGATCGTGTAAAAAAACCGGGGCCATGCCATGTTCATTTTTTTGTACATCGTCACTTTTGCTGCAATTTGCTGCGGTATTCGGATGGGGTGAAGAAGTGGATTTTTTTGAAATTGCGGATAAACGAATGGACCGTATCATAGCCGCATTCTTCGGATATTTGTTTGATGGGCTTATGCTTGTTCTCAAGCAGCAGCAGCGCTTTCTTGATCCGAAGATGGTTCAAGTAATCTACGAAGCCGTAGCCGAGCTCATTTTTGATTAAGGAACTGATGTAGGAAGGGTTAATGCCGAGGCTGTCGGATACGACGGTTAGCGAGATCGCCTTGTCGAAATTGTCTTCGATATACTCTTTGATCATTTGGAACGTTTTGTTCTGGCCGGTTTTTCGAACGTGAACATGGTCGGATACCGTCTTGGCGATGTAGACGATGTATGTTTTTTTATCCTCAATGAATTCGTAGCTGTACAGCTTCATAAACATGTTCTCCTGCACCATGCCGGATATGTCTTGCCGCAATTCAAGCGCGAGCTTGACGATGCCGAACAGCAGATTCGACAGCGCCGCATTCAGCAGCTCCAAGGAAAACCTGCCTTCCGTCGTCATCGTCTTGATCATGCTGTCCAGATTGGCCTCGAATTGCACCATGTCGCCTTCTTTCATGCAGGCTATCAATTCATTGATGTCAAAAGTGGGGAACAGCCCGTCTTGCTGCTGCTTATGCGGAATGCTCTTCGAATGGATGACCGCATCTCTGCCGTAAATCACCTTGTATTCTATCGCCTGCAGCGCTTGAAAGTAGCCGTCGTGGACGGTTGCGATGGAAGGAACGACCTGGCTGACCCCGGCACAAACGGTCAAATTGCACGTATCGCGTATTTCCTTTTGCAAATAACGGACGGTTCCTTCCACGCTGGATATAAAGGAGTCTTCCTCCACATGCTCCGGCAAAGAAATAAGTATCGCCATTTTATCCGGCTCCGCTTTGACAGGATACGCCGCATATCTGGTCTTAAACATCCATTGAAAGGCGTTGTAGATCGTTTTATCCATAAAAAACCGTTCGTCCTTCTCCATATTGAGCAAATAACGGTAGTAGTCATCGATTTGAATTACCACCACCATATATTTGGAGGATGCGAGCTTCAGGTTCATTTCCCGCATGGGTCCGGCCATATCCTGTTCCTTAAGCTTCCCCGTCAGCAGGTTGAGAACGAAATGGGTTCGCAAATCTTCGAGATTCCGATGGTAGCGGTTCTCATATTGAACGATTTTCTGAAAATACGACTTGCGCATAAATACATACAGACCGATGCCGCTCGCCAAAATGACGGACATCAAAAGCAAAATCATTTGCTGGCGATGCCTGTATTCCGGCGTCAGTTCGATGCGCGGGACATAAGAAATCGTCTTCCACTCGCCCGGAGACTGATCGGAAACCATCGCCAGCACGTTATCGACAGGGTGAGGAGCTTCGGCGTCCATCCCTTCCTGCATGATTTGGTTCAGCTTCTGCGAATCCATCGGCACCGGCAGCCCGCTGCGGTACGTAATGACCTGACCGTCTCTGCTCACGAGCAGCATATGATGGCTTTCCGGAAAATCGGCGAACAGCTTCTGTTCGTCCACGTTGATCGCCACCCAGCCGAGACCTCTCAGATTTCCGACGAATGTAATAATCGTCTTGGCGTTGCCGTAGCTTGCCTTCTCCAGTCTTGCCTGCACCCACCGTCCGCTGCCTTCGGGCTTGCCGTCGAACAAGGCTTTGTCCGGAAACTGCTCCAGGCGGGTAAATTCATAATTGGTAGACAGCACCGTGTCGTTGGACTTGTTATACAAATAGATGGATACGATGAGCGGGTTGCTGTTAATTGTCTTGAGAAACTGCTGTTGAATCTCCCTCAGCATATACATGTTGTGGACACCCGATTCCGACTGCTGCAGCCATTCGAACAAGGGGTCGTCCAGCGACATCTGCATATAGACGGAATGAATCTGGTCCTGGAGCACGAACAAGACGGAGGAAAGCTTCTCGTGCGTTTGCCGGAACGAATTGGTGAACTGCTTCCCTTCATCATAGTGTGCCTTGGTCAAATAGACGAATCCGGTTAAAGCGCCTGCCATGATCAAAATTAAACAAAGCAACAAGAGCCTGCGTAACGTTTCGGGCTGCCATCTCCACATTCCCTCTCACCATCCCAATTTTGATCAAGCCTTACCCCTTAATTTCGAAAGCGCTATCATTCACCCTGACCAAATTATATCACCCTGCAAGAGCTAACCAATGTGCATTTTTGCGATTTTGTAAAATACACATCCTCCTTCCAAAGATTTGTACATCATCAAAAGCAATCGTCATTTCGTCTGCCCTGCCGCCCCCCTATAATAAGGGCAAAACAAACGAGGGGTGATGACCGAAATGAAAGCATCCGCTCATCAAGGGGAGCTGACGATGCCGAAATCCGCTTACCGGACCGGCTCCTTCCTGATGCAAATCCGCAAAAACAAATATTTGTACCTCCTGCTGTTTCCCGGTGTCTTATGGTATTTCGTGTATAAATATTTGCCCATGTACGGCGTTATTATCGCGTTCAAGGAGTACAACTTTTCCAAAGGTATTTGGGGCAGCCCATGGGTGGGGCTGAAGCATTTTCAGTTTTTGTTCCGCAACGACGATTTCCTCAACATTGTGAAAAATACGCTGCTCATCAACATTTACGAGCTGCTGTTCGCCTTTCCGGTCCCGATTGTTCTCGCCCTGCTGCTCAACGAGATGAAATCGATGCTGTTTAAAAGGACGATTCAGACCGTCGTTTATTTCCCCCACTTCTTGTCCTGGGTCGTCTTCGGGGGCATCATTATCCAGCTGCTGTCGCCCAATGAAGGGCTGGTCAACAACCTGCTGCGCTTTTTCGGGGTAGAGCCAATCTTCTTTCTGTCCAAGTCCGAATATTTCCGCCCGATCGTCATCGTGTCTTCCATTCTGAAGGAGGCCGGATGGGGAGCCATCATTTATTTGGCTGCGCTCAGCAGCATCGATGTCGATCAATACGAAGCGGCAACCATCGACGGGGCGAACCGTTGGGATAAGCTGATACACATTACGCTGCCGGGCATCCGGAATACGATCGTCCTCATGCTCATTTTGAAGGTCGGCTACTTGCTGGATGTCGGCTTCGAGCAAATTTATATTTTGTATAATCCTTCGGTTTACGATGTCGGCGATGTGCTCAGCACGTACATTTACCGGATCGGTCTGCAAGGCGCGCAGTTCAGCGTCACTTCGGCGATCGGCTTGTTCCAGTCCGCCATCGGCTTCCTGCTCATATGGGGCACGAACCGGATAGCCAAAAAATTCAGCGAGGTGTCGTTATGGTAAAAAGGGTGGGGACATTGGCTATGCTCAAGCAACCGAATATATGGATCGGCGGGATTCTTCTGCTGTTCGCGATCGTTACGTTTTTCCCGTTCTACTATGTCATTCTCGCCTCGGTCAGCGACGCCAATCTGATTAAAGAAGGCGAATTGCTGCTCACGCCCAAAGGCTTCAACCTGAGAGCTTACGCGATGATCTATGAAAATGAAAAATTCATCCATGCGTTCCTCGTCACTGTATCGCGTACACTGCTAGGGCTGTGTATCAGTCTAACGCTGCAGCTGACCGTCGCCTATGCCTTGTCTCGTGCTTATTTGCCCGGCAGGAAATTGTTCATGCTGTATATCATTGTCACCATGATGTTCAACGGCGGCATCGTGCCTACATTCCTGATCGTGAAGGCCACCGGGCTCATCGATACGATATGGGCGCTCGTCATTCCTTCCGCTATCAGCACGTGGAACGTCATTTTGCTGCGCAGCTTTTTCGAAGCTGTACCGGATAGTCTGGAGGAATCGGCCAAAATGGACGGGGCCAACGATATCGGTATTTTTCTAAGAATTTATTTGCCTTTATCGCTGCCTGCGATCATGACGATCGGACTGTTCATAGCGGTCAGCCATTGGAATGCATTCATGGATGCCGTCATCTATACGAATTCCGATAAGCTGCAGGTGCTGCAACTATTTTTGCGCGATATGGTCATTCATTTGGAGATGGCGACGCTCATGGGGGAAGTATCAAACTCAACCGAGGTATCTTCGCTGTCGCTGCGGGCCGCCTCCATCTTCCTCGCTTCGCTGCCCATTATTGCGGTGTATCCTTTCATCCAGCGCTTCTTTATAAAAGG
Source organism: Paenibacillus sp. H1-7 (assembly GCF_022354825.1). Lineage (GTDB taxonomy): Bacteria > Bacillota > Bacilli > Paenibacillales > NBRC-103111 > Paenibacillus_S. Next base: position 7,189,885 of record NZ_CP031168.1, read on the forward strand.
AGTGATGATCGGTGCGGTCAAAGGCTGATCATTCGTGAGATGGCGGTTGACAATGGCCGCGTACCCGGATGGAATGTCGTTGCCGGATGACTGCAAGCATGAACAGAGTATCGTCATAGCCTGAGTCCTTGGATGTGGCGCCCTTGTCGGATGGTTACAAGCGAGAACAGAATGACGTCCAAAACCGAGTCCATGGATGTAACGCCCTTGTCGGATGGTTACAAGCGAGAACAGAATGACGTCCAAAACCGAGTCCATGGATGTAACGCCCTTGTCGGATGGTTACAAGCGAGAACAGAATGACGTCCAAAACCGAGTCCATGGATGTAACGCCTTCGTCGGATGGTTACAAGCGAGAACAGAATGACGTCCAAAACCGAGTCCCATGGATGTAACGCCTTCGTCGGATGGTTACAAGTGAGAACAGAATGACGTCCAAAACCGAGTCCTTGGATGTGGCGCCCTTGTCGGATGGTTACAAGCGAGAACAGAATGACGTCCAAAACCGAGTCCTTGGATGTAACGCCCTCGTCGTTTGCTTGCTCCTCGTCGGGGCGCGTTTATCATAGAAGATTCTTACAGCCCGAGTATGTATTCGGATCTGAACTAAAGCCCACTATTTATTCAAGGAGGTTTACCCGCATGACATCGACCGTTCAATTGAAGCAAGTATTGGAGCTCTCTCTAGGTTCGCCCGTAGGGATGCTTAGAGCATTTCCTGTCCATCTGGATGGGGAAAAAGCTATTTGCGCCGTGTACAGCGCCGATTTCGACATCGATCCGTATACGGAAATGTTTTTCTTCCCTACGGATACGTTGAAGCTCGCTTTGTTCACCACCGACGGGCAAATTCGCTGGAGGCGCGACTTGGGGCCGGGCGTGATCCCGGGCATCTGGTTCGTGCCGTTTTATCCGTTTGATCTGGATCAGGACGGTACGGATGACATCTGGTTCGTTCACAATCTGAACGAGAAGCATCCGTTAAGCGTACGGGAAAGCGTGCTGGAGCGGATCGACGGTAAGACCGGACAAACGATCGATCAATACCCCTGGGTGTATGAGGAGCAGCAGCAGCCGATCTCGCAGCTGTTCCGCAACTTCATTGCGGGCGGTTACGTAAATGGCCGGCCGGTGCTTGTCACAGCGCAGGGGACGTACGGCAGCATGTACCTGCAAGGCTGGAATGCGGACATGACCTTGCGGTGGAAGGCGGAGATTCCGAGGGATGTTCCCGGCGCTCGAGGCAGCCATATGTGTCCTGTCATCGACGTGAACGGCGACGGTGTGGATGAGATCTTCTGGGGCGAGCGCTGCATCGAGCTCGATCGTGGCACGGAGCTGTTCTGCGCGGACCGGGACCATTATCGCGGTCATTCGGACGTGATTCAGCCGATCGTCCACCCGGGATCGGGCGAGATAAGCATCTGGACGGTGCGCGAAAGCGACGGCCAGGTTCAGCCCCGCGTCGCGATGTTCGACGCAGAAGGGAACCGTGCATGGGGCGATGTGGACACGGGCCACATGGATATGGGGTGGTCGGCGCGTCTGCATGACGATCAGAGCCATATCGTGATGGCGATCCGTATCGGCCAAAAAACATGCGGGCCGGACGGGCGCTATCATCAGGATATGGATGAGTTCACTTACGACGCGTTGACCGGCCATCCGGTGCCTCTGCCCTACAGCGTCTACCGGACCGTCCCCGTCGATATGAACGGGGACGGCTACCACGAGCTGGTCAGAGGCATTCCCGGCGGAGACGGCGAAGTCTTCGACCGGCTCGGTCATTCGTTCGGCCATGTCGGCGGCACAGTCGCGATGGCCTCGAAGTTTATGAATTTGCCGGGCGAGCAAATTCTATGCTTTTATCCGGACGGCACGATCCGGATATGGGCGGATGAGCATGCGGCCGACAGCGACGCGGCGAAAGCGCGCTATGTTCATCCGTTCTACGCCGCCAGCCAGAGGTTGACCGGTGTAGGGTACAACCTGTGCCTGATGGCGGGGCTGTAGAGATGAGGAAAAGCCGGGGGAGTTGTCCCCGGCTTTTTCTATGCGATGGCGCGAGCCAGCTAGCCTGCGAGACCGGCGAGTCTGCGAGACCTGCGAGACTGCGGGCCCGGCGAGTCTACGAGACTGCGAGATTACGAGTCTGCGAGGCTGCGAGCCCGGCGAGTCTGCGGACCCAGCGAGTCTGGGCGGCTCTGAAGCCTAGCGGACCGTGGATCCGCTATTTGTTCTAAAATGGCATCAAAATGGATTGATGCGGACACAGGATCCGTTATTGCCCTATAAATCAACCAATTTCCTTGAAATTGGGTGCAATAGCGGATTCCCTGTCCGATCCGTGCCAAAATCGGGGTGTTTTTTGCAAAATAGCGGATCCTGTGTCCGATCGAGTAGGTGGGTGGAACGTTTCATGCTATCTCAGTTACTCCTACTGCTTCGAGTTACTCCTACGACTTAAGTTACTCCTGTTGCTCAAAGTCACTCATGCTGGCTCATGTTGCTGCTACTGAACCAAGTTACTCCTGTTGGCTCATATTCCTTTTGCTGCTCATCTTACTCCGCTGATTCATGTTTCTCCTGCTACTTTAAATCACTTGTGCTGCCTAAAGTCTCTCCTGCCACACAAGTTGCTCCTGCTAGATTTACCTGGGCCTGCAGCATGTCGCGCAGAACACATCCTGCTTCTCTTATTCATCCACACGTACAAACCGCTTGCCTCCCCGCTTCTATAAGAGCAAGCGCTCGCTGCACCTCCCGATCGGTCGGCTCCGGCACGCCGTCCAGCGGATAAGCTCGCTTCAGCTCCTGCCACTTATAGACGCCCATCCGATGATAGGGCAGCAGTTCAAACTTCTTCACATTGCCCAGGCTGCCTATAAAAGCACCCAGCGCCTCAAGATCCTCGCGTCCGTCTGTGATACCCGGCACAAGAACATGCCGGATCCATACCGGCTTGCCGATATCCGACAGCCACTTGGCGAAGTGCAATATTCGCCCATTTGGCTGGCTCGTCAAAGCCTCATGCTTGATGCAATCGATCTGCTTCAGATCGAGAAGCACCAGATCCGTGACGTCCATGAGCTCCCGTACATGCTCCGTCTCACAAAAGCCGGAGGAATCCAGCGCGGTATGGAGGCCCCATCTGCGCTTGATCTCCTTGAACAAGGCCGCGAGGAACGGAGCCTGCAGCGTCGGCTCCCCTCCCGTAACCGTGATGCCGCCGCCCGAGCGGCGGTAATATTCCAAATACGGCTCCATCTCGCCGATAATGTCCTGAACTTCAACCACCCGGCCTTTGGAGGGATCCCAAGTGTCCGGATTATGGCAGTACATGCATTGCAGCGCGCATCCTTGCATGAAAAGCACGAAGCGTATACCCGGGCCGTCCACGGTCCCGAAAGTTTCAATGGAGTGAATTCTACCTTTCATACCGGTACGCTCCTTCTCTATTGTCCGTTGCACACAGCTGCTCCTGCAGGTTAATAAGGTTTTGGTACTTCACAGCCAGTATCTATCACTACCATTCCGTTGCACACCCCGTTGTTACCATTTCGACGCTCAGCCAGCATTGCCACTGCACCGTTACCATTACCACTGTTCAGCCGCATTACCGTTTCTAGACAGTCAACATTGCCGCGTTACAACTGCCCGTCTACGACCATCACTGCCGTGCCGCAGGAACCTTGCTTTTGCCTTAACCTCGACGGCTTCCCACCAAACTGTTCCATGAAACGTACAGCTGATGGCATCATCTGCTGCTTGCAGGAAGCTTCACGAAGAGCAAGTAACATTCCGCTTCACAACCAGCATTGCCATCCTACCGTCACCGTCACCATCACCACTGCAGCCGCATTAGCGCTGCTGCATAATGCATAATCAACATGACCTCGCTCCAGTTACCATAGAATGTCCATGCCCATGTCTGCGGCAGATTCCCTGCCGTTCTCAGGACCTGCTTCAGCCTTCACGTCAAACCGTTCCATGGAACGTACGGCTGATGACGTCCAGCTGCTGCTCTCGGGTCAGCTTCACGAAGTTAACCGCATAGCCAGAGACACGGATGGTCAGCTGAGGGTAGTTCTCCGGATGCTCCATCGCATCGAGCAAATGCTCGCGGTCGAACACGTTGACGTTCAAATGATGCCCTCCCGTGGCGGCGTAGCCGTCCAGCAGGGATACCAGATTGTGAACCCGTGCCTGCTGCTCTTTGCCGAGCGCCTTCGGAATGATCGAAAAGGTGTTCGAAACGCCGTCCAGGCAGCTCTCGTAAGGAATTTTGGCTACCGAAGCCAAGGAAGCGAGCGCCCCTTTGCGGTCACGGCCGTGCATCGGGTTGGCCCCAGGTGCGAACGGTTCGCCTGCTTTGCGGCCGTCCGGCGTGCTGCCCGTCTTTTTGCCGTAAACGACGTTGGAGGTAATGGTCAGCACAGACATCGTAGTCAAAGCATCGCGATAAGGCTTGTGCTTGCGCAGCTTGTTCAGGAACCGTTCCGTCAGCTCCACGGCGATCCGGTCGACCCGCTCATCGTTGTTGCCGTACTGCGGATATTCGCCTTCGATCTCGAAATCCACGGCTATTCCCTGCTCGTTGCGGACAGCCTTGACTTCAGCATATTTCAAGGCGCTCAAGCTGTCGGCAACTACGGACAGTCCCGCAATACCGCACGCCATCGTACGCAAAATATCCTTATCGTGCAGCGCCATCTCAAGCCGCTCGTAGCAATATTTATCATGCATATAATGAATTACGTTCAATGTATTCATATACAGCTTGGCCAGCCAGTCCAGCATCAAATCGTACTTCGGCATCACCTCGTCGTAAGTAAGCCGTTCCCCGGTCAGCGGGGCAATGGCAGGACCGACCTGAATGCCGAGCTTCTCGTCCACGCCTCCGTTAATGGCATAGAGGAGAGCTTTGGCAAGGTTGGCGCGAGCGCCGAAAAACTGCATCTGCTTGCCGATCCGCATTGCAGATACGCAGCAGGCGATCCCATAATCATCGCCGAATTGCGGCCTCATAAGATCGTCGTTCTCGTATTGAATCGAGCTTGTTTCGATAGAGACCTTGGCGCAATACGCTTTAAAAGCTTCCGGAAGCTGTGTGGACCACAGCACTGTCAAATTCGGCTCCGGAGCCGGCCCCAGATTGTACAGCGTATGCAATATGCGGAACGAGCTCCTAGTAACGCGAGGGATTCCGTTCAATCCCATCCCTCCGACGGATTCCGTCACCCAGGTCGGGTCGCCGCTGAACAGCTCGTTGTAGTCGGGCGTACGGAGAAACTTGACGATGCGCAGCTTCATTACAAAATGGTCCATCAGCTCCTGAGCCTGCTCCTCCGTCAGATGTCCCTCGGCCAAATCCCGCTCGATGTAAATATCGAGGAAGGTGGATACCCGGCCCAAGCTCATCGCGGCCCCGTTCTGCTCTTTGATGGCTCCCAAGTAGGCAAAATAGAGCCATTGGATCGCTTCCTTGGCCGTCGCCGCAGGCCTGGAAATATCATAGCCGTAGGAAGCGGCCATCCGCTCCAGCTCCCGCAGGGCGGCTATTTGCTCGGACAGCTCCTCGCGGGCGCGGATCACCTCTTCGGTCATCGCGTCGACTTCAAGCTGGAGCAAATCGTTCTTTTTCGCTTCGATCAGACGATGAATGCCGTACAGCGGAACCCGGCGGTAATCACCGATGATTCTCCCCCGACCGTAAGCATCCGGGAGCCCGGTAATGATCCCGGCTTTGCGCGCGGTGCGCATCTCAGTCGTGTAAGCGTCGAAGACGCCCTGGTTGTGTGTTTTTCGAATTTCGGTAAACAGCCTTACCATTTCATCTGGCAGCTGGAATCCATAGGCCTCGCACGCATCCGCGACCATCCGGATCCCGCCGAACGGTTGAACCGAGCGCTTCAACGGCGCATCCGTCTGCAGGCCGACGATCTGCTCCTTCTCTTTATCGATATAACCGGGCGCGTGGGAAGTGATGGTGGACACCGTGTTCACATCGACATCAAGCACGCCGCCATTGCGGGTTTCCTGCTTCATAAGCTCGCGGATTTGCTGCCATAATGCGTTGGTCGCTTCCGTCGGACCCGCAAGGAACGATTCGTTCCCGCTGTATGAAGTCAAATTCCGGTTGATAAAATCATTGACATCAATATGCTTCTGCCATTTGCCGCCTTGAAACCCTCTATATACGTCCTCTCGCTGCATGCTGCTGCCCAAATCCGATTCTTTTACTGCCATTTCGCATGACCTCCTCGCCAAAATAAATCGTCGTAGAACCTGAATCCGGCCTTAGCCGGCTTGCACCAAGTACAATGAATACCTATAAAATAAATCCTCATCGCCGCACCATGAATCGTTACCGCATCGTATGATTTCCAACGCTCACGAATCCGAACGCGGGTAGCGGCGATGAGAGGCGCAGCTCGAAGCGTGCACTTAGCTGCAGCTTAAGCAAGCATTATTCGAACTTTCCGTAAAACGCTTTGCGGTACAGCTCCGCAAGCTCCGTCACGAGCGGCATCCGCGGATTGGCTGTCGTGCATTGATCCTCGAAAGCCCGGTCGGCCAGCTCGTCGACGCGAGCCTCGAACCGCTGCGGATCGATGCCGAGCTCAGAGAACGACGCCGGGATGCCGAGCGACTGATTCAGCTTGCGCACCGCGGCGATCAAGCTTTCGACGCCTTCTTCCGTCGTCCGAGCCGACAGGCCGAGGATGCGGGCGATTTCCGCGTAGCGCTGATCGGCGATAAAATGGCCGTACTTCGGAAACGACGCAAACTTGGTAGGCATTTGCGCGTTGTAGCGGATGACGTGCGGCATAAGGATTGCATTGGTACGTCCATGAGCCGTATGGAATTCGCCGCCCCATTTGTGCGCGAGGCTGTGGTTAATTCCAAGGAACGCATTTGCGAACGCCATGCCGGCAATTGTCGAGGCATTGTGAATTTTTTCCCTGGCCAGCTCGTCTCCAGTGGAGTACGACCGTTCAAGGTACTGGAACACAAGCTGAATCGCTTTGATCGCCAAGCCGTCCGTGTAGTCGTTGGCCATAACCGATACGTAGGCTTCTATCGCATGCGTCAGCACGTCCATGCCCGTATCCGCTACCGCTGTCTGCGGCAGGCTGTATACGTAATCCGGGTCGATGATCGCTACATCTGGCGTAAGCTCGTAATCGGCCAACGGATATTTCGTATTGCCCTCCCGCTTATCGGTAATAACCGCGAAAGAGGTTACTTCCGAGCCTGTCCCCGACGTTGTAGGGATAGCCACGAACTTGGCTTTGCGTCCAAGACGCGGGTATTTGTACACCCGTTTGCGGATGTCCAAAAACTTTTGCTTCAACGATTGGAAGCTGGTATCCGGGTATTCGTAGAACAGCCACATCGCTTTCGCGGCATCCATCGGAGAGCCTCCGCCAAGAGCAATGATGCAGTCCGGCTGAAAAGCTTCCATAAGCCGGGTGCCGCGTTCCACCGTCTCGACGGACGGATCGGGCTCCACATCGGAGAACACTTCGATATAGACTGGCGTCTGCCGTTTGCGCAGGTAATACTCCACCCGCTCTACATAGCCCAGCTTGACCATCATCGGGTCGGTTACAATAAGGACTCGGGAAATGTCCGGCATTTTTTGAATGTACTGCGTAGCGCCTTTTTCGAAATACACTTTAGGCGGTATTTTAAACCACTGCATGTTGACGGTCCGGTATGCGACCCGCTTGATGTTCAACAGATGGACGGCCGTCACGTTCGAGGTCGTAGAATTATGACCGTAAGAGCCGCATCCCAGAGTCAGGGACGGAAGGTTCGTATTGTAAATGTCTCCGATGGCTCCATGAGTCGAAGGAGCGTTGACGATGACCCGGCCGGTCTTTAACGCGGCTGCAAAGTCCGCAATCACCCGTTCATCCTTGGAATGGATGACCGAGGAGTGCCCCATCCCGCCATAAGCGACAACCTCCGTTGCCCGAGCGATGCCTTGGGCAGGATTCTTCACCTTGTAGCAGGCAAGCACCGGACTCAGCTTCTCGGCGGATAATGGATAAGCGTCGCCGACCCCGGCAAGCTCCGCGACCAGTACCTTCGTTCCGGCAGGAACCCGGATACCGGCCATATCGGCGATCTTGACGGCGGACTGTCCTACAATGACGGCGTTGACGGCGCATTTCTCGGGATGAATGACCAGCTTCGAAACCGCCTCCGTCTCCTCCTTGTTCAGGAAATAGCAGCCCTTCTCGCTCATCAGCTGCTTCACCTGCGCAAAGACCGGCTCCTCGATTATGACCGACTGCTCGGACGCGCAGATCATGCCGTTGTCGAACGTTTTGGACAAAATCAAATCGGTGACGGCTTGCTGCAAATCGGCCGTTTTCTCGATAAAGCAGGGAACGTTGCCGGGTCCGACACCCAAGGCGGGCTTGCCGGTACTGTAAGCAGCCGCAACCATGGAGGCCCCGCCTGTCGCCAATACAAGAGCTACGTCGGGATGGTTCATCAGCTGATTCGTCGCTGCTAGAGATGGATGCTCGATCCATTGAATGCAGCCTTCCGGAGCGCCTGCCTTGACGGCAGCCTCCATCACCGTTCTTGCCGCCGCTTCGCTGCAGCGTTGGGCGGACGGGTGAAAGGCAAAAATAATCGGGTTGCGGGTTTTCATCGCAATCAACGCTTTGAACATCGTGGTGGAAGTAGGATTCGTTACCGGAGTGACCCCGGCGATAATGCCTACGGGCTCCGCCACCTTTTGATAGCTTTCATAGACATTGTCTTCGATAACGCCGACCGTTTTGTCGTATTTGATGCTGTGATATACGTACTCGGATGCGAACAAATTTTTCGTCATTTTATCCTCGTATACGCCTCGCCCAGTCTCTTCCACAGCCAGCTTCGCAAGAGCCATATGCCGGTCCAGACCGGCCAACGCCATTTGCTGCACGATATGGTCTACCTGCTCCTGATTTAACTGCATGAACGCTTGCAGCGCCTTCTTCGCCTTCTCCGCCAACCGATTCACTTCATCGTGCGCTTCCGGAGTTTCTCCCGCTGCATTCTGCTTCTCTTTTACAGCCATTGTCCCAGCCTCCATTCGAATAGGTGCTTTGCTTCGGATACTACTATGTTACTTTTTTCACAAACTATTCGATATAACATTTATCACAGTCGGCCACTGCTTATTGCTTATTGCTTACCAGCAGCTCCGCCTCCTGCAATATCACCCTGCAACCTTGAGCCCTCCTCTTCGTCAGCTGCTGCTTGCCTCTAGAGTAATGCCAAATACAGGAAATGTATGTGCGATTCATCACAGCCTGCTGATATTTGCCAGATTCAGCCTATGAGAAAGCCTCCTATCGAAGCACTTCGAGGCTAAGCAACCTTAAAGTCCTGCTTAACAAAGCCCGCTTCGCTAGCAGGGTAAGTTTTATCGCTTATATAGAACTTACATCGGGTTAACTCGGAATCTTATCCATTCTATTGTGGGATAAAAAAACACCTGCCTGGTCACAGGCAAGTGTCCTTGATGAATTAACCGTACCGGTCAATCCTCTTCGTCCCATTTGCGGGAATAAGCTTTTTTCGTAATCCAAAACGTCAATCCCAATATGATGATAAGGGTTATGATGCCCAAAATGATCGCTACCGTCACTTGCTGCACTCTCCTCACGGCTTGTTCAATAATTGGCGCCGAGCTTACGTTCTTTCGGCCCGATTGCGGAAATTGATTTCATTATAAGCCATTTGTCCGGTAACATCCAATGGAAACTTCAGCATTTGACCGTGACCTGCGTCACTGCAGTGATCTGACTTCGAATGTAAGCTTTTTTTATAGAGAGCAGGAACGGCCTCACAAGCCGGATCCGCGACAAAAACAGGCGGAGGGACGCACGATGGCAACCGAACGGAAACACGAGCTGAATGTCTATTTTCTCAATGTCAAATTTGTGCTTATACTGCTGGTGGTGACCGCCAACCTGCTGGAGCCGATGATCGGCGGCAATCTGTATGCTAATGCGGGATATGAAGCGATTTACACGTTCCATATTCCTGTATTCGTTCTGGTGATGGGGTATTTCTCCAAGCCGTTCAAGCTGGATTCGGAGGGCCTGAAGGTCATGAGCACCTTGCTTTATCAATATATCTTATTTCAAACCTTGTACAGTGCGGCCGATTACTTGTTGTTCCGGGCTGCGGGAGTCGTTCACTCGTTTTTCATCCCCTATTCGATGCTGTGGTTCGTGTTGAGCCATTTGTTCTGGCGGCTGCTGCTGCTTCTGTTCGTCCGGTTGCCCCATCCGATCGTGTTGGCCGTGCTGCTCGGCATCGCCGTCGGTTATTGGCCGGATGCCGGCGGCTGGATGAGCATCTCAAGAACGTTTGTGTTTTTTCCGTTTTTCCTGGCTGGGTACTCCATTCGTTTGTTTAAAGATTGGACGGCGCTGTCCCGCCTCATCCGTCCCTTTGCCGTTATCGCGTTGGCTGCATTGACCACTGCATTATGGATGGGCGTACGCATCGATCCGGGCTGGTTGTACGGCAATACTAGCTACAGTGCTCTTGGTCATACGGAATGGTATGCGGGTGTATTTCGTGCAGGCACGTATTTGCTGCAAAGCGCCGCAGCCGTATGCTTCCTGGCTTTGATCACATGGAGAGCGGGCCGGATAACCGAATGGGGCAAACGAACCGTCTATGTTTTTCTCTTGCAAGGCTTCGTCATCAAAAGCTGCATCGCGCTTGGCTTGTTCTATCGAATTGAAACTCCGCTCGAGGTTGCCTTCATTCTGCTTGGGGGAGTCATGCTGACGTTGCTGTTATCGACGCGCCGGGCATCCGCCCTCGGAAAGCCTTGGATCGAACCGGACTTCAGGCTGCTCAATCGAACGGCATTGGCCAAAAAATAGTACGCTCCATGCGCCGGAAAGCCCCTTTGCATTAGCGGAGGGGCTTCAGGCGGTTCAAGAAAACATCAGAACTGAAAAAGAAAGCTGTAAGTGTGCTCCACTCCAGCCGCTGTTGGTTTGTTAATTTATCAGTCAATTTTTGAAAACAAAGGCGGCCGCCGCAGTAAACCTCGCCTGTTGATAAACTTGGTTTACCCAAATACGTTAATGTGAGGCTAGGCGGTATCTACAGGTGGGGTGATAAGGTTTGTTTTCTGGACAGTGACGCTGGAAAGATACAAGTGAACACAAGGTTCCGGTAGAGGTCCGCCGTCGGGGTCCCGCTATGCCTTTGTTCGGTTTCACAGGGCGAATCCAATTCGATTCCTTAGTTTGCCTGTCCGTTGGAGAACGTTACCCAAAACGGTTCGGACCGTAGATCCTCTATTTTACCAAAAGTGGTTCTATTGGCAGGGTGATCGGACTACAGATCCTTTATTTCACGAAAATACGCATGTTTTTCCTGTAAAATAAGCAAATAACGGACTCTCGGTCCGATCGCACTCCAAAACAGGCATCATTTCAGGCAATAACGGATCTCCTGTCCGATCTTCATCGTCCTGACTGGAGAGGCGTAACCATCGGAGTATTCGATTACCCTCGGTTTCTCAACAAGCTCAATTTTCCGCAGGGAAACTAGTAAGTATCGTAAGACGAGATGCCACCCTCCTTATTTATTGGGGTAAAGCGGATTTATCGTTAAGCTCAAGCCCTTTCGCATTAGCGAAGGGGCTTTTAGCTGGCTGCGGTGAGCGTGTTCCGGTTAGCCTTTACCATTGCCGGTTTGGCACAACATGAGCAGCACCCTCTGTGCAAAGGGTGACTCCGCTGGCTGTTCAAAAAGCAAAAGCAGCAAGCCCGTCTGTTCTTCACAGACCGCCTGCTGCTTCCCTCTGACTATTTCCCCAGACTTTTGCCTTGTGCCCTCGCGAAGGTGATTCCCATCGCTATGTGCCGGTATTGCTGCCGGCAGCTTTGCTGTATATCGCTTCATTGGCTTTTGCTGACGTTTCCTTGGCTTTGCCCGCTTCTTCTACCGACGAATAAGCGAGCCGGTATAGTCCCGCTACGAACAAGCTCCCTCCCACTGCATTGCCGAGAAAGACGGGAACCGCATTCGCGGCAAATTGCGCCCATGTCGCCTCACCGGCAAAAATCGCCGCAGGGATCAGGAACATATTCGCGACGATGTGCTGGAAGCCCAAAGCGACAAAAGCCATCGTCGGGAACCAGATGCCGGCGATACGGCCGGCGCCATCCTCGGCGCCGTAGTTTATCCACACGGCGAGTGATACGAGCCAGTTGCACCCTATCGCGGAGATAAACGCGACGAGAAAAGGCTCTTCCAGCTTCGCATGAGCAAGCGCAGCGGTTTGCGCCAAATACGGCCCGTGCTCCGTCATGCCTGCCAAATGACCGAACACGTAGGCGACGAACAGCGCACCGGCCATATTAGCGGTGCCGATAATCGCCCAGTTGGCCGCCCAGCGGCGATAGCTAACTTTGCGGGCATAGCAGGCGAAGGGCACCGCCATCATATTGCCCGTGAGCAGCTCTCCTCCTGCGATGAGGCACAGAATTAGCCCGAGAGGGAATACAGCCGCTCCGGCTAAACTGCGCAAGCCTCCCCAGTCCGGCGGAAGCGAGCCGCTCACCCTGATGGCAAGAAGAAAGCCGAGCGCGATGAACGCCCCGGCGGCGAAACCAAGCGGAAGCTGTGTTTTTAGCGGCATGTACGCTTTTTTTATCCCGGCTTGAATAGTACGAAGAGCAATCTGCTCCGGCTTGGCGAATCCCATGGCGCACCTCCTTTCGGATACCTGTTACTTCAACCTCCACAGCACGTCTGCTTCCGTATTTAGAAGCCGTATTGGTTCGAACGGTCGGCCAATGCCTCGATCATATCCTCCTCTTGACGAAAATGATGCTTGAGCACCGCACATGCCTGCATCAAATAAGAAGCCAGCTCCTTGGCTTCCAGTGAAGCGACAGGCAGTACGATTCGTTCTACCCTCGTCACGAAAGCCGCTATGAATTGATCGGCTATCACATGCTCCTGCTCCATCTCGCTGTATAATTCCAGCACGTTCGCTTCATCTCCGAAGTACCATGCCGCCATAGGAAACATCGTTTCCGCTTCCCATTTTGCGTGTGCATCCAAGTCTTGTTGAAACACGATCGTCTTGTCACGTAAAACATGCAGCACCCGAGCCCAATCCACCGAATCGTCGGCAAGCCCGATCGCTTTGGCCATTGCATGCAGCTCCGTTAAGGCTTCGTCCAGAAGCACGTGCTCCTCTTGAAGCCGCTGGACCGCTGCATTGAACTCGTATAACGGGTGGCCTAACGTTGTGAATGTATTTTGATGCATTTGCGGTTTCATATCGTTTTCCTCCGTTTCCCGGGGGGAGACCCCTATTTGAACCAAGTATAGCTTACGGGAACGTTCTTGTACGTGAAATTAATCACAAACTATATTCTTTTCTAAAACTCTTTCTCAGCCCGGTGCAATATCCATACACAGAACGAAAAACCATTCCCCTTTCACCATGCCAAAAGAAAGATTCGAGGCGGACCTGTGAGCAATATCATTTCGCTTCCATCAGATGGCATTTAAGATGAAAGGTACTTAACCTTACCCTTGGGAGACACTCCTTAGCGTGAAAACGGAATTAGATGGAGCCAATACATTTTTTGAAATGGAGGTTTGTGTCATGAAAGGCAAAAAGAAGCCTGCCCCCATGCATCCCGAGCGGGTGCTGCAATTTGGAGACGGTGTTTTTCTGCGCGGATTTGTCGACTGGATGCTCCACCATATGAACGAGCAAGGCCTGTTTAGGGGCCAAGCGGTGGTTGTGCAGCCCTTTGCGGAAGGCTCCGCTGATGAAATCAACGAGCAGAACGGGATGTATACGCTGCTTCATCGCGGTATATGCGATGGGAGGACCGTCGACGAGGCCGAGCTGATCGGATCGATTCGGCGCGCCATTAATCCTTACTCCGATTACAAAGCTTTTTTGCATTGTGCACTTAACCCGGATTTGCGCTTTATCGTTTCGGACACTTCCCCTGAGGGAATCGTCTTTACAGAAGACGATCATTTTACGGATTTTCCGCCGAGCAGCTTTCCGGCCAAGCTGACGGTCTTTTTATACAAACGCTTCAAAGCGTATCACGGCAAGGCGAGCAAAACGTTCGTCATCCTGCCCTGCGAGCAAATAGACCGCAATGGCGACGTACTGAAGCAAACCGTGCTGCGCTATGCCCGCAAGTGGCATTTGGAGCAGGAATTCGTCTGGTGGATCGGGCATAACGAATTTGTGAATACCGTTGCCGACCGCCTCGTGACCGGCTATCCGCAGGACGAGATCAAGGAGCTGACCCATCGTATAGGGTATGTCGATCATTTGATCAATACCGCCGAGCCATTTCATCAATGGATCATTGAGACGGCCAACCCCCGTCTGCCGGCGGAGCTGCCGCTGGCCCAGGCCGGCTTGAATGCCGTATGGACGAATCAACTGACGCCTTACCATACCCGCAAGGTGCGTATTTTGGACGGGATGCAGACGATCCTCACATTGACGGCGTTTTTGTGCGGCAAACAGACGATGAAGCAGGGGATGGACGACTCGCTGCTCGCCGCTTTTGTTCATAAAGCGATTTCGGAAGAAATCATCCCGTCACTCGATCCCGAGCTCGCAGCATCGGAAGCTACGAAAGCCTACGCGGATCTGGTTCCGGAACGTCTGGCCAACCCCTTATTGCAGCGTCAGCTTCACCGCTTAGTAAACCATGCTGTGGCTCAATTCAGGAGGAGCGTGCTGCCCTCCCTCCTCGAATTCCGCAAACGCCATCAATATCCTCCCGCGCTTCTGTGCTTTTCGCTTGCGGCTCTGATCCTCTTGTACAAAGGTACGGCGCTGGATAACGAGCGGCTTGCAGCAAGACGCGCTACAGAGGTGTTTATCGTTGAAGAGGAGACGGACCATGTGGCGACGTTCCGCGACTTCTGGTCGGCCTATGAGGGAACACCGGCCTCTGCGTGCCAGCTCGTCTCCCGCGTACTGAAGCATGAGCCTTTCTGGGGAATGAGCTTGGCTAATACCGACGGATTGGCTGCTCAAATCAGCACATCGCTCGTGCTCATGATAAACAAAGGAATCCCGGAGGCCCTATGGCTCGCGCTTCAGGGAAAGCCGGCCATTGCTGAGGCTTAGCGGCTTGTTCTGACGGACTGCGGCGGGAACAAATGACCGGTGGCGATTAGACATGCAGCCAAATGGTTGCATATAATAGGGACATGGACAACATTTTCAAGGCACTTGCCGATTCCACGAGGAGGCAGCTCCTCGATCAGCTTTTTGTGAAAAACGGCCAAACGTTAAGCGAGCTGTGCGATCGTCTCGAAATGACCCGTCAGTCCGTGACCAAGCACCTTCTCCTTTTGGAGGAAGCCGGCCTGGTCATTGTCGAGTGGCACGGCAGAAATAAGCTTCACTACCTTAACGCCGCTCCCATTGGAGAGATATACGACCGTTGGATCGGTAAATACGACCGTCATCGGGTCGAGGCCTTGCGCGAGCTGAAGAGCAAATTGGAGGAGGATCACCATGTCTGATACGACTTTTGTTTATGTGACCTACATCGCAACGACACCGGAGAAGCTGTGGGAAGCTTTGACCAGCACCGAGTTTACAGAGCAATATTTTTTCGGAAGCAAGATTGAATCCGATTGGCAGGAAGGCTCGTCAGTCACTTATTCGCGTAACGGGAAGGTTACCGATTATGGAACCGTGCTGAAGGCCGAACCGCACCGCCTTCTTTCTTTTACATGGACTTATGTAGGCGACAATACGGTTCGTGAGCAGCCGACACGGGTTACCTTCGAGCTGAAGCCGATGGGGACGACGGTCAAATTAACGCTTAAGCACGACAAGCTGCTGCCAAGCGATATCGTGGAGAAGGACGATACGTTCGAAGGGTACAATAACGGATGGCCTGCGGTGATGAGCAATTTGAAGACGCTGCTGGAAACAGGAGCTACGCTGCCGGTAGTTACCGTGTAGCTGCACCTTCCCTTAGCACAGAAAAATCCCCGATTCACCTTATTGCATCGACGGACTTGAACGTTCCCACGCGGGAAGACCTGTGTCGACGCCTGTCAAAGATAGCGCTGGTTTGCAGAGTAAAAAAGCTGTCCTCCCTCATCCCGGGCTGACAGCTTTCCATTTGTTAGCGGTTTGGCGGCGGCTAATGTCAGCCCTCTCCTGTCGCAAGCAAAGGCAGCAGCATCTCTTCCTCCGACTCCAGATGGTCCCGCACGACGCGGCATGCCTGGTACAAATGGTTCAGCGCCTGACCCAGGCACGCCTGGCCCGGGCAATCTTCAATCACCTGCATCTCCTTGTAAAAAGAAGCAAAAAACACATCGGCAAGCTGATGCTCCTTCTCCAGCATCCAAAGGGAGGTCACATACTCCGGCCCTCCGACGGGCTGCTCGGTCAGCATAGGGAACAATTCCGACGCTTCCCATTCCGAATGCCGTTCCAGTTGCCTTACGAGCTCCTCGGTTTCCTTGATCAATGCCATCAGTTGCACGCGGGACGGCGTTTGCCGCTGATGCTGCATCGTTCTGGCGTTTCGCTCCATATTGTGAATGATTTCACGCAATTGCTGATGCTCGCAGCGCAGCTGCTCCAGAGCACCGTCCCATGGTTTCGGATCCTCTTTTTCGAACTTTCCGGCAAACAAAACATTCATAGTCATCACAGCGCTCCACCCCTAGTTAGAAATGGCTTTCTAAGTCCAGTGTAACGGATCGCCGTTCGCTTCGCTGTGCGAAGCATCACGTTCTTATGACATTTTTTCCGCTGATCGTGTGCATGAGCAAAGTGCACAATTGCGCTGCCTTGAACACGAACTTACCTCTTACCTCTTACATCGCAATGGCCAAATTACTGCTCTGCTTGGCGCGGCAGGACTCGCAAGTACCGGATATTTCCACATAGACGTGGTCGACCTGAAATCCCGCAGGCGCCTCCTGCTGGATCCAAAGTGCCGGTACCACATCGGAAATGGAACCGCAGCATGTGCAATGCAAGTGATGATGAGGATGAAGCAGCTTATCGTACCGGGCGATACCGTTCTGTCCGATATACAATTCGTTCAGCAGTCCGAGCTGCCGGAGCACGCGGATATTTTTATACACGGTCGGCAAGCTGACCACTTTGGGGTGATCGGCGTATATCGTTTCAAAAAGCTGCTCCGCGGAAGGGTGCGACAATGCCTTCTCTCCATATACATATTGCAAAATCAGCTCACGCTGCCTTGTAATACGAATTCCCTCCTCTACGAGCCGCTCGGATGCATATTGTAACGTTACGTTCATACCGATTCCCTCCTCAACATCCTTAATTTATATTTAGACTTAATATAAATCATTGTAACACTTCCCTTTTCCTCCAACATGAAGAATAGATGAAGGTTTGATGAAATGGGCTTGCAGACCCGCCCCTCAAGCTCCCCACTCCATAAATACTATTTTAATCCAGGTTTTTCAAAGTATTACCTCAGTCCCTCCTCTCAAAGTACATGTCCTGGATGCCGATATAATCCGTTAGAACTATAAACCATCTTGGGAGAGAGAACAGCATGACTAACAACAGGAATTGGATCCATCGAATGAGCAACGTATCGCTGAAAGTAAAGCTTCCTCTTTTTATCAGTCTGCTGGTAGTCGCAGCGCTGCTCGGCACGAGCATGTCGGTGTACAATTTCGGAAGCCGACTTATCATGAGCGAGGCCAAAGACAACATGGCATCAAGCGGCGACCGGATCGGCGAAGGCTTGTGGACAGCCGTGCAATTGCAGGAGCAATCGGTCTATCTCGCATCGGCTCACACCACATTCAGTGACCTGCTGACAACCCGCGAGGCGATGCAGAGCAATGAGAACGCCTTTTTCTCCAGGGATAATGCGATTTGGGTTAAAGCGAACGAAACGTTGGCAGCGAGCCTCAAGGGGGCGCCCGACACCGAATTGTTTGCCGTGTTGGATTCCAAGGGAGTCGTCGTCGCCAGTACGGACGAGAACGTGATCAAAGCGAGTATGGCCGACAGGGAGTATTTTCAAGAAGCCGTTAAAGGAAAGCGTTTTATTAGCGATGCGGTCGTGTCACGCAGCAGCAGCAAACTGGTCGTACCCTTCGCCCAGCCTATTTTCGATAAATCCGGTAAGGTGCTAGGCGTCTACATCGCGACGGTTAACAGTCAATTTTTCACGTCCAAATTGGAAGGCATCCGAATTAATGAACATGGTTACGTAACCATTATGAGCCGGTCCGGCATTACCTTGTATCATTCGTTAAATCCAAGTCAAATCGGTAAACAAGTGGAAGCGGATGGCTTGAAGGCATTCTTGGCGCAAAAAGCAACAGACGATATCATCCAAGGCGATATAGAAGCAGGCGACTCCTATATCCGTTATACGAAAATTCCGTCATCCGACTGGGTCGTCGTAGTGTCAGACACATACGATGACATCAATCAGCCGATGTACAGCATGATGAACCGGGTTATCCTGATTACCGTCATTGCCCTGATCTCGGCCATGGTAATCGGACTGCTCCTTTCCCGATACATCACGAGCCCGATCGTCAGATTGACTCAAGCGTTCAAGCAGCTGGCTCAAGGGGATTTGACAGTAAGGGCAACCGGTAAGTATTCAAGCGAAATGAAGCAGCTGGCCGACAGCTTCCATACGATGATCCATCAGCAAAAGATGCTGATTACCAATATGAACAACTCGATTCATGTGTTGAACCAGAGCACTGACGAGCTGGACCATTCCGCCAAGCAGACCGCCGTTTCCATTGCCGAGACAACGACTACGAGCACGGAAATCGCGAATGCCATGGAATCGCAAGCTCACGATACCGGACAGATTGTTGAGAAGTTCTACAGTTTCGGCGAACAATTCGGCTTTCTTACCGAGAAAGCGGAGTCGATTCGGGAACGGGCGGAGCACATTGCCGAGGTATTTCACTCGAGCGAGGACGTCGTCAATCAACTGATTCAAATCAAAAATAGCAACGAACAGGAAGTCCAGACGATTTCGGAGATTACCCACAATCTGCAGCACAGCTCGAATCAGATCAGCAATATTACAGGCACTATCGCGGACATTGCCAATCAGACGAATTTGCTGGCATTGAACGCTTCGATCGAAGCGGCGAGAGCAGGGGAGCATGGCCGCGGCTTCGCTGTCGTTGCGTCGGAGATCCGCAAGCTGGCGGAGCAAAGCTCCAAGCAGTCTAACGAGATTCACGTCATTATCCAGCAGAACCTCTCGTTCGTCAGTCAAAATAACGCGAGCGTAGATGAAATCCGCAAGCTGGCCGCATTGCAGGATCAGTATGTGGAGCGGACAAGCGAGGCTTTCCGGACCATATTCCGGAACATTTCCGAGATCAAAGACCAGATTGCCGGCATGGCCGGCGATGTATCCGGAATGGCAAAGGAAAAGGACGAGGTGCTCGAGTCCGCACAAAGCTTGTCCGCTACCGGCGAGGAGGTATCCGCCTCCGTGGAGGAAGTGACCGCCACGATGCAGGAGCAATCCGCCATGGTGCAGCAGCTCGCCGGCATGGTCGAGACGATAGACTCCTTGACCAAGGAGCTTGCCGAGGCGGCGTCGAAGTTTAAGACGGAGTAACGATCCGGTTATAACACAACAAGCAAGGTTCGGAGGCTTATACCCCCGAACCTTTTTTTCTGCTTATTGGTAGTACACTTCCATTTCATTAATGGACGGCTCGTTGGTGGCTGTGCCGATGTACAGACGTACATATTGGGATGTCACGGCAGGGAATGTTATGGTTTTGCTCGTGCCGATCGTCGTACCGGCTGTGCCCGGGATATCCGTGAACGTGGTGCCGTCATTGGACGACTGCAGCTTGTAAGACGTTACTCTCTGAAAAGACGTCTCTTTAATGACAACCCGGCTGAACTCGGAGCCTGCGCCCAAATCAACCTGAAGCCATTGATCGTTGAAGCTGTTCTGCGCTGAAGACCAGCGGGTAGAGGTGCTGCCGTCAAACGCTTTGTCCGCGGCATAAGTCGTGCTCCATGAAGTGGAAGAATTATAAGCTTTGTTTAAAGCAAGGTTGCCGTAAATACGGTACACTTCGATTTCATCAATCGTCGGAACGGCGCTTGCCGTAGGGATGAGCACTCTCAAGTAACGGGCGTTCGTTTCGGCGAAGTCAATCGTTTTGCTGGCACCGATAGTCGTCCCTGCCGTACCGGCAATATCGGTAAACGTAGTGCCGTCATTGGACGATTGGAGCTTGTAGGAGGTAACGCGCTGAAATGTTGCTTCCTTGATCACGGCACGATCGAACGGGATAACGGCGCCGAAATCGATGGTCACCCATTGATTCGACGTCGAGCCGCTCGCAGCGGACCATCTTGTTCCTATGCTGCCGTCAAACGCTTTGTCGGCACTATACGTTAAGCTCCAGGTGGACGATGCGCTGTAAGTACGGTTCAACGCCAGGTTCGTCGTCGGGCCTGTCGGCTGAGTCGTGGCCGCAGCCGTATTGCTGACAGGCGATATGTTCCCCGCCGCGTCTCTTGCTTTGACGGAATAGCTGTAGGAGGTCGAAGTAGTCAGCCCTGTATCGCTGTACGAAGTGGCCGAGGTAGAAGCGATCCGAACCGTTCCGCGGTAAATGTCATATAGGAATACTCCCGTATTATCCGTAGATGCGGTCCAGCTCAAATTAATTTGCGTAGGCGTCGCCGGCAGGGCTGTCAAATTGCTCGGAGCCGTCGGCTGCTGCGCGTCGGTGATGCCGTTGACGTACCGGTAATTTTTGGCCCATAGCATTCTGGAGAAGGTGTCGGTGCCGGTAGTCTGGAAATTCGGCACATTCGCGTTGGCCACCGTATAATACATATCCGGACGCAAAGACGACATGAAAATGAATCCCGCTCTCGCGTAAGAGGTCGAACCGCTGTTGCCGGAGCCGTCCGTCCCGTTAATTCTTCCCGCGAAATAATTCGGTCCCTTGATCATCACATCGACGAACGCGTTGGCAATAGGCTGCAGCATCGCCGGTGTAATTCCGTAACGGCCGCTTAAATAAGCGCGGTAAAAGCCGGCTGCATCCAGGCTTCCATGGCTGCTGTCTTCACCTGTAATTAACCCAGGGTTGTAGCCCCAGTCGTAAATCGTTCTGCCGGTAGGGCCCGTTAACGTCTGCTTCACCGTGCTATCGTTGAAAAACCAGTTCATGCTCGTCTGCACAATGCCGTCGTATTGGGCGACCTTCGCCGAATTGCCGCCGACAAGCTGATAGGCTTCGGCAAGATTTTGGAAGCCGTAATTAATCATCATTTGCTGATTCCAAGGCAGCGCGCCGCCGGTCATATAAGGAGATGCTGCCGAAAAATATTGCTTGTTGCCATTGGACAAGTCAAGCAGGTCCGACAAGATGAAATTATTGGCAACATAATCGGCTTCCGCTAAAAATTTATCCGCACGCTGCTTGTACGTAGCGCCGTAGCCGAACGTATCGCCAATCGGAACCGTTGTGTTCCAGATTGTAGGCGTTTTCAAAATATACTTGGCGCAAGCGGCAAGATGTCCGACCGGATCACCATTGGCTGAATCCGCGCTCGCAACGCCTGTCTCGTTGCCCGGCCATACGGGAGCAATCGTATTGGTCCACACCGTGCGTTGTCCGTAAGGAGCGGCGAGCAGGTCATTACGTTGCGATAAGAGCACGTCGCAGAAGTAGATCATCCGGTCCAAAATCTGCGTATCGCCGGACAATTCGTACACGAGTCCCATCGCTTTGATCGCTTCGCCGCTTTTGCCTTGGGCGTATTCGGTCTGCATTCGGGTCGTATTAGGCCAAACGACAGGCTGAAGGTCGTTCACGTAAGCTTTAAACGAATTGATTTCGTTCTGAGTGACGGGGCCTGCGTAGCTGTCCATCACCATCGGTCCGGCCGCTTTGACGGGATTGCCCGGAAGAAGCGCAAGAAAGGCAAGCATAAGCCCTAGCGCAACGACGAAGGCTTGGCAGGCAAACGATTTGCGCCGGGAGCTTGTGCCGTTTAACCTTGCTTTGAAAGTCAACATCATCGATCCCTCTTTGTTTGGATCTCCATCGGCTGGAGGATTGGCTGTGCTGCTGACTGCATGTCCGTTAATCTTAAACCAAGAAAAGTAAGCGTTTTCAACAATGAGAAAAATAGTATTCGGATTGCCTATGACTCCTGTGCAAAGAGTCGGAATTATACCATCCTTCCACCTCCCATCAGTTTCATAAGCACATTGTATCTTGAGTGAACAAAGATGGATATAGTTAAAATATCCTTCAATTTGTATTAAATTATCTTCGTGGAAACGTCCCAAAAAAAACTCTATCGAAGTCCATCCCGACAGAGGATCGACCCCGACAGAGGTTCGTTTTACCCTAGATTGAAGCCGCGGTAGAACGCAGCGATTTTATAGCGAAACTAGATCCGTTGTTAGCCGGTTAAGCCTCTCGCAGCCATTCTCGGTGACCAGCACCATATCCTCGATCATGATCGAGCCTAAACCATGGCCGTAGTACGGCGTCTCCAGGCAAATGACCATGCCCGGCTGAAATACGGCGGCCTCGGACGGACTGAGGAAAGGCGCCTCTTCGGCGGCTAGGCTTAAACCCGCGCTGTGGCCGAGATGGCCGCGGTTGTAATTGTCCAAGCCCGAGGAGCGAATCAGAATCATGACCTCCTCAAAGGCTCTCTTCATCGGCATCCCCGGCTCGATCACCTGCAGCAGACGGTCGTGTCCCGCCCTTAATGCGCTGTAGATCCGCTTCACTATATCCGATGGAGGACCAAGCACGAAGGTGCGGGCGATATCGGAGCCGTATCCGGCCACATCGACGCCGACGTCAAACTTAATGAGGTCTCCTCGTTCACTCGGACGGGTATCGAATACATGCGCCGGAGCAAAATTGGCTCCTACGGAAACCATATGAAACCGTGCGGTCGAGCCATCCGGATTCTTCAGCAAGGCTTTGCGGAAAGCTTCCACGATCTCCGCGGCGGAGCTGCCTACCTCAATTTCACGCACCGTGGTAGTGATACCTGCCTCCGCATAATCGCAAGCCTTACGCAGCTGACTGATTTCCCAAGGCGTTTTTATCGCGCGCAGCTTGGTGAATAGAGGACCGGCTTCCACCAGCTCCGCTATTTCCGGACAGGACTTCCGCAGCGCCATGACGGACGGGTATCGCATCGAGTTTAGCTCGACGGCGATTTTTCCGCGGGAAATTCCGTAATCTTCAAGAACTTGATTGAGTACCCCGAACATTTCCTCGGCTTGGGGAGAAACCGGCCGTTTGCCCTCGAACTTCTCACCGATCAAACCTAACGGGTCATCCACATCCACCCAGGTAGGGTATGTTCGTACTTCGCATTGGGACAAATCGTTCGGAACCCCGGCCGCTTCGAAATCATTCATGATCAGCATCGTCTTACGGGACGGATCGCGAAACAGGACGGCAAGCGCCACCTCGCTCATGCGCAAAGTATACATAAATGCGCTTTGGTGACCGGAAAGGTAGTAAAAGTTTTCACAGCTTGAAGCAACCAGAGCGTCGATCTGTTCGTTCTCCATAATCAATCGGGCTCGCTCTGCAATGTTTGTTAAATGATCCGGATCGATATGGACCACAATCTCAACTCCTTCGGATTGGGCTGTCCCATCTCCGTTTGTTAATCTGACTCATGTGCCATCTGCCGTAAAAATTTACGAGCCCGCTCGGTTTGCGGCTTGGCAAAGAACTCATCCGGAGCTCCTTCCTCCTGGATGACTCCTTCGCTCATAAAGATAACCCGGTTCGCCACCTCTTGGGCAAATTTCATTTCGTGCGTAACCACTATCATCGTCATGCCCTCGGTAGCGAGTTGCTTCATTACCGCCAGGACCTCGCCGGTCAATTCCGGATCGAGCGCGGAGGTCGGCTCGTCGAACAGCATGATCTGCGGCTGCATCGCCAGCGAACGGGCAATCGCAACCCTTTGCTGCTGGCCGCCGGAGAGGCGGGAAGGATACTCATGCTTCTTCTCCGCAAGGCCGACTTTGCTCAATAAGGATTCGGCGAGCTCGATTGCCTGCTCCTTGGACATATTTTTCACAGTCACGGGAGCGGTAATTACATTCTCCAGCACGGTCATATGCGGAAATAAATTAAAGGACTGAAACACCATCCCGGTTAAACTGCGAATATCCCGAATGGCTTGCTTCTTCGCCTGAGGCTTCATTGTGCCATCCCACAGGACATCGCCTACGCGAATCGATCCTGAAGTAGGCTCTTCAAGACCGTTCAGGCATCGAAGCAGCGTGCTTTTCCCCGAACCGCTGGGACCCAGAAGGACAACAATTTCTTGCGGACGAATTTGAAGATGAATATCCTGCAGCACCGTCAATGCATCGAATTGTTTACTAAGATGGTTTATTTCTATCATACTGACACACCCTTAATAAGCCTTTGATAATTTTTTCTCGATGCGGTCAAGAATGTTGGAGAAGAACATGCTCATCAGCCAGTACATGAGAGCAATCGCAATGTAAAAAGGCATGGCGACATAATATTGCGCAATAAGCAGCTGGGCTGAGCGCAGCAGCTCGGTCACCGTCACGATGGAAACAAGCGATGTCTCTTTCAGCATGCCTATAAAAGTATTGCCCATGGGCGGAATCGCCACTCGCGCCGCCTGCGGAAGAATAATCTTACGCATCGTTTGCCAAGGGGACAAGCCCAACGATAAAGCCGCTTCCGTCTGTCCTTTAGGCACAGACAGAATTGCACCCCGGAATGTCTCGGACAGATAGGCTCCGATATTGATGCTTAGTGAAATATAGGCCGCTGTGAGCGGTCCCAGCGTAATACCGTAATCCGGCAGACCGTAATAAATAATGAAAATTTGTACGATGATCGGTGTTCCCCGGATGATAGAAACATATCCTCGCGCCAAATTGCGAATCAGCCCGTTTCCTTTCAAACGGGCGATAGCAACGATCAGAGCGATAAAAAATCCGAAGAACATCGAGACGGCTGTGATGAGCAAAGTATAATAGGCGCCTTTGAGCAGATAGCCTATGTTATCTAAAACGAGTTCCATTCATGCTGCCTCCTAAGGCATTATTGCTTAAAAGCTCGGATCGACCCCAAACCATTTCTGGTGAATTTGCTTGAGCGTTCCGTCGGTTTTCATTTCGTTCAAGGCTTTGTTGACGGCCTCCACCAATTCCGGATTGTTTTTGCGGGTAGCTACCCCTGCGAAATCTTCCTTGATCGGCTCACCGACCGCTTTAATATTTAATTTGTTTTTCTCGATCAGAGGCTTCAGGGCAAACATATTGTTGATAGTCGCGTCAATTCTTCCGACGTTCAGGTCCGTCAAGGAAGTAATGACATCGTTGTACGTGGCGATTTCAAAATTGCCGACCTTCGGCATAGCGACTTCACGCAAATATTTCTCATCGTTCGTACCTAGGCCGATCCCGATCTTTTTGCCTTTGAAATCGTCAACAGATTTAATGGCCGTATTATCGTTCTTTACTACGACATTTATCGAGTTCTTGATGTAAGGAATGGAGAAATCCATTGTTTTCTTGCGGTCATCGGTAATGGTTACCTGGCTTATCAGAACGTCGTACTTTTCCTTTTGCAGCCCTTCGATCAGCCCGGAAAATTCGCCGGTAATGAATTCGGCCTCTACACCAAGCTTCTTAGCGACATTCTTGGCAATGTCGGCATCATAGCCGTCCACTTCCTTCTTGTCATTCAAAAAGTTATATGGAGCGTAAGTACCCATCAAACCGACTTTGATTTTGCCGTTTTTCTTGATTTGCTCAAGCAGGTTCGCTGAAGCCGGAGATGCGGCTTGCGTGTTTTTATTGTCTCCTGCAGGATTGGCCCCTGGCTGCCCGGCTGATTTTCCGCAACCCGCTAAAACCAGACCGACGATAGTAAGCAGCGATACAGCTTTAAGTATTGGTTTCACCTTGAATGACATCTTCTGACACCCCTATATGTTATTGTATTTGTTAACCTAACAATCCCCGGAATTCGAATCGCGCCGTTTCCTCGGCAATTTCCGAGGGCGAGTACGCGGAGGTATAATCCACATCGTGCATAGGCCCGAACAACCACTTGGTAAGAACGCCTGTTATTAAGGAAACGAGTATATTGACTCGAAGCGATACGTCTGTGAACTGCGGGAGCATCTTCAGCTCGATGGCGCGGTTTACATTGCTCTTGAACGCTTCCTCGAAGGCAATCCATGTCTCCGACACCGCTTCCCGGACTAACGGGTCTGCGCCTTGGCCTTTGATAAGTAAAAATGCCATCAAATTCCGGTTGCTGTCGGCGAATTCGAACAAATCCGTCAACAATCTTGCAGAAGAGCTGATCATATCGTCCACGGAGCCTGCATGGTTACGATAGCCTTGTTCAATGACTTGGGTCAGCTTCTCTCTGCCGTTCTCGATCAATCGGACCGCCATCTGCTCTTTGCCTTCAAAATACCAATAAAACGTTCCCTGCGACACGCCCGCTGCTTTGACCACGTCCGAAATCTTCGTATTGTGATACCCTTTGCGTGCAAACAGCTCTAAAGCCGTATCCATCAAAATCTGCTCGCGAGCCTGTTCTTCGTACAATTGTGATGACAGTTTCATAAGCCCCCTTCTATTAACTGACGAGTCAGTTAAGTCTAAATCCGATAGGGTTACTATAGTATAAGAAGTTCCTATAGTCAAGTAATAATATGCTCAATGCACCGACACCACATTCATAATGGTTGAAAAAAACGTTACAAGCTGATAACGCTTCTGCTCATTGCCCAGTTAGCAAAGTCCGTCTAAATGATGAAAAGAGGCTTCTTGATGAGAGCCTCCTTTTCACTAAGCTGCTATTTTATAAGTGCATTTTCCGGGTTGATTAGTTGGGTTACTATTTTGGATCCGGCTGTTGCCGGAGTAGCGCTTGTGGTCAACCGCTACGAATTGCTCATCCCCTTCCCGCTTCCGACGGATCCCTCCTCTCTATCATGATTATTACGCTGTCATCTCAGGATTATCGAGAGGCTGTCCAAGCGGCAATTCGTCAGGCCGGCAGGGGATTTGCAATGTCCCTGTAATGATTATTTCATGTACGGAGGGATGCCGGTACAATGATAGAGGATGCCGAGCCGCGTGCAATCCTCTCGGCCATTATATCGAACAGGGAGAATGAACCGGATGTGGAACCCCGACGCCTTTCTTGAGCAATTGGTATTCAGTGAACCGCCGAAGTACAGCTTCAGCGCCGTCGACCAAGAGCAGTGGAGCGAATGGAGAGCCTCTCTAAAGGAAGTTCTTGTTCAAAAGCTCGCCTTGCCCGATCGGAGCCGGGCATCGTTAAGCCCCGTCCTGCTCGAAAAGACGGATTGCGGCGACTATGTGCGCGAGCTCATTCAATTGGAAACCGCCCCTCACCTGACGATGCCTTGCTACGTGCTGAAGCCGAAGAAGCTTAAGGCTCCCGCAGCGGCTGTCATTGCCTGCCCCGGACACGGCTACGGAAGCAAGGAGCTCGTCGGCTTACTCCCCGATGGAAGCACCCGCAGCGGCGAACCGGGTATTTACAAAGACTACCCGATTGAACTGGTGCGGCGCGGGTGTATCGTCGTCGTCCCCGAGATGCTCGGTCTCGGCAGCCGGCGGACGGCGAACGACGCCGGCAAAGAAGCGAAGGAGACGTCCTGCTTTCGGCTGGCGACAAACCTGCTGATGATCGGCCGGACATTGGCCGGCTATCGGGTGCACGAAATGATGTGCTGCGTAGATTACTTGCAAGAGCAACCGGAAGCCGCTGCAGACCGGATCGGCTGTATGGGCTTCTCCGGCGGCGGTCTTGTCATGGGGCTGACGGCGGCTGTGGACGAACGAATCCGCGCGGCGGTCATCAGCGGGTACACGAACACGTATCGCGACAGTCTGTTGGCCAAACCTCATTGCTCCGATAATTACATACCGGAGCTGCTGAGCTATGCGGATATGCCGGACTTGTTCGGGCTGATCGCCCCTCGCCCGCTGTTTATTGAAACGGGACTGGAGGATGCCGGCTTTCCCGTAGCCGGCGCAATGAAGGCGATCAAGCGGCTCCGGACCGTATACAGCGTGTTGGGCAGCGATAGCCGCCTCGAACAAGATATTCATCCCGGCAAGCACGAGGTGTCCGGACGAGCTTCCTTCGACTGGCTCGTACGGCAGCTGATGGCTTAGGCGGTCCATAACAAAAGCAAAGCGGAGAGCGCATGCTACGCATGCTCCTCCCCGCTTTGCTCGCTGAGCCACTTTCCTCTGTATTGTCCCGGCGTCATGCCGGTAGCTTTCTTGAAATAGCGGATAAAGTTTTGCGGGTTGTTATACTGCAGCCGTTGTGCAATATCCGCCACCTTCATTTCCGTCTCTGTCAGCCATTTCTTGGCGATGTCCATCCGATAAGCAAGCAAGTATTCCGTAAAATTAACGTTTAAGCTTTTCTTAAGCGCTCGCCGTAGATAGCTGGAATGGTAATTCAGCCGCGACGCGCACTCCTCCAACGTCAGAGCTCGGTCGTATTCCGTCTGAATGATACGTATCACTTCGTTCGATATTTTTTGAAACGGCGCTTCCTTGTTGTCCTCTTCCGTCTCAATAATGGGCAGGATGATTTGCTCCTTGAACCATTGCTCAATCTCCTCTACCGTATTCAGCCGCTTCAGCTGCTCATACAAAGGCAGCGCGCTCTTCTTATCGAGAGGCGAGAATGTCGCATTCGGCTGATCCGGGATGTAGAATAAATCGAGCAGCAGCTTCATGAGCCAATTTTGCATCTGATTGTGGCTTAGCTCGCGATTGGACAAAATTTGCAGAAACTCCCGCAGCAGTTGATGAGCGCGCTTCTCGTCCGCAAATTTCACCGCTTCGACCAGCTGCTTCACCAGGTGCTCGGGAAACAGCACCATTTGAGTTTCCGGCTCCTCGGCCTCGATAAACAGAATCGATTCCGATTCCTTCGTAATCCGGTATTTCAGGGCGTTCAGCCCTTCCGCATACGCTTTGGGCGTTTCTTCATACGACGTATACGGCCGGCTAATTCCCGCGCTGATCGGAATACCGAGATACGTCAGCACGTTTTCTTGAACCTGCTCGATCAGGCTGGACAACGATCGCTTGAAGTCGTCGATCGAATCGCTGCGACCGCTGATCACCGTTATTTGCGACTGATCCATGACGATCGGATGCAAGCGCTGATCGGACGGAATCGTATCCTCTACGATGTTGCCTATAGCATATAACAGCAGCTCCCGATCGCCTTCCCCGAACCGTGTGCCTGCGAGCGAGCCGATCTGAATGGCCGCTACCGCGAGCCATTCCGGATGCCTCTGCCGATCTGGCAGCTGCAGCTGCTCGGGAATCTGCTTCGCTGGCAGCTCGCCCTTAACCAGCTTAAGCATCGTGTACGGCTTCAGCTCGAGCCGGAGCTGCTGAACGTGGCTGCTTATGTCCAGATAGCTCTGCGACATGCGATTCATTCGGCGCTCGATAACCTGAAACTCATCCTGCCCGTCCTCTTGTCCTGCCGTTGCTTCCTCCGTACTTGCCGTCTTCTGGTATAAAGATCTAAGCGGCCTGTACAAGTTGTTAGTCCCGCTCAGAGACAGCAAGATGACCAGCACGATGATCACGATACTAGCCCAGAAGGTTGCCCATCCGATCGATTTGGATTCGCTTTTCATACTGTCAAGAGATACGATGGACAAGTACGTCCAGCCGTTATAAGGAGACTTGCGGAACGTAAACCCGAATTCCTCCTGTCCGATCTGACCGGTTAAGTAGCCGCTCGGCTGGGAAGTATGCCGTATGTCTTCCATAACAGGAAGCCCCCGCACCGTGTTTTCGGCATCTGACGTCATATTCGTCTCCAGAACGGCTCCTTTGTCGTCCAATATCATGATGGAGCCGAGCTCGCCGCTCTTCGGGAGCGTTCGAAATAGCTCCTGCGTCGACATTTGCGTAACGAGCATGGCGACGGCGGGCGAGGCATAATTCGGGAACCGTTTGACCAAATAAATGACCGGGCGCGCCGTATTGCTCTCTGTATCTTTCGACGGCAAAGTCACCCACTTGATCGGCTTATCCGACTGGGCGAACAAAGCCGAATAAACGGGTTTGACCGGCTCCTCCAGCTTAGTGTAGCCCTTGTTGTTAATAATCCAATGCTGATCCATATGGATCAGCTCCATATCACGAATGCCCAGCTCGTAAATTTGAATGCGCAGCATCGACTCGAGCAAATTATCGACTAACGAATAATTTCTGGCCTCGATCGGAGCTCGGAGGACATCCGTCACCTGCTGGGAAATACTGAGCTGGAAAATCGAAAAGTCTATAATCTTCAGCGTGTTTTCCAGTTGTGTTTGCGTTTGCAAAAGCAGCTGGTCGTTCCCTTTCAGCACCTTGCTCTCGATCAGCGCAGACGATTTCATAAACGAGAACACGCCCAGCGTCACAACAGGAATGGCGCCAAGCAGCAAGCATAACGTAAACAGCTTAACTTGATAACGAGATAGCTTCAGCTTCAACACATATGCTCATTCCTTCATGGAGGTTCGATATCTGTACTAGATTATCGCATCCGGACGAATAAAATCAAATAATCATTAGCGATACAATTCAGGAGAACCGCCCGGTATGACGTTTTGAAAGTTTAAACACCGCCCGGAATTGTCCGGACGGTGTCTTGGAGCTTTTTGCAGCCTTTACTTCTTTTGCGTTTTTTCGTATTCGGTCTTATATTCGTTCATGACTTGGTCGCCGCCCTGCTTCTGCCAGTTGGCCACCGCCTGATTGAACCCGGCCTCGTCCAGCTCTCCCAATATAAATTTGGTTCTCGCATCGGTAATGATCTGATCCAGCTGTTTGCCCTTCTCCATATACGTTTTGGACAGAAGCGGCTGCGCCGGATTCGGCACGGCGTACTTCTCGTTATCTTGAATGAGCTTCGTATATTTCTCCACGCTCGGATCGAGCTTGCCAGGGAGCGCCTTGCTGCCGTCAAATGTCATCATTTGAAACAGCGTATTGTACACTTCATCCGTATACTTTTGCTCATCGATCCGCACCGCCTGGCCGTTCTCCAGCTTGTAGTGCTTGCCTTCGATTCCCCACGTTATCAGGTTCTGAACCTTCTCGTCGCCAAGCTTATCGATAAACGACAGCACCTGCTTCAGCTCAGCTTCGGTTTTCACGCTTGTCTGCGGAATCATGAACACGCTGTTATATCCGGTTCCGCCTTGTATCTTGATGCCTGTCGGACCGCTGATGCTGGCAACCGTATCAAGCTTGGCCGTCGGATTCGCTTTGTACAGATCAGTAAACCTTGCATTCAAATCGTCAAGCGCGCCGATATATACGCCGACCTTCCCTTGGTTGACGAGCACCGTCCGATCCTTGACTACCGGGAAATCGCTGTTGAACAGTTTGTCCTTGAACATTTGCTGGAGCATCTTCATCGTGTCGATGTACGGCTTCGTCATAAAGTCCGGCGTCATTTTGCCGTCTTTATAATCCCAAGTGTTCGGTGCCCCCAACACGGACAAGAAGTGATAAATTTGCGCGCTGTTGGAGTCGAACGAGATGCCGAACGTATCGTTCTTGCCGTTTTTATCCGGATCGTTGTACGTGAACGCCTTGATCACATTCAGCAGCTCGTCGATCGTTTTCGGTTCCTGAAGCCCCAGGTTGTCGAGCCAGTCCTTACGGATAATGATGCCGTTGCGTCCCATCGCCCGCCACCGGAATACGCCGTACACTTTGCCGTCGACCGAGATATTGTTTAAGCGCGTAGCGTCCAAGCTTTTCAAATTCGGATAATCCTTCAAATACGGGCCAAGCTCCCAGAACAAGCCGGCGCGGGCGGCATCGATGATCGCCGGGTTGCGGTCGTCCTTTACGAGCAGCAGCTGCGGCAAATCGCTCGCAACGGCAATGGAAGCCGTAACCTTCTCGCTGTAGCTTGCGCTCGGCACCCAAGTCACCTTCAAATTCGTGTTTGTATATTGCTGCAGCAGCTTCATCGGCTCGCTGTCCATCTTCGGCGGCTCCGCCGTCAAATATTGGTTCATCATCGTAATTTCTACCGGTCCGGACGGCGCCGCCGTATTATTCTGCTTGCCGGCATCCCCGCTGCTGCAGGCGGAAGCCACGACCAGCGAAAGCGCCACGGCAGCCCCCGCACCCGCTTTAAGTACACGTTTCGTTTGCATTCTGTACAACCTCCCCATGATTATCTGTTTATTATGAACGTCAATGAACTGCGAATCAGCCTCTAACGGACAATATCCAGCGTCGCTTCCATGAGCTCCTCGTCAAGCTCAATGCCAAGCCCCGGCTTATGCGAAACGTGCACATAACCGTCCCTTACCTCGAATGGCTGCTTCAAATAGCGTTCGCGTGTACTGTTTTTCTCAATGTTATATTCATAATAACTGCTGCACTCCGGCGAGCTTGCCGCCAGATGAATCGCAGCCGCGAAGCCGACGCCCTTCGTTGTGTTATGCGGGACGTAATGAATGCCGAACGCCCTGCACAACGCCGCCGCCCGCTTCGCGCTGGACAAGCCGCCGCACTTGACCGGATCGGCCGCGTACAGGTGACAAGCGCCCTTGCTTATAAAATCCCGGAACGTATACAGGTTCCAATCCTGCTCGCCGACGTGGATCGGCACCGGAAGCGTGCCAGCCAGCTTAATATACGTATCGATGTCATAATACGGGCAAGGCTCCTCGAAATGATGAATGTCGTACTGCTTGATCCGCTCGAACAGCTGCACCGCTTGTATATACGTATACGAGCTGTTGCCGTCAATCATCAGCTTCACATCCGGGCCGATCGCCTCGCGGGCCGCTCTAACCTTCATCTCGTCGTCCTTCAAATCGACCGGCAAGCCTGTACCGTAGCGCGGTCCGACTTTGATTTTTACCGCTTTCACTTTGAGCCGTTCGATAGCATCGCGGATTTTGTCAGCCTCTTCCTCATGCGTTAAATCGCGGCTCATACTTGAAGCATACAGCGGAATGCTTTCGCGGTACAACCCGCCCAGCAAATTGTAAACCGGCTGGTTTAAATAGCGTCCCTTCAAGTCCCACAGCGCGATTTCGAGACCGCTGAACGCGGAGGCAAGCAGCTGCCCCGATATTTTATAGTTTCTGCGCAGAACCGCTTCTTCAATCCGCTCCAGCTGGAACGGGTCCATACCGATCACCTGCGGCTTGATCACGGTGTTCATAATTTGCAGCAGCACGTCCGGACGCATCGGACTGGATTCTCCGAAGCCGTATACGCCTTCGTCGGTATCCACTTTCACATAGAACAAACCCATTTCTTTTTTGTAGCACGTAATGTTTGTAATTTTCATAAGAGCCTCCCGGGAATGAATTGGTATTGGCAAGCCCGGCATAAGAGGAAAGCGGAGGACAAAGCCTCTTTATCCTTTCACCGAACCGAGGAGCACGCCTTTGGCGAAATGCTTTTGCAGGAACGGATACACGAGCAGGATCGGCACCGTCGATACGACGATAACGGCCATCTTGATCACTTCTCCCGGCGGAGCGACAAAATCGCTGCCCATCTGCTGGGAGTCGCCGACCCCTCCCTGCGACAAAATGACGATTTGCCGCAGCCACACTTGAATCGGCCACTTCGTGCTGTCGTTAATATACAGAACCGCGTTAAAGAACGTGTTCCAATGGCCAACCGCATAAAATAGAGAGAATGTCGCCATAGCAGGTAAAGATAAAGGAAGCACGATTCGGATTAATATTTGGTAATCGTTGCAGCCGTCTATTTTGGCCGATTCCTCCAGTCCGTCCGGCAGCTGCTGGAAGAAGTTGCGCAATATAATTAAGTTAAATGCGCTGATCGCTCCGGGAATAAGCAGCGAGCTGTAGCTGTTAAGCAAGCCAAGCGACTTGACGACGAGAAACGTCGGAATCATGCCCCCGCTGAACAGCATTGTAAACAGGACGAGCATCATGATCGGGCGGCGTCCGACAAACTCTTTTCTGGCGAGCGGATAAGCCATCAATGTCGTGAAAATCAGATTGATCAGCGTGCCAATCACCGTAATGAACACGGTCACGCCCAAGCTCCACAGAATCGTATTGGTGGAAAAAATATACCGGTAGCCGTCCAGCGAAAACTTCGTCGGAAACAGGACGACTCCGCGCTGAAGCAGCTCTTCCGAGGCCGTGAAAGACCCGGACAGTACGAATAGAAACGGCACGATTGTAAATATAGCGAACGCGAGAAGCAGCATAATATTAATCGTATCGAACAAACGCGAGCCTAGAGACGGTCGTACCATCGCTATCGCCTCCCTTACTTGTTAATAGACGCCTTCTTCCCCAAGCTTCTTCGCAACCTTGTTGGCTGCATACACCAGACAAAGTCCGACCAGCGACTTGAACAGACCGACCGCCGTACTGAAGCTGAACTGCCCCTGCTGCACCCCATTCACATATACGTACGTATCGAACACCTCTCCCACCTGACGGTTCGTCGAGTTCAACATCAGGAAGATTTGCTCGAAACCCGTATCCAGGAAGTTGCCGAGACGCAAAATGAACAGAATGACGATCGTACTGCGAATGGCGGGAAGCGTAATGTGCCAAAGCTGGCGGAACCTGCTGGCGCCGTCCATTTTGGCCGCTTCGTATAAGGTTGGGTCTACGCCCGCCAGTGCCGCAAGGAAAATAATGGTCCCCCAGCCGGACTCCTTCCAGATCACTTCCAATACGATCATCGGCCGGAACCAATCGTTCGACATCAGGAAGTTCGGCACCGGCATCCCTGCCTGCGCAAGCATGCTCGTAAAGATGCCGCCTTCGGAAGAGAAAAACGTATACACCATCCCGACTACAACGACCCACGAAACAAAGTGCGGAATATAGACGGCTGTCTGAATCGACCGTTTAAACCATTCCACTCGAAGCTCATTGAGCATCAGCGCGATAATGATCGGAACCGGGAAGAAGAACACGATGTTATAGACGGCGAGTATGAACGTATTTTTGAGCAGCAGCCAAAATACGGGATCATGGAAAAAGCGGTCGAAATGCTTGAACCCTACCCAAGGACTGTTCCAGAAGCCGCGGTACGGTAAGTAATCCTTGAAGGCGATCAGCACGCCCCACATCGGCAAATATTTGAACAACAGGAAATAGAGCAGCCCCGGTGCGACCATGACGTATAAATGCGGGCTCTTCCATATTCGTTTCGTCAGCAAGCCGAGCTTACTGCCGAAGCTGACTTTCACGCCTGGAGCCGTTTGCGTTCTCAATCGTCATCCCTCCCTTCATGTGGCTGTTGTTGCTGCCGTATCCGCCCTTAGCACCTCATCGATACGAATCGGGCGGTTTTCCTTCACCGACCGCCATACCGCTTCACCGGTGCCGATGGAATAGGCGCCGTCCTGCGAGCCGGATAAGATCGGGTACGCCCTGCCAGGATCTGGCCCCAAAAAAATGTCTTCCAGCAGCACCGGGTCGCCTCCGCCGTGTCCTCCTTCGCGGTGAACGACATGGATCGTTTCTTTCGAGCCGAACAGCGGGAAGTAGTCGATCGTCTGAACCGGAACCGGGAAAGGTACACGGCTGGCCGAGTGGAACTCCGTCGTTTCGATGCGACCTTTGGTCCCGTTAATCGCAAGCCGGTAGCCTTCATAAGGAAGCGAGAAGTTGACCGAGTACGACAAAAGCGCCCCGCCGTCGTATTTCACGTTGACGGAATACGTATCTTCAATATTAATGGCGGAATCGTAAATACACGCATCCGGGCGGTATTCGCTGTAAGGGGCAACAGCGAGCCCGGAGCTGACGGCACCGAGATGATCGTCCTTCACCGTCACTTCCCTGCTTCGCGTCGACCAGCGCATAAAGTAGCTGCAATCCGGCTTGACCGTACACGTCTCGCAGTGACGGCCGTCCTCCTTCTTAGGGTTCAGCGGTCCTTCCGGACCATAATAATTTAGCGCCCCGAAGGCGAATACTTGCACCGGCTGCTGGCCGATCCACCAATTCACCAGGTCGAAGTGATGTGAGCTCTTATGAATGGAAAGCCCTCCGGAATGCTCGCGATTGCGGTTCCACCGTTTGAAATAGCTGGCCCCGTGATACGTATCGATGTACCAGTTCAAGTCAACGGATGTGACCCGGCCGACTTTGCCCTCCAGCACCAGCTCTTTGATCCGGCTGTGAATCGGGGCATACCGGTAGTTGAACGCGACCGTGACCTTGCCTTTGCTCCGCTGTTCGGCGTCGAGGATTCGGCGGCAGTCCGCGCCGGTCGTCGCCATCGGTTTCTCCGTGATAACGTCCAGCCCATGCTCCAACGCTTGTAAAATGTAAGTCACATGCGTATCGTCGCGCCCCGTTACAATGATGACATCAGGCTTCGTCTGCTTCACCAACAGGTCAAACTGATCGGGACCGTACTCCTTAACGTCGTTCAGCTGCGGGAATTTCTCCTTGCATACCTCGAACCGTCTCGGATCGATGTCAAGCAGGCCGACAATCTCCGTCTGAGTGGAGAACGTTTTCAACATCGGGCCGATGAACATCTTCATGCTCCGGTTGCTGACCCCGCATATGGCGTATTTTTTTTTCATATTAAGAGGCACCTCATTTCCCCGTTTCTTGTTTGCATTTCCTCTTCGGGATGGCTTCATTATTTCTCACATCGGGGTAAAAGGCTACAATCCTAATAGAGATAGTTCGACAAGCGTGCGCAGCCTGGCTTCAGAAGTGAAAAAACGCGCCGCTCCCGCCCCGATAATCCTGAGCGCTGCATGTCATACTCCTTAGAGATACCTGAGCAAATAACGTCCGCCGCTAACGATCATCGGCATTGAATAAACATCTCGCTGAAACCCATTGACACCAAACCGAATGTGTAAGACACTATATTTTGTACTATATATTAAACATCGTTCATCATTATGAACAAAGAGGTGATTGTTATGAAATTCATTCGCTTCACGATTCCCGGTGACACTGCGGTGCGCAGCGGTACGGTCGAACATTCCGTCATTCGCGAATTCACGGGAGACTTGTTCGGTCGCTTCGATTACACCGGCCGGCAATATGCTCTCCAGGATGCCCGCCTGCTGGCGCCTCTGCTGCCGAGGCATATTATCGGCGTAGGGAAAAATTTCGCTGCCGACCATGCGGAGAAGCCGCCTGTCCCCGAGCTGCCGGTGCTCTTCTTCAAGCCGCAAACGAGCGTGATCGGGCCTGGAGAACCGATTGTGCTGCCCCCTGTTCCGGGCTCGGTCAAGTATGAGTCTGAGCTCGCCGTCGTCATCGGGCGAACGGCCCGGAACATTTCGGCGGAAGACGCCGCCAGCGTCATTTTCGGTTTTACCGTATCCAACGATGTAAGTGCTTCAAGCTACTATCATTCGGACGGACATTGGACGATCGGCAAATCCTTCGATACGTTCTGCCCGCTCGGACCGGTTATCGAAACCGAATTCGATTACCGGAACGCCCGGATTCAATCGGAGGTCAACGGCGTTCTCAAGCAAAACTGCGCGATCGAACGGATGATTACGCCGATCGATCAGCTGATCGCCTATATAAGCCGCTTCATGACATTGTCTCCGGGCGACGTTCTTTTAACCGGGACGCCGCCGGGAGCCGTCAACATCCAGCAAGGCGACCGTGTCGATTGCATCATTGAAGGCATCGGACGGTTAAGCAATCCGGTTCAAGCATCGCAAATTTCGGAAACGGAGTGATTCTGATGGCTATCCATACAAGCGTTATTTTTCGCATGGAAATTGAGAAAGCGAAGCTGTCGTTCGGGGAGCTGGCGACTGCGATTAATGCGTCCGGCGGAGACATTATCGCAGTCGATGTCATTCGGGCCGGCAAAGATGTCACCGTACGGGATATTACCGTACAGATGAACATAGACATTCACGACCGGTTAATGGAATCCATCGAAGCGCTGCCTGGGGTAAAAATCGTTCACATGTCGGACAGCACCTTCCTTGCGCATCTGGGTGGCAAAATCCAGATGACGCCGAAGACGCCGATCAAAAACCGCGACGACTTATCCAGAGTTTATACGCCGGGAGTAGCCAGAATAAGCAGGGCTATTCATGAAGATCCGAGCAAAGCGTTCTCGCTGACGATCAAGCGCAATACCGTAGCCGTCGTGACCGACGGCACGGCTGTGCTCGGCTTGGGCGACATCGGTCCCGAAGCCGCTTTGCCCGTGATGGAGGGCAAGGCGATGCTGTTCAAGCAGTTCGCCGATATCGACGCGTTTCCGATATGCTTGCAGTCCAAGGATACCGACGAAATCGTCCGAATCGTCAAGGCGATCGCGCCGACCTTCGGTGGAATCAATCTGGAGGACATCAGCTCCCCGCGCTGCTTTGAGATTGAACGCCGTCTTCAGGAGGAATTATCCATCCCGGTATTTCATGACGATCAACACGGCACGGCTGTCGTCATTTTAGCCGGCTTGCTCAATGCGCTGAAGCTTGTCGGCAAAGCGATTACCGACATCCGCGTCGTCGTCTGCGGAGTCGGCGCTGCCGGCGCGGCCTGCATCGAAATGCTGCTCGCCGCCGGGGTCAAACGGCTGATTGCCGTCGACCGCCCCGGCGCGCTCGTGCCCGGTGTCAGCTACGATCATCCCACTCTGGATCGAATCGCCAAAGTGACGAATCCCGAAAAGGCGCAAGGCTCGTTAAGCGATGTGATTCAAGGAGCCGATGTGTTCATCGGCGTATCCGGCCCGAATGTATTGAAGGTCACGGATGTACAAAGCATGGCGCGCGACCCGATCGTATTCGCCATGGCGAATCCGGAGCCCGAGATCGATCCCGAGCTCGCAGAGCCTTATATCCGAGTGCTCGCCACCGGCAGAAGCGACTACCCGAATCAAATCAACAATGTGCTCTGCTTCCCCGGCATTTTCCGCGGCGCACTCGACTGCCGGGCTTCCCGCATCAACGAGGAGATGAAGCTGGCAGCCGCTCGGGCGATCGCCTTGATCGTGAGTGAGGATGAGCTGAACGAGTCATACATCATTCCGAGCATCTTTAACGACCAGGTGGTGCGAAGCGTACGCGATGCCGTCGTGCAAGCCGCCATCGATACGGGGATAGCGACCCGGATTCCGAAAGAGTTTCGCCCCGATAAGTCCGCCGTTGCCATGTCTTAGCCGATTAAGGCGCGTTCCATACGCAGAAGAGCCTGCCGGGCGGCAGGCTCTTCCTCGTTCGTAATATGATGCGAGCTCGCAAGTGCAACCCGCGTCTGTGCGGGACCTCTGCACAAAGATGAAAAGGCCAGCCGGATCATCTCGGCTGACCGTGTAGGTGAGGCAGCTGACCGCCTCGACTGAAAGACACCTGCAATGGCGCATAGACAGCCGTTCGAGCTACACCCGCAGCGATGCTTGCTTAGCCTTGAACTCCCTGCGATACTTGTGCAAAATCGGCTCCGTATAGCCGTTCGGTTGCTCATAGCCTTGAAGCACCAGCGCAAGTGCAGCCTGGAACGCTGCGGAAGCCTCATAATCGTCCGACATCCGGCGGTAGGCGGCGTCGCCTGCATTTTGCTCGTCGACCACTTGAGCCATCCGCTTCATCGTAGCAACGACCTGCTGCTCCGTACAGATGCCATGAAGAAGCCAGTTCGCCATATGCTGGCTCGAAATCCGCAGCGTAGCGCGGTCCTCCATTAGTCCGACGTTGTTGATATCCGGCACCTTGGAGCAGCCGATTCCTTGCTCTACCCAGCGGACGACATAGCCGAGTATGCCCTGTGCGTTGTTATCGAGCTCCTGCTGAATGTGCTCCGACGTCCATGCCCGGTCCGCACTTACCGGAATGTCCAATATTTGATCGGTATAGTCCGCCTTCGTAAGCTTCAGCCTGTTCTGCACTTCTCTCACATCGACTTGATGGTAATGCATCGCATGCAGCACGGCGGCCGTGGGCGAAGGCACCCATGCGGTCGTACAGCCCGCTTCCAACTGGCCGATCTTCTGCTTCAGCATCTCCTTCATCAAGTCCGGCATTGCCCACATCCCTTTGCCGATTTGAGCCCGGCCCTGCAGGCCGCACGCCAAGCCGGTCGCTACGTTCGAGCGCTCGTACCCTTGGAGCCATGCCGCTGCCTTCATCTCGTTTTTCCGAATCATCGGCCCGGCTTCCAGTGAGGTATGCATTTCGTCCCCGGTACGGTCCAGAAAGCCTGTATTAATAAAGACGATTCTTTCCTTCACCTGAGCGATACATGCCTGCAGATTGAGAGAAGTCCGCCGCTCCTCGTCCATCACGCCGATTTTGATCGTGTTGCGCGTCAGCCCGAGCATATCTTCCACCCGGTTGAACAACGTATTGGCGAATGCCGCTTCCTCCGATCCGTGCATCTTCGGCTTCACGATATAGATGGAGCCTTTCGTGGAGTTCGCAAGGGTGCCGTTTCTTAGCAAATCGTGCTTGGCGATCAGGCTTGTCACGACGGCGTCGAGGATGCCTTCCGGAATTTCGCGGCCGTCTCGATCCACAATCGCGTCAATGGTCATCAAATGGCCGACGTTGCGTACGAATAAAAGCGAGCGGCCGCGCAGCTCGAGCGGTTGTCCGGCAATCGAGGTGTAGCTGCGGTCCGCTTGCAGAGACCGGGTCATAACGCCGTCCCCCTTCTTAAAGGTCGCGGTCAATGTTCCCTTCATCAAGCCAAGCCAGTTGCGGTATACTTCGACTTTATCCTCCGCATCTACAGCCGCCACGGAATCCTCGCAATCCATAATCGTCGTAACGGCCGCTTCCAGCACGATATCTTTCACACCGGCGGCATCGGTGCAGCCAATGGCGTGATGACGGTCGATTTGAATTTCGATGTGCAGGCCGTTGTTAGTCAGCAAAATAGCCGTAGGCTCGCTCTCGCTGCCCCGATAGCCGACCAGCTTGGAGGCATCCTGCAAACCGGCGGTATGACCACCGCTCAAAGCAACCGCTAATTGCCCGTCGACAATCGCATAAGCAGAAGCGTCCTGGTGGGAAGCTCCTGCCAGCGGAACAGCCTGATCGAGGAACGCTCTGCCATAAGCAATGACCTGCCGGCCGCGAACCGGATTGTACCCTTGCGTCCGTTCGGCGCCGTCCTCCTCGCCGATTACATCCGTACCGTACAGCGCATCGTACAAACTGCCCCAACGGGCGTTCGCCGCATTGAGCGCATATCTGGCATTGTTAACGGGGACAACCAGCTGCGGTCCCGCCTGAAGAGCGATCTCATCGTCGACCTGTTCCGTGGTCACCACGCAATCCGTTGGCGCCGGTTCCAGATAGGCGATTTCGTGGAGAAACGATTTATATGCGGCAAAATCGAACGACTCCCGGTTCCGTTTGTGCCACTCGTGAATCGCGTCCTGCAGCTCGTCGCGCTTCTCGATCAGACGTTTATTGACCTGCGCCAAATCTGCGATCAGCTCTTCGAACTGCTGCCAGAACAGGTCGGCATTCAGCCCGCTTCCGGGAAGCGCTTCCGCTTGAATGAATTGATACAAAGCATTGGCTACTTGCAGACTGCCTACTTGGATATAAGTTTCCATAGAGCATCTCCTTCATAGTAGGTTTACATTGAAAAAAGTCCAAGTTTATTGTTCGTTATTTTGAACAATGTTCATAATAACACTTGTTTTTATCTTCCCATACCCAGTTACCGTTGTCAATACTTTCACTTTATCTAGAAGATCGAACAATCAACGAAGCTTAAACTTTCTGAAACTTTTAACAACAAAAAAACCGGCCTGCCATCGGGGGCGACCGGTTCATTCGTGTATCATGCATTCTGATGTTACTTATTCATCGCGACGATAGCTCCGCAGCGAGGCTGCGTATTTCCCGAAGCGCCTCCGCTTTCCCCGTTTCCCAGTTGTAAAGCGGCAGCGAGCAGCTGACCGCCGCAACAATTTCGTTGCGCCGGCGAATCGGAGCGGAAACGCAGCAGAAGCCCATAACCCCTTCCTGCTCATCAAGCGCATAGCCGTCAAGGTGAACCTGCTCCAGCTCACGGATAAATTGCTCTCTATTGTCTATCGTGTGCGCCGTACGTTTGGGAAGCTGCTCTTCGGGCAGCAGCAGGCGCACCTGCTCGGCGCTCATGTCCGACATAAGCGATTTGCCGAGTCCGGTGGAATGCGCGGGCACCCGGACACCCGGCCCGGACACCATCTGTACGGGCGACGGCGCCTCTACTTTAGCCAAATACAGCACATCGCTTCCGTCGAGCCGGGCCAGCTGGATCGACTCCTGCAGCCTGCGCATCACCGGCTTGGCGAGCCGTCTGAATTCCTCGATCAGATCGAATTGACGAAAGTAGGCGCTTCCGAAATCGCCGACCGATTTGCCGATCGCATACGTCTCGTTCGAGTCGCGGTTAATCCACTGCAGCCGTTCCATCGTCTGCAGTAATGAGTACAGCGTGCTTTTGCTGATGCCAAGCTCCCTAGACAAGTCCGACAGCTTCCATTGATAAGGCTCCTCGCTAAGCAGACCGAGCACCGCATGTGCCCTGTCCAGAGCAGGGACCGCATATTTTACGTCCATAAACATCACGTCCTATGTGAATTGTGATCATCGGGAAGGACAATCTATTCCTTCGATCGTATCACGGCCCGTAATGCGGGTCAATGCAGATGCCGGAACCCGCTCCCGGAACGGCTGTCGTTCGCTTACCAATCGTCATGCCGTGCTTGGAAGCACCTTGCCGCCGCCGCAAACATCTCATTCGGATCTACCTATGACCGGAGCTCATTCCATCCAGCGCCCGTGCAATCGCGTTCAAATACCCTTACCATAATAAACCCAATGGCAGCAAATCCTTGTATGATAAGGGTTTTGCTGCCATTTGGTTATCTCACTTATAACTGACAAATATGTATTTATTACTTAACAGCCCGCCGCTGCCGCATCGCTTCGAACAGCACAACGGTTGCGGCCATCGCCGCATTCAGCGACTCGGCCGGGCCCTGCATCGGGATCAGGATATGCTCCGTAGCCAGAGCGGACACTTCCGCCGAGACCCCCTGCCCTTCGTTGCCGACAACGAACCAGACAGGGCCGCGAAAGTCGTAATCGTAGCAGCTTGCCTTGCCCTGCAAGCTGGTCGTCACGATCGCGGCGCCTTGACCCGCCGCCAGCGGGAGCTCCTCGCGCAGATCCCCCAGCGCGATCGGAAGATGAAACAGCGACCCCATCGTGGAGCGGACGGTCTTGGGGTTGTACAAATCGACGGTGCCCTTGCCGAGCAGGACACCTGTAGCTCCTACGGCATCCGCGCTG
The DNA here is from genome assembly GCF_022354825.1 of Paenibacillus sp. H1-7. Taxonomy (GTDB): domain Bacteria; phylum Bacillota; class Bacilli; order Paenibacillales; family NBRC-103111; genus Paenibacillus_S. Next base: position 7,233,307 of record NZ_CP031168.1, read on the forward strand.
CGGATAATCGTCCCGAGATTGCCCGGGTCCTGGATGCCGTCGATGACAACAACCAGGCTCGGCGCCGTTGCGTCGCCCGCCAGGTCGTCCGGCGTCCACGCCAGCTTCGGCAGGACGGCGAACGCAGCCTGCGGCGCCAACGTGTCGGTGCACTTGGCGAGCACCTGCTCCGTTACGGCGATGCACTCCACGCCTGCCGCGACTGCCTGCTCCAGCAGGCCGGCAGGCAGCTCGCTCTGCCGCTCCTCCGCCACGACAAGCGTTTCGATCGCTTGCCCCGACGCCAGCGCCTCCTCTATGAGGTGCACCCCTTCAATAATAAACAGGCCTTGCTTGTCGCGGCCTTTTTTGTCCAGCAATTGAGCCCATGCCTTCACGCGGGCATTGTGAACGGACGTAATCGTTGAATCCAGCAATCTCATACTACAGCCTACTCCGCAAATGTTTTTTCAAAATGCTTCAAATCTTCGTTTTTCCCGACGATAACAAGCACATCGTTCTCCTTGATCAAATCCTCCGCATTGGGAGCGATATTCATCTGAGTGCCCGTTTTGATGGCCATGACATTGCAGCCGTATTTGGCGCGGATGTCCAGCTGCCGCAGATTTTTGCCTGCCAATCCTTTTGCAGCCTGCACTTCGATAATGCTGTAATCGTCGGATAACTCGATATAGTCAATAATGTTGGATGAAATCAAATGATGCGCCACGCGCTGCCCCATATCCCGCTCGGGGAAGATGACTTTGTCGGCTCCGATTTTTTTGACGACTTTCCCGTGAAGCTCATTTTGCGCTTTGACGACGACCTTCGGTACGCCGATTTCCTTTAAAATAATCGTCGTCAGGATGCTGGACTGAATATCCTGTCCAATGGCGACGATAACGACGTCAAAATTCCGCAGCCCCAAGGCACGCAGCGCTTCCTCGTCCGTTGAATCCGCTTGGACGACATGCGTGACGATATTGGAAATTTCCTGAGTGCGCTGCTCGCTGCTGTCGATTGCCAAAACCTCATAACCGAAGTCGGATAACGTCTTCGCTACGCTTGAACCAAAGCGTCCCATTCCGATAACGGCGAATTGCCTTTTCATGGAACCATCTCCCAAGTGTTAATCGTAGTGATGCCGGAGATCGGCGATCATTTGTTCATGAAGAATTGCGTGCGAGATTATTATACCATAAAATGCCCGAATCAAACGAAGGCATGAACCCGGTGCTTTTGGTGCATAGTAATCGGGTAGACCATGTGAGGAAAGGGCGAAACAACTTCCATGAACTTAAACCTGAGACAGGCCATCATTCAACGCGTGACAGACAAAAGCAATGAGGAGCTATTCGGGGTAATCGAGGATTCCATCGGAGGACAGGAGCAGGTGCTTCCCGGGCTGGGCGTTCTGTTCGAAATCATCTGGCAGCACAGCAACCAGGATACGCAATCACAACTCGTTTCCACATTGAAGGATCATTTGTCATAGAAAAAGCCGCGATGCACGGAGATTCGCCAATACATAGGCGCAGGATCTTCCAAGCTTTCGCGGCTTTTTAATACCTTTTAAAATTATTATCTGCAAATTAGTCCAGAACGCCTTTTACGAGACCCGACGGCATCGGCTTCGGTTTTTCGCAGCTGCTGTGCATCACGTAGTGCTTGCCTTCGCGGGATGCGTCATGGAACCCGTGCATCGCTTCCAGCACGTGATAAGCCAGCTCACCGTTCGCCCGGTTGATTCGCTTGTTGCGGATGGCATAGGCCATGTCCAGTACGCCCAAACCTCTGCTGTTGTCCGCATAGCCGAACATAAGAGGAATTTCACTGAACTCCTTGGCATCCAGCCTGCGAACCAGAACCGGTCCTCCGAACGTATTCGGATCCGGTACGCTAAGCGTCCCTTCGCTGCCGTAAATTTCAATGCGCGGCACTTGAGCCCCGCCGAAAGCATCGAAGCTTGTGATGATCGTTCCGATGGCGCCGCTGTGAAAATCGATGACTCCCGCCACATGGGTAGGCGTCTCGACCTTGATCTTCTGTCCGAATTTCGGCTGGCTTGTGATCGTCCGTTCGGAATAGCTTGCCTTCGCCGAGCCGGTTACCCGCTGAATCGGCCCGAGCAGGGCGACAAGCGCCGTCAAATAATACGGCCCCATATCGAACATCGGCCCGCCGCCCGGTGCATAATAAAACTCCGGATCCGGATGCCAATGCTCATGTCCTCGTCCGATCATAAAGGCGGAAGCGGCTACAGGCGTTCCGATCCATCCGTCTTGAATCAGCTTGATGCAGGTTTGAATGCCGCCTCCGAGGAACGTATCCGGCGCGCTTCCTACCAGCAGCCCCTTGCTCTGAGCCGTGGCCAAAATGCGCTGTCCTTCCTCGCGTGTCACCGCCAGCGGCTTCTCGACGTAGACATGCTTCCCGGCTTCCAGCGCCTGGATGCACACCTCGGCATGTGCGGCAGGAATCGTCAGATTGATCACCAGATCGATATCCGGGTCGGCCAGCAGCTCTTGCACCGAGCAGGCTTTTGGAATGCCATGCTCCTCGGCGCTTGCTTCGGCGCGGGCCAGATTCAAGTCCGCGCAGGCTGCAACCTCGAGAGCTTGGAACGACTTGCAATTTTTAAAATAGATGCCGCTTATTTTGCCGCAGCCGATAATCCCTACTCTTACCTTCTCCATGACAAACGATTCCTCCCTGATCATCATTAGATCTTGGCTTATTCTTAAGCTGAGCCTACTGGTTTAAGCTCTCTTACTGGCTGTCGCCCATTCCCGTATACTTATTCTCCGCGGACGAGCCGCCGCCGTCCGCCTTCTTGCCTTCGGCCGTCCACAGGAAGCCTCGGCGCATCAGCTCCTTCACCTGCGGCATGTCAACGATATCGGCATGATGCCCGAGTGAGCAGTAGTACACTCTTCCGACGCCCCACCGCTTCGTCCATACCACGGGCATATCGACGGCCTTATTGAGCGAATGCGGCCCGCTTACGACCGGAAAGCGCGTTGTAGCGAGCACTTCCACAGCCGGATCGATATGTAAGTAATACTGCTCGCTTTTTACGGTGAAATCTTCAATGCCTTCCACCAGCGGACTGGAGCTGTGCTTGATGTTGACTGCATACTCGACTCCGTCGTTGCCTGGATGGGCGACCCATTGTCCGCCCGTCATAAACTGCCAATCGACGTTGTTGCGGAACGAGTCGCACATCCCGCCGTGACAGCCCGCCAATCCGACGCCGCTTTGCACCGCTTCGGATACATTCTTCACGAGCTCCTTCGTTATTTCTCCCATCGTCCAGACCGGAACGATCAAATCGAGTGCCCGCAGCTTCTCCCCGTCGGCGAACGCCTCCAGCGTATCGGACACTTCCACTTCAAAGCCCTCTTCCTCAAGAATGCCGCGGAATATAGCGGCCACTTCCTTCGGTTCATGCCCTTGCCAGCCACCTTGAACAATCAACGCTTTTTTCACGGATGCACGCTCCTTTTACATTTCCTCGATTTTGACCCAGCGGCGTTCGGCAATCGAACGGTCGACCGCTTCCAGCACTTCCTGGCATTTGACCCCGTCGACGAAGTTCGGAACCGGCTGCCGGTCCTCCTCCAGCGCCTGCATCAGCTCCACTACTTCATGCACGAAGGTGTGCTCGTAGCCGATCGTGTGCCCCGCCGGCCACCATGCATCCATATAGGCGTGCGCCGCATCGGTTGCGAGCACCCTGCGGAAGCCCTGCACATCCTCCGCATCGCCGGTAAAATACACCTGCAGCTCGTTCATCCGTTCAAAGTCGAATTTGACGCTGCCTTTGCTGCCGTTGATTTCAAAAGAATTCGTGCAGCGATGACCCGGAGCGAACCGCGTCGCCTCGAAGCTGCCGAGCGCGCCGCAGGCGAACCGGCTCATGAACAAGGTCGCGTCGTCCACGGTAACCGCTCCGCGCGGAGCGTCTTTGCTTCCTTTGGCACTCAAGCCGGTCATGGTTGTAGGCAGCGGCCGCTCCTTCACGAACGTCTCGCTCATCCCGATCACTTCGGTCATCTCGCCGACCAGGTAATGCGCCAGGTCGATCAGATGGGCGCCCAGATCGCCATGCGAGCCGGAACCGGCTACTTCCTTCTGAAGCCTCCAGACGAGCGGAAAATCCGGATCGACGATCCAATCCTGCAAAAACCAGGCCCGGAAATGATAAATTTGGCCGAGCCTTCCTTCTTCGATCAGCTTCTTGGCCAGCTGCACAGCCGGAGCAAAGCGGTAGTTGAAGCCGACCATATGCTTCACGCCGGCTTCTTCCGCCGCGCGCAGCATCTCGCGCGAATCTTCGAGCGTCAGCGCGAGCGGCTTCTCGCAGAATAGATGCTTGCCGGCTTGCGCTGCGGCAATCGCGATTTCCTTGTGCGCGTCGCTCGGCGCGTTGATGTCGACGACATCGATATCGTCGCGCTGGAGCAGCTCGCGCCAGTCGGTGACGTAGCCTTCCCAGCCGAACTGCTCGGCGGCCTGTGACACTCCCGCTTCGTCGCGCCCGCAAATAAGCTTCATCGACGGCTTCGGCACGCGCGGAAAAAACATATGCAAATCACGGTAAGCATGACTGTGGGCTTTGCCCATAAATTTATAGCCGACCATCCCGATACGGATCTGTTTCATCGTAAAAGTCCTCCCATTTGTACAGGTTAGGATAATGCTCAGATCATGGCCGCTTCCGGCTGGACTGCCGAAGGACGAGCTCCGTGTCCAGCTTCAGCCGGAAGCTTTCCTTGTCGCCGTTCAATTGCGCGAGCAGCCGCTCGGCGGCAAGGCTGCCCATCTCGTAGAACGGCGCGCCGACGCTGGTGAGCGGCGGGTCGGTAACCCGGGCGGCATCGGAATTGTCGCAGCCGATGAGCGCGTAATCCCGGCCTGCCTCCCAGCCTCGCTCCCTCAAGCCCTGCATTAGACCGGTAGCCATCCGGTCATTGGCGGAGAAGACGGCATCGATCTCGTGCCGATGCTCGTACAAGGCCTCGGCGGCCCTATAGCCGCTGGTGCGGCTGTAGTTCCCCTCATAGTACCAGTGATGGTACTGATCAGGATCGACCCCCGCTTCGCTCAACGCGCGCCGGTAGCCTTCTCTTCGGTCGCGGCTGCTTGAGAACTGCGGCGAGCCGTTCAAGAAGGCGATGCGGCGGAAGCCCTGCTCCAGCAAATGCTTGACGGCCTTGTAGCTGCCAGAGATATGATCCGCATCCACCTCGTTAAAGCTCTCGCCCGGATAATGCTGATTCACGAGGCAGAACGGATGCCCGGCATCCTGCAGCCCTTTCAGCCGCGCCCGTTCCTCAGGAGTATCGCCGGAGCCGAGAATAATGCAGGCGTCTACTTTTTGCGAACGAAAAATATCAATGTAATCGCTTTCCTCTTCGGGAGACCGAAGCATCAACAGCAGGTCATAGCCTTTCTCCCGCACCTTCGAGCCGATACCGCTCAAAATTTCGGAGAAAAAGTACGTTGAAAATACATGCACCTTAGGCACATAGGGAAGAACTACGCCCAGATTTCCACTGCGGCGTCTTGCGAAGTTCTGAGCAATCGCGTTGGGATGATAGTTAAGTGTCTTGGCTGCTTCCAGCACCCGCTGCTTCGTCTCCTCCTTCATCGGTCCAATGCCGTTGAAGACTCGGGAAACGGTCGCCTCGGATACTTGCGCAAGCTCAGCAACTTCCTTTCGAGTTACGATACGGGTTCCCCCCTTCTTTTTATTTCCATTTAATGTACACGCGTTCATTTTCTCATGTCACAATGCAGATGTCAATTGCCTAATTTGCCGACCAATGGGGGTATCCTGCACATCTTGCTATTCCGGAACGAAGTGACTATGCTGAAAGTATCCGATCCATTTTATCCAAAGTACACATTCGAGGAGTGTTATTTCTGTGAAGCTGCTTGTTGCCGAAGACGATCCTTCCGTTTGTGAAATGCTGCGCATTTTTTTTCAGAAGGAGCAATACGATGCGACCTTTGTTCATGATGGCCTTGCGGCGCAACGGCTTATCGATAAGGAGAGTTGGGACTTCGTCATTCTCGATTGGATGCTACCGGGCAAGGACGGCGTTCTATTGTGCCGGGACTTAAGGAAAAGCAGCCCGACGCCGGTCATTCTGCTCACCGCACGGGATCAGGAGCAGGACCGGATTCTCGGTCTCGAGCTCGGCGCCGACGATTACGTAACGAAGCCGTTCAGTCCGATGGAGCTCATCGCCAGGATCAAAGCGGTAATGAGACGATACCATATCGGCGTGACGAGCGGACAGCTCCCTCCATCCCGAACGGAAGAGGAATCCGGAACGACGCAGCTGCGCCATAAGCATATAACCGTTTACCTCGAATCACGGTCCGTCATGATCCATAATCATGAAATTACGAACCTGACGCCGAAGGAATTCGAGCTTTTTTGCCTGTTCGTTCGTTATCCGAGAAAGGTGTTTACCCGCGAGCAGCTGCTCGAGAGCATTTGGGGCTACGATTATATCGGCGAAGAGCGTACGGTAGACGTGCATATCAAGCGTCTGCGCAACAAGGTTTCCACACCGGACCATATGCTCATCGCAACCGTATGGGGCGTAGGCTATAAGCTGGAGGAGTAAGAATGAAGAGAATACCGTACCGGTTCACCTTGTTCCAGCGGCATTTTATAAGTCATCTAATCGTATCGCTGCTTTCGTTGGGACTGCTGAGCCTGGGCTTCTCCTACTATAACAAGCAGCAAGCGGACAATAACCGGACGGTCGAGCTAACCAATGCATCCAAAGTGATCGCAAAGCTGCTGCTCCGCGAAGAGGAAGATCCCGCTCCCCAGCTTCAGGCATACCGGAATTTGCTGAGCGAGAGGCAAATTTCGTTCCTTGTTTTCGATAAAAAAGGCGAAATCTTGTACCGCGATCCGAAGATGACGGGAGCCCTTCGTTCCAAGCCGTTTGTCGACGGCCTGCGCGCCAAAATATTTTCGGTCAAGGACAACGAAAGCTTCACGGTCAATACGAATACGGACGACCCTCTTATCGTAGTCAGCAAGCCGGTCCGGCCCAAAAGCCAAAAGGGCGATATGTACTTGTTCGTGTTCTCCCCGCTGGACGGCTATGAGGAGATGATGAAATCGTTCAACCGCTCGCTGCTTTACATGATTGCCGTCGTGCTGTTTCTCGCTGTGCTCGTAAGCTGGCTCATCTCCCGCAATTTGAGCAAAAGCATTCGGCCGCTCCGTTCTGCGACCCGGCAAATCGCCGCCGGACATTACTCGACGCGGCTTCCCGTCAACCGTACCGATGAGCTTGGCGATCTGTCGGTTGATTTCAACGCCATGGCCGTCCAGCTGGAGGCGACCTCCCAGAAGCTGGAGCAGTACGAAACGCGGCGGCGCCAGTTCATTATGGATGTGACACACGAGCTTCGCACTCCTCTGACCTCGATCCGCGGGATTATTGAAGCTTTGAAGAACGAGCTGGTATCCGAGCCCGAGGATACGCACAAATATTACGGCATAATCGAGAAAGAAACGTTCCGGCTCATTCGTCTCATTAATGAGCTGCTCGACATGGAGAAGATCGAGAACGGAATGATAACGCTGAATAAAACTAGCACTCCTCTGCGCGACCTGCTGGAGATAGTAAACGAATCGCTCGATGTGCTAATCGAAGCCAAGCGTCTGCAGCTTGTAATCGAATGCGAGCCGGAGCATATGGTCTACGGCGATTACGACCGGTTAACGCAAATAATGATTAACCTGATTAAGAACAGCATTCAATTTACCGAATACGGCTCCATCCGGATTATCGGATTGGAGAGCGAAGAGAAGACGATCATCGAAGTAACGGATACAGGTCGCGGAATGACTCCGGAGGAAATGGAGCTCATATGGGAGCGTTTCTACAAAGCGGACGCTTCCCGCGCCAAGAGCAACAGCGAGACCGGACTCGGCTTGTCCATCGTCAAGCAGCTCGTAGAGGCGCATCAAGGAACGATTGAAGTGCAGAGCGTGCCCGGCCTGGGCTCCACCTTCCTGATCACCCTTCCCAAAGAGCCGTCAATTACCAAGGAAGCAGCGTCTTGAAATAAAAGAACATAACGCCCTCCAATGTAAGCCGGAGTCGCGTTATGTTCTTTTTCCGCTTTGAGCCCTCCCGCCTACACTCTTCCGTAAGCTTTGGCGTAACGGTATACTTTTTTGTACATCGTTTTGTCCTTTAATTTTCTGAAAATGTAAGGGTCCGGATTCGTATTGACCTCAAGCAGCCAAGGATTCAGCTTTTTGTCCAGCGCCACATCCAGTCCGATCTCCTTAATCCCGACAAATTTCTCGTGCAGCTCCTTGGCGATCAGCAGGCCGAGGTTCTCCAGTCCGCGAATGAAAATCCGCTGCTTATCCTTGGGCAAATAAGCGCCGAGCAGCTGTTCTATGGATTTGATGGTCCCGCCGTTATGAACATTGGTAACGACCTTTTTCGGGTCGCCTACACGCCCTATTACCCCCGTTGTTTCCCATACATGACTAGGCGATTGCTGTACGTGCACGCGGATATCGAAGTTCTTGTTCTTATATTTGGTCAGATGAATGCCCATTTGTACAAGGTACAACCGGTTCTTTGTTTTTTCCAAAATCGAATCATACATGTCGTCATAAGACGAGAATTGTCTGATCTCCACTCCGCTCTGGTATCGGTATGCCGTTCTGGAGTTCTCCTTGACCAGCTCCACCCGCATGACGCCATTGCCGAAGGTACCGAAGTCCGGCTTGATATACACCATTTGATACCGGTTCAGCATGTTCCACAAGGATGAACGCGTCATTTTCTCCGTATCGGGAATGAATGTACGGAGCTTTGGATTTGCCAGCAAAACGCTCGTCTTTTTCCATTTACTGGCAACATAACGGCTGTGCTTGACTTTAACCATGGGATCCACCTTTCTTTTCCTTTAGCTGCAGCTGCAGCACTCCACTTGATCGTTATAAGATCGGGACGCGATTATCTATTTGGATCAGGTCGCATTTAGGTTCCCGCAACTTTACCTCTTGTCGCCTCTCTCATGAATTCCGGCCAGCCGCAGCACCAGGGCTTGCGCGCACCGTTGCAATAATCCCATTTACGCAACTGCTCCTCACGAACCATTCCCGGAAATCCAAACATCATATTGTATGCAGCGGAGGCTCGGGTGGTTAGGGTTTTTGCTCGAAAAGTGCCGCCAGCCCGCGCCCGGTACAAACACAAAAAACCCCATCGATAAGATGGGGAGAAAGGTAACGGCGTCTTGAACGAAGCATCGCTTCGCTTCAAGTCGTGTCACTTACATGGCGATTCAAGACAACGCCGAAGAATCGGTACGGTTCAGTTCCTTGTGTTTGAACAGCAAAAAGGTGAAAAAGCGGATATAGTAGGCAACCAGCACGAAGAAAATACCGATCGTCAGCGGATCGCTGCCGTACATTTCAATTGGATTCACCGGCGCAGGCGCAGGCGCATTCATCGCGCCATGGTAGAGCAGCTTATACGCAATCCGGCCGATGAACAGGGCCATAACGGCTATGTTGACCCATAGGGACGTACGGTAATACCATCCGTCTGTCCTCTTCTCAAATTCCGTATGCTTCACCGCATAAAACGCAAGAACCAGGCCGCAAGCAAGACCAACGAAATCAGCGATGAAATTCACCGGATGAAGGAAGCTTGCATACAGAAACATACAGCCGATAATACCAAAGACGATCGTACGGAACCAAAGTCTGGAGCGTACGAGCTTTTGTGCTCCGATCGTCCTTTTGGTCCTCCGGTACATCATCAGCCCAATGAGAAGGGCGATCAGCAGAGTAGGCACCAAGTGTTCGATGACATCTCACTCCTTATGTGATCATTTTGATATAAGAGACGAAAAGGTAACCGTTACGGAGCATTCTCCAGAAACTTCGCGTTCGGATTTTTCTCCATCGCCGAACGCATGGCATATTCGCTTTCGAACAAAGCGACATAGTTATCGTTCTTATCCTTGACTAGCTGGGAGTTGATACGGAACTTGCCCGGATCGATATTTTCATCGACAATCCACCGGGCGAACTGGAAGTTCGTCCGCTGCAGCTGGACATCGACCCCGTACTCCCCTTTCATCCGGTATTCGAACACTTCGAACTGGAGCTGGCCGACAACGCCCAGGATCAGATCGTCGAACCCGATCGTCCGGAACACCTGAATCGTGCCTTCCTCCGTCAGCTGGTCGACACCCTTCTGAAATTGCTTATGCTTCAGCGCATTTTTCACCGTAACCTTGGAGAACAGCTCCGGCGAGAACGTCGGAAGCTCGTTAAATTCGATATTCCCCGCTTGGCTGAGCGAATCGCCCAGGCGGAAAATGCCCGGATCAAACAGACCGATAATATCACCCGGATACGCCTCTTCGACGATATCGCGGTCTTGCGCCAGAAACTGCTGCGGCTGGGCGAGCTTAATATCTTTGCCGGCGCGCACGTGCTTCACCGACATGCCCCGCTCGAATTTGCCCGAGCAAATGCGGAGGAACGCAATCCGGTCGCGGTGCGCCGGGTTCATGTTCGCTTGAATCTTGAAGATGTAGCCGGTAAACTTCTCGCTCATCGGATCGATAGCACCTGCGCTGCTGCCGCGCGGCGTCGGTGTCGGGGCAAGCTGCAAGAAGTTCTCAAGGAACGTCTGCACGCCGAAGTTATTGATTGCGCTGCCGAAAAATACCGGAGTCAGCTCACCGCTTTTGACTTTTTCCAGGTCGAACTCGTCGCCTGCGACATCAAGCAGCTCCAAATCCGAAACGAGCTGGTCGTAGAAATAGTCTCCGGCGATTTCCTTCACGATTGGATCGTCGTATCCGCTCACCTTGCGGACTTGGATCTCCTTATGATCGTCGCCCTGGAACAGCTCCACCTGCGTCAGCTTGCGGTCGTAGACGCCTCGGAACTGCTTGCCCGAGCCGATAGGCCAATTCATCGGGTACGAGCGGATGCCGAGCACCTGCTCCAGCTCTTCCAGCAGGTCGAACGGATTTTGCCCTTCCCGGTCCATCTTGTTAATGAACGTAAAGATCGGAATTCCGCGCATGCGGCATACCTGGAACAGCTTTTTCGTCTGCGCCTCGACCCCTTTGGCGGAGTCGATCAGCATCACGGCGCTGTCCGCAGCGGTCAAGGTGCGGTACGTATCCTCGGAGAAATCCTGGTGACCCGGCGTATCGAGAATGTTGACGCGATGTCCTTCATAATCGAACTGCATCACGCTGGAGGTAACCGAAATCCCTCTTTGCTTCTCGATTTCCATCCAGTCGGAGGTCGCATGCTTGCTCGCTTTGCGTCCTTTGACTGTACCGGCGAGACGGATGGCGCCCCCGAACAGGAGCAGCTTCTCTGTTAACGTCGTTTTCCCCGCATCCGGGTGAGAAATGATGGCGAACGTACGCCGTTTATGAACTTCTTCTATCATTTTTTGCTTCGTATCCATACTCATCTGCTTTGCAAATCCTTCCTTGTCATTAAGTTAGCTTCAAGCTCCAGTCCGCTTCCTTCAGCCACGTACGGTTACTGAATTCACGGCCTCTTACGTGCACTCTGTCCTTATATACCTGAACATACAAGCCTTGTGACTTGTCTTGGCCCGCATTTTGAAAATTCCGGTTCAGCACGCGCCCCACCGAGGAGTTGTGGAAATAATGAAACGTTTCCTTCACATAGTGCTCCGCACCGTTCTGAAAGTCCTGATGCCGGTGGCCGCAGAAAACGAACACATTCGGATACGGCTTCAACATATCGCGGAATTTCTTCGCTCTGATCAGCTGATGCGTGCCTCCGTCGGAGCCGATGGCCGGCAGCGGCTGGTGCGTCATGACGAATATCGGCTTGCCGTCCTTGTGCTTAGCCAGCTGCTGCTCGAACCATGCGAGCTGTTCATCGGAGTACCATGCCCCTTCTCCCACTTCGGGCTTCTCCTGCACATAGGCTTCCTGCGACAGCAGAATGACCGGATACCCGTTAATCGACGCCGCACTATATACTTTATCCTGCTTAAAAAACTTTTGAAACCGTTCGCGCGCCTGCCAGTCCGTCTTGCCGTTTGGCGCCGTATCCTTGTTGAAGGCACCCTTCTTATCAACCCAAATATCATAGTAATCGTGGTTGCCCATATTCGCATACAGCGGAGGCAGCTTGTAGCCGGACAGCAGCTTTTGCAGCTCCTTGTAGCCGTCCTCGCCTCCGAAATCGGTCAAATCCCCGGTAATAATCACCGTATCGATCGGGGCTTCGAACTGCTTGATATCCTCCAGCGCTTCCTTCATATTCTTAATCGTATTGGGATCGTACACCGAGATATGAAGATCGCTTAATATCATAAAGGAAAATACCGGACCGTTCCCGTCCGTAGACGACGGCTTGGGTGCAGGCTCCGGCTTGCCCGGCAGCAGATCGCCTAGCCCGCCGCCCCCGTCGGTCTGCTGGGAATCGATAGAGCGCTGCAGCAGCTTGAACAGCCCGGTTAAAGCAGCCGCAATAAGCGCGAACAGAACGACCATCCAACGTATGAAAATTCGACGCGTCATGTTGTTATGAACCCCCTACTTATCTATGGTGCCACGTACTATCTCTCTCTTTAAGCTATTATAAACTCAACCTGCAAGACTCGCCTCTTTATTATAGCTATTTATGTGTCTGCGTGCACATTTTTCCGATGGCAAAAAAGAAATGGGCCCGTACCCGTTACAAGTACAAGCCCATCGGTTATAAGAACCTTTACACGGCGGCTTTGCCTTAAGCTTAGCGCTGGATAAACTCCCAGGCTACCTCGCCCTCATCCTGCCCGTTAACCGGCCACCACTTGAACCCGTCCTCGGACAACAGCTGCTGCGCCTGATCCGGTCCCCATGTTCCGGCAGGGTACAGATGCAGATTATCCGTGCGCTCGCCCCATGCGGCTGCAATCTTGTCTACAAATTGCCAAGCGAGAGCCACTTCGTCCCAACGGGTGAAGTACGTCGAATCCCCGCGCGCCGCATCATGCAGCAGCCGCTCGTAAGCTTCCGGCGTATTCAAGCCGACCTGGCAGCTTTGGCAGAAATCCATGGCCACCGGCACGATCGTCCCTTCCGATCCGGGCTGCTTCGCGTTCATTTTGAAGTAAATGCCCTCCATCGGATTGACGCGGAATACAAGCAGATTCGGCTCCAGCTTATGCTTTTTCGCCAAATAAACGTTATTCGGCACATTTTTGAACTCGACGACGACTTCCGTCGTTTTTACCGGCAGCCGCTTGCCTGTACGGATATAGAACGGCACTCCGGCCCAGCGGAAATTGTCGACAAATACCCGCGCGGCAAAATACGTCTCCGTTGTCGATTCCGGATTAACGGATTCTTCCTCGCGGTAGCCCGGCACTTGCTTCCCTTTCAGGTTGCCGGCAGCATATTGCCCGCGAACCGTATTGGCACGCACTTCGCTTGCCGTTTGGAAGCCGCGCAGCGAGCGGAACACCTTCACCTTCTCGTCCCGGATATCTTCCGGAGACAATCGGCTAGGCGGCTCCATAGCCATCATGGCGAGCATTTGCAGCATATGGTTTTGCCCCATATCGCGCAGAGCGCCGGAATGATCGTAATATCCGCCGCGCTCTTCCACTCCGACGGTTTCGGACAGCGTAATTTGAATATTGGAAATATATTTATTGTTCCACAGCGGCTCGAAGAAGGCGTTCGCGAACCGGACGACGCTAATGTTCTGAACCATTTCCTTGCCTAAATAATGATCGATGCGGTAAATGTCTTTTTCCTCAAACACCTGGCGGATTTCCGCATTCAGCTTCTCAGCCGACGGCAGGTCGTAGCCGAACGGCTTCTCGATGACAAGGCGAGCCCAGCCCGACGTTTCCAACAGACCTCCGGCCTGCAAATTGTGCGAGACGCTGCCGAACAGCTCCGGCGCCAAAGCCAAGTAAAACAGACGGTTGCCGCCGACGTCGAACTTGTTGTCCAGCCGCTCCGCTACAGTGCGCAGCTCCTTGAACGATTCCGGGTTGTGAATATCGAGCGGCATATACTCGAAATGCTCCGCAAACGATGCCCACTGCTCGTCCTTCGTTACGTTATACCGCGCGAATTCTTTGATGGAATCTAGCACGTCCTCGCGGAACTGTTCATTCGTCTTCTGACGCCGCGCCAATCCCACTACAGCGAAGCGATCGCCCAGCTTGCGCTCGCGGTACAAGCTGTAAATCGCAGGAAACAGCTTGCGGCGTGCCAAATCTCCGGTTGCCCCAAAAAGGAAAAATACAGTATTGGTCATGTTCATCATTCTTTCATATGTATTTTTTCACGCTTTTTTTCCATAAAGTACGAACCCCTTTAGCATAACGAAATCCGCTGAAGGATTCAATATTTTCCTGCAAACTCGTAACAGGTTGCCCCGGGCGTCCGGGCTTTATACACAAAATGGGCTTTCGCTCGATGGGCTTTTGACCAGTCGCCCTTACCAGGAACGCATAGACTGGAGTGTAGATAACAATTATGGAGGTGCAAACGATGAAACATATTACTCCCATTAATGAACAATCGTGCCGGGAGCATTACGGAAAACCGGTCCTCGTTGTATTGAGGGACGGCAGTGAGCTGGTAGCTACGTTGAGCAGAATGGACAAAAATAAAATCATGCTGAACGGTGAAGAAGAGCAGCCTTCCATCACGTTCGGATTAAACTCGAGAAAATCTTCGACCCGTTCCGGGAAAAACAAAACCAAATCAAGGGCTTCTGTGAAAACGTACACGCAACCGGAATTCGAGCCCGGATTCGGGCCGAACGGAAGAGGGCTCGCACTGGACGTATCCTCGGTAGCGCTGATGTTTTCTCTTACGTAGCCGATCGTTCCCGAAGGCCGGTGGCCCCTGCAGCTCCACCGGTTCTTCCGGCGTCCGATAACGATGCGTTTAGACACTTCACCGCAGCAGCCCTGCCGGGCCGTGCCCGATCTCTGTGGATCAATCCAGCTTCACTTCTTTGGACATCAAATAACAGCGGATGACGTTATTGTGATGCAGCGTCGTATACTGCTTGGAAGCATAAAAGCGCTGCGCCTGCGTATTCGTATCGTCGACCCATAGCCGCAATTCCTTAAAGCCCGCCAAAACGGCGGCACGCTCGGCATGCTCCATCAGTCTCGAGCCGACTCCCCGCCCCTGTGACTGCGGATGAACCGCCAGCATATCGATATACATAACGTCCTGCACTTTTCTCAATGCAATAAAGCCTTGCGGGGCACGGCCTGCATGAACGGACACGTACGTGCTGCAAGGTTTCAGCCTTTGCTTGATCGTAGACATATCGATACGCAAGTCAGGCTGGGTCAATCTGGCATAAGGAACCAGCAGCATGTCTACCAGCTGCAAAATGACCTTATCGTCCTGACGCGGAATACGTTTGCGGATCAATTCACGTCGCCTCCCGGATAAAGAGTTACTTTATCGTATGAAGCGAACGCGAACAATGCTATTATTTCAAATATTTTTTACCGACAAAAGCTAAAAAGAGCACGCTCACGATGACGACAATCACGATAACGGCCGTTTGTACCCAATCCATGACAAAATGCCCCTTTTAATCAAAGTTAATAAAATATCATACAGGACTCCGGAACGAAAAGTCAAGAACCAATTTACGACAATTCAATCTCATTGTATAATGAATGCAAACTACCGTGAGGGCCGGAGGTGTCGGCATTTGCTTGCTCATGTCGCTCAAGTAACCCGTACATATCGTACACATATTTTATGGCATTCGGAAAATGAATCCTGGAAGCGGAAGAGCCGTCCGTTCCGCGCTTATTCTTCGGCTGCGCCTGCCGTCCCGTTCAAAAGCAATGCCTTTGACCCGCTGGCCCGTTTTGCCGCGCAGCGGCTCTCGGAAATCATGGATACGGCCAGGCAGCTCAAGGATATCAGCGAATCGCTGCTCAAGGAATACGACTTCACCGCAGCCGTCCCGCTGCAAGATCCGGCAGAGCCTTCATCGCCTGATCCGATCCGGCGGCAGCTTAAAGAGCTGGTTGCAGGGTACAACCAGCTCTATCTTGCATCCGACAACAGCTACGGGACGATTAACGATCAAGCAGCCAAAGAGGCCCTCGGCGAGCTTCCTTACTCAGCGCTAGAGCCGCTCGGCATCCGGCCCGATGCAGCCGGACTGCTTCAGCTCGAGGATGCGGAGGAGGAGTCGCCCGCCGTTTCGTCCGAGCCTCTTGCCCTCGAGCCGGTGATCCTTCATATGGCCTCGGCGGTTAACAAGGCGGCGGAGCGCATGCTGACCCTTTCTCCGGATCAGCTGCTGAACAAAGGCGAGCTTCCGCTGCAGGCTTTCTCGAAATACCGCCACCAGCAGTGGCAGAACAACCGGATCCATACTTATTTCCCCGTTCCGTTCACCGGCTTCCTGCTCAACTACTATTTATAAGGCCTGGCTCAGCGCTCGTTTGCGATATTCAAGGGAATGCCTCATCGCTTCCCGCTTCGCCTTTGCCAAACGGCAGCTGTCCGGCAGCCCGAACCATTCGGCGCAATGGTACAAGGCCGCAAGCGTATGCTTCGCGGCCTCGGCGGCCTGCTTCTCCTCCCTCAGCATGTAAAAGGCAACCTGGTAGCAGACCGCTTCGTATGCCCGCAGCACCATAGCTTTCTCCTGCGGCACAACCCGGCAATCTCCCGGATCCGTGGCCAGCTTCATTTGGACAGCCATTCCTTCTCTCCCTCCCGTACCGCTTCATCTCCATATACATCTCCGCGACCATTGGATCGACGATTGAATTATTTTTGCACAATTTATTTTAGATAAGACTTCGGCAAGTTTCATTCCTACTTATATAGACGATTCGAATGACGATTTTCTTTCACTTTTTTTGAAAACATTTTTGGAATAATTAGAGACCGCTCCCTGGGAGCACTACACTGCTTGGTATAAGCAATAAGCAGCGCAAAAACGCCGTCCCCGTAACTACAGGAACAGCGCAATTGGACCTGTCTCTTATCTTTTGCCCGGATCATACGGCTCGCCCAGTGCGGAAGGGGCGTTCGCCCGGCCGACGGCACCGGCCAGCACGAGAATAGTCAATACATACGGCAGCATGTAAAGGAACTCGACCGGCACGCTCTTAGCGAAATCGAACAGCTGAACGAAGTTGCGCACCGCCTGGGCCAGTCCGAAAAATATCGCCGCCCCTAGAGCCCCGACCGGATGCCATTTGCCGAAAATCATAGCCGCCAGCGCGATAAAGCCTTGCCCCGAAATCGTATTGTGAGAGAAGCTGCTGGTCGTCGTCAAGGTGATCGTCGCTCCTCCGAGTCCTGCAAGAGCTCCGCTTAACAGAACTCCGATATAACGGATCCGCTTTACCTTAATGCCTACCGTATCCGCAGCCCCCGGATGCTCCCCGACCGAGCGGAGACGGAGACCGAACGGGGTTTTGAACAAAATGTAGTAGGTCAAGGCCACGAGGATCAATGCCAGGTAGGTCGTCGGATAAGCGTTAAAAATCGCTTCACCCAAAAACGGAATCGACGAAAGCACAGGAATGGCCACTTTGGAAAATACCGCATTCAATGTCTCCGTTTGCCCCGAGCCTTCATATAAGATCTTGACGAGGTAGACGGTAAAGCCGGCCGCCAAAAAATTGATGACGACGCCGCTTACTACCTGGTCGGCGTTAAACGTCACCGTTGCTACAGCGTGAACCAGCGAGAACAAAACGCCGAATAGCATCGCGGCCACGAGCCCGAGCCATGGAGCCGCACCAGCCATACCCGCCTGCTCCACCGCATGCGTAGCAACGGCCGAGGCGAAGGCGCCGGAAACCATTAGCCCCTCCAGTCCGATATTGACGACCCCGGACCGTTCGGAGAAGATGCCGCCCATCGCAGCAAAAATAAGCGCAGTGGAGAACACCAAGGTTGTATTCACAAGCTCACCGAGTATTCGCAATGTTTCCATGCTAGGCCACCTCCTCTTTTTTGCGTTTGGCCATGAGCGGCTTCAGCACCCAGCGGACGATGCCGTGGGAGGCGACAAAAAAGATGACGGAAGCGATAACGACGCGAATAATTTCGGGCGGTACGTCCGCCCCGAAGCTCATTCCCGCCGATCCGTACGTGAGCATCCCGAACAAGACGGCAGCCAGCACGACGCCCAATGGATGATTGCCGCCAAGCAGCGCTACGGCGACACCATCGAACCCGTAGCCTGGTGTCGATGCGGCAATGACCTGGTAGTGGAATACACCGAGCGTTTCCACGACACCGGCAAGACCGGCGAAGATGCCGCCGATCACCATCGCCTTAATAATGTTGCGGTTCACGTTCATGCCTGCATACTGCGCCGCATGCGGATTGTGGCCGACAGCCCGCAGCTCGTAGCCCTGCTTCATTTTCCAGAGCACGACATAGAAGATTACCGCACCGGCGAGAGCAATGAACGTTCCCCAGTGCATCCGTGAATTGCCGAATAATTCTGATAACCATCCAATCGATAACGACGCGGAATCCTGAATCATGTACGATCGCTGCTGTCCGGGCTGAAGCAGAAACCGGTTGACAATGTAATTCGACAAGAACAAGGCGATCCAGTTTAGCATAATGGTCGTAATGACCTCATTGACACCGCGGCGGGCCTTCAAATACCCGGCGATGCCGCCCCATAGCCCTCCGAGCAGCCCTCCGACAATAACCGCGAGCGGAGCATGAATAAACCAGGGCAAGCTCAGCTTGACCCCGATCCAGGTCGCCCCGGTCATCCCTATCATGAATTGACCTTCGGCGCCGATGTTGAACAAGCCGGTTCGAAAGGCAAATGCGACGGACAGTCCGGTCAAAATAAGCGGCGTAATTTCCCGGATCGTCTCGCCCATGTTGTACGGATTGCCGAACACTTTGCCTAATAACGATATGTAGGCGGCAACCGGATTGTAGCCGCCAAGCAGCATGACGAGAGCCCCGAAGAGCAGACCGAGCACGATAGCGACCAGCGGTACCAGCGCCGTGTCCTTTACGAATACTTTGGTAACCTTGTCCATGCTTTAAGTCCCCTCCGCATCTTTGGTATCCGTCCTGTGGCTTCCCGCCATCATCAATCCAAGCTCTTCGTCGTTCGTCCGCTCCGGCAGCACCTCCCCGACGATTTGCCCTTCGTAAATGACGGCAATCCGGTCCGATACGTTCATGATTTCATCAAGCTCGAATGAAATGAGCAGCACGGCCTTGCCTTTGTCCCTCTGCTCGATCAGCCTTTTATGGACAAACTCGATCGCTCCTACATCAAGTCCGCGGGTTGGCTGAGCTGCGATCAGCAGGTCAGGATTTTTGTCAATTTCCCTGGAAATAATCGCTTTTTGTTGATTTCCTCCCGACAAAGATCTCGCTTTGCTGTAGATGCTTGGAGTTCTGACGTCGAATTCCTTGATCAGCTTTTCCGCGTGCTTGTCTATCGCATCATAATCGAGAAAGCCGCCTTTGTTGTAGGCCGGATAAAAATACGATTTGAGCACCATATTCTCGCTCATCGAAAAATCGAGCACCAGACCATGCTTGTGACGGTCCTCGGGAATGTGCGCGATCCCCGCCTCCGATATCGTCCTCGGGTGCTCGTTGGCAACATTGCGTCCATTGAACAGAATGGACCCTCCCTGCACTTGTCGAAGACCTGTCAAAGCCTCAATCAGCTCGCTTTGTCCATTGCCGTCGACGCCAGCAATACCCAGTATTTCGCCGGCCCGTACCTTCAGGCTTAGCTCGCGCAGGGTGGGAACCCCTTGGTTGCCTTGGGAAGACAACCGTTCGATCTGCAGCACGACGTCCCCCGGTACCGCCTGTTTCTTGTCCACTTTGAAAGAGACGCTTCGGCCGACCATTTTTTCCGCCAATGCTTTGGGAGTTGTCTCGCTAACCTTTACCGTGTCGATAACGCGGCCACGTCGAATGATAGTTACGGTATCGGCAATACTCATAATCTCCTTCAGCTTGTGGGTGATCAAAATAATCGACTTGCCCTGCTGGACCAAGCTTTTCATGATCTCCATCAGCTCTTGAATTTCCTGCGGCGTGAGCACGGCGGTCGGCTCGTCGAATATTAAAATGTCGGCTCCCCGGTAGAGCGTCTTCAATATTTCAACCCGCTGCTGCATTCCTACGGAAATGTCCTGAACCAAAGCATACGGGTCCACTTTCAAGCCGTACTGCTCCGATATGCTTTTAACTTTCTGGGCTGCGGATTTGTAGTCTATCGACATTCCGCGGGTAGGCTCGATGCCGAGAATAATATTCTCCATAACCGAGAACGGCTGAACCAGCTTGAAATGCTGATGCACCATGCCGATGCCTAGATCAATCGCCTTATTGGGATTGTCGATCGAGGTTTGGCGTCCGTTGATCCATATTTCTCCCTCATCCGGCTGATACAGGCCGAACAGGATGTTCATTAATGTCGATTTCCCCGCTCCGTTCTCCCCCAGCAGCGCATGGATTTCTCCTTTCTGCAGCTGAAGGCTGATGCTGTCGTTGGCAACGATCCCAGGAAACCGCTTCGTGATATTGCGCAATTCGACAACCGTAGTTGAACTCATCGGAACCTCCTGCCCATCCTTTAAGTATTAGTAAATGAAACAACAAGGCCAGTTTGTAACCAGCCTTGTCGGGCCATTCGAAAGCTGCATGAGGATGCTTTATTTTTCAGGCACTTTGATTTCGCCGCTTTTGATTTTTTCCTTATATTCATCTACTTTCTTCAACACGTCCGCAGGAACGTTCTTCTTGGATGTCTCCGGCAAGCCGACTGCATCTTCCTTCAAGCCCAGCGTAACGACTTGACCGCCTTTAAACTTGCCGTCGATCACATCGTTAGAGACGCGAATGACCGCTTGATCGACTCGCTTCAACATGGAAGTCAGCGTAACGTCATCGCCGAACTCGAGAGATTGGTCTTTATCCACGCCGATAACCCACACCTTCTTACCGGCTTTCAGACGGTCTTTAGCTTCATTAAATACCCCGTTGCCAGTCGCGCCCGCTGACGGAAAGATAATATCCGCGCCGTCATTGAAAATTGTCGCCGCAGCGGCTTTACCGAGATCGGGCTTGTCGAATGCGCCGGTATAGTTGACCGTCACCTTCGCGTTCGGATTCACTGCCGCCACGCCGGCCTTGAACCCTGCTTCAAAACGCTTGATTACCGGGATTTCCAGTCCGCCTACGAAACCGATTTTATTCGATTTGGTCGTCAGTCCCGCTACAACGCCGACCAGATAGGAGCCCTCATGCTCGGCGAATGTAACCGATTCGACATTGGGAAGCTCCACAACGTTGTCGATTAGCGCCAGCTGCGCCTTCGGATTTTGCGAGGCTACCGTTTTGACCGCATCGGCCATCAGGAACCCGATTCCCCATGTGAGATTGTAATTATCTTTAACAAATTGATTCAGATTCGGTATGAAGTCCGCGTCGCCTTTACTTTGCAGATACTTCACATTCGCTCCGGTTTGCGATTTAATTTGCTGAAGCCCTTCCCAGGCGCTCTGATTGAACGATTTGTCATTGACGCCGCCGATATCGGTAACCATGCCAATGTTGAATTTCTCGCCTTTGTTGGATGCAGCTCCTCCGGCTCCCGCCTGTGTCCCCGTCCCTCCTCCGGTGTTCGTTCCGGCATTGTTTTTGGTTCCGCAGCCTGTCAAAGCTATCGCTGAAGCAAGCACCAGGCTAGTCGTTACCGCCACCCATTTTTTCATTTCGTAAACACCCCTCATTAGGATTAATTCATTCATGACCACCATTTTCAATTTATAATGCCACATCCGTGAGCCATTTTATGTATGCAGCCCTAGTATTTTCTCATCACCGTTTCATCCTGTCCCGGTTCCGTAACGAAGCTTAGACATGCTGGTTTGAACTTATTGTATTAACCGTTCAGGCAATATATAACAGAAAATGATGCTTGCGGGTCCCATATCCTTACACGTGTAAGCTTCCCTCCCTGCCTTTTAGCCCGATAAAGCAAAAAGCCCTGTGAAGACAAATCCTTGTCCTCACTGGCTTTCTACGGCTTTTACGGAATAAATCAACCCTATTGCCACACGGTAAAAACCCTATCCTTTCTGAAATCGGTCTCACTAATGAAGTTGCCTTATCTAGAATGTGAAAATAGATCACATACAAACAATTTTCATTGTTTTTTGTTAAAACGATATTGATTCACCATAATTTCATGTTATTATATATTACACAAACTAACAATTTATCATCACGGAAGGAGCCTCGTATATGACTTCAACCGCCATTAAGACGGTTGCTCTACGCCACTTTGCCAAAAAGGGATACGAAGGTACCCCTCTCTCGGATATCGCCAAGGATGTCGGTATCAAAACCCCTTCTCTCTATGCCCACTTTCGCAGCAAGGAAGAATTATTCCTTAGCGTATTCCAGGATGTACTGCAAGAGCATGCATCCCGTATCGATCAGCTCATTTCCTCTATCAGCCATTTACCTATCGAAGAAAAACTTTACACCATACTGCGGGATTCGTGCGAAAATTATTTGCTGGATGAAGAGAAAATCACCTTTTTAAAAAGAGCGATGCTGTTCCCGCCTGCGTTTTTACAGGAAGACTTAAGGGAGCAGTTCATGGAGACCGAACGTGTTCTTGCCGGCCGGCTGTCCGCCCTGTTTGCGAGCGGAATACAAAAAGGACTCATCCGCGATGAGCCCGTCAATGAATTGCTGGCGTCCTACTTAAGCTTGTTGGACGGTTGCTTTGTTCAGCTGTTTTATTATGGCCGAGACCAATTCGAGCAGCGCCTTTCTTGCGTTTGGCGAATTTATTGGGACGGCATTTCGGCGTCGAAGCCGGTGGCTACTACTCCACAAGCCCGTTCTTGAAAGCGTAAATGGCAGCCTGAGTACGGTCTTCGACTCCGAGTTTGGCCAAGATATTCGTTACATGAAATTTCACGGTCTTGATGCCGATGAACAGCTCGTCAGCCACATCCTGGTTCGATTTGCCCGACGCGATGAGCCTCAATACTTCCATCTCTCGTTCCGTCAATTCCTCATGAGCCGGGGCGGATGGCTTCGGCTGACGGAAACGGTTCATGATTTTCGAAGCGACCTGCGATTCCAAAATCGATTGTCCTTTCACAGCGGCGCGAATCGCCTGGGCAATCTCTGCGGCTCGCGACGTTTTCAGCAAATAGCTGAAGGCGCCGGCTTCAATGACCGGATACATCTTCTCATCGTCCAAAAAGCTCGTCAGCACGATGACCTTGCATTCCGGATACAGCTGAAGCAGCTTGCGCGTCGTTTCGATTCCATCCATGCCCTCCATCACCAAGTCCATCAACACGACATCGGGCTTATACTCCTGGGCCAAACGAATTCCGTCCGCGCCGTTGCTCGCTTCACCGACAACCTCGATATCCTCCTCGGTGCTGAGCACTGCCGCCAAGCCGATTCTCACCATCTCATGATCGTCAACCAGTAAAACCTTAATCGCCGTCTCGTTCTCCACTCAAGCTTCCTCCTTCCGCTAGGATAGGTACGCGGATATCGATCCTTGTCCCTTTGCCCGGCGCCGTTATCAAATTCAGGGAGCCGCCAATCTCGTTGACCCTCTCCCTCATCGTTACTATCCCGTAGGACGCATGCTTCTTGGCATCCATATCGAAGCCGACGCCGTTGTCTTTAATAAGAAGACGTATCGCATCGGACGAAGGTTGCGTAAGCCGTACCTCCAGCTTCGTCGCCTTGGAATGCCTGAGTGCATTGGACATCGCTTCCTGGACGATCCGGAACAGATGATCCTCGATCCCCTTCGGCAGCCGTACTTCTTCATCGAGCTCCCACATCATCTCCATCGGCACCTTGGCCATCAGTTCCTGCAGCAGCTCGAGCAGACCTTCGGCGAGCCGTTTGCCTTCCAGATGGACCGGCCGCAAGTGGAGCAGCAGCGCGCGCATTTCCGATTGGGCGACGGATGCCATCTCTTCAATCAGATGAATTTGCCGCTTCGCCTTCTCAAAGTGCGCTTTATCAAAGTCCTTGTCCAGCGTCCGGCCGACCGCCGTAGCCGTCATCGAGATAGCGAACAGCTGCTGGCTGACCGCATCATGGAGCTCTCTGGCAAGCCGCTGACGTTCTTCCACGATGGCGGAATATTTCGCCTTCTGCGCCAGCTGCGCGTTGTTGTTGGACAGTCTTTGAAGCGACGTCACTTGGTCTTCCCACTTCTTCGTAATCTGGTTCAGCTGGTCTCCGAGCCGACCGATTTCGTCCTCCCCGAGCGGCGGAACCTTGCGGCTCAAGTTTCCTTTTTCCAGTGAAATCATGACTTCCCTCAGCAGTTCCAGCCTCCGCTTCGTTTTACTGCTGTTCCACAACCCATATGTACCGCCGATGACCGCAACGATGACGATCAGCGTCAGGCTCAGCTTCACGCCTTCCTGCCACGAAGCGAATTCCTCAACGAAGCCGTTATAGTGCAGAAAGTACACGATGACGCCAAACAAAAGAAGGCTGAGTACTATGGACTCGCCCATACTTCGCCATATCATGTTGGTCAGCCGTTTGTCGTGCCCTTCCATTCGCTTAAGCCCTCCAGCCTCTTAAAAAAATCCGCTGCGTTCTTTCTTGGCGGTTTCCTGCTATCCAATCTTTACACAATCTTGATATCTATATCTGCTACGACGTAAGAGATCAGCAGCTTCACCTGCGTATCCGCCGTTTCGTAGTTCTTGGATTGCCAAACGGTTTTATTCAAAATCCCGGCTTCTTTATTCGGCCCGATATCCGTTTGTCCGAACAGGACGGACGATGTAACCGATACGCCGATATCTTCCGGGACGATGATGTCTACGTCAGCGATAACCCCTTGGAGCACAATGGTCGTTTCCTGCTGCTCGAAGATAGCGTACGTCAGGTCGATTTGCAGCTCTCCGAGCACGTTCCATATGGAGCTGCTGCGAAGTACCCACGGCTCTTTTCCCCAGCGGATGCTTTCGATCAAGCTTTGCTTCCTGACATAGCTGTCATCCTTTTGCAGCTGTTTGGAGCGTATATAAAAGAACCCTAATGATATAAGAATAATGGCGATCAGCAGCGAAAGATTGCCTCCCAGCAAAATCACCAAGCCGATACCGATAAAAATATATCCTTTGCGTACAGACGACGAACGGACTTTGTTAATGCCGAAAAGAATAAATAGAAGGGCCATCACGGTGAAAAAACCGAAGTGGTCATCGATGAGAAGATAAATCCCTACACCGATCAAAATGAGCGCCACATTCCGGTTATTGTTGCGATTCAGGAAATTTCTGTTCATCCGCGCCGTCCCTCCCTTCTTATGCCGATTCATGGTCGTCTGACAACTATAGGCACAAAAGCCATAGATGACCTATGGCTTTTTGCCTTTCCTAGCATATCACAATTTACTTTTGCCTCAAAGAGGATTTTGTTATTTGCAGCGGATGCGGATCCTCAAGGACTCACACCGCATAACGGATCCTTCACTACTTGGACGGCTGCTTACTATTGTTCGGAGTTCAGCTTCTCTTTGAGCAGCTGCAGCTGATCGTCGACCTTTTGCTGCTTGGCCGGATCTGCCGGAGTGTAGCCTGCCGCCGCTCCTGCACCTGTCGAATACAGGCCGCTTACATAAGGCTTGCGGGCGATCTCCGCTTCCACTTCCATGGACATGATTTTGTCTTCCATGCGGCGGAAGCCTTTCACTGCGCTGCCGCCTTCGATGACGTTGCTCGCCGTCACTTCAGCCATTTGCTTCTTCGCTTTGGCCAATTGGGCGCGGGAGACGAGCTCGCTGCGCTTGTTGCGCATTTGGTAGAACGCATCCTTCATTTCGTGAAGCTGCTGCACCAATTCCTCCGCTTGCGCCTTGGAGCCGGCATGCATTTCCGAATACTCGGCTACTTTGCCTTCATAGTACAGCTTTTGCTCCAATGCTTGGCGTGCCGTTGCTTCCTGTCCGTTCCGAAGAGCATCCTTCGCCTGCTCTTCCCATTGAGCCGTCAGGCGGATTGCTTCATCCCAACGCTCCTTCAATTTGCGCTCGTTCGCGATTTGACGGGCAACCGTTACTTCCGCTTGAGCAATCTCTTCCTCCATATCGCGAAGATATTGATTCAGCATAATGATCGGATCTTCCACCTTGTCCAACAGCTCATGCAGCGACGCTTTCGTCATATCTTTAATTCTGGAAAATACTCCCATGGTTACACATCTCCTTTAATGTTGTTTTGTTGTTGTTTTTCGTAATTGGCGACTTTCGCCCGAAGCTCTTCGATTTCTTTCCACATGGCTTTTTTCTCGATATCCTTCATCATAGCGTCAAGATCGGAAGCCGCTTGACCTTGGGACTGCTTAGCTTGATACCCTTGGTACCCCTGCTGTCCTTCATAGGCATCGCGTCCGCTGTGTCTATCGGAGCCGCAGTGGCCTTTGCGTCCGTAGCCGCCCCATTGGGAATGGGCGCCGTCGCCGTTCCAATGGTTGGCTCCCGGTCCTCCGTAGCCGTAGCCCGGGCCGTAAGGGCCCCCGGTGTGCGGCTCGCTCGGAATGACCAGAGCGGCCAGGAAGTACAACGGGATAATAACGCCGCCCGAGAAGAATGTGGTTACTACGACAATCAATCGCAAGATGTTTGAGTCGATTCTTAATGTATCCGATAACCCGCCGCAGAGGCCGGTTATTTTGCGGTCGGTGCGTGAACGGTATATTCTGGTCATTGTCGCATCCAGCCCTCCTGCTGTAATTTCGTTTTTAATTTCGCCATTTCGTTATCCAACGCTTGCGAGACGGTTTGGCTTGCCGACAAAAGCGCATCGCGGGTTTGGGACCGCACTTCGCGAAGCGTGCGTGCCGACATTTCCAGATCGGAGACTCGCTCCTCCAGCCGGTCGAACATTCTCGGCTGCCCGGAGCCGTATCCGCCGCCCATACCGCGCAATCGCTCGTTCATGCGCTGCTGCAGCCGCACGCTCTCTATCCTTGCGATGTAGTAGCTGCGCTTGGCTGCGACTTCATCGAAGTCCGCCTTCAACTGCTGCAGCTGCTCCTCCAGCTCGACGATACCAAGCTTGCTCTGCTCGTAGAGCGCCTTGTACTGGGCGCTGCGCTCTTCCTGCTGCAGCTTCTCTTGAAGCGCGATGCGCGCCACCTGCTCCTCGCCCGCCTTCAGGGCGATGACCGCTTGCTGCTCGCGGCGTTCTTTGAGCTGCGCCGCATTCATGTATTCCTGCCTCAAGGAGGCCGCGTGCGAGAGGCACTGCTGTAGAAGCCTCTCCGACTCGCGGACTTGCTCGGCCTGCGAGTTCAAGTATTTATCGATCAGTCGTACCGGATCTTCCGATTGCTCCAGCATTTCATTAAACGTTGCTACGGTAATGTCTCTAAATCGTTTGCCAAGACTCATGCTCTAACCACCTTTTCTCCGTATTCATTTCGGTACTATATTTTAGTAAACGCCGCCGGATTTCTTTTTCAAAAGCGATATGCCGTAGCAAATGAATCCGATAGCTATGGCGATAGCGATAAATCCGGACAATTTGCCGAGCAAGATCAGCCCTCCGAATACGAGCAAGATCCAACCGATGACGGTGCGTCCGTTTTTAATCCCCAGCCAGCCTAATCCCGCGATTGCCAATGGGAACAAGTAGCCCATGATATGTCCCATATGGAAGCCAAACTTGTTCAGCAGAATGATAGCACCGAAGGAGATTAACAGAAGCGCCAGACCGCTGTGTCGATTCAGTCTCATTATGTATTCACCGCCTTTCCTTTGTGATGTCGTTTGTTCATGTCTTTATTTTAGGGTTTTCGCCCTTTTCCCAAAACGGACCTGCGTCGGTTTTTGCACCTAGACCTAAGTCGGGGCAAACGACCGACCTTAGTCAAACAACGGCGCCAGAGGCTTTTTTCTTGTCCGGACCGGGATGAACTATCTGTTGGCAAGCCATACTGAATAATAGAACCTTACCAACGGAACCATCCGAACAGGAGAGTGATTTTCCTATGCCCAGCCTAACCTTCCGACCTTACAAGCTCCGGTACGCTCAGCTCATTATTATCGTGCTGCTGTCCGCCGTTCTTTGGCTCACACCTCTATCATCCGATGCCGCCGAGCCTCAACCGCCGGTCCAGGTATTCAACGTGCAGCAGGAGCAGGTGGTCGCCACCCTGCCCAATTCCGATTCGTTCAGGGAACAGGCGGCCGCTTGGCTGAAATCCGTCAAAGGCTTATCGGCGAGGCACAATGTAGAGGCGGAGTCCGGTATCGTCGTCCATATTCCGCTCACCCCTCCGCTGCCCGTCAATCACAGCTGGCTTTCCATCCAGGCAACCGACATCTATTTATTTATCGATCCTGCGGAAAAACAAAACCCCCATCTGCTCGTATTCAGCAGTGAGGGCAAGCCTTACGTATTCGATTGTCCGAGCGATCCGGAGTCGTTCCTGAAGCAGCATGGGCTGCTGGAGTATTTGAAATAATCGTTTAGAAAAAGTCCGGCAAATAAGTCTGGTTGTCCGGAATGATCGTCTCAAGCAGCCTGACAGCGGCGCTATCGCCTTCCAGCCGGCCGATCTCATGCAGAAACGCCGGCCGCTGATAGCCCATCAGCATAGCGCTTAGCGTACCGATCCCGCAGCTAACGGCAGGGATTCCTTCGGCAGTGCCGCCTCCCGGCTGCTTATGAACGGTCACTTTGCCGGCCGCTCCGATATCCAGAACGAATTCGGCTTCGTTCCATTCGGCATGGCTGTCGCTTATCTTGAGGATGAGCTTGCCTGCCGCATCCGCGTCCGCTTTCGACGCAAACGGGTACAGCTCCATAAAGCGCTCCGCATCGACGATCCGCGCCATGAAATACGGCTCAAGCACCTGCTGGATTCGCGGATTATCGAGCAGAAAAGGCAGCCGGTCGTTCGCAGGCACGTATACTTTGACCTTCTCGATCATCGAATCGTGGTCGGCGATAAACTTCCACAGCCCTCTCCATGCCTGCTGATGCAAATATACCAGCTCATGAATTTGGCATATGCGGTCTTTCACTATGTAGTGGACATAGCCTGCCGGAGCGCCGGACTCGTCATAATAGACTGCGGCGCTCCCTTTTTTGTTGGCAAAGATCCGGTTCGTCCACCAAGCCTCGTCTCGATCCAGTGCTCCGTTATACCGTACGGCATATTGCCTGTAAATCGAATTCAGAAGCTCGATATTCTCGTTCACACGAACGACACGACCTGGTTGGGCAGGAAGCTTCGGCAGCAATGCAGTCGGAATTTCATACTTCTTCGTCTCCGTATACGTCTCCCATCCGTATTTCCGGTAAAACGCAAACTGAAACGGATGCAAAAACGAGAGGTATTGCCCCTGCTCACGCATCACCTGCAAAGCGTTGCCGATCAAGGAAGCTACCATGCCGCCTCTGCGGTATTCCGGCCATGTCGCCACGGAAGCAATACCGCCCATGGCAAACCGCTTGCCGTTTACCCATGTATGCATATCATGGATGCTCAGACGCGCAGCCAGCTTCCCTTCCACGTAAGCGCCCCAGCACTCTTTTTCCTTGAGAAGCGAAATTCGTCTCTCCCTGTCTTCCTTCGGAACCTCATATTGAAACGCAAACTCGGACAGCGACAAGCTGTCGTGAAAATCTTCTTTGGGAATGCGGTGAATTTCAAACGGTTTCATCGGGTTTCCTCCATTACGTTTTCGGCTAATAGCGGCATTCGGATCGTCACTGTCGTACCCTTGTCTTTCCTGCTGTTTAATTGAAGGGTACCGCCCGCCGCTTCTACTATTTTATAACAAATCATGATGCCGATGCCCGTTCCTTTCGTCTTCGTCGAATAAAACAGCGAGCCCAACCGCTTCAGCTCCTCCTCCGACATCCCGATTCCCGTATCGATCAGTCGGATCACGGCTTGTTCCTTCTCTCTGTACAGCTCCACGTCAAGACTCCCGCCTTCAGGCATAGCTTCGATAGCGTTTTTCATCAGGTTAACCATCAGCTGTCTTAACTTTTTACGGTCAAAATAAATCGTCAGTGACGTTTGCCAGCACGTACGGATTTCAACCTGATGCATATTGGCGAACGGCGCTACCATATGTACGACTTGGGTAAGCTGCTGAATCAATTCAAGCTGTTCCCAGGCGTGCTCTTGCGGTTTCGCAAATGACAAGTAGTCGCTTAAAATCGATTCGGCCCGATCCAGCTCTTCTATGATAAGAGGAGAATATTCGTTAAAACGTTTCAATGAAGAGTCATGTCCGTTCATCAGCTGCATAAATCCGCGCACGACCGTCATGGGATTGCGAATTTCATGTGCAACCGACGCCGCCAGCTCTCCCAGCATCTGCATTTTTTCCCTCTGCTGAATTTCCGCCTGCATTACCGCGTTCTCCCGCATTTTTTCTATAAAATAAATGCTCATGTAAGCGGATGCCGCATGAAGCAGGCCGAAAGCTGCGATATAGGATAAAGAATGGAAATCCCAGCCTATCGGCTGATTCAGCTTAAACGTATACACCGAGCCTATAATGATCATTCCGTCGCCCGCCGCAAACAATGTCCCTGCAAGCAGCTTGTTTTTCACCGAAAGAGCAGGATAATACCGGAGAAGGACGGCGATCAGCACCCATAAGGAGAAAATAATCCCCGCAATAACCCCAATATCGCTAAATCCCTGGGCTATCCGGACCAGAACAATCGTGACGGACAAGACGAGCCCTACACGCATCCCCCCGTAAAGACTGCCAACAAGCACCAGCACGCCGCTTAATTGAAACGGGTAATCGGGAAAATAACCGATAGGAAACGACATCAAGGCCAGCATACCGAAGACAAGCAATCCGGTGAATATGGGCTTATCCAGCTTCTCGTTATGATTCGGCCTGTCCAGCCACAGAACCTGGTACAAAAAGATGCATGCCCAAATGATAAGTACGTTCAACAGCAAATGATTCAACTCGTCAGCACGCCCTCCCTTCATGGACTTAGTAACTGCCGCTTTTCGATTGATGCTGCGTTGAATCACCATACCGTTATGCATCCGCCAATTGGAATAAATACAGGTATTTTCTCATTATGAAGGCAATTTGCCTATTCGTTAATAGGCTATATTCCTTAATTCTGTTTATTTTTACCACACTGAATGATTAATTCCAGATCTTCTCTCTCGTGGACAAAAAGTAGGCGATATTCCAAAGCAAAACGGGCTTTAATCCAATCAGCATTCATTCCTGTGACATATGGTATAGTATGTCTTCTGAGAGGGGGATGTCGAATGAGCGGTGTTGGCGGTCTTTTTACAAGTTCAGCGATTATTCTTGTATTGTTCATTTTGCTGGTTATCGTACTTCGTGGCTTCGTATACTAATAGCAGCTGACAAAAGCCCCCGAAAAGGCAATGCATTGCCTCTTCGGGGGCTTTTCCTATTTATTTGGCGCTTGGCCGGCCGAGCAAAAGAACACGAACCCGATCCCCGGAGGAGGCGCCTCTGCCTCCGGCCGGAATACGGATCAGGCAATCCGTATCCTTGATCGATACCATCACGCTGGATTTATCCGTCCCGGCGGGTCTTACTGCGAGCTCGCCTTGCGTCCAATCCATGGTTCCTCTTACATACCGGCTGTACGCGGATCCTTTGGCATAGTCCGCGCTCAGGCGGGCCACCGTCTCGGGCAGCAGTGGTACAGGGTGCCCTTGCATCGCCCGGAGACAGGGACCCGCGAACAGCTCGAACCCGACGAAGCACGCCCCCGGGTTGCCGGATAAGGCGAACAGAAGCTTGCCGTTCCATACGCCGGCCGATGTCGGACTTCCGGGCCGCATGGCCACTTTATTGAACAGCAAGGTGCCGTCCCATCGCTCGAATACGTCGACGAGCACATCTTTGTCCCCTACCGAGACGCCGCCCGACGTTATTATGCAATCCGCCTGAGCCAGCGCGGCTCGCAGCTCCCGCTCCACCAAATCAGGCTGGTCGGGAAGAACTGGCATAAGGATCGCTTCTCCCCCCGCATCCCGAACCTGGCATGCAACCATATAGCTGTTGCTGTTGCGGATTTTTCCCGGTGCGAGAGGACGGTCTACATCCAGCAGTTCCGATCCGGTTGGGAAAATAGCCACTCTCGGCTTACGGTACACAGGCACACTCGAGTAGCCGAACGATGCCAGCAGAGCCGTTTCGCCTGGCCCGATGCTTGTGCCGGAACGGAGCAGCAGCTCGCCTGCGGCGACTTCCTGCCCGATCGGCGTGATATTGTCCCCGGCCGTCATCCGTTTGCGGATATGGACGGTATCTCCATCCGCCGCCGTCATCTCCAGCATTATGACGGCATCCGCACCTTCGGGAACGGCAGCTCCCGTCATAATCTTTGCTGCCTGGCCTAGCTCCACTTCCTTAGCGGGCATCGCTCCGCTATATATCGTTTCGACAACTTGGAGAGGCACTGGCCGTTCAGGCGAGGCCTCCAAGCTGTCAGCCGCCCGAATGGCATAGCCGTCCATGCCCGAGCGCCGGAAATGCGGCACAGGATGGCCGGCGGATATGTCGGCAGCGAGCCGTCGGCCGAAGCTCTCGGCCAGAGCCACATGCTCCGTCTCAAGCACTTGTGTATAGGAAAGCACAGCTTGCTGGGCTTCTTCAACCTGCAGTGCCTTGCGGTGAAATCTTAATCCGGACACTCCCGACTAGCCTCCTATTTGCGACATTCTGCGCAGGGTTGGAATATGGCTCTGCTGCTCGTTAAGCAGCGCCTTGGCCATCTCGTGGCTCTCGGGCTTGACGTCGAGCGCCTTCAGGAACAAATTCGCCAGCGCCTCGTCATCGCCGATGTAGCGGCGCACATTGAACTCGTCGGACCAATACAAGCACGGCTTGATGTTCCCGTCGGACGTCAGTCTCAGCCGGTTGCACGTTTCGCAGAAATGATCGCTTACGGGATGGATCAAGCCGAACGTGCCGAGAGCGCCTTCGATCTGGAAGTTTTGCGACGGCCCGTTGCCGTAAATTTCCCCGTATGGCTGGACCGTCCATCCTTTTTCAGCGCACCGTTCCGTAACGAGGCTAAGCGGCACATACCTCGACTTCCATCCGGAATCGTCATGACCGATCGGCATATATTCAATAAATCGGACCTGCACCTTGCGGTCTATCGTCATTTGCAAGAAGTCATCTATCTCGTCGTCATTGATCCCTTTCATCAGCACTACGTTCAATTTGATGGGATCCAGACCGACACGATAGGCCGCTTCAATGCTATCCAGAACCTTGCGGATATCTCCGCCTCTGGTGATCAGCGAGAAACGGTCCGCCCGCAGTGAATCAAGGCTGATATTAATCCGCGTCAAGCCCGCGGCACGAAGCTGCTCCGCTTTGGCGGCGAAGAAGATGCCGTTGGTCGTCAAAGCGATATCTTCAATGCCGGGAATCGCTGACAAACGGGCGATCAGCTGTTCTATATGCTTTCTGACCAGCGGCTCGCCGCCGGTAATTCTCAGCTTGCGCAATCCGAGCTTGG
Organism: Paenibacillus sp. H1-7; assembly: GCF_022354825.1. Lineage (GTDB taxonomy): Bacteria > Bacillota > Bacilli > Paenibacillales > NBRC-103111 > Paenibacillus_S. The sequence goes on from NZ_CP031168.1 coordinate 7,266,897, forward strand.
CAAGCACCCTGACGACGTCCACGATTTCATCGAAGGTAAGCATATGCTCTTCCGGCTCGAACTGCATCCCTTCCTCCGGCATGCAATACACGCAGCGCAGATTACAGCGGTCTGTAACCGAAATTCGCAAATAATCGTGAACTCTTCCGAAACGATCCGTTAATATGACTGACACAACCGATCACCTCCATAACCGCAGACCGTTTTCTCTTATTATGTCATAATTCAATAAATATGCATAGTTTGTGTGATATAATCTCACACACCTGACTCATCCGTTTGTCGCTGCAATTTCTCGTAATCGTCCGGCCCATTGACATTAACGGCAAATCGCGGCGAAATCCCCTGGCTCGAGAAGAATTCCTCCTCTGCCGCCGTATAGTTCAGCCTGCGCAGCAGCTCCATCACTCTGTACTGTCCCTGCTCCAGAAGCTCATCTACAACCTTGCCGCATCGTCTGCGGTATACCGCATGCAGCGGATGAACCTTGCCGCCGATCACAGGTACTACCGCATCGGCGCTTTCTCTCGCATGCAGCAGCTGCGCCATCGCCCTTGCCGCCTCGGCGGAAGCGAATGGCATGTCGCATGCAACAACCCAGAGCGTCTCGGCTTGTGCGGCTGCCATTGCCGCCTGCAGGCCCGCCAGCGGACCGCTGCCCGGATGCATGTCGCGAACCGCCCTGACGGGCACTCCGCTTGGCAGCCCCGGCTGCTCCTGCGCAAGCCAGCGCTCGAATGGCGCGTGGTCATTCGCCGCAATCCATATGTCGCCGCATACTTTGGCGAGCTCTTCCAGCTGACGTTCGATGAACAAACGCCCGTCCATCGGTAACAGAGCCTTCATTCTGCCTCCCATACGGCGGTTTTGTCCTCCCGCCAGCACGACGCCGGTCATCGGTTTAACGATACCGTTCACCATCTCCACCTTTATTCCCCGCTCCCGTCCAGTCTCTTACGGAACGATTCGCGCCAGCCCTCCGCCAGCTCTTTAACCTCCAGCAGCGCCTTAATCGCTTCGAGGTCGTCTTTATCATGATATTTGAGCCGGTTCACTTCCGCCACCGATATAGCCTTCGGATGCCGGTCCACGAGCCGGATCGGCGTGCCGCCGGTGACCGCTCCCTCTTTCAACACGCGTAAATAATATCCTGTATATCCGGTGTTTTGGAATAAAAGCGGCATATCCGGTCGGTTATGCCTTACCCCTAGCTTGAAGCAGGGCCTTCTCGGCAGGCTGATCTGCACAAGGGCGCCGCCGGTTTCGAATATATCCCCGATATGCACATCCGTTTCCACCATGCCGGCTACCGTGAAATTTTCGCCGAACGCTCCATACGGCAGCTCCGCATTCAGCTCCTTCCGCCAGTAAGGGTAATGCTCCACACAGTAAACGCTGACCGCCTTATCCTCGCCTCCGTGATTCACCTTATCGGCTTGACCATCCCCCTCCAATTGGACGGAGGACAAAGTTATGGCACCTTCAACCGGTCTCTTATAAATTCCCGTCTCTACCGGCTTCCCGTTATATTGGACGACGGCGGGCTTCCCTAGGTTAAGCGACAGCAATTGCATTGGAATCAACCTTCCTTATGCTTGATCGGGCTCTCCTTGAACCGACTGCTAATAATTTCTTACTACTATAAAAGAAAACGACCCGCAAAGCCACATTATTTTTAGGAACGTTCCTCCGCCGGTTTAAGGGATTTACTTAAAGGACAAGCTGTTAAAAGTACCATGGATGGAGGTAACCGGCAGCATGATGGAGAAAGGCAAGATTACCGCATTCCAGATGGCCGTCATGATGTACCCGACAATCATTGCAACCGCAATTCTTGTCATCCCTAGAATCGATGCGGAATATTCCGGCAAGGATGCATGGATAGCTCCTATATGGGCAGCGCCGGTAGGTGTGTATCTCGTGTACATCTTATATTGGTTAAACCGGCTGTACCCGAATGAAAGCTTGATCCAATACAGCGAGCGCATTATCGGCAAAATCGCAGGAAAACTGCTCGGCCTGATTTATATATTCGCCTACTTTATTAACGACGGCATCATTCTTAGAGAATACGGAGAATTTGTCACAGGCGCTTTTCTTCAGCATACTCCGGTCATCATAGTGATGGGCAGCATGATTCTCGTATGTGCCTATGCCATACACGGCGGATTGAAGACGTTAGCCTTTTGCGCGCAAATCTTCGTACCCATTGTTATCGTGCTGATCCTGCTGATCATGTTCCTCGTCATTCCCGATCTTGATCCGCACCACCTGATTCCAATGTTTGAAAATGGTATAACACCGTCCCTCATGGCTGCTATCCCAACTCATACATGGTTTAGCGAGTTTGTAGACGTGTCATTCCTGCTTCCTTTTGTAGTCAATCGCAAAGACAGCTTCCGCTTGGGCATGCTCTCTGTGCTAGCCGTCATGATCTCGATGGTTGTTTCCAATCTGGTTGCTCTGCTTTTGCTCGGCGACTTAACGTCCGAAGTGAGCTACCCCATCATGCTTGTAGCTCGTTATATCAGTTTAGCGGATTTTCTAACGCATCTGGAATCCGTGGCTATGGCCATATGGGTATTGGCCATGTTTATTAAAATTTGCGTCGTCTATTATGTGCTGGTTCTCATGGTATCCCAATGGCTGAAGCTTCCTGATTATCACCCGATCGTACTGCCTCTCGCCTTTGCTTTGCTGCCTTTCAGCCTTTGGATCGCGCCGAACCTTCACACCTTAGCCGTCATGCTATCCACCAGTTATGTTTTCTTTTACATTTTCATCCAGGTTTTTATCCCAACCGTAATTTTCGCCGCAGCCTTCATCCGAGCACGGTTTCAAAAACAAAACAAGCCCGGGGGATCCGCCGTCCCAAGGGCTTCTTCAGAGGAGGGCTAAGCTCTCCTCTTTCTTAATTATGCCTTATAACCGTTGCTTCCGTTTACCCATGCATCGTTATCATACCCTCGAACTTCCCAATACCCCATATGCTCCTTGTCGATCAATTCGATCGCCTGCAGCCATTTCACCGACTTGTAGGCATACATTTTCGGAACGATCAACCGGACAGGACCGCCCAGCTTCTGTGGGATTGGCTGACCGTCCATAAGCACCGCGACCATGACATCGTCCATACGGGCCTGTTCCAGCGACAAGCAGTCGGTATACACCTTATCTCCGGAGTACATCTTGACGAATTTGCCGCTAGCCTTGACTTGAGCGATATCAAGCAGGTCCGACAGCAGGATGCCTTCCCATGTCATTTTATAAACCGACCAGCCGGTTACACAGTGAAAATCGCTAACCTGCACCTTCCTCTTAAGCTTCAAAAACTGCTCCCAATTCCAGGACTGCGGCTTTTCGACAAGACCGGAAATGACGAACTGCCAATTATCGCTTGTAAAAGCAGGGATATCCGTTACGGTATAAATCCGAAACTGACCCTGCCCCCCGCCGCCTACAGGCGGACTTGAATCGGGAAGCGCTTCGGGCGCGGGAACCATCCGGTTATCATCGGAGGCGGCAATGTGTTCCAGCGCAGAACCTCCGGAATCGCCCAATGTCTTCAGCCACCGGTAAAATGCGGGCCCGATTCCGAACACGATCAGCAATCCGGCCACCAGTTTAATAAAAGCCGAACGCGAAATCGGCGCCTTCTTCAAATAATCCACGAACGCCTGAGGAGAGAGGCTTCCGGTCCCGTTCCTGCGTTCCGTTTCACTCTCTGCAGGCTCAGTACTTTGCCGCGCAGCAATCGCTTCACGCTGCTCTTGCTGCCGCATCCGCTTCAGCCATCGGCTCCGCGAAACGGAGTGATAGATGGCATAAGGCACGCCGACCCAGGTGAACAGGTCGTGCAGTACGAGCGCCGCATTGCTCCATGCCGGCGGCAGCTGGCGAAATTGCCACAGGATAAGCCCTGTAATGCTCCAGCCCGCCAGCAGCAGCAGAACAATACCTAAGTTCCACCGCTGATTCGCCTGCTTCCGAATTTGCCTCCAATGCTTGGGGATTAACGGTATGTAAAAGGCGATAACTGCGATGGACACAATCCCAAGCACAATATGCAGCTGCTTCAACCATACGCGAAATCCGCCCATCTCACCGCGCAGCGCAGGGATGAACAGCACAATCCCGGTTACCGTGAGCAGCAGTACGAGCCATGCGTTCCAACTGTGGAGCTTTACCAGCTTTTTACCAAAAGACTCCTTCAACCAGCTTCTCCATGCGTCCATCCAGACACCGCCCGCCCTTCAAGATTCTTTTACCCTAATAATGTTTCCGCTCGTGGGTCATACCCAGCATGTTTTTTTGTCGCTTTCATTGTAGCATATCGGCTCTTTGGGAATATTACAAAAACATTAAATCGTATGGATTTCACATAAAAAAAGCATGCAGTCAACGCCACACAGCGTCGGTCCGCACACCTTAGTTATTCATTACTGCTCTTATTGCCGATAACCCATAATAATGCCTGCTGTTTCCTCGATCGCCTTGTCGGTCACGTTAATGATAGGGCAGCCTACTTGCTTCATCAGCTTCTGCGCGTAGTCCAGCTCCTCCATAATCCGCTCCATCGCGGCGTATTTGGCGCCGAACGGCAAGCCGACGGCCTTGAGACGTTCGGTCCGTATTTTCAGCAGCTTGTCTGCATCCATAATAAGACCTACAATCCGGTTGCCCGGCAGCATAAACAGCTCCTTCGGGGGCTTTACCTCCGGAACGAGCGGCAGATTGGACACCTTCATCCCCTTATGCGCCAAAAAAATACTCAGCGGCGTTTTGGAGGTTCTCGATACGCCTATCAATACGATATCCGCTTTCAGCAGCGAGCTCGTATCGCGCCCGTCATCGCATTTGACGGCGAACTCAATAGCTTCAACGCGCTTGAAATAATCGTCGTCCAGCTCGTGGAGCAGGCCCGGCTTTCTCTTGGGCGAGTCGTTGAACGTATCGATGAACGCCTGCATCATGGGCCCCATAATGTCCACAGCCCGGACTCCCAGGCGAACCGCTTCCTCCCGCATCATTTCTCTCAGCTCAGGCTGGACGAGCGTATAGGCCACGAAGCCCCCTCGCTTGGCCGCTTCCTCCATGATGCTACGGATCTCGTCTTCATGCTTGATGTGTCCGATCCTTTTGGTCTTTACCTGCTGAGCGTTGAACTGCCGCATCGTCGCCTTTACAACCGCTTCGGCCGTTTCCCCAACCGAATCCGAGCATATCGTGATTTCATAATGTTGGTTGTCATTCATTGTCCGGTATTCTCCTTTACCTCTTGCTTTTGCCTGGTGTTAAGGCTCCGTGGCGAGCTCCAGCAAAATTTGCGTCATGATCGTTTTCGTCACCCGTCCGACGACTTCCCAGCGATTGCGGCCTTGTACGGATTCTTGCTTGGAGCGGACTACGACTGGAAGGCTGTCAACCTGGTGATGAATCATTTTGCGTGCCGCATCAATGACGGTCTCATCCGGCTCGGCATGAATAACGTTAGGCTCTCTGGTCATTACCATACTGACCGGCATCGAAGCCGCCGCGGTGTTCCCCAGCGTGAACTTCAGCAAATCTTTTCTCGATATCACTCCGGACAAGCAGTTCTCTTCATCAACCACAATGAGACTACCAACATTTTCCATAAAAAGCGATACTACTGCATCATGCACTGAAGCATTCTCACGCACGATGACCGGCATCGATTGCACGTCTTTTACTTTCATCGTCTGCAGCTTACGGGAAGCCTGGCTTCCGGTGGACATGGCAGAGCCCGGCGAATAGCCGACCTTCGGCTTCGCATCCACATACCCCAGCATGACAAGCAGCGCCAAATCGGAGCGCAATGTCGGCCGGCTCAGCCCCAGCATCTCTGCGATCTGCTCTCCTGTGATGGGAGCGTGCTGCTTGATAATCTCTACAATCTGCAATTGCCGTGCTGTCAGTTCGATAGCCTTAACCTCCCAACCTAACCATTGTATTACTTGTATTGTATCAAATATTGAACTCTAGTTGAATAAATAATATATTAGTGTCTACAATTAGGACATAAATGACCTATAAATGTGTCGTTATTCGAAAATATATTGCACGTTTTATCGTTAATTATTATACTGTATTCAGTAATAGTATATCCTATTTTCTCATTAGATAAAAGACAACTACTAATCGGATATGGAGGCAAGCAGAATGGAAAGAGAACTGGCACTGGAAATCGTACGGGTAACGGAGCTTGCAGCATTGTCTGCAGCACAATGGATGGGCCGTGGGGACAAAATTTCAGCGGATGGAGCCGCTACAACGGCCATGAGAACGATGTTTGACTCCGTATCCATTCAAGGGACAGTCGTTATCGGGGAAGGCGAAATGGATGAAGCCCCGATGCTCTATATAGGCGAACAAGTGGGCAACGGTCAAGGACCGGAGGTGGATGTCGCCGTCGATCCGTTGGAAGGCACCGAGCTTGTTGCCAAAGGGCTCAATAATGCTTTGGCCGTTATTGCCATTGCGAACAAAGGCTGCCTCCTGCATGCGCCTGACATGTACATGGAGAAGCTCGCCGTAGGTCCAGCTTTGGCTGGAAAGCTGCAATTGAACGATCCGCTGGAGCTGACCTTGAAAAAGGCTGCCGAGTATCTGGATAAGCCTCTGAGTAATTTGACCGTAATGATCTTGGACAGGGAGCGTCATCAAGAGATGATCCAGACGCTTCGCCAGGTCGGCGTGCGCATCAAATTGCTTAGCGACGGCGATGTAGCCGGTGCGATGGCGCCAGCGTTGTCCGAATCCGGTATTGACTTGTATGTGGGCTCCGGCGGAGCACCCGAAGGGGTATTGGCTGCCGCGGCGCTCTCTTGCCTGGGAGGAGAGCTCCAAGGACGACTGATGCCGGCCAATGACGAAGAATATAACCGCTGCCTGCAAATGGGCATTATAGACCCTCTGAAGCTTCTCACTATGGAGGATATGGTGGGCACCGAGGATGTTATTTTTGCCGCTACCGGGATTACGCCGGGTGAATTTTTGGGCGGAGTGCAGTATTTGGGCAACCAGCGTGCTGAATCCCACTCGATTGTGATGAGAGCCAAAACGAAAACCGTCCGCTTCATCCGTTCCATCCATTTCTTGCCGAACAAGCCGCAAATCGGCTTCAAATTATAATCAAACGATCTTCTTCCTTGTATGATACAATGTGTTGGACATTACTACAGGGAAGAAGGTCTTTTTATGTCCATCTTGTTTTACTCGGTCATCGGTCTGCTCTCCGCTACCTTCGGTAGCCTGGTCGGATTGGGAGGCGGGGTGATCATCGTTCCTGCGCTTGTATATTTGGGCCCCTTATTGATCGGTCAAGAAGTCTCGGTCGCTACCGCCGTCGGCACTTCTCTTGCCGTTCTGATCTTTACCGCATTCTCTTCCACCCTTACGTTCTATAAACAACAACGCGTCGACTTCAAAAGCGGCTGGCTGTATTTCATCACTTGCGGTCCCGGCGCCATGCTTGGTTCCTACACGACCCAATTTGTTAACGCCAAATCGTTTCAGCTTATATTCGGCCTGTTTATGCTCCTGATGGCCAGCTTGTTAGTCGCCCGGGATTATATGAAGCCGCTCAACATTCAATGGGGCATCCAGAGGTCCTTTACGGACTCTAAGGGCAGCACGCATGAATACGGTTATGGCGTTGTCCCAGCGCTTGCTATCGGCCTCTGTGTCGGCTTTATATCCGGTTTGTTCGGGATCGGAGGCGGCTCCTTGTTCGTTCCCGCGATGGTGATCATTTTTCGTTATCCGCCGCATATTGCTACGGCGACATCGATGTTTGTTATTTTTCTTTCCTCCATTATGGGCTCCATAACCCATCTATCCTTAGGTGAAATTGATGGCTGGATGGTGCTTGGTCTGGCCCCAAGCGCACTTGTAGGAGGCTGGTTAGGCGCGAAAATTGCCAGCAAGCTGAGCAGCAAAGTACTGCTCTGGGTACTTCGAGTAACCTTTTTCCTCGTTGCTCTCAAAATGATTTGGGAAGGCGTCTGACGTATCATTATCATATTTTTTGGGAAGGATAATCGGGCTTCGCACCACCAACACTAAGTATATCACTGTGTAAGGAGGAGCCTGAAATGAAACTGACATCCCTTGGCAAAATCACTTTATCCATTACGATTGGAGCTGCAGTGGTAACAGGATGTACGGCCCAGCATCCGCAGGACGCCAGTCCGCTGCCTCCGTCTCTACATACGGAAGCCGAACAAACGAATCCACAGCCGAAGTCTGCGGCGCCGAATCGTGCCGATCTGCTGCAAAAATCGCTGACGCAGCAAGCCAAGGCCAAGGAAACGCCTGCACCAGTGACAACGCCTGCGCCAAGCCCGGAGCAGCCTCTTCCTTCCGCTCAGCCGGCCGCTCCTTCACCGAAGCCGGAACGCCAGGCGAATAAGAAGCCGATTGAGCGACGCGAAGGAAAGCCGACATCGACAGAAAGCACCAAACGCACGAGCTCCAAAGCACTAACCCTCTCCCAGCTCGTAAAAAAATATCCGAATTTGCTTCTCCTGAAGGGTTCCTCTCAAAAGAAGCAAATTGCCCTTACCTTCGATGATGCTCCGGATACAAAGTATACGCTGCAAGTGCTGGACATTTTAAAGCAGCATAATGTGAAGGCTACTTTTTTCGTAGTCGGACGAATGGCGGAGCGCCATCCGAATGTGATCAAAAGAATGAGCCGGGAAGGCCATGTGGTCGGAAATCATACGTATAATCATTCGTTATTGACCAAATTGTCCGACAGCCAGTTTCAATCGCAAATTACGAAAACGCAGAAGATTATCCAAAATCAAGTCGGCTACACCCCAAAGCTTATTCGCCCGCCTTATGGGGAAATATCGGAGAGCCAGCTTCTATGGGCTTCACGGAACCACTATGTCATTGTGAACTGGAATGTGGACTCCAAGGACTGGAGACAGCTGAGCCAGGACCAGGTGACATCTAATGTACTGGACCATGCAGGATCCGGTTCCATAATACTGCAGCATTCTGGAGGGGGACCCAATCAAAACTTGTCTGGTTCTGTCTCCGCACTCCCTGTCATCATCAAAACGCTTCGAGACCGCGGTTACGAGCTCGTAACCTTACCTGAGCTTCTTAAAGTATCCGAGCGGTTATAGCGCGACTAGCTTTTGTTTGTTTTCTGTTTTTGCATAAAAAAAGAGTCTGGCTGTCACGCCAGGCTCTTTCTTGTTGGTCAGCCTTATGTTCTGCTTTGGTTTTCCAGCAGCTTCTGCTGCGCCATGCGGATCATTTCGCGTACCATCGATCCGCCAATTTGGCCGCCGATTTTACCCGCTTGCTCCGTAGTTAGCTGTCCATTGCTTCCCGACTGTAGAGGGATCCCTAAGGAACGGGCTACTTCATACTTTACGTCCTCCGGCCTGTTCACATTGACCGTGTACCCTTGCTGCTTCATGACCTCTGCCTTGAACCGTTCCACGCCTTGAGATGCGTTAGGAACGACTAACCTGTTACTGCTCCTTCTTCTAGCCATGCTTGAGCACCATCCCTTATGTCTGCAGATTATTTATAGAATGAGCGCTTGAGCCTGACACTATACTCTACATAAAATGATTTCTTCACGAGAACACTAACGAAGGGCCATCACCTTAATACGAACGGGAGGATTAACAATGAGCCACTTATCTGAAATCATAGATAACCATGAGAACCTGGATGGATTATTTGCCATTATCAAGCATTACGGAGTTAGTGCCGAATTCGTTACCGATGCATTGGTTCAACGTTTCGAGCAGATTCAAAAGGACGACTCTTCTGAATCGAACAGCGAAGAGGAGACGGCCTATTGCGAGGAAATATTGGATTCCTTGAATCAATATTACGCCCGATTGTAGAGAGCTTAGAGAGCTTAATCATGCAGTGCAGTTTGGCAGCATAATACGAAAACAAAAAAGACCAAGAATATTCTTGGTCTTTTGTATGCCGGTGAAGGGACTCGAACCCCCACGGTTTCCCTCACGATTTTGAGTCGCGCGCGTCTGCCAATTCCGCCACACCGGCTAGTATGGCGTGCCCTAAGAGATTCGAACTCCTGACCTTTTGATTCGTAGTCAAACGCTCTATCCAGCTGAGCTAAGGGCACATATTATATAGTTGTTACTGTGGTGCCGAAGACCAGACTTGAACTGGTACGGTAGTCACCTACCGCAGGATTTTAAGTCCTGTGCGTCTGCCGATTCCGCCACTCCGGCGTAAAGATGGAGGCGCCACCCAGACTCGAACTGGGGGTAAAGCTTTTGCAGAGCTCTGCCTTACCACTTGGCTATGGCGCCAGGTAATTATGGAGCGGAAGACGGGAATCGAACCCGCGACCCTCGCCTTGGCAAGGCGATGCTCTACCGCTGAGCCACTTCCGCATGTAATACTGGGGATCTAGGATTCGAACCTAGGCATGACGGAGTCAAAGTCCGTTGCCTTACCGCTTGGCTAATCCCCATTAAGAAAGATGGGGCGATCGATGGGACTTGAACCCACGAATGCTGGAGCCACAGACCAGTGCGTTAACCCCTTCGCCACGACCGCCACAAAAGTTTATTGGCAGGGGCAGCAGGAATCGAACCCACACCAAAGGTTTTGGAGACCTTTGTTCTACCTTTAAACTATGCCCCTATAAAAATGGTGGAGGCTGATGGATTCGAACCACCGAACTCGTCAGAGAACAGATTTACAGTCTGCTGCGTTTGGCCACTTCGCTAAGCCTCCATATTCAACTCAACGCTTTACTAAGAAAGCAATGGTGCCGTCGAGAGGACTTGAACCCCCAACCTACTGATTACAAGTCAGTTGCTCTACCAATTGAGCTACAACGGCATGTAAACTTACATGGTGGCTCGGGACGGAATCGAACCGCCGACACGAGGATTTTCAGTCCTCTGCTCTACCGACTGAGCTACCGAGCCTTATAAAATTGTTAAAATGGCGGAGCCGACGGGATTCGAACCCGCGGTCTCCTGCGTGACAGGCAGGCATGTTAGGCCTCTACACCACGGCTCCACACTAGAAGAAAATTGGTTGCGGGGGCAGGATTTGAACCTGCGGCCTTCGGGTTATGAGCCCGACGAGCTACCGGGCTGCTCCACCCCGCGTCGTTGTACTATATGGTGGAGGCTGACGGGATCGAACCGCCGACCCTCTGCTTGTAAGGCAGATGCTCTCCCAGCTGAGCTAAGCCTCCATAATATATGGGAAATAGTGGTGACCCGTAGGGGATTCGAACCCCTGTTACCTCCGTGAAAGGGAGGTGTCTTAACCCCTTGACCAACGGGCCTTACTGCTACGGAGAGAGAGGGATTCGAACCCTCGAGACGCTTGTGACGCCTACACGATTTCCAATCGTGCTCCTTCGGCCAACTCGGACACCTCTCCATGTGGCTCCCCGAACAGGACTCGAACCTGTGACAACTCGATTAACAGTCGAGTGCTCTACCAACTGAGCTATCAGGGAATATTTAGTTCAAGGTTTATTCCTTGAAAACTAGATACGAAACGATGCGTGTAATGAGCAAGTGTACTGCATCTCTGACCATACTTCGTATGGCAGATCATTGGATAAGCCCTCGACCGATTAGTATTCGTCAGCTCCACACGTTGCCGTGCTTCCACCCCGAACCTATCTACCTCGTCGTCTTCAAGGGGTCTTACATACTGGGAAATCTCATCTTGAGGGGGGCTTCACGCTTAGATGCTTTCAGCGCTTATCCCGTCCGTACGTAGCTATCCAGCCGTGCTCCTGGCGGAACAACTGGTACACCAGCGGTACGTCCATCCCGGTCCTCTCGTACTAAGGACAGCTCCTCTCAAATTTCCTACGCCCACGACAGATAGGGACCGAACTGTCTCACGACGTTCTGAACCCAGCTCGCGTACCGCTTTAATGGGCGAACAGCCCAACCCTTGGGACCTACTTCAGCCCCAGGATGCGATGAGCCGACATCGAGGTGCCAAACCTCCCCGTCGATGTGGACTCTTGGGGGAGATAAGCCTGTTATCCCCAGGGTAGCTTTTATCCGTTGAGCGATGGCCCTTCCATTCGGTACCACCGGATCACTAAGCCCGACTTTCGTCCCTGCTCGACCTGTTTGTCTCGCAGTCAAGCTCCCTTATGCCTTTGCACTCTTCGAATGATTTCCAACCATTCTGAGGGAACCTTGGGGCGCCTCCGTTACTTTTTAGGAGGCGACCGCCCCAGTCAAACTGCCCACCTGACACTGTTCCCCGACCGGTTCACGGCCGCGGGTTAGAACTCCGATACGATCAGGGTGGTATCCCAACGTCGCCTCCACACAAGCTGGCGCTCATGCTTCTCAGGCTCCCACCTATCCTGTACAGATCGTACCAAAGTCCAATATCAAGCTGCAGTAAAGCTCCATGGGGTCTTTCCGTCTTGTCGCGGGTAACCTGCATCTTCACAGGTATTAAAATTTCACCGGATCTCTCGTTGAGACAGCGCCCAAGTCGTTACGCCATTCGTGCGGGTCAGAATTTACCTGACAAGGAATTTCGCTACCTTAGGACCGTTATAGTTACGGCCGCCGTTTACTGGGGCTTCGGTTCATAGCTTCGGGTTACCCCTAACCACTCCCCTTAACCTTCCAGCACCGGGCAGGCGTCAGCCCGTATACTTCGCCTTGCGGCTTCGCACAGACCTGTGTTTTTGCTAAACAGTCGCTTGGGCCTTTTCACTGCGGCCCCCTCGGGCTATTCACCCTACCGAGGCACCCCTTCTCCCGAAGTTACGGGGTCATTTTGCCGAGTTCCTTAACGAGAGTTCTTCCGCGCGCCTTAGCATGCTCTGCTCGCCTACCTGTGTCGGTTTGCGGTACGGGCACCTTCTCCCTGGCTAGAGGCTTTTCTTGGCAGCCTGAACTCATGACCTTCGCTACTGTAATTTTCGCTCCCCATCACAGACCAGCCTTACGATGTGCGGATTTGCCTACACATCAGCCTCTCTGCTTGGACGGGCATCCATCAGCCCGCGTCACTATCCTTCTGCGTCACCCCATTGCTCATAACGGTTCACGGTGGTACAGGAATATCAACCTGTTGTCCTTCGACTACGCCTTTCGGCCTCGCCTTAGGTCCCGACTTACCCTGAGCGGACGAGCCTTCCTCAGGAACCCTTAGGCTTTCGGCGGACAAGATTCTCACTTGTCTTTTCGTTACTCATACCGGCATTCTCACTTGTATGCTGTCCAGCCGTCCTTACGATCGACCTTCAACCTACATACAACGCTCCCCTACCAGAGCAGATTCATCATCTGCAATCCATAGCTTCGGTGGCGTGTTTAGCCCCGTTACATTTTCGGCGCAGAGTCACTCGACCAGTGAGCTATTACGCACTCTTTCAATGGTGGCTGCTTCTAAGCCAACATCCTGGTTGTCTGCGCAACTCCACATCCTTTCCCACTTAACACACACTTGGGGACCTTAGCTGATGGTCTGGGCTGTTTCCCTCTTGACAATGGATCTTAGCACTCACTGTCTGACTCCCGGGATAAAGTATGTGGCATTCAGAGTTTGACTGGACTTGGTAACCCTTGGCGGGCCCCGCACCCAATCAGTGCTTTACCTCCACTACTCATCTCCCGAGGCTAGCCCTAAAGCTATTTCGGGGAGAACCAGCTATCTCCGAGTTCGATTGGAATTTCTCCGCTACCCCCACCTCATCCCCGAATTTTTCAACATTCGTGGGTTCGGGCCTCCAGTGCGTGTTACCGCACCTTCACCCTGGACAGGGGTAGATCACACGGTTTCGGGTCTACGCCCACGTACTCATTCGCCCTATTCAGACTCGCTTTCGCTGCGGCTTCGGCTTCTCACCTTAACCTTGCACGGGAACGTAACTCGCCGGTTCATTCTACAAAAGGCACGCCATCACCCATGAACGGGCTCTGACTTCTTGTAAGCACACGGTTTCAGGTTCTATTTCACTCCGCTCCCGCGGTTCTTTTCACCTTTCCCTCACGGTACTGCTTCACTATCGGTCACTAGGGAGTATTTAGCCTTGGCAGATGGTCCTGCCTGCTTCCCACGAGGTTTCACGTGTCTCGCGGTACTCGGGATCCGTCTAGCGATACGTTGGCTTTTAGCTACAGGACTGTTACCCTCTATGGTGAGCCTTTCCAGACTGCTTCGCCTAACCAACTTTTCGCACATTGACGTCCCACAACCCCAGAGGGCAAGCCCTCTGGTTTGGGCTGTTCCGCTTTCGCTCGCCGCTACTGACGGAATCACTTTTGTTTTCTTCTCCTGAGGGTACTTAGATGTTTCAGTTCCCCTCGTATGCCTCTGCACATCCTATGTATTCAGATGTGAGTAACTGAGAATTACCTCAGCTGGGTTCCCCCATTCGGACATCCCCGGATCAATGCCTGCTTACGGCTCCCCGAGGCGATATCGTCGTTCGCCACGTCCTTCTTCGGCTCCTAGTGCCTAGGCATCCTCCGTGTGCTCTTATTAGCTTAACCTTGCTAATACACTTTGTTTGCTCTACGCATTTATTGATAACTGTGATCGTTTCACGGATCAAACAGTTACAACTGTTTCAGTATCTAGTTTTCAAGGAACAAGTCTGCAACTGTTACACTGGCAAAGCCATGTCAGTTGTCAGCGTGTTTTGAGATGGTTTTGGGGCACCCCGGAAAGTAATCGGAATACGCTACAGCGCTTCTCTTCACTTTTTGGGGACCATTACCCTCTCAAAACTGAACAACGAGGAGAGTGTTAGTTTGCAGTTAAACACTGCTTTATGTCCGATGACCTACAGTCATCATGGACTCCATAGAAAGGAGGTGATCCAGCCGCACCTTCCGATACGGCTACCTTGTTACGACTTCACCCCAATCATCTACCCCACCTTCGGCGGCTGGCTCCTTGCGGTTACCCCACCGACTTCGGGTGTTGTAAACTCTCGTGGTGTGACGGGCGGTGTGTACAAGACCCGGGAACGTATTCACCGCGGCATGCTGATCCGCGATTACTAGCAATTCCGACTTCATGCAGGCGAGTTGCAGCCTGCAATCCGAACTGAGACCGGCTTCTAAGGATTGGCTTCACCTCGCGGCTTCGCTTCCCGTTGTACCGGCCATTGTAGTACGTGTGTAGCCCAGGTCATAAGGGGCATGATGATTTGACGTCATCCCCGCCTTCCTCCGGTTTGTCACCGGCAGTCACTCTAGAGTGCCCAACTCAATGCTGGCAACTAAAGTCAAGGGTTGCGCTCGTTGCGGGACTTAACCCAACATCTCACGACACGAGCTGACGACAACCATGCACCACCTGTCTTGGGTGCTCCGAAGAGGGCGTCTATCTCTAGACGTTTCACCCAGATGTCAAGACCTGGTAAGGTTCTTCGCGTTGCTTCGAATTAAACCACATACTCCACTGCTTGTGCGGGTCCCCGTCAATTCCTTTGAGTTTCACTCTTGCGAGCGTACTCCCCAGGCGGAGTGCTTACTGTGTTTACTTCGGCACCAAGGGTATCGAAACCCCTAACACCTAGCACTCATCGTTTACGGCGTGGACTACCAGGGTATCTAATCCTGTTTGCTCCCCACGCTTTCGCGCCTCAGCGTCAGTTACGGTCCAGAAAGTCGCCTTCGCCACTGGTGTTCCTCCACATCTCTACGCATTTCACCGCTACACGTGGAATTCCACTTTCCTCTCCCGCACTCAAGTCATCCAGTTTTCAGTGCGATCCGGGGTTGAGCCCCGGGCTTAAACACCAAACTTAAATGACCGCCTGCGCGCGCTTTACGCCCAATAATTCCGGACAACGCTTGCCCCCTACGTATTACCGCGGCTGCTGGCACGTAGTTAGCCGGGGCTTTCTTCTCAGGTACCGTCACCCACAGGGCAGTTACTCCCCATGGCGTTCTTCCCTGGCAACAGAGCTTTACGATCCGAAAACCTTCATCACTCACGCGGCGTTGCTCCGTCAGACTTGCGTCCATTGCGGAAGATTCCCTACTGCTGCCTCCCGTAGGAGTCTGGGCCGTGTCTCAGTCCCAGTGTGGCCGATCACCCTCTCAGGTCGGCTACGCATCGTCGCCTTGGTAGGCCATTACCCTACCAACTAGCTAATGCGCCGCAGGCCCATCTGCAAGCCACAGGTTGCCCCGTGTTTCATGATTCCCTCATGCGAGGAAACCAGCTATCCGGTCTTAGCTATCGTTTCCGATAGTTATCCCGGTCTTGCAGGCAGGTTGCCTACGTGTTACTCACCCGTCCGCCGCTATCCCCGAAGGGACCGCTCGACTTGCATGTATTAGGCACGCCGCCAGCGTTCGTCCTGAGCCAGGATCAAACTCTCCATTATTAAAGTGTCGCCGAAGCGACCGTATAACAGAGCTTGTCTTAAGCTCAAAATTCAATGCTAGCGAGAATTTGCATTCTCTATTTTAACACTCACTCGTTGTTCAGTTTTCAAAGGACAATATCTCTGACATTTCGTGCAACTTCGACTGAAGTTTACTCTTTGTCATTTGTTGTCACCGTGTTTAGCAGCGACCTTTATAATATAACACATTCGCCTATCTTAATGCAAGCATTTTTTTATTTCCTTTTTCAACCAATGCTTGATATCGATTCATAATGTGCATGCCGTTTTTAGCGGCGAGGACTAATGTATCATAGCAGACTACACAAAGTCAAGTCTATTTTTCAATATAAATCTACGACACTGGAACGGTCGAACAATCAAAAGAGCACAGCCATAAAAAGGCCATGCTCATTAATAACCAGGAAACTATTTATTCAATCATTCCTTCAACAGGGCTGCTAGCGGATGCGTAGCGTTTTTTCGGAATACGTCCGGCCTGGAACCCTTTGCGGCCGGCCATAACGGCCAGCTTGAACGCCTCCGCCATCAGCACAGGGTCTTGAGCTCCGGCCACGGCCGTATTGAGGAGCACGCCGTCAGCTCCCAGCTCCATAGCTAGCGCCGCGTCGGCAGGACCGCCGATTCCCGCATCGACAATAACAGGAACCTTAGCTTCTTCAATAATAAAGCGAAGCTGATTCGGATTCGCAATCCCTTGGCCCGAGCCGATAGGCGACGCTCCCGGCATGACTGCGGCAGCGCCTGCTTCCTGCAGCTTACGCGCAAGGATCGGATCGTCCGAGGTATAGGGCAGAACGATGAATCCGAGGTCAACCAGTATTTTAGTCGCCTCCAGCGTGCCGATTGGATCAGGCAGCAGGGTTTTCGGGTCACCGATAACTTCGACTTTAATCATATCGCATAAGCCGGACGCTTTCGCCAGCTTGGCAATCCGTACAGCTTCTTCAACCGTATAAGCGCCTGCCGTGTTCGGAAGCAGAGTGAACTTTTTCAAATCCAATGTCTCCAGAAAGTTCGGAGCTTCGGGGTTGTCTATAGGAAGACGGCGGATCGCGAAGGTCAGTATCTCGGACTCGGACGCTTGGACGGCTTGACTCTGAATATTCAGATCGGAAAATTTCCCCGTGCCAAGAAGTAAACGTGACTTAAATTCATAAGGACCAATTTTTAATACGTCGCTCATTATTAATGCCTCCATATATTCATTCTAGAAATCCTGCTTCAAGGAGAAGACGCTTAGCCTCCGCCTACAAAATGAACGATCTCCAGCGAATCGCCATCGTGCAGCAAAGTGTCGGAATAAGAAGAACGTTCGATAATTTCCCGATTCAGCTCAATGACCAAAATTTTGGACTCCAGCTTGAAAGCAACCAGCAGATCGGAAATGGTAGAAACGTCGGGCAGCTCGCGCGCCTCTCCGTTAATGGTCAGCTTCATAATGATGCACCCCGCTTTCTATAGAAAAGTGTAAACACACGTCAAACACAAAAAAAAGCCAACCCGCGATAAGGAGTTGACTTGACGTAATTATACTGAATACAGCACAGTTACCGTTCGTCCACTTCCCTACGCTGGCATCATCCAGAACATGGGTTATTCCCATGCATAATCAGGTTCCAAGGGTCAAGGAATTCTGCTTCCTTTTCTCAGCCCCGCATAATAGGGCTCCCCTAGTGGCTATTCAATTATTTTGATTATAGCAGAAATCAATGGCTTTGTCCCGCATTATTACCTTGCTGTGTAACGAACCTCCAACACCGACGCTTCCTCGTCCTGCGTATGGATAACTTCCTTCGTCAAGGACTTCTTCACCAGCTTGTTCAAAATGAAAGGCAGCTCAAACCGTACCTCGGACAGCTCGTCGCATTGCTGAAGATCATGAAGACTCCAAGCCTCTTCACGGCTCGTTAGCACGGACAGCAGCACTTTACAGCAGCGCTCCATCTTGGACATGACGGAAAACTCACAGGCAAGGAGGACCAGCTGCACTCTTTGCTTCAGCGTTTCATTGCTTTGCGTGAGCTCTTCGTACAGCTTGTACACTCCGGGATTGATCGTTCTGACCTGCTTCCACACCGTAATTTCCGGATGAATGCCCGCTTCTATAATAACAATTCTTGCATAGTGGTGCAGAGCTTCCAAAATATTATTATAGGCATCAAGCAAATGATCCTCCAGCACGTGCTCCTTGCTCTCGGAATATTTTCGCAAAAACTTGGAAAACTCGATCATCAGTTTCTGCTCACGCATATCGGAAGGAAACTCCAGCATGCGATGCCGCAAGCCTTCTAAATACGTGTTTCGATCCAGAAGAATCTCTCCTTTTAAGATCCAGTAGATCAAGTTTCGGTGCTCTCCGTGCAAAATGAAGCTATGAAGTGCATTAGGATCTATCCATCTTTCTTGTATACGGCAGTTGTCTTTTATATAATGATACTGTTGATCGGTTTGCACGCCTTTATCGGCAATGACAAGCAACAGGAGATCGAATCCGTCCGTAACAGCAGAGAACAACGACGGATTGTCCACCGCCAATACACTGATGACTGCTTCATCTTCCCGGAGCCTGTCAACCCGTTGTTCCTTTAAGGCATTCATCGTTGCAGCCCCCTATAATTCGTTACACATATTACATCTTTATTTCTACACAAGTAGGCGGTTTCCTGCATCGGTTTCGTGACAAATATCACAATTTATTAAGGAAAGAAGTGACAGCAAATGAGATTCAGATCCAGTAAAGTCAACGAGTTCCGGTTATGGGGACTGCTGTTGACCATGGGCGGCATGCTGCTCATGATCGTAGGCTTGGCCGGGATTGTATTTAATTGGGGAGCTGTCGGCAAAATTATGGCGGGCATATTCATGGTGTTCGGCGCCATATCGATGCTGGCCAGCATGGCCGTATATTTCTGGGCGGGTATGATGTCTACAAGCACCACCGTGGTGGAGTGTCCGGAATGCGGCAAGCCGACGAAAATCATCGGAAAAACCGACCGCTGCATGTTCTGCAGAACGATCTTGTCGCTTGACCCTAAGCACGATCCGGATGCCAATACAATGACTAATCCTTAATTCCATCCTCCGGTAAAAATGAAAAAACTGGCCCGCTCCTTGCCCTAAGGCATGAAACGGCCAGTTTTCTTTTGTTATAGCAGCTAAAGGTGACTAGCTTACGGCTTTAACTCATCGCGGATCAAATCCCAAATAGCCGGATTCTCGTAGCCTCTTCTCCAGGAAGCGACTCCCGCCAAATTGTATTTTTTGATCAGGTCCATGCGCGCTTTCATCGAAACTTCGTCTTCGATCCATATTTTGATCAGCTTGTCTCCGTCCTTGTATTCTACATAGTTTTGGCCGGTATCGGGCTGAAAGACGGGAGTCAAATTCTTCTCCTTGATCGTCCTCTGCGGATTGTCCATAAATACCGATCGGGAGCTTACCTTCTTCTTGCCGTCCACCATTTCTTCGGTCCATACTCTCGTGTAGAAAGGAACCCCCAGAATAAACTTATCGGGAGGAATATTGTCCTCCTTCATCATTTTGACCAAATGCTTCTCCACCCAAGGCAAGGAAGCTACGGAACCCGCTATCGGGCTCGCCGCCCAAAATTCGTCGTACGCCATGATCATCATATAATCTAAAGAATCTATGAGTGCTTTTCTATCAATAAATGCAGACCACATTTCACTGTCCGATTTCGGCGTTACGGCCATCGAAACAATCAGGCCCTGCTCGTGCATTAGCGGCGTCATTTCCCTGACGAATTGAACGAGATTTTCCTTGTCCTTCGTGTACACATTCTCAAAGTCGATGTTGATTCCTTGCAATGAGTACATTTGAGCGTAGCTTAGCAGCTGCTTGATCATTTTCATCCGTTTATCGTACGTGGATAGCGCTTCGGTCGTCCGTTTGGGCTCGAATCCGTTGCTGAACAGCCCCCATACCTGGTAATTTTGGCTGTGCGCCCATTTTACATAGGCAGGGTCGGCGATGTTCTTCAAATTCCCTTGGCCGTCATCGATATGAAACCAGGTCGGACTGACGACATTGACACCGGGCATAGCTGGAATCTTGGTTGTGTCCGGATTTTTCGCAGCAACCTGCTCCCAGGTGAGATTGATCTTCCCTCCGGCCGGCTTCTGCACAACAAAGCTCGGGGGCAGCTCCTGCTTCGGAATGGTCTCGGTACGCTCCTCTGTCAGCTGGTCTTTCTTCACATAGCCCATATAACCGTTCGGGAGCTGCACTCTATACCATTCCGGCTCCTCAGACCAGATGATGACCTCCTGCTCCTGCTTCAAATCTACGAGAATCGGAGATTTAATTGAAGGCTCTTTACGCAGAGCAACGGTCTTTTCCGGTTTCTTCGGATAAGAGATCGCCTTGCCCCATCGTATCGTCTCTCCTTCCTTGAAAAGGAGAACAGCGCCGGTATCCTGCGATTCCCGGAGATCAATCCGGTAAAGCTGCTTCAGCGGGTCTATAGGCAAATACAAAATTCCGTTTGCTTTGACGAGAGGAAACTTCAGCGAAAACGGCTTCTCGTTGATCAAGCCGGTCAATTGGCTCGTTCTTAACCGCACCACTTTATCTTCCGTCGTAATAATCGTGGAGTCGCTGGACTCTTCATAGATCATAGCCGGATCGACAATTTCCTTCACGATCTCGAACGGCAGCTTCAAGCTCTCATCCTTGCCTTCCGCCGGCTTAGCGAGCATAGCGCCTTGATAGAAGATCGGCTTCGTCATTCCGTCGAACGAGGGATCCTCATGCTTGCGGGTAGGGACGTATTCATTCCAGTACAAAACCACCGCGGCACCCAAAATAACGGCGAATAATGACATCCACAGGGGCCACTTCCTTGATCTTCTTCGAGCTCTGTTCGTCATATGATCTAATGCCATTGTTTCACTCCTATGGTGACTCTATTAATCTCTGTATTATTCTAGCAAAAAAGACGTACCAAAAGCCACTTGTACGACAAGTTGACCTCAGGCACGTCCATTATACCTTACATTATGCTGAGCATTCCAATGAGAAAAATTAATAACGGATTCACTTCAAAATGAGTGACCTCAAAGCTTTGCTTCGGCAAAGCTCACTTCATGGGCAAGTGATTGTTATCTCGCTTGTTTGACAGACGCACAGTCCGAGCAAATCCCATAGACTTCAACACGATGGCTTTTTACTACAAAACCGGTCTCTCTTCCCGCCGTCTGCTCCAAATCGTCGAGCGGCTTGTAAGAGAAATCGACCAGCTTGCCGCATTCCTCGCACAAGGCATGGTAATGCTCCGACATATCCGCATCGAAGCGGCTGGAATGATCGCCATACGTCATCTCGCGTACAAGTCCGACCTCAATAAATACCTTCAAATTATTGTACACCGTAGCGACGCTCATGCTTGGAAATTTGGGCGCCAGAGCCTTATAAATGTCGTCCGCCGAAGGGTGCGCCATCGTATTTATTAAATAGGCAAGAATAGCATGTCTTTGCGGGGTCATGCGTACGCCTGTCGTCTTCAGCTTAAATAACGCTTGCTCCAATCGGGAATCCATGCTGTCTCACCGCCTAATCCGATCATAATGGTATCGTTTTATTTTACGCGGCATGGTTTCGATTTGTCAATGAAGGGAGCCCTGAATCACCCGAAATATCAGCCTTAATCCGCTTTTTGGATGGAAATCGAGCCGTTAGTATTCAATTCGATTTTGTGCTTGCCGCTGCCGATGTTCCCTTTGATCGAATCTTTATCGATTTGCAGCGGAAGTGAAGTGCGGATCGCCCCCTTCTCCCCTTCGCCATGGACGGAATAATCTCCGTTAGACGGCAGAGACAGGTTAATGCTGCCATGATTCGTCTCGATATCCCATTCCCCGTTAACGGTTCGGCTCGTCACCTCGACGGAGCCGTTGGTCGTATTGGCTTTCAAGCCGGACGGAGCTTCCTTGATCTGAATGCTGCCGTTCGTCGTCTCGACCTGCATCGCTCCGCTAACATTACTGAGTGCCAAGCTGCCGTTCGTAGACGTAATTTCTACGTCCCCCTGATGCTTGGTGACCTCCATCCCGCCGTTCGTCGATTCCAGTCTCATCTTTCCTGCCGTTTCTGAAGTAATAATACGCGCGTTGGTAGATTCCAGATTCAATCGAGGCGCCTGAACGGAAGTCAGCTGGATTTGGCCGTTAGTGGTGATGACCTGCAGCTCTTCCTTGAACTTCAGCTTCTCGGCCGTAATCTTACCGTTGGTAGATTCCAAATCCATGCTCACCGATGCTTGAGCCGGGATACTGATGATCATATCGGTCCGCACTTTGCGGTGATCCCAGAAGCTTTGTCCGTATTCCTTGCCTTCGGCCTTAATCGTCAGTTTATTTCCTTGAACGCTGTGCTCGATCTTGGACTGGGAAGCAATTTCGCTCGCCTTCTGTTCATCCTGCACCGCTACATAAACGATGGATTGAATTTGCAGCTTGTCGGAGCTTCCCGGATTCATCACGACGCTTCCGTACGGATTGATGACCTGGATGCGGTCAATGCCCCCGTCCAAAGGAATGTCCGTCGTTCCTTGATCAAACTTGCGGCCTTCTCCGTCCGTAATAGCCAGCATCGCGTCACCGAAGTCCAGATTGCCGAACCAGTTGCGGATCGTAGCTGTAGATTGGGTGCTGCCGATCACAACGGCGGATATAATAACGGCAAATATCACTCCGGTTACATCGAGCTTCAGCTGCTTCTCGCTCTCCCCGTACTTCATATTAAAAAGAATATATTCGATACCCAAGGCGACGAACAGTACAGGCCACCATTCTATCAGCAGAGAGGTCCATTGCGTCCCCATATACTGATCTGCCATAACCGCCGCGCCGACACAGATTAACAATAGAGCGGCTGTGTAGCGACCCGCTTTGCGCATGATCAAAAGCTCCTTTCTTGGTCACTGCTTATTTTTTGGTCGATTCTCTTAAGAACAGCACGATGCCGACGACTATGAGCAGTATGGCGCCGATGGAGGAACCCAGCATATCAAAAATCCGGT
The DNA here is from genome assembly GCF_022354825.1 of Paenibacillus sp. H1-7. Classification (GTDB taxonomy): domain Bacteria; phylum Bacillota; class Bacilli; order Paenibacillales; family NBRC-103111; genus Paenibacillus_S. The sequence goes on from NZ_CP031168.1 coordinate 7,290,338, forward strand.
TCAGCCAATCAGGCTTGCTGCTGACAAGAAAGAGAAACACCCCGCCGATAATGAGCAGATAACCTAGCGTGCTGCCTTTCGGCATTCTTCTGGTTACCGGCTTGAACACCGCCTCCGCTTCACTTAACGGATCGGAATAGGGACCGCTCCACTGTCCGTTCACTCTATCGGTTTGCTGGAGGGCGTCGAAAATGTTGTAAAAATAAATAACCGGTACAAACAAAGAGAACAATACGATAAGTGGAATGCTCGAATTCGAATGCGTGGCAAAAAACACGATAGCAAAAATATCCAGTATCAAAACGAGCATGATCATCATGCCCCGCTGCATCTGTCCTAAATACAGCTGGCCTGTGCCCGGGATCAGAAAGGATAGCAGGCACGCTACAAGCTTGCTCTTGCGCGGCGTTGACCGGAACGGGTCGAAAGGCTGCTTCGTTCCCGCCGACTGACTCCACCGCTCCATCCGTTCCCGCAAAAACGCATCCTCTCTCTCCTCCTCCGGGTTACTTCGCAAAGGGTCCTTACGTTGCTCTTCCATATATCATTTACCTCCATTCACTAAGACGGCTAAATTGGGTTCGACGACAGTTGATTAGGAATACAGTATATCCGAAAGCTACAATAGAAGCTGAATGGATATGCGATGCACGATGATTCCGACGACGGCGAGCTTGCTTTGTACATCGGCTCCCAGCTGATCCGCATTGATGGACAGAAGCTTGCCCAAAATGCCGGAGGATACGAAGATGTAAGTTGCGGCCGTAGCTACAAGCCCATGCATCAATTCGGGGCGCCACCGCGATGCGCTCTTGGGTGATTGGTTAGCCGCTGACGTTTCGCGTGCTATTCTGCTCCCCTGATTCTCCATTTGAATGAAATTCATGACGCGATCTTCCAGTCCGGCGGGAGCCGCCATGACCGGCATGTCGTCCAGAAGCACTTCCATATCGAGATACGCACGAAGTCGGGTCCGGCAATCGGGACAGCCTTGAATGTGGCGACCGATTTGCTTCAGTTCCAGCTCGGAGCAGTGGTTACTTAGAAATCGTTGCAGCTGACGATCGTCCGGATGCAGATGATGTTTGTTCATTATTGCGTACCTCCTGCCATTTTTGTTTAAGCAATGCTTTTCCCCGGTACAGCCTGGTTTCGATGGTTTTGAGAGGAAGCTGCGTCACATCGGCAATTTCCTGGTAAGAGAGCTGCTTATAGTGGTATAAGTACAAAATCAGCCTGTATTTGTCGGGAAGCTCGGACAGAAGCTTCTGAACCGTCTGCTGCTCCTCCTTTTGCAATGCTACTGCTTCCGGCTCTTCCTGCCGGCTGCCGAACCAGCCCTTCACCTTATCCAATATGGCTTCATACGGCTTGCGGTGCTGAGCCCGGCGATAATCGGTAACCAGATTCACCGTCAATCGATACACCCAGGTAGTAAATTTGGCATCTCCACGAAAATGAACCAGCGACCGATACAGCTTAATAAAAATTTCCTGAGTCAAATCTTCGGCGGTTTCGCGATGCTCAACCATGCGATACACGAGCGTATAAATGTAGTTTTTATGCCGCTCGATCAAGAAGCGGTATGCTTCCTCATCGCCTTGACGGATACGGTCGACCAACTGCTCATCCGTCAAATGTTCCATCGTTTCACCGCCTTTGTTTGTTGTATAACCTATAAGACGCACGAGACCGGCGGACCCCTTCAAATTGGTAAAAAAATTTATTCACAGGAAACCGAATGAACCTCGGCTATATGCTGCAGCTCTTCGATCAGAACGACTGTTGGCTTCCCCCTCGCCATTCTGACCGTAATCGAAATGAACATGATGTGCTGCCCCTCTTCGCCTTCCTCCACGGTGAGCTTATGCATTTCGTGTCCCTGACCGCTTAACACAGCCGAGATCCGGCTTAGAACTCCCGGGTAATCGTCGGCACGAATCTGCAGCAGCCGCGGCCTTTTGCCGTTAAAATACCGCTGCTCAACGAGGTTCAGCACCCATAGGCTTAACAAGGTCAGTACACATACCATGACAGCCGGGTAATAAAAGCCTGCGCCTACGGAAAGGCCGATCGCTGCGACGACCCATAGGGAAGCCGCCGTAGTAAGGCCGGTAATGGCTTTGCCTGTATATAAAATCGTCCCGGCGCCAAGAAAGCCGATGCCGCTGATGACTTGGGCCGCAAGCCGGGCGGGATCCAGCCGGACATTGTCCGATCCGAGAAACTCCGAGAATCCGTACATGGAAAGCAGCATGATTAACGTAGAGCCCAGGCAGACAAGAATATGCGTCCGAAGTCCAGCCGCATGGCTGCTTCGTTCCCGCTCGAAGCCTATCAGCCCGCCCAGCATTAAAGAAAGCAGCAGCCGAATCGTCAATTGAAACGAATCGATATACCATGGATTAGTTATCATTGGAGACCGCCTGCCGCTTTACGGACAGCCGCAAAGCAAGAAATGGATCGGCCGGCGGTTGCATACGCTGTATATTTTATCATGCTTTCCTCCCGTTTTGACGAAAATGTTTTGCCTTCAACAGTTGACTTCGCTCCCGATGACGGTACACTTAATGTAGATGAAACGTTTAAAGATGCAGCAGTCATAGAAATGAACGGAGGAACTTCTCTAATGGTATCCACTCAATCAATGATTCAAAGACAGAATGCAATCCGCAAGCTTGCGGCGCACAAAGCGCTGGAGCTTCCTTTATTGCCAAGCGGCTTCTGGTTCCACAGCGATGTTCGCGATAACTTTTATTATGCGATACATTTGTTCGCTTATTGCGCGGATAAAGAAGAAAGTTCCGATCTTAGCGAGGAACAGCGCCAGTCTGCCGTGAGCTTGGCTTCAGACATGATCCGCAAGGTGCTCGTGCTTCAGGTGACCGACTCGGCTCATCCGATGTACGGCCATTGGCCTCTTAACCTGGGGACGGATCCTTCATCCGCTAAGCCAAACCTGCTCCCGGTAGAGCTGATGGGCTGCTTAATTATTTTATTTTACAATAAATACCAAAATATACTGCCTATCGAGCTGAAAAGCGAGCTGAATCTCGCCATCCTTCATATATATCAAAGCAGCGTCTACCGTCAGCCGCTTCAGCAAATTCACCATCACGAAGCGAAGCACACATCGCTTAAGCTGCTGCTCGGCCATCAGTTCGATGATCGCGAGCTGCTCGAGCAGGGTCTGCAATTCGCCAAACAGCAGTTGCAGCATGTGAGAACATTCGGCTTCAAGGAGTACGGCGCTCTGCCTTGGCATTGGCACTGGATTCAATCGTTCACCTGCGTATGGGAAGTGGTCGATGACGCTGCCGTACGTGAAACCGTCGGCTCTTTGCTGGACTATTTATGGAGACTGCGCGCCGACTATTATTTGAAAGGCACGTGGATCGGAGCCCAATCCCGTCAATGGCCGCATGACGGGCCGAAGGACAACAATACGCTGCTCGACTATATCCAATTCGGCGATTTCCCGCTTCCTTCTATTATTACCCGTCTGGAAGGCTCAAGCCTATACACCTACGAGGTATCGGACGATATTAGAAATAGAGCGACAGAACGCAGCGAATCCGAGGAAATCCGGCGGCGGATCCAATTTGCCGGAGCAGACGGTCAAGTAACGGAGGAGGCACACACTTACGTTTATGTGACGCCTGACTATGCCGTTGGAGGCATCTGGGAGCGTAGAGAGGAATTCGATAACGAGCAGCAGCGCTGGGATCTTACGCTGCCTTTGACCGATCCCGCTGCAGCGGTCGGGGTGAATCAGGCGTTCTTCTTCCACCCGGGCGCCAAGTACAAGGAAGGCGACGACCGGCATGCCAGCAATTACGGCGAGGTGCTCCTTCATAAGGATACCGCCATTCAGCTGTGGGATATCCCTGCAGAAGACACAGAAGCCATCCCTCATCTGGTAGGCTGCCTGCCGAAAGGGCAATGGACGTTTACCGAACGCAGCGGTTATGGAAAAATCGGCCGCGTTTACGCCGCGTTCCATTTGCAAAACGAGTTCTCGTCCGAAGAACGGGCTGACAGAATATCCATAGCTAGTCCGTTCGTGAACGGATCCAACGGCGTCGTATTCGAGGCGATGTCCGGGCAGGAGGCGTCCGGGCTAGGCATTGATAGTCTGGAGCAGTTCGCTGCCTGGATGGAAGGGAACGCTCAAGCAAGCTTCGGCGATGCCGCAGAGGCACCAGAGGCCAACGGCAAGCAAATCGCTTATACCACAAAAAGGCAGGATAAGCTGACCTTAACCTTTGCCGGCGGACAAGCCGTACCTGCTATTAACGGGGAACCCGTATGCTGGGACGATTATGTGATCGGCTAATATGTAAATCAAATAAGCCGCTCGGATTCTTACACCGTAAATGGAAGGTGATAAGTATCGGAGCGGCTTATTCATTGCGATCAGCAGGGCAGGCGTTATGGGAAGAACGCGCTGCCCTCCGGTTCACTATTTTCTCCTTCCGCCCGCTTGTAAAAGACGGTCAGCGTAACGTTCGGAGCAATTTCAATCTTTTGGCAGGGTTCAAATCCATGCTTCGTATATAACTGAATCGCGGGCTCATTGTTCGTGCCCGTAGATACTTTCACCGGCATCCCGGGAACGGCGATTTGCTCTGCGAATTGCAGCAGCTTCGTCGCAATGCCGCGGCGGAAGAATGAGGGATGGACCATCATTCTGCAGATCGTGAGCTCTTTGGGACTTTGCTTGACGGAAACCGCTCCGGCCAGGCGCCGGTCTTCATAGTAGCCGAAAAATCGCTCTCCCGACCCTTGTATCGTTTGCGGTGAATCGAACAGCGGCGGGATTTCATCGAAGCCAATACGCTCTGCTTCTACCCGATAAGACAGCTGCTGCAGCATCAGAAGCTCCAACACCTCTTGGGTGTCCGTTACATCAATGGCTCGAATCATGAGGGTCCTCCTTTTCGCAACAGCTTTAGAAGAAGTATACAACAGACCCGCCTATATTCCAATCGTTACCACTAAGTAAAACTAAACAGCCTCCCGCCATGATTAAGCATAGCGGAAGGCTGTTTTCTGCTGGTATCGTTATTGGTTTAAGCATTCCACTATGAGCTTGTTAACAAGCCCAGGGTTAGCTTTTCCTTTGGTTTCTTTCATGACTTGACCGACGAGGAATCCGACCGCTTTATCTTTACCGGCCTTAAAGTCGGCAACCGATTGAGGGTTGTTCGCAACCACCTGCTCGACAACCGCCTTGATCGCGCCTTCATCGCTGATCTGAACGAGGCCTTGCTCCTCGACAATCGTTTGCGGAGCTTTTCCGGTTTCAAGCATCGCCTTGAATACCGTCTTGGCGATTTTGCTGCTGATCGTTCCCTTTTCCATCAGACCGATCATTTCGCCCAAGCCTTGTCCGGTAATCTTCACGTCTTGAAGCTCCAGGTTGTTCGCGTTCAAATAGCCTAACAGATCGCCCATAATCCAGTTGGATACGGCTTTGGCATCCTTCGTATAGTTCAAGCTCTCTTCAAAGAAATTCGCCAGCTTCATCGAAGCGGTGATAACCTCTGCGTCGTAGCTAGGCAGGCTGTACTCGCTCACATAGCGCTTCTTGCGCGCGTCTGGCAGCTCTGGAATCGTCGAACGGACGCGATCCTTCCACTCGTCGTCGATATACAGGCGAACCAGGTCCGGATCCGGGAAGTAGCGGTAATCGTGCGCTTCCTCCTTGCCCCGCATGACAAGCGTCTTGCCTTGAGCTTCGTCCCAACGGCGCGTCTCCTGATCGACTTTGCCGCCGCTGTCCAGCACGTCGGCCTGGCGCCACTCTTCGTACTCCAGTCCCTTTTGCACGCCGCGGAACGAGTTCATATTCTTGAGCTCGGCTCTGGTGCCGAACTTCTCCTGACCGAACGGGCGAATACTGATGTTCGCGTCGCAGCGGAGCGAGCCCTCCTCCATCTTAACGTCGGACACGTCGCAATATTGCATGATCGCCTTCAGCTTCTCGAGATAAGCGCGCGCCTCTTCAGGGGAGCGCAGATCCGGCTCCGATACGATCTCGATCAGCGGAGTTCCGACGCGGTTAAAGTCCGCCAAGGACGCGTAGCCGCCGTCGACATGCGTCAGCTTGCCGGCATCCTCCTCCAGATGAACGCGGGTGACGCCAATGCGCTTCGTCTCGCCGTTCACTTCGATCTCGATCCAGCCGTGCTCGCCGATCGGCTTGTCGTACTGGGAAATTTGGTACGCTTTCGGCGAATCCGGGTAAAAATAGTTTTTGCGGTCAAATTTGCTGTCCGTAGCAATCGTACAGTTGAGCGCCATGGCCGCTTTCATCGCATATTCCACCGCTTGCTTGTTCAGCACTGGCAGAACGCCGGGGTAGCCCAGACAAACTGGACATGTATGAGTATTCGGCGGAGCCCCGAATTCGGTGGAGCATCCGCAAAAGATTTTGGACTTCGTGTGCAGTTCTACGTGAACTTCCAGTCCTATGACGGTTTCGTATTTAGTTCCGGTTGCAGACATGCTGGCTTGCTCCTTTCGTCTATTCTCTTACAGCTCAGGGCGCTGCTTATGGTGATCGGTGTTCTGCTCGTAGGCATGAGCCACGCGCAGCACGGTCGACTCATCCAGCGCTTTCCCGATAATTTGCAAGCCGACCGGCATGCCGTCAGCAAATCCGCAAGGTACGCTGATCGCAGGCACTCCCGCAAGGTTGACCGGAATGGTCAATATATCGTTCAAATACATCGTGATCGGATCATTCACTTGAGAACCGATTTTGAACGCCGTAGTCGGCGCCGTCGGTCCGATCACAACGTCGTATTGCTCGAACACTTTGTCAAAATCCTGCTTGATTAAGGTACGAACCTTTTGCGCCTTAAGATAGTACGCATCGTAATAGCCGGAGCTGAGCGCATACGTACCAAGCATGATCCGGCGCTTCACTTCCGGACCGAAGCCTTCGCTTCTCGATTTCAGGTACAAATCAAGCAGGTTTTTCGGATTTTCCGCACGTACGCCGTAACGCACGCCGTCGAAGCGCGCCAGGTTGGACGACGCTTCCGAGGAAGCGAGCAGATAGTACGCGGCCACGGCGTATTCCGTATGCGGCAGCGATACTTCCTCGACAATGGCTCCCATGCTTTCCAATACTTTCAGAGCGGCAACGACAGCCTCACGGACCAACGGATCGATGCCTTCGCCCATATATTCCTTCGGCACGGCTACACGCAAGCCTTTGACATCGCCCGTAAGCGCGCTGATATAGTCGGGAATGTCAACGTTCGCCGACGTGGAGTCCTGCGGATCGTGACCCGCAATCGCCTGCAGCAGGTAGGCGCTGTCCTCGACGTTTTTGCTCAACGGACCGATTTGGTCCAAAGAGGATGCAAAGGCAACCAAACCGAACCGGGACACAAGTCCATAGGTCGGTTTCATGCCGACGATACCGCAATAAGCGGCCGGCTGACGAATCGAGCCGCCCGTATCCGAGCCGAGCGAGAAATACACCTCGCCCGCAGCCACAGCTGCAGCGGAGCCGCCGCTGGAACCGCCCGGAACATATTCCAGGTTCCACGGGTTATGCGTCGCCTGGAAGCTGGAGTTCTCGTTCGAGCCGCCCATGGCGAACTCGTCCATGTTCAATTTGCCGATGCTGACGGCTTGCGCGTCTTTCAGCTTTTTCACAACCGTTGCGTCATAAACCGGATCGAAGTTGCGCAAAAATTGGCTGGCGCAAGTGGTTTTCACGCCTTCGGTAACGATGTTGTCTTTAATGCCGATAGGCAGGCCGAACAGCAAGCCTCTCGTATCGCTCTTGCCCAGCTGCTCGTCCAATGCTTTGGCAGCGGCGCGGGCGTTCTCCTCATCCAGCGTCAGAAACGCTTTCACCTTGTCTTCCACTTGGCCGATCCGCTCATAGGATGCGTTCACCAGGTCGGAGACGGATAGTTCTTTGGCGCTAAGCCGGTTATGTAATTCCTGCAATTTCAAATCAAATAAAGACAAAACAGCATCCTCCCTTCATATGAATGACAGCTATTCCAGTACGGCAGGCACCTTGATTTGCCCGTCCTCTTCGTCCGGCGCGTTTAGCAGCACCTTCTCGATCGGCAGGGAAGGCCGCGATACGTCCTCGCGCATAACGTTCGACAACGGCATCGGATGGCTCGTAGGCTCTACATCGTCTGTATTCAGCTCATTCAGTTTTTCCGCATATTTTAAGATGGCGTTCAATTGCCCGGTAAACGTCTCTTTTTCCTGCTCACTCAGTTCCAGTCTGGCCAGCTTGGCTACATGCTCAACATCTTTAATCGTAACGCTCATCGACTGCCCCCCGCTTCGTAATCGTCCTCATTTTCGACATCATAACCGAAAACTCATCCTTATATTATAGACCAGATGCATATTGAACTCAATTCCAATCCCCCAAAAAAGAAGTACCGTGCCCCGAGCGGCCGCACCTTGCCGGACCAACAGAAAAAAAGCCCGCTGCCGGGGCCAAAAGCTCCGAAAGGGGCTGTCCTGTATAGTGCTAATGCAGATGACATGCTGCCAAGCTGCCTGAAGCTGGCTCGGATTAGATCCAGGCCTTTAGATTGACTTGTTTGATGAAGTCCTCTTGAGACATCACTTCTTTGGCGGATTCTGTCGATTCCTCCGGCTCCTCGTCCCCGTTCATAATGCGGCGGAACAGCTCTTCGTTCCTGGTGGCAAGAGCGAAGTCGATCAATGCCTCCCGCTCCAAACGGTCAACCTCTTGTTGAATCAGTACTTCCTCCAGCTCAATATCATCGCCGGTTACGAAAAAGTGTTTATTTATTTTAGGAACACGCACGACATAATCAAATACATTATCCGCATTCCGATCATAAGCGATGATATAACCGTAATCTCCAACGGGCAAATTTTGCTCAAATTTGTCTGCGACGATATAAACCTTTTGTCCCAAACGAAGCATATGCCATTCCTCCCAAGACTAACGCGCCTATTTGATTCAAGCCCGAAATTCGTTATGATGTGTTAGTAATAACATCCTTACTAGAGGTATATGATGAGTCGAGCTATGAATGTCAACATACGTTTATGTTTAATTCTATTAATCTTAGCATTTTTTTGGTTCGTAAGCAATGATAGACAAGAGGTCTCCGCACATCCGTTGAATAACGGCTATTCCGAATTGACTGTCACCCGGGAAGAAGGCGTCCAATACGACTTGTTCATACCGGAACTCAGCCTCTCCAGGTTCGACACGAACGGCGACGGAAGCCTTTCCTCTCAAGAGCTGGAAGGACAGACTGGGCAAATCATGCGATATTTGCAGGACGGCATCCGGCTCCAGCAGAACATGGAGGATATGGGTTTCCACCTTCAATCCATGAACAAAAATGTGAAGGAATCAGTCCCGGGGGTCAGCTTTCAACTCTATTATACTAGCAGCCAGCCTATCACCGGCTTTACTATTCAATATAACCTGCTTTTTGACGATTCAGACCCGAACCATCTGAATTTTGCAATCATGGTGGACGGAAACGATTCGGATCAAACGGTATTCGACGCCTCTCACCGCAGTTACCATTTTGAATCGTCGCATGCCGCGTCACTTGGCACTACCCTATGGCGTTATTTTACGCTGGGAATCGAGCATTTCGCGACAGGCTACGATCACCTGCTCTTTCTCTTGTCCCTGCTTGTCATCGCAGACAGCTACAAGCGTATCGTTCAGATCGTCACTGCCTTTACGATTGCGCACAGCGTAACGCTTCTGTTAACCGCGCTGGGTTACGTTAACGTGAATCCAGTGTGGGTGGAAGCGGCAATCGCCTTGACGATAGGTTACGTAGCCATAGAAAATATAGTGTCGCCAAAGCATTCGCTTCGTTCGCTGCTGACTTTCCTATTCGGACTTGTTCACGGGATGGGATTCGCCGGGGCGCTGGGGGAAATCGGTCTGCCCGCCAACTATTTCGTCAGTTCGCTGGTGGCTTTTAATGCGGGAGTGGAGGCTGCACAGCTGATCCTCGTCATAACGATCATGCCGATGATCTTATGGCTGCGGAATAAAGCGGGATACAAAAGTATTGTCGTTGGAGGATCGGCAGTGATTGGAGTTCAAGCGCTTTGGTGGCTGTTAGAACGTACGGGGGTCATTGGATAGGATGGGTACTTGCGGACTGGCCGATACTTACGCAGGCTGTGGGAGAATCCCCCACAGCCCCCTTTTTCACAATTGGATTTCTCTCTCTTTAAAAATTCTCATCACAACATCCATCGAGCTAATCGCTTTCGGGAATCCTACGTAGCCGCTTAAATGCATGACCAGCTCTACAATTTCCACAGGTCTTACGCCTACATTCAACGCTGCATGGACATGAAAATTCAGTTGATCGATCGCTCCCTGAGTAATTAAGGAGGAGAGCGTGATCATTTCCCTCTGCTTATGGTCGAGCTCAGGACGGCAATATATATCGGCAAAGCCGTTCGTAACAATCATATTGGCGAAATCAGGGTAAAAGCTGCGGATCGCTTCAAGCGGCGGGAACTGCTCCCCTCCGACCATTTTCTTCAATACATCCATACCTTGCTCATAACGGTTGTCAGACATTCGAATTCATCGCTCCAGTCAAAATAGTTATCGGTATCGCTCCTGCCGGTGCTAATCGAGTGAAAGCAAACGGCTAAGAATCGGAGGCGTCTCCAGCGGATCTACCATAATCTCGATGACCGTAGGGACATCGGCCTTCACGGCGTCGGCCACGGCAGCCCGGATCTCCTCGCTTGTCCGGCAGCAGACTCCCTCCGCTCCCAATGAACGGGCAAACATCGCCGTGTCGAGAGGATTCCGATAGATAGCGCCTACGCTGCGGCCTGTATTATGGGACATCCCTTTATCAACCATATCAAGTCTTCCGTTGTTCAAGACGACAAAAATAACAGGAATCCGGTGGTTGACCGCCGTCGATATTTCCATTCCGTGCATCATGGCGCAGCCGTCACCGGTCAAGCAGACTATCGTACGGTCCGGCCGGGCCGCCTTCGCGCCGATCGCATAACCGATCGCATGGCCCATAGCTCCGAACACGTCGTCGAAGTGGAACGTGCCCGGCTCGACGATGTCGAAATGACGAATCGCGTAAAAGGTATGACTCCCGTCGTCCCCAAATACGACAGCGTCATCGGGCAATGCAGAGCGAAGCGCCTTCACGGCAAAAGCGGCGGATAGCTCGCCGAGCGCATTATACTCCGGCACAGCTGGGGGCGGAGATTCCAGTGTCGCGGCCGCTTCGTACATCCGGCTGCTTGCCTTGGCTGTTGCAATCAGCCGCTGCAGGTTCCCTTTGGCATCTCCAAGAACAGGGAGTGTCGGAACGTCGAGCGTTTTGCCAATGAAAGTAATGTCATAGTCGAAGTGAATGACCTGCTTCGGCATCATGTCCGCGGTGAACCCCGATAAGGTCATGTCGCTTAGCTTGGTGCCAACAGCAATAAGAAGATCGACGCCGGATTTCAAATAATCGCGCGCTTGCGCCGTCCCGCCCAAGCCGAAGTTGCCGAGGCACAGCGGATGCTTCGTAGGAAATACGCCTTTGCCGCCCGGCGTAGTGATGACGGGAATGTTCCAGTGCTCAGCCAGTATGCGTACCTCTTCGTACGCATCGGCTGCGTTGACTCCCTTCCCGAGGAACAGCACCGGTCTTTGGGCCGCGTTCAACAGCGGAATCGCCTCTTCCGCATTCGGGGAAATGGCTTGAGGGATGTTGATCGGCAGCGATAAAGCAAACGGCTCCACCTGGGACATTAAGATATCGAACGGAATGCACAGGTGCACAGGACCTTTGGGACCGGTCAATGCTCTTTCCAGCGCGTGGCGAAGATACATGGAGAGCAGGTCGGCCCTCTCCACCCGGGCGCTGAACAAAGTAACCGGCTCGAACATCTTCACCAGATCGGTACCGAAATAGCTTGAATCCTGCCCCAGCGCTTTGCCCGAATCACTTGCCGAAGGCTGGCCTGTAAGGATAAGAAGCGGCAAATTGTAAGCCTTGGCTTGACCTGCCGCCGTCAGCAAATTGGTGCCTCCCGGTCCCGACGTCCCGAGCGCGACTCCCAGCTTGCGGCTGCCCATCGCATACCCAGCAGCCGCAAATCCGGCTCCCGCCTCGTGACGTGTCAGGACAAACTCGATACCTTCACTGTCAAGGTCGAGCATCATAGGGGAAATCGGTTTCCCCGGTATGCCGAAAACACGATCGATGCCCCATGTCTTCATATTGGAAGCAAGAACTTGCGAAACTCTCATCACTCTTTCATCTCCACCCCATGATTGTTCTGTTCTTAAAATATTTCTCTTCCAGCTCTTCAGCTGTCAGCGGCTTACTGAAATAGTAGCCCTGAATCTCGTCACACTGCTGCTCCTTCAAGAAAGCAACCTGCTCTGCTGTCTCTACTCCCTCGGCTATAACGTTCAACCCCAGATGGTGTGCCATGGAAATGATAACTCCTACGATTCTTGCGTCGCTCTCGTCGCTTGTAATGTCCCGGACGAAAGAACGGTCGATTTTCAGACGGTGAATGGAGAACTTTTTCAAGTAATTCAACGAGCTGTAGCCCGTGCCGAAATCGTCTATGCTGATTTGAACTCCGAGCCGGCTAAGCTCGTCCAAAATCTGGCTTGACCTCTCCACATCCATAGTCATGGTTTCGGTAATTTCGAGCTCCAAATATTTCGGATCAAGCCCGGTTTCCGCCAGCACGTGTGCGACGGTCTGATCCAGATTTTTCTTCATAAACTGGGCCGTTGATAAATTGACCGCGACGCGTACCTGCGGATACCCTGCGTCCTGCCACTTTTTATTTTGCATGCACGCTTGCTTCAACGCCCACTCTCCAATAGGGACGATCAAACCCGTTTCCTCGGCAAGCGGAATAAACTCGGCAGGAGAAACCATCTTGAACTCCGGATGCAGCCACCGGATTAACGCCTCGACTCCGACCACTTCGCCTGTGCGGATGTCAATTTGAGGCTGATAATGAAGCACCCATTCCTCACGCTCAACGGCTCTGCGCAGCGAGCTGTCCAAGGCAAGCTTTTCATGCGACGACTGGTTCATGGACGGAACGTACAGCATATAGTTGTTTTTGCCCGTTTCCTTCGCTTTGTACAGCGCCGTATCCGCATGAATCATCAGCGTTTCCGCATCCTGGCCGTCGCTTGGATACAAGGAAATGCCGATGCTCGCCGTAATGTGAAAATCGTGCCCCTGAATCGTAAAGCTGCGCTTGAACTTCTGGATGATGGCATCGGCTATGGAGACGGCCACCTCCGGTCCCGAGGCGTCCGGCACGATAATCGTGAACTCGTCTCCGCCCATACGGGCCAGCATGCAATCCGTCTCCAGGCAGTTTTTCAGCCGTTCCGCGACTTCCTGCAGCAAAATGTCGCCGTTGCGGTGTCCCAACGTATCGTTGACCATTTTAAACCGGTCCAAATCGATGTACAGGATCGCGAACGAATTTTGATTTTGCTCCGCACCCTCGAACATTTCGTTGATTTGCTTGTAGAACAGCCTGCGGTTCGGCAAGCCGGTCAAATCGTCATGATAAGCCAGATGATTATATTTTTCCTCGGCCTCATACAGCTGCGTCACGTCCCGGAATTGGCCGAAGGCTCCAATGATATCGTAGTGCTCGTCATAAATTGGGAGAGCGTCGAACAAGCACACAAACTTGCTTTTGCCATTCTGCCGCTCGAACATGAGCTGAATGTTTTCGTATTTGCTGCCTTTTTCGATGACATCGGAAATATATTGGCCCATCGGCTTGAACTGGCGCACCGCCTGGTGGCGGATCAAGCCTTTTTTCAACCCGGTCAGCTGCTCGGCTACGTCGTTGAATTCAATAATGAAGCCTTCTTTATCGGTCATAATAATGCCGCTGCGGGTCGAATTGATCATGATCTGATTCAACACGTTCAGCTTCTGATTCTGCTTGACCAGGAGCAATTCCCTCTCAATGGAATCCACCGCCATCGTCAATAAAGTCAAGTAAAACGGATCGGCCAGTCCGACGGAGGTCATAATGGAGATGCTGCCCAGGAGGTTGTTTTTATCGGTATAATGGAACGGTACGGAGTAGCAAGCGCTGGAGAATAAGCAGGAATGGTAATGGTCGTCGCCGATCAGTTCGATGGGCACACATTGGGAAAGCGCCAAATTGATGACATTCGTGCCGCACGTCTCCTCCGTAAACCTAACGCCGACGCGAATTCCGAGCTGATTCACCGTTTGCTTGATCGTCTCGTCGCCCTCCATGTCCAGCACCACGCCGTTTTCGTCGGAGACGACTATAAGAATCGGGTTTCCTTTCAACGAATCCAGCAATTTTTTGACAAAAAATCGTACTACCTTCAGAACGTCCTCATATTCCGAAAACTTGCGCAATAGGTCTTTGTGCGACAAATTTTCTTCAAAAATCGGGATCGTATCCGGATCCAGGCAATATTCCCGGGACTTGTTATGCGAGTCCAAAATATATTGAGGTTTGGAGTTGGCCATGAATTCCCTCTCTTCTCACATCTTCTTCCTTTGATTATTCGGTTTGGCTGTCAGAAAATCCTTCTTCATCCAAAATAAAATACCCTTAACAATTAGGCCCCTCGGCCCATCGTTTGTCGAGATCTTCCCGGATAATTGAACCATTGTCAAATGAGATCGAATTTTCGCAAAGCTGTCGTTCTATGACAATTAATGCTTGCGTACCGCATAAACCATATGGATCCACTCGTTCAGCTGCTGCTGGATAGTAATAAAACCATGGCTTCGGAACCATTCGAGCAGCCCAGACCTGTCTGCAGGATACCGGCTCGTAAGCTCGGACAGCCGCTCCCGGTCTCCTTCACGTTCCAGCCTCGACATAAGAACTTCACGTGCTTCCGCATGCTCGAACATAAGACCCGTTATGACGATCCGGCCCTGCGGCCTCAACACCCGGTTCATCTCCTCCAAGGCTAGCCGCTGTTGACCCTCGTTCAAATGATGAAAGGCAAAGTGCGTCGCAATAAAATGAAATTCACCTTCAAAAAATGGCAGCGCCATAAAATTGCCCAGCTTGGATTGCACGTCCGGATAATTGCCGCGGCAGCGCGCGAGCATCTGTCTCGATTGCTCCACTGCGTACATGGCGGCTCCTTCCTGCTGAAGGCGCCCGGCCAAAACACCCGTTCCGGTGCCAACGTCCAATCCGGTCTCTCCCGGCTGAGGGGCTATCCACTGCACGGTAAAAG
Source organism: Paenibacillus sp. H1-7 (assembly GCF_022354825.1). GTDB lineage: Bacteria > Bacillota > Bacilli > Paenibacillales > NBRC-103111 > Paenibacillus_S. The sequence goes on from NZ_CP031168.1 coordinate 7,305,606, forward strand.
CAAGCGCCTGCTCATATTCGTCCGCCGTTGCCATAAAGCCTACGGGACTCATTCTCTGGCTCGACAAGCGGTCGAACCGTTCGGCAAGACCGTCGTAATCCCACCGGTCCTCCCAAGTGGACCGCGCATGCTTGAGCTGCCTAATGTTATCAGCCAGCTCGAACAGGTCGTCCAGCTGCAAAGGCTTTTGGCCGTCGGCCCGGTCAATCAGCCTGTCCAACGCGGCAAGCAGCTGCTTCCACTCCACCCACCGGGAGAACAGAACGGCCCGCTGCAGCTCCAAATAATGCCGGAACGTATCCCGGTCTCCGCTGTCCACATAAAGGAGCAGCTTGGCGATGGCTTCGATCCCGAATCCGATCTCCCGGAAAGCCGTAATGGTTTGCAGTCTCCATGCGTCATCCTCCGTGTAGAAGCGGTAGCCGTTATCCGCATAGCGCGGATGCAGCAGTCCTTTTTCCTCATAAAAACGAATCGCTCTAGGCGTTACGTCCAGCCGCCCTGCCAGCTCGTTGATTTTCATTCACTCGACCTCCGTAGCACTTATTGTAAACTATGACGTTAGGGAAAGGTACAGATGTGAACAAATTGTTGCAACTGGATGGGAAGATGCTCAGCCAATTGGATGGTTACGAATGGAGCGATTTGAGGTACAATAACTATGTCGATTATCAATGCCACATTAATGAAGGTGATGACATGAATCTTACCGTTCTTTATGTTCTTATTTTTATTGTCGCCATGTTCGGATTAACTGCGACTATCGCTGTCGGCGTTTCCCAGAAAAACAAAGAAGGAAACCCGACATACGATAAGAGCACGGGAAAAATCTTTCTGCGACTTGCGATATACTACGTAATCGCCATTGCAGGCGGTTATTTGGCTTATGTGCTATGGGCGTTCAGCTGATTACCTTCAGACCACCCCGCCCGCTGCGTATGCATTAACGGGAAGGCCGGCCCTTTTTCGAATTGTCTGGATTCGAAGAAGGGCTTTTTACTTTGCCTGTGTCTCTTTTAAGCGAATCGCAGCATAACGTGGCCTTACTTCGCTTGTCCGGCAGTCAAAGCGGCTAAAGCGGCTATGCTCTCCTTTTCCTCCGGGAACTTCGTTGTCAGCTGCGCATAAACGGCTGCATCGCTCTCTCCCTTCATCTGAAGGGCCGCGAGATACCACCGGGCAATCATCCGGTTGATCTCGATCCCATAGTCTGCCGAAACGTTGAGGCCCAGCGCGTCGGCCGCTCCTGCATAGTCTTTGTGCGCAAATTTCGCCTGGCCTATGAACAAGGACATGACCGGCGTTACACCGAACGGTTCTCCCTGCATTTGCCCTTTGGGCAGCAGCTTGAGCGATTCGGTTTTGGCCGTCACCGTATCATAAAGCGAATATGCCCGGCTCCAGTGGGCATTCGCCGAATCCGTCTGATTGGCTGCCCTTGCCCTGCTGCCTAATTCGTAGCAAAGAGCGATGGCGCGCTCGTACCAGTTCGGTCTTTCCTTATACACCGATACGCCCCACGGATTCAGCTCCAAGCTGCGCAATGCCACCTTCAACGCTTCATCCAGCCTGCCCGATTGGACATATTGGTCGTACTCCGTTTCCAGCCTTTCCTTATCGTAAGGCTCGTATTGGTCCAGCAAGGCCAGACTGCGGTTAGCTTCCTGCTCGAACGAAGCTTCTTTGGTTTGATTGTATGCCTGATGAAGCAGCTGAATTTTGAAATTTAAATAGTCCGGATGGCCCGGAGCATACTTTAGCGCCGCATCAAGCGGCTCCATTACTTCATCAAAGCTCGGCTTGGAGCTTGCGCGCACCAGTTCATTCGCCTGAATAAACAGCTGGTTCGACTTCAGCTGAACGGCAGCGGAGTAAAACAGATACACCGAAGCAACTCCTATAAGGACAGGGACAGCCCACCGGATACGCTTGCTTCCAGCCGAATCCGGCTTGAATAGAGCCATCGGCTTATCCGCTTGCGACGCCATTCCCCCGAGGCACAAAAATACGAGCGAAGCCAAATACACATAGCTCATCTCAAAATCCAGCATGCTGTGAATGAGGATACTAACCACCACGATATAAAAAATATGATGGCTCGCCCTGTCCTCCTGCCGGCTCCTGAAGTAATGCCGGATGTAGCCGTAGAGCACGCAGCCTAGCAAGCCTACCAAGCATAGCAAGCCAACCAGCCCTGTCTCTATCAAATATTGCAAAAAGAAATTATGCACCTGCTTTACCACGTACGGGTTGTTCTGATACTTCTGGTACATGCTGATCCAAGCTCCTCCTCCGGCTCCTGTTACCGGATAATCGGAGGCGATTTTCAAGGAATCCTTATACATGGTAAACCGTTCGAGAACGCTATGCTGCTGGAAATTAATCGATGACAGCCTTTGCTGCAGCGAGTCGGGAAGAAGCTTCGTGAGCGGCGTATTGCCGGATAGAACCGCCGCTCCGAGAATACAGGCTGCGATCATCAGCGCCGGAAGAAGCAGCGGCATGAACCGCTTGTCCAGCTTGTCCGCGTACCGTTTCTCCGTCCGCGGCACCAGCCAATAGTGGAGGCATACCAATAGCAGAGCCGTCAGCAGGGAAACCCCTCCCAGCAGCAGCCATCCGGAGATGGAATCCGGAGTAAAAAAGCCGATCCGCTGCTGCTCAGGCTCAGCACTCGAAACTACGCGGCGAACGATGGCTTCCGCTTTGCTTCGTATCGGCTCCAGGATGAGAAGAGAGCCTGCCGTTACGATGGCGAGGTAAACGAAAAAAGCGATTTGGCGGATCAGCGTAAAAAAGGGAAGGATCGCAAGCAATATCAGCGGTAGCACCACGATGCCTCCCCGCGATAGCGTCAATAGAAAGGACAGCATGATCGGAAGCAGCATGATGCCGTGCAAAAGCATCAAATACGGCTTGCGAGTATTCATGAACGTCCAAATGCATGACAACAAAAGCGCCAGTAAATACGCGGCATACGCGTTGGCATACTGGAACACGGACGTCAGCCGCAAGCCTTGGTCCGTCAGCATGACGGCGTCGCGGTAATATGCATTTCCGAACATATTCATGAAGCAGTAAACCACGATAATATAACCGGAGAAAACGATGCCCTGCTGCAAAATGCCCGCTGATGATTTGTTCGCGGCTAAGAAGACGGCTATAGCAAAAAATGCGGCATACATCATGTTCATTTCGATCATATTGGCTGAAAAATGAGAAGACGCTGCGGAAATCGAGGACAACGCATAGGAGAGCGGGATCGTCCATACGGCCAGCGCCAGCCAATCTCTCATTTGTTGAAAACGCCAATGATAGAAAGCATAGAAGCTTAGCAAAAGTAAAAGCACTCCGGACAGCATGACGGCGGAATGGATGTTCACCTCATATTGAACCGTATATCCGTAAAATAATGCAGCATGAAACGGCGCGACGACCATAAACAGCGTTATGCCTATCAGCATCAGGCCGCTGAGAATGGAATGCTTCTCTGCCGCCCTCTCCTCCAGCCTGCTCCTGCCGGCACCGTACACAGGTGCTCTCTGTCTAGTAATCATGTTCTAGCGAAACCTCCAATTACCAATTTTCACCCATCATCTCCTACATTAGGATTATACATCCAAAATTTAACAATGTCACTTTGTAGGATTTCAAATGATAGATTGGCATCGGAAAACAGCAAAGAACCCCTGTATAGACGTTATACCTCCAGGGGTTCTATTCGATAATAGCCGCAGCGGACATCCTTTTATTGGGACATACTGCTTACGACGTCGTCCATCACCTTGGTGCCGGCAATCAATCCGTTATACAGCCAGCTGCGGTTTCTGTCCATTTCGTATACACGGCCCGCTTTGACCGCCGGGATATTTTTCCACAACGGCTCCTCCAGATTGCCTGCCTGGCCCTTATCGCTATTGACCAGATAAATATAGTCGGCGTCGAGCTCCGCCAGCTTCTCGAGGGATATCGATACCCAGTTGGCTTTGGCCTCGGGCAGCACAGCCAAAATATTGGGCATCTTCAGGCCCAAATCGCCATAGAGCACGGCACCGCTGGCAATTTTTCCGTTGACGACATAAAAGGTTTTCTTGGTCACCCACAAGATAGCGACCTTCTTGTCCCCAAGCTTCGGACCCACCTTCTCTTTGGTTGCCTTCACTTTCTCTTCATAGCCGGCAAGCGCCTTTTCGGCAACATCGGATTTGTTCAGCAGCTCGGCGATTTTCCGCAATGTCTTGCGCCAGTCATTGTTAATTTCGCTTCCCAGCACGTAGGTGGGAGCTATTTTGGAGTATTGCTCGTACAGCCCTTTGGCAACCGCCGATTCATTGCCTATAAGCATGAGATCGGGAGCAAAGCTCAGCACCGTCTCCGGAGGCAGGTCCGAAGGGATCGTCGGCACACCGCTCAGCTCTTTCTCCAAATACTGCTGCGTGCCGCTGGCAACCGACCATTGGGCAACCGGCTTTTCGCCAAGTACAAGCAGCGGGTCCTCAAGATACGAGCCCAGAATCCGTTTCGGCTGCGCCGGAATGGTCACCTCGTGGCCCATCCCATCCTTGACGACTTTCTCCTTCGCCGTCGTACCGGACGAAGCCGGGGCCGAAGAATTGGCTTGCTCCCCCGTTTGGCCGTCAGGGCTCGAACCGCACGCCGAGAGCGCTAACGCTAATGCCGCGACGGCAGGCAGCAGCCATTTTCGCTTGTTCATTTGAATTTTTTTCATCTTTAATTTCCTCCATTGCTGCATAATTTCCGATAATGGTTCCGCTTAATGAATGATAATGAATATCATTTTCAAAGTCAACCCATCAACTCCATTTCAAATTAAACAGCGCATATTGACCATTCGGTCAGCATATATTATAATCTAGCTAACCGATCGGTCAGCATAATGGGAGGTGATGCTTTTTGCCGCTGCAGCTCTACGAAAAAGAAAAGATGCTGGAGGCCTGCTTGTCCTTGTTTGCACGCCACGGGTATAAACAGACTTCGACGGAAATGCTCGCGGAGGCGGCCGGCATTTCCAAAGCCTTGATCTTTCATCATTTCAAAAGCAAGAAAAAGCTGTATTTCAGCTTGCTTGAACACTGCTCCGAAAAAATCGGGGCCGAGCTGAAGATGGATTCGATTTTGAAGTACGATGATTTTTTTAAAGCCCTGGACGAGTTCGGCCGACTGGAGTTCAATTACTTTCGAAATTCACCCGATGAGTACAAATTAGTGTATGAGGCTTTTTATTTGACGCCGGACGAATTGATACCGGATATTGAGGCAAAGTATGGTGACGTTATCACATCGAGAAACAAATTGTGGAGAAGATTGTTTGACAAAGTTCCGCTTCGGGACGGGCTGGACCGCGATCAAGCATTTGAGCTGATCATGATTGCATTAGAGCACTTTGAGAAGAAGTTCCTGTTGGATGTCTCTCAAATTGAGGCTGTCGACGACGAGTATGTTCAGCACTATTTCGATAAAATGAACCGTTTTTGCAATATGATCCGCTTTGGTATTGAACAATAAAACGAGGTAATGGGAAGGGGTAAGAGCATGGAGAACATCACCAGCAGCGATTTTACTTCGCCGGAAACGATGCGAGATTTCTTTGCCTTCTATCATCGGCTTGTTGAACAACAGGAGCCGCTCTACCGTCTGGACGACTTTTTCGGTATGGGGGGCGCATGGATCGCCTTTCGGCACGACGATGCTGCCGCCGTATTGAAGGACCCCCGTTTTCTAAAAGATATGCGGAAGCTCATGCCGCAGCAGGATCAAGCGGGTTCAGCCGCGACGAATGCATCCGTCAATAAATTGATTGAATGGATGAAGCATATGCCCAACATGCTGTCGGTCGACCCGCCCGATCATACCCGCCTCCGCCGATTGGCGTCCAAAGCGTTCACGCCGCAAATGATCGAGGGGCTTCGCCCGCGCATTCAGCAAATTGCGGATGAGCTGCTGGATCGTGTAGAAGGCCAAGGCAGGATGGAGCTGGTCGCGGACTTTGCCTATCCCCTCCCCATTATGGTCATCTCCGAAATGCTGGGGATTCCCGCTTCAGACCAGAACCGGTTTCGGGAGTGGACGCAAAGACTCGGAAAAGCGGCATTGGATCCCCGCGATTCGGATGCAGTGACAACGGCTCTCGATGAGTTTATTCAGTATATTAAAGGTCTGCTCGACGATAAGCGGCGAAATCCCGGGAATGATGTGACAAGCGGCTTGGTTCAAGCCTTTGACGAAGGTGACCGGCTAAGCGAGAACGAGCTGCTCTCGACCATTTGGCTGCTCATTACCGCCGGTCACGAAACGACGGTCAACCTGATCGGCAACGGTGTGCTTGCTCTTTTGCAGCATCCCGAGCAAATGAATTTGCTTCGGGAAAATCCGTCCTTGCTCCCTTCCGCCGTCGAAGAGCTGCTGCGCTATGCCGGCCCTATCATGATCACGAGCCGTTTTGCCGGCGAGGATGTCATCATTCACGGCAAGACCATCCGCAAAGGGGAAATGGTGGTCGTCTCCATTGCCGGCGCCAATATCGATCCGCACAAGGTTGCCAATCCCGAGACGCTCGATATCACTAGAGAAGAGAACGAGCATCTGGCCTTTGGCAAAGGGATCCATCACTGCCTGGGGGCGCCGCTGGCCCGTTTGGAAGGACAAATCGCTTTCGGCACGCTGCTGCGGCGGCTTCCCAATCTGCAGCTCGCAACCGGCTCAGAGCCGCTGGAATATCATTTCAGCACCTTGAGATCACTTGTAAGATTGCCTGTGACTTTTTAAATGGAGCGTAAATAGGAAGAAGCCCCAAGCTCGGCTAACAGCGGCTTAGGGCTTTTTCACGTTAGTTTGCAGGTGCCGAAGTTGTCTGGCCGGCCGAATCGCTTCCTTGCTCCGTCTCGATTTGGTTGCCGCCATTCATCCCGTTCGGGAATCGGCCTGGCCCGCCTCCGAAGCCGTCTTTGCCGGGACCACCCTTGCCCATCCCGTTGCCCAGCTTCGACAGATCCACCGCAGAGGCATCGACCAGTGCGCTTGCGTCGGCTTTTTGCCCCTCGGTTGTTGAAGGGATTTCGCCTTTGAGCTGCCCTTGAATGCTCTCCGACCGAAGCGTGCCCAGCTTCGTTAACTCGGCAACCGCCGATTTGTATTCTTCGTAGGTGTTGAAGGCGCTCGGATCGTTTTGCACATGGCTGGAAATCAATTGATCGAGGTTCGCAACCGTTTGTTCAAATTTGCCGTCAGCAAAGTAACCATTCACGATTTCTTGCAGGTAGGCATGATACTTCTCCTTGTATTCCGGCACTTCGAGCAGCTTGCCAAGGATCGGACGATCCTGCAGGCTTACGCCGGAGAGCGGCGTGTCAATCGCCAGATTGACAACCTCGGATGCGTTACCCGCCTGAAATCCTCCGAACGCCATATTGTAATCCCAAGGCAGCATGCTGAGCTGACCGTCGTTTTCATAGAGGTAATAGTTATGCCCCATATTGGAGGTGTAGCTGTCCATGTTCACAACGACGGTATGCGCGGCAAAATATTTCAACACCGCGTCCACATCCACCGACGATGCCAGATCCGTGCCTGTGCTCAGATTTTTCAGCGCGGCGATAACGCGCTCGTAGTCGGTTTCATCCGTTTTCGTTTCAGCGTTATCAAAAATGGCGGAATAGCTGCTGGCCTTATCGTCCGTATACACGAGGGAAACGCCGTTCTGCGCGCTATTCATGCCTCCGCCTGGACCACGGTTCCCGATGCCGTCAGCCGGGGGCATGCCGGTTGGTGCCGTCACAGCGTCTCTCGCCGGTCTCTGCGGTGGCGAGCCTTCTGTGCCGGCATTCCCGGAAGCGCCCTGCGCACCGGCCGCCGCTGTGTCGCCGTTTGCGCCCGCCGGGACTCCGCGCATGTTGCCCATGCCCGCCATCATCTTGTCATCGTTGTTCGGTTTGTACAGCTCGCCCTCACCGTCTTTCGTTCTGTCGAGGTAGCTGCCGTCCATCACTTCAACGGCCAAGTAGAAGCCCCATGCCTCTCCGTTCACTTGGATATCCGCAAAAGCATACAGCGGAGCGTCGACTCCAATGTAGCTCATGATGTCATAGCTTAAATACTCTTTCATATAGCTGTTGTCGGACTGCATATTGTTGACGACGATTTTGTCGAGACCCATCCATGTTTGGCAGTCTACATACTCATCGAATTTGATTTTAAAACTGTAACGGTCTGTAGTATCATCTGCTACAACTTGCTTCAGACTGGAATTGCCTTTGGGCCGGATCCCGACATTCTTGATCGTCGTTCCGTTAATCGTTACATCGGCTGAAATGTATTCCTCTTCCGCTGCGGTTTCCAGCATCTCCTGCCACTTCGCTTCATCGACATTGATGGAGAACGTCATGATCTTGGTTTTATCCATTTCCTTGACGTACCCCAGCGTTTGCGTACTTGAAGCGATCGCTCCGTTCGTTGCTGCGGCTTCGGTCGACGTACCTGACGTTTGCGTCGTTCCTGGGCTGCATGCCGTCAGCAGGGCTGAGCACAATAACACATAGCTGGCTTGTTTGACTATCATTTTTATATTCATATCGGCATCTCCTTATCTATGCGGGTCGTTGCAAGATTAACTGTGACGTTCTTAGTTTAAGAAAGAAACCTTTAATGAAACTTAAACGGAGGCAGACCCGTGATAATTCGGCGTGGCTAACAGGCGTTCACTCAATGAGTGCACGCCTATTTACTTAAAAACCAATTTGTCACCTCAAAAAAAAGAGGCAAATGCCCTTTTGACAAAAAACAAAATACGTAATAAAATATTTTTACGTTAGTATAATGTTGTATGGAGGTCGGTATGGTGTGCAGCAACCTATAATGGAAAGCTGTCTCGTGCAATCGCCGGAGCAGGCGGTAGCTCTGCTTAATCCACTTCGGGCGGATATCGTGTCCCGGTTGGCCGAACCCGCTTCCGCCGCGGAGCTGGCCAGAATGCTTCACGAGCCGCCGCAGCGAATGAATTACCATATTAAGGCGCTGGAGAAGACGGGACTCATCCGCAAGGTCGGAACAAGACAAGTGCGCAATCTTGTTGAGGTTTTATACCAGGCCATAGCCAAAACCTTCGTTCTCGCCGAATCGCTCAGCTTATCGGAAGAGACCATCGAGCGTTTGAAGGAGCACGGTTCCTTAGCCCAGCTCATCACGACGGCCGAACAGATGAAAAAGGACGCCGTAACTCTCATGGACCATTCGGAGAAAGGCACGGAAATTCCAAGCGCCACCCTGCAGCTTCAAATCCCGCTCAAGGACCAGGATGCACGAGAGGCATTTATCGCCGATTACGTCGATACGATGAAGAAGCTGGTTGCGAAATACGCGAAGGCGGCTGAGGGCAGCGGAGACAACACCGCACAGTATCAGATTATGCTTGCCGTTTATCCTAAAGCTGCGGAAGGAGATCGATCCGAATGAGCAATGAGAAGAAGGAAACAGCAGCCCAAGAGCTGCGGAACAATGAATGCGCCGCCGGACAAGAGCAGATTCAGCCCGTTTCATCCCCTCTATTGGTTATAAGAAAGCAGGCTGATCGTGTGGCCGGAGCTTCATCAGCTGCCGGTAAAGAGCAGGTAGTGGATCTCGACGCCTATCGAGCCGGTCAAGAAAAGGCATCAGAGGTCGAAGAAACACTCGTCAATGAATGGCATCTAAGTCCTGGAAACACCGAACCGTTAATTAAGCTGATTATGGTGTCGTCCGGATTTGGAGGCAAAAGGGGCGTACGTCCTCGCAGCACCGATATTCAATGTCTTGCGGCATAACATTATAAATCCGTTTGGAGGGATATCAGATGATGAATTATGTTCCGGTTGTTATCGAACAGGACGGTCGCGGAGAGCGCTCCTATGATATTTATTCGCGTTTGTTGAAGGATCGCATCGTGTTTCTTGGATCCGAGGTCAACGATCAGGTGGCTAACAGCATCATTGCACAGCTGCTCTTTCTGGCCGCAGCCGATCCGGAGAAGGATATTCATCTGTACATTAACTCCCCGGGCGGTTCCACCACGGCAGGTTTGGCCATCTATGATACGATGCAGTTCATCCAGCCGGATGTTTCCACGATATGCGTCGGCTTCGCTGCGTCCATGGGCGCCATTCTGCTGACCGGCGGAGCCAAAGGCAAGCGGTATGCGCTGCCGAATTCGGAAATTATGATCCATCAGCCATGGGGCGGTACCCAAGGCCAGGCGTCGGATATTCAGATTCGTGCCAACAATATTATGAAAACCCGCCGTGTGCTATACGGGATCATCGCGGAAACGTCGGGCCAGCCGTACGAGAAGGTAGAACGCGACTCGGACCGCGATTATTTTATGACCGCTGCGGAAGCCAAAGAATACGGGCTGATCGATAAAGTGATCGAGCGCGTACAGGGCTGATGGTTACGGCATAGGCTGAATGCTTGCACGAGCTGTGCTCCGCATCGGCAGCCGATAACAATAAAGCCGATATGACGGCGCAATTCTCCGTCATATCGGCTTTTACTGTTATGCATTACGCTCTCGCTACACGACAATGAGCCCTTCCCTCGATACGGTCAGACGCTCAAAGCCTGAATCGGTGATCGCGTAGCTGTCTTCAATGCCGACCACGCCGCGCTGCGGAAATGTGAACTTGGGCTCGATAGCAATGACCATACCGGGCTGCAGCGGATAGCTGAAGCCTTTGGCCAATACCGGCAGCTCATCGATTTCGAGGCCGATGCCGTGGCCGAGGAACTTGACCTGATCGTCGCCATAGCCCATGAAATGGTCGCTTAGCCCTGCATCAAAGGCCAGCTGCAAAGAATGCATATACAGCCGCTCGCATATTTGGCCCGGCTTCAGCATCGCCTCTACGCTGCGCAGTATTTGTTCGGACGTATCATAGGCTCGAACCAGATCGTCAGGCAGCGTTCCTATAACCGCGGTACGTGTCTGGTCGATGACGTACCCGTCGATGCAGCAGCCGATATCGATTAAGATCGGCTCATTGGCTTGAATCGGGCGGCGGCTCACGCTTTGCGGCACGGCGGCACTCAAGCCTTGTCCACCAGCCGGACCATCAAAATAGGTCGGCATAGCGGCCGCCTCCCCGGCTCCAACCATCCCGGTGATGACCTCCTGATTGTAACCGCGCATCCGCATGACTCCGATGTGTCCGTGCCGGCGGATGAACAGCTCGATGCCGCTTATTAGCTCCAGCTCGGTCATGCCCGGCTTTAGCGCTGCTATCGCCTGTTCGAACGCCAGATCGATGATTCTCGCCGATTCACGAATAAGCTTGATCTCGGATGACGACTTGATCATGCGCAGCTCGCGAACGATCATCGAGCCGTCTACCCAGTCGACGTCCGGAAGCACCGTTTGCAGCCTCTGCAGCTGCTGCACCGGCAGTACGTCGAATTCGGCGGCCAGCTTCAGACGCCGCGATGCGGCCTGTCCGAATGGCGCAGCGAACATGGAGGCAAGCCGTTCTCCGAAGGTGCGAAACGAGCCCAGCGGCTCTACTTGGAGGGCCGATTCATCCTGAGCGCGCACGACGCTCCGCCGCACGAAAAATACCGCCTCGCCCTCGCTCGGAACAAATAAATACCCGGTTTGCATCGAACCGGTAAAATAATACAGATCTATGTTTTGCGTGATCATGCAGCCGTCCAACCGCTGCTGCACCAGCCGCTCCTGCAGCCGTTCCACCCTCTGTATGTATTCGCTCATGCTGTACTCCTTTCTATCTAACCGGCAGCCAATTCAAAACCGATTGGATTTTGCAGTCCCAATATGCCCAATCATGGCTCCCCGGCTCCTCCTCGTACGTCAGCTCCAGGTTCAAACTATGGCAGTGATCGCGAAAACGGACGTTCGCTTCATACAGAAAATCTTCCGTTCCGCAGCACTGATACAGCAGCGGTCTTGGGCCGTTATGACGACTGAGATCCTCCGCGAGACGGAACACATCGTGACGGCTGCCCTCCACCTGCTCCAAATCCCCGAATACGTGCTGAAACTCTTGTGAGCGCTGTCCGACGAACTGGGCCACATCCGTGACACCGGATAAGCTGGCTGCAGCGGCAAACCGTTCCGGATAAGTTAAAGCGAGCTTCAACGCACCATAACCACCCATCGAATTGCCTGCAACAAAGTTGTCTTCGCGCTCCTCGGATAACGGGAAAAAGGATCTCGCCAATGCTGGAACCTCTTCGCTAATAAAGGTCCAATACTTATACCCGTGAACCATATCCGTATAAAAGCTGCGGTTCACCGCCGGCATAACGACGGCCAAGCCGTGCTGCGAAGCAAAGCGTTCGATGGATGTCCTTCTTAGCCATATCGTATGATCGTCCGACAAGCCGTGAAGCAAAAACAAGGTAGGATGCTTGCTCTTCACACGTTGAGCGGTCATTCCGATCTGTCTTGTCGTCGGCTGCGGCAGGATCACATACATCGAGGCTGTGACCCCAAGCGTCTCTGAGAAAAAATGGCAATCTATAAAAGCCATTGCGTGTCACTCCCTTCCGTTTGCCTTGAAGCTTCGTCTCTTTTGTAAGAGTACCCCATCTCTCCACCGCTTTCAATATTGATATCCCAATGAGTAACGTTCCTTGACGGTGAATAAAACCGCTAAGTAAAAGCCTCTGCCAACCTTCACTAAAAAGCGACCGCATTAGAGGTAGTTTTTATCTCCCAATGTAATTTTGTATCCGATGAATCGGTTGTGATAAAAGAGAAAAGCCCTGTGCCGCGCTCCGGCGCGAAACTCAGGACTTCCTTCTGCTGCCTCACTTGTGTTTCCTACAATTACTATTATGGATGCTTCCATTTATACTCCATTCGCAGCACTTATCGCACCGACGATAAGGCTGCATTTTAAGCAGTTAATCCGATTCCAAAGATCCACAATCCAGCCGGCACTAGGCAGGATGTACGGCCTGCTGCAGACGCTGCAGCACAACTACGGCTTCCGCCCGTGTAACCGCACGGTCCGCCACCGCTTCTACCTCGCTCCCTCCATCGATTAGCCCTGCAGCCGCCGCTTTAGTCTTCTGATTATCGGGCTCTGGCTCGACCGCTGCAGGATCAAGAGCGGCAAGCGAGAGCCGAATCATCTCCGAGCGGTACAGCTCGCTGTCCAGCTTCTCGGCAGAAGCCCAAGCATCATCAATAATGCCAATATCTCGAAGAGACTGAAGATATGCCGATTGGACATTTTCGTCCGTCGTTTCCGCAGCGACGGGAATGTGCAGCGATGCTGCGAGCATCGCTGCAAACTGACCGCGGGTAACCGAACGGTCGGGCTGAAAGGATCCATCCTCATAGCCTGACACCATCCCTTCGGATAAAGCCTCCAATATCGGCTTTTCCGCCCAATGTCCCTCTATATCGCTGAAGCTGCTGTCTTTTGAGTCCGCATATGCGTGCTGGCTTACCTGAGGCATAGTGGTGAAAGGCAATGTAATGAATGCCAGTACGTATGCCGTCCGGCGAAGAACAACGATGAAGGCTGTGGCAAACATCAGTTTCACTTTATTTCTTTTTCTGCGTAATATCGGAAACATAGTGGTCAGATTCTCCTTTTCAAGCATTTCGTTTATTCAGCTTCATAGACTTTTAAGGTCCGGCCGCTCTCCCGGCGCTCTATGGACGTAACCGTCACGTATAGAGTACCTCCAGCGGATTTAAGGGGCAGCCTGCTAATGGTTGCTACAGACGAGCCTTCGCTAACGGTCGCTACAGCATCGGTACCGAGCAAAGTCTGCATCGGTGTCAGGCTCGTCGCATCCCAATAAATCTTGACCGTGTCACCGGCTTGAAGACCCAGAACCGACACTTCATCGCTGCCGCTCGTATCCGTGCTGTTCACTACTCGAATAAGATTCGCTGATACGGGGAGCGTAACCGGTTCTGCATTATAAATTTTGGGCGTTCGCGCGCTTTCTTCTTCAAGTGCCCGAGTAACCGTAACATATACAATCCCGTATCCGCTGCTTGGCAATGCAGTGCTGACAACCGCCGATGTAGAGCCGTTGGCCGCAACAGCGCTGCCTATCGCTCCGGATGCCGTCTCATCCGCATATACTTTCACTAGATCGCCTGGTTGAAGACCTGTTACGGTAACCGTATCATTCGCTCCGACCCCGTTGTTGACTCGAATATCCTCTCTGCTAGGTGCCGCGCTTGCCTGTTCGGCAGCGTACACCTTCATAGTGCGTCCGCTCTCGGTCTTTCCTTGGGAGGTGACGGTTACATACACATAGCCTGCCTCCCTCCCCAATTGGGATATCCGAATGACCGCCCTGGACGAATCGGCTCCTACGCTGGCTGATCCGATGACAAGCGAGTCGGTCGGACTGCCGTACACTTTGACAACGTCCCCGTACTGTAACCCTATGACTTCAATACGGTCCTCCGTCCCCGCTTCCTCATTCGTTACAACGATCGTTCCTGGGGCTACGGCGGATGTTACCGGCTCAAGGCGGTACTGCTTGGCTACCCGGCCGCTTTCGCGCAGCAGCGGGCTTGTCACGCTGACATATAGGCTTTGCTTGCCCGCGTCCGTCGAAGGAATAGCCACGGGTACGTCCGCTACCGTAGAACCTGGCGCAACCGTCTTTTGAGCCAACGGAGTGGCTGAACGGTCGGATTCATATACTTTGACCGTATCGCCCGGTTTCAATCCCGAAACGATGACACGGTCGCTCGATCCCCCCAGTTCGTTAACGACGTTGATTTGACTAATGAGCGGTTTAGCCGAAACTGCCTCTCCCTCGTAAGCTTTCTCCGTCGGCCTGCTCTCTCTCTTCCCCTGCTCGGTCACCGTTACGAAAATGACTCCGCCCGCAGAATCCAGCGGACTTACGGAAATAACGGTTCCATCGGTTGTAGCCCTCGATACTGTGCCTGAACCCAGCATGGTTCTTTTCGTAGAATCGGAGTACACTTTCACCTGATCCCCTGTATGCAGCCCAAGCACGGTCACCTGGTCACCGGAACCGCCTGCCTGATTGGACACGCGAATCGAAGTCGCTGCCGGCGCTGTCGATATCGGTTCGGCGGGGAACGATTTGACAATACGCCGGCTCTCCGAATAGGACGGCTGTGTCAGCGTCACATAGATGTGCCCTCCGAGGGCACCTAATTGATTAACAGATACTGTAGCACTCGTAGAGCCGGAGCTTACTGTGGCCGTTCCGAGCGGGGCGGCCGCCCCGCCGTCCGCATACACTTTGACGACATCTCCCGGCGATAAACCGCTAACGACTACCGTATCAACGGAAGGCGCCAGCTTATTGTCAACGCGAATAGCGCTTGGAGCGGGGGGGACGGACGAGGCCGCATAAGCTAAACCCGTGGGCAGTATCGGCAGCAGCAGCGTTCCGCTTAGCAGCAGCCGCACCAACGTTCGCTTACCTTGCATTCGTATCAAATCATTCACCTCTACTTTTCTATATCCGGTCATTCTAACGGATACTCATAGATAACGTTCTTGTAAACATCGCCAACATAAGACCAGGCATGAGTTCTGGGGAGCCTCACCTTCACTCTGTAAATGACGGCGGGGCCTTTCAGCACTTGGTATATGTGCTCGCTTTCACGTACATAGCTGAAGGGGAACGCTACTCCCGGCGTGCTGTCATCTACATAATCCTCGAACACAATGACGGGCTTCCACTGAAGAAGCGTACTAGCCCGGGGATTGCCGCTGGAATCCAGCTGCAAATTATGCTCCAGCCCTTTCTCAAACACCGCTCGCGCCAAACCGCGCTCGAATACAATGTCCCCCTCCGCCAGCCGTTCCTTGTCCACTTGCAGCGCCGCATCGTGAGCTCCCCGGTTCAGCGAGAATTTAAGCCGGTTGTGGGTCGTTGTGGTTACATAGCGGTCGGCTTCGTAGCCGGTTGTGTATAAAAACATCAGAACAACAAACATCAGCAAAAGCACACGATTCATTTACATCACCGGACCCACGCTTCGCTCATTTGCTTGGCATAGCGGACAATTTCCGGGGGGTCCCGGTCGGCGCTCCCGAACATGCTGCGAAACAGCCAACGGGGCGTGCTCTTGACCGCAAGCGTCCCTTCGATATATTCCCCGCGCGGGGTCAGCTCCGTAGTTCCGCTAAAACGGATATCGCTCTCGTCCAGCAAAAAGGTGTGCACGAGCGTCCCCCGCATTTCCTCAACGATTTCGGGTGTAAACCTGCCGTGATCCGAGCTCGCCGCTTTTTGAATCGCACTGTCGAGCACCATTTCCACGGCATTCGCCCGAGTCGAGTAAATATCGTGCAGCACCGGCTGAAACAGCAGCAGCATAAGGATGTACACGGTCAGCATCTCCACCAACGCCTGCTTCATGTAATTAACGTGCCGGTATCATTGCTTGAAGGGAGCGTGTCATTCTCAATAAGTCCGGCGTATTCCGGTGCCGTCTTCATCTGGTAATGGAAGCTTGTCGGGACGTTTGTATTGTTGAACAGATCGTCCATTTGCGTCTTCTTCTCCTTGATCGAGCTCCACAATGCAACAAAAATAAATATACCTATGGCGGCCAGTGTAGCCGCGATAATTAAAAACTTTTCCAATGCCGGTTTCATTATTGATTCGCTCCTCGTTTCCACATCGAATGGGATCAGTTTATTAATAAGATCGGGCTCAGCGCTATCACCACTCGCCTATCGCTTATATCTAATTGGTACCAATAGACGACCTACGATGCTTAAGCCTAGCCCCGGAACTACCAGTGAATCTTCTCAGCCAAAATGGTTCGTGCTCCGCGCCAAGTCCGTAACATATTGCTGAGCTATGTTCAGCGCATTCCACAAATAAATGAGCAGCGGGCTGAAGGCCGCCCCGTATGCTAAGCTTCCGAAAAATTTGCGCTGCCTTCGGCGGTTTTCCCGCAGCATCTGCGTGTAGCTCTCTTCCCTTGTATCGACTAAGGCGGATACATCCTCGGGGGGCGTGAGCTCCAAATCGGCAAGCAGCTTGCACAGCTCCCTGGCCTCCCTCGTTCCGATATCGTCGGCTATGACCTGAAGCGCGGTTTGCGCTCCCTCATCGAAGAGACGCAGCCCTTTATTCAAGGAAGGTCTAATACGAACCGTATAATCGCGCAGCTTCGTCAACAGCGTATGTAAATTCAGCCTTCGCCTTCCGTTGCTCTTCAGCTCGTCGGCAATCATGCTGTAGATCATGAACAGCTCCCTGTTTTTCTCGCCGTCATCGACTTCCTTCCATTTGCTCAGCGCATAGGTAAGCAGGGATGCCTTTGTATTGGTGGCAAGCAGCATAACGACCGGTCCCCAGAACGTAAGCACAATACCCGCTGCATCCAGCTCCTCCCAATTGGAAGCCGCATCGTACAAGCTGTTCATCATCCATACGAACGCGGTGCCGTAGCGAATCGATTGGATTTTCCAGGCATTCAGCCTAAGTGGATATCCCGTCTGCTCTAACCTTCGTTCAAGCTCGGGATGATGCAGCCACCGTCTCAGCTGCATATACTGCAGCCGGGTCATATGTTGAAGAGAAACCGGAGAACGGAGTCGACGGTGAACCAAATACGCCGCATAGGCGTAAATAAGACAGATCAGCACTCCTAACAATCCGCCTGCTATGGCATATAATTGCTGCTGCAGCTGCATGAAACGCATCACCTCACTTCCGGTCAATAATCATTGGGCGGACGGCGGAACCAAAGCGCAAGCAGCAGCGAGCCTCCGATGAAGCAGAGCGTAACCGTAAGCCAAAATCGCCCTTGCTCCGTCCCGAGCTGGTAATGAATCGTACTGTTATACCCCATAAAAATAATCATAATGACAATAAGCAGAGGAAACAGAATGACGTGCAGCCAGCTCAGCTGCAAAACCTCGGAGCTCGAATCTCCTTCGTCCCGGAGCATATCGATCTGCTTGTGAATGTTCCTGTCGATGGCGGTAAGAGTGCTCTCGACGTTCTCGCTGCGCAGCAACCCTTTGAGCACGGTCAGGCCCAGCTGCTTGGCGAACGACGTTTGGATGCTGTAGATGAATTCTTCAATCGCCTTCTCCATCTCCCGCGAATCTACATAATTCAGCTCCTCCCGAATCCAGTTCATAAAATGCCGCCGTATCGGCACAGAGGTGATCTCCAGACTCGCAAGCTGCAGCGCGTTTCGCATGTTGCCTCTGGTCACCTTGTACTTGCTGGATAAAATCCCGACCGCTTCCGCCAGATCGTAACCGCTCTGGATTTGGATATTACGCAGCTTCAGCCGGTAATACGCCCATGGTGCAGCAGCAACAAGTACGCTCAGAAAACAGCTGAACCGTAAGTCGGAAGTAACAAAAAACACGATGATGCCGGACGAGACGGCAGTGGATACATCCAGTAAAACAAAACGTTGGACCGTAAAATCGTGGAATCGCTCACCCTGCACAGCCTTCAGCAATAATTCCAGCTCCCTGTACATCCTGTGCCATAGGACAAGCATCCACCCGGGTTCATGAAGCTCTTCGCTCTGCTTGCGCAGGAGCCTCATTTCCGCTCTATGACGCCGCTCCGTGCGCTTCAACGCGCCCAGATAACGAAGAAGCGGCTGTAGCGTTTTGTACAAGCCATGGGTGAACAGCCATGCGGACAAGCCAAGCACGGTCATATGAACGAGCGGGTATACGGCCGTCATCCTATCCTCCCCCGCAGAACGCAGAATCTGCTGCTGGCTTAGCAGCAGACGCTTTATCCGCAAATGGCGCTTCGCGCATTCGCTCCAAAGTTACGCTTATACGATGGAGCGGGTCGGCATCCGCCGGATTATACACCGTGATCCCGACGTCATCCGGTATAGGTGAAGCTTGGGCCAATCGATTTAACGTCTTCTCCGTAATCTCGGCCCATTCTTGATGCACCTCGCGCATCTCGCTGCGCAAGCGGTCACTCAAATCCATACGGTACGACCACGTATCGTCCCTCTCGTTCCAGCGCATCAGCTCATGCGTGCTAATCTGGCCGTTCAGCCGGTTGTAGCGCAGCTCCATAACGCTTTTGATTCTTTTGCGGGTTCGTCCCGGATCCTGCGTCTGAACGATCAGGATATCGATATTTTCGGCGACCCGCTTCTCCTCTTCCTCGAATCTGACGCCGGGATTCAAGCCGCACAGCAGCCTTGCGAACTGGGAAGGCACCGTCTCGGGCTTCCATGTATGGAACGTGCTGCCGAACCCTTTGAGCAGCCGTTCGCAAGCGAGCATCGCCCCTTCCGCCTCTACCCGCCTCACTTCTCCGATAATGGC
Organism: Paenibacillus sp. H1-7; assembly: GCF_022354825.1. GTDB lineage: Bacteria > Bacillota > Bacilli > Paenibacillales > NBRC-103111 > Paenibacillus_S. The sequence goes on from NZ_CP031168.1 coordinate 7,324,907, forward strand.
GTAATCGACATCGAAACGGAGCACCTGATCCATGGCATGATGGAACGTATTTTCGTGCGTGACGCGTTCAATCAGCTTTTTCTCAGGGAAATCGCGGCTTGCCGCCAGCTCGTAGTGCTTCTCAATAATCGCCCCCGTATAATAATCCGCCCGCTCGGCGATCAGAGCCTTGAGCGTAGTGGACTTACCCGTCCCTGGCGGGCCGATTACCAAAAAGTTGCAGTGTGTCTTGGAAATTCCCCTGAACAAGTCTGCCGCTTCCGGAGGAATCGTCCGGCGCCGGTCGTCGGCCAAATCGTCCACCGTCACTCTGCCGATCAAAAACCGGCGGAAAGTAATGACATCGTGGCGAACATCCGGTTTTACCGTAAGCGTCACCCGCTCCCCGGTGTACAGATCGACCTCCAACGTCGTATGGTACAGGTTAACGATGGCGTCTTCTTTTTGCCGGGTTAGGGCTCGGATAATTTTATCCACCTCCTGGGTGGAGGAAAACTGAAACGGCATCTTCCGGTGACGGCCGTTATGATGAATCCATATCGAGGTGCCGATAATCTGGGCCGCATAGCTGTCGGGGTACGTCTGCCAGTGGGCTAGCGCCTTGAAGCCGTATATTTCGTGAAACATCGCATGCGTAATATCGGAATAGCGCCTCTGTTCCTCCCTCGCATATTGCTTGAGGCCGATATAATAGTCGGGCAGCTCGACCTGGTACAAGCCGTTCTGATCGACGTACGATTGTATTTGCTCCATAATGGCCGATACGGTTTCCGGAACGCCGATAATCGCTTTGTTCTCCAGCTCGACGAATGCTTGCGCCTCATCCGTGCGAGCCTCGTCCGTCAACATTTCGCCCCGGTGCACGGCTCCTGCGAACCGTTCGCCGACCAGTTCCTTGTAAGCTCTGCACACCTGCTCGAATTGCGGCTTGCCTCCTTTGCCAGCCGATACGTCCGCCGAAGGCGGTGCCGGCACCGGAGGTGCTGGATCCGCTGCCGTGTCCAGATGAAATTGCCCGATATGAAATCGCCGCCGGTCGCCCATAGACAAAGCCACAGCTATCAAGCCCCCTTAACCGGCTTCATCCAGCGCAGCCATGACCCTTTGGGCGAATTCAGCGTAGCAGGAGCAAGTGCTTCCTTGCTCTGAACGGCCGCGAGCGGAACATCATAATAGTGCAGTATCGCTTTAGACACTTTTTGCAGCTCCTTCTCATATTCTGGCCACTGCTGCACCAACAGGCTTCGTTCCGTCTCGCACCGGTAAAAGCTCTCGACCTGAGGCAAGCTTCCGATATAAGGCATGTTCAGCTGACGCGAAAGCTGCTTCTCGTTCTCCATTTCCGGAGATCGGAGCATCCGGTTAAACACGAGCATAGTTTGCCGTTCCTCCAGATGGAACACCGGCTGCAAAATATGCTCAAGCATTCGATTCCACTGCTCTCTCGCCTGCAAGCTCTGATTCGTCTGCACGAGCAGGAGGTCGGCGGAGTGGATGCTTTGCGCCGCCAGCGCATGATCGGGATAGCTGCCCGCATCGAGCAGAACGAGGTCGAAGCACTCCCGGGCTTTCTCTATCAGCCAGGAGATCCCATCCGTATGATAATAGTAGAGCTTCTTCATATCCCGGTTGCCGGCCAAATAATGGACTCCAGTTGCAATTTGCTGCATTTTGCCGCGAAGCTCCCCGCCTTGCAGCTGCCGGCCCTGCAGGCCGCCCCACAGCTCGTCCAAATATTTGCCTGAATAGTTCAGCCCGCTATCCCCCGGATTCCAGCCGTTCAACCCCAAGATGCCGACTCGAATCCCCGACAATCGGGAGAGCGTCGTCCCAATGCGTAACAAACTGGAGGTCAGTCCCATTTGCGGCAGCATTCCTATCGCCGTTATCACTTTGCTTGTCCGCTGTTCCCGCGCAAAGCAGATAGACCCGACTTGACCTGCTACCTGCTCGGGCGTATGAAACGGCAGAACGTATCTTATGCCGTGGGCGGCACACAGGCTTTGCGTCGCCTTCATGGAATGGGAATCGGAATGGTTGCTTAACAAATACAGAAATTTATTGTTGAGAAAGCATAGGCGTAAAGCTACCGCCTCGTGAATATCGAGCTGTTCGTCGCTTACAACCCAGACATCACCCGGCGACATTACAGTCTCGGTCAAGCAGTCCTGCCCTGGAGTTCGATGCTCGCCGCCGCCATAGCGCAAAGCCTTCTCGGCCGTGCCTGCCGAGGTCTTAGCCGGCTGAGGATGTGCTTTCGAGCCGGCCGCTCCTCCCCGCTCCTCCGTTTCCAGGAGCAGAACGGCAATCATTTCCTTGGATACCGAAATGACCGCGCCGTAATCGCCGGACTGCTTCAGCGCTTCTATCAGCCTGCGGTCGGCGGATACTACATAAGCATTCAATGTTCAACGCCTCCTTCAAGATGGATCATCGATATACAATCAAAAACCGGTACCCCTTCGATCCGTATTTGCGGATCAGCTCCTTTTGCTCCTCGTTCACAATAATTTCCACCGTATTGACGACACCGGTTGTTTTCTTGCGGTCGTCGGAGGAAGACACCTCCTGGTTGTTCGTTCCTTTAGCGTAGCTAACGACCATTTTCTGCAGCTTCTTCTCCTCTTCGAACGGAATATTGAGCTGCTCCAGCTTCTCCCGGGTCAGCTCCTGGCCTGATTTATCGTCAGCCTTCTTGGCCTCCTCCTTCTGCACGAGCAGCAGGGAAATCCGGTCGCCGCGCAGCAGGCTGCCCGGAGGCTTGCCGAACATCCATTCTGCAGGCAGCGGCATGTTCCACTGGCCCGGAGCGGGGAGAAGATGCTCCGTATTCAGCATCGCATCCGTTATTTGCTCGTTCGCCCGGATGGCCCGGGTCGTTTCCTGCTGAAGGGCATCCGACAGACGAACGACGGCGCCGCCGACCAGCAGCTCTTTTTTCACCTTCACCGTCTTCAGGTCGGCTTCGGTTAGGCGGGCTCCCCGGTCAACGGTACGCGCCGCCTGAATGACGTCCACCGTACCCCAACGCGGCTCGATTCCCCACTTCCAGACTATTAACAGAGCAGGACCCGACAAACATAAACCGACAACCAGAACGTAATAAACGCATTTATACCAAAAATTCATCGTGCCCCTTCTTCCGTATTAACCGTTTTTCCAAAGCTTGCGCAGCGTTCGTTTGGCCCCGCCGGCATCGGCCGCATAAGCCTCGTGCGGCAGCCAGCTGCGCAGCCAAGGGTACACCGCCCGTGCCAGCTGCTGCTGAATGCCCGGCCGGTCCTGCACGAGCTGGCCGAGCCAGCTTGCCTCCGCGACCTTGAGCGCGTCGATTGCAGGCAGCAGACAGGCAGGCGGCTCCGGCAGGATGCCCAGCCACTGGCCCGTATGCTTCGACGCGACGGTCTTGTTGGCGATGCCGTGCACGCGTTTGCCTGCGGCCCGCAGCTCATGAAGCAGCTGCAGACGGCTGCGCGTCGCAGCAAGATCCAGCTTGTGGACCATCGGGTCCACAACGTATACCACCTCCGCCGCGACGCTGAGCAGCTCGCGGACGTCGTGCCTGTGCCACTCGTCGCCGATGTCGACGAGGACGAGCGGCCGCTCCAGCGCGAGCAGCTTTCGCAGCCAGCGCGCGGCTGCGGCTGCAGCGGGCTGCGCCGGAGCGCGCGCCGCTTCCGCGGCCGGGGCGGCCGGCAGCCACAGCGTGCAGCCGTCCGCCCACGCCGCCTCGCGCAGCGCGGGCTCGCCCGCTGCTTCGGTGTAGCAGCGGTAGCCCGCAGGCGCGTGCTTCTCGCCGAACAGCAGCGCGTACAGCTCCGGCTGCTGCTTCGGCGGCTCCGCCAGCGCGTGCGGCACGCCGAGCCCATGCAGCGCGCGGGCCAGGGCGAGCGCCGCGAACGTGGCGCCTGCGCCGGCGTACAGCGCGCCTACGGCGACGAGCAGCGGCTGCCGCTCCCGCCGCCGGCTGTCCTGCGCCCGCTGCTCCGTGAGCAGGCGCTGCAGCTCGCCGCGCACCTCCGCAGCGCTTTGGCAGCGCGAGTCGGGCTCGGCCTGCAGCAGCTTCTCCACCAGCTCCGCAAGGCCCGGAGGCAGCCCGGCATCGAGCTCGCGCAAATGCTTGCCAGCGGCGTGCCGGTATTGCCCGCCGCTCATCAGGTAATACATCAGCGCGCCAAGCCCGTATAAGTCGGTCCGCGCATCCGTCTGCCGTCCGGCAAATTGCTCCGGCGCGGCAAAGCCGATCGTACCGATCGGAACCGTATCGGCATCCTGCCCGATTCGATAGCTGCGCGCAATGCCAAAATCGATCAGCCACAACCGCTCATGCACATCGATCATCAAATTCGACGGCTTCAAGTCCCGATAAATGATCGGATCCTGCAAATGCCCGTGCAAATAGTCCAGCACATCACACAGCTGCAAAGCATATTCGCTCACTTGGCTTGCCGGCATACGCCGACCTTGCCGCTCGAATCGCTGCAGCAGCGTTTCCCCCTCGATATAATCCATCACCAAATAGTTAAAGCGGCCTTCCCGTTCCGCCCCGTAGTAGTCGACGATATCCGGCAGATTGGGATGGTTCAGCTTGACCAGCATATTGGCCTCGGCGAGGCTGGCGCGGACTCCCTCCTCCTGCCGGGATTGCTTGACGGCGCGCTTCTTGCCTGGCAAGCGCATATCCTCCGCCAAGTAAACGGTGCTCATTCCTCCTTGTCCGATAAGCGCCTCGATCCGGTATCGCCCTCCAAGCACATCGCCCGGCTTCAGCCTTTGCGGCAGTTCATCCATGCAGATCGCCTCCATCATGTTCTAGTTCCAGCCTTTGATTGTACGGATTCAGCCTGTTTACAGGCTGAACAACCATTTCTGAACAGCAAAAAAACCGCCCCTCCATGCGACATGCGCATGGCAGAGGCGGTTCTTCCGCTCACGTTTACCAAATGTTGTATATAAATTACCATATATTCCTTACAAATGCAATAAAAAACTCTTTCATGCCCACTGCCGTTCTTTCTCGGTCTTGCAGCAAGACAGCTAACCTGCCGCTTTGCTTATGTATAAATTCGGACGGTATCGCCCGCATTAACCGTTCCTTCCCGTTCTACGGAACAAACGATGCCCCGCTTCTTCTTGGCTGCCTTTACGAAGGCCGCGGCAATCTCAGGCTTGCCCGTCGTCCGTGCGATCGCTTCCCCCGGACCGATACAGGGCAAATTCTCCCCTTCGCAAATCAGTCCCGTCCCATCGGGGAATAAGAGCCTTGCTCCCTGAGGCAGCAGCGTTAACCCCTCGTACCCGCTTAGCAGCATATTGGCTCCAAGCCATTCCGGAAGCACCTGCTCAATCCCCAGAGCCTCCGCAATTTGGGCGCACTCTTCTGCGGAAACGATACTGATTTGCCTCCGGTTCGCAATCATCGTCCCCCGAGGATAAATGCGCTGTCTCGAATCTGCCGGCCGCAATAGCCCAAAGTGCCGGTCGCCGGGAATCCCTCCAAGCTCAATTGTAATCCGAGGCTCCCGCGACGTAATAAAATGATCGGTATCTCGTGCCGCCAATACCGCATCGGTAACCGCTTCATATACTTTCATTGGCTTCCCCTCCTTAACCATGCCTTTCAGTCGACAAGCATACGGATTCTGTTCCCCCAACGCCCCAACGCATAATTTAAGCTCCGTATTTGTATACCGAACCGGTCATCCCTCTATTATAACTTATCGAATCAGGACGATACTATCCAATGGTCAGTTCCGGATAAAGTTCTGCGAATGATCACTTTTTAGGAAATAATGGGAATTGGATGGATGGGTAATTTTATGCTATTAGGGAAGCCTATGAAGCAATGGAATGAGCACGAAATTACAGGAGGCCATGGGTTATGCATCGTTCAAAAGTGAAAGTATTCGTGCTTTCAAGCTGCATGCTGCTTGCTTTTGGGTCCGCTATAGCGGCGGCGCCGAGCAAAGGGAAAGGACGCCAGTATTACGAAAAAAGAGGCGAAGTCGTCTGGGAGGTTCCGACCGAAGAGAAAGTCATTGCTCTGACCTTTGACGACGGCCCCGATCCGGAGGATACGCCGTATATTCTGGATTTGCTGAAGGAATACGATGTCAAAGCGACCTTCTTCATCATCGGCAATAAAGCCGAAAGATACCCCGACTTGGTCAAGAGAGAAGCCGACGAAGGGCATGAGCTCGCCAATCATACGTACAGGCACTTGTATTTCAGCAACAAAGTATCCGAGCGGCAATTCAAAGAGGAATTGAGCAAGACGCAGGAGGCTATTTTTAAAGCAAGCGGGCTTAGACCTCATCTATTCCGGCCGCCTGGCGGGTACTACAACGACACGCTCGTACGAATCGCCAAAAAAGAAGGTTTCAAGGTCGTCATGTGGTCTTGGCATCAAAATACTAACGACTGGAACACGCCAGGCGTTGGCAAAATAACGTCCACCGTGCTCAACAATGCCCGCAATGGCGACATTGTCCTGTTCCATGATTATGTAGAAGGCAAAACGCAAACGATCCCTGCGTTGAAACAAATTTTGCCGGAGCTAAGAGACAGAGGCTACCGGTTCGTCACCATTTCCGAGCTTTTGACTTACAGCAAGCATACCCCTGTTAAGCAGGCCGACGATCTGAAATAATGGGCATAAAAGAGAGCAGCCGCCGAAAAAATCGGACAAGCTGCTCTTTTCTTCGTTTTATTTCGTTTTCAAATCTTCAATCGATTCGAGGTTCACATACGAAGGGACGACAAGACCAGTCTTGGTTCCGTTCAAGTTCGGGCCCAAATCTTCAAATTTTCCTTTATACTTGTCGTAATAGTCTTTATGCGTCGTCGGCAGCCAAGCCGCTACAATCGCGTCCGCATCGCCGTTTGAGACTCCGGCCCACATCGGTCCCGCTTCAACCTGAAGCAAATCCACCTTGTAGCCAAGCTTCGTTTCGAGCACCTGCTTGATCACATTCGTGCTTGCGATCTCCGAATCCCATGCGACGTAAGCGAGCTTCAGCTTTTTGCCGTCCGCTTTGGCCGCATCTTTGCTCCAGGCATCGACTTTGGCCGCGTTGCCTTTAACCCATTCCGCAGCCGCTTCCTCCGGCTTTTTCCCGTTCTGGATGTCCACCATCACTTTCGCCATATCCTCAGGCGTCCATTCGAACTTATCCAGCACGCTGTAGGCCGAAGGCTCATCCGTCTTAAGGCCGCTGCGCACAATCGTATGAATTTGCTCGTCTCCGCCGAACACGTTTTTCGGATCCTTTAAATATTTCAAATCGTATTTGCCGAACATCCAGTGCGGAGTCCAACCCGTGATGACAATCGGCTTTTTATCCTTGATCGCTTTGTCCAAAGCCGCCGTCATGGCTGCGCCCGAGCCCTCGACAAGCTTCCAGTCCTTTAGATCGTAATCCTTGAGCACCTGCGCCGTCGATTTCATAATTCCGGCTCCAGGGTCGATTCCGATAATTTCGTGCTTCACCTGATCTCCGACCGTTTGCGAGGCATTCGCATTCGAATTCGTACTTTTGGAACAACCGGATACAATAATAAGTGCAGAAATACTTAGTACTAATATCGATTTAATAGGTTTTATTTTCATATTACCCTCTCCCTTTTCTTTTTCTTTTCATTAAATGCTGTGTCATCCGGTCCAAAAAGATGGCCAAAATGACAATCGCCAGTCCGGCTTCAAACCCTTGCCCCGTTTTAATTTGCGTAACGGCCCTGTAGACGTCGGCGCCAATTCCTTGTGCTCCGATCATGGACGCAATGACGACCATGGATAGAGCAAGCATAAGCGTCTGATTGATGCCTGCCATGATGGAAGGCACCGCTAGCGGCAGCTGAACCTTGAACAGCATTTGCCCGGATGTCGAGCCAAATGCGTCGGCGGCTTCCACCAAATCGGCTGGAACCTGCCTTATACCCAGATTGGTCAGCCGGATCGTTGGCGGAACGGCGAAAATAACGGACGCGATCACTCCGGGTACGACCCCCAAGCCGAAAAAGGTAACGGCGGGAATCAAGTACACGAACGCCGGCATTGTCTGCATGAAATCGAGCACAGGCGTTAATATATTTTGTACTCTCTGGTCTTTGGCGCACAGGATTCCGCTAGGCACTCCAAGCGCTATCGAAATGAGAGCGGAAGTCAGCACCAACGCCAGCGTGTCCATCGTGTGCTCCCAGTAGCCCAGATTGACGATCAAATACATCCCGATCACGGTAAACAGCGCCAGCGGCAGCCTCCCGAACCAATAGGCCAATCCCCCCAGCAAAACTATCATGATAAGTGCCGGAGGCAGGTGCAGCAAGAAGGAGAAGCCTTCAACAATCCCTTCAATGCACCCCGAAACGCCGTCGAAGAAAAACGATAATGACGAGCCCAGCGCATCGACTCCGCTCTCCACCCATTCATCAAGAGGTAGCTTCGGCAGCATGCTCATCCGCCGTCACCTCCTTCACCGGTGAATATTGCCCTGCTAATGCCCCCAGCACGGCTCCGCGCACAATGACGCCGACAATACGGCCAGTCTCATTAATAACGGCAACGGGATATTTGGCCGTCCCGCTTATTTCAAACAATTCGTTCAGCAGCATCTCCGGCGCTACGGTAGGAACGTTCCGGATGACGATATCCTCCAGCGTCCGGCCTTCCCGCGCAGCCGCGGAAGCATCCTCCGCCGTAATAACGCCGATCAGCCGCTTGGACCGGTCAACGACGAACAAGTTCGATATGCCGCTTTCGCGCATAAGCTGAAGGGCAACGCGCGGCCCGCGGTCCAGAGCGATCGTTTCCGGTCTCCGCATGACGTGCGCCGCTGTCAGCACTTTCGACAAATCCACATCTTCGACGAACCGTTCCACGTATTCGTTGGCCGGATTGATCATAATCTCTTCCGGCGTGCCGATCTGTACGATGGCTCCGTCCTTCATAAGCGCGATCCGGTCTCCGATTCGCAGCGCTTCATCCAGATCGTGCGTAATGAAGACGATCGTTTTTTTCATCGTTTCCTGAAGCTCCAGCAGTTCGTCCTGCATATCCTTGCGAATAAGCGGATCCAACGCGCTGAACGCCTCATCCATGAACAAAATATCCGGGTCGTTGGCAAGCGCTCTCGCAAGACCGACCCTCTGCTGCATGCCTCCGCTCAACTGGTCGGGATAGCTGTGCTCCCAGCCCTTCAAGCCGACCAGCTCCAGCGACGCCATCGCCTTTTCCCTGCGGACCGCTTTGTCTATGCCCTGAACCTCCAGGCCGTATTCCGCATTTTCAACAACGGTGCGATGCGGGAACAAGGCGAATTTTTGAAATACCATACTGATCTGCTCTCTCCGTACCCGCCTTAGCTCCTCTTGATTCATCTTGACGATGTCTTTGCCGTGCACGGCAATCGATCCGGCCGTCGGCTCAATCAGACGGTTTAAGAGACGGATGAGCGTGGACTTCCCGCTTCCCGACAAGCCCATAATGACGAAGATCTCCCCGGGCTCGATCGTAAAGCTGACTTTGTTGACCCCTATCGTATGCTTCGTTTCTTTGTAAATCTGCTCTTTCGACTTCCCATTCGCAAGGTGCATCAGCGCACTTTCCGGATTAGGGCCGAACACCTTCGTTAGCTCCTTCACCTCGATAATGGCCAAGGTATCACCTCATTCCAGTTTGTTTCCAGTTCACTTAACTAAGTGTAAAGAAAGCAATCTGATGAGTCAACACTTTTTTTAGTTTATTTCGTACGTACAGAAAAAACTGTACAATGTTTTATTTCATTTCCTCCCGTATGCTCCGTTATGTTTGCTTAACGGCCGCTTTACAATCGTTGCATTGTTTTTTACAATAGTCGTGAGTTCTAATCAGGCGGGCGATCCGGATTTAGGACATCGACAGAGGAGAGTGTGCAATATGGACGGGCTCGAAGGAATGACACCCGAGCAGGAAATCGCGATTCAGAAAGCGCGTAAGCGCGTCATTGAGTCCATCGGCAAAAATATGGATTTGTACGGGATCACTCTGTCCCACGGACTTTTATACGGTTTGATGTTCTTCCAAAATAAACCGATGACGCTTGACGATATGGGCAAGGCCATGGAGATGAGCAAGACGAGCATGAGCATGGGGATTCGTACGCTGCTCGATCTGAAGATGGTCAATCAGGTGTGGGAAAAAGGATCGCGGAAAGATCTTTATGAGGTGGAATCGGACTGGTATCAAACCTTCGCCGATTATTTCGGAATCAAGTGGCGCAAAGCGGTGGAAATTAACCAGCAGTCGCTGCGCAAGTCATTGGCCGAGCTGCGCGATTTGACGGACCGTTATCCGGACGATGAATCGTTTCAAGCCCAGCTGGCCGCCGATACGCATAAAATCAAAGAAGCTCTTGCCTACTACGCTTGGCTCGGAAAGCTTATAGATTCGTTCGAATCCGGAGACATTTATCAGTTTATTCCCAAGGAAGCGCCCGACAACGACGGCAAATAAGCCAACCATAGAGCGACGTACTTCAAGAGTGAGGAAAAACAAAAAAGCCAAGCGATCGATAAGATCCTTGGCTTTCTATTTTACCGCATCAGCCCTCGCCGCCATCCGCCGCACCGAGCGCCCTCATGATAAACAGACAGGCGTATTCCGCCGTTTCCTCTACGGTAGCTTCCCGCCCGGCTAAGAGCGGCTGAAGCATGGTCGCTTTTTTCATCGACAAGGCCGTGCTTACAACGAAAATCAAAGTGTGGTCCAACGATTCATAGCGAAACCGTCCGGCCTGCTTTCCCTTTTCGAGCATCTCCCTTATTTTCATCCAGAAGGGTAACGTCCGCTCTTGAATTTGCGGCGCACGCTGCGAGTTCGCAGCAAACTCCTGCTGAATGATGGAAGCCAGCTCCGGGTCGTTCATGCAAAACCATACGATCTCCCGGATCAGCAGCCCTAGTCCTTTCACCGGCTCTCTTAGCTGCTCCTCCACCTCATGCAGGCGATGACCGACGAAAAAATAATCGAACAAGGCATGGAACACTTTTTCCTTGCCGCCAAAATAGTACGAAACCAGCGCTACATTCGCGCCCGCTTCTTCACAAATTTGCCGGACGCTTGTTCCGTCAAACCCTTGCAGAGCAAACAGCTTTTTGGCTGCCAGCAAAATGCGTATTTTCATATCCGATTCCGCGTGTGCCATTGGTATCTCCTTACATATTCCTTTATGAGAGCTCCCAGCTGCAAGCCATGCTCTTTTCTTATTGCTGCATTTCTTCTATTATGAAACTTTATTGGGCGGAGCGCAAGCGATTGCAAAGCAGCTCCATTCACTCCCGTACGGTACTTATTTATCCTAATTGATGCAACAATAACCGCCCGTTCGTCGTCGATCATTCCGGGAGAGGTAATCCCATCATTGTAGAGAGGACCATGCATTGTGTACGACATAGCGATTTTAAGTTATACCGGTATTGTCATTCAGACCGTAGCGCTTATCGGGCTCTATTTCATCTACCGGAAACGGGAACACCTGGAAAATGGATTTGCCTTGAAGCTGTTAGGCTATTTTATGCTCGGCTGCTTCTCCTTCAGCTGGAACTCTCTGTCCATCCCGCTTGGAATAGCGGCATATTTGTTGTGTTTCCGCCCGGTATTGAATCCGGCTCCGAAACGCAAAGCCGTATTTGTCGGCTTCCTGGTGTTTTTGAGCGGCTTCGTCTATCATCTGCTGCCGGACCATTATGTGTCCAGCCACCAAGTGGACGTTCCTGCATCCGACTCGAACATTTACCAGATGAACTGGAAGAGCGACTGGAACGAAATATCCCGCTACACCGGAACCGATGCCATCGTACAGGACGTCCGCGTCAACTTCGAGCCTGACGGGACGCTCGAGCAGTTAAACATGAATCTGGTCCGCGATTCGAATACGGATCATGCCGTTTACTATGCCATCACACTTGACCCGGATCAATCCGAATATCGTATTCAGTACAGCCAGACGCACCCTAAAGATCCGAGGAAGCCTTCCGTCTCAACGAACGGCGGCACAGGCCCGTCTCGTCCGCTCTCCGTTCAGCATGTACGAATGGCTTCCCTGATCCAAACGTTGACCGATCATTCCGTTAAAGACCTGCTGCCTCCCGGGCAAGCCGATGGAGACGGATTCGGCATTTCGGTAGACGGGCAGCTTTGGAGCAGCCATGTCCCCGGTCCGTCCGAAACGGCTTTTGCGATCGACAAAAAAAAGATCCAGCCGCTGGAATCCGGACAGCCGGTTCCGCTGCCTTCTTTTTACCGGATTCTCTTTTACCGTATGGTGAAAGACCCGCCGCAATATACCAAAGACGGATCATACACAGTGAGCAGCCGCAGCGAGCAGACCCGTCATTGCTACGTTGCTCCTTAATCCGGCGGGCGGGTTAGGCTCGGGATAATTCCGGCCGGGAAGGAGCGGTACGTGCGCCCGTTTCCTTGCGCAAGCCGACTGCCGCGGTAGCCAGCCCCCCGCATACCAGAGCGATGATCGCCAGCGCCCCTGCATCGGAGCCTGCTCCCGGTCCACCGAACAAGATGTTCATCATTCCTTCGACGGCATACGTAGCAGGCAAATAATCGCTAAGCGTCAAATAGAAGCTCGACAGCAGCTCCCGCGGCACCATCGCTCCCGAAGAGACGAGCTGAACGGACAGCATCGCTATGTTAAACAGCATTCCCGCCATGCCGAAAGCAAGCAGGAACAGCTGGGAGAACAGCATAAACGTGAACAAAAATAACGTCTGGAACAGCCACATCGCCACAAAACCCCCGGCCGATTCGCCTCCAAGCGCCATCACAAGCGAGCAGCCTACCAATGCAATTACGACGGATGAAGCGATGTTGATGATCATTCTCGCACCAAATTTACCCCATTTGCCCGTCAATTCGGTGGATGGGATCGATAGCGTCGACTGCTGCAAATTCATCCCCATAATCATTGTGCCGACGAAGGAAGCTAGCACCAGCATCATAGGAATCATTTGATTCGCCATATTGCGGACCGGATGCGTATATTCGATGGCCCCCTGCACTTTGTCCGCGATCCCCTGAGCGATCCCTTGGGCTTGCTGCGGAGCCATATTCGTTTGCGCCAAAACAGCCTGCGCTCCCGCCGCTGCAGCTTCTTTGTTCACCGTCGTGGTGATGCCATTGGCGACACCTTGCATGATGCTTTTGATTAAAGCAGGATTGGATTCGTTGATCGTGTAGCCGATCTGCCCTTTTTGTCCGGCGGATTGAAGCTGCCGGGTAAAATCGGCCGGTATGTGAAGCACCATTTGCACGTCTCTCCGTTCCAATTGGGCCAGCGCTTCCGTATGGGACGCTTCCTCACGGATCTCGAAAGGCAGGCTTGCCTTTACTTTCTCAGCGATGGTACGACCCATTCCGCTGTCCTCGTTCACTACAGCAATTTTCAGATGCCTGGTATTGTCCGTAACCCCTGCGTATCCGGTCATCCAGATGACGCTAAAAATAATTTGGAACATCATGGCCGTAACGATCCCTATGATCGTCGTCGGTCTTTTCAAATACTCGCGCAGCGCAGGCAGCATGTATGAATCTCTCCTCTATGTAGGTCTTAAACGTTTATTTTAATTAAACGTTTGTTTAAATTATAAAAGCTATATGTCGGTCCTGTCAACAGCTTCTCGGTTTCATGGCTCGCCGCCGCCGAAGGCCACCCGCGAAAGGCTCCCCACCCCCACCCGAAAGAGTAAGGAGCCTTCCCATCATGGCAGTAGCAGCGCGTTAATCAGCACGCGCATTACCTACTGTGTCATTTTAAGCCGCAGCGCAAGATGATCACGAGCAGAATGAACAGAACCAGAATTGTTCCTGCTGATGATACCCCGCCTACATGGCAACCATGATGGTGATGTTTTTTCGGCCCGTAAATGTTGATTTCTTCGTAGCTGGCATGAACATTAACCGGTCCCATAGGGTAAGACATTGGCGCAGTCATTGGTGCAGATATTGGCGCAGGACCCATAGGCATTTGCATCGCAGGGGAAGTCATTGGCATTGGCATCGGTTTGTATTTTTCCATGAGGACACCTCCGTAATTTGTAGGGCGTGCTCCTATCGAACACACCAACAGTCTATGGCAATACACCTACTTGGAACACGGCTATTCACCCATATCCCGAAAAATTAGACGCTAGCCCTTGAAAAAGCGGTACAAACGCAGTTTCGTACAAGCAACTTTTGGGAATAAAATGCGTCAAAATAGTTAATAAATATTTCCACAGATGGAAAAGCGCTAGCAAGCTTGTCCCCTTTTCCTCTGGAGGCTAAGCATCATGCTTTCGAAGTAAGTTTTGCTCCTCGCAAAACTCAGTAATGCTTTCGAAGCCAGCTTTCCTTCGGAAAGCTCTTAGGAGGGATCCCATGAAAAAAACGCACGAAACCAAGCCGGAGCCGGCACGAACCGATTCCGAAGCCGAATACGTCAATCCTCTAATGCTGGATATGCAAAAAATCGAAGGCGGCGGAACGCCGAAAAAGGCCGACTTGGATTCCATGCCATCCCCAATCCGATATTTCGGCTACTTTTTCTTTGCCTCGGCAACCATCATGCTGATCGTCGGGTTATGGATGCAATTTATGAAGTAAAGCGGCTGCAGCAGCTTGATTGAAGCCTTAAGCGTTAGCATCATTTATAAGTCAAAGCCTGAACGACATGCGAAATATGCGCAAAAAGCAGGGAAGCCCGCACTGCCGCGGACTTCCCTGTAAGCGCTTTTATAGCGTTAAATGGCCCAATATCACTTGCTTATCCGCACCCGTCACCGCCGGCAAATTGCCGGGCTTGCCCATCAGCGACTGGTGCCCCAGCACGGCAAAGGCAATCGCCTCGCGCGCATCGTCCTGCATGCCGTGTTCGGCAGTGGTCGAAAGCTTCGTGCTGTCCGGGAGCATGCTGCGCATCATGGAGAGCATCGTCTTATTATGCGCGCCTCCGCCCGAAACAATCACTTCCCCGATCCCCGTTGCCGGAAAAACAAATTGCTCGTACGACTGTACGATCGATCGGGCCGTCAACGCGGTCGCCGAGGCGGCAATATCTTCAAAGCGGAGCTGCCTGCGTCTGCCTTCCGCCAAAAAACGTGCAGCGTAATCGGAGCCGTATACTTCCCTGCCCGTGCTTTTGGGAGGAACCCGCCGATAAAACTCGTCGCTGTCGTAAAACAACGCAACCAGCTCCTCGCAAACCTCGCCCGAGGCGGCAATGGCTCCGCCTTCATCGTACTGCAGCCTGCCTCCGCTCTCTTCACGGACCAATGCGTCGACGACCATATTGCCCGGCCCGGTATCGTAAGCGTACACCTCTTCACCGGTTGAACGTGCCGGAATGACGGTGGCGTTGCCGATGCCGCCGATATTTTGCACGATGCGCCCCTCACCCGGATGCCCGAACAGCAGGCTGTCCAGATATGGAGCCAGCGGTGCTCCTTCACCTCCCGCAGCCATATCGCGGGCACGCAGATTGCCAATGACGTGGATGCCCGTTCGTTCGGCGACCACGGCGGTTTCGCCAATCTGCAGCGTCGAGCGGACAGCTACAGGTCCGGTCGGACCCGGGAAATCGCTCCGCTCCGGCGCATGCCAAATCGTCTGGCCATGCATGCTTATCGCATCGACCTCCGACGGCTTCATCCCCGCCGATTGCAATAGAAGCTGAACCGCATGGGCATACCATTCGGACACCCCGAAGTGGGCCGTTACAAGCTCATCCAACCTAGCGGTGTCGACCGCGCACAAGCGGATGAGCCTATCGCGAAGCTCCTTAGAGAACGGAACGTATTGGAATGCTGCCATGGTTAAAGACTTGATAGTGCCTCCTGAATCAGCACCGGTATCCGTATCGATTTGAACCAAAGCCGCATCCACACCGTCCAGCGATGTTCCGGACATAATGCCGATAACAAAATGCCGTTGTTTGGCTCTATATGACGCCCACATCGGAAAACTGCCTTCCCTCACAACCGACTCCCTCCCCATCCTGCTTGGTATTCGGGGCCGAGCGTTACAGGCAGCCGGCCTTTGGCCGGAATAACCCCGGTCAAGCATCTAGCGATGCTTTGCAATGCCAGCGGCCGCGATTCATAGGCGGCGAGATACGTTGATATATCCGGGAATTGTTTTATATCGTAAGGATTACGAAGAGCTACAACAATCAGCCGTTTCCCCGTCCTCTGCAGCTCCTTGACCAGCTGTACTTGACCGGGATGGAACGATGCATTGTAGGTGCCGACGACGATTTGCTCGAAGCGTTCCGCCAGCTCGTGCAAGACTTCAAGCTCTTCGCCTGCTTTCGAGGCGGGAATCATCCGTTCTTCGGTCCGAATTCCGGCGGCCGATAACGCTCTGCCCAAGGTCAGCGGCATATGAAGCGTTTCGTCGACAACGGACGAAACCGCCGCCTCCATCTGGATCACCAGCGTATCCGCATGCTGCAAGGGCAAATAGCCGTTGTCGTCCTTCACTAGAGTCATGCTGGCCTCACTTATCACTCTTGCCTTCTCCCTGTGCTCCCAGCTCCCTACCTGCTCGATCGCCATAGAGGCAGTCGCCTCTGCGAGCCGTTTTCTCTTTAGTGCCAGCAGCCGTTCTACAGAGCGGTCGATCCGCTCCTCGCTGATTATTCCGGACTCCACCGCCGCAACAATCGCTTCGATAGCGCCTATCTGCAGCTCGTAGCGATGGCTGATCAAGATGCTGTCGGCCCCCGCCTCCACGGCCATGACGGCCGCCTGCACCGTTCCGAAATGGTCCGAAATCGCCTGCATTTCCATGCAATCCGTGACGATGACGCCGCCAAACCCCAGCTCCTCCCTCAGCAAGCCGGTTAATACGGCAGGCGACAGCGTGGCCGGAAGCTTACTCGATTCGAAGGCCGGAAAAACGATGTGCGAGGACATAATCGCCTCCACGCCGGCATCTATCGCCTCATGGAACGGCAGCAGCTCCACCTGATCAATCCGTTCCCGCGGGTGGCTGATCGTCGGCAGATCGAGATGCGAGTCGACATTCGTGTCCCCGTGCCCCGGGAAATGCTTGGCGACAGCCACAACACCGGCATCCCGATAACCTCGTATTGCCTCAGCTCCAAAGTCAGCCACTGACTGCGGAGACTCGCCGAACGAGCGAACACCGATAACCGGATTGTCCGGATTGACGTTCACGTCCAAATCCGGCGCAAAATTCATATTAATCCCAAGCGTCCTTAGCTCTTGGCCGCATAGATTCGCCGCATCGTATGCCGCACCCGGATCGCCGCCCGCCGATATCGCCATTTGACCCGGCATCAAGGCGACTCCTTCGGTAATCCGCGCTACCATGCCGCCTTCCTGATCGATAGAGATCCACAGCGGGATGTGGCCGGAGTTTAAGGCAGCCTGTTGAAGCTTATCCGTCAAAGCTGCGACCTGGTTCACGTCTTGAACGTTGCGGGCGAACAATATGACCCCGCCCAAGTGATGCTTTTCGATCAGCTCTATTATTTCCTTGCTTGGCTCCAAGCCGTCGAAGCCGGCCTGAATCATTTGTCCGACCTTTTGCCTCAAGTCCATTGCAGCCAATGCCGTACTGGTAATATGAGCCTTTTCCACCACTATGCATCCACTCCATATAAAAGATAGGGCTGCCGGGTTCGCTCCCATTCGCCAGCTTGACTGTCCCATGCAGAGATGATGCCCTTAAGCCCCTCCGGCTTATGGATAGCGGTCCGAACCGCGTCGCTTCCCGACAAATAATCGATGAAAGGTTTGCGCCCTTCCTTGAACGGAGCGATCCATTCAAACTCCGTCGGGTGCATGTCGATCACCGTATGCAAAAGATACAGCGCGCTCATTACGGACCGGTACGAGCCCGGAGAAGTCACGAATGCCTGAACCCCGCCACACAGCTGCCCTTGATGCTTGGAGAACATCGGCGTAAATGTTACCGGATGGTAATGCACGCCGGGAAGCTGCAGACGGCTCATACGCTCGCACAGACGGCGGCCGTCGATCCATGGCGCTCCGATCAATTCGAAAGGACGCGTCGTTCCTCTGCCTTCCGAAACGTTCGTTCCCTCGAACAAGCAATGCCCGGCATACACTCTTACCGTATCCATCGTCGGCATATTAGGCGAGGGCATCAGCCACGGCAAGCCCGTTGCAGGATATTCCATCCCGCGCCGCCAGTTCAGCATCGGGATGACCTGCAGCTCACAAGGCTTCTCGAGCCGCGAATTGAAATAACGGGCGAACTCGCCGATGGTCAAGCCCGTGCGAAACGGAACGGGCCCGGCGCCTACCATCGACTCGAACCCCGGCTGAAGCAGCCCGCCCTCACAGACGATGCCGCCGAGCGGATTCGGGCGATCCAGCACAACGAGACGCTTGTCATACTGCGCACATGCCTCCATCATATAAGCAAGCGTGGTCACATACGTATAAAAACGCACGCCCAAATCTTGAATGTCAAAAATGACGGCGTCGACCGTGCTCATCATTTCTTCGGTCGGCTTTTTGTTCGTTCCGTACAGGCTGAACACGGGGATGCCGAGCAGCGGATCCGTCTCATCCTCGAACAGCACCCCGGCCTGCTTCTCTCCGCGGATTCCATGCTCGCAAGCGAACAACGCTGTCAACACGGCAGAAGACGCGCTTCCGCATACATCGATGAGCGATTCGAACCGGCTCGTTATTCCGGTAGGATTGGTCAGCAATCCGATCCTTAGCCCGCCGATGACCTCCTTTTCCAGCGACAGAAGCCGGTCTGCCCCTGTCACTACCTCGCAAGTGTACGTCATACAGCACTATCCCTCCCTGGGAAACAGCTTCGAGGCGTCGGCAGACAGCCTGCCGTTCTCGCTCCCGACGGCTTCGGCTTCCTTGCCTGGCAGCACGTTAGCCGTAATTTGATTCAGGAACATGCCGAGCATGCCCAAGTACAGGCAGCCGAAGCCGATTACGGTAAGCCCCAGCAGCAGCGCCATGCTGACCGCCTGAATGAAGGCGCCGATCGTATACATGGGGTGGGCGACGAATAGCTTCATGCTCCTGCCCATAGCGGTAAATATGCCCGCCTTCTCCTGTACAACCAGTGGAAGCACATACAGCTGCGATACGAAAAACATCGCGACAAAATACGTCTGAAACACAGCCAGGGTCAAATACAGCGTGCCGTTTTTGCTGCCGTAATACCACCAGGACGATACGAGGATCAGCACGAATAAAGCGCAGACGAGCCCGAACAGCAGGGAAGGAAGATAATATTTCCCGGCTCCGGCCAGCATCGCACGAATTCCCGCCCGCTCCCCCTGCAGCTTGCGGTGACAGGCGTAAATGACGCCGGTGCATAAAGGAACATACAGAACAATAAGCGCGATGAAGGCGAAAGCGACAGGGAGCAGCAGCACAACCGGAACAAGCACGGCCGAGCTGATCATGCTGAGAAGAAAGACGAATATGATTTCGCGATATACCTGCACCCCGGTTCGGGCTACCATTTCGCTAAGCTTACGCATACCGGACACTCCTTTCTAGCGCTTAAGGCAATTTGCCGATGATAATTCTCGCTTCCGTCTCCGGATCGAAAAAATGCAGCTTGTTGCGATCGAACGCGAACAGCTTCATTTGTCCTACGGCGGCGTCCGTTTCCGGATGTACCCGGGCCGTGACCATACGCTGGCCGACTTTGAAATAAAGCAAGTTTTCCGCGCCCAAATTTTCCACAACCTGTACGACGGCGCGGATTTTATGCTCGCTTGCCGATGGCGGGGCGAACTCTTCGCCGTAAACATGCTCGGGACGTATACCCATAACGATGCTTTTCCCTTCATAGGCTTTCAAGCCTTTTGCCAGCTCGTCACTCAGAGCGAACGAAGTTCCCTCTACATGCGCTTTGCCGTTATCGATCCGCGCATCTATGAAATTCATCGCGGGCGAACCGATAAACCCTGCGACGAACATATTGTTCGGTTCATTATACAGCACCGTAGGCGATGCGACTTGCTGAATCAAGCCCTGATTCATGACGACAATCCGCTCGCCGAGCGTCATCGCCTCGACCTGATCGTGCGTCACGTACACAATCGTCGCTCCCAGCCTTTTGTGAAGCTCCGCCAGCTCCACCCGCATTTGAATACGCAGCTTCGCGTCCAGATTGGACAGCGGCTCGTCGAACAGGAATACCTGCGGATCACGCACGATCGCCCGTCCGACCGCGACCCTCTGCCGCTGGCCGCCGCTTAATTCCTTCGGCTTGCGATCGAGCAGCGCATCCAGACCGAGAATCGTTGACGCCTCATTCACTTTGCGTTCGATCTCGTCCTTGGGACGCTTCAAATTCCGCAGCCCGAACGATAAATTTTCCTTGATCGTCATATGCGGGTACAGGGCGTAATCCTGAAACACCATGGCAATATCCCGGTCTTTGGGATGCATTTGGTTGACGACCCGGTCTCCGATGTAAATATCTCCGCTCGTCTGCTTTTCCAATCCTGCAATCATGCGAAGCGAGGTCGTTTTTCCGCAGCCGGAAGGGCCGACGAAGACGACGAATTCTTTATCTTCAATGACGAAATTCGAATCGGCTACCGCTGTGAAGCTTCCTCTTTTTTCATCTACATATTCTTTGCGGACGTTTTTGAACACCACTTGTGCCATCGTTTCCTCCCCCTAGCCTTTCACAGCTCCGATAGTAATGCCTTGCAAGAAATATTTTTGCAGCGAGAAAAACAAGATGATCATCGGCAGCGCCCCGATGGTAGCTCCCGCCATGATTGCGCCGTAATCCGTCGATTCCGCAAATTTGAAGCTGGCCAAACCTACCTGAATCGTCCTCATATCGTTGCTTCGGGTAACCAGGAAAGGCCAGAAAAAGTCGTTCCAGTTGGCGACAAACGTGAAAATCGCAAGAACCGCAAGCCCGGGCTTAGCCATAGGCAGGATCACCTTCGAGAAAATACCGAATTCGCTGCAGGCATCGATTCGGGCAGCATGAATGAGCGACGTAGGCAAGGTGGACATATACTGCTTCATCAGAAAAATATTCCCTACGCTGACGAGCGTCGGCACAATCATCGCCGTATACGTATCCGCCAGATCGAAGACGTTAATGACAAGAACATAAAGCGGAATCAAGGTCACCTGCGCCGGAATCATCATCGTGCCGAGCAGTACCCAGAAGATCGCATTGCTGCCCGGAAACTTCAGCTTGGCGAAGGCATATCCCGCAAGAGATGCGAACAGCAGGTTCGATACCGTCAGCACCGAGGAGACGAACAACGAGTTCAACAGCCATTTGATCGCCATCGTCTTGGAAAAGAACCGCTCGTAAGGAGCGATCGACCATATGTCCGGGATCATCTGGGGCTTGAACGAGGCGGAAGCCATGGAATCCTGAAATGAACCGATAACCATCCAGTACAGAGGGACGATCGTAATGAACGCCCAGAACGAGAGCACGCAGACGGTAATGCTTATGAAAATCACTTTGGCTTTGGTACTCAATGCGTCACCCCCTAGTACTCAATGTCCGATGAGAAATATTTGAACTGCACGATGGATATGAGAATGATGATGGCAGCGAGCACGAACGATTGAGCCGACGCCAATCCGAAATCGTAGAACACAAACGCGGTTTGGTAAATCAAATACGCAATCGTCGTCGTGGCAAAGTTCGGACCGCCCTGCGTCATCAAATAGACGCTAATGAACACCTGGAACGATGTAATGACCCCTGTCACGAGCAAATAAAGCGTCGTCGGCTTCAAGAGAGGCCAAGTAATCTTGGTAAACTTCGCCCAGCCGCTGGCATGGTCGATATCCGCCGCTTCATACAGCGATTTCGGAATGCCTCCCATAGCTGCCAAATATAAAATGATCCCGCCCCCGTGGGAGCCGAGGTAAGTCATCAGCATGAGCGAAAACAGGGCGCTGTTCGACTTTCCCAGCCAAATGACCGGATCGAGTCCGAACCAGCTTAATACGGTATTCATAAGCCCCGTAGGGGTCGGATCGAAGATGGCCAGCCAGACGAGCGAGATCGTAACGCCGGAAGCGACTCCCGGCAAATAGAGCGCCGCTTTGAAGAACGTCTGCCACGACTGCTTCATCTGAAAAATAAAGAAGGCCAGCCCGAAGGTAATGATAATATTAACCGGAACGGTGCCTACCGTGAAAATAACGGTGTTTTTCAGCGACTTCCAAAACACCTCGTCCATGAACATATACCGGTAATTGTCCAGTCCCACCCATGTCGTCTTCATGACCGTGTGCTTTTGGAAGCTCATCATAAACGCCGAAATGACCGGGTAGAGCGTAAAGATGAGAAACAGCAGCACCGGGACAAGAATGAACAAATAAGCCCAGCCGTATTCCCTTATAAACTGCCTGACGGGAGAAGCCGTTCGTTGGTCCTTGACGGAGCGATTCGGTACCGGATGTGAATTGTGCATCGCCATTCTCCTTATTCCTTATTTCTTGTAAGCCACCCCTTGCACAGGGAAAAAAGGAGCCCCATATGAGCTCATATAGGGCCGCCGGATTTCTTACTGACCAAAAATTTGTTTCCCTTTCGCCTTGAATTCCTCGGCAATCTGCTCAGGCTTCTTCTCGCCTGCGAACAATGCCTGGAACGCCGGCTTCTGCACCTGCTCTTGGAACTGCTTCAGCTTCGTCGATTTGTCGACATCCAGCTCGCTCTCGATGGAAGTAACCGTGCTCTTGGTAAAGTTTTGCGCTGCTGCCCAGTTGTGAGGCGTCGCCTTGCTTTTGCCCTCGAACAGTTTGGCTTGGGATTTGCGGACGAACGGCAGATTCAGCTCGTTAGAGGAATTGCCGGCCTTCGCTCCGCTAAGTGCCTCCATGACGAGGAAGGCGTTTTTGGCGTGCTGCTCGCCTTTATCGTTCTTCTGTTTAAACATCACGTAGCCTTCGCCCATGACGTACGTTTTGCCCGGAGCGCTCTCATGGTGAGGAACCGGCAGGTAAATGTAGTCGATCTTCTCGCCCTTCACTTTGCCTGCGTCGATATCCTTGTTGCGGTTCGCAATGATCGTATCGTAATAAGGCAGCGCCTTGCTGATGACAGCCGCTTTGCCGTCATACAGCATTTGCGTTCTTTGTTGCGGAGACAATGCGCCGGTTTCCTTCGGCATGATGCCTTCCTTCATCAGCGTATCGATGAATTTCAAGGAATCGAGGATTTTATTGTCGTTCCAAATAAAGTTGCCTTTGGCATCAACAACTTCGACCAGTCCGGCATTTTTCGTAATCATTTGGCTGAAGTCGAGACTCGTGCCGTCGGTAGCAAGCCCATATTGCATCGATCCGTCAGGGAGCTTCTTCGTCAGCTTTTTGCCGATTTCAATAAACTCCGACCAGGTCCAGCCCTTCTCCTGAATCTTCTTCCAATCGACTCCTGCTTCCTCCAGAATTCGCTTGTTGCCGCCCCAAGCCCATTGTCCCTGCGTCAAAGGCAGACCGTATTGCTTGCCTTGAATTTTACCGAGTTCGAGAGTGCCGGGCAGGTAGTCGTCCTTAATTTCCTGAGTCAAATACTTGTCGAGCTGGATAGCCAAGCCCGTATTCACGTAATGGCCGGATACGGCATGATAATACAGATCCGGCGGATCTCCGGCGTTCAGCGCCACGTCGAACTTCTTCGGTCCTTCCGCCCAGGAGAGCATTTCCGTTTCCACCTTGATGTGCGGATACTGTTTATTGAAATCGGCAACCAATTCCTTCAAGTCTTTCTCATAATCCAAATGAACGGGATAAGTCCATACCTTAACTACGTCAGGCTTGTTGTCGTCCTTGGCCGGCGGAGCCGCCGTATCGCCCTTCGGCTGTTCCGTCTTTGAGCAAGCGGATACGACTACAAGACTCCCGGCGAGCGTTAGTGCCAATAATTTACTAACCTTCATACGTCCATCCCCCAGTACATGGTTTTATTTATGATATTTCGTAAAACCGTTCTCCAGCTCGCGTATCGCCTGACGACTTCTATCCAGGAACATGACGGACTTCTCGTAATTGTCGCTGGCTACGGCGAGATACAAAATGTCGATGACATTCAGCTGAGTCATTCTTGATGCCATAGCTCCGCTGCGGATTTCGTTCTCCGTGGACGAAATGCATAGCGGAATATCCGTGAACGCTCCGAGCGTCGTGGCGCCGTATTTGGAAATGCTAATGGTCGTCGCTCCATTCTGCTTCGCGGCTCGGAGTGAAGCAATGACCTCCCGCGTCTCTCCCGAGTAGCTGATGCCTACGGCGACATCGTCCTCTGTCAGCGTTACCGCCGAGGTCAACTGCACGTGCGGATCGGCAAAGCAGAAGCACATCTTGTTGATGCGCAAAAACTTTTGCTGCGCGTCCTGGCCTATCAGATTGGAAGCTCCTATTCCGTAAAAATAAATGCGTTTGGCTCGACGGAGCGCTTCAACAGCGCGGCTTACCTGATTCAGATCCAAAATTTTGACCGTATCGCGTATCGATTGGATGTTGTTGTTAGATACGTTGTGCACAATAGTTTCGATGGAATCGTTCGAACGAATTTCTTGATAGCCGTGACTTTCCGCGGCGGCCTCCCGCAGATCTCCCGCAACCTTAAGCTTCAAATCCTGATAGCCTTTGACACCCATCGATTTGCATAGTCTGACGATGGCCGCCTGGGAGGCGCCGCTGAATTCGGCAAGCTGTGCGACCGACAGCTCGATCATGCTGCCCGGGTGCTCCAAAATATATTCCGCTACCTTCTTCTCTGAAGGGGTCAGATGCTCTATGATTTCCCGTAACCGGACAAGCCCCCCATTCAAAACTCACACCCTCTTTCATGTTATATTAAATTACATAATACGTATTGTTTTTGTAGGTCTCTGTTATTGATTACGTTTTCAATGAGTCGATTATACAATACATAAAATTTTATATCAATACAATTTTATTTTCATGAAATTTTATTTTACAAACCTAAATTCTTACTTTATACTCTAAATCAAAACTATGCGGGCTCTTTGTCCCCGGTCGAGAGAAGCGGCTGCTGTTTACAGTCGACAGTCCTTTCATTGGACCCTAACCTATTTATAAAGGAGCAAACTTATGTCCAATTTATTGAGCGAACTCACGACGGAACAACGCAATGAACATACGACCCACATCGACAGGCTCTCGTCCGAGCAGATCGTTGCCCTCATCAATGAAGAAGATAAGAACGTGACCATTGCCATTGAGCAAATAACGCCTTTCATCGCCAAAGCTGTGGATATCATTGTTGGCGCTTTCAAACGGGAAGGAAGATTGTTTTATGTCGGAGCCGGAACAAGCGGCCGTCTCGGCATCCTCGACGCATCGGAATGTCCGCCTACATACGGGACGATCCCGTCCATGGTGCAGGGTATTATTGCAGGCGGCGACCAGGCGATAAAGGAATCGGTCGAAGGCGCTGAGGATAACCCGGAACTGGGAGCGCGGGACATGGATACCTACGGCGTCACCTCCCTGGATGTCGTAGTCGGCATAGCCGCCAGCGGCAGAACTCCCTATGTGCTCGGCGCAATGAAGCGCGCGAAAGAAATCGGTGCCAAAGTGATCGGCTTATGCAATAATGAACATACACCTATGGTACAGACCGCGGATTTAATGCTGGAGGCTGTTGTCGGACCGGAAGTCATTCTTGGCTCTACCCGTATGAAATCAGGCTCCGCTCAGAAGCAGATTCTGAACATTTTGACTACCGCCTCTATGATTCAAATGGGAAAAGTGTACGAGAATCTTATGGTCGACGTCATGCCTTCGAACGAAAAGCTCGTCTTCCGCGCTAAACGAATCATCAGCATGGCGACCGGAGCGTCGGAGGAAGCTGTCCATCAAGCGTTCGTCCAATCCGGCGGCCATGTGAAAACGGCTATCGTCATGATTTTGGCGCAGGTGGATTTTAACGGGGCGAAACAGCTGCTGGAGCAAACCAATGGTTTCGTACGCCTGGCACTATTGCAGGCAGAAATGGAAGCAACGGAGCACATTAAGGGAGGAATGTAGGATGTTGGAAATTCGGACGGTCCGTCCGGAAGAGATGAACGATGCCATTGCATTGTCGGATGCCGTATTCCGGGATTCGGAGCAGGTGTCCATGGGAACCGCGTTCCCGGACGTGTTCTCCACAAGCTTGGGACAATCGTACGGCGCGTTCGATAACGGAAAGCTTGTTTCCTTCATGGGCCTTGTGCCCGGTGTCATTCGTATCGGGCAAGCCCGCGTCAACGTGTATTTGCTGGGCTCGGTATGCACGCACACCGAACACCGCGGCCAAGGCTACGCCAGCCAAATTCTCGAGCGCATCTTCGAGCATATCGATAAAGCGGGAGCTTCCCTGCTGCTCGTATCCGGGGGACGCTCCTTGTACACTCGCGTCCATTGCCTTCCCTACGGGCAAATTCAGCGCTTCTCGCTGAATGCCGAGTCGACGGGGGAGCTGCAGGACAGCTCCGGACAGCTGACGCTGCGCGAGCTTGCGCCGACGGATTGGCTGCACCTGCACAAGCTGGCCGCAGCCCGGACCGCAGCCTTCGAGCAAAGCGTCTTTGATATCGCCAAGCTGATACAGAGCGAGGCGATCGTCAGCTGCATCAAGATGAAGCATCGCGTAGTGGTTGCCCAGAAAGCAGGCGTCCCTGTCGCCTACGCGGTCATTGCCGTTCCGAATCCGCCTTACACAAACAAGCGGACTCCGTTCGTTGTCGAGCATGCCGGTGATGCGCAAGCGATCGCCATGCTTGCAGACTATGCGCGTGAGCGATATGGATTGAGCGAAATTCGCGTCGCCGTATCCCCGCATGAAACCGGGCTGTTGGAAGCAATGGCGCCATTCGAATCGAAAACGGAGAAAAACCAGGGAACGGTCAAGATCGTCAGCCTTCCACGCTTACTCGAGCAATTGCAGCCCTATTGGCAGAGCCATCCTGGAGCGGCGCAAGCTCTGCAATCGTTGTCGGCAGAAGCTCTGGAGGAGGACATGATCCGTCTTACCGTACACGGACAGTCCTTCACGCTGAATCCGCAGCAGGTCATCTCGCTCGTATTCGAAGGCGAACTCCCATCGGAAGCCGATTCCCAGGCTGCTGCAGCGCTGTCAGCCCTGTTCCCGGTTCCGTTTCCTTTCACGGATGGGCTTAATTACGTGTAAACGTATTTCTCGCACGTTCGCTCGGTTGGTTAACATCAATAGCCATTAAAAAAAACAGCCGGAGACATGAGTATCATGTTCCGGCTCAGGCTGTTGATAAACCTGGCTTACCCGTTGTTTAGTTGCAACGGACCGTAGATCCTTTATTTTACCCAAAATGGCTCAGTATGCAGGGTGATCGGACTCTAGATCCCTTATTTCGTGAAAATACACATGTTTCTCAGGTAAAACTAGCAAATAACGGACTCTCGGTCCGATCGCATTCCAAAAGCAGCATCATTTCAGGAAATAACGGATCTCCTGTCCGATCGATCTTCGTAAGGCTTGACTGGAGAGTGCCTCCACCAACCGAAATATATAATCAAAACACGAGTACCTAGGTATCTCAACAAGCCCAACCGGAGACATGAGTATCATGTTGTTCCGGCTTTTTCTATTCTTGTCTTGGCAGGTCCGACAATCATACCGCCCATCTCGAACCTCCTGGATAAGGGCACCCTCGTTCCTTAAGCAGCGCCCGGACCTGCACGAAGCATCCGCAATGGCGGCATGTGTGCGAATCAAGCAGCGATTCACACTCCCGGCAGCGTACCAATCTTTGCTCGTACACATCGTCCGGCACGCAATCGGATGGCGTGCGCCGCACGACGTCGGTCAGGCGGACGATTTGCTCCGCCGTGACTTCCATGGCGCCGGGACAGCCGCGGCACGGTGGCGTCGCCATAGCCATCAACCTAGGGTCAGCAGGACCACGGACATCGGCGGCAGCACTGCGATTACCGCTCCGTTCCTCAGCTCCGCGCCCGTGAATTCCACCGCTTGCACGGCCGCCGGCTCCGCAAACGTGTTATGCGCGTTCATGCGCTCCGCCGTGACGATCCGCCCGGCAACATCCGACCCCGTACCGGCATCGGTCTCCGCTCCCCGCAGCTCCAACCGGACGGAGGCTTCCGCCTCATGATCGACGTTGCACAGCGTAATCCGCGTCCGCCCGTCCGTTCCTTTCGAAGCCGAGACGCTGATTTGCGGCAGCGTCGCCCCTTCATACGTATACGGCTCCGATTCCAGCACCCGTACATCCAGCAGCTCCGCATCCTGATGACCTTGGAACAGGTCGAACACATGATAGGTCGGCGTTGTCACCATAGCTCCGCCTTCCGTCAAAATCATCGCCTGAAGCACGTTGACCGTCTGGGCGATGTTGGCCATCTGCACCCGGTCGCAGTGATTGTTGAAAATATTCAGCGTCACCCCGGCGACCAATGCATCGCGCAGCGTATTTTGCTGGTACAGGAAGCCCGGATTCGTTCCCGGCTCAGGGTCGAACCAGGTGCCCCATTCGTCGACGATCATGCCGACCCGCTTCTCCGGATCATATTTGTCCATGATCGTCGCATGCTTCGTAACCAGCTCATTCATCGCCTGCGCTTTGCGGATGGTCGTGAACCATTCGTGGACCTCGAAGTCGGTCGCCGAGCCCTTCTTCTGCCACACTCCCGGAACCGTGTAATAGTGCAGGCTCAAGCCGTGCATATGCCGGCCCGCCTCGCGCATGAGCACCTCGGTCCAGTTGTAATTAAAATCGTTCGCCCCGCCCGCGATTTTGTACACCTTGTTCTCGCCGAAATTGCGCACATACGTCTGAAACTGCCGGTATACGTCCGCATAATATTCCGGCCTCATGCTGCCGCCGCAGCCCCAGTTCTCATTGCCTACGCCAAAATATTTCAGCTTCCACGGCTTTTCCCGCCCGTTTCTTCTACGCCAATCGGCCATGGGCGACT
The DNA here is from genome assembly GCF_022354825.1 of Paenibacillus sp. H1-7. Taxonomy (GTDB): domain Bacteria; phylum Bacillota; class Bacilli; order Paenibacillales; family NBRC-103111; genus Paenibacillus_S. The sequence continues at coordinate 7,353,890 of NZ_CP031168.1, forward strand.
CTCCGTCGAAGGTCATGTATTCGATCCATTCCTGCATTTCCTGCACCGTTCCGCTGCCCACGTTGCCGCAAATATACGGCTCGCAGTCCAGCAGCTCGCACAACCGCATAAATTCGTGAGTTCCGAAATGGTTGTTCTCAACCAGTCCGCCCCAATGCGTGTTGACCATGCGCTTGCGGGTTTCCTTCGGCCCTACGCCGTCCTTCCAATGGTACTCGTCCGCGAAGCAGCCTCCCGGCCAACGAAGAGCCGGAATATTGACCTTCTTAAGCGCTTCCAGCACGTCGTTGCGGAAGCCTTCCGTATTCGGAATCGGCGAATCCTCCCCTACCCAAATACCTTCGTAAATGCATCGCCCGAGATGCTCGGCGAAATGGCCGTAAATATTTTTGTTAATGGTGCCCCGGGTGATGTCCGTGTTAATAACGATGCGAGTTGTCACGAGAATCGTCCCTTTCTCCATGGTTTGCATACCAGAGTTTAATTAGATTAATAAATATGTAAATTTAAATAACGAAAACATTAACAACTAATAGTTAATCATACACGAAACCCTTTGACAAGTCTCTTTTGGCTTAACAATGTTGACTTTGTTGAATTTATGTTTATATTAATTACATAGACAAGGTTTCATTTCTAGCCGAATGGGAAGAAGGAGCATCTTATGCTAAAAGCTACAACAGACTCTGTTTATTTGCCCCTGTACGAGGCGCTGGCAAGCGAGGTTAGGCTTCGCATTGTGCAAATGCTGGCGGTACAGCCTATGAATATAAAAGAAATCGCCCATGAGCTCAAGCTGAGCAGCGCGATCATCACGATGCATATCCGCAAGCTGGAGGCGGGCGGGCTCATCCGGACGCAGCTCGTCCGCAAAGAGGGCGGTACTCATAAAATGTGCTCCTTAGCCATAGAGCGCATCCAGATCGACCTTCCGCACAGCGGTACTCCGCAGCGGCATGTGTACGAAAGCGTCATTCCCATCGGGCACTACACGGAGTTCGACATTCATCCGACCTGCGGTCTTGCGACCAAGGAGAAGGTGATAGGGCAGTTCGACGATCCGCGGTATTTTATGGAGCCGGAACGGATGCATGCGCATATCCTCTGGTTCGGCAAAGGGTATGTAGAGTACCGCATTCCGAATTATCTGCTTCCCGGTCAGCAGCTGGAGGAGATCGAAATTACGATGGAGCTGGGCTCGGAAGCGCCGGGCGCGAACGACAATTGGCCGTCGGACATACGCTTTTACTTGAACAATGTGCCCCTCGGTCAATGGACCAGCCCCGGAGATTACGGAAGCAGCAGGGGACGGTATGCGCCGGACTGGTGGTGGACGGGACTGAATCAGTACGGACTCTTGAAGGTGATTCGCATTCAAGAGGACGGAACCTTCATCGACGGGCAGCTAATGTCGGAAACCGGCTTGGCCGACCTGCCGCTCGACCGCAATCATTGGACGTTGAGGCTTGCGGTGGAGGAGGATTCTACGCACGTCGGAGGCTTGACGATATACGGCGAAGGCTTCGGCAACTACAGCCAGGATCTGCTGTACCGCGTGTATTATCGCTGAGCATAGTCGGCTGCGGCTACGGATTCAGCTGTAGGTTCAACAACAAACAGCGCCGGGAAAGAACATGAATTCATGTCCGTTCCTGACGCTGTCTTTTCATTCTATGATCTTTCGATAGAGTGCTCTATATGCTTTTACGTCTTCCGTCTATACGTCTATCGAATACACGTAAAACCCGCTTCTTTTCTCCCAGCCTACCGACGACCAGAAGCCGTTCCCTGCCGCATTATCTTCTAGAACGAACAAGTGGCACTTGTCGATCCCTTCTTTGCGCAGCTGCTCCAGGCTCGTTTGCACCAGCTTGTTGCCGAGCTGCTGTTTCCGGCAATCCGGATGTACAGCCACGTGATAGATGTACCCTCTTCTGCCGTCATGCCCGCACAGAATGGTTCCGACAATTTGATGATCCTGCTCGCCAACGTAGCTTAAGCCCTTGTTTCTGTCTAAATAGCTCTCGATATTGTCCCGGGAGTCGGCATTGCTTAACGCTAGCCCCTCAATGCTTTTCCAAAGCTCTATCATTTGCTCGTAGTCGCGGATGGTCATTTCTCTGATCGTGATCATAACGGTTGTTCCCCTCTAGGTGATGTATACCATGCCTTTGCTGTGAAAAAAAAGCCGCCTATCCAATCGCGGAAGTCTCATTCCGCCGCAGGCTGCTCGATGTACACTCTTTTGTATCCCTACAGTTATCATACTGCAAAATTCATGCCAATAACAGACTGGTAATTAATTTCTTATCGCCGATAATGGGTATATGTCCGAACAAAACAAAAGTTGGAAGCGGAGGTATGAAAATGAAAGTCGGAACTGCACGCACAATGGCGACAGAATGGGTTATACGGCAGGCCAGCCGGGAGGCAGGATTTATCGGGGCCTATTTCAGCGGATCGACGACAGGACTGCCCGATGATGCGGAGCTGTCGGCCTCCTCCGATATCGATGTCATGATCGTCACGGATCAAACCGAACCCCCGCTCAAGCTCGGGAAGTTTACGTACCGAGGCACGCTTGTAGAAGCAACGTACTTGTCGTTGAAAGAGCTCTCCTCTACTCAGGAGGTGCTCTCATCCCATCATTTGGCGAGCAGCCTTCGTCTCGATACGATCATCGCCGACCCGACAGGACAGCTGCGCAGCCTGCAAAGCGAGGTATCGCGCCATTTTGCCGAGTCGGTCTGGGTGCGGCGACGGTGTGTGAATGTGCTGCACAAAATCGAAAGCGGACTGCGTAACACGGATAATTCCGCGCCTCTGCACGATCAAGTGACGTCATGGCTATTCCCAACGGGAATCACCACGCATGTGCTCCTGTTAGCCGCACTACGCAATCCAACGGTAAGACTCCGCTACCTCGCCGCACGTAATGTGCTGCAAGAGTACGGCTTGGACAGCGTATACCCGGAGCTGCTGGGGCTGCTCGGCTGCGCCCATCTGACACCGAAGCGCATAGAGCAGCATGTCGACGGGCTCGCCCGAACCTTCGATGCCGCTGCGGCCGCAGCCAAGACGCCTTTCTTTTTCAGCACGGACATCTCCCCGGTATCTCGGCCCATCGCTATCGACGGGAGCTACGAGCTGATTCGGGCCGGCAACCATCGCGAGGCGATATTCTGGATCGTCGCCACCTACGCGCGCTGCCACAAAATATTGGCCGCCGATGCGCCGCATTTGCAGCATGAGCTCGCTCCGGCATTCGAAGCCGTCATCGCCGATCTTGGCATTGCCACAAGCGATGCACGTAAACGCCGAGCCGACGAAGTCATCCGTTTCCTTCCCAAGCTGCGGGAAACTGCTGAGGCGATTATGCTGGCCAACCCGGACATCGTGAACAAGTAATAAGGACTCGACACGCATGCTAAATCGCGTTCCTTACACCCTCCCGTGATAGTGATAAGGGACGGTGCCGCCCGGTTTTATTTTCAATGTATCAGGCAGGTAAGGCATGAGTTCATTGGCCGTATGCAGATCCATCCACCTCACTTCTTCAATGTCGTTGTCCGGATCCAAAATGCTCATGTCCCCGCCTACGATATTAGCCAAGAAAGTAAACATGATCGCGTGATGTCCCCTCTCTTCGAACAACGCCTCTCTGACCGAATACAGACCGGCGATCTCAATATCATAGCCGGACTCTTCCTTTGCTTCACGTATGGCGGCTTGCTCCAGCGTCTCTCCTTCCTCTACAGCGCCGCCCGGGATGCTCCAATAGGAGGAGTCTCCTTTTTGATTTCTCACCATTAGTATTTTTTCATTGGACGAATCGAATATTAATGCGCATGCCACATTCACTCTAATCACCTGGCGCACCTCCAAAAATAATGACGACACAAAACAAACATAAGCAGACTGCCGCAGCAGCCCGTCCGTTACATAATCGACCGGTTATTTTATCGTACCATAAAGCTCCGCCCGAGTGCTCCCTGCTTTTCATATTTCCGCATGCCAAGCACAATGCTTACAAAAGAAAAAATCCGGGGATAGGTTCCCGCGGATTTTCCTAGAAGCGCTGCGGTTCGTCAGCGCAGCGGTATGGACTTAATCTCTTACTTCTTCATCTTAGCGTCATAAGCTGTTTGATAGATTTCCAAATAGCGCTTCAAATTCATATTTTCCAGGTTTTTCAGGTAACCGTCCCAGTCTTTATCCAAGTTTGCATCCCCGATGATGAAACGGGCGATCATTTCCTGAACATGGTCCGTTATCGTTTTCTCCAGATCTGCGAGCTCCATGGCCTGATCATTGGTGAAGAACATTTGCGGCAGAACGGTATTCAAATTCTGTTTGTAAGGCTCATAGTTCTGTTTGGTTTGGTTATACAGGATCGTCTCTTGCGGATTTTTTGGATCAGCAACCTGGCCTAACCGCAAATCATTGGTTCTGAGCGTCGGTGCGGTTTGCGACCAGGAGACATTTTGTACCGTCGGCAGGATGACATCGGTCTTTTTCCAAATGGCCGGTTTTCCGTTAATGCCCAGCTCGCTTTTATCGGCGTATTTCCACTCAACATCCAGTCGGCCAATCGTTTCACGCATTGTCATTTCTTCATTGTACAGCAAATCTGCAAGCCGGAACGCGGCTTCCGGGTTTTTACTAGCTTTTGTAATAATAAAACGTCCTTGTCCCACGCTGTTGTTAAGCGGTGTAATTTGCACCCCTTTAGGTCCCTTAAGCGGCGGAACCGCAACTACATCAAGCCATCTGCCGCTAGGTCCGTTAAATGTCGTGAATACCCCGTTATGCTGAGCGATGGCCGCTCCTAGAATGTTGATGTCAGGATTTTCCCCCATCTGTCTCGCCTGATCTCTATCCTGCGTGAACGATTGCGGAGCGATCAGTCCTTCGACATACAGCTTGTGCAAGTAGGCCAAGCCATCTTTCCACTCCGGCTTATTGTAAGGGACATCCACTTTCCCATTGTTTACAAACAGCCGGTTCCAGTTGTTTTGTCCGACCCCGTTGGCGCTCGAGTCCAGAATAAAAGCATTCATAATAAATGAATCGATATTTACGTTAGGACCTACAGCCGCCCCTGCCATAGGAATCTCATCCGCCTTGCCGTTGCCGTTGGGATCCTTGGTCTTGAACGCTTTCAGCACTTCGTACAGCTCGTCGGTCGTCTTAGGTACAGCCAGTCCCAGTTTGTCCAGCCACGGCTTGTAGATCCACAGCTTCTGCGACATGGAGCAGTGGAAGCATTCGTTGACCATTGGCAGTGCATAAATCTTTCCTCCCGGCGCCGTAATGGCTTCTTTAACGCCCGAAACCTTTTCGAACATTTTCTTCGTCTCGACTCCATATTTGTCGATGTAAGGAGTAAGGTCAAGGAAATCCCCTTGAGTTCCATAGATGAGCTGCTGAGTAGGAGAAACTCCGAAGCCCATAATCACATCAGGCAAATCTCCGCTTCCCAGTACGAGATTCAGCTTCTCTGTAGCCGATTTCTCCGGAGCAACATCCCATTCGATATGAATGTTCGTCTTCTCTTCAAGAAACTTGGTAAATTCATTTTTGGAGAAATCCTCTACGAACGGACTTCCCTTCACAAGAACCTTTATCGTCGTCTTTTCATTCGTGATCGGCAGCTGTCCGGCCGGATTCACCGTTACCTGCTGTGATTTCCCTGAAGCTTCTTTGGAATCTCCTTTATCCGCACAACCGCTTAGCAGCGTCGTGGTAGCTACCGCCAAGCCCAAGCCTACCGAAACCCATTTTTTCATCTGCATGCTGTTAATCCCCCTTTGAATTTTGCCAATCCATGACCACGTCATCATATAGCGTCTTAGCCTTTTAACGAACCGATCATAACACCCTTCACAAAATGCTTTTGTACAAACGGATATACCACAAGCAGCGGAACCGATGATACTACAATGAGCGAGTATTTTAACAAAGACCGCAATCCTTCCCGGCTCGCTTGATCCTCTAAGTTGGATAACATGCTTACATCCACCTCGTTTTGTACGAGAATCTCCCTTAACACGAGCTGAAGCGGATACAAAGACGGCTGTTTCAAGTAAATCAAGGCATTAAAATATTGGTTCCAATACCCTACGGCCGAGTAGAGCATAATGACGGCAATAATCGGACCCGATAGCGGGATGACGATTTGCCATACGAATTTGAAATCATTGCAGCCGTCCAATTGGGCAGCCTCCAGCAATTCATCCGGTATCGTCGTCTTGAAATACGTACGCGCAATAATGACATTGAACACACTCAGGGCGCTAGGCAAAATCATGGCCCACACCGTATTTAACATGCCTAAATCTTTTACCAGAATATAGCTTGGAATCAATCCGCCGGAAAATATCGTAGTAAATACGAATAACAGCATGAAAGCGTTCTTACCGAACAAGTCTCTTCGCGCCAACGGATAAGCAGCCATAACCGTCAAGACAACATTGATCAAGGTTCCTGCAACCGTATAAAATACGGAGTTCCGAAACGAGCTCCAAATGAGCTTGTGCTTGAAAACCGCAGCATAGCCTTCAAGGCTTGGCTCAACGGGCCACAGCCATACTCGTCCCGAGGTCACCGCATTCGGGCTGCTGAATGATGCGCTTACAATAAATAGAAGCGGATACAGCACCGTGATGAGGAATAGCGCAAGGATGACATAATTGATGATGTTAAACCAACGGTCGGTTCTGCCTTCTTTTATATTGATGTAATCCATCTCGGTTTCCTCCCCTCTTCGGATCTACCATAGGCTCTCCTGCTTCGCTCTTCTGGCGATGGAGTTGACCGTCACCAGCAGTACCAAGCCTACAACCGATTTGAATAAATTGATCGCCGTTGAGTAAGAGTAATTCATCGCTTGGGAAGCAAGCCCCACCTTGTACACGAACGTATCAATAACTTCGGATGTCCGTACGTTCAGTGAATTTTGCATCAACAGTACCTTCTCGAAGCCGAGATCAAGAATGTGCCCCGTATTCATAATCAGCAATATAATCATGACCGGGATAATACTCGGAAGGTCGATATGGAACATCCGTTGAAATTTGTTGGCGCCGTCAATGACAGCCGCTTCGTGTTGAGCCGGGTCTACTCCGGCAAGGGCGGCCAAGTAAATGATGCAGGAGAAGCCCACGTTCTGCCAAATGCCGGACCAAACATAGATCGAGCTGAAATATTCCGGAATCGCCATGAAATTGATCGGTTCAAAGCCCAGCTGGACCAGCAGCAGATTCACAAGCCCTTTGCGCGGGTCAAGCAGCTCCAGAATGATGCCTACCATAACAACCACGGAAATAAAATGCGGTGCGTAGGTAATCATTTGTACTGTTTTTTTGAAAAACTGGTTTTTTACATAATTCAACGATAACGCCAAAATGATTGGAAACGGGATCCCGGCAAGCAAGCTATATATGCTAATGATCAGCGTATTTTTCATCAGCTTTCCAAACTCATAGGAATTGAAAAACCGGATAAAATGCTTGAAGCCTACCCACTCGCTTCCCGTAATTCCCTTGGATGCAATATAATCCTTAAACGCGATTTGCGCTCCATACATAGGATAATACTTGAATACAAGGACGTAGATAACCGGAAGTGCGAGCAAAGTGTACAATTGCCAGCTTCGCTTCAGCTGCTTCCAGCGGGAAACCTGCTGACTTCTGGTCTTTGTTACACTGCCGTTTTCCGCCTTTACCGTTGCAACCGCTTTCGTCATGCGTTTGTCTCCTTTCTTTTCTGAATACGTTCATCATAAGAGGAACGGCCCGAAGACGGTAGAAGAAAGCGTTTAAATGCTGTGCAATAGTTAGGATTTTACCTTTTGCACTTCGATATTTTCTATACAAAAGTAAAGAAAAACGGCTTATTCAGCCGTGAGGGTGTTGAGAAACCAATGAAAATCGAAATTTATTATATACTCCGGTGGGATATGCCCCTCCAGCCGCTGTTGAAACCTGTGATTCTGATTAGAATAAGCGGTATTTTCACAGGTTTCAAAGGCGGACGTAAACTCCTCCGAGGCATATTCCCACCTACCTATTACAAAAATTTTGAGAAAGTAAGGCTTCTCAGCAGTCTGCCGGCTTATTCAGCCGTGTTTTTCAAGTATCAGCTTCTTATAAACGGTAGGACTAACCCCATGCAGCCGTTTGAACGCTCTGCTAAACGTACTGTGTGAGCTGTAGCCGACATGCTCGGAAATCTCGTTTACCGTCTGACCTGTCGAATGAAGCAGCACTTTGGCCTGCTCCATACGAAGATTCTCTAAATAATCCGAGAAATTAATGCCGGTTTGCTCTTTGAAAAATTGGGATAAATACACTTTGGATATCCGCATTTGATCGGCTACTTTGTCAAGACAAAGCTCGCTGTCCATATACGAGTTTTGAAGCAAGGAAATTATCGTCTCGATCAGCTCTACATTTTGACTCTTCTTATTTTCGTTCGCGTTGTCACATACCCATTGGAACGTAGCTTTAATCGATTCAAAATTTTTGCACATGCTGTCGTAGGAATCGTTGCTGCCATGCAGCGCAGTCATTTGGTTGTACACGTTCTGAAGATCGAGCTCCATCTGCGGCAGCAGCTTTACCAGGCAGCCCCACATTTCGAACAGAAACAGCTTCATAACCGATATCGACAGATGCCGGTGCTCGAAGTTTTCGCGGTATAGCTCGTCCAGCACATAGTTGACCTCGGTTTGATCGCCTGCTTTTGCCAAGTGAATTAATCGAGTCTCGACATCCTGAGGAAAGTAGTAATGGTTCATATCGGTAGGGAGCTCGTCATACCATAGTCCCCCTTCTTTGTTGTTCCATATTTGCGCATTTAACGCTTCACGTGCCTGCTCATAAGACCGGGAAATCCCTGTGAGACTGTCACACACCCCGCCCATGCCATAGACAGGCACAAGCTTGAGCTGTTCGGCAATGTTCTCTTTCGTTTCCTTCAGCTTCTGCTCGACATAATCTTTGTAGAACCCGACTTGCTCCTCTTTATAAATAAAAAGCACGGCAAATTGATCATCGGCTATATCATAAACGAAGCCATCGTAATCCATTGATTTGCGCAGAGTCTCTTTGGCCAACACCCGCTTCATATCGAGCTCCTCAAGCAGATCGCTGCTGTAGCCATTATCGAAGCCTCGTAAATGAACGATCGTTACCATATAGGACATCCCTTGCAAATCCAGTCCGACATGCTTTAGCAGCACATCCGCATCGCGTGCAGAGACGAATTGACCGTTAAGAAGCCGTTGAAAATACGCCGCCCGCAAAAGAGGAACCTGTTGTGAGATCTCGGCTTGGAGCCGATGATTATTTTGAAACAGACCGCTGACCGTTTCACCTATAAACCCTAAGGCATCCCGCTGCTGTGAAAGCGCATCCGTTTTTTCCAATATCATATTCACAATCTTCCGAAGCGGACGGCTGTTGCGGTATGCTAATACATAAGCGATGAAAATCCCTGCAACGAGGAACACACAGGCGAAAGTAAAAATAATTTTTTGGATATAGCGAACCTTGGCTAATACGACAGACGTCGGCTGCCCGACCAAATAAGTCCATCCGTTATAGCTGGATTTCGTATAGGTAACCATCATCGGTTTGGCATCCAGCTCTTGTTCTATTACTCCTTTGGAGCCCGTCAGCTGTTTGATATCAAAGGGGAGATCCGTTCCCGTTCCGGCAGACAAGGAACTAATAATTTTACCTTCATTGTCTAATATATAAGCCCAACCGCCCTCCGAAATATGAATCCCTTGAAACAGCTTCTGAATCTCCCTCTGATCGATCATTACGGCGATAACCCCCTGAGGACTCCCCGGGTACCCAATCGATTGGAGATAGGTGAGCATCGAATACGGTATCCCTTGCAGCGTTACGTCTTGGGCGGGCAGCATATGCCGCGTATGGAATTGATTAGCGATTAGGGAGGACCACTTTTTAGCATCGATTTCATTATAGTTGGCAACCGTTTTAAAAAAATGCTCATACGTGTAGCTTGCCCCCGGGGTAAACACCATTTCGCTGTTTTTAAACAAGACGTAATAATTAAAGACGAAGTTGTTGGACAGCTTATAATCGTATAGGCTCTTGTTCATGTCCATAATTCGGTAAGTATTCGTCCCGATAAACGGGTTGACGACCGGTTGAAACTGAATGATTCGCGTATCTGCCGCGAGCTGCTGGGTAATGGAAGCCAGCTCCTCCAGCCTTCGATCCAGCACATCCTTACTTTGTTCAAGCAGGTTCATATGACTCTCAGTCGCTTCTCTCTCTATCAATACAATCGTCTTCTGATAGATCATCCAGCCGATCAACATGGCAAATATAAGAAATACAAGATATGGAATGAGAAGACGGGCAAAGAGACGGTGCCTTCCCTTGGCACGTATTGCATCGCTTTTTATAAGCAACGGAGATACCCCCAATTCAAATGGACTCCAGCTTGATGAGCTGCTGCCGGACCCTGGAGCTCGCTAGTATTTTAGACTCATTTTCAAAATGTAAGTGCTTCCTTTCACACATTATACCATATCTTCCTGTCGAAAATTGACGTTAAATAATCTTTTAAGATGGTTTACTAGAGTGAACAAAAAAAGAGCTTCACCTTATTCAGATGAAGCCCTTAAAGAAATATTCCTTATGTATAAAAGATCAGCCGCACTCTCTGCTCCTAAATCCTTCTCGCCAGCTTCAGAACAAACTCCGGCTTCGTAACATAATCCATATAATGGATAGCGCCTTTGAAATCCAAATAGGCTTGATATCGCGTCCGGATAGCCGATGACGTAATCATATCGAGAACGTGCTCCTTAGAAACCCAGCGGCTTTCCGATGTTTCCTCCGACGTGCACAGCTGTCCTCCCACGGGCTTGCAAATGAAATCGAGCATGACTTTTGTCGGAACGTCGGTAACGCCGTCATGCCATTTGTAGCCGGAAGTATTCGAGTACACTCCGATCAGCTGTTCAACAACCGTATCGATCCCGCTCTCTTCTTTGATCTCTCTGCATAATGCATCGATCAGATTTTCTCCCGCCTCCACCTGCCCGCCGGGATATACCCAGCCTTCATTGTGGGTTTTGACCAGCAAAATTTCTCCTTGCCCGTTCTCTACAATCCCTCCGACCGCTACAATATGAGTTGGCATTGCCATGGTCATTACCTCCTAGAATTAGTTTGTTTGAGACGTTTTCCACCTACCTTCTATATTTGTATATATTTCCACCTGCATCAATGGGCGGCTCCTGATAACTGCCTCACTTTGATTCTATGAGCTTGGCGGGCTATCTTCACAAAAAAAGCGGCAGCAGAGTGAACGTTCCCGCTGCGCGCTTGCACACAAACAAGGGCCGCCAATCGGCAGCCCTTAACCTCAATATTTTCTTCCGAACCTCTGACCTAATTCCTCTCTTGAGCCAGCGCCTGAAAATCGATTTCCAGAAACCGCGTCACTTCCGTCTCCCAACGATCCCGGACGAAGCTGACATGCGCCGGGTGCGCGTTATACGCCTCATAGGCCGCCTGATCAGCAAACTCCATGGAGAAGCCGAAATCATAATCGTTCTTCGCGCTGACCTGTCTCAGCACTTCAAATTGCTCCACTTGCGGAATCGAGGTGAGAATCGACTGGCCATCCGCTAAAAACTTCTCCTCTTCCCGCGAGCCGCGCTCATGCCGGAGGCAGAAAATAACCATATGACGAATTCGTTGCCGGTCCATATCGATCGCTCCTTATTAAATATAATTGCTTTTCGTATCAAAAATGTGCGGGTCGAGCTTGTTCCAAGGCTCAAAGGTCGTCGTCAGGGTGCAGCGCTGCCCGCTTTCGGCCGACTGGTAGGCCGCGAACATGATTTCATGCACGTGCAGCTGCAGACGTCCGGACGGCTTCGGCTGCTCGCCTGTGCGCAAGCAGTGGACGAAGTGACTCATGATGTCGCGCTCGGAATCGATGGATGGCAGCAGCTTCGGCGCATAGCAATCCGAATAGCCGCGCCAGGTAACCGATTCTGCGTCCGGGATCGGCGCTAGAGGGGAATGCACCACGAGCGGGAACCCGCCGTCGTTGACCGCAATCGTTCCTTTACGGCCGTAAATGAGCGTGTTGTTCTGCTTGATGGAGGTCCCCCACAATGTCCGGATGACCGCGTGCTGCCCTCCCGTGAACGTCAGGATAACGGTAGCGTTATCGTCTACGTCGCTTTGAATTTGCTTGCCGCCGTTCACAATCCGCTTCGGGATGATTGTGTTCACTTCCGCCATAACGCTTTGCGCCGGACCCAGCATGGAGATCAGCCTGCTTATGGGATAAACCATGCAATCGAGAATGGCTCCGCCGTGCGAGATTTCCTTGTTATAATACCAGTTGTCCCTTCCCGGTCCGGGAATGTTCAGCTGTGCTTCAGCTCCCGTAATTTTGCCAATAACCTCTTCACTGACATAAGGTATGGCCGACATAAAGCTTGGGTTCAGATCATAGGGCAAGTTCATCAATGTTTTATTGTTGGCTTCGGCCAGCTCCACCATTCGTTTGCAGTCCTCGAAAGTGGTAGCCATCGGCTTTTCATTGAGAACGTGAAGCCCTCTTTCCAGTGCGGCCATGACCACTTCGGCATGTACCGAGTGAGGGGTCGTGACGACAACCGCATCGAGCTCCTCCTCGTCCATCATGCGAAGGTAATCGTCATACCAGCGCGGTATGCCATAGACTTTAGCCTTCTTCTCCGCATTGTCCAAATGTCTGGCGCAGGTTGCCACGAAGGATACCTGCTCGAGCTTCGCCGCCTGTTCAAAAAAGCGGTTGCTGATATCCCCGCTTCCTACCATCCCTAATTTGATCGGTTTCATGCCGCATCCTCCCCTTGTAGTTACTGCCGGTAAAAGGTCCGGCCGATGCACTTTCACGCACCATCCTGCGATATCTCGTCTCATTATAAGCGACTTTACGAAGGGTGGAAATGACTGAATATTTCGTAAGTTAGTATCTTCTTGTAAAGTGCCTCCGTCGGTACACCTTACCTTTTGTATACTTATGCAATCTGATGTAACTGCTTACAAATGAACTCCCGTTTCCTTATAATTAGAAAAAGGACAACCCGCATTATCGGATTGGGAGAACCTACAGAACAGGAGCTGATTCACGATGAAAAGCAGAACCATTACAGGAACGGATTTGTCGCCTTCCGTCATTTGTCTGGGCACGGCCAACTTCGGCGAAACGGTAAGCCGCGAGCTCTCCTTCGAGCTTATGGACCGTTATCTGGATCGGGGCGGAAATTTCCTCGATACCGCCAAAGTATACAGCGACTGGGTACCGGGAGAGCGGAGCCGAAGCGAAAAGGTCATTGGTGAGTGGATGAAATTGCGCGGCAATCGCAGCCGTATCGTTCTCGCGACCAAAGGGGCGCATCCCGAGCTGGATACGATGCATATTCCGCGAATGAGCAAGGAAGAAATCGTTTCCGATCTGGAGCATAGCCTGCAGCATTTGCAGACGGATTATATCGATTTGTACTGGCTGCATCGCGATGACCCCGAGACACCGGTGGAAGTAATTATCGATGTGTTGAACGACCAGGTACGGCAGGGCAAAATCCGCTGCTTCGGCTGCTCCAATTGGCGCTCGGAGCGAATAGAAGCCGCTCAGCAATATGCGAGAGACAAAGGCCTTCAAGGATTTGCAGCCAGCCAAACCAAATGGAGCCTTGCGTCATACAGTGCCGGCAACGATCCTACGCTGGTGGCCATGGACGAGAAGGAGCTGGCGTACCATGAGCGCACCGGCTTGGCGGCAATTCCTTATAACTCGCAGGCGAACGGATTTTTCAGCGGACGGTATACCCTCGACATGCTGAAGGAGCCGAGCGAGGCGAACAAAAAGGTGTGGAAGCTGTGCAACGAAGAGAACCTTCGCAAATTGAAGCTCGTTGAAGAAATCGCACAGCGGAGCGGTCTTACAATGACCCAAGTCGCGCTGGGGTATTTGCTGGCCCATCCGTTCCCCGTCTTCCCGATCTCCGGCTGTAAAACCGCCGCCCAGCTGGACGATTCCTGCGCCGCCGGCGATGTCACGCTCGATCCGGAAGCGTTCGAGGCGCTGCGGGGGATTCGGGCTTAAGTATCTCTTAAACACTAGGCTGCCGCGAGGCAGTCTTTTGCTTATGTAGCGCGCTATATCAGCTCCTTGCGGGATTTTAAATAACTGTACAGCATAACGCCGAAGACCGCACAGAGCAAAGCGCATACACCAATAAACACGTAGCCGGCCTGAAGTCCGCGCAGCAGCCCCAATTCCGTCCCGGCACCGTAGGCGTTTTTGAATCCGTTGGTAATGGCACCAATGGCATAATTTCCGATGACGCTCCCTACTCCCATCAACGTAACGATAAACGTAATGGCCGTGTCGCTGCCGTGCGGGTACCTTTTGGCTATTAGCGCCATGACGGTAGGATACACAGGCGCTATGCCTATGCCGGCGGCAGCGAACAAATAGGCCAGCGATTCCCCTCCGACGATAGCGATCAAGGTACAAATCCCGGAGAAGCAGGAAAAAATGATGAGCGACAACGTAAATCCTATTTTATCGGTCACCGGGCCTAGAACGAGCCTCGCTGCGGAGAAACAGAGGAAGAAGGCCGACAGCATCCCTGAAGCCGATACGCTGTCCCATTGATATGCTTTTTCCAAGAAATTGACCAGCCATCCTCCTACAGCCATTTCCGATACGACCCCGAACGAAAGAACGAGCACCAGCAGCCATAAAGCCGGATCACGCAGCAATTGCTTCAGTGGAATCCGATCCTCGTGCGACGTGTGATCCCCCGGAAAGGTGCTCATGAAAGCAGGAATCATAGGCAGTACGGCCAATGACAGCATGATCAGATACATCCCGCGCCAATCGAACACATGCCCGAACCAGCTTACCGTCATCATGCCGGATGCTATGATGGGAGCGACAATAGAGCTCAACCCGTAGAAGAAATGGGACAGATTCATCATGGTGCCCGTATTGCGTACAAAAATGCGCGCCCCGAGAATAGCCAGGCCGATCTCAAGCATCCCGTTTCCTATATACAGGATAAAATACGAGGAAGTAAACACCGGATAGCTATGGGAGAAGAAAATAAGAACTCCCGACAAGACCATCGATCCGAATGCAATCATGCTGACCGCCTTGATCCCCCATATCCGCGTTAGGTAGGCGGTAAAGGAGCAAGCGATCAAATAACCGAGCGAATTGAGCGACAAAAGGGTTCCCAGCTGCTGTTCATCCAGCCCGAAGTCGTATTGAATTCGCGGAATGGCGGGACCTTTAATGTTTTCCGATAATCCAAAAATAATGAATCCGAGAAAAATCGTCGCCAACTGCATCGCATACCTATATTTCTTCGATTCTACGGCGATTTTGTTCATTGAAAATGACTCCTTGCATCGTTAATACCCGGCGCTTTCATATTGGGAACAATTAACCCTATTTTCATGGCAAAGCTTACCATGGTTTTTCCGTCCGCGCAATGGTCATTACGATGCTTACGGCAAAAAAAGCCCTAGCCCGATTAAGGCTTCGGACTAAGGCTGATGCGCCAAGGAAATCGGCGGCAATGTCTTCTCAAGCGTGCATTACCCTTTTACGGATCCGACCAATGCGCCTTTGGCGAAATATTTTTGCAGGAACGGATACACAATCAGGATCGGGATCGTCGATACCATGATGACCGCCATTTTGATCGTCTGCTCCGGCGGCTTGACGAAATCGTCCCCGAAGCCGGATGTATCGGCGCTGAAGGCGCTCGCCACGATAACGATTTGACGCAGCAGCACCTGAATCGGCCATTTGGCTGCATCGTTCAAATAAATGATCGCATTGAAATAGGTGTTCCAATAATTCACCGCATAAAACAGCGAGATCGTAGCGATAGCCGGCATGGACAGCGGGATGACGATTTTGAACAAAATGCCGAAGTCGTTGCAGCCGTCCATTTTGGCCGATTCTTCAATGCCGTCGGGCAAGTTCATGAAGAAGCTGCGCATGATGATCAGGTTGAAGGCGTTGACCGCCGTAGGAAGAATAAGCGACCAATAAGAGTCGACCAGGCCCAGCTCCTTGACGACGAGGAACGTAGGGATCAGCCCCCCGTTGAACAGCATGGTGAACACGACGAGAAACATGAGCACCCTGCGTCCGTCCAAATCTCTTCTAGTCAAGCCGTACGCCATAAGGCAGGTCAACAACATGCTCACCAGCGTCCCCACTAGAGTCACGCCGATGGATACCCCCAAAGCTTTATAAATCGCATTCGTAGACAAAATATATTGATACGCTTTGACGGTAAACTCCGTCGGAATCAGCACGAACGGCTTTCTTGCCATCTCCTCCTCCGTTGTGAAGGACGCCATGACCACGTGCAGGAACGGGAGGAAGGTTACCAGCGCAACGATTGCCAGCAGCACAATATTGCACAGATCGAACATTCTGCCGCCCAGCGTTTTATCTTTCACCATGATGAGCTCTCCTTTTCTCCTGTGAGTCGCAAATTACAAATTAGTAGATGCCTTCCTCACCGAATTTTTTGGCCAGTTTGTTCGACAGAACGACCAGGAACAGACCGACGAACGATTTGAAAAAGCCTACCGCCGTACTAAAGCTGAATTGTCCCTGCTTCAGACCGACCGTATATACGTACGTATCCAATATTTCCGCAATTGGACGGTTCATCGAGTTAAGCAGCAAGTACACATGCTCGAAACTGAGATCGAGAACGTTGCCTATCCGAAGAATAAGCAGAACGATAATTACACTCCGGATCGAAGGAAGCGTAATATGCCAGATTTGCCGGAACCGGCCCGCTCCGTCCATTCTTGCCGCTTCATACAGTTGTGGGTCTATAGAGGCAATGGCAGCCAGATAGACAATCGTTCCCCAGCCCGCTTCTCTCCAGATGACCTGGATAATGTACATCGGATGGAACCATGTAGGATCGAGCAGGAAGTTCACTTTCGGAAGCCCGAAATAAACGAGCAATTCGTTGATGATCCCGCCGTCCATCGTCAGCATCACGTAAGAAATCGAAACGATAATAACCCAGGACAAGAAGTGAGGAATATAGACGATCGTTTGTACCAGACGTTTGAAGAAAGCATTGGCCACTTCATTCAGCATGATGGCCAATATGATCGGCACAGGGAAATAAAACAAAATGTTATACAGGAACAAAATCAGCGTGTTCTTAAAAATGTTCCAAAACTCGCCGTCCGTGAACAGCTTCTCGAAATGCTTCAAGCCGACCCATTCACTGCCCATGATGCCCTTGTACGGCATATAATCCTGGAAGGAAATGACGAGCCCGTACATTGGGAAATATTTAAAGATGATAAAGTAAACGAGCCCCGGAATAATCATCATATACATGTAGCGGTTCCGGAGCATGCGTTTCCATAAATCGCTGCTGGATTTGGGACGAGCCTCCATTACTTTAGGCCGGGCGATCGTGTTGTTCATCGCGTATAACTTCCTTTCTTTCCGTAAAATCTTCTATGCTCCGCACGAGCGCCGGAGGAAAGGGAAAGGCGCCTGACGGAACCAGGCAGCCTCCCTGTAACCGGATCCAAACTATTATTTGCCGCCGCTTGCTTTGAACGATGCATTGTATTCTTCGATAATTTTGGCTCCGCCGTCATCCTGCCATTTCTTAATCGCAGCCTGGAAGCCCGCCTCATCGATATTGCCGAGCATGAACTTATAGGAAGCATCCTTGATAATGTCCTGCAGTCTTGCACCCTTCTCGTTATATGTCTTAGAGTCCAATGGAACAGTAGGGTCTTGAAGGGCGAATTTCACCGCATCGTTGGACAGGTTCACCGCTTTTTCCTGCGCCTTCAGCGTGTACAAAGACGGCAAAATGTTCGTCGTATCCGCCAGTGCTACGGTCAAATAAGGCTTCTGCTCCTTCTCCTTCATCTTCTCGTCGGTTCCCGGCTGTACTTTGCCGTCCTGCAGCGTATAGTGCTGGCCTTCCACACCGTATTTCAGCAGGTTCGCGATTTCCGGAGTGTAAAACTTGTCATAGAACGCCAAAATTTGCTTCAGCTCGCCCTCTGTCTTAACCGCCGATTTCGGGAATACAACCAAGGTTCCGTAGCCCGGAATACCCCATGTCGTAGGCTTGGCGTTGCTTGGGCTGGTAATTTGGTTCACCACTTCGAATTGAGCGTCTTTATTGTTCTTGGACGTTTTGTCCTGAATCGTGAGCACATCCTGCATCGAACCGATATACATGCCGGCTTTGCCCGTATACATCATGTTTTGCTGGTCCGTTTTGCTCGTAACCGGGAAGTCCTGGTTGATTAAGCCTTCGTCACGCAGCTTTTTAATAAACTTCATCGTATCCATGTAGCCCTTGGTCATGAACTCAGGCACCAGCTTGCCGTCGACGGCTCCCCAGCCATTCGGAGTGCCGAAGTACGAGGACAGCGTCTTGAACGCTCCGTAAACAAGATCGTTGCGGTCAGCCAAGCCCAGCGTTTTACCGCCGCCCGCAAAATCCGCTTCTTTGAACTTTTTCAGCATATTGTAGATGTCATCGGTTGTTTTCGGTTCGGATAAGCCCAGCTTATCGGCCCAGTCCTTGCGATAGATGATCCCTTGGCGGGCGATCGGTCTTTCCTGATACAACGTATAGATTTTGCCTTCCACCGCGGTATTCTTCAATACGTCCGGGTTCAGCTTGCTCAAGTTCGGATAATCCTTCAAGTACGGGCCGATTTCCCAGAATTGGCCGTTTTTGATCGCATCGCGCAGCAGCACGAAGGAAGACTGATTCTTCAAGTAAGCCGCTTGCGGAAGAGAGCCTGTAGCGAACGCTGCCTGGAACTTCTCGTCATAGGAGCCGTCCGGCACCCATTGGAATTCGATTTGGCTGTTCGTTTTCTCTTCCAGCAGCTTTTCGATTTTGTCCGATGGAACTTCAGGCGTACTCAAGTTAGCCATGATCGTAATTTTCAAAGGCCCTTGATTCGCCTGGCTGCCATTAGCCGTCCCCTTACTTTCCGTCTTCGAGTCTCCGCAGCCTGCCAGAATCGTCGTTACGGCCAATACAGCGGCGCAAACCATACTCGTTTTTTGAGCGATCTTCTGATTCTTTTTCAAATGCATTCGACCTCCGTTTTTTGTTTTGCCTTTTGGATTTGCAGGTTGTCTAAGTTTTCGGTGCTGGCCTAATCATATATCGCCGGTACGCATTACAACTACAATCATTGACTCACAACAACCACGAAAAACCCCGTCATATCAACGTTTTTGCGCGATAATCAGGGGCAGGTTAAATTCTGCATATCACAGGATATGGATAAAACGTCTCATCGACGCCCTCAATTGAATTTACTAATTATGCATAAATAAGGATTTACTACAAAAAATAACAATCAGCCTATTTTATTGAAACAGGGGGTCCGTATGGCAGATCAGAGTGAACTCATGACGGAGCTAAGCCGCAGTCTTGCCGACAACCTGCTGCAGCTCGAGAAGGAGCTAGGTCGCAGCGGCGATGTTGCTGTCCGGCAATTTCAAATCGACATCGGCCCGGAGCGTTTCGTTCAAGCCGCTGTCGTCTATGTAGACGGCCTCTCCAATCTCAACAGCATGATCGATTCTCTGATCGCTTACTTCGAGAGGAACGGGCCACTGCCGCCTCATTCCGAACAGCTGCTGGACCGCTGCAAACAAATCGCCGTCTCATCCGGTACGGTAAAGGATATCGTCCAGTTCGAAGAGCTGTATGATTTGCTGCTGTCCGGCAGCAGCATTCTGATGCTGGATGGCAGTTCGCGTGGGCTTGCTATCGGGACGAAGGAGCTGACCGCCCGAACGGTAGAAGAACCGAATGTACAGTCCGTAGTTCGGGGACCGAGGGAAGGCTTTACCGAGGTGCTGCGCTGGAATACCGCCATGCTGCGCCGCAGAATTAAGGACCGGCATTTATGGATGGAAACGATGAATATAGGCAGAGTAACGAAAACCGAGGTTGCCGTTGCATATATCAGCAATATTGTGTCAGAGCAATTATTGAATGAAGTCAAGCAAAGATTGTCTGCCATAGACATCGACGCCATTCTCGAAAGCAACTACATCGAAGAGGAGCTGAAGGAGAAGCGCTACACTCCTTTTCCGACATTGTTCAATTCAGAGCGTCCGGATGTTATCGCTGCCGGGTTATTGGAAGGAAGAGTGGCCATTCTGGTCGACGGAACGCCGTTTGCGCTCCTGGTACCGGCTCTATTCACCCAATTTTTCCAATCGAGCGAGGATTACTATCAATCGGCGGACTTTTCGACACTAATACGGATGCTTCGGTATTTGTCCTTTGCTTTGGCGCTGTTAACTCCATCTTTTTATATCGCTATATCTACATTTCATCAAGAGATGCTGCCAACCACGCTGCTATACAATTTAGCGAGCCAGAGGGAAGGCGTACCTTTCCCCGCTTTCATTGAGGCTATCTTGATGGAAGTGACTTTCGAAATTTTGCGGGAAGCCAGCGTACGGATGCCAAGAACGGTAGGACAATCGATTTCTATCGTGGGAACGCTTGTTGTAGGGCAGGCGGCAGTAGAGGCCGGCTTGGTTAGTGCAGCCATGGTCATCGTAGTATCCATTACGGCCATATCTAACTTCGTTCTCCCGGCGTTCAACCTCGGTATTACGATTCGGATGATCCGCTTTGTTCTCATGATTCTTGCCGCATCGTTCGGCTTATTCGGGATATTTATGGGCATCATTGCCCTTGTAGTCCATATGTGCGGCTTGTCTTCATTCGGCGTCCCTTACATGGCTCCGCTGGCTCCGTTTCATCTTACAGACCAGAAGGATGGGGTGTTCCGCTTTTCGTTTCCCAACATGATAACCCGGCCCAAAACACTCCGGCCTAAAAATCTCGTTCGGCAAAAGCGCAGATGAGGAGGAGCATTCGTGAACCATAGGTTGTCCAAAGGCCTGATTCTCCTTCTCCTTCCGCTGATGCTAAGCAGCTGCTGGAGCCATCATGAGTTGAACGATATGAGCATTGTTGTAGGGATGGGCATCGATAGAGTGGATAACCAGTACATCATTTCCATTCAAACGGTGAATCCGGGGCAAGTATCGGTAAAAAAAGGGCCCTCCAGCAGCGCCGCTCCGGTAATCACTTATGAGGAAACCGGCATGACGATTCCGGAAGCATTAACCAGAATGACCGTTAAAGCTCCAAGACATTTATATTTTGCCCATTTAAGAATGGTAGTGATCAGCGAGAAAGCCGCACAAGACGGAATTGCCAAGTCCCTTGACTATTTATCCAGAAATAATGAAATGCGGACGGATTTTTATTTCATTATAGCCAAACAGGCGAAAGCTTCCGATGTACTAAAAGTGTTCAGCGTTATGGATCCGATTCCTGCCAACAACATGTTCACCAAGCTGGAAACTTCCGATAATTACTGGGCCGCTACGGGCAGCATGAATTTAAACAGGCTTCTTCAAGAGCTTGGCATGCGCGGCAAATCCCCTACGATGACCGGGGTTGAAATTAGCGGGAACAGGAAGCTTGGCCAAACGACGGCGAATGGACATCGTATTGATCCGCCTGCTTTAATCAAATATGCCGGGATGGCCGCCTTCAAATCGGACCGTTTCGTCGGATGGCTGGATGAGAACGATACGAAGGCATTAAATTACGTACAAGATTCCGTTATTCAAACCTTAGGCCAATTCCCTTGTCCTGACGGAGACGGGAGGATTTCCATGCAGGTCATCCGTTCCAAAAGCACCATTAAAGCTGCACTTCGAAACGGGCAGCCGGAATTTGATGTGTACTTAAGGGTAGAGCAGGATTTAGCCGCAGCCGAATGCAAGGCAGATCTGTCTAAATCATCCATTGTTGCCGAACTGAAGAAAGCATCGGACAAGAAGCTGGAAGCTTTACTCGGTAACTCGATTAAAAAAATTCAGAAGCAATATGGAACCGATATTTATGGCTTCGGCGAAGCAATACATCGGAGCTTTCCCGAAACATGGCATCAAATCAAGGATTGGGATCAAGCGTTTGCGAAGGCTCCTGTTCGCATCCATGCGAATACGGTTCTTCGTCGAGTAGGGACCATTCTGCAGCCGATAGACACCATTACCAAACAATAAAAGGAGTAGCGAATGTGGATATTAGCAGGAATTGCCCTTATGCTAGGCTGGACTTTGTGGAAAGAGTATCCTGCCCTATGGAAAGGCCGGAAAATCAAGGAGTTGATCCTATTGTCCGCTATCACTCTGGTTGTAACCGCACTATGCTTGGCACATGGCCTGAGTATAAGCTTACCTAATCCCCTTAACTGGATAGAGGCGGCATTGAGTGCATATCCCGCTGCGGTTTACTCGATATTTCAATAAAAAGGAGTCTGGTGTCATGGAGAATAAGGAGATCATCAACATGCGTACCTTTACGATACTGGTTGCTTTCTTTACGGTCGGTACCTCCATTCTCATTACACCCTCAGGACTCGCTCATGAAGCCAAGCAGGATGCATGGCTGGCTTGTATTGCAGGAATTGCTGCAAATCTTCTGCTCGCCTATCTGTATATCGTTCTGGGGAAGCGGTCGGGAGGGTTGACCTTGGTTCAGTTCAGCGAGCATGTACTAGGAAAGTGGATCGGCAAAGCGGTGAGCCTTGTCTTTATTTTGTTCTTCTACCTGCTGGCCTCGCTGATGGTCGGGGACTTAGGGTACTTCTTAACATCGCAAATTTTGCAGGAAACCCCTATCGAGGTTTTGCAACTGCTGTTCATCCTCATCGTCGTGGTCACCGTGCGTTCCGGGTTTATCGTTTATACGCGCGCGGCGGTTTTCTTTTTTCCGTGGATGATTGCTTTATTTCTGCTGCTTATTCTTCCGCTCATCCCCAAGGTTAACGTGAAGCAATTTTTGCCGGTCCTCGAATTCGGGGTGAAGCCGATTGCTCGCGGGGGCTTTACCTTTCAAGGCTTGCAGGAAACCGTCGTGCTGTTCATGTTTTATCCGTATGTGCACAAGCTGAAAGGGCATTGGAACGGCTTCATCTCAGGTGTACTGATAGGCGGAGCAATTCTGCTCGCAACTACGATAGGAAGCATTGCCGTCTTGGGCGTATCGCTCACCGCCAACCAGCTGTTTCCAGCGTACACGCTTGCAAAAACAATGAGTATCGGCCATTTCCTCGAACGGGTAGAAGGCATCATGATTTTGATTTGGGTTCTATCGATATTTTTCAAAATTGTCCTTACGTTTCACGCTGCGCTATCCGGGCTGGCCCAGTTAGCAAATGTGAAAGACGAAAAGCCGTTCGTCGTCCCGTTAGCGTTAGGTTTGGTGGTGCTATCTTTGATGTGCTACCCCAATACGATTTATATTAACGAGTATTTGTCCAAAAACTGGTCGCCCTTCTCACTGATCTTTACCCTGCTCCTCCCGCTGCTGCTTCTCGCTGCATCTTGGTTCAGAGGGCGTGCTCACGGTAAATCCAATGCTCAATAGCTGAGCAGCTTTTTGCCCGAATCCTTCCACATGCCGATGAACGGCTCGTCGACCGCCCACTGGATCATGACAACGGATTCATTCGGTGCCAGAGGCACGGTGGCAAGAGGCTTCCTCCCCATCGTTCCGTCGAACGGATACACGGCGATTTCGTCGTCCGATACGATTCCGACCAGTTCATTCCTAGGCGAAGAAAAAGCGTCCTTGGCGTCCGCACGAACGCTGCGGATTTCATTCCAGCCGACGGCAAGCCGATCGTAGGAGACGACGGAATCCGGCAAAGTAAGCGAGACATCGCTCAGCTGATAACGATACGCATCCTTGCTGCCGTATAACGCCAGCTGCGGAACCCATTGACCCTGCTTGCGGACGATGGCCCAGCTCTCGCCAAGGTCGTCCTGCGGCACCTTCGCCGCTTCTCCATTCGAAAATAACGGCTTGCCGGCGGCAACGGCGTTCAAGTCAGGCTGCACCGAGTCCCCATATAGCTTTTTTAACGAGACGTGGGGCTCCGAGGCAGGCTGCATCGTAAGCTTGGATGGGCTCTGTACGACATCCTGGATCTCCTTAACCCATACGTAGTCGTAAGGCACTTCCTTTCCCTGCTCGTTTTTACGGACCGTTTGGGACACGGATATATAGCGATTCCCTGCGAACAGCAGCTTCTCCGACACCTTCAGCGATACGGCAGGCCGAGGAGCCGCCGTGCGCAATTTATTCGAGCTCGAAGCGACCGAGGCGTTAAGCACCCAAGACGGCTCGGTCGTCCCCGTCTGGTTCTGGGGGACAATTTTCATGAATTCCGTCTTGTAAGGCATCAGGATCCCGTCCCCTTCGGCAACCTTTTGCAGCTTGCCCTGGTTGCCCGCCAGCAAGAGCGTCCTGTACGAGCTGTACTCGGGAACTCCGGCGATGGGACTATGATCCGCTCTCAGTCCGATCAGCACCGCTGAACGAATCTCCACCTCCGGTTGACCTTCGGTTTGCTGCGCCGGAGTAGCGGCAATCGATTCCTCCTGTTTCCCCGGCAATACATCGGGCAGGTGCCCCTGACTATTCATCCATCCGACATACAAGAACAGGGAAGCGGCAACGAGCGAAGCGCTGACCGCGCTAAACCAAGGCAGCCATCTTCTGCTCTTGGCCTCCCTTTCGTCCAAACGTTCGCCTATTCTTTTTTTCAATGCATCAGAGAACCCGTTGCGGGTAAGCGGTTCGCTGGCCAAGCCTTTTTTCAACTCGTCATCGATCGGCTCCATCACTCTGACTCTCCTTTATCTTCTTCATTTTGTTGCGGGCGTGAAATAACCGCGATTTGACCGTTCCTTCGGTTACTCCCAGCACTTGAGCCATTTCCTTCATAGACAATTCGTAATGAGCGAATAATATCAGTACTTCACGATATTTGGCAGGCAGCTTCAGCACCATCCTCCACATGTCGTTCGTGGCCAGCCGGTTCATGACTTCCTGTTCCGTCGAGGGGGCCTCAGCCGAAGGGGCGAGGAAATCCATTAAAGTCACCTTGCGGTAAAATGCTGCGCGCCGATAATCAAGCGTCATATTGCGCGTTATGGTAAGAATCCACGTTTTTACAGAAGATTCGCTCCGAAACGTATACAGGTTCCGGTACACCTTCAAAAAAACCTCTTGCGTGATGTCATCCGCCTGATCCCATTTCCGCGTCATGCTGTACGCATAGTTCCATACGTCCTTCCCGTAAGCGACCATCAGCTGCTCCAAGATGGCCTTCTTATCGGAGGTTTCTGACAAATATTTTAAGTATTCGAAATTTAATTTGGATTCCAAAACTGCCACCTCGATTATTTGACGACCCATCTTCAATATAAGTTCAAACTTCGCTGCATTCGTCCTTATTTGGTAATTTCATTGTAGCATTGATGGGACGAATCGGGCCAACTAAGATTTCTCATCGCAAAAAAACAGCCGTCAAGCAAGGTTGACGGCTGCAGTTATTATTTATTTGTTCCTGCCGGCCTGATAAGCCTCGTTATACTCCCTAATAATGCTGGCTCCGCCCCGCTTCTCCCACGTGGCGATTTCATTGCGGAACTGTGCCAGGTCAATTTTGCCCAATATGTAGTTATAGGTCGCGTTCGTAATTACTTCCGCCAGCTCCCCGCCTATGACCTCATTTGTAGTAGAGGTTAAGGACAGCGTCTGATCGCGGATCAATATGCTCTCATTATCTTTTGTCAGCTGATCGGCTTTTACCGCCAATGGGTCCTCCCGCTCTTGCTTGGATTTCATCAAATTCGGGTTGCTCATTCCTGCAATAACGAACGAGGTCAGCGGCAGTACTTCCGAATCGTAAAGCTGATCCATCTCTGCGGTGACGACGATTTGCCCGTCCACCGTCTTGTAATGCTTTCCTTCGATTCCGAAATTCAGCAGTTTGCTCACATTCTGATCCATACTCCGGTCGAAGAAAGCAAGAATGCGCCGCAATTCCTGCTCGTTGGCTATAGCCTTCTTGGAAAACAGGAATAGGCCGCCGAATCCGGGATTGGCCCATACGCCTTCCCCTTTCGGGCCGCGAATCCGGTTGATCAGGGTCAACTGCGCGTTCGGCTCGAACTTCTGGAGCTCGCGGAGCAGTCTCGGGGCATCCTCCATACTGCCGATAAAGCCTCCCGCTTTGCCGCTGATCAGCATATATCTTTGAATTTGCTTGCTGGTGACGGCAAAATCCTTATTCATGCTGCCTTCGCTCACCAGCTTTTTCATATAGTTCATCGTATCGACGTATTCGGCAGTCATGAAATCCGGCACGAGCTTGCCATCTCTGACGCCCCAATTGTTAGGCGTACCGAAGTAGGAGCTTAACGTCTTGAACGCCCCGTAGGTAAGGTCCCCGCGGTCTGCCAGCCCTATTGTGTCCTGAGCCCCGTTCCCGTTCGGATCGTTATACGTAAACTGCCTCAGCACTTCATACAGCTCATCCACTGTCGTCGGCTCCTTAAGCTTCAGCCGGTCGAGCCAATCTTTGCGCAGAATGACGCCTTGGCGGGATAACGGCCTCTCCGTATAGAGACCGTATAGCTTCTCCTGCACCGCCGTTTCCTTAAGAATTTCTTTGTTCAGCTTTTTCAAGTTCGGATAAAACTCGAGATAAGGGCCGATTTCCCAGAACATATCGGAGCGGAGGGCATTTTTCACAATGCCGTAATCCGTCTGGTTCACGTAGGTGACCTGCTTCAACGAATTCGTTTGCAGAGCATTGATCAGCTTGTCTTTATAATTATCGTTCGGAATCCAGTCCACTTCGAGCTTGGCTTGAGCCGCCCGCTCTACGGCTGTCATCATTTCAGCGGGAGGAGCCTGATTCTGATGCAGCGGGATCATGATGCCGATGGGCTTGGCCGTTTCGTCCGCAGCATTCGCGCCGCCCGGCAGCTGCTCCCTGGTACATCCGCCCAGCAGAACGGCCAGCACCGCCGTGAGCACGAAAGCGATTACAGCTATATGCGGTTTTGTGTACGGATTATGTCCCATCTTAACCCGCTCCTCCTCCGATATATTGGTGTATTTCATTATACACGATTGTGTAATTGGATGAAATCGTTGCTCGTCCGGCTGCGGATTGATACAATTAACTTTGTCTTGTAACGTCGAAAATAGTCGGAAACGGAGGTCCGAGATGCAAAGAACCAGCTATCTAACCAGACTCATACTATTCGGATGCATCCTATGCACGGTTCCCGTAATATTTTTCGGCATCCTGTCGTATCTCCAGTCGTCCAATGAAATTCAAAAGCAGGTCAACCGGGGGCAAATCCAGCTGCTGACACAGATGAACTCCAATGTGGAGCAAATCCTCCGGACGATCAACCATGCATTCGACCAGCTCGTCAATTCCCCCTTGATGGCCAAGGTGCTAAGCGAGCCCTTCACCTCGTACGATTTCATGCTGTACAAGGATTTGCGCAAGGAAATCAGCAATACCCAATCGTTTTATACCAAAGTGGATGATGTCGTTATCGTCAATCTCAAGCAGGATTGGATGATCAAAAACTCCGGCTTCTATACGTTTTCGAATTATATACACCGCTTTCAAATCGCCAACCAGATGCTTTTGCCCAATACGATCTCATGGGTGATGAACCCGAGCGTCTGGTTTTACAGCGAGGAAAAGGCGAATGCCGCAGCCTGTCCGTATACGATCAGCCTCGTCAAGAAGCTTCCTGACCAAAGCCTCGACAAATACGGGCTGGCCTTTACGAATTTGACGACCTGCAGCCTGGCCGAGCTGTTGAATTATACGCCGAGAGAATCGGAGACGGTCATGATCCTGGACGATCAGGAGCGCATCCTGTTCCACTCGGATCCCTCTATGATAGGCAAATACGCCATCAATACGGAATTCATTCGCGACCCGTCCATTTTCACGCAAGCTTCGGGGCAGTTCCAGACCGAAGTGAACGACCAGCTGTATACGGCCACCTATCTCCGGTCGTCGTATAACAACTGGATTTACTTGTCCATTATTTCTATCGACAGTCTGACCCAGGATTCCAAAAAAATCGGAAGATACACGATCTTCGTGTGCCTTATTATCGTCGCCGTCTTCTTGCTTATCGCGTGGCTCGGGTCCCGCAAAATGTACAACCCGATCGAGCGGCTGATGAAAGAAATCGGCGGAGGAAAAGTCCCGAGCGGGGAAAAGCGGCTCAGCAATGAGTTTGATTTCATCAGCGCCCAGGTGCAGACGCTGTTTCAGTCGAAATCGCAGCTGGAAACCGAGATGCACCGGCATCTCCAGCAAGCGCTGACCTATTTCCTGATCAAGGTGTTTCAGGGGAAGGTACGGCGCGACGAGATGATGGAACGGATGGAGCTGTTCGGCTTGAGCGGCATGCTATCGGAGTGGCGGATGCATTCGGTCATTACTCTGCAGATCGATACGCTGGACAACACGCGTTACGGCAAGGAGGATATGGAGCTCCTGCTGTTCGCAATCAATAACATTATCGAGGAAATCATTCCGTCCGACGTCCGGCTCCCGCCGGTCTTCATCGAGCAGACGCAGGTCACTTTGATCGGAAGCAGGGATCCGTCACCGGACGCTTTCAAAAGCTATATGTATACCGTAACCGAGACGATACAGCAAACCGTGCAGCGGGTTCTCGGCCTGGAAATCAGCATCGGCATCAGCCTGCCCTTCGACGATTTGAAGCAAGCCTCCGTCGCTTACCGCGAAGGACTGGAAGCTTTGAAGCAGCGCATTCATCTGGGCGGCCGCGTCATCATTTCATATGCCAATATTAACGAAGGGAAGCATCAGCTGCATCTGGATTACCCCTTCCTGACCGAAAGCGAGCTGCTCGACGCCATCCTGCTTGCCGATGAGGACAATGCCCAGCGGCTGCTCAGCCAGTTTATGAAAATTATTTTCAAGCATGAAATGGCGCCTCAGGAATATCAGATCCCGATGGTCCGCCTGTTTACGAGCTTGATGGTCGCGATGCAGGAATCGGGCGTTACCTTGAACCAGCTTCTGCCCAAGGGCGGCTCGCTGTATGAGGAGCTGAACAAGCTGCAAATGAGCAGGGAAATCGAGGAATGGTTCTGGACGCGGGTCATCTCGCCTTTGATCGGCATTTACAAGGACCGGCAAAACTCGCAGTACCAGAGCATCTCCGAGAAAATCATCGATATGATTCACAAGCAGTACGATACCGATCTGACGATCGAGCAGTGTGCTTCCCAGCTGCATTATAACGCAAACTATTTGAGCGGCATTTTCCGCAAGGAAACCAGCACGACGTTTAGCGATTACTTGTCGGCTTACCGTTTCGCCATGGCGAAGAAGTGGCTTACCGAGACGGATATGACGATCAAGGATATCGCCGAAAAGCTGCAATATATGAACTCGCAAAACTTCATCCGTTCTTTCCGCAAGCAGGAAGGCGTTACGCCGGGACAATACCGCGAATCTTTCCGCAAAAGAGGCCAGTGACAGCCGGATCTGCTCCGGCGCTTAGGTTTCGGGACAATAGCCCGGATTGAGCTGCTGCAGACGCCGGCTGTAGCCGGTATCGAGCTTCGCGAGCTCTTGGTAGTAGCTGCGGATCGTATGGTTGCCAATGATCGTAGACCGGCTGAACCGCAGCCGAAAGGCGCCCTTCACATGCCGATAATTCGCATAACTCAAGGAGGGGGGGAGAACGGGAACCAGGTCGGATTCATTTACGACCCGAACGCTGTGGCGAATCTTGCGTCCAAAAGCGGAGGCGAAAACGGCGTCACCCGTTTTCGGGGCAGCGTACGTATACAGCTTCGGCTGCTTGAACTTGCTGTTGACGGCTGTATCGAGAGCGCACATGGCAGCTATCGCGCCGCCGAGACTGTGGCCGGCAATCCAAAGGGCCTTGTCTCCGGACTGCTTGCGCAGGCAGCGCATGATGCTGTCCCGTGCCGCTTGCTCGTACAGCCTCGTGAACCCGCGATGCGTTCTGCCCGCCGACGGAACAAACGGGAACCGAACCTGCTGCATATCCGTGTTGGTAAGCAGCTCGGCTGCGCTCTCCGTGCCCCGGAAGACGATGATCACTGTCGTTGCGGACTGGAGAATCATGCCCAAATACGGGTCCTTTTTGCCGCCCAGCACGGCTACTTTGCGATAGCCCTTGGGCAGGATGCATTTTCCCCCGTTCTTATATTGCTGAACCGCCTGGTAGACGGCCGCTGCCAGAAATATCGCCCGGTCCGTGACCGCCTTCGCTGCCTTACCGCTCATCTCCTTCTCCCCCTGGGACGCTCGCGCGCTGCTTGTACTGTTCATACATCCTATGCAGCAGACAAGCAAAAGCTCCTCCGCTATCGCCATAACAGGCCATAACGGAGGAGCTTTTATGTAGGGGAATCGTTAGACGTACGGGTTATTTTCCTTTTCGTAGCCGATGGTCGTCTTGACTCCGTGTCCCGGATAGACGATCGTCTCGTCAGGCAGCTCGAACAGCTTCATATGGATTGAATCCATGAGCGTTTCGGTGCGGCCTCCCGGCAGATCGGTCCGGCCGACGGACAAGCGGAACAGCACGTCACCGCCGAACAAATGCGGGCCGAGCAGGAAGCTTACGCTTCCCGGCGAATGACCGGGCGTATGCATCACCTTCAGCTCAAGGCCAAGCAGCTTCAATACTTGCCCCTCGTCGAGCGCATATTCCGCCGGATCGGTCACGATAGGCGCTCCCAGCTCCGGCCATCGGGCCGAGCCGTTCAGCTTCGGATTCGTCAGCCATTCGGCCTCCGCATCGTGCAGGTACACCGGACAGCCTTTCAGCTTACGGATTTCGTCCACACCGCCGATATGATCGAAATGGGCATGGGTAAGCAAAATCGCCTCGATCTCCATCCCTTCGATGCGCTTGATCAACGGCTTCGGATTCATGCCGGGATCGATAATAATGCCTTTGTTCTCCGCGGGTCTGGACAGCAGGTATGCGTTCGTTCCTAGCGGCCCCAAGGAAAACGGTTCAATCTTCAAGCCTTCCAAGCTCATTCTCTCACTCCACCTTAGAACGTAGAGAGAAGGTCGCGCAGTTCTTTGACAATCGTCGCATGATAGCCTGTGCCTTCTCCGTACTGACGGCCCATTTCCTGGCGCGCCACCTTGATTTTTTCATCATAATCCGGAGCCGTGCGATCCGGGTTCTCTTGCTTGAATTGCGTCATAACCGCTTGAACGTTGCTCGGACGAGGTCCCCAATGTCCCAGCACGTGTCCGCTGAAATCGGTGAAAATAACGATTGGAATCGCTTCTCCGCCGCCCGTCAAAAATTGAGCCATCACGTCAGGATGCTCTTCTTTGATCAGTACTTCTACCGGAATACCGGAATTTTCGAGCGCACGAAACACAACAGGTACGTTACGGACTACATCGCCGCACCAGTCAGCCATCAAAATCAAGCAGCGCAGGTCGTCGCGGTTGTTCAGCGACTCGAAGAACTCCTTATCTTCATCGTTCTGCCAAGCAAAGCTGTCGTACCATTCCTGAAACTTCTCCTGGTTCTTCGTCATCCCGTCGATGAATTGCTGCGGAGTCAAGCCGGTTTTAATTTTACTCGCCAGATTCGCTGCCATATCGTAAAGCCCTCCTTTAGGGTGGTATATATTTCATTGTATATAAAAAGGGACGGCTAGGCAATGCAGGATGCAGCGGCGTGCGGCCGACTATGACATGTTCTAAACTTGAAGAAGGACGATTTTACAAAAAATTTAAAAAAGTAAGTTCAATTAATATTAAAGCCCCGCTCCGATAAGGAACGAGGCTGTTCGTATTAATTGCCGCTGTTTTCCAGAATCAGCCGTTCAATAGCATCAACTTCTGAGGAAGCAAGCAATGGTTTTTTAGGCTTGTACGATTGAATGAAGGATACGAGCTGATCAAGCTTCAGCGCCGTGAATGCCGGGCTTTTGCCGGTCATGTTGCTGTTCGGATGCGTAAGACAGAGAACTCCGGTCAACTCGGGATTCAGCTCAGCCGAACGGAACAGCTCCTTCAGCACATGCTCATACCGGTACAGCTGGGCGGTCATATCGTTTTTGCTCCCAGAATGACTGGACTCGTTCCATTGAATGTAATTTTGCCCGTGCTTAGCGTCGATATAGAATACGCCGTTCGGTCCGATCACAACGTAGTCCAGCTTCTGGTCGCTCGTTCCCGCCTGCACGCGACGCTCTTTCAGCACGCGATACTCCTTGCCTACGGTTTGCAGCAGCTGCGCCAGCTGCTTCTCTCCGTCTGCTCCGCCGCTGCCGTGGCTGACATTTTTCTTGCGCCTGATCAGCTTGAACAGCACATAGAGCACCGTCAGCGTCACCGAAGCGATAATAAACGGCGTCACGTAAGGCGCCGCCTTCTCGTCGATTTGCTCCCAATTCGCGCCAAGCGTCAATCCAAGATAAATGAACAAAATAGACCATGGAATAACCGCTAACGTAGTATAAAGAGTAAACAGGCTGAGGGGCATTCTAGCCATCCCTGCCGGAATGGAAATCGCATGGCGAACTACCGGAATAAACCGGGCTGTAAAAATAACGCCGGTACCGTAGCGGTTAAACCAGTTTTCCGCGACATCGATATGGTGCTTATTTATCAAAATGAATTTGCCGTACCGTTCCAGAAACGGTCTGCCGCCGTAACGGCCGATCCAATATACGAAAATTTGGGCAATCGTTCCTCCGATGGTACCGAAAATAACCGCGACAAGAAATGAAACTTCCCCTTTGGCAACCAAGTAACCGCCGAATGCCAGCACGATTTCACTTGGAATGACTTCCAGCATGAGCCCAAGCATGATTCCCCATGCACCAAGACTTTCAATAAACATCAATGCGCTGTGAACCAGATCTTTTAACATTCTTCTCCAGCCTCTTCCTCTCTTCCCGGGCAAGCCCGACTTGTTCGCAATCGTTCCTATTCTATCATATTTCCATTCGGTTCAACCACCCGCAGGAGAATGAAGAGACAAGCAGGAGCATACATTTAGTACAAACTGTCGGGAGCATTGGAATCCAGCCCGATGGAAGGAGTGAGCACCGTGGCCAAAATATTCGTAGTCAGCAACAGACAGCTTCGCCGCTGGTTCCTGCTCGGACTGATGGCGCTAGTGACTTTGGGTGCCGCGTGGTACTGGGGATTTAGCGAAGCGTCTACGACCAGCGGTTTGCCGGATGCCTCAGGACAAGGGGAAGCCCGGACGATCCAGCTCGTTACCGGCGAGTTCAAGTCTACGGGAGCCGACGGCAAAGAAATCGAAGCTTACCGCTGGGATCCGGGAACGATCTATGTCAAAAAAGGAGAGCGCATCAATCTCTCGATTTACGGGGTTAACGGGACCAGTCATCCGTTCATTATCGACGGCTTGAATGTGAAGGGCGAAGTGAAAAAAGGAAAAGAAACCGTCGTGTCGTTCCGTGCCGACAAGCCGGGAATATACCGGATCATTTGCCTGACGCACCCCGATATCGCCCATAACGGACCGATGGTCGGTTATATCGTTGTCGACGACTGATCCGTGCGCAATAGCTGGAATAAGCCCTCTCGCCCGCCGGCGTCAGGGCTTTTTTCGTTTCTTTGATTCAGGTGCAACGCGCCCTCCTCCCGCATACGATATCGTAGAAGAGGAAGGTGAACTGTCCATGAATCCTGGGAATCAATTGAAACATAACCAGTCTTACCCCAGCGCTCGCAAAATACGCCGGGCCTGCGCAAAGGAAATGTACCGTGCCCGCAAAAAAGTCGGCAAATGGATCGCGCCCGATTTGGTGGAAAAAGCGGATGAGCTGTATTACAAAAAGGTGATGCTCAACCTGCAATGGGTCGTAGAAAATTCAAGCAATCGCAAGGCGCTCGCCGATTGGTGGGAAGAGAACGTATGCCCCGAGATCGCGGAGCTGTGGGGTGTGGAGCCTGCGGTGCTGGAGAAGGCATTTAGGGACTCCTTCGGAGGGTGACGCCGTGATGCGTCGGCCTCCGGTGGGTGTTGGAAAGATAAAAACAGCTTAGAACGCGGGGTAGTTCCAGGGATGGGGGTATCTGCCTATGGCCGCTGTTGTTCTCGGGAAATTCAGAATAGATTACGATGATAGGTTATTTCCCGAGAACAAAGGCGGACGCTGACGCTCCTCCGGGGGATACCACCACCCTTCCACTGCGCGTTCGCAGGCACACCAAGCCCCACCCGCCGATCACGGCGGCGGGTGGGGGGGTATCGCTAACCAATCGCGGTACTCGATGGTTGGAGCAAGCACCACCATCCCGCATTGGCGGATGCTGAAGGGCAAGAGCCGCCATCCGCTGCGGGAGCGGATGGTCAAGCCCGGTCCACGAGGTCGGCGATATCGCCCGACTCGTAGACCGTGACTCCGCGGCGGCCCCTGCGTGCCGCGAGAAGCATCCCTTCGGCGACGGTGTCCGCCGGGATCGGTTTGTATTTACGGAGCGGTCCCGTAAATACAAACGACAACGCCCGCGCTGCGGCCTCGACCGCACGCTCGCCGAAGCGGAACTCCTCCCGTTCGCCTGTAAGCAGCGACGGGCGGAGGATGGACAAGCCGGGAAGCGCCAGCTGACGGAGTCTTGCCTCCGTCTCGCCTTTGACCCGGCTGTAGAAAAACATCGACCTCGTGTCCGAGCCCATCGCGGTCACGATGACGTACTGCTCCGCCCCGTGTGCGGCTGCCAGCTCCGCCAGCTTCACTGGATACGCGAAGTCCACTTTGTGAAACTGCTCCCGGCTTCCCGCTTTCTTAATCGTCGTTCCGAGTGTGCAGAATACGTCCGCACCTTCAAGTACCGGACGATCCGGCTCCAGACGATCGAAATCGACGACCATTTCCGTCAGCTTGGGATGGCTCCGCCCCGTGGATTTTCGGACCAATATATACACACGTTCATACTGATCGTCAGCCAAAAGCTTCCCGAGCAGCGCTTTGCCTACGAGCCCCGTAGCTCCTGCCAGGACGGCTTGTTTTCCCATGGTCAACATCCTTTCGTTCACTCAACATGATCTCATTATATTATATTCATTTTTCGTTCCCTTTGGGGATCAATTGAACATTAGACATACCATGATCCGACCATATAGAGTATTATGAGGTTGTTGGATATACGATAAAAATCGAGGTGTTGTTATATGGACGCTGCTGCTTTCGTTATCGAAAAGCTGGCTGCCAAACTGAAAACCGTACAGGGCATTCAAGCCATCGTCCTGGGAGGCTCGCGGGCATCCGGAACCCATACCGAGCAGTCAGATATCGACATCGGCTTGTATTACGATCCGGAAGTCCCTATCGATCTGCCTGCTCTTGAGCAGCTCGCTTCTGAGGTCGACGACGACAGACGCTCCGGCTTGATTACCCCCATCGGCGAATGGGGCCCCTGGATAAACGGCGGAGGCTGGCTCCAGGTGGACGGGCTCGCGGTAGACTTTCTGTACCGCGACTTGAATAAGGTGAACAGCGTGATGGCCGATTGCCTCCAAGGGCGCGTAACAATCGATTATCAGCCGGGGCATCCTCATGGATTCATCAACGCGATGTATATGGCCGAAGCCGCCCGCTGCCTTCCTTTATGGGATCCTTCGGGAGTTATAACGAAGCTGAAGTCTCAAACGGCACCCTATCCTCCGGAGCTTGCGGCGGCGCTAATCCGGACCTTTTTGTGGGAGGCCGGCTTCTCTGTATCGGCCGCCTACAAAGGGGCAGCCAAGCAGGATGTGTCCTACGCCGCAGGCTGCTGCTTCCGTGCCGTTTCCTGCCTGAACCAGGTACTGTTCGCGCTGAACGGCCAATACTGGATGAACGAGAAAGGCGCCGTACAGCTCGCCGGCCGCTTTCCCGTGACCATAACTGACTACAAGAGCAGAATCAACGGCGTATTCACCGGGCTGACATCCGATCCGGATGAGCTTCATGCTGCAATTCAAATGCTGGAGACTATCGTGCAGGAAACAGAGCGTTTGTCCGGCAGTATATCCCCATGACACCATGAGTCGAGGCAATTAGCGATTCCAAACGTTCAGTGCCCCTGTCCGTTGGAAAGCGTTGCCCAAGCTGTTACGGACCGTGGATCCGTTATTTCACCGAAAATGGCTCTATTTGTGGAGTGATCGGACTACATGCACCTAGAATAAAAAGTGGACACAATGGTAAGAGACGAGGTAAGCGGAATACACTTAACCAAGAAAGAAGTGTCCATTATGGGAGAATACCGCCAAAGATATAATGAAGAGTTTAAACAACAGACTGTAAAGTACATCCAAGAACAAACGAAGTCCGTAACGGAAATCTGTGATGAGTTGAACATTCCAAAAAGCACGGTTCATCAATGGATTGCACAGTTTCGACAGTTTGAGAACGAAGCCGTAGCTGCACCGGAAAAAGCCCGCGAACTAGAGCAACTCTTAAAGGAAAAGGAACGAGAAAATCGTCAAAAAGAGCGTGAAATCGAAGACTTGAAAGAAGAACTCGCCATCTTAAAAAAGGCGCTGCACATCTTCAGCAAGCCACGGAACTAAAGTTCCAGTTCATCGAAGAACATTGCTCCGAGTTTCGAGTGGAGAAGATGTGCGTAGTCATGCGTGTTTCCCGGAGCGGATATTACAAATGGAAAACAGCAGTACCAAGTCAACAAGAGCTTCGGAAAAAGAAAGTGCAGGAGCGAATTACCTACCATTTCTACGATACCGAACAGCGGTACGGAAGTCCCAAGATTACCCATCTACTCCGGCAAGAAGGCTACCAGATAAGCGAACGGACCGTAAGTAAGTACATGAAGGAGTTGGGATTACGCTCCTGTGTTTCACGCAAATATAAAGTCATGACAACCGATTCGAATCACGATCTTCCTATTGCCCCCAACGAGCTAAACCAACATTTCAAAGTTTCTGAACCAAACAAGGTCTGGGTGGCTGACATCACCTATGTTCCGTGCCGTGAGGGCCGGTTGTATTTAGCCAGTATCTTGGACCTGTGTACGCGGGAAATCGTAGGTTGGCGATTAGGGACACGAATGGCCACGGCACTGGTTCTTGGTGCTCTAGAAGATGCTTACTTGGTAAAAAAACCGAAGCCAGGGCTTATCCATCATTCCGATCGTGGAACGCAGTATGCATCGAATGAATACCGCAGGATGCTGGTCACATTCAAAATGAAGGCGAGCATGAGTCGAAAAGGCAACTGCTACGACAACGCCGTCATCGAGTCTTTTCACAGTCTTATTAAGAAAGAACTGATTTATTGTAGAAAGTTTAAAACCCAACAACAGGCGTACAATGAGATATTTAGGTACATCGAATTCTTCTATAACCGAAAAAGGATCCACAGTTCTCTAGGTTTCTTGTCCCCTGTCCAATACGCAATGCACTTCGAAAAGAAACGGGCTTCCTAACGAGGAGTATGTATCTCAACGTACTGTAATGTATGCTACAAGCGGTTTTATATGGAGGGATGGGCATGATAGGCTGATTATTGCTATGGCGATGACCAGGGTTTCCAGGACATCGCCGCATCGCCGATCATCATGCCCATAGAGGCTCCATGTCAAGCCGCGGCTCTGACATACGCTTAGTTATTTTATTATATTTTGTGTCCACTTTCTTGACAGAGGTCCAACAGATCCTTTATTTCGTGAAAACACACCGTCTGTCCAGGTAAAATGAGCAAATAACGTACTCATAGTCTATGTGCAGGATGGCAATGGGGAGATCCGAGTGGACGGCGAGGACTTCGGCAAAGTGTCTAAAAACGAAAAACCCGCCTGGCGGCAAATAGGGCATGCCGAGGCGGGTTTTTCGCATATTTTCTTTAAAAGTGAGAGGTGACGAATTTGGTCGTCCGCAGAACACTACGTCTTCGCGGTCTATTACTTCGCTGCCGGCTGGAAAAACTCCAGACGCTCTCCGTCCGGTCCGAAGAAAAAGGCGATTTGGTCTCCTTGCAAAATCGTCCGCGGAGTTTCGTCCATCAGCTTCACGCCGAAGCTTTTCAGCCGATCGATTTCCGCTTGGATGTCGCTGACGGTGAACGCGATATGATGGACGATCCCGTTGTCCGGCAATCCGTCATGTCCGCGTCCAATCAGCTCGATTTCGATGTTGTCCGATCCCGGGAACGACAAGAAGCTAAGCTCCGCACCGTCTGCCAGCGCAACGCGCTTCACGAGATTCAGCCCCAATACCTCCGTATAAAAGCGGATGGACGCATCCATATCCTTGACCATAACTCCGATATGCTCCAGCTTGTGAATCATTCCGAATCCACCTTTCCGACCGTTAGGTCCTCAACTTTACTAGAATGGAAAAAACCGTTTACGCATGAAGAATATCACGGACAAGCCGTTTGTGCAATCGCTTCATTTAAGGATTAGTCGCGACCCGGCTTCTGATAGCTCGTTAACCCTCATGTGCACTGGATCGTGCCGCTCTGCTAGCCTTCTCCCCGAATTACCTCCACCCGGTTCCGCCCGAGCTTTTTGGCCATGTACAGCGCCCGGTCGGCGGCATCCGCAAGCTCATAAAATCCTCTATCCTCTCCCGCTTCCCACGATGCCTCAATAGATGCCGCCCCAATGCTTACGGTGAGCGGAATGAGCAGCCCCTCATCCGAATAAGGGGCGGCCTCCACTTGCCGCCGAATCGCTTCTCCCTGGCGCATCGCTTCTTCCAGCCCGATTTTCGGCAGCAGGAGGATGAACTCCTCGCCTCCGTACCGGGCAAGCAAGTCGCCCTGCTGCATCGTTTGCTTCAAAATATCGGCCACATAATGCAGCACGCGGTCTCCCGTCGAATGACCGAACGAGTCGTTCACTTTTTTGAAATGATCGACGTCGATCATCAGCAAGGAACAGGGCTGGTGAAGCTTCAAACAGGCGTCCACCAGATGCATCCCTTCCTGCTGCATATATCTCCGGTTATGAAGCTCGGTCAGCGCATCGATTCGGGCGTGCTCCTCCAGCAGCTGTACCGTGCTTCTCAGCTTCCGGCTCATCAGATTGAATGTATCGCACAGCTCCCTAAGCTCTATCGGGGCATACTTGAACACGCTGCGGTTAATCCAGTAGTCGTATTGCCCTTCCTTGATCACCTTCGTTCCCTGCAGCAAAAAGGCAAGCGGCACCTCCATCCGGCGGGTGACCACTATAATGCCGTATAAGCTGATGGTAAGGACGAATAAAGTAATGACAACGATCACGAACACGGAATTGTACAAAGGCCCGAGCACCGCAATGCGCTCCACTTCCGCCACGACAATCCAACGCCGATCCTCGGTCCATTGATATGCCCCGAATACAGCGTCTCCTTTGTAATTGATATAGACCGATCGCTCCTCATGGTCGCTCTTAGCCCGCTTAACGATGCTGAGGTTGCTTTCTGCTCGAAACTCTTTTTGCTGATCGGGACTCAGCTTGGTAATAAACATGCCGTCGCGGTCCAGCACATACTGTTCCCCCATCCCACGGAGATGCACCGACTGCAAAATATCATGAATCGTGTCGAGCTTAACCTTCCCGATGACGACCCCGTTCGCCTCCCCCCAATCGGTGAGGATCGGAACGGCCAACAGGATAACGGGTTCGGTCGGCTCCAGAACGACGCCTGACACGTATTCCTTCCCGCTCATGCCTGCTTGAAAATATAGCGTATCTTTTATATCGTCGCTCCAATACGGGATCGCGGTTCCGTTCACGACAATTCCTTCCCGGTTCACGAAGGAAATCTCGCTAAAATCATGCTGGTTGATATAAAATCTCTCAAGCTCGCTGCCAATGGAGGACTTGTCCAACGATTTTACGCGGTCACTCCCGGCTAGAGACCATAGATCAGACAACCGTTCCTGCGTCCACCGGTTTACAAACTTCGTCTGCAAATTGAGCTTTTCCTCGATTTGGGCGCGAACGGCCCGTTCCGTCTCCTGTTTCCCCATCCAATAGACCGTCATATTAATGACGAGGCCAAGAACTACAACTATCAATGTGATCCAAAACATTAACTGCTGTTGGAGCGTGTATAATCGAAGCCATCGAAGAAGGATGCGAATCACCTGCTTTTGGTAAAGAAATTAGTATTGTAGAATCGTGTCGATTTTTATATACTAAGCCTATTCTGTCTTGGGGTATCGGGAAAAAGGAGACTTATAGTTTATGGAATGGCCTGCTACGGATATGCTAGTATTTTTGATTATTGCCGGCTTTGTTGCAGCCTTTATCGACTCGGTAGTCGGCGGCGGAGGCTTGATTTCGGTCCCCGCCTTGATGCTTACGGGGCTGCCTCCGAGCATGATGCTCGGAACGAACAAGCTTGGCGGTACTTTATCATCGGCAACAAGTACCATTTCTTTTATATTCTCGGGCAAAATAAACGGAAAGCTCGTTCTTGCCTTATTTCCGCTTTCTTTCATAGGCTCGGTGCTAGGCACGTATTCGGTTCATTTGCTGCCCTCGGCATTTCTGCAGCCGTTGGTTGTAAGCCTTCTCGTCATAGTCTTAATCTACACTTTATTCAAAAAAAACTGGGGAGCCGAAGCCACTCCCCGCCCTTTGAGCACAACCGGCAAAACAATAGCTGCCGTCAGCGCCTTTATTCTTGGCTATTACGACGGCTTCTTCGGTCCCGGAACCGGGTCGTTCCTGCTGTTCCTGTTCCTGCTGCTCGGCTTCGATTTCGTAGGAGCTTCCGCCAACGCCAAGGTGCTGAACCTGGCTAGCAACATCGCTAGTCTAGCTTCCTTTTTTATTCTCGGCTCGGTGCATGTCGGATACGGGCTTCCAATGGGCATTGCGATGATCGCAGGAGCCTTCGTCGGCTCCCGGGTCGCCATTCGCCACGGCTCCCGCTATGTTAAGCCTTTGTTCATCGGCGTTACCACGATTTTAATAGGCAAACAGCTATGGGATCTATTGCATTAACAAAAATAATAACGTTTTTTTCGATAAATATCGTCATAAACCTTCTAAATTCGACACAATCCTTTGTAACTTTTGCTTCTCTATCCTCTCATCGGCACTACTTTTTCAGGCAACAAAAAAACGGCTCAACGGACTCCTTCAAGCAAGGACCGGTCCGAGGGCCGTTTTTCTATTAAAAGCTTGCTCGCCATTTTCATATCAATTAGCGGCAAACCATACAAGAGAGCTCATATAATTGGAGCTGACGTGACGAACCTGATTGCGGAAAAACTCTTTGGTCGGGTCAAGAACGATGAACGGCTCGCTCACATTGCGCGAATCCTCCCATACGCACTCGACGCCGCGGCCGTCAGCTGTGCCCGCAAACATGCTGCAGCCTTTGCAAAACTGCTCGCGCTGCTGATCGTCCAGCTTCACGACTTTATTTCGCAAACAGCAATACACTTGCCCTTCCTGATCCATGTAATTAATATGGTTA
Organism: Paenibacillus sp. H1-7; assembly: GCF_022354825.1. Taxonomy (GTDB): domain Bacteria; phylum Bacillota; class Bacilli; order Paenibacillales; family NBRC-103111; genus Paenibacillus_S. Next base: position 7,395,371 of record NZ_CP031168.1, read on the forward strand.
ACGGTTTTCACCTAAGTCCACCCCTCGATTTGTAAGATATGAATGTAATATTTATTATATAAACCGATTGTTAAATGTATGAACCCTTTTTATTAACCTTTTTTAAAATTGGGCGGCCAAGTGTAAACTTGAATTCATCCAAAAAATCATATAGTATAAACTTGCCTAATGATTGTTAGTTTCTTCTTGTGAAAGGATGCTGCTCTCATTGACAGTCACCAAAATTAAAGAAGCCGCATTGCGGCTGTTCGCACAATACGGCTATGAAGGCACGGCATTAGCGGAAATTGCCAAAGCGGTCGGCATTAAGGCTCCTTCTCTCTATGCCCATTTCAAAAGCAAGGAAGAGCTGTTTCTGGTCATCTTTGACGAAGTCCTGCAGGCTCATTTGGACCGTGCCGCAGCGCTCGAATCGTTGATCCAGGGCAAATCCGTTCACGATAAGCTGTACACGATTCTTCAGGACGCCTGCCAAACCTACCTGCTGAGCGAGGAGCACATCACGTTCCTGAAGCGGGCGATGCTGTTTCCGCCTGGATCGCTGCAGCAGGAGCTGAGAAGGCGGTTCGCCGGCTCCGAAACCGGGCTGTCCGAAGTGCTGCTTGCCATATTCGAAGAGGGGATGAGAGACGGCATCCTCCGCCCCGAGAACAAGGAGGATCTGCTCGCCTCCTATTACTGCCTGCTGGACGGCTCGTTCATTCAGCAATTTTATTACGCCCGCCACGATTTCGAATCGCGGATCCGCAGCGTCTGGCGGTTGTATTGGCAGGGCATTACTTTGTAGAATAGAAAAGACAGGACCTCCCGGTATCTCGTTCGAAGGCGATTTCGCACGAAATGTACCGAAGAATCCTGTCTTTTTTGTTACTCGTTAAACAACCCACTAGTAAGCCAAAAGCTGCGGATGGAAGCCTCTTGCCAGCCCACCGAATACCGAAGGCTATCGGCCTTCCTCCGGGTGCAACCCGGTCCGCACGCCAGCTTCCACAGGAAACGCCGCTTGAATGGCGGCTGCAATCTGTTTGGCCATCGTCATCACCCTGTACAGCGAAGTGCTCTGCAGGGTCGAATACTTTTGTCCCCCGTCTACATTGACGATCCCCGCAATCGAGTAATCCCCTACGGCAGGCAATTGCTTGCCCATCGATTTGCCCGGCTCCATCGGCTGATTGGATACTTGGAAGCAGCTAACGGATGCCGGCTGTCCCAGGCAAGCGTCTATCGCCATCACTTTGAGCCCCTGCGGGATTTCCGCCAGCCGCTCGGTCATATTGCTCGCATCCAAAGGATACTGCAGCGTTCCGACGATATGCGGGTAGCCCGCCTCCTCCAGCATCGTCCCGACCAAAGGACCAAGCGAATCCCCTGTCGACCGGTCCGTGCCTATACATAGAAACAGCAGCTTCTCAGCGCCGCTAACCGACTGCCGTATCTGCAGAAGCCAATCGGCCAGCTCGGGACCCTTTACTTTTTTGCGAATCACCGGAGCCTGTTCTTGTTTGTTCCCGTCCATGACCTCATCGCCTCCTCTTCCACTGTCCGTATAGCCTCAACGTTTTCCTTATTGTAGCACAGCATCGGAAAGATTTGTTGTTCTGCGGGCGCCCATGATATAATGCCGTAAAAACGGATTGCCAAGAGGACGGGTCCGCCATGCTCATCATCAAGCTTCTTGCCATCATTACCCTTATATATTGGATCGTCATGCTTATGGATACGATACGGGCGCGAAAAAGCATGCTCCATTTGCCTCATGCGCCGGAAGGCATCGCCTCTATGAGCGCCGCAGGCAAAAAGCCGGAAGGTCTCGCAGCGGACAAGCAGGAGCTTCCGCTCGTTTCGGTCATCATTGCCGCCAAAGAAGAAGAGGCATCGATCACGGAAACGGTGAAGCATCTGCTGAACCAGACGTATCCGCGGCTCGAAATTATCGCCGTCAACGACCGCTCGCAGGACGGGACCGGCCGCAAGCTCGAGGAGCTGCGCAAATGGTCGGAGGGTCGCAGACATATTGCCGTCCCGCTGACCGTGATTCATGTAACCTCGCTTCCCGGCGGCTGGCTGGGTAAAAATCATGCGCTTTATCAAGGCTACAAGCAGGCCAGGGGACAGTATATTCTATTCACCGACGCCGATGTGCTGTTCGAGCCGAATACGGTTACCGATGCGGTTCACTTCATGAAGCAGCACGATGTCGATCATTTGGCTCTCGCGCCCGATATGGCCGTGAGCGGCTTCTGGCTCAGAGCGTTCGTCGCGTATTTCTTCTTCACCTTAAGCCTGTATGTCCGCCCGTGGAGGGCGAACGTCGATACCCAGCACAAGCACGGGATGGGAGTCGGCGCCTTCAACATGCTGACCCGGCGGGCATACGAGCAGATCGGCACGCACAAGGCCTTTGCGCTGCGGCCGGACGACGACCTCGTTCTCGGTATGCGGGTCAAGCAAGCGCAGCTGCGGCAGCGCCTGGCTTCCGGCAAAGACCATATTGCCGTAGAGTGGTACACCAGCTTGAAGGAAGCCGTGCGCGGACTGGAGAAAAACTTGTTCTCCGGCTTCCACTACCGAATCGGTCTCGCCGCCGCTGCCGTTGCCGGACAGCTTGCGCTCTTTTTGTTTCCATTTATAGCGGTGTTTGCCGTCGGCGGCTGGCCGCGTTGGATTTACGCCCTATCGATACCGGTCATGCTATTCGTTTATTTCAGGCTGGTCCGCTCGTTAACGAGCTTCAGCGGGAGAGAAGCGTCAGCCTTTCCGCTGACTGTCTGCCTGCTCAGTTATATCGTGGTTCGCTCGGTATGGTTGACGCTTCGCCAGGACGGCATCTATTGGCGGGGCACCTTTTATTCGCTGGACGAGCTGAGGAAAATGCAGCGTTAGCTTTTCCAGCCATCATTTACGAAATTTTTACACAAGCTTTAGTTATGTTATTATATGATAAAAACATAAGGGCGTTTTCGAAAGCTTGATCGAAGCCTACCCGGCTCATCGATCACGGCAGCCGGCGCTGAAATAAAGGGGAGCTGACCATGAATTTATCGATCAGGCAATTCACTTATGTAACGGTCGTCACCGTGCTTACTTTTCTTCTTGTTGCAGCCTATCAGTGTACCACTTTGAACAGCTGAGCTTGGTTTATACAATAGATAAATCTATAGATGAATGACCGACACGGGCGCACCGTGTCTTATTTGTTTTTCAGGCCCATTAGGCATAAGGCTGCACCTATTTGAATCTCCACCCCATTTCTCGTTATAGTAACGGTATATCCATCCGCAACAAGGATAAGTCCAAGAAGAAGGTGTACGATTCATGAGAATGCATCTGTTAGTTGCCGACGACGATCCCCATATCCGCGAGCTGCTCCGTTTTCATCTCGATAAGGAGGGCTATGTGGTCCACGAGGCGGAGGACGGCGAGCAGGCTTCACATCGATTAGAAAACGAGCCCATCCATCTTGCCGTCGTCGATATTATGATGCCTTTCAAAAACGGTCTGGAGCTGTGTGAGGAAATCCGTTCCCATTACGATATACCCGTTATTATGTTGACGGCCAAAGGCTCCATGGAGGATAAGGAACAAGGCTTCCTGTCCGGCACGGACGATTACCTCGTGAAGCCTTTCGAGCCGCGGGAGCTTCTATTCCGGATCAAGGCGCTACTGCGCCGGTATCAAATGGTTTCGTCGGAGATCATCAAGCTGCGCAATACGACGATTGACCGCAAAAGCTACGAAATCCGGATTGACGACGAGCTCTATACGATTCCGCTAAAGGAATTCGAGCTGCTGTCGCATTTGGCCAGCAATCCGGGACGGATTTACACCCGGGAGCAGCTGCTCCGGCATATTTGGGGCGCCGATTACGAAGGGGACAGCCGCACCATCGATGTGCATATCAAAAGGCTGCGCGACCGTTTTTACGATAAAACGGACGACTTTGTCATTACGACGATAAGGGGACTCGGCTATAAGCTTGAGGTGCAGGAAGGATGAGGACGCTCTATACGCGCATCGTCCTAACCTTTATTCTTGTGGCCATGGTCAGCAGTATCATTGCGCTGCTTGTGACGAACGTTTATTACACGGCCCAAATCCGCGAATACAATGAGGACAAAATCGTCCGCATTGCCCAGGAAATTCGCTCTTTGCTGGAAGAGACGCCCGATACGAGGATGGAAGCATTGCTGCCCCGCATCGCCAACATGGGCTTTCAAATCTACGCTGTCGACAGCGGGCTTCGCGGCACCTTCTACGGAGCTCCGTTCAAGCATCAAGCCTTCGATATGGACATAGCCCGGCGGGTGCTGGCAGGGGAAACGTACCGCGGGCTAGAGGAAGAGCGGCATTGGCTTATGGTGACCGGCTTCTTCGAGAACAGCCTGCGAAACACCGCCGGCATCCCCCTGCAATCGGGCGGGCAAGCCTATGCATTGTTCATCCGTCCGAATCTGGAGGAGCAGATCGGCGAGGTTCGTATCCTTATGGGGCTGCTCTTAGGCTTGACCTTCCTGTTCAGCATCGGACTGATCATTCTGCTGACCCGCTATATCGTAAAGCCGCTGCAGCTGCTGACGGGCGCAACGAACAAGATCGTCGGCGGCAATTATAATATCGAGATCGATATGTCGAGGAAAGACGAGATCGGCAATTTGGCCCGGCATTTTACGCACATGGCCGGTTCCCTGAAGCGGCTCGAGCAAATGCGCCAGGAGTTCGTCGCCAACGTGTCGCACGAGATTCAGTCTCCGCTGACATCCATTCAAGGATTCGCCCAAACGATGCTTCAAAAGGAAACGTCGCCCGAGGAAGAGGCGAAATATTTGAAAATCATCGAGGAGGAGAGCCGGCGCCTGTCTTCCTTAAGCCAGCAGCTGCTCACTCTGGCATCGCTCGATAAAGAAGAAACCGTGCTGAAGCTGTCGTCCTATCGGCTGGATGAACAAATCCGTCAGGCGTTTCTGCTGCTGGAGTGGCAGTGGAGCGAGAAGGAGCTGCACATTGAGCTCGATTTGCCCGATGTCGTCATTCAAGCCGACGAGCAGCTGCTGTATCAAGTATGGCTGAATCTGCTCGGCAATAGCATCAAGTTCAGCCGCAAAGGCGATTCGCTTCGCGTCGCCATGACGGTCGAGGGGCGGCATATCGCCGTCACGGTCAGCGATACGGGCGTCGGTATTCCGGCAAGCGAAGTCCCCTATGTGTTCGACCGTTTCTACAAGGCGGATAAAGCAAGAAACCGCACCCGTTCGGGCAGCGGCCTCGGCTTGTCCATCGTCAAAAAAATCGTCGAGCTGCACAACGGCACGGTCGAGGTTTCATCCAGCGAGCCTGGAAAAGGGACTGTCGTAACGGTCCGGCTCCCGTTTCTGTAACATTCCGTTCATCGTCCATTCATATTGGTGTCCTACAATTTCACTTGTGAGAGGGACGATATGGTGTGACGATGAGCTGCTGCTCCATCGCATTCCCTAGGCGTCCATCAGGCTTACTCGACAAAAAAGGGAGTGGATTCGATGTTTGGTTTTATGCTGTTTTTACATTTAACCGGATTATTCGTTTGGCTGGGCTCATTGCTCGCCGTTATCGTTGTACTGCCGCTGCTGCAAAAGCAAACCAGCCCGGATACGGGCGGCTTCGTGATGAAGCGGTTGATCCGGGTGTTCAGCTGGCTATCTCATCCGAGCGCCGTCGTTGTGCTTGGAAGCGGAGTCTATATGATCGTGCAGATGGGCATAGGATCGGAAAAGCCGCTATGGCTTAACGCGATGGAAAAAGGCGGCGGCATGATCATCGTGCTCGCGCTTCTTGTCACCGGCATCCTGAGCGGCAATGTGAAGAAAAGGCTGGATCAGGGACACCATCAAGCCGCGGCAGTCCCGCTGTCCGGATACATTACAACGTTATCCGTCTTTATGGTCCTGATCGTATCGATAGTGTTCATTGTAAGTATGAAACTTTAACTTGTCCGGGGGCGCGGCTTCAGCTGCAGCCCCTTTTCCATGTATCGGGATAGCTCGGACAATGGATCACCGATGCGGACCCCGGCAGCCTCTTCCGCTCTCCCGGCTGCGCCCGCCATCGACAGCTGAGCCGCCCACAGCTGATGGTCCGGGTGCTCTGCCGCCAAATTCATCAGCCCCTCCGTAACCTTGCTCAGGTACGTCTCTTTGTCCCCCCGCATCAGTATATCGAAGGTACCTTCCAGCAAATGAGTCCTAACGGGAAGCTCCATCCCTCTTCCCTCTGCATATTGAATCAAACGACGGACCGTCCCGTCCACGGTTGCGGGATTCGTGAACACAAGCAGCGGCGGACGCCCTTCAGCACATATCGCTTCGAACAAAGGATCGTCGATTCTAACGACGGGAATGGAGACAGGGAGTGCATCGCTGTCGGGCATATGAGCCGTAAAAAAGGTGCAGGTTACCAGAATCGCATCCACATGGGCGGATTCGACCCATACCAGCGTATCCTGTATTCGAGCTTGCGCCGTTTCGACCGGGAAAGCCGCATCCGACTTGCGCCGGTCAAATCCCGGATCGACGAAATGCACCAGCTCGACGTCGAAGGGCTCCATGGCCTGCTGAATATAGTCTATATTCGAATAATGGGCATGATAGCATCCTATGGTCCGTGTCATGTAGTGTCCTCCGTCCGTGTGAATCTAGACTATCGGTTCGAATCCGATGATGCCGGTGCCTGTTTAGAGTCCGTGGAATCGGATGCTGGCTTGCGCCCCTCCTTCTGATCCTGCGATGAATCTTGTGATGCCGGATTGCGGTTCACGCCTGATGAACCCGGCTGCTGATTTTTATCCGACGAGGTTCGATTGCCGGTCGTCATACCCGGCTCCTGATCGCGGTCAGCTGTTTCCTTTTGCTGCGTGCCATTGACGGAAGACGGCTTTTTGCCGCTATCCGTCTGCGGCTTTCCGGCCGTCCCGGAGGAAGTCTTGCTGCCGGTCGAGCTTTTGGTCGCAGAGGAACCGTAAGTGGACTGGCTTACGCTGGATTTGCCTGTCGTCGTTGATTTGGGAGGAGTCGTAACACCGCTCGATTTCGAGCTCCCTGGTGCCGGTTTGACGGTGCCGTATGTACTGGTGTTTGTCGTATCCTCTTTCTCTTCAAACGAATCTTCCTTCGTTGGCGGCGAAACGGTTTCCCCCAGCTCCAGCTTCAAGGCGTTGCTTGCCTGCTCTATGTCTTCTTTTTTGACGATGACATACGGGCTTTCCCACACACCCTCAAGATGGATGTAATCGACGTTCGACGGATTCATGTTGAAGTAGGTGCTGATCAAATCGCGAATTTGCGAGGCCGGCACATCCGTGCGCATATGATTGCCTACCGTCCCAATGATTTGCGACAGCTTCGTGATCCCTCCGGCGCTCTTCAACGAGTCGAGCATGACTCCGAGTACCTGCTGCTGCCTCTGGTTGCGTTCCAAATCGCTGGAATCCTGCGTATCGCGGTTCGACTTGCGGTACCTGACAAAATCAAGCACCTGCTTGCCGTTCAGCTTGGATACGCCTTTCTTCAAATTGATATTCGTGCCGTCTTCGTCGTCGACATAGCGCATATCCATATCGACATCGATCGTCAAGCCTCCGAGAATGTCTACGGTTTGACGGAAGCCGTCGAAATCTATCGTCATGGCATAATCGATCGGGATGCCCAGCAGCTCCTGGAACACCTTTTTCGTATTGGCAAAAGCCGTATCTTTGTCTGAATTGTAGAAGTATGGATAATAGTAGTTCGCTTTGCGTTCAGGCAACCCTTTCGGATCAAGCTGCATATCCCGCGGAATGGAGACAAGTGTGGCGGACTGATCGTTCGGATTGACTGTAACGACCATCATGACATCGGAATTCAAGCTGCCCGACTCTACACGATGATCGATTCCCATAAGAAGAAATGTAAGCGGTTTTACTTTAGCGGATTCGGCTACCGCGACCTGCTCCGGCGTGCCAATTTTTTCTATGACTTCATTCGTATCCTGAACTAAGCTGTAGGCGTAGACGCCGACTGTAGCGGCACCGACGAGGAGACAAGACAGTGCGATCTTGACAATTCTTTTAACCATTCGTATCGTATCCCTCATTTCACAAAAAAACATGGTTACGATTATAAACGTTAAACATTAAAATAACATGACAAAAACATTAAAATTTCGCGAGTTTGTCTATCGTTGTCCAAATCGTGTCGTATTGCGCTGCTTCCCCGCCGCTACAGCAGCGGAAGAAACAGGCCTCCCAGCGCCGCAGCAGCGACAACAAGCCAAGGCGGCAGCTTCCAAAAAACCAAGCCGCCGAACAGGACAAGCGCTAGGCCGAAATCGGCCGGCGATTCCACGGCGCTCGTCCATACCGGGTCGTACAGCGCTGCGAGCAATATGCCGACGACAGCCGCATGAACGCCGGTTAACGCCGCCCTTACCGCCGGCTGCGACCGCAGCCGTTCCCAGAACGGAAGCACGCCGATGACCAATAGGAAGGCGGGCAAGAAGATCGCGAGCGTCGCCATAACCGCACCCGGCCATCCGCCGATGACCATGCCCAAATAGGCGGCGAACGTGAACAATGGTCCCGGAACAGCCTGAGTTGCTCCATATCCCGCAAGAAACTGCTCCCGGCTCATCCAGCCGGACGGGACCACTTCCTTCTCCAGCAGCGGCAGCACGACGTGCCCGCCGCCGAATACCAGCGAGCCGGACCGGTAGAAGCTGTCCGCTATAGCAATAAGCTGGGAGCCGGTGCCGGCGTTCAGAAGCGGAAGCCCGATAAGCAGAAGCGCAAACGCCAATAATGCGCTTACCGCCAATTTCATGCCGGGAACACGGCCTTCCCCCTGGATAGTCTGCTTCGGACCGGACTCCTGTCCGCCGGTATGCCGATACAACAGCCATCCTGCTATAGCCGACGCGACGATGACGCTCAATTGCGCGGCGGCGGAAGACCACATCAGCAAAATGACGGCAGATAGGACGGCAACAGCCGCTTTCCATCTGTCCGTTACGAACGATTTGCCCATCCCCCATACCGCTTGCGCAACTATCGCAACCGCTGCCAGCTTCAGTCCGTGAATCCACCCGGAAGCACCGGGATCGACGGCCTGGTACAATGCAGCGAACAGCGCTAACGCAAGCGCCGACGGAAGCGTGAAGCCAAGCCATGCTATGAGACCGCCCAGCATTCCGCCGCGGTAGTAGCCGATTCCGATGCCAACCTGGCTGCTGGCAGGCCCGGGAAGAAACTGGCATAATGCTACCAGATCGGCGTAGCTTTGCTCATCCATCCATCGCTTTCTCTGCACGTACTCGTCGCGGAAATAGCCCAAATGAGCGACAGGGCCACCGAAGGACGTAAGCCCGAGCCGCAAAGATACCTTTCCTATTTCAAGCCAAGCCCTCCAACGATTCACCGCAAGCTCCCGCCTTTTCCCGTAGGTTCCGATTGGGTATATTCTCCTATTCAGATTACCATTCAATCGACACGAGGTAAACAGAGAAATCGACAATTAATCGCGAAAGCCCCCGTCGGAATGAATGATTTGTCCCGTGATCCATTCCGCCTCGCTGCTGGCAAGAAAAGCGACCAGTCGCGCCGCATCCTCCGGTCTGCCGAGACGGCCCATCGGAAATTTGGGACGCAGCAGCGTTTTCAACTCATCCGTCATCCAGCCGGAGTCGGTTGGCCCCGGATCCACCGCATTGACTGTAATGTTCAATGGTGCCACCTCCGCTGCCAGCGATACGGTGAAGGCCGAGATCGCTCCCTTGGACGCGACATAAGCCAGCTCTCCAGTCATCGGGCCTTTATCCTGACCCGAGATCATATTGATGATCCGTCCCCCGCCGCCGGAAGACGGGTCGAAACGCTGTGCGAATACCGCGCTCAGAAGGCAGGCGGCCCGCACATTGACGGCGTAATGCGCATCCAGAATGTCGGCGCTTAGTTGCTGATATCCGTCTCTCGTGGAATGCGCCGCGTTATTGACAAGGACGGTCGGATTCCCGAGCTTCCCGGCGGCTGTATCCAAGATCCGGTACGGCGAATCCGGCGACGACATGTCGATCTCCAAATGCTCCGCCTTCACACCGGACGCTCGGAGTTCCTCGCACAGCTTCTCCGGCCAATGCTCTGCCGCTCCCCACTCCATCGTCCTATCATAGGCACGCCAATGGGTGAACAGCACATCGGCTCCATCCTGCGCCAGAGCGCGGCATATTGCTGTACCGATGCCGAGCGGCCGGCTCACTCCCGTAACGATCGCCACATGCCCTTTCAATCTTTCAGCCTTTGAAGTCATAGCTCTCATCCTTTCCAGTTAACATAAGGTTTCTTTCATTATGAAAGAGAACTGCTTCTCCGTAAAAGAGCTTATTTGGCTAGCAACGAAATTCGCCGCTTCTATTCAAAGAAAAAACAGCCCGAATACCGGTCGCAACCGGGCTTCGGACTGTTATTTCATTCTATTGGTCTTCCAGCAGCTTAGGCTCGCTGCTTTTATCGCATCTGCCGCGGCTGCAGCGTATTGGCATTGGTAATCTCAACGGTTTGCATGGCTTGCGTCAGCTGCTCCTGCACCTGCTTGAGCTCCTGCTCATGCTGATGATGATGCTCGCTGATCTGTGCGTCGAGCTGGCTTTGAGCCTGCTCTACGGCTCGCTGCGCCGTCTCCAGCTGCTGAATGGCGGTGGCGAGCTTTCGCGGGTTCGATTCCTGCTGGGCGTGGCGGACCGCCATCTCGGCATCCTTCGCAACCTGAATGGCTTTCTCGGCATTATCGACGACATGACGAAGCGGCATTTGATGCTGGTTTACCTCTGTCACAGGACGCACTTCCTCTCGGTTGAAGTCTTTGAAGTCTCAACCTTAAGATGCTCCGAAACGCCGGACTTCATTCCTGTGAGCCGGTCTATACGGACCGCTGCCGCTCGTAAATCACAAATTCGTAATCGTAAGGATTTTTCTCATCGCGCGGCCCTTTTTCCCGTGAGAGCACGCGCCATTCAGAAGCATCGACCGGATCCAAAAACGTATCGGCCTCAAACGTATGTGCGATTTCCGTTATGTACAGTTTGTCGGCATGCGGCATAAACATCCGGAACACTTCAGCGCCTCCGATAACGAACAGTTCTCCGCTTTCCGCCTCTGAGCCGTACCGTTCAAGCGCTTCCTCCACGGAATGTACCATTTCGCAGCCTTCCGCCGCAAATCCACGGTCCCTCGTCATGACGACATTGCGCCGCTTGGGAAGAGGTCTTCCGATGGATTCATAGGTTTTGCGCCCCATAAGGATCGTATGTCCGGTCGTAACTCTTTTGAAAAATGCCAGGTCCGCAGGCAAATGCCAAGGCAGTTTGTTGTTGACGCCAATGCCGCGGCGCTCGTCCATGGCAACTATAAAAGAAATAATCATCGTCAGCCTCTATTCCTTGGAAAGTACTTGTATGGTCTAAACTTCCTGTATCATACCATACTCTACTCCCCTGCACTATAAAGACGCCGTTGCGCCCGCTTCATACATCTCGGTTTTGTTGGCGTTTTCATAAAGCTTCAGCTTTTTATAAATGTAATAGTGTCTTGAACAGTATCCCTTGGATACGGCGTGTCCCTTACAATTGATCCATTGGCACTGCTTAGGCTCTTTTTTTGTTTTTTTACGGATTATGTTAGGATTTCCGTTGCGCAGAAGCCGTTGATGATGCGTCGAGCACAAGCCTTTTGCTTTTAACGCCCGGTCGCATCCTTCGATCATACATCGTTTCACGGTAGATTCCACTCCTTTGTCATTGTTAGTTTCGAAGCTCTTTGGAATGGAGCGGAAATGATTCATATTTTATTATACGAATAAATCTTTTATCATAAAAATCGTTTAGTTGGTTAAGAATCGGTAACAGCAGCCCGTTATTGTCCAATTGATTCTATTCATGGCGAATCTGTTAATCGAGGTTAAATTATTAACTTATTATGCGAAAAGTCCCTTTGGGCCAAGGATCATTATAAAATGGTAACTATAGGCTCTTGTTTGTTGCACGATATCATTTGTATACTGGTACACGTCTCTTAACTTACACAGCAGGAGAGGGTTATTTTGCTAACCGTTGAAGCTTTGGTCCGTATAATCAAGAAGCCTATGGGAATCATTCGGATAGAGGCCAACAAGCTCTCTTTCGTGGAAATAAACGAACCTTTATGCAATATTTCGGGCTATTCCAAAGAGGAATTAATGCAGATGGACCCGAGCCGTCTGCTCATTAAAAAATACGATACACCGCCCGCGGTTCAATTATACCGGCTTCCGCACGGCTTTTTCGTCAAATCGGAGACGTCCGTGCTGTCCAAATGCAATATCGAGGTGTTTTTCGAAACCGAGGCATATCGCGTCGATGACGGCAATGATAAGCTGCTGGTCGTGTTCATAAATAATATCAGCGCAAAAAAATGGATCGAAAAGCAAATCGCCGCTCAGCCGATCCTCTGTTCCGGAATTATTAACCATAACTATATCATTCAGCATTACGATATTTATTTCGATCCGATCGTCCGGCATCAGAGCAAGTACATGAACATCTCTATCTTCGAAACAATCGCCGCGGAGCAGCATGAGCTGGTACGGCAAGCGTTAAAGGAAATCTCGGATACGAGGCACACGAAACAATTGATTCTGCGTACGACGAAGCTGGACGATCAAATCGAGCTGGAGATGAAAATTACCATCCATCCTCTCTTTGACGGCTTCGGCAATTTGCAGGAGATTGCGTTTGTCATCAGCCACTTGAAGCCATTCGACGAAACCGAGGATCCTTCCGTCCGGTTGAAAATTATTATGGCTCAGCGCAACATTACCGCCCAATGGCTGTCCGAGGCTACCGGCATTACGATTCAGACGATCTCCAAACTGCGCAACGGCAAAATCAAAAAGCCGCAGCAGCTGACCGCCAAGCTGATCGCTTCGGAGCTGGGCGTCTCCGTATCCGATATTTGGTCGGAAACTAGGCGGGGATAACTTCCGGGCTTGCTTTATAGACAAAATAAAAAATCGGTCCTCCCCCAGGAGAGACCGATTTTTTTGCTGCTATGCTGCAGCCCGAGCTTAAATCGCTATTGGCGCCTTAATACCAGGATGAGCCTGGTAGCCTGTGAACTCGAAATCTTCGAACCGGTAGTCGAAAATCGATTCCGGCTTCCGGTGGATGACGAGCTTCGGCTGCGGGAACGGCTCCCTGGTCAACTGCAGCTTCACCTGCTCCAGATGATTCAAATAAATGTGGACGTCGCCGCCGGTCCATACCAGCTCTCCGACCTCCAGGTCGCATTGCTGCGCCACCATATGGGTCAACAAGGCATAGGACGCCAAATTAAACGGCAGACCGAGGAACGTATCCACCGATCGCATTTGAAACATGCACGACAACCGGCCGTTCGCTACATAGAACTGAAACGCATAGTGACATGGAGGCAAAGCCATGCCGTCTACCTCCGCAGGATTCCATGCGCTGACCAGATGGCGCCGCGAGTCCGGATTGGAGCGGATCTGGGCAATCAGATTCGTAATCTGATCGACGACCTGTCCGTTCGGCCCCTGCCATGTACGCCACTGGGCTCCGTATACGCGGCCCAAATTCCCTTCCGCATCCGCCCATTCATCCCAGATGGTAACCCCGTTGTCACGCAAATATTGAATGTTCGTGTTCCCGCTCAAAAACCACAGCAGTTCATGAACGATGGATCTCATATGGAGTTTTTTGGTCGTTAACAGCGGGAAGCCCTGCTGCAGATCGAATCTCATCTGCCTCCCGAATACGGAAATCGTTCCGGTTCCGGTACGATCCCCCTTTTGCACGCCGTTGTCCAATATATCTTGAAGTAAAGTTAGATAAGATTTCATTTGCCACCTCAATTTACGGAATCATCTATCCATTATAGCAAAGGACGGGCCAAAATAGCAGTCCTTATTCCGACTAAGGTACCGCTCGTTATGTGCCGTATAGGTCTTCCACTACCGGATCGTCTCCGAACGCATCGCTCAGCAGCAGCCGGATCAGGCGCTCTGCAGCTTCTTCGGGAGTTTTGAGCCATCCTTTGGTTTTATACATGGCGAACGTGTCCGCCGCCGCAAACCGGCTTACATCCTGCGTCCTCGCCTCCTCCTGCAGCGCCGTATCGATCAGTCCGGGCCATGCCGAGACGATTCGAACATTCTCCAGAGCGACGGTGCGGGTAAACGTGTCCAGCCCAGCCTTCGCCGCCGAATAACAGCTCATCCCCAGGCACAAATATTTGACGGAAGCCGACGATATGTTAAGAATACGCTTTTCCGCAGGGTAGCGGCCCATATGGTTCATCAAGCTGGCGGTCAGCAGCATCGGAGCCAGCAAATTCACATGCACATTCGCAGCAATGACATCCGGCTCACAATGACCGATGGCAGCTAGCGGCTCGACCACGGCCGCATTGTTAATTAAGTGCACGGTCTCCGTTTGCTGCGGATCCACTGCTGCCGCAATGCCCTTCATCAGCCCGTCCAGCCCGTTGCTGCAGCTTAGATCGAATGGCACATAGTGAACGTTGCCGTACTTTCGCACCAACGCTTCATTGACGGTTCTCGATATGCAAAATAGGGTATGGCCGGCAGAGGCAAGACGTTCCGCCATGGCTTGTCCTATTCCGCGCGATGCGCCTGTTATGATGAACACTTTCATTGCCGTTCCTCCCATGGCTCATGCATTTTTTAGTACCAACTACTAATACTTAATATTAAATTACTCTCTTATATGGCAGACGTCAATTCCTTCTATACCTCCTCCTCTCAGTTCTGAGGTATAATGATAGCCATAGACAGATAACGGGAGTGGATAACCATGTATAAAATGCTGGCGATCGATATCGACGATACGCTCATCAATGATGCCAAAGAAGTAACCGAAGGAACGAAGCAGGCTTTGGCGGACGCCATCGCGCACGGGGTTACGGTAACGCTCGCGACCGGGCGCATGTACGCTTCGGCCAAGCAGCTGGCCGCCCAGCTGGAGCTGAATGTGCCGCTCATTACTTATAACGGCTCGCTTGTCAAAAATTCCGTGGACGGGCGCGTCCTATATGAGCAATCGGTTCCGATGGAGGCGGCGCGGACGATTTTCGATTATTGCGAACGCAACGGACTGCACCTGCAAACTTACAACGATGACGTGCTGTATGTAAAAGAAGACAACGACAAGATTAAAGCTTATTCGGAATTATCCAAAATTCCTTATACCGTATATCCATCATTTTCCGAGTTGGTCAACAGGCCTTCCAGCAAGCTGTTGATCATCGACGATCCAGCCAAGCTGGATGAAGTGGCTGTCGAGCTGCGCAGCCTGATCGTAGGACAAGTGCATATTACGAAATCGAAGCCGAACTTCCTGGAGATCATCCACCATCAAGGTACGAAAGGCGATGCGCTCCGTTACCTGGCCGGACAATTCGGCTACGACATGTCCCAGGTCATTGCCGTCGGCGACGGCTCGAACGACCGCGAAATGCTGGAGGCCGCCGGACTTGGCGTAGCGATGGGCAATGCTTCGGCAGCGCTGAAGCAAATAGCCAACTACGTTACGCTGAGCAATAACGAAGACGGAGTCAAGCACGTAGTGGATAAGTTCGTCCTGCAAACCGTTTCATAAAAGGCGCATCGCTCATAAATAGACAAAAAAATAAGCAGCTCGCGGGATTCGATCTCCGCGGCTGCTTATTTTTTGTAAATGTATAATAGCTATTATGGCTTGCTGTTGCCCGCCGCCGAGCGCGCATAGGCTTCGTATTGCTGCTTTGCATCCGTAATGACGACATCGCCTCCGTGGCATACGCTGACCAATCGCGGATTGACCTCGGTTATGACGGAGCCGCTCTCAACCGCCTGCGCCATATCGGCCGTAAACATCGGCATCGGCCGGTTCAGCCTGCCTTTCTTGGAGGTGAACAGGTCGCCCGCCAGCAGCACGCGATCTTGTTCGTGGAAATAAGCGACATGCCCCGGGGAATGTCCCGGCGTATGGAGAACCGTCAGCCCGGCTGTTGCAGCGATTTGACTATCGATGCTTTGAACGAGCCCCGGCTCCGTAAGGTGCTCTGCTTTTTTCCTGCCAGGGTAGGGAAGCCGCCCCTCCATATACGGAATCTCCGTCTCGTGAGCATAGACGGGAACGGGGAGAGCTTCGCGGATTTTGCGGATGCCTCCGGTATGATCCGAATGGCCGTGGGTCAGCAGGATGCGCTTAAGAGGAGCGTTCAGTTCACGGAAGCATCTTTGCAAGCCTCCCGCCATCATCGAAATGCCGGTATCGACCAGTGTCAGCCCTTCATCGGATTTGACAACCCATACGTTTACAGGAATGATCATCCAAATGCTGCATCTCCACACATGCTCAGATATTTGTTCGATTTTCATCGTTATTTCCTCCCCGTTTTGTCTTTCGGCTTCTTGCCCTGCTTTGCATCCTGCTTTCGCTTCTTCTCGATACCGAATACCACGATCTCTATCCCTTGATCCAGTATCGGAACGAGTCTTGCATACAGCGGCTCGATTTCCTCTTCGTTCCCGATGTAGGTCGTAACCATGCCATGCAGCATATAAAAGAAAATCCGCGTATAATTCGTCTTCTCTTCCTCCGCATCCGCTTCGATGACCCGATTCAACGCGTCCGCCAAATACCGGAACACTTGATTGCGATGTTTGTTCACTTCGCTCTCAGGGTCCGCCTCGTCCACACGAACGGATTTCACGCTAATTATGACGGTTACCATACTCTTGTGGGATAGGCAGAACAGAAGAAACTGCCGGCTGATCTCCTTCAGCGCCTCCATTGGCGGCAGCTCCGTCCGTTCCGTAACGGCCCGCATCGCCTCTTCCAAGCTTAGCAGCGGCGGCAGCGCCAGCTGCTCAAGCATGGCTTCCTTATCCTTGTAGTACAAATAAATGGTCGTATGCGAGCAGCCCGCCTCCTTGGCGATCTCTCTCATCGTTACCGAATCGTATCCCTTCGACGTGAACAGGTTGCCTGCAGCCTCCCGGATACGATTCCTCGTCTCCTCGGAACGAAGCTCCTGACGTGACTTCCCGGTCTTTGTGTCCATCTATGATATCCTCCCGCGCTCAATTATAACCAACGGTTACTAACCTATGGTTATAATATAACCAATGGTTATGTTTATTGCAAGCCTATTTTTATTTTTTAACGCTCATTATTTTCGATGCATGTTCGATTCCAGCCCAAGATAGATTTCCATCCATTTTTTTTCAGGGACTTATCAATCGTTATGCGCTTGAAATAATTCGTTCCGCCGGCTTTCTCTTCCGTCACCAACGCTCCGCCTATGCATATCGTGTAGTATCCGGAAGCTTGGGCTTATGCCCTGGGAGGCGATAGGTTTGGACGTTGCTATTGTGTCGTTGCATTGGGTTTATCTGCTTTTTATTGTTCTGATCATCGGATTCATGGTATTTCGCCGCGATACGTCGATTTTATGTATTGCCGGCATTCTCGTGCTGGGGTTGATTTCAACGGGATCGCTGAGCCAGTCGATCAGCGGCGTGTTCAACAGCTTCATCTTTGCAATCAAGGAGCTCATGGGAACGATCCTGATCATCTCGATCATCGTATCCATGAGCAAGGTGCTCACTCAGACCGGAATCAACGAATCGATGATCTCGCCCTTCGCCCGGTTCATCCGTACACCGGCGCTCGCCTTCTGGATTATCGGCGGCTTGATGATGGTCATCTCGTGGTTTTTCTGGCCCTCCCCCGCCGTTGCATTGATGGGCGCGGTGCTGCTGCCGGTAGCGCTGCGCGTCGGCTTGCCGGCGATAGGCGTCGCCATCGCGATGAACTTGTTCGGACACGGGATTGCGCTGTCCGGTGACTTTGTCATCCAAGGCGCGCCTAAGCTGACCGCCGATGCGGCCGGCATCCCGGTAGGCGATGTCATTCAGGCCAGCGTGCCGCTCGTCATCGTGATGGGGGTCGTGACCACCGTCACCAGTTTCTTGCTGCTGCGGCGCGATATGAAGAGCGGCAAGCTTCAAGCAAGGAGCGCCGCGGTAACGGCTAGCCCGCTTGCAGCAGGCTCCCGCGCAGACTTTCTGTCCTCCGGCAACCGGGTCTTGTTCGCCGTGCTGATTCCTGTGCTGTTCGTGGCCGATGTCGTCGCCATGTTCACCTTGAAGCTGCAGGGCGGAGATGCCACCGCCTTGGTCGGAGGCACGGCGCTGCTCATTATGCTCCTCATTACGCTGACGGCCCATAAGCAGAAGGGGCTTGAAAAAGCGTCCGAATATTTAATCGAAGGCTTGCAGTTCGGCTTCAAAATATTCGGACCCGTTATCCCGATCGCCGCATTCTTTTATCTGGGCGACTCGGCTTTCGTGGACATTTTCGGCAAGGTGCTTCCGGCGGGATCGCACGGTCTGGTCAACGACCTCGGGCTTGCGCTCGCTCATACGGTGCCGATTAATCAAACGGTAGGAGCCGTCACGTTAACGACCGTCGGAGCTATCACGGGATTGGACGGATCCGGCTTCTCCGGCATTTCCTTGGCAGGCTCCATCGCCAATCTGTTCTCCGCGGCTATCGGCTCGGGGGTCGCCACGCTAACCGCACTCGGGCAAATTGCCGCCATCTGGGTCGGCGGAGGGACGCTTATTCCTTGGGCGCTCATTCCTGCGGCAGCCATATGCGGCGTCGATCCGTTCGAGGTGGCGCGCCGCAATTTGAAGCCGGTGCTCATAGGCTTGGCCGTAACGACTGTCGTCGCCATCTTCCTCATTTAATCCACAGCTGCCCGCTATGGCGAAACGCAAAAAGTCCGGCTGTCACCAGACAGCCGGACTTTTTTGTACGGACAAGCTCTATTTTAACTGTTGAATCGTATGAGTATGCCGGTCATTCTCCTCTTTAATATCTTCATTAAACCTGTCGCGAAGCTCGCTTATATCTTCCTTCAAGGAATCGATACGCTGCTGTGCGGTCCCTTTGGCATACAGCTTCTCCAACGCCGCCTGAGCGTCCTGCCACTGCTTGTCCAGCTCCGCTCTCGCCGCCTCCGCCGCATTCGAACTGTCGCCCGACAGCTGCTTCAGCTTGTCTCTAATTTCCTTTTCCTTGACTTCCGCTTTCTCGATCGCCTTCTCATAATCGGTGAGGCTGCTGTAAGTACCCGGCTGCTCCTTGCGGATTTGGCTGATTTGGTCCTCCAGCAGCTTTTTATCCTGATTGAACCGCTCTCTTATCTCGCTCAAAGCCTTCTGATGGCGGTCGTTCTCCTTCCGAATCGGATCCGTCTGGTTGGATGGATTCGTGCTCGGCAGCGTGCTGGATCCATCCCCCATATCCACCTTGCGGATGAGAACGCCGTTAGCATATTCGCTTACCGAGAGCAGCGTGCCTTTCTTGTCATAATGCGATATGATGCCGTTCATCATGTTGTTCTTGAAATCGCCGGCTACTTTTTCACCGCTTACCGTCTTAAAGGTCCCCGTTCCCTCGCGCTGGCCGTTCACGAAATCCCCTTCGTAGACGTCCCCGTTGCTGTACTGCAGCTTGCCGGTACCGCTAGGCACGTTGTTGTCGAACGGTCCCGTATATTTGTCACCGTTGTCGTAGTACAAGGTCCCTTTCTCGCGATCGCCGTTCGCAAAGGTTCCGTCGAAGAGCAGGTCGCCGTCGGCGGCATATTGCTTGCCGGCACCGCTGGCAACCCCCTCTTTAATGAGACCGTCAAAATCTACCCGGCCGGTTCCGTGATACGTTTTGGATCGCCCGTCGGACGGAAGCCCGTCTTTCATCGTTCCGTCGAACAGCAGCCTTCCCCCGGCATCCGTCAGCTTTCCCTTTCCTTCAGGAGAGCCGCCGACAAGCAGTCCCGTATATTTGCTGCCGTCGGGGTAGACATATTCGCCCCGGACCGGCTTGGCCGGGTCGGTCTCATCGTCCGGCTTAGCCGGCTCCTTCGTACCGCCTCCGGTGTTCGAGCTTCCTTTAGGACTTTTCAAATGAATGGTTCGATTGCTCTGATTCCAGGTCACTTCTTTCCCTGACGCTTCGCTCACGAATCGCAAAGGTACGAGCGTATTGCCTTCGACCAGACGCGGAGCGAGCTCCAGAACACTCTGCTGATCGTTGACAAGTGCCTCCGTATCATCAATCGCCAGCCGGATTGCGAGCCCTTCCTTCGTTCCCGTCACGGTTTGCGTCTCGCCTTCCCAGCCTACCTCAAGCCCCAGCTTTTCAAAAATAGCGCGGAACGGAACAAGCGTCGTTCCATTGTCCAGTATCGGATCCACCTCGAATTTGATCAGCTTGTTATCGAGGTATACGCGTACAGGCCGCTCCGCTGCGGCCGCCTGTCCCGGCGAGACCAGCGCGGCGCATAGCACGCAAGCCGCCACAACGGCGCCCCATGGTTTCATCATCTCTTCCCCTCCCCTGCTGTGTTCCTCCCCCATTTTACCACAATAAGGAAGATTCAGCCTCATTTCTTGCTTTTACGACAAAATGAAGCGAAACATGTCGAAAGACCCGGCTTTAGCAGGAGTTCCGCTCATCCCGCTTGACCTGGCCTCCGGCATCATGTAAATTAGTACTAATCAAAAAAAGTAAAAAAGTTTTAAGCCAAAAAGCTATGACAAGGACATAAGGGCATCCGTCCGATTGCTGCAGAGAGGGAGAACCAGGCTGTGAGTCTCCCCAATCGACCCGTCCTTCCCGCCTTGAAGCTGCAATGGGGAAATCCGAGTATCCGTTGCCGGTGGAAGCCGTTATTTTTCATGGAGAAACCGCTCCTGCTTCGATCGATGTCTTTTGACTGGGACTCGATTGGACCGAGCGGCTGCAAACAGGGTGGTACCACGACGCATTCGTCCCTGACGGATGCGTCTTTTTTGCATTTGCGCAGGCAAGCCGGATTCCCCCTGCGGGAGCTCCGCGATTTTGCCGCCATACCTCAACTAAGGAGGCATTTATTACGATGAGACAACGGAATGTTTTGATTCCTACTATGCGGGAAGTGCCTGCGGAAGCGGAAGCTGCGAGCCACAAGCTTTTGATCCGGGCAGGCTACATCCGGCAGCTCGCTGCCGGCATTTACAGCTACCTGCCGCTAGGCTGGAGAGTGCTGCGCAAACTGGAAGGGATTATCCGCGACGAAATGGATCGTACCGGCGCCCAGGAAATCCTCATGCCCGCCATGCAGCCCGCCGAGCTGTGGCACGAATCGGGCCGCTATTCGCTGTACGGCCCCGAGCTGATGCGGCTTCATGACCATAATGGCAGAGAATTCGCTCTGGGGCCGACCCACGAGGAAGTGGTCACTACGTTAGTCCGGGACCATGTGACTTCGTATCGCAGCCTGCCGATGACGCTGTACCAAATCCAGACGAAATTTCGCGATGAACGCCGTCTCCGCTTCGGGCTGCTTCGCGGGCGGGAATTTCTGATGAAGGACGCCTATTCCTTCGGCTTGGACTGGGAGAGTCTCGACCAGTCGTATCAGGCGATGTTCGGCGCCTATCAGCGGATCTTCACGCGCTGCGGCCTGCACTTTCGCGCCGTCGAAGCGGATGCGGGCTCGATCGGCGGCGAAGGCGGCACGCATGAATTCATGGCTCTCGCCGATATCGGCGAGGACACCGTCATCAGCTGCTCGGAATGCGACTACGCAGCCAATCTGGAGATGGCCGAGGCGGCTCCGGAGGAGCATAGCGCCGCCCGCGCGAACGAAGCCGGCGGGTCAGCTGCTCCTTCTGCCGCAGGCTGCGAGCCTTTTGCGACGCCTGGCATCAAGACGATCGAGCAGCTCGTGCAGGCTCTGAACATTGGAGCGGATCAGCTGCTCAAGACGCTCATATATTTAGCGGACGGCGAGCCAGTAGCCGTCGTCGTTCGCGGCGACCATGAGGTGAACGAAATCAAGGTCAAGCATTACCTGCACGCCGAGCACATCGAGCTTGCCGACGAAGCTGCGATCGTGAAGGCAACGGGCTGTCCGGCCGGATTCATCGGCCCGGTCGGCCTGTCCATCCGGCTTCTCGCAGACCGAGAAGCCGCATCGGTCGCCTCCGGCATAGCGGGGGCGAACAAAACCGACATGCACCTTCGCCATGTCGTGCCCGGCAGAGATTTCCCGCTCGATCACATCGGAAGCTTCCGCAATGTGAGAGAAGGGGATCTCTGCCCGCGCTGCTCGGGCGCATTGACCGCCCGGCGGGGCATCGAGATCGGTCACGTGTTCAAGCTCGGGACCAAATACAGCGACAGCCTAGGCGCCGAGCTGACGGACGCCACGGGCAAAGCAGCCAGAATCATCATGGGCTGCTACGGCATCGGCGTGTCCCGGCTGTTATCGGCTGTCGTCGAGCAGCGCCACGATGAGCACGGGATCGTGTGGCCGCTATCGATCGCGCCGTTTCATGTGCATTTGATCCCGGTTTCCGTTCAGGACGGGACGCAAATGGAGCTGACCCATAAGCTCTATGCACGTCTTCAGGAGCTCGGCATCGAAGTATTAATGGACGACCGTGAGGAGAGACCTGGCGTCAAATTCAAGGACGCCGACCTGATCGGCATCCCGCTGCGCATTGTTATCGGCAAAGGCGCCGCAGACGGCCGGGTGGAATACAAGGAACGGGATGGCGGCAGTCAAGCGGAATTAAGCGCCGATGAAGCTGTGGAGCGTATCGCTAGCCAGATTAGGCAGCTGACGCCTTAGCACTATGCTTTTTTTCACGGAAAGACACAAGTAAGCTGAGAAATAACCAAAATATATTCTCCTATCGGGCTATTAGCCCATAACCTGCTGGGCATTTGTTACATATATTGAATCACAGATAGGCATTTGCTCAGCAGCGAGAAAAAGGAGATGTTCATAGTGAACCCGTTTGAACAACAACCGTTTATTATTGATTACGTAGACGAAAGAAGCTTTGGTCCCGGCGGTCCGGGAGGATTCCCAGGCGGACCTGGGGGCTTTCCGGGTGGTCCCGGAGGATTTCCGGGCACTCCAGGCGGCTTCCCAGGCACTCCAGGTGGCTTCCCGGGCACACCCGGCGGTTTTCCGGGCGGACCTGGAGGCTTCCCCGGCGGCATACCAGGCGGTTTTCCCGGCGGACCCGGAGGAACTCCAGGGGCTCCAGGAAGTGAATTCGGAGCGCCGCAATCGCCACCCCCATCCTTTGTTCCTCCGGAGCCTTCCGTCTCGATGTTCGCCGTAGACCCGGGAAGCATCCGCGGCTGCTTGTTCCGTTACGTCTATATTTGGCAAAATAACGGCGACCAGTACTGGATGTTTCTGACCCATGTAGGACGCCGCTCGATAGCCGGCTTCCGCTGGTTTGGCTTCGGCCCTACAGGCTTCTGGCTCTATTTCGGCCTGGATTTGAACCGGATCCGCTCCTTCACCTGCTTTTAATAAAAAGCCCGTGCGAGAAGAAATTTCTTCTTCGCACGGGCTTTTTCTCATTCGCCGCCTTCAGTCCAGCTGCAGAAGCAGCTGAGCGATAAGCTGCGTATTTTCCAGCTTGTTTTTGGCATAATCATAATCCACTCGATACTGATCCACCGTCATTTTCGTCTTGGCCATCA
The DNA here is from genome assembly GCF_022354825.1 of Paenibacillus sp. H1-7. Classification (GTDB taxonomy): domain Bacteria; phylum Bacillota; class Bacilli; order Paenibacillales; family NBRC-103111; genus Paenibacillus_S. The sequence continues at coordinate 7,418,993 of NZ_CP031168.1, forward strand.
TTCTCCGCAATTCATGCGTATGCTGCCATATTTCCGCGTCTCTCGCCTGTTCGTTTTTCCCCGTAATGAGTCCATGGCTGAACAGCTCGCATTCCTTGGCGTGCAGAGCCAGCTTCGTATCCTCGAGACGGCTTAACGCCTGATAGTACCCCGTCTCAGCCTCCTTCAGCTGCTCCGGCAATTGCTGCAGCAGCAGCAGCACTTCTTCCTTCGTCAACATCCATCGCCTCCGCCTAAGCTCTCGGTTTCCGATCCACTTCCAGCTTATGCTAAGCTCTCCGCAATTAAGCTAGTTTCCCTCCAATTCCCTGCCCGTTTTCAGTCGATTTTCAGTTTGGCGTCACACTTGCGACATTTACTTATGAGATGATAGTCTCCGGAAACCTAAAACTATAGATAAAAAACACATTGGATACGGAGAACAATCATGGAAAAACGACTTGCCATTCCTTTTATTCAGGCTGCCCGAGGCGTTGCCGTCGTATTGGTCATGCTGTTCCATACGGCGCAGATGGCCGACAAATATTTTCATATCGACTTTCTCGGAATCAGCGACATGGGGCGCTCCGGCGGCTATGCTTATTTCTTCGTGCTGACCGGTTTTCTCATGTACACCATCTATCACAACCAATTCGGCCATGCCGAAGTATGGAGGACGTTTATCGTCAAAAGGTTTTTGCGCATATTCCCGCTATATTGGCTTGTTACCGCAGCCGTTTTGCCGGTCTATTTCCTCGTTCCCTCCTTCGGGCTGGGGTTCGAGACGAAGCCTTCGGTCATCTTACAGTCGCTGCTGCTGCTCCCGCAGTCTCATGCACCGATATTGCCGGTTGCCTGGTCGCTAACCTATATCGTCTTCTTTTACTTGGCGTTTTCCTTGTCGTTTGTTTTGAGTCGCAGGACGGTTATCGTCATTTGGACGCTTTGGCTCGCCATCGTCTGCTTGATTAACCTCGGGTGGATTCATTTGAAGGAAGACGTCTGGATACACTTCCTGTTTGACGCGCTGCATCTGGAGTTTGTTCTCGGGGTCGCCATCGCCTGGTTAGTACGGCGCTTTACCATTCGCTACAGCGGGTATTGGCTGGCTGCAGGCATTCTGGTGTTCCCGCTCGTATGGATATTGCGTTGGATGAATCCGAACGTGGGTTATATCAATACGATGTATACCGTCGGCTCGGCATTAGTGCTGATAGGGATCGGCGCTCTGCGTACCGAGACTCCCGCGTGGATTAAGCCGCTGCAGTTTCTCGGCGACGCCTCCTATTCGATCCTGCTGACAAGCTTGGCCTGCTTGTCCATAACGCTGAAGCTGGCCTCCGCGGCTCACGCTGACCAATGGCTCGGACCTTTTGCCGTCACTATCGTTTGCTTTGCCGTTTCGCTTACGCTATGCAGCCTTTTCTATATCATCGTCGAAAAGCCGTTGGTGCAGCGTCTTCGCACACTGCTGGTTCCGAAAAAACAGCCTGCCACCTCGCGGTGAGCAGGTTATTTTTGTATGAAGGCTTAATCCTCCAGCAATCGCCGCAAATACAGCTCCCTGTTGTTCAAAAAGCCTCTGGTAATCTCATAATGAGGCGTTTCCTCATAACTGACGGGATGAATCGGCGTGCTGTCGAATGTATATATTTGCGCATCGGGATACCCGAGCAAAATCGGGGAATGCGTTGCAATAATGAACTGTGAGTGGGACGAAAGCTCATGCATTCGTCTTAAAAAGGCAAGCTGCCGCGCAGGAGATAACGCCGCTTCCGGCTCGTCCAGCAAATAAATGCCTTTTTTGCCGAACCGGTTGGCGAACAATGCGAAGAAGGCCTCCCCGTGGGACTGCTCGTGCAGCGAACGGTTGCCGTATGCCTGATAAGCCTTATAGCCTTCCAGCGGGTCCTTGGACAGCTCGTCGAGATGCGAGGCAAAATGGTAAAACGATTCCGCACGCAAAAAGAACCCGTTCGTCACCTTGGGCATCCAGGATAAACGAAGATGCGGCCCGAGCGCCGACCCGGAAGCATCGACATGGTGCTGGTTGTTCCGTCCGCCGCCTGCCGTGTTGAAGCCCGCCTGATAGGCGATTGCCTCTAGCAGGGTCGATTTGCCCGATCCGTTCTCGCCGACGAAAAACGTTACCGGCGCCTTGAGCTCAAGCTGCCTGAACGTTCGGATACTCGGTATGCCAAACGGATACTCCTCCGTCTCGGGAATCTCCCCATGCAAAAGCGTCACTGTTCGAAGATACATCCTGGTCGTCCGACTCCTTCCATAACCCGCGGCCACGCGGTCCGTTCCCTCCAGTATAGCATATCGGGGAGCATCCATAAGCTTGAGACCATAGCGTCAATAAGACAAAAAAAGACGCTCCGCGCCTAAACGCAGAACGTCTCTCTAGAGCTACTCTTCCGGCGTACGATCCAAATACAGCCGGGTCACTAGGGTCGAATCGCCTTCGTGCACTTCGTCCTCGGTCGCTTTTTCCTCCAGTGGGTCATGGGTGTTCATTCCCGGCGCTATCGTAGGCTCATGCCCGGTTTCGCGCTGGTTCTCGTGCTTGCTTTCGTACTCTCGGTCCTTTTCCATGATTGCCCGCCTCCTTCCTCTTTCCTTAGAATGGATGGCAGGGCAGCATCTTATTCACCGGATGTCTCCGCTCCGGTCCACATCATTGAATCACAGTACAGTTCAACCTTAGCTTTGCAATTTCTTCCGACTTTGACGGTTTGTCACACGCAATTGGCTGCAAGGTCATAGTGCCAGCAATCGATCCCTCAACTGCTTGTATGCGTCCTCCCAGCCCATCATGGCATAAAACCGCATCCCATCGATTCCTTTAAAATAACGCGCGCCGGTCAATCGCTCCTGAAAGTCCGGTACCTCAAAGCCGATTCGTTCATAATGGAGCCGGAACCGCTCCGCAAGGTCGATGCCGGGAAAGGCCGATTCGATCGTTGCAATATCAATGAGAAAATCCCCGTAAATACAGTTGCCGTCAATGATACCGGTAATCGATTGCCCGTCCGAGAGAATGTTCCATGCATGGCAGTCGTGATGGACAAAATGGCGGTGCGGTGCGTTATACCGGCAGTGCTCGAGCAAGCGGGCGTAGCATTCGTCGAATACGTCCTTTTCCAGGCAGGTTGTGTGGAAATAACGGTACCACCCCTCCCAGAACGTGCCGGTCTGTTCTTCACTGAAGAAGCTTCGGACGAACGCCTCCCACGAAGCAAATTGCCCGTTGTTGTCCTTTCCCAGAAAGCCGTAGCCGGACGCTCCTCTCAGATCGACTTGATTCATCGTGGCAATGACGCGGATGAGGTCCGGCAGCAGAGCGGATTTCTGCTCCGGCTTCAGGTTGGCCACAATCTTTCCTGCAGCCCGCTGCGTAATACAGTAGGTAAAGCCATCCTTGCGGCCTTTTCCGAAAACTTGAAGGTATGGGACCCCTTGAGGATGCAGCAGGCTCGACAAATACACCTCATGCTCGTAAGCTTCCTCTGAAGAGTTGAAGCGAATAATATAATCGCGCTCTCCGATGCGAAAAGAAAACGCGCTGCTGAAGTTGCCGCCTTCCACAGGCTCCAGCGCTGTGATAGTGCCGTCGAGATGATGGCTTATGACCGTTTGAATATACTCCAATGGAATTGGAGCATTGCTTTTTAGTGTCATGCTTATAAACTCCCTCCTTGTCTCTTTGTTCGCTACCGCTTTGATCCAGTTATTTGGAAGCGATTTCAAGATGGTTTGGATACACATAGAGAGCTAACCGGATATAATTCCATAGTAAGGTAAGACCCTCTTAGGCAACAGGGTGCTTTTCTTGTACTAGTGATTTTTTCCCGAGGTTGCATGGCGCTGTGAGCCGGAGCTTAGCGCAAAAAAGATCAGCCGGTAAACACCGGCTGACCAGACGAATCACCAGCAAATCCAACCACTGGTTCGTTTGTAGTTTACAATGAGATCGAACTTCTCCGTGCGGATCAAATGGGTCATTTTATTTCTGTACAGTCTGTAATGATCTCTGCGGCAATCCGCTGTTTCTTTATCGTAATGTACGGCTTTTAGGCCTTTTCGAACTTCTTTCAGCTTGTCGGCTCTAGGATCCTTATAACGTTTGGTTTTGATGAACGTCTTTCTTCGTACAATTTCTTGTTCCCAAGCCAGAATTTCTTCTTGATCGAACATCTTCTTCCCCGCTGCGTGGGGCTAGATTATGGCTAAGCCATGGCACCTGCGCAACTAACGAAAGAAGATATTGGGATTCAGCATATTAACCACTCCTTATAAGAAGTGTCACGTTCCATACTCATTATCATACAAAAAATTCCATTGTTCAAGTGCTGCAATAATTAATCCTTAGCTTCCTCATCCCCAACAAAAAAAAGAAGCGTTCCATAACAGGAAACGCTTCTCTTCTTGTCTAATCCATCTCGTAGATCGAGCCGGATTTGCTCGCGAACATTTCGGCATACACCTTCTCCGCGTAGGCGTCCGTCATGCCGGAAATATAGTCTGCGACAAACCGCGGCCAAGGCCATTTGCCTTTGTGCAGCTCATAATTCTCCATCCAGTCGGGGGGCAGAATGAGCCGGCCCGTCTCGGATTCGATGAAGCTGGTCCACAGCCGCTGTATCATGATTTCACTGCGCTTTTGCAGCCGCTGCACCCGAAAATCCTTGATGAGCGTTACCCAAGCAAGCTTCTTCAATATTTCCATCGTCCGGAGCAGATCGATATCTTCCTTTCCGTCGCGCACGAAGGTAACGCGCTTCCACCCTTTTTTCGCGTCGTCGATGATGCCTACCTGATGAGCGAAAAGGCTGACCCAGCGAGCCTTGATTTCTCTGCGGGTACGCGATGCCTCTTTGCCGCACTCCTCGTAGATTTTCTCCCATTGGGCTAGGAAATCGATCAGCACTCGCGTAACCATCGCCTTCATATCGACCTGATCCCAGTCCATATTCTCATTGCCGTTATCGTCGATAATTTCCTGCATAACGTTGGCTACAAGCCTTGCGTCCTCGAAGAACGTCCGGTTCATCTGGATTTTGCCTGCACGGATGCCGTCCTCGATATCATGGGTCGAGTAGGCGATATCGTCGCACAAATCCATCAGCTGCGCCTCCAGCGTAGAACAGCCCTCGGGCATCCCCCATTTGTGGCGGATCGCCGCAATTTCCTGCCATTCCATGCCATAGACGCCCTTAATCCGGCCCGGCTCGTCCAAATTGTACGGGTACTTGTTGATCCCAAGCAGCACCGCCGCCGTCAAGTCAAGACCGCTTCCGCTGCCCGCGCGCTTCTCCAAAAACATCAAGATGCGAAAATTTTGCGCGTTGCCTTCATATTTCATCCCGTGTACTACGGCGAGCAGACGGTTCAGCACATCCTCGCCTTTGTGTCCGAAAGGAGGGTGCCCCAAATCATGCGCCAATGACGCGCATTCGACTACCGCCGGATCCATCATAAGGCCGGGATGCTCCCGCTTGCTTAGAAAAGAATACGTTTTCCCCATCCTGCGCGCCACTTCTCTCGCAATTTGGGACACTTCAAGAGAATGGGTCAGCCGGGTGCGGTAATAGTCTCCCGAACCGGCGCCAAACACTTGCGATTTACCCTGCAACCGGCGAAACGCCGGGGACTGGATCAGTCTTGCATAATCCTTCTCGTATTCGTCCCGCTCCTCGCTGGACTTCGATTGTGTCGTATCATTGATCCGCAGCTTCCGCAAATCCATAGATGCCTCATCTCCACTTCCCCATACCTAAGCCGTGTCAGGTTATCTATATCGAAAAACGACGTCCCGCAAGAACGCCGTTTGCTCTTCATCTTCTTCATTCTACCATCTACAACCTTAAAATAAAATCATCACTTGAAACGCGCATGGACGATGCATAGGGCATAGGGCAGCTCGGACCGTTCTCCACGAATCGTGCGGGAACTTTTTGGCAAGTCGGCGGTCTTATTAGGTAGAGGTGATCGATTTGGAACGGCACTACTTGCAATACCTGGCTCCCGGCTACGACCGGAATGAAGTATTGCGCGATCTTATGACGACCTATGGGGACGACGTATGGAACTTCGCCTATTTTTTGACGCGCAGGGCCGATGCCGCCGACGATATATCGCAGGAAGTGTTTTTAATCGCCTATAGCAAGCTGTATTCGTTCCGAGGCGAGTGCAGTGTAAAAAGCTGGCTGTTGACCATTGCCCGCAACAAATCGCTGCATTATTTGCAAAGCGCCTTCATCCGCAAAGTGACGCTCTGGGACACCGTGCTATACCGCAAAGAAACGTCGCCGTCGGCTGAACACATCATGTTCGAGCGTCTGGAGACAAAGCAGCTGTGGGAGCATGTCTTGACTCTGCCGCGCAAATTCCGCGAGGTCCTTATTCTGGACTATCATTACGGACTCCCGATGAAGGAGATTGCCGAGCTGCTGCACGTATCCGAAGGAACGGTAAAATCCAGGCTGCACCGGGCCCGGCACAAGCTTACCGCTTTGCTGAAACACGAAACGGAGGGTGAAGGAAGATGACGGACCGGCAAAAACCCCATTGGGCGAAGGAGATGGAGAGCTCTCCGTTTATAAAAAGCCGCTTCACGAAGGAAATGCAGCAGCAGGTGCTTCGCAAAGCGAATGTCGAGAAAAAGACGGGGGCCGCCCGCCATCGCCGATCCCGCGCACCTAAGACGGCAGCGGCAGTCTTGATTGTCGCGGCGTTGGGAGCCGCCGGCTTATGGCTATCGGGCGACGGGACCTCGCTGCTGCCGTCATGGCCGCCGGACGCCGTCTCGTCCAGCAAGCCGCTAGGGGAGCGGACCCAATATTACGAGAACGGCAAGCTGTTGTTCTCCGTATTCCCTGATCCTGAGCTGAAGGCCGGCCGGCCATACGGCTATCTCTTCTCGTTTCAGGCTCCGTTCGAGGAGCTCCGCGGCAAATCGCTCGCCATCTATGCCGAGCATGTGCATTCCGGCTACAAGGTTACGGCAGCAGCTCCAGCAGCGATTACAGAGCCGAGCAGCGGCTATCAAGGGCTGGAGCGGTTTGGCGTAGCCAACCTGGGACTTCCGCTCAGCGGACTATGGAGGTATACCGTCGAGCTGGACGGCAAGCGGTACGGCGATGTCACCTTGTTCGTCCCGGAATCGTCATGGGAGCTGAGCCCCCTGTTCAAGTCCGGAAGCGTGGAGCTTAGAGGCACCGCGCAGAATATCGGCTTCATTGATCCCGGATTCCGGGCCGGAGCTCCGCAAAAAGCGATGTGGCACGTGTGGGGTCGCGATGACGAGCTGAAGGGCTCTTTCTCTGTAAAAGCGGTCAAGCAGGGAGAGGAGCGCATCATTGATGTGCTCTCTCCTCTTACGTTGGGAGGAAGCATTAACGGAGCGGACCGGACCGCCCCTTCGATGGTGACGCTGCCGGAGCAAGGGCGCTGGCGGCTGCTGCCTTACATCGGAGACCGGATGCTGGACAGCATTGTCGTGGATGTCAAATAGCCGGTACTATCGAAAAAACACCCTAGCCCCCGAGCGCATATAAGCTCTAAGGGGGCTAAGGTGTTTCTGTCAGCGGAGGCGCCCAGAAGCGGCCGCCGTTACCGGCCGCCGGCACCTTCCAATATATACGTGTCCGGATGCTGCGCCGTCACGAACGGGCTGAGCTCGCCGAGAGCATAAATATGCAGCAGGTGCATCGCTCTCGTACATGCCGTATAAAACAGCTTCCGCTCGCTCTCGCGGCTGTACTGCTCTTCGGAGCCGTTATAGAGGATAACGGCATCGAATTCGACGCCCTTCGCGAGGTACGCGGGAAGGACGACGATGCCCTTCACGAACTCCGGCGTCGTCTTCGTGATCAGCTGCAGCGGGAGCCGCCCGTTCAGCGCCTCATAGACTTCGGCGCTCTCGCCCGCCGTCTTGCAGATGATCGCGATCGACTCGAAGCTCTCCGCGCGAAGCGCTGCGACATCGCTCACGATCTTGTCGTGCAGCGCGTCGCGGCTTGCAAAGGTCGCAACGAGCGGCTTGTCGCCTCCGCGGTTGAACGGCACGATCTCTTTGCCTCCCGGCACCATGCCGCGGGAGAACTCGACGATTTCCTGCGTCGATCGATAGCTGCGCGTCAAGCGGATCAGCTCGGTCTGCTCCGGCCCGTACAGCGCCGTGATCGGGTCGAGCTCGCCAAGCGCAGAGGCATGGGCGTAGATAGCCTGGTTCATGTCGCCGAGCGCCGTCATCCGGCTCCTCGGGAACAGACGTTTCAGAAATTCAAGCTGGAACGGGGAGTAGTCCTGCGCTTCGTCCACGATGACGTGGCGGACGGACGTATTCATTTGGAAGCCCAGCATCAGCTCGTTCAAATAGAGCAGCGGCGTCGCATCCTCATAAGCGATCTCTCCTCGCTCCATCGTATCGGCGGTCAGACGGCAAATATCGGCCCACAGGGCAGGCATTCCCGCTTCACCCGCTGCCTGAAGGAACAGCTCCTCCTTCTCGAACAGCTGCCGATAGATGGCCGACATATGAACGAAGCGCAGCCGCTTGATCCGCGACCGCACCGGTTTCAGCCGATCATTGACGACCATGCGCGCCAAAATGTCTCTTTCTACTTCATAGTCATCGAACGTGTTCTCAGGACTGTCCTGCCGCTTGCGGCGCATCTGGGTATAAGCGCGCTGATAATCTTCGCGGTCCAGCAGGTTGATGCTTTCATCGACCCAATCCGCCTGCCGTTCTTTTTTCTCGAACTCCCGGATTTCTCCTAGCAGCCAGTCGCGCAGCAGCACGAGCCGGTTCGGCAAACGAATGGACGAATCGAAATCATAGAACTGCTTTCGGATCCGCTCCGCAGAGACGATGGTCTTGCCTTGGAACCGGATCGGCTTAAAGATCATCCCTTCCCGCTCCAGCACTTCCTTGTAACGGTTAATGACGTTGAGGAAATCGACCGAGGATTTATACCGGATGCCTTCGATTCTTGCGGCATAATCCGGCTCTCCCGCAGCGGCGAGAACATATTCCAGCTGGCCGAACGGATCCTCAAGCTGATAATCCTTGCCGAGGCGATGCTCCAAATACTGCTGGAACGTCGTCTGCTGCATATTTTCCTCGCCAAGCTCCGGAAGCACGGTCGAGACGTAGCTGTTGAACATCGGGTTCGGCGAGAACAGCACCATCTGATCCGCCGAAAGCGTCTCGCGGTGCTTATACAGCAAATAGGCGACCCGCTGCAGCGCGGCCGATGTTTTACCGCTTCCTGCAGCTCCCTGCACGATCAGCATACGGCTTGTGTCGTTACGGATAATCCGGTTTTGCTCCTTCTGAATCGTCGCCACGATGCTCTTCATTTGCGCGTCGGAGCTGCGGCTCAGCACCTGCTTCAGCAGCTCGTCGCCGATAGTGACGCCGGTGTCGAACATCAGCGCAATCTTCCCGTCGCGAATGACGTATTGCCGTTTGAGCTCCATCGTTCCGGTTACTTCGCCACCCGGCGTCTCGTACGATGCAGGTCCGGGCGGATAATCATAATACAGGCTCGACACGGGGGCGCGCCAATCGTATACGAGAAACGTATTCTCATCTTCATCGGAAAACGATGCAATTCCCAAATAGATGGCCTCGGTCCGGCCTCCCCCGTCCTCCGTAAAATCGATCCGTCCGAAATAAGGCGATTTCACCAGACGTCTCAGCTTGCCAAGGGCAATGGATGCCTGCCGATGACGGCGTTCCCTGTCGTTAAGTATTTCAACCTGCTGCTTCAGGCTGAAATACGTTTCGTTGAGGTCCTCCATGCTGCTCAAGTTGACGGTTACTTCATCCCAAAAATGTTTGCGGATATCGACGACATCCGACCTGGCATCGCCGACCTCCTCTTCCAAACGTTCGATGCGCTTGCCGATTTTGCTTATAACTGAATCAACCCGCTGCTGCTCTTCACGCCAATCGACTTCCGTCATACTCAAAAAAATCGCCTCTCTTCCGAATGGGATCTAAGGATGGATGCCTGCCAGAAATAAAAGTTTGACTTTTCCCTCTTGCAATGCTATAATCATAATAAGGATTGAAATATATTAACGTGCATACTGTGCAAATAGTGACGAACGTTCCCTATTGTATCACCGTCTGCTTTTGAATGCAACTATAGATTAGCACCTATAACGTCGAACGACGTTTTTTTTATTACAATTGAATGGATAAGATTCCGAAGGCGATATAAACAACCTCTGCATGCGGTCGCTCCTCTGTGACGGACCTCGGGTAGAGGTTGTTCTTATTCCATCATAAAAAGGCCGTCCGCTAAGGACTGCCTTTTTCTCATTTAAGCGTGTTGCGCGATCTCGTCTTAAGCCCGGAGCCGCCCCCGGCATAAAGCTGTAAAATCATGTAAGGTAGCCCATACATAATCCGGTTTCGACGGAAATTTCTCCATATCCTCTATCGATGTAACTCCCGTAAGTACCAGTGCGGTGCGTATCCCGTTGTTGATCCCGAACATAATGTCCGTTTCCAGCCGGTCTCCCACCATTAGACAGCGTTCAGCCGCAAGCCCGCTCCACTCCAGCACCTTCGAGCCGTAATATAAGGACGGCTTGCCTATCACCGTTAACGGCGCGACGCCGCTTGCCGCTTCGATCGCCTTCACCATCGACCACGTATCGGGAATAATATCTCCCATAATCGGGCAGCTCGGATCCGGATTAGCCGCAATAAGCGCGGCACCGCCAAGGACGGCCTTCATCGCTTGGTGCAGCTTGTCGTAGGTGAAATGCATATCCATTCCCACCAGGACATGGGTCGCTGCGAGAGCATCTGTCGTGTACGGGATTCCCTGCTCCTCCAGCTCACGAATAAGCGCCGGCTCACCGACTACGAGCACATTGCAATTTTGCTGCTCCCGCAAGTAGACGGCCGAGACGAACGCTGCCGTTACAATCTCCTCCACATCGGCTTCCAAACCAAGCTGCTGCAGCCTGATCCGGCAATCCTCCCTCGTCCGGGTCGTCGTATTGGTCAGAAACCATATGCTTTTGCCCGCCTGACGAAGCACCTCCAAGGTGTCCCGGACACCGGGAAGCAGCTGACTGCCAAGGAACAAGGTTCCGTCCAAATCAAAAAAATAGCCGTCAAAATTCAGTACATCCGGCAAACGTAGCGCAGCTCCTTTCTGTAATAAACCATCATGAAGACAACCCAAAAAACCCTTACATCCAACAAACGAAAGCAACCGCGTGCTTCATTCGCTGCATACAAGGGTTTTCTCCTCGACTCGTACCCTAATATGTGTTTTTCTATCTTTGCTATTCTTTACAGCTCCATTGTACCTGCACAATGTTAACGGAATATCAAACTTATGTGAATAAATTATTAACCGCGAGGTCCTGAGGAGAGAAAACTGTGGATAACTCGAAATGTGGATATGTTTATAAAACCACTCTGCTTTATGCACAGCACTGCTTTGAAGCCTGTTGATATTGTGCATAACCTTGTGGACAAATGGTTTCAGCCGTATTTTTCAGATCGTTCCTTTAAGAGGTAAGAGGCTGCTTTCATTCATCGTTGAAAAAGAAAAGAAAGGCATCTTGGCGAGCTTTATCGCGAAAATGCCTTCCTTATTTATTCCTTCTTCCGAGCGCAGGTCGGAACCCGTGTCCGCGCCGGCCAATTCTCCCTTATACCGCTTAAGGCTCCACCCGTGTTCGGTCGGCCGGCAACCATTGCTCGCAGCTGTCAGCCAGCTGCTGCAGCTCATGGAACAGGAGTCCGGTGTGATAGCCGTCGCATACGGCGTGGTGTACCTGCACGGAGAGAGGCAGCCGGATCGCGCCGTCCTGTTCATCGTACTTTCCCATTGTAAATATAGGGAGCAAATAGGCGCTTCCGTTATCGATATTCAGGTTAAATCCCGTGAAATGAACCCAAGGGATGCACGATATGTTGAAGGTATTTGGCGGTTCGTTTGCTTTAGCCATAAGCTTCATGACGCTTCCGTACTTGTCTTGGTCCTCCAGCCAGCCGTTATAGAACTCGTCGAAATCTTCACGGTACCCGGTCCATATACTGGAGAAGGTTTTATTCTCATTGTGAAACAGCGTATAACTGGGAGACATGGAGTCCCAATACCCCGGCCTTCCTTCGGCATCAAGGCAGGTACGAAATTCGACATGACGGTTCACCACGGTTACAATCATGTAGATCAGCACCGGGTACAGCTTGATTCCTCGGCTTTTTGACTTGGCAAGCAAATGGGTAATGTCAATGTTTGCCGTCATGCTGTAGGTACATCTGACCTGGTTTAAATAATGCTCAAAATAAGGCTTTCTGCTCCAATGTTCCATATCGATCAAATGAAAATTCATTTTTATGCCCTCCTAATAGTACTTATTTTCGTATTAGGAGGTACGATCCACTGCTTTAACCATAACCATTCACAATCCTCGTCATTATTGTTGCTGCTGCTCTCATTATAACATAACAACAAGCTTAGCTGAGGGTGCATTATGACGTGCTTCTCCTTATTGAGAATCTGAACTACGGATGCATCCGGTCGGCAGCGTCTCTCTTGATTCCTCTTCCCACCCATCTTACCGATACGAAACAGCTTATGAGCAGCACGAACGAGCCGAACAAATAAGGCAGGTTCATATGGACATCGAACAAAATGCCGGCTGCAAGCGGCCCGAAGATTGTACCGAGGCTCATATAGGCGTTGTTCATTCCCGCAACGAAGCCCTGCTCCTCCCCGGCCTGTTTGGACAGCAGCGTGTTGATCGTGGGACGGATAATGTTGTTGAAGGTGAAAAACAGCATCGTCATGAACAGCACATAGTAGAAATTTCCCGAGAACAGCAGCAATACAAGCGAGACGGCCGATAGCAGAAGCATCCAATGAATAACCGTCGGCTCCCCGAACCTTCGGGTCAGCCAGTTAGTCAATACAAGCTGATTGAACGTAGCGATCAGAGAGCAAACCGTGAACAAGATTGCAATATCACGGGTCGTAAATCCGTAGCTTTGCACTACGAACAGCGGATAAATCGCTTCAAAGTGAGTCATGCCGAACGTCATGGCGAAGACAATAAACAGCAATATAAAATATTTCGACCGGAACGAAAGCACCAGCTGGCGGAATACGTTCTCTCTTTTCTGCAGCGACTGCCTCCGATTCAAGCGGCTCTCTTTGGACAAGGATTCGGGCAAAAGCGGGATGCTGCACAGCATCGCCAGCAGCCCCATGCACACGGATGCATAAAATGGAGCCCGGATGCCCCATTCCGCCAGGAACCCTCCGACACCGGGGCCGATAATAAAGCCTGATGTCATCGAAGCCCCTAGCCATGACATCGCCTTGTTGCGCTGCTCCTCCGTCGTAATATCGGCGACATAAGCCATAATGGAAGGAACCAAGGCGGCGGAGCCGATTCCGCCGATCAAACGCGATACGTACATAATGATAATATGGTCCGCCATAGCCGCCAGCCAATTGGATATAGCGAACAGGAATAGCCCGATAATAATCATCGGCTTGCGGCCGTATTTATCGGACCACTCGCCTGCGACGGGGGAAAATAAAAACTGGCTCAGGCCGAAGGCCGATACCAGGTATCCTGCCGCCTGGCCGCTTGCATTGAATAGCTGCAAAAACTCCGGCAATACCGGCACGACAAGCCCGACGCCCAGCATAGCAAGAAACATATTTACTAATAATAATGGAAACGATGAACGGGATGACACGAATTCATTACTCCTTTGTGACGGACTCGCCCAGATTCAGATTTGCTGCAATAGCATTATGCCCACACTCTTCTGCGGCAAACAGGTTTGAGTCTATGCTAACATGCACTGATATATAATGGAAAATATAATCTCGATTGCTTTTTCATACGTTTTACATATAGGGAATAATTGGAATTATTATGAAGTTCGGAAACAACGGAAAAAAGGACACTGCCATGTATCAGGCAGTGTCCTTCGTTTTGTGCGACAGGAGGGAGGTTCGAATTACTCCTGGAACGGTACCCCGTACAAGCGCCACGGCTTGTTGGCGCCGAAATAATTGCGCAGGCTGCGCTTCGCCGCAACCGGCTCGATGCGGAACGGCTCGGGCCGTTCGCCCTCGTATAGCAGCGCTTCCTCCCCCTGCTTCAGCTCCAGCTCGACGAGTCCGTCTCCGAGCAGGCGAAGCGGCACTTCGCGCTCCCCGATCACGCGAATGTTCAGGCTGCGCCAATCCGTCTGGATCCGGCATGGCTCGCCCGCCAGGCTCTGCACGCGGATGAACGCCGTGCGGCCCGCCTTTCTCTCCGCGCTGAGCAGGAATGCTCCTTCCGCCCGCAGGTTGTGGAAGCTGATTTCCTGCCATTCGTCTGGTACGGCAGGAAATACGCGAATCGTATCGCCCCAGCTTTGCAGCAGCAAATCCTGGATCGACTCGGCGCAGGCAAGCGGCGACTCGATGACCGGCCCGGCCTCCCGATACATCGTGTTCGGCTTGATGAGATGCATGAAGCTGCGGATATATTGCAGCGCTTCGTTGCCGAGTCCGATGGCAGCCGCAATGGAGGCTGCGCCCGTGAACGTAAAGCCGCGCATATCGCCTTCCATCCCGGTCCAGTAGCGGAGCGACTTATGGATCAACTCGCGCTCCTCCGGCTGCTCTCCGGTCATGATATGCAGCGGGAATACTGCGAGCAAATGGCTGAAATGACGATGCCCGAATTCAATCGGGGCGTCTTTGCCGAGGAGCAAGCCGTTCTCATCCGTCGGCAGCGGCGTCAGATGCTCCAACACGTACGTCCAGCGCTCAGCAGACGGATCGTCAAGCTGGAGCCTGTCGTTTGCGGCGAGCAGCGTCTCACAGCCCCAGCGAATGAGTGCCAGATCGTAATGGCAGTCCGGCACGGTCATTTTCTTGAATGATCCGTATTCCGGCGAGACCGTCGGAGGCAAATGCAGTTTGCCGTCCTCCCCTTGCTCCAAAATGTGGATAAAATATTGCACACCCCGCTTCAACAGCGGGAACAGGCCGTTGCGCAGCATCGACTCGTCCATGGAATAGCGGTATTGGCGCCAGTAATTGTGACAAATCCATAGCAGGTTGCCGGTCTCGTCCACAACCTTGGCCTTCAGATCGTAGCTGCAGCTCCGGCCCAGGCCTGCCGAATCCTCGCGGTACTCCTCCGGTACGTTGGCAATAAGGTTGTCGAAGTTTTCTTCCAGCCCGCGAATAAGCGATTCACCCAACTCCAGTCGGTTCGACGTGTATACCGGAGAATAGCTCATCTGCACGTTCATGTTGAACCATACGCCGGGCCACGGGGTCGGAGCCATCCAAGGACCCTGATTATCGATGATCATGTACTCCTTGCGCGTCGCCGAAGCCAGCTTGTACATTTGAATCCAGTAAAAGCCTTCCAGCATCGTATCCGGTATCGATACAAAGCTTTGCGGATAATACGCATGCCACCAGCTGCGGTGCGCTTGAACCTCCTGCTCCAGATCGGCTTGCGCGGTTTCTCGCACGAGGCTGACGGCTTCCTGGCGGGCGTCGTCGCCGACTCCTTTTTGCACCGTCAAATAACAGATCCGGTGATTCGGAGCCTTCTCGATCTCCTGCCATGCCGTCGTGCAGCCGTCACCCAACGGGTATTGCTGGACACCGATCTGTACTCCCTGTTCGGTATACCGGTTCAATTGAATGTCCGGGATATATTGGTTCAAATTGATGCCGTCCGCATTTTTGAGAACAGGGGACACCTCGGGCTCTGCATACCATTGCAGCTTGGCTCCCCGCTCTCCCTCGGTCGGCTCGATTTCGATGACCAGCACCATTTTTTCGCTATGGATGAACGCTCTCAGCCCAATCTCGCCTTTGGTCGTAACAACCCGGGCTTTGATCTCGGCATTCCACAGATCCACCTTAATTTCCGTCGGCTGATACACCCAGCCTTCACATTCGAGATCGATCTCCCCGATCGGTATCCGCGGACTGTAGCCGCTGGTGCGGGCTGCCGTAATATCCGTTCGCCCGAGGACGAAGCGAAGCACATTCCGCTTGTCGCGGTGCTCTTCCCCGAACATCATCGCCCCCATCAAGCCGTTGCCGATAAAGGCCCCTTCATTCCACGTCATCGGACGTGTCGTCCACGACATATCATGCCTGGACAAAAAGTCGCTCCAATCGAGGTTCACTTCCAACAAGCCCGATTTCTGTTGCTCCACCTTCATGCCGCTTTCCTCCTCATTTCCTCTGAATCTGCTTGCGTCTGAATGCAATTATAGGGAAAAGCTTCTATGTAAACTATGTTGAAAATTCACTACTTCATAGAAAATATTCACTTATTTCGATTTCGAGCCGTGAGAAAAACCTCTACCGTAATCCTTTCCCACAGGAGCGACTACTTTAGAGGTAGTTTTCATCGTCGATAAGACTATTTCCTATGATCCGTTTGCAACACTTAATCATATAAAATTCTTATGTGGTGAGATAAACTCGTATCGTAGTGCTTCGAGGCGTGATCACCTTAACGTTTTGCATTAGCAAAACCGGCTTGCAAGCAGGATCGGTTTTATTGCAAAGGATCGATTTTCGCCTCACTACACTTTATCTCTTTAACGCAATAAACCATTCGAGCAATAAAAAAACAGCGCTCAACCGGCCCTGTAGACAAATTTTAACTAAAGTTTGAATTTTTCCAAATTCCAACCAGAGGTTCCTATGCAGTTGTTTCCTATAATAATAGATTACCATACAGAAAAGAAAAAGTCTACTTTTTTTCCAATATTTCCACTATATTTTTTAATACTGCTTCGCAAACTCGTTATTCCTTTCGAAGCCAGTTTTTCTTCGAAAAAACTCAGTAACGCTTTCGGAGCAAGTTTTGCTTCGCAAAACTCAGTAACGCTTTCGGAGCAAGTTTTGCTTCGCAAAACTCTTAGGAGGTGCCTCCCCATATTCTCATTAACGTTAGCCCGCAAATCTTACGCCAAAAATTTGCAGTACCGAAAAGCACACATCCTGCGCATGCTCGCCAGCGTCGCCATCGGCTACGTCTACATGTCGGTCTGGACCGGGGTCAGCGGGGGTGAATCGCTCGGTGCCTATGGCATGCACGGCATGATCAGCTATATCGCCTTCAACCAGGCCTGCATCTGGATTTTGCTGACAACGAACGGCCTCGGCATAGACGCCATGGTCAGGACGGGGCAAATTGCGAGCGAGCTGATGAAGCCGATGCATTTTTTCTGGTATATGCTGAGCAAAGAATGGGGGCAGTCGTTCTATCAATTTGTGTACAGCACACTTCCGATTCTCCTCATTTACGTACTGCTTCTCGGCATCCGTACGCCGGAGCATCCGATCAACTGGCTGTGGACGCTGCTGGCGCTGTTTTTCTCGGCCTACCTCTCCTTATGTATCGGCTATATGATCGGCATAACCGCTCTTTGGACGACGGAGTCGCGCTGGTTCTCCCACGTGCACCATGGTTTCAACATGCTGTTGTCCGGCTTCTTCATCCCTGTCGAATGGCTGCCGGGATGGCTGAAAAACGTAAGCCTGCTCACTCCGTACCCCTGCCTGCAATATATTCCGGCAAGAATTTACCTGGAGATGGATTCGGTATCCTCCCTTAAGCTATCCCTCGTTTGGTCCGTCCTTCTGACAGCAGTCTGCTTCGCCTTGACGCATGCAGTACGCCGTAAAGTGGAGGTGCAGGGAGGATGAGCTGGATACGCATTTACATTCAATTGGCCGGAGCCAGTCTTAGAAGCCAAATGCAGCACAAATTCAATTTCTTATTATCGTCCTTCCTCGTGCTGCTCGTGTTTGGATTGGAGTTTGTTACGGTATCCACCGTCATCTACAAATTCGGGGGGATCAAGGGCTGGAGCGTATACGAGACGGGATATATGTTTGCGGTCATGATGTTTACTAGAGCGTTTTACCGCATGCTGGCCGGGGAAGTGAACGGCTTTGAGAAATATTTGGTCCAGGGAATGCTCGATCAGCTGCTCCTGCGCCCTATGCCGGTGCTTCTGGTTCTTTGTACGCGCAATTTCCGCCCGATGGCAGGCGAGCTCGTGCTGGGGGCGACATTGGCAGGAATATGCCTGAACCATTTGATGGCTTCCGGACAAGTGACGCTATGGGCGGTTCCGTTCACATTGGCCGCCATTATGAGCGGCACTCTCATCACGCTGTCCATCGGACTGACGGTGGCAACCGTCGGCTTTTGGACTCACCGCATCGACGACCTGCAGCGGATAACCGATAATGCGGCTACTACGGCCAGCCAGTACCCATTATCGATCTATCCCCAATGGATGCGGATCGTTCTGCTGACCGTCATCCCCATGGGCTTCACGAGCTACATTCCATCGCTCTATATTATCCGCGGAGAGCTCGGCATGTGGATCATACCGGCGACGATGACGTTAGCCGTCGTGCTGCTGCTCGGTGCGCTTCGCTTCTGGAAGCACGGCATAGCTCATTATCAGAGCACGGGCACATGATACAGCCACCTGGATCTTGCGGATACATGAAAGCGACGAGACCTGCTGGAGAGTTCGATCGACCGCCGATTGCGCGTCTGGAGCTCAAGCGTTTAAAACAAGGTCAACAGCACCGCCGGAAAGGCATCAATACAAGCCAATTCGCAAGTACGGATAAAACACTGCCAACGCTACATCAAAACTCGTGATCCATCGGAGGGATTGTATGATTCACGCACATCAATTGGTCAAAACGTTCCGGCTCCCCGTCGTCAAGGAAGGACGGTTCAGCAGCCTTCGTACACTCGTATCCCGCTCTTACCGTTCGGTGGATGCGGTCAAAGGGGTCAGCTTTGAGATTGAAAAGGGCGAGTTCGTCGGCTACATCGGCCCGAACGGCGCCGGAAAATCGACGACGATCAAAATGCTCTGCGGCATTTTGCACCCTACCTCGGGCGAGGTTACGATCAACGGCAGCAGCCCGCAAAAGCATAGACAGCATGTCGTCAAGCATCTGGGCGTCGTGTTCGGTCAGCGAACGCAGCTGTGGTGGGATCTTCCGGTCAAGGATTCGCTTGACATTCTCGCTGCCTTGTACAAACTCGAAAAGCGGCAGGCCGCCCGCCAGCTCGCCCTTCTGACCGAGGTGCTGCAGATGAGCGATTTTATCGAAACCCCGGTGCGTAAGCTATCGCTTGGCCAGCGGATGAGGGCGGATCTCGCCGCTTCCCTGCTGCACGATCCGGATGTGCTGTTCCTCGATGAGCCGACCATTGGCCTCGACGTGCTCGCCAAAAAGCAAATTCGCGCTTATCTCAAGCAGCTCAACCGGGAATGGAACAAGACGATTTTGCTGACAACGCACGACATGGACGATATCGAGCAGCTGTGCAGCCGGGTTATAGTCATTAACCATGGCGAGACGATATACGACGGTAATCTCGAGCATTTGCGCGAGCGGATCGGGCTGCCGACGGTCATGAAAATTACGTATCGAGAGCCGGTAAACCAGCTTCATGAGGGCGAAAGCCGGTTTTTGCATTTTGAGGTAAAGGAAATTGCCGATAAGGTCGTCACCGTTGCATGCAATAGACAGGAAACGACGGCTATGGACGTGCTGAGGGAAATGAATCGCTGGGGCACGATTGAAGACGTTCATATGGAGGAGCCCGATTTTGAAGAAATTATTCATCGAGTCTACTAGAGGATGCGGATACGGATACGGATGCGGATGAGGATGCGGCTGCTCAGGAAGTACATCTTACTCGTCCTGATATGAAAAAAGCATGACGGAAGCGGAGGATCGTCCCTCCGTCCGACATGCTTCGCTTGCTGTTGATTACGCCTCTTGCTTAACGGCCGGAGCGGAGAGGATGACCTCGCCTACCACGATTTGCGGGTTAGCCAGCAAATTCAAGACAGGGCATACGCGCTCCACCGCTTCATGCAGCTCCGCTATCGTCTGCTCCGACTCCGGAGATACGATATGCAGCTTGTATTGGATATTATGAGGATAAATAGGGATATCCTCATAGCCCGGCTTGCCTGCCAGCGGATGCTGCTGCCCGCTCACCTCAACCTCCAGCGACTCCAGCTTCACTCCGCGCTCGGCCGCTTGGATGAGGGTAATATGCGTCAGGCAGCTGCCCAATACGCCCAATTGCAGCTCAGGAGAGCTCGGTCCAAGATCGTACCCGGCGAAGTCCGGAGGGCTGTCGCTGATGATTTGGAAATCACGAATGCGGATTTCCCGCACGCCGCTGCGCCCTTTGGCGCGCACCTTTGCACCGAAGCGGTGAGGCTGCAGGTTCGGATCGTTTTGGGCTTTCTCCCGCCGGGCGATGGAAGCTTCGCGCTTCTCCAGCAAATATTCGTTTAAAGTACTCATGGGTACACTCTCCTCTATGATATGAATGATTGGAATGAAAACTAGTTGGGTGAAAATGACCAGCCGGACGTTACTTCGTGTCACCTCCTTCAAATCGGTTCACATGATAATGCACACGCTCGATACGAATCGTCACTTTGTTCAAGTCGGGATGGTTTGCGCTGCGTTGCTCTACTATAGCTTCTTCAGCCTGTGCCCCCGTTTCGGTTATGAGCCAAAAAGCGGGAATCGTTTCTTTCAGCAGAGCGATATCGCTCTGCTCCAATCGGACTCCTTCCAGCCCTTCTTCTACAAGGCGGTAGTCCGCTTTTTCATGCAGACCGAACCGGTAGCCTAAGTAGGATATAAGGCCGCGGATGGTCAAAAACTTGAACGCGTAGCCTTCGCGAATGGCTCGTTCCAGGTCGTCCGGGTACTCGTCGGCATATTCGCTCAAAATATCCCACGACAGCTGCTCGGGACCAAATCGCTGCAAAGCGTCGATTCGTTTCTCTCGAATCGCTCCCAGCAGCGCTTCCTTGGACAGACCGCCCGCTCTTGCGATTTCCAGCCGCAGGGCTACAGGCTGCGGCAATGTGACCTTCTGTGCTCTTGTAACGGACATGAGCATTCCTCCTGTCAAAGCGCGGATCCTATTGCTGCAAGCAGCACTTTCCGATTTCCGTTGCCTGCTCCGCTTCATTTCTCGTTCCGTAAGCTCTATTCTGCTGCCGACCGGCATTAAGGATCCGGCGTTTGCACTATACCAAGTGGCAGGCGACAAAATGGCCTCCGCCGGCATCGCGAAACTCGGGTGCCTGCTCCCGGCACACGCTTGCGGCGATGGGGCAGCGCGTATGAAACTTGCAGCCGGAGGGCGGATTGGCAGGGCTCGGGATGTCTCCCTTGAGCACAATCCGCTCCCGCTTGGCGCGCGGGTCCGGAACCGGCACTGCCGACAGCAGTGCCTTCGTGTACGGGTGCTGCGGGCGGGCGAACAGCTCGTCCCGCGAACCCATCTCTACCAGCGAGCCGAGATAGAGCACGCCGATGGTCGAGCACAGATGCTCCACGACGCTCAAATCGTGCGAGATGAACAAGTACGTCAGCTGCTTCTGCTCCTGCAGATCGCACAGCAGGTTAATGATTTGCGCCTGGATGGAGACATCCAGCGCAGACACCGGCTCGTCCGCGACAATAAATTCCGGGTTCAATATCATCGCCCGAGCAATCCCGATCCGCTGGCGCTGACCGCCGGAAAATTCATGCGGATACCGGTCGATATGATACGGCGCCAGCCCGCATAGAGACAACACCTCCAGCACCCGCTCCCTCGCTTCGGCTCGGGAGGCTATGCCGTGATCGAGCAAAGCTTCCCCTATCGCATCCCCGATCCGAATACGAGGATTCAGCGAGCCGTACGGGTCCTGAAACACCATCTGCATCCGTGGGCGTAGGCGGCGCAGCTCGCTTGGGGACAAGCCGTACAGGTCGATGCCGTCGAAGCGGACATCGCCGTCCGTTTTATCGGACAGACGGAGCAGCGCCCGCCCTATCGTGCTTTTGCCGCTGCCGGATTCCCCGACAAGGCCGAACGTCTCTCCCCGGCGGATCGTCAAATCGATACCGTCCACCGCTTTGACGTCGCCTGTTTTTCCGCCGAAGACGCCTTTGTTAACCGGAAAATACTTTTTCAGCCGCTGAACCTGAACTAACGGTTCGCTCATGTTGCCCCGCCTCCTCGTACAGCCAGCATGCGATTTGATGCCGGTCCTCCGTCTCCCGCAGCGGCGGCTGCTTCGTCCGGCAAATATCCATGCAGCGGTCGCACCGGTCGCTGAAATAACAGCCGTCGCCCAGTCCGACAGGGCTCGGAACCTGACCGGGAATCGAGTAGAGCCGCTCCCTCCGCTCGCGGATCACGGGCCTCGCCTTGAGCAGGCCCTGCGTGTACGGATGCTTCGGCTGCTCGAACAGCGATAGAACCGGAGCCTGCTCGATGACCTTGCCGCAGTACATAACCACGACATAGTCGGCCATCTCGGCGACAACGCCCAGATCGTGAGTGATCAGCAGGATGGACATCCGCTGCTCCTCCTTGATTTCCCGCAGCAAATCGAGAATTTGCGCCTGAATCGTCACGTCGAGCGCCGTAGTCGGCTCGTCGGCGATGAGCAGCTTCGGATTGCAGCTGAGCGCTATCGCAATCATGACCCGCTGCAGCATCCCTCCGCTCAGCTCGTGCGGATAAGCGTCGGCAATGTCCCGCGCTCGCGGAATGCCAACCCGCTCGATCAATTCGACGGCCCGGATCCGGGCCACTTTTTTGCTTAAGTGCAAATGATGAATCAAAGGCTCCATGATCTGCTCGCCGATGGTCAGCACCGGATTTAAGGAAGACATCGGCTCCTGGAAAATCATGGCCAGCTCTTTGCCCCGCAAGCGGTGAATTTCTTTGTTCCCCGCCGTCAGCAGGTCCCGGTTATCGAATACAATCCGTCCTCCCATTACCTTGCCCGGCGGCTCCTCGATAAGTCCCATCATAGACAGCGCCGTCACGCTTTTACCGCAGCCGGACTCGCCTACCAGCGCTACCGTCTCCCCTTCGTGAATGCAGAAGCTCACTCCGTTGACCGATTGGACGACGCCTTCCTCGGTGAAAAAATACGTATGCAAATCTTGAAATTCCGCCAACGCCGTACGGGTCAATCGGCTTCACCTACCTTTTCATTCTCGGGTCCAATGCGTCGCGCAGGCCGTCCCCCAACAAATTAATGGCTATGACGGTCAAAAAGATCGCGGTGCCAGGCGGGATCCACAGCCATGGTCTCGACTGAAAATCGATCAACGAATTGGCCGCAGCCATCATGTTGCCCCACGACGGAGTCGGTGGCACGACGCCAAGGCCCAAATAGCTTAATACCGTTTCGCTCAAAATAGCTCTGGCCACGCTCAGCGTCGCAACGACGATGATGACCGGCACGGCGTTCAACACCAGATGGACGAGCTTGCGCCGGTCCCGCAGCCCGAGGCATTCGGCCGCCAGCATGTAAGGGCGCTCGCGGAAGGATAAAATCTGGCTTCGCACCATTCGCGCGAGCGACGGCCAAGACATGAAGCTGATCATCAGCATGACCATGTAGATCCGGTATTCGGACGGCACCTTCAAATCGGATAAAATGGCGCCGATAATAATCAAAATCGGGATTTCCGGTACGGCAAGCAAAATGTCGGCCGCCCGCATCACCACCGTATCGACAACCCCGCGGTAAAAGCCTGCCAAAGCGCCAAGCAGCGAGCCAAGCGTGACGGACAATACCATAGACACAAGTCCGACCAGCAAGGAAATTCTCCCCGCCTGCATGAGCCGGGTAAGCACGTCTCTCCCGAGATTGTCGGTGCCGAACCAATGCGACAGGCTTGGCGGCTTGTTGATCAGCGATACGTTAACTCTGCCCTCGGTATGGCTGGAGAACAAGGGACCGATGAAGCAGAACAAGAACACGAGGAGCAAAAAGAACAATCCCGACATAGCCAGCTTGTTTCTTCCGAGCCGCCGGTACGCCGCTCTCCAAGGCGAAGAGGACACCGCTTTATCGCGCCGCTGCCGATTCAGCCCTTTCACCCCGCGCTGAAGCAGCTCCGTTGATTCCAATGCCATGAGAACACTTCCTTTACTTTAAACGGATACGCGGGTCCGCTACGGCATACAGCCAATCGGCCAGCAAATTTCCGACGACGGTCAGCAGCGCCAGAAACATCGTGAAGCCCATCAGAACCGTGTAATCGCGGTTGGATATAGCCTCCATGTGGATGTAGCCTACCCCCGGCCACGTAAATATCCGTTCCGTAATGATAGCCCCCGAGAACAAGCCGGGCAGCTCCAGTCCGAGCAGCGTAATCGCCGGAAGCAGTGCGTTACGAAGCGCATGCTTGTAAATGACGGCTCGTTCCTTCAAGCCTTTGGCTCTTGCCGTCCGTACGAAGTCCTGCTTGATGACGTCCATCATATTGGCGCGAAAATGTCTCGTCAGCGAACCGACGCTGAGCATCGTCAGCACCGTCGCAGGCAAAATCATATGCCGAGCGACTTCCCAAATACGCGCCCAGCCGGTCGTCTGGCTGCCCGTATCGAGAATGCCCCCGATGGGCAGCCAGCCCAGGTCGACGGCGAACCATTTGATCATCAAAAGTCCGATGAAGAACGACGGGAACGACATCGCCCCGAACACGGCGAGCGTAATAAGCGAATCGTACCAGGAGTACTGCCGTACCGCCGAGAACACGCCGATGAAGACAGCGATGATCCACGTCAGCACGAGAGATACGCTCGCAATAAGAAACGAGTTGACGACGTATTCTTTCAGCAGCGCCATGACCGGCTGCTGGTACTGCAGCGAATAGCCGAAATCGCCGTGCAGCGCATTGCCGAGCCAGATGAAATACCGCTGCAGCATCGGCTTGTCGAGGCCGTAGATCGCCTTCAGCTCAGCCGCCCGCTCCGGCGTCAGCGTCATATCCGAATCGATGTAATCGCCGGGCGCAAGCGCAAAAACGAAGAAAATAAGGAGGGAAGCGCCGATCAGCGTTGGAATGAGATGCAGTATTCGTTTTACCATGTATTGACGCATGATGGCTTCCGCCTCCTTTTTTTACTTATGAACGGCTTTCTATATAACTCTAGTCCGGGAGACCGCCTCCCTAGCCCTCTGGCGTTTATTGGATTTTGAGCTTAGGAATCGAGCGGTTCAAAATCGATACCGGGTCCGGATTGATCCCTTCGATTCGGGCATTGTGCGCCGATAAAATCTTCAGATACGACAGCAGCAGTACAGGCGGGTCGTCCTTCAGCTGTTTGTACAGATCGTGATAGATCGGGATCCGTTTGTTCGTATCGAGCGTCTCCGTTCCTTGATCGATTAATTTATCAATCGCCGGATTGGAATATCCGCTTACGTTGTACTTGCTGTGAAAGCTTTTGACGCCGTCATACGGATCGGAGAAGTTGGTCGATGTGAACGATGCGATGTCGAAGTCGCCTTTTTTCCGTTTGGCCAGAAGTGCGTTGAAATCGAGAATTTCCGCTTCCACGGCGATGCCGATATCCTTGAAATTTTCCTTGGCCAGAGGAATCAGCACATCGTCGATGTTGTAGCCTTTGCGCCCCAAGTATTGCAGCTTGAGCTTTTGCCCGTCCTTCTCGCGGATGCCGTCGGCGCCTACCTTCCAGCCGGCTTCGTCCAACAGCTGCTTCGCCTTTTGCGGATCGAACGGATACGGGGTGACGTCCTTCGTATAAGCCCACGATGCGGGGGAGACGGGAACGTTCGCGACCTCGCCGAAGCCTTGGTACAAAATATCGGTGAACTTTTGCCGGTCGAGCCCGTAATACAACGCCTGCCGCACCCGCTTATCCTTCAAGAGCTTGCCTCCGCTGTTAAAATCGAGATACACGTAGGACGTAGCCGTAAACGTATTGATATTGGCAAAGCCGAGCGCCTTCAGCTGATCGTAATTGTCGCGGTTCGCCGTAAAACGGTCGAAGTCGGTTTCGCCCACCTTCAAATATTGCAGGTTCGTCTCGTTATTCGTAATTTTGAAAATGAAGTTTTCCACCGCCGGCTTGCCCGCATAATAATTCGGATTGGCAACGAACCGGACTTCCTGGCCTTTGACGAACTTATCGAATTTGTACGGTCCGGCTCCCAGCGGCTTGTCGTGCAGCGTCTTGATATAATCGAGATTACCCTGCTTATAATCTTTGCCGTAGTAAGCTTTGGACAGCACCTCGCCGCCGATCAGAGGAAGCGTCAGCGTGGACACCTTCTCCGTAACGATCTGAATCGTCTGCGGGTCGACCACCTTGATGCCTGCGACGCTGTCCGCCGTCTTTTCCTTATAGGCTTTGCCGCCTTTGATGTTCGCCTGCGCGATATCGACCCTCCCGTCATACGCAGGATCGTGAAGCAGGGTTAGCGTGAACGCAACGTCTTCCGCCGTCAACGGGGAGCCGTCGCTGAATTTCAAATTCGGCTTCAGCTTGAACGTATAGGTCAGCTGATCGGGCGAAGTCTCCCATTTCTCCGCCAGCTCGGGAATCGGCTTGCCGGTTTCGTCCTTTGTAACCAGCGATGCGAACAATACGCTCGTTACGTTGCCGTCCCAACCGTTTTGATAAAAGTAAGGGTTAAAAATGCCCTCCGGGGTCTGGGTCCCCGAGATAAACGTGTTTGTTCTCTTCTTGGCCGTTTCCGGATTTTTCGATAGATCGGACGCTTTGACGAGTCCATCCTGTACGCTGGTCAAGCCCGTGCTGCCGGCCGTTTCCGCTTTCGGTGCCGAATCGGGCTCCGTCGCTGCTTTATTGCCGCCGCACGCGGATAAAACCAGCGCCAAAGCCAGTACCGGTACGGTGATGCGCATCCATTGCTTGTTCATTGCAATCAGCCCCACTCTCTATGTAAGTCATGTTCATATTCAATACCACACTATACATACCTACTAAGTCGGATTAATGAGTGCAACAAACCCGTTGCTGCTGTCCTCCGGCATATTTCCCGTGCCTCCGTGTCTCCATTCGTTATGGTTGACAAACCGTCTCCGGGAAAAAAGGGACTCCCTCTCGCCTGAGTCTGAGCCCGAAACCACGGATGCAAATGCGCCCTTTAAGCAGACAGCAAAAAAGGAGACTAACCACTTGCTCGTCAGTCTCCGTTTGTACGGTAGAAAGTATAGTATTCTTATGTGATTTATATGGTATCATCGCCAGGCAGGTGTGTCAACCGTTATTTTACCGGTTCGTTTCCTTTGTCCTTCTTATCATCCTTGCTATCCTTATCGTGCTTATCGTCTTTATCTTTGTCTTTATCTTTGTCTTTATCTTCCTTATCCTTCTTGGGCTTGCCTTGGGAATCGCCCGCAGTAACAACAGCCGTAAAAGACGTGCTGGCGCTGAGTCCGGCAGCGTCGGCGGCGCGAACCGTAATCGCAGCCTGGCCTGCGGCCACCGGACTAAGCGTCAGCTGGCCGCCGTTCATCGACACGGTCACAACCGATGGATTGCTCGAAGCTGCCTCAAAGGTCAGCATCGGCACCGCATCGTCGACGTCGGCAAAGCTGACGTAGACGTCATAGGTTACGCTGCCCCCGCTCAATGGAAGCGAACGGTCGGGGAGCGGCGAGACAACGGATGGTGCGTGGTTCACCGTAAACACGGCCATCTCGTTGTAGCTGTTCCAACCGTTGACCGAATTGCCGTATCCGGTCACCCGGACATAGCGGGCTGGCTTCTCCGCAAACCCGAAATACTCCATATTCGAGGTCGTTCCGCTGCCGGTGCCGATAAGCACCTTCTCCCATGTCTGCCCGTCCTGGGATACCGCGATGTCGAACTTGGAAGTGCGAGTCGCCCCGTTATAAAACGCGATGCCGACGCCGTTGACCTGCTTGGAGCTTCCCAGATCGAGCTGGATCCATGGGGTATTATCTGCCGACCACCGCGTGCTCATGTCGCCGTCAATCGCATTGGCGGCAGGGTTGCCCTCCTGAGCCGAACTGGCAGTCACTCCCTGTACAGGGAGCTGGATATAGGGGACCGGCTTCGTTAATACGGGCTGAGAAGCGAACTGCACTACGTACTGCTGCGTGCGCTCGGCATATACCCCATCGGTGACCGTTACGGTGGCCGGGTTTAAGGAGTATACGTTTTGCACGACGCTTACGAGATCGCCCGGTTTGGCTGCAGAAGCTCCGACTACAGGAAAGCTCTGCGTTCCGAACGGCACGTTTACCGTGTAGCTGTATACGTTTTTGTTAAAGCCTGCAAGCGGCTGACCGTCTAACGTCAGCTGAGACAGCTGCGGAACCGTCTGAATGTCGCCGTCCGGAATGCTCCAGCCGCTTAACGGAACATAAGGAGCGGCTCCAGGCACAGTCTCGCCCGCTGCCAGAGGCGTCAGCTGAACCGCCATGCTCAGATCCTGCACGCCGGTCAGCTCTATGGCCAGCTTGCGGATGCCCGCGTTCGCGTCCTGCCCCGCCGGATTCGGCGATACCGGAAGCGGCTTCGCATCCATCACCTTGAACGCTGCGCCTGCGGGTGCCTGACCGGAGAAGCTCATGGTCACGCCAAGCCGCTTGCCGTCCTGCGTGAGCACGGCCGATTTGCCGTCGGCAGCTATGCTGATATCCGCCTTCGTATGCATGAACCACCATATCGTCGATGGCAACTTCGCGTGAATTTCATCCTGCACCGTCAGGGCTTTCCGGTCGCTGCCGAACAGGAGACCGCGTTTCGCCGACGCGGCATTCTTCGCGTAGGCCGGCGTCATATCGACGACGGCTAACCCGCCTCGCGGCTTCGAGTCATACCGCTCGATGCGGTTAAACGAGTACTGGTCCTGCTCAAAGGTGCCGTCAGGGTTAAGGACCAGCGTATTGTGCCCTTCCGGCATTAACCGGTAATATTTGAACCGCTGGTTGTCGTAGTCGAAGTAGTTCGGCAAGTTGTAATCGTCGCTGCCTAGATCGATGGCCCACTGCACGCCTTCGGCTTCGAAGACGAAATTGCCTACATCGGAATGGGCATGGCTCGAGTTGCCCTTACCGCCCATAATTCCGGCGAAATATGCCGAGGTGTCGTTCCACTTGCTACGGAAGGCGGCAAGCTCCGTATTGCGGAAATACATATCGAGCGGGATCGATACGTTCAGGTTGACCAAATTCGGGTCATACCAGATCATGTCGTATACGCCCCCGGCCTGCTTGGCCTCCTGCATCAGCAGCATCCGTAATCCGGCCACATCGGGATTGTTCAGCTGCTTCGCCATCCAGAACAGCTCAGGTGCCCGCACCTTGAAGCTGGAGGAATCGCCGAAGTTGAACGCCCCTTTCGGGCTGAGCACGTAATTGATGAAATAGGCTGTTTTATAAAAGCCCGGCGTCTCCGAATGCCCGTACGTTTTGCCGAGCGCGGTTTGCAGGGAAGACATGTAAGTAACCAAATATTCGACCGTATAGCGCCAGTAGCCCGGCCCTTCGCTCCAGCCTCCGTCGGGATTGAACTCAAGCAAAATGAAATCCTCCAGGGAACGCAGCGACTTCGCGGCGATGTCCCCCGCTATCGCCTCTTCTTCGTCCCCGATAGCCAATGCTCCGAGAAGAATGCCTCCGTTGCAGACGGCGTTCCAATTGCTGATCTTCTCATTGTCCGACAAGCTGACCCACCACGCGTTGGCATTGTGCGCTGCTACCGCTTTGGACAGCCCCTTGTCGCGGATTGCCGTACGAACCAGGTCCCGCTGCTGCGGGGTCAAATAATCATACAGCCAATCGTATCCGATGGCCATGCCCGCCGTCAGCTCCGACGTATTGAGGAACTCGTTCTGGTCGTTCCAGTCGGGGATGGAAGCGGCCTTCATCATTTCGTCGACGGCGCGCTGGGCGTATTTCGTTTCCCCGCTTAATAAGTACATGAGCGCCGTTCGCTCGATGAACGGACGCGCGTCCTTCGCCGACTCCATCCGTCTGCCGTCCGGAAGGTCGTACTGTCCGACCGGCGTCGCCACCACGGTATCGGCGCTCTTGCGGAGATCGCCGTACCATTTGGCCAAGGTAGCGTCGGTCTGGATTTGATTTTGCAGCGCAGCTACGCGATCGGACGTAATGAACAGCCTCGGATGCTGCTGGTTCGGATTGTGCTGCTTCAGGTCGGCGATAATGCTCGCCGCACTCGGACGGTCGTAGACGATGCGGCGGATCGCCTCCTTCGTCAGCTTCGCCAGCTCGCTGCCGTCAGGAAGCGGATTCGCCGTGCTGATGAGCACCAGGTCGTCGTTAGCCAATACGTGCTGCCCCATCGTCTTGGTGAACAGATCCGGCGAGACGAAGAGCGTCGAGCCCGATAGGCGCAGCGGAGCATCCAGCGTGACCGCGCTCCCAGCGCCCGTCACCTCGGCGCTGCCGACGGTCAACGTGATCGCGCTGCCGAGCAAGCCCGCCTTTGGCCCCAGCGTGACCGTACCTGCCGCCTCATTGCGGCTGTGCGGAACGCCCAGCTGGTCCGCTGCAAACAGCAGCGGAATGAGCACGCGACCGTTGTCCGCCACCGGCTTGACGGTCGGATCGGCGGCATCGAGCGGCTTGCGCTGCAGGTAGGCGTACGCATTCGGGAAGCCGGCAAGAAAAGCCAGCGACTGCTTCAGCCTTGCCTGGGCATACGCGTCGTTGGCGTTGCCCGTCCCCGGACCGGGCGTCGTCGATTCGAAGTACGACTCGTCCAGCGGAACGAGGCTGTCGTACACTCTGGCATCATCGAGCCAAAATTCGTTGGCCGTGCCGGTTTGCGCCTTCGTATAGCTGCGGAACGAAGCGATATCGTTGATTGTGGCGGCATTGCTGTAGGTGCCGTCCGTAATCTTTTTCACCCCGTCGACGTAGACGTCCATCGTCTTGGATGCCGTCTTCACGATGACGGTCAGCCGGTACCATGTATCGGCCGCATAGGCGCCGCCGGCGATTTTTACGCCGCCTGCATACATATAGCCGTCCGCTTTGAATTCAACCAGCGCCGACTGCACATTCGTGCCCGACTTGATCTGAATGAGCGGAGTGTAAAATTTGGCGCCGTTATATTTCACTTTCAGCTCGATAGCCACGTTGCCCGTAAGAGGCGTGCCGAACGATTTGGTCATGACCAAATCGGATGCGGTTCCGCTGCGCAAGCGCAAGCTTTTGCCTTCCCGGCCCGACACCTCCTCGCCGACGATCATACCCCCGGACGTTAAGCCCGAAACCGACCAGCCCGCAGGCGCGCCGGAGACGTGAGCATCGAACTTGTCATTAACGTAAATGGCCGGAGCATCCGCTGCCTCCGCATAGACTATATTACCACCCGTCCATAAAATCATTGGCAAGCCGCTTAGCACTACGGCTGCTGCCAGCACAACGAGCAAACTCTTCCTCCATACCTCTTTAATACTTAACATGAATCGCACCCCGTTCCCCATCATATTAGGTTAAATTCCATCGTAGGGTGTTCTTCCTCCAATCCGAATACATTCGGTCCTGCAAAAAAAGGAGAGGTCTTCGTTCCGCCCCCTCCTTGCTGTCCGAATGCTTTATTTCTTTTTCGCCTTCTCGGCCTCGATATCTTTGGCCAGACCCTCGTTCGCTTCCCTGACTGCGGTTACGCTGTCCTTGGTGCCCCGGCCGATATCGCCGACGGCGGTGTTCAGACGCTTCCAGGCCAAGTCGTTATACTCCGTTAAAGGAGCAGGTGCCGCATACTTTTGCGGGAAAATGGCGTTGATGTTTTTGCCCTTGTATTTCGGCAAATCCTGCGCGAACGTTTTCTTGATTTCCGGATTTTTCAGCGCAGATTCGACGCCCATCTTGGAACGGATCGTCTGGAATTCGTCCGACGTGAGCGCCTGAATGACATCCATCGCTTCTTCTTTGTGCTTGCTTGTTTTGCTGATATAAATATATCCCGGATACGCCTGAGGCCCTACTTGGCCCAGCTCCTTGAAGTAGGGCAGCGTTGCGTAATCCCAGTTCAAATCGTCCGGGAAGTTGAGCGCCGCATTGGAGAAATGGGACCACATGGCCAACGTCCGGTCTTTGGCGAACATATTGGACTGAGCCGTGGATGCGAAAAATCCTCCGGCAAGCGGCTTGCCGTCCGGCGGCGGGATCAGCTGATAAAACCGTTTCAGGTTGTCCAGAAACGTCATCATCTTCGGATCGTCGAACATCGGTTTCGACGTTTTCGGATCGACGAACGGAGCAGAAAACTGGTTCGTCTTCAAAAAATGCTCCGGAGAAGCCAGGAAGCCGTAATATTGGGTTCCGTTGTCGCTGCGCGTCACCTGCTTGGCGAGATCGTAAATCTCATCCCACGTCATGCCGTCCTTCGGATACGGTACGCCGAACTTATCAAAGATGTCCTTGTTGTACATAATGACCGGCGACGTATTCGATAGCGGAAGACCGTAAATGCCCCCGCCTGCAATCTCTTTCTGCTGCTCTATCGTGAACGGCTCGAAGCGGTTCAAATCGACGTTCTTCTTCTTGATCAGCTCCGTCATGTCATACTGGAACTCGTTGCGGAGCAAGTTGAGATGCGTATGGCCGATGGAGAAAATAAGAACGTCGAACTGCTGCCCCCCGGTGATCAGCGTATCCATCGATTTGTTGGACGGCACGGGGACGAATTTCGGCGTAATATTAGGAAACTTCTGCTTGATATAGCTGCCGTAGTTGTTCATGAAGTCTTCTTCTTTCCAATCGGCGTTGCCGGTTTGGTAGAAGACGAGCTCCACAGGCTCTTTGCTGCTTGCAGCGGAGTTTCCCGCCGTTTCCTGCTTGGCTCCGCCGCATCCGGCCAGCAAGCCGCCGGCCAGTGCGGTTACCGCCGCCACTTTTCCTGACGCTACAACCCACGATTTCATGTCATTACCCCACATTTCAATATATTTTTATATACCGTTCCGCTCATAACAAAGCAGCGTTATTTTTGCTTTTCGGCCAGTATTGCCTTGTTGATCGTTTCCTCCAGATCGCGCAGCGCGGTATTGACGTCTTTTTTGCCGGTCAGCACGTTGTTGAATTCCTTGTTGAGAGGCGTCGTAACCGGTACGGTAACCAGCTTCGAATCTCTTGCAGGCACCGCCTTAACCGGCTTGTTGACGTACAAAGCCTCGGTATGCTTGCCCTTCAGCCTGGAGAACTCCTGACCGAACGCTTTCTGAATCGCCGGGTTGTTCAGCACCGTCGCTTTGCCCGACTTGCTTGCCTGCATCTGCACTTCATCGGACAATACGAGCTCGAGCACCTTGAACGCTTCTTCCTTATGCTTGCTGGCGCTGAGGATATAATAAAACCGCGGATTGATCTGCGCGTTCGTTCCCGGCGCCTCCTTCATCACAGGCAAAGAGACCATATCCCAGTTCGTAAAATCGTCGGGGAAGCTCTCAGCCGCTGCCGTAACATCGGCGTGCATGGCGGATATGCGGTCCTTCGTAAAGCTCGCCACTTCCTTCACCCGGCTTCGCTCGTCCATCGGAGCGTTCATGGGCAGCCTGTAAAACTTTGTAAGCGTCGTAAAAATCGATTTCCAGGCATCGGTATTCACGGCCGACCGGTCTTCCGCCGGATGCAGGTATGGGGCGCCGAGCTGATTGTTGTCCAGCAAGTAGATAAAATTCATCGTCATGCCGCGATACTGGATTCCATCCTCGAACCGGGTAAGCTTTTGCGCCAAGGCATAAGCGTCGTCCCAAGTCATCCCGTCCTTCGGATACGGAATGCCGAACTTATCGAAAATATCCTTGTTGTAGTAAAGCACTGGCGTAAAGCTGTTGACGGGCAGTCCGTACAAGCCTGCGCCGTAGCCGGCCGATGCGTTCTTGATGATGTCGAGATAGGCGGGATCGATGCGGCTCAGATCGAATTGGTTTTTTCGGATCAGCTCCGTCAAGTCGTACTGCAAATTGAATTTGACCAATTTCTCGTTCAGAGCCGATATGCCTTGGTAATAAATGTCCGGACTCTCCCCGGCCAGCACCAGATCCTGAATTTCCTTGCCCTGCTCCGCCCCTTGGAACTCGAAGGAGATGTAGGGATATTTCTCCTTCACCTTCGCCTCCACCTCGGTGCGGAACTTTTCCTCGTAATCTTTGTCCCCGGTATAAAATTTGAGCGTTACCGGCTCGTGCTTCGCAGTATTGCCGGCCGGCGCATCCGGCGCCTTGGATCCGCTGCAAGCGGATACCATCGTGATGGCCATGATAGCGGACAGCGCAGCAAATCCGGTCCGTTTGCCAGTTCCCATGCCTCAATCTCCCCATTCACGTCAGTCTCTTGATAAACCTCACATTGACTTCCTCTAAGTATGCAAGTTCACAAAATCCGCTGTTGGAACAGAAGGTAGGTGTTGAAAACTTGTCAGCGTATTATACTTATCTCGCCGCTTCTACATAAGGCGTGTCTTTGACTTCCAGCTGCAGCCGGTGCAATTCGTCCGTAAGCTGCCGCACCGTATCGGCATAGGCCGGATCGGAATACACGTTGCGCATCTCGGCCGAGTCCCGGCGCAGATCGAACAGCTCCCACTCCGGCGGCTTCGGATCATCGATCGCACCCGTCGCTCCCAATGCTTCGGCATAATAATAAATGAGCTTGTAGTCGTGCGTCCGCAAGCCGTAATGGGCGTACACTCCGTGCTCGGTCAGGTGCATCCAGTAGCGGTAGTACATGGAGGTGCGCCAGCCTTCCGGCAGCTCACCCTTCATCAGCGGTCGCAAGCTCAATCCCTGCATCCATTCCGGTACGGATAAACCCGCATAATCCAGGAAGGTCGGCGCGAAGTCGACGTTCAATGCCATCGCGTCCTGCACGGAGCCCGGCGCAATTTCGCGCGGATAGCGGACGATGAACGGCATACGCAGCGATTCCTCGTACATGAACCTTTTGTCGAACCAGCCGTGATCCCCGAGGAAAAAGCCTTGATCGGATGTATAAATGACGATCGTATCGTCTGCGATGCCTTCAGCATCCAGTGTGTCGAGCAGACGTCCGACATTATCGTCAATGGAAGCGACGCAGCGCAAGTAGTCTTTAATATAGCGCTGGTACTTCCAGCTTTTTAACTCACGGCCGGTTAAGCCCTCCGGCGGGTCGGCTTTCAAATCGCGGTGCTTCAGGTCGCGATCGATTCTCATGATCGCCGCCTCTGCCGCAGCCGCGCGGTTGCTGTAATCGTCGTCGAAGGTAGGAGGCTCCGGGATCACTTCGTCTTCATACAGGTGTGCGTGCTTCGCGTCCGGAATCCACGGGCGATGCGGTGCCTTGTGATGGCACATAAGGAAGAAAGGGCGGTCCTTATCACGCTTGCTTATCCAATCGATCGAATGATCGGTGATGATGTCCGTAACATAGCCTTCGTACTGCTTCTCCGTTCCCATCTCGATGAACGTCGGGTTGTTGTAATCTCCTTGGCCTGGCAGCACGCTCCAGTAATCGAAGCCGGTAGGATCGCTGCTGCCGCCGTGGCCGAGATGCCATTTGCCGATAATCGCCGTCTGATAACCGTCCTGCTGCAGCAGCTTTGATACGGTCGGCTGGCTTCCGTCGAATTTGTCCGCCAGCGTTTGCACGCCGTTAAGATGATTGTACAGACCGGTCAGTATGGTAGCCCGGCTCGGCGCGCAAATGGCGTTCGTGCAAAAACAATTGTCGTAGCGCATTCCTTCGTTCGCAATCCGGTCGAGATTCGGCGTCTTATTGATGCGGCTGCCGTAGCAGCTCATCGCATGAGCGGCATGGTCGTCGCTCATGATGAACACGATGTTCGGTCGGGTCATCGTTGGCATTCTCCTTTGCTAATTGGCTGATAGAATCACAATCGCGTGCAGCGTATGCTGTACTCCCCGAGATCCGGTCGGGTCGGTCGGGTCAAGCAAGCGCATAAATAGGCGAAATCCAGGCGCACTGGCCGTTAACCTGCTTCACTTCCACATGATACACGTCGCAATCGGATTCGACATTCGTATCCGTCCAAGCTTCCTTTACCGTGTAAGCCTGCTGCGGAATCGCGCGATGCAGTACAATCGCCTCGGAGTTGTACGGATGCAGGTGCTTGGTGCAATTGCCCTGGAGCAGCTCTCCTACGGTTGCCGTAACCTCGGTACCGTTCAACTGTACGCGAAGCTCCGTATCCGTCCCGCCTTCGATTTCCAAGATGAGTGCAGCGGTGTGCGAATGCATCGTCGTAGGGTTTTTGAACGTCATGCAGCTCCACTCCACGCCGGATTCCGTCTGCCCGATGAGCTTGTTGCCGAGCTCGTTCATCGCGGGGTCATCCTTCATTTCCGGTGTTGGAGCGAGCACGCTGCGGCCGCGGAAGCACGTCTCTACGGAGAGCAGCTTGCCGCAATTCAGTGCAGCTTCCCCATGCCAAGCGAAGCCGTTCTTGCTGTTGCCCCAGCCCATCTCGATTCTTACTTTATAAATGCCGCTTGCTGCGCCGTCGGTGCCGCCTGAAGCCAGCAGCGATTCGCCGTTAATGACTTTATGCGGCTGCAAATTTTTGTACACGACGATTTTGTCGATCTGATCGCAGCCTGTAACGTCCAATTCGAGATGGCGTTCGCGGGCTTGCACCTCGCTGCCCATAGGCTGGCCGTTCATTGTGAAACGGCATTGGATTTTGTCGCCGGTCACCGCGTACGTTCTGCGGGCGAGAATCGCTTCCCAGATCGATTCCCTCGTCTTCGCATCGGCCAGAACCGCAAGCCGTCCGTCGCCGTAAGAGCCCGGATAGCCCGCATGATGGTCCGTCGAGCCGACGAAGCCGAACCGGTGCTTGCGCCGCAGCGCCTCGGATACGCTGCTGCGGGAATCGCGCGGTCCCATGTCGTGGTAGTACGGGTACATGCCTTGATCGGACATCCCGCTGCCGTGTTTGGAATATACCTCGACAATCGGGCTGATCGCCGTATTGAAGCTGTCCCAGTTGCCGCCGCGATAGCCCGGCGTATAGCCGACATGATGCGGCACGGCGATGACACGGCGAGGAGCGAGCTTCGCTACGATGGCTGCGGGCGACTCCCCTTCTACGAGAGGAAGATCGTCGTCCGGCGATACGAAATGGTGGTCGCCGTACTTGCTGGAATGCGCTTCGTAGCCTTGGAAGGTGACGAATTCCCCGGGAACGTTGAAGCTCCGCACCGTATCGCGAACCTGGTCCCAATGACCGCGCAGCTTGGCGAAGCCCTCCTTATGGAAATCGACCAAGTACTCTAGGCCCTCCGTGCGCTCCGGAATGTCGTACCAGGATGCGTGGCCGATGATCGCCACGAAGTCGAGCTGTCCTTTGGCCGCCAGCAAGGCGTTCTCCAAGCCTCCGAAGCCGTAGCTGATTCCGCAATGATTGTGTAAATCTCCCCAATATAATGGCATAAGTATGATCCTCTCCTATTTGTATGGTGGAAGTATGGTAATTTCTGAATGGCAGATCGTATGGCGTAATGCCTGCGAAAATCGGTCCTATCCCCGAGCCTGCCGGAAACGGAGCGTATGTCCTCCCTGCCGTCTGAGCTCTGTCGGAGCAAGGACAATCCGGTACAGCCGCTCGCCCCAGGCGTTGCGCAGCTTTTTGTCCTCCAGCGCAACCGTTTCGACAGCAACGGTGAATTGCGAGCCGTCGAATTCCATCTGCAGCGCTTCTTTCGCTTCCGCTGCCGCTCCTTGCCCCGTCCCGCGTACAAACGTCACAACGCCGTTCTCTTGCAGCTTAGGCTCGCAGCAGGTCATCAGGTTTAAGGTGAAGCGGCATTCGTCGGCTTTGGCGTTGAACGTATACTGCTCCTCCAGCTCCACAACAGCCTCTGCTCCGGTCCCGGAAGGATGAAGCAGCCTGCCGGTGCGAATCCATGAGGCTATCCCCGCCTCCGGCAAGTAAGCGGAAGCCAGGTCGAGCGTAAGCTGCGAGCATTCATCCGATGCCTCGTACTTGGCGTCCGTCGCGCGGTACTCGCTTCCGTCCTGCTGCATGAAGCCGTTGATGGTCGGAAGGCTGTGGTAGCCGGACTGCATCGTCCAAATTTCGTAGCGCTGGGCGCTGAACGTTTTGGCCGTATACTCCTCCACCCCGACATCGATCAGCACCGGCAGCCCGTCGGCATAGACGACGAAATGCCCTATGTCATTATGGTTATGGCTCTCCAGATTGTGGCCGCCCTTCATGGCCACATATAGCCCGCGGTCGGATGCTTCGGTCTCGCGCGCCGCCATCACCTGAATCCCTTCCATCCACATGTCCTTACGGAAGGTGAGCGAGCGGGAATCGTCGTCGATATTCCGGTAGTTGAACAATGCAGGCAGGACGCGGAGGAACGATAAGAACTTCATGTTCTTCCATCCCCCGGTACCGAGCATTTGATGGAACGCCGTGCCGAGAGCCATCATATTCTCATCGCCGATCCTTTTGCCGTAGCGGTATACCAAATCCTCTTCTACCGTAATCCGGTGCGGACCGTCGGCAAAATTCAGAAAATACCGGTCATGAATATGTACCTTGTAAATGTACCTCGCGATGTTCTGAATAAGCGGCTCGTCGTAAACGTTGAACTTCCCTTCCGTAGCGGCGAACAGCAGCTCCAGGCAATCGAACAGCGAGCCGCCCGCTTTGTTCCAGTAGCCGGGGCCTTCGTCGCAGCCGCCGTCAGCCGGATGCATCGACAGGAACCGGTCGATGCTGCGCATCGCCTTCTGCACGGCCTGAAGCCGGCGGCCGGCATCCTCCTCTGCGAGGAGAAAGGCGCTTAGGCAGTTGGAGGTGCACCACGGCGTCCAGTTATTCAGACGCTTATCCCGTTCCTGCAAGCCCATCCACCAGCAATCGTCGCGCTGGAGGTAGGGGTCGAGAATGCGCCGGCGCAGCTCATCAAGGATCCGCCGGTCAATCAGCGGGTTGATTCTATCGAGCGCCGGACGGAGCAAGTAGTGCAGCCACGCAAACAGGTTGCCGGTTTCGGCGGCGAACAAGTCGATACCCGGCTGCTCCGCCACGTTCGGCAAATCCGCGTGCTCGCGCTGGAACATCCGGTTATGAGCGGAAATGACCCAGCCCGACTCCTCGCTGATAAGCCAAATGCCGTCGACGATATCCTTCAGAAATCGTCCCTTGTTCTCCACGCACTCGGCCAGGGCAAGGCTGGTAACCGCCCTTCTGCGCAGATGATACGGCCCGTCGTAGCGGGACCGGTTGCCGTTTTGCGCAAACTCTCCGTACATCGCTGCCGTAAGCATCGGCCACTGGTAATCCAAATACTTCTCGCCTT
The DNA here is from genome assembly GCF_022354825.1 of Paenibacillus sp. H1-7. Classification (GTDB taxonomy): domain Bacteria; phylum Bacillota; class Bacilli; order Paenibacillales; family NBRC-103111; genus Paenibacillus_S. The sequence goes on from NZ_CP031168.1 coordinate 7,458,192, forward strand.
CGGCCACCACCGATTGCCGCAGCTCGGAGGGCAGCGCCTCCCATTCGTTCCTCTGCTCAATGATCGGAAACGGCTTGTAGTCTGCCTTCCCCAGCAGTCCGTCTGCAAGTCCTTGAGCGGAAAACCATTCGTATAAGCTCTTCATCGTTTATAATGACTCCTTCCGGTTCGCCTTGTCGGCAGGGGGGATCAGACGGATCGCTTCGCTTACTCCCGTCAAGTGAAGCACCCCTCCAGCCTCGGTCACCTCATGCCGCTCCGTAACGCCGCCCTGTTCGACCGTCCATGTCCCTGCCGCCAGGTCGGCGATAACGATACTAACGCCGCCCGCTTCTGCGGCGCTGCCCTGTGCATCGACAGCGCCTTGCTTTTCGATCAAGCCGCTTCCGCCTAACAATCCCTCCGCATCCGGATCGAGCGTCAGCTCCTCGCAAAGCCGATGTCCGCTTTTGCTGAACAGTACGAGCCAGTTATTGATTTTTGCTCCAGCCAGCGCCCCCGTGTCCACCTTCACGGACGGCAGCGCTGCCGGGCCGTCGATATCTTTTACCTGCATGACATGGAGGAAATAATCCTGCTCCGCCGGATTCATTGGACTCACCTCGATCCGCCAGGCTCCCTGCTCCTTAGTGCTCGGGAAGTCGTTGATGTAGTTGGCGCCAAACACCCAAAATTCCTTGCCCGCTCCGCCGACGGGGACGATCTGCTGATTATCGGGCTCCGGCAGCAGCGTATCGCAGATCAGCTGGCCGTTGTAGCCGTCCTCGGTGCGTGAGATGACCGTGCGGCTTCCCGAAATTTGCGGTTCCTCTACGCTGTGCAGCAGCCAATATTTCTTGAAATCGGCATTCGCCGACACGACTCGGTCGAATACAATCAATGCCGCCGGATGCTCCGAATTCTTGAAGTTCAGGAACAGGAACGAGCGCTGGAACTGCTTCATTTTGCTAGAATAAGCCTCCGTAATATCCCCTTTAAGATAGGAGAAGTCAGGCTCCATGGTATCCGGTCCGAACGCATGCGCCAGCACTTCGCCCCGCTTGAAATCTTTGCCGAGCAAATCGTCCAGCGTCAGGGGCGGACGGCCTTCGTTCGGCCAGCGCTGTCCGCCGTCGTTCACGTTCGGCCAGACAAGACCGCCGTCTTTGACGTAAGGATACTGCTCCAGCTCGTTGGGGTCGTATACCAGCACCGAATTGTGCGCAATCGTCCTTTTGAAATAATATTTGTTATGCGGCGAGTGGTATTTGCCTGAAGACCCTTTGTATATACCGGAGTCAATCGCCAGGTAGCCTTTGTAATACAGCTGGAACGCGCCTGCATCGAGATGCTGATGATTGTTGTATTGATACTCGCCGATCCGCATTTCGGCAACGACGGTAGGGGAACCGCGGTCGATCCCTTCGTCCCAGCCGGTGCGGGCGATCATAATCCCTGTCGGCTTGCCGAAATAACGGGTCAGCGGCAGCTCCCGGATCGACTTGGGCTCTACGTCCGGGTTGTAGAACAAGAAGGCATGAAAGATGTACATGTCCGGTATCGTCTGAAATTCCCGGAACTGCTGATCCATGAAATACGGATTGCCGTAATAGCTGCCCGCCATCAAATAAACAAGCGGAAACAGCCGAATATACTGATGCTCCGCATATACCGGGTTGTCGCTGTCTCCGTCGCGAAGCAGCTTGCCGTCCGGACGGCGGGTATAAATCCACTGGTAGCCGACCTCGCCTTGCGACGGGTCGTAAGGATTGCCCGCTCCCATCCGGTCCATGATCCAAGTCGCATACAGCTCGGCCTGGTACCGGTACGTGCCGTAATTATCGCCTTGATGATGCCAGCCGGACGGATAGAAAAAATTGCGCGCCGGCACCATTTCGGCATAAAATCTCCCTGCAGCCACATCATAGATCTCCGGGTCCTCGTCATAAATGGCGATACCGGTTCCGATCAAATCGCGCATGAGCATCCATTCGCTCGTATGGCCAACGATCGAGCCTTCCTTTTTCGGAGGAAAGCCGCACTCCAGCATATGGGCCAGCCGTTTGAAGTGGCCGATCATAAACTGCCGTTCCTCGTCGCTGATCAGCTCTCGGCACCAGTCGTAGGCGACGGAGGCCGACAGCATCAGCCTTCCTATAGCCCGGGAAATATCCTGGAAGTTAGGATTGAACGACTTCGTAATGCTGCTGAGCGCGAGCGCTTTGGCACGCAGCCCGGCTTCTCGGTCTCCGTCCAGCACGTACATGAGCGCATTGGCTTCGATAAGATACACATCATCCGGATTGTCGCAGGATAGAGCATCCTTGATATCCACTTGGCTGAAATAAACCAGCCGCTCCCATACCTGCTTCATCTCGGGTCTCGACCGTTTCTCCCGCAAGCCGGGCAAGTCCTTGCTTCTAAGCATTAATCGCGGATGCTCCTGCGGCGGAGTATACGGCGGTTGTGGGTACATTGTCGGCGCCTCCCTTAGCCATATTGGGGTTAACTTTCGTATCGTTTTGACCGGTAATTCGTTCGGTATTTCGCTCGCTATTTCACCTGCTATTTCGATCGCTTGATGTCCAGCATCGCTTTTTCCGCTTTATCCTGTATTTCCCGCAGCACGGTGTTGACGTCCTTATTGTTTTGCGCCATATCCTTGGCACCCTCACGGATCAGCTGCTTGAACGGCAGGTCGTAATCGGTAGGCTTCACAATTTCCGCCTGCTTGGATTTGAACACCGACTGTACGTTTTTGCCTTGGAAGCCTTTCAGCTCGGAAGCGTACGTTTTTTTGACCGCATCGTTGTTGAGCACCGTCATGCGCCCCGTTTTGTTCATCGTAATCTGCGCCTCTTCGGAAATAAGCGTAGACATGACCTGGAACGCCTCCTGCTGGTGCTTGCTTTTCGGGGAAAGCATCATCAAATGCAAATCGACGGGCTTGCCGATTCCCGGACGGTCTTCGAAGCTCGGATACGTCACCATATCCCAGTTGAGCGGCTTGCCCTCTTGAGCCATATCCTCGAACGTGCCTACGACCCCGTCGCCCCACACCGGATACATGGCCAAAATGCGGTCCTTGAAAAACCCGTTCGACGTATACATGAATTTGTTCTTCTCGCCGATAAAGCCGGGAATCTCGTACATCGCTTTCAGCTTGGAAAACGCGGTCTTGTACCCTTGCGTATTGATAAGCGGCTTTTCTTCCTTCTCGTCGACGTACGGCAAGGAATATTGCCTCGTCAAATTTTCGGGATAATCCGGATCGATACCGATGTATTGGATACCTTCCTCCTTGCGCGTCAGCTTCTTGGCCAGCTCAATCGTTTGATCCCATGTCATGCCGTCCGTCGGATACGGAACCCCGAATTTATCGAAAATGTCCTTGTTGTAAATCATCATGCCGTAGTTCATCGAGAACGGAAGGGCGTACACTTCGCCTTTATCCCCGAACTGCTTGATCGCGCCCATGCCTATCGGATCGAAGCGATTGAAATCGACGTTGTTTTTCTTCGCCAGCTCAGTCAGGTCCATACCCAGTCCGAGCTTGTTGAACATGCCGATGTAGACATTGCTCGTCAAAATCAAATCGGGCAGGTTGCCGGAGGCGATAATCTGCTCAGGCGTATCCTTATCCCCGTTGCGGGAGATGAGCTGCATCGATATGTTCGGGTATTTCTTCTGCACCGGCTCGACAAAAAACTTTTGGAACTCCGAATCCTGAATGCCGGAGCTGTAGCTGTACACGACAAGCTTCACCGGCTCCTTGCTCTCCGCCGGCTTGGGCGGCGCTTCACTCGCCTTCTCTTGACTGCAGCCGGACAACGCCACGGCCAAACCAACCAAACATGGTACCATTGCACGTTTCTTCATCACGGAAAAGACCCCCTCAGTATGATTCCAAAGTGAGAAAAATGGCTATAAGCAATTCATATCGGTTCACGGTTTAGGACGTTGACGTCTAAGGCAGCTTCCATTCGGATAAAGGCACATATTCCTGCCCTGTCTTAGGGACGGCCTCGCCCTTGGCAAGCGGGATCAGCTCTACCGCCAGGCGCACGTCCTTCACGCCTTCGAGCCGGATCGCCAGCTTGCGGATGCCATTATTGGCAATTTGTCCTTGCGGATTCGGAGACTCCGGCAGCGGCTTCGCCTCCATAACCTGGAAAACCGCCTGCGGTATCGGCGCATCCTTGGGATAGGACATCGTAACCCACAGCCGCTGTCCGTTCTGAGTCAGCAGCGCCGATTTGCCGTCCTCCGCTAGTTGCACGTCGGCTTTCGTATGCATAAACCACCAGAAAGCGGACGGAGCCTTCAGCTGCATTTCGTCTTCGACAATAAGACGCTTACGGTCGGCGAACAGAACGCCCCGCTTCGCCGACTCGGCCTGTCTGGCATAGGCAGGCAGCATATCGGCTATGGCATAAGCTCCCTGAGGCTTGGAGACGTATGAAGTGATGCGGCTCATCGAGGCCTGATCCTGCTGAAACTGCGGATCCGGATTGATCACCAGCGTATTGTGTCCTTCCGGCTTCAACCGATAATAGGTGTAACGTTCCTTGTCGTAATTGAAGTAGCCTTTCAAGTTGTAATCGTCCTTGCCGGGATCGATAGCCCACTGCTCGCCGTTGGCATGAAATACGAACTGGCCGATATCGGAATGCGAGTGGCTCGCTATCGCCGTTCCCGCCTTGAATCCGGCAAAAGCGGCTGCAGGGTCGTTCCATTTGCTGCGCATGGTCACGAGCTCCGCTTCGCGGTAGTACACGTCCGTTGGCAGCGTCATGTTCGCGTCGACAAGCTTCGGATCGTACCAAAGCAAATCATATACGCCGCCGTTTTGCTTCGCATCGTCCATCATCGCGATCCGCTGTCCTGCGAGCTTCGGATCGTTCGTCGCTTTGGCCAGCCAGAACAGTTCGGGAATTTTCATTTTGCCGCTGTCGCTGTCGGCAAAGTTGAACGTCCCTTGCGGCCCCGTCGTATACACCGGGAAAAAGGCCGTTTTATGCAAGCCCGGCGCCTGCGCATGCCCGTACGTCGTCCCGAGCGAGGTTTGCATCGCCGCCATGTAGCTGACTGCGTACTCCATCATGTAGCGCCAGTAGCCGGGGCCTTCGCTCCAGCCCCCGTCCGGCTCCCAGTGGCTGACAATGATGCTGCGGGCCGATTGCAGCGACCTCGCGATGATGTCTCCGGCAATCGCCTTGACCGGCTCCTCGTCGCCGATAGCGAGCGCCCCGACAATGATGCCGCCGTTGCAGACGGCGCTCCAATTGTTGACCGGATCGGTCCGGACGGTCCACCACGCTTTGTTGTTGTGGGCGTCGACCGCCTTTTGCAGCCCTTTCTCCACCATCGCCTTGCGTACGGCCTCGCGCTGCTCCGGAGTCAAATAGTCATACAGCCAGTCGTAGCCGATGCCCATTCCCGCCGTAATTTCGGCGGTGTTGAGAAACTCCTTCTTGTCGTTCCAGTCGGGAAAAGCGGTGAGCGCCGTCATTTCCTGCACGGCCCGCTTCGCGTACTTCTCTTCCCCGCTCAGCCGGTACATCATTGCGTTCTGCTCGATGATCGGCCTTGCATCCCGCGCCGACAGCATTCTTCGGCCGTCGGGCGTGGCGTATTCGCCGACCGGCTTCGTCAGCGTCTTGTCGGCCGCTTTGCGCAGATCGGCGTACCATTTGCGCAGCCGGGGCTCGCTCTTGACCTCCTCCTTGAGCCTCGCAAACGTATCGGCCGTCGCAAACAACCGCGGATGCTGCTGCTTCGGGTTGTTTCGCTGCAAATCGCCGATGATTTGCTCCGCATTCGGAGGCGCGCCCGTGTACGGCGCGAACGCCTGCGACGGTGGCGGCTCGACGGCGGCCGGCTTCGGAGCCGCTTCCGCCGGATCCGCCGTTTGGCCTGCTGTGCCGGTGCAGGCGGTCAGCATGGCGAAGCTCAGCAGAAGCGGCAGCGCGAGCCTTGTTTTCCATGGGTTGAATCGGTTCAGCACCTGCATGTTCCATCTCTCCCAGCTTGACGCTACTTGGTTACCACATAGGAAAGTTTAAGTTCGGTAAAGCGATAGAGCGTACCGAAGAGCTTTTCTATTGGCGATAAAACCTACCATTGAACGCGGTCGCTCATCTTTGAAAGGCCTCGGGTAGAGGTTTTCTCACCAGAACAGCTCCGTCTGTCCGCGCAGCTTCGCCAACGCTTCGACGAAATAATAGTCGCCGTAGATCAAGCCGACGTCGATGTTTTTGTTAGCTGGCCAGTGGCCCGTGCCGTGAGACAGTATCGCTTCGTCGCTCGCGTCCCAGATCGCGTATTGCTCCGCCATCGATCGCAAGATGCGTCTCGCCGACGTTCCGTACAATCGGCCTTCCTCTGCAGGCAGCAGCTCTTCCAGCAGCAGCAGGCCGCTCGCCGCAATAGCCGCAGCCGAAGAGTCTCTAGGCGCTCCCTCCTGCGTCGTCAGGCGGAAGTCCCAGTAAGGCACCAGGTCTTCCGGCAAATTAGCCAGGAAGAAGTGCGCCACCTTCTTGCTGCCCTGCAAGTACTTGTCGTCCTTCGTATACTTGTAGCACAGCGCCATGCCGTACAGCGCCCATGCTGCGCCTCTCGCCCACGCCGATTCCGGCGCGAAGCCTTGGCCGCCCAATGCGCCGACGCGCTCCCCGGTCTCGGGGTCGAATTGGACGATGTGATAGACGGAGCCGTCATCGCGGACAAACTCCCGAAGTACGGTGTTCGCATGCTCCATCGCAATATGCTTGAACCGCGGGTCCCTTATTTCCTCGGAAGCCCAGAACAGCAGGCTCAGATTCATCATGCAGTCGATAATGGCCCAGCCGGCATTGCCGTTCTCGCTCTTCCAGTTGCTGTCGTTCCAAGCACGGATGTAATTGCCCCGGATATTGAACCGGCTTGCAAGCCACGCCGCCACCTTCAAGGCGCGCAGCTTCGACTCGTCACTTCCCGTCAGCTTGTAGTTGGCTACCGACGTCAGACTCCACATGAAGCCTACATCGTGGTGCAGCTTCTCATATTCGTCGATGCACACGTCCATCTTGCTCTCGCATTCTTCGGCTAACCGCTTCAGCTCTTCATTGTTCGTATCGCGGTATACAAGCCACAAGAGCCCCGGCCAGAAGCCGGATGTCCACCCGTTCGGCTCCGTGCAATCGTATTTGCCTTCCTTAGACACGTGCGGAAACCCCGCTCCGATCGTCCGGCTCGTTTGATCGATTTTGGCAATTACTTTGCCCCAAGCTTCCTCAACCCATCGTTCGTTCGGTTGTACGCTCATTTCCATGTTCTCTCCTTATGATCGGTATAAGTCCGTTTGATCGTCGATTCGTGCCGCTTAAGCTGCAGTCCGGCGAACGAATCTGCAGCTTAGGCGATCGCCCATACAGCGGCAGGCGTCGTGCTATGCTGTAATTGCTTGATTCCTATGCTTTAAATACCTCGTAATCGGCCAAAAATTGCTCGTATAACCCGTCAGGCAATTCCAACAAATCGTTCGTATCGCGCATGTACTGCCTTAAGGCCTCCAGCATCGCTTCGATGCGGCGGCCATGCTCCTCCGACCGAAATGCCAAATTGGTCATTTCCTGCGGATCGTTCGTCACATCGTACAGCTCGATGAACATTTCATCCTTGAAAATGTCAACGATCAGCTTGTAGTCTCCCTCGATCACGCACCGCTGGAAGTTGCTCCGCGCCCCGTTGCCGTCGAACTGGATGAAGATCCGTTCGCGCTCGAGCGTCTCCCGCTCTCCGCGTAGAAGCGGCATCAAGGAGAGGCCCGATACCCCCTCCGGCGTATCGATGCCGAGATAATCGCAGAGCGTAGGAAGCACGTCGACGCTGCTGACGGGCTCATCGGACCGGGTTATCGCCGGAGTAAACCCGGACGGAAACTTCATGTACAGCGGCGTCTTCACCGACTCCTCGTACATGCACATCTTTTGCCAGAGCCGGTGCGAGCCGAGCATTTCCCCGTGGTCGCTGGCAAAGACAATTAGCGTGTTGTCGTACAAGCCCTCCTGCTTCAGCTCGGCAACGAGCCTCCCCACGCAGTGATCGAGCAGCGCGACAAGTCCGGTGTACACCTTCCATATGCGCTCCCATTCCTCGCGCGTGTAGGACGAGCCGAGCATTCCCGTCAAGTTATACAGCTGAAGCGGCGATTGATTGTCGGCCCATACGCCGACGTTATCCGGCAGCTTCACGTCCCGGATCATCGAATACCACGGCTCCGGAATGTCGAGCGGAGGATGCGGCGCGAGAAACATCGCGTTCAACGCGAAAGGCTTGCTGCGATCCCGGCTGCGTATCGCTTCTAGCGAGTCGTTGAGAATGAAGCCGTCGTAGAAGTAGTCGAGCTCCTCCTCATACCGGCCTACGGTTGGGATCGAGTATTTGCGCTTTCGCGTAATTTTGCCGAAGGCGAGCTCGGGTACGAGCCCTTGAAAGGCAGGTCCACCCGGTTTCTTTTTGCCGTTCGCCTTCAAGAACGCTTCATACCGCTGCTCCAGCTGCAGCCAATGGGTTTTGCTATCTGTGCTATGCTCCAGCTTCGGCTCGGTGAACAAATGCTGCTTGCCGGTATGCCAGCTGTCCCACTGCTCCTCCAGCAGCGCATACCAATGCTCATGCTCGGGACGAACCATGCCGTGCTGCTTCTCCTGCTCCGTCCACGGGTTGATCAGCGAGCCCGTTACATTCGGATATTTGCCGGTAAAAAAAGCTCCGCGAGCCGGGACGCATAACGGCGAGGCGCAGTACGCCCGGTCGAAGACGACACTCTCCGCCTTCAGCTGATTGATGTTCGGCGTATGCTCCCCGAACGCATCCCAGCGAAGCTGGTCGGCCATGATGATGACGACATTCGGCTTCTCGCTCATTGTGCATTCCCTCCTTCGCCGAACCGGGCTTGATCAGCGTCTCCGCGTCCGCGGCAGCTCAGCCGGATTCGTCCGGTGGCCGCCGTCCACGTCCAGTGCAGCACGCCGCCCTCACCGGTCACCGTTTCCGTGGCCAGATGCCGCCGCTCCCATTCGGCTCCTTGCGAAGCCGGCGATTCCAGCTCCGCCGTCCATACTCCCGGCGCCAGATCGGCGACCCAATAATGCCATTCGCGTCCCAATTCGTCCGCATTGCCGGACAGCTCCGGAAGCACGATGTCTTCCTGCAGCTTTTCTCCGCTTTTGCTGAACAAGACGACCCAATCGTTGATCTTCGCTCCGACCACCGACTCCGTCTCCACCTTAACCGTCGGCAGCGCCGCCGGTCCGTCGATATCCTTCACCTGCATGACGTTCAGGAACAAATCTTCGCTCGCCGGTTCGCGCGGACTAACCTCGATGCGCCACTCTCCCTGCTCCTTCGTGCCGGGGAAGTCGTTCACATAGTTGGTGCCGAACACCCAATACTCCTTGCCCGGGCCGCCGACCTTCTCAATCTGCTGGTTGCCTTGTGCGGGAAGCAGCGTATCGTTAACGAGTTGGCCGTTGTATCCGTCCTCGCTGCGGGAGATCGTCGTCCGGCTGCCTTCGATGTGCGGCTCCTCGATGCTGTGGAGCAGCCAATATTTGCGGAAATCGGCGTTCGCGGACACAACGCGGTCGAAAACAATAAGGGCAGCAGGATGGCTGTCGTCCTTGAAGTTCAGGAACAGGAACGAACGCTGGAACTGCTTCATTTTGTTGGAATAAGCTGCCGTAATATCGCCTTTGATATATGAGAAATCCGGTCGGATCGGGTCCGGTCCGATAGCATGAGCGAGCACGTCGGCGCGCTTGAAATCTTTATTCAACAAATCGTCCAGCGTCAAAGGCGGACGCCCCTCGTTCGGCCAGCGCTGGCCTCCGTCGTTCACGTTAGGCCAAACCAGGCCCCCGTCCTTGACGTAAGGATATTGCTGAAGCTCGTCGGGATCATAAACCAGCATCGTATTGTGCGCGATCGTCCGCTTGAAATAGTACTTGTTGTGCGGGGAATGGTATTTTCCCGAAGAGCCTTTGTACGAGCCGGAATCGATGGCCAGGTTGCCTTTGTAATACAGCTGGAACGCGCCTGCATCCAAATGCTGGTGGTTGTTATACTGGTACATGCCGACCTTCATTTCGGCCACGACCGTTTTGGAATCGATGCCGTCCTCCCAGCCCGTACGCGCTACCATCACTCCGGTCGGAGCCCCGAAATACCGGGTCAGCGGCAGCTCCTCGAGCGGCTTCGCCTGAACGTCCGGGTCCGCAAACAGGAAGGCGAACAGCACGTCTTTATCCTGGAACCGCCCCTCGTCCTTTTGCGATTGGGTTATAAAATACGGATCCTTGTAGTACCCGCCGAGTATCGAATAAATGAAATGAAGCCGCGTATACTTCGTCTGCTTCAGCATGACCGGCGTCGTATCGCCGTCCCGCAGCAGCTTGCCGTCCGGCCTCCGGGTGTAGATCCACTGGTAGCCGACCTCGCTCTGCGCCGGATCGTATACGTTGCCGAAGCCCATCCGGTCGAAGATGAACGTCGGGTACAGCTCGCACTGAAACCGCACGCCGCCGTAACCGTCTCCCTGGTGATGCCAGCCGGAAGGATAAAAGAAATTGCGCGCCGGCACCATCTGGTGCAGCACTCTGCCTGCCGATACCTCATACATCTCCGGGTCCTCGTCGTAGATCGCAATGCCCGTGCCCAGCATGTCGCGCTGGATCATCCACTCGCAGCTGTGCCCGACAAAGGCGCCTTCCTTGACCGGCGGATATCCGCATTCGAGCAGCTCAGCCAGCCGCTTGAAATGGCGGATGAAGAACGCCCGCTCTTCCTCCGTCACCAGCTCGTAGCACCAGTCGTATACAATTGCACCCGCCAGCATCAGACGGCCGATATCCCGCGAAATGTCCTGAAAGTTCGGGTTGAAATTTTTCGTGATGCTGGTCAGCGCCAATGTCTTGGCCTTCCATCCCGCCTTGCGGTCTTCCTTGAGCAAATACATCAGCGCATTCGCCTCAATGACGTACACATCTCCCGGACAGTGCTCGGAATGGGCTTCCTCCAAGCTGTATTCGCTGTACTTTACAAGCCGCTCCCATGCCTGCTTCAGCTCAGGCCGTTCCATGTATTCCCGCAGCTTCGGCAAATGCTGTTTGCGCAAAAACAACCGTGGATGCTCCGGCGGCGGTGTCATTATCGGTTTAGGGTTCATCCGTATTTCCTCCTGTCAGGGGTATAAGATATTGAAGCTAATCGTTAACTATTGATCCTAGCTTAGGTTGAAATGCAGATATTCCATCTATTAAAACGTTTCAATTTCAACTGATGCCCATTCACAGCTTCGACGTCTACGAGCACGCGTTTCTGTAAACGCTGTCAACCTTCCTTGATAAAAACACATTTATCCGTGCTCGACTCTAAGTCTTCTGCGTTCATTCCAAAGCGGCTGCGATCGAACCGGCGGCTCTCCACCGCTGCCTATTCTTTCCTGCCATTCTCATCTTGATCATACGTCCGTCCGCCACTTATGTCAATAACTAAACTTATATCTAACAATAAAAGTTATTCTCCTTTCATTTCCATCTATTTTTTTGATTTATTTTGTCAAATAGTTTACGTTAGTTCCGACTCCCCCATTGCTAACTTCCGGTAATTTTGGTATGGTAAATGCAAAACTATTTTGAGATCGAAATGAATGGCGAGGGAACCTTATGGAAAATATTCGTAAAGTTTGGGACCAAAAAGGCAGCAAAACCGCTATTCTCCAAATGCTGAGAGTACACGGCCCGATGTCCCGCATTGAGCTTACCCAATCGACCGATTTAAGCCGCGCTACGATTTCCGTCACGATTAATGAACTGATTGAGCTTGGGCTTGTCCATGAAACGGTGCTGCGGCAATCGACAGGTGGCCGCCCTGCCACGAATCTGGAGCTCGTGCCCTATTCCCATACGATTCTTGGCGCCGATCTGAATCATCAGACCTGGACATTAGGCGCATTCGACCTGCTGGGCCATACGATAGATAAAGTTCGCATTCCGTTCAGTCCTCTGACCCCGGAGGCCGCCATACAAGCGCTGGTCACGGAAATCCCCAACTTTATAAAGAAAATCAACAAAAGTCCCATCCCGATCCTGGGTATCGGCGTTCCGGGCTTGGTGGACACGCACAACGGGCTGCTGCGCAGCTCGGCTGTCATGGGCTGGCAGCAGGTCGAGCTCGGTTCCCTGCTGGAGCAAGCGCTCGGCTGGCCTACCGTCGTACTGAACCGGAGCCGTGCGCGCGGGCTGTCCGAATGCCGTTATGGCGCTGGCAAAGACTATCGCCATATGGTCTATATAGGCATCGATTCCGGGATCGGTGCCGGCATTTACGTGAATCGCGAGCTGATTCACGGCGCCTTGGGGGGCGCAGGCGAAATCGGCCATACGACGGTCGATGCCGAAGGCCCCCTCTGTCCGTGCGGCAACCACGGCTGCCTGCAAATGCTGTCCGCGACGCCGGCGATGGAGCTGGAGGCGCGCAGGCTGCTGCGCATGGGAGCGCACTCGTCGCTCCATCTGCAGCCCGGCTTTGATCTGCAAATGCTCAAAGCCGAAGAAATATGCCAAGCCGCCGAGCAAGGAGACGAGCTGTCCAGCCAGGTGATCACCCGAGCGGCGACCTATCTCGGCATTACGATGGCTAACCTGGTGAACCTGCTCAACCCCGAAGCGATCATCTTGGGCGGGACGATTCCAAAGGAATGCCCTAGCTATGTGCAGACAGCCGTCAAAGTGATGCGACAGCGAGCCATGAGCCAGCTGTCGACGGCTACTGTCGTCCATATCGGCGAATTCAAGGAAATCGGCGGCGCATTGGGCGCGGCCAATATGGCACTCGACCGCCATATGTCGTTTTCTTTCTTCACCCAGCAGTCCAGCTTGGCCAAATAATGACAAAGGAGGCGCAACGGAAACGGAGGCGCACTCCTTTTTTTGTTGCCTCCAGAGCTTCGGATCTTGATACGAATTCGTTGAGACCAACGTCGTATAGTGTTGATTTCGCAGTACCCGTAGGGTAAGATTGGTAAAATTGTACGGCTGCTCATTGGGAGGACGACAGGGTGTCGAATGACATGGACATGAATTATCCCATGGTATTGATCCCGGCGGGAGAAGTGGCATTGCGGGACGATAGAAAGAAGACCGAATGGAGCGTACAAATCCAACCGTTCCTTCTTGCCCGTTACCCTGTAACTGCGGATTTCTACTATGCTGTTACTAATCAATCGCCTCATTCCATTGACGGAAACCGGAAACCGGCGGTTAACATTTCCTGGAATGATGCCATCCGCTTTTGCAATCTGCTGTCAAGGAAAGCCGGGCTGAAGGAGTGCTACTCCATAAGCAACGGCGGCGAATCTATACGGTGTCATTGGGAAGCAAACGGATATCGGCTTCCTGCGGAAGCGGAGTGGCAATATGCATGTAAGGCAGGAACCGTCGGTTATCGGTACGGCGAGCTTGATAAGATTGCCTGGTACAACGAGAATTCGGGGGACGGCACTCATGACGTTGGAACAAAGGAGCCTAATGCATGGGGACTGTACGATATGCTAGGTAATGTTTGGGAATGGTGCTGGGATTTATACGATGAACAAGAGTACGGCTCTTACCGGATTTTTCGGGGAGGCAGCTGGGCCGAGGAGGCCCGGGGCTGCGGGGCTACGGTTCGTCGCCGCAGCCATCCGACCTTTTGCATAGAGGACCTTGGCTTCCGCCTTGCCCGGTCGGTTTAAAGTTTATTTCGGTCAGCCGATAAGTAAAGAAAAAGCCCATGCTCCATAGAGGAGCATGGGCATAGGCCAATCAATTAAATAAAGCAGGAACGAAGAACAATGACTAGCAGAATAAAAAGAACCAAAATAATGGCACTGTTTGTAAACAATCCGCCTACTCCTACTCCACAGCCGCTCATAGTTGATATCTCCCTCCAATTTGACTTGAGGTGTTTACCTCAAAATCAAGTTATGCCGGATCCATGAATAATGTATGGACGTTTGCCATGGGGTTATATTTGTCATGCAGGAAAATCCTCACAGATTTTACTTTTTTCAGTTGCATCGGCACCCATCCTATAGGGAGTGGATATATTACATTGTACCGAAACCACACCTTCGCTTTTTGATTCCTCATATGAAGTGAAATGAAGCATTCTGCATCGGGCGGGTGCTTCATTTTTTTGAGATGATTTGCTTCGTTTGAAACGCTTGATGACGAAGCATTAAAATGTTCACAGACTGTTCACTTATGAGAAATTTCCGCCATCTCTATAATTACTAGAGTAGAAAGGATGATGGAAATTGCCGACAACGAAGAAAGAACAGGTTTATTTTGGACTGATGATGTGCTCCGGGATGGTCGTATTCATGACATTGTACAACCTCTATACCAACGGCTTGATAGGCACGATCACCTTGAAGGAAGTGTTGCTGCAGCTTATTCTTGTCTTTATCATTGCTTCCGTAGTGGAACTCTTTCTTGTCGGGCCGGTAGCCAAGAAACTCGCTTTTTCGTTACCGTACGACAAGTCCAGGAAGGGGCTGGTCATTGTGTCCCTTGCGTTTTTCATGGTGAGCGGAATGGTGCTCGTTATGTCCCTGTATGGATTGGGGACTGCATATGTTACCGGCAACTTGCATGGAGATTCTTTACTCGCGAGCTACTTTTCTTTTGTATTAAAAAATTTTGTATTTGCGTTCCCGCTTCAGCTCATCGTTGTGGGACCGACTATACGGTATGTATTTAATAGATTTGTTAAACATAGCGGACCGACTGCAGCCTTCAACGAGTAGTCCAACCTAACAGGTACAAAGATGCTGCAAAAATAAAACAGCCGCCGGCTTCAAAAAGCCGGACGGCTGTACATATCTTACTTGAGCTCGTTCAAGCGCTCTTCCAAACGGTCCCAAGTTTCGGTGATGCCCTGCAGCATGCCCATGTCCATAACCGTCTTAAGTGCTTCCGCGGATACATATTCCCCACGGTTAATCAGCTTCGTTTGGCCGCCCAGATCGACGAATTCCAGCGTAACATCGGTCGACGGCATTTCTTCGTTGGAATTGCCTTCGGCATCCGAGAAATAATCGGTGTAGGCGATTTTCTCCGGCTCTACAATGTCTTTGTAAACGCCTTTGCCCCAAGATTCCATACCGTAAAAATCGCCTTGGTTTTTGTCGACACACTTCATGCAGTAATGCCAAACGCCACCCGGACGGAAATCGATAGTACAAACCGGAATATCCCAGCCTCTTGGTCCCCACCAGTGCTTCAGATGCTCAGGCTCTTTAAACATCTTGAACACCAGCTCGCGCGGTGCATTGAACACACGCTCCAGTACCAGCACCCGATCGTTCTCTACTCTCGAAACCATTGCATTGTTAGACATTGTAAATCCTCCTCTTATTTGAATGATCTTATAATTTATCTTTACTCTGCAGCTCGTGCAAGTAACGTTCCAAACTTTCAAATCGGTCTTCCATATCAAGCCGAAAGGACTTCACCCATGAATCGAGTGCTTGGAAAGGCTCGGGTCGGAGCTTGTAAATTCGGCGGTTGGCTTCCGCCTTCACTTCCACAATTCCACTGTCGCCAAGCACCTTCAAGTGCTTCGAAACCTGGGGCTGGCGAAGTCCCAGCCGGTCTGCGATTTCCCCTACGGTCAAGGGACCGTTGCGCAAGAGCTCGACGATTTCTAACCGATTCGGTTCGGCTAAAGCGCTCAGCGTCGTCATATCCATGCCCGGATTCTTCCCTGACATGTCATTCACCTCGTTAAATTATGGTCTCTTGGTAAAACCATCTCCTTTATCTTTAGTTTATCTTCCTTTCGTTAACAATATACCCCAAAAGGAATATTCCTGTCAAGGAATATTGAAAAAAGTTTTTGTTCCGCCAATTTATCCCTACATGGTTCCTTGTTTATCATTTATTTATCAGCGCTAAAATATGGTAGATACAGGAAGACGGATGTATAATGATTCTGTTCGTGATGTACATATTCGAACCCTGAAAGATAGAAAGTCGAGGTGGATTCATGAAGCAAAAGCCGCAAATTCCCAAGGAACCTGAGGTTCCCAACCTGACTCAACAGCAAGTCGATAAGCTGACTGCTATTGTCTTTCTCGAACAACAGGAGCCTGTTCCTTGCGATGCCATTTTTGTATTTGGCGGCACCCATCCGGGGCACTGGGAAAAAGCAACCAAAGCCTACCATGCCGGTCTTGGAAAGACCATTATAGTAACCGGCGGAGTTAGTCCGACAGCTGTCAGGCATTCCGAATGGGAGAACGCCGCGTCTCCGGAATCCCATGTAATCGTCTCCAAGCTCCTGCAAGCCGGAATTCCTGAGAATGCTATCGTATATGAAGACCGTTCGAGAAACACCCTGGAAAACGTAAAATTCGCCAGAGATGTTTTCGATTTTAGCGCTATCCAAAGCTTGTTGTTTATATGCAAGGCGCACGGGGCCGGCCGTCAGTACCGTACCTTGGCAAACTATTTGCCGCAGACTGTACATTGCATCCCGTATGTTTTCGATACTGTCTATCAAAACGACCTGATAACAAGAAACAACTGGATGAACCTTGAAAAAGGCCGCTCTCGTGTATATGGAGAATATATTAGAATATGTACTTACGGCGATCGGGGGGATATAGCAGCCCTAACCGAAAAAATTGAAGGACTGTGACATGATACGGCCACTACAATGCCGGTTATAGCCGTTCGTACATACAGGGGGCCCATCAAATTCTACTTTCATTTAGTTCCGGAAATCGGGTTCTCAATCATCCCCCACTGGTTTATTGCCTGGATGATTTATAAGTCGGAATATTGCAAGCGCTTGAGGGCGGCAGGCATCCAGTAAGCACTCTGATTTCCTTCATCCCTTATTACGTGTACAGCAATAAAGTAAAGTCTCAACTGCAGCCACGGTAGCTGCCTTCACTCCCGTCGCTATCGCCGGCGAAGTGCCAATAAGGTCCAAGCCGCTCCAGCCAGGTCCATCAACGATAACCCGAAAAACAATGAAGGCATGAGCCCCATGAATACGAAGCTGACGATGCTCAAAAAAACAAGGACCCGCAGCACGACGGAGACATAAAAAAATTCCGTCCACCGTTTCCAAGCAGCCAAAACATAATACACCCCCAAGAAAAAAAGCAGCTCCCCGATAAACCGCAGCCATACGGTCGGCAAATCGGCCAAACGAAGCAGCTCCCGGAGAAATCCGGGGATAAGAAAGAGCGCTATGCCAAGCAAAGCAAGATAAGCCCCAAACACTCTCACACTCCTCGAAGCTTGAAACATCCATGATCCTCTCCCTTCCGTTTTAAAAAATGCTCTCATTAGGTAAGGTTTGACATGGCTCCTTTGTAAACCTGCTCTCGTAAATTTTTATTTCTTTTTGTTGAAAGCGACTGAAACAGGGAAAAAGGGGACATAAGAAAGCCCAGTCTTTTTCCAAACGCTGCACAAAGAAAAACAGGTACCGACCTCTCAAAAGAGGTCCGTACCTGCCTTGTTGCAGCGTATGCTTATGTTATTTTTTCTCGTCGAACAGCCCTGCAGGGATTTTGGCATCCCAATTGGACGGGATATCCAGGCGCAATGCGTGAGCTACGACAGCCGCCGTGTCGATGTTTCTCACTTCACCTGCCAGCACGGTACCGGGCTTGATCGAATTTCCTTTCGCCGCCCAGAATATCGTCTGTTCTTCCGGAGTACTGCCGCCATGGCCTGTCCCTTTACCGCCGTGATCCGCAGTAATGACAACCAGCGTATCCTCCGTCAGCCCTTTTTCTTCCAGTGCCTTAAGGATCCGGCCGACATATTGGTCCGCTTTTTGAACTTGCTCATAAAACTTCGGGGTGTAGTACCCATACGTATGGCCTGCGCCGTCCACCTCATCCAAATGGACAAAAATACTGCGGGCGTTCAAGCCCTCCGACTGGATGTAGTCCACTGTCTTTTGCGTTGTCGTCTCGTCTTTGCCGCCGTTGACCTTATAAGCGCCTGCCGAATCCTCGATGATCCCTTTGTTAATCGGCGACCATGTAGCGAACGAGGCCTGCTGGAGCATCGGACGCTCCTGCTTTAATAGCTTCATGAACGACGGGTAGTCGTTAACCTCCGGATAAGGAACGGCATCGGCGATTTCATTGGTCAGTTTATGCTTGGACGGATCGACGCCATGGAACATGGAGCCCCAGTTTTGCCCACTGATGGTCGGAAGCATCGCTTTCGCCTCATAAGTTGCAGCGCCTTCACTGATCAGCTTCTTGATGTTCGTTGCGTTGGCTTGCGGATCCTTGACTGCATTCCCGGCGCCATCGATTCCGATGAACACGACCCGCTTATACAGGAAATCCTTTTTATAAGGCTCCAGCTTGTCCTCCATGATTTTAACATCGGCGTGATCGACTTTTTTATCATCGTTCAGATCGGCCGTTTGCGCTTTGTCCCACCGCTTGTCGCCTTCGCTGCTGTTTTGATTTTTCAGCACTTCTTTCAAATCGTCTTTCGTTAACAAGCCGTCTCCGTCCACATCGATAGAGTTCGATACATGAACCTTTACGGAAGCGGTTTTGCCGCCGTCGGTCGTTTGCACCGTGATGGTTGCGTCGCCAGGCTTGCCCGCGATAACCGTCGGTCGGCCGTTGATCGTCTCCACCTTCGCTACCGCTTCGTTGCTGGAGGTCCATTTTACGTCCTTCACCGTCGCATCAGTTGGAGAAATCGTCACATTTAGCGGCATGGGAGCCCCGGCTTTCAAGTTGAGCGCAGTACGATCCAACGTAACGGATTGAACCGGAGTCGGCGGCAGCGGAGGCGCGCTATCGAATAAGCCGCGAACCTCCGAATCGCTAAGAGCCTTTCGGTACATTTGCAACTCGTCCACCTGTGCGGTCAACGTAGAGCCGTATTTGCCGGTGCCGTCCTGACCGATTTTGGTCGTATAAGGGGAATCCAGCGTTCCCTTCATTGCGGAAATATCGATGGTATTAATAAGGACGCCGTCTTTGTAAAAGCGGGCTTTCCCGTTGATCCGGTCATGCGAGACAACGATGTGATGCCACTTATTGTCGGCAACATTCGGCATGCAGTAATCCATCCGGCTGCTCTGCGACGTTTTGTAATTCCAAATCAGCGAACCCGAGCCGTTGACAGCCAGAATCCAACCGGTGTTGCTTCCCGAGTTCCAGTCTTTGTTGGAAATAACCGACGGATCGCCGACGATTCCTTCGGATTTAATCCAGAAGGCAACCGAAAAATCGGTGCTGTCCCCAAAACGGAACTCGCTGCGATTTCCCAAATCAACATACTGTCCCTTCGTTTTAAAGCGAATGGCTTGTCCGATACGTCCCTGCACAAACTCAGGATTTCCATAAACCGCAGCAGATACCGCGCTTGCTGAGCTGTCGACCGCATTATTGTCGAATTTCAGGTCCAACACGGCATTGGACAGGACGGCCGGCGCGACGGCCGTACCGGACAGGCTTCCTTGTACCGATGCCTCTTGCGCTTGTACGGTAGGTAAAGAGAGTGGTGCCGATGTGACGAGCGTAGCGGCGGAGATGGACGAAATGACCAACAGCTTCAGATGGTGCTTCATGATTTTCCTCCTTATTAGTTCAAATCTCCCAATAAAAAGCAATTAATTTCATTTCAATTTATACTTTTTACGTGGGATTAATTTCATCTTACAATACACTTGTAAAATGGAATCCATCATTTGGTGAAGATTTTATTAAGGAGGATGCAAAAAAAGAGCCCGTTTAAGACCGCACCCCATATGGAGGTTCATAGGTCCTTCCCGAGCTCGCGTCGATACCTGATAATGCAATAACCTTTAACTAGGCTTCGTATTCACTTCCAGCATCCATATTCTCCCTCTCGTATCTACACCGTAGTCGAAGCCCAGCTTGTCGATACCGGGAAAGGAGGCGGAAAGTATCCGCATGCTCCGATAAGATAATGCTCTCAGCTTCCGTACCTTCTTCTCGGGAGCAACGGATAACGATCGGCGAATCGCATCGCGTGCTTTAAGCAGAGTTCCTCCCTGGCATATGTTCGTGACGATCAAGCCGGGTCTGGCCCATTTGGCCACGATGGCTTTCGTAATCCACCGCCCATTGCGCACGATCAGCTTCACCCGAAAATCAATGGGACGGCCGTCGATTTGGGCCAGGCTGATGCCCCGCTGCACCAGATACGCCCTGCCTCGCCGCAGCCGGTTAATTTCTTTAAGCATTCCCCGAAGGGTCCGTTTCCTCGTAACGGATTGCTTATGATGAATCATATAGGATGTTCCTTGCTTGTATATGAGAATCACGCCGTGTCCTCCGGTCCCCAAGCTGGGCTTGATGACCACTCTGCCGTATTTGTTCAGCATGCGGGCCAGCTGCGGGCCGGTAAACTTTCTCGTTTCGGGAATATGTCTTGCTATTCCTTGGTGCTTGAGCAGCACATTCGTTTTCAGCCATTTGTCAGGAACCAATCTTGACATGGTGGAGCCCCCTTAACAGCCAGGAATGAAAATACTCTTCTTCTGCTGTTATAGTATTCATCCGGCCAAGACAACTCCTGTACCTTTGTCCTAAAAGGGCTAGTATTCAGGGAGGCCGTCTGCCCTCAAGTACGGACCGGCAGTATCGTCCTGCCGTCCGTTAAGACTTTGTCCACTGCAGCTCGATTTCTCGCTGCCCCCGGTACACCGTCAGCTTCCAGGCTTCCCCGGCCGTAATTCCCTCATACAGCTCCATCATCTGATCTACATGCTCGATTCGCCGGCCGTTGATAGTCCACAGGACATCGCCGACCTGTAGTCCCGCTTCAAGCTGCCAGCTGCCCCAAGAAATGGCTTCCATAACGACTCCCGACTCCTCGGGAAGTCCTGCTGCCGATACTTCGCCTAAGCCGACGATGTTCTTGGCCATCGCCTTGCCCCACCGCACCAGCTTCGCATCCCGGCCCGATCCCGACGATGCTGCGGGCGCCGCATAGGAAGGCAGCTTCGGCGTACGGGCCACAGCCTTCAGCTCCGGCTTGCGAACGCCGAACCGGTCCATGTCAAAATTGACGAAGCCGGTGCGCATCGCTGCGGAGTCCGGCGCCACCCGGTAATCCCCCGCCGCAGGGTCGATGAACCCGGCATCCCCTCTGACGGAATGCTCGTCTCTGCCGGATAGCTGCTGCAGCTGAGAAGCCGGCTGTGCACACCCAAGCCCCGGCACGTGCAGGAAGTTCCCGTCACATTCGAGCCCCCATGGCTGAGGAACGCGAATAGGCAAATAATCGGCGAATACGATGTTATGCCGGAACACATCCCGGCTCCCCTTGTACCACACATGGGGATGAAATGAATTGTTCACCATGATGTTGTTCTCGCATATACGGTAAAAGCCTTCTCGCAGCTTGATGCCGCCGGCGAGGCACAGATTGTTGTAAATGTGGTAGTTCGACGATCCGTCGTCCAGATCGATATCCCATCCGTTATCGCATCGCCATCGGTTATTGCGGATGATCGTCGTCTTCACCGCGTCCAGCAGAGGTAGCGAGCTGCGCTCCCTCTCCCGTTCCTCCTCCGCAGCATCCGCATTCAACTCGTTCAGGTCGTTCAGGTCGACATCGGTCAGCCCCCAATAGCGGTCTCTGCCCCATGAATTGAACGAGCCGTGATCTCCGGTTTCGAGCACGGTATCGAATATGTCGCAATGCTCGATCAGATGCCCGCCCCATGTCCCTTCAGATATGTTAATGCCGGCTCGGGGCGCATCATATATCGAGCAATGGCGCACCGTGATGTCCATCGCCATGGACAGCTGCACGGGTGCGGACTGCTTCTCCACCGTTCCGCAGCGGGTGATGAGGCAGTCCTCGACGAGACAATCCGCCGGATAGTCGTCCGAGAGCGGGCCCGGCTCCATGTCGAGCTGTCCGATGCTCTGGCGCTCCTCGTACTCGAACAGCGGGCTTCGCACTGCATCGGCGCGTCCGACAAATGCAATCCCGCTCGCTCCGATCTGGTCCAGATGGCAGCCCTGCACCGTCAAGCGGCGGTTGTATCCGTTGGCGAAGATCGCATTGCCTCCCAGCTGCTCCAGCCGGCAATCCGCTATAGCGCAGTCCTCGCTCCCCTGCACCGTGACGGCGCCGCCCCGGTAAATCGTCCAGTCGCTGCGCAGAAGCGGCTCCCGGTTGTCCATGAACGTCCGCGCCGCATGGCGAAACGTAATCCCGCGCAGCTCGACGTGACGTACTGGCTCCTGCCTGCTTCCTGCGAGCTCCACCAAATGAGGCAGCCGGACCGCCTCAATGACTGCGCCTGCCAAGTCCGTCGCTTCATCGGGGAATACGTACAGCATTCCTTCCTTGCTGTTCCAATACCATTCGCGTGGGGCATCCAGCTCCTCGAAAATATGCTCGACAAAACGGTATTTGTCGTGCATTCCTTTTTGCCGGTTATTTTGCCAGCCGCCTTCGTACAGCAAGCTCCCTTGCTCGTCCTTTCCCGTGATACGGTAATGATGGTCTCCCCATAGATGCTTGTGCATCACATGGAGATATCCTCCCCCCGGATCGTTCCATCGGCCCGCCCGCTCGGGGCTCACACAATCCGCCGCATAACCGTTAAAGATCCGCACATCCGGGTTGGCGTTAGGGTAGCGCGCCATATCCCACTTTTCTCCGTTCACAAACAGCTGATCGATAGGCAAGCCACGGGGCACACGTGCTTTGCGTAGGCTGCCCTCATGAGCCTCCCACTGCAAATCAAGGCGGATGCCTCCGTTGAGGACGACTTCCCCGCCATGCACCGCTTCATAGACGACAGGGGCTTCGGCGCTGCCTGAATCTTCCGCCGTAAATCGCAGCGGCTCCTCCAAATAGTAGACGCCTGGCTGAATGCGGACGTTCACCGCCGCACCGCCGGCTGAAGCCAGCCTGGCCGCTTGCTGCGCCCTGGCCAATGCAGCGAAGGGGTTCCTCTCGCTCCCGTCACCGTTGTCGTCTCCTCCATTCGAGACGTATATCGTTACCCCTTCCGACCGATTCATTCGCAATCGAGCTCCCTTCCTGATTCGCTGACGTACATTCTGTCTACATTGTAAGTCAGCGGCCGGCAAGGAACCATGCACATTCCTCCGCCAACTATGCACAATTCTACGATTGCGGTTGCAAACAAACCGCTAGGTTACATCCCGAAATGCATTTATGCTATGCTATACTGGACTCGGCGTCGTAACGCCCATTACGATCAAAAGCAGGGATATCCGATGAATGACGCATGGCTTGGGAACTACTTGAAGAAGCTGCAGCTGGAGGTCCTCACCGTAGGCCACAGCAGCGTCACGCCGCAATGGAGAAATTGGAACGTGGCGCCGCCCTTCAGCTGCCTGTACTATATCGAGGAAGGGAATGGGTGGTTTAAAATCAAGGGCCGTGAGCATGCACCCGAGGCCGGATATGTCGTACTGCTGCCCGCAGGCGTCGTCCATTCCTACTCTACTTCATCCGAACGGCCGTACACGAAATATTGGTGCCATTTTCAAGCGAAGGTCGGTGAAATGCATCTGTTTCATTTGATCTCTATGCCGATCAGCTTCCCGGTTCGTCATGCCGGGCGCTTTGCCGATACATTCAGAGAGCTGCTGCAAGCTTACCGGAGCACGGATGCACTTGCGCCCCTTCGCGCCAAAACGGCTCTAGCGGTACTGGTTACGCACTTGCTCGAGGAATGCTTGCCGGATGGGATCGAGCCTGCCTCCAATCCTTCGCTGCAAAAGCTGAATGAAATCATAAGCTATATCGAGGATCATCTGTCCGAGGACTTGTCGGTGGAAAAGCTGGCGGCCGTCGTCAATTACAGCCCCAATTATTTCATCCATTTTTTCAAATCCATGCAAGGCGTCTCGCCTATCCAGTACATCAACAACAGCCGGATCGAAAAAGCGAAGCGGCTTCTCATGACGACGGATCGGAGTCTGGCGCAAATCGCCTCCGAGCTTGGAATGGAGCCCCATTACTTGTCGCGGATGTTCAAGCGGCACGAGCAGTTTTCCCCGCAGCATTACCGCAATATGAACCGGGAGAAGGAGTAGTCACTTTAAACTACCGTTCCGCTGTACAAGCTCCGTGGCTCCACACTCTAGCTATCACTATAGGAATGGAGTGTAAAATTATGGTATATTGTTCTTTAAACGGATGTTAAAGGGGTAATGACCATGATTATTAAGGTAGTAGTGACCATTCTGTTCGCAATACTATTGAGCTGCTTCACGATAAAATACCGTTTATGGAAGCGGCTTTGATGAGAACACACGGTCTGGTTCACAATCCCTCATCATAGCGCCAAGCGAGGCTGCTTCCCTTCACTTGGAGTCCCCTTGTCCGTCCGGGCATAATATTCCGCGACGAAGTCTCTGAACTTGCGGGCTGCAAGGGACAAATACCTTTTTTCATGCCATGCCAGCTGAAAGCTGCGCTGACAAACCGGCGTTTCAATATGAAGCATGTGGAACGGAGTGTTCGGCCCTCCGCAGTTGCCTACCAGCGCAACGCCAAGCCCTGCGCGCACCAGGCTCGCAATGGCCGAAGGCTCGTCGACCCGGCACACAAAGTTAGGCGTAAACCCCGCCTCACGGAAAAATGAGTCGTTCAGCTGCTGGAACAGCGCCGTCTCCTTGTAGCCGATGAACGGCTCCTTCGCCACTTCGCTTAACGCCGCGCTCTTGCGGTCCGCTAATCGGTGCCCCGGCGGAACGGCGAGATACACTTCTTCGTTCAGCACGGGCATTGCGCAAATACCGGGACGATCGATCGGAAGCGCCGTAAAGCACAAATCGACGTCCCCGTTCTCGACAAGCCGCTCCATCTCATCCATTTGCACCTGCGTTATGCGAAAGTTGACGTCCGGATGGAGTTCGAGGAACTCCCCCAACGGCTCGGACAGCCGGTCCAAGGTCGACGTCGCCAGATGAACGCTTCCATGCTCCATGCCTGCCAGCTCCGCAACTTCCTTTTGCCCCTCCTCCAGCAGCGTTAAGGCTGCCTCCACTTTGTCCAAGAACGTTTTGCCGAACGTATTCAGCCGAATATGTCTTCCTTGCCGGTCAAACAACGGCACCCCTACATGCTCCTCCAGCCTCGCAATTGTTTTGCTAAGCGCAGGCTGTGCGATATGCAGCTGCTGAGCCGCCTTCGTCATATGCTCCAGCTTGGCAACCGTCCGAAAATATTGCAATTGCAGAAGCTCCATAGTGCAGCCCCTCCTATTCATATACTCAAGTGTATATATTGTATGCTTTAAAATATATTTTTGTTTATAATAATTCGATTATAAAATAAAGCACATAAGGAAAACAATCGCCTTCCCGGGAAGAGGGTTTGCCGTTTCGCGCCGTTCCGACGGCTGAAAAGAAGGGAGATGTATGCTGCTATGGAGACAAAAGCAACAATGGATGCGGTCAGCTCACAGCATGCCGGAGAAAAACTAATACGCATTTTAGCGTTTACGCTGGTCATTTCCGTGATGAGCGCAACGATGTTCAATATCGTATTGCCTGAAATCCGCGACGACTTTCAGCTTTCCTTCGCACAGGTTAGCTGGGTATCGTCCGCATTTCTTCTGATTTACGCACTCGGAACCGTTATATACGGGAAGCTGGCGGACACCTTTAAGCTGAAGCACTTGCTTACGTTCGGGTTGATCTTTTTTGCCGCCGGCTCCATGATCG
This sequence comes from Paenibacillus sp. H1-7, assembly GCF_022354825.1. Lineage (GTDB taxonomy): Bacteria > Bacillota > Bacilli > Paenibacillales > NBRC-103111 > Paenibacillus_S. The sequence continues at coordinate 7,483,945 of NZ_CP031168.1, forward strand.
GTCTGGCCGCTCAAGCGTACTGGATGGTTATAGTCGGCAGAGCTTTGCAGGCTGTGGGAGCTGCCGTCATTCCCGCATCATCGGCTTTGATTCCGATTCGTTATTTTCCGCCTGAACGCAGAGGGAGGGCGCTGGGAATAGCAATGACCGGCTTGGCCATCGGCAGTGCGATAGGGCCTGTCGTCGCGGCTCTGGTCGTCAGTCTCGTTCATTGGCGGTGGCTGTTCTGCATGCCTCTGTTCACGCTAATTGCGCTGCCTTATTACCGCAAATATTTGAACGACGAGCATCAAGCAGCCGGGCGCATCGATTGGCTTGGGTGCGGCTTGCTGGCGGCAGCCGTCGCCGCGCTATTGCTCTCGATTACTTACGAGATCTGGCTGCTTGGCGCAGCCTTTGTTCTGCTGACGCTCCTGTTTGCCATAAGGATTCGATCGGCGGCGGAGCCATTCATCAAGCCCGGCCTGTTCGCCAACAGGAGCTTCTCGTTCGGACTCGTCATTGCCTTTGCGGCAACCGGGATCGGCTACTCCCTCGTGTTTCTGAGTCCGCAATTGTTAACCGAGGTCAATCGGCTGGCTCCTGGCCTTGTAGGCTTTGTCATGGTTCCCGCGGCCGTTACAACGGCAATCTTGGGCAGAAAAGGCGGCAAATTGGCGGATGCAAAAGGCAATTCGTTTCTGTTTTACTCGGCTTCCGCCCTGCTATTGAGCTGTTTCCTGCTCTTATCTTCCTTTGCCGGCACGTCACCAATATGGATTGCTTTGATTCTTATCTTCGGCAACGTCGGACAATCGTTCTTATATATCGCCTTGTCCAATGCGATTTCGCGGACATTACCTCAGGAGCAGAGCGGAGTAGGCATGGGGCTGCTTTCGATGCTGAATTTTATTGCCGGCGCGGTCTCCGCGAGCTTATATAGCAAAGCGGTCGATCAAGGCTCCGGCTCCAGCTGGAATCCGCTTCATCTGCACCCCGACGCCGCTGTGTTCAGCAATATTTATCTCGTGCTTGCAGCCTTATTCGGGATCGTCCTGCTGGTTTATACGGTTCAATTCGGCAAAATCCGGCGAAGGAATCGCAGCACAGAAGCGTTCGATGCCGCACTTGTTCCGGCTGTAGGCAGCAAAAGCATGGAGATGGAATCGGAATCACCAAACGGGAGCTGAAATGAACGCTTCTTATATTACCAGCTCCTAAAGGACGAAATAAATAACAACTTAGCTGCTGCCGGGAAAAGGATCAGGATTTCTTCCTTCATCCCGCAGCTAAAAGGAGGATTACACTATGAAAGCTGCAGGTGTTTATACCTTTGGACCGCCGGAGGTGCTGCAAACCATCGAAGTCGATACACCCCAAGCAGAGGCCGGAGAGGTGCGGGTTCGTGTGAAGGCAGTCGGAGTTCAGCCGGCCGACCTCGCTGTTCGGAGCGGATGGACGCCGCCCGGAGGTTCGATACGCATTCCGCAAATTCCCGGGAATGAATTCGCCGGAATCATCGACCAAGTCGGAGAAGGTGTTACTTCGATCTCTGTCGGAGACGAGGTACTCGGCTTCCGCATTCTGCAATGCTATGCCGAGTATTTGACAGTTCCGGCCGGGCAGGTCGCCCTTAAGCCGCGACAAATGCCCTGGGAGGTGGCGGGCTCCTTATCCGCTTCCGGACAAACGGCGCATACCGCCTTAAAGGAGCTTGGCGTCGCGAGCGGGGACACCGTATTGATTCATGCGGCTGCCGGTGGCGTCGGCTCGATGGCCGTCCAGCTGGCGCATGCTTGGGGCGCCAAGGTCATCGGAACCGCGAGCGTGAGAAACCACGATTACCTCCGTTCGCTCGGTGCGATCCCCGTCAGTTACGGTGACGGGATGACGGAACGAATCCGTGCCCTCGCGCCGAACGGCATAGACGCCGCCCTGGATGCGGCGGGCAGCGATGCGCTTCGCGCCTCGGTCGAGCTGGTTGCGGACCGAAGCCGCATCGGCACGATTGTCTCCTTCGATATCGCGGAGGAGCTGGGGGTCCGCTCTATCCGCAGCCAGCGGTCGGCAGCGCGGCTCGCCGAGCTCATCGACTTATACGAGCAAGGAAAGCTAAGCATTCATATCCGCAAAGTATTTTCCCTTGATCGGGCTGCCGATGCCCATCGGGAAATCGAACAAGGTCACGGCCGGGGGAAAGTCGTCCTGACAATCGATTGAGGCAGCACGGTATACGCCTGGCTAAATAGCAAAAGAGCTGTCCTGCAGAAGATCTTCTCTTCATCGGACAGCTCTATTTTTTGCGTTCAAACTATTTATCTTTTCACCGATGTATTGGTGACTGTAGGATTGTACTTGACCGTCTTCTTGATCGTCTCGCTCATTTTGCTGTATTTGTTCCCCGCCTTCAGCTCAATGACGTTGTCCCCGGCCACGAGATTCACCATCGTTGTGACGGAGCCTTGCCCTACCGCCTGATCGTTAACATAAATCGTCGGGCTCGGATCGTTCGTATCCTTCGCATTCGCCGTGATCGTAACGGTAGCCATCTTCGACGTTTCGGCAATGGGGCCGTGCGTCAACGTGGGCGAAGGCATGCTGTACATGACTTTTTTGGTAATTACCTCGGAGACGACACCGCCACGGTTTTCCGCCTTAAATTCAAACACATTCTCCCCGTCATGCAGCGAGACCGTCGTCTCGATAGCTCCGTTCGCAACGTACTGGCCGTTCAAGTACATTTTGACCGATGCGCGCTTGCTCTCCTCGCCTTTGACGCTCGCCTTCAGCTGCACATTCATCGTAGTCGACGTCGCCGGCAAATCGCCCACTTCGATCTCAGGCGGCGGTCCGAAGCTGGCGAACCAGTTCAGCAACGGATTCCACAGCAGGAACAAGAGCAGAGCAAGGACAGGCACAGCAACCAGCCCCGATCTTATGAGCTTGCGCTTATTTCGGACGAAAAAACGGATCAGGCTTCCCGACTGCTTCAGCTTCATCGCTTTGAACAAGACGGCGAAAGACTCGTTATCCGTTGCCAGCAGCTTCTCGCGGACCGCTTTATTGCGGAACGCACGTGTGTCGTAATGATCGAAATAACGGCTGAGCGCCGCTTTATAGTTCGGGTCTATATTGCCTTTGCCGTCCAGGAAGCGGCTGTTCTCCGCTGTCCATAAGATGAAATCGTAAATGGTTTCCGTTCCCGAGGTGTTCGTGAACACGTACTCCAAGATCCGGTGGTAATCAAAGTCCGAGGAATAGCCCGCGCCTGAACCCGAGGACGGAAGATAAAAGCCGAACGGAATCAACCGGAACCGGCTTGCATCAATCCGATCCCTTAACAGCCGTCTCAACGCTTCCTGCACCTGCTCCAAATCGACGGGCCCAAGGTCCCGCAGCGCCTCAAGCGCCTGCTCCTCTTCCTCCGGCTCCAGCTTGAGCACTCTGTACAGCAAACCGACGACGATCAGCGTCTGCCTCTTCGCTTTATCCGCACTTTGGAACAGCTCCCGGTCTATCGGATCGACCATGAAGCCGAGGCGAACCGTATCCTCGTAGCTCAAGCCGGCTGCATCCAGCCCGTTCAGCAGCTCCAGCTCGATTTCGAGCTTCCATTGCCGGCAAACCTCGTCATACCCGCCTTGCTCGAAGAGGTCGGACAAGCTTTCAAAATAAGCGAACAGCGCTTCCGCCGTCTCCACTCGCTTATGAGCGGATTTTTGCAGCAGTATCTTGCATTTTTTGGATATTTCCTTAATGAAAAATGGAATAAGGACGATCGATCCGGCATGCGTCAGCCAAAAATCGATTTCGGCCTGCAGACTGTCCGCCGAGTTGGCTCTGCTCATCCGATACGCCATGTATTGCTCCGCGGACGATGCATTTTGCTTATAGAGCTGCTTCATAACCAGCCCAAACACGTCTTGCTGCTGCAGCAGCAGCTCGAACAGCTGCACCGCGTCGTTGTTCCCCTCGCCCGTACGGCCCGCCGTCCGATTTATGAAAATAACAAAGCATTGAATGAGCAGCGCCTTGGCTCCCTCATCCGCTATAGGATAGTACGCCAGCAAGCTTTTCACGTAATCTCCCGACGGCGAGCCGCCGGTTTCGGACGCTTCCTTGCGCAGCATGCGGATGAACAGCTCCTTGAATCGCGGCTTCTTGTCGATGGTCTCCGCATTCAAGTACGTCAATATACCGTGCATAATGCCCGCAGGGTTGTTGTCATACAGCGCTTCGCTGCCTTGATCTATCTCATACAGCATGCACAGTTGATAGTAGGTCGGTATGGACAGAGCCGCCTGGGCAGGCATGCTCTGCAGCCCTTCCTCGCAAAAATCGAACAGCTTCTCAAGCTGCTCCGGCTCGTTCCTGAGCTTCCATATCGTATCGAACAACAGGTGCTCTTGACCCGGCAGCTCCGTATTCACAAACTTGCCGTTCGGGAAATCGAACAGCATGTCCTTCTCCAGCCTGCGGTCCGGCAGACGGAGACTTCCTTTTTCTACAAAAACGACATGCAGATTCTGCTTCCCTTCCGGCTCGCTGTTGAAGGTCATGAATCCCAGCTGGCGGCGGAAAGCGTAAGGAATGCAGCGGTATATGACCTCAAGCAGCCGCTTTGCCTTGTCCGAGCTAACGGATACCTCCGTATCCAATGTGATATACACCTTCCGTTTGCTCGTTACCGAAGACATTACGGCGTGAAGCAGCTGCTGAAACAGACGGGAATCGATACCGAGCTCCGTCAGCAGAAGATCCTGATCCGCAACCGGATAGGCCGGGTCATAGTCTATCTCATCAAGCTCCGGAATCGCCTTTCCATCCCGAATATCATAGCTGCTGCGGAAGCCGCGGATACGAAACATCCGGTTCGGCTCCCGCAGGAACGACTCTTTTCTATCCTTAGGAACAATGTACTGATGGGTGAACGATGCGCTGCGCTGTCCCGTAAAATCGGTTCCTATGTAAATGCTGCGCCCGATCACCATATCGCCGTTGTCCGCATGGAAGACCACGAACGACTCGGGATACAGCTCCTCGTCCGATTCATCCCGAGAGAGCAATTCTTGCGGCGCCTTGTAGACGCAGTAAGGATGCAGCACCGCTTTGATAAACGTATTGTCGAGCGCCGCCGATTTGGCTACCGTATCGAAGCCCTCGCTGGTGCGGAAGATCCCTTCCCGGTCACGGGTAAAATATTGCTGCTGTATGGCTCTTGTAATCATCGCGGCGCCTCTTTCCTGGCCACGTAATCGAGCTTGTGCAGAAGCCATATGAACGGCTCATCCACACGGGTCGGATTAATGACCCCTGTAATTTGCTTGTTGACCGGGTTGGCGCCTAACGCCGATACGGCAAAATAGGCCGTATTCGTGAAATAGACGTCAATCGCATCCTTGAACGGCCGATCGACCTTCTGAATGAAACGGCTGATTTCGCCGTTAATATTTTCGAATTCGGTTTGGTTCAGGTAGCCTTTATGGACGACATTGCTGAACACATTGCTGTTCGGCTGGATGTACTCGCTGTCTTCCTCTTTCAAATATTGCAGCATATCGCTCTTCGTTAATACGATGGCCGTAGGGATATCCGTCTTGCTGTTGTGCTGATGGGCGATGAAATTTTCAAACAGGCTGATTACGACCTCGCGCGGCTCATCGTACCGGTTGGCGAACTCGCCCTCTTCCTCACCCAGGTTAATATGGATGCGGTCGCGGATGGTGCGGATTTGCAGCGGATCGACCAAAAAGAGAATGCCGGAGGAATTCTTGATGTGCGAGGCATAAATGTCCAAATAATCCCGCTCGACCATTCCCTCGCCTGCTACGTCGAAGAAGACGAGCGTTAACGGCGCCTGCTCCGGGTCCTTGAACACGAATTGAAAAATAAACGGCTCCTGCTGCTCGTTCGGATTCGTCGACTGCAGCATGCTGCCCCGCTCGAAGATCGGCTCATGGTAATTTTGCCGGAATTTGCGGCTGATCTCGGCGCTTAACGGCATGCATGCCGCATCGAAGTTCGAAGCGGTAGACTGCTGCAGCGTATGGATGAGCGATGTCATATAGACGGATTTGCCGACCTGGGAGGCGCCTACAATCGAGATGATGTTGCTCGGCACCTTGCCGGCGGAAATCGGCAGCTCGTTATGGCAATTCGGGCACAGACGCCGTTTGGTCGTCTCGCCGTATCGGTCGGTAACCGCTACGAGCACGTTTTGGGAGTAGATTTTGTTCTCCTCCGGGATGGTGTGCGGCTCGATCACCGCTTCCATATCGACCTCGGACAGGTGAAACTTGCGGCGCCAATCGTTAAGCCTGCGGTCTTCCTGCAGCATAAAGTCGTCGTCGTTGTCTTTAATATGGCTGGCGCGGAATTGAACGTCCTCCGGCTCGAATTTGCTGAAGCAGTACGGGCATACGATGCTGTAGTAGGGAGGCTTTTCTTTGACCGGCGCTTTCGGTGCAAACCATTTTTTCAGGTTTCCTAACATGCTTATCCCTCCTAAAACATTTTCAAAAAAAAGCCACGGTCTTACCGGTGGGGTATCCCCTTCTCCTTCCCCACAAAGTGAAGCTTGCCTCTGAAGCTTATTCCGATTACTTTGCGTGGACCCCAATGAATATAGCGGTTATTTACGATAACAAAGGCGGGCGCTATCGCTCCTCCAGGGGACACCCCACCTTCGCCAGGTGGCATCGGTTAAAAGAACAACTACCATTTTGAGGTGTTCCTCCATAGTTGGGAAACCGACTAAAACCAATGGGAACACTCATTAAACATTCATTCCATACTAAGAGAAAACAACTCGCTGTACTTTTTATCCGTAAAAAAGATCCGTATAAAATCGTTCCTGCCGATCTCAATTTCCTGCAAAACACTGCGTCCGACCGGAAAATCACTCATAAAAGGATAAGCGATACCGTCGTCCTTGTTAGACGGATTGGCCCCTTCTTTCTTAACATAGCAAAGAGCGTCCTGCGGAACCGCAATTTCGCAAAACAGCTGAATGCGCGCCGTCTTGAACTTGCTGAACAGCTTGCTGCCGTATTTAAGCGAGTAAACGATGCGCGCCCTGCCCCCGTTCATAAGGACCAGGTTGCTCTCATCCGCCTGCATCAGCAGCACGAGCCTGCCGTCCCTCCGCACACACGGGAATATACGGTAGCCGCGCAGGCCGATATAATCCACCTTGTCCCGGTACCCGGATTTGGACTTGTACTCCTCCCGGGTGAACAGCTTGAGCTGCTGCGGGCTCAAGTCCTCCGGGTGGCGCTCGGTCCCGGCTTCGAAGCTGTATATATAGACGTATTCGACATCCTTCGGCCACTGCCAGGTCAAAATGCACTCGCCATCCTGACGTTGGCTCACGACTTTCGTAATACGGTAACCGTCGCTAGGCTGTTCCCACTGCAAACAACATCATCTCCCTGAATCCATACATTCCGTTCATGGGGCTTGTCTAAACCTCCAGCGTCCGCATCCGAATCGGAACCGGAAGCTCCCGTAAAGCTTGATTACCGGAATCGTTTGCCGACAGGGCCGTCGCCCCGGCTTCCGAATCGGCTCTTATTCGGTAAAGCGACATCCCTTCGGCTGCTGCGGAAGCCGCTATGGCCGCCTGAATCGCTCTGTACCGCAACGATCAGCGTAGAAAGCGAGAGCACCAAGGCAAGCACCACATCGGCATAAGCCCGGTAAAGGGAGGGATAGAGCGCTCCATGCAGCCCGGTTTCCAGAATCAATCCGGCCAGCAAGCCGGAGATCGTCCCTCCGATAGTGAAGCTTTTGGCCAAAAATCGGTTGTCGAAGACGATACCGAGCGACAAGCCGATCAGCGTTCCGATGAGCATGATCAGAACGACTCGGAGCAAGCCGTATGCGCCGTCCGACGATAAAACGTCGAAACGCTCGTTAACCAAATGACGGTGGTTCGTCTGCTCGTAAATTTGCTCGAACGCTCCGGCGATCCGGTCCGCCCGCCCCACATCCTGGAACATGCCTCCGGTCTCGTTGGCAATGCGTTGAAGCACGGCGTTGCCCTTCTCTTCCGTCGAGACGATCCCGACGGTATGTATGCGTATCTGCTTCTGAATATAAGGAGAAAGCACGCGGGAATAGTCTACGTCGCTGTAACCGTCCGAGATGAGAATAACCGCCACATTGCGGCCCGGATCTCCCTCTTTGTTCAAATAATCCATAACCGTGCTCAGCGCTTTGCCGATATCGGTCGTTCCTACAGGCGGCTCAATGGAGTCCAGCTTCGCCGTCAGCTGCTCCCTGCTCCCTGTTCCGGCCACCCGGGTTAGCGGAAACACCTGCTTCGACTGCTCATTGAACGTAAACAGCGCCGCGCGTTTCGTATTGTCCATCCGACGGATCAAGGCTTGCGCCGCCTGGATGCTTTGCTTGCCGGGATCGGTTTCCTTCATGCTCTCCGACATGTCGAGCAGCAGCACGTAGTCCTGCGGCGCCTTTTTCCCGAGCGAGAAGCCGTACACGAATTGAAACAGCGCTCCCGCAGCGAATAAGAGCACCAGGGTTGCGGGAACGAGAAGCTTCCAGCCGTCGCCTGCATAGCGAAGCCTCCAGCTCTGGCCATTCAGCTTGGGAGAAATCATCTCCGCCAGCAAACAGAATAAGCCGATCCATAACGCGAGCTGCCCGAAATATATTCCCATCAGCAGCGTCTCGTGCATGCTTCCTTCCCACCGGTTCAGGATGATTTCTCCTATGAAAAAGCCAACCAAACCGCCGATTACACTAAAAAGCGTCAGCAGTGCGTTCCATTTTCGCTGCTTCACCTTGTTCCCCTCTTTCTGCTTTCAGGCCGTGCTGAGCAAGCCTTCCTACGCCTTCTCCGCCGCATCCGCCGAAACCAAGTCGATTCCGTGGAATTGGTACCCGTTCTGCACGTATGTGTCGTAATACAGCTTGCCGTTACGGTAATACATCAAATCCTCCAGACGGAATCCGCCCATCAAGTTCAGCTTTTCAATACCGCTCGCCTTTTTCTCATGAACGCAGCCCAGCTTGTAGGTCCGGCTGCCATGGTCGACGGCAAACGCGTACTGCACGAATTCGCTTTGAAAATCGCCGAATATATATTTTTCCTCATATCGGTGACGATGCGTAGAGCGGTAGACGTCCGCCCGGATGGCCGCTTCGTTCTCCAGCGTCGCGTACAAGTCGCGGAACAAATCCTCTTTGGACAGCACATTGCGGTTGTCGTAGCTGGCCACGACATTCGCTCTCTCCAGCAGCTCGCGCTCGAACGCTTGATCGAACAACGGATGAGGGAACACATCCTTGCTTACCGCCTCCATCAACCGGTGGAGCAGCTTGTCCTCGCCTTGACCGAGCAGTTGAGACACATGGCCGACACACCGTTCGTCCCAATAAAATTGCTCGCCGCGGCGTTCCTCAAGCTCAGTAGTGATCTTATTCACCACATACTCGTAATACTCGTTAATATTGCGCCCCAAATATTCATTGGCGTAGGAAATGCTGCTCCGGCTTGCGTCGCGCAGCTGCCGTTCCAGCTGATGAAGGCGTTCCGTCTGCACCTTCATTCGCGAGTGAAGCTCGTCGAGCTTGTAGACATACTGCTCCAACAGCCGCCGCTTCGTCTCCAAATACAGGAGATCCAGCTTGAGGCCGTAGATCTCATCGATCACGTGCTTGACGACCTGCTTCAACGGAATCTGATTCGTGAGCCGGTTCCATAACGATCCCCGCTCCACGGATTGCAGCTCGATTCGCTCCTCGTACTTCGACTCAAGCTCCGCTCTGCACTGCGCAAGATTCGCCGCCGTCTCCTTCAGCTGCGCACGCAGCTCGGAGGCCAAGCTATCCGGCCGCTCGACCGGCGATGTCCAAGCCTCGCCGCTCACGTAGCCGTACAGCGGGTTCGCGATAACCCGCTCCTCGAAGCGCCGCTCGAGTTCGCGGGCCGGCTCTTGCCCGGCGAGAGCCGCTTCGACGCGGCGGGCTACGTTCGTTTCGAAGAACGAACGTGCATTGGCTCCATAGAACGCTTCCTCCGCTTCGCGCAGCGTCATCGATTTCCACTGCGCGGGAGATACGGTATGATACAGCAGCCCGTACATCCCATCCAGCGCCTTCGCCGGCTCCGCCATCAGCGAGCGGACGGTTTGATCCGATTGCCGGGCATCGAGCTCCAGCATGTCCAGAAGGTCGTTAAGCAAAACCGTGCCGCTGTTATGCTGCAGCTTGCGAGTGACCGAGCGGTACCAATGGTACAGCACGGTCAGCGCTATGGCTTGATTCGGCCGCTTTATCTTAGACATTCCGGCCGACACATACCCTCTGCCGTCACTTTCCGGCGGCGTTATATTCTGCTTGAACTGCTGATTGTTATATGTGCCGTGCTGCGGATCGAGCTCGTTAAGCACTTTGCGGTTTTTCAGCAGATTCAGGCTGCAGATCATCTCGCTTGCGCCCTGCATGCCGCTCTCGGCAAAAATGCCTCTTTCGTCTTTATCGCTCAGCAGATACACCATATCGAATAGCGGCGCCGGACCGTGCTGGACCGGCAGACGAATGCCTTCGCCGGTTACCTGCAGCAGCTCGCGAAACTGGTAATTTCTGGTTTGATATACATCCACTTCTCGCAAAAAGCCGACCCCTAACGAAGAGGAGAAGGCATAAGTCTCTCCGACCTGCTTCTCCTCCATAAGCCCGTAAAGATCGATCATTACGGAGCGGAACTGCTCGCCGAAGACGGTCTTGAGCAGCACCGTCAGCTCCGGCAGCAGCACATTGCACGGGTCGTCCACTCTTGTGACGACTGCAATGTTCAACCGCTGCAGATTCGAGTACATGCGGCCGAATTCGGCAATACGGCTGTTCATCCGGCGCAGCGTGACATTGAGCTCAAGCAGCTTCTCCTCATCCCGGTAAAACTGCTTGTACATGTCGGTCCGCAAGCTCTTCTTATCTTCCACAGGCCGGGGCGCCGTCCAGGAATACACGCTGTCTCCGGCCTCGGCCGGCCTTGTCCCGACATGCAGATATACGACGCCGGCGCTGTTGTTCCACTTTTTCTTGTTTATCTCGTAAACCTGCTTGAGGGCCTCCTCGGTCCTATCGCCAAGAAACAGGAACACGAGCGGATGGTTAATGCTGCGCAGCTCGTCGTCAGCATGTCCGATGTGGTCCATCCGCGCGTCGTATTCATTTGCAAAGGCGAGCAATGCTTCCCTCATGCTTTCCTACCCCACTTTCTTGTTCTTAACGCAAGCTCCGTACCATATCGCTCACTTTGCCGGAAACCTGCTTATAGAACTGGTACATGTCCTCGCCGTTCTCCCACTCTATACGGTCGTAGTCGAGAGCCGATTTCGCTTCCGCATACGTCTCCGCCATTTGCTTGAGCGTATCGACGAGCACGCTGATATCGGCGGAAGCCGTCAGCTGCTGCACGCGTTTGGCGGCTTTGCGCTGGAGCAGGCTGCGTTTTTTCTCATCCAGACTGCGGATTTTGCCGTACATTTCGTACTCAGGGAACTTGGTCGTCTGCATCAGGTTGACGAACGGCTCCCAAGGATCTTCCTCCGCATCGTGATCGTAGACGTACAGAGCGCCTTTTTTGGCAATCGTGCCCGTGTAGATCGCTTCGATGAACAGCTGCATCAGCTTCTCTTCATCCTTATGAGAGCCGAGCAGCGTTTCCAGCTCCGCAATCTTCCTTACAATGGCGTCGTATTTGGCCGCCTCTTCCTTCACCCGCTTTAGCAGCTCGGGAGAGCGAATCAGGTTTTCCTTCGCCATATCCTCGCTCACGCTGCCGAAGATGTCCTTGGTGCTCTCGACCGGAAGTCCTTGCTCCAGCAGTCCCTTCAGCTCGCTCACGCAGCGCTGCAGCTCACCCAGGTTCGGCTTTTGCAAGCCCAGCTGCAGGTTGTACGAATCAAGCACCCGCTGCAGATCGAACGGCTTCGTAAATACGCATTCGTAGCGGTTGATCGTACCGCTGTCGGCACCTTTGACCCGAATGACGCGATAGGCTGCCGCCTGCTCGAACAGCCCGCGGACTTCCGCGTTATATCGTTTCACGCGCCGGTTATCGTACGTATCGCCCCATGATTTCTCCGGGATCGGCGACGGCAAATAGGTCCAGTTGATCTTATCCGTCTGCACGAGATGGCGTCCGATGCCTTCCGGCTCCAGAATCGTGTTTTCGTAGCTTGTTTCATATACTTTCAGCGGCGTATACAGGAACAGCGGAATGCCGTTTTGCGTGTTTAGCCAGAAAATCCGGTTTTTCACTTGGCTCTCCTTGATCGTAAACCGCGAGTTCGCGATGGCGTTATCCTGGAAATTGCGAATGCCCTTAAAGATGTTCGGCGCCTTGACCGGAACCGACACGAAGCCCCACGAAGGGAAGTTAAAGTGGCCGGAGCTGTTGCTCAAATGGAATACCGGCTTCGCCTCCTCATACAGGCGGCTCGCGATTTTCTGCTCCACCAGCTTCTCCATCGAATCGTCGTTGCCGTATTTGATGACCAGATAGTCTTCCATCGACTTCGTAATCAAATCGCCGAAATGATCGGTCAAAAACTCCGATATCGAGCTGATCACATCGACTTCCTGCTCCTTGATCCATTGGTTCGACTTGTTCAGCAGCTCGTTCGTAAAATCGCGGATCAGATCGTTCACGTTTTTCTCGTCCGTCACTTGCCCGATCAGCTTCGCGATATCCGGTACGCTAACCACATTCCAGTAGTAGGTGCGATTCCCCTTATGATCCACCTCTTCCTGGCCGTTCGTCAGGATGTCTCCGTTTTTCTCGAATATTTTGTTCAGCTCGTTCAGCACTTCCGTGAACACCTGATAAATGCGGGAATTCTCCTGGTTGATCAAATGATACAGCTCTTCGTAAAATTCGATCATTTGCTCCATACGCTCGCGATCGGCGTGAAGCAGGTACTCCTGGATTTTGGCTTCGATGTACGCATCCTTCTTTTTGTCTTTGGATATGAATGCGCTTCGCGCCTCGGTCATCTTTTGCTCCGAGCTTTCTTCGGCCGATTCAATGTCGCGAGGGATGCGGTAGATGCTCTCCTTGAGCGCTTCGATATACGAAGAAATCAGCTTGAGCAGGCAGAAGCCCTTGTCCTGCAAAATAATCCGCGAAACATAGAACGGCCCCTGCTCGGGATTGCGGAAAATCTTAGTTACCTGCTCGGAGAACAGCTCCTTCTTCTCTCCCGGCAGCTGTCTGCGGCACTTGATGTATTCCTCGCGCGCCCGTGACAGGAACGTTTGCTCCAGCTCCGTATCAATGTTGACCGTCTGCTGCTTGACCACGTTGGCGTAGCTTAGGCGTTCGCTGTTTTGGTAGCCCGCCATCGGCTCCGGCACTCTCTGTCCAAATTCGCGGTGAATGGAATCGGGATCGATCCCAAGCTTATGGGCCAGCTTCTCCACGTCCTCCTGGGACGGGCCCGCATCAAACATTTTCTCCATCCGCTGGAACACCTTGAACGCCAAATACGTCGTCATTTCCTCAATCGGCAGCACGGCCGACGAAGCGCCCAGGATATTGTATTGATAGTTGGCCGCATACGCCTTCGGCATCTGGTTGATGTTCGTGCGGATGTTGCTTATATAGTCGTGTATCGCGAATTCCTCGCCGGAGCTCTTATCCTCGCTCGCCATGAAGTTCGTAATATTCTCCGCCGTCACGTTCATGCAGTAATCGTAGGCATTCTCGAGCAGCTTGCCTTCCAGATTCGTGGCCGAAATCAGATGCGCCAGGTTGAACGGAGGCATAGGCGAGTTGACGTTCAAAATGCTCGCGTACTGCTGCTTGAACCGCTCGTTCCGCTCGTCCACGTTCATCCAATAGTCGAGCTCCTTGAGCGCCGCGTACCCGTTCTTCTTGATATATTCCCGGGAATGCTCGGTCAAGCTCTTATTCGCGAGATTCACGTCCGGCGTAAACAAATAGCCGAGCAGGTTCACCTTATCCACTCCTGCGGAGCCGTAATCGCGCTCGATGATGCCGCGAACGATGTAGGCGATGTCGAGGAAGCAGCCGCTGCCGGTACCGCCGGACAAGCCGGTCAGAAGGAACACCATCAGCTTCTTGTTCGTGCCGACGGACAGCGTCTTGATCTTCCGCTCGATCGTTTGCACGACCTGCACGATCTTCGTGAACAGCAGCAGGCGCCCGGCTTGCCTTACGCCCGATGCTCCGTTGATGCCGTCGGTGATCGTGAGCTCCGGCGACAGCCATTCCTTTATGTACTCCTCGAGCACGCTGCGGTTTTGCAGCACGCTGCCGATTTCCGCATTGGACAGCAGCACGAACTCGGTCAAAGGATCGAGTCCGATCCCTTTATACTTCTTGTTGCGGTCGTGCTCGTTCGTCTCCAGAGCGAGAAACTCAACGTTGTTCGGCTTCTCTTTCTTTTTCTTCGTAAAAGGATCCTCCGGCAGCTTGAACCGGCGGTTGATCTGATATTTCAGCCGGAGCAGCGCATCGATGCCCGTGCCGCCGAGTCCGATGATCAGCATCGGGTTGTCGATCGTATCGACGCGAATTTTTTCGCTTATAATGCCGCCGCCCAGTGACACATCCAGCTGCTGTATATGTTCTCTGACTACTGCTTTCATGGGATAGCCTCCATTTACCGTTGCAGCCGTTGCACCGGGTTCGCCGATGCAGGCCGGCTGTCAACTGACTTATTTTATATACTCGATATGGATGGATTTGTTTACGTTTTGCAGCGTTACCTTGATTCGGTCGTTGCTCTTGAGCTCCTTGCCGTTCGCTGCGTCAAACACACGGCCGCCCTTCTCAATTACACAGCCCGACTCGTTGAGCAGCACGACCGTGTCACCCGCCCCCGGTTTGAATACGATCTGCTTCGTCTCCGCGAATTCCGGAGCCAGCTGAAGCAGCTGGTGAAGCTGAAACTTGCCTTTGAATGCGTTCAGCTTCTTATATTGCGGATGCGTACGTTCCCCTGTATCTTCATCCTTGATTTCAATGACCATTTGCCCTACAAAGCCTTTGTTCGCTTTGTTCCAGGAGGTCCACGCAAACCATGCGGCAGCCAGA
Source organism: Paenibacillus sp. H1-7 (assembly GCF_022354825.1). GTDB lineage: Bacteria > Bacillota > Bacilli > Paenibacillales > NBRC-103111 > Paenibacillus_S. The sequence goes on from NZ_CP031168.1 coordinate 7,499,015, forward strand.
AGCACCAGCACTCCTGCTATCGACCCGCCTGTCACAGCCCAATTGACCGGTGCGGCGGGCTCCGCTTCGTTGTTACCTTCTGTAGCAGGCTTCGCCCCCGTTTTTGCGGAAATGTTGGCAGGCGGCGATTCGCGGACAAAGCTGGCGTTCTCGAATCTTACCTTCAGCTCGTAATCGTGAGCTTCCGCGATCTTCATCGAGCCTTCGATGCCCTGCGCCGACGTAGTCAGCGGGATTTGCTCCGTCTTGCTCGTATCCAGGTCGGTCACGATCAGCGTCGACTTCGCGTTTTTGTACAGCTCGGCATCGGTCGCCTTCTGTCCGTTCGACTGCAAGTACGCCTTGACCGGAACGGTCGCGCCAGGCCCATAAGATATAGACGACGAAAGTTCCATCGACACCTGCAAATCGTAGTTATAAATTAAATTGATATCGATTTTTTCCTTGGCAACGCCTTTCACCTTCAGCTTCCAGTCGCCCTGCACCGGACTCAATATCTTGATCAGCGAGTAGGCGTTCGACGTGGAATAGACGATTTTGTCCGAAGGGATGGTCTGCTCCTGCCCTGCCGGATTCAACAGCTTCACCTCGACCGGCTTGTTGGACATGATCGAAATGTTCGCCTCTTGAACGCTCGAGTTCGGAATCGTTACGGTCACATCCTGAAAATCCCCGTTAGCCGTAATCCCGGTCAGCGGCACGACCTTCAGCTTCAGATGGCTCGCATATATTTCGCTCAAAATTTGCGGCAAATTGTCCGCCGTGCTCGTAATGAACAGCTTGCCGTTCGTCTCTTTGGAAATTCGTTCGAGCGTATCCTTATTCAGCTTCCCGTCCGCATTCAAGCCGATCGTATAAATCGGGATGCCCTTGTCCTTCACCTTCTTCACGGCGTCGTTCAGCACCTTGTCCGATTGCTCTTGCGACTTCCCGGCATTCAAGGAGTTGTTGCCATCAGTTAACAGCACGATCAGCGGAACATGGCCTTTCTCCGTGCCGGATTCCAGCACTTTGACCGCCTCGCTCACACCGACCGCAACATCAGTGTACGGCCCTCTCGTCAACTGATCGATGAACGCTTTCAGATCCTTCTTGTCCTGCGGGCTGTTCATCTTGAGCAGCGCCTTTTCCCTCAGCACTTGATCGGTATAGGCGACGACCCCTATTTTGTCGCCTTGCACCGACGCCATATCTACGAACATTTTCATAGCCTCGTAGCTGACTTTATTAACGTCGCTTTCGTTCATAGATGTACTTACGTCGACCGATAGAACGGCGTCGATTTGTGCAGTGCTATTCGTATCGGCGGCCCAGGCCGCTTGCGAGAACGAAAGCAGCATAGCCAACAGCGCAAGCAGCAGGCGATAGGCTGATATGGTATTATTCATTGTGTCGATTCCTCCAGAGCTTTGCAATATTGTCGAATCCGATTGAAAAGATAGTACGTACATAGGTCTTAAAAGGTGTCACATCACCTGTGCTTGCGATTGGTTTCGCGTCGTTTCGCTGTCATTAGACAGGCAAAAGTGGTAAAAAGCGGGACCTTTGTTGTATATTATGTCTACTAACCATATTAACTTTTTGATATGCAAAATTCCACTAACAGAATCTTAATAGAATCTTAAGATTAGGAGAATCCGATGCCGACCATGATTGGAATTGCCTTTGCCGCCGTGTTTGTCGCCGTCCGCTGGATTAATTTTCATACCAGCCAAAAGCAGGCAGTGAAGCCGCAGGCGATCGACGCGGAGTTGATGAACGCGCTGAACCAGGGTGAGCGCCATGAGTAAAAAAATCGCCGTCCAGTTCCGTAAAAGCGCCAGAACCCGACATGCTTATGAACGTTTAAGACAATGCAAAAGTTGCGGCAATTATACCGCGCTGTGGACCGATCATTGCCTTCAATGCGGCGAGACGGGACAGCTGCGCACTCTGAACGAGATCGCGCAGTCGATTCACCGGCGAAATACGGTCCGCGATGCGATGATTGTCTTCTCTATCAGTCTTGCCGCCTTTTTCCTTGCGGAAACATTCGCGCAAATGGCGATAGCGATTGTGGCAGGCATTGCGTTCGTTGCAGGCTATATCTTCTTAAGCAGACGCTATGCCTTGGCGGTCGAAAGCCGTCTGCTGCATCAGATGCTGGTGACGGAAAACCGCGCGATTCGCGACGGGCTTCTGCTCGATATCGAGGATGCTGCAGGCGACCTGAAAGCGGACGAGCACAAGGCAGCCTATGAGAAGCTGCGGGAGATCGGGTATTTGATTACGGGCAACCAGGTGAAGGTGCTGAAGCTGATGTGCCTGAGCCATTTTATTCTCCGCAGCGATATGGATTTGGAGCTGTCGGCCCTGGTACCTACAGGGTTCGAGCCGGATTTCGTCCGCTATTTGAACGAGGTGCTCAAAATCAGCCCGCAGCTGGTCAAGCGGGATACGCTGAATTACGTAGTGAAGCACCGCAGCTCGATCGAAGCTTCCGAAGGCGGCCGGGAGACGCTTATTTTGGCGGCCGGAGCGGCGCTGAGGGTGAAGAGCTATGTGGTGCAATATCAGCATCTCATTGCGGATTTCGTCGAGGAGCTTCCGCGGGAACGGCTGCTGCGCCTATGCAAGCTGCTGCAGGGCAGCCATGAAGAGGCTCCGGAGCTGTACGACAAAGCAAGGGACACGGTGAAGCTGAAACATGACTTCGATCCCGAGTTTCAAGGTTTAGTGTAAGGAGGAGCGACGACGATGGCGAATTCCATGTACAGCCGTTCCAAGCATTACCGGAATGCGTCGGCACTGCTGCTTGCGGTCATGCTCGGACTGGCCGGATTTAAAGGCTACTACAGCTGGGAAAAAACCGACCTGTACGCAAAGGCGATGAAGGAGCTGGCTGACGGGCGGGAGCTGGAAGCCGAGAAGCTGTTCCACGACGCGCGGGGCAACAGCATGATTCAATATAAAGATCAGGAGATAGACGAAGCACTGGAGAAGCTCCAGCCGGTAACGGAGCTGAAGCGCGAGCTGCTCTCCATGGCGGGAGATTTGCAGAACGCTGCTGCCGTCAACGATGTTCCCTCGCTGGTTAAAGTCTATGAATCGTTTCAAACTATGAAAACGAGTATTGCCAAGCAGGATGAAGCGGCAAAAAAACGGTTCGCCGACGCGGAAGCAGTGTACCGTGTGGAGGAACAGCTGACGACGGCGTTTTCCAACGTCAAAGCCGCTCTGCTTGGCAATCTGGAAGCAGCCGCAGCGAAGAAAACAAACGTCACCGACAGCACGGTAGCTTATTTGCTGCAAATTCCGGCCGTTTATTTCAAGGATGAAAAGACCAAGAAGGCGGAGCTGAACGAGCGGCTGAAGGCATACGATCAAGCCCGGATGGATACGTTGTTTAAAAAGAAATCGTTCGCAGAAGTCGTTGACGAAGCAGCCGTCATTCGCAAGTTTTATACCGCAAGCGGCGTTCAGGCGGAATGGTTCGTGCCGATGGTCGAGACGTACGCCCAGAACACGCTGGCGGGTCTGCTGAAAAATAACGACATGAAGACGTTTATCGACCATGCCAAGAAATATCAAGGGGTCAAGGAGTTCGCAGACAGCCGTTCAAAGGTGAACACGTATATCCAGACGACGCTCAAGGGGCAATTCACCCGTGCCGAGCAGTTGACGGCGGCCAAAAAGTTCGAAGAGGCCATCGAGCTGTACGGGGTGCTGAACGCCTACCGGGATACGAGCAAGGAGGTTGCCGCGGTCGAGCAGCGCTGGCTGGAAGCCGACCCTCTGCAGCTGCTGCGCAAGGTGACCGACAGCAGCGTCAAGCTCGCCAACGTCCTCGGCGCCAAGGCGCTGTGGGGCTCGAAGCAGGCAGCCGTCGGGATCGCGGACGGCAAGTCGATCATTGTGGCCCGGCTGCTGCCGGACCAGAAGGTCGACAAGATCGAGGCAGGACTGGACGGTAGCTTGACCGTCAAGTCCATGCAGGTTTCCGAGCAGCTGAGCGTGCAGAATCAGCCGGTGCTGTTAATCGAAGCGGCCTCCAAGACGCGGAAAACCCGGTTCATCGTCTACGTCTACGATGCCAAATCCGCGGATCTGCGCAAGGCGCTGGATGTTGAAGCGGACAGCCTTACGCAGGATAAATCGCGCAGCGTCATGCTGGTCGCGGATAATCCGGCCGGAGAGCGTGCGGGAGAGAAAGCGTATTACGAATACCGCAACGGCCAGTACGTGACCGTAGATGTCAAGCCGGAAGCGGAGGACATCGTGCTTACCGAGCTGCCGAAGCAGAAGACCGGAGCCGTCGTCCGCTTTCAGGCGAGCATTATGTCGGCGGAGGGCAACACTGCTATCGTGGCGCTGAACGACGACTTCGTGCTGCTGAGCGGCAGCTTCCGGTTCAAGACAGGTCCCGCCGTCATTACGGGTACTTTAGTCGAAAAGGGCAGGGCCAATACGAACAACGGCCAATCCGCCGTTACTTATAAAATTATCGTGACCGGGCTGGATCAAGGGCAAAGCGAATCGCCCCCTACTTCTACTCCCCAGCCGGATAATTCGAAGAACCGCCGGACCCTTCCTTGATCCGGCGGTTGCCTCTTTCATGCGCTTAATGGTTAGCTTCGTTTACCATTTTGCGCATTATTTTTTTATATAGTTTACATTCCGACCGTTGCTCGATATAATGGGTTTCTTTCTGAAATGTGGTTTTAATTCCAATAGTTGGTGAATCATACTTCGGAAGCGGAGGAGCTTGTATGGATATTATTCCTGTTCAGCAAACGTTTGAAATTACGGAGGTGTGGGAGCCTTTATACCGAATGCGCCTCAAGGCGGCGCCTTTTGAACAAGAGCTGTTTCAAAGCGCTCCACTTCGCAGATTGAAGCATCTGCATCATTTCGGGGCAGGTGCTCTATTCAGTCCCGTAACGCATTCGCGCTACGAGCATACGGTCGGCGTCTGGGCGCTGGTGAAGCATTTTTTCCCGGAAGACAGGGAATTGCGGGCCGCGGCGATTGTGCACGATACCGGTCATCTGCCGTTCTCCCACTCGATCGAGCAAGCGTTTGGCTTAAGTCACCACCATATGACGGAGGAAATGATCGGCTCATCTCCCCTTACCACCATATTGATTCGTCACGGACTGTCCCCCAACCGTATCATCGGACTGCTGAATGGAGACTCTCCATTGACCCATCGGTCCGATTTTCTCGGCATCGATCATTTGGACAGCTTTTTGCGGGACACGCATATGGCCGGCCGAGGAACGGCGCACCCGTACGAGCTCGTTCGCAGCCTTCGCTTTCACGGACATTTTGTCGATACCGACGAGAAAACCGCCGTGCACCTGCTGAATGCCATTGTGAACGACAACCTTATCTTTTTGCAGCCACAATTCTTGGCTATGGATGACCTGTTGTCCCGGGCGGTTAAGGCTTATTGCAGCGAGGTTGCCTCAGACTCATTTATCACAAGCGGTGATAACGTTGATAACGTATACTGCTCTGCATCGGCTTCGGCTGCGGCGAGAAATATTGCCCGCATGACAGACTACGAGCTGCTGTGTCTGCTGCAATCCTGCTCAGCCCCGGACATCCGCGAGCTGCTGCACGTGCTTCTTGCAGAGCCTCACCGGATCGTGCTGTGCGAAGCTCATGCGCCGGGAGCCCATGAGGTGACGGTGCGAAAAGCATACTGCAAGCAGCCCCTGGTGCAGGGTTTGCCGCTCCGTGACGTTAATCCGGCAGCCCGTGAAGCTTTGGATCGCGTCTCAGCCCTCGCCGGCACGTATTACTACCGGATCCGGGAGTAGACGGGCGCGGATCGGCCTGGCTCGACCATGATCGGACATAGGATCCGTTATTTGTGTAAAAATGCTCCAATCGGATGCTTGATCGGACAAGAGGTCCGCTATTGGGCAACTTTGGGGCATTTTTTCAGCCATTTGAGCGGAATAACGGATCCAGTGTCCGATGAACGGTGTTTTTGGACCGTTTTCGAAGGAATAGCGGATCGTATGTCCGATCGGGGTTCGGGTTCGGGTTCGGGTTCGGGTTCGGGGTTCGGGGTTCCGGGTTCGGCGTTCCGGGTTCCGGGTTCCGGGTTCCGGGTGCCGGGTTCCGGGTTCCGGGTTCGGGGTTCGGGGTTCGGGGTTCCGGGTTCGGGGTTCGGGGTTCCGGGTTCCGGGTTCGGGGTTCGGGGTTCCGGGTGCCGGGTTCGGGGTTCGGGGTTCGGGGTTCGGGTTCGGGGTTCGGGGTTCGGGGTTCGGGGTTCGGGGTTCGGGGTTCGGGGTTCGGGGTTCGGGGTTCGGGGTTCGGGGTTCGGGGTTCGGGGTTCGGGGTTCGGGGTTCGGGGTTCGGGGTTCGGGGTTCGGGGTTCGGGGTTCGGGGTTCGGGGTTCGGGGTTCGGGGTTCGGGGTTCGGGGTTCGGGGTTCGGGGTTCGGGGTTCGGGGTTCGGGGTTCGGGGTTCGGGGTTCGGGGTTCGGGGTTCGGGGTTCGGGGTTCGGGGTTCGGGGTTCGGGGTTCGGGGTTCGGGGTTCGGGGTTCGGGGTTCGGGGTTCGGGGTTCGGGGTTCGGGGTTCGGGGTTCGGGGTTCGGGGTTCGGGGTTCGGGGTGCCGAGCTTACTTTCCAGGGCTCGGCATTTAAGCAGCCTAGTCCATGTACTGTCTCTGGATTCGGCTGTAGCCTATCGAATAACCAATAACAGAGCGAAGCCTGGACGCTCTTTTCGGCACAACGAGGCGGCCGGTTTAACCCCGCTGTTGAGCACGATCGCTTTTTCCTAGCCTCTGTAAAAAGCCTCTCATCGAACCGACCGATTACCTCAGCAGTCCTATGCGTTCTCAGATAAGTCGATCACATGGATCATCGGCACGAAGACCTTCCGCTCAGCAGCATTGTTGTACCTACGAACCGTTCCACAGAACAACAAAACCTCCATTTCCGCTAATGCGAAGCCCATTCTGAGTTCATCGAAATAACCAAAGAATCGGTTACCGATGCTATCCCAAAGAGCTCCATACGGAAATGGAGGTTTATATGCTTGAAGTCCAACAGCCGGAGCCAGCCATTTAGTGACATAGCCCTGCTGGCTAAATGCCGTCCGGATTAACGGTTGTCCACTTTTTCCGGATACATGTCGTGGTTCATCAAGCGGTGCTCGGCCATCGCTTCATACTTCGTTCCGGGACGTCCCCAGTTGCAGTACGGATCGATCGAAATGCCTCCGCGTGGAGTGAACTTGCCCCACACTTCGATGTACCAAGGATTCATCAGGCTAATCAGGTCGTTCATGATGATGTTGACGCAGTCCTCGTGGAAATCGCCGTGGTTGCGGAAGCTGAACAAGTACAGCTTCAACGATTTGCTTTCGACCATTTTGATATCCGGAATGTACGAAATATAGATCGTTGCAAAATCCGGCTGTCCGGTCATAGGACACAAGCTTGTAAATTCGGGGCAATTGAACTTGACGAAGTACGGACGGTTCGGGTGTTTATTGTCGAACGACTCCAGCAGCTTCGGGTCATAGTCGAATATATAGCGGGTTCCTTGATTGCCCAATAGCGTAATGTCTTTCAGTTCTTCATTAGTTCTTCCTGCGGACATACAAAAATCTCCTCCTTGTTTTCTGTCGGCCGCTTACGCCGTAACGAAAAGAAGAACGAGATTTGTTGGAGAACGTGCCTGCTCTGTTAGGATGAACTAAAGACGAAATAAACGTACCGGTAACGGCAACGTCTGTCCTTAGTTTTTTATAGAGGGAGTTCGCGAACCTCTCCTGGAACGGGCGGGTGCTCGTGCCAGCTTCTTCTTTTTTCTATCGTACTATACCATAGCCTGTGCGGAAATGCACGTGCAACATGCTGGAATCGCCGCACAGCCCAGAGACAAAACTTCAACAGCCGGGACCAAATTGGACCCCGGCTTTGATCTTCGACGTCCTCCGCTTCAGTCAGCGCGGGTGGATGCTACGCCCCCAGGACCAATGGTACCTCGGGTTTGATCTTGCTGACCTTCTCTTCCCGCACCCAATCAGCCGGCGGATGCAGGATGCTCCAGCATTCACAGTCTAATGACCCCAGCTTTAACCTTTCAGACTTTCCTATCCCTCACCGATTCAATCAGAGGCATGCAGGATGCTCCAGCACCCAGTATCTAGTGGGCCCCGGCTTTGATCTTGCTGACCTTCTCCTCACGCTCCGATTCGGTCAGCCGCGGACAGGTAAAGCAATAGCCGTGTCCCGTATCCGTCTTATATGCAAGACAACACACCGCCTTTATTCGCATTTGCTCTCCCGGGATCCGCGGATTTTCCATCATCCGGAATCTGATGTCGAACGGATTTTTTTTGCGCCCGAACACTTCCGGCTCAAGACCGTAGAACAGCGTGTCAAAATCTTGCCGCACCCGCTCGCGCTCCTCGTCGGTTTGCGCTTCCTGCAGCCAGCGGTCCATAGCGTAATGCATCCGGGTACCCATCACACCCCACAGCTGGCCTACGTTAATACCGGCCGCTTCCGCTACACTTTCAAGCAGCGGCTTCACTTGCTGCCCATAAAAAGCTTCCATGGCCGCAAGAACAGCAGCCTCCCGGTTCTCAGCCGGCAGCGGCTCGGCTTCCCACGAATTGACCCGAAAAGCTACCCCCGTGCGATGCTCGATCTTGAACAGCTGCACCTCAACCCGGTCCAAAGACAAGCTGGCAACTGCATTATCATGCCATAACGAGTATTGAAATGCCGCACACACAGCTCCGAACCAGCTTGCAAAATAGGTTCCGGCCACATCCGTCTCCAGCGCTTTAATAAGCGGCGCATAAGTGCCTATGAACGATGCGGCTCCTTCCTGATGGAGCAGGCTGGACAAGGTGGCGCCATACATCGTATCCGGTTTGTCCTCCAACGTAACATAAAATTGTTTGTCGTAGTACGCGGCATCAAAGCGCTCCATAACTTCCGTTCCCCACTTTCTGAATTAAGTGATGGTCCATCATCATGATCTAACGTGCGCCTAGCTAGGCACATCCCGGGATTAACCGGGGTTTATATTGATCAGCCGTCTGGCTAAATTATGCTCTATATCGTGATAACGAGAATCATTATCATTATAAAGACCCTTATAATTATTGTCAATCAATACCACGTCTTTTTCGAGCCCCCCATCGGGAAAAGACACAAAAAAAACGCACAAAGTGGAGCTTTGGCATCGAAGTCAATCAGATACTTTGCGGGGAGCCCCGATTATAAATTCTATATGTGCAAAAAAAACCGCACTCTCTGCGGCGGAAGATGCGGCTTCCATCCACAGGATGTGCGGTTGTTTCGTGTTGAATAACTGGCCATCTGCTCTGCTCACCATAGAGGCAGAGCAGTGCAGACCTTCGGATCAGCTAAACCGGGGATTACAACGTTTTTTCGCCTTTTTTCCAATTTGCAGGGCACAAGCCTCCGGACTGCAGAGCTTCAAGAATACGAAGCGTCTCATCTACACTGCGTCCTACGTTCATATCGGTGACCACCTGGTAGCGGAGAATACCCTCCGGATCGATGATGAACAAGCCGCGGTGAGCCGCTCCGCTCGCTTCATCCAGGACGCCGTAGGCGCGCGCCGTTTCTTTCTTGAAGTCCGACGCCATAGGGTAGCTGATCGCTCCAATGCCTTGCTGGTCGCGCGGCGTGTTAATCCATGCGCGGTGCGTGTAAATGCTGTCCACGGAAATGCCGATTACATCGCAATCTAGCTCCAGAAATTTATCGTAATGATCGCTGAAGGCGATAATTTCCGTCGGGCATACGTACGTGAAGTCGAACGGCCAGAAAAAGACCATCAGCCAGCGGCCGCGATATTGCTCCAGAGCCACGTTCTCCTCCAGTGTTTCCAGATTTTTCGTCGATGGAAGGTCGAACGAAGGAGCTTTCAACCCGATTCTTACCGTTTCCGTAACTGCTGCAGATGCTGTTGTCATATTAGTTCATCCTCCAAATGATTTATAAGGTGTATTTTGCTGTAGCTATATCAAGCTTTGCTTATTGAGCCAACGCTTTTTTGATGCGTGTCGGATTCAAGCCGAGAATTTTCGTTTCTCCGATGACGGTAACGGGGATAGAGCTCATTCCCATTGCTTCGAGTTCATCGCGGTATGTCTCGTTATGATCGATGTTGCGATCTTCGAAGGGGATGTTTTGCTCGGTCAAATATTTTTTCAGCTGGCTGCAATAGGTGCAAGTTGTGCTGGAGTAGACGATAACTTGGGATGCGGTTGTAGACATGGCATGATTCCTCCTTGGGTTCGCGTTGAATTAGTTTATTTATACTGCGGGATTAATTGCTCCCGCCTGTGAATGAACTTGTCCACCGCCATCGCGGCGATAGCCCCGTCGGCTGCGGCGACAACCGCCTGTTTGACAGGCGATTTGCGCACTTCTCCGGCTCCGAACACGCCGGGCACCGGCGATTGCATATATTCGTCGAGCACCATGAAGCCGTTCTCGTCAAGCGGAACCTGATCCTTCAGGAAGTCGGTTCCCGGCTTGCTGCCCGAGAGAAAGACGAACACGCCGTCTACGTTTAGAAGCTGCTCTTCGCCGCTCGCCTGCTTTACGCGGACACCTTCCACATGTTGTTCTCCCACGATTTCCAAAGGGCGTGAGCGGAAGTACACATCCGTGTTCCCCATCTGCGGCAGCTCGGATACCCCTTGCAGCTCCGCCCGGGGCACGATAAAGTGGATTTTCGCGGCGATTTTGTTCAGCGCAAGCACCTCATCCAACGCTTCCTCGGAATCGCCGATAACAGCGATCTCCTTGCCCTGATAGAATGCTCCGTCGCAGGTGGCGCAGGTGCTCACCCCTCTGCCCAGCAGCTCCTCTTCGCCCTGCAGCATCCGGTTGCGCCCTTTGGAGCCGGTCGCAATAATGACCGCCTTTGCCTCGAACATGCCGTCGGCGGTGAACACATACTTCGTGTCCCCTTCCAGATCAACCGCCGTAATGCTCGTCTGCTTGAACTCGGCGCCGAAGCTTGCCGCCTGGCTGCGAATCCGGTCCAGCAGCTCCTTGCCGCTCAGCTCCTCGGAGATTCCCGGATAGTTAGCGATCTTATGCGTAAGCGCGAGCGCTCCGGTACCCGGGGCCTTGTCCAGCACTAGCGTGGACAGACGCCCTCTCGCCGTATACACGGCTGCGGATGCCCCGGCCGGTCCGCCGCCGATAATAATGACATCGTACATCCTCACTCCTCCTCTCATCATCCAACCTAATTTATATTTGAACTTAAACTAAATCTAAATAACTTATAAATGAATACTACCATGGATAGGCTCCCCCATCATGAAGGTTTCGTGAAGCTCTAATTAAGGTTTCATGAAGGTCCGATGAAGATTTCATGAAGACAACGCCGCCCTGCAAAAAGCGGGTTTAGCGCACAATATGCGCTAAACCCGCTTGTCATGGAGAGGTCAATCGGCAAGCCGATAGCCTACTCCGCGTACTGTTTCAATATATTGCGGCGCCTTCGGATTATCCTTCAGCTTATGCCGCAAGCTTTTTACATGAACATCGACCGTATTGCTGCCTCCGAAGTACTGGTCTCCCCAGATGCGATCCATCATCTCTTGGCGGGACAGCACTGTCCCGTTCGTCTCCAGAAGCACCCTGAGCAGGTCGAATTCCGTCTTGGTCAGATCAACCCGGGCATTACCGAGGTGGACCGACATTTTCTTGAAATCGACGACCAGGTCTTTGCGCTGCACCTGGTCGGACCGTTCCTCGGGCTGCCTTCCGCTGCCCGACAGCAGCGATTGAATCCGCGGCAGCACCGCCTCCGCCGGTGCCGACCCTGCAGGCCATACTAGCGATTCGTCATAGGACGATGCAGCCTGCTGCTCCGACAGCTGCTCTGTCCTTTTGACCAGAAGCAGAGCAGGTGCGGTAATCGCAGCCGGACGGCTTCTCAGCTGGGACGTGCCGTAAGTTGCATCCATGATCAGCAAATCGATCCGCAATGCGGCGAGCGCTTGTTCATCCAAATGATGAAATACCAGCACATCGTAGCATTTTGCCGTTAATTCCCGGACCAGCTCATGCAATGCATGAGGGAACGGGCTAATGATTACAATCGAATGCGTGGTCTCGCAGTAAGCACCGATAGGCAAGTCCGCGTCGTTGGACCGAACGCTCACTTCTTCTCTGAACTGCTGCTGCATGCAGGGCACACCCCTTTCAGCAAAATATGTTCTTCCTCGACCTTATACCCCGTCTCCTCAGATACAGCTCGCGCCCATTCCGGCGGGAGATGAGTGAACACTTCGTCCACTTTGCCGCATACCCGGCATACGATATGCTGGTGATCCTCCGTCCGGGCATCGTATCGGCTCGCATCGCCCTCCAGCTTCAGCTCCCGGATCAACCCCTCCTCCGTCAAATAACGCAAGGAATTGTAGGTCGTAGCATAAGCGAATTGATGTCCGCGCTTGTTCAATCTCTCAATAATTTCGCCGGCCGTAGGATGATCCGCGCTCTCCATAATAATCTCATAAATCGCTTTGCGTTGGGGTGTAAGCTGTCCTTTTCTACTCATCGTGATCCCCCCGTTCTATCTGTTATATTTAGATTAATTCTAATATTAGATTTAGTCTAAGTCAATATGTTTCTAGAAAATAGATCCCAGGTCCCTGCACCTGTGCAACACAAATCCTAAAAGCAAACAGCCCGCCGCATCTATGCGGACAGAGCTGTTTCATACTCTACCGTATTATTTATGATTCCCAAATAAGGCTTCCAATGCATCCCGCTGCGCAGGCTTAATGTTGACCTTGGGGCGAATCGCTTTGGCTGCCGCCTCAGCTTCGTCGATTGTTTTGTACATGCCCAGCTTCAGCAGCGTTCCCACGGCTACGGAACCGGCTCTTCCGCCTCCACCCGCACAATGAAACCCGACCTTTTTGCCGCTGTTGTATGCTTCTATCACATGATGTATCGCCTGCTGAAGCAGCTGGTCCTGAGGCTGCTCGGCGTTGTCCCCGAGAGGCACTCGAATCCATTCCACATGCGGTGCCGGATAAGCGCACTCCGTCGCCTCCGCGCGCAGATCAACGATGACCTCTACGCCTTCATTGTTGATCATCCCCTCCGCATCCGCCGCTCCGCCAATAAAGATCCGGTCATCCACCAGGTTCTGGTATGGTTTGTTCATGGCTCTACTCCTTTGCTTGCCGGCTGAACGGCTTCCATTCCATCATCACGGGCTCGGACGGAGGAGCGCAGCACAAGGCAACGTCTCTCTCACCTGCGGATTCAAATTCCGAATCTTCCTTGGTATAAAAGATTTCCCACGCATTTCCGTCCGGATCATGCACCCATACTTTGTCCTGAACCGCATAACAGCACGTAGTATTCATCTCGTCGATCAATAGAAGCTTCGACTGGCGCAGCCGCTCGCCGATCGCAAGCACTTCCTCCGTGTTGTTCACCTGAAAGCCGAGATGGTTGAGCACCCCGCCCTTATCGAAGGGCCGTACATTCAACGAAAAGTGCAGCGCCGGGCTATCCAGCTCGAACTTGGCATAATTGTCTTTCACTTTGGCCGGCTCCGTACCGAAAAAAGCACGGTAAAAATCCAACGACTTCTCCAGATCACTGCAGTTCAACGCGACATGCATACGTTTTATCATCGTAATCCCCTCCTTATTTGCCTTCCGTTAAAAATTGCTCGATCCGCCGTTTGATGCTGTCGCGAACCTCGCGAAATTGATTCATAATCTCCTCTTCGCTGCCTGTCGCTTTGGCCGGGTCGTCAAAACCCCAGTGCCATTTCACCACACTGTTGTTGGAAATAACGGGACAATGCTCATCGGCATGGCCGCACAGCGTAATGACGTAATCCGCGCGGTTCAGCAGCTCCAGAGACAAGACGTCGGATGTATTCACGCTAATATCCACGCCGTCCTCCTTCATCACCTGAACGGCCCGAGGATTGAGCCCATGCACCTCCAGACCGGCGCTCCGCACCTCATAGCGGTCCCCGCCTAACGACTGTAAAAAACCGTCCGCCATTTGGCTTCTGCAAGAGTTTCCTGTGCACAAAAAATAAACGAAAGGCTTCGCATTCATGCTTGGATCGGCTCCTTTTATTATCAAATGAGAATGAACTAAACACCTTGATGTCTGCCTTTGGCTTGCTTCGTCAGCACAGCTTTGGCAATTAAGGAAACCGCTGTGACAGCTGCCGTAACTGCCGCAATATAGAGCCAAATGCTTGCATGAAGCGTCTGAATGAAATACAGCCATAAATAAAGCCCTGTAAGAGTTATAAACAAAGTCGGGACCGTTAAAATAACGCCGATTTTGAAATAGTAGCCCCAGCCGATCTTGACGTCTTTTTTGGCTAATACGTGCATCCACAGCAAGGTCGCGAGCGAACCGATCGGAGTGATTTTGGGACCGAGATCCGAACCGATGACATTGGCATAAATGAGCGCTTCCCTCACAACGCCTTCCGTCTGTGTCCCGTGAATGGCCAGGGCGCCGATCATCACCGTCGGCAAATTGTTCATCACGGAGGATAAAATAGCCGCGATAAAGCCTGTACCCGCCGCCGCCGCGAACAGCCCCTTATCCGCAACAAACTGGATAACGCCGCCCAGCGCATCCGTCAAGCCCGCATTTTTCAAGCCATAGACGACGACATACATGCCGATGGAGAAAACAACGATGGTCCATGGCGCTTCCTTAATCAGCCGCTTCGTTTGAATCACCGGGCTTTTGCGCGCGGCAAGCAGCAGCACTATCGCAGCAACGCCTGCAATGATCGATACCGGAACGGACAGAAATTCACTCAAGAAGTAAGCCGCCATTAATACCGCCAGAATGACCCACGACAGCCGAAACAGCGCTTTATCCTTTATCGCATCATTAGGATTCTTGAGCTGGTCCGAGCGGTAGGAGTCAGGTATGCTTTTGCGAAAATATAGATATAATACGAGTAAACTGGCGGCGATGGCAAAAAAGTTCGGCACGATCATCCGGCTCGCATATTCCGCAAATCCGATGCCGAAATAATCGGCTGAGACAATGTTGACCAGATTGCTTATGACGAGCGGAAACGACGCGGTATCAGCTATAAAGCCGCTTGCCATAATAAACGGCAGGATCATCGCCTTTTCGAACCGAAGCTCCCGAACCATCGCAAGAACGATCGGCGTCATAATGAGCGCCGCTCCGTCATTCGCGAACAAAGCGGACACCGCTGCGCCCAACAGGACAATATAAACGAACATCAGCATACCGTTGCCCTTCGCCAAACGGGCCATATGTAATGCAGCCCACTCAAATAATCCGATCTCGTCCAGTACGAGAGAAATAAAGATGATGCCTACAAACGCCAATGTGGCGTTCCACACGATGCCGGTTACCGTACCGACGTCCGAGAAGCTGACGATCCCGCACAATAGAGCCAAAATGGCGCCGCCCGTCGCGGACCAGCCGATGCTTAATCCTTTGGGCTGCCAAATAACAAACGTTAAAGTAATTAGAAAAATAACAAACGCAAGCCACGCCATGCGTATAACTCCTCCACTCTATTCAGCAACAACGATTCGACGATGAGAATTCCCCATGAATGGAGGGAATTTGGTTAAGCACCTCCCGAAACGGCGGATTGTCCTCCACTTTCAAGGAGTAATATATCCATTGCCCTTTCCGGTTTTCGTTAACCAGCCCGCCTGCCTTTAACTTCCTTAAATGCTGGCTAACTCCTGGCTGCGAAATACCGACATGATCCACGATATCGCAGACGCATAGCTCCCGGTCCTTCAGAAGGCCGACGATCGTCAGCCTCGTCTTGTCCCCTAGCAGTTTAAACAGCTCCGCCATTTCTTGGATCGGATCCTCCATTGTAACGTTACACCTCGCTCCGCTCTTTAACTATACAATTAATATATAACGATTCACTTATATAATCAATTACTTATTTATAATTTACAAAAATATAATCAGAAGGCTATGTTTAATCTTAATGTTGATTTTTGACAAAAAAGAAAACCACCCTATTGTGAAAGGCGGTTAATATTGAGCTATCGTATCCCGTTAGATAAAAAGCTCTTTTTTACTCTCACACTTTTATATTGAAATAAATTGCTTGAAATACCCACACTTCGAAAAGTAGATAATAAATTGCAATTGTGATTAAACAAATTTTCGTGTTTAATTTAGTGATTGCTTTATAGAGAAGGAACCAGAAATAGAAGAATATTATGGGCAGAGCTACATGATATAAGATGAGTTCCTTTAATGGCAAATTTACGGGTGGGTCAGAACCTTCTCCAACAATAGAAAAGTCAATAATGAATGCATCGATTAACCCGTAAAAGATGGTAAGAAAAAGAATTGGTAAAGACCTAAAGAAATATTTCATGTAGCCACCCGATTCGTGTTAATGTTACAAACAGACTGTTAGTCTATGATGCAAAAAAGTATGTTTTTGAGAACATTTTACCACATTTTTTTGTGGGTGTAATTGCATTAAACTGCCAGTTAGTTCAGCATGAAAAGGCTGTTCGTCGTAGTTTGATGTTGGTCTCGTTTACAGTAAATAGGCAAGAATCGACTAGCATATTTTTCTTATTCGCAGCCGTATTCTCATATTCCTTACTGTCAATATAACGGAACCAAGCCAAATAGTGCTGCAAATATTTGGTTGCAACACCATTGAAACGGTCAATCCAGCGTTTCAAACGGCTATGGTAGCTGTTGACATTCTGAATATGGTAAACACCTCTTACACGCTGTTTCCCTTCGGACTTAAAGCGGTAATGGTCTAATCCTTTTGTCTTCGCATAAGAACTGAATGCCCTCCACGAATCGGTACAAAGCACGTTTGACTCTGTTAAATGACTGCCAATTACTTCGTCCAGTTTCGTAGTCCGAATACGCCCACGCCCAAGAAAGCCAGAGAAAGTCATCTTCTGGCGGTCGCGGGCGACCAATACGCATATTTGGTCGTTGCTGATTCCGCGATATTTAGCTTTGCCGCCGCGTTTACGCGACTTTCGTTCGGATATGTTCCGTTTACCCTTTTCAGAGTACAGGAAATAGGTCTCGTCCATCTCGACAATCCCCATGGAATGATTCGGTTGGAATTTGTTTCAGAGCTACAAGAATCTTATGCCTCCAGAAAAACAAGGTTACGTGTGTCACCTCATCATTTAAGAGCTCGGCACATTTCCTAAGAGAAAAGCCAGAAATTATGCACTCGATGAATCTAGCCCATAAATGAGGTCTCCGTGTACGTTGAAGAGGGGTATTGGTGAGGTCGTTGAATGTTTGAAGGCAAGATTTACAACGGTACCGTAGGCGTTTTACCTCCCAGTGCGCGTTTTAATCACGTATTTTCCAAAACGCACGACAGCGTGATTATTGCAGTAGGGGCAGACTAAACCAGCTTTATGTTTTTGCTCCTGAATTTCATCAATTGCACGAATTGGAGCCGCAAGTCCTTTAGTTCTTGGACTCTAAAAAGTATATAAGTTCGAGCTTGCCTCTTTCATCTAAGGCATCCGCGAGCTTCTTCAATTCCTTCAAATCCATAGGTAACCATCTCCGAGTCACGATTGTTACCTAAATTATAGAACATTAGTTCGTAACATTCAATTATCAACATTAGGAAATAACATAGCCAATCAGAAAAAGACTCTCTGCATCTTTTAACATAAAAAAGACAGCGCAAGCTTCGAACTAATAATAAAGCTCGGAGTCCCACTGTCTTATTTGCTTATTAAACTGCTGAGGATGCCGCGGTCAGATCCCTTGGCTGCCATAGTTCCTTACATCTTTAGAGTCAAATTCCTTAACAATAGCTCTCCTTCGGATTTGAACCGTTTATTGTTGCTTATAAAAGCTTCTACCTCGGATAATTTCGCCGGCCTATACCCCGGACCGCCGCATCCACAGGAATGATAAGTAAACCCGTTGCGATAAAGAAGCTCAACCTTCGACCACTGTTTCAGGTCGTTTTGCCGCGGCGCCTGAAAATCGTGTCCCATATCCTTCATTGTTTCGCTGCATTGCGGGCATTTATACTGTCTATTGTTACGTTCGCCTTCTTCCAAGTCATAATTGGAAGTTTGTTTGAATACTTTCCTACAATGAAAACAAGCATAGATGTCCTTGTAAGGCCCGTATATTGCGTATCTACACATTAATATCACATCCTCATTGGGCTCGCTTTGTTCTGGGTAAGCTTACGTCGTTACTTTAATCAAATAATATGCTTATCACTCTGCCGTTTTTGCGGTTCACTTCTAGCCGGTCGATAGTCGCGGTATGTTCATCATTCTGATCATTTCGGACCAGCTCATAAATATGGATCGTTACGCTTTGAGCATCGGAATGTTCGACCACCGTCCGGATAATGGATCCTATGTTATCCTGATTCCGTAAATTGTCGGAAATAGAGGTTGTTTCCTCTGCACCGGTAACGATGTAAAAGGCCTCGGCCTCCGTCAGTCGAAACTGATCGGGGTCGCCTAGCGTCAGGTCGCCGTTATCGAATCTTTGTATTTGCAGCTCGGTGAATCGATCGGCATATTCTTTATTCAGAAGCTCATAGATTAATTCCTCGCCTGCAGAAAGAGCCTCAAGCTTTTTGCTGAGATCATGCTTACTGGTACTCGTTATCTCTCCAAGAGGTTCAATACTTTGCTTTGCTGTATCGTAAATTGCCAGATTCCCGCTAATGACCTTAGAGCGGTTGAGACTGCTAAGCGATTGAACGAGCAGCACATCTTTCATACCACTTAAATGATAAGTGAATACATCGGTAAAGCCATACCGGTACGAATCGGGGATTTGCAAACTAGTAAACAGCTTCGTTAAAAACGGGGCCTCATTACTGCCTGAATTTTGCAGGTAAAATGTGCCTTTAGGTTCAGCATTAAATCCTCCGAATCCATCCCCCGGGTAATCGATGGTTATAGAATTTTCAGTAAATGTCGCAGTAACCTGGCTATATTCAGGATTGGAGAACACAATGTCTTTACCGTCCAACGTGAAATCGGATTCCAATTCGCCCATATTGCGGCTAAAGCCGTGTACTACGGAAACATGCAGATGATAGCGGTTATCGTCTAGCTTGCTCACTTCAGCCGTACCTGAGTTTAAAGGATTGGACCAAGGATATGAGAACATGCCGGTTATAATCGAATCGGTCGAGGCTTGTTCCGCTATCGGAGGCTGAGACCCATCGGGAATTGCCGATATCCGCACCGTTCTCGTATCGGCTTCCCAATCCACCTTTGCGCCAAGAGACTCTGCAATAAAACGAACAGGTACCATCGTACTTCCGTTCACAATTATGGGTGAAGCGTCGAGAGAGAGCTGCTGCCCGTTAAGAATTGCCGTCCCGGATCCAATAGTCAGGGATATCACATTCTGATCTTTGCTTGCAGTCACCGTCGAGGTATTGCCGTCCCATGCAACCTGGGCTCCCAGCGCCTCAAATATGCTCCTGAGCGGTACGAGCGTACTGCCGTTCATGATGACAGGCTGCTGCTCAAGCAGCAATAGATTGCCGTTCACTAGTACGGAAATCACTTCGATGGAAGTGCCCGGCTGCGGACTAGACGCTGTCTGATTATCTGAAGCGGCTTCTGCGATAGCTTGCGGGGCCGAACCCCCAGCAGCAGCTATAGCTAACGCAATCGCCAGCTTCCATGCGGATGCTTTTATCTTCATAGTATAAATGGAATCTCCTTATGATTTTAGCCGTTCAATATACCTATTCTTCGCACTTAAAATCCTCTATCTTTATTCACAATATATTCATCCGAAGCCAAGATATCCTGAACGATCTCCGACGTTTGTTTCCCTGTTGTGTCATATAGATAATTGTTATTGAAAGGCAAAGCGTCGAGACGCTGCAGCAAAAATAACGAACGGTCAAGCAGATGAGAATCCCCGCGTTCCCCGAGCCTTTCCTTCAATGTATCTTCGTTTGCCCGCAGCACGACGTACTTAATTTGAATGGCCGAGTCGGACAGCCGTTCACATATCCGTTCCAAATCATTTTGTAAAATCCACTCGATTACAACATTCAAGTCGTTACGCAGGAAGCTTTTTGCCAATAAAACCATGTTCTCCCATGTCAGCGAAAAGCGTTGATCCATGGGCAGCTCGCTTCCCGGCAATAACATCTTATTTACGTCATCACCCGTAATCAGTGCGGAAGGCTTGAGGCTTTGAGTCAATTCCTTAGCAAGCGTAGATTTGCCGACTCCACTGGTCCCGGAAATGAGATAAACCACTTTGTCCCCACTCATGTTTCGATAAACCTCCTATCCTGCTGTAACTATCGTTACTCCCATTTGAAGGTCAGGCTGGCGATGACGAAGGCTACAACCATCCAGCCGCCAAGCAGCGCGGCTTCGCGCCACACATCGCCAAGCGTGGCTCCAACGTTCATGATTTGGCGCAGAGCCGTGGACAGATGCGATATCGGAAGCAAATTGACTACAGGCTGAAGCCAGTCAGGCATGTTCTTGATCGGAAAGAAGACGCCGCCCAGAAAAAGCAGCGGAAACGAGATGAAGCCGGCGATCGGGCCGGCGCTTTCCGGCGTTTTGGCGAGCGCGGCGACGATAAAGCCGATCGACATGAAGGTCAGCGTCCCGATCACGACGAAGAAGAGCAGAAGCAGCCAGGAACCGTTCACCTGGGTTCCGAAAATCAGGCTGCCGATCAGCAGCACGATGAGCGCCTGCGCACCGTTCAATAGCAGCCGGGCTGTGATTTGTGCGGCAATGAAGCTCCGCGGCTGAAGCGGCGTGCTTTGGAGGCGCCTGAGAATCCCCCGCTCGCGCCAAGAGGCGATTTGACCGGCGACGCCGTTCAAATTGTTATTCATAATCATCATGGCGACGATCCCCGGTACGAGGAAATCGATATACTTCAGATTAAAGGATTGAATCCCTTGAGGCTGAACCGTGATGACCGGGTTGTAGCCGACAATCTGCTTGCTGATGCCATCGGCGATCTGTGACATGAGGGGCAGCCCGATCTGATTGGTGGTTTGGCTCATCTCATCGTAATAGACGAGGAGCTTGGAGCCAGGCATGGAGGCGGATTTCGCATTAACCGCGGCCTCGTAACCTTGCGGAACCGCGACGACAAGCTGCTGGTCGCCCTGCTTCAGCTCCTTCATCGCCGCATCGAGATCGCTGCTCTCCGATACTTTCAGTACGGTCAGCTGCTTCATAGACGATAGAAGGGCCTGCGACGCAGCCGTCTGGTCTTGGTCGATAACCTTGACGGACAATGTTGTGCTGTCCCCTTTTCCCAAGAACGAGCCTAACATCACCATGAAAAAGATGGGAAATACAAGCGTCCAAAACAATACCTGCCGATTTCTGCCAAAAAGCCGCAGCTGGGCTAAAGTCAATTGACGATATGCTTTCATTCCTCCCGCAAGCTCCTTCCCGTCATATGGATGAATACGTCCTCGAGCGTCGCAGTACGCGTCTGAAGATCGGCAACACGGATGTTCCGCTCCGCGGTCTGCTGTACGAATGCAGTCAGCGCATTTTGCAAATGATCCGTGTACAGCACGAATGTGTCCTTGCGCTGGTCCACTTGCTTCACGTCAGGCAGTGACTGGACAAGCGTCAGCATCTCCTGCTGGCGTACCTCATCCTCCCGAATCGGCTCCGGCAAGCGAAATTCAATGGCGCTGTCCGATTGCAGGCTGCGGACGAGATGCTCCGGCGTATCCAGCGCAATGACTTGCCCTTTATCCATCAGACAGATGCGATCGCATAGCACATGTGCCTCGTCCATGTAATGCGTGGAGAGCACCACCGTCTTGCCCCGCTCCTTCATGCGGAGCACGATGTCCCACAATGTCCGCCGGGCTTGAGGATCGAGTCCGGTAGTCGGCTCGTCCAGGAAAACCACCTTCGGGTCGTTCACGAGCGCCAGAGCTATGGCAAGCCGCTGCTTTTGGCCACCGGATAAGTTTTTGATGCGGTCGTTCATTTTGTCGCGCAATATCATGTCGTCGAGCAGCGGCTCGATCGGCACGGAGCTTGGATAGAAGCTTGCGTACATGCGGATAATCTCGTGAA
Source organism: Paenibacillus sp. H1-7 (assembly GCF_022354825.1). Lineage (GTDB taxonomy): Bacteria > Bacillota > Bacilli > Paenibacillales > NBRC-103111 > Paenibacillus_S. Next base: position 7,521,122 of record NZ_CP031168.1, read on the forward strand.
CGTGAAGCAGATCGAACAATGACGTCGATTGGAGCTGGACGCCGATGATTTCCTTGACCTTTTTCAGATCCTTTTTCGTATCGAAGCCTGCAACAAGCGCTCTCCCTTCGTCCGGCTGCCGCAAACCCTCGATCATTTCCATCGTTGTTGTTTTTCCCGCTCCGTTAGGCCCGAGGAGACCGAACACCTCCCCTTCCTGAACGCTGAAATGAATTCCATTTACCGCGGTAAATTTCCCATACCGTTTGACGAGTCCTTCCACTTCTATGATGGCGTTGGCCAAAGCCGGTTCCTCCTTTACGGCATTCCTGCCGGTTCTTTCTTGCGACGCGATATCGACTGCGGATGAATGCTTCAACTGATTACAAGAATTTCCTTCCTCTAAAGTTATCATACCATTGTTATGCATGTTCACGGTACTAAGGGCAATCGGTTGGAAGCATGAATGTGAGATTAAGACAAAAAATATGAATTTTCCAACAAAAACAACGGATATGTATAAAGAAATTATCATTTGCTTGAACTATACTATTTAGGAATTAAAGGAAAATATGTTCATTTAAGGAGGTTGGATTATTATTAATAGAAGATGGACGGGGACCGCAGCAGCTTTCAGTATCTTTGCCTACTTTCTGTCCGGATGCAGCGGGCAACCGGCAACCGATGTAAAAGAGCAGTCTCAGACGGTAGATTTCAACGCTCCGGTAGAGCTAATATTGACGTCGAGCGGCGGCAATGCTCCGGATTATTTTAATAACGCTTACACGCAATTCCTGCAAAAGAAATTTCCGAACTGGAAGTTCCAGTATATTCAACGGACGGCCGGAACGACGGCTTCCGAGCTCATTACGGCGGGTACGGCTATCGACATTACGATTGAAGCCCACACCGGGATCATCGATGGGGTCATTACACCAGGCATTCAATACGACATCAGCGATTTAATCAAGAAGCATAATATTGATCTGAGCCGCTTCGAGCCGGTCACGATTGACGCCATGAAATCGATGGCGGGAGGCCAACTTTGGGGATTGCCCATCAGCATGCTGTCGTTAGTCACTTTTTACAACAAAGACATTTACGATAAGTTCGGCGTGCCCTACCCGAAAGACGGCATGACATGGAACGAATTGGCGGACTTGACCCGGCCTCTGAACAAGCTCGAAGACGGGACGCAATATTTGGGGCTTGTCGGCAACACGGGGCATATGACGCTGATGAACAACTTCTCCCTTCCCTACGTAGACCCCAAAGAAGGCAAATCGACCTTAAACAACGAGAAATGGAAGATCGTGATGGAGTCGGTGTTCAAAGGCGAAGCCCAGGATCCCGGCTTTCAAAACTACGTGAGAGAGAACAAAAACAAAATGCCGGGCAAAGACGAGTTCACCAAAAAAAGAAATCTGGCCACTTACGTGTACTTCTCGGAGCTTGCGACCGACGCGAATATGAAGGGTATCAATTTCGACATCGTATCCTCACCGACATACAAAGAACTTCCGAATGTAGGAGCGCAGCCTATTCCCACCTATGCGATTCTTGCGAAAACGAGCCGGCATAAGGAGGAAGCGATGGAGGTCATCAAATATTTGAGCTCCGACGAATATCAGCTTGAGCGCGCGAAGCTCGGCTTTATTACACCGCTGAAAAACCCGGAAGTGCGGAAGGCGATGGGAAGCGGCTATGACCAGAAGCTGAACTGGAACGCCGTATTTTACAATCCTTTCGCTGCCGTGCCTGCCAAGGGCTCCTTTGAGAACATAGGGGAAAAACCGCTGGTCAGCCTCGTCCCCGATTATATTTTGGGCAATAAAGATTTGAATACGGTCATGAGAGAAGCCGAGGAAACCGCGAACAAAGCGATTGAGGCGGAGAAGAGGAAATAGCTGTTGTAATCACCATGCGGCTGCCGAGATATGCATCCGTGCCGCAGCCGCATGGGTTGTATCTTAAGCTGCCGTCGGTTATGCCCCTGCTCTATTCCTTCAATCGAATCCAGCTGTCATAATCGTGGATCGCCCAGCCTGAGAAGGAAGAACGCTTGTGAAGCAAGCTGGTCAACTTGTCCAGCTCCTGCATCATAACAGCTTGTCCCTTAGTGAAAAAGGTGATGGGCCCTTCGCTGCTCGGATTCGTTTCGACGGCGATAATAACGGATTTGCCGTTCCGTTCCGCTTGATCCAGCTCGGTCATAATACTGGAGAAGATGTCCTCCGACGTATCGCGATAAGCCATCAAGGTTGTTTGGTCCAACTGGCGGATCATCCATTCAGACAACGTGGTTCGCCCGCCTTGCCCATCCGGCACGTTATATTGCTCTAGCCAGCTCGGCAGAGCCGCTCCGGTGATCAAATCAGGGGAGTCCGCTCTAGTTTGCTGCACAAAACCGCTAATCGTGTCTCTCCAATTCCCAAGCAGCGCATCGCTTTGTTGGGACCAGCTCGGCATGGTGAACGGCTCGATGTCGAGCTGAATCCCCTTGAAACGGGCATCGGGTTTGACACCGGCATTGTATGTTTTCACCCAATCGATCATTTTGTACATTTTCGCCTGGTTGTCGGGCAGGATCCAATTCGGCGCTCCGCCCATAGCATGAACGTCCATACCGTTCCTTCCCGCTTCCCGGATAAAATCGGCGTATTGTCCGGTCGGAACATCCACGTCCACTTGTAAAAATATGAGATTGATCTGATATTGCTTCAGATACTGCAGCACCTCGGATTGGTTCTGCAGAAAGCTACCTGTATTCCATACATAAGTTGCCTTTTTCTGTGCGCTGTCTGCAGTAACCGCAGCAGACATCTCTTTCAACGCCAAATCGAGCAGTGCCGCCATTTCCTGCCGGGTCATCGTATCGTGGGGCCTGTACGACCACACGCCGGCGGCCTGGCTGACGTCCGGGCCAAACCAGCGGTGACCGATGACGGAATGGACTGCTTCCAGTGCCCAAGCTTGGGGCTTGTCGGTGAAAGCGACCTCCGGACCCACGGTCAGGCCGCGACTCTTTGCATATCTCCATACCATAGAGGCGGCTTCTTCACGTCGAACCGGTTGATCCGGAGAGAAGGAGGCTGCTGCTGTCCCTTCGACGATCCCAGCCTGAGCGGCCGCACGAATGTAGGTCTCTGCCCAGTGACCGCGGGTATCGGAAAAAGCGCTTGTTCCGCCTGGATCTTTCAGGCCGAAAGCAGATGCTGCGAATTTGGCGAATTGAGCGCGAGTCAACGTTTGTTCAGGCCCATATTGGCCCAGTGTAATACCGTCGGTGACTCCGAGCGCTTTTAAGTCTTCTATATATGCATGATAAGGACTTGTCTCCGGTACGTCCGTAAAGCTTGCGGCAAAGGCAGGATGAGCGGCCATGGAGCAGATAACGAAAGCAGCTAACAGCAGGAATGGCGTTTTTCTCATTGAGTGTGAATCCCTCCAAGCGATGAAACCCGTTTTAATACTTTTCGAAATCAGCAGCAGACATGGGTCGGTCCGATTTATAAATGTCATGGAGCAGAAGCCTTCATGCTTCATGATGAATTTTTTCTAAAAAAAGATTACTAGATTACCTTATCCGGCAGCATATTTGTTATATTTAAAGCAGCTGTTAGTTCAACGAGTTATGTACACCAAATATCATTGGGTGGTGAACATGGATGCAATCTGGAGATCAAAAGTATTTTTCAGACGAGGTGCTGCCTGTTTTGGAGGCCGTGGCCAATCGGATGATTCCGGAAGACACATGGCCATCGGCAGCCGATGGAGGGGTCTTGGAATATCTAAACCGTCACGCAGGCGAGGATCGCGCAACCTGGTTGGATTTGATCGTACCGGGACTTCGCGCAATGGACGCAATTGCAAGCGCTTTATATCTTCAGCCATTTACGAAGCTTTCAGAGAACAAGCAGGACGAATTGTTACGTGACTTGGAGCATGATCGTGTAAGTGACTTTCCCGTTTCGCAGAGGCTTTTTTTCACCACTCTATTGAGCTTGGTTGTTGAAGGTTACTATGGAAGTCCGGATGCTGGAGGGAACCGCGAGGGTACATCGTGGAGCATGATCGGTTTTCGGCCTGGCCCCATCTCCGGTCCCCATGAGCCTGTCATGGAAACCGATCTGCAGCAGCAGAACTTCAATCAACTCCGTGACCGGTACGATGCTATCATTGTGGGGGCAGGTGCGGGAGGCTCGGTAGCGGCGGCGGTACTGGCCGAATCCGGGCTTCAAGTGCTTGTCGTCGAGCGCGGGAGCTGGCTGCAATACAATGAAATAGGCCGCGATCATGCGCGCAATCATCGCTTTAGCAAATACGGTCATAACACAGGACCTGCGTTGGAAGGCCATCCTCGCACGATTCTTCTGGCCACTGGAGACGAGCGGATTACAGCACCATTTGAAGGAGACTATCATAATAACGCGATGACGGTGGGCGGAGGTACACGTATTTACGGGGCGCAAGCGTGGCGATTTCATTCGGATGACTTTCGTATGGCTACTCGTTACGGGATTCCGGAAGGCAGCTCACTCAGTGATTGGCCGATCAGCTACGATGAACTCGAACCTTATTATGAACGGGCGGAGTGGGAGGTCGGCGTTTCTGGTGACGGTAACGCTCACCCTGGACGCGGGAACCGGCGGCTCCCTTATCCAATGCCGGCGATACCGAGGACACTGGAAGCAGAGCGCCTGGCTCAAGCGGCTTCAAAATTGGGATGGGATGCGGGACCTGTTCCTCTTCTCATCAACTCGGTTGAACGTAACGGCCGTCCAGCCTGTGGGCGATGCGGCCAATGTGTCGGATTTGCTTGTCCGACCGATAGCAAGAATGGCGGTCACAATACCATGCTGTTGAGGGCCATCGAATCCGGCAACTGTGACCTCCTATGCGACACCATGGTGGAGTACATCGACACCGAATCAGGGAAGCACGCCACCGGGGTTCGCCTGGTGACGGAGGTGTCCGGCTCAATCCAGCGTAGACAAGTGCACGCAGAGCACGTGGTGATTGCAGCCGGAGCTATCGAAAGCGCGCGCCTGCTCCTCCATTCTGCAAGCGATGCAGAACCATACGGTATAGGCAATCGAAACGGCCAAGTAGGAAGAAACCTTCAGGGGCACGTCTATACCGGTGCCTATGGTCTCTTCGATGATCCGGTTCAGGACGGTCTCGGGCCTGGAGTCAGCATTGCTACCTGCCGCTTTGCACATGGTAACGGCGGCGGGATTATCGGCGGCGGGATGCTTGCCAACGAGTTCACGCGGCTGCCGCTTATTCACTGGAATCGTGCGCTTGAGCCGGATGCCGCTCGCTGGGGAATGGCAGGCAAAGAAATCATGCGCGAGAGCTACTTGCGCACTAGCCATGTTCAGGGGCCGATCCAGGATATCCCGACCCCCGAGTCCCGAGTGCGGCTCTCCCCGACGGTCAAAGACCGTTTCGGAATCCCCGTGGCCCAGCTGTCGGGAAAGGTGCATCCCGAATCCCTTCGAGCTGCAGCCATGCTAGGGGAGCAAGCGGAGACCTGGCTCTGGGCTGCAGGGGCACGCAAGGTTTGGCGAACTCGGCCGGGCGGCGGACTCAGCGGCGGGCAGCATCAAGCAGGGACACTGCGCATGGGCAGCGACCCTTCAACCTCCGTCACCGACCCTTATGGCCGTGTACACGGATACGATAATCTCTGGGTAAGCGACGGCTCCGTGCATGTGACCAATGGCGGGGTTAACCCGGTGCTGACGATTCTTTCCTTGGCTTTCCGCACGGCAGAAAACCTGGTGAAACAAGCTTAGCGAGAACAAATCTATCTGCTTTTTGTGACTATAATGCAGCACAGCCCTGATGCGTCAGTCATGATTAGCTTTTATAAAAAATCCCGAGTCTAGCCTTCAACAAGCACCGCTTGATTGGAGGCTTTTTGTTGCCGGATCACTTCCTCATCCATCCGCCATCTCTCGCCGGTATCCGGATGAAAATACAGCGCATGCGACATATCCGCGTACAGAACAATAGGCTCGTCCTCTCGCGGCATATGCTCCGGTAAGGTTCTGGCGACCAGCATCCGGCTTTGCCCGATGTCGATGTGCAAATACCGGTCGGCTCCCATCAGCTCGCTGAATTGATAGGTGCCCGGGATGGCCTGCATCACTGAACTCAGCTCCGCTCCCTTTTGTGAAGCCGGGCTGAAAATGAGATGCTCGGGACGCAGCCCGATTTGGACAAGACGGTGGCCTTGGCGATGATGCTGGAGCATACGCGCCTGCACTTCGGGAATGCTCCATGCGAATCGGGATGTATGAAACGTCAGCGAGCCGTCCGGTGCCGTTTCCAATCGGCCCTCGATGAAATTCATCGGAGGGGAACCGATAAAGCTGGCTACGAACCGGTTGTTCGGCAGAGCATAGATGTTCTCCGGTGTGTCCGCCTGCTGGATCACCCCGTCCTTCATTACGACGATCCGGTCCCCCATCGTCATCGCCTCGATTTGATCGTGAGTCACATAAATGGTGGTCACCTTCAACTGCTTATGAATTCGCAAAATCTCGCTTCGCATCTGCACGCGCAGCTTCGCATCGAGATTAGACAGCGGCTCGTCCATCAGAAACACTTTGGGCTCCCGGACCATAGCCCGTCCCAGCGCTGTCCGCTGCCTTTGCCCGCCGGAGAGCATTCTCGGCTTGCGGTTCAAGTACGGCTCCAGCTCCAGAGCCTGGGCCGCCTTCTTCACCATGAGCTCGATGGCATGCTTAGGCTGCTTGCGAAGACGAAGCGCAAAGGCAATATTCTCGAATACGGTCATATTCGGGTACAGCGCGTAATTTTGAAACACCATCGCCATATCCCGGTCCTTGGGCTGAAGATCGTTAATCAGCCTGTCTCCGACATACAATTCGCCCTCCGTAATATCCTCCAGCCCGGCGATCATTCTTAGTGTGGTCGATTTGCCGCAGCCGGAAGGACCGACCAGCACCAGAAATTCCCCTTCCTTTATGTCCAAATGGAAATCGTTAACGATAGTTTGCTTGCTTTTGCCATACCGCTTGTATATATGGTTCAGTCTGATTCCTGCCAACACTCCTGCCTCCTATTCGTTTGCTCTGACTGATGCCGCGACGCGCAATTTCAATACATCCCTATATGGTAATGGAAAAAGAGAATTCCTTCATCAAATTCCAGTTAAAGGTTTTGTAAAGACGAAAAAGAGCACAGCCGCCGGATAGCCGTGCTCTTGCGTATTAACGGGATTCCTTTACCCCGCCTCGGGCGGAGCGAAGAGTCATCAGCCAGTACAGCAGGCCGGCAGCGCTGACGGAGGCTCCAAGCAGGCAGACTCCGTTCCAGCCGGCGTAAGCGTACATACCGGTCGATGCGATCGAACCGGCGGCGCTGCCGATGGAATAGAAGATCATATAGCCTCCGGTTAGACGACTTCGGGCTTCCGGGCGAACGGCATAGATCATGCTCTGGTTGGTAACATGGACGGCTTGGACGGCCAGATCCAGGATCACAACTCCCAAAGCCAATACAACCAGCGACTGCACGGCATACTGGATCAGCAGCCATGATCCCAGAAGCAAAGCCAACGATATGCCGGTTGTCCATTGGCCCAGCCCCCGATCCGCCAGCCGTCCGGCCCGGACAGCCGCCATCGCTCCCGCAACCCCGGCAAGCCCGAAAGCCCCGATAGCGGTATGCGATAAGGACAGAGGAGGAGCACTGAGAGGCAGCACCAACGAACTCCAGAAGATGCTGAATACGGAAAAAATAAAAAAAGCCAGCACAGCTCGGATGCGCAAAACCCGCTCCTGCATGAATAACATTACTACCGAGAGGATCAGCTGCGGGTATGGGACTGACGTTTTCTCCTGTGTATCGCTGGGCATGACGCGATACAAAACCACTGCAGCCGCAAGTGTCAACGCGGCGGAAACTAGATATACCGAGCGCCAGCCGGCAAGATCCGTCAATGTCCCAGCGACCGTCCGGGCAAGCAGGATACCAATGACAACCCCGCTCGTCACCAGGCCGACGGTACGTCCTCGCTCGCTTGGAGCCGCCGAAGCGGCTGCAAACGCCACGATGGTTTGCGTCACGACGGCCAACAGCCCGACGCAGGCCAAAGCTGCAAACAACGCGATACGATTCGTCGCCGTGCCGACCGCTACCAGAGCCAGCACAGATAGCAGCATTTGCCCGGGAATCAGCCGCCGTCTGTTCCATAGATCCCCGAGCGGTACAAGCAACAGCAGTCCGGATGCGTAGCACAGCTGCGTTACGGTAATAACCGCTCCGAGGGAGGATGGAGCGATGCCGAATTCATCCGCGAGCGTATCGAGCAGCGGATGCGCATAATAAATATTCGCGACAGCAAGGCCGCAGGCGACGGCGAACAGCAAAGCTGTTGAACGCGGTATGGACGCTGCTGCTGCTTGATCAGGCGCATGCGATGCTGCTTTTGCTTGGAGAGCCGCGGGTTCGCTGATACTTATTTCATCAGCGGCCGCATCCGTCTCCCTCGAATGACTCGCACTCCGTAATTCAGTGGCATCGCGTTTACCATGTGCGCCTCCTGCCCTTGGTGTACCCCCCGCACCTTCTGTACAATTGACATTCATTGCCTTTCCTGCCGGAGCTGTTTTCAAATCCTCCTTCATCGACACACCTCCATTTTCACTAAAGATCATTTTGTACCGTTCGGTACTTAAAGATTGAATTCATCGTACTCCTACTCACCAATAACTGTCAAGAGAACATCAAGTACCGAATTTCAGATTATGGATCGGAAACTCTCTGTTGCGGATAAACGACAAGCTATCGCAACCAATACCAATTTGACAAACGGAAGGAAGCATTTTATATTTATTTTATACCGATCGATATGAAAAGGGGACTGTTATGGTCAGACAGCGGGAATTTGATAAAGAGACTGCTTTGGCTGCGGCAATGGAGCAATTTTGGGAGAAAGGCTACGAAGCGACTTCGTTAAGCGATTTGACAAGCAGAATGGGGATCCAGCGCCCCAGCTTGTACGCAGCCTTCGGGGATAAAAGAGAGCTGTTCGAAGCGGCGCTGCGAGCCTATACGCATCGACACGCTTCTTCGATACGGACCAAGCTGCACAACCGGCCGTCCGTAAAGGAAGCCATTCGCGGCGTGTTTGAAGATATCGTATCGGAAGGATACGGTAAGGACGGAGACAATCAAGGCAGTCGCGGATGCTTCTGCATCAATACCATGGTGGAGCTTGCGCCCCATGACGTGAAGTTCGAGGTGCTCACGAGAGAGCATCAGATGTATTTAAGCGCTTTGTTCCAGGAAACCATCGAGCGCGGAGTCCGCTCAGGCGAGCTGGAGCCGGCTGCGAATGCCAAAGCATTGGCGCAAACGCTGGTCGTTTCGTTAATCGGGCTTACCGTCATGCTGAAATCCCGCCCAGATCGGACCTTCGTTGCAAACACTATAGAAACGACGCTGAGTTTGCTTAAGTAATCTCCCTTTTAGGACAAAAATAAAGCCATCGCCTCCTTCGACTGCGACTGAGACCGCGACTGTGACATTCATGGCCAGCTGCCAAGTGCACTAGCAGACCGCTCACTCCTGAGCTGAGAGCAAAAAAAGGCATCCATCTCGCAAAGGATAGATGCCGTTCCATTTTCATTAAGAATCCAGGACGGGACTCGCTTTCTCCACCTGTACACGTCCGGAAAAGAAGGTCGCCCCGCCTCCCATATCCGCTACCCGGTCCGGCGTAAGCGCGTTGACCAGCCGTTTGCTGCCCGGAGCATCGGCCCAGAGCCCTTGGCTGACAACGACGCCCGGAAGCACATCCTCGCCGACCGAAGCGATCAGCTCGCATTCGCCGCGCCCGTTCCATACCCGCACGCTATCTCCGGTGCGGATTCCGAGAGGCGAAGCATCCGCCGTATTCATATGCAGCTTCGGCGACTTTTCCATACGAACATGCTTCTCGTTGTTGGAAAACGTAGAGTTTAAGAAATTGTGATTCGGCGCCGGAATGAACAAGAACGGCAATGCCTCGGCCTCGCACAATGGAGTGTACGTCGGAAGCGGAGGAAACCCTTTTCTCTCCATCGTCTTGGAGTACAGCTCGATCTTCCCGCTCGGCGTGCGCAATTTCCCGGGAAACAGCGGCTTGACGTCGGCTTTCATAAACTGCTTCTCCGTCAGCGTTTCATACGTGATTCCCGCAATATTCGGGTTGGCCGGATAGCTCAAGGCCTGCCGGATCAAGTCCTCCTCCGTATCCCGCAGCGCCTGCTCCTCATACCCCATCGCTTGCGCAAGCAGACGGAACACCGCCACATTGGACTTGCTCTCTCCGTACGGCTCTATGACCGGCTCCTGAATCTGCACATAATGATGCCAGTACGAACGGTAAAAATCCGTGTTCTCAAACGAAGACGTGGCAGGCAGCACGATGTCGGCGTATAGAGCCGTTTCGGTCAGGAACAGGTCGTGAACGACGGTGAACAAATCATCCCGCTCCAGCCCGCGCCGGACTTTGTTGGCCTCAGGGGCAACCACCGCAGGATTGGAGTTGTACACGTACAGCGAACGAACCGGCGGCTCCAGCTCCAGAAGAGCGCTGCCGAGCAGGTTCATATTGATGCGGCGCGTGCTCTTCGGAAGCAGATCCGGCCGCTGCAGCGCAGCCGCGTTATGGTCAAGCGCCGAGCCGTTGCCCTTGATGGCGCCGCCGCCTTTGACGAGCCATTGGCCGGTCAGCGCCGGAAGACAGGAAATCGTCCGGATGCACATGCCTCCGTTATCGTGATGCTGCGGTCCGTTGCCGATCCGGATAAAGGACGGAGAAGTCTGCCCATACAGCCGGGCCAGCTTCACGATGTCTTCCGCCGGGACTCCAGTAATCGCGGATACCGTGGCAGGGTCGTACTGTTTCACATGCCGGCGAAGCTCCTCGTGTCCGACGGTGTACTCGCGCAGGAACGCTTCGTCCGCCATTTGCTCCGCGAACAGAATATTCATGATGCCCAGAGCCAGCGCCGCATCCGTTCCGGGCAAGATCGGGATGAACCAGTCCGCCCAGCGTCCGGTCTGATTTTTGTGCACGTCGATGACGACGATTTGCGCGCCGTTCTTACGTGCCTTCTCGGCCAGCACCACCTGGTGCATATTCGTGCTGACCGTGTTGATCCCCCACATGATGAACAGCTTCGCATGAACCGTATCCTCCGGATCGGTTCCGACGCTCGAACCCATCGTATAGTGGTAGCCTTCCGTCCCCGCCGCCTGGCATATTGTGTACAGCAGACGGCTCGCGCCCATCCGGTGGAAAAAGCGCCGGTCCATCCCTTCGGTGCCGATGCGGCCCATATTTCCGTAGAAGCTGTACGGGAGAATCGCCTCCGCGCCCTCTTCTTCTATGACCTGCTTCCAACGGGATGTAATCGTATCGATCGCTTCGTCCCAGGTGATGCGCTCGAAGCGGTTTTCGCCTTTTGCCCCAACGCGCTTGAGCGGATATTGAAGCCGCTTCAGATCGTAAATGCGCTCCGCCATATTGCGGACCTTGTTGCAGATGGCGCCTTGGGTAACCGGATGCGCCGGGTCTCCTTCTATTTTGACAATGCGGCCGTCCACTTTGTGAACCAGCAAACCGCATTGATCCGGGCAATCCAGAGAACATACGGATGGAAATACGCCTGTCGGGCGGTCGATGGCAGAAATCATGATGCAGCCCCTTTCCGTTGCGATAATGAAAAGCAAATCAAAACTCCTATCTATCAGTTTAAGCAGAAAAAGGCCGAATAGTAAAGCAGGCCGCCTTGCCGTCTTTACCTAGAAGGATTTTTACCGTCTCCGCTTAAAAATAAATAGACCGCCCTCCCCTACCTGAGAAGAAACGGTCTATTTCTGTTATCATCCCAAAAAGCTACTGAGCCAACGTCCGCAGCTTCACCTCCGGCACCGGATCGGGGTCTTTGTTCATATTGGCATGGATGTAGAACATGACTAGCGCCGCGAGGGATGCGAGCGTCCCTAAGAAAAACACGGAACCGATCCCCCACAGATCGAAAGCATGGCCGAACATAAGCGGCCCGATCATTCTGCCGACATTCGCGAAGCCCCCGGCCAGCCCCATATAGAAAGGCGCGTGGACCCCGGTTCTCTCCGAGAAGAAGGTCGGTATGGCGGGCAGCAGCATCATTTCCCCCAGCGTAGCCAAAATCATCCCGATAACGAGATACACATACAGCTCGTGGAAAAATAAAATAAACGAAAACGCCGACACCGAGAACAGTGCACTCACCAGCATTTGCCGCACGATCGTTTGCGCGAACCTTCTCTTAATCCATCCCGTCAAAGGCTGGCCGAACAAAATAACAAGCCCGTTGACCGTCCAGAGCAGGCTGTAAAATTTCAGATCCATTCCCTGCTCTTCAATATACGGGGCGACCCCGGTCGACCACTGGGTGAACGACAGCCAGAAGAACAGCGAGCCGATCGAAAGAAACAGGTACAGCTTCACATTGCGAAGCAGCTGGGATCGGTCCAGGTGAACAGGTGCCATGCCTTTGCCGGCTTTGTCCGCTAGACCCGCCTTGTTCTCGTCCCCATCCGTATGCCCCTCCCCGGAGTCTTCCGCAGCAGGAACGGCCCGCTCTCTCATGAAAAAGAACAGAAACATGGCGAACAGCAGCGTCGTCGTGCCCGTAAGCATGTACGTCAGCGAGAACGAGATCGAAGCGAGAAGCCCCCCGACCATGGCGCCGATGGATAAGCCGAAGTTGTTGCAGACGTACATGACGTTGTACAGCCTCCGCCGGTGCTCTTTCCAGCGGAATCCGACATAAGCGTTCATCGAAGGCATCGAGATGCCGTTCGTGAAGCCGAGCAGACAGACGAGCGCAATGTAGAGCGGCCAGCTGTCGGTTCCGGCGATGGCGAACAAGCAGAGCGACGAAACGGCGAAGGATCCGGAAATCATCGCCTTCGGGCCGATGCGGTAATACAAGTTGCCGCCGGCGAACTCTCCCAATACGCTGCACAGCGCTTGGTACAGGACGATCAGCCCCGCTTCCCCGTACGACTTGCCCATTACGTTATGGACGTACAGCGTCGTGAGCGGCCACATGACCGCTTTGCCCGTAGCATTGACGAAACTGGCGATTAAGAAAAACAAAGCATCCCTAGGGAGGCTTTTGAATAAAGACATCATCGATGCCGGTATTTGTCTCCAACTCATCGCATTCCCACCATTATCTTCATAAAATAAATCGCCGCCGCAAGACGATGAGCGAAGTCACGCTCCTCTTCGCGTCATGCGCTGATTTTTTTCGGATCCATAGCATCTCTTATGCCGTCACCGATGAAATTGATCGACAGCACCGAAACAATAATGATCAAGCCCGGAGGAATCCAAAGCCATGGCTGGCTTGTCAGTGCCGTAATCGATTGGGCCGCATTCAGCATGTTCCCCCAGCTGGCGGTAGGAGGCTGAACTCCCATTCCGAGGAAGCTTAAGGAAGACTCGGATAAAATCGCTGCAGCCGCTCCGAACGTTGCATTCACAAGAATCGGACCCAATGCGTTCGGTAAAATATGGCCGAAAATAAGCCTGAGCGTGCTGAAGCCTAGCGTAATGCCCGCCTTAACGAATTCCGTTTGCCGTAACGTTAGCACGCTCCCCCGGACCAGTCTCGCTACCGGAGGCCAGCCGAGCAAAGCCAATACTATTATAATATTCGATAACCCGGTGCCAAGTACAGTCACCAAAACAAGTATAACCATTAGCGTAGGAAACGACATGACGACATCGATGACCCTGTTGATCACCATATCGATCCAACCGCCCATATACCCTGCGACGGCTCCGATCACCGTGCCGATGACTACATAAATGGCTACCGTTACTATGCCGACGGCCAACGATACGCGGGTGGCGTAGATCAGACGGCTAAGCACATCGCGCCCTACCTGATCCGTGCCAAGCCAATGCTCGGCGGAAGGCGCGGCCGAGAAGGCTTTGCCGATGGCATTCGGATTGTAGGGGGCGAGCAGCGGCGCGAAAATCCCCACCAGGATCAGCATAGCGAGCGCAGCCAGACCGACCACCGCCATTTTATGCTTCATAAACCGCCGGGCTATCAATTTGGCGTAGCTGTCGGAAGCAAACGGAGGCGTGCGGCTGTTCAGAATAGAAGGCAGAGCTTCCGCTGCAGTCAATTCCTTTTGCATTTCCATTGAAGACATACGTGACTCCTCCCATCAACTTAATTGTATTTAATCCGCGGATCTACGACGGCATACATTACATCCGACCACAAATTGGCGCATAGCACCGTCAAAGCCGCCAGCATGTTAATCCCCATCAGCAGCGGAAAATCCCGTGATAATATAGCTTGAATCGTCAGCTGTCCCATCCCGTTCCATTGGAATATGCTCTCCGTAATGACGGCGCCTCCGATCAAAATCGGAATATCGAGTCCAGCTATTGTAATGACAGGGATGAGGGCATTCTTCAACGCATGCTTATTCACTACGAAAAATTCCTTGACCCCTTTTGCTCTCGCCGTACGCAGGTAGTCTTGGCCGAGCACTTCCATTACACTCGAGCGGACGTACCGCACCATCCCGCCGGCTATCGAGGTTCCCAGGGTGATCGTCGGGAGCACCAGATGAAGCACGGCATCCCCTATGCCCCCGTCTCCTCCTACCGTGCTCATTCCGCCGGTCGGAAGAATCCCGAGCTGAACGCCGAACACATAGATTAATCCGAGCCCGAGGAAAAAGCTGGGGATGGATACGCATAGAAACGAGTTCGCCGACATGAAATAATCGAATTTGGAGTTGGCTTTCACTGCACAGTAAACGCCTATAGGGATGGAGATCAAATAACCGAACACGATGGAAGTGCCCATCAGGAGGAGAGTGGCTCCCAACCGTTCCGATATCATCTGGACCACCGGCTGAAAGGAGCTGAAGGAGTGGCCCAGGTCGCCGTGGGCCAGGTTAATCAGCCACTTCACGTACCGGATCATGAACGGGTCGTTCAGGCCGAGCGCTTCCCGGCGTATGGCCTTATCCGCCTCGGACACGTCGGGATTGACGTACATATCTACAGGATCGCCCGGGGCCAGGTTGATGATGACAAAGTTCAGGAACGTAACGCCGAAGAGCACCGGAATGGCGATCAACAGACGCCGGATAACATAATTAAGCATACGCCGCCCCTCCCGTCCGAACCGCTATCTCTTCCCCCAGCGGAAAATGACAGGCGACGCGATGCTCGCCGCCCGATAGAGGAGGCTCCTGCTCTTTGCACTTCGGCTGCGCAACAGGACAGCGGGTATGGAATCTGCAGCCGGAAGGCGGTGCAGCCGGACTCGGGACATCGCCTTCGAGTACGATGCGGCGGGCGTTTCTCAGCGCCGGATTGGGCGCCGGGTAAGCATCCAGCAGCGCTCTAGTATAAGGATGCTTCGGCGCGGAGAAAATGCGCGCCTTCGGAGCGATTTCCACGATTTTACCCAGGTACATGACGGCAATCCGGTCGCTTACGTATTTCACGGCACCGAGTCCATGTCCGATGAACAAATAGGTCAGTCGGAATTGCTTTTGCAGCTCCTTCATCAAATTCAAGATTTGCGCCTGAATCGAGACGTCCAGCGCGGATACCGGCTCGTCGCATACGATAAGCTTCGGCCTTAATCCTACCGCACGGGCAATCCCGATGCGCTGGCGCTGACCGCCGGAAAATTCATGCGGATATTTGCCCAAGCTTTGGGGCGACAGCCCGACCAGCTCCATCAGCTCGCACGCTTGCCTGAGCGCTTCGGCCTCGCCCAGTCCGGACAGCGTCTTGAGCGGCTCCGTCAGCAGCTCTACGATGCGCTTTCTCGGATTCAACGACGAGTACGGATCCTGGAAAATCATCTGCAAATCCGAGCGAAGCCTGCGCATCTGGGGCATATTGAGCGGAGCGAGATCGGTCCCTTGAAACAGGACGCTTCCTTCGGACAGCTCCTCCAGCTTGATGATGCTCCGGCCCAGCGTCGATTTGCCGCACCCGGACTCTCCTACGAGTCCGACGGTTTCTCCGGGGTAGACGTCCAGATCGATGCCGTCCACCGCTTTGATATGGCCGACCGTTCGGGAGAACACGCCCCGCTTGATCGGGTAATATTTTTTGACGCCCCGCAATTGCAACAGAGGCTCTTGCCGAACTATTTCATCCTTTTCCGCTATGAGCATCGTCATCGCCTCCATCGGGTCTATTGTCTTCTCACGCAGGCTCGGCGCCTGCAAACCAGCATTTGACTTTGTGACCTATGCTGACCTCGCGGAGCGGCGGCATTTGCTTGCACTGCTCCGCCGCCAACGGGCATCGTTCCTGATAACGGCAGCCTGCAGGCATGTCGAGCAGGGAAGGAACCGCACCCGGTATGGACTGCAGCTCCTCTTCCTCCAGCTCGAGATGCGGGATGGATGCCATTAATCCGGCGGTATACGGATGCATCGGCCGCTCGAACAGCTCGAACACCTCGGCTTCCTCCACTACCTGCCCCGCATACATGACGATGATCCGGTCCGCCATTTCGGCTACAACCCCCAAATCGTGGGAGATCAAAATGATCGACGTATTGGACTCTTGGCGGATCCGTTTCATCAGCTCCAAAATCTGCGCTTGAATCGTTACGTCGAGCGCCGTCGTAGGCTCATCGGCAATCAGCAGCTTCGGCTTGCAGGCAAGCGCCATGGCGATCATAATACGCTGCTTCATGCCCCCGGATACCGTATGCGGATATTGGTGCATCACTTCCTCCGCTCTCGGGAAGCCGACCGCCTTCAGCAGTCCGACGGCATACGACCACGCCTCTTTGCTCCCGAGCTTGAGATGAATCCGTATCGACTCCGTAAGCTGGTTGCCGATCGTAAACACGGGATTGAGCGACGACATCGGGTCCTGGAAGATCATGGCGATGTCTTTGCCCCGCAATGCGCCGAGCTCTTGATCGGTCATGGCCGCCAGATCGCTGCCTTGAAACAGGATCGACCCGCTCTTGATATAGCCGTTGCGTCCCAGCAGTCTCAATATCGACAGGGAGGTGACGCTTTTGCCGCAGCCCGACTCTCCTACAATGCCGAGCGTCTCTCCCTGTCCGAGCGAGAAGCTGACATCGTCGACCGATGTCACTTCTCCGGCCTCCGTGCGAAACGCCGTTTGTAGTCTGTGCACTTCCAACAGAGTATTCATGGCCTCACCCCGGCTTCCCCGTATTATTTGCGGTACCACTGATTAACGTCATAATGCATTCCGTCCACTACGCCGCCTTTGCCTTCCACCGACTTGGAGATGGCAATCAGATTGTATTCGGAATAAACCGTGATCAACGGCACATCCTCTTGAATCGTATTTTGCAGCTCGGAATAAATGGCGAACCGTTTCGTCTTATCCGTCTCGTTCATACCCCGGTTGAACAAATCGTCGATGGTTTTGCTCTTGTACCGCATGTCGTTCAATGCGGCGGTGGAGCGGTAGATGTTGGCGGGCCCGTCGGGATCCATGATGCTGCCGAAGCTGCTTAGCGCCAAATCGAAGTCGCCTTTGACCAGTCGCGACACTGTCGTCGGGAAATCGAAATTCACCTGCTTTACCTTCAGCCCGATGGCTTGGAGGTTTTGTTGAATAATATTGCCTGCCATTTCCCGGGTTTTGTCCCCGGTCGGCACGATGAGCTCGATCGATTTATTCATATCGAAGCCCGCTTCCTTCAGCATTTGCTTCGCTTTTTCAGGATCGTACGCGTATTTCTTCACATTCTTGTCGTAATACGGGTGCGAGGTGGAGTAAGGGCCGTCCTGCAGTTCTCCGGCACCCGGCATCAGCTGGTCGACGATCATTTGCCGATCAATGGCGTACGCCAATGCCTGCCGCACCTTCTTGTCAGGGAAGCGCTCCATGTTGATCTCGACCGAATTATAACGCCTTGTCTTCTCCTCCTCCGTCCGGAGGTTCGGGAACGACTTGACCGTTTTCCATTCGGACGCCGGTATGTTGCCGGTCCCTTGCGCCGCATTCATATCCAGCTCGCCGGACTGAAGCTGCGCGACCATGTTGGCGGCCGGCATAATTTTGACGAACACCTTGGCGATCTTGGGAGCGCCCCGGTAGTACGATTCATTCGCCGCCAGCTCGACGTACGACTTGTTCTCGTATTTGACGAATTTATAAGGGCCTGACGTCACGTTCGGATTACGCCAAAACGGGTTCTGGTTCAGCTGGGAGGGATCAGTGTTTTCCAAAATATGCTTCGGTACGATCAGCAAGTCGCTGAACCGCTCATAGATCAAGTTCGGATCGACCGGCTTGGCGGTTTTGAGCTCCAAATGCTTGTCGTCGATAACCTTGATGGACGAAAGCTTCTCCGTCCCTGCCGGGAGCATCCCTTTCTCGTTCAATCCGTCGAGCGCGAATATCGCGGAACGCAGTGTCGTAATCGTCTTCGGATTGGCGATGAGGTTAATCGTAAATTCGACGTCGTGTGCCGTGATCGGCTTACCGTCCGTCCAGCTGGCGTTTTTCTGGATGGCAATTTTGAACGTCTGGTTATCGTCGGTAGTGAACGATTCGGCCAGCGCCATTTTAAAATCCAACGGCCCGACCGTCTTGACCAATGAGTCGAAAAAGTATCTGTAAGTGAATACGGCTCCGCTCGATCCGCTGCCGTCAGCATCAATAGGATTGAACATCAACGGCGGATTCGTAATTCCAACCGTCAATTGGCTGCTCTTCGCAGCGGCTGCACCGTCAGGGGCCGCTTGTGCCTCCTGATTCGTGGAGGAGGGCTTGGTACAGCCTGCAAGCATCAATACGGCGAGCGAGATAAGTCCCCATGTCTTGTGTGTTTTCTTCATCGACTCATTCTCCTTTTCTAGCCTACGGATACGGCGTCTACGCCCGGGGACACGCTGTCCATCCGGCGTTTGACGGCCAGCAGGCAAACAAATTCGAAAGCGATATTCGCCGCATTGAGCGCCGTAATGTTATTGGCGTCGCGGTCCGGCAGCACCTCCACCAGATCGAAGCCTATAAAGTTGAGCCCTGCCAGCCCCCGCAGCATTTTTTGCGCCTCGTAGGTGGTGAAGCCTCCGACCTCCGGCGTCCCCGTACCCGGAGCATACACCGGATCGAGGAAGTCGATATCGAAGGTCAGAAACACCGGTCTGTCCCCGACCCTGCTCTTGATCTTTTCGCATAATTGCGGAATCGTCAGGTCGCGGACATCGTCGGTCGTCAGCACCTCGAAGCCCATTTCCCGCGCATCGCTCAAATTGTTCGGCTTGTAGCTGCTTCCTCTCATCCCCATCTGAATCGAATGCTCCGCATCGATCAACCCTTCGTCCACCGCATAGCTGAACACGGCGCCGTGCGACCACATGCGCTCGGGGAATTTGGAACGGCCGGTGTCCGAATGCGAGTCGAAGTGGACGAGGCAAACCGGTCCGTGCTTCTTCGCAGCCGCCCTCAAATGCGGGAGCGAGATGGAATGGTCGCCGCCCAGCATGATGGGCACGATACCTGCTTCGAAGATCGGCGTCAGCTGCTCCTCAATCGCTTGATACGATTGTTCGATATAGCCGGGATGCACCGCTAAGTCGCCATAGTCGATGCCGGACAAATATTCGGAAATATCGATCTGATGGACGGGCGATATCGGCCGTATGCGCTGCGACATCGTGCGAATGGCCGAAGGTCCGAAACGTGCGCCGACAGCATAGCTTACTCCCGTGTCGAACGGCACCCCTACTACGGCGAAGTCGACATTCTCTAACGTCTGGACATGCGGCAAATGCATGAACGTGTGAATTCCTGAAAATAAAGGCTTTCCCATTTCAATTTGCGGACGATACATCTTCATAACTCCCACTCCCCTGTGTCTTTTTAGTCTGCAAACAGCACAAAGAGGCCGTTGTCTTATGCAACGGCCTCTTTGCCTATACAAACCATCGGATCGATGGTTTCGTACTATGCAGTTGTTTGATGAGTCTCATTATAGCGAATCGATAGCATATATGTCAACTATATTGACATATATTTTTAAATATTCATAATTAATCTTCTAATTCGTCATATATACTAACATATATATTACATTAATATTGACTTTTCAAAGACTACTAACGGATAATTAACATATATCTCACTTATCGTTTGTTGGTTTGCTCTGTTGTAGTCTCAACTTTCCAATATCATTTCGAGGTGATGACAGGATGAAAACCCGGATTTTGCACATTCACGACATTCCGACAACCAAATGCCGAGTCGATGTAAGACTGAAGGAGCTGAATTATTGGGTTGCCTCCATTCCCGCCGAAGCCCTCCCTACGCTGCAGCAGCGCAGATTCGACATCCTGGTGCTGGATGTGCCCGCCTGTCGGCTCAAGCAGTGGCTGCACGAGGTTAACTCCCGTTTTTCTCTCCCGCTCCTCTGGTGGTGCGAGGAAAGAAAGCCGGCCACGGCAGCCCCCCATGACAAAGTGGACGGAGTCCTGTGCTGCGGCATGAACGACAACGAGCTTCAATGGTCGCTGCTGCTGGGCGTCAAAAACCATCAGCGCCGGCTGCATCTGGAGCGCGAATACCAATTTCTCGCCACCAAATTTCAGGAGAAGAAGCTCGTGGACGACGCCAAAATCATGCTCAGCAAGATTAATAACATCAGCGAGACTACAGCCTACGAGATGATGCGGACCCAGGCCATGAACGAGAGGAAAAAGCTGGTCGACATCGCCCAAGCGGTCCTCAGCACGAACAGCCTGTTAGTCAAAGCCTCCTCCTCCAAGCCAAAGAAATATGACTACACGCAGTAAGCGTCATTCGGGTAAACTGACATCGGAAAGTCAGGACGCGCGATGCTCGTGGCGACCCCAACCCGGCCTAAAATACAGGTCGGGTTTATTTATCTCTTGCCTCTTTATTTTCCTTTAACAACAAAAACTCGCCAACGATAAGCATTTGGCCAAGGTACACCTCATTCCCCTCATAGGCTTCGGGGTTTTGATCATAATCGGCTTTATTTAGTAACATATGGCGCTTATCCGATGCTTCCGGCATCAACGTGAAGGTAACGGTGTGCTCCGCATCCTCCATCTCAGGCAAATAAAAATACTGATGCCTCAGGTTTGCGCTATGGACAGTGAATCGATTAATCAGTATGGGCAAATGGGAATCGACCGTAACACGGAGCTGACCGGAGAACGGGCCGCCTGCGTCAGCTATCCCAAGTATCGTCCCTTTGAACTTAACGGTAATAGTGTCACCTGGCACGGCCAGCTTTACAAGCCGCGGGTATATAGTCTTGATGGTTTCCAGATTATAGCCGGTATAAGGAAATTTTGCGCTAAAATCATCAGCACGTGTATCTAAGACCTCCAGGCTCCCGCTGAATTCGGCCGCCTCCTTCATTGTGGCTCTTTCCCAGTTATTAGCGAACAACGGGGCCTTCAATACGCGAGGGGCCGGATTTTTCTTGCTCTCAAGCATTTTCAGTATGCATCGAGCGACCGTCCCTGCATACAGCTGATCGCCGATTCCAACAGGGTGCACACCATCTTTCGAGAAAGCCGCCCGTCCTTCACGATCGATCCATTCTGCCGCCTTGGGCACCAGCTTATCCCGGGCATACAAGTCTCCCACTACGTATCCCAAAAAAATGCCGGGTATCCCATAATATTCGCCAACCGTTTCAAAAGCCTTTATGCTGGAGGGAAAGGAGGGCTCCGATTGCGGGCCGTAAGACGGTATTTGATCGCTCTTCAGCGTGTACACAAAACAAATATCGGTACTCGGATTGTTCCTCCAGATCTTCCGTACCATGCCTTCAATATCTTGTTCGCTTCCGCCGTTTACCGCAAACTCCACGAAGATCAAGTCGGGGTTGTGCACCAATAAGTGCTGCTCGATACGCGCCGCTCCAAAATCGGCTCCCGTACCGTTAATCGCTGCATTGATTTCCACAATATCGGCCTTCGGAAACCGGGATTTCAGCCATGCGGTTGTACGCGGGCGCCAGCCTTGCTGTAATGTGATGCTTCCCCCGATATATCCAACCTTAACGTCTTGGCCTTGCTCCAACCGGTCGAGGACATGGGGAAGACCTTCTCTCCTATGCAGCTCCCTCGGGTTATCGTATTCAGGCAGCATGAAGCCGTAGTCTTGCGTCACTTCCCCCATATCCCGAAGGTCGATACCTCGTGCGAAATCAACACCAATGGATTTTGCATAATCTTTGGAATTCATCTCCATACCCCCTCCACGTTAAGCCTACTTGAATTGCGGTAACAGATCCTTATTCGCCTGCTCTTCCGCCTTATTTAATGCGGTATTGATATCGGTTACTCCGGTGACGACATCCTTAAGGGCTTGCGTGAGGTATTTATCCGGCACACGATCGAATTGGGTGGATTTCACCATCGATTGCGGCTTCGTCATGAAGATGGCCTCGATATGCTTGCCCTTCAAATAGTCGAGACTGCTTCCGAACGATTTCATAATTTCATCGTTTTTAATGACGGGGAGTACACCCTTACTAGCCAAAAACGTCTGATACTCGGTTGAAGCCGATAAATACGAAATGATCTTAAAGACAAGCGCGGAATGCTTCGTTTGCGACGAAACCGAGAGCAGACTGGGCGCGCCGCTGCGATTGAAACCGTTCAAGGTCGGGGCTTGCACAAAATCCCAGTTGAAGGCTTCGCCCGACTTAACTATTCCTTCCAGACGCCCCAGCTCGAAATGATACGGAATCATCGCCAGCGTCTTCTCTTTATAAAACAGATTCAGAGCACTGGTGTAATCCATATATTCGATTCCCTGCGTGCTGAATCCGCTTTTCAGCAGCTCCAATGTCTGTCTCATTTCTTGATTGTTGAAGCTTGCTTTCTTGTTTGCCACATCGACAAAGCCCGACTTGAAGAGGGCGTACGTGAAGCTGTAATTTCCCGGGAAAAAGCCGGTATACCGGACTCCCCCTTCCGTTCTCGTTAATTGTTTGCCCAACGCGATGGCATCCTCGTACGTCATTCCGTCTTTCGGATAGGGCACGGCCAGCCTGTCGAATATATCCTTGTTATAATAGAGCACCGAGGCATAGTTCGAATAGGGAAGCGCATACAATTCTCCCTTCGGGCTAAATGCCTTGATCGTATCGATCAGCGTCGGCTGATATCCGTTCAAGTCGATCTTGTCTTTTTTGACCGCATCCTCCAAATTCATAATCAGGCCGCCATCAATCTGCAGCGGGAAGCTCCAAGCCGTAGTATAGTATAGATCCGGAAGCGTGCCGCTGGCCGCAATCTCGCTAATGTACGTCCCTTTGCCCGGCTTGATTACCTTAAAGCTTACGTTAGGGAATTTGTTCTTTATCGGCTTAGCGAAACGTTCGTTGAACATATCCTCGGACATATTCTGCTCATCGTAAAATACCAGCTCTACCGGCGTCTGCAAATCGATTTTGGCATCTTCCTCCGCTTTAACCGGAGCTCCCTTTCCCTCGGATGCTCCTCCGCCAGAAGCGCACCCCGAAAGAATCGTTCCTACCAGCACGGCAGTCATTATGGCCGATCCGTTTCGCATCACACAGATCCCTTCTTCCATAAGAAATTAGTCTTCTGTTCAATTCCAACCGAAGGAGCAAACAACTTGACGGCAAACACTTCGAAGTAGGGCGATCCGTGGGTAGCTCTGAACAGAAGCCGGATACGGGTGACCCTCCTGGCATTTACCTTATGTTTATTTAAAGTGAGATAATTTCCCTTTACCTCAACTCGTTCCTCGCTGTTGTCCTCCAGAGTCAAAATCACATCATAATCCTTGATTAAGGTCTCGATAGGACCGTCAAAATGCTCCAAATCGAGCCTTGAATTGAACACCAGATGGATTTCGTCCAGATCTCTAGGCGCCGCAAAAGACATTTCCAGCCATGCTTGCCCTTCCGTTCGATCGGAAGCCCAGACATTCGGAACTCCATGTGGCCTCGAGTAGCCATTCAGCACATTTCCAGGATCATACATAGGTTGGACAGGCAGCAGGTCCTTAAAGCAAATGCTTCGATTGAACCGCTTCAGTTTGCCCGGCTCTTCAGGACGATAATGGAAGCTGACAGCGCCTGTAACCCTTTCCTCATTGCAATAAACGGAAAGAACAGGGTTTTCTTCCAATACGATATATACTTTATCATCCGCGGGCTTCTTGCACCCGAGGCTCAGCGTTATCCAGCCATCGTATCCCCCGGCTATTTCCACGTTGCAGCTTTTGATCTCGTAATCCGGGATGTAGGTTTCCTTTCGTTCCCCGCCCATAAGCTTTACCTGCAGTGTCTCCGTATGCGCGGAGCCGTTCCTGATCTTGATTCGCACGCTTTCCGCTTCGTTCGTACCTATCGGCAATACCAGACAAAGTCCTCTTTCCAGCTGTACCGCCTCGGATGGCAGCTCATTGCTGTAGCTGCGCTGTGACGAAGCGCGGATCGATACCCCGTCTGCAAAATAAGGGTCCAACGTTTCCCTGAGCCCGGCGATCGTTTGTCCGTCCCGGAGCAGCATCGCCTGCAGCTCCGGCATATGCTCATGTACTAACGCAGCCGGGTCTACTCCGTATTTGCTGCAAAGAGAAGCCGCCGTCCCAACCGCCTGCCCCATACAACCGCAGGTAGCCATAACCCTTGTTGATCCGAAGGCGACGTGGGTAGCGCTCATATTACGCCCTGCGAACAGGAGATTGGGAATGTTCCTGGAATACAGACTGCGGAAAGGGATATTGTATAAGCCCGGGACAAAGTTCCACGCCGTAGCCGGCCCCTCGTCATATATGCCTTTGGCGGCGTGAAGATCCATCGCCCATCCCCCTACGGCAACGGCATCCTCGAAAGCAGGCTTATTCGCGAGGTCATTCTGCGTCAGCATATAATCGCCGATAAACCTTCTGGACTCCCGCTTCCCCGGAATCGGGCATACGTAATCAAGAATAAGATTGTCCACATCGTCAAATTCGCCGCTGTTCTTAATATAGTCCCAAATCCCGTAAACCAGCTTCCGAAGCTCCAGGGCGATGTCTTCATTGTCTTTGATGGTATCGATATGTCCGCCGTATTCCAACCACCACAAGCCGCCGATTCCGTTTATTTTCCGAGGCAGACCTCGATGGTTCAAGCCTTTTCGGATGCTCTCGAAGAAGCTCAGCTTGGTCACATCATACGCAAATTCGGGCCGCTTATACGGAACGGCAAATCCTGCGTCCCTCGCTTGAAAAAGAATCGTATCCCCCATCACATAATGGTCCGACACCTCGGGAGCCAAGCTTTCATGGAACTCCTCCCGCGCTTCTCTTCCCCATCTGAAGTGGGCCCCTGCCTGGTAGCCGACAATCCCGTCGCCGGAGCAATCGATAAAATAAGGGCTCTCAAAGCGGAACTTTCTTTCTGAAGCAAGCTGCAGACCTTCCACCCATTGAATTCTGCCGTTCTCCATCCCCGTTTGATGAACGCATGTGTTCAGGAACAGGGAGATGCCGGGCTCAGCGTAAACCATATCCAGCAGGACCGTATCCGAAATCGAGAGCATGAGCTTCTTGTTATAGAAAGGATTATAATGAAACACCTTCAGCTTGAGCTCTTCTACTATTCCGCCCTCCCTCGCATAGTAAGAAGGACTGTTGCCCAAATAGGCCGATCCGTTGATATGAACCCGGACCTCGCTGCTTGCATTCCCTCCGAGCACAGGCCGGTCGTTAATCAGCGATACCTTCAATCCCTGCCGGGCTGCGGCGATGGCGGCGCATACTCCGGCAATCCCGCCGCCGACGACGGTTACATCCGATTTGATTAGCTCCATAACGAACCCTCCATAATAAGATACACTTATCATGGTAGTGGATTTCATAACGACTTATTTACAGGATTTCGCGAAAAACTCATAAGATTTTTAGAGCCGGTCTCAATTTAATTTTTTGCGGTATTGCTTAGGCGTAATCCCCGTAAATTGTTTAAACAGCTTGCAAAAGTACCCTTCGTTAACGATCCCAACTTCATCGCATAGCTCCAATAAGGAATAATCCCGCACCTTTAATAACTCCAGCGATAGCTCGATTTTCCTCCGATTGATGTAATCGACGACGCCTTCATTCATTGTTTTCTTGAACAAGCTGCTGAAATAGGACGGAGCCAGATTCACATGCTCGGCAATGGCTTGAAGCGATAAGCGCTGATTCAGATTTTGCTCGATAAACCGCTTGGCTCTTATGATCTCCGTACGGTATGCGTGGCTGCCGTCCTGCAAGGTTTCGTAAATAAAATCGCGAATAAACCCAAGCTGCTCCCAAAAAGTAAGGAATTTCACCGGAAACTCTCCCGCATTCTGCGTCACGCCGCTCCGAGCTTTGAATTTCGCCGTAACATCCCTGTAAAAGTCGCGAAGCAAATCCGCCATGAAGGAATGGTGGATTTTGTTTTCATAGGCACTCCGGTGCAGGAGCTTGAACCGCTGATCTATTTCCTCCCTGGACACCTCTCTGTTCAGCCAAGCAAGGAAATCCCTCAGCTCCCGTTGAAAGTCCGTCCGGAAGCCATTGTTATAATGAAAACGATGGAGGGACGTTTTGACCGTATGTTCATCGTGATAATAAAAGTCCTCACACACGCCGACCGCTTCCATATACGCTTTTCGGATCGACTCCAAGCCCCGGTTCGCCCCTCCGAAAGCAACGGATACGGATTGATTCAGATATTGATGCACGTGGTTGACGATCTGGCGGCCTACCGTCTGACAGGCGTTCTCCATATCCATATCGCTGCGGCTTCGTTCCCAGGAAAGAAAGCCGATGAAGCGGTTATCGTATAAATCGGAGGCCAAGCTCGCACCGAAATTCATCACCGTTTCTTCAACCACATTGGTAATGGCATACCTAAGAATGCTTTGATCTACCGCCGAATATTCGTTACGGAAGCTATCATAATGATTCATTTCGACGATAAAGCAGCAGTAATACGATTGGAAAAAGTAAATCTCCATCCGTTCAGCCATCTCCGCTGCCCGGTGCGAAGGAATTTCTCCTCGAATCAGCTCGTTAAAAAACTGCTTTTGTACCCGGTGCTTATTTTCCAGAACGGATTTATGTAAAGAGTGAAGCTTCTCGTCCTTTTGCTTGATTTCGTCCAAAATGCCGGCTGCTTTATGAAGCGCCCGCTTTACATCCTCCTCCTTCAGAGGAACCTTCACAATGTATTCCATAATATTGGCGCGAATGGCCCTCTGAGCATATTCAAACGAAGAGTATGCCGTCAATAGGATATACTGGGTATGAGGAAGCTGCTCTTTTAGCTGCTCGATCATGGAAATCCCATCCATCTGGGGCATGACAATATCGGATAAGATAATATCCGGCTTCAGCTTTAACGCTTCTTCCACGCCTTTCCTACCGCTATACGCCTTTCCAATCAGCCGGAATCGCGTGTCCGTCATCGAAAGCTCCTGAAAAAACAGCTCCAATCTTTGAACCATCAGATCTTCGTCATCAACGATAAGGCAGGTATAAGTTCTCACTATCGTGCATCTCCTTTGATGCGCTTGCAGGGAACAAGGCGCGTACTCGGGTTTCTTTCTTTAGTGTACTTATGATTTGAAGACCGTACTGCTCGCCATAATGAAGCCTGATTCGGCCATGAATATTATTCAATCCGATTCGTTTCCTGTTTACTTGTATATCCTTCGGTTCAGGACTTAATATACGCTCTATGCGTTCATGAGGTATTCCCTCTCCCTGATCGACTACTTCGACCACGACAAATTCGCCTTCCCGGTACGCACGAATGGCAATGGGGCCTTCCGTTTGCCCCCCGTTGTATCCGTGAAACAAACTGTTCTCCACCATAGGCTGCAGCAGCATTCGAAAAACGGGAAAATCCATCAATGAATCTTCGATATGCTCCACTAATTCGAAATGACGGTTATACCGGATGTTTTGAATCGAGATATAGTCCTTGACGTTCTGCAATTCCTGACGCAGCGATACTTTCTCCGCAGAATCCGATATCCCGTACTCCAGCAATGAAATCAGGGAAGCGATGACCACATCGACTTTATCCAATTGGCCCAGACGGATCACATTGCTTATGGAGCCAAGCGTATTATATAGAAAATGGGGATTGATTTGAGATTGCAGCACTTGGATTTCCAGCTTTCGCTGCAGCTCTTTATTGATCTCCAAGCGGCGAATCAGCTCTACGATTTGCTGGAGCATCCGGTCGAAAGCCCGTGACAGATCGCCGAACTCATCGTTCCGGTTGGTAGAAATAATGACATCGAAGTTGCCCTGCTCCACCAGATTCATTTTCGTCTTGAGGTAATACAGAGGATTTCTTATGTACTTGGCGATAAAATACGAAATAAACAAGCTTAAGAGCAAGCCCCCGAACAGCAGACCGACATAGTAGGTTTGAAGCCTTGCCAGTGCGGCCTTCATCCGCGATTCGTCGTTGATCGAGATAATGTGCCAATTGAATTTTTCCGTCGGCTGCTTCAGTACGGAGACCGGCTTGCCCTCCTTGGTGTACAGCTGAATACTTGTGCCGCTGGTTTCAATAATTTGTTCCGCCGACCATTGTCCGATGGAAAAGGTATGGTCCTGCACATCCGGAAACCCTTTATTTTCTGAAAATCCGACGATGATATTACCCGATGAGGTGATCAAGGCCAAATTCATTTGTTCTTTTTTATTAATCTTAAAAATCGTCTCTTCGATCGCTCTAAGGTCCAAATCTACTGCAACGGCCATAGGAGCCGATAGTCCGTTCATGGATCGGACCATGGTCACCGTCCAGCCTGAATACAGCGACTTATAAGGCTCGCTTACGATCGTAGTCCACTTGTTCTTCATGGCCGCATCAAACAGAGGCTTTCTGTCCTGCAGCGGTTCATCAAAAATTCGGGTAGGCGTACTGCCGCCAATAATAGATAAATCACTCTTGATAATATAAACGTTACTGACATAATTGCTGTTGAGCTCATACAGCTCCCTTAACTGCTTTTTAATCACATCCGTGCTGTTCAGGTTGGCTTTCACCGAGGTTTCAACGGAGAATAAAATCGTTTGAAAGGAAGAGAAATTGACGGTTAAATACTGATCGACCTTGGCCAATATTTGGCTCGTATAGTAGGAGTCGTTAGTTCTTATTTCCTTCTGAACGTAAGCGTACGATAATTGGCTTATCAGGATAATACAGCTTAAAACAAAGGCAAAGCACATGAGAAATAATTTGATAGGCAGGCTTAATTTTCTCCGCATCGTTCATCTTCCTTTGACGGCTGCATTCATGTACGAAAGTATCATACCATAGAGACGGGGAAAAGAGGGACATCGATCGCCCCTCCTTCGAGTTACTTTATTACACCTTGCTCTTTAAACTGTTTCGTTACGATATCTTTATATTTCGGAAGCTCAAACTTGGTTTCCAAGGTTTTGATATAGTTATCCCAATTGGATAGCGGTTCTTTGCCGCTCATGAATTTCACTAAGCTTTCGTTGATAAACCGGACTCGTTCTGCAGCCAAAGAATCGTTCGGATCCGGCGTCAGGAACGCTCCGGGCAATGTTGGTGCCACATACTTCTGGTTATTGGTGAATGCCTCCGCCGTCTTCGGATTGGCAAAATTGAAATACTCGGAATCATCGCCGCGACGGGGCATGCGATAATGATCGACCCAGATGTACTTATCCTTGACTTCTTTCGTGAGCGTTTTCGTTTTGGGCTTGCCGTCCACCAGATCCCAGTGCGTTCCTTTCAGCCCGTATGCAAAATGGGGATAGGCTTCTTTATCCGTATAATAATATTCGAGCATGGACAAGATCCGGATGATTTTGGCTTTATCCGCCTTCACGGAGATGGCCCAGGAATTGCTTTGGAAGCCCTTCCTCTCCAATATTTGATCACCGTAAGGACCTTTCATTGGAGGAATGATGATCCATTCCGGCACCTCACCGCCGACCTCCTTCATTTTCTCCTGCGCTTCCGGCTCCAGCCTGCGAGCATCTCTTACCATGAAGCCGACCTTACCCTTGTAGAGCTTTTGATCGAGCAAAGCGGAGTCGTTCATCGTAACCCAGTCCGGATCCACAACCTTGGCTTCCATCATTTTTTGAATGTAAGAGAGCGCCTCTTTCATCTTCGGATCCGTAAACAGCAGCACGGGCTTGTTATCCTTCACATCAATCGCACCCGGAGGGTTAACGCCGAACATCCACATCAGCATATCGAAGCCGTAGGTTTGCAGAACGCCTTCTTTATTCATGCCCCCTATAAAACCGTACGTATCGTTCTTGCCGTTGCCGTCCGGGTCTTGCTCGGTAAAAGCTTTCATTACGGCGAACAGCTCATCGGGGGTTGTCGGCACCTTCAGATTCAATTTCTTCAGCCAGTCGTTACGGATGAACAGACTTCCGATAATTCCGCTCACATTGTCATATCCGGGAACAGCTATCGTTTTTCCCTTATATTGCATGGCTTCCCATGCTTCTTTCGTCCAGCGCTTCTTCAGCTCCGGAAATTGATCCAAGTACGGAGTCAAATCCGCTAGGATGCCTTGGTCATAATATTGAGCGAGATCGGAACGGCTTTTCATGAAGATCAGATCCGGAATATCTCCGCCGGCAATAAGCGTATTCAGCTTGGTTGTCGCTTGACCGCCTTGGGGAACCGTCATTTGCAGATCGATGTTTACCGCTTTTTCTAACATTTGGCGCGGGATGTCCACTTCGCGGGAAGGAATCGGAGCCGCTGCATTGAAGGTTCCTTGGTTGAACATCGTGATTTTCATTTTTTCCGCGAATTTGTCGGTCTGAGCTTGAGGATTACCGGAAGGCGCCGATGGCGGTTCCGCTGCTCCCCCGCACCCCGACATGACCGTGCCTAAGCCAATTACGGCAGCCAAGACGGGTAATACCGCTTTTTTGCTATTGTTGCGTTGCATACGGACCTCTCCTTTATATTCACTATTAATACATGACCATAACAGCGTCAGCAATCCATTCTTGTTACCCCTTAACGGAGCCCATCAGCACGCCTTTGGTAAAATGCTTTTGCAAAAACGGGTACGCGATCAGAATCGGCACCGTTGTTACAACCACGGCAGCCATCTGCAGGGCGAGAGTGCTGACAGGCTCTGCGTTGGCCAGTACATCGGCGCTTTGGGCCTGCACATTCAGCAGAATGTTACGCAAGACCACCTGCAAAGGCATCAGGTTCGTATCATTAATGTAAACGATCGCGTCGAAATAACTGTTCCAATGTCCCACAGCATAGAACAAGGAAACCGTGGCAAGGACGGGCAGCGAGAGCGGGATTATGATTTTCCACAGCGATTGGAGCTCGCTTGCGCCGTCAACCCTGGCCGACTCTTCGATTTCGGCTGGCAGCTGCTCGAAGAAGCCTTTGATAATCACCAGATTGAACGCGCTGATCAAGTGCGGGATAATGAGTACCCACGGTGAATTTAGCAAGCCGAGCGAACGGATTAATAAATACGTGGGAATCAGTCCCCCTCCGAACATCATTGTAAAGATAATGAACAGCAAAAAGGGGCTGCGGCCGGGCAAATATTTTTTCGATAGCGGATACGCGGCAATGACCGTAAAAAGCATGTTGAGCGCAGTGCCTACGATCGTACGAAATAACGTGATTTGATAAGCCTGACCTATACCGTGCGCTTGGAAAACCTCCCGGTAAGCCGTGAAGGTAACGGCCTCGGGTATGATGACAATCCCTTTTTTCAGCACTTCCGATTCCGGAGTAACGGAAACTGCGACTACATACAGAAAGGGAAACAAGCACAGCACGGAGAGTAAGAATAGAACGGTATAGATGACGACTTGTCCCGCTTTTTCCCCGAATGATTGATGTAACATTGCAATGGATCACCTCACCAAATTTGCCCGTCGAATTTTTTGGCCAGCTTATTGGCAGCCAATACTAGCACAAATCCGATGACGGCTTTAAATAATCCTACCGCGGTAGCCAATCCGATCCGCAGCCGCTCCAAGCCTTCTCGGTATACCCAGGTGTCGATAATATCGATCTTCTCCTGATTGAAGGAATTGGCGAACATGTATACCTGGTCGAAGCCTGCATCCAGTATATGGCTTAGCTTCAGGATCAGCATAAGAATGATGACGCCTCGAATGCCGGGTAATGTAACGTGCCAAAGCTGTCTCCACTTGGATGCGCCGTCGATGCGTGCCGCTTCATATAAGCTCGGATCGATCCCCGATAACGCCGCAAGATACAATATCGCTCCCCATCCGATATCCTTCCATATATCAGAGACGACAATCAGCGTTCTTCCCCAGGCAGGCTCCGTCAGGAAGGAGATCGGCTGTAGCCCGTTATCCTTAAGAAGCAAATTAACCAATCCGTCTCCCGGGGCTAGCAAGGCGACCATCAGCCCGTACACAATAACCCAGGACAAAAAATGAGGCAAATACGTAATCGTCTGCACGACTCTCTTAAACCATGGAACGGCGACTTCATTCAGCAGCAGCGCAAGGATGATGGGAGCGGAGAAGCCGAACATCAGCTTATAGACCGAGATGACGATCGTGTTCCACATAATATCCCAGAAATAGACGCCGTTAATAAAATCCTTGAAGTTTTTGAGCCCCACCCAGGGACTGTCCCATAGACCCAACACCATGTTGTAATTTTTGAACGCGATGATGATCCCCGCCATCGGGATATACTTGAAGACGGCGAAATAGATCAATGCCGGGAACAAAAGAAGATACATCGTCTTGTATCTTTGTAAATTTCTTACCAGCATGGGTTTCCGGCTATTGAGGAGGGGGATACCCTCCTTCGCCAGCTTCGTTTGCATTTCATCACCTCTGCTTTATTTGTTTTTATGATAGCACGGGATGAAACGCAATAATTCTTCGATTTTAAGCATTTCTTACAAGATCTTAAGTCGGCAATGGAACGTTCCGCCACCGAGCGGGAAACAACCAAACTTCGGCATGGTTCACTCTTTCCTCCAAGATTCAAATAGAAAAACCCTCACGTCCGACAGTAGTATGTTCGTTGTAACCACGAACTTGCAACATACTATCTTCCGTGAGGGGATGCATCACTTATGAGAAAACCTATCCGTTCAAGCTTTCGATGGATCCATACTTAATGCGTGCTTCTCCGGCTTCGCTTACCGACGGAGCGTCCACTTCGATGCTGCCGGTTGCGCTGCGCCACGCTGCATCATCGGTAAAGGTCACATCGATCGGTTGACCAGCCGTGTTATTGCTCGTATTTGCCGTCAACAGCGGGCCGGGACTATTAGAATGCCGCTCGAACCTGACTGCATCGGCCCTCGTATAAATCATGTCGGCAGGCGGAGTCGGCGGTTCTAAGGTAGTCGGAGACACTCTCGTCATCCGGATATACTCGCTGCCGTCTCCTGCAAGGTCAAACGTCCCGAGATTAACCCAGCCGGAATTGGAGGATTGATCGATATACGTGACCTCCGTCACCGACTGGTGCTTCACTTCCACTTTAACGTTTTTATCCTGGCCCGAAGTGTGGGCGATCTTGTAGATGGAGACGGTATACCTCCCTTCCGGGAGCTTGGCGATCCACGTCGCCGCTGAGCCTTCGACCGTTGTATAGCGGGACTTGACGCCGGTTTTGTAGCCGGATAAATTGCTTTGGCTCCATGAGCCTTGCGCGATGTATAAACCTTCTGTATTCGTACTGTCCACAATGACCACCAAGTCCTTGATCGCGATGGACAGGGGAGTCGTGATCAAGTTGGTCCCGTTCCATGTTACCGTTGCTTGAACCTCGATACGCTCCGTTACCCCATCGAGGCGATGGAGCGTCAGCACACCGTTGCTGTCAACGGAAGCCAGGTCGGTTCGGTTGACTGTGTACTGCACTTCCGCATTCGTCAGATCAGCCATCAACCCGGTACTCAGATATCCTGTTACTTTCAGCTGTGCGGTTTTGGTCATTTCGAGCACGTTCCGGTCTGACGAGATCGTGACCGACTCCAGCTGCGGATTCGCATTTGGACTTACCCACATGAAGGCATCGGCAACGACCCGGGCGTTGTTGGCCTTGTTGTTCAGCTCGATATACCCGCTGTTACCTGCAGCGAAAGGAAATGCCCCCAAGAATACCCATGTTCCATCTCCCGTCTTTTCATCTACCGTAAGCGTCTGCGATCCCCCGTCATAATACACGGTAACCGGGGCATTCGTCGTCCAGTTCTCACTCGCGACCGTGATTTGAGGGAGCTTGTAATAGACATTGTAGGTTACGCTTTCCGGCAGCTTCGGACGAAAACGAATTTTGCTGGTCGCCGCGCCTGTCGTTGATTTCGCATAAACATAGCTGTCATAGTAATAGCCGTCCGCTGATGTATCCCGTATCCAGGTTCCTTCCGTTTCGGCTTCGACATTATCTACAATGATAGACGACCCCGGCTGCCAAGCCGGCTGGACCGGAGGAACCGCCACCCGATCAGGCAGATACAGCGTTCTCGCGCGGGTCTGCTTATTCTCTGATTCCACATAATAGGTGAACGTTTGGGTCAGGTTATTTACCCGGATCGACCATTCCATTGGATAAATCATGTCGGGTACCGTAGTATATGTGTTCCCGCCGTCCAGCGAGTAGTGCAGCGTTGCCGGCTTGGTCGTTTTGGCCTGCACATAGGCATCATAGGAGGTTTCATCAGGCTTGACGATCAGCATTCCTTTGACAGCGTCGATCGGACTGTGCGTATCGAAGAAATAGCTGGCGTCGGAAGTATCTGCAGCTGCTCTTGTTTTGTGCAAAGGTACTTGGATGTTCAATCCTTCAACGATGATCGCCGTGATACCGCGGGGTGATACCTTCGTTGTAATCTTGCCGTTTTTCATGACGTCCGGCTCTTCCGCCCCGTTGTCGCGGATGATTTTGACAGTATACGCACGGGTTGGATCAAAGCCGATCAGACTTTGATTGAGCTTGATGGTCACATTCTTTTCAGTGCGGGATTCGCTTGCGAGACTGATGTAGAACTTATCGCCGCTCTCCGCCGTAATCCAGTTCATTTGAGGATGATTGGACTCGATAATCCCTTTAGGCATCCACAGCCAAACATTGGAATTACCGTAAAAGCTTCCCGGCTTATGACCGTACAAATGGTATTTGAACCATAAGAAATCCGTTTCAAAAACGGAAGGAAACGATATGCTCCCGTTCGATCTCAGCATTTGCTCGCTGATCAAATAATCCATCGTTTGGCCAAGCTGCGCCGGGATATGGTGATAATAGATGGAAGTAGCTTCGCTCGGACCCAGCAGCGGATAGTCCGGCTCGAGCTGACTGACGGTAAAGCCCTTGTAATAATAGCCGGGGTAGCTGGAATACCGGCCGATGACCGAATTGTGCGCAATATCCGCAAGCAGCTTGTCACCGGTATACAAAGACAAGCGCAGCATAAAAGGCGCCTCTTGCGCATTCATCCGAAAGGCCGAAGACGTATTTCCGGCTTCATAAGTAAGACCGCTCGGCGACACAAGCCAACTGTCGGCCGTTTTTCCTCCGGCCTCGTGCTCCGGAAGCGTTTCACGCGGATAATCGTATTTGGCGCTTGCAGGCCAATGGAACGATTCCGCGAGCGGCGACTGCGGAGCCGTGATCGTCACGGTGCCTTCTGGAACCGGGCGCGCCACGAACATGGTGGCATACCGCTTGGCTTCCTTGTAGGCGGCATTCAAATATTTGGTATCCTTCGTTTCCTCGTACAGCTCCAGTATTTCCATCCACAGCTTGCCGAAGTTAAAAATAAACTCGTTCTTGTCCACGTTAACGGATGCAGGAGTATCGATATGCTGCGCTATATAGCTGTCCGCTGCGGTTTTGGCCTCTTGCAAATATTGCGGATTCCCGGTCATGCGATACATCATAAGCGGTTGGATGACGGGGCCCCGATCTTTCAGCTCCGGATTGCGAAACCGGTATTCCTCCTGCCCCATTTCATACACTCCCGCCGTACCGCCCGTCAATTGGTGCAGAGCGGCTATAGTGGAAACATCGAACGGCATAGATGTCATTTTCCATAAGGACGGCACACTGTAAACCGGCTTCTGCTTCGGAGACCACCCGACATTGTTGCGCGATAGTCCATACTGAATAGACGGCAATGCTCTAGTATCGTAAAGCTGATCGTCGCCTGTTACATAGTACGCCCCTAGCAGCACGCCGTTCGAGGTAGTACGAACCGCATCCTCGTTCTCGATATCAATGAAGCCCTTGGCCCTGCTCCACCATCCGCTCGGCGACGGAACGTAATCGGCGGAATCGTCACCTTGCGGTTCGATTTTGAGTAGATCGATCATGTTGAACATCGCATCGGTAAGAGACTTGCCGGAACCATTTTTCCGATAGGCGGTATAATGGTACTCGCTGCGGAGTATATCCTCGTAGGCCTTATATAAGCTGCTTCTTTGTACACTGAGCCCGATATGAAAACGGTATGTGTTCTCAGCGGTCATCAGCGAATGATTCCCGAGCTGGGGCGCATACACAATCGGCTGCACTCCGCCTTCATTGTTGACCAGGCTCATGCCCAGCCTCTGATTGGATATGCCTCCCGCCGGTTCATAGGCAAGCGGCAGCTCTTCGTCCGGAATGAAGACACCGTACGTAAAGGAGGATCCCGTATTATCGTTTTTCTCAACCAGGCTCATCGGTGCGGTCAGCTCCCACAGGCCTATCGATTCCACTGTACCGATCATTTTCGCATGAGACTTGAACCCGCTCAGCACTTCATTCACGGCTGAGGCCGACTCCGCTGTGAAGGATTGGTAGCCTATCACATAATTGCCGTCCCGACGTGGGGTAAAGCTGTATGCCAGCTCCGGCCGCTCCCCCGCCAGCGACCATTTCACCTGCAGATCGTAGTCGCTTGCATGCAAAGAG
The DNA here is from genome assembly GCF_022354825.1 of Paenibacillus sp. H1-7. Lineage (GTDB taxonomy): Bacteria > Bacillota > Bacilli > Paenibacillales > NBRC-103111 > Paenibacillus_S. The sequence continues at coordinate 7,558,099 of NZ_CP031168.1, forward strand.
TCTGTCAGCGCAGCGGTTTGGCCGTCAGGAAATTCGATCCCGTCGAACGTAATCCATCGCTTGTTCATCGTGCTGTAATAATCGCTTCGGCTCCCCGCATTTCCGTCCAGCAGGACCCACTGCTCCTCAAGTCTCTCCGCCTCGGTATTGACGGCCACCCAGCTCCCGGTATCCTGATCCTTGTAGAATAAGTCTCTAACGATTGCTTTGCCGCCGTCCCAAGCCGCTTCATAAAAGGTTGCCTTGTAGTTGTCGTTTTGGATGCTTCCTTTTTCTTCGTATGAGAGATTCGTGAGCGTCCGGCTGCGCAGCGGAGGCAGCGGAGGTGCTTTTTGCTTGATATTGCCCTCGAACTTTACGGCATCGACCCGTGTTAAAATGTTGCCGGTCGTAGGCTGAATACGGGTCAGTCTGACGAATTCTTCTCCGATTCCGGAAAAATCATACTCTCCCAAATCGATCCAGCCGGCCCCCCCGACCGAAGGTCTAAGGTCCAGAAACTTGACGTCCGTTACTCCGTTATGGACGATTTCAATTTTTACGTTATTGTCCGCTTTATCCGGCCAATCCAGCTTATTGAACGATATTCTTGCCCTGCCCGCCTCCAGCCTCGGATTCCAAGATACCGTTTTGCCGATGGTATCCGTCCACGCGGAACTGGAATTGTTATAGCCTTTTACGCCTGTGCTTGAATTCCAGCTTTGAGCGGAATATCCATTGTTAGCGTTCTGAGCGTCAGGGGTAACGATTCCATCGATGGAGATGCTTCCATCATCTATGATGATAGTCTTATTAGGCGCTTTTTGCTTGATATTGCCTTCGAACTTTACAGCGTCTGCCCGCGTTAGAATGGTACTGGTCGTGGGTTGCACACGGGTCAGTCTGACGAACTCCTCACCGATGCCGGAGAATACGTACTCCCCCAAATCAATCCAGCCCGTTCCGCCAGAAGAAGGCTGCAGATCCAAATACAGGACATCCGTCGTTCCGTTATGAACGATTTCAACTTTTACATTGCTATCCGCTTTATCCGACCAATTGAGCTTATGAAACGATATTCTCGCTGTGCCTGCCTCCAGTCTCGGATTCCATGTGACCGATCTGCCTGCGGTATCCGTCCATACCGTGCTGGAATTGTTATAGCCCTTAACGTTGGAAGAGACGTTCCAATTCTGTGCGGAGTAGCCATTGACAGCATTCTGAGCATCTGGAGTAACAGCTTCATCGACGGTGATGCTTCCGTCATCGATAATAATGGTCTTATTGGGCAGCGTTTCCGCCTGAACGGCTCCCGGTGCCGAACCGAACGGATAGAGGAATGCCGTGAAGAGGCAAATCATTAGGATCAGCTTGATTTTGTCCAGCATAAGCCCCATTTCCTTTCCTATTGTTTTTGGTGGATTAAGATACATTTTTCCTCTGATGCCGATTCACAAAATAGGATCAGACTCAAGATAGCGCTTTCATCATTAACCAACCTCCTATGCCATCGTCGATTTCCAATGTCTTTTGTATCTTAGCACGTCCCGCTCCGATAAAATTGTCTGATTTTACGAATTTCTTATAAGATCTAAATACGAAGGATAGTAGGCAAACCGCTCGGCTAGAGGCAGTCCTATCTGAAAAAAACGCCTTGCGGCGTCTTTGGCGGACAATATACGTTTGTACGCGGAGAGGGAAGCAGGTGTGGGATTCCGGCCGCCGGCATAATGACAAAGAAGGAGCCCTCCCTATTGGTCGGCTCCGTCGTTTGTTCCGGGTAGCTCCCGCTTCTATCCCTCTTTAAGGAGGGTTCTCGCAATCAAGCTTCGACTACCGCCGTCGCCCGCTCCAATGCACTGCGCTTGTTCAGAGCGAGCAGCGTGATCACCTCATACACAACCTGCGCCGCATTCAGCGCCGTCACACGGGTCGGATCGCGGTCCGGCAGCACCTCAACCAGATCGAAGCCGATAATGTTCAAGCCGGCGAGGCCGCGGATCATTTGAATCGCTTCATAGGTCGTGAAGCCCCCGACCTCCGGCGTTCCCGTTCCGGGAGCAAATACCGGATCGAGAAAATCGATGTCGAAGGTGAGGAACACCGGCTTCGACCCAACCCGCTCCTTGATGCGGCTGCACAGCGCCTCAGGTCCGAGCTTCTTCACCTGATCCGTCGTCAGCAGGTCGAAGCCGAGCGCCCTCGTCTCCTCATAGTGGGTCAAGCTCGAGCAGCCGCGCATGCCCATTTGAATCGAGCTCGACGTATCGATCCAGCCCTCCTGCGCCCCATGCCAGAACATGCTCCCGTGCGAAAACTGCCGGCTCTCCTCTATAGGCTTCCACGCATCGGAATGGGAGTCGAAATGAACGAGACTGATAGGGCCATAGGTCCGGGAGGCCGCTCTAATATGCGGGTAGGAGATCGAATGGTCGCCGCCTAGTATGATCGGAACGATGCCCCGTTCGTAAAACGGCTGCAGCTGCTCCTCGATCGCTTCGTAGCTTTGCTCAATATAGCCGGGGTGTACGGTCAAATCGCCATAATCGATGCCGGACAAATACTCGCTGGAATCGATCCCCTGAGCCGGATTCGTCGGACGGATTCTCTGCGACATGTCCCTAATCGCCGAAGGTCCGAAGCGCGTGCCGATAGCAAAGCTCGCTCCCGTGTCGAACGGATTCCCGATCACCGCATAGTCCACCTGATCCAAAGTCTGCACGTGGTGCAGGTGCATAAATGTGCGAATTCCTGCAAAAGCTGGCTTTCCTCTCTCAAATACCGGACGATACATGAACAACACCTCCGAGTGATAGTAATGCCGGAGCCTGATTACAGCAGGCAAGCGGGATCCGGCCATGGCAAAGCCGGTCGGTTGTGGCGGCTTGATCAAGGACGAATGATACGGGGTAACCGCATCGTCTTTCGTAGCCGAACGCACAAAAAGCCGCCTTCTTCTGGAATCAAAGAAAGCGGCTCTATTGCCGACACAAGCTTGGCATCGTTGACAAGCTTGAATGATTTAGTTTTTGACTTTCATGTTACATAAATTAACATATGACAGGCTTTTAGTCAATATCAAACTTTTCTTTTTACTCATATTGACAAATCCATCCGTTTTAAGCATAGTTAGTATCAATTATTCTCACACACACATAACAATTAGCCATAAAAACTGTGCAACGGAGGGACAAATTCATGAAGTTGGTATGCGAGTCCAATCAGTTAATCGATTATTTGCCACATTCCGACGTTATAGACTATCATCATCCGCGCATTCATGACACGGCACGCAGCATCACCTCAAGGCTGACGGATGAGCAGGCGATCGTCAAAGCCGTATTCGAATTTGTCCGCGACGAGATTGCCCATTCCTGGGACATCCAGAGCAGGCAGGTGACCCGCTCCGCTTCCGAGGTTCTGGAGCACGGCCACGGCATTTGCTATGCCAAGTCGAATTTGCAGGCGGCCCTGCTGCGCAGCCTGAACATACCGGCGGGCTTCTGCTACCAAAGGCTGACGATCGGCGATACGCCGGACACCGGCCATTGCATTCATGCGCTGAACGCGGTGTACTTAAGCTCATTGCAGCGCTGGATCCGGCTCGATGCCCGCGGCAACAAGGAAGGAGTGGAGGCCGAGTTCTCGACGACCGAGGAAAAGCTCGCCTTCCCGATCCGCCTCCATTACGACGAAGCGGACTACCCGGTTATTTATGCCCGGCCGAACGGCAAAACGATGGATACTCTCGCCCGCAACAACGACTGCCTGATAATGTATCAGCATGGTCTGCCCACGGAGCTGTAAGAGGAGCGGCTATCGCATATGCTGGCCGCTGGCCCGAGAGACGGCTCTACAAAAGAGAGGCTGCCTCTGCGGTGGATCTAATAACCAGTGAACGCTTCAGAAGCCTGCGATTTCAGCATTCGATTGAAAACTTTCGTAGTCGGTTACGCTGCAATTTTCCCTGGTTGTCCTAGAATCTATTGTTACGAACGCGCCATCCATCGGTCTTGGAGTCGGGCTATCGGACATGAGATCCGTTATTCCCTAGAAAAGCGCTACTTTTGCCGTTCGATCGGACCGAGAGGCCGTTATTTGCCGATTTTACCTACAAGAACAGCATTTTTTGGTGAAATAACGGATCTGTAGTCCGATCACCTCGCAAATAGAGCACTTTTTGATAAAATAACGGATCCACGGTCCGATCAACAACCAAATGTTCTCCTCGAGCCAACTGCAATCTGATTCGAAGTGTATGTTCGCTATCACACGACCATGCCGATGCAACCTAAGAACTTTCCCCAGGAAAACTGGCATCGTAAGTAAGCAGGAAATACCCTGCCTACTCCCATCATTCTTTTTCCGTAACCGGATTTCTCGGCAGCAGGAGGCTCTGCTTCTGCAGAGCCTCCCTTCAACAACTACCGCCGCTCATCATCGTTCCACAGCCAGTGGCCAACCTTTTTCGCAACAGAGTTTTCGTCAAAATAACTCCTACGATATCAGCTTCGTCTGCTTGGCCTTCTCGGCCACCCGCTTCGTATAGCCGCTGAGCGGCTTCTTCAGCACTACAGCGACAATGTAGCAGAGCAAGATGAAGACGAGCAGGAAGAAGATGTCCTTCAACACCACTTCCCACAATATGCCGCCGACCGCCTCGCGCATCAGCCCTACCGCATACGTAAACGGCATGAACGGATTCAAGCTCTGGAAGAACGGGGACGCCGTACTGATCGGGAACGTCCCTCCCGAGCTCGAGAATTGCAGCACGAGGAAGATGATCGCAAGTCCTTTGCCGATATTGCCGAACACGGACACAAGCGTGTATGTGATCGAAATGAACACCGCACTGATCAAAATCGCGAACAGCACGAACCAGATTTTATGGACGACATACGTGCCGAGGATGAAATAATCACCAAGCGTCACGATCAAAGCCTGGCAGAAGCCTATCGTAAGGAAGATCAGCAATCTTCCGAAGTACACCTCATAGCTCTTATACACTCCTTCTGCGCCTTCTACATCCACTTTTAGCAGCGACACGAGCAGCATAGCGCCAACCCATAGCGATAACGTCGTGTAAAAAGGATTCATCGCTGAGCCGTAATTCGGAATCGGGTATTTTTTGTCCTCTTTAATCAGCACAGGATTGGCCAGGAAGTCGCTCTCCTTCTGAACATCGTTCTGCAAAAACTGCAGCAGCTCGCTGATGCTGTTTTGCCCTTCCAGCCGCCGTATTTGGTCCGCCGCTTTGTGGACGGCAGCTTCAAATTCCGGAAGATTGTTCGAAACGAGACCCGCCACTTCATGAACTGCATTTTCCACCTCGACAAAACGGGTCTGGTACATATTCGAAAGCTTACGCAGCTCATCCTCCAATGCGGGCAGGTCGTTACGGATAAAATCGGCCGCTTGGTGTACCTTTTGCTCCACCTTGGGCAAATCATTCTGGATAAAAGGCGCCGCGGCATTAACGGCATTCGTAAACTCATTCATTTTATTGTGAATCGTACCGGCCGCCTCGTGAAGGCGTGCACGGATTTGCGGCAAATTGCTTTGCAGCGCGTCCAGCTCGGTCTGGGCAAAATGAATGCCCGTCTGCGCATCCTGCAAAATCGCCTTAATATCCGGCAGCTTCGTCTTCAGCGTTTGAAGCACATCGGATGCATTGGCTGCAACGGATTGAAGCTGCTTCAATGCCTTCGTTAGATTCGGAACGATTTCCGTATCATACCGGGAAATAATCGAGCCCAATGCGGCGCTGGCATCCTTGGACAGCTTGTTCAAATTGTCGACGATTTGCTTGGCCGGCCGCTCGCCTTTTTGAACCGCCGTCACAATTGCATTCATCAATTGGACCTGCTCGCTGAAGTTCGTCCGTACGGCATTCAGCCGGTCGATCACGCCGCTGAGCGGTCCGCCGGGCAAATAACTGTTCAACCGGGTGAACAGGTCGATCTGCCGGTCGAGGACGTTCACCGCTGTCGTCAGCCGGTCGGCCAAGAACGTCAGCACGTTCAGCAGCGGTTTCGGATCGATATTCGCATCCTGCAGCTGCTCCGTAATTTGCGTAACGGCATCCGCCGTCTGCTGCAGCAAGATGAGGTTTTGCTTCACGACAGGGATGAGCGCTTGAAAAGCCGGCTCATTGTTTTTCAAGAAATCACTAAGCCCGTCGGCAAACGCCCTTCCGTCCGTAGCAATAGCTTCCAGCTTGGGCAATGCCCCGAGCGCCGCGCCGACAATTTCGTCCGCTTTGCGAACGTCGTTGATCGCCGTGTTCAGGACGTCCTCCACTTTCGAAAAGTTTTGGTCGAGCTCCACGATGCGGTCCGCCGCACGCTGGATGTCCGGCAGCTTTTGCTGAATGACGAGCACTTCCTGCGCCACTTCGTTCAGTCTCGGCCACTGCTCCTCGATTTTCAGAATCGTAGCTCCGGCCCTATCGATATCGGGAATTTTTTGCTCCAGCTCGACGATTTTATCGCCTTTTTCCTTAATATCCGGCAGCTTTTGCTCGAGCTCCAGCACCTTGTCTCCCATCTCGGCAATTTCCGGCAGACGGGATTCCAGCTCCAGAATCCGGCTCTCGACCTTGCGGATGGTAGGCAGCTGCTGCTCGAATTCCAGCCCCAGCTCCTTCATTCGGGACAACACGGTTTCGCTTACCGTTTTAATGAAATTTTCGCTGATCTGCGCCGTAACATTAGTCGCGCCCTTTTCGGTGATCTTCGGCGCAACGGCATTGAGCTTCTCGTTGACGGTATACTGGATTTCCGGCTTCTGCACGTTCCCCTCGACGATCCCCGCTATTTTGCCGGAAAAATCGGCCGGAATGAGCAGGCTCGCATAATAGCGGCCGCGCTCGACGCCCTTAAGCGCCTCCTCCTCATCGACGAAAATCCAGCCGAGCTGATGGTTGTCCTTCAGGCTCTTCACCACCTCGTCGCCGATATTGAACGGCTTATCTCTCACCGTCGCCCCTTGGTCGAGGCTGGTCACGGCAATTTTAATGCCGGATGTATTCGAATACGGATCCCACATCGCTTTCAAATTTATCCACGCATAAACAGACGGTAATATAGCTATCGCGATCATAAGCAGAAGGCCTGTTGGCACTTTGGCGATGTTGCGCAAGTCGGTAACATAAATATTCCATATTTTCTTCATTGGCCAACCACCCAATTGTAGTCATTTGTGTTTAATTTCTCCTTGTATCACCATTTCCATTCCACAAGAGCCGTAGGGAGAAAAAAGGGCCGCCCCATGACGGCGACCTGACTGCACCGCATGAGTCAACCCTTGTAAACCGGCCGTGCTCCGCCTCCCGTTTCACCGCTCCTACCTTAAAGGAACGAAGAAGGCTGATTCGACCTCATCGGCAGATAACGGACGGCTGAAGTAATATCCTTGAATTTCACGGCAATCGTTCGCCGTCAGGATGTCGAGCTGATCCTTCGTCTCGATGCCCTCGGCGATGACATCCATTTTCAAATGCTGAGCCATCGCAATAATCGTCGCTACAATAGCCTTGTCGTTATCGTTGACGGTGATGTCGGTAATGAACGACCGGTCGATTTTGAGCTTGTCGATCGGCAGCATTTTCAAGTAGCTGAGCGAGCTGTAGCCTGTCCCGAAATCGTCCAGACTGATGCGGATTCCCAGCTCATTGAGCTTATTTAAAATAACGGTGGAAACCGAGGCGTCCATCATCATGCTCTCTGTAATCTCCAGCTCGAGATATTGCGGCTCCAGCCCGGTTTCCTCCAAAATGCTCTTAATGTAATCTACCAGATTCGATTGATGGAACTGATGCGACGACAAATTGACGGATACCGGGATCAGCGGCCCCCCTTGAAGGTGCCATTCCCTCATTTGTCTGCAAGCCTCCCGCAGCACCCAGGTTCCGATCTCCGTAATCATGCCCGTCTCCTCCGCAATCGGAATAAACATGCCCGGCGATAGTACCCCCTTGGTCGGATGATTCCATCTTACCAAGGCTTCCACGCCAACCATCCGGCTGTCGCCGGTACGGATTTGAGGCTGGTAGTACAGCATCAGCTCGTTTTTCGCAATCGCCTTCCGCAGGTAGCCTTCCAGCTCAATCTTCTCCATCAGCTGCACGTCGAGCTCGTTCGTGTAAAACTGATATCCGTTTTTTCCGCCTTTCTTCACTTCGTACATGGCGGTATCGGCATTTTTGAGCAGCTGCACCGCGTCCAAGCCGTGATCGGGATAGATGGCGATTCCAATGCTGGCCGTTACATAGAAATCGTTATCCTTCAAATGATAGGGCTGCCCGATAGCCGAAATAATGCTGCGTGCCAAACGGGATACTTTATCCTCGACGAAATCGCCGCTGCAAATGAGCGTGAACTCGTCCCCGCCCATCCGGGCCAGCATCACCCGATCGTCGTCGATACTATCACGTATTCTCGTGCTCATTTCTTTAAGAAAAATATCGCCGTATGTATGTCCCAGGGAGTCGTTGATCATCTTGAACCGGTCGATGTCGAGCATCATCACGGCAAATTCCGTTTGACTGTCGCGGTTCCCCTCAATAAGGTGAGACAGTACCTGATTGAACATCCTCCGGTTCGGCAGCCCCGTCAATTCGTCATGATCGGCCTGATGCTGAATTTTGCTCTCGTAAGCTTCCAATACAAGCTGCTGCTCGAAGCTTAACAGCTTCGTAACGGCTTGGCCCAAATTTATCGTATCTATCCGCTCATCAAGCTCTCGAATGATATCGAGCAGCGTATTTTGCAAATTTTGAAACGCTCCCATATACCACTTGGGAGACAAGCCGATACGCTGATGAGCCGCCGCAATCCGAAGCCTTTTTTCAATAAATGTTGGATTGATCCGACAGTTGAACATTTCGATCAAATGGTTCGATAACGTCTGGCGCAGCCGTTCCACGGTGCTGTGCTGAATGATGATTTGCTCCAAGGAATCGACTCGCCCGACGGAGTCGTAAAAGGATGCCGTAACCCGCTCGATTTGCGATGAAATGACCGGACCGAATGATGCGATCAGCTTAAGATCTTCTTCCGTCAAGCCGATCATATGCATTTGCGCCAATACCTCGGTATGGTCGTCCAGCTGGATCCATGGCTCGTTCAAGGCTTCGGAATCCAGAGCTGCAGGCTCGATGGTCTCAGGAGCTGCGGCCTTGCCGCTCAATCCTTCTCTTCCTCCAAGTGCAGTCAGGGCGTGATAGGGGCACTGGCTCGACTGACTTCGATGATTCATGATGTCTTCCCTCCTTTGTACTGGGAGAAACGGAATAGTAATTAGAGCCTACTTTTTCCTGCGAAATCGTAGTCTACCTCAAAAATACCTCAAATTGGCAATAAATGAAATAGATTTTCTTCAATAACACACGCTTGACACAATTAAAAGCTACTTTGGCCTGTTCCACAGTCTTCGAAGTCTGAAATAGACGGCAAGCACCGCGAGTCCCATGAACAAATCTACTGCTCCTACAAAAATAAAATTGAAGGGATACCCCCCGATTTTGCGTATATAGAACACGGTAAATCCTATAATTGCCGCAGCACCGGACGCATAGATCCATCTGCTTCTCCAATACGAGGAAGCCGCAGCCACGATGAGAAGCATAGCGAGTGAAGCAAGCAAAATATAGCTGTTATGAGCCGTCTGCATATTGGTTGGATACAAAAGTCCGCTCGTACTCGTGAAGGAAAAGTACCATTCCGTATCGGGCAGTCCATCCAGTCTCGCCTGATAGGTCGTTGTATCCTTCCGCACAAGCGGCACATTCGAGCTCACCTTGTATCGTGAATCGCGAAAACGCACTTCCAGCTCCGCTTCAGGTGCCCCCTTCCAGAACGCTGCCGGGGACAAATAATACAGATGGGAATAAACGGGATTGATGACCCCTTTATCATACAAACCGCCTTCATCTCTATATCGCATCGTAACGGATCGGGTTTCGCCAGGCTCGAAGGCCAGCGTAAAACGGGTCCCTGCCGTACGAGCCTCGCTCCAACCGTACCGGGACAGATTCAGCAGCTCTCCGCTGACCGGCTCCGTAACATCCGTTCTGCGCTTTGGCTGCCAATTGACCGGTGCTGCTTCAGGCACCGAATCGCTCTTAAGCGCCCCTTCCTCCGAGCTGACTTGCACTGGTTGCGGCGAAGGGGTGACGAACAGGATGCTGACGCTTCGCTTCTCGGGGCTGTCATTTCTTAACCGGTAGTGGATGGACACGTCAGCGCTTTTCCCATAGGAACCATCCGCCGCTTCGTCGCCGATGGTAAATATGACTTTTTCATAGACCAGGCTTATTTGCGATGCGGTGTCGAATTGTAACGGACCGTTGCCGTCTGCCGGATAGTAGAGCGGTCCTCCATTGGCTGATGCGGGGATCGGCGGGAGCAGGAGCAGCAGTGCTGCAAGCAGCATGATTCCTTTTAACAGCGGCAAGAGAGGGCCCCCTTCTAACGTTTTTTCTATACTTTACCATATTCGTACCGCCATGCAGCGGATAAATTTTTTGAGGATTTCATTGCAACAGATTGCGTATTCATTAGAACATTTTATCATCCTAAAAAAACGTTCTATCAGGAGCCCAAATGTATTAATGGTATGATAGAAGGCAAACGAAGAAAAGGGAGTGCTTCTTGTTGGATAATTCCTGGAAACGCAATCTTTTCGTATTGTGGTTAGGAACTTTCCTCGTCAGTATGGCCTATTCGGTTTCCATTCCGTTTATGTCTATTTTCCTGCAGGACGATCTCGGGGTTCAAAGCCATCTGGAGCTGTGGACGGGCGTCGTCTTTGCCATCACGTTTTTGGCTGCGGCTTTGATAGCTCCGTTCTGGGGCTCCATGGCCGACAAATACGGCCGTAAGCCGATGATGCTGCGAGCCGCTATCTGTTTATCTATCGCGTATTTCCTATATTACGTCGTGCAAAATCCGTATGAGCTGCTGCTCGTCAGGGTGATGGAGGGATTGCTGGCAGGGTATATTCCGTCGGCCATTGCTCTGGTAGCAACCAATACACCGGAAAAACATGTCGGGTATGCGCTCGGCGTTATTTCCACGTCCAGCGCTACCGCCTCGATTCTTGGTCCATTGCTGGGCGGTGTCGTCAGTCATTTAGTCGGTCCGCGCGATACGTTCCTGCTTGCGGGCATCATGGTGCTCATCGCTTTTGTTATCGCGCTCGCGTGGGTGAAGGAGCCTTCCTTCGTCAAAACGGATAAGAAACGTTCGTCGGTCCTTAACGACCTTAAGGAAGCGGCGTCGAACCGGACGCTCATGTCCGCTCTGTTCATCGTTTTCATAACATCCACGTCGATCATGCTATTGGAGCCGCTGTTAACCATCTATGTATTGAAGCTCGGTGCGAGCCAATCGGATGCATCGCTTCATGCGGGTATTATTTTCTCGGCGGTAGGAATCTCCACCTTGATCGCCGCGCCCCGATGGGGCAAAATGGGCGGCAAGCTCGGCTACGAGAAGGTGCTGTTCATCGGGCTCATCGGCGGGGGAATCGGGAATTTGCTGCAAATCCTGTTCCACGATCTGGTCGGATTCGGTACGCTGCGGTTTGTGTACGGGCTCTTCTTCGCAGCGGTGTTCCCGGCGCTTAACGCGTTCATCGCCACCCATACGGAGCCTGGCTTCCGCAGCCGCGCGTTCAGCCTGAACCAATCGGCCAATCAGATGGGCTTACTGCTAGGGCCGCTCATCGGCGGGTTTCTCGCTACGCAGCTGTCGATCCCCGTGGTCTTCGTCATCAATGGCTGTATGCTGCTGCTGGTCGCCGTCATGCTGAAGCTGCCGAAATTTTCGTTCCAGCCGAGCGCGTCCACTTTGAAGGAGACGTCCAAGACGGGATAAGGATGCGAAGCTGAGGCTTGTGGAAGCTCCAAGAGCTTCAAGTTATCCGGCAGCTTGTCACATTCAATCTCCGATACAACGATAAAGAGATCATGGAGCCTACTCTGTGCGAGTACGGTCTCTATGATCTCTTTGTTTTAGCCGTTCCATGAAAATAGGGAAGGCGAAATGTTTATCGAGCTGCGCAAGCCAGTCGTCTTGGACAACTTGCAGTTCTTTCGTTGCCGTGTCCAGCACCGCCATACTGCCTGGCTGCACTCCTCTGCGCTCTCCATCGTCCCGAAGGTCGACCAGCACGTCCAAACCCAAATAGGTCGTTCGCCCGCAGGCTTTGGGCCCGATCACATGATGATAATGTCCGGCAATGAGATAGTTCGGCTCGATGGTTTCGATGAGCTTGGAGAGCAGCGCCGATCCTTGCGTTTGTCCGTGAAAGCTCCTCCCTATTCCATAAGGGGCGTCATGCGTGATCAGAATATCAATGTCACTCGGTTTGCATTGGAGCAACCGCTCATAAGCCGCGGGATCGATAGATTTTCGTTTCGGCTTCGGCGTCTCGATGCCGCCAAGAAAAGCGATTCGAGTACCGTCATAGTTCAACACCGTACCGTCCTTAACGTAATGGAACAAATCAAACGAGTCTACAGGCACCGTTCCTTGATCTATGTCACAGCTTTGGCTGTCGAGCCAGTCGAAATCCTCATGGTTACCGCGGATAAATAAAATCGGGCCAACGTGATGGCGCCGCAAATAACGGAGATCGTCCGCGAGCTTTCCGTCCGCCTCTGCCTTAACTAACCGGCTAAAATCCAGTTCAGCAGCGTCCAGCTCTACATACTTCTCATTCAAAAGCGATTCCGTTGGCTCGGGATAAGCTCCCAAATCCCCTACCTGAATGACCAGGTCAAGCTTTCGTCCGCTGCGCCGCTGCCAGGTCTCGATCAAAGCCAGCGTATGGAACACCCTGCCGTGAATATCGCCGATAAAAGCGATGAGCATTTGTTGTCACCTCCTTTCTTCAATAGAAGATAGTATACAATATTTCCCTTAATTTAGAGACTGAAAATTCCTTTTATATAAAAAAACGCCCAGCCTGTTTATCCAGACTGAGCGCTCGTGCACCGGACTCTTCCATCATCAATGAGCCGATCCGGCACGGTCAATATGCTGCAAATGCTTGCGGTTCAGCAGTACGAACAATACCGACACCAGGACAAAGGCGCCGCCGACAAGAAAAGGAACATGCGGATTGAACCATTCCGCCAGCTTGCCGGCGAACCATGGAGCAATGGCCCCGCCCAAAAACCGCAGGAAGCTGTACGCGGCCGATGCGGTCGAGCGTTCTACCGGGGCCGCCTGCATGACGGCAGTCGTAATCAGCGTATTGTTGTTGCCGAGGAAGGCTCCGGCGATAATAACCGAAATGATGATAACGGCTTTGCTCGACGTCCAGATGCCCATCGCGAACAGCGTCAAAGCGAACAACGTGAGCATGGCGCACATCGAGGCGATGGTGCCAAACCGCTTTTCCAGCTTCGGTGCTACGAATACGGAAGTAATAGCGAGCAGCAGCCCCCAGCCGAGAAAGACATAACCTAGACCGCGTTCATTCAAATGCATAACGAACGGCGAATAAGCGAGCAGCGTAAAAAATCCGAAATTGTATAAAAGTGCGGTTATCCCAAGTGTGGAGAGGCCGCGGAATTTCAATGCCCGAAACGGATCAAGCAGGGAAGTTTTGGCCTTGGTGACCTGCTGCGTTTTGGGCATCATGATGGATAACGAGATAAAAGCGATAATCATCAATACGCTCACGCCGTAGAACGGACCGCGCCAAGAGATCGATCCGAGCTCCCCGCCGAGCAGCGGTCCTACGGAAATGCCCAGCCCGATAGCCGCTTCGTACAAAATAATGGCTTGCGCCGTTCCTGCTGTCGATAAGGATACGATCGCCGACAGCGCCGTAGCGACAAAGAGCGCATTGCCGAGTCCCCAGCCTCCGCGCAGCTCGACCAGCGACCAGATGCTGTTGGACGCGCCGCCGAGCGCGGCGAATACGGCAATGATCAAGATGCCGCACAGAAGCGTCCCTTTAATACCGAGCCGGGACGATACGACGCCGGTAATCAGCATCGCAATCGCCATCACGAGGTTGTAGCTCGTGAACAAGAGCGTAACCTCGCTGTGCGACGCATTCATTTTCTCCGCAATGGCGGGCAAAATAGGATCGACCAGACCGATCCCCATAAAAGCGATAATACAAGCAAAACCGACGGCCCATACAGCTTTTGGCTGGCTTAACAAGCTTGATTTCTCTGTTGATGCCGACTGCATTACAACTCCATCTCCTTTATTTTATTCTAGTTCCCTTGTCCATTCATCCTGTCAATGGCAGCCTGGACTCGCTCATGGAACTGTTGAATCTCGTCTCGCATCTGAATCATTTTCTCCAGCTTCTCATTCAGAATCTCCAGCTGGTTTCGCACTACAGGCTCCAGCTCGAGCAGCTTCTGCTTCTTGTCCGCTTCTTCGGACAATTGCCGATACCCGTGCCTGTGACTTTCGAGCTCCTCGGTGATCGTCACATAACGCTGCAGCTCCTGCAACGAAAAGCCCAGCACATCGCGGGCGTTAATCAGCCGCTTCAGCCGGTCTATATGCTCCTGCGTATATAAACGAATGCCGCCCTCGCTTCGTTCAGGTGGGGACAATAGCCCAAGCTCCTCATAATAACGCAGCGTCCGCTTGGTGAGCCCGACCTCCTTGGCTACATCGTCGATTTTGAATTTTTCCGTCATCCGTGGTTTCCCTCCTTTTGCCTCTACTATCATACTCCTTAGTTAACGTTAACGTCAACGGTAACTTTATTGTTTGCTCGGAAGCCGCTTTTATACAATGGAGGAGGCTATTTTCAAAAAAATAGGACCCTCCCCAGCAAAAATTCCTATTCTATTCGTCGCCGATTTGCGCTACAATATACCAAATAAAGGGAGGGGGGAGTCGCGCTGGCGAAAGCATCTATATTTATAAGCTCCGTCGGGCAGGACGATCTGCGTCCTATCCGTAATGCCGTCTTCGAAGAGCTGTCTGCGATGGGACATGCCCCCCTCATGTACGAACGGAACTTCGGACCATGGGACTCCCACCGGGATTCCGTCGTCCGATGCCTGGAGAAGGTAGAGCAGTCCGACATCTTCCTGCTGTTTATTAAGGATAAGGGCGGAACCTTTTACCCCGATTACGACCGGACGATCACTCATCTGGAATACATGCAGGCCGCCCGCCTGAACAAAACGATTCTCGTCTTCGTCGAAACGAGCGTGAAAAATGCTTTTTTCGGAACGGTCAAGCCGATCCTCGAGGACATCACAAACCGGCATGTGGAGCGGACCGGCGGGTATCCGAAAGCGGCGGACGTGACGGCTGCCTTGAAAGGACATCATCAGATTCCCCCGTATGTGGATCCGTACGTATGGTTCCTGATTGACGATTTGGTCAAAAAAGGCGTCTACTTCGAAGACTTGTCGCTCGGCGTCGCCATCAATTGGAGAGATTACTTCAGTGATCTGCTGCGCCGCGGGGTTCTGCTTCTGCCTTTGGAAATGACCTTTGAAGCCTATATAAAGCAAATTCAAATTTATGAGGAGTTTCAGCTGTTCATCGACCTAAGCATCTCCGTGTTCCAACAGCTGCCTATCCAGAATACGGCTTCGCTGTTCCGCATATTTATGAATCATCTGAAGGGCGGCGTGATCAGGCACCGATATGGCAACCTGTTCTCGGAGGACATCGGCACCTTCGCGGATTGCTCGGCCATCACCGTCTACGGGCGCAGCGACGACAAGATGACCCTTGCCTTCCAGCTCGGGGCGACGACGAGCGAGCCCCATTTCCTGATCGATGACGATCAGTCCTACGTGTCGATAACGGCGAAGCGCGACAGCCAGGAGCAGCTTTTTTTCAAAGAAGGAAAGAAAACGCTGTACTTGACGGTCAAGTGCCGGGACCGTGTGATGACCTGTCACTTCCGCGCCGATTCCAGCTGGGATTCCAAGAAGTTTGTCACTTTTCGGGATGATATTTTGTATGCTATAATGAATCAAAATCCTATGATTTTTGAATTCGCCCGTAAATTGATTGGAGGGATGCAGCTATGACAACCGTATATGTATCCAAGAACGGAGAAGTTACCGTCGCCGTAGGCGAGCAGCCCAAAGACGCTCTTCTGTTCGTATCCCCTTTGAAGAGCTTTCAGGATTTGCTGAAAGAGCAAAAGGAAGAAAGCGCGAAGGCGCTGGAGCTGATACGCAGCCGGTTTGCCGCGGCCAAACGAGGATAGATTCCGAGTGGGTCTTTTATGATATTCATTATTCATGATACTGATCTTTCATGTTATTGATCTTTTAGGAGATTACACAAAACCCGGCTTATCGAAGCCGGGTTCTTTATTTTGCTCATCGCATAGTTCGAGATTGCACTTTACGCCAAATTCTTGTCCGCCGAGATAATAAGAAACATCGGTCTCCGGTTTTCATCGGCCATGCCGGGCACGTTCTTCACCATCTCTTCGGTAGGTCTCGGCTCTTTGACGGCTCTAATGGCAAATCCGGCACCGATCAGATCATTCATATAGGTCGAGATCGTGCGATGGTATTTCACCACATTATCCGTCAAAAAAGAGGTCTTCCGCAATCCTTCGTCTTGATAACCGTCAACCGGCCAGTACAGACGATTCCCCTGGTCATCGATAGCCCAATCCTGCTGCTCCCTGGAAGTAAAGATCGGGTGCTCGACAGAGAACACGAACGATCCTCCAGGCCGCAAACAAGCATATACCTTTCTGCAGATGGCATCGAACGATTCGATATAGTGGAAAGCCAGCGAGCTGATAGCCACATCGAACGAAGAATCTGCAAAGTCGATGTCTTCAATCGGCATTTGAATATAGGAAATCATCGGATCCTCGGTCGCTTCGCGGGCTTTTTGCAGCATATTCCCGGATATGTCTACGCCTATAACGGAACTCGCCTGCTGCTCGCGGGCATACCGGCAGTGCCATCCGAACCCGCAGCCCAAATCCAGCACCCTTTTATCGCGCAGCTCCGGCAATAGCGCTTTTAATACATGCCACTCCCCTGCAGCTTCGAGTCCCTGGACAGACCGCGGCATTTGTTCGTAAGCCGAAAAGAACTTCGGATCGTCGTATTTGTTTTGTTTCATGTTTAACATCTCCTATTATTGTAAGATAGCCTCCCAAAATCTGCACCGCATTCCATTTCGGGAGGCACGCTATCTTCTTCTCACCATTGTTTTCACCTCGTACACAGGAGTCTTCCACCTGCTTTATGATAACATAGGATACTGCTAAAAAAACAAAGAAGCCTCCTATTCGCATCCAAGGTTCAGCGGTTAGGAGACTTATTCCTTCGTTCTGATTATTTCAAGCTATCTAATAATGTCTTGATCTGCGCATTTAAATTGAGCGCATTCAGGATGATTGTCAACGATTCCGCTCTGGTGGAAGGTGCTTCCGGATCGAATCGGTTCTCCCCTTTGCCCGTAACAATACCTGCTTTGGCTGCATCGCGGATGGAACCGGCTGCAAAAGTAGCGTCAATGTCGGAAAACGCTCCGGCGGCTTGATCTTTTTTCAAGGCATCCATATTGACGATCCGGCTAATGATAGCGACCATCTCCGCACGGGTGATCGTATTGTCCGGACGGAACTCTTCGCCGTAGCCATTTACGATCCCGGCATTGGCAAGCTTCTCGATAACCTCTTTAGCCCAATGGTTACCGATATCGTTCAGTACAACCGATTGCTTCTGCTCGCTGCTGATAGGGAACACTCTGGCGATAATGGCTGCGAATTCGGCACGTGTAATATTCCCGTTCGGTTTAAAAGTACCGTCTGCGTATCCTTCGATCAAATTCAATCGAATGAATGTAGCGATCGTTTGTTGTGCCCAGTGCTGCTGCGTGTCGGCAAAAGAAGTTGGAGCTCCCGAGTTTTGCGCCGCTTCGATTCTGGACTGAATATTTTTCACTACATTACCGTCGGCCTGTACCGCCTTGTTATTGAAAACATCCGATTGCGCCGCAGGATTCTGGGTGTCCGACGGCTTGTTCGTGTCAGACGGTTTGTTCGTGTCCACAGGCTTCTCCGTTTCGACAGGAGTCGTCGGAGCGGAAGAAGCTGTGTCACGGTCTCTCCGTCCAGGTACATAAATCGAAACGGTTTGTGACACACCATCGATAGTAATCGTAATATCGGCGGTACCATAGCCTGTCGCTTTAATTAAGCCTGACGGGCTTACGGTAGCGATATTCTCGTCAGAGCTTCCATAGTGGGCCGTTGCTGTTACATCAGCGGTTGTTCCATTGCTGTACGCTGCCGTAACGGCAAGCTGTTTGATTTCACCGTAGTAGACTGTCGCTCTGGTTGTATTAACCGAAAGCGAGGATACACTCACAGGCTGAGGCTTTGAAGTTACCGCAACCACAATGGATACGCTATGTCCTTCCAGCGTTCCCGTGATAGTAGCGGAACCGGCTGAATGAGCTGTAATGACACCATTGCTGGAGACGGAAGCAACGGCTTCATTGTCCGAAACCCAATTTAGCAGATGGGTTACGACAGCGCTGGCATGATTGGAGTAAGTAGCCGTTACTACCGTAGCTGCGGTTCCGCCAACCTCTAGGGAAGTCGCGATCGGGCTTACAGAAAGCCCTGTAATCGTCACAGGCACAGATACATCAGCTGTTGTAATTCGTACCGTGACACCAGAGGATTCTGCATTCCAATCGTCCAGGACAATAATCTTATAGGTATACTCCGTGCTAGGAGTCAGCCCCGTAAACGTGTAGGTGGAAGCCGTCACCGTTCCCGTTGCAACGCCTTTTCCGTCTACAATTTTGATACCGTTCATAGCGATGGACGGATTAGTCCAATTCAATGTAATGCTGGTAGGTGTAGTCGAGTAGGCAACACTCCCTACGTTGGGTACTACCGGCACGAATGCGAGTGTTTGGACCGTGATGGTTTTCACAGCTTGACTGCCGCCTGCCTTGTTGATTTGTACCGTCACATCACCGCTTACTGGTATTCGTGAATAAGTAATGGTTCCGTTATTCGCCACACCAGGATGGGCGGATACCAGCGTCAGCGTAACTCCCGTATCTGCCATGCCCGGCAATCCGTTCAGATAGGTTAGCAGATTCGTATGCGTTCCTTCCGCAGCCGTTAACGTTGACGGGATTAGCGCCTTGGCCGCGCTGATCGACGCATTGGCCAGTTCCTCCTGTGTAGGAGTATGTGCTGGTACGGTGATCGGAATGATTTTTGTTTCCGTTACGCCCGGTGCTTTGCTGATCTGTACAGTGACATTTCCAGATACGGCTGTGTCTGTATAGTGGATTGTCCCATCAGAGTCTATGTTAGCATTGGAAGACAGCAGCGTCAGGGTAACTCCCGTATCTCCCATTCCCGGCAATCCGTTCAGATAGGTCAACAAATTCGTGTAAGTTCCCTCGGTAACCGTAACGCTTGAAGGCACAATCGCCTTGGCCGCACTGATCGACGCATTCGCCAACTCTTCCGGCGTAGGAGTATGTGCTGGTACGGTTACCGAAATCACTTTTGTGCTCGTAGTGCCCGGTGCTTTACTGATCTGCACGGTGACATTTCCGGTTACGGCTGTGTCTGTATAATGGATCGTCCCGTCGGAGTCTACATTAGCATTGGAAGACTGCAGCGTCAGCGTAACTCCCGTATCTCCCATTCCTGGCAATCCGTTCAGATAGGTTAGCAGATTCGTATGCGTTCCTTCCGCAGCCGTAAACGTTGCAGGGATCAGTGCCTTGGCCGCACTGATCGACGCATTCGCCAACTCTTCCGGCTTAGGAGTATGTGCTGGTACGGTTACCGAAATCATTTTTGTGCTCATAGTGCCCGGTGCTTTACTAATCTGTACGGTGACACTTCCCGTTACGGCTGTGTCTGTATAACTAATTGTCCCGTCGGAGTCTACGTTAGCATTAGAAGACTGCAGCGTCAGGGTAACTCCCGTATCTCCCATTCCCGGCAATCCGTTCAGATAGGTTAGCAGATTCGTATGCGTTCCTTCCGCAGCCGTAAACGTTGACGGGATTAGCGCCTTGGCTGCACTGATCGACGCATTTGCCAGCTCCTCCTGCGAAGGAGTATGTGCTGGTATGGTTACCGAAATGATCTTTGAATCCGTAACGCCGGACTTGCTGATTTGCACGGTGACATTTCCGGTTACAGCTGTTCCTGTATAACTAATTGTCCCGTTAGTGCTTACGTTAGCATTGGAAGACTGCAGCGTCAGCGTAACTCCCGTATCTCCCATTCCTGGCAATCCGTTCAGGTAGCTTAGCAGACTCGTATGAGTTCCTTCCACAGCTGTAAACATTGTTGGGATCAGCGCTTTGGCGGCGCCAATGGCAGCACCGGCAAATTCATGCTTAAAAACTTTGCCAGATGATAAGCTCGAAATATAGTGAGTTCCATCCGGAAGGAAAACGATTCCGTTTCCGTTAACGGTTTCAAGCTGCTGATATTTCGTTGGATCCTGGGCCGTTTTCCCTGTCAAATCGGCCTGACTGATCCTGTTGGCCTTGTACGAGTCATCGATAAAATAAAGATCGCCGTTCAGACTGAATCCAATACCATATATTGATCTCACTAAGCCAGTAATGATGGGTTCCGGAACGGATTGGCCTTGAGCCAGCTTGTAAATGCCTTTCGTTAAATAATCAGTCATATACAGATTGTCATTCGAATCGAAGGTTAATCCGTATATATAGTTAAGGTTACCTGTAAAAAAAGGCTGGCTTTTGCTTGCAATAGTCGCATCATTTAGGGGCAAACTCGTCAACGATGCCGCCGGAATCTTAAAGACCGTTTTATTACTATCCTTAGTATAGAACAAATCGCCGTGACTGTTCATAGCAACAGCCATAGGGGAGCTGCCTACACTCATTTCCAAAACGCTACTTACTTGACCCGTCGTTGTTGAAATACGTGAAATTCTTTCCGGACCTCGCTGGGCCACATAAATGTACCCGTCGTGATAGGCCATCGATCTCGGATCGGTAATAGTTACGGAATCGGGAAGACCTGTGCTCGCGCCCGCAAATGCCGCAGGGAACATGCTGAATACTAAGGAAAAGATCATGAAAATAATCAGTGACTTCTTGCCTTGCATAAGTAGGACAACCTCCGTTTAGTAAATTTGTAAAATATCGTTGAAAAGTATGTAGAAAGATATATTTCGATAGCCCTCTCGGGACAAGCAAAGCCTAAACCAAGACCACAGACCTAACGATGACAAAATTCAACAATAATTTACACTTTATACTAGCCTATTAGCTCTAAACAAATAATAAACATTTGGGTTGTAAGACAAATGGTACGGTCTAAAAAAGTAAAAAGCAGCCCTGCTGCGGTGACTCACCGCATTAGGACTACTTTGATTTAGTCTTTTCTCGATAGGGGGTTCTTAGCCATACTATTACCCATATGATAATATTAGATTTGGTAACCATCGGCTTCTCTCTGCTATTTTAAGACTTTACATAGAAAGAAGGTTTATAAATGAAGGGGATTTATGAGGATCAAGTTACGTCTGTCGAAGCACTGCGCCAGTTGATCGGCGTTCCGAATGAGGCGGTTGTTAAAAAATCAATTGCGCAAATGGATGACCATATCCGGAATTATTTGAACAAATCCCCCTTGTTCTTCCTCTCTACCGCAAACGCTGAAGGCCACTGCGACGTCTCGCCTCGGGGAGACGCTCCGGGATCGGTTCACGTGCTTGACGATCACAGGCTGATTTATGCAGAGCGTCCGGGCAACAAGCGGATTGACTCCTTGCTGAATATCCTCTCCAACCCGCAGGTGGGCATGTTGTTTATCATTCCAGGGCAAGAACAAGTGCTTCGAATCAACGGCAAGGCATGGATTACGCAAAATCAAGAGCTGCTTAAGCCGCTACAGTGGAACGGTACCGTCCCTAAGCTCGGCGTCATCGTAGAGGTTCAGGAGGCCTTCGTCCATTGCCCGAGAGCGTTGAAGCAAGCCGGCATTTGGGATAAAGAAACATGGCTTCCGGAGAATGAGCTGCCGTCTATTCAAGAGATGTTTCAAGCTCATCTTAAAATCAACGGCATGACGTTGAAGTAGTAGTCCATATGCAAGCTCGCGGTCAAATTGAAAAAGGACACCGCCTTAATTCAAGCGGTGTCCTTGGGTTTGTTGAGGAACAAAAGGAAATTAAATTTTGATTTGCATACGAACCTCCAGCCCGATGCATAGATCGGACATGAGATCCGTTATTTCCTGAAATGAAGCTGCTTTTCGAATGCGATCGGACCGTGAGTCCGCTATTTGCTCTTTTTACCGGGAAAAAGGGTGTATTTTTGCGAAATAAAGGATCTGTTGTCCGATCACCTTCAAAATCGAACCATTTTTGGTAAAATAACGGATCTGCGGTCCGTTCCAGCTTGGGAAATGGTCTCCAGCGAACGAGTTCTGTAGCGAATTGGATTCTGCTACGAAACGGAACAAAGGTACAGTTTCATACCGACGCTGGCTGCCTTTTCGGAGCATAGTGCTCATTTGCAGCTTTCAAGCGCCAATTTCCAGATAACAATCGAGACCTGTTTGGCTAAACCAGTTTTTTACCAACCTGAGGCTGCCAATTGGCAGCCCTTTATGGTTTGGCCTCCGCTTGCTTGAAGGCTTTCCACTCGATATGCGCTGCCTCTACCCTTTTCCACAGGTCGTCACGTTCCAGACTGCTGTAATTCACCAGATGCTCCCCGAAGACATCCCCCAATACGTCAAACCATTGCGATTTGTTCTCCAGCTCGACCTTTGTCACTCCGTCGTTCCCGATCCTGTTCCATATGCATCCCCGAAGCTCGTTTCTGGCATCCGCATCTCTTTGCCTTAGCAGAAAGATGTTCATCCATGGCGATTCCGGCGAGCGGCTGTAAAAGTCATGCTTCGGCAAAAATTCCTCCAAACCTCCCAATACGGCAGCATCAAAATCTACGCCTGTAAAAGAAGCCCGAGGATCATGCTCCAACCGCCAGCCATCCTTCACTACACTAGACCCCGTCACCTTATAGTGCAGAGGCCCCTGCTCATATAAGCCGTGGCGCAGCGGCATAGGCTCGTAGGGCATATCCCCCAGACCGACATCGACAATCCACCGTTCCTCTTCACCCCGATCATTCATGAGGTTCACGCTCAGACCCAAATGGAACGAATTGATACGAGGCTCAGTTCCCGTTGGCTGCACGCCGGCCCGGTGCAAATTCACCCGGTAGCCCAAGGAATGAAGCAGGGCGCTGAATGCTCCATTCAGGTGGAAGCAGTACCCGCTTCGGTTATGGAGAATAAGCTGGACAGAAGGCTCGAACCCCATGGGTGCCGGATTACGGGCAAAAATATCTACGGTTTGCCACGAAAGAGTCTTCACATGCGCTTGGTGCAGCGCAAACAAATAGTCCTTGGTAGGCGGCTCTATCTCTGCAATACCGATTCTATGCAAGTAAGCCTTTATTTCTTCTCTCGTCATTACATACATGGGAGTCACCTCTACTTCTGAATCGCTCATCACCGTCATTTTCCTGCGGCTGCGTAGTCCCATTGTATAAGGAGAGGCCGTGCTCCAGCAATCTATAGTTGGCAGAACTGTACCGGTACAGTTTAGCTCATTCTTAACTCATTGCCCCGGCTACAATCGCCTGTTCCTTTTTTCGTCCAAATAAATATCCAATGCTTCGATTCCCCGGAGCGCGAGTTTAATGAACAAATAAAGGCAATACATGCCAAGCAGCAGGAATAACCCCCAAAAAATGAACATAACCGTAGGAAACAGTCCCAACAACGAAAATTCATTAGCAGCCATTTTCGCCACCTCCTTTCAATACATATTTTACCATCTGGTCCGCAGGGTTACATCCTTCTGCATTCCCCACTTAAAAAAGCGCCGCAGAACTCGCATCCTTCCAAGCCGCGCAGCCACCAGTTACGGAATTTTTAACCTTTTCAAGGTGGATAATGATTCCAGAAGGGGTTATGCTTAAGAAAGACGAGTCGGAAAGCCGGCAGGAGGTGACGTTCGCTGTTCGAATTTCAAAACATTTATAATTTGCTCACGCTGCTCAATTATCTTTTTGCTTTGGCCATCATTTTTTTGGAGCGGCGCAATGTGGCGGCCACATGGGCATGGCTGATGGTTCTCCTCTTTTTGCCCGGAATCGGCTTTATCCTTTACTTGCTTATCGGCAAAACGTTGAACGGCCGCCGGATCAAGGCGATGAAGGATGAGACCCGGGAGGAGTTCAATTCGGTTTCGCGCCAGCAGACGGAGCAAATTGAGCTCGGCGTGATGCACTATGTCGATCCGGCCATGGAAGCTTACCACGATATGATGCATATGAACCTGATGAGCGGCCGCTATTCCGTTCTGACCCAGGATAATCAGGTCGAAATTTTCACGGATGGAAGAAGCAAGTTCAACTCGCTATTCGCGGCCATTCGGGAAGCGAAGCATTACATTCATCTGCAGTACTACATTGTACGTGCGGACGCCTTGGGCCAGGAGCTGATCCACCTGCTGACGCAAAAAGCACAGGAGGGCGTCGAGGTCAGACTGCTGTATGACGATGTCGGAAGCTATGGTTTGCACAAACCGCTGCTGCAGCCTCTGATCGATGCGGGCGGCATGGCGGCAGCTTTTTTCCCGTCAAGGATCCGTTATTTGAACCTGAGGCTGAACTACCGCAACCATCGCAAAGTAGCCATTATCGACGGCAAATGGGGATTTATCGGCGGCTTCAATGTCGGAGATGAATACTTGGGATTGGATCCCAGGCTCGGTTCGTGGAGGGATACGCATTTGAAGCTGGAGGGCAGCGCCGTCAAAGTGCTGCAGGTGCATTTTATAATGGATTGGAACCGAACCTATGCGCCTGCTATCCGCTACGAGACTCAATATTTTCCCGTCGATGTGCACCCGCAAGGCGTCGGTATGCAGATCGTATCGAGCGGCCCCCACTCCGGCCGGCAGCAGATCAAGAACGCCTACATCAAAATGATCCATTCCGCCAAACGCAGCGTCTGTATCCAATCCCCCTATTTCGTGCCTGACGAGAGCTTGCTGAATGCGCTGAAAATGGCCGCTTTATCCGGCGTCGACGTCAAAGTAATGATTCCGGACCGCCCGGACCACTTCTTCGTCTTCTGGGCTTCGCGCTCATACTTGGGAGAGCTGCTGGAGAACGGGGTGCGCTGTTATTTGTATGAAGACGGCTTTCTCCATGCCAAGACGCTTGTGATCGACGGCAAGGTCGCCTCGGTCGGCACGGCCAATATCGATATCCGCAGCTTCAAGCTGAATTTTGAAATTAACGCTTTTATCTACGATACAACGACGGCGGGCAAGCTGGAGGAGCTGTTCGCGGCCGATCTGCTCCATTCCCGCGAGCTGACACTGGATTCGTACAGAAAGAGATCGTATATAAGCCAAATGAAGGAATCGGTCGCCCGGCTGCTCTCGCCCCTGCTGTAACCAACGGAATTCGGCAAGCTAAAGCCGGGATATACTTGAGCTGTGCTGCTGAACGACCTAAATAATCTTACTTTTGCAAAATGCCGATTGAACATAAAAAAAGCAGCCGGCGCCTAAGCGCCGCTGCGGGTGAATCCTTCTTCCTGAAGATACTCTTCAGCTTCTTCATACGTTTCAAAGGCCGACTCCAAATTCTGCCTGTCATACAAATACCACAGCTCGTCTTCGTAAAAAAGACGCAGGATGTGGCCGTCCGGACCGGTCCACAGCTCCTCGGCGCCCTCAGCGGGCGAAGGTGCGGACGGCTTCGAAGCCCCGGCCGCATCCGGCGAGAGCGAGCGGATAGATTCGGCCAGCAAGCGGCGAAGCTCCTCCTCGGTGAAGTCACGAATGTTAACGAGCCCTTTCTCGTCGGTCGGATAGCCTCGCAGATGGCCGGCATAGACGAAGCCGTTGCCGTTCTTGTGCAGATGGTAGACGACATTTTTCCGGTCGAAGCCGCTGTCCTCATATTGAAAGTTGACCCGTCCCAAGGAGACGTCCTTGCGCTGCAGCTCCGGGAACGATTCGATAATTTCCAGCTTTTGTTCAAAAGTAAGCATGCTCTTTCCTCCGGTGCCCCTGTATTGAGGGATGTTTTGTAGATTATAGCACAGGATCGTACGAAGACCAATAAAGCCACCGTTTCTCTTAGCGGGGGGTAAAAATTCGGAGCAGCAGCGGCTGGAGCTTCGTTGTTGAGAGGGAAAAATGAAGGATTTGATACGAAATAAATCTATTTCTATTTTGATAGGTTCATTATTAGTCTTGTTAAGCTTTCTGGCCATTAACAATTTCTACTTTCAAACTACTAAAGAACATTGCGCCCAAGAGGGCCTTCACGACAAACCGTTTGATCTAGAAATAGGACTTTAACCAAGCAAAAATAAACGGATCTGAAGAAGATTCGCCGTATTTACGGTTTGGCGAGCGGCTTCGATTGGTTTATTATTAGCACATACCCAGTTTATTGGACAATGAAGGATGGATGACAAGCGATGGAAAATCAACATATCGCCGCTTTATGGCGGCGGGTTAAGGAAACGAAGCCGTTGGTCCATAACATTACCAACGTGGTAGTGACCAATTTCACAGCCAACGGGCTGCTCGCGCTGGGAGCTTCGCCGGTGATGGCCTATGCGAAGGAAGAGGTCGCCGATATGGCCGCTATCGCCGGAGCCCTGGTATTGAACATCGGGACGCTGAACGCCGTGGAAGTCGAAGCGATGATCCTCGCCGGCCAATCGGCTAACCAGCATGGCGTCCCGGTTATTTTTGACCCGGTCGGCGCCGGAGCGACCGCGTACCGGACCGAAACGTCGCAGCGCCTATTGCGCGAAGTGAAGGTCTCCGTGCTGCGGGGCAACGCAGCGGAAATCGCCAATGTGGTCGGCGAGAGCCGGACCATCAAGGGCGTCGATGCCGGCGGCGACGGCGGCGACACGGTTGCTCTCGCGCAGCGCGCGGCGCAGCAGCTCGGCTGCATCGCCGTCGTCACCGGCGAGGAAGACGTGGCGACTGACGGCGCCACGACCTACGTGGTGGCCGGAGGCCACCCGATCTTGACGCGCGTGACCGGCACGGGCTGCCTGCTCACGAGCGTGATCGGCGCGTTCGCCGCCGCAGCCGCAGGTTCCTCGCGCCCGCTGCTGGAGGGCGCGGTTGCCGCGCTGGCCGGCTACAGCGTCGCCGCCGAGCGGGCCGCAGGCGAGCGCCCGGCACCGGGCAGCTTCGCCGTGCGCTTCCTCGACGAGCTCGCGGAGCTGAGCAGCGAGGCGATCGAGCGCGCCGCCCGGGTGCGGCGCGTATAACCGCCAGCCGCATACGCTGGCGTGAACATGAAAGGGCTTGGCCGCAGGAATGCGGCCAAGCCTTTTTGCGTTCAAGCGAAGACAGCCTGCCAAGGATCACAGAGGACTGCTTCCTTGTATGTGAGGCTTTCGCTTGAGGTCCCGATTCCCCTGCGTCCCGGCGGATGCTCCGGAAGCTGCGATTCCAGCAGTCGTCTGGATGCAGTGTGCTTCGTTGAGCGCATTTCTTGAGCAAAGACGGACTTGGCAGCCGCCTACAATGAATTATCTCGTTTCACGATGAAGCGTGTATTTCTTAAGGCGCGGGCAATATTTCATTAGCTCCATACGGCTCGGATGCGTCTTTTTTTTTTTCGTCGTTGTATAGTTGCGGTCGCCCGTTTCCGTGCAAGCCAGCGTTACGATTACGCGCATGCAATTCCCCCCTTTCGAATAGTAGAGCCGGGTACATCGCCCAGACCGTCCGCCTCTCTTCCTCCACCTTTTGTTAATGGAGAAAAAAATGACAAGACCCACTATATAGTAACTATTACGATTTGTAAATAGTAATAATTACTCTTTTGTGTAACCGCTTAATCTGTAGATGGTCATGTTATCGCAGCATAAATCTAGACTAAAGTCTGGATATAAGTCTGGACCCGAGGACATTACCACAAAATCCCTGCGCCTATACAATGTAGAAGTAAGCTTAATCGACCGCTTCTGATAGAGAAAAGCGATAAATAAAGAGATAGGTGGAGAGAAACTATGAAAAGAAACAGAAAATGGGTGGCTATGGTATTGACGGCTGCTTTCGTATTTGGAGGAGCAATGGCTGCGGCTCCCAAAGCTTTTGCGGATGACGATGAGGAAAGCTACGTAAGCAAGGTTAAAGCTTCATTAAATAAGTCACAGTTCACGGCCGATTGGCAGAAGCAGCTGATTAACAATACGTCTATTGTTGCGGATAAAGATTACAGCGAGATCAGAGACATTTTGGATGATAACGGGACCCTGATTCAAGCTTCCGGTCTGAGCGGGGCTGCTTTGTTCGATGGTCTCCGCGACAAATTGGATCAAGAGATAGCATCGGCATCGCAAGCTTATCTCATTGACGACCAACAGCTGTCGGTGCTCCGATCCGATTTATACTCCTTGACCCAGTCGGCAATTAATACACCAGGGTTCAAGCCTCAAACCGCTTCGAAAAACAGCTTTCATTTCAAGGCAATCTTAAAAGAACAGCTCGCCGGCCTGTCCTCTGCGGCGTCCAGCTTCTCAAGCGAGGATTCTCTCGACGTGAAAGATAGATTACTAGCGGGAGAAACCATCGTAGAAGCAACCCGAATGGACGCCTCGCTGCTGCTGAACAACTTGCTGACTTCGATCAACGGACAAATTCAAGCCGCACAGAACTCCGGCGCTATTACAAGTGAAGATGCAGACCAATACCGTAATGAGGCCAAAAATGCCTTTTCCGCCGCTATTACGGCACCAGGCGGAGTAAAACCGGAAGACAAAGCCGCAGCCTCTAAAGCTCAGTTTGACGCTCTTATTCAAGGAAAGCTGGAGTCTATCGCCAGCACAGCGTACCTTGTATCCGGTCTTGAGGATGAAGGCAACGATTTCCTGAGCGATTATAACAATGGCAGCAGCCTGGTACGCTTGACGGGGCTTTCCGCCGATGAGCTAGCCCAACGCATCGCCAAAGTTTGGGAGCAAGACACCGATGCCTGGTCCGCATCCGCCGGTCTGACCGACGAGGAAAAAGAAGAACTGGAGCAGCAGGTGCTGAATCAAATCAGAGCGGCGCTAAATCAATAATGCTTTTAACATAATGAGAAAAACGTCTATCGACGTCCTTTCACAGAGGAGCGACCGCGTTAAGAGGTTGTTTTTATCGCCAAATAGAATTTTTACATCCGATGACCTCGGAATCTTTATAAATTCTATTGTGGTAAAATAACGGGCATTGCCCTTAAGACATAAAAAGGCCACCGGTACCAGCCGGCGGCCTTTTTTGATATTTTGCAATTCGTTTTACTTTATGCCAATCCGGGAAAATTTGGAGTAAATGAACACACCAATGAATAAAATAACAATCCCCGACCATAGAAACCACATTTGCACCCCGTACTTATCGGCAACAGGTCCCGCCAGTGAGAGTCCGATCGGCGAGGAAAGCATCGTAATGCTCGTTACGAACGAAATTACGCGCCCCAAGGTTTCAGGCTCATAAGCTCTCTGGATCATCGCCATATAAGGCCCGTTAAACAGCGGCGCTGCCGCACCCATGATCAACGACATAATAACGAATATTATAAAAGCTTCGCTGGGAATCACACCGCTGGCGATACTGGTCGCGCCTATCAATACCAGACTCCAGCTCATATAAGTAGTGTCCTTGAATTTCGAGGCCAAGACGGACAATGCGGCTCCTCCAAGAATCATACCTATACCGAATACGGCTTCCACAACACTTGCACTATACCCCCCGCGGCCAAAATGCGACAGTGTCATAAGAGGGAACAGCATGGCTAACGGCATAAACACAATGCCGAAAATAGCCGTTGCAATGGTAATAATAACTATCGGCTTCACGGTGACGAAGGTCTCCCAGCCCAGCTTAAACTCCGAAAAAAACGAGGACTTTCGGATGGTCTCCGCTTTCGGTTGATGAATGGCGACCAGCATCAGCATGCCATTGGCGAGCAAAGCTCCGGCCACATCCAAAAACAGTACCGTTCCAAGGGATGTCGCTGAGTAGACGGCGATCCCTAGCGCCGGTCCGATGACATTGGAGCAGGAAAAGACCATCTGGTGCCATCCGGCCACTCGCGTCAATTGGTCTTCAGGCGCAATAAGCGGAATAGCCGCTTGGAATGCCGGTGCATGAAATGCAGAAGCTGCAGAGCGTACCATCAGGATCAAATAAACAAATCCTAAGCTTGGTTCCCCAAAGTAAAAATAAACGCCGAGAATGAAGCTGAATAGCGCAATGGTGCTGTCCGCTATGATCATCGTCTTTTTACGGTTCCATCGATCCAGCCAGACTCCAATGAACGGTCCAAGTAATGCTTGAGGCAAAAAGGCGAAAAGTCCGGCAAGCATCAGCACTTCAGCCGAGTTCGCCGTTTCCGTCAAATGCCATATAATAGAAAACTGGACCATCGATGAGGTCAAAATTGAAAAAATTTGCCCGCTAAATATTATCGCAAATGTTTTTTTCCATTGATTTTGATTGTGCATGATAAAAGTCTCCTTTTGAAGCGTCCTTCGGGACGCATGTTATGTGCCGCTGCTTATGAACAGCACAAAAAACCCAATCCTTCGTTTTGGTAATTAAAAAAGGCACATTATAAATAAACCCGCGACCCCTTTTCCAAAAAAAGGGTTGAGTCGATTCGCATGCGCCAAATTACCATAAACGGATAGAGTGAGTCAAAAGGAGCACCTCCCACGTTGTTCGTTTACATAGTATCAAACTTAACTTAGGAGGTGCAATAGAAACCCTTTATTTTACTCTCCTCGTCTGTTACCCGTTGATCACATTGCCGCCATTCATATGCAAAAATTGCCCTGACATATAGGAGGAATCTTCGGAAGCCAAGAAAACATACGCCGGCCCAAGCTCTTCAGGCTGTCCCGGACGCTTCATCGGGGTATCCGCACCGAACTTGCTCACCTTGTCCGCTTCAAAGGTAGACGGAATAAGCGGGGTCCATATAGGTCCGGGCGCCACACCGTTGACTCGTATCCCCTTATCCGCAAGATTGAGGGACAGCGAACGCGTGAAAGCGACAATGGCTCCTTTCGTCGAAGAATAATCCAGCAGCATCGGATTTCCTTTATAGGCCGTAACGGAAGCGGTATTAATAATCGCCGACCCTTCACTCAAATAGGGCAGTGCAGCCTTGGTCATATAAAAGTAAGAAAAAATATTCGTTCGGAACGTCTGCTCCAGCTGCTCCTGCGTAATATCTTCAATACTTGGCTGCGGGTGCTGCTCCGCCGCGTTGTTAACCAGAATGTCAAGCCGGCCGAGCTTGTCTATGGTTTGCTTCACCACGTCCCGGCAAAAGGCTTCTTCGCCGATATCGCCGGCTATCGGCAGACAGCGGCGGCCTTCCCGCTCGATGAGCTCCCGCGTTGTCTCGGCGTCCTTGTCCTCGTTGAGGTAAACGATAGCGACATCGGCACCTTCGGCAGCAAAACAAATCGCAGCGGCTTTGCCGATTCCGCTGTCTCCGCCGGTAATAATGGCTGTCTTACCCGCCAGCTTCCCGCTTCCTTTATATTTATAATCAACCGATTGCGGCCTCGGTACCATCTCTGTTTCCACTCCCGGCTGCCGGTCCTGATGCTGAGGGGGCATCGTTTGCTTCCTCACTTTTGCCATAGTCATGTTCCAACACTCCTTCGATTAGAATTAAACCATCCAGTGGCGAAGCCATGGTCTACTAGCTCAACCTCCTTCCTTGCTATTACTTAGCCTATCTTTCCTGAATCGAATCAATAGACCGTGTTAATGACTGACAGACTTCTTTTTAAGAAACAATGATATTTTTGTCCAGGCTCGAAATTGCTTTATAATGGAAGCAAAGGAGATGAGAATGCAATGAAACAACAACTCATTCAACGTTTATCCGCCTATGTCCAAGTCGATACGCAGTCTAACATGGACAGCGAAACATGCCCTTCTACACCGGGCCAGCTGACGCTTGCAGGTATGCTTGTGGAGGAGCTGAAGAGCATCGGGATGGAGGAAGTGACGATGGATGCCAACGGCTATGTGATGGCGACCCTCCCTTCCAACACGGACAAAGAGGTGCCTACGATCGGGTTTATGGCCCATCTGGATACGGCGACGGATTTTACAGGAAAAGGAGTCAAGCCTCAAGTCGTTGACCCCTACGACGGCGGGGACATTGTCTTGAATCCAGAGCAGCAAATCGTGCTTTCTCCGAAGGACTTTCCGGCACTGGCCAACTATGTCGGGCACACTCTGGTGACCACTGACGGAACCACTCTGCTCGGCGCCGACAACAAGGCGGGGATTGCCGAGATTATGACCGCGATGGATACGCTCCTGCGGCATCCGGAGATCAAGCACGGCCGAGTGCGCGTAGCCTTCACCCCTGATGAAGAGATCGGCAGAGGGCCGCATCGTTTCGACGTGGCTGCTTTTGATGCCTCCTACGCTTATACGGTGGACGGAGGGCCTCTGGGCGAGCTCCAATACGAAAGCTTCAATGCGGCGCGGGCACTGGTTACGTGCAAGGGCAAAATCGTCCATCCCGGTACCGCCAAAGGCAAAATGGTGAACTCGGCCAAAATTGCCATGGACTTCAACGGGAAGTTGCCTGCGCAAGAAGCGCCGGAGCATACCGAAGGGTACGAAGGCTTTTTCCATCTCATCTCGATGCAGGGGGATGTGGAAGAGACGAAGCTGCATTACTTGATCAGAGACTTCGACAAGACGTCGTTCCACAACCGAAAACTACTGATGCAGCATATAGCGACGCAGCTTGAAGCCCAATACGGCGAAGGGCGCGTCACGGTCGAAATCCACGACCAATATTTCAACATGCGCGAGAAAATCGAGCCGGTTCGCTACATCGTGGATATTGCTCATGAAGCGATGACCAGCCTGGGCATCGAGCCTGTCGTACAACCGATCCGCGGCGGAACGGACGGGTCGCAGCTGTCGTACATGGGGCTGCCTACCCCGAATGTTTTTACGGGCGGCGAGAACTATCACGGCCGGTATGAATTCGTCTCCGCAGACAATATGGTGAAAGCAACGAACGTAGTGATCGAGATTATCAAGCGGTTCGAGCAGCGCGCTTAAGGCTTAGGCTTGTCCGCCGGTTTTCATGAGAAAAACGTCTATCGACGTCCTTTCACAGAGGAGCGACCGCGTTAAGAGGTTGTTTTTATCGCCAAATAGAGTTTTTACATCCGATGACCTCGGAATCTTATAAATTCTATTGTGGTAATAAAAAACCCGCGCTCCAAAACGGATTGGAGTGCGGGCTATTTGAAGTTACAGGAAGCCTGGGAATATGATGAATAAAAGAATAAA
The DNA here is from genome assembly GCF_022354825.1 of Paenibacillus sp. H1-7. Classification (GTDB taxonomy): domain Bacteria; phylum Bacillota; class Bacilli; order Paenibacillales; family NBRC-103111; genus Paenibacillus_S. Next base: position 7,591,478 of record NZ_CP031168.1, read on the forward strand.
AAGCACCAATACGATACCGGCTGCCATGCCGCCCACACCTAGTCCGCTCATCGGGAATTCTCCCTTCAATGTAAGTTGTATAGAGGATCTAACCCCGAATACAGATTATGCACTCGAGCTCTGAATGGATTGGACGGATGTCCTTGTGCATCATTCCCTATTTCGATCCCCCTCCCTCGCGCCGGAAATCAGCGTCCGCATAATCCCTTCCCTATGAGGAGAGTCTGCCTTTACTCCTTCTCCTTTTTTCTCTGACAAATGGACTTGACTCTGACCCAAGAGGAGGCTCTAGAATCAAAAACGAGGTGAACAACATGCTGCATACCGTTAAAGAAGTGTCTGAGCTCACGAAAGTCACAATCAAAACCCTTCATCATTATCACAAAATCGGCCTGTTGCTTCCTCATTCGGTGACGGACGCCGGTTACCGCCTTTACGGCATGAAGGAGCTGGAGCGGCTGCAGCAAATCTTGTTCTACCGGGAGCTTGACTTTTCCCTGGATCAGATCAAAGAAATACTCGATCAAGAACCGGATCGGTTGTCTATTTTGTCCGGCCAGAAGGAGCTTCTGCTGGCACGGATGAGCAGACTCGGACGATTGATCAAGACGCTGGACGAATCGATTCAACACACTTCCAAAGGAGAGATGATGGAGATGGCGGATATGTTTAAAGGCTTTGCTAGTGAACAAGAGTGGCTGGATGCGATGGCTGAACAAAATGAATATGTAAAAGAAACGTATGGCTACGACATCTTGGATAACAATCCGATTGATGTTGAAGCGATGAACGAAATGGCTGTGGAGGCGAAGCATTTCATGGATGGGATGGCAGATGCGCTGAAGGATGGATTGAGAGTTGACGATGCTGTGGTCCAAACGCTGATCGAGGAGCATATTCTATTTTTAAATAAGCATGGGCACGAGCTCCAAAAAGATAGCTTTGCCGCACAAACCCGCTTCTTTTTGAACGACGACTTCCACCGAACGATGCTGGAGTCCCGGCAAACCGGCCTTTCGTATTATCTCTGCATTGCCGCAGATACGTTTGCTTCAAAATAAGCCATGATTCCGCAGGGTCAGGCGTGCCGGTGCTGTGATCGGGCCGGCTTGCCTGCCCTGCGAATTTTTCCATTAAAGCTGTCGGAGCCAAGCCGTTCTCTCCTCGGCGGTCGAGGAAGGGATCGAGTCGAGGAATAATTATTGATTAATTACTAACTAATTGGCCGCAAAAAGGAATCCATTTCTTCTTTGCAGCTCGCGAACCGTAAGCGAAATCCCCTTTTCAAAAGCAGTAGCCCGCACGGGTCCGATCCAACGCTTGTATTTGTCACCGCTTAATATTACCGGCTCTTCGGTCAAGTAAAGCATCTCCACAATCTCCTTCATTACCGGCATGCCCATCCCGATCAAAGACAGTCCGACTCTTCCTAACGGAATGACCGGCTTGGCGGTACCGCTAGCCTCCCGGGCTATTCGAGCAATCTCCCGACCCGAGATGACACCGGCACCCGGAATGTTCCAGTTTTGCCCATAAGCCTCTTCCCTTCCCGCGAGCTCCGCGATCATGAACGCTGCGTCCGGCAAGTAGACATACTCCCGTGGAACATGCATATTGCCGATGAAAAAGGCCATCTTCCCTGCCGCTATCGCTTCCAGCGTGGAGCCCAGATAAGAAGCCTCGTTGGCCGTGGGCCCGTAGTAATCCGGCAACCGGACGATCATCACCTTGGCCCGGCTCCACCGCCGATCGAACAGCATGGTCTCGTAAGCAAGCCGGGTCTTGCCCTTCTTCGTATGCGGCTGCTTCGGATGCTCCTCTGTTACCCGGTCCGTTTGTCTTCTTCCATAAGGATAGATGCCGTCGATGGCGACGACCTTGATGCCCAGCCGCTCGGCGGCCGCCATTACGGATTCGCCCAGCGGAATCAGCTTGCTGACCATCTCGTGGTACGGCACGTTCGCGCAATGGAACAGAACGTCCGCTCCTGCTGCTGCGGAAACAATGTTATCGGGACGCATAGCATCGCCTACGGCAATCGTCAATTGTTCGGGATTGCCCAATCTAGCCCTCAGCTGCTCCAGCTTCGAGTGAGATCGCCCGAATGCGATAGTCTGAATCCCTCTTCCAACCAGCTCCTCCACAATCGAAGCGCCCGTACCTCCTGTTGCTCCCACTACTATTGCTTTTTCCATAAGGAATCACCTCATCGTTTATTTTGTGATTGATCAATTACTATCTTCTGAAATCAATATAACACCCCGTTAGTGATTGGTCAATAACCAATTTAATGATCGTACCTTTTTTTTCTCAAAACCATTCGCTTCTGCTTTTACCCTGGTAGGCCGAAAGGCCAAAAAGGGCTGAACCCGGCAGCTTGCCTGCTGCGGCTCAACCCTTTCTCACCGTACTACAATTATAACGAATCGCGGTAAATCTGAACTACGTCTTCGCGCTGCAGCTTTTTGAAGTTGCCGAAAGGACCGTTGACCATCGCCTTATCGGTCATCAATTCGATGCTTTCTTCGCCGATTCCGTAGTCGGACAATCTGCTCGGAGCTCCGATGGAGGTCCAGAACGATCTCAATGCCTTGATTCCCTCCAGGGCGACTTCACGATCCGAACGATTGTCCGGATTCACTCCGAAGACGCGAACCGCTAGTTGCACGAACCGGGACAAGTCCGTGTCCATAACATGTCTCATCCAATGCGGGAACAAGATAGCCAGCCCGCCGCCATGAGGAATATCGTGCACAGCGCTTACCGCATGCTCGATATTGTGGGTCGCCCAATCGCCACGCGTCCCCATTGCCAATATTCCGTTCAATGCCATCGTGCCGCTATACAGAATCGTTTCGCGGTATTCGTAATGATCCAGCTGATCGATCAGCTTCGGCGCCGTCTCGATCACCGTGCGGAGAATCGTCTCGCAAAACCCATCCTGTACTGGCGACTGCCCGCTTTGGTGGAAATATTGCTCGAAGACGTGGGACATAATATCCACCATTCCGTACACCGTCTGATCCTTCGGAACCGTGAACGTGTACTGCGGATCCAGAATAGAGAAGCGCGGAAACACCAGCGGGCTGCCCCATCCGTACTTTTCCTTCGTCTCCCAATTGGTGATGACGGACCCCGAATTCATCTCCGAACCGGTCGCCGCCAGCGTAAGAACGGTTCCGAACGGCAGCGCTTGATCAGCCGAGGCTTTGCGGGTAATAATATCCCACACATTGCCTTCGAATTTGGCGCCGATAGCAATTGCTTTCACGCAGTCGATAACGCTGCCGCCCCCAACCGCAAGAATGAAATCGATGCCCTCCTGCTTGCACACATCGATCCCTCGTTGCACCGTCGTTAACCGCGGATTCGGCTCTACACCGCTGACCTCATGAACTTTGACACCGAGCTTGTCCAGTTGTGCCATGACTTGATCGTACAGACCGTTTCGTTTGATGCTGCCTCCGCCGTAAACAAGCAGCACATTGCTTCCGTATAACGGAATTTGCGTTTGAAGGTGCTCAAGCGTTCCTTTACCGAACAAAAGACGGGTTGGATTGTGATATGCAAATGGAATCATGGAACCTCTCCCTTTTTTTAATATAGCTACGTTATAAATTGGGCTTTCTACCTTAATCTTATTCAATCGAAGCTGCGTTGTCCAAACGGTGCCGGATCGGCTTGAAACAGCTGCGGCTTTTTGCAACACTATTAAGTGTACTTCTACCCGCTGCTTCTGTGAAGAATGCACTTTTACGTACGGAGCTTACCTGCAGGTTACCGTTGGCATCGGGATAGGAACCATTAAGCGCAGAGCACAGCATTCGTTTATAAGTGCAGCATCTGGATATAGTAAAGTGGAGGAGCACTGTACAGCGCATGGCCGACACCTTAAGGACAGAATTTGGAAAAGATTATTAACAGCGATTTAAGGCTCCACATGGCGTTCCTGTGCAAGCTTTTTCTTTGTTGACGGCGTTAGCCGTATCGCAGGCTTTCTTGCTTCCGATATTTGTATTATAATTCGATAAAAACGTTTCATTTTGAAACAATTTATGAGGTGTCGTGATGAAAATCAATGTATTGGCTATAGCTCCCTATGTCGGATTGAGAGATCTTTTGCTTGAAATGGTACGGGATGAACCGTCGATCCGCATGGATGTAGAGGTGGCGGACTTGCAGGAGGCATTGCCGATCGTGAGATTTGCCGAGGAGCGCGGATACAATATCATCGTAAGCCGCGGCGGTACGGCCACGATGATTCGCCAGCATACTTCCCTGCCGGTAGTGGATATTCCGGTATCCGGCTACGATATTTTGCGGGTGCTGACCCTTGTCCGAAAGGCGAATTCCAAAGTCGCGATCATCGGCTTTCCCAACATATGCAAAGCGGTGTCCGAGGTATCCAGCCTGCTGGAGTTCACCATTCCTACGTTCTCCATCGAAGATCCGTCGGAGGTTCGAAGCGCGCTGTGGCAAGCGTTCCAATCCGATGTGCAGATCGTCCTCGGCGACGCCGTAACGGTACGGGCCACGCAGGAAATGGGTTATCACGGCATTCTAATTACTTCAGGCCGCGAATCGGTCAGCGACATGTTCCAGGAAGTTCGCCGGGTGTTCGACGTCTACCGCCAGGGGCAGGAGCAGGTCTTGTTTTACCGCGATCTATTGGATAGCGACAAACGGGCTATTTTTGCCATGGACTCGGACAAGAACGTGTTGTTTCTGAACAAGGCGGCGAGCCGGATGATCGGTTCATTGGGAGAGGAAATCGTGCGCGGCACCAGCATTCGACTGGCGTTTCCCGCCTTGCACAAAGTCATCGAGCAGGTGGAGGATACGCCTGCATCCCGGGATTTGCTGCATTTTCTGCAAGTCAACGATCAGCAGTATAAAGTCAGCGTGACGATCCGCGGCGCATCGGACCGCGCCCATTATCTGGTCAGCTTGGACTCTATAGAAAATTGGCGCAATGAGCGAAGATTCGCCGCTTATGTCCCTCCGAGACTGACAACCTTTCATCAGCTGGTCGGCTCGAGCACGATTCTCAGAAAAACGATCTCCCGCGCGCAAAAATACGCCCAGTCCGACCGCAACGTATGGATATCGGGGGAAAAAGGCGCCGGCAAGTCGATGTTCGCCCAAGCGATTCATTCGGCGAGCAAACGGCATGATCAAGGCTTCTATATGATCTCGTGCGAGGAATTGAGCGAGCAGGATCTCGACGCTCTGCTAGTCGGCTCTCTCAAGGAGCTCAGCTTGCCGGAGACGGGCTTCTCGGGGACGCTCTACTTGAACAACGTAGACCGGCTGGACCGCGTCATGCAGGAGAAATGGCTTCAGGTCATTAAGCATCATAAAAGCATCCGCTTCCTCGTATCCTCCTCGACCACATTAACGCGGCTGAAGAGCAAGGCGGATTTCAACCACGATCTTATTATGGCTCTAAGCGAGCTGCATATTACCATCCCGCCGCTGCGGGAGCGCATGGAAGATTTGGACGAAATCGTAAGGGTGATCATCGCCTCCTACAACTCCGAGTCCGGCAAGCAAATCGTGGGCTTCCGCGATACCGCCATCGATGAGTTAATGAAATACGAATGGCCCGGAAATTTACGAGAACTGGAAAATGCGATCCAGGAAATGCTTATTTTGACCAAAGGAAACTATGTCGAGCTGAAGGATGCCGCTTTGGTTATCGACCGCTATAAACAATCGGTGAACCCGAACCTGGCGACTGCGCCTGCACAAATCGATTTAAGAGGCTCGCTGGAAGAAATTGAGCAGCGGATTATTATGCAGGTGCTTCAGGAGGAAGGCATGAACCAATCCAGAACCTGTGAGCGTCTGGGCATCAACCGGACGACGTTATGGAGAAAGCTTAACAAAATGTTGAATAATGAAACATAATCACAATTGAAACCTCTCTCACTACCACCTATAATAAACAACGTAGCGCTTACATCCATGGCCATTATGTTTCAAATTAAAACAACTACGACTTAGGGGGCGCATCTTGTGAGAATCAAGGCAACCATAGAACGAATTCCCGGCGGTATGATGATTATCCCTCTGCTTATCGGAGCTATTGTAAATACGTTGTTTCCTACGATTCCAAAAACATTCGGCTCGTTCACAGGCGCACTGATGACCGGTTCGCTGCCGATGCTGGCTGTATTTTACGTATGTATGGGTTCTACGATCGATTTCAAGGCAACTCCATATATTTTGAAAAAAGGCGGCACCCTGCTGATTACCAAAATCGGTATTGCCATGATCGTCGGCTTCATTGCAGGGAAATTCCTCGGCAACGGCATGGTGGAAGGCGGCTTGTTCGCAGGTCTTTCCGTACTGGCCATCGTTGCTGCAATGAACGATACTAACGGCGGACTGTACATGGCGCTCATGGGACAGTTCGGCAAAAAAGAAGATGTCGGCGCGTATTCGATTATGAGCTTGGAGTCCGGTCCGTTCCTGACCATGGTTACGCTGGGCGTAGCCGGTTTGGCCGCATTCCCTTGGCAAACGCTGGTCGGAGCTATTCTGCCGCTTGTGCTTGGGATGATCCTCGGCAATTTGGACCGTGAGATGCGTGAGTTTTTATCCAAGGCGGTTCCTGTGCTTGTACCGTTCTTCGCCTTTGCCCTTGGCGCCGGGTTGAACCTCGGCAATGTATGGCAAGCCGGCATTCTCGGCGTGCTGCTGGGAGTTGCGGTAGTTGTCATTACAGGCTTGGCGCTCATGTTCACCGACAAACTGACAGGAGGCAACGGAATCGCAGGCTTGTCGGCGGCTACTACCGCAGGGAATGCCGCAGGCGTTCCGGCAGCCGTAGCGGCGGCGAACTCGGTCTACGCTCCGCTTGTTCCATCCGCTACTGCACTGGTAGCATCATGCGTTATCGTAACGGCTGTTTTGGCGCCGATCGTTACTGCTTGGTGGGCCAAACGTATAGGGGTTACAGCAGCAAAATAATACGGGAGAACCCCAAGTCCCGGTCCTGCCGGGACTTCTCCTTTTCTTAGCAGGAGGAATGAACCGTGGAACGGATATCCATTATTGCAGACGATTTGACAGGCGCATCCGACTCCGGCGTCCAATTCGCCCGAAACGGGCTGAAGACGCAGGTGATCTTCGACTGGACGTCGATCCCTGATGAGCATCATGATGTGGTAGTTATTGATACCGACAGCCGCTCCATCGCAGGAGAGGCGGCATACGAGCGCGCGAAAAGCGCAGCGCTTGCGCTGAAGGAGAAGGGAATCCGTCTCATTTACAAAAAGATGGACTCTACGCTGCGCGGCAACCTTGGTCAAGAAATCAACGGCGTCCTGGACGCCTTTCACTTTGATGCTGCTTTCATCGCTCCCGCCTTTCCGAGAATCGGCCGGACGACGGTTAACGGCATTCATTATTTAAACGGTACACCGATCCACGAGACGGAGGTCGCCAAAGATCCGAAAACCCCGGTTCCGGATTCGGTTATCGCCAATATATTCAGCAAGCAGTCCGGGAAGCCATGTGCGAATATCGATCTCTCGTTATTGCGAAAAGGACCGGATTCGGTTATTTCCTTCATCACTGACGAGTTGAAGAAGCAGACGAAATGTTTCATTTTCGATGCCGAAGCCGACGAAGATTTGCAGCAGATTGCCGCACTTATTACATTCTACGGTTCCAAAGTGCTCTGGGCGGGTTCTGCCGGGCTGGCGGAGTTTTTGTTAAAGCCGCAGCAGCCGTCGGAATCATCCGCACCGGAGAATACGGACGATATGCCATCATCCCAAGGTCCCGTTATGCTGGTGGCGGGCAGCATTTCCAACATTACCCGCGAGCAGGTTGCGGAAGTGAACCGCCAGGCCAACGTGATCGCACTGGAGCTGGACCCTCTCGCTGCCATCGGCTCCGATGAAGCAAGAAGCAAGGAAATGGAGCGCTGCGCCGCTGCATTATGGTCTGCTCTATCCGCCGGGACGGACGTTTCCCTGTATGCGGGCTCGTCCCCGGAGCAGGTTCGTGCGGCTAAGGAGCTGGGAGCCCAGCAAGGCATGTCGTCATCCGACGTATCCAACCGCATTGCGGATACGCTGGGAGCCATTACGAGCCAGGTCATTGGCAAAACACCGGTCAAAGGACTCGTCCTTACCGGCGGCGATACGGCCAAGGCGGTATGCCGATACTTGGGAGTCCACGGAATTGCGCTGCGCAACGAGGTGGAGCCGGGAATTCCTTACGGCATACTGCTCGGTGAGACCCGCTTGCCGGCGGTAACCAAGGCAGGCGCCTTTGGCAACAAAATGTCTTTGTGGAATGCGATGCAATGCATTCATCTTGAGAAGGGAGCGGAACAATGATGACGAAACCGGTTATTGGCATTACGATGGGGGACGGAGCAGGCGTCGGTCCCGAAATTATTATGAAGGCTCTGGGGGATTCGGCTGTGTATGACAGCTGCCGCCCTTTTGTGATCGGGGATGCCAAACTATTGGAAAGAGCAGGCCGCGTCGTCGGCAGCCAGCTGCACATTCGTGCGATCTCGTCTCTATCGGACGCGGAATATGCTTACGGGACGGTTGATTGCCTCGATCTGAATCTGCTGCCGGCCGATCTTCCCTTCGGCCAAGTATCCGCCGAGGCGGGTCATGCCGCTTTTATGTACTTGAAGCAAGCGATCGAGCTAGCCAATGATGGCCAAATCGACGCCATCTGTACGGCTCCGTTGAATAAGGAAGCCCTTCATAAGGGAGGCCATATGTATCCGGGTCACACCGAGATCCTGGCCGAGCTGACCGGCACGAAGGATTTCTCCATGATGCTATCGGCGCCGAAGCTGAAGGTCATTCATGTGACGACGCACGTAGGAATTATCGACGCGGTCAAAATGATCGAGCCGCAGCGTGTCTACAATGTCATCCGTATGGCTCACGAGACGCTGCAAAAAGCCGGCTACGCCACTCCGCGCATTGCCGTTTGCGGCATCAATCCGCATGCTGGTGAAAACGGCTTGTTCGGCTATGGCGAAGAAGAGGAGAAGATCATTCCTGCAGTGCAGCGCGCGCAGCAAGAAGGCATCCAGGTGCAGGGCCCGCTCCCTGCCGATACGCTGTTCTTCCGCACGACACGCGGAGACTTCGATATCGTAGTCGCCATGTACCACGATCAGGGGCACGGCCCTGTCAAGGTGCTCGGGCTTGAAGCCGGAGTCAACATTACGGTAGGCCTGCCGATTATTCGTACCAGCGTCGACCACGGAACGGCCTTCGATATTGCCGGCAAAGGGATCGCCGACGAGCAAAGCATCAAGGAAGCTTTGCGTCAGGCTGTCGAGCTGGCGCCGAAACGCCAATAAATCTATGAAAATAAAGCCCAGTGCGATTCAGGCACTGGGCTTTTTGCTGGTGTATAGATGAGACCGGTAATTTACAGCAACTCACGAATCAAAATTGAATCCATATTCCCGTCTTGTCGTCGGAAATTTTAAATCTCGGATACTTCTGGCACTCTTTATCGTCCTGCTCAAGACGGGTCAGCCAATCCGTATAGCTGGCAAGCGTTTGCTTCTCGACCATGGCGATCAGATTGGCACAATCGTCCGACGGTTCCGCCCCCGCCTCCTTCGGTAGAAACAACCCGTCGGTCACCAGCAGGAGGGATCGCAAACGGATGCGGTTGATCGTCCCGTACTCCAGAAGCTCCGCCGCTTCCGGCTCGCCGCTCAGAACCGAATAGCCTTCGAGCGTGTTCATCTTCGATTTATTTTGCATAATGACCGGCTTGACCATACTCCACAGCTGCTCCCGTGAAGTGATCCCGCTTTGGATGCCATCCTGCCAAATTTTCTTGGATTGCTGATCGATATGATCCACCTGATCGCGAGAAATCGTACGAACCGTACCGTCCTCATACTTGGCGGCAATCATGCAGTCACCCGCCTGCACGTAATCGATCGAATGCTCGCGAACGCGGATGAGAGCCAGCGAGCTGGTCCATAAAGACGCTTTATCCGTGAGATCGATCCCCGCTTCCTTCATGTCCTCCCGCAATCGGACGTTGGCCTGGATGACCAGATGCTTGAGGCTGGCATCCGCCACATCTTCTTCCCGAAGCGATTCCAGGTAGTTCTTGATCGTCCGGGAAGCCAAATATCCTCCCGTCTCCCCTCCCGCTCCCCGGTAAGGGTGAAGAGATGTGGCACCGTCAAGCACCCCGAACAACCGCAGCCTGTCATTAACGACCAGCGCATCCTCGTTCCATTGGGCGGTACCCTGTTTTGAAATGGTTTCTATCATCATACGAACTCCCTCCTCGATGCCATCCTGCCCCTATCCTGCTCCTGATAAAGACGAATCCTATTTCGATTGCTGTTCCAGCAGTTCGAGCTTCTCCGTAATCCTCATCCATTGATCGTAGTCGTCCACTGCAGGCTTGCGTCCGCTTAATGACCGAATAGCATCGAATATCGTCCATTGCCGGGCTAATGCGGCCGATTGTTCGGCCAATTGCATGACTACATCCGTTTTGGCGGGTATGTAGCCCATGTGCGTCCACATCAGAGACTGCGCCGTGTTATCCATCATAAATTCTAACAATCTCTGAGCCGCCGTTTCCTTGGCAGGAATCGAATGGATTTGAACCAGACCGTTAACAGCCGGTACGATCCCTACCGAATCGGACTCCGGCAGCCTCATAATATCGAATTGAAATTTTCCGCCTATATAACGTTCAATGACAGGAAGCTTGCTGGAAGAGCTGAGAAGCACTCCGACCTTGCCGTTAATAAAATCGCTGACCGCCATCCGATGGCTTAACGGCTCCAATATACCGAGCGCGTGCACCCAGCGCTCCCATAAGTCGAACGCGTGCTCCGAAGCCGTACCGCCTCCTATATTTTGGGCGTACCATGGAAGCTCATTATCGATAGCCAGCCTCCATCGGTCGCCGGGCGACGCAAGCCCCTCCTTGATCGGCAGCGCGGCGGCTTTCTCTACGTCGTTCCAGCTGCGAAAGCCGTTCGGCGGAAGCTCCGCCCTGCTTACCAATTCCCCCCGGTAATATAACAGCGGGATGCTGCCTCCAATGGGCAGAGCCCACAGCTTGCCATCGTAGCGAAACGGCTCTTCAAAAGCAGCTGAAAGTTGGGCGGCCTCCGTCTTCTGATTGTCGATTGGAGTTATGGAGCCGGTAGCAGCCAACGGGGCGATGCCATAGAAGCTTCCGATTTCGGCCAATTGCGGAGCCACGTTGGCCGAAATCGACGGCAGCAGCTCATGATACAGCTGTTCTGCCGAACGAAACGTGCGAACATCTATGTTGATTTGCGGATATTGCTTCTGAAATTCCGCAAGAGGAGTGTCCCACCCTCTACTGAACACCCATACGGACAACGTTACCGTATCCTGCGGCTGATCGTTACCACCGCCCGAAGGCAGACGCTTGGCCCTGATCCACATGACCGTGCCTGCGAGCAGAAAGCAAGCTGTTATGATGAAAATCCATTTGCGCCGATTCATGAATGCCTCCTTGAAAGCACCGGTTTGCCAACCTTTCGGGGTTTCTTCCGAACTCATTGTACCATGGCTCATCGAAGGCGGCATTATGCTCCGGCTTTCCTGCTTAGAGCTGCAATCCTTTTTTGCTCAGCTTGTTGGCAATCAGTAAGGAAACGAGGGTCGATACGGATAAGATAGAGGCTAGTGCAGCTCCCGTCCCGTAGTTGGATGTAAACACCTCGCTGTAAATCGTGACGGAGATTGTTGCCGTCGCTCCGTAATACAGCACTATCGTAGAGCTGAGCTCGTTAATGGTCGTGATCCAGCTTAGAATCGCACCGGACAATACGCCCGGAGCCATCAAACGGCCGGTGGTTTTGAAAAACGTCTTCATCGGAGGAACGCCCAAGCTGATGGACGCCTCCTCGACACTTCGGTCGAGCTGATGCAAGATCGCCGTGCTGGAACGAATCGTGTAAGGCAGCTTCCGTACGATGTAAGCTATAACCAGAATGACCCACGTCCCTGTCAAGACGACCGGCGGCTTGTTAAAAGCGATGATCATACTGATACCGAGTACCGTACCCGGCATAACGTAAGGAATCATGATTAACCCGTCCAGCATTGCGGTCAGCTTCGATTTGCGGCGGACAAGCACATAAGCGACGAGCATGCCCATAATCACCATAATGACGATAGAGACCGCCGAAAAGCTGTACGTATTGGCAATTGCTTTTGGAACTCGGAACAATACTTCCTTGTAGCTGTTTAAGCTGAAGCCGGAGTGGAATACCGGTCCTTTCGTTTTGATGAACGACGTGATAATGACCGTAGCCTGCGGAATCAGAGATATACATGCTATGAGCAAAGCACCTGCGGTCAGCAGCGCTTTAGGCAGCGGCCTCAGCAATTCCACCTTGGGCGTTCGCATGCCCGTCATGGTGTAATTTTTCCGCGAAACGAAGTAACGCTGCAAGAACAGAATGCTCGTCGAGCAAGCGATCAGAATGACGCTGAGTGTGCTCGCCATCGCCGGATTCCCGCCCATTTCGCTTATAAATTGCTCGTAGGCTAGAATCGGCAGCACCTTGAAGCCTTGACCGAGCAGCATCGGGGTCCCGAAGTCGGCGAAAGCGGCCATGAACACCATCAGCGCTCCGGCAGACAAGGTCGGGAAGATGAGCGGCAGCGTGATCGTCATAAGCCGATGAAATGCGGAGCGCCCGAGACTTTCCGCCGCTTCCTCCAACGACGTATCGATCGTGCGCAGCGCCCCGGACACATATAGGAAAATGTGCGGGTAAAACTGCAGAGTAAATACGAACACAATCCCTTTCCACCCGTAGACTGACGAGAACGGTATGCCGATGTCGTGGAAAAACCGCGTTAGAAACCCGTTGTTCCCGAGCATCAGAATCCACGAATACGCGCCGATGAACGGCGGCGACAGCAAGGACATGATGACCATAATCTGAATCAAGCCTTTGAACCTGATGTTGTAGCGCGTCATCACGTAAGCGAGCGGTACCCCGATCAAGATGGAGAACACGGTCGTCAGCGCCGACACCTTGAAGCTGTTCCAAAGGGCGATATAGTAATATTTCAGCTTCAGGAAGTTCGCATAGTTTTCCAGCGAGAACACGCCTTTATCGTTAAAGAAGCTGTTGATCAGCAAGGAAAAGAGAGGATACACGATGAAGGCCAGCAAAAATAAATAGACGAAGCAAGTGACCCACGACCAGAAGTCCCACTGCTTGATATTCAGCCTTCCATACCGTCCAGGCTGCTTCCTGACCGCTGTGCCGCCCATAGCCGTTTCTGCCGCTAGTTTAGAAGGCTGCACGGTAGAGCACCTCCCGGCCGGAATGATCGAACATCGTCGTTCTATCCAGCTGAAGATTGACCAGAACCGATGCTTTCTCCCGTCTTAGACGATGCGGCTGTACCGCATGCTCCTGAACATCGATCAAGGTGCCGTCGTTCAGTCGAATGAGGTAGCTCACCTTTTCTCCCAGAAACGTAACGGTCTCGATCGTGCCGGGAATAAGCGGGGACCCGGAGTTGGCATCCTCCAGCTTCACGCGTTCGGGTCTAAGCGCAAACAGGACCTTACCCTCATAGTCGTTCTGGAGCGGCAGCCGGAAATCCGTTCCGAACAGCTTCACCACGGCTTCGCCGGAATGGCTGCTGTAGGAGTCGCATTCGCCTGTAATAAAATTGGACGTCCCGATAAAATTGGCGACGAATTGGTTGGATGGATACGCATAGATATCCCCAGGGGAGGCAATTTGCTGCACTCTCCCCTCACTCATGACGGCAATCCGGTCGGAAACCGCCAATGCTTCCTCCTGATCATGCGTAACGTAAATCGTCGTGATGTGAAGCTCCTTTTGCAGCCGGCGAATGTCCGATCTCATCTTCACTCTCAGCTTGGCGTCGAGATTGGATAACGGCTCATCCATCAACAGCAGTCCCGGACGAATGACGATGGCGCGGGCCAGGGCGATCCGCTGCTGCTGACCGCCGCTCATGTTGGACGGTACGCGGTCGCGCAGATGGGAAAGCTCTACCATTTCGAGCGCTTCCATCACTCGGGTTTCGATCTCTTTCTTCGATACGTTGCGGGCTTTGAGGCCGTAGGCGACATTTTCGAATACCGTCATGTGCGGGAAAATGGCGTAGTTTTGAAACACCATCCCGATATTTCTCTCGTGCGTCGGCACGTCATTCATCTTTTTATCACCGAAGTAGATGTCGCCTTCCTCCTGCCGGTAAAACCCGGCAATCGTCCGCAGCAGCGTCGTTTTACCGCATCCGCTTGGGCCGAGCAGCGTGAAAAACTCCCCGGCTTCTATAGTGAAATGAGCATCATTAACCGCCTTATTCGTTCCGAAATATTTGGTTACATGATCGAACACAACTTTTTGCATGGCACTGACCTCCTGTTAGATTTGCCGTTTAAAAAAAGGTGCCTTAACCTCGAAGTAAGGCACCTTGGGATTCGTATTTTATTCTTGGCCGGTTACGATTTTGCCGAAACGTTTAATGTTCTCGTCTTTTTTAGCAGCGGCGAAATCAAAGTCGTATTGCACCAGCTTGATGTCCTTCGTCTGCGCGACGCCTTGAATCGTTTCCGCATCCTTGCGCACCGAGCGGCGCTTGAATTCCTTTTGAATCAGCGTTTGCACGTCTTTGCTGACTAGGAAATCGATGAATTGCTTGGCCTGCTCCGGATTTTTCGCTCCCTTGATGATAGCCGCTCCGTCAGGAACCGCAGAGGTGCCTTCAGAAGGATAGATGATGCCGACCTTAGCTCCGCCCTCTACGTAGCGAAGCGCCGCTTCCTCCAGGGTTACGCCAAGAGCGAATTCTTTATCGGCAACGCCTTTATATACAAGTCCCGATCCGGATAGCACTTTGCCGTCCAGGTTTTTAACGAATCTTTTAACGAAATCCCATCCCTGTTCATTTTTGCCGAAGGCCGTGAGCATAGTGATGAGCTGAGTATAGGAGGACCCGGATTTGGCCGGATCGGCGAATGCAATTTTCCCCTTCCATTTCGGATCGACCAGATCGTTCCAGCTCTTGGGCTCCTCGCCCGCTTTCACGAGCTCTTTATTGTACATGATGACCATCGGCAGCGCCGCAAACGGTGTCCATACATTGTTTTTGTCCACATATTGCGGTTCCAGATTGTCAAACTCTTTCGTTTTATACGGTTCAAAATATTGTTTATACGCCTCAAGCGAATCGGCGCCGCCGGCCCAGAAAATATCTCCAAGCGGATTGGCAGCCTCGGCTTGAACGCGCTTCAGCAAATCTCCCGTTCCGCCGGAAATCAGCTGGACCTCAATGCCCGTACGCTCCTGGAATTCCTTGATGATCGGGTTATTCACTTCCGCTGCATTCGGCGAGTACAGCGTAACTGTACCTGCTTTTTTCGCCGTGCCCGACTGCGCTCCCGCTCCATCCGCTTTTTTATCGGTTGCAGGTGATTGCCCGCAGCCCGTAATAGAGACAGCCACCAGCATGGCAGCCATAATACCGAATACCGTTTTTTTCATGTTCTTATACCCCCCGTATAATTTTAGTTTCGTCCTCGGACTCCCTGTCGATGCAGCAGCTGCAGCGATTACACTCAAAATATATCTTTTTGGTGAAACGCTTTCAATGCGACAAAATTTCATGTTTGTTGAATTTTCTGCTTCAAATAAAAAATCCCGCTTCACAGCGGGATAAACTCAATACCGAGACGCTTGCGAAACTCCGTCGGCGTCTCGCCGGTATATTTGCGGTAAATTTGGCTGAAGTACCGCGAATCCTGATACCCTACGCTGACCGCGACTTCATAGATTTTGAGCTTCGGATTCACCAGCAGCTCCTTCGCTTTCTGTACGCGCACGTTCGTCAAATATTCAAGGAAGCTGCTTCCTACATGCTGCTTGAACAGCCGGCTGAAATGGCTTTCGCTCATATGATGGCGATCGGCGATTTCCTGCAATGTAATGTCCTCGCTGTAGTGCTGGCGAATGAAAGCCTCGATCTGCTCGAAGCCTCCGCCGTCCCGGCCTTGTCCCTTGTACCGCCGCTGCCATTCGATCAGCATCCCGCGCAGCCTCGTTAATTGCCGATCGGGAGACTCGGACTCCTCGAGGGGGGACAACAGCAGCTGCGGGTCCAGGCCGATATGCTTCAGCTCCTCGTCTTTAAGCAGACTGGAATACAACGCGACAAGCCATTCAAAAAATCGTGAGCGCTCCTGTATGTCCTGGCTCAGCTGCAGCAGCCAATGGGACTTCCAGCGGGCTATGTGTTCTTCAATCGACTCCTGCGTCCCGCGTTTAATTAATTCAGTTAACGATATGTCTATCGGAGAAGGAGCTGCCGTAATCAACGAAGGTGATTCCCTATCCAGCTCATCGTACCATACCAGCGGGCTCCCTCCGCTCCAGAGCGTGCCGTAAATCGCTTGCAGCGCTTCCTCATAAGCTTGAGCAATCGTTGCCGCTCCATCGTGCAGGGTGCTGACGCCAACGGAAACGTGCCCTTCCCACATCCGGGCCAAATCGGTCAGTAGGCTGAGAACCGGAGTCATATCCGTCCGCTCTGTCGACCGGTTGGCCAGAAGAGCATAGACGGATTTTCCGATTCTCACCATCGGGAACGATGTCAGCCTTTCCACCGCGGCCGAAGCGGTCAGCCATTGCTCCGTACGGCTCGTCTTCGCCCGCTCCGCTTCGGGGATAGCCGCATTCAACAGCACAATACGGTAAGCTCCGACCGTCTTGTTATCCTGAAGGCAATATTCCTCGAACAGCTCGAATTCAAAAGTGCCCGCATGCTCCAGCATCATATCGTACAGCAGCTTTTCCATAATAAACGGTTGTCCTATCACCAGGCTTAACTCCAGACGCTCCGATTGCTCGCGGTTAGCCCGCTCCTCATCCAGCTTGGCCTTGATTCGGCCGAACACTTCCATGAGCTCGTCCGGATTCGTCGGTTTCAGTATAAAATCCGCAGCCCCGAGCTTAATCGCCTTCTGCGCGATAACAAAATCGTCAAACCCGGTCAAAAATACGATCTTCAGCTTCGGCAGCCGCTCTGTGATCCGCTGAGCCAATTCAATTCCGCTTAGCCCCGGCATGCGAATGTCGGACAGCAAAATATCGGGCTGCAAGCTCTCAATCCGTTCCAATGCGGTAATTCCGTCGCCGGCTTCCCCTACCAGCTCGCAGCCGACCTGCTCCCATGGGATGGTCTGCTTTAACCCTTCCCGTACCAGCCATTCATCCTCCACAATCATCACTTTATACATGGGTTTCCCCTCCTGGTGTCTCCATTGCCGGTATGTTGATCGTTATTATCGTGCCTGATTGCGCTTCGCTCTCGATCGAGAACCAGCCCTGCTCGCCAAAATACAGCTGTATTCTCTTAATTAAGTTTTCCAGCCCGATCCCTGTCTTTTGCTCGTTTGACGATGCGAAGCTCCCGGCCTTCATACGCTCCAATATGTCTTCGGGCATTCCGACTCCATTATCCCTTACGTGAAAAATAACCCGGTCGCCTTCAAGCAATCCTTGGATATGAAGTATGCCTTTGCCCGGCTTCATTTCAAGCCCGTGGGTAATCGCATTTTCTACCACGGGCTGCAGCAGCAGCTTCAGCGTATACAGCCGTTCCACTTCCGGCGCGATATCGATTATCGCTTCAAACTTGTCGCCGTAGCGCATTTTTTGAATAAATAAATAATTGCGGATTTGCTGCATATCCTCGCGAATAGTGATAAAAGGGTTCCCTTTGCGGATGCTGAACCGGAGAAGCTCTCCTAGCGAGATCGCCGTCCGGCTGATGTCGTCGAGCTTATGAATCCGGGCCATCCAATTGATCGAATCCAGCGCATTGTATAGAAAATGCGGGTTAAATTGAGCCTGAATCGCTTTAATCTCCGCCTGCTGAACCATCAGCTGCTTATGATACACCTCATCGATCAGCTGCTTGATCCGTTGGACCATAGCGTTAAAGCTCCGGCCAAGCTGCCCTACCTCATCTCTATATTTGGAGGTAAAGGAAACATTCAAATTGCCGCTCTCCACTAAGTACATTAACGACTTCAGCTTTCTTAGCGGACCTGTTATCGTGACGGACAACACAAACGCAAGCCAGCATGTAACGAGAACGCCGATGGCCATTACCCAGAAGGTCAAGTCGCGGATGCTCGTGCTTTCTTTGGTCAACACCGCAGTAGGAACCACGCTAATTAGCTTGAAGCCGGTGCTCTCGGATGTATCGTATATAACCATGGACGGCGCTCCGCCGCCTTCCGACCCTTGCTTGAAGAACCCTTTACTTCCCGAAAGCACTGCATTCACATAAGGCTCCGCCAGCTTCGTCCCGACTTTATGCTTGGAGGGAGTGCTGGAAATAATATAGCCGTTGCGGTCAAGAAGGAATACTTGTCCGCCTTCAGCCAATCGCGCTTTGTTATATTTGTCCGCTAAACCGCTTTCCATAATGTCGATAACGATATACCCCAGCTGCTGATTGGTGTTGATGTTCTTCAGCATTCGGCCGCTGCTCAGCACGATGCCGAAATCGTCGGTTTTTTTCATACTGTAGTGGGTATCCCAGACGACATTGCCGTCGGCGAATCTCATTTTGCGAAACAAGCCCCAATTGGGGTTGTAATCGTCGTATTGACCTGGAAGCAAATCCCCTGAGAAATACCGGTCTCCGTTCTCGCCGAGCAAATAGATCGCGATTTCCCAGCCTTTGAATCCTAAAAACGTTTCCAAAATGTCGCCTATCCGCTTTTGATCCTGATGCTTTTCCGCAAGCGGACGGTTAGGGTCCTTAGCCAGCACCTCTTGGATTTCGCGATTGCTGTACACATACATCGACAGCTGTTCGATATCTTTGACAAAATAGCTCATGCTGTAATTGACTTGAGACAAGTTTTCCAGTATGGTCCTGCATACCTGATCCCGGACGACCTGTGACGATTTGTAATACGAAAAGGCACCCAACACCGCTAGCGGCACTACGGCCAAGGGTAAAAATAACAGCAGCAATCTCTTCTGCAGGCTTGCGCCAAGTAAAGCGCCGCGCAGCTTGTGGATACCGGACTTCACTCAGGTTCACTCCTTTAGCTGTATCGTTCATGTTGCAATGACGTCCTGAATACGGTTTCATTTCGCCGAACTTTATTAAACATCAATTTATTATTAACTTGCCTGCCTGTCAATAAAGAAGATGCTATCCCAGCATTTACCGCAAATAAAAAAAATGGACTTCGAGATATATCGAAGCTCTATTTCATAGGGGAAATCATGATTTAAGGACCTCAATAACATCTGAAAAGTTGAATAGCTGCCAATCTCCCTTTGCTTCTATCTTAACGAGGTATTGATCCAGCAGTCCGGGGTAATTATCCAGTCCCGTGACGATTCCCGTTATATTTCTAGTTTCATGCTCACCATAAACCCTTACACAGACTTCAACTGCCTTTGCCTTGGAATCCCTCAGTCGCCTAAACATTTCCTGCTGCTCTTCTTCGGTCAGCACTGGCTTTCTCCATTTTTCATCCTGATCATAATAAAATACATTCTCTTCACGATACTCTGGAAGCATCATACCGGAAGATTCCCTGATTACGTTTGCTTCTGAAGTCCATTTGGCTGGTTTCATGACTTCCTCCTCATTGAAATTCGATACTACTAATATACGAACAAACGTTCTATTTTTCAAGTATAAAAAAAAGCCCAGATTTATTCATCTGAGCTTTCCTTAGTAACCTAGTCAAAATCGTACCTCTGCTCTTTGAACGGATCTCCATACATGTGATAGCCGTTCCGCTCCCAAAAGCCCGGCTTATCCTTCTCCATAAACTCAATGCCGCGAACCCATTTCGCGCTCTTCCAGAAATATAAATGCGGCACGACCGCTCGTACCGGATAGCCATGATCAGGGGTCAGCGGCTGCCCGTTATGCTTCAGACCGAAGAATGAAGTATCCCGCATAAAGTCATCCAGCGGCAGATTTGTCGTCCAGCCGTGCTCGGCGTGAAGCATGACGTATTGGGCTTCCGGCTTCAGCTTAACCCGTTTCAGGACCTCGCTGACTGCGATGCCCTCCCACTCGTTATCGAGCTTGGACCAGGTCGTCACGCAATGAATGTCGTTCGTGAACTGCTTCCGCGGCAGCTCCATGAATTGGTCGTAGCTAAGAGTAACCTCTTCCTCCACAAGCCCGAACAGGCGAAAATCCCACTTGCTCAAATCGCTGTAATACGGCACGCTGCCGTAATGCAGAACCGGAAACCCCTGAGTCAAGGTTTGCCCCGGCGGTACTCGATGCTCAATGTCCTTCATCATACTCATAAGCAACCTGCCTCCTTCGACTGGCTGTAATAGATTCGTTTATTCCCTTATTATGCCCGAACCGCTCGCCGTTCTTCCAGCTGAATATCGGACGTAGGGAAGCAGACCTCCACCGTCGTACCAACGTTTAATTGGCTGTAGATCGACATCGTCCCGCCGTGATGCTCGATGATTTTTTGGCTGATCATCAAGCCAAGGCCCGTTCCGCCCTCCTTGGTCGTAAAAAACGGCTCACCCAATCTCGGGAGCTTGTCTTCAGGTATACCGCAGCCTTCATCTATGATTTGCACTCGGGTAAAGCACTCGGAATCATCGGATAGATGGATCCGGATAACGCCTTCCTGATTCATCGCTTCGATGCCGTTTTTAATAAAATTGATGAACACCTGCTTGATTTGATTCGGGTCGCAGTATACCGGGAACAAGTCGCCCTCCGCATCCAGCTGAATGTCGATGTTTTTCATGATGGCCTGCGTCCCTATTAGAGCCTGGACCTCCTCCAGCACTTCTTTCAAATTCATGCAGCGCAAATTGGTGGTCTGAGGCTTCGACAGCATCAACAGCTCGCTGACGATCAGCTCGATCCGCTCGAGCTCTTCCTTCATAATCGCCAAATACCTTGGAAATGAATGCTCCGAATACATCATCAGCTTCACGAAGCCCTTCAGAGCCGTCAGAGGATTGCGGATTTCATGAGCTACACCTGCGGCCAACTGCCCAACGACTGACAGCTTCTCCGACTGCCGCAGCAGCTCGTCCGTCTTCTTTTGATCGGTAATATCCTTTACTACGATGTAACAACCGACGATTTGCTGCCTGATAATGATTGGAGCAGGAGTAATTAACAGATTAATAAATCGGCCGTTCTTGTGCTTAATGCTCAGGTCTTCGCGTTCGGTCATTTCCCCCTGCAAAAATTGCTCGTACCACGCCAAGGCGCGGATCAAATCGTCCGGGTGCAGCAATTCGGTAAAATGAAACTGAACCAGCTCCTGTGCGCTGTATCCCGATATGGTCTGTGCCGCCGGATTGGCGGATACGATGTAGCCTTGTCTGTCCAAGGAGATGATGCCGTCCGGGTTATACTTTTTCAAGGAAGTATACCTGTCGATCGTTTCTTCCAGCAGCTGCTGCATTTTTTGGCGTTCGGTAATGTCTTGCACGGTTCCGTGCATTTTGTAAGGCTTATTATGTAAATCGTATATTACGATTCCTTGAATATGTACGTATTTCTCGGTCGATTTGGATGTCAGGATACGGCATTCAAGGTTATACGGCTGCCCTTCCCGCGCCCGTTTTATATTATAAAGCACCATGTCCAGGTCATCAGGATGGATATAGGTAACCAACTTTTCGAATTTGCCGCAGAATACTTCGGGCTCGATGTCGCAAATACGCATCAGCTCTTCCGACCAAACCACATCGTTGGTGAGCAAATCCCATTCCCAGCTGCCGATGGATGCGATTTTTTGTGCCTCGGCCAAATTCCTTCTGCTATTTTCCAACGCCTGCTCGGTCTTAATGCGCTCGGAGATGTCGCGTCCTATGGCCAGAGTCGTTTCTACCTTGCCTTGTGCATCGCGGATAAATTTCATCGTGGTCTCGAACCAGACATAATGTCCGTCGGCATGGCGATAGCGGTAAGTGATCTTATCCGTATCGCTGTACGTTCGCCCCATCAGGTAGGCCTTATCCTCGGGATGAACATAATCCAGGTGCTGCTTCCCGACTAGCTCCTCCGGATAGTAACCGAGCAAATAGCGAACGGCAGGTGAGATGTACAGACAAACTCCCTCCGGCGAATTAAAAGAAATGATGTCCAGAGAGTGCTCGGTTATAACGGAATACAGCTGATTCGACTGCCGCTGCCGGGTCATATCCGTAAAGTGAATATAGAAGCATTGAGGATTGCCTATCTCATCACGGATTAACGACATATGCTGCGAAATCCATACCGTTCGCCCGGATTTGTGCCAATAGCGAACTTCCAGGGAGCAGGAAGTGCTCCCTCCCTCCAGCATGTCCTGAACAAGCTGATCGGCAATTAACAGGTCCTCCCGGCGGGCTATCGTTCGATAATCCAACGAACTAAGCTCATCCTCATCATATCCGAGCATGTTGCACAGTGCCCGGTTCACCTTGGCCCATTCACCATGGACGGATGCAATAGCGATACCGATAGGTGCATGCAAGAACGCATTTGCATAAAAAGAAGGGTGATCCGGATGCAATGAATACATAAAGCATGACGCCTCCTTAGCTTATCCAACAGTTACCAGTAATCGGTATTCGAAATGCGGTCATTGCGTATGTAAGTTTAACCTTTCTACCAGCTTATGAGAAGGAAGCGTCAGATCCGCTTTTATCGTGCAAGACAAAGGCTCGCTCAAGCTATCGAGAAAATGAGCGATCACGCCGGCAAAGCCGCGCCGATGAAGAATCGTATCCCAGCTGCCGAATCCGCCTGCCCTCGGCTGAGCCTCTTTCTCCATCCATACGGCCGATTCCATATTGACCACCTCGGCCGAACGCCCGGCTCCATGCAGCTCGAGCTTCTCCAAGTCCGCTCCTGCACGCCGCGACATGCTGAATTGCCCCGTTCGAGCAATCTCCACTGCCCCGCCTTCGGCTCCCGCTCCAGCTCCGTCAAACACGAGGCTCCCGGAGCCCAAAATCAGCCTGCCTTCCTCGTCGGCCTGCTCAACGTAATGCAAATCCTTATACGAAGTGCCGCCCAGCCACAGCAGCAGATCGAGCATATGGATCAGGTCGTCGTACAGCGTATGCTTGGCGCTATGCAGCTGCAGCTTGGTCCGGTGCTTGACGACCGTGCACAGGTCGAAGCCCCCTGCCTCCTCGACCCATCGTTTGGCCTGCTGATACAGCGGCGCAAAACGGCGGTTGAAGCCTACCGCAAGCAGCAGTCCCCGCTCCAGCGCGAGCTGCGCCATAGCCTCGGACTCCCTGTAGTCGTACGATAACGGCTTGTCCACATAAACGGGAACACCATGACGCAAGCAGTCCATGACAATCTCATAGTGAGTTTCCGTAGGGCTATGAACGAACACCGCGTCGGGCTCTTCCGCCAGTAATGCTGTCAATGTATCGTATCTTCCTTTGATCCGGTACTGGTCCGCCACCGCCTCCACGGTAGACAGCCTCCGGCTGCAAAGCCCTACTATATCCACACGGCTGTCGGCGGACAGCAGCGGCAAGTATACTTTTTGCGCTATATCGCCGAGCCCGATGATGCCTATACGTCTCTTCAAGCGGATGAACCTCCTCGGCTGTAGTAAATATTCGGTTCCGGCCGATGTCTCTACAAAAATTTGACATACCGGCGACTAGCAAAGCGCTTTAATTTGACATCGCCCTTATGGTAGAATAGGAATATTGCAAAATGTGTTCGCTTCATCATTTTTCTTTCCATCTGGGGGATGGCTAACTTGTCGAAAAAAAACATATGGATGTTTGTAACTTCCATCATCCTTTTTGCCGTATTACTGGGACTATCGGCCCTGCTGCAGGAAGAAATGCTGATTTACGCGGCTAGTGCAGTGCCCATACTGATTGTTTTATTTTTGCCCGATGCCAAAAGATATCAATATATTCGCGGCCGCAACCGTAACGTCTCGATATATAAACAAGGCGACGGAGAAGAAGCGATTCTGGTCATTGCGTTTCAACCCGGCTTTCTGCGCTGGAAAACAGGCATGGCGTACTTCCATCTGAAAGACATTGCTTCCGAACCGCAGCATGGAGGAGCCGCGCAGCAGAATGCAGCGACGATCCCCGTCCTCGCGTTTGACTTGTCGGCGCATCACCGCAAGACCGGCTGGATCGGTATTAATCTGACACAGCTGGCGTCGAGAACCGCTAATATGTCCTTCACAACGGACGAAGTGAACCGTCTTGTCATTCCAATGAAAGACCTTGAGGAAACAGCGCTTACGATGATGTCATCGTCGGCAACCGCTTCCCAAAACAAGAGTAAGAGCATCTCCGCATAATTTCGGCATCATCCTTTGCCTTTCCTGCTGCCCGCGCTTCATGCGCGAGGCAGCATTTTATTTTATACGACTCCCATGTAAGACGGCACCATGATGATATCCCGCGTTACTGTATTGCAGCAATACAGTAATTTAGCTAGAGAGAATGTCCGAGATATCCGTCATCAAGCTTATGCAAAATAGGACGCCGCTTCTTGTACCACTTTCTGCATAGGCAAGTGATACGGGCATTTCTCCTCACAAAGCGGCTTCTCTCTACAGGGCTCATAGTCGGCACACGACATAATAGGCTCTTTCATCCGCTGATAGAAGCCGTCGCCTTTCGGCAGCAGTCCCAAGCTTTTGCGTACTTGGCTCGATATCATGATGTCCGGGATCGTAACTCCGATCGGACAGGAGCAGTAATTGCATCTGCGGCAGTTGTGGGCTCCGAGCTCCAGAGCCATCGCTTCCAGCTCCTTGCGTTCCTCCGCCTCTACCTCAAGCTCCATGGCTGCAAGGTTCTGCTTCACCTCGTCGACGCTCACCATGCCCGAAATGATGACATTTACATCCTGGCTGTATGGATAGCGGATCGCCTTCTCAACCGGCTGGATGAATCCTCCGGACAAAGGCTTCATAGCTACCTTACCCATCCCCATTTTCGTAGCCATCGGAATCAGCTCGTCCAGAGCGAACGGCTGCGCCAGGTTCAAGTGGAACAAGACTTGATCGAAATCGCCCTTGCTGACCCATTTAGCCAGCAGCTCCGGACGATGTCCCGTAATCCCTATAAATCGCACCTTGCCCGCTTCTTTCATTTCCAGCGCCGCGCGGTACGATCCGTTCTCTTCCATTGCCAGCTTATATTCGCTTACATAGTTGACATAGTGTATTTGCAGCAGGTCGATGACATCGGTTTTCATCCTGGCCAGACTGCGTTCTATCTCTTCCTTAGCCGAAGCATAGTCCCGCTTCCCCGTCTTCGTAGCCAGAAAAAACTCCGAACGCCGATGAGATATCGTCTCGCCGATAATTTCCTCGCTGTTGCGGTAGCCGGCGGCGGTATCAATGTAGTTAATCCCGTGGTCCAGCGCGTAATTCAAGGCATCTCCCGCCTGCTGCAGCGGCACTCCTGGCAAATTCATTGCTCCAAATCCTAAGGCGGACACCCGATGGCCGGTTTGCCCAAATTGGCTGTACCTCATTGTTATTTCTCCCCTCGTCCCATGAAAGTTTATAATTATCAAAAAGCCTCTGATCGAAGCTGGAAAGAACTTATTTCAAGTACCTATTTTATCATAACCCCGCGGCCCCGTCATGACAGCGTTTTAAAAATTCACAAGAAAAACGCACGGTTACGCCTCTTTGTAAATAATGGATTCATTTTCCAATAAATATATTACGGGAAATCCGCTCGAAGCTATGAGAAAAACACGGAAGCCGTATGGCAACCGTGTTCTCGTATTAACGACGTCTGTCATTGTTGTCGTTATCGTTTCTATCGTTACTGTCTCTTTGGTTATCGGACGATTTCTTGCCGTTATCGTCCTTCGAGTCCTCTTTCTTGTTGTCCTCGGCTTTCTTCTCTTGTTCCTTCTTGCGCTCTTCCTCTTTCTTCTTCTCGGCCAGATTCTTCTGTTCTTCTACTCGCTTGGCTTCTTCCCGCAAGCGCTCCTCTTCGGCTCGCTTGCGGTCATCCTCCTTTTTGGCGTCATCCTTTTTCGGAGGCGGGGTTGGAGTGACCTTCGGTGGGACGTCATTTTTTTTGGTGTCGTTATTCTTGCTGTCGTCCCGCTTGTCGTCCTCTTTATTCCGGTCGTCACCGCGATCGTTCTTGTTGTCGCTGCCCGGACGGGAAGTGCCGGGAGTTGGGGTTCCCGGCTTCGAAGGAGGCGTACTTGCTCCAGGCCTTACAACCGGAACGGATGTGCCGGGCCTGTTCGTACTGCTGGAAGATGACGGCTTCTTGTCGTCCTTGCGGTCGCTGTCCTTGTCATCATCGTCTTTATCGTTTCTATTGTTCTTATCGTTATCTCTGCTGTTCGTACCGGTGTTATTTCTGTTGTTATTGCTGTTATTGCTGTTATTGTTGTTATTGCCATTGTTGCTGACGCTTGACGTGGTTGACGAGCCGTTCGTTCCCGGCTTTTTCGCATCGTTCTTGCTGCTGCTGGCCGATTTGGTATCCTGCTCCTTTTTCTTCTCCTGGAGCTTCTTATCCAATTCGCCGGACCGCTCTTCCTCGATCCATTTCCGGATATCCGACTTTGTAGGCGTCTTGTCGGGCTGTACGACCGCGGTCTTGTTTTCCGGATTGTTTTTGACGATCTGGTGGATCGACTCCTTTTTCAGGTCGTCGATTTTCACATCGATCCCGTTGCTCTTCGCATTCAGATAGACCGTGTATTTCCCCATGGATACGCCGCTTTTGCTCGCTTCCTCACGCACCTCCTGAGGCGCAGCGAAAGCTTCGACCTGATACGAGCTTACTTGTTCGGGATGTGTCAGCTTAATATGGTCGGTTACTTGCTGCCGCAGCTTCTCGGCGATTTGCGCATCGTTCACGCTGCTCTTCTCTGTTACTACGGAGCTTGCAATGACAATGCTCGCTTCACCTTTGGCCAGCGACTTCTGTTCCGCCTTATCCAGTAGCGACGCTGTCACATTCTCCAATGTTTTCCCCTTGTAGTTTACCTCTTGTATTAATGCCGATCCATCATCATTTAGTCCTCGAAGCTCAAGCACTTGCTCCTTTTCATCGATTCCCATCTCAACGGAAGGATTGATGTCCAGCGATACATAGGCAACGACTTCGGAGCTGCCCAGTCTGCCGGCGAAGCTGGCAAACAAGACTAGGCAGAACACGACCGCCGCGACAAATGCGGATCGGCCGGCTACGGACGGACTGCGCCAGTTTACACCGCTCTGGGCGTAAATGATTTCCTCACCGATTTCGCAAGAGCGATTTTTCCGGGAAATCTTGTCAAACTTGCCATCCTGGCGCATTACAATAATGCTTCTATCCGTCATCTCCATGACGATGCCTTTATTCATTGACTATCCCCCCTTCGACTGCATCATCTTTAATATGTAAGTAATCACGGAGATATGGATAAGGCCCGTTATAAATTAATGCCACAGCAATGATGAATTTGCGGTTACGTTCCAATGTCTTCCGGGACACCTCCACCATGTCCAAAAGTTCCTTGATAGGCAGCATTCGCTTCGACAGCATCGTTCTCATTAAATCCGGATCTTCCGAAAGCTGCTTGCCAATACCGAATAGCGCTTGCCTGGAGTCGTCATGCTTTGGGGACGCATCTACCAAATCCGCAAATTGAATGCCAAAATCAGCCAGGCATCGGTTTAAATCCAATATTTCGCTGCGGCGCTCCTCCATTCCTTTTTGCTTTTCGTACTGCTCGATCGCCTGGTGAATTTCCACCGGGTTCACGACGTTATCCTCCTCGTCCTCCACCTCAAACATGCTGTAAGGGATTTGCTGCGAGAAGCGCTGCTCCTTACGGACATAGTCAATTAAACGGCGCCGGATGACCTGCTCGGCAAAACCGAGAAAAGACCGACCCGCCTGGGGAGAGAACTGGTTAACGGCTTCGTTGAATGCACCCAGAGCAATGCTGAATTCATCATCTCTTGCCGGGTCAACATATCTTTTGCAAAAACGGCTTGTCACCTTTGCGACATACGGCTGATAGTCCGTAATGAACTGATTGCGCAGGCGCAAGTCACCCTCTTGAATACGAATCACAAGTTGCTCAGGCGATTGCGAATCCGATGTTTCAGGGTGGTGAGACTGGCGTTTTCCGAGAAATCTCTTAAATAAAACGAGCAGCAATCGTTCCACCTCACACTATATTTTTTCGCTATTATCATCAGTATTTACGGGGGTCGGCTGTTGCCTCCCCACACATTATATCACAGGTAATTAGAGGGAAGCCTTCTTTGTCGAAAAAAGTCTATTTTATAGACCCTCGGACAATAAAAAAACGTCTCTAAAGAATAGAGACGTTGTCATGTTCGATTAAGTTAAGCCGCGCATAGACTTTTTGTTCTTGAGCTTGTTTTT
Organism: Paenibacillus sp. H1-7; assembly: GCF_022354825.1. GTDB lineage: Bacteria > Bacillota > Bacilli > Paenibacillales > NBRC-103111 > Paenibacillus_S. Next base: position 7,619,922 of record NZ_CP031168.1, read on the forward strand.
GCGCTGGCTAAGGATATTCAGCCGACGCTTCAGCTGCTCCTCCCACTCGACATCGCCCCATGCCTTGGCCACCATCAGGAGGTCCAACGACATATCGATTTGACTGCGCACAACCTCTAGCGGGTCTTCGTTCTCGTTATTCACGCAGTTCTCATATAATTCCGCTTGGCTGCGGTTTTCTACGTAATCTTGAAAATCCACTTCCGGCGCTCCGTCGCCATGTGCGTATTCGGCAAGTATATCGTATTCGCTCTCTACCAAATGGTGTACTTCGACACGGTGGCAAACCGGGCAAAACAACAGAGGTACGTTATGAATTTGCGTTCTTATATGTTTAAGCGTTCCTTTGGTTCCTATCATACTGGCGCCACAGCAAAAGCTCATGTTTATGCCTCCTAAGAGTTTTCCTGAAGGGAAAACTTGCTTCGTAAGAATCAAAACTTCCCTATGAATAGTCGTATCACTACAATAAATGAAATCGAATGGCCGCCATGCCTAAACGACTTTACCGTCTATTATACCAGCAGGTAGCTTTTATGAACAAGCGATTGCGGATTATTACCAATTTGCCATTTGCCGGTATCAGGGCATACTACCCAATAATCCATTGTATGAAACCCTTTTGCCTTTTCATAACTGAACATTTATGATCCTCATTCGCCAAAAGCCTGTTTCAACAAGGCATCCGGTTGGGTAATCATTCTTTGGAGCAGGAGCTTCGCCCCTTCGACCCGATTTATACAGATTGAACGGATTCTGGACGAGTCCCTTCAAGCATGTCTAGTAATTCAGCTCGCCTGCCGGACAAGCAGGTGCTAATGATTATCGTTAGCCTATTCTAAACGGCGTTTCATAGGCATAAGCTGAATTAATTCGACCTTTCCGCTGCCGCCTTTTTATGGCGAGCTGACTGATTTCCATTCTTATTTCCGAAGGGAGAGAGCGTATTGAAGTACAGCATTCCAATCGGATCCAAACAAATTTCTTTCGTGCAATATGATGACCAGTCATCGCAAATGCACATCCAATATCATACGGGAAAGACGCAAGTGTGCAATGGGATCGGCCACGATCAAGTGCAACGGCTGCTGCAATCGGATAATCCTTACGATCTCATCGTTCGGCTGACCCAAGTCCCGCAGACGGCCGCGCAGCATACTTGATGACTAACCGTCCGCTTTGACGTTAATTCGGACTCATCCTTATCCCCCTCCCGGGCCGAATGACATCCGTTCCTGCTCTCGGGGCTCCCCGCATCTCCGCTTTCGGGTGGAGATTTATTTTTGCCTATTTTCTTAAATCCAAGTATAGTTCTCGCAATTTCGGAAATAGTAGAGTGATAGAGAAGCCATTATTGTTGAAAATATTTTCATTTTTAGCACGGGGTATCCGTTTTCATGAGGTGGAACGGGATTGACCGCCTTGGCAGAAAAAGGTACTCTAATTGAAGAAGTACACTCCAGATATAGAAAGGATGTGGGTGAATTGCCAAGACATTTAGTCATCGGAAACGGGAAATTTCTGATCAACTTAGACCGTCATACTTACATGAGAGATTTATATTATCCCTATGTAGGGCAATTAAACCACGTCGGCGGCTATCAGTGCAGAGTGGGATTATGGGTGGATGGCACTTTTTCGTGGTTGAACGACCAGGAATGGAATTTTCACCTGTCATATGCTGAGGATTCCTTGATTACGGAAGTAACCGCCGTTCATTCTTACTTGGGTATCTCGTTATTGATTAACGATGGTGTTCATCAGCGCGAGGACATTTATATCAAACGGGTGCAAATCCATAACCACTGGGATACCGTACGGGAAGTCCGCATCTTTTTCAATCAGGATCTGGTGATTAATGAGACCGAAGTCGGCGATACCGCCGCTTATTATCCTTTGAACAATACGGTGTTTCATTATAAAAAAGACCGGTACTTCATGTTTAGCGGCAGCACGGGGCCGGAGGGCATTTATCAATATACGACCGGCGTCAAACGGTTCTATAATGCTGAAGGGACATGGCGGGACGCCGAGGACGGGCATTTGATGGGCAATGCGATAGCGCAAGGCTCCGTCGACAGCACGATCAGCTTCCGGCTGCATGTGCCGCCCAATGCCGACGAGACGATGTATTATTGGATGTCCGCAGGCAAAAATCTCGAGGAAGTCAAGAAGCTCGACGCCTATGTAAAAGAAAGCCACCCGGGCAAGCTGCTCGAGCGGATCAAAGTATACTGGCAGCGCTGGGTTAACAAGTCTGAGCGGGATTACGGGGACTTGAGCCCCGAAGTCATCCGACTATATAAGCAAAGCCTGCTGATTGTCAGGACGCAGACCGACGTCAACGGCGCGATTATCGCCGCGAACGACTCCGACATCATGCAGAGCAACCGTGACCATTACAGCTATATGTGGCCGCGGGACGGCGCCTTGATCGCCTACGCCATGTCGATGGCCGGCTACCAGGGCATGATTACGCCGTTCTTCCATTTCTGTGCGAATGTGCTGTCACCCGAAGGCTACCTGCATCATAAGTACAACCCGGACGGTACTGTGGGCTCCAGCTGGCATCCCTACATCCTTGCCGGCAAAACGCAGCTGCCGATCCAGGAGGACGAAACGGCCCTGGTGCTGTTCGCCTTATGGCAGGATTTCCTGAAGCATGGCGTCATCGAGCTGCCTCAGTCGCTGTACAGGACGTTAATCCGCAGAGCGGCCCGCTTCATGTCCAGCTACATAGATCAAGATTTGAATTTGCCGAAGCCAAGCTATGACTTATGGGAAGAACGATACGGCATCTATACGTTCACGGCCTCTGCGGTATACGGCGGTCTTGTTGCGGCTGCCAACTTCTGCAACCTGTTCGGCGACGAGGAGCGCAGCAGCCGCTACCGTCATACGGCCGAAAGAATTAAGTCCGGCATCATGAAGCATTTATGGGATGATGAGGAACAACGGTTTGTCCGCGGACTCTACCTGGAGAACGGCGAATGGGTCAAAGACCGGACGTACGAGAGCAGCGTGTACGGCATCTTCGAGTTCGGCGTACTGCCTGCAGACGACGAGCATGTAGTGCGTACGATGGAAGCCAATCGCGCCCGTCTAACCATTAAAACGGATGTTGGCGGCGTGGCGCGCTATTACCATGACTATTATTTCCAGCGCTCCTCGGATATCGAGAATATCCCCGGCAACCCATGGATCATCTGTACGTTATGGATCGCCGAATGGGAGATCGAGTGTGCGAAGACCGTAGCCGATTTGGCATCTCCGCGCCGGACGCTCGAATGGGTAGTGAAGCACGCCATGGAGAGCGGCATCCTGCCGGAGCAGCTGGATCCGTTCGACGGAAGTCCGGTTTCCGTAGCCCCGTTAACGTGGTCGCACGCTACCTTCGTATTGGCTGTCGTGAAATATATGGAGAAGTTTAAGAAACTGACGGGCTAGCAAGTAGGGCCTGTAATAAAAACGTTGAAAAAGCCCGGTGACGAAGTTCCACTCGTCCCGGGCTTATCGTTATGCCGTCGCTCACATTTGTCTGGATTCTTTAACCTTGGCCGATTTGTCAGCCTCGAAATGCTGCTTGTATTCGACCAGGCTCACCTCGCATCCGGGGCCAAGGGTTACGCGATTGCCGCGAACGGTATGAGCCGTCGTATGCTCCAAATAAATTTCATCGCCTTCAATCGTCTCCGCATTCAAGTGCTTTGAGGCAAACTTGGGGAGGAACGGATTCCACAGCGACGCTAGGCCGCTTTTTCTCACTATAATCTTCTCACCGCCGATTTCCTGCGCCTTGCACGCCCAAAACATCGTAATGTCGATGACGCCGGCGTTCAATAGTCCTCCGACCTGGAATCCGCCGTTGGCTACGAACGTTTCCGCGGCGCAGTCTCCATCCACTTGGAGCCCCCCCTCCAGCTCGAACGAATCTCCGGTCATATTGCCTTTCACCACCATGGACCCTTTGCCGTTAAATTCACGGTAAGTGACATGTCCTTCTACTTTGGCATCGCCTTTGACCTCGAGCACTCCGGCATCTAGATTCCCGTACAGCTTGGAAGAACCGTTCACTTCGACCTTCTCCCCGCGGGTATGCCCGCGCACCTCGCTTCGGCCGTTCGATTGAAATTCCTCACATTCGACATCGCTTAATATTTTCCCGAAGCCGTCGATGCGGATGTGGCGAAAGCTGCCTCCTCCCGAAGAACCGCTTCCTGCTATGATCAGATCCCTATGATTTCCGTTATCCATGTTCGTCCCTCCATATTGACCATTTTCGCCTTCCATTGCCGGTTAGATACTATAAATGATTCGTAAGTGTTCGTTTTGACATAACAATGTTTCGTTCAAAAAGGGCCGCGTGACCGCCCATCGTCCTAAAGTGCGACACCGCGCACTCCGGGAGCTTGTGCATCGGGCTTCTCCTGCCTGCTTAAGCAAGCCATGTACCGCATCCAGCTCCACATCCTGTGCCGCATTCGGCAGGCTTTTCATAGATTTATCTCGATGAGCTGCTTCGTTTGCGTCTGAAAACATCGTAACATAACACTGTTACGTTGTAAACATAAAAAATAAAAAACGGCACTCGCGTACCGTCCTTTTCATTGCTGCTCTTATAAAGGTGTTCACGGCCGCTTATTCATGACCGTACGTTGCTTCATATTTGTCCGCATCCCACAGCTTGTCCAGCTGCGCCGCATCGGTAATCTCAAGCACGATCATCCAGCCGTTATCATATGGGGACATATTAATGACCCCCGGATTGTCCTGCAGCTTCCGGTTCACATCGATCACTTTGCCGGAAATCGGGGCGTACATTTCGGATACGGTTTTGACCGACTCCATGCTTCCGAACGGCTCTCCCGCCTTCAGCTCGTCTCCTACTTCCGGCAGCTCCGCGAATACGATCATGCCGAGCTCCTCCTGTGCGAAGTCGGTCATGCCGATAACCGCTTTATTGCCCTCTACACGGACCCACTCATGGTTTTCGCTGTATTTCAGGTGCTTCACAACTTCCACTGATCTTCCTCCTGCTCACAAATAAAATCCCTCTAGCTGCAGTATAGCAGACTAAAGGGATTTTTTGAAATCCGTTTACGGGAACGGGAGCTTATTTCGCAGTCACGTGCTGATCGCCTTTTCTCCAGTTCATCGGGCATAGGCCGCCGGATTGCAAAGCTTCCAGTACGCGGAACGTTTCATCTACGCTGCGGCCTACATCGTTATGGTTGACCACTTGGTATTTCAATTCGCCTGTCGGGCTGATGATGAACAAGCCGCGAAGCGCGATCCCTTCTTCTTCGATCAATACGCCATAATCGCGTGCCGCTTTCTTGGTCAGGTCAGCGCCCAGCGGGAAGTTCAGCTTACCCAAGCCGTTGCTCTCAACAGGAGTATTGATCCATGCACGGTGAGAATGGACGCTGTCGGTAGACACGCCGAGCACTTCGGTATTCAGCTTCTGGAAATCGGAGTACGCTTCGCTTAAAGCGATAATTTCGGTAGGGCAAACAAAAGTGAAATCCAGCGGATAGAAGAACAGTACCAGCCATTTGCCTTTGTAGTCGGACAAAGATACTTTTCCGAAGTCTTGGCCATTGCCAAGTGCGGTTTCCAATGTGAAATCCGGCGCTTGCTTCCCTACCAAACGTTCCGCCATCTCCCTAATCCTCCTATTGCCCTCATATTTTACATGTAGAAAAGGTATTATCCGGATCAGCCAAATCAAATTTAAAATAATTATTACTTTAAAATTATTATAATGTAGTGCAAGCTCTGATATGCAACGATCTTTACTATTAAATATGTAAAAAACGGCATTATATGAACAATGAGGGCTCTTAACTATCCCATCGGATAGAAGAGCCCTCATAAACCTGTTTATATGGTTACTTTCTAATAGCGTTAACGATCAGATCGCCCATCGCCGTAGTACCGATAGCTTTGCTCTTATCTACCGCGATATCGCCTGTGCGGTGTCCTGCGTCAAGCACTTCTTTCACTGCGCGCTCGATAGCTTCAGCCGCATCATGATAGCCGAACGTCAGGCGGAACATCAGAGCAACGGACAAAATCGTAGCGATCGGGTTGGCTACGCCTTGACCAGCAATGTCAGGAGCGGAGCCGTGTACCGGCTCGTACAAGCCGAATGCGCCTTCGCCAAGAGATGCGGAGGACAGCATGCCGATGGAGCCTGTAAGCATTGCGGCTTCGTCGCTAAGGATGTCGCCGAACATGTTCTCCGTTACAATAACGTCGAAGCTGGATGGGCGGCGCAGAAGCTGCATTGCGCAGTTGTCGACCAGTACGTGCTCCAGCTCAACATCCGGATAATCCGGAGCAATGCGGTTTACAGTCTCTCTCCACAAGCGGGATGTTTCCAATACGTTCGCTTTGTCGACGGAAGCCAGCTTCTTGCTGCGGGTGCGGGCAATTTCAAAAGCTTGGCGAACGATGCGCTCCACTTCCTGCACGTTGTAAACGCAAGTATCGACCGCTTCTTGTCCGTTGGCTCCTTCACGGCGGAATTTCTCACCGAAGTAAATGCCGCCTGTCAGCTCGCGGACTACGATCAGATCCGTGCCTTCCAGAACTTCCGGCTTCAAAGTGGATGCGTCCTTCAAGCAGTCGAAAATAACCGCCGGACGAATGTTGGAGAACAAGCCCAATGCTTTGCGGATGCCCAAAAGTCCTGTTTCCGGACGAAGCTCCTTCGAGTTGTTATCCCATTTCGGTCCGCCTACAGCGCCCAGCAATACGGCATCGGAGTTTTTACACATGTCCAATGTTTCTTGCGGAAGCGGAGTTCCTTTCTCGTCGATGGCAATGCCCCCGAACAAGCCGTGCTCGGTTTCAAAACGGTATCCGAACACCTCTTCGGTTTTTTTCAATACTTTCTCAGCTTCGGCAACAACCTCGGGTCCGATTCCGTCGCCTGCGATGACTGCGATTTTTTTAACGTCTGCCATTAAGTTCACTCCTACAATTCTAGTATTATATTCTTTGTACCATATTTAGCCCCGCATGACAAAGATATAAAAGCTATCATCGTCATAGGTATTTACTATAAGCAATCCTTTGTTGTTTTCTCCCTTTTAAAGGATTAAAATAATCGATAATACATCGCACAACATTCAATCGTTTAATCCAAAGGAGCCTGTTTATGAACTATCGATTCTCCAACACCATCAACAGCTTCAAATCATCGGCCGTCCGCGAAATTTTAAAGCTGACGCAAGGTCAATCCATCATCTCCTTGGCAGGCGGATTGCCCAACGAGCAGTATTTCCCTATCGATGCGGTAAAGGACGCCTTCGCCCGCGTCTTCGACGAAGGCAAGCAAGTGCTCCAGTACGGCTTAACCGAAGGCTTCACGCCGCTGCGCCACAGCATAGCCAAGCATCTGGAGCGCAAAAACATTCACGTCGGCATCGACGACATGCTGCTCACTACCGGCTCTCAGCAAGCTATCGATCTGCTGACCCGCGTCTATATCGATCCGGGCGATGTCATCCTCGTCGAGCGCCCGACCTATCTGGCCGCGCTGCAAATCTTCCAGTCGCGCGACGCGCGAATCGTATCGGTCGACTGTGATGCGGACGGGATGAGCTTGTCCGATCTGGAAAGCAAGATCAAGGAGTACAATCCGAAGCTCGCCTACGTGATTCCGACGTTCTCCAACCCTTCGGGCAAAGCCTGGAGCTTGGAACGCCGCAAAGGCCTGCTGGAGCTCTGTAAGCGCAGCGGCGTGCTTATCCTTGAGGACGATCCTTACGGCGAATTGCGATTTGGCCAGGGCGAAGCTCTTCCTTCGATCTTTTCGCTGGATGGCGGCGCCAACGGCAACGGTGTCGTCTATACGAGCACGTTCTCCAAAATTGTCGCTCCCGCCCTGCGTACCGGCTGGGCTATCGGCGATCCGGAGATCATCCGCCATATGACCCGCGCCAAGCAGGCGGCCGACCTGCACTCCAGCTCTATGGACCAGCAGGCGCTGCACCAGCTGTTCCTTCATTTTGACATTTACGCCCATATCGATCTCGTTCGCAGCGAATATGAGAGCCGGATGCGGCAAATGGTCGGCCTTCTGGAGCAGCAAAACTGGCCTGGCGTCCACTGGATCGAGCCGAAGGGCGGCATGTTCGTCTGGGTTGAGATGCCGGAGCATGTGCAAACGGAGCAGCTATTAAAGCTGGCCGTAGAGGAAGGCGTCGCCTTCGTGCCGGGCTCGAGCTTCTATGCAAGCGAGCCGCAGTTCAACACGATGCGCCTGAACTTCACGCATACCGACAGCGAGCAGATGATCGAAGGCATCGCACGGCTGGACCGCGCCATTCGCAAAGTGCTGTAATTACTGCGCTTGCTATATTGAAAAGAGCAGCCCGTTGGGGCTGCTCTGTTTGTTTTATGAGCCGCGCCGGTCTTGAAGGAGATTCTCGACCTGGCAGCTTTATTTACTAATAAAGAAAACCTCTAGTGATGATTACCAACAAAATAAACAGAACCAGAATGATAGCAGAGCTTGTGAAAAGACCGCCTACTCCGCAGCTGCCACCTACACCGCCTAATCCGTATCCCATACATCTCATCCTCCCTTCTTAAAGGATATGTTGTATGGTATGTGGCTTCGACTAATTAAGAGTGGGCTTTTCAAAGAATAGGGCATCTCCCCAGATGAGACAATTGCCGGGTAACATAATACACCCCGCATGCATCCGCCTGAAGCAGCGCCTGGGGGTGTTTGGAATTAAAAAAGGACGGCTCGAAGACGGGAGCATCGGGTGATACTCCACCCCAGCATTCCCTGCAACTTCAAGCCGACCTCATTCATACCCTGTATATTACCTCAAGAAGGCAATTATTATTTCTTGATCCAGTGCATCATTTCACGCAGCTGGGAACCTACTTGCTCCAACGGATGCTCGGATTCCAGACGGCGGGTAGCTGTCAAGAAAGCACGGCCGGATTGGTTTTCCAAGATAAAGTCGCGAGCGAATTTACCTTGTTGAATATCGGAAAGCACTTCTTTCATAGCTTTCTTCGTTTCTTCCGTGATGATGCGAGGACCTGTTACATAGTCGCCGTACTCAGCGGTGTTGGAGATGGAATGTCTCATTGTAGCCAATCCGCCTTCATACATCAGGTCAACGATCAATTTCAACTCGTGCAAGCACTCGAAGTAAGCCATTTCAGGCGCATAGCCAGCTTCAACCAAAGTTTCGAAGCCTGCTTTAACCAATGCGGAAGCACCGCCGCAAAGAACTGCTTGCTCACCGAACAAGTCGGTTTCTGTTTCTTCACGGAATGTTGTTTCGATAACGCCCGCACGTGTGCAGCCGATACCTTTAGCGTAAGCCAAGCCGATTTCTTGAGCTTTGCCTGTAGCGTTTTGGTGAATAGCGATCAAGCCAGGAACGCCGAAGCCTTCTACGTATACGCGGCGAACCATGTGACCAGGGGATTTAGGAGCTACCAGCAATACGTCTTTATCGGAAGACGGATTGATTTGTCCGAAATGAACGTTGAAGCCGTGGGAGAACATGATGGTTGCGCCTTGCTTCAGGTTCGGTTCGATTTCGTTATGGTATACGCTTGCTTGCGTTTCGTCCGGCATCAGGATTTGAACTACATCCGCCAATTTTGTAGCTTCAGCAACGGAGAATACTTCGAAGCCGTCGTTTTTCGCTTGCTCGAAAGATTTACCTTGGCGAAGACCAACGATAACTTTCAAACCGCTGTCGCGCAGGTTTTGCGCTTGAGCATGGCCTTGGCTGCCATAACCGATGATTGCGATTGTCTTACCTTTGAGTACGCTTAGATCAGCATCTTTTTCATAATACGTAGTAACTGCCATGGATAATAGCTCCTCCTTTAATTTAAAACCCTGTGAGTGGGCGATACGGCGGACAACCATCGAGGGGGTTCAAGCGCATCCGCTGCCTGCAAGCAGCAAGAGCTCTCAGGTCATCGGCTCTATCACCCACTCACAAAGTATGGTATCGTAATTGATCGTTTGGTTACAACCGATAAAAGTTGGTTAATGAAAGGTTACTTATTTCACGGACCCGCGAATCATCGCGGTTACGCCGGTTCTGGACAGCTCGCGGATGCCGTACGGCTTCAGCAGCTCGACCATGGCGTCGATTTTCTCGGAATCGCCGACTACCTGTACGATGAGCGAGGATGGGCCGATATCGACTACCGCTGCGCGGAACGTTTCGACCACGCCCAAAATTTCCGGACGTGCGCTCGGCTCCGCACTGACTTTGATCAATGCCAGCTCGCGTGCAACCATAGGATTGGAGCTCAAGTCTATGACCTTGATTACATCGATCAGCTTATACAGCTGCTTCGACACCTGCTCCAGCGTCTTCTCGTCGCCGGTCGTTACGATGACCATGCGGGACAAGCCCGCTTCCTCGGACTCTCCTACCGTAATGCTCTCAATGTTAAAGCCTCTGCGTCCGAACAAGCCGGATACACGCTGCAGGACACCTGGTTGGTTGTTTACTAATACGGAAATGGTATGTTTGTAAGTCATTCCGAATCCCCCATTATCATTTCATCTATCGTCGATCCTTGTGTAACCATCGGATACACGTTCTCACCTTTGCGGACTACGAATTCGACGAGTACCGGACCTGGGGTGTCCAAAGCTTCCTGCCATGCGCGGTGTGCTTCCTCTTTGTTGGTCGCTCTCAAGCCTTTAACACCATAAGCTTCAGCCAGCTTCACGAAATCAGGGCTTCCCGCCAAATCGATGTGACTGTAGCGGTTGTCATAAATGATTTCCTGCCATTGACGCACCATTCCAAGCACCTGGTTGTTGATAACGACAATTTTGACCGGAATTTTGTTAATGGCACAGATCGCCAGCTCTTGAGAGCACATCTGCATTCCGCCGTCGCCATTGATCGAAACGACCAGACGATCCGGATTCGCAATTTGCGCTCCGATGGCAGATGGGAATCCGAAGCCCATTGTGCCAAGTCCGCCGGAAGTGATAAAGGAACGAGGATGATTGAACTTGTAGTATTGCGCCGCCCACATCTGGTGCTGGCCTACGTCCGTCGATACGATCGCTTCGCCCTTCGTCGTTTCATGAATCATTTCAATAACGTACTGCGGCTTCAGTTCCGTCTCGGAATCCTTGTAGCGCAGAGGACGGTTTTTCTTGTTCTCTTGAACAGCCTTGATCCACTCTTCCGAATTCGCAGGTTTTGCCTTTTGCAGCGCCATCTGCAGCACCGCTTTGACATCGCCGACGCATGGGATCGTCGCTTCGATGATTTTGCCGATTTCCGCAGGGTCGACATCGATATGAACGATCTTCTTCGCCATTGGAGCAAAACCGTTCACCTTCATCGTTACCCGGTCGTCGAAGCGAGCACCGATGCTGATCAGCAAATCACAGCTTTGCAAAGCCTTGTTAGCCGCATACGCCCCGTGCATCCCCGGCATGCCGAGCCACAGCTCGTGCGCGCTTGGGAATCCGCCCAGTCCGAGCAAAGTCGTCGTTACGGGAATCCGCGTCTTTTCTACGAATTCCAGCAGCTCCTTGGAAGCATTGGAATACACAACCCCGCCGCCGGCAAGGATCAGAGGGCGCTCCGATTCGGCGATCGCTTCCAGCATACGGTCCACTTGAAGCTTATTCGGCTGGACCGTCGGATTGTAGCCGCGAATTTCCACGCTTTCCGGATAGTAGAATGCGGATTTGTCGTTGGACACATCCTTCGGAATGTCGATCAATACCGGTCCTTTACGTCCTGTCGATGCGATGTGGAACGCTTCTTTGATGATCCGCGGCAAATCCTTCACATCGCGCACCAGATAGCTGTGCTTCGTAATCGGCATCGTGATGCCTGTAATGTCAGCCTCTTGGAAAGCGTCCGTTCCGATCACCGATGTCGCTACATTCCCTGTGATGACTACCAATGGCACCGAGTCCATATAAGCTGTTGCAATGCCCGTAACGAGGTTCGTCGCTCCCGGTCCGGACGTTGCGATACATACGCCGACTTTGCCAGTCGAACGCGCATAGCCGTCCGCCGCATGAATGGCTCCTTGCTCGTGTCGAGTCAGGAGGTGTTTGAAATCCGGGTTGCCGTGCATCGCATCGTAAATATATAAAACCGCTCCCCCTGGGTACCCAAAGACGCAATCCACGTCCTCCAGCAGCAAACTACGCAGTAACATTTCCGATCCCGTGATGACATCCGGCTGCAGCAGCTCTTTACGCAATTGTTCTTTTGACTTTTGAGTGGTTTGAACGATCATTGATTTTTCCTCCTCTCGAAAAATAAACAAGCAAAAAACCCCTCTCATCCCAAACGCCGCAAAAAGAGCGTCTGAAGGGACGAAAGGGGTTCTAATCTTCCGTGGTACCACCCAGAGTTTGTTATCTGCCTCACAGCAAATAACCTTAGCAGGTACGAAGCAATCATGTTGCCAGCATACCTTCAGCACGGTAACGTGTGCTATTCCGATTCCCCCTACTAGCTAGGCCGATCAAACCAGCTTACTTTTCAGGGAAACAGCTCCGAGGTGAGCTCGTACATAAGGGATTAAGGCATCGGTTTCAGCTTATCCTCTGCTCTCTGAACATAAGAGCCCTTATAACTTCGTCCTCATCATTGCCGTTTTCAACAGTTGTACTTTTAAAGTATTATATTCCTAATCGAAAGAAGAGTCAAGCGTAAATCCATCCGATATCTTTCTTCGCCGTTCCGCAGCAAACGCAACCTCCCATGCACAATGGACCAAGTCACGGCATATCGAGAATATAGCCTGTTTTAAAACAAAGCACGCCGCAATTCCACAATGCCCGTCTTTTATATAATGCAAGGCGTCCTTTACGGATGGCATCTCGCAAAACTGTTTTTTAAAAAAATGGTTTGATTCGTATTTTTTACAAAAAAAAACAAAAAAAATCGCCTGCCCCGGATGTTTCCATCCAAAGGACAAGCGATTTAGAAGCTGTTACTTAAGCATTCACTTTTTGCTTAGCTGCAGTAGCCAAATCGTTGAATGCGCTGATGTCGTTTACAGCCAGGTCAGCCAGCATTTTGCGGTTTACTTCGATGCCGGACAGCTTCAAGCCGTGCATGAATTTGCTGTAAGACAAGCCATTCATGCGAGCCGCAGCGTTGATACGAGTGATCCACAATTTGCGGAAATCACGTTTTTTCTGACGGCGGTCACGGTATGCATACAGCAAGGATTTCATCACTTGCGCGTTAGCTGTTTTAAATAAGCGGTGTTTGGAACCGAAATAACCTTTTGCCAATTTCAAAATCTTTTTATGACGACGACGAGTTACGAACCCGCCTTTGACTCTTGCCATGATCCATTACCTCCAAAATTTAAGTAGAATGATTAACGAAACGAATTAACCTTTGATGTTAGCCAGTTGCTGCTTCAAACGTCTTACGTCGCCTGCAGCCATAACCGGATTGGTAGCCAATACGCGCTTTTGACGAGCGGACTTGCCGGACAACAGGTGGTTTTTGTAAGCTTTGTAGCGTTTTACTTTGCCTGTTCCAGTAATCTTGAAGCGGCCTTTCAGGCTGCTATGTGTTTTCATTTTTGGCATGACGTGTAGTCCTCCTTAATAATTATGCTTGCTGTTTCGGCGATAAAATCATGATCATGCTGCGGCCTTCCAGCTTAGGTCTGCGCTCTACGATGCACAGCTCCTCCACTTCGGCAGCCATACGCTCAAGCACCTTTTGACCGATGCTCGCATGAGCGATCTCACGACCGCGGAAACGCACGCTCAGCTTAACCTTGTCGCCGTCATTCAAAAACTTCACGACGTTGCGCTGCTTCGTTTGGAAGTCATGCTCATCAATCGTGGCGCTGAGGCGAACCTCTTTAAGTTCGATGACTTTCTGGTTCTTACGGGCTTCCTTTTCTTTCTTTTGCATTTCGTAGCGGTATTTCCCGTAATCCATAATCCGGCACACCGGTGGCTTTGCCGTCGGGGCAACGTTAACCAAGTCCAAGTTGGCATCTCCAGCAATCTGAAGCGCTTCGCGAATCGGCTTGATGCCGAGCTGCTCTCCATCTGCACCGATCAGACGAACTTCCTTCGCCCGGATCTCATCGTTAATTAAATGCTCTGTACTAATAACCTGCCACCTCCAAATGGATTGTGTTTGTTGCTTCTATCGAGATCTTGCGACCACGTTAGCGTTGGTTTATTCGCATTTCCATGCGACAATGAAGAAAGGACGCGGGCACAATACGCCCACGTCCATGAAAGTTCAAGTGATCCATTTCGATTCACATTCACTCTAGTTCATAACCAGCCAACCGTTGTCGGACAGGTGAGAAGCGGGCGCTTCTTCTTTTGCACTAAAGGATCATATCACAATTAGTATATTAAAGTCAAGCATCGGCTTGTAACGAGCTTAGCTGACTTGTTTGCTCTGCACTTCTTCCAAACGAATGACACGCGTATGCTCCGTATGGCTCCACTGCTTGTTGTTTTGCGTGAAGAACGCATACACTGTAATCGGCCACCAGGAAAGCATAAATACCGGGAACGTAATCAGGTACAGCCATGTTTTCCAGGAAGCTTTCTCGATAATCAGCGCCAGCGGGAATTGAATGTAGCTGAAGATCCCTACGATCAAGAAGAAGGTCGGCGAATAATCAAACAACGAACGCAGCGAGGCTCCGCCAGGGATCATCATGTCGATCCACAAAGCTAGCGTTACTACGGAACCGATCAATACGACGTACACGTTCAATGCATAAACGGCGGTATCGATCTTCGCCCAGCTTCCTTCCTTCAGTCCTTTCCAGAACAGCGGGAAGAAATAGCGGCGGGCTACGTCAAAATGACCTTGCATCCATCTCAGACGCTGTCTTGCGGATGCTTTGAACGTCAAAGGCTTCTCGTCATACACTCTTGCATCGTAGTTGAAGGTCGGGTTAATGCCGCGCTGTACGCAGCGCATCGTGAACTCCAAGTCCTCAACCAGACTGGTTGCACCCCAGCCGATTTCTTTCAGCAATGCCGTTTCAAAGCACATACCTGTACCGCCCAAGAAGTTGGCCAGCCCTAGGTTTTCGCGCGGCAGCTGCCACAGACGGTTGCAATACCAGTACGTTACGGCATAAGCCGCCGTAATCCAGGAGTCGTTCGGATTTTTCGTGTCCAGATAAGCCTGAATCACTCTGGAACCATTGCACAAGTCGTTGTTCATATGCTTCAAATAGTCCGGATTCACCAGGTTGTCGGCGTCGAACATCACGACCGCGTCGTAGCTGCGAGGCATTTTCCAAAGCTCCTTCAGCATCCATTCGATCGCATAGCCTTTACCCCGAAGCTTCGGATTGTTCCGCTCGCAGGCGTACACTCCCATGCTCCGCGCAATATGTGCGGTTTTGTCCGTACAGTTATCGCAAATAACGAAAATATCGTACATTTCTTTCGGATAATCCAAGTTTTTCAAGTTGTCGATCAGCGCTCCGACCACTTGCTCTTCGTTATGGGCCGCAACCAGTATGGCAAAGGACTTTTGCGGCTCATGCTGCGCTTTCGGTTTACGTCGGTACCAGCCGAATAAGGTAAGGAACAGCTGATATCCCCCGACTACAGCCAAGACAATTTGAATACCTAGCAATACATTGTCCAGCATCATAAATCCCCCTTTTTTATGTACCCCAAAGTCTCTCTCTCTACTCTATAGTTATGAACTTCGATGGTCTCTTTTGGATTTGTGTGGGTAGCCGAATATGATTTTCCTCTCTTTAACCCGTTTTGTCAAAAGCTCCTATGAGCCCCAATAAGTCAGATCCCGTAAATATGACGTGAAATTCCGGTAAATACCTGCAAAGCTCGCCGCCATCCAGTCATTTTCACCCTGTTTTCATCGATTTACAGCATTTTTACATCAGCCGCAGCCGGACAACTCCGAACCATCGGACCGGATTCGTGAAGAACGGCCAGATAGCTTTCGTACAAGCCGTTAAAAATGTGCTCCCATGATTGCTGCAGACTATACTGGCGGCCTGCCATCGAAATATTGGAACGGTATTCCTCATTATGATACAACAATTCCACTGCATGTACAAATTCGGAAATATCTCCCGGTTTGCAGAGCATTCCCGTCTCGCAATGGACTATATTATCCTTTACCCCGCCTGCGGCCGATCCAATCACCGCCGTTCCGGAAGCCATGGCCTCCAGTACGACATTGCCGAAGGTTTCCGTTGACGAAGGGAATAAAAACACGTCTGCAGCCGCATACAAATCGGCCAAATCCTTGCCCTGCTTGAACCCTGTGAAGGTCACATCCAGCATTGCGCCGCACTGCTCCAGCAGCGGCTTGTATAAAGGGCCATCCCCTGTAATTACCAAATGGGAGCTCGCTCTAACATCTTCCGATAATGCGGCGAACGTGTCCATAAGCACATCGACGCTTTTTTCGGGAGCGAGCCTTCCGACAAAAAGAATGACAAATTTCCCAGGTGAAATGTCATATTGCTGCCATATTCGAGTCCGGTCGACAACCGGCTGAAACTGCTTTGCCTCCACGCCCCGCGACCAAATTTCCAAATTTTTGAGACCTTTCTCCTGCAAATGGTTCATCGTCGACCGGGACGGCACGTAGATCTTTTGACACTCCTGATGGAACCAGAGCATGTACTTCCAAAGCATCGGCTCCATCCACTGCAGCTTGTAATAAGATAAGTATTGATCGAAATGAGTGTGGTAAGAGGCAACCAGCGGAACCCGGTTTTTTTTGGCGTAATGGAGTCCAACGAGTCCGAGATTAAACGGAGTGGCAACGTGGATAAGATCCGGCGAAAAGGCGGCCAGCTTCTTTTTCAGCTGGATGGGATTAGGGATAGCCATACGGCATTCAGGATATAATAAAAAGGGTATACTGTAAAATCTTTCCACTCTTTTCGAGCTCGAAGCGTTTCCCGAATCCCCGTCAGGAGCAAATACTTTGCACTCCGCCCCTTTAGATTCCAAAAAGTGGATCCATCGCCCTAATGTTTTCGCTACTCCATTCACGTCCGGCAAAAAGGTGTCAGTAAATAAAGCTACCTTCATTTGCTTCCCCTCCTAAGAGCTTTTGCGATAGCAAAAACTTGCTCCGTAAGCATAGGCGCTGAAGTTTTTGCGCAGCAAAAACTTTTTTCGTGCTTCCCGAGTATGAATCCATTTTGGAACCGTCTGCGTAAATGACTTTTGGATCCATTGTAATCGGGGAGTGTTATCGGAGCATCAAAGGAACATTAATTCTGTCTATTTTGTAATTTATTATTCATTTGATACTCCATTAACAAAAGGGAATTACAATATGTATATGTAACACTCATACAGCTTATCCCACTTTTTTAAGGAGGCGAGGTCGGTGAGCCGAGTCGTTTCATGGCTTCAGCATCACGAGAACCGCATGTTTTGTTGGGTAAACCAACGTCTTCAGCACAGCATCCTCGATCATCTTTTTAATTTGATAACCCACCTAGGCGGGGCAACGATGACGATCCTCATCGCGCTTTGTCTGTATTTCTTTGGCCAAGGCAGCTGGAAGCTGGCCGGCCTGCACTGCTGCATCGCACTGGCTTTGAGCCATATACCGGTCGCTATTATGAAGCGCGTTTATCCGCGCCTTCGTCCTTATCTTGTTCTCCCTGACACCAATACATGCAAAAAGCCGTTGACAGACCATTCATTCCCATCGGGACATACGACGGCGTTCTTTTCCATTGCGCTCCCGCTGGTTTATTCGCAGCCGTGGCTAAGTCCTATTTTGCTTCCGCTTGCATTCTTTGTAGCCATTTCGCGTATATATTTAGGACTCCATTATCCTTCCGACTGTCTGGTTGGATCGCTGATCGCAACTACCGCCGTTTTCGCAACCGCTCCGTTATTCGGATAGTTATTTTTTGGGTATACTATGAATAATGTTAATTTATTGTAAATCCATTGGTACAAGGTATGGTGAAACGCATATGCGAAAAAAAAGGGTCTTGTTATTATCCGAAGGCTTCGGTGCCGGACATACCCAGGCCGCTCACGCTCTTGCCGTTGGTCTGCGTATGCTCTCGCCTGACATTCAGACACGTGTTCTGGAGCTGGGAACGTTCCTGCATCCGACACTGGCATCCTGGATTTTGACGGCGTACCGCAAGACGGTAACCACGCAACCAAAGCTTTATGGCCTTATGTACCGGTATCAATATAAGCGATCGTTAAACCGTTTCACCCAATTGGCTTTACACCGGATTTTTTACGCCCATGCCGCAGAAGTGATCCAGCAGCTTCGACCCGATACGATCGTCTGCACCCACCCTTTCCCGAATGCTGTCATCTCCCGCCTCAAACGTTCCGGCCTGAATGTTCCCCTATGTACGGTCATTACCGATTACGACGCGCATGGAACGTGGGTAAGCCGGGAAGTGAACAAATATTTGGTATCCACCTCCGATGTACGGGAAAAGCTGTTGAATCGCGGCATTTCGTCGGACGCTATCGAGGTGACCGGCATCCCCGTCCACCCCAACTTCTGGGAGCAGAACAACCGCGACGAGCTGCGAACCCGCTTTCAATTGAAAGCGATGCCCACCGTTCTGGTGATGGGAGGCGGCTGGGGACTCATTAACAACGAGGAATTTCTTCAGTATATGATGGACTGGCGCGAGCAAATCCAGCTGATCCTCTGCATGGGCAACAACGAAAAAGCGCTCCAGCTGCTGTCGGCAGACAAACGCTTCCATCATGAAAATATCCGGCTTCTCGGCTTTACGAGGGAAGTCGACAAATGGATGGACATAGCCGACCTGCTGATTACTAAGCCAGGCGGTATGACCTGCACCGAAGGATTGGCCAAAGGCATTCCGATGCTGTTCTACAAGCCGATTCCGGGCCAGGAGGAGGAGAATGTGCAGTATTTCACTCAGCACGGGTTCGGGGAGCAGATCAAATCGGCGGAAACGATCGATCATTGGTTCAAGCTGCTGGTCGACCAGTATCCGGAAGTGCAAGAGCGCCGCGCCTATCTGCATAAGCAAGCGAACAGCTATAAGCCCGCCGACTGCACGAACGCCATTATGGAGATGCTGTTGCAATAAAAGCGGCTATCCCCTATAAAAAATAGAAAGCATGTCTGTCCGAGTCGAATTCGGGCAGCATGCTTTTTTCGTGTTTCTACTATATATAAGTAAGTTAATCATTTTCCGTTTCGGATTGGGCTTGTTCAGCTTCTTTCTTTTCCTTAAGCTGCAGCTGAGTCAGATGTTGGTCCAGCGCCTGCTGTCCGATAACTACCTCGACCCGGTGAATATTGACACCCTTCTCATGAAACTTCATCTCATATTCAGTCATCACAAGATCGGTCCGGACTTCCTCCGCATGAAGATCGAGAGAAATATTGCGCATACGCAAGCCCATATCGGCGAATGAATTTAAAGAAAACTCGAATAGGGAACGGGAATCGGTTTTAAAATGAATCTCTCCGCGCTCATTGAGCACATCGATATATTTGCGGACAAAGCCCGAATGGGTCAGCCGGCGGCGGGCGTGGCGCTTTTTCGGCCACGGATCGCTAAAATTCAAATAAACGCGTTCCAGCTCGTTTGTATCGAAAATATTTTCGATTTTCTCAATATTGAACAGCGCCAGCTTCAAGTTGGCCAGCGTCCCTCCGTTTTCTTCCCGGGACAGCTGTGCTTTCTCTGCAGCTCTGCGCAGCAGCTCGTCGTACATATCGACGCCTATGTAATTCGTATCGGGATTCAGCGAGCTTAACTGGCTGATAAAACGGCCCTTTCCCATTCCCAGCTCGACATGAATGGGCTTGTCGTTGCCAAATACTTCCTTCCAATTGCCTTTATAATCCGCCGGATTTAGTATAATAAGATCCGGTTGCGCCTCTAATGCTTCCCTGATACCCTTCCTGCCGCGTAATCGCATAGTCATCCTCCAAAACAACTGCATATCGTTATAGTTCAGTGACGATTATACTCCGAATCGCAAATAAAGAAAAGGTCGGCTTTAGCCCGGAGAGAAGGCTAAAGCCGAATTATAAAGAGGAGAACAGCTATACTTCGAGCAGATGGTATTGAAGCTGGATGCTCTGCGGCATCAATAGGCTGTCCATTTGTTCTCTTACTTTTTTGCGAGCCTCGGCAGCAAGCCTCGGATTTTCTCTAAAATGGACCCCGCTGCTGATCGCCATCGCTTCCTTCACCGTCAGCTCTACGGTCAGCTTCTGATTTCCTTTAGGAATATACAGATAGCTCATAATGACGCAGCCTTAGCGGTTGTCAACGTGACGTTCGTTACGATTGCGAAGTCCCGCCAAGCCTAACAAACCAAGCAGACCCAGCCATCCCCAACCGGAACCGTTTCTAGTTGTCGTATCGGCATTGGCACGGTAGCTGTACGTATCGTAATTGCCGCCGTATCCGTACGGTCTATATTTGTGCCCGTCGGTACCATACGTTCTGTATTTGTGTCCGTCAGTACCGTACGTGTTCATACGGTTCAACAGGTTGTTACCATAGTTACGAGTCGTTGTGTCGGTCGTTCTATCGGTAACTCCCGTAGAGCCATACGTACCGGTGGTTCCAGCCGTTCCGGTCGTATCCATCGTTGTGCCTGGCGTTGTTGTTCCGGTTGTTGTTCCGGTCGTCGTGCCGGTTGTCGTTGTGCCGGTTGTTCCAGTCGTTGCGGCACCTGGTGTACCGGTAGTGGAATATCCGGTGGTGTTGGTAGTATCTACATTATAAGTGCCGTAAGTCCCTGTCGTCGTACCGGTAGCTCCAGCGGTGCCGGAAGTACCTGATTCGGCGAAAGCCCCCTGCGCGCCAAGTCCCAACGAAGCAGTCAAAGCCAGAGCAACAACGGTTTTACCAAGCTTGTTCATGTAGATGTAGTCTCCCTTCGTCGCTTTGAATTGTTGGTGCACTTATAGCATGGTCGCATGGAGAAGCAAATATCCTCTTCGCTTCGTAGGAGCTTTTGTCAAGGAAAAATTCGCAAAACACCGGGTTTTACGGTAAAATAGAGAGATCGGCAGCCGACGAATTTCCTTAACTCATCCAACCCTTCCGATTCGGTTCACTTGCTCGAAGGGTAAGGAATGGAAGCTGAGCAAGTTACTATACACATATGGATGGATATACTGAGCAATCAAAAAGGAGTTCTATATAGATGAAGCAACTCGAGCATGCACCTGTTCCCGCGACATGGGGGGACAAACGTTTCCATACTTGGAATGTGGAAATGCGCCGGCAGTTCGGCACGAAAGTGTTCAAAGTCATGCTGGACGCAGGATTCACTTGCCCTAACCGCGACGGAGCTATAGCTACCGGAGGCTGCACCTTCTGCAGCGCCCGCGGATCGGGCGATTTCGCCGGAAGCCGCCGTGACGATCTGGTGACACAATTTAACAAAATTCGCGATCTGCAGCATAAAAAATGGCCTGAAGCCCAGTATATCGGCTATTTCCAGGCTTATACTAACACCTACGCCCCGGTTGAGGAGCTTCGTGAATATTTCGAGGTTATTCTCGAGCAGCCCGGCGTAGTGGGCTTGTCGATCGCCACCAGACCGGATTGTCTGCCGGACGACGTTGTCGAATATTTGGCCGATTTGAATAAAAGAACGTATTTATGGGTGGAGATGGGTCTGCAAACGATCCATGAATCTACATCCACGCTCATCAACCGCGCTCATGACACCCAATGCTATTTGGATGCCGTAGCCAAGCTTCGCAAGCATAACATCCGGACCTGCGCCCACATTATTTACGGCCTGCCGGGCGAAACGCACGAGATGATGCTGGATACCGGACGCGCCGTTGCGGACATGGACGTACAGGGGATCAAAATTCATCTGCTGCATTTGATGCGCAAAACGCCCATGGTTAAGCAGTATGAAGCCGGTCTGCTGAAATTTCTGGAGAAGGATGAATACATCAAGCTGGTGGTAGATACGCTGGAGCTGCTGCCGCCGGAGATGATCGTACATCGCCTGACCGGAGACGCGCCGAGAGACTTGCTGATCGGGCCGATGTGGAGCCTGAAGAAATGGGAAGTGCTGAACGCTATCGACCAAGAACTGGTCAACCGAAATACATGGCAAGGAAAATACCGCAACCAAAGATAACGACATGGAAGGAGTGTAAGCCTTCATGAATCGATACTGGATGGCGTCCGTGCTCGCCATCGTGCTGCTGGCGGGCTGCGGCACGAAAATGACGGAGCAGCCCGAACCTGCGCCCGCGAAGCCGGATGCGGGCAGCGTCCTGCTCCCACCGTCCAAAGAAGGATCGGACGCGAAGCGGTTCGACTTCGTCCCTGGCGGTGAGACCGCTGCCGCCGCGGACACTCCCGCGGCGGAGGAAAAGGCGGCTGTGCCGGAGGAGAAAGCGAAGCTCTCCGACCCGGCGCCCGTAACCGGCACGCCGGCCAGCGTGCCGAAGGAGCCCGCTACGGCGGCTACACCGCCGCCGGCTGCGAAGCCGACGGAGCCGCCGGTGCAGGCTCCGGAACCGTCGGCACCCGTGGTGCCGACCCCGACGATGCAGGATCCGCCGAAGGCTCCTGCATCGTCGGCAACGCCGTCGCCGACGCCCAAGCCGGCGGAGCAGGATCTGCTGACGCCGCCTATGGCGGGCGGCGGGAAATAGAGCAGCGCCGGGCGGGGACGCCCGCGGCGCTTAGGAATCTCGGCTGATGAGCCATGCCGCATCTGCAATTATACATTCATTGAAATCCGGAGGCTCCAATGGGGTTTTTATCGATTTTAAGCTATGCTCATAAGCTAATTGAAGAACGTGTCGCCCCGGGGGATACGGTAGTGGACGCCACTGCCGGCAATGGGGTCGACACGGTTTTTTTGAGTAAATGTGTCGGCATGCAAGGTACCGTTCACGCCTTCGACATTCAAGAGGAGGCCCTCCTCCAGACGCACAAGCGGATGGCTAAAGAGCTTCCGGAGCACGACAAGGTGTTCCTTCATTTGCGCAGCCATGCTGAAATCAAGGAAACGCTGCCGGCTGAAGCAGAGGGCCAAGTAGCTGCCGTCATGTTCAATTTGGGCTATTTGCCCGGCGCGGATCCGGCAACCATAACGGTGCCGTCTTCGACCTTACCGGCCCTGCAGGGCGCATCGGAGCTGCTGCGCAGAGGCGGCGTGCTGACGATTGCGCTTTACACCGGCCATGAGGGCGGCGAGCAGGAAGCCGCTATAGTGCGGGATTGGGCAGAGCAGCTGCCGCAGCGGCAGTTCCAGGTGATGGAATACCGTTTCATCAACCGGCACAATCATCCTCCCTATTTGATTGCGATAGAAAAACAATGATACCAAACCATGCCGCAACAGTGATTTTGCATTAGCGAAGCATGCCGGTTGCAGGCGTAATTTCTAATTCTGATGAGAAAGCAGGGATTGTTTTGAAACCTTATCCTCTATTATTTCAGCCTGAAATGAAAGAACGCGTATGGGGAGGCCGCGCATTGGAGCAATTCGGTTTAAAACTGCCGGAAGGCCCTATCGGCGAAGGCTGGATGATCGGAGACCATCCGAATGGAACTACCAAGGTCGTTAACGGAGAGCTTGCCGGTCTTGGCCTGAACGAAATCCGCGAACAGTACGGCAAAGCATTTTTTGGAAGCAAAGGCTTTTCGGAGAAAAACGGCCGTTTTCCTTTATTGATCAAGCTGCTGGACTGCCAGGACGACCTGTCCGTGCAGGTGCATCCAAATGATCATTATGACCGTCTTCCGGAAGGTGAGCTGGGCAAGACCGAGATGTGGTATGTGCTCGATGCCAAGCCGGGGGCCAAAATCATTTACGGATTGAACGATGGGGTTACCCGCGAGCAACTCGCCCAAGCCATTGAGGAAGATCGCATTATGGACTGTCTGCACGAAGTTTCCGTAACGGCGGGGGATTCCTTCTACATTCCGGCCGGAACGGTTCATGCATTAGGCGCTGGCATTATCGTTGCCGAAATTCAGCAAAACTCCGACAGTACCTATCGTCTCTACGATTATAACCGGAAGGGACTCGACGGCAAGCCGCGCGAGCTGCACATCGAGGATTCGTTGAATGTTATCGCCTATGAGGGCTCCGGCTCCACGTTTATGAAGACCGATCTGGCTTCTTCCAATGAGTGGCTGACGCTCGCCAATTCTCCTTTCTTTATTACCGAAAAAGGCAAGGTCGAGCAGGAATGGAAGCTGCAAACGACCGGCGAAAGCTTCGTCATTCACATCATTTGCGATGGTACAGGGACGATTCAATGGGCCGATGGAGAGCAGCCCGCCAAGACTGGGGAATGCTATTTGATTCCCGCGAACCTGGGCTCCTACACGTTGACGGGCTCTATGACCGTGCTGCGCAGCTACCTGCCTTAATTCTGCTCTTGCAAAAAAACAAAAAAACAACCACCCTTTTTCATTTTCGGGGTGGTTGTTTGCTTGTTGAGCAAAATCTGCAAATCGAAATTGTTATTTTCCCCCGATGGGCATACCATCTCCAGTTGACGCGGACAACAGATCCTTTATTTAAGCAAAATTGGCTCCATTTGCGATGCGATCGGACAACAGATCCTTTATTTGGCCAAAATCGACCGGTTTCATTGGAAAAATCAGCGAATAACGGATCCTCTGTCCGATCACCCTCCAAAACCGGCAATTTGGGGGACAATAACGGATCTGCTGTCCGAAACTCCCTCCTACCAAATACGATGCCCATTTTTTAGTGTACCTCTTAAGGCATAAGTGTTCTATGAATAGTACCCATGGCAACAGTCAGATGGTACCGATTATGCTTCGCTTGGTCCAAGAATCATCTTTGCTGGGTGTATGCAAACCCTACTGGGTACTGAAGCTCCGGAATAAGACTTACGGTGAGTATTCCCCTACTTATCCCGCTCCTGCTCTTGCTCCTCTGCTCTTGCTCCTGCTCTTGCTCCTCTGCTCTTGCTCCTCTGCTCTTGCTCCTCTGCTCTTGCTCCTGCTCCTGTTCCTATTCCTGCTCCTACTACCGTTTCCGCTCTTGCTTTTGCTCTTGCTCCTGCTCTTACTCCTGCCCCTTCTGCTCCTGCTCCACCTCTGGTCAGCATCCGCTGCTGCTCTTGCTCATCTGCTCTTGCTCCTGCTCTTGCTCCTCTGCTCTTGCTCCTGCTCCTGCTCTAGCTCCTCTGCTCTTACTCCTGCTCTTGCTCCCCTGCTCTTGCTCCTCTGCTCTTGCTCCTGCTCTTGCTCCTGCTCTTGCTCTTGCTCTTGCTCTTGCTCTTGCTCTTGCTCCTGCTCTTGCTCCTGCTCTTGCTCCTGCCGCTTCTGCTCCTGCTCCGCCTCTGGTCAGCATCCGCTGCTGCTCTTATTCCTCTGCTCTCGCTCCTCTGCTCTTGCTCCTCTGCTCTTGCTCCTCTGCTCTTGCTCCTGCTCTTGCTCCTCTGCTCTTGCTCCTCTGCTCTTGCTCCTGCTCTTGCTCCTCTGCTCTTGCTCCTCTGCTCTTGCACCTGCTCCTGCTCCTGTTCCTATTCCTGCTCCTACTCCCGTTTCCGCTCTTGCTTTTGCTCTTGCTCCTGCTCTTACTCCTGCCCCTTCTGCTCCTGCTCCACCTCTGGTCAGCATCCGCTGCTGCTCTTGCTCATCTGCTCTTGCTCCTGCACTTGCTCCTCTGCTCCTGCTCTTGCTCCTCTGCTCCTGCTCCTATTCCTGCTCCTGCTCCGCTTCCTCTCCTGCATTCGCACCCTCTATCCTGCCCTATGCCGTACATCAACCTAAACCACGACCCGCCATGCCAAAAAAGCCCCGGAATCCCTGCATAGCAAGCAAGGATTCGGGGCTTTCCATCATGCGTCATGAAGTGGTCAAAGGCATTGACTTCATTGACATGGTAAAATATTGCGGTCGTGCCGAAGCGTATGGCGGGAAGTACATAATTAGCAGATGCTCCTCCTCCGTCTTCATCTCCCCTGCAGCCAAATAATGCTCCAAGTGGAAAGGAAGCACCTCCAGCATCACATGCTTGTGCAAATCCTTCTCTTGGATGCCTAGCGATGCGAAAGCTTCAGAGACCGATTCCGGACGGTCGGCCAATAGACGAAAATAATGGGATTGAGCTGATTTATCAAGCTTGAAGTCCCACCAAATTTTCCGCGGCTTGTACTTATGATTAAGGAAGTAATCGAGCTTCATCAAGCCCTCGATCCAATTCAGGCGGCCGGTTCCTCTATCCACAAGGAACGCATGCAGGCGGGTAAACAGATCCTCGAGCTGATGGCCGATTTTTTGCCAGCCGCGGCTCTCCCAGTAATCGCCGAACTGTTGGAAGAAATCGAAAGCCGAAGAAAACTCTTCGCGGATCAAATATTTCACGGTATGATCCATCCGATGGGCGTTCCAGTATTTTTCCAGCACGTCCTCTACCCGCTTAATTCTAACAAGGTCGGAAAAGGGTAAAATATCGTTGCCCAAAATCTCGTACGGCGAATGATCCATGAAACGATAGCCGTACTTCTCGGCATCGGCTCTCATGCCGGTTCCGCGAAGCATTTTCAAAAAGCCGAGCTGCAGCTCCTCCGGGCCCAGTTCGAAAACGTCATTGAACGTTTTGCGGAACGATTGGTAATCCTCCTCCGGCAGGCCGGCGATCAGATCAAGATGCTGATCGATTTTACCGCTTTCTTTGACCTTGGTCACCGTACGGGTCAGCTTGGCGAAGTTTTGCCGGCGTTTTACCAGACTATTGGTTAGATCGTTCGTAGACTGAACCCCGATTTCAAAACGGAATACCCCCGGCGGGGCATTCTCGGCCAAATAGTCCAGCACTTCGGGACGCATAATGTCTGCGGTAATCTCAAATTGAAACACGGTGCCGCGGTGATTTTGGATAAGAAATTCGAAAATTTCCATTGCATAATCCCGCTTGATGTTAAAGGTCCGGTCAACGAATTTGATTAGCTTCGCTCCGGATTCGATCAAATACAGCAGATCCTTCTTCGTCCGCTCCATATCGAAATAACGTACGCCTACCTCAATGGACGATAAGCAAAACTGGCAGCTGAACGGGCAACCGCGGCTCGTCTCGAAATAAACGACGCGATTGGCGAGACTTGGAACGTCCTCGGGAAAATGGTGCGGCGACGGGATATCGTCGAGCTTCAGCTTCGGCCGCGGAGGATTGATGATAACTCTGCCCTCTTTCCGGTAAGCCGCTCCAAATACGCTGTACATTTTGCGATCCCCATGCAGCTCCTGCAGCAGATGATGGAAGGTCTCCTCTCCTTCTCCCATGACGATGTAATCGACATCGGGAAGCCGGTTCATCCAATATTCCGTGTCATAGGAAACCTCAGGACCTCCCAGCACGATGATGAGCTCGGGATTGATCTTTTTCAGCATGCTGATGACCGTTATCGTCTCTTCAATGTTCCAAATGTAACAGGAAAAACCGATCAGATCGGGCTGCTTTTGATACAAGTCGGACACAATGTTCATGGCCGGATCTTTTATCGTATATTCCACAATGTCGATGTCAAAATCGTTTTGGCTAAACGCCTTCAAATATCGTAACGCCAGCGATGTATGAATATACTTCGCATTGAGCGTGGACAAGACTACCTTCATTTGTTTACCCTCATTTTTTCGCGAAATCTGTAGTATCTTTTATTTTACACGGAATCGAGAATGAACACAAAAAAAAGAAAATGGAACGACTTCTTCCATTTTCTCAGTTATAACAAGCTCGGTTGATTCGATTCGGTCCACAATGCTTCCGGAACCCATGCATTCAGCTGAAACTCGTCGTTGCCGGATTCTTTCCACAGATGAGCTTGGGACATAAGCTGCTCTTCCACCTGCTCCTTTTGTACGATAAGCTGCTCCGTGTTTCCTTCCGACTGTTTAATCGTTCTATGCAAATGCTGACGCTGCTCCATCCGTTTGGCCATTTGATATAAAATCATGCTGTAAACTCCCTTTCTTCTTATCATTCATTACAATTAGAATACGGTACGAAGATTAAGACAAGATTAGCGGAACATAAACGGATCGTTAAAAAATGGGTTCTGTTTAAACGTATTGTATCCCGGAATGTCGTCCATTATGTAAGTCCCAGGTAAAAAAAGCGGCAGCGTTTGCGGCCGGCACGGACGATAAGCGATTTTACATAAGTAAAGGCCTCGTTTTCTCCTGCCAGGCGAACGTGGTATAGTAGTATCATTCAACCGCAACACTTTACATTGAAAATAACGGAGCGATTTTATATATGACTGAACGTGCATTCAAATCATCAAAACCCGCACCCCAAGGAAAGCCTGGGGCCAACCGCCGCTCTGTTCAAGGCAATGGCGAGGATGTGAAGCCGGGCGACCGCATTATCGTCACAATCAAACGAATCGGGATCAACGGGGAAGGCGTAGGCTACTACAAACGAAAGGCCGTGTTCATTGACGGAGCGCTGCCGGATGAAGTCATCAAAGCCCAAGTGACCAAAGTTGAGGCCAATTATATTAACGCCAAGCTGACGGAAATCGAGAAAAAATCCCCCGACCGGCAAAAGCCCCCCTGTCCTGTCTACGACGAGTGCGGGGGCTGCCAGCTGCAGCATATGACGTATCCTGCCCAGCTGGGTGCCAAGGAGGAGCTTGTTCGCGAAGCGTTTCGCCGGTATGCCAAGCTGGAGGATGTACCGCTGCGTCCTATTCTGGGCATGGACGATCCTTGGGGCTACCGCAATAAAGCCCAGCTGCAAGCAGGCTTGCACAACGATCAAATGATAACGGGTCTGTATTCCGCCGGATCGCATCGGCTGATCGATATTTCCGGCTGTCCGATCCAGCATCCGGTCATTAATGAAGTTACGGCCCAAGTTAAGGATATTTTGACGCGGCTGCATATCAAGCCGTATCAGGAGCGTACCCGCAAAGGTACGGTGCGCACGGTAGTTACGCGGGTCAGCAAGCAAACCGGCAGTGTGCAGCTGACCCTAATTACGGCCACCCGCTCCCTTCCGGAGAAGGAGCGGCTGATTCAAACGATTCGCCGGGAGCTGCCGATTGTCACCACCATCGCCCAAAATATCAACCATGCGGATACACCGCTTGTTTTCGGCAATGAGACGATCGTGCTCTGGGGCGGCGAAAGACTGGACGAGCAGCTGGGCGAGCTTCGCTTCTCGTTATCGCCGCGCGCGTTCTTCCAGCTGAACCCGGAGCAGACTGTGAAGCTGTACAATGCTGCGAAGGAAGCCGCCGGTCTGAGCGGCCGGGAGCTTGTCGTCGACACGTACTGCGGTACGGGTACGATCGGGCTGTGGCTCGCGCCGCTGGCGAAGGAAGTGCGCGGCATCGAGATCATCCCCGAGGCGGTCGAGGATGCCCGCCGCAATGCGCAGTTGAGCGGAGCCGCGAACGCGTCCTTTTTCGTCGGGCGCGCGGAGACGCTGCTGCCCGAATGGGTGAAGCGCGGCATCCGCCCCGACGTTGTCGTCGTGGATCCGCCGCGCACCGGCTGCGATCGCGCGCTGCTTAGCGCCATCGCAGCCGCGAAGCCGGCACGACTCGTCTACGTGTCGTGCAATCCGTCCACCCTGGCTAAGGATTGCCAGGTGCTGCTCCAGAGCGGCTACCGGCTGGAGTGGCTTCAGCCGGTCGACATGTTTCCGCAGACGGCGCATGTGGAATGCTGTGCGTTGCTGGTAAAAAAATAATACTACATGCAGCACCCAGCTTAGTCGGCTTGGGTGCTGTATTTCTTTTTAAAGCCTGACATACCAGAAGGGTTACGGAGCGGCTCCCTCACTATCCTTAAACGGAATATTTTACACTGATGGCATTCTATAACATGATTCTAGTCATATTTTTAAGTTAGACCTGGATACTGAGCACCTGCACAAGGAGTAGCCTACGCAAAATAGGACTATTTAGCTTTCTTGGGAGGAGAATCATGAACCCATCTTATCCTGTTTATCCTTACATCGGCATGGTGTAACGGACAGTAACGACCCCGATAACATTCCCGCGGCAGCATCAGAATCGAGTGCCTGGCTTGGAATGGATGATGCATCCACGGCCTATTTTCGATTATGCAGGCTATGCAGGGAGCGGTAAACTGAAGGGGAAAGCTGCAATTATAACGGGTGGAGACAGTGGCATCGGCCGGGCGGTAGCCGTTGCATTTGCCAAAGAAGGCGCCGACTTAACCATTGTCTACTTTGATGAGCATCATGATGCACAAGAGACTAAACAATACGTGGAGGCACTGGGAGCACACTGCTTACTCCTATCCGGAGACCTACGGATTCCTGATGTCTCTATTCAGGCAGTGAAGCTTACCATCAGCACGTATGGGCGTTTGGATATTGTAGTGAACAATGCTGCCGTACAGCCCTACACAAGAAGCATCCTCGACGTTTCGGACGAACAATTGGAGAACACGTTCCGCACCAATATCTTCCCCTTGTTTTACATGACCAAAGCGGCATTGCCTTATTTATTACCGGGGAGTTCAATCATCAGCACCGCATCCAGGGTAGCTTATGAAGGAGATAAAGATGTGATTGACTACTCTGCAACCAAGGGAGCTATCGTCTCCTTTACCCGAAGCATGTCGCTATCGCTCGCCGATCAGTGGATCCGGGTAAATGGGGTGGCTCCCGGACCTGCCTGGTCTCCACTCACAGTAAGCACATACCCTGCCGAGCATCAATTGACCTTCGGGACCGACAATCCGATGGGGCGAGCAGTTCAACCCTTCGAACTGGCTCCCGCCTATGTTTATCTAGCCTCCAATGACTCCGCCTTTGTTACAGGTCAAATCCTTCATGTTAACGGAGGCAAAATCCGCTATACATAGACCTCCTTCCTGCTGGATTTTGAGCTTGCAGCTTCGCTATTGATCGAGCATGGAGCCGATGTCCATACCACAAACGTTAGAAGGAGACACGGCTTTGTCTCTTATTAGCAACCATAACGTGGCGGCTTCTTCGCCGGCAAGGAACGCTGCTCTAATTACTGGAACCGCTCAGCGGACGTCATTCTGGCGCCATCGTCAAGATGGCGATTTTTTTTGCCATAAAATCAATCGCTGCGGTGACAGCTAACCAAACAAAGCAAGAAAGGTGGACATATAGTAGAAGAGTATGCTTTGTGAAATGAACTGAAACATTAAAGAATCGAGGAGTGGAAGGCATGGTAAAAACCTCACCGAAGCGAAAATCTCCTGTCCGACCTAAAACAAACAGCAGCCGGCATTCAACGAAGCCTCGAACCTATGCTCAATCACGCTCAAACCAGAAGCGTAAACAAATAAAATCTGTGGTCAAGCTACCCAAAACACCGATGAAGTCGACGCAAATAAAGCCGAAAATTATTGCATTTTATCTCCCGCAATTTCATCGGATTCCCGAGAACGACCTTTGGTGGGGTGAAGGCTTTTCGGAATGGACGAATACGCGCAAAGCGAAGCCGCTCTTCCCAGGACATTATCAGCCAAGGGAGCCTCAAGGCGACCACTATTATGATCTGATCAATCCTAAAACAAAAAGCTGGCAAGCCGAATTAGCCCGGCACTTCGGCATTTACGGCTTCTGCTATTATCATTACTGGTTTAAAGGGAAGCTGTTACTGGAGACTCCGCTGCAGCAGATGCTTGAATCGGGCAAGCCGGACTTCCCGTTTTGTTTATCTTGGGCGAACGAGTCATGGACCAGGGGATGGGACGGCGCGGACCACGAAGTCCTAATGCCTCAGCAGTACGGTAACAAAGACGATTGGAAGCGTCACTTCGAATACTTATTGAGGGCTTTTAAGGATCCGCGCTACATTCGAGTGAACAATAAACCGCTATTCGCCATTTATCGTCCGGCTACTATTGAACATTGCACGGCTATGATGAACTATTGGCAGCAGTTGGCCAGACAGCACGGCCTAAAAGGCATTCATTTTGTCGAGACGCTGAGCGGATTCCCCCGCAAGCCTATGGACGGTTTTCAAGCAAGCTTGCAGTTTGAGCCGTTATATACCACAACCCACGATCTTCCGGAGAACGCCTTCTCAGAGATCGTTATTAGAGAGAGCTCGATGGAAACTGACGAGAAAAAGCTGAGGTTGTACAGCTATGACAACATATGGAACCGGATAATAGCCCGTGAAATCCCCTCTTCCGGCAAGCCGTCATACTTGGGGGCTTTTATAGACTGGGATAATTCCCCGAGAAAAGGGGAAAATGCCTCCTTTATTTACAATGGAGCCACGCCTGCAAAATTCGGAGCCTATCTACAGCAGCAGCTCGGAAGGGCTAAGCGATCAGGAACTGAATTTGTGTTTATCAACGCATGGAACGAATGGGCGGAAGGAACCTACCTGGAGCCGGATAAAATATTCGGACTGCAATATTTGGAGGCGGTAAAGCATGCATTGGAGAGTGAGTCGGTATGGCCCTTGAACCGTACTTCTCAACCTCAGAAACGCAGACCAAAGATGCGGACAAGGAAAACACCGCTAAGTAACAAACATAAATAAAGACCAGCATCGCAAGATAACCTATTCTCTATTGCTGTTTACAACCTGAATAAAAATTGGGGTCTTTTTTTATTGCCATTTTTTCAAAAACTACTTATATACCTAAGAACTATCAAATGGGTTCGCATATTCTATTATTGGAAGTCAATCTAGCAAAGAAAGGATGGATAGATATGCCGACTTTTGATAGTATCAATGTAACCGGAAATGCAGAAGTTCAGGGTGATTTTCAAGTTGACGGTAACCAGACAGTTCAAGGCGACTTTCAAGTTAATGGGAGTCAAACGACACAGCAACACTTAGGTGTAGGAGGAAGCTTAGCAGTAGACGGTACCACTATATTAGGCGCCGGAAGTACACCAATTGTTGGTCATTTAAGTGCAACTGTTTCCCTATCTTGGCTTACTCTTAGTGGTAATAGCAGCAACGTTCAAAATGTTGTGATACCTGGCGTAGCATTGGGTGATAATGTATATGCTTCAGCAGATGGAGGAATGTTCAATATTGTATGGGTTGCCTATGTAGTTGCTGCTAACACGGTTCAAATTCAGATTTCAAATATTTCAAATAATCTTTTACAACCTCCTACAAGAAATTGGCACATTGATGTTTGGAAACATTCTTAATCTTCTCAAACTCCAATACTAGGCATTTCTTTAGGTCAACCGTAGCCTTACGGTTGACTTATTTTATTTAGGTAATATAACACAGCAGGAATGATTCCAATTATTCCAATAATAGTAGTTTACTACTATGTATTTAGGCTTTTTTCCTTTCCAATGGCGCCTTTTTAAGGGGTGAACCTTCTCTTATGCAGAAGTGCTTCTCTGTATCCTCACCATATGGCCTTCACGAATAGAAATTACGTCGTCCTGCTCGGAATGAAGTTGTATTGAGCAATGAGGCCCGGGACTCCATTCGTATATCCCCCCGATCCACGTGTGCCCGAATTTCACTTCCATATAACAGCCGCGGCGGACCGGCTCGCCTCCGACGACATGCACCGGCTCCTCCCCTTCCCTTCCATGGCCCAGCTCGATGGGAGCTTCAACGATATCGGTACCAGGTTCCAGCCAAGCCTTCATTGCAGCAAATATCGGCTGCAAACGCTGCCCTCGCTCGGTTAGATCGTACTCGACGTGCAGAGGCACCTCCGTGAAGAGAGTCCGCGTCAAAATGCCCTGCTCCTCCAGCATTCGCAAACGATCGGTAAGTGTTTTCGGGCTAATCGGATCCAAGGCGCGGCGCAGCTCCCCGAATCGTTTTACCCCATTAAATAATTCGCGAAGGAGAAGCAGCGTCCATTTCCCCTCCAGCATTTCCAGCACCGGCTCTATAGAGTCTGAGCATTCCTCGTTAATCATCCGTTTATCCCCTTAGTTCATTTTTTGAAACTATTGCACTTTAATGTAACTACTTTTCAAATATACCATGGGGGATTATTCTTGTGGAAGGAGCTGCAATAAATTAAGCAGCTTGCAAATCAATAGTAAAATGGAGGAATGTATAATGAAAACGATTCTATGGGCAACATTAACCGCTAACGGTAACTATGCGCAGTCTAGTCCTGACAACCCGCCAAAAAAAGAAGCTCTGGGCGATTTCGCAGCCCAGGCCAAAGCCGCCGGTAATTTCATCGTCGGCCGCCGGACATTCGAGAGCATGCTGGCAAGCGGCGGAGGCTCCGGCTTCGAAGGGATAGACATCGTGGTCTTATCCCGGAAGACTCACGATATTTCAGGCGTAACGTTCGCGGGGTCTCCGCAGGAAGCGCTTCGCTGCTTACAAAATAAAGGCCATCATACCGCTCTGCTTGCGGGCGGCGCAGATCTGCACAACGCTTTTTTGAAGGAGAGGCTTGTGGATGAAATCCTGTTTAATGTCGCACCCGTTCTGGAAGGAAAAGGACTTCAACTGCTGATTGACACAGATCGCTATCAATACAAACAGGTTGAGCTGCTGGATTCCAAATCCCTTGGAGGCGGCGTGATCCAGCTGCGCTACGCAGTAGGCAAGTAATGGGCGAACCAACGCAAACAAGGAACTCTTGTCCGTCCCAGCAATAAAGCTGCAGACAGTAAGCAGTTCCTTATTTCGGTGCATGATGAAACAAGTGTTCCATCCGACAGGCCCTTCGGCTGCTTATCGGATACGCGGGAACGTAATCCAACCGAGCAGGTTGATTCTCGACTTCTTTCCTTTTTCCCGGACTTGGCTTATAAATTCGCCGAGAAAGCTTTCCCATTTCAAGCCGATTTCTTTTTTGGCGCTGTCGTTTTCCAGAACGGTTCTCACGCTCAGATTTAATGCCGTTTCCAGATGCGCCAGAGCTTCGCGCAAATGGAAATCGATATTTTGCTCCGTCATGACAAAATACTCCTCACCTATCATGTGTTCATTGCTCGTCGGAATCCAGCTGCGCAATTTCCTTATCCAGCTGCCGCTTCATTCTTTCGAACTGCGCTTCCGCGAATATATCTTCGACCTCTTCTCTTGCCACCTGAAGCATCGATTTGGCGCGATCCAGTAATCCCGCTTCGCCCGGATTGCCTGCGGGAACGAGCGGCCGCAAGGCCGACTTGGCGATCGGCAGCAGGGCGGAAGCGGCGAACGCAAGCGAAGCGCCGATGATGATTTTCTCGAGATTTCTTTCCAGCATTAGTCATCCCTCCGGTAATAGACGCTCTGCACAGACAGCACGGATGCTGCCTATGTTAAGCGGCTGCATGAGCAAAGTCCGGCGCGGTGTGGATCTTATCGTCTCCTTGCTTGCTTCGCAGAAGAGCCAGCACCGGCTTCGATAACAGTGATACAGAGCCCGCTACCCCCAAAACAGGGATCCAATGCCTCAATGCAAGCGGCGCCGTATGGAAAAACCCTGCCAAAGACGGTATATACAAGGCTCCAAGGAGTGCGATCCAGGAGACTCCCAGCGCGCCCAGCAAAAACCGGTCTTTAGTCCAATCGCGAACCGTTTCTTGCGAGCCCTCCTGACGCCACGAAAAGGTTTGGAACAATTGTCCGGCGACCAAGGTGGCGAAAGCGATACTTTGAGCAACAGGCAAAGGCACACCTGAAGCAAGGCTTACGGCAAATAAGCCGACGGCCCCTACGCCGAGGAGCACTCCGCGGGTCACTACTTTCTGATACAGCTCTTTATCGACGATATCCTGCCGTTTCGTCTGCTTGGTTTTGTTCCCGGGATTGACCGCCAAAATCATCGCAGGCAAAGCATCCGTGATCAAATTCATCAGCAAAATCTGGATCGGCACCAGAGGGATAGGAAGTCCTGCCATAACTGCGGCGCTGGTGACGATAATCTCGGCCAAATTGCCGGTTAGCAAGCAGCCCAGCGCTTTGCGGATGTTGCTGATAATGGTCCGGCCTTCTTTGACGCCGTCCACAATCGTCCCGAAATGGTCCTCGGTCAGAACCATATCCGCCGTTTCCTTGGTCACTTCCGTCCCGGTTCTGCCCATCGCAATCCCGACGTTGGCCTGCTTGATGGCCGGAGTATCGTTGATTCCGTCCCCGGTCATAGCAACGATGTGACCGCGTTGCTGCAAAGCTTTCACAATGCGCAGCTTATGCTCCGGTGTAACCCGCGCAAAGATGGAGATCTGCTCCACCGTCCGGGTCAGCTCCTCGTCCTGCATCCGGTCAAGCTCGTGACCGGACAAGACGCTGCCGGCTCCAGTGGCGATCCCCAGCTGCTTCGCGATAGCTATCGCAGTAATCGGATGATCGCCGGTAATCATCACCGGCTTGACCCCCAATGCCAGCGCTTCACGGATGCTGTTCTGCACATCCGCCTTGGGAGGATCCATCATCCCCGCCATACCGATATAGATCAAGTCGTCCTCATCTATTCCTTGCTCACCGGCGTCCTCGTCGACCTCACGGTAGGCAAAGGCAAGCACGCGAAGCGCGTCGGCCGATAGCTGCTCGTTTTGCTTCAAAATATGCTGCTTCTGTTCATCCGTCAGCGGGTAGACGTTTCCGTCCTTTTGATATCTGCTGCAATGACGGACTATCGCCTCCACCGCGCCTTTGGAGAATACATAGCATTCCTTCTCCGTTCGAGTATCTTTGCAGACGACGCTCATTTTTGCCGTCCCCGAGTCGAACGGAATTTCAAGCCCGCGATGCCAGTGGGACAAGTCCTTCTCCCATAACCCGCTCTTCGCAGCCAGCGTCAGCAGCGCCCCTTCCGTAGGGTCGCCCTTGGCCGTCCACCGGCCATCCTCCTGCTCCAGCCGGCTGTTATTGCACAGAACGCAAATTTCCAGCAGCCGCTGCAAATCAGGGTTATTGCGGCTACCGGCATCATCGCTTACGGCAGCCAAGGCTGCGGCCGTTTCCGGGATGCGCTCCTCCAGCGTTCCGGTCGGATCGTACCCGTCTCCGGTTATCTCCCAGCTGCGATTTACCGTGGACAGCACCTTCACGGTCATTTCATTTTTCGTTAACGTACCGGTTTTGTCCGTACAGATAACGGTGGTTCTGCCCAATGTTTCCAAGGAAGACAGCTTGCGAATCAGGGCGTTTTTCTTGGCCATACGATAAATGCCTGCGCTCAAAGCGATGGTGATCGTAACCGGAAGCCCTTCGGGAATGGCTGAAGCAGCCAATGCGATGGAGGTCGATACCATTTGGGTAACCGAGACTCCGCGCAAAAGCCCTGTGACAAAGACAAGGCCTCCTGCTACTAGAGCCCCTTTCATAAACTTTTTGCTGATAGACGTTACTTTTTCCTGTAAAGGCGTGACTTCTTTTTCTTGAGTCTTCAATAAGGACATCAAATGGCCCATTTCCGTATTCATCCCGGTGTTGACCACGATGCCGGTTCCTTTGCCTCCGCACACGTCGCTGCCCATAAAGAGCATATTGCTTCTCTCGGCCAGAGGGCAGTCCTCCTGCAGCGGAGCTTCCTGCTTTTCTGCGGGAAGCGATTCTCCGGTCAGCGCAGCTTCGTTGACTCTTAAGCTCCAGGAACGGAGCAGGCGGATATCCGCAGGAACGCGGTCCCCCGCTTCCAGGCATACGATATCTCCCGGCACCAGCTCGGCGGCGGACATTTCGACTTGCTGGCCGTCACGGATCGTTTTGCATATCGGAGACTGGAACTGGTTCAGCCCTTCTACGACCTTCTCCGCTTTGCGTTCCTGTATCGTTCCTACAGCCGCGTTAGCAAGCAAAATGGCCCCCATGGCCAAACCGTCGAACAAGCCTCCGGTAAATAAAGCAAGAACAGAGGTGCCGAGCAATATTAACGTGGTAAACTCCTTGAATTGGCCTAAGTAAGACAGGAGCCACGGAGTCGGCTTCCTGCCGTCTAAGCGGTTCCAGCCGTAGAGGCTTCTCTGTGCGGCAATTTGCTCCTGACTTAGCCCTTGCAGCGGGTTAACACGAAGCTCTCCCGTGATTCGGTCGGCCGGTAATGCATGCCATGCTGCAGCAGCTTCCGCCGTCGCGGCAATTTCTGCGAATACCGAGGATCGTGGCAGCAAAGGCTGCGATTCGCTTACTTTTTTCGTTCTAGACATAAATACCAGCGACAGCGCATCGGCCGTCAAATTTACAATGGGGGCGCTTAACACGCCGAAGGTAGCTAGTGCGCCTCCCACCCAATTCCACTTCTTGGTTAGCTGCGCATGCTGATGGACCGTACGGTCGATTCGCTCAGCGAACCGGGCGCTTTCCTCCAGCCCCTTCAGCTCGTGGACGGCAATGGACGGAATTCCTGCTTCCTTCAAAACAGAGCGGTTCTCCGGCTCCGATCCGGTAACCAACAGTACCTCGTCGCCCTGCTGCTGCATGACGGCGATTCTTTCTATCCATTCCCCGGGCTCCAGCGTGCTCCAGCCAGTATCCCAATGATACTCGGACAGGGCCGCGTCACTTAAGCCTGAGCTGTTGCGCAGAAGACCGATACGCCAGCCGTTTCCGCTTAACGAAGCGGCGGCAAGGCCGTATACATTCGGGTCTGCTTCCTGATGCCGGACGATCAGTCCGAGACATTGTCCTTGCTTCTGATCATGCTTGCCGACAAAAAGAACGCCGCAGCCTTTGCGCAGCAGCCTTCGTGCCTTCAACTCAAACGGAGTGCAGTCGATGCCGTTCTCCTGCAAATATTTGTAGCTGCCGAGCAGAACTCGGCTGTCGTTAATTTTACCTTGAATCCCCTGCTCGTTCTCCGTCACATGAAAAGCGGTTCGGATCGTGCGGCAGGTTTGCTTTGCTTTATTCCATATCTCTTCTCTCCACGGATGGTTCATTTTCTCCATCAACGAAGCTGCATAACAAATAATTTTGTCCGAGTCTTCCTCCTCCGCAGTGAGGCATTCGATCTCTTCCATCTGCGGTCTATGTAATAGGAGCGAAGCGTCTTCTATTAGTAATGTTCGCGTTCTTGCAAGCTGAGCTAATGAGCCTTTGGCCGGAATGACATAATTTCGCTCGTTCGAAACCTGCTCCGCCTGCTTCCAGGCGCATTGGGCGGGAATTGTCATCGGCCGCGGATTTGCTGCCAGCAGCACGGCGATAGCCCGCAGCGGATTGCGGGTGACGGCCCAAGTAATTCCTGCGGCGATCATCCCCCATTTGCCCGCTTTTTCGCTGTATCGTTGAATGTCGGGCGACAACGCAATCTCTTTGCCCTGGAGCAGCGATTGGCTCCGCCTCCAGTTTACATACTGCAGGATGCTCAGCCCGGCCAGCACCACCAGATTTTCACGCACGAGCGCCAAGGCGAGAGCGCTTGTTCCCAAGACGAGATCCGAATTGATTTGTTTCTTGTCCGCCAAAGCCTGTACTCCCCTCTTAAGGAAGGGATAGCCCGTGACGACCGATACTAGAGCCGACATATAAAAGGGAGCCGGGCTTCCGGCCAATGTGGATCGTCCCGTAATAAGCTGCTTGACTCCCAGAGCCGCCAAACCGCCCATGGATAAAGCCAATGGAAGAGGAAGCTTCTCTTGAGGAGATTGAGCCGCAGAGTCCGGCGGCTGAGGGAGCGTTCTTAAATCTTCCGGAAGCTCGTGCTCCACGGCAGCGGCTGCTTCCTGCTCCGCAGGCTGCTCCATTTCCAGGACCGCCTGTTCCCGCTCTGCAGGTTGCTCCATTTCCGGAACCG
The DNA here is from genome assembly GCF_022354825.1 of Paenibacillus sp. H1-7. Lineage (GTDB taxonomy): Bacteria > Bacillota > Bacilli > Paenibacillales > NBRC-103111 > Paenibacillus_S. The sequence goes on from NZ_CP031168.1 coordinate 7,659,570, forward strand.
CTTGTTCCCGCTCCGAACCGGAAAGCTCCCGCTCAGACCCGCACGGTTTAACCATTGAAGCCGAAGCCTCCTGCACCGGCTGCCCGCTTTCCACTTCACGAATCAGCTGAAATATATGCTGGACCGCGATTTGCTTTTCATCATATACAACCAGCAATCTGCCGGAAATGATGCAGGGCTCGGCTTTCAAAATCCCCTTGCACCAATGAAACGCGGTACCGATCCTTTCTGCAACCGCCCGATTCCCCTTTAAGCCGCAGATTTCTATTCGAATTCTGCCGGGCAATATTCTCAGAAATCTGTCTTTACTATTAGAAGACATCCTTTACTCTCCTTATCCAAAAAACGTCAAGCAAAATTTAGTGATTGGACTAGTATTTTTAGCTCCAGACCGAATTATGCATCGTTGGCACGATAAATTTCGATAGGAATAGAAATTGCATTTTTATGGAAGCCTGATTATAAATTGCATTGAGACAAAATAATGGAAAGGTGAGTTTATTATGGCTAAATTACTTCCATATGGTATCGCGCTGGCGGCAGCCGGAGTGCTTTTCGCAGTTTCACCGGAGGCGAGAAAGGCCGCACGTAAGCTTGCGGTAAAAGGGGCTGGAGCCCTGCTTGAGATAACGGATCAAATCAAGGAAGCTTCGTCCCTTCTGCAAACTAAGAGCACAGAAAACGACAAATCGACGGAGCATCGGTTAGGATAATTCTCCTTGATTATTCCAGTTATAGTTTTCAATAATGGTGGCACAATTTTAATCACAATCTTATTTATAACTTAAGGAGACGATGGATATGTGGCAAGGCGGATCCCTTTGGACAGGGCTTATCTCTGGGGGACTGACTCAACTCCAAGACACCAGAAGCTTAACCAGCGGAGAAATGGACAAGAAGCAATATGCGGTGAAAACATCCGGTAACGTAACCGGCGCTTTAGGCGTTATGGCCGGAGTGGAGTATGGAGCCCTTCTCGGAACGAGTGTGATGCCGGGTGTAGGCACAGTAGTCGGCTCGATTGTCGGGGGTTTGCTTGGCAACAGCCTTGGACAAACTATCGGTCAACAAGCGGGACAGGCTCTTGTAAACAATCCTTTAGTGAATAATATGGCAAGGTCCGCGGTCCATACAACAGAGGAAGTATTGCCTAACCAGCAATAACGGGCTGAGTTTATACAGCTTTCATAATAACTCGCTAGGTCGTATAGCGGGTTATTTCACTTCTCTTTACATTCCGTATAGGAGCTGTTGGCTATGTTAAATCAGGATCAAGAGGAATCGGTAATTTCGTTTCGCTGCAGCGCAACCTGGCAGCTGTTTCAAAAGCTCAGATCGATCTTGTTTCGAAAATAAGTTTGGGCGGTGTTGGCTATAGTGGAAACCATAACAGACCTGACGATAGCGGATAACCGCTATATGAACCGCGAGCTCAGCTGGCTGCAGTTCAACCGGCGCGTTCTTCAGGAAGCGGAACATCATAGCACGCCGCTGTTGGAAAAAATGAAGTTTCTATCCATCGTGTCCACCAATTTGGATGAGTTCGTCAGCATTCGTGTAGCGGGAATCATGGATAAAGTGAAATCAGGCGATCGTACCGCCGATTTTACAGGCTATGTGCCGGAAGCGCTGCTTCGCAAAAGTATCGCAATGATAAATACATTGGTCGAGGATCAATATAAGTCGTTTCATCAGGTTTGCGGGCAGCTTAAGGATAACGGAATTATGTTTACGGATATGGAAGCATTGGATTCTGCCGAGCTGCAGAAGCTGGAGGAGTATTATATGGAGAGCATTTTGCCGGTGCTGACTCCTTTGGCGGTGGACCGCAGCCGTCCTTTTCCATTGCTTCGCTCCAAGAGCATCTATATCGCAGTCATTTTAAAGCAGCGGAAAACGGATCCGGATTCGGAAGCCCATCTCGCACTGGTCGAAATCCCGGCGAATCTGCCTCGCTATATCGAGGTTTCCTCCACGGAAGGTCATCCTGAGAGACGGTTTATTCTCATAGAAGCACTGATCAAACAACATATTCATAGGCTGTTTACGCAATATGTACCGGTCTCCCTCCATGCCTTCCGCCTGACCCGAAATGCGGATTTGACGCTGGATGAGGAAGGCGCAGAGGATTTGCTGGATGAAATGGAAAGAGCGCTGCAAACCCGAAGATGGGGAGCACCGGTGCGTCTGGAATTGGAGAACAGCTTTAATCCTCATGTGCTGAAGCTGCTGGAAGCGGAGCTGGAAATCGACGACGATCATCTCTTGCTGACAAGCAGCGGACCTATTGATTTAAGCTTTCTGATGGATTTCTCCTTCTCGTTGTCCGGATACGATCATTTGAAATACCCGGCATTCAACCCGATCTATCCGCAGGAACTGAGCCATGCCGATTTCTTCTCGGTGCTGCGCAGCCGGGATGTCATGGTATTTCATCCGTATGAATCGTTTGACTGCGTGAATGATTTTGTGCAGCAGGCCGCTAACGACCCGTCCGTTCTTGCTATAAAAATGACCTTGTACCGCTCCAATGGCGATTCCCATATTATTCAGGCGCTGAGCCGCGCTGCGGAAATGGGCAAACAGGTGACCGTTGTCGTCGAGCTCAAAGCGCGCTTCGATGAAGCGAGAAACATTGAATGGGCCCGCAAATTGGAGCAAGCCGGCTGCCACGTCGTATTCGGGCTGGCGGGCTTGAAGATTCATGCCAAGATGACGCTGGTAGTACGCCGGGAAGCCGGATCCTTGCAGCGTTATGTGCACGTGGCAACCGGCAATTACAATGAGGTCAGCGCCCGTATTTTTACGGATATCGGCCTTTTCACCTCCAATCCGCAGATCGGAGAAGACGTAGCCAATTTATTTAACAAAATTACGGGATTCGCCGTTCCGAGCTGGAACTGCCTGAGCGTGGCTCCTACGCATCTAAAGCAGCAGCTGTTCCAATGCATACAACGGGAAGCGGAGCATGCTTCCGCAGGCAAGCCGGCTCGCATGATCGCCAAAATGAATGCATTATCCAACCGTGAAATGATTGATATGCTCTACTCCGCTTCGCAGGCCGGTGTGCATATCGATCTGATCGTCCGCGGCATCTGCTGCTTGCGGCCGGGAATTCCCGGCTTAAGCGAGAACATTACGGTACGCAGCATCGTAGACCGGTTTCTTGAGCATTCGCGAATCTTTTATTTCGAAAATGACGGCAGTCCGCAAATTTGGCTGTCCAGCGCAGATATGATGACGCGAAATCTAGACCGTCGGATTGAATTGATGTGTCCTGTTAGCGACACGGAGCAGAAGTCCCTTCTCTTCCAATTGCTTTCGCTGCTGCTGGAGGACAATGTAAGAGCGCGGCAGCTGCTTTCCGACGGGCAATATCGAATGGTGGACAACGAAGCCCCCCGCGTCCGAAGCCAATCCGACGCCAAGCTGCTGATCGACAAGAAAAACCGGCTCGCCGACCGTCCTCAAGACGAGTCATCGGCTGCCGGCTTCCCATTCGAAACCTATGCGGATGAGCAACAGCCCGGATCCGTTATGTATCACTAGCTGCTCACGGCTTCTCTGTATATTGAAGAAGGATGGCCTGAAGCTTATCCAATAGCTGTGGGGCTAAATCGAGCATTTTGCCGTACAGGCTGTTTCCCTGCTCCAGCGAAACCGTCTGCACCCCGTTCTTTCCTATGATCAAAAAAGCCAGCGGCGTTACGGACACTCCTCCCCCGGTACCGCCGCCAAACGGCTTTCCCGCCTCAAGGTGCTCCCGAGAATACATTCCTAGCTCGCTCCCTCCCGCAACAAAGCCATAGCTCACTTTGCACACCGGAATAATGATGCTTCCGTCCGGGGCGACAACCGGATCCCCCACGGCCGTATTGACACTGACCGTTTCCTTCAATTGCTGCATCGCCGTTTGGACAAACGAATGTAATGGATGCTCTGATGGCATATTGGCTGTACCTCTCGATATCGTTCTCGATAAGCTTTACAAGCCAGTGTAGTCATCCTCCATACAGATTAAACGAATAAACAACTAAAAAACAAAAATGACCATTGTAATCAAAGGGCAAATAATTTATAGTTTTGGGGTAAAGGGGAGGTGGTAAGCATGGCAATTCGAGATTGCTGTAACCATATCGGCTCATGCAAAGCCTAAGAATTAGAGGCGATTCTTTGCATGGGGCGGCTTCTTAAATATCGCCCGAATGAGCTTATTATCGTTTCTAATATTCGGCTTTGCACCTTATTTGGCTTGTTTTAACATAAATAAGGAGTGAAGCTCACATGACACAACCATATATTAGAAACCATCAATATAACTTTATTAAACGCCACGTAGGGATTCTGGAGCAAGCTTGCCGAACGGCTGCCGACCCGAAAGTAGTGGAGTCCGTAAGATACAGCACCATAACCAAAATTATGGAGTTGTTCCCAGAGTTGACGGACGAACAGAAGCTAAGGTTCGAGGCAATAGAGGGATTGCAGACCGCGGAGCAGTTTCATAAGTATTTGAGCTCTCTGGAACCATATATGACTTCGTTTCCTCAGGTCACGGAGAAACAAATTACGAAGCTGTTTCCGAAGAACAAGAAGCTCAAGCTTCCCGATTTACATTCGATAGATAACCGGTACGCCACCTATCTTGGCTGGATCGATATTTCCACCAATAAATTGTTCATAGTCTATCCTTATCAGGGGCAGACGGTGGGGATCGAAGGCAAATTTTCGCCAACCAACAAGAAGGGCTATTGCTTCTTATGCAACCGCAGCAGTAACGTCACCTTATTTACAGCGACGACCAAATCGCGCCCGGCCAATGCTTCCCCCGACTATTACAAAGCAATAGGCAACTACTTGTGCATAGATAGTCACGAATGCAACCGCAACATTACGGATACCGCGAGCTTGGAAGCTTTTATACAAAATGTAATAGGCTAGCCGATCTAGCCGATCGATGACTGACTGACCGGCAAGGTCCCATTTCGACATACTTCATGACTAAACCTAGAGGGGCTTCGGCTCCTCTTGTTTATTAGTTCCGTTTTGTACAGCCCCGGTCAGACAAACTGGTAAAGGGACTCTCTCACGTTCATCTCGTTCCCCTTAACTAAAAGGAGTTGAAGCTGTTGACGACCATTTACATAGTACGCCATTGCAAAGCCGAGGGACAGGCTGCCGATGCCCCGCTTACAGGGATTGGGATGAATCAAGCTAGACAGCTCGTCGATTTCTTCTTGGATAAGCAAGTAGATTACATGGTTTCAAGCCCTTTTGTAAGGGCTTACCGAACGATTGCTCCTTTGGCGGAATCACTCGGCATGGACATGGTCTTGGATGACCGGTTACAGGAACGAATCCTTTCGGGTCACCATCATCCCGAATGGCGCGATATGCTGCGCAGAACGTACGATGAACCGGATTTATGCTTCGAGGGCGGGGAATCCAGCAGAGCGGCCACGTCACGGATCGTCGGCGTAGTAACGGACATTCTGGCCGGGAAGTATGCCAACGCCGTTCTCGTCTCCCACGGCAACCTGATCTCGCTCCTACTGAACTATTACGACAGCCGCTTCGGCTTCAAGGAATGGGAAGCATTGTCCAATCCCGATGTATTTCAGCTTACTTTTGCACATGGTACCCCCGCCCTGACACGATTGTGGAAGGACTAGTCAAGCGTCTAGTCTAGTCCGACAGCTGAACCAGCTTGGTGAAATAGTCCAACCCTTCGGCGTCCACATCCTGCCTGCCGTAAGCTTCCAGGAATATATCGTGATACCGGTCTGTCTTTACATTGTACAGGAGCGTCCATAGCCCCCAATACAAATCGTAATGCTTGTCGCCTATGCCGCCAAAGCCAACGTCAATAAATCCTTTGAAGGCGTACCGGTCCATAATAATATTAGGCAGGCAGTAGTCCCCGTGAATGATGACGTCGTCCTTGGGCTGATACCCGGACTCGAATAAGATGTCGGCGCTGTCCCTCTTCCGCTTGATGTCTTCGATCATTTCAGCCGTCCTGTCCGGGTACGGGCACCCCTTTGCAGGCAGCGTATGAAGCATCCGCAAAGATTCGCCGAATACGGCAGCGAGCTTAGCGGGGTTTTCCAAATGAACAGCTTCTGTTCCATCCTCACCCGGAACCGCTTCCGTCAGCAAATAGTCGTTGGCCGAATCCGTCTCATAGGCAATCACCTTCGGTGCGATCTTATGGCCGTTCAAAAACCGCATCATCGCCGACTCCCGCTCCAGAGCGCCTTTCGCGCCGATTTTCAAGAACGTCCGCTCCGCGCCCATGGCCAGGTAGGTTCTTGCAAGCTCGGAGCAGCTGCTGTCATACATCACAGCGCCTTCAATATGCTGCCTTACCGCCGCAGGTACCGTATGGATATCGAAGGAAACCTCGGTTCGTTTCATAAGCTCACCCCACCATGACTTCTTTACCCAATTTTACCACAACCATGCCGGCGGATTGATGGAATAAATCGTTTCTAACCAATCTTGCTCGATTAGATACTCAAGTGAAATGATAAGATGGATGTGTTGACAAAACACGGCTCGCCAAGCTAAATTGAATTTATATTCATTATTTTGCATAAATATACTAATCATAGGCGGGTGACCTCATGCAACATCTGTTGTCTTTAAAAGAGCTGGATAAGCCTGCTCTTCTTTCCATTTTTCAAAAAGGATTAGAGATAAAGAAGCATCCTGAGTCTTTTTACCATGCGTGTGAAAGAAAGGGCCTCCTGATGCTGTTTCAAAAAACATCGACCCGAACAAGCCTATCGTTTCAATCCGGTATGAATCAAATGGGAGGATACGCTGTCCCTATGGATTGGGATTCTAGTAATTTCAGCATTTCCCCGATTCAGTATGAAGCCCGTTATGCTTCCAGGAACTGCGATGTCATCATGGCGCGGCTAAAACATCACTCCGATCTGCTGGAATTGGCCAAATACTCCACTGTCCCGGTGATCAACGGATGCTGCGACAAATACCATCCGTGCCAGGCATTAGCCGATTTCATGACCATCTACGAAACAGCGGGAACTTTCTCGGGAATAACCGTTACTTATGTCGGAATTCATAACAATGTTGCCAACTCTTTGGTAGCAGGATGCGTCTCGCTGGGAATCAAGCTTCTGCTAGTCACCCCCATCGTTAACAGCCCGGCATGGGATGACGAGCTGATGCAGCTTGCTTATCAAAGCGGGCTTGTAGAAAACGCACACGAGCTGTCTCAAGCCGTTTCGAGATCTGATTTTGTCTATACGGATACATGGATCGACATGGAATTTTTCCGCGACCCTCGTTATGAAACAGAGCGAAATCGAAGAATCGAGCAGATGCTCCCTTATCAGTTGAACAGGAAGAATCTTAACGGATATTCCCCTTACATTATGCATGATATGCCTATACATCCCGGCTTTGAAATCGAAGAGGAGCTCGTTGAATCGGAGCGTTCGATAATATACCGGCAAGCAGAGAACCGGATGCACGTTCAAAAGTCACTGCTGCTGCATTTGCTCCAGCCTTAACAGCCCCTTGTCTATGCCATCCTCCCTCCTGAATCAGCCGTGTTGACTCAAGTGGATTTCATTCTCGGGTGGAATCCACTTCTTCTGTTCTTATGACGTTGTCGGTCCGGGCAGCCGCAGTCCACTAGCATCCAGACTCCTTCCTCCTTACATGCATAAAAGCTCCGTTGACAGCAGCAATATTTTCCAGTAATATGTTATTAGATATTTGTTAAATTAGATAATGACTAAATTTATTGATTGTTATATTTAATTTGAAGGAGGTATTATTGTGCAGCTGGATAAAATCGTCCTCTACCATAAAGCGCTGGCCGATCCGACACGCATCAAAATGCTGGTCCTGCTTGCCGAAGGAGAGCTGAACGGCCAAATATTGGCCGAGAAATTATTCGTCACTCCCGCTACGATCACTCATCATGCCGCCAAGCTGCGGGAAGCCAGTTTAATTAACGAACGCAGGGATAAGAATACGATCTTTTTTTCCTTGAACCATTACTTTATCAAGAACAATTCCACCGCCACGTCCGATTTCATCTATCGGAAAGGCACTCCGGGAGGAATGGACATGCTGGACGAACAGCATAAGCTATTGGAGCATTCTGTTATCAAAAACTTTTTTACGGCCGACGGTGCCTTAAAGCATCTCCCTTCCCAGCTGAAAAAAAAATTGATCGTCCTCGAGCGTCTCGTCTCGCAGCTGGATAAAGGCAGGAAGTACACCGAGAAGGAGCTGAATGAATTCATCTCCGGCTTCCATGAAGACTACGCCACGATCCGCAGGGAATTCATTATGCACCAGTTTATGTACAGAGAAAACGAGGTTTATGAAGTGAATCCGGAGGAGCTTTGGGCGCGCTGGGAGTCGCTATCGTGACGGCCTCTCCTTGACATGATCCGGAACCGCTAAGTATACTGTTAGCGTATGACTCCAAATTACTTTTAACGAGGTGGAAAGGAATGCTAATTTTATCGACTGTTCTTCAACGGGTTTTGGCGTAAACGGGAGAAGTCTGCCCATTTTCAGCTATAAGCCAACCGAAGAGCAGTTAGATAAAGAACCTATTCCTTTTCTTACAAATCGTATTTGTATGGGTAAGGCGTTTGTTCGCCTTGCCCATTTTTTGTGACGCCAGAATGCGGTGTGAACCGAATATGCCTTTATCTATGCGAGCTGCTGCGAACTATTGCAGCCTATTGCAATCCATTGCAGTCCAGCGGCGCTGTTAAGCTGTTCTCCCGGTTGGCTTTGAACCCTCAAAGCGCAAAAAGGAGAGAACGAATATGAGTATGTTACATGTTGAGCAACTGACCCATTCTTACGGAGATAAAGTCGTTTTTCATCAAATTGGCTTCCGGCTGGTTCGAGGCGAGCATGCAGGACTTGTCGGAAGCAACGGGGCCGGCAAATCAACGCTGCTGCGGATCTTGGCAGGAGAATTGATCCCTGACGCGGGACGAATCGATTGGCTGCCCCATATCCAAATCGGCTATTTGCAGCAGCATACCGACTTGGAGTCGGGCACTACGATTTTGCAATATTTGCAAACCGCCTTCGCCCATCTGTACGAGATCGAGCAAGCGATGATGGAGGCGGCGGAACGGATGGCGGCGGCCGACGGCAGGCTGGAGCACTGGCTGACCCGCTACGGCGAGCTGCAAAACCGGCTGGAGCTGGCCGGCTTTTATGGTTTGAATGCCAAAATCGAGCAGGTTGCGGCCGGATTAGGTCTTGCCGAGCTGGGGCTCGACAGAGATGTCGGACAGCTGAGCGGCGGGCAGCGCACGAAGCTGCTGCTAGGAAGACTGCTGCTGGAGGAGCCGGATGTGCTGCTGCTCGACGAGCCGACGAATTATTTGGACGACTCGCACATCGACTGGCTCATTGAGTATTTACAAAGCTACGAGCACGCTTATCTCGTAATCTCGCATGACGAACGGTTTCTGAATGCAATTACGTCTTCGATTTATCATCTGGAGCACCGGACTATCCAGCGGTACGCAGGGAATTATGCTAATTTCCTCAAGACTTATGAGCAGAACAAGGAGCAGCTGCACAACGCCTATATTCGGCAGCAAAAAGAGATCGACCGGCTGGAGAGCTTTATTCAAAAGAACAAAATCCGTAAAGCAAAGCAAGCGAAAAGCCGCGAGAAAGCACTGGATAAAATGGAACGGATCGAAAGACCGAATGCGGTGCCGCGGCCCCGCTTCTCGTTCTCCGTTCATGCCGAGCCCGTGACCCGCGTGATGGAGGCCAGCGGGCTAACGATCGGCTACCGTGAACCGCTGCTCGCCCCGATGGAGCTTCAAATCCGCCGCGGAGACAAAATCGCCGTCATCGGCTATAACGGCGTCGGCAAATCGACGCTGCTGAGAACGCTGCTCGGTTACTTGCAGCCGATAGACGGCGTCGTATTGTGGGGCGAGCGGGTTGCGAAGGCGTATTACGCGCAGGAGGAGCTGGCGCCGGAGGAGACGCCTTTGGAGCTGCTGCTGTCGTACCGTACGGACCTTACGCAGAAGGACATCCGCCAGGCGCTGGCGATGTCCGGTCTGACGGAGCAGCATATCCGGCAGCGTATCAGCTCCTTGAGCGGTGGCGAGCAGGCCAAGGTCCGGTTGTGCAGGCTGATGCTGACTGCCTGCAATGTACTCGTGCTCGACGAGCCGACGAATCATCTCGATGCTCGGGCCAAAGAAGCATTCAAGCAATCGCTGCAGCAGTATAAAGGGACGATTGTGCTCGTATCGCATGAGCCGGACTTCTATGCCGATTGGGTAACCCAGGTGTGGAATGTGCAGGATTGGAGCCGCAAATAACCGGTCCATCTCCCCCCTTCACTGTAACCGCGAACGTGTCACAGGGGCCTCTATGGCTCCTTGACACGGTATTTCAACCTTGGATTATTAGCAAATGATATAATCGGTGCGATCTATGTTATAATGTCCAATGAGCAGTTAGACGCGGCAGACGTCTATCTTCAAACTGTACGGATGGATTCCGATAAAATCTCATAGTATGGACAACTACCCCCTAGTAACCCACGGGGGCTTTTACCTGCTCAGAAAGGGAGAGAACATAATGGACAAGCAGCTGAGCGCAAAAGAAGAGACAAAGCTGTCAAACGCCTTGGGACAGACCAAGGAACCGCGCAAAAAAACGGTAGAGAAAGAGACGGATAAGCGTTGGAGCGACATCAGCATCCCGTTTACGCTAGCCGAGTATTTCAACACCTTAACGAAAAACGAATTATCCGAGATTCGCGCCCAATGGGATATTAAAGGCGTTAGCTCGTTGAAAAAGCAAGAGCTCGCCGCCGTTCTGGCCGAGAAAATTCCGGCCTTGCTGGCACTGCAGGTGCACCAGTGGGACGAAACGCGCTACAAAATATTCAAGCATTTGGCTGATCGCGGAGGACTGGCTATGATGCCGCTGGAGCTTCATCAGCTTGATTATTTTAAAGACAGAGGGCTGATTTACTCCGGCACGTACCAAGGGAAAAGAACGCTGGTCATTCCGAAGGAAATCATGGCAAGCTACAAACAGCTGGATTCCAGCCAAATTCAGGAGTCAGTACGGAGCAATACGGAGCTGATACAGCTTACGCAGGGCCTGCTGCACTACTACGGCGTTCTCAGTACCGATGAATGGTCGGCTATGATCGAGCGCCATACCGGCGTTAAGCCGCTGTATTACCAATCACACTCTGTCTTGATGGAAGCGGCTCATTTCCATTTGCAGCTGTATTTCACATCCAAAGGCTTGGCCTACGGGAAAGTGCGTGCCGCTGAACAGCTGCATGCCGAGCATGAAGCGCGCAAGGATCTGCCTTATTGCCCGTTTACCAAGGCGCAGCTGCTTCAGGCAGGAGAGCCGGATTTCGTCGACCGGAATCCAAGCTATCAGTCGTTCATTACCTTTTTGCGCAAAACCTTCACGATTTCGCCTGAAGAAGCGGATCATCTCGTGGAGCAATGCGTATACGGCATCCGGCTCGGGCACTCCCCGAACGACCTGTTCAAATTTTTGCAGAGCGTCCTGCAAATCAATGAATTGGATTTGGTCAAGTCTTTCATGAGCCATATCATCACGCTGCACAACAATACGAAGCAATGGTCTATCAAAGGCTATGCTCCAAGCGAGCTGTCCGCGAGCAAGAATGGCGAGACGGCGCCAAAAGCCGACGTAATCAATTTCTCTACAGGGAAAAAAGTCGGACGAAACGATCCTTGTCCATGCGGCAGCGGCAAAAAATTCAAGAAATGCTGCGGAATGTAGCTTCCGGATAGTCAGTAAAATCTATATTTCCCCCAGCAAAAGCCATCTCTATCCATTACGGTAAGAGATGGCTTTTCTATGTTCACCTAGATGAATGTCATGACGGCCTCGCTCCGAAAACTGGATCGATTTCCATATTAAGAATAATAAAACGAGCTTTGGCAAACCCTTAAACAAACGAAGACTCCACTCAAGAGGTATAAGCGATGTCGGTTTACTCATGGTTCAGGCGCAAAATCAAGACATCCCCCCGACAGGAACGGCAGCCGCAACCCTCTACCCAACTGTTAGAGGAAGAAGCTTCCGTATCCGTTCATATAGAAGATAGGCTGAGCTGGCTTCAAAGCAAGCTGTACAACACTGCCGATATCGTGTACCGTACGTTTACGGCAGCCGCCGATCAGCCGTGCGCTCTGGTGTTTATTCGCGGCATGGTTAATCAGGAAACATTGCAGCAGGACGTGCTGAAGGCCGTCTTGTATATTTCTGCGTCCGATGGAGCTGACTTGCGGCGGCAGCTGTTTGACTACGGCCGTTTTCCCGTTACGTCGCTTCAAGTGGAAACCTCGATGCAGCAAGGGCTGCAGGCGATTTTGGACGGACACGCCCTGCTCCTTGTCGAAGGCGACGTCCGCATGCTGAATTTCCCCGTCACCTCCTACGAAAAACGGGCGATTGATGAAGCCCCTAACGAATCCGTCATTCGCGGCCCGAGAGAATCGTTCGTGGAATCCTTGCAAACGAATACGACGCTGATTCGCCGCAGAATCAAGACGGCGGAATTGAAGATGGAATTTCTGAAAATAGGGCGGCGGACGAAAACCGATGTCGTCGTCAGCTATATAGAAGGAATATGCAAGCCCGAGCTTGTGCAGGAGCTGATGAAGCGGCTGTCGGAGATCGATATCGACGGAGTCATGGGCAGCAACTACTTGGAGGAGTTCATTGAGGATAACCCTTATTCGCCGTTTCCTCAGCTGCAGTATACGGAACGGCCCGACATCGTTGTCGCCTCGCTGCTGGAAGGACGTATAGCCGTCGTAACGGACGGTACGCCGATCGTTCTGATTGCGCCGGTCACCTTCTTCATGCTGATGCAATCCGCCGAGGATTATTACCAGCGTTACATTTCGTCGACCTGGATTCGCTGGATCCGGTTTGTGTTTATTTTCATCTCGCTGCTGCTTCCGTCGACATATATTGCGGTTACTACCGTTCATCCCGAGATTATCCCGAAGCGGCTGCTTATTACCATCACCTCGTCCAGGGAGATCGTGCCCTTTCCGGCTCTTGTGGAAGCCTTCCTTATGGAGCTGGCGTTCGAGGCGCTGCGCGAAGCGGCTATCCGCATCCCTAAGTCTATAGGCCAAGCCGTGTCGATCATCGGCGCCTTGATCATCGGTACCGCTGCAGTCCAAGCGGGGATCGTATCGGCAGCCATGGTCATTATCGTCTCCTTGACGGGTATTGCTTCCTTCATAATCCCGCACTACGACCTAGGGCTTGCCTTCCGTCTGCTCCGTTTTCCCATTATGCTACTGGCGGGAATATTCGGGCTATTCGGCATTGCCTGCGGCTTAATCCTGGTCTATTTGCACCTGCTTTCGCTCCGTTCCTTCGGCACCCCGTATTTATCGCCGATTACGCCATTAGTTCCCGGCGATTTGAAGGATACGCTCGTTAGATCGCCCTGGTGGCTGATGAAGCGACGACCGCACCTGCAGGGACCGGGGACCCGGCGGCAAGGTCAGCAAACCCGCAGATGGGTGCGTGAAGAGGAGGAGGACGAGGATTGAGAACGAGGTCCTTGATCAAGCGCATCGTGATTATCCTTGGAGCCTTCTCGATCCTTATTCCGTTGGCCGGCTGCTGGTCAACAATAGAATTGAACGACCGCGCCTTTGCACGGCTGCTCATCTTCGATAAAGGCAAGCAAGGCATCGAGCTGACCGTCGGGTTTCCGCTGCCTAACCGGATGATCCCCGGCATGACCAGCGGAGGCCAGCAAAAAGGAGCCCCCTATACGTTTGTTTCCAAGGAAGGCATCGATGTGGAGCAGGCTCTTCGCAACATCCAGATTGATTTGTCGCGTAAAATCACATTAGGGCAAACCAGTGTCGTGATTATTGGGAAAGAGCTGGCCCAGGAGGGAATTGGACAAGTGCTGCAGTTTCTGGCCAGAGAACCGCGGATCCATATTAACGCCAGCATGTTTGTAACCGAGGGGCAAGGGAAAGAGCTCTCTCGCATCCCCGTGGTCTTCGAACGGTTTCCTATTGATATATTGACCGCCTATGTTCGGCAGCATGAAACCATTAATACTACCGTAAAGGACTTTCTGATGGCTGATGTCACCGGCGGCGGAGACATGGTATTGCCGCTGCTCTCGTTTACCCCGAAAGCCATTCAAAGCGAGCCGGGCAAAATACAAGATTGGATGGGAGTCGGCGGAGCCGCGATTTTCCGTCAGACCAAACTGGCGGCAACCGTCGGCGTAAAGGGCATGCGGGGGGCCTTATGGGTATTGGGGCAGCTGGAAAATGCGGAAATGACGGTAGCCTCCCCTTCGAATGAAGGCACAGTTAGCTTTTATGTCGAGCACAGCTTTACCAAAATCAAGCCTTACCTCCAAAACGATCAAGTCCATATCGGAATTGAATGCAGCGGAGTGGCCAGAATCTTGGCCTCGGATACGGATTTGAACGTGGAAGACCCCAGTCAATTAAAAATTCTCGAGGGCCTTCTCGAAGCGGCGGTTCAAAAGCGAATCATGGATATGATTAATAAGACCATCGAAATGAAGGCGGATGCTTTTCAGTTCGGCCAGCACGTTTCGTGGCGTTACCCGAAGCATTGGCAAGCAATGAAGTCCCGTTGGATCGAGCTCTATGGGGACAAGCAGGTTCCTGTCAACGTCAATGCCGACATCCATATCAAATACCTGGGAACCCAGCAGCAGACCAACTGGATCGGAGGGAACTAAATGACGGTCATGGCGGTCATTTTGTACGGACTCATCGCATGCTACGAATGGCGGTATTTGCGTTCCAAACGGCGCAAGCAAAGAACGATCCTTATCGTACTGGGCTATACGGCGTTTTGTTTGCTTTGTCTTGAAGTGCTCTACTTTATCAGGGAACAATGGACAATCACCGACGGGATCGATGCCGTCTTCAGCCCCGTTCAGCAATGGATAAAAATAGGTCCCTGAAAAGGAGGCGGCCGTAATGAGGCAAATCACTCAATTACAGCTGTACATGATGTTTTCCATCTATTTATTTACAAGCACACTCGGATTGTATGCCAATTACGTCGTCAAGTCGTCTCTCTACATGACCTGGATCAGCATTATTCTGGGAGGATGCCTGTCCCTGGTGATCAGCTGTATGTCGATCCGTCTCGCCCGCAGACGCCCAGATCAATACTTTGGCGATTATGGCAAAACGATTGTAGGCAAATGGGTGCATTATCCGCTGCTGATTTTTTTGATCGTCGGCTTAATGTTCACCACAGGCTTTATTATGCATGACTTGGAGGATTTCATCATTCAAGTGTACTTGCCGGGGACGCCGAATTGGGCGATCGGAGCCTTGTTCAGCTTATGCTTCGTTGCCGCCGTCCGCTGCGGAATCGAGACGATTTTCCGAAGCGCTCAGGGCATCTTTTTCATCAGCGTTCTGGGCGTACTCATCACCCCTTTTTTCGTCAAGGAGGAAATGAACACGGAAATGCTGCTAGCTCTGGTGAACCGGTTTGATTTTCGGCAGACGTGGAACGGCATGTGGGCCAACGCTTCTCTTTTTGGAGAAACGGCTTTTCTGCTGTACATTTTTCCTAAAATCTCGAATTTCGAAAAGACCATGAAAACGGTCATATGGGCCACCTTTTCGGCCGTTCTCATCATATTGACCAACATCGTTCCGGCCATACTCATCTTCGGTCCCGAGCTCATGAGCTACCTCTCCTATCCCGAGCTGGAGCTGATCCGGTATATTCATGCCAGCGCTTTCTTCGAAAATTTGGATCCCGTTCTTATCGCCCTGTGGATCACCGGCCTGTTCATAAAAATCAGCTTCCTGTTCTATCTTGTCATCATTAACCTGTCGCATCTGTTTTCGCTAAAAGACCATAGGCCCTTAACGCTCTCTACTGTTCTGCTCGTCACCTGCGTCTCCCTGTTTATAGTAGAATCTACCGCCGAAACCAATCAGGTGATCATAAGCAGTCTGATCGCACTTGTCATTACCCTTGAGCTGATTCCAATATTGTATCTGCTCGTCGATCGAATTCGCTCGGGACGAAAAAAAGCTCACCCGCAGGCCGACGAAGGGCGCGGATAAGCTCATGCTTACTGCAAGTTAGAGTGCTATTACCGGTAGTTCGAGGCTCTCCGGCTTACCAGAAGCCGCCGTAAAAACCGCCGCCATACGGATAGCCGAAGCCGCCGCCATACCCATAACCGCCAAAGGCAAAAGGCGACGTTCCGATGGCCAGCAAGTCAAACAAAACAAGAGGTACTATTGCCGACGTTTTGACTTGTTTGCCTTTTTGCGGTGCAAGGACAAGTTGGTTGCCGCTTACACGAACAAGCTTTCCGCTGACTTGAGTACCGTCTTTTTTCATTGCGTAAATCGTTTTTCCGATCAACTTCTGGACGTCCTTTTTGAGAACTGACTTCTGCACGGTATGTCCACCTCCATCAATATAAGCGCAGGACAAATGTCCTGATTCATTGAACTACGCTATATAGTACGGAGAGAGACAAACGATTGCTTGTTCAGTTGTCCCTACTCGGCCAAATATAGAAGAATAGCCCGGTTACTCTCGCTATGCTTTGCGTAACCGCCCGAGCTCCGAAGTAATCGCTTCGATTTCGCTGATACTGAAGTTCGACTTGCTGGCAACCATTTCATAAATGTCGCGCAAATCCTCATATTGCTCGTCATTCAGCAACGTAGCCTTCAATGCGGCTCCTGTAGCCATGCGAAGCTTCTTTTTGATTTCCTCGATCATAAACTCCGTATTTTCCAACGTATTCTGAGATAAGTTCATCCGTGTCCCTGTCCTTTCCGCTGCAAGAGGCTCAACAGCCGTCCGACCGAAGGACGCGTGTCCCCGGCACACCTCCTGCGCCACATGTAATCCGGCTGGCTTATCTCATTGTACCACGATTCGGACAACTTCGCGCACAAGCCTTTCATGCAGCTCAGCTCCTATGCCGGCGGTCCAGGCGTATTGAGCCAGCGTGTTCCCGCAGACCGGCCGCCTTGCTGTACATCAACATGTGTCCGTGACGGGTCATGAGGAAGCAGTCTGTACTGCCATTCCAAGCGCTTACAAAGCTACGTGAACAAGCTGTGGCGATTGCTGAGGAACCGGCTGGGCAGCAGACGCAGGCGTCAAGCCGCTGCACAAATATTTGACATGCTGCTCCGCCAGCTTCTTCACGTCGGCAAAGCTTTGACGGTAGCGGATATTGTACGAGATAAAGCCGTGCATGGACATGAACAAGCTCCAAGGCATGCTGTACATCATCTGCTCGTTCCCCGGGTGCCGGGCAATAACGGAACGGATGACCGTCGCAAACAGCTCGAGGCATTGCGCTTGCTCGGTTCTTGCGTACAGCTGCAGATCGGAATCGTTAATCATGAACATAATTTCATAATGGTATGGATTCTCCAAGCCGAATCGAATAAACTCCAGCATCAGCCTCTCCAGCTGACCGAGGTCTCCCATCCGGGTACGGCTTAGCATCTCCTTCTGTCTGTCCAGCAGCATTTGAAAGTCTTGATTGACTAAAGCATAAAACAGCTCCGCTTTTTCTTTAAAATGATAATACAACGCGCCATGGCTGTAACCCATTGCCTTTGCAATACTGCGCATTGTTAAAGTATGATAACCGTGTTCAGCGAACAGCTGCCTCGCTTCCTCCAGTATCCGTTCGCGGCTCAGTTCCTGTGCCACTGCTTTTCTGGCCAATGCGATTCAACTCGCTTTCCTATTGGAATAAGTCTTTCTTACTTCAATAGTTTATCACTTTCATGCAGCAAAGCAAGAGAAAATATCATTTTAGCCATAGAAAAAACAGTAAACAGCCATAAGTGTAAATTATGGCTGTTCCGTATGCTCAATATATCGTTCGGCTCCCGGAAGGATGATGCCCTGTCCCTGGGTCACGTCCGTCATCCAGGCGATGAACGAGTCCGCTTCCTCCGCCAAGGGAAGACAGGTCAGCGTTACCTTGTCGGTAAACAACGTTTCCCCCATCAGCATGTTCCGGTTGCGCAGCTCGTTGTCCACTTTGCCGTGCCACGTATAATCAATCTCGATCATGACTTCCTTATGGAGCACCTGGTACACAGGAACGGCCGCGGCCAAGCCCGCTACGGCTCCGTCCGTATAAGCCCGGATCAATCCGCCCGCACCCAGCATAATGCCGCCGAAATAACGCGTGACGACCACGGCTACGTTCTTGAGCCCCTGGTTCTTGATGACCTCCAGAATCGGCTTGCCGGCCGTGCCGCTAGGCTCCCCGTCATCGGACTGCTTCTGGATTTCATCCCGCTCCCCGATCATGTAGGCCGAGCAGTTGTGCGTCGCCGACCAATGCTCCTTCTTGATGCTCTCAATGAATTGGATCGCTTCTTCCTCTGTCGCTACCGGCTTGGCATGGCCGATAAAACGGGACTTCTTGATCACAATTTCGTCGATGCCGAATTGCTTGACCGTCTTGTACCGGTTCAGCATTCCGAAGCCCCCTTTGTTCATTATTGCTGCTGCTTGCGCTCTCATCCGTGCCTGCTGAGCACTCTACCCGCAAAGCTCGGGAAGGAAAAAAGCAGCACACCCGTGGGGTGAACCGCTTTTTCCGAGGCTATTACTTCGACAGCCTTGCTTCCAGCTCGGCTTTTTCCTTCTCATAGCCTGGTTTGCCCAGCAATGCGAACATGTTCTTCTTATATGCTTCCACGCCCGGCTGATCGAACGGATTGACGCCCAGCAAATAGCCGCTGATGCCGCATGCTTTTTCGAAGAAGTATACCATGTAGCCGAATGTATAAGCGCTCATATCCGGCAGCGTGACGATCAGGTTCGGCACTCCGCCGTCGGTATGCGCCAGCATCGTACCCTCGAACGCTTTTTTGTTGACGAAATCCATCGTCTTGCCGCTCAGGAAGTTGAGCCCGTCCAAATCGTCGGCATCCGTTCCGATCGTAATGTGATCAGCTACATCGGCTACCTGGATCACGGTTTCGAACAAGGTGCGGTTGCCTTCCTGAATGAATTGCCCCATCGAGTGAAGGTCCGTAGAGAAATCGACCGACGCCGGGTAAATCCCCTTGTTATCCTTCCCTTCGCTCTCCCCGAACAACTGCTTCCACCACTCCGATACGAAGTGCAGCGAAGGCTCGTAGTTTACGAGAATTTCCGTCATCTTGCCTTTGCGGTACAAGGCGTTCCGCACCGCTGCATATTGGTAGCTCAGGTTTTCCGCCAGGTTCGGGCTCGAGAAGTCCTCACTCGCATCCGCTGCGCCTTTCATCATCGCTTCAATGTCGATGCCTGCCGTCGCGATCGGCAGCAGCCCTACCGCTGTCAGCACGGAATAGCGGCCGCCTACGTCGTCAGGAATGATGAAGGACTCGTAGCCTTCTTCCGTCGCCAGCTTTTTCAATGCGCCTTTGGAGCTGTCTGTAGTCGCATAAATCCGCTTGCGCGCCGCTTCCTTGCCGTACTTCTTCTCCAGCAGCTCGCGGAAAATACGGAACGCAATCGCAGGCTCCGTCGTTGTGCCCGACTTGGAAATAACGTTGACGGAAATATCTTTGCCTTCGAGCAGCTGCAGCAAATGGGTTACATAGGTGGAGCTGATGTTGTTGCCTACGAAGTACACTTCCGGCGTCTTGCGCTGGCCTTTAGGCATCAGGTTGTAGAACGAATGGGACAGCATCTCGAGAGCGGCGCGCGCGCCCAAGTAAGATCCGCCGATTCCGATGACGACCAGCGCGTCCGAATCGGATTGAATTTGTTTGGCCGCTTGTTGAATGCGGGCGAATTCCTCTTTATCGTAATTGACCGGAAGGTCGATCCATCCAAGGTAATCGGAGCCTGCACCGGTTTTGTTATGTAATTGCTCGTGCGCGAGCCGGATCGGCCCAGCAAGGTAATCTACTTCATGCTGTTGAATGAATGGCAATGCTTTGCTGTAGTCAAAACTCAGTTTGGCGCTCATTTCTCATCCTCCTATAATTTCGGCTTTCCAATCTGTTTAGTATGTTAAACCTTACTGTGCTTTCACTAGAATACTTTACTTTCCAGCGGAAAAGCAAGTGCGTCATTCACAGCCATTTAGCGAAGTGCTACAATAAAGGCAGAGGTGATTCGATGAAAAGGATAGCTGTTATCGGATTGGGGACAATGGGTAAGCCCATGGCCGCCAATTTGTTGAAATCTGGTTTTGAAGTTGTCGTTTACAACCGCAGCGCCGAAAAATCGGCCGAGCTGGTAAGCATGGGGGCACGGACCGCATCGACTCCTGCCGAAGCCGCTCAAGATGTGGACGTTATCATTACGATGCTGAGCAACGACGCGGTCGTCCTGGAAGCCGTTCTCGGCGACAACGGAGTTGTGCACGGTGTCCGTGCCGGACAAACCGTTATCGACTGCAGCACCGTGTCGCCCGACACCAGCAAGCGGATCGGCAGCGAGCTGCTGGGACGAGCCGTCGATTTCCTCGATGCTCCGGTTACCGGCAGCAAGCCTGCCGCTGATGCCGGAACGCTCGTCTTTATGATCGGCGGCGAAGAATCCGTTCTGGACCGCAACCGCCCCGTATTTGAAGCCATGGGCAGCAAAATCATTTACATGGGCCCTACGGGCTCGGGTTCTTATGCCAAGCTCGCCCATAATACAATGGTGGGCATCAACGCTCTTGGCTTGGTCGAAGGCCTGTCGATCGTAACCAAAGCCGGGCTTGACGCCGAGCAGTTTCTGCAGATCGTTCTGGCCGGCAGTGCAAACAGCAAGCAAGCGGAGCTCAAGGGCGGCAAAATCGTGGGCCGCGATTTCTCCAATCAGTTCTCGCTGCAGCTTATGCTTAAGGACCTGCTGCTCGCAAGCGACGTGACCAACCGGTTCCAAATGCCTTCTCCGATGCTGAAGGCGGCCTCCGGCGTTTTCCAAATGGGCTTGAGCAAGGGACTCGGGGAGCTCGATTTGTGCGCTGTCGCCCAATGCTACGAAGACTGGATGAACCTGCAAATCGGCAAATCCGCCGTATCGGAGGAACGCCGCAGAGCAAGCCGGATCCAGCTGAACATCCCGCTTCACTTATCCGTTCACCAGTGGGAGCAGGAAGGCGCCTTTATGGGGCAGACGATTCAGGGAACGCTGTATGATTTGTCGGAAAATGGCCTGCAAATCATATCCGAATTCCCGCTCGCGCAGGACATGTTCGTCGTGATCCATTTCCCGCAGGAAGCGAGTCTGCCTCCGGTTACGGGAAGAGTGATCCGGGTCGAGAGCGACAACAACGGAACCTTCCGCTACGGCTGTCTGCTGTCGGGACTGGCTCCCTTCGACCGTCTGCAGCTGGAAGCCTATATTTCAAACCATCAATAATTCATCCAATCAATAATTCACAGTGCGAAATAAAATACCCTGCCGTGCAGCATTCGCTGCTTGTCGGCAGGGTATTTTTGCAGGTTCCCCTCTAGTCGAGGGCATCAAGCACTACTATTATTCCGCAATGTAGGAGCAAATATAGTCCGTAGGCGTCTTTACCTGAAGCTTGAATTTCGTGTTGGCAGGAACGGTAAATTCCCCGGTGCCGTTAATATGCAGCCACTCGGAAGCGCCCGGAAGCAATACGTCGAGCTCCCCGGCTTGAATTTCCATAATTTCCTTGGAATCCGTGCCGAATTCATACTCGCCCGGAAGCATAACGCCCAATGTTTTCTTTGTGCCGTCTGCAAACAGCACGGTACGGCTCGTTACTTTACCTTCGAAGTAAAAGTTCGCTTTGGTCAACACGGTTACTTGCTCGAATTGAGACATAAGTCAATGCGCTCCTTTGAATGAAGCCGAACCGTCAAAATCACGGTTCGGCTTGAGTGTGTTTGCTTACTAATCGAATCGAATGCCGGGTTCTCTTACTTCAACAGCTGCTTTACGCGGGCAACCACGTTCTCCACTGTGAAGCCATATTCCTTAATAACAACCGGCCCAGGAGCCGATGCGCCGAATCGATCGATACCGAGGACGCTGCCTTGCTCGCCAACATAGCGCTCCCATCCGAACGAGTGACCCATTTCTACCGCAAGACGAGCTTTCACGTCCGGCAAAATAACGGAATCCTTGTACTCTTGGGACTGCTTGTCGAACAACTCCCAGCTAGGCATGCTGATGACGCGCACTTGTACACCTTCTTCGGCAAGCTGCTTCTGAGCGGCAACCGCCAGCTGCACTTCCGTACCGGTAGCGATAATTTGCGCTTGCACTTTGCCGTTTGGAGCATCAGCCAGCACATAAGCGCCGCGGTTCACGCCTTCAGCCGCTTGTTCCGTTCCTTCGAGCTTTGGAGCCGCTTGGCGGGAGAAGATCAAGGCAACCGGGCCTTTCTTGTTCTCTACCGCATAGCGCCAAGCTGCCGCCGTTTCGTCGCCGTCCGCCGGACGGATGACTGTAACGCCCGGAATTACACGCAATGCCGCCAATTGCTCGATCGGCTCATGTGTAGGACCGTCTTCGCCGACGCCGATGCTGTCATGCGTGAACACATAGATGGCAGGCACGTTCATAATCGAAGCGAGACGAATGGCCGGACGCAAGTAATCGGAGAAGACGAAGAACGTTCCGCCGAATACTTTCAAACCGCCATGCAGCAGCATGCCGTTAACCGCTGCACCCATACCGAACTCGCGCACACCGAAGTAAATGTTTTGACCGCTGTAGTCCTTCGACGTCATAACGCCGAGATCTTTCATGTGTGTCATCGTGGAGGATTCAAGGTCAGCCGAGCCGCCTACAAGGAAAGGTACGTTTTTGGCAATCGCGTTCAGTACGATACCGGATGCCGTACGAGTTCCTTTCTCAGCTGGAGCCGCTGCAGGAATGTCTTTATCCCAGCCTTCCGGCAGCTCGCCGTTCACTGCGGTTTCGAATTGCTTCGCAAGCTCAGGGTACGCTTTCGCATACTCGTTGAACATGTTCTGCCAAGCAGCGTTGGTTTCGATTCCTTTTTGCTTCACAGCAGCAAAGTGAGCGCGCACTTCTTCCGGTACGAAGAAATGCTGATCCTCCGGCCAGCCGTAAGCTTTTTTCGTCAGAGCGACTTCATCCACGCCGAGCGGAGAACCGTGAGGGCCTACATGTCCGCCTTTACCTGCTTTGTTAGGGCTGCCGAAGCCGATGATCGTTTTTACTTCGATCAGGGTTGGACGTTCGTCCGCTTGCGCTTCCTTGATCGCTTTTTCAAGCGCTTCAAGATCGTTGCCGTCTTCCACGCGAAGTACTTGCCAGCCGTAGCCTTCAAAGCGCGAAGCTGCCTTTTCGGACATGGAAAGGCTCAGTTCGCCGTCAAGCGAAATGTCGTTGGAATCGTACAGCACGACCAGCTTGCCAAGCTTCATATGACCTGCCAAAGACGCCGCCTCGGAGGAAATGCCCTCCATCAGGTCTCCGTCGCCGCAAATCACATAAGTGTGGTGGTCCATTACTTTGTATTGCTCTTTATTGTAAACGGAAGCCAGGTGCGCCTCCGCAATAGCCATACCTACCGCCATGCCGAAGCCTTGTCCCAAAGGACCCGTAGTAGCGTCCACCCCAGCCGTATGGCCTACTTCAGGGTGACCCGGCGTCTTGCTTCCCCACATCCGGAATTGTTTCAGCTCTTCCATAGGCAAGTCGTACCCGCTCAAGTGAAGCAGGCTGTACAGCAGCATCGAACCGTGTCCTGCCGATAATACGAAGCGGTCGCGGTTGATCCATGTCGGATTCTCCGGGTTATGGTTCATAAATTTAGCGAACAGCTCATAACCCATTGGTGCGGCACCCATCGGCATCCCCGGATGACCGGATTTGGCCTTCTCGATGGCATCGATAGACAAAGTGCGGATCGTGTCGATGGACAATTGTTCGATCGCTTTATTCAATACTGTCATGAAAAAGAACCTCCTATAATGTTAGTGAAGCAGCCCATCCGCTAGCCTCCCGGAATTCCGAAAAGCACCCTGTAGCCACTATTGTTAACGTGTGCACATTCAATTGCACGGAAACTCACTTGCACCATTTTACCATTGTCCGTTTCCATTTGCCAACTTAAACATCACATCATCACAAAAAATTCATTTGGAAAAAGCAGGATACTCCGAAGGATTTCCGCTTATTTTGGCGAATAAGTACTATCTATAGATGACTGAACCTGTTGATTTCAAGTGGTAGGAGTCGAATATGAACCATCTGTTACTGGAACTGGCCAACACGCGTCAAACGTATCGAAAAATGTTGAATTTGTACTGGCTCACCCTTGTACTGACCATACCGCTGGAATTTTTCATTCACCGCAGCCATTCGGCGGCAGACGGATCGGAGCTCCTCGGCACGTTAATCATCCAGGCTCTCGGGTTGACCGCAGTGACCGGAAGCACCGAAATGCTCTATCGCTACCGCAAGTTCCAGAGTGACGATTTAATGATCATTGCCGGCATCATTTACGCCTCGTCCATCATTTACGTGAACCCGACGATTGGAATCGTTCCTGCGATTTACATTTTTCCCATCCTGACTTCCGTACTTTCCTTCAACAAGAACCGCATCCTGCTTGCCTTTTCACTAGTTATCATTTGCTTTACCGGCCTGTTCGCCGTATCTCCGGAGCTCCGCATTACGATGCAGCCCATGCATCTTGTCGGCATTTTGTTCCTGTATGTAGGCGTTACGATTATCGCATTTAACATATCGAATAGCGGGATCGAGCTGCTGAACAATTTGAGGAGTGCGACGGAAGCGAAGCAAGAGCTGCTGGTCAAAACGGTCATTATGGACAAGCTCGCCAAGATGGATGCGCTGACCGACCTGTACAATCACAAGACATTTCACGAATATTTGGAAAAATTAATCGAGCAGAACGAACGGAACCATCTTTCGCTTCAGCTGGCTATTATGGATATCGATAATTTCAAAAAAATCAACGATACCTACGGCCATTGGGTCGGCGACGTAATGCTGCAGCGGGTGGCCAACATCATCAAGGAGACGGTGACTCCGAACGATTTCGCCGTACGGTACGGCGGAGAGGAATTCGCCGTTATTTTTACCGAAAAAACGATGGAGCAGTCGCTCCGCATCGTCGAGCAAATACGACAAAAGCTCGCGGTCACGCTGCACCCGGAGCTGGATTCGCAAGCCGTCACGCTCAGTATCGGGCTTCAAGATTATGCCAAGGGCGACGGCAAGGAAGCGCTGTTCAAAGGCGCGGACGCATCGCTGTATTCAGCCAAACGGACCGGCAAAAATAAAACGGTGGTGCAAACGCTGCGCAGCGACCATAAGGGAGCTTAAGCTAGCTTGCCTTGCTGTATTTTTACACAAGATGAAGACGGATGCCTTGAGTGGCGGGTCCGTCTTTTTTGTATCCACCGTTACCATACCACACTGTACCGATTTTATACGGGCTGCCCTGCGATGAGGGCGGCTTCTGCCCCTTCTATCGAGGTCCTTTCCCTGAGGAGCGACCGCGTTTAGAGGTTGTTTTTATCGCCAATAAAAAAAAGCGGAGCTGTCCTCCGCCGTTGTTCCGGCAAAGGTACAGTCCGCTTCATCTTGCTGCGTTTCGCACGCGTAAACTATTAATTGAATACAACCGTCTTGTTGCCGTGTACAATGACACGGTCTTCCACATGCCAAGATACGGCGCGCGCCAGTACAATGCGCTCGATATGACGGCCGATGCGCTTCAGGTCGTCTACGTTGTCGCGGTGGCTTACCCGCTGCACGTCCTGCTCGATAATCGGGCCGCCGTCCAGCTCCTCGGTTACATAGTGCGCGGTTGCTCCGATAATTTTTACCCCGCGGTTATGAGCCTGCGCATACGGCTTGCCTCCGACAAACGCCGGAAGGAAGGAATGGTGAATATTGATGATGCGGTTCGGAAAATGCTCGATGAACTTCGGCGTAATGATCTGCATGTATCGCGCCAAAACGACGGCATCCACTTGTCCGCTAACCAGCTCGAGCTGCTGACGCTCCGCCTCTTCCTTCGTAGCGGCCGTCACCGGGATATGATGGAACGGGATGTCGAACGACTCTACCATCGCCCGCATATCGTTATGGTTGCTGATAACCATGGCGATGTCCGCTTGAAGATCTCCCGCCTGCCACTGCCATAAAAGCTCAAGCAGCGCATGATCCTCCTTCGATACAAAGATCGCAAGGCGCTTCTTGCGTCCCGCCCGGTTAATGCTCCACTGCATTTGGAATTGCTGAGCTACGACCGCGAAGTCCTCTTTCAGCTTCTCGCGGCGCTCATCCAGGTTTTCCAGGTCGAACTCGATGCGGATGAAAAACAACCCGCCCTCCGGGTCCATCGTATATTGGTCGGATTGTACGATATTAGCTCCGTGCTCATATAAGAAACGGGATACCGCTGCAACAATGCCGGGCTGATCCGGGCAGGATACTAGCATTCTTGCGCGGTTTTTCAAATCTTCCCGCTGGTTTTTAGGCAATACATTCGGTGTCATGACAACTTATTACTCCTTCATTGGTTCAAATAGTTCAATAGTACACGAGTTCGTGCTCGTGGCGTTTACAGCTGAAATACTTTTTGGCCCGCCAGCCAAGCGGTCAAGCGGTGGTTCACTTGCTCCTCCGACAGCTCGGGAAGAATGCGGTTCTCGGCTACAAGATCGAACAAGCGTTCCATTGGCTCGCGGCCGTCCTCTTTTCTCGCTTTGGCGTCCCCTTTCAATACTTCCCAAGTTTGCAGCACATAATCCCGGTGGTTGAGCTCCTGCTTGGTGAAGAAGTGGCCCAACCGCTCTACATCCTCCAGGAAGTGGGAGCCGAAGCGCTGCTCGATCGATCCGCTAAGCAGTGCAATCTCCGCTTCGTACATCGGACGCTGCGTCTTGTCTTCTTTTCCGATCCAAGGCGTTTCCA
This sequence comes from Paenibacillus sp. H1-7, assembly GCF_022354825.1. GTDB lineage: Bacteria > Bacillota > Bacilli > Paenibacillales > NBRC-103111 > Paenibacillus_S. The sequence goes on from NZ_CP031168.1 coordinate 7,686,546, forward strand.
GAATCAGCGGCAAATGTGTCAGCTTCTCGTGGTGCACGACATTGTGCATCGCTTCGAAGCCGATCCAGCCCGCTCCTACCGGGGCATGGCGGTCTTTCCCCGCGCCTTTCGGGTTTTTGCTGTCATTCAAGTGAACGACGCCGATCCGGTCCAGTCCCACGACTTTGTCGAAATGCTCCAGCACGCCGTCCAAATCGTTAATAATGTCGTAGCCCGCATCGTGAACGTGGCAGGTATCGAGACAAACGGACAAGCGGCTGTTATCCTCCACTTTGTCGATAATGGCGGCAATTTCCTCGAAGCTGCGGCCCATCTCGGTTCCTTTGCCGGCCATCGTTTCGAGAGCGATCTTCACATCCGTATCTTTCACTCCGGCCAACACTTCGTTAAGCCCTTCGGCAATGCGCGCAAGCCCGTATTCCGCGTCCTTGTCCGTATAGGCGCCTGGATGAAGCACAATATGCTTCACGCCCAAGTAGTCCGTGCGGCGGATTTCTTCCTGCAAAAAGCGAACCGCCAGCTCAAACGTATCTTCCTTATAAGAGCCGAGGTTAATAATATATGGAGCATGAACGATGATTTCCCCGATGCCATGCTTGTCCATCAGCGCTCTGCCTTCTTCGATAAATTGCGACTCTATTGGCTTGCGGCGCGTATTTTGCGGTGCGCCTGTGTATATCATAAATGTAGAAGACCCGTAAGAGACTGCTTCTTCCGCTGCGTTTAACAATCCTTTGTCTGAAAACGATACGTGAGAACCGATTTTCAACATCGTATTCCTCATCTCCTTTTTTTCGCACTCTCTCTATTTTACTAGGATTGCTCTTTATCCACAAGGCTACTTTTGGTTATCGCCAAAGTAAGGTATAATAGGGACGAGGTGACAATTAATCATGAATAACGGTTTCATGTGGTTTATCTTTTTCTGGGTTTTCGTGCTGATCACATTCATGTCGATCGGCGGCTATTTTATGTTCCGCAAATTTTTGAAGGTGCTGCCTATGGCGGACGGCAAGTCCAAGCTCGATTGGCAAAACCATTATGTCGAATCGTCCCGACATTTATGGACCGACGATGCCAAGTCGTTTCTGGACATGCTGGTCGACCCTGTACCGGCACCTTTTCGAGATATCGCACGCCACTCCATCGCGGCCAAGATCGGTCAAGTCGCATTGGAGAGTAAAGCCGACCAGATTACGCAGGACCACTGCATTCGGGGGTATATTCTTGCAACGCCGAAGCGAGACTACAAGAGCCTCGTCTCCTACCTGGATAAACAGAATATCGACTACAGCGCCTACAAGCATTTGCTGCAGTAGCGACTAAGGGCTTCCTGCCATCCGCGGCGGGAAGCCCTTCATTTATTTTTTCTTGCCCGGCTTTGTGCTCTCAGGCTGCTCCTTGCTCAGCTGTACGGTCAGAGTAGCCGTTGTGCCCCCCACCCTCATCGGATTCGGACTGCGCTGCGCCGTTCGGAACCCGACCAGCTTGACTCCGTCTACGGAGATGACCTTCGGAAGCTCCTCCTGCTTCAAATAAGCAATTTTCCCATCCAAAATAATGTACAAATCCACCTTATCCTGCGATTTCAAATCCACAGTCAAATACCGGTTATCCTTGGGCGTCAGAGCGGATTCGATCTCGCCCTTCTGTAAGTCCTTGACCAGGACCCCTTTATCGTCAAAGTAGTCTGTCACGTTGATGACCGAATCGCTCGACCACCCGCTGCCACCTTCCTCGGAACGATCGTCGTAATCAGGGAAATATGTCGTCGTATCTGGATTGTAGATGCCGGAGGAACCATTGCCTGCACTGCCGCCGCTAGCACCCGTTCCGCCACCGGCTCCTGTAGAACCACCCGTTCCTTGCTGCTCCAGCTCGATGGTTGAGTAATCGCCTAGCCAGTAATTTTTCTTCAAATAATTATAAATCCGGTTCAATATCGTAACGGCTTCCGCCCGCGTCACCTTGTCCAAAGGACGGAAATAGCCCAATTCATTGGCGGTCATAATACCGGATGCCTGCAAGCTGGCCAAGCTGCTCGCCTGAGCGTTGGAGAAAGCGTCGGAGCCGAAGCCGCAGTCGCTCTTGTCGTTGCCTGTAAACAGGATAGGCAGCACATCATTAGACTCCATCAGGACGCTTCCCGCTGCGTCGTAACGTCCGTCCGCTTTGCTTGCCTGCTCATATACGTTCTTGTCTACATAAATATAGGAAGGAATGTCCTTGAACTCCGATACTACCGTACACACGTCATTCGGGCTCAACCGTCTGTCGATCAGCCGCGTATCGAAAAACGAATACAGCATATTGGCGAGCTGCAGCCTCGTTAATTGCGTATCGGGATGAAACGTCAGCTGTCCCCTGTTATTCAAGCCGTACACGCCCCAGTTAAACGACTGGTTATAGATTTCCGAAACCTGGCGATAGGACCAATGCTGCGGGGATACGTCGGCGAAGCTGTCGATTTTTTGCGCGCCTGTTGCATATAAATTCGGCCGGTACTTGTCGAACAATCGATAAATCATGGTCGTCCACTCGGCTTTGCTGATCGTTTGATTCGGCCTGAAGGTCCCGTCCGGGTAGCCTGTGAGCACCTGCTTTTGCGCCATCAAATAGATGGAGCCGATAGCCCAGCCGTTTTTCTGTGCGTCCACGTCGCTGAATGTGACAGCATCCGCGGCTTTGGCTGGAAGCGCCGGCAATCCAAGTGCTGCAATGAGCAGCCAGATGAACCATGTGAACCCTAATCTTCGTAACCTTTTCATTGCATACCCTCCAATCCTTCCTATATATATCGGCTTCCCAAGCGCTAATTGTTAATCTTTGGGCAGAAAAAAAGACGGCTGAAGCCAGCCGCCTTATACCTTCACATCCAGACTTTTACCCAAATTCGGATGCGGAGCCTGGACCATGCCCTGAATCAGTGACACCGCCGCCGCCGTCTGCACATCCTGCTGCTTTTTCAGTACGGCAATGCCTACAGCCTGCTTCAGCGCATTCCCGCTGTTGATCGCATTCAATAAGCTGTTGACCTCCATGTATGTATCACCTCGATCTACCAGTTATTGGTTGCAGCTTTTACATCTAGATATATCGGCTTTCCGTGTGGATTTTGTTAGCGAGAAGACCACAGCCGACGCGTTACTTCAATTATGGTAAATAAAAAAATCCCTTGCTGCCAAGGGATTCTCGCTGATAATTGGAATGCGGTTGAGAGGACTCGAACCTCCACGGGCGTAAGCCCACCACCCCCTCAAGATGGCGTGTCTGCCATTCCACCACAACCGCAAATAAAAAAATACTGAGGGAAAAAAACATGAGCCATGTAGGACTCGAACCTACGACACCCTGATTAAAAGTCAGGTGCTCTACCAACTGAGCTAATGGCTCATAATCAAGGAATCATTTTCGAAAACCCTTCGGTATTACTCGAAATAATGATGGTGACCCGTAGGGGATTCGAACCCCTGTTACCTCCGTGAAAGGGAGGTGTCTTAACCCCTTGACCAACGGGCCTTGCTGTGTAATTCCTTGCTGCCTTTTTGGCGACAAGAGTTATTATATCCGAATGATTTCGGATTGACAAGCTTTTTTTTTCAAAAAAGTGTCGATTCATAAAAAGATCATAATGTGTCCGCTAGGAATCCAAACTGTGATATGCTTTCCTTGAGGAAGAGCGTTGAAGCTGCTTCATGTCATTGACGATTTGTGACATCCAATGTTATCCTTTTTGGATGATTTATTGAATTTCAGGGTGGTTTGGACGGGACGCGCTTGGCGCTGAATCTTATTCATAACCTCCGGAAACAGGTGACACGGATGCAAACCTTTTTCTATTTATTTCTTGGATTTCTGGATGTTATCGCTATTTTCGCGTTAATTTTCAGAACATTCCGGTGGCCCTTCTGGGAGTTTCGGCTGAAGCTTACCATGATAGGCCTCTTCATCTCGTTCGTATCATATATGAACCGGATGGTGCTGGATATTCCCCAATTCGATATTGCGATCCAATTCATTCTCTTTATTGTCTTTTTCCGGTATGTCATCAGGGTGAACGTATATCATGCGATTGACGTTACAGCTATCGGTTATCTTACCTTTATGAGTATCCAGCTGATCCTCTATTATGTGATGAAATACTTCCAATTGATTACGCTGGAGGACGCAACGAACCCGGTGGCCGCTATGGCTTTCTTTATCCAGGTTTTATCGGAGGCCTGCTCGTTTTTGGTAGCCTATCTGTTTTACCGGTTTCAACTGGGGTTCTCGTTCATGATGAGACCGCCGCACAATTTGTATTTAAACCGCACCATTGACCTCGCCAAAAGGACCAAAATGGTATTCAACACGATCGGCATTCTTACCATCAGTATTTCCGTATACTGGCTGGCGAACCACGAGCGATATTTCCTCATTTTGCCTGCGCTAACCTTTCTTTCCTTGGCCATGCTCATTTACTTATCTTATAAAAGAGATCTGCAGGATTGATGGGATTTGTAAAAAAGGCCAACCTGTTCAAAAGATGGGCTGGCAACTTTGTTTTAGCGTGGAAGAGCAGTGGAAGCTTGCTTTTGCAAAACTTGATTCGAAATGCAAGGTCGTTTGCATCATATAGCAGGAAGCGTTCCGCGCGTCACTTTTGCTGCTGCAATTCTTGTTTTCATGTACCCGTGAGGCAAACAAAAAAACCGCCATACGGCGGTTTTCGGTTTGTACGGAGAGAGAGGGATTCGAACCCTCGCACCACTTACGCAGTCTAACCCCTTAGCAGAGGGTCCCCTTATAGCCACTTGGGTATCTCTCCAAAGCAATGGCTCCCCGAACAGGACTCGAACCTGTGACAACTCGATTAACAGTCGAGTGCTCTACCAACTGAGCTATCAGGGAAAGACATATTTTAATTTATCATGAATTTTGTTTAGAGTCAAGCTCGTGCAATTTCAATTTTCCCCTGCATTTTCCACATGCGTATTTTTTTGGATCGAGCTTTCGTTTCCGTAAATACTCGGTTTTGCAGCTGGAACAAATCAGCTTGTAGCGGTACGGCTCCTTTCGTTTCGCCGTAGGGAGCGACCGGCAAAATCTTGTCCCACCTACCTGCCTCAGCAGCGTTTTAAAGTCCGCATCCCGATGCAAATACCCCCGGTTCAGCAAATGCAGATGATAATGGCACAGCTCATGCTTGATGATTTTCTCTACATCCTCGGGCCCGAACTGCTCCAACTGCGCCCAGCTGATCTCGATATCGTGCGACTTGGTGAAATACCGGCCGCCCGTCGAAGTCAGCCTGCGGTTAAATCGGGCTTTATGCAAGAACGGACGTCCAAACGATGTCAAAGAGATGTGCTCAACCCACTGCTGCAGCTGTCGGTCATCCATTCCTTCTACGCCCTCGCTTTCTTCGTATTCTCACTTGAATTGTAACCGCATCATAGGCTACACTGTCAAGTAGATAGTGACAAACGAAACCGGATTTTTTGAACAACCGCAATGCAAGAGAGGAGCTTATTTGAACATGTCCAAAATGAAATATGTCGTCATGCAGCTGGATCAGCAAATTGAATTCGTACAGCTTCCGGCTACTCACACGTACCAGTTGACCGCTTTGAATTTGCGTTTGCATAAAGAGCTGGAGAAATTAACGGCTTCCAATGTTCCATCGCTGCCCAAAGCGATCGCAGAGTGCGAAAACCTGGATATCGTCAACCCTTCCTACAAGCTTCACCATGGGCTGGACTATATCAATCAGCTGGAGCAAGCTTTCTCTTCCATTAATGAGAAGGCCTACCCTCTCATTTCCCTCCTGACGGAAATCCGCGCACTTCAGGCGCAGCTTGAGCAATGGTACGAGGAAGAAGAGGAATTGGCAAACTAAAGCGGGCCGAAGCGTTTTAGAGCCGCCTAGGACCTGCACCCATTAGCCCATCCCGCCATATGCTATATCATAAGTAAACCTCATTAGGAAGCTTTAGAGGTATGGTATGGCTGCCGCAGACAAAGAAACGGTTTGGACGTTTTGCCGGAGCCAGACCTTCCTTGAAAAGGCAGCACGATGCATAACGGCAGAAGGGAAGGGGCTGATTGGCTTGCCACAATGGCTTTGCAATCAACTGATGAGAGCATTTCACAATAAAAACCGCAGACAAATCCGGTTGTTGAACGATTGCTGGTTTTTCTACCGTACAAGAAGAAACGATGCGGCGGAAGAATCCTCATCGTCACAGCTTTAATACAGAACGATTCATCGCAAAAAGCAAAGAGCATAGATGGAGAACGACTCCATCTATGCTCTTCTTTATTGTCAGATTCCATGTTGCCCGGCTGGCTGTACGGGCCGCTTAGGACGGCTTCTTCATCGTCAGGCTGACGCGGCCTTTTTTCAAATCGACGCCAAGCACCCACACAGTAACGGTATCTCCGACAGAGACTACGTCCATCGGATGCTTGACGAACGAATCGCTCAATTGGGAGATATGGACAAGCCCGTCGTTTTTGATGCCGATATCGACGAAGGCGCCGAAGTCGATCACGTTGCGGACCGTTCCCTGCAGCTCCATGCCCGGCGCCAAATCCTCGATCTGCAGCACATCGGTGCGGAAGATCGGAGCCGGCAGCTCATCCCGCGGGTCGCGTCCCGGGCGCTGCAAGCTGTCCAGGATGTCGCGCAGCGTCGGTACGCCGACTCCAAGCTTCGTCGCCAGCTCCGTTGGCTCGACCGAAGTAAGCATCTCCTTCAGCTGCTGTGAGCCCAGCTGCTTCAATTCAAGCTTAAGCTCCTTGAACAGCTTGTCCACCACGTCGTACGACTCCGGATGGATCGGCGTGTTGTCGAGCGGATTCTTCCCTTCGCTGATGCGCAAAAACCCGGCGCACTGCTCGTACGCCTTCGCGCCGAGACGCGGCACCTTCTGCAGCTGCGAGCGGCTGACGAATTTGCCGTTATCCTCGCGGAATTTCACGATGTTCTTCGCGAGCGTGCTGTTAATGCCCGAAACATACGATAGCAGCGAAGGTGAGGCTGTATTGACGTCTACACCGACGTGGTTGACCGCCGACTCCACGACGAACGTCAGGCTCTCGTCGAGCCGCTTTTGCGTCACGTCGTGCTGGTATTGGCCGACGCCGATCGCTTTCGGCTCGATCTTCACCAGCTCCGCCAACGGATCCTGCAGACGGCGGGCGATGGAAATCGCGCTGCGCTCCGCCACATCAAGATCCGGGAACTCGGATTGGGCGAGCTTCGAGGCCGAATAGACGCTCGCTCCCGCTTCGTTGACGATCAAATACTGCAATCGGCGTTCCTTGATCTCCCCGATCAAATCGGCGACGAACTGCTCCGTTTCGCGGGAGGCGGTCCCGTTGCCGATGACGATCAGCTCCACGCCATAAGTCTCGATCAGCTTGCGGAACTTCGCCTTCGCTTCCGCAACCTTATTGTTAGGCGGCGTCGGATAAGTTACGGCAATTTCGAGCATTTTGCCGGTATCATCCACGACCGCGAGCTTACAACCTGTCCGGTAGGCCGGATCGACGCCGAGCACGACCTTCCCTTTTATCGGGGCTTGCAGCAGCAGATTGCGCAGGTTTTCGGCGAACACCTCGATCGCCTTCTCCTCGGCCTTCTCCGTCATTTCGTTGCGAACCTCGCGCTCAATGGACGGAGCAAGCAGACGCTTGTAAGCATCCTCAATGACCGCCGTCAGCGTATCCTTCACTACCGACGGACCTTTGACCGTCAGCCGCCCGATATAGTCGTGAATGCGGTCCGTCTGCACCTCCAGCGTTACCTTTAGCACCTCTTCGCGCTCGCCGCGATTAATGGCCAAAATACGGTGAGGAGGCAGCTTGCGAACCGGCTCCTGGTAGCTGTAGTACATTTCGTATACGGACTCCTGCTCGGCATCCTTAGCCTCGGTCCGCACAATCCCCTGATCATATGTATATTTGCGCACCCACGCGCGTATTTTCGCATCGTCCGCGACTTGCTCCGCGATAATATCCATAGCGCCTTGAACCGCTTCCTCTGCCGTTTGGACACCTTTTTCCGCGTCAACGTAGCGCCCGGCTTCCGCCAGCAAATTGCCCTGTCTAGGCTGAGTCAGTATCCATGCCGCGAGCGGCTCCAGCCCTTTTTCCTTCGCTACGCTGGCCCGCGTCTTGCGCTTTTGTCTATACGGGCGGTATAGATCCTCCAGCTCCTGCAGCTTCGCCGACTGCTCGATGGATGCCTTCAGCTCGTCCGTCAGCTTTCCCTGCTCGTCGATGAGCCGGATGACTTCCAGCTTCCGAGACTCCAGGTTGCGCAAATACGTAAGCCGCTCCTCTATATCCCGCAGCTGATTCTCGTCCAGCTCTCCGGTCATTTCCTTCCGGTAACGGGCTATGAACGGAATCGTGTTGCCTTCATCAAGCAGCCCTACGGTAGTGCGAACCTTACCCGCAGACAATTGCAGCTCCCCGGCGATTTGCTTAAGAATCCGCTCTTGAATCGCCGCTTTCATTTCCTCCGTGAGCGCGGTTTTCCCTTTATTTTCTTCCAATTGTATGATTTCCTCTTTCGACATCGACATGAACCTTTAGTACCTCCTCCATAAAATCCCCAGCATTCGACAAATCCAAAGCTCTTATAACGAATAGAAGTCCTGTTGCTACCGTTTGAAGAAAATTGCTTGCCTGGTGTGGCCGCCATTTCAGGACAACTAAAAAACGAGGGCACCCTACGGTCCCTCGCTTCAATCCCTGAAAGCGTTAAAACTCAATCAGTCCCACGCTTACCTGCAATGCATCATCCACTTTGCGCATCGTCTCTTCGTCAAGGTGAGTTATTTTATCTGTCAGACGCTGCTTATCAATCGTACGAATTTGCTCCAGCAAAATGACAGAATCCCTGTCAAAGCCATGAGACTCCGCATCAATTTCTACGTGTGTAGGCAGCTTGGCTTTTTGAATTTGCGCTGTGATCGCCGCCACGATGACCGTAGGACTGAAGCGATTCCCTATATCATTCTGAATAATGAGAACAGGCCGGATCCCGCCCTGCTCCGACCCAACGACGGGTGACAAGTCCGCAAAAAACACATCGCCTCGTTTGACAATCAATAGTTACACCCCGCTTACTAAACGGTCCAGAGTGTTATCCGCTTCTTCCTCCGCCTGAAATGCCTCCGAGGCCATGTGTAAATTGATCTTCGCCATTTCCATATATCCGCGCTGCATCGATTCCCTCAGATGGCGTTTCTTCCGTTCCATCAAGTACAGCTTCATCGCTTGACGAATAAACTCGCTGCGGTTCGAGTTCTCCTTCTCCACGATGCCGTCCACTTCTTGCAGCAAATAGTCCGGCAAGCTGATCATTATTCGTTTCGTGTTCTGCGCATTGGACACCAAGCATGCACCCCCAAAAACATACAACAATATTACCATTATGGCGAATATACAGCAAAATTATACAAGATGAGTATATGCTACAGGTATAGCAAATATGTTATACCTCTTTTTTCCCAATAAAAGGCGAGCCCTTAAGAATCCACAGAAGTATGTATTATACATATTCGCGGTGAAATCCTAAATTCCTCTACTCCACCCGTAAAAAATCGGCTGGAAAATGTTACTGGTCACATCTGCTCCATCGAGCCCCAATTATGTCGTAATAACGGGTTGACCGTAGATACTACGCGGCCGTCACGGATATAGACGCGAGGCACACGGTGGGAAATCATGCAGGTGATTTCGTAGTTGATCGTACCGAGCCACTCTGCGTGCTCCTCGGCCGTAATCTTGTCTTCGCCTTGCTTGCCCAAAATGACAACCTCTTCCTCGTTGTCAATATCGGTGAGTCCCGTCACATTCATCATACACTGATCCATACAAATGCGGCCGACAATCGGCATCCGCGTTCCTTTGATAAGCGCCTGGGCTTTGCCCGTCAGCATCCGTGAGAACCCGTCCGCATACCCGATCGGCAGCGTAGCAATGGTCTCCTCGCCGGCTGTGCGATAAATCGTTCCGTAGCTGATGCCCGAATCGGCCGGAACCGTTTTGACCATGACGACACCGGTCTTTATGCTCAGTACCGGCTCCAAATCTATCACCTGATGGTTGACTTCCTCGGAAGGATACAACCCGTACATGCTGATGCCGAGCCGCACCATATTGTATGTCAAGTCCGGACAATCGATCGCCGCAGCGCTGTTGCCGGCGTGTACATAGGCGAACTGAATCCCTTTATCGGCAAAATGCTTCACCACCCGGTCAAAGCGCCGGTATTGCTCGAGCGTGTATGTTTTGTCCTCCTCATCTGCGCATGCATAATGAGTGAACAAGCCTTCTACGTGGATTCCGGGAATTTGCAGCGCTCTGTCAATCAGAGCGATAGCCTCCTCCTCGGTCGTAAGCCCTAACCGGTTCATGCCCGAATCAATTTTTACATGAATGCTCAAAGGCTTTTCTCTCGGCAGCAGACGTTCAAAAGCATCCAAAACCTCATGGCTGTACACATTGACGGTAATATCGTGTTCCCACGCCATCTCCAAGCCTTCCGGAGGGGTATACCCCAGCACGAGAATCGGAGCCGTAATCCCGGCATGCCGGAGCTCCAGGCCTTCATCCAAAAAAGCAACCGCAATATACTCGACACCACAGCGCAGCGCCTCCCGGCAAACCTCCACTGCACCGTGCCCGTAAGCATCCGCTTTGACCACAGCCATCATCTTCACATGGGCAGGTAAAACCCGTCGAAACCCTTCCAAATTGCTGCGAAGCGCATCCAGGGAAATCTCCACCCGCGTAGGCCGGTAAAACGAATCCATAAGTCCACCTTCTTCTGCGAAAATCAAGGGAAGCTCCCTTAAAGCAGGGAACTTCCCCCTTGTCGTTACCTCGTGTGTTTTCAATAAACCTATGGTAATCCGAACGACACCGGGTGTCAATGAACAATATCTTGAACATCCCGGTATCAGGAATCCGTCAGTTTATGGTAAAAATTTAGGTGCAAATTACATTTTGAGGTATATTTTCGCCTATTTACATCTTCATTTCTCGGAGATAGCTAGGATTCCAATTCCAATTTTATGCAGGCTCCCCGGTGTTGATGCAGATAGAGGTGGCATGAGGCATCGGTATTTCCAGTAGTTGTTGGATTTGCGAGATGGATTGATTTAAGAAATATCTTGCTGGATTACGAGTTGCATATTGATTTGGTTACTCGCTGCGCTGAGGGTTTATCCGAATTCCTCACCGAGGTGCTCACTGACTTCCTGTCATTCGACCGACCGCCGCGCAGCGCCACAACGCGCGCTTGAGATAGCGCGCGTTGTAAATTTAACCGAAGCTCCATCTGACTTTTATAACATATCAAATGTTCCGCGTTTCTCCGGCATACTATTACGAAAGGCGCTCTTTCAGACTGCATTCCTCAGTTTGCCTGACAGTGACAGCCATCTCACCAATCACACTATTGTCAATTCATTGTCGGTTGATTGACGTTTGAACGTTATATTTGGATATTATTAACGTACCAATTACTTCCCAATTTCGTCCTGTACAGCCTGTGCAACTTTAATCATTTCCGTTTGCGGCAGATCCGCAGTGGACAGTCTGAACTCGATGCCATCGTATGTCCAAGTTAATGTCTTCTTCTCATCGCCGGTAACCACAGCCAAAGTATAGCCCAAGTCCACGATATCCCCAGGCAGCACGGATACGGTCTGTGTTACAGGACGCGACTCAATCAAGGTATAGTTGTATTTGCCCGAGTAGCGAAGCATGATGGCTTTCTCTTCGCCGAGCTTAATCTCGCTCATGTCGAGCTTCTTCACGCCACTAGGCAGGTAATTCGGCTCGATCACGCCGAACGATGCTTGCTGCTTGCTTGCATCGGCTTTGGTGCCCGCGGCTGTGCCGGCTGCAGCATTCGTACCGGCTGTGCCGCTTGCACCATTGGCTCCAGCTGCCGCGTTTGCTCTAGTCGCGCCGTTTGCGGCCCCTGTCGCCCCTGCTGCTCCGCTCGTTGCACCTGCACCGGCTTTAGCCCCGGTACCGTTCGCAGACGAGCCCGTGCTTGCTCCTGCGCCGTTTGTGCCTGCTGCCGGTGTTGTTGCTTTGCCTGCGTCGGTAGCAGCTCCTGCGTTGCTGCCCGTAGCTGCTGCACCGCTCTTGCTGCCTGCAGCGCCGGATGTACCTGTAGCACTCGTTCCGTTTGCCGCAGTGCCATTTGTTGTCGCGCCGCTTGTAGCGCTATTGGCCGCACCTGCTGCCTTATCGCTACCTGTTCCAGCTGCACCGCTATTAGCTGCATTGCTTTGCGCTCCAGAGCTAGCCGCTCCAGGCTGCCCCATCGTCGGCTGGGACATCTTCCAGCTTGTCATATTTCTCTGCATGTCGAAGGAATCTTTATCGAATTTCTTGCCAAACTCGAACTGGTTGAAATCAACAATAACCATCACATTCGCATTTGTATCCGAAACCTCTACATGCTGAGGCGCATAATTCTTTTTATCCAGCCAAATCTTCTGCCGCGCTAACGATCCGTTCTGATAATTGGCGAGTACGTCGAACACATACGCGTTCTCATCCGTTGTAAACTGGCGGTCATTATCCATCAGTATGCTTTGGACCAACGACTGGTACAAATAAACTTGTCCCTGATTTTCCGGCCAGTCGCTCTGGAATCGGAAGCTTTTGTTCAAATGAGGCGTCAACACGAACACACCATCATCGTTACGCAATACGATCTGAGTAATATCCTTCTTGGCATTCGTCAAGGAAATGCGGTAGTAATGAGGGTTCTGATACCATACCTCCACTTGGTATTCCTGCGGCTCCTGCCCCGTATGGAGCACCATTCGCCCGCTTCCTTGATAGCTCTGCAGCTTATTTATAACCCCATCCAAATCCTTCACTACCGAACCCGAATCCTTCTTACCGCAGCCCGCCAACACCAGACTGAAGCTTAGCACCAAGGCAATCACCCAAGTGAATCGCCGCATTCCAATCCCCTCCACCCAATTGTTAAATGAACTGATACCATGTCTATGAGGGGACTTGGACAATTATGCGGACAAAGTTAGGGGAGGAAATAAAAACTCCTATAACCGGTTGGTTATAGGAGTTGGGTGGGGTTATAAATTTTAGCGTAATAGTCACAGGTCTCCTTCAAACCTTCTGCCAAAGTATACTTAGGCTTCCACCCCAATTCTTCTTTTGCAGCAGAATTATCTAAACAGCTATGGATAATATCCCCTGATCTTGGTGGCAAATATTGTGGTTCAAAAGGCATATTGCATATTTCACTCATAACTTTTAATAACTGATTCACTGTTGTCTGCTCATTACAACTTATATTATATATTCCTTTGCTACCTTTTTCTAAAGCAGCAATATTAGCCTCAACGATATCTTTAACATAAATAAAATCACGCGTTTGCTCGCCATCACCAAAGATGATTGGAGTACGACCTTCCAGAAGTTTATTTACAAAGATGGAGATTACGCCACCTTCCCCTCTAGGGTCCTGACGTATTCCATACACATTGGCATATCTTAAGATCGTATAGTCTAGATCACTTAGTTTAGAAAATACCTCAATGTAGTGTTCCGGTGTATGCTTTGAAATTCCATAGAAGGACAGTGGTTGAACAGGGTGTCTTTCATCAACAGGCAAGTATTCCGGAGTTCCATAAACTGCAGCAGAGGAAGCATATATGATCTTACGGACTCCATATTTCTTACATTGCTCAAGTAATTTAATGGTGCCAAGAATGTTGATTTCAGCATCAAGTACGGGCTGGCTCAGAGATGTTTGAACATCAATTTGAGCTGCGTGATGAAAAACTACTTCAGGTTGAACCTTTTGAAAAATACTTTCTATTTCATCATCCATAATGGAGCAATGGTAAAAACTCGCAAAATCACTTAATTCATCCATGTTTCCTGTTGATAAATTATCTATTATTGAAACTACATGCCCATGCCCCACCAAACGATCTACAATATGAGAAGCAATAAAGCCAGCACCGCCAGTAATTAAAATATTCATCTTTATGCCTCATTTTATTTATTCTCAATACGCGTTCTTGTTAATAAATCCATTGATTATAGTTTTTATAATGATCTTAATGTCGAAAAGGAAACTCCAATTTTCAATATAAAAAATATCATGTTTGATACGATCTTCTATTGATGTATCTCCACGTAATCCATTCGACTGAGCCCAACCAGTAATACCAGGACGAATATGATGTTTTACCATATATTTAGGGATTTCTTCCTTAAATTGCTCTACAAAATATGGACGTTCTGGTCTTGGTCCTACAACACTCATGTGTCCAAAAAGAACGTTAAAAAATTGCGGGAGCTCATCTAGGCTTGTTTTTCGTAAAAAAGAGCCAAATTTTGTTTTTCGAGGATCGTTTTCAATTGTCCAATTAGTATTGGATGATTCTTCACTTTGCACTCGCATGCTCCGAAATTTATACATCATGAATGTACGTCTGTTTAATCCGACACGTTCTTGCTTAAAGATTACAGGTCCAGGAGATGATAATCTTATCCCAATTGAGATTAGTATTAATAGTGGTGCAGTTATTAAAATAGCCATTAAAGAAAATACAATATCAAAAGATCTTTTAAAAAATCTGTTTCTCAGCTCATCTAAAGGAATATCTCTTACATTAATAAGCGGCATTCCCGCAAAATTATCAAAAAAAGGACGTGATGGAAGGAAACTATAAAAATCGGGAATAATCAAAGCCTTTACTCCGAATTTCTCACAAACATTTATGATCTTCCCGAATTTATAATGGGCATTTAAAGGCAACGCAATAATAACTTCGTCGACCAGTACTTCACTCAGGATATTCTCCAGATCATCCACTTTTCCAATAATGGGTTTATAACTGCCTATTCCATTATCATGTTTTTCTTGATAATCATCTAAAAATCCTACAACGTCATATCCTAATTCAGGATACTGCATTAAGTTATTATGAAAATTCCGCCCTAAAGTTCCAGCTCCAAGGATAAGTACAAATTGTTTGTTGTATCCTTTTTCACGATAGTTTTTTAGCATCATTTTTACTAAATATCTATAAAAGCTAGTTATTAGTACACAGTTAACTAAGAAAAGTAACAAATACGAACGAGATACATGCACTTCTTTAAAAATAAACAAAATACTTAATAACATCAATAAACTAATAAAATGTATTTGTACAATCTTGAATACTTCAAAAGAGAACTGTTTTTTCCGTTTTGATGAATAAAAATTAATAAAATAACTAATTCCTATCGCCATTACTCCATAGATAAAACTCCATAGCATATAGTGCTTAAATGAAAGAGGAGCTTCATAGTCAATCCATCCACTTATAAATTTCAACCAATAAGAGAGTAGAAACATTAACTGAATACATATAAAATCAGCAAACGCATATATCAGTGATAAAAAATTTTGACCACGACGCACCAAGATATACATCTCCTCATTTATTGTTTATTACATGCTCAAAATAACACATGTGACTACAAAATTAATCACATACCTATTATACTACTAATATCATAATAAATATATTGGAGGAAGAACATTGTATTTTTTAAAGAAATCATCAGAATATTTTCAAAAAAAGTGGGGCAATATTTTTTTTATTGGTTATTTATTAATTATTCTCATTATATGCTTAAATTTCGCATTTAATAGAATATACTTTTCGGATTTTTATCCAGCTAATGGAGATTTTCAAAATTATAATGGTTATCGTAGATTACTTGAAGGTCAAACACCATTCAAAGACTTTTTCTATTATCTTGGCTTAGGACCACTATATATTAATTCAATTCCGTTACTATTTTTAGGAAATAATTTTACCAATAGTCTTTTTGTAACTAATTTTATTACCTCATCTATGTTTGCTATATCAGCATATGTTGTATCGAGATGCAACAGTTTAAGTAAAAATAAAAGCATACTATTTGCACTTGTGTTGTTATTGGCGGCATGTAACTACTCCGGCTTTGGCATAATCTCAGAATTCTTTAAAAGGTACGATTTTCTTGACTATGTTCAACCAGGAAACTCAGATAGAATGGTTCGTGCTTTTCTACCGTTCTTATTTGTTATTATTTTCGTAGTAAGTAGCAAATTAAAAACTAGAAACAAATTGTTTAACCATACATATTCTAAATCAATTGGTTTTGGACTCTTACTAGGATCAGGTATATCTTGGTCAAATGATTTTGGTATTAGTGCTTTTATTTCAGGTAGTTTTATTATGCTTCTTTTAAATAGTAGAATGGATAAAAAATCGTTATATAATATTTTATTATATTTCATCGGTTGTATTACAGGGTGCTATCTATTAGTTAACATACTTACTTTTGGTAATTTTACTGAATGGTTTGAATATAATTTTTTGGGCGTTGCTCAGTATCAATTTTGGTATTATGCAACCGGATATCAATCCAAACTCTTGATTTTATCAGATTTACCTATAAATCTAGAACTAATTTTCTGCTCTCTATTTATTTTGTATTATTCAGTGAAAATCTTAAAAAAGAAGCATACTATTAATGACATTTATTTATTGTTTTTGTTTTTAACCGCACTGACTGCAGGGTATGCATATGCAGCCAACAGTGAAAAACCTGGGTTATTTTGGCCAGTTTATATGATTTTATTTATAAGTGTATTCAGCATATTAATGAATAAAATTCCATTTAACAATATGAGAATGTCTCTGATTTTAAATACATTATTTATTGTTTCAGGACTTTTATTAACTTTCTCCCATTTAAATGAAACTATTGACAAACAAAATAATACACGAGAAATTTTCATCCCTAAACTTAATGGATACTTATCTCAATACGGTAAAGAATTGGATGTGGCAACTAATAAACTAATTAAAAATAACAGTGTCTTTTCCACTTATGCTTCTGCTCTAGAAGTAATGTCAGACCAATACCAGCCTACTGGAATGGATTACATAATACATGTTCTGGGTGATAAATATAGAGAAGAATACTTAGAAAAGTTTCATTCCTTTCAACCTGAATTTGTTACCACAATGAGAGAAGATTTTTTTCCATATGAGCTTTGGGTAAAACGAGCAAACTGGTTTTTCTATAGGGAATTCCTCTCCTCCTATAAAGCCGAAGCAGTAACACCTTATAGTATAATATGGCGAAAGCAGCATAATAATACTGCAATTAATGACGAGATACAGTATCAAATTGAACAAAAAAGTGATAACAGTGTTGAAATTGTTATAAAGACAGACAGTAAATTAAACAATGCAATCGCTGATCTATCCATTTCCTATCAAAGTAATTGGAACAGTAAAAGAATTATAGGTTACGGTCTAAGAAAAATTGTAAGTGTTCAAGATGGCTGGTCTTCAGAAAAATTTAATGAATTAGGATCCGCGGGGGGGTATAATCTTCCTGAAAATGCCAGTTTACTTAATATTCCAATAAGAATAATAAACGGCGAGGGAAGAACCAATTTAACATCTTATCCTGCAAATTTAACTAATCTCAAAATTATCAGTGTGGAACCATTTAAAATAGTGCCTGACGTTCCTTCAAATCTAACATCACTGAATAGTTTATACAAACTTGAATATATTAAAGCTGAAAACTTGACAGATGCAAACTGGCAAAATGGCATAAACAAAAATTTTAACATTGCCTTAATTAAGAACACACTTGAAAATAAAGCTACCGTTGAAGGTTCGAGGTATCTAGAAACAAAAAGTGGAAATAAAATTAAAATTATTAATATAGAATATCCCGATCCTGAATGGATATATGTGGTTTTAGAAAGTGTGTCTGAGGAAATCAGATACCCTAATCAAATTAAATTCATAGAATAGTAATTAGTACTTCTCACTGACTTGAAGCTATTGAGTACACAAATAAAATATAACCACGAAAGATTCTAGTTAGTCTTTTCGTGGTTATATAAACTAATTATTTTACAATGTCAATTCTGTTGGGATATCCATTAGTATCATCTATTTCTTGTTCAAGATTAACATGAATCCACTCAGAATTTATAAATTCAATATTTGTAATTTTAACCTTACTTCCATCTTTTAGAACAACATATTTTGCGTTTAAAATTGATGACATATTCTGCAAGTTGTATTTTATTAAAACAATCTTTTTATTAGCTGAAATTCCATTTTTCCAGTTATCATCATTTATCTTCTCAGGTATTATTTTTCCTGAATTATATTTATCATATGAAACATTAATTGCCTTTTCCCAAGTTCTACCTCCATCATTAAATTGGCCAGTTTCAATACTTTTTATCCCATATGATGGCAAATCTTTTATAGTAGCATTTAATCCGTGATATTTATTAGATATATTTTTAGCTTCAAAGAAATAGAAATCTAAATTATCAAAACCATACTGTCTCCTCTCTTCGGACAAAAAGTTATTATCAAGAGGAATAATATGCAAATAAAATTTATTTTCAAGCCTTGTATCATTCTTCACTTCATCAACATAAATTATTTTGCTATTTTCTAAATTAATATATATCCTAAAATTTTCGACAGAAATACTAGCGACAGATTTATTAATCAGTTCATCAATCTTTCTTTCTTGAACTTTTGAACTAGAATATATTGAGTAAGCAGATCCAAGTAGAATAATAATAATTACCCCTATTATAACTTGCTTAAAATAGTTATATCTTTTATTCAAATCGTAAACCACACATTTTGCAATAATACCAGTCAACACAAAGCCGTAGAGTGTGAAGGGGATCTGCCAAAGTATATGATTCATATGGGTATGAATAAACGAATGACCTTTTGCCAAAATAAACCAAGAAACTGGTGCTAAGAAAGAAAACCATAATGTGACTGAAAGCGATATTAATTTAACCCTAAGCTTAGCTATTGTTGGAAAATACAAATTAGAGGAAAATACCATAACCGTTGCAATGATGAAAATAAGTATTATTTTTTCAGCAGTGAATATAACAAATGACGATGTAGGCACTATGTTAGACAAATTTATTACTTCACCAGACCAATACTTGTCCAAAACAGTTACAATGCTGGCATCTAGACTCTCTTTTAAGCTAGCTGAAAAATTATCTCCTGATGCATGTGTTCTTTTCAAAACATTAGTCCATATTGTATTGGCAGCATTACGGAAGGAACCAAATTCTAAAGACAACTGGTAAAGATTTAAAAAGACTGTTGAAAAGAAAGAAAGAACTGCCGTTGTACCCGCCATCAGAATTCTTAAAACAACTTTTTTTATTCCCCATTTTCTCGAAATACCATAATATATCACTGGGGCTATCATGGCCAGAAGTATAGTGCTTAAATATTCGTATCCTGATGCACATTTTATGAATACAGCTAAATATATCAATATTATATAAAGCTTATTTTTGAACTTTCCGCTTTTATCTTCGAGATAGAGGAATACCAATGAAATTATAAAAGGAAGAAACATTGCCCAAGTTATCCAGTATAAATTTCGTCCAAATAAAACTAACCACTCAGAGTATAAAATTGTTAAAAGTACAAATAAAGAAACTATCGCTGAATTAAACTCAATATATACCCATACTATAAATATAGTAAGAATCAATGAAAATAATAAGGAATTAATTAATTTCAGGTATTTTAGCAGGTCTTCTTTTTTTTCAAATGGAGAAATTTTATTTATTATGCTAAATGCAATTCCTTGCAAGCCAATTTGCGAAGTGTACCTCTGGTATTCGCCCCCTGCCAACTCGCCACTAAATAGTTTATATTGATCTAAAAATTTATCATTTCCACCATTAGGAATGTTATCAAACGTTCCCATTAATCCGGAATTCGAGAATATTCCTTCTTTTTCTGATTTAACCATTTTACCAACAACTAGCGATTCTGAATCTATTTGGAAAGAAGTGAACCGACCTTGATCCACCGACTTCCAATAATTGCCGTAAAATCCTGCAGTCATTGTTATAACACTTAAAGCAATAATGATCCAAAGTACCACTTTTCTATTGGAAAACATAGATAAAATTTTCATTATAAAAATACTATCCTTCCAAGGGCTTATTTCGAAAAACAATTTTCTCATAAAGAATATAATTTAATATAAAATTAATACCTAATGTTAAAACTAATGCTAACCAAAAAACTATTCCTATTACATCATGAAATAGATATATATTAAAAACATAAATACAGTAAGATATAATCACTACAATTACATATTTGAAAGACATATAATTTAGTACTTTCTTTTCTTTTATCAAAAATGTTATATGTTTGTTCATGAAGTAATGCAAAACCAGTGCAACAAAATAGGCAACAGAAACAGATAAGAAATCTTGTACCTCTAAAATATTTCTCATAAAAAAAAGTAAAGAAATTTGAACTAAAGTAACAAATCCCCCCACAGCGCCATAAACAATAAATGATTTTTTTAGAAAATATCTAATTAAATTACTCATTTTGCACCTTCTCTAACCACTAACAGCAGATTGAATACCATGATTCGAGAACTGCTTCGTTTCATTTATTAATTCCAATATATCGTAAATATTATCGATTTTCCCACCCATAACTATAGACAAATTATCTACAAAATAATCCTTCTTGAACAAGATAGGTCTACCATCATCAGCTTCGTTTTGTAGTAAGACTGTTTTTATTTCATAAATAGATTTAATATACTTAGATTCTCTTATTATTGGTAAGTACCTTTCCGTATCTCTAAGCATATAAATAAAATTTGATTTGCTTTTGGATTTTAGCAGTTGCTCTTCTCCATCAACAATATCATTCATATCATTCCAACTTCTGTGCGGCGTGTATCTGACATGACTAAAGGAATGTAAATTTTCTGAAGGATATGGCATAGTAGAGAAAAATGGCCCATCCATGACAGTTATACCTATTTTCTTCAATTCATCAGGCATTTCTATTAATGCCATCTCAGTTATTTCATGCTTAAAAGGTAATAGTGGAAGGTTAGAATTTCTAAGCATTTTGTTTATTTGAGAATAAGTACAGTTATAGACATGTGATGCATGTAATTCTCTATCGCCAGAAAGTGATACTAGGATCTTCTTAACGTCCTGTTTTACTTTCTGTACTTCAGTATCATATAAAACTTCAACTCCCGCAGAGTCAAGCTGTTCTTTTAACATTTCTTTTAAAATCACTGCATCAAAAGCAAACTCTTTAACCTTAAAAACTTCTTCTACTAGGTTATGATTAAAAAGTTTTTGATATCTTGTATCAGCTACCTCGATAGGAGTTCCTATTTGCTGAAACATATTATAAAACTGGTAGGCATTTACTTTAGAAGTACTTTTTACAATTGCATAAAGTTTTTCAAAATCATCAACTACACATTTATTAAAGTCTTTTATAAATCTTGGAAAATTAACGTATGATCTATACGCTGTAATAATATTCCGAGGGTAATGATATCCATTATGGACACGTGCTTGATTGACTAAAGAAGCTCTAGATAATAAGTCAGAACTTTTTTCAATTATTAATACTTTTGAAAAGTACTGTTTCATTAATAACGCTATGTTACAACCATAAAAACCGCCGCCAACAACAACTACATCATATTCTTCTTTTCTATCCATTAATAGAACTCTTCCCGTTCGTAATAGACAAGCTTTTAGGGTTGTATTTCCCAGATAATAAATTAAGCAATGTTCTTATTAGCATTAAGTTACCTCTAAAATGACTTATTTTTGTTGGCACCTTGCCGCTGGCTGGATAGCTTCTGGTCACAGGAATTTCTTTCGTTTTATATCCTAATCTAGGAGCTCTTACAGATAAATATGCTAATAGTTCATAATTCACAAAAATATCTCTAAATGGTTGTACTCTATTATCAAGAAGATAGTTTCTACTATAAGCCCTATAACCATTAGTTGTATCAGTATACCGAAATCCTGCTGCTAAACTTACTATTGGTGCATGTATTAATTTTATTGCAAAATCTCTTATAAGAGGGGTATTAATTGCCTTCCCACCTTTGACATACCTTGAACCCTGTACTAATCCATAACCATTGTCTAGTTCTTTAATAAATCTAGGAATTGCATCTACACCATCTTTATTATTGCCATCAATGGTAATAACACCTTCATAACCTTGCTTAATTAAATATGCATATCCTATTCTTAGTTGCGCACTTAATTTTCCTGTGTCTTCTTTTACTAAAAGAGTACGAACATTTACACTTTTCAAGAAATCGGTATCTAATGAATTATCGGTGCTCCCACCATCTGTAATAATAATGTCAACAATGTTTGAGTATTCTTTTAACTCATGGAGTTGTTTTTGTATCCTACTTCCTTCGTTTATTACGGGTATCAAAACACAGTATTTGCATGTCTTCCCCTTAAGTTCATGAATCTTTGCATTAGGTACTTGCCAAGTTACTTCCATAACAACCACCAATCTAGATTAGATTATAAGTTTTTGATACAAAATCCAAACTTTTAGCTACAATACTTTTATTTGAAGAATCTTGACTTTGTTGTTTCATTTCAATGGATATATATTTTGAGTAATTCAACTTTTTTAGAACTGCCGCAATTGAAGAATGATTTACCTTTCCACTTGATCCGATAGGTTCTAAATAAGGCTCACTTATATGGAAGTGATTAGTATAATCAATTGCACTCTCTAAAACAAGAGGGATATCTTCAGAATTTAACGTCATTGCAGCAGCGTCTAAGTGCAAACCAAATCCCCTTTGATTAACATTTTTCACAAGTTCAATCGCCTCATTGGTGTTAATGATATAGTCACAACCATAATCACGAGGGTTAGGCTCAATACAGAAGACTGCTCCATGTGAATTCGCAACTTCACCTAGTTTCCCAAAGAAACTTAGGGCTATTTCATTAATAGTATCTTTAGGAGTATTTCCAACTAATCGATTCTTTGGTGATCCAAATACAAAAGCTTTTACCCCGATCTGTACGCCTAATTCAATTATTTTAATCAAATACTCTAATGTTTCTTTTCTTGTTTTTTTATCTCCAAAGATGGTGAGATCTGGTCTGCCATATAATAAAGATTGCATTGCAACTACTTCGATATTTTTGCTAAGCCAATATTTTTTATATTCTCTTGCATCATCTTTAGTTATTTCTAGAGGCTTTTCATTAATTTTAGTTGGGGCAATCTCTACACCAGTGAATCCATAGGAAGGTAATAAATTTATTATTGCTTCATCCTCAACTGAATTCCAAGCAATATTTGAAATTGAATATTTCATGGTTCCTCCTATAATGTTAATTAAAACGTTCTACAAATTCTTTTATTTGATTGAGTATGTTTTCTTTGCTATCTATATATCCTGGAGAATTGGAATTAAACAAAGTTGAATATTTCGTCCTCATGTCATAATAAACTGGCATTTTTTCTGTTGTATTATTAAAATTAATATTAAATGCAAAAGATGCCACTTCCTTTACACTTACAGGTTCCGTTCCGAAGTTTACTCTAGCAATATCATTTTGAATAATAAGCATAATATCTCTATAGATTCTATCTAAATTATAAAATTGAAATACATTTTCACAATTAATCATATCGATACAATTGTTATGCAAAAAATCGTATATGATGTTCTTCTTTAATCCGTCACCGAATAATCCTGGTAATCTCACAATATTTGTTTTTGGAAATTTATCCTCAACAAACTGTTCTAAGTAAAACCGATGCTTGCCATAAGCATCTAATAAAGATTCATCCACTTCACTATCTTCCGTAACATTATTTGGATCTTTGTAGACATCCACTGTTGAAACGAGAATAAATCTTTCACATTCAATTTCTTTCAAATTATTGATCAGACTTGTAATGGAATTCCAATCTGAATATGGATCTTGATTTGCTTTCCACTTCACAGCCGGTGCACCGGCACAAAAAACCTGTGAAAACTTATTCCCTTTGATTTCCTCAATATTTTTGGAATTATATAAACAATCGAATGAAGCTTGTTTAAGCAAATTGCTCCCTACAAATCCTGTGTATCCTATTAATGCTTTCATATTTAGATCGCCTCTTTCTAAACTACATTCTTTTTATCGATATTTTTATAAATAACAGAACTGTTAGTTTCATCTGTAATATAATATAAAGGTCCTTTTTTTGTTTCTCTTAATACAGATGAAATATAGAAACTAATGACTGTCATGATCATAAACATAAGAAAAAACATGACAGAACTAAATAAAGAAGAGGAAGTCCATCCTTCAGCAACATCCTTTTTGAAGAGAGCTATTAATAGTACATATACTACATACATTAAATTTAGAAAGCTTGTAAATAGTCCCGTGAAAGAAGCAATCCTCAAAAGTTTATCAGAATTTGTACAAATTACCTCTAACGCAAAACTTGCAGAGTATAAAAGATTTCTTTTTTTTCTTTTACCCGCACGCAATATACGGTTATACTTAACAGTGGTATGTTTATAACCTACTTCCAGTTTTAAATACTTTAAATATCTGCTTCGATCTCTTATTTGAACTAAGGAATTAACCATTTTCCTACTAAAAACAACATAGTCTGAGTAATTAGGATTGATATTATATCCAGTTAGTAAGCTACTTATCTTATAAAACATCTTTGCCGATATCTTTTCTAAAAATGATTCATCATCACGATTATTTCTTTCGGCAATTACTAAATCATAACCAGCTAGACATTTCTCAATAAGTAATGGTATTAACGATGGAGGATCGTAATTCGTATCCATTAGAACTACAGCATCACCAATACAGTTATCTAAGGCTGCAGCGGTTGCAAACTCTTCATCATATTTTTTTGAAAGTGAGATTAGGCGAATATTGGAATAATTTGATTGTAATTCTTTAATTATAATTGCTGAATTATCAACAGAACCATTATCTATTATTACTAATTCATAATTTGTAAAATTATTAGCAAGAATCTTTAACGTTTCATTAATATATGATTGTATTATTGAAGAATCATTATTAATTACAGTTGCAACTGAAATAATAATGTTATGATTCACTTTGACCACCTCATAATAATTTACGGAATATATTAAAACCATTATACCAAGCAACAAAATAGAAATACATTTTTATTAATTTAACGAGAAAATTATTGAACCCATTAATTTATCCCGGTTTGTAATATTTGGTGTAAATGAATGATACCAACCAATCTCTTATGGTTACTAACTACAGGTAAAATAGTAATTTTTTTATCTTCCATTAACTCTAGGGCAGTTACTAAATATGCATCTTGATGAATTATGGTTGGATTGCTAATCATAATTTCATCAACCGTCATACTCCAAATATCCCCTCTTTTCTCAATTACACGTCTTATGTCACCATCAGTTATTATTCCCATTTGGTCAGAATACTTATAGTCATAGATCACAGTAGCCCCTAAACCCTTTTTTGAAATCTCAAATATTGCATCAATTAAGTTAGTTTTAAAACTTACAATAGGGATTTCTTCCTGAACCTTCATAATATCAGAAACTTTAAGTTTTAATTTTTTGCCAATTGAGCCAGCAGGGTGATTAATTAAAAAATCAGATTTAGTAAAGCTTTTGGCATGCATAATTGCGATAGAAATAGCATCTCCATACGCTAACATAACCGTTGTACTGACAGAAGGAACCATTAATAATGGATCAGCCTCTTTTAAGTCGGGAATTTTGATCACGAGGTCAGCATACTTGCTTAAACTGGACTCGTTCTTAGCAGTCATTAGAATAATTTTACTTTGTACTAACTTTACAGACGGTATAAGATGTAGTAATTCTTGACTTTCACCACTCTTTGAAAACATGAATAATACATCATCTGATCTTACTATACCAAAGTCCCCATGTAGAGCTTCAACTGGATGTAAAAAGACACTTTCTACACCAATACTTGACATAGTTGCTGATACTTTCTGAGCAATATATCCTGATTTCCCTACACCGCAAAATACAATTTTACCCTTACACGTAATAATAGTATTTATTATATCTTCAATATCCGCGTCAACCATTTCACTTGTCTCAATAATCCCCATTGCTTCCTGTTTCATAACTTGTTGAACTATTTCATTAAAAGAGCTCACCTGTCTAACCCTCTTTGGACATTATTAATCGTTATAACTTTCTTTAGCAGCCCTTCAAGCTCGGAAAGCGGCAGCATATTGGGACCATCCGAAAGTGCTTTATCTGGATTCGGATGGACTTCCATAAATAATCCATCTATTCCAAATGCAACTGCAGCTCTGACTAAACTAGGAACATATTTTCTCTCACCAGACGATGAAGTCCCATTTCCACCAGGTATTTGGATACTATGAGTAGCATCAAAAATAACAGGGTATCCCCATTCTCTCATTATCATAAAAGAACGAAAATCAACAACTAAATTGTTATAACCAAATGATGTTCCTCTCTCAGTAAGAAGCAGGTTTTTATTACCTGTACTTTCAACTTTATCCACAACATTCTTCATGTCCCACGGAGCCATGAATTGACCCTTCTTTATATTGACTGTTTTTCCAGAAGCCGCTGCTTTCAATATCAAATCCGTTTGTCTACACAAAAAAGCAGGAATCTGCAAAATATCCAATACTTCAGAAGCTGCTTCAACCTCAGATGTTTCATGAATATCAGAAAGAACAGGTAATCCTGTTCTTGATTTAACTTTATGAAGTATTTTTAATCCCTCTGTAATTCCTGGTCCGCGAAAACTAGTTGCTGATGATCTGTTTGCCTTATCGTACGAAGCTTTAAATACTATCGGGATATTCACTACTTTTGAAATCCGTTCAAGCTCCTGGGCAATTTCCATTACCAGTCCCTCATCCTCTATGACACAAGGACCTGCAATTAACTGAAATTTATTTTGTTCCATATAAGAATTACCTCTCTAATTTTTAATGATTACTATCTAATTTGCTCATTAACTCATTAATAATTTTTTCTTTACTAGCTAACTCCATTTCTAATGATGTTACTTTATTTCCACTCCAATTACGAGCTTCCTCTAAATTTTTGATATACTTTTCAAGTTCTTCTATGCGCTCTTGATTGTGATTAATAAGATCATCTTTTTTAGTATTTTGATCTTCAATCCATTGTTTTCCCAGTTCAAGTTGCTGGATCCAGTCTCTCAGTTCCAAAACATTTTTTTGTAAAAGCTCGATAGATTTGTTCGACTCAGTCCACTTCTGTTCAAGCCACGATTTTGCCTCTTGTAACTCGTCTATCCAACCAGTTAACTGATGATTCTGTAACTCAAAATTTTTTAATAGCAATTTATTAGTATTAATTTGCGAACCCATTGTGAATTCCATTATTTGATGAACTGTACCGACCTTTATATCTTTTCCTATTGCTGTTATCCAAAGAGCATAAGCTGCTTGACTGGTAATATCTAATATTTGTGAAGCTTCCCTAAGACCGAATGTTAACGGTTCTTCAATATCTTGAATCCAATCATTCAATTGAGATTTAAAAGCTCTTTCACATTCATAAAGCGCTCTTTTCCACCAATATCTCGAGTTTGAAATGTTACCTCTTGAAAATTCAATTAAACCTAAGCTCACAGCTGATTGTATCACTTTTGTTCCAAGAACTGGGGAAAACTCCATAAAATCTGTATCTATACATTTATTTAAACAATTAACCGCTTTATCAATATCTCCAATTTTTAAATGTAATTGAGATAGTAAGAAGTTACACGAAATAAACCATCGAATATGCATTGGAGATTCCGGCTCATTTTGGACATAATTCTCCAGTTTCAATATTATATCCATCATATCATCTGCGTTTGGTAGATCTTTACTTAGTACTTGATATCCTAATATACATAATGCAGCCCCGATATCCACCAATGCTTGAGGTGAAGTTTCTATAATTTCCTCAGCTATATCTTTAAGAACACTAGTGCTAGTTGACCTCACCCCAATGGAGACCATAGAATGTTGTATCCAAGGGTATTTATAGGATTTAGTAAAGTCATGTGCATGCCCCTTAGAATAGTCAACATTATTCCAAAGTACCGTCTCTTGATAAGGAACATTATTTACAAGAGGATCACATAAAGAAACAATAAATATATAGTCAGCAGATTCTAATGCTTTTTGTTCTGTATCAAGCCATCTTCGAGGATTTTTAGATATTCCAAGTAATTTCTCTGTTAGAAAATGAAAATGTTCTTTAAATAAATTGATCAAAAATTGATTGCCTTGATGATTAGAAAAAGAAACAATCAACCTCCCCCCAGGTCGTAACACCTTATGAGCAAATATAAAAAATTGATCCAACTTTTCTTTAGTCCCAAATGAGTTGTCTATATTAATACAAATCAAAACATCTCTGGAATGTGGCTCATACATCTGTAAAAGCTCAGATTCATCATTTATATGCACAAAATGTAAGGTTTTACGATTTGGTAAATAATTATAATTAGCATAATTAATGTTATCAACACTTAAGTCAATTCCCTCAACCAAACTTGAATTGGACCCCTCCCACAATATGGCAGAACCAAATCCAGTTCTACAAGATAAATCAATAACTTTATCATGTGGCCGAATATATTCAAGAGTCTTTGTATAAACAGCTAAGATAATATCTGAGATTCGATCAGATCTTAGCAACATATCATTTTTAGTTAAGGTTGTTATCATGTCATTGTTTCGTCTTTTTTCGAAAACCAGAGTTAAACCATCTATATAATTTTCTAAAGATTCAAAAGAGTTATTTTTCAAATACAAGGGATGTTTTCTAAACCCTGATTCAAAAAACACTTTTTCAATTTCTTCTCGATCCCACTCCTGATTTAGAACAATTATTACAGTTTTATTGACTACCCTATAAAGTTCACCAATAGCAGATTTGATGTTTTCCCAGCATATCTCCAAACCTAAATTAGTCCAAATAACTAATTCAAATTTCTCATCTTCCCAAGGGATCTCATAAATAGAAGCATTTTTATACCTTTTGTCATTTAAACTCTGGCAATACTGTATGCTGGTCGTGTCACAATCGATTCCATAAGCATCTATTCCTAATGATAATAACTTCCGTACTAGTACTCCTTCACCACATCCAATATTTAAAATCGAACCCATTCCGCAGAATTTTAAAATAGTATTTTTTATACCTTCAATATCTCCGAAATTGTTCTTCAATTCTTTCATAAAACAAAGCCTTTCTTTTCATTATTTTTATTATTTTTATCAACTATTTCGGTTTTCATTTGCAAATCGGAAACTCCACCAAAGAAATATTCTTGCCGCTTCATATTTACTTGGAAAAATGCAGCCTCATCTACCCAATGTAACATTCTTTCTTCGTGATAATATTTGTCCATTTCTTCAGCGACATAAGCTTGAATTTCGTACAAGTCGACACCAAGGTTACATTGAAACTTGAATGTTGCGAACAACTGTGTTCCTCTTGGGACTTCTTCAGACCAAAAATCTTTGCCTCCAGCCCTACCGCTCCAAATAGCAATATCTTGATTTAATGATCCCCATGAATATATTTTCATACCGGCTTTGTTTCTTATACGCATGCCAATATTCAAATGACTCATAGTCTTCAAAACCTTACATTTAATTTGAACAATAACTTCTTCTCCTGGGTAAAACATACTACAGTTTTCACCTTTAGAATCACTGACAATAACCTCTTGAATGATACAATCTTTATCTCCAAAGTCATTCGTTTCACTTTCAATACCATTAGAATCGTTTGTTATAGCTTTTGTTTCATCTTCTTCCTTTACATTTTCTTTGTTAATATTTTGTTTACTAAGTAAACCTTGAAAATAAGCGGATTCTTCCTGATGCATTCTTCTACGGTATTCTAAAACAACTTCAGCAGATGGACCTTCTTTAACTACTTCTCCAGAGTTTAATAAAATAGCCCTAGAAGTAAAAGTTCTCACTAACTCGATATCATGAGTAACGAATAATAATGTAGTCCCTTTCTCAGCCAAGGCTTTCATTCTTGAAAAACATCTTTTTTGAAAAAGCATATCTCCAACGGCTAATGCCTCATCAACAATTAATATTTCCGGTTCAATACATGCTTGAACAGCAAAAGCCAATCGAACCATCATACCGCTCGAATAAGTTTTTACCGGCTGATCTATAAAGTCGCCTATATCTGCAAAAGAAGCAATTTCATCAAATATTATTTCCATTTCTTTTCGGGGTATACCAAGAATACTTCCGTTTAAAAAGACGTTCTCACGGCCGGTGTATTCCGGATTAAAACCGCTCCCTAATTCTAACAAAGCAGCAACCCTTCCATTTACTTCGACATTTCCGGATGTTGGGGCGAGGGTCCCGGAAATTATTTGAAGAAGCGTACTTTTTCCACTACCGTTTCTACCAATAATCCCCACAGACTCTCCTTTCTTAATATCGAAAGAAATATTATTCAATGCCCAGAATTCCCGGTAATATTTCTTATCGCCTGTAGCAATTAATTGCTTTAACCGATCCTGAGGAGAATCATATATCTGATAGCATTTGCTAATATTTTCAACTTTTATAACGCTGTTAGAGGACATCTGCAAACCCCTTTCTGGTTCTTAAAAACCACCAGTAGCCAACAAACAGGATAATTAAAGATACGATCATTTGGATACCCAGATTTGCAAAATTCGGCTGGATTCCCCACACAACCACATTACGAACATTTTCCACTATTCCAGTCATTGGATTAATATATAAAATTCCTCTTAATTCAGCTGGCACAGCTGTTACGGGATAAAAAATGGGTGTAAGCATATACAACGCCTGAACAATAATATTTATAGAATGCTCCAAGTCCCTCAAGAAGACCCCTAATGATGAGAATATATAAGCAAGTCCAAGAGACAATAAAATTAATGGCAGCAAAACAAGCGGTAAGTACAGTAATGTCCAAGATATCCCGCCCAAAAAAATGATTTTCCCTACTAACAATATACACAAACCAATTAGAAAGTTAACTATCGCACTTCCTAACAAACTTACAGGAAGAATCTCAAGAGGAAAAACCACTTTTTTCACATAATTGGGATTACTCGTAATTAATGTAGGTGCCTTAGTTACACATTCACTAAAGACTGAATAGACCAACATACCACAGAAAAGCGTAATAGCAAATTCTTGTTTACTGTTAGTAACTGCAAAGTCCCACTTCCCTTTAAATATAACGCTAAATACATAAGTATATATAGTAAGCATCATTAAAGGAGTAATAACTGACCAAAAACGACCTAAAAACGAACCTTTGTATTTTGTAATAAGCTCTCTCTTGATAAATTGAAGCACTAGTTCTCTATGTTTTATCATCAAAGTAATGATGTTTCTCGATATAAATTCATTCATTACGAATAACCTCGATTCAAAGTTCTTTATTTTTGAGGATCAGTTCAACTGCCTCTCTAACCGCCCCTTTTCCACCCTCTTTCGATAATATATAATTAACAATTTCTTTTAATTCATCAGCTGCATCCGACACCGCTAAGCTTAAGCCTACTTCATTGCAACAGGAGATATCGTTTATATCATCCCCAATAAAGGCGGCTTCTTCCTTTTCAAATCCAGTCTCATTTAGAATTTCATAAAGAGCTGCCAATTTGTCAGAAACACCCTGCTTAACATATGTGATATTTAATTCTTGTGCCCTACGGGAAACAATCTCTGACTTTCTCGCTGAAATAATGCCTGTTAACATTCCGGCCTTATGGGCAAGAGTAATGCCCATTCCATCCTTAACGTTAAAATGCTTTGATTCAATTCCATTTGAATCCATTATTATTGTTCCATCCGTTAAGGTTCCATCAACATCCATTATAAAGATCTTTATTTTTTTTATTTTTCTTAAAATTAAATCGTTCATTATCGCTATCGCCTCATTTGGAATCCAATAGATACCTTACACGTAATAAATCGTCTTCAGTATCAACACCTATACTTTCATACTCCGTTGTTATGACCCTGATTTTTTGGCCATTCTCAATGAAACGGAGCTGCTCTAAAGATTCTACTGTTTCAAGAAGACTCTCACCAAAGGATTTGTAATACTGAAGTCCGTCAAAGGTGTAGCCGTAGATTCCTATATGTTTTAATGGGCTAAACTTACTGTTTTCATTCCTATAATATGGAATAGGCGATCTAGAGAAATAGATTGCATCCATGTTTACATCCGTTATAAGTTTTACAACGTTTGGTGAAAGGTACTCTTCTTCTGTGCACGCGCTATTCGCCGCGGTAAATATATTACGAGAAGAACATAATTTTCTCGCTTGAATTAAATCATTAATCAATTGAGGCGATATTAATGGCTCATCTCCCTGAATATTAATATATAGATCTGATTTAATACTCTGGGACAACTCAACCAGTCGACTTGTTCCACTCGTATGGTTTGAGGATGTAAGAAATACATTCGCCCCAAAATCTTTTGCTACATCAACAACCTCATTTGAATCCGTTGCTATAATAACGTCGTCAAGCTGAGAACAAATGGCTTTTTCCCATACATGTTGAATCATAGGCTTACCACAAATATCGAGTAAGACTTTTCCCGGCAGTCTCGACGATTCAAGCCTTGCTGGAATCACACCCAGGCTCTTCATTCTTATCACCTCATTGTCCTTACGCTATTATTGTTTAGCAGCCTGCTGTAAATGTCTAAATAAACTTGTGATGTTTTATTTAACGAAAATTTATCTTCGACAAAAATATATCCTTTTCGAGAAAGGGTTTCTCGTAATTGCTGGTCATTTATTAATTTTATACAAACATCCGCCATTTTTATACAATCATTAACCGGTGTTAGAAAACCAGTTTCTCCGTTTATGACCAGATCCGACCATCCAGGAACATCTGTAGCGACAATTGGTATTCCAAAAGAGAGTGCCTCTAACCCCACAATTGGTAAGCCTTCTCTAATCGATGGTGCAAAAAATATATGCATATTCTCTTTCATAATTTCGGGAGCATCATTCCTACTCCCGAGAAAGTCAATATGACTATCTATCATCAGAGATTTGGCCAAAGATTTTGCGGGGTTCAAAAGAGAACCATCCCCAACCATTGTAAAGTGGACATTACTACAATTTTTCAAAATAATACTTGCCGTTTTAATAAAATCCAAAGGTTGTTTTTGTTCTTCCATTCTACCAACAAACCCTATTTCTACGATCTGCTTTTGGTTTTTTATTAGATAGTCTGTTTTCTCGTAGTTGGATGGCACTTCAATACCATTTGGAATTACGGTAACACGATCAGGAGTCTCTCCATATTTTCTTACCATTACCTCCTTTAAGTACGGGGTAATGACAACCCTGTGATCAAACCAATTTTTATATCTAACACTATATCTGAAGTAATCAAAAGGTGCATATGGCTCTTCCATATGGTTTAGATCGACAATTTTCACATCAGGATTACAGGTTTTTATTACCTCTGCAATTTGATATCCCAATTGTGAATTTGACATTTGTATTACTTGGATTTTCTTAGCTCTTATATAATCATTAACATAATCTAAGAGTTCATTAAGAATTGTAAAATTATTTCCTAAGTGAGTAATTTGGGACACTTCTTCTTTAAACTTGTTATGCCATGGATGATCATGAGAGAGGGTAGTAAACAAGTGAACATCATGGCCCTTTTCAATAAATTTTTGAATTAAATCAAGATTTACTTTATCTGCCCCGCCCACTACTAACCAAGGAACGATAAACAATATGGAATTTTTTTCGTTTGTCTTATCTGTACTTGATGACTTAAACACATCTAAATATTTTATATTTTCTTTATAAAAGTAACCTGATTCTATTGTTTCGTCGACTTGAGTCTTTTCAAGTACCTGAACTTGCTCAATTGGAGCATATCCGGTTTCTTCATATTTAAAAATTTTTCTTATTATTGGTTTAATATATTTCTTTAGTTTATCTTTAAATGATTTTGGAATTTTTGAAGTAATACGCACATAACCAACGAACACTTTCCATTTATAAAAAGATAGTTTTTGTTTTATTTTGTGCTTTATCTTTTTAAATTTATTTTGGAAATGAGCATTAAATATCGCGCTATTTTTTTTCTGCAATTCTTTTAAAAGTTGATGTCTTCTATTATTATCAGAAACAAGTCTTGATGCCTCATTCCTGCGGTAGAAAAACAACGGCTCTCTCAGCCAATAGCCTTTAATTCCTAATGCACCGGCCCTGATCCAAAAATCCCAATCCTCATATCCACTTAAACTTGTGTCAAATCCTCCTGTATCCTCCCATACGTTTCTTCTTATCACTGATGATACAACGATAAAATTATCAAGTAATAAACTTTCAAAGTTATAGGGTCTTGAATGATAAATATCGTCTCTCATACCGAAGTGTTGAACAGACGGGTAGACAAAACTTATATATGGGTACTTAGTCAATACCCAAACGCATTTCTCAATATAAGTTGAATCAATTTTATCATCAGCATCTAGAAAAAGAATAAATTCCCCCGAGGACTCTAATACCCCATTATTCCTCGCAGCTGCAGGCCCCTGATTCGCTTGCTTAATAAACTTAACCTTAGAGTTTTTAATCAAATAGCCTTCTAATTCCGCCAAGCTTTGTTTAGAAGTATCGCTTGTTGATCCATCATCCACAACAACTACTTCAATATATGGGTAAGTACTATTTTCAATACTCTCAAAATTTTCTTTTAAGTAGTGGCCCTGATTATAGCAAGGAATTACTATTGAAATTAAATTTAATTTTGCTTCCATAATCATGCTCCATTTTAATTATTTTAACCTTAAGTATTCGTAACGTTCTTCTCTAAATCAATTTTATCGTAATATTTGGATTGAAAATAATTTGTCCATCTTTCATGGATTTACCTTCCAACTTCATAAAACGATCTGATTTTTCTATTACTGTAATTTCAATACAAATTGTGTCCCCAGGCTGAATACTTGTATCTATAGCACCCATATTCACGTTTATAATCTCTTTTGGCAAATTGCTTATCTCACAAAATAGCATAATTGCTTGATAGAGTGACTCAATTACTAAAAACAAATTGGATGAATAAAGTTTTGTATCTTTTCTTAAGAATGCCATATCAGCAATCGTTACGTTCTTAAGAGCGTAGATATATTGGCCATGCTCAAAATACAAAATTTTATCCACCAATATGTTCGATGTATGCGGTGATAAAATATTAATAATATCATTGTACTTGTACACTTAACTAACTCCCCTCTTGATATACCATTTCCAATTGACCTATCATATTTTCGATAGTGTAGTGCTCTTGAATCAACTTTTTTGCATTCTGACTATACTTCTCACGCTTCTCGTTATCATGAATCAACAACTCCAGAGCATCTTTTAAAGCAATATGATTTTGGGGATCTACCAATAACCCTGTAACTCCATCCTTTACCAAATCAGTTGTTCCAGATATATCCGTTGCTATGACAGGAACTTCCACGGCCATTGCTTCAAGGATAGCATATGGCATACTTTCCCACAAAGAGACGTTCACGAATACATCACTGATCCTCAAATAATCATCTACATTACTTACCTCTCCTAGCAACCGAATTTTATCTTCTAATTGTAATGTTTTTATCATCTCACTTATTCTATCAAACAAAGGTCCATTTCCTAGCATTATTGCAACAAAACCAGAACCCTTCATTTCATTAATTGCTCTGACAAACAGTTCAGGATTTTTTTGCAAACTGAATCTCCCTGAAAAGACAATGACTTTTTCTAACCCATTACAACCAATACTTTGTAACCACTCATCTTTTTTCATAATAGCAGTGCTTTTGACTTCATTAATACCATTTGGAATTACCACTAATTTATTTGAATTAGTAATCCTGAATTTGATTGCCTGATGGTACTCACCCCAAGACACACACACAATAGTACTTGAAAAAAATGACATCATTCTCTCAATTGATGAAAACATTAAATTCTTTATCTTTGAATTGAAATCATTAAAAGAAAAGGCATGGGGTGTATAAACATTTTTTTTATGGCCAGTTAAAAAACCTGCAATTCTCCCTAACACACCAGCTTTTGAACTATGACAATGGATAATATCAAATTTGTTTTTCTTCAAAAAAAATATAATACGAATTAAGGAAATCAAATCGTTAATTGGAGATATATCCCTTGTCATATCAATAGTAATTAATTCATTACCAAAAAAAAGCTTTTTGTCTCTAAGACTAGGATTTTTTATCGGAGATAATATAAAACTTTGTTCAAATCTATCTTTATTTATATAATTAGCTAGTTGATCCAGATGTTTTAATACACCACCTGAAGTCGCTTCGCTGATATGGCAAACCTTTATTTTGGCGGACATTAGATTCACCTCATCCCTAAAATTTCGAATAGAGATAAGAATATTTATCAATCATCTTATCAAGCGTAAATTGGTCATTAAGTCTGATTTTTGCATTGTTAACTATGTTTCTGTACATTTCTTTATTTTTCATTAACAAATCTAAATACTTAATATAATCATCAATATTGCTGCATAAAAATCCAGACTCTCCATGAATGATCAAATCATTCCAGCCCGGAACATCTGAAGCTATAATCGGGACACCTTGATTCATTGCTTCGAGTCCAATCATCGGTAGCCCTTCTCGAATAGAAGGCATCATAAGAACATGTGATTGTTGAAACGCTTTCTCCACATCATTACTAAACGGGAAAACCTCCACAATTTCTTTTAAGTTCCAATGATGAATATAATATTCAACTTTGTTTTTCAATTCACCATCGCCATATATATGAAACTTGACAGGTACATCTTGAAATTTTCGTTTGAAATCTCTTGCTATATTGAGATAAATCAATGGTTGCTTTTGATAAGCCAATCTTGCTATAAACACAACGGTAAAAATGCTCGGTTTAATTGTTACAGTTGGTGTATTTTTCATTTCGATTCCATTCGAAATCACTATTAATTTACTTACAATCTTCGGGTCGTGTTTTTGAAGTGATTCAGCTTGAGACTGAGTTAAAGTAACTGTATTATCAATGTACTGTTTGTAATGTATCGAATAGTCAAAAAAGTCCC
This sequence comes from Paenibacillus sp. H1-7, assembly GCF_022354825.1. GTDB lineage: Bacteria > Bacillota > Bacilli > Paenibacillales > NBRC-103111 > Paenibacillus_S. The sequence continues at coordinate 7,723,667 of NZ_CP031168.1, forward strand.
ATGGTGCCCATGGTTCTTCCATGTGAAGAGTATCTATTATCTTTATGTCAGGGTACGTTCGATCAATATAAGGAAGTAAATTATAGCCAAATTGACTATTAGATATATGGATTATATTTACATCATGTTTTTTTAAAATATTAATTAAATACAATAATCTATCAGTATCATTAGTAGGAAAAGCATCTAAGTGGTATAATTGTTTAACATAAGGTTTAAACCAAGCTTCCCTCGGATGATTTGAATGTTTAGTTGTGACAATAATAAAATCATACTTGGTATGCAGAGACTCGATAATTTGAAAGAAAACTTTTTCGACTCCACCAACATTTAACCAAGGTAACATTACAAGGACAGTTGTTTTATCCTGTCTTTTTTTTTGTCTGATAGATTCCATATTTAGTGTATTTATTTCCAAATTAAATAGTTTGCTTTTATCTTTATAATATTTCTTTTTTATAAACTCTTTAATTAAAATAGGAGTCTTTGCAGCCAATATTTTTTTAAATCTGACTATCGTTCCACTACCTCTTCTTCGGAATTCTAATAATAAAAAGAAAGTAAACTGTAAGAAAAGAAACCGATACAATCTCGGATGCTTCATTCGAATATATTTTCTTAATAATTTATTTTTCTTTTTAGATCCCTCTAGCATACTTCCCGTATGCTTCCGATAATAGAACAATACTTCGTTAATATGAAAGCCAAAAAAGCGTGATTTGGAAAGACGCAAAATAAATTCCCAATCCTCATATCCACCACGCATTGACTCATCGTATCCACCAACATGTTCCCAACAGCTTTTTCTTATGACTATTGTAGCAGGAACAACATTTCTAAATTTTAAATACTGTAGAGAGGCTTCAAAAGTATACCAGACTTTATTAATTTCGCCGAATAATTGGACCAATGAAAACACGTAAGAAACTTCCTTCTTATTCTCAAGAATCCAAACTGCCTTCTCAATAAAAGTAGCTTCTATAACATCATCTGCATCTAATGTAATAATATATTTTGCATTCGAATTTGAAATCCCTGTGTTCCTTGCTGCAGATAATCCACCATTCTCCCTTGAAACAACACGAGTATTGGGTTTATTTTTAATCTGCTCCAATACCTGTAACGTATATTGATCTGTAGAACCATCATCTACAATAATTATATCGATATGTTTATAGGTTGAAGCTAAAGCACTATCTACAGCATCCTCTAGGTATTTCCCATAGTTATAACAAGGAATAACAACGCTAACTAATGGATCCATACTTCCTCCATTATTTCACTTTATTTTACTGCAACATTGTTCTTCTCGTATATCTCACTTATATATTTCAAAAGCTCATCTTTAAGATCTTCTCTATTTAGGGCAAAATCCAAGGTTGTTTTAATAAACCCTAGCTTCTCGCCCACATCATATCTTGTTCCGTCAAAATTATATGCATACACCTCTTCAAGGTTGGTTAGCTCCGAAATTGCATCGGTGAGTTGAATTTCCCCACCAGCTCCGGCATCTTGTTTATCTAAGATATTAAATATTTCTGGTGTAAGTATATATCTTCCTAAGATAGCCAGATTGGAAGGTGCATTTTCCTTTTTCGGCTTTTCAACTAAGCTGGAAATTGCATAAATTCGTTCTGCAACACTTTTTCCATTAACGATCCCATATCTCGATACCTCGTCGTACGAGACTGGTTGAACTCCGATAATCGAAGACTGATATTCATCATATAAATCTATCATTTGCTTGATGCACGGCTTATTAGCTTGAACAATATCATCACCTAACAGTACGGCGAAGGGTTCTTCACCAATAAACTTTCGAGCACACCACACTGCATGCCCTAAACCTTTTGGTTCCTTCTGGCGAATATAATGAATCTCTACATTAGAAGGTTTTTGAACCTCATTCAATAAGTCGAGCTTTCCTTTGGCTAGAAGATTCTGTTCTAGCTCCAGGTAATGGTCAAAATGATCTTCGATCGCTCTTTTCCCTTTTCCAGTAACTATTATTATATCTTCTATACCAGATTCAATTGCTTCTTCAATAATATATTGAATAGTTGGCTTATCAACAATTGGAAGCATTTCTTTTGGCATTGCTTTAGTCGCGGGTAAAAATCTAGTCCCTAGTCCAGCGGCAGGAATAATTGCTTTTCTTACTTTTTTCATGGCGTTTCCATTCCCTTCCATATCATAAAAAATGACGAAATTCCTCGAAGCAATTTTAACAGATACGAAAGTTAATTACCAGAAGTATATATATCCTGTATATATACTGGTATTTGTTACTTATAAAGTAGGATTACTTCTCCGTTTATGGTAAGATTATTGTCGATATTTCTGATTAAAAAGGAGAGTAATCATGGAACGAGAGAAAATAAAGCACAAGTATTCGTCAAATTCTATAAAGTCGAATAGTGCCCAAAAGCAGTCCATTATTTTTTGGCTGCTTTCAGTTGTTACGCTTATATTTTTAGTATGGGCACCTTTCCAAAAAGGACTTTTTAATGGTAATACATTTGACTTCGAAAGACCTATATACACAACACTTGTCTGGTCTTCCATTATCCTGTTCTTAATATCAATCTACGTATTTTACAACTGGAAATTGACTACCCTTGCAGACATTCTTGCGATTGGTATTTGGTTGATCCCAATATCTTACTTTATTTCATCATTTTTTGCTGCTTCGGATTATTTTTCTCACAATATGCTTCTTATCCAGGTTGTCTATTTGACATTTTTCCTGATCGGTTACTTACTCTGTAGAGAAAAGCTAGGCGTTTCCATCGTTATTAATGGAATCATGGCCACGGGCTATATTATCGTTTGGTTCGGGTTACTTAATTGGTTTGGAAACAAAGAATCGGCATACTCTTTGATAAAATGGTTTTCTACCGACATGCCAGGTTTGAACTACTATCGTGATGCTGTAATGGGTGATGCGAATGGTGTAAGGCTGACTTCTGTTTTTCAATATGCTAATTCATATGCAGCTTTCTTAATTGCTCTAATGATCGCATCCGTTTATTTAGTTTCTATTTCAAAAAAGTGGTCAATAACTCTTTATCATTCTTTCATGATTATTCCCATTATTGTTTCGTTTTTAGTTACATTATCGAGGGGAGCATTGGTAATACTTCCTGTAGTAATTTTGCTCGTATTCATTGCTTTAAAACCTTATCGTCAAATAATTATCATTATTTACTCTTTAATAGCATCAATTCTTACACTACTGATTTTAGAGAAAATAACAGATATTGGCGTACAAGTGTTTAATCAGTTCGATAGCTCATTATCTATGAGCGGCTGGACAACACTACTTCTAGTTTCGGTGATTTTCTCGATTATCTGTCTGCTGCTTCAAAAATATATAGCTCCTAGACTAGAAATCAGATTCACGAACATTAATCAAAAACGATTTGCAAATATATACATTCCGATCACGGCTATCATTGTCGGTTCTATTGGAATATTCTTGCTGTTAAACACAGGATTTATAAACATTTTGCCAGATAATTTAAAAAACCGGATTGAAACGATAAACTTTGAACAGAACAGTGTTTTGGAACGCGGTACTTTTTATAAAGATGCTTTCAAATTATTTGAAGATCATCCTGTTGTCGGTGCAGGCGGCGGAGCTTGGGCTGCTTTATATGAAAAATATCAGAATAACCCTTATGTTAGCCGACAAGCACATAATTTCTTTTTACAATACCTTGTCGAAGTAGGTATAGTCGGATTTTTGGTTTTATTGATCATAGTCGGAGCCGTGTTTACCTTATTTATTCGAGATAGAAGACAAAAATCAGACGATATTCGTTTTGTTTTACTAATTGTCACAGTTTCGTTATTAATTCATAGTATGATGGACTTTGATTTAAGCTATGTATATTTAGGTGTAGTGCTATTCTTATCTCTAGGTGCAATGATTTCACAAATTACAACATTAAAAACCAACGAAGCTTTTAGCAATCTTAGTAAATATAAATGGATCTACCCGTCTTTAGTCCTTATTGTTTCAATCATTATGTTTTTTAATTCAGCGCAGCTACTAAACGCCAACAGCAATTTCAATGCGGCATTGTCTATGACTAACGCTAAGAAAAGCATTAACGAAATTTTCGTTCCGTTAGATGAGGCCTTGAAAGTAAGCCCAAATCATCCGGACTATGCATCTTATAAAATCGAATTTCTTTTGCAGGCTTTCGATCAGACAAAAGATGAAAAATTCTATAATGAGGCTTTGAATCTTATCCATTCAACTCGTGCAAAAGAACCTTACAACAGACAGCTCATTGATAAAGAAGTGTATGCTCTGGCAATGAAAGAACAGCTTCCAACTGCTTTGGAGCTTATTAACAAGGAAATTATTAATTTCCCTTGGGATATTACCATGTACGAAAAGAGCATTCTGCTCAATTTCGATCTAGGAAATCGGGCATTGAATTCAAATAATACTGCTCAAGCCAAACAGTATTGGGCACAAGCTTCTCAAGTTTACAATATGGTTTTGGAAAAATCTAAGGAATTAGAAGCGTTGCCTAAGGGGCAGATACAAGGTCGGGCATTTGGATTAACGAAGAACATGGCTTTTACCTTGGGGCAGATTGAGTTTATGAATGGTAAATACGATACAGCGGAGTCTTTCTTGAAGTTTCAACTGAACGATCAGTTCGATGATCAACAGAACAAACAGATGACAAGATGGTACCTTGCCTCCCTGCAAAAACAAAATAAAAACGATCAAGCCTTGTACGATAAGCTCATCGCAAAAGATTCTAAAGAAAAGGATGAAATTAACAGGCTTGTGAACGCAACTTTTTCGGTTAAATAACGTTCTAATATTTGGGATCAAAAAAATCTTCAAAATGCTACCATTACTAGATAATAGATGTTAAAATGAGTTTTGTGTTTTTAATATTTTGTTAACACAGGCTTTTGCCTTGTTATATTATTCTGTCAAGAAAGGAGGTGACTGACGATAATGGCGAATTCTAACATGCAACACGGATCAAGTAGAGAAAGTAATAGGAGGAGAAACCTGGTGTTGAATCGCAATTTTGTTAAGAAAACTTCTGCAATGCTATCTTTAATGCTTGTTATTGCAATGATGGTTCCTGTACTGGCATTTGCTGCTACTGGATTCTCTAATTTGACTTACAAGGACAATGCTGTAACTGGTACTGTATACTCTGATGTTTACTTGGATTACAGTGCAGGTGACGCAGTTTACGTCAACGTTTATAGCCCAAGCGGCGCATTTATCACTTCTGTAAAAGCTGCTGTTTATAACAATGTTTATGACAGCAAAGGTTGGCACTACGCAATTAATGACCTTAAGCTTGGTACTTATTATAGTTCTTTGACGGTAAACACTACTGTCTACAAAAACAATGAAGTATCCGTAGGAGACTCTGTTTACGCTACTGTAAGCAACACGAGCTCTGGTCGTGGCAGCAGTGGCGGTGGCGGCGGTGGCGGCGGCTACTACGGTGGTGGCAGCACTATCTCCGTAACCAGTGATGGTTCCGTAGATGCTTACACTTTGACTAACTCCTTGGCTAACAATGATACTGTTACATTGGAGCTTTCCGGTGATCTTGCTCTTCTTCCAGCTTCTGCACTTGTAGACGCTGTGAAAGCCGGCAAAACACTTGTAATCAAAAACGCTAACGGTACTTTAACTCTTCCTCTTTCTGTACTGAAATTGGACGATCTTGCAAAAGCACTTGGTGTTGATGTTAAGGACATGAAGATCAAAGTATCTATTGCTAAAGTAACTGGCGCAACTGCGGATGCTGTGAAAGCAGCTGCAACAGCATTGGGTGGTACTCAAGTAGCTGACGCTGTTGACTTCAATGTTGTAGCAGTAGACAACGGCAGCAAAACTGCGACTGTAGACTTTGGTAAAACTTATGTTTCCCGTACTATCAACGTATCCAAAGATGTTGACTCCAGCAAAACAACTGGTGTATTGTTCAATGAAACTACGAAGAAGTTCAGCTTCGTTCCTTCCACTTTCGCAACTGCCGATGGAAAAACGACTGCAACTCTGAAACGTAACGGCAGCAGCATCTACACTGTGGTTGAATCCAACAAAAGCTTCACTGACGTTGCTTCCCATTGGTCCAAAGCCGATGTAGAGCTTCTTGCTAACAAATTGGTTGTTGATGGCGCTACAGATACAACATTCCAACCGGACCGCAACATCACTCGTGCTGAATTTGCAGCATTGGTAGTTCGCTCCCTTGGTTTGACTGAGAAATCTGCTACTAGCACTTTCAAAGACGTTAAATCCGATGCTTGGTATGCAAGCACTGTAGCAACTGCTACTTATGCTGGTATCATCGACGGTTATGAAGACAACACATTCCGTCCTGACGCTCAAATCACTCGTGAAGAATTGGCAGCTATGGTTATCCGTGCAATGAACTATGCTAACATTTCCACAAGCGTAACGGATCCTCAATCCGTATTGAGCAAGTTCAAAGATGCCAACAAAATTGTTTGGGCTCAAAAAGAAATCGCTGCTGCGATCAATGCTGGTTTGATCAACGGTATGACTGATGACACTATCGGTTCCGCAGACCAAGCTACTCGCGCACAATCGGCTACTATGCTGAAGCGTTTCTTGAACAAAGCAAACTTCATCAACTAATATGATGAAGTAAGACCCGATACTTCGGTATCGGGTCTTTTTTAATTTCATTTAAGCAAAATTGAAAAAAAGCGATTTCTCGCATACCGAGAAGTCGCTTATTTTTTACTCTTTTGATGCTATATAGTTGTATAATTTGCTTCTTTTCGAGTAATTGGAATCAGTGAAATAATCCTTATCAGTGACCTTTATCCCGACTAAACATTGCTTTAGAAATCACCGTTAATTATGGGCTGTTGGAATATACGGTTTTCATCACGGTTAGCGTCTCAGTTATCGATCTGCTTGTACTATTACTTGAACCGGATCGCTTGTTGCTTTTCCAAGTACATCAGCTATCAGTGTCAGCTGCGTTCCCTGGGTATATCGCCAAGGCGACATATAGAAGTAATAGCTTCCATCGTAGTTTGCTGTCGTGATATTGTCAATGTAGCCACTAGGGCCAACCTTTAGTTTTATAATAGCCCCGGGCTCTGCATATCCACTGATTACCGTCATTCTTTCATATACAACACTAGTGATCGTAGGCGCTTTAGTTTTACCAGCTGTATCCTGTACAACGACTATTACAGGGTCGCTCACCTTTTTGTAATAATTTTTGGCTGTAAGCAGAAGTTCTTCCCCTACCGAAAACATTTCATTAACGTTGTAGCTAGAATTTGACTGAAGGGTAAACGAACCATCCCAGTTAGCATCGACATTAGCTACATATGTTCCATCTTTCCTAGACAACCAAATTTCCGTCCGAGATGTTGCTTTTTCCACCTTGCCATTAAGCAACCAGCCGTTGGTATATACGTTTCCGGTTACGGTTGGCGTCTCAGTTCTCGGTGCAGCCTGTACCGTTACATTCACTGGGTCACTTGTTGCTTTTCCAATCAAAATTGCTGTCAGTGATAGTTGAGTTCCCTCGCTATATCGCCATGGGGACATATTGAAAGTATAGCGTCCATCGTATGTCGCGGTAGTCACATCAGCAATGCTGCCGCTGGATCCAATCATTAATCTAATATAAGTCCCTGGCTCTGCTTTTCCGCTGATTCCCGTCATTGTTTCATAAACAACACTGGTAACAGTAGGCGCTTGAGTTTGACCCGTCGTGTTCAGTACTGTAATTTTTACAGGATCACTTGTCTTTTTCTCATATATCTGTGCTGTAAGCAACAGTTCTTCTCCGACCGAAAGACTTACGTTAGAATTGTAGCTAAAATTTGATTGAATGGTGAACGAACCGTCCCTGTTAGCATTGGTAATGGCTACATTTGTGCCATCTTGCTTGGACAACCTAATTTCCGTCGAATATGATCCTACTTCCGCTTTACCGCTAAGCAACCATCCATTGGTATACACGTTTCCGGTTACAGTTGGCTTCTCGGTTTTCGGTAAAGCTTGTACCAATACATTCACCGGGTCGCTTGTTACTTGTCCAACCATTGTAGCACTAATTGCTAGTTGATCTCCAATTTTCATTTGCCCTGGATAAATATAATATTGACCATCATAATCTGAAGCCGTTTCGGATATCGTGTATCCATTTGCCTCATTCTTTAACGTAACACGAGCTCCTGGATCAGCGTATCCTGAGATTCGATTTGTTGTCTCATATACTGCACCAATAACTGTTGGTTGTTTAGTCTGACCCTTTACATTTTTAACAGTAACTATGACAGGATCACTTGTCCTCTTATTGGAAGTCTTTGCTGTAAGCTGTAGCTCTTCTCCTAACGTAAGCTTAATGTAAGAATCGTAAATATTTTGCTTAAGGAAAAATGTTCCGTCCCATCTTGCATAACCACTAGTTAAATAGGTTCCGTCTTTCTGGGTTAATTTAATAAAAGAATCAGCTTCTGCAATGCCACTAAGCATCCACCCGTTGGTATATACATTTCCAGTAACCGTAGGTGTTTGAGTTTTTTGCATGGGACTAACACTAACCACATTTGAATTTTTGCCTACACCGTTCTTAACAGCTTTAACATAAAAGTCATATGTAGTTCCATTATTCAAACTGGTTACAGCATAAGTTGTTCCTGTTATGGATGCGAGAGCTTTCCACCCATCACTCATAAAGCTGTAAACGTTATAGGTTACGTTAGTCCCTACCTTATTCCAGCTCAACAATACTTGACCATCACCAGCATCAGCAATTAATTGCGGTGCATCAAAAACATCAGAATTACTTACAGTAACAGGTACGATAACCTGTTTTCCTTCATAACTAACAGTAATATCAGTATTTCCATTCGCCCTAGCCGTTATAATACCTTCAGAACTCACCGTTGCTACCGAAGGGTTACTGCTGTTATATTCAACATCTTTAGTTACTATAAGGGTTGATCCATCGGAATATTTAGCGCTAATCTTTAATTGTTTTGTTTCACCGTAAGTTTGGAATACAACGCTGCTGTCATCAGAAATTAAGGATTCCAACGTTGGCACAGGTGGCTCAGATGACTTTAGAGCCAATACGATAATCACAAATTCTCTGTTAAGCTCTTGATTACTTTTAGACAGTGTAGCTGTCAAAATAATTTGTGCATCTGCTTCGCCAATAGCCGGCCGAGTTACGACACCATTATTGCTTACCACTGCTTCATTTGAGGTTTCCCAATGAATTTTAATCCCTCTAGGAGCGGATATCGGAAGTGAAATATTTTGGGTAACAGCAGTACTGGAATCATTATCAGCAAAACCGATCTTAAGATCTTTACTTACCGCTTCCAGTGCAAATGCTGTTATTTTTCTTTTGGCATCAACTAACTTAGTCGAGAAACCAGTAATATCCGCTTCCGGCACTCCGAGCAAGATTGCATTTTTCGCAACAGTTTCTACCGCGATAATACGAGCTTCTAGCTCTGCTGAGTACTCAGTAAACTCTCCGATGGCTGCAATAGCTTGACTCGCCTTTTCCTTCAGCAAATCTATCAGCGTTTTCGGCGCTTCTATTTTCACTCCAGGTGCGGCTACGATTTGAGCGGATCCAATAGCCGCTGCATCGCCATCCAATTTTATATTCGCATGCAAGTTGATTGTAGAAATGATTGTTCCTGCTTTAGGCAGATTTAAACTCGAACCTTCAGCTTCTTTAGCAACCGTAACGGATCGGATTTCTCCTTCGCCGGTCAAGGCAAGCGATGTATTAGGACTCGTAATACTTACGTTACTTAAAGCAGTACCTGTGCCTACAGTAATCGTTGAATTAGCACAGATGTTCAAATTCGAGACAGAGGTTGTTCCTCCAGCCTTCGGAGGGGTAAGTCTGATCAACGAACCTGGTGCATCTACTGTAACATCTCCTGTGATAGCTCCTCTTAATTCAATTTGTTTTCCTGCCGCACCAGATCCAACTTTAATCGTTCCAAGGCTTCCAGCCGTTGATTCTACGATTACATTCGATTGAATTTCCGTATTGGTCACCGTGGCACCATGCAGTGTTTCAATCCGAACCGGGTTCGTTTGAGCGGTTGCAGCTACTCTTAATTGCTTTATAATCGTATTCTGCAGTTTTATTGAATTAGGGCTTCCCGAAGCAACTACAATATTGTTTGCTTCAACATTTTGAAGCGTTATTTCTCCCTCGGCTCCAGGATCCAAGGTCAATGTACCACTAACAATAGTTTTACCTGCTCCATCAGCAGGTCCCAATGTTCCTGACGATGTAATCTTGAGCGATTCATACGTACCGCCGCTATTCAATTTCTCCAAGTCGGACTTTGTATTTTTGGAACCTCCGGAGCCGCCTCCGCCTCCACCACCAAAGCCGCCAATTACCGCAAATCCTGTAAAGGTTATCCCTGTATCCTTACCTTTATAGCTCAGCTTGTACAAGGCTCCTGCTGCTTGTACGCTAGTAGTCAAAATAGCTGTGGTTTTGCTGTCTGTTTTCATCTCTGCTGCTGTAACACTCAGGCCGTTATCGAATGTAAAATCCGCTGCATTGATCGAAGTCATTTCCTTATTAAAAACAACCTCTACGCTGGTGTTGCTTACAGCCGACAACGAGCTGATAACTGCCTCGTCAAGATTTACTAATTGATTTGCTTTATTGACAAACTTAGCCTTATTGGTTTTAAACTCATAAGCCAACCGGGCCAATGCTTGTCTGTCAGCATTATCTTTAGGGCTGAACTTCAAAGAACCGTCGCCACTCTCGATTCCGTTCACGAAGCCGATTTTGAAGGCAAGCGATACTTGGGCTTGAGCCCAACTGGAGACTTCCTTCAAGTCGCTCAGCTTGCTATCTGCTGGTACTTTCTTGGCTGTTTCCTCCAGCCCCATTGCACGGATAAAAAATACAACCAGTTCTTCTCTCGTTACTTTTGCATCAGGAGAAAACGTCGTTTCCGATGTCCCCTGCGTTATCCCTGATTCAACCAAAGCGCCTACAAAACCGTTGTACCAGCTTTTCTTATCTACATCTTGAAAAGCTGCAGCTTTATCGGCATTTTCTTGCAAACCGAGAGATAAAACGATAATTTTCGCCAATTCAGCGCGGCTCATAACCTTACCAGGTTGAAACGAACCGTCCTCATACCCGCTTATGACCCCTTGATCGACTAAACTACTAATTTCTTTCTGAGCATACGAATCAGTTATGTCCTTAAACTGAACTGTTGGAGCACCGAATACCATCACTGGAATCAATAAGCTGAACAACAGCACAAAAACAAGGACCGCACTGATTTTGCTGCGGCCTTCCTGCCAAAGCATTGTTTTTCCTCCTTATATAGGCATATGAATAAGCCACACTTCATGCAAGTCTATGATTATCACCCATGACTTTCGATAGACTTTCAAAAAGTTGGTATAAGTATTATATACTAGCCATCTTATAAATGTCTTACATTTCCAAAAAGATTTAGGAAAAATTATCTATTATTCTACATAAAACGCATCAAAGCAATAAGCCTCTTCACCATTCGGATAAAATAAAAAATCCCCACACAGCCCAATAACGCTGTGTGGGAATTCCACAAAAAAAAGCAGCCCCCACCATAAGGTGAGAGCTGCGTATCGGTAGCATGATGATTACATCATGCCGCCCATTCCACCCATGCCGCCCATGTCTGGCATAGCTGGTTTATCTTTTTCCGGTTTGTCTGCGATAACCGCTTCGGTTGTCAAGAACATTGCCGCAACGGATGCCGCGTTTTGCAATGCGGAGCGAGTAACCTTAGCAGGGTCCACGATACCGGACTCGAACATGTTAACCCACTCGCCGGTAGCTGCGTTGTAGCCGATGCCTACAGCTTCCTTCTTCAAGCGCTCAACGATAACGGAGCCTTCTTGACCAGCGTTAGCTGCGATCGTGCGTACAGGCTCTTCCAGAGCGCGCAGAACGATGTTTACGCCCGTTTGCTCGTCGCCATTAGCTTGGACAGCGGAGACCGCACCGTACACGTTAACAAGGGCTGTACCGCCGCCAGATACGATACCTTCTTCAACGGCAGCACGAGTAGCGTTCAATGCGTCTTCGATGCGAAGCTTGCGCTCTTTCAGCTCAGTTTCAGTAGCTGCGCCGACTTTGATTACGGCTACGCCGCCAGCCAATTTAGCCAGACGCTCTTGCAATTTTTCTTTATCGAAATCGGAAGTAGTCTCTTCCAATTGCGTGCGGATTTGGGAGATACGTGCGCCGATGTCTTTTTTGTCGCCTGCGCCGTCAACCACGATAGTGTTTTCTTTCGTTACGCGAACTTGACGAGCCGAACCCAATTGATCAGGACGAGTGGATTTCAGATCCAATCCAAGCTCTTCGGTGATTACTTGTCCGCCAGTCAAGGCAGCGATGTCTTGCAGCATAGCTTTGCGGCGGTCGCCGAAGCCAGGAGCTTTAACCGCTACGCAAGTGAATGTGCCGCGAAGTCTGTTCACTACCAAAGTAGCCAATGCTTCGCCTTCGACATCCTCAGCGATAATAACAAGCGGTTTGCCTTGTTGTACGACTTTCTCAAGCACAGGCAGGATCTCTTGGATGTTGGAGATTTTTTTGTCTGTAATCAAGATATATGGGTTTTCCAATACAGCTTCCATTTTGTCTGTATCAGTGATCATGTAAGGGGAGATGTAGCCGCGGTCGAATTGCATACCTTCAACCACTTCCAGCTCCGTTGCGAACCCTTTGGACTCTTCAACGGTGATAACGCCGTCTTTGCCGACTTTCTCCATAGCTTCAGCGATCAATTGGCCAACTTCATCATCAGCAGCGGAGATAGCCGCTACTTGAGCGATGGATTGTTTGCCTTCGATAGTCTTGGAGATGTTTTTCAGCTCTTCAACAGCCGCTTTAACCGCTTTGTCGATCCCTTTGCGGATAACCATTGGGTTAGCGCCTGCAGTTACGTTTTTCAAGCCTTCGCGAATCATCGCTTGAGCAAGAACTGTAGCTGTTGTTGTACCGTCACCGGCAACATCGTTTGTTTTGGTTGCTACTTCTTTAACGAGTTGAGCACCCATGTTCTCGAATGCGTCTTCGAGTTCGATTTCTTTAGCGATAGTAACACCGTCGTTAGTGATCAACGGGCTGCCGAATTTTTTCTCCAGAACGACGTTACGGCCTTTAGGACCCAAAGTAACTTTAACGGCATTAGCAAGCGCGTCAACACCACGAAGCATTGCGCGGCGAGCGTCTTCACTGAATTTAATATCTTTTGCCATGAGTGATACCCTCCCGAATAGTTTTGATTTATTTTAAGGTCGTTCCATTATTTGCATCATAAGTAGAAGCTGCGCTTTATCATAAAGCGATAGCTATTAGGCTAACTTAAGTAAAGACCCTCTAAATTAGGCAAGAACGGCAAGAATGTCGCTTTCACGCATAATCAGAAGCTCGCGGCCATCAAATTTCACTTCAGTGCCAGCGTATTTGGAGAAAATGATGCGGTCTCCCTCTTTCACTTCAAGCGGAATACGCTCTCCGTCTTTCAGAACGCCGCTGCCAACTGCTACAACTTTACCTTCTTGCGGCTTTTCTTTAGCAGTGTCAGGCAGTACGATACCGCTTGCTGTGGTTTCCTCCTTAGCAATGGCTTCAATGACTACGCGATCACCCAACGGTTTGATCATGAGAAAATAGCCTCCTTTAGATTATGGTTGTTCGTATACTCTCTTTAGCACTCGTGGATGTTAAGTGCTAACAACACTTATTATGATAATCAGTTTGTGTGAATTTTGCAAGTGCTTTTTCGGATTTTACTGTTTTTTCACACCTACATCATTGTGTCCAACCCCAAATAATTTATACGGCAGCCAATATAAAGAAAAAGCCCGCCAAGCCGCAACAAAACGGTATAAGCAGACTTTTTATTTAGCGCCGAATTCTTCCTCCCACTCTTTATCCTTAAGCAGCTGCTTGCGGTACACGACCCCGGACAAGAACACGCTGATCTCGTACAAAATAATCATAGGAACCGATACGATGACCGCAGAAAGCATATCCGGCGGCGTAATCATGGAAGCGACTATAACCAGAATCAGATAGGCGTATCGCCGAATCTTAGCAAGCCTTTTCGGATTCAATATGCGCAGCTGCGTAAGAAACATAATGACAATCGGCAGCTCGAACAATAGGGAAATGGGGATCAGAATATTGAACATAAAGGAAAAATATTGCGCAATCCCGTACGTTTCCTGAAGCTGAAGCTTCTCGGAAATGCCGGATGTGAAGAGAAACGCCATTTTAAACACGACAAAATAGGCAAAAGCCAAACCGACCAAAAACAGAAGAAAAGCAAACGGCACGAATTTCAGCGAAGCTTTTTGTTCCTCTTCTCGTAGGCCTGGTTTTAAAAACGCCCAGATTTGGTACAAAGCAACAGGCAATGTGACAATCAGTCCCGTTATCAGAGCGAAGCTCATATACATCCGGATGGCGTCCCACGGGGAGAACACGTTCCAGCTGATGTCTTTGGCGGGTGGCACGCTTTTCAAATACGTAATGATCGGCTGTGCGGCAATGAGACCGATAACCATCCCGATGACCAGAACGATCAATACCCAAATAATCCGTTTGCGAAGCTCGCCCAGGTGCTCGACCAGCGACATTCCTTCATCATTCATGCATTCATTCACCAACCTGCTGTGAAGTAAAAATCTATCGGCAAAAGTTGCCGTATATTAATCAGGCAGTCTGCGGGAATCTGCAGGCGGCTTGTCTTGCTGTGCCGGTGCGGCCGCTACGGGCTCACTTACCTGAGTGACCGGAGGCGGCGTGACGTCCTTACGCGGCGGCTGCTGCGGCTCGGAATCATTTAGATCGCCCATCAGGTCGTTGGCGGTTTTTTTGAATTCGCGGATCGTTTTGCCAAGTGCCCGTCCGAGCTCCGGCAGCTTGTTCGGCCCGAACAAGACCAGTGCGACAATAGCGATCAGCAGCAAATGGGAAATACTCAATGCAGGACCTCCTTTATAACTATAACGCCCTAAGCTCAAACAAGCATTCTCACCTTAAGCAAATATTAATAGATGGATAGAATCGAGCAAACTAGCATCCCAGCATGCCGCCGTATCCCATTTCCGTAATATCTTCCCGTCGAATAGTCTCGCCTGCGCAGATTCGCGGCAGCAAGACGTCGAACGACGTATAAGGATCGTGCATGACGCAGCCGGGAAGCCCCATTACAGGCACTTCACCCAAATATCCGATCAAGAGCATCGAACCGGGAAGCATCGGCGTCCCATAGCTTACTATGCGCGCTCCGGCCTGCTTGATCGCTCCCGGGGTACGGTCGTCCGGATCGACGGACATCCCGCCGGTGACGAGGATTAAATCGACCTTCTGCTCTTCCAGAAAGCAGCGTATTTCCGTCACGATCGCATCGCTCTCGTCCGGAGTCAGCCTTTGCTCTATGACCTCCGAGCCAAGCGCAGCAACTTTCTCCCGTACGACAGGTCCGAACTTGTCCTGGATGCGCCCCTTGAACACCTCGCTGCCGGTCGTAATCATGCCAACACGAAGCTTACGGAACGGCTTCACTTCGACCAGCGGCTCGACAGCGAGTTGCTCTACGGAAGCAATCTTGGCTTCCTCCACGATTAAAGGAACGACCCTGGTACCGATGAGCGCTTGCCCCGGCTTCACTACCGTATTCGTCTTGATCGTGGACATGACGATTTGATCTATAGCATTCACCGCATCGACGAGCGGCTTGTTGATTTTGGCCAGCCCATGGATGGCGGACTTCAGCGTCACCTTGCCTTCATGCGGCTCCGTCAGCACGACATGGCCGCCCGCAGCCGCGCGCGCCATGCGCAAAGCCGCCTCATCCTCATGCAGCCAGCCCTCTTCCAGCGACATCGTATAGATGTGCTCCTTGCCGATGCTGAGCAGCGCAGGGATATCGCTTTCCTGAATCACGTGCCCTTTGCGGAACAGCCGGCCCTTGAATTGACCCGGAAGAATCTGCGTCAAATCATGAGCCAGCATCATGCCGATGGCATCCTCGACCTTCACTTCGCGCAGCATCGAGCTTCCGTCACGCTTCATACCCGTGGTCTCCTTCACGTCCGGTCAAAATGCCAAGCGCATGAGGCAGCTGATCCATAATGGCAGCCAAATTTTCCGATACGCCCTTAGGGCTGCCCGGCAGGTTAATGATCAGCGTCCGTCCGCGGATGCCCGATACGGCCCGGGACAGCATCGCACGCGGCGTTTTTTGCATCGAGATCATCCGCATCGCCTCCGCAAAGCCCGGCGCCTGACGATCGATCACGCCTAGCGTCGCTTCCGGCGTCACATCGCGGGGAGCCAGTCCGGTTCCGCCCGTTGTCAAGATAAGATCGACTTTGAAATAGTCGGTCATTTCAATCAGCGCGGCCATAATCTCGTCCTTCTCATCCGGTACGACGCGGTATTCGATAATTTCCCCGTTAATTTCCTCTTCGATCAGCTCCCGGATAACCTGGGCGCTCGTATCCTCACGCTCTCCCCGGGATCCTCGATCGCTTGCCGTTAAAATCGCCACTTTCCAACGCATAAGCTTACTCCTCTCCTTGGGCTTATTGTACAGCAAAGCAATTACAAATCGGTGTCGTTTCTGTGAAAATCTCCGCTTTTGCCCCCGGATTTGCTGACAAGCAGCGTAGGCCCGATCACCATGCCCTTTTCCGCCGCCTTGCACATGTCATATACGGTCAACGCCGCAGCGGATACCGCGGTTAAAGCCTCCATCTCGACGCCGGTCTGTCCTTTGGTCTTGACGGTCGCTTCTATGTATAGTTCGTCCACCCCGTTGTCCGAAAAACGGATATCTACACCGGTTAATGACAACGGATGACACATCGGAATCCAGTCCGACGTTTTTTTCGCCGCCATTATGGCAGCAACCTGCGATACGGCCAGCACATCGCCCTTGCCTATGCGGCCTTCCTTGATCAACGTGAGCGTAGTAGGCTGCATCGTAACCGTCGTCCGCGCCGCAGCCGTACGGCTTGTCTCCTGCTTGCCCGAAATATCGACCATGCGGGCCCGGCCCTGTTCGTTAAAATGAGTTAACGGCGTGTCGTTAGTCATCGATTCGCTCCCCCTGTCTTGGCGGCACGGATAGCTCTGCTCTCCGTAATAAGCTCGTCCAATCGAAAATCGAACAGGCCCATCGGCACTTCCTTAATCATTTGCATATCATAAGCGCCCGCAATAATATAAGGCTTGGTCCACCCTGCGCGGACATATTGCTGTATGAACCGGTCGTAAAAGCCTCCGCCGTAGCCGAGTCTTCCGAGCCGCAAGTCAAACGCGAGACCCGGAACCAGAATGACGTCAATCTTCTTCATATCATGAAATTGAGGAATATCGTCCTTCGGCTCGGGAATGTTCCATGCTCCCTTCTCCAAATCGTCATGCGATTGGATTTCGAACAGCTTCAGCTGCTTGGGCTCGTGCTGCACCTTCGGTACCAGCACACGGTAATTTTTCTTCCAGCATGCTTCCATAACGGGGGTTACATCAACTTCGGACTTGACTGGAACGTATGTAAATAAAGTGGGCTGGTGGCCCGCTCCGGCGCAGGAGTCCATCATCTCTCTGATTCTTTCCCATAATGCATGACTGATGTGCTTAGACTTCTCGCTGCGTACGGAAGGCTCCAGAGCGTTGCGCTCGGACTCCGCCTGCCGCCGAAGCTCAATTTTCCATTCTTTGATATTCATGTAACGGCCTCTCTTTGATGGGGTCGGTAACGTGAGGATATTGCTCCGCAACGAAAAAACATTATTTTCATTCAGTTTACAACAATTATCAGGTAAAAAAAAGCAAGGAAAGCAATGTCCCGCTTTCTTTTTCATAATTGTTACAAATTAGGGCTTTGGTTTCATAACGACATAGGGATATCCCGGTGCGGCGGCAAGCTCTTCTAGAGATACGGGTACAAGCCTTCCTTCCCTGTCGATCAGATGAAACGTGTAACCCACATTGTCGCGATATGAACGCAGCAGGTCAAAAAAAGGAGCCTCGTCGTCCTGAAGCGCCGTTCCGTTAAGCTCGAACACAATCGTTCCGATGCGCCGGCCATCAAGAAAAGACTTCATCCCGAGGAACGCGTGGTATTCGCCTCCCTCGATGTCGATTTTGAGCAAATCAATCGTAGGGAATAGGCCTGCATACCGGTCCAGCGCCTCCGTTTCTACGGAAACCGGAACCACGTCCTCTTTATAATGCTGAAAGTAGACGTCGGTATGCTTTTGAATGGAAGCGTTACCTTTATATTTCGCATTGGCGTAGAAAGTGATGACCGTATCGCACGAATAAACCGCCTTGGGAATGACGGTCGTCCGGTCATGCATATAGTTGATGGACAAGGAATCGTTCAAATAAGGGATGATGTCGGGGTTCGCCTCGTAGGCGACGACTTTGCCCGTTGGTCCGACAAGCAGCCCCAGCAGCACCGTAAAATAGCCCACATTCGCCCCCATGTCGACTACGGTTTGCCCATGCTTCACTTCATTAATAATAAAGCTCGTTAAGGGAAGCTCAAGCGCTCCTGTGAAGACCAGCTCCGGCATCACACTCAAATCATCGGCCGGTACAAGCAGTCTCCCGTTCCAGGACGTCGATATGAGCATTTTATTGCTTCCTATATATAATCCATGCATGGAGCGATCTTCCTTCCTTTGTTGAACGATCATATCCATATTATGCGGAAGGAGGGCCGCCCATGAACCGGAGCTTATGGGAATGAGATTTCATGCAAAACCGGGACATGATCGGATGCCCTTGTCGGCTCCGTCCATGCTCCAGTCGTCACAGAAGGATTCAAGCTTGTGAAAATATGATCGATCTCGCCGCCGCGGATCAAAGTCGAATGCAGCGGAGCTTGAAGCGAAACTTTATGAAGCACCGTTTCCAATTCCTTCATTAAAGGATCATTGGGCGCCGTATTTAGATCCCCCATCAAAACAACCGGAGCCGGGAGCGATTGTACGATCCGAATCAGCTCGGGCATTTGTCGTACCCGGTCTGCATTCGCAACGCCCAAGTGAGTCGTTACTATCGTGAGACGCTTTTGCTCTCCGTCCTGCAATTTCACCACTGCCTCAGCTGCCAGAACGGCGCGAGGCTCGCGAACTCCGGCCAACGGGTATATTTGAATGTTAATCAACGGGTACCGGCTTAATAATGCAATACCATACTCCGATAGCCCGTTGCGTAAAGCAGGAGCATAGGCATAGCTCATCCCGAGCTGCTTGGCCAACACTCTCGCCTGATCCTGGAGACCGCTCCGCCATTGGAACCGGTCCACCTCCTGCAGCGCTGCAAAATCGGCCTGGGCCTGCTGAATCTGATCGCGAATTGCAGACAGCCTGACTTGGCCGTCCAATCCTTTCGCATGGCGAATATTAAAGGTCATCAAGCAAAGCTTGCCTGAAGCCGGCAATATAGTAGAAGAAACAGGAACACGTACCGACGCATCAGCTCCCGGCCATACTGACAATAACAGAGCCACCGAGAGAAGTACGATTGCGCCCCATAAGGCCATTGCCCCTGCTGTGGCATGATTTTTAGGTGATAATGATGGCCGGGGTCTGAACTGAATCTGCATCGAGGTCTCCTCTTCTCCGGTTTCTTTATGCTTCCTTTTCTTTATGGACTACGACTAAGTTGAGCATACGATAAACAATTTTCTTTTGTATACAAGGGAACCATTGGTAAATTTCTTTCAGTACACTTTCAGCCGCCATTAATCTCCAATTAAGCTCCGCTTCACGGTTTTTTCATAATACGAGCCTATAATTCAAAGTGTAAGGAAAAACAAAATCATAAACGAAGGTGGAGAAGCCCATGAAAACAATCGGAAAAAAATTACTTACAGGTACGATCGCTGCAGGATTTTTGCTTGGAGGCGGATTGACCGCAGCACTGACTCAAGCGCAAGCCCAAGATACCGATACCAATGCAGCTCAAAATACAGAAGGCACCAGCACCAAACAGGATAGAGGAAATTTCTTCAAAAAAACGATGGAATTCCGTGAAGCAAAAGGAAGCAGCGTGGTGCAGCAAACAGCAACCATCCTTGGCGTAGAGCAGTCTGTCATTAAAGATGAGCTGAAGCAAGGCAAAACATTGGCCCAAATCGCTCAGGAAAAAGCAAGCTTAAGCGAAGCCGACTTCCTGGCTAAACTGACGGCTGCAGCGACGGCGGAGATCGATAAAGCGGTCACTGACGGCAAGCTGACTCAAGAGCAGGCGGACAAGCAGAAAGCGAACCTGTCGGATCGACTGACAAAAGAAATCTCCAACACGGGCAAAGGTGATTTTGGCGGCGATAAAGGCAGAGGCGATCTTGGTGGTGACAGAGGTAAAGGCGGACACTTCCCTGGCGGAAAAGGCCCGGAGAACGGACACGGCATCTTCGAGGAAGCGGCGACGGTTATCGGAGTGGAACAGAGCGTCATTCTCGATGAGTTGAAGCAAGGCAAGACGCTGGCTCAGATCGCTCAAGAGAAAGCAGGCTTAAGCCAAGAGGATCTGATTGCGAAATTAACGGCTGCGGAAACAGCTTCTATCGATGAAGCGGTAACAGCGGGCAAGCTGACTCAAGAAGAGGCCACTAAGAAAAAAGAAGGCATTGCTGACCGTGTGAAAAAAATGGTGGAAAACGGCATGAAATTCGGCCAATTTGACGGCTTTGGCAAACGCCCTATCGGATCCATGGCAAGTCCGGAAACGCTGGCTACCGTTATCGGAATTACAAAAGAACAATTGACTACCGAGCTGCAAGCAGGCAAATCGCTCGTTGAAATTGCCCAAGCGAACGGCATTACCGAAGATCAGCTGATCAGCAAGCTGAAGGACAGCATGACCGACACGATCAAGCAGTTCGTTGAAAGCAAAGGCAGCTTCCACTTTAAAGAAAAAGCAGCCGCTTCCACGAACGCAGCCAAGGAAACTTCCTCCAGCACCAGCGCAGCTGAATAATCCGCTTGCCGATTACAGCACAACCATTACTAAGAGAGCTGCCTATACCGGCAGCTCTCGTTTATACATAACGACAAGAACAGGGTGAATATCGAGATGAACTATAATCGGCTATTGGGAACCCTTGCCCTCACCGCGCTGATTGCCAGCGGCTGCGGCACACAGGCAAAGGATCAGGCGACGGCAGCCGCCTCAGCTTCCGGCTCGGCTAGCACTAGCGCTAGTACGGACGCTAGCGCATCGTCGTCCCAGCAAGAGAAGCAGGATAAACAGCAGAAACAGACCGTCAATTCGCAGCAGCGCCAAATGATGATGACATTCCAAACACTCGTTCGCATGGATAAACAAGAAGGATTGGCCATCACGAAGGAACAAGCTCAGCAAATGCTTCCCGTCGTGCAGGAGAGCGTAACCAAGGGTGAGCTTACTACGGATAACCAGACCAAGCTTGTCGAGAAGCTGACCGCGGAGCAGAAGAAATTTCTCGATGAGGCCGCAGCCCAAAGACCCGGCAAGCAAGGGGAAGCCGACGGTACGGCCATGCCGGCTCCAACCGATGAGCAGAAGCAAAAAATGGAGGAAGCCCGACAAAAGCGGAATCAACAGAAATCCGAATCAGCCGCCACCGATTCCAATCAGGTTGGAAACCAGAATCTGAACAATAAAGAGAATCCGCCGAAGAATGGGGATCGTCCCGGCGCAGGTGCAGGTGCAGGCGCAGGTATGGACCGCGGCAAAGCCATGTCCGACCAGCTGGTAGAGCTGCTGCAATCGAAGCTGAAATGAGAAAACCTCCAATCCCGCTGAACAAGCGGTTTTGGAGGTTTCCTTTCTATTAGCTGACTACAACGACAACGGTAGTCTTCTTTTTGGCGTAAGTTACGGTCACTGTTGCTTTCCCTTTGCCGGTTGCTTTGATGATGCCGTCCTTCACATCCACAACGCGGATGTTGGTTGATGTCCACAACGATGGAATCGTTACATCCTCTTCCGACAAGTCATCGAATGTAGCGGTAGCTTTTACCTCCGCCGTTTCTCCCTGCTTCAGCTGCAGCGTCACGACATCGGTCTTCAAATATTTCAGCTTGTCGATCTCTACCGGAATGCCTACGCTCTTGCCTCCGAACGAAGCCGAAATCGTTGCATTGCCGGCAGATACTCCGGTTACCAATCCTTCGGCTACGTCGGCAATTTTATAATTGCTCGATTTCCATTGGGCGCTGGAGCTGACATCCTTCTTGCTTCCGTCCGACAGCGTAGCCGTCAAGACGATTTGAACGGAAGAGCCGGACTTCGTCGTAATAAACCGCCGGTCTACATCCAATTGCTGAACAACTCCGATCTCGACCGAGATCGAAACCGATTTGCCGCCGTATTTGGCTGTAATCGTCACTTTGCCGCGTGCGACTGGAGTCACTACGCCTTTATCTACGGTAGCGATAGCGGCATTGCTCGAAGTCCACTCCGCATCGCCCGTTACGTCTCTTGGAGTGCCGCTGGCGTCCGTTGCGTTCAGAGTAATCGTCTTCGTTTCGCCCAAGTCGAAGTTGAGGAACGTCGGAGATGCCGACAGCTTGTCCGCCATATCGACCTGAACGGTAAACGTAATCGTTTTGCTGGAGAAGGACGCGGTAATCGTCGCTTCGCCGGAAGCAACGCCTGTCACTATCCCTGCATCAACCGTTGCGACTTTCGAGTTGGAGCTGGTCCATTCCGCATCCTTGCCGGCATTTTTGTCCTCGGTACCGTCGGTGTATGTTGCCGTCAAGTCCAGCGTCACTTTGTCTCCTTTTTGCAAGGAAAGATTCGTTTGGGTGCTGGAGGTCAGGCTTTTCAGTACGCCTACCGAAACTTGAATCGTCGTCGTTCTCGTTCCGTATTTGGCCGTGATGGTTGCCGTACCGGTACCTACCCCGGTAATCGTGCCTTTGCTTACACCCGCAATATCCGGAGCGCTGGAAGTCCATTCCGCCAGCTCGGTAACATCTACCGTTTTATCCTTGTAAATCGCGTTCAACGTAAGCTTCTCATAGCTTCCAAGCTGGAAGCTTATTTTGCTCTCGTTAGGCTTGATCATGATCGGAATGTCCACCGAAACCTTGATCGTGACGCTTTTCTCGCCATAGGTAGCCGTGATCGTAGCTTCACCCGCTTTATGGGCGATCACCTTGCCGCTTACAACCGAGGCAACGGCTTCGTTATCACTCGACCACTTGGCCTGGCTTGTCACTTCCTCGTTCTTTCCGTCGGCAAAAGTAGCTCTAACCTCCAAAGCTTCCTCTTCGCCCGACTTCATGTCGAGGGAATCTTTATTGGGTTCGAGTCTTCTCGGCACATCGACATCAACGACGACCGTTACGGACTTCTGGCCGTATTTCGCCGTGATTGTCGCTTCACCCGTTGCTATCGCGAACAGCTTGCCCTTCACTACGCTGACGACGGCATCATTGCTCGAAGACCATTCCGCCCGGTCGTTAATCACTTCCGTATTGCCTTCGGCATACGTCGCCTTCAGCTCCAGCTGCTCGGATTCGTTCTTCTTCAATAGAACTGTTTCCTTGCCGAGCGACAGCTTGATCGCATTATCTACATCGACTTTAATCGTCGTTGATTTCGTTCCATAGGTAGCCGTGATGTTGGCTTGACCCGGTCCGTATCCGGTAATCGTTCCTTTCAATACGTCCGCAACCTCCGGGTTATCGGACTCCCAATCGGCGATAGCCGAAACCTCTTCCTTCGTTCCGTCCGGATACGTCGCGAACAGCTTGACCTGCTCACCTTCCGGATTGATAAGCAGGGACAGCTTCGATTTTTCTGCATCGACGCGTTTGACGATCTCGATACTAACCGGAATCGATACGGTTTGGTTGTTATATTTGGCCGTAATGACCGCCGTACCGGAGCTTTGTCCCGTCACTTTACCGTTGACGACCGTCGCCACCTGGCCGTTGTCGATGTTCCACTCCGCTTTGGTCGTTACATCCTCGGAAGTACCGTCGTCATAATAAGCGGTCAGCGTAACCTGATCTTCCTTGCCTTTGCGCAAATCGATCGTTTGCTTATCCTTGATCAAAGACCGTACACGCTTCGTTACCGTCACGTTGACTATGACCGTTTTCCCCAGGTAGGTTGCCGTAATGACGGCCTTCCCTTCCTTCTTCGCCGTTACGGCTCCCGCATATACGGAGGCGATGTCAGCCGCACCGGAGTTCCAATCGGTTTTAACCGTTACGTTCTCTGTCGATCCTGTATCAAAAACAGCCGTCGCCGTCAGCGATACGGTACTGCCTACTTCCAACGTAAGCTCATTTTTATTGAGGACCAGGCTGGAAATCTCCGCCGCCATCGCAGTCATAGCGCCAAAACTGCTTGAAACCAACGTCAAAATAAGTAACCATACCAACAACTTTGATGCCCGTAAACCCATTGTTTCATCTCCCTAGTCTTTTTTCTCTCCGCATCAGAACCGTTGAAAGCCTTTGTCTAGAGGTGGACGGAATCGTACTTTTCTTATATCGACAAATTCAGTCAAAAAGTTTAGTTTTTCAACCTGAAAATTCGCTGAAATTCCTGTCTTTTCCTAGCGGCAGCCCGATCGCCTCTGCACTAGAAACCGGCAGCCGCCCGTCAACATGTGGATAACGCAGCCTGTGGATATGTTGATATGAGGAAGCAAATCTATGCACAATCCTGATTTTTCGCCTGTTAATTTGTGTATAAACCTGTGTATAATGTAGTTCAAGAGACTGGTTTGATACACTCCGTCCCAAAGCACGGATGTTTCATCTGCTGCCGGGTTCTTATATGGAAACCAATGACTCAGGCTGAAAAGTCGGCCGGAACATGGTACACTAGCTATACCAACATGCTGAGCAAAATAGATTGTCGAACTCCGGGTCGGCAACCATGAAAATATTGACGAATCATCGTCGGCTATTATGAATGCGTAAATTATTAGGAGGCTTTTATTCATGCTGCTGCAAGTATCGGGAATTACAAAAAGCTACGGCATCAACACCGTGCTTTCCAATATATCGCTGCAAATCGAACCGAGGGAACGCATCGGCCTCGTCGGGGTGAACGGCGCAGGCAAATCGACTTTGCTGCAAATTATCGCCGGGGAGATGTCCTACGATTCGGGGGATATTTTCAAAGCGAAGGAAACGAAGGTCGGCTATTTAAAACAAAACAGCGGCCTGAACTCGGACAAATCGATCTGGGAGGAACTGCGCAGCGTCTTCGATCATCTGCATGAAGCGGAGAAGGAGCTCCGCAAGCTGGAAGCCATGATGTCCGATCCGGCCGTACTGGCTAACGAAAAGCAAACCGAGGACACGATGAAGCGCTACGCCTCGCTGTCCGAATGGTTCAAGGAGCAGGGCGGCTACGAGGCGGATGCCCGTATCCGCGGCATATTGCACGGGATGGGCTTCGGCGATTTCGCGCCGGACACCGTCATCAACACGTTGAGCGGAGGCCAAAAGACGCGTCTCGCCTTGGCCAAAATGCTGCTGCAGGCTCCCGATTTGCTGCTTCTGGACGAGCCGACGAACCATCTCGACATTCAGACTCTTACGTGGCTCGAGGGCTATTTGCGCTCGTACTCCGGGGCTATTCTGGTCGTGTCCCATGACCGGTATTTTTTGGACGCGCTCGTCAATGCCATTTACGAAATCGAACGGACGACATCCAAGCGCTATACGGGCAATTACACCCGTTATGTCGAGATCAAGCAGGCCGATTACGAAATCCAGCTGAAGCAGTTCGAAAAGCAGCAGGAGGAAATCGCCAAGATGGAGGAGTTCGTCCAGCGCAACATCGTCCGCGCTTCCACGACCAAGCGGGCGCAAAGCCGCCGCAAGGCGCTGGAGAAGATGGACCGTCTGGATAAGCCGATGGGCGAATTGAAACGGGCGAGCTTCGCGTTCGAGGTGGAGCAGCCGTCCGGCAAGGAAGTGCTGCAGGTAAGCGGCGTGTCCGTATCGTACGATAGCAGCAAGCCGCTATTGAAGGACGTGTCCTTCCAGCTGCGCCGGGGAGATACGGCCGCCCTGATCGGGCCGAACGGGATCGGCAAATCGACGCTGCTGAAGACGCTGATCGGAGATCAGCAGCCGGACAAAGGCGACATCCGCTGGGGAGCCAACGTCCGGATCGGCTACTACGATCAGGAGCAAAAGGGACTGAATCCGAACAATACCGTCTTGGGCGAAGTATGGGATGCGTTCCCGAACCTGGAGGAAGCAAGGATTCGTACCGTTCTGGGGAGCTTCTTGTTCAGCGGCGAGGACGTGTTCAAAAAAGTATCGTCCTTGAGCGGCGGCGAGAAAGCCCGCGTCTCTCTCGCCAAGCTGATGCTGGAGAAGGCCAACGTCCTTATTCTCGACGAGCCTACCAACCATCTGGACCTGTTCAGCAAGGAAGTGCTGGAGTCGGCCCTGATCGACTATGAGGGCACGCTGCTGTTTATTTCCCATGACCGGTACTTTTTGAACAAGATGGCCGAGCAGATGCTAGAGCTGTCCGGCGATGGAGTCACTCCTTATTTGGGCAACTATGACGACTATGTGGAAAAGAAGCAGGAGCTCGCGGAGATGGAGCAGCAGCGGCTGGCCATGGAAGCCGCCAAAAGCAAGAGCGGCGGAGGTGCGACAGCGAGCAAAGCCGCGGCAGCGCAAGCTCCGGAGAGCGGCTACGAGGCCAATAAGCAGGCGAAGCGCGATGAACGGACGAAGCAGCGCAAGCTCGAGCAGCTGGAGCAGACGATAGCCAAGCTCGAAGAGGAGATCGCCTCCATCGAGGAGGAGCTAGCCCTGCCGGAAGTGTACAACGACTATGTGCTGGTACAGCAGAAGAACGAAGCGATCGAACAGAAAAAAGCCCAGCTGGCGGACTGCTACGAGCAGTGGGAGCAGCTGGCGGAGTAAAAGATGGAAGGCGCCTGACGGGATGTCGGGCGCCTTTTCACATGCCGGGAAGTCCGATGGACTTTTCGGCTTTTTTATTTGGAGGGGCGTATTAGGCAGCACGCCCCATCGGCATTGAGTATGTGCTGCATTGGGATTTCC
This sequence comes from Paenibacillus sp. H1-7, assembly GCF_022354825.1. Taxonomy (GTDB): domain Bacteria; phylum Bacillota; class Bacilli; order Paenibacillales; family NBRC-103111; genus Paenibacillus_S. The sequence continues at coordinate 7,750,806 of NZ_CP031168.1, forward strand.
CAGCAGCACGGCTCTTGCAGATGGAGCGAGCTTGTGGTGATATCTGCAGCAAGCTCGCTCCAGGGATTTTGGTGATAACGGAGTCGTAATCACCGTCCACTTGCTGGGATGCCTGATCGGCTGACTGACCAAAGACGATCAGGCGCCCTCCAGCTTGAGCAGCAGCAGAGGCACGCTGCTGTAAATGATCATCGTCCCGGCCGCGACGATGCCCGAGTCATTGAGCAGGAGCGCGGCGATTGCTCCGATCACATTGGCTGCGCATCCGTACATAATGTACGGGTAGCGCCTTTGCCACCGGCGAAACAGCCCGCGCGGCCGGAGCACCAGCACGGCCATAACAACCATGCTGGTGAGCAGCACCTTGCTCCAGGCCGAGACGCCGATCAGGTGCCAATTCATCTGCAGCTTGCGCACGATGATGGCCCAGATGATGTCGAGGCGACCCTGGAGCAGCGTATCGAATGCGCGGCCGATATGGCTCTGGCCGCCGCCTGTTGTGGCTGCGCTTGGATTCAGCAGCCACAGGAGCACGAGCGCTGCACCGAGCAGCAGCGCGAGGGCGGGCGCCGTGCGCAGCCAGCGGCGCCCGCTAGCCAGGCGCGCACCAAGCGCGCCGAAGCCCACCGCCGCGGACAGCGCTCCGCCGGCGTTGGTGCCAAGCGCGGGCGCCGCGAGGTAGCCCGCGACGGCGGCGCCGACGGCCGCGGCGGGCCAAGCGCGCCAGACGGCCGCCGCTCGCGCCGCCAAGCGGCTCCGGCGCCGGGTGCCCGGCGCTGCGGCATGCGCGGCGACGGCGCTCGCTATCGGGCCGCGGGCACGCAGCCACGGCGCAAGCGTGCCTGCGCCCGTGAGCCGCCAGGCGGCGCGGCCGCTTGGCTGCGGCTCCGGCGCGCCGTGCAGCAGCGCGGGCGTATGGCTGCCGCTGCCGGGCACGGCGGCTGCCGCCGGCTGTTGCGCCTCGGCCGTCTGCGCAGGCGGGAGGCCTGCCCCGCCGTCGCTAGCGGCAGCGCTGCGGCTCTGGCGGCGGGCGGCCAGCACCGCCTGCTGCAGCGCCGTAAGGCCGAGCAGCGCGGCGCCGAGCAGCACGCCCATGCATTCGTTGCCCATGCCGTAGTAACGGGCCCCGATCATCGGGTCGTAGCCCAGCACGGAGCGCTGCATCGCTTTGGCGCCGTGCATGCCGTCATAGAGCAGCAGCAGCGTCACCAAGCTGCCGCTTCCAGCCAAGCAGGCTGCGAATCCGCCCGGCTTCCTCGAATACACGGCGCAGCCTGCGCTTAAAGCCGCCACTGCTCCCAATGCAACAGCCGCTGTCCAGCCCGAAGGCTCTCCAGGCAGCCACCCCATCGACAGCAGCCCGGCTGGCGCCAGCAGCAAGGAGAATAGCAGCGCTTTACCAACTGCCGCTGTCCTTTGCCCAATCCGCTCCCCTGCAAACATGGCAACGATCAGAACAAGAAGCATAACCGCAACTTCATATATAGCCAGCCCGTACAGCAAAGGGGGCCGCAGAGCATAAATTTGCCGCATCTCGCGCACCTGGCTCAGGAGTGTTTCCAATCCTGCACCCTCTTGCTCTGCTTGAATCGGCAGCCCGATCATCTCCTCCGATCCAGGAAGTCCGAACCGTCCCAACAGCGTAGGGGCAATATCTACTAACGAAACGATTCCTTGCCGTCTTGTCGTAGCCGAGGTCAGCAGGCCCTCGTTTTGCTCCGTACCTTTTGAGGGAACGATCAGCAGTGGCCCCAGATAAGCTTTTTGCTTCACCGCATCCGCGTGAACTTGAGGACTGAACATCCACAGCTCGGAGTGGTCTCCCGGCGTGCCTGAATCCATGGTACGAACGATTTGGCCGATGAATCGATCCATTTCAGCGAGTACGCTTCGTTTGGCAATGGCAAACGCCTCGTCCGAGTAGTACGATTTTTCATCGTAAAGCCGTTGAAAATCACCGAGCTCCATCAAAGTAACCGATGGAGATGGCTGTTCAAGCCAGCGCTTCAGCAGCCACGGATAATTCGTTCTCCAGCCTGCCGGACCCAAAGGATCGCGGAGCAAGCCCGCACCGCTTACATCCCCGGATGGTACCGTGCTTGATCCGTCCATCAGCATGAGCGGAGCGTACCGGCGATGCATGTTCCTCGCCTCTTTCTCCGGCATAGTTCCCGGTTTGGCCGCTCCGGCCCGATCTGCATTCCCCCAGACGCTAAGCCTGATTCCTGCCGCCCGGAGCTTCTCTCCAAGCAGACCCGGCTGCGCCTTATAGTAGTTGGATGCATTTTGTCTGCGCATCGCTTCCGCTTCCTTCACAACGATAGCGCTGTCCGTTTCATGACCGCCGTACCGCCTATATCGTTGCCCCGCGGGTTCTCCCTGAACGCGCTCCTCGCGCTGCATGCCTTGCACACCCGGGCTCCCTTCGGCAAAATGCCCGGCGCCTAAAGACAAATACACATCCTCGAGTCCACGGCCCGGCGTCCGGATATTCATCGAGCCCCAAGCTCCCCGCCGGCCAAGGCCGGTCAACACAGGCATAGCCGCCGCATCGGGCTGTTCCAGCTCCAAGAAGGAAAAGCCGGGTATAGACAAAAGCAGCAATTTAGCGGGATCCGGCCCTATCGCTTTGCCGCTTGGTACGGAAGACTCTGAAAGCTGCTGCAACTCCGCGGCTAGACCGCTGAACGGAACCATGCACATACCCATCAGCAGAGCTAATGCAGCGCAGCGACGATATCGAGCAATCATACGGGATGTTCTCCTTACATTTCATAATGTGAACGTTACAGGAAGGTCATTAATTATGACGAGCTGCTTTGAGCTACTTTCCCCCATAATTCTCCTGTTTATCCATCCTGTGCATAGACGGGGTTCCCATACGCTTATCCACATGGTTATCAACAAAGAAAAGTCGATAAATAACTAGAAAAATCGCCGTTTTGCCGCTCATCCACAGATTTGTCCACATTATCCACAGAAAACACCGATTTGGATTATCCACCTGCCCCCTGTCGAATGAGGCAGTTTTTTTGCCCATTTACAGCCTCTTTACAAACTTATGCACATTATACACAAAGGCTGTGGATAACTATATCCACAGCCTTTGTCTTCTTCACTTTAGAAGCCCTATTATCCGCCATTCGTTGTATGGACATAAGTAGCGCAATCCGAGGTTTAACTACCTCCAACAACCTTCACGCCAATGTACAAAATATGCGGCGAAACGCCCAGCAAATACGGATTGTCCGCCGTCTCCTTCAACAGCTCGAAAAGGGTCTCCATCTCCGCTTCTCCCCGGCTTCGCCAGTAGCTCCATTGATCCGGCTGCAGCAGGGATGCGATGTTCGAGCTGCCGATCATTTTCACCATGGCGAACCCATACTTGCTCATAAAAGGCTGGATGTCTTCCACCCGCGTATAATACGCCCCGGTAAACCGTCCCTCATCGCTATGGTCAAAAGCGCCGGATTCCATAAACGCCGCGATTTGCTCCGCGCTGTCATTAGGCTTCCACTGACGAGGATGCAGCAGCGAGGAGATCAAATGCCTCGTTCGCGGCATAAAAGCGACGAATACGACGCCTCCCGGCTTCGTCACCCGGTAGAGCTCCTTGACCGCCTTCGCCCGATCCTCCTCAGCCTGCAGATGATACATAGGTCCGAGCATCAGGGAAGCGGCGAACCGATCCCTCTCGAGACAGCTCAGATCCATCGCATCGGCAGAATGGAATCCGTCGAACTGTCCCTCCAGGCCCAGCTCCTTGGCTTTACTCTGTGCCATGTTTACAAGCTTGGGGGTGATATCCGTTACCGTAACCCGGTAGCCGCTTGCGGCCAGCTTCATCGAATATTTGCCCGGTCCAGCCCCATTGTCCAGGACGGGTCCCGCTTCGGGCTTAGGCAGATAAGCCTTCATGAAATGCCAGTTGATCATCATTTCAACAGGCTCCCGATCAAGCCTTCCCCACTCGTCAAACGATTCGTAATACTTTACGATGGCGCTCATGGTCGACTCCCCCTAATACCATAGGTTATTGCCGGCAAATCAACGATGCGGACATTTTCACACGGTCACATTCGCAGAAAGCCCTACTTTCTTGCTCCTTACCCTGCGGAAACCGCTCCTTGCACTTGTCTGTTTGCGACATGCTCGCGAACCGCCTGGTTACACGCAGCCATGAACGCCTGAGCGACCGCCATCAGCACATCGCGATGGATCGATACGCCTCGGTACGTATTCTCAGCAGCACTTACCGTTACGATCGCTTCCCCGTTCGCTTCCTCGCCGGAAGATAACGAGTACAGCTCCAAATCGGCAAAATCGACTTCGATCGGCAGCATCTGCTTGATCCCTGCAACCAGCGCCTCTACCGGGCCTTCGCCGGTTCCCGATGTGACGATTTCCTCACCGGTTACATTGTCCTTGATGGTGCAGGAAGCCATCCGGTGACCGGTCGTTCCCGTCAATACTTGAGCTTGAACCAGCGTGTACGGCTCCAGCACCGTATTCACCGTATGTCCGACCAGCTCCATCAACTGATGATCCTGAACCACCTTTTGCGCATCAGCCAATTGCTTGAATTTGATGTACAACGTCTCCATTTGTTCGTCGGTCAGCTGGACTCCGTACTGGCTTACACGGTGCTTGATCGCATGGCGGCCGGAATGCTTGCCCAAAATGATCATGCTGCGCGGAACGCCCAACCGGTCGGGATCCATGATCTCGTAGGTGCTGCGATTTTTCAGCAAGCCGTCCTGATGAATGCCCGCCTCATGCTGGAACGCATTGCGTCCGACGATCGGCTTGTTGAACGCGATAGGGAAGCTCATGGCGCGGCTTACTTTTTGCGATACCTCGTAAATGTGCTCCGTACGGATCCCCGTCTCGGCACCCAACGCTTCCTTGCGCGTCTCTACCGCCATCACCAGCTCCTCCAGCGAGCAATTGCCGGCTCTCTCGCCTACGCCGTTCACCGTCACCTCTACCTGCGTTACCCCTGCACGGATCGCCGCCAAGCTGTTGGCTACGGCAAGGCCCAAATCGTTATGGCAGTGAGCGCTGAACTCGACTTTGTCGCTGCCGCGAACGTTGTTCATAACGCGGGTGAACATAGCGCCGTACTCCTCCGGAAGCGCGTAGCCGACCGTGTCCGGAATATTGATGATTGTCGCTCCTTCCTGAATGACTGCTTCAATCATTTCGAACAAGAACTCATCTCCGGTTCTCGTCGCATCCATCGGAGAAAACTCGACACGGTCCACAAACTGCTTCGCATAAGCGACCATCGAACGGGCGATGTGAATGACCTGCTCTCTCGACTTGCGCAGCTGGAAGTCCAAATGAATGTTCGACGACGACAGGAACATGTGCAATCTGCGGCGCTCCGCCGCTTCGGTAGCTCGAACCGCGGCATCGATATCCTCTTTGACCGCTCGGCCGAAGCCGCATATTTCCACCCCCTGGATTTCACGGGAAATTTGCTGTACCGCCATGAAATCGCCGGGGCTCGAAATCGGGAAGCCGGGCTCGATCACATCGACACCCAAACGGGCCAATTGCTTTGCAATGACGATTTTTTGCTCTGGGTGCAAGGAAGCTCCCGGCGCTTGCTCGCCGTCTCTCAAGGTCGTATCGAAAATACGGATTCGTCTCACAGCTTTATTCGTTTCTTTCGCGGATGGGTTTTGGTTGTTCGTTGTCATGGGTAATTCCTCCTCAAAAATGAATGGTTGCTTGGCTGCTTCGTGCATCAATCTCTTATTCGTTTGCTTGTTGTCCTACGCCCTGCGGTGAATACAAAAAGACCCGCCGTCTCCTTGTAAGAGACGACAGGCCTTAGGCTGCCGCGGTACCACTCTCGTTGACTCCTCTGTTCGGGGAGTCCACCTCGCTCGCAATCCGGTAAGGGAGCTTGCACTCCCTTGCCCGGTTCATTGCGCCCCCTGTCACGTGGGGCTAATCCGTCAAAGCTTACTTGCCAGCTGCGCTGGGTTCCGCCTTGCCGCTCCCGGGCGAGCTTCTGGCTCCGTTGACTGCGTCGCACCGACCCGCAGCTCTCTGATCATCCGGATCACCCTACTGTTCCCGTTCCAAGCGTTTGATCTATGGAATTGTTCATCTCGTTAATGTTTGATTGTCTTAATAACCAAAAAAGGCCTGCCGTCTCCTTATAAGAGACGACAGACCTTGTCTATCGCGGTACCACTCTTGTTGACCCCGGCTTGCAGCCGAAAGTCCGCCTTAGTGTGCCTGGGCGTTCAAATCGCCGGCACTGCCTGATCACGGGGGCAATCCGTCGTAGCCTACTTTCCGATGCAGCGCTACATCGTTTCGGCTCCGCCGCTCCCGGGCGAGCTTCGTTGGCTTCTCCGACTGCGTTGCACCACCCGCAGCTCTCTGTACAGATCCGGCCGACTACTGTTCCCGTTCTTCGCGTTTTTGATATTGTTTGCAATTATAGTATGTCATTTTCCAATTGTCAATGCGTGATTTTTCAAAATATTTTACAAACATGAAAAAAGCCCCGGTGTCCCTGATCAGGAACATCGAGGCTAGTACATTAAAGATTATTCTCCGCCAAGCATCGTATAGCGGAATATAATTAGCACCGCAAGCACCCACATCAGCCAATGCACCTTGTGGTCATTGCGGCCGCCCCAACGGGATACCGTAGCCAAAATGACATACGTCACGATACCGAAAGAAATACCGTTAGCGATATTGTAAGTGAACGGCATCATTACGATAACCAGAAATGCAGGAATCGCAACAACCAGGTCTTGGAAGTCGATTTCCTTAACGGACTGCATCATCAGCACGCCGACAACAATCAAAGCCGCCGCGGTTGCGGAGCCGGGAATCAATGCGGCAATCGGAGCCAGGAACAGGGCAAGCAGGAAACATACGCCCGTAGTCACTGCAGTCAAGCCTGTACGGCCGCCTTGCGCCACGCCTGCAGCACTTTCGATGTAAGCCGTAACCGTGCTTGTACCAACCAATGCGCCGCCGCTCACCGCGACTGCATCGACCATCATAGCTTTACCGACTTTTTTGTTGCCTTCTTCTTTATTTTTCATAAACCCGGCACGGTTGGCCGTACCAACGAGCGTACCGAAGGTGTCAAACAATTCCACGAAGGTAAACGTTAAAATGACCGTAATGATACCGGTGTTCAGCAAGCCCTTGAAGTCAAACTCGGCAAAGGCCAGCTTGGTCAAATCAGGGACCCAAGTCGTTTTCGCATCGGTCAATGTCGCGAAATTCACCTGTCCCATGAGCATACCGATGACCGTCGTCAGCAAAATGCCGTACAAAATCGCGCCGCGTACTTTAAGTACCATCAATACCGAGATCAGGATAAGACCGATAATACAAAGCACGACGTTCGGGTCCTTCAGGCTACCCAGATGAATGACCGTCTCGAACGAAAGCAAATCCGTATACTGGTGTGCTTTGACGTCTTTGGTCGTTTCAGCGGCAATGGTCATCAGACCGCTGTTTTTCAAGCCGACGATCGTAATGAACAAGCCGATCCCCACGGTAATTGCATGCTTTAAGCTGTCTGGAACCGCAACCAGCAGCATTTGCCGCACTTTCGTTACGGTCAAGATGATGAAAATAATCCCGGAAATAAAAACAGCCGCTAATCCCATTTGATACGTAAACGTGCCTTGAGAAGCCAAAATCACCGTTGCGAAGTAAGCGTTCAAGCCCATTCCCGGAGCGAGAGCAACCGGAAAGTTGACGAACAAGCCCATAGCAATCGTCATAACGCCGGCAGCGATGGCGGTAGCCAAGAAGACAGCCGTCCAGTCCATGCCTGTTGCGCCAGAGCCAAAGTTGCTGAGAATGTTCGGATTTACGGCAAGAATATACGCCATCGTCATAAACGTGGTCAAGCCCGCCATGATTTCCGTGCGCACGTTGGTGCCGTTTTCCTTCAGCTTAAAAAATCGATCCATTCCCCAAATCCCTCCATTGGTTTTTGGAACAACGAAAAAATCCGGCTTTGATCACAGATCAAAAGACCGGACTTACAAGCAAAGCACGGTGGAGCTGCGGCATCCTTCAATCGAGGCACGGACCGGGGATTCGTCGGGCTCCTCTCAAGAGGCGTCCTCTGAATCGTACGGTGATGCTTATCGGCAGATATCCGTGATTCCAGCGCTTTGTTTGTTCGTAGCCAGATCATTTACGGTGATCTCGTAGAAACTCCCAGGCCAATCCCCGGGATTATACGAAACTGTTATTCCCTACATATTCTTCATTTATTCTAAAATTCATGACGAAACTTGTCAATCGATTTTTCCGAACATTTGCAAACAAATTTTGCTATATGTTCGTTTTATTGATTTTCACTGAAGGGAAGGTTAGCGGCTGGGTGCTTTGTTAATGAGAGCGCTGTCGGCATAGTCGCGGAATGGAGCCCTAGACTGCTAATTGCGAGCGATATTGATGCAATAAGAAAGAGCCCTTTTCCAAGGCGGAAAAAGGCCCTTATATCTATGCCGTGTCAGCAGGCAGTCCTTCTGCACAAGCGAATGATTATTCCCACTCAATCGTAGCCGGCGGTTTGGATGTAATGTCGTAAACAATCCGGTTCACGTTGTCGACTTCGTTGACGATACGTACGGAAATTTTCTCCAACACGTCCCAAGGGATACGCGCCCAGTCAGCGGTCATGCCGTCGATGGAAGTAACTGCGCGAATGCCTACGGTGTAGGAATACGTACGGGCGTCACCCATAACGCCAACGCTCTTCATGTTCGGCAGCGCAGTGAAGTACTGCCAAATTTCGCGGTCGAGTCCGGCTTTGGCGATTTCGTCGCGCAGGATCGCGTCGGATTCGCGCACGATCTCGAGCTTCTCTTCGGTCACTTCGCCCAGCACGCGGATCGCAAGACCCGGTCCAGGGAACGGCTGGCGCCATACGATAGCTTCAGGAAGGCCGCACTCTTCGCCTACTTTACGAACTTCATCCTTGAACAAAGCTTTAAGAGGCTCAACCAGCTCGAATTTCATATCTTCCGGCAATCCACCCACGTTATGATGCGATTTGATCGTGTGAGCCGTCGCCGTGCCGCTTTCTACGATATCCGTGTACAAGGTACCTTGCGCCAAGAACGCGAAATCGTCGAATTGCGCCGACTCCTCCTCGAACACGCGGATAAACTCGTTGCCGATAATTTTCCGTTTTTGCTCCGGATCGTCCACTCCGGCCAATTTGCCCAGGAAACGCTCGCGCGCGTCGATTTTGACCACTTTCATATCGAACTTGCCGACAAAGGTCTCCATAACGCCTTCCGCTTCCCCTTTGCGCAGCAAGCCGTGGTCGATGAACATACAAGTCAATTGGTCTCCGATCGCCTTATGAATCAGCATCGCCACAACGGAGGAATCCACGCCTCCGCTCAATGCGCACAGTACCTTTTTGTCGCCTACCTGCGCACGGATATCGCGAATCGTATCCTCGATAAAGCTTTCCATGCTCCAGTCGCCGGCACAGCCGCACACGTGGTACAGGAAATTGTGGATCATGTCGTTACCGTACACGGAGTGGCGCACTTCCGGATGGAACTGAACCGCGAACATCTGCTTCTCCGGGTGGCTCATCGCCGCTACCGGAGCATGCTCCGTGCTGGCATCAACGACGAAGCCTGCAGGCGGCTCGACAACGAGGTCGCTGTGGCTCATCCATACCGTTTGCTTTTTGTCCAGGTTATGCACGAGGCCGCAGTGGTCGGCGAAATCAACCTCCGCTTTTCCGTATTCGCGCTTCGACGCTCTTTCCACTTTTCCTTGAAGCTGATGAGCCATCAGCTGCATCCCGTAGCAAATGCCCAGGATCGGCACGCCTAAATCGTACACGCCCGGATCTACCAGCGGGGAATCTTCACCGTATACGCTCGCAGGTCCTCCCGAGAATACGATCCCCTTAGGCTGAATTTGCTTCAGCTTCTCGGCAGACGTGTTGTAAGGCAGCAGCTCGCTGTATACACCCAAATCCCTGATCCGGCGAGCGATCAGCTGGTTGTACTGTCCGCCAAAGTCCAGCACTACAATAATTTCATTCGGCTTGTCCATATTGTCCTCCTTAAAAGTTCGTTCCAGTTCGTTCAACTAAACATACAACAGATGAGCTATCGTTCCCGCGGGCGGTAAAGCCAGGTTCGCACGCAAGCGTCAGCCTTTTCGATCCGACAAAAAGTATGGCGCTCTGCTCTAAATCAATAGTCATTATTATAAGCTTACGGAAAAGAAAGGGCAATGCCTGTGTCGAAAAAGGACGATAGGCAATAAGAGTCGTTCCTAGTATTGTCATTTTTCACTAGCGTCACTAAATTTGCACAAAAAAATCCTCCCTGCCGGGAAGCGCAAGCAGCGGGAAATTTTTCGAGGCCGGAAGGAAATCCGGCTGTTCCCGGACGAAGAAAAAAGCCCGCAAGCCGGGGCCATCCGGCATTACAGGCTTTTTCGAATATCCGCCCAAGCTTCATAAAGCTTGCGGCTTGTAACCGCGGCGGACCCGCCATGGTATTTGAGCGCTTCCCGAAGCCGGACAAACCGCAGCAGCGATTGTCTCTGCTCCTCCGTCGCATTGGAACGGGTGAGCAAATACTCGCGCATCGTTTGTGCAGGCTCGGCCCGCCCGAAGCGGCGCTGCAGCTTGCTCCACTGACGCTCGGCCAGCCGGTGTGCGGCGTGCGAGCGCATGCGCTCAAGCCCTAACAGGCGGCTTATGTTGGCCTGGGAGCCCGAAGCGAAACGAACCTTCTCTCTGCTTCCCCCAGGCTTGAGCTGTAGCTTTATCCATAGCCATGCGCCGGCAGCTGTCAAAGCAGCCGCAGCTATCCACAAGGATAAAGGCAGGTACGGCGCTATCCACAACGCGCCCTTGTGCAAAACTGCGAGTCCAGCCGATGCCAGAGTGGATAAGAAGGCCGCCGTATGCTGCGCCATGAGGATAAAGCGGTTCATGGACGATTTCAAGCTGTTGTAGATGGAGGATAAGTCCCATCCATCGTCAGGTGTCTCCGCTGGCGCGGCCGACGCGGCGGCAGCCGCTTCCTTGTTGGCCGACCCGTTGTAGCCGGGGGTCGGATCGAAGGCGACCCAGCCTGTTGACGGGATGAACACCTCCACCCAGGAATGGGCGTCTTGATTGCGCACTTCGACCTGATATAGGGTATCTCGGCCGGATTCGGCCGGTTCTGCGGAAACGACCTGTCCCGGTGCGAACCCTTTGACCCAGCGGGTATGCACCCCCACGGTACGCAGCATGACCGTCATCGCGGTGGAGAAATGATCGCAATAGCCCATCCGCTGCTCGAACAAAAACTGGTCTACGAAATCCTGCCCGCCGGCAGGCGGTTTCGTTCGATCTAAATTGTAGGTATAGTGCGTTTTCAAATAAGTTTCAACCGCCTGCGCCTTATCGTAAGCCGTACTCGCGTTCGCCGTTACCGTTCGGGCCAATTCGGCCACTCTGTCCGGAAGCCGGTTCGGCAGCTGTATATACTCATCACCTGGCAAACCAGTCTCAGTACCGGGTGCAGCAGACCGCCGTCCTTCCTTATCCGGTACGGTTACCTGAACCGCATAGGAAGCTAACGGATCGGCCAGCGCGGGCAGGAAGTACCGGTCGGTTTTCATATCCTTCCACACCCAATCGGGTGATACAAGCTTGCCCGTCTCGGATACAAGGGACTCCACCTCATGCAGGGAGCCTCCCACAAACAATTGGCGGAACGGCTGCTTCAAGTACACCTGCTGCGTCACGATGCCGATATGCGGTTCTTCCGGAGGGACGGAAGCAGGAACGAAGCCCTCGTTATCCATGCCCGCCCTATTTCCGTCAAGCTCCGCAGCCTGCTTCGTATCCGGCTTCGTATCCGGCACGGCAAGCACCGGTTCAGACACGGTCTGCTGCCAGCCTTGACCGGTATACGTCGATTTGGACTCCCCTCTCCAATAGGTGAGCCGGGTCGTCTTGGCGATGAATGCAACCGCATCGTCCTGGGTCAAGGGCGAGCCCAGATGCGAATCGTCGGTGCTGTATCCGGTTCGGCCCGCCGATAAGGAGGCAAGGGCGGCTCTTTCGCCGATATGCTCGGCTCCATCAAATAGCCGTTCCCATGGCGCCAATGATCCAGACCATTCCACCGTCTTGCCTTCCGTAGGATGCAATTGAGCCCCCATCCAGGCGCATATCACGAGCATTGCGGTAACAATGCAGCTGGAGGCGATCCGTTTCCAGAGGCCGGCCTGTTCCGCCCCAGCGGAGTGAGCTGAAGCCGTCACCCGGCTTGCACCACCGGCGACAGCCCCGTTAGTACCCGCCGATACATCCTCCGAATAACCTGCCCCCGCCTGCTTCCAACGGAGCCACCGTTCCGCCTGCAGCCAGCCCTGCAAGAGCAGACCGGCGCCAACCGCGCCCAGCAGACTGGCAGACATGTCGGTATCGAACACGATCTGTAGCGCAATCAGATACAGCATCGTCATAATGACAAACCAGAGCAGCTGCATCCGGTCTGCGACGAACGATTGCAGCACCCAGATGAAGAAGCACCATCCGGTCAAGAACAGCATCGTCCTAGTCGCGGACGAAATGTACCCGAACTGTCCCGACAGCGCATGAAGCGCATCCGACGACAACTCGCGCAGCCACGAAGCCCACCAGCCGGCCTCGGGCAGCCAATGCCCGCTGTGCAGCACCGCGGTCACAGCAAGGATGGCCGCTGCCCGCAAAGGCCAGGCGGCGGAGCCTGGCATGCGGAACATGCCGACGGCAAGGAAGAAAGCGAACGCCCCCAGGAACGGGGCGATCCGGTACACTTCCGTGACGTCGGACAGCTGCTGCAGCGGGACGAGCCATGCGCGGATCAGCCAGAACAGCAGCAGCGCGTAGCCGATGCGCAGCGGCCACGGCTGCTCCGGCTCCGCCGGAAGCTTATGCGCCGGCGGCGGCACGGTTGGCTTCTGCGCCATGGCCCTCACCTCCTGCGGCGGCGCGGCGTCCGGACGCGCTGACCGCCGTAAACCGGCAACCTGCTGCCTCCGCCCGCTGCCGCCATTGCTCTGCCGCGTCGGCTGCGGCGCCCTTGCCGTGCACATACACCATGTGCACCTCGCGCCCTCTCAGCCGGTACAGCAGGCGCAGCAGCTGCTCATCCGGCTGCGCCGTAACGACGGCTACGCCCGCCCCGGGGCCGGCCTGCTGCGCTTCGCGCTGCACGCTGGCCGCAAAGGGCAGGTCGCCGTCGCAAGGCAGCTGCGCGAGCAGCTCCAGCAGCTCCGTGAAGCGCTCGCCGCCCCGCGCTTCCGCCGCTTGCCCTTGCCGGTCCGACGCGGCAAGGCGCACGCGCAGGCCCAGCTGCAGCCCGCGCTGGGCAATGCCTGCCGCGGCCTCGACGGCCGTGGCGAACGCCGCTGCGTTCGCTACGCCCTTGGCCGCGTCGAGACAGACGAGCAGCCGGTCGAAGCCGGGCTGCTCGGTCTCCTTCGCGCGCAGCATGCCCGTGCGCGCGGTGGAGCGCCAATGGATCCGGTTCAACGGATCCCCGGGCGCATACGGCCTCGTCCCCTGCACGAGCGGGGACGAGGCTTGCCGCTGCAGCCGAAGCTGCGGCCGGCGCGGGAGCTCCTCTCCCGCGGCAGTGGCAGCCGACGCCAGCGGCAGCGGCTTAGGCAGCACAAGCATCCGGTGCTGCCCTGCGCTTACGCTGCGGAGCCGGAGCCGCAGCAGCCCGAACGCGTCGGAGATGCCGACGCGGGTCTGCTCCAGGCTGTAAGCTCCGCGGGGCAGGCCAGGCACGTGCAGCGACGCTTGCACGGCGCCGGACATCGTCAAGCGCACCGTGTCGCGCACGATGACCGACTCCCCTGTACCGGTATGGGTCCAGCGCTCCTCAACAAGCAGCCAGCCGGAAGGAAGTCTCCAGCCTCCCGGTTTGATCCGAAGCTTCATGCCGATTGCTTCTCCGCTCCAATACCGCTGCGTCTGTGCAGGCCGTTCGATCCGCACGGCGCGGGACCAGCTCACGTACCCAACGCATAAATAAAGCAGCAGCATGCCGAGACCGTAGAAGCAAATCCATGCGGAGCGGCCTCCGTACCCTTCCGCCCAATACCAGGAGCCTGCCCAGCCTGCAAACAACAACAGCAAGGTCGCTATATTGCGCATGACAGCTCCTCCTTACTGTGCCGGGGCATAGGCACAGGAAGGGATCGGAGTGGAAGCGGCGATCGATTCCATCACCGCTTCCGCCTGCCTTTGCGCCATAGCCGCTTCCGGGCTCAGCATGAGACGATGGGCTAATACCGGCACCGTCAGCTGCTTCACATCGTCGGGAATGACATAGCCCCGTCCCGACAGAAACGCTCTGCCTTGGGAAGCCCTCATTAGCGCAACCGTAGCGCGGGGACTCGCTCCGAGAGCGATGTCCGGATGGCTTCGGGTCGCGGCCGTAAGCTGCACGATATAGCTCTTGACGGCATCGTCCACGTGGACGCGGGACGCTTCCTTTTGCAGCAATACGAATTCCTCGGGCAGCAGCAGCGGACGAAGCTGGTCAACCGGAGGCCGGGACTCCACCCGGTTCAGCAGCTCCTGCTCCTCCATGGCATTAGGGTAACCAAGACTCAGCTTCATCAGGAAGCGGTCCAGCTGCGCCTCCGGCAGCACGAACGTTCCTTCGAAGTCGAACGGATTTTGCGTAGCCAGCAGAAAAAACGGCTCCGGCAGCGGGTACGTCTGCCCGTCTACCGTAATCCGTTTCTCCTCCATTGCTTCGAGCATCGCCGATTGTGTTCTCGGCGTCGCCCGGTTCAACTCGTCAGCCAGCACCAGATTGGCCATCAAAGGCCCGGGACGAAATTCGAACTGCGCCGTCTGCTGATTGAATATGCTGCTGCCCGTCAAATCCGACGGCAGCAAATCCGGCGTGCATTGAATCCGCTTGAAGCTGCCGTCGATGGTGCGAGCCAGCGCTCGAACCATCATCGTCTTCCCGACTCCGGGCACATCCTCCAGCAGCACATGCCCTCCGCACAATAAGGCGATCAGCAGCTTTTCTATGACATCCCGTTTACCGATAATGACTTTTTCCATTTGATAGATTACCCGCTCCAGTACGGCCTGCGGCGGATCGAAGAAAGATGAATGCACCTGCATCGCGAAATACCTCCTCAATAGATTTACACTCTATTGACTCTAGTATTTCCAAACCGCCCGGTCTTTAGACGGTTCCTGCACATTCCTGCCGGATGTTCTCCCGCCGCAGCGCCGATTAACGCGGATAAAATGTCTTAGGGTTACTTTTTCTTATGCTTTGAATCGTAAGCGTCCTGATAGATTTGCAAATATTTTTTCAAGTTCATATTTTCAAGCGTTTTAATATAGTTGTCCCAGCCCTTGTCGATATCCATATCTCCGATAATGAAACGGGCCGTCATCTGATTGATGTAATCGCCGATCGTCTTGGACAAATCCGCGATTTCGGCCGATTGCTCCTGGGAGAAGAAGAGCGGAGGCACGACGTTCTCCAGCTTTTGGGCGTACGGCTCGTACTTGGTTTTCGTTTCCTTGTACAGCAGCACTTCCTGATCGGAATCGAGCGCTTTGTCCTCACGGGCTTGGCTGAGCCGCATTTCGCTGTTGCGGAACGACGGACCGGTCTGCTGCCAATGGACGTTTTGCGGGAACGCCAAATGCGTCAGCTGCTTCCACTTGGCCGGATTGCCGTCAATCCCTATCAATCCCGGCTTGGCGACCTCCCAATCGCGGTCCTGCACGCCGACCAGGCTGCGCATCGAAATATCATAGGCGTACATAGCGTCCGCCCAACGTACTGCAACCTCCGGATACTTGGCCGCCTTGGTCACGATGAACTCCCCGAATTTATGCCCGCCATACGGGAACAGCGCAGTAGTGCGGACTCCTTGCGGACCCTTTAACGGCGGTACGGCGACATAATCCTTCCACCGTTCCAGCTCCAGCGAGGTCAATCCTGCAGGCGACAGCATCGGCATCGCTCCTACAAAAACGGCGTCCGGGTTCGTGCCGAGCTTTTTCAGCTGATTCGAGTCCTGGGTGAACGTCTCGGGAGCGATCAGCTTCTCCTCGTACAGCTTATGGATATATTTCAGCCCTTCCTTCCACTCGGGCTTGTTGTACACGACATCGATTTTGCCGTTTTGCAGCACCATCCGCTCGCTCATATCGTCTACGATAAAGGCGGACATGAGAAAGCCGTCGATCTGGATTTTGCCGCTCGCGTTGTTAGCGCTCACCAGCGGAATTTCGTCCTGCTTGCCGTTCCCGTTCGGATCCTTCTCCTTGAACGCCTTCAGCACTTGATAAAATTCCTCCGTCGTTGTCGGAACCTGCAGGCCGAGCTTATCGAGCCACGGCTTGTATATCCACATTTTTCTCGAAATCGTACAATGGAAGCAGTCGTTAATATGCGGCATATCGTATATATTTCCGTCCGGTGCCGTTACCGCCTCTTTAATAAACGGCATTTTCTCCCATATTTTCTTCGTCTCGATACCGTACTTCTCGATATATCCGTTCAGCGGAAGAAAGACGCCCTGCTTGCCGTAATTCATCTGCTGTGCAGGGGAAACGGCCATATCCATGATGACGTCCGGGTAGTCTCCGCTTGCCAGCATCAAGTTCAGCTTATCCTGAAAACCCTTCTCCGGCGCGACCTCCCATTCCACATGCACGTTCGTTTTATCCTCGTACCATTTGGTAAATTCATTCGTCGTAAAGTCGACGACGCTTCCGTTGCCCCGTACGAGCACCTTTAAATTCACCTTATCCTTAACGACGGGGAACGTCCCTTCCGGGGTGACCACAGGCGTTTTGTCATCGGATGCGGTTCCCGGATTCGCCTCTTCCTTGGCCGTACATGCCGTCAACAGCAGTGTGGAGCACAGAATCGTACTTAGCAGCGAGCCTACGATATTTCGCAAAATAAATCCCTCCTCGAATGGTTGCCCTTACCCTTTCAATGAGCCGATCATAACGCCTTTCACAAAATGTTTCTGCACAAACGGATACACGATCATCAGCGGAAGCGTGGCGATCACGATCAGCGAATATTTGAGCAGCTCCCGCAGCCCTTCTCTGGCCGCCGCATCCTTCACGTCTACGATCATATCGCTGCTGATGTCGTTTTGGACCAGCACATCTCGCAGCACCAGCTGGAGCGGAAACAAGCTCTGGCTTTTCAAATAAATCAAAGCATTGAAGAACGCGTTCCAATGGCCGACGGCGTAAAACAGCGCATTGACCGCAATGATCGGTCCGGACAGCGCCAACACGACCTTCCAGACGAACTTGAAATCGTTGCAGCCGTCCAGCTGCGCCGCCTCCAGCAGTTCCGTAGGTATCGTCGTCTGAAAATACGTACGGGTAATAATCATATTCCATACCGACAGCGCACCGGGCAAAATCATCGCCCACGACGAATTTAACAGCCCCAGCTCCTTCACCAGCAGGTAGCTCGGAATCATCCCTCCGGAGAACAGCATCGTAAAGACGAACAGCAGCATGATGCCGTTTTTGCCGAATAAATCGGACCTGGACAAAGGATACGCCGCCAAGATCGTCACGACGACGTTCAATGCGGTTCCCGCCACCGTATAGTAGACGGAGTTCCAGAAGCCCGACCAAATCAGCTTGTGCTTGAACACCGCCTCATAGCCTGACAGCGTGAAATCGACGGGCCAAATCCACACCTTCCCGGAAACGACCGCCTGCGGCGAGCTGAAAGAAGCGCTTACAATAAAAAGAACAGGATATAGAATCGTCAGCAGGAACAACGTCAGCACCGTATAATTCGTTATCGAAAACAGCCGGTCGCTTCTTGAATCCCGCACCGTATTTCGTTTCACCTTGAAGCCCCCCTTAAGCTACCATAGACTCGACTGCTTCGCCCGCCGTGCGATACTGTTGACGAACAGCAGCAGCAGCAGGTTAATGACCGATTTGAACAGGCCTATCGCCGAGGAATACGAGAAATCAAGCGCAGGGGATGCCAGACCGATCTTGTACACATAGGTGTCGATAACTTGCGAAGCCGTTTGGTTCAGCGGGTTTTGCATCAGCAATATTTTCTCGAACCCGGTATCAAGCATATTTCCTGCATTCAGGATCAGCAAAATGACGGCAATCGGCATAATGCCGGGCAGGTCGATATGCCGCATCCTCTGCAGCTTGGTCGCTCCATCCACGACAGCAGCCTCATGCAGAGCCGGATCGATACCCGCCAGCGCAGCCAAATAAATAATGCAGCTGAAGCCGACGTTCTGCCATATCCCCGACCATACATAAATGTGCGGGAAATAATCGGCATTGGCCATGAAGTTGACCGGCTCGAAGCCCAGAAGCTTAATGGCATTGTTCACGATGCCGGAATTCGGCGACAGGATCTGCAATATAATGCCTACCATGACCACGATCGAGAAAAAATGCGGCGCATACGTCAGCATCTGCGCGGTATTCTTGAACTTTTTATTGCCTACGTAGTTGAAGCATAAAGCCAGTAAGATCGGAACGGGAAATCCGGCGATCATGCTGTAAAAGCTGAGCACGATCGTATTGCGCATAATGGCTGCGAAATCGTAAGAGTGAAAAAACCGGCTGAAATGCTTCAGCCCCACCCAATCGCTTCCCCAAACCCCCTTGGTTACGGAATAATTCTGGAAAGAAATCAGCGCCCCGTACATCGGCACATACTTGAACAAGACGATGTACAGGATCGGCACGAGCAGCAGCACGTACAGCTGCCAGCTTCGTTTAAGCCTGGCTGTCGACGACGAAGCCGCCTGCATAACTCACTCACCTCCTTTTGTTACCATCAAACCACATTTCCCGGAACATACAATTGGAAATGTTTATTGGAGTGTGCAATGGTTAGGCAAACGGATTATTCCTTTTTTAAGCGAGTTAGCTTTTCTTAATCCCGGCCGTGCCGGAGCCGCTGAGTCGCGCCGTTGTGCGCCGAAAGCTGGTCGCGCTGACGCCGTTCAATCGCTTGAACGCCCGGCAAAATGTATTGAGCGAATTGTAGCCGACACGGCCGGCAATTTGCTGAATCGGCAGCTCGGTCTCCGCCAGCATCGTCTTGGCGTGGTCCATGCGGATCTGCTCCACATAATCGGAGAAATTGATACCGACATGCTCCTTGAAAAATTGCGACAAGTATACCTCCGACATGCCGAATCGGGACGATACCGTGGTCAGGCTCAGGTCCGGCTGCATGTACGCCGTCTGAATGTGAGCCGTCATGTCTGCGCTTAATTCGGTATGCTGGCTTCTCAACCGTTCCTTCACAGCGTCGCACACCAGGCCGTACGCTTCCAGAAGCGCGTCGAACTGCTCCTGTACGCTATGATTCCGAAATACGACGGACGTTTCCATCGCTGCGCCCTGAATGCCTCCCGCCACGTGGTCCAGCAGCTTCGCAATTGTCGCCCACAATTCATATACAAACAGCTGCTGCATCGTTAAGGTCAGCTGTCTATCCTTGAAATTCACTGCATACAGCTCCTCGAGCATTCGGAGCGTCTCGCGCTTCTCCCCCGCCATCACCAAATGAATGATTCGCTGCTCGACATCGGATGGATAATAAAAGCTGTTGCTCGTGACCGGCAGCTCGTCGTAGCGGATGATTGTATCCGGTCTTCGCTGCATTTTATAGGTTAACGCAAATTTGGCTTCCTCAAAGGAACGGGCAATATTCATCACGCCGTCGTATTCATTGCCGACACCGAATACTACCTTATATTGAAGCTGTTGATCGAGCTCGTCGCTTATGGATTGCAGCAGGCTGCCGATAAACTTCACGGTTTGTCCTGTGTTTGCAGGAAGAGAGTCGGAAACATGGCCGTGAAACAGCAGGACGATTTTATCCTGCTCGATATCGTGAAGGTAGCCGCTTCCACCTAGCCTCAGCTGAATAGCTTCCTTAACGACGACGCGCATCATATCGAGCTTCTCTAGCACGACCGGATGATATTCTTCGCCGTATCCTCCCAAATCGGCGATGGCGACGCGGAATCGGCTGCCGTTCCATTGCAGCCCGATATGGCGGGAGACCGCCTCCATCGCCTGCCGGTTCATCAGCTCGCCCCTCATCATTCGCTCGAATAAGGCCGCCTTCAAAAAAGGGAGCTGCTCCTTGTAATCGGCCTGCAGCTTCTCGTTGTTCGCCGCCAAAGCCGCGAAGCTGTTCTGGATATACCGGTACGCATCCTTCTCCTGCTCCTGGTCGGATTCGTTGTCCCCGCCGAATCGTTCCCGGATGCCGTTCACAATCCGCTTCAGCGGCTTGCTGTTTCTTAACGCCATAAAGTAAGCGGTTACAATTCCAGCCAGCAATGACAGAGCCAGCACTACGTAGATGTCTCTTTTTAAATAATGCACCTTTTCCAGCACAATAGCGGCCGGCTGCGCAACGACATATTTCCAGCCGTTATCCGAGGTAATGTACGTTATCATCCGGTTCCCGTTGCTCGCATCAGGGAGGAGTACTCCATTAGGCTCGCGGCCGTCGAATCCGATCGGGGTTACGGGTTCCGAGCCGGAGGATACCGAGCTGATGATCTGGTTGTGCTCATTGGCTATATAAGCCCAGCCGCCGCCCGAGAGGTTCAATCCTTTTAGCAGCTTTTGAATATTATCGTTATCGATCAAGACCACGATGCTGCCGTTATGATGGTCCGGAAATCCGAGCGACTGAATATAAGTGACGACACGGTACGTTTTACCGCCTTTCGTGATGGCAGCCGCCGGAAGGATATGCTTGTCATAGTAGCGGCTGAAGAACAGCTCGGTCCACTGGCTGTAGCTCTGCCCCGCATAAGAGAGATATTGATCGTAAAATTCGGAAAACCGGTACGTCATGTTCGGCCGCATGGCCAGTTCGCTTCTTTTGAAAAAAATAAAGTATTCCAGCAAAAAGTTGTTGGACAGCGAATAATCGTAGAGGCCGAGCCTCGTATCCAATATGCGCGAAGGAGTGACCCCCTCGAACGGATCCTCCACGTATTGGAACTGAATCACCTTGGAATTGGCTTGAAGCTGTCTTACGATCATGTCGATTTCGGAAAACCGCTGGTTCAATATTTGGCTGCTCTGCTGCAGCAGCGTCCGGTTCGCCTTGACGACTTCGTCCTCGACGACGCGGACGGTATTCGTATAATTAATGACGCTAATCGTCAAAGGAATTAACAAAATGACAAGGTAAGGAATTAAAAAGGTTCTGAATATCCGATCCCCCCGCGTCCTTTTCTTCACGTCGATCTCCCCTTAGCATCGTGGATTAACGCAAATCGGGGTGCACGAAAGCACCCCTTGCAAGACCTGTATGCCGCTATTGCCGGTCGCTTACGGCAGCCGGCGAATGTCCGAGCAAACGACGCCGTCCCGTTCATCCGTAATTAGGACAAAATAAGCTTGTGCACCGTCCGGTATGACCGCCGTTATCTCTTGAGAATCGCGGTCGATCGTAACCTCCGCGGTCTTCCAATTCATTGCGAACCAATCGGACGTGTCCGTTGCGTACCTCAGCTCCGCCTGCCGGACGGCGGTATCGCCTGAGTAGCTAACGGCTGCAGTGTTACCGTTCGTCTGCAGCGGAGACACGTGCAGGAGAGGCTCGGTTCCCTTCGTCATTTGATCGGCGAACCGGTAAATCTCCTTTGGCTGCCAGCCTTTGACATGGGAATGTCCCAGGCCGAACTGGATGCTCAGCAGCGACTCGCTTCGGCGGCTGCGAGCCGTCTCGAACGATTTGCTGAACAGGTTGAGAGGAAAATGTGCGTCGGCGTCGCCGTTTACCCACAGCATGGGCATCGTCACGTTCGGCAAGTGGGCCGACGGGTCCCACAGCCGCTTAATGTTCTCCGAATCCGCTTCGGGCATGCGGGCGAAGCCTTCGCCGTACCGGTTCGTCGCCTCGTACAGGTAGCCGCACCCGTAGACGGGTATCGCGAAGGAGAACCTGCTGTCGACGCCGGATACGATGCTTGTAACGATACCGCCCCAGGAGATGCCGTTGATGCCTACACGGCTTGCATCCACCTGCGGCAGCGAGCGAATGAACGAGTGCGCCTTGATAACGGCGGCGACCGCGTGGTACATCCACTGCTCCTCTACCGGCAGTGCATAGTCTTCGAACTCGCCCTGCCGTGATGGACCGCTCCAAGCATGCTGGGGCCGCTTGCCCTCGCTATCCTTCTCCAGAGGCAGGTGTCCCTCCAAATCCATAGCAATGGCCGCATAGCCCCGATCCGTCCAGATGCGTACCCACTCGTGAAACGCGGTCCCTCCTCCGCCATGAACAAGCACCATCGCAGGGACCGGTGCAGCCGGATCGGCCTCCTCAGGCAGCGCATAATACGCAAACACCCGGGTCGGCTTTCCTTGATAAGGCAAGCCATCATAATAGACGGCTTCGATATTGCCTTGGTCCATCTCCGGAATGCAAACAATCTGCGGAGCTGCCGATAGTTCCGCCATATTCCATGGATGAGGCAAAGGGTTGGTAAATGGGCTTGTAAGGCTGGACAAAGCTTATTCCTCCTCTTTAACAATACGATCCGTTTTAGAAAATTATAGCAGGGGGCCTTGTTTAAATCTATGTTAACGTTAACAATTTGGAGGATAAAAAAGCTGCAATGTTCCCATGGCTGCATCGCTGACCAACGGCTTCTGCCGGCTATCGCACCCAACCGGATAGCCTCTTAAATATAGAAAAGGGGGCGCCAGCCCCCTCACTAATGCTACATCTTCAGCTCCAGCTTGAGCGGAACTCCCTCTTCCAAATGAATGCCGACGATCCGGTTTCCATCGCACCGCAGTCCTTCCACAGGAGATACCGGACGCGGGAATTGCAGCGTCACGTCCTGGCTTCGGCTGCGCGAGAGCAGCTCCAGCTGAACCGTGCCCGCATCTTGATCCCATGCGATCGTCACTTCAACAGCACCTCTGGCGAGCAGCGGGCCTGCCTGTCCTTTTCTCCACTTGGTCGGCAGAGCCGGCAGGATGCGGAGCGTACCGTTCAGCGAGAACAGCAGCATCTCCTGCACGGCTGCCGTCCAGCCCATATTCGCATCGATCTGGAACGGTGCCCAGTCCGCATCTACGCCGACGCCCATTTTGCGCCAATCGTTATGGAACGTATAGAAATTGTTAATAACGCAGGTTCGGCTCAGCAAATCCAGACATTCCAGCGCCAAATCCCCTTCACCCATCCGCGCGTAATGATTGGACATATGAGCAAGCGACCAGCCGGTCTGCTCCTTCAGCCCGATTACCAGCCGTTTCTTGGCGGCGGTGACGAATGCTTCGAACAGCTCGGGATCGTTCTCCCTTGTTACTTCCGTACCCGGGAATACCGGATAAATGTGCGATTGATGGCGGTGATGGTAATTATCCGTAAAATCCGGATGCATCCATTCGCTGACAGCACCGTCCTCGTTAATCCGGTAAGGCGGGATGCGCTTCAGCATCGCCTTCCATTTCTCTACCTCCTCTTCATAGACGCCGGCAGTCTCCGCTCCTTCGATCAAATGAGCGAGCACCTCCTTCGCAATGGCGAAGTCCATCGTGCTGTTGATCGCCGTCTCGGTCAGCGGCTTCTTGCCCGGCCCTTGCATATAATTGCCCGGCGCGTTCTCCGGTGAATTCGACGGGCAGCTGACATAATAGCCGTCCTCGTCTTCGATGAAGAAATCCTCGTAGAACAACGCTGTTTCTCTCAGGAACGGCAGCGCCCGCTCCCGCAAAAACTGCTCGTCGCGAGTGTACAGGTAATAATCGTAGTAATGCTGGGCAATCCAGCCCGCCGCCCCGGTCCAATGAATAATATGCGGCGCTTTATGCTTCAGCAAACCTGTATCCGGCGAGGTCGGAGCCGGAATGTAGATACCGCGGCAGCCATACAGCCGCTTCGCATTAGTCCGGAAATCGTCGATCAGCCGGTCGAAGTAATCGAACATGGCCAGGAGCAGCTCCGGCATATTGCCCGAGAGCGCCTGCCAATAAATCATCTGAATGTTCTCGTTGGACATGTTGAACGCCCACATGCCCTCATATTCTCCGCACCATAAGCCGTACAAGTGGCACGGCTGCCCGCCGTCGCGGGAGCTGGAAATGAGCAGATAGCGGCCGTAGGCCCACATTTTCTCCGTCATTTCGAGCGATGCCTCTCCGCGGTAGGCGTCGAGCAGCAGCTCCTCGTTCGATCGGTCGTAGCCGTCCGCCTGGAGGTCCAGCGTCGAAGCGCGGAACAGCCGTCCGTGCTCCGTCACGTGTGCTGCGAGCAGCTCGTCGTATTGGAGCTGCTTGCCGGCCAGCTCGTTGCGGAGCCGCTCCCATTCCGCTGCGCGTTCGCCGCGGACGAACGGCTGGATCACTACGAGCACGCTCTGCGCGCCGCTCACTTTCAGCCGTCCGTCGACGGTTCCGAGCACGCCGCCTTGAGGGATTACCCGAGCGACGGCACCGAAATCGGATTCGTCGTCGTTTTCCGCCGCATACAGGAGCAGGTCTCCCTCCGCGATCAGCTCGACCTTCTCCGGCAGTGTCGCCGAGCGGCGAATATCCTTCGGATCGTGCAGCTCGAGGCCGAACGTCGCTTGAATCGGATCGGGACCTTCGGCGCGAATCTCGAATACGATCCAGTCCGCCGGCCGCGACACGAATACCGCCCGTTCATACCGGGTAGGGCCGTCCGACCACGATACCGTCACTTCTCCGGTTTCCATGTTCAGCTCCCGCTGGTAAGCCTTGAATCCATGCGGGGAAGGCATGATGACCTTGAAATCGGCCAGCGGGAGCGGCCATGCCATCTTCGGCTTGTAGCCCCGCTCCTCCAGCGTATCCGCCATGATACGGTTCGCCTTCGGGGCGTCGCCGCCTAACAGCAGGCTGCGCACCTCCGGCAGCTTGTCGCTAATATCCGGCAGATCGGGAGTTTGGCTGCCCCGCCACAGCTCCTCATGCGTCAGCATGATCGTTTCCTCGTATACGCTGCCGTATACGGCGGCGCCTATTTTTCCGTTGCCGGAAGGCAGAGCCTCCCGCCACTTCGCTCCCCACCAGGAGGAAGGGTAACGCAGTATCAGCTTGTTTTTGTTGTCCTCAGTCGGTTTCTCTCCAGTTGTATTCATCCTCATCGTCCTCTCCTTGCGTCTATTAAGAAAATTCAGGGCGAAATAGGACCCGCTTTACAGGCGGGTCCTATTTGCCATGGCCGTAACTACTGCTGCTTGCGCTGCTCCTCGATCGACTTGTTAATCAATTCCTCGGCTTCGCGCAAAGCCGTATTGACATCCGCCTGGCCTGTTGCATATTTCTTGAACTGGGCGCGCAGGATGCCGAACGCTGCCGCATCGTATTTCGTAATCGACGAGAACGGCTTGGCATTTTTGTTTTTAATGAACGCTTCGCGGTTTTTGCCCTTCAGCACCTCGATATCCAGTCCGAAGTCCTTGTTAATGTCCGCATTCGTAAGTACCGCCGCGTTGCCGTTGCGGGCAATGAGCCGCTGGGCATCTTCGGTCAGCATGGCGCTAAGAGCCAGGAACGCCTGATCCTTATGCTTGGACGTCGTCGAAATCATCCGTCCCCCGCCCTCGAACTGAACGCCGGTAGCCGGTGCCTCCGGGAAGCTCGGAAGACTGACGACATCGTAGTTTAAACCGTTTTTGACCGCTTCCGGCATCGATGAGAAGAAGGAGCTTGTGGAATACATCGCGAGCGTCTTGTCTTTGGAGAACAAGTTCAGCCCTTTGCCGTAAGTCGTTGCATCCACTTCGTTTCCGGTTATTGAATAAAACCGCGCCCAATTCTCAAACATCTTCTTCCATTCGGCGTTGTTCACGATCGCTTTCTCGGTTTTCTCGTCGATGATTGGAACGGATAACTGATTGTACTGGATTTGGAACGCATCCTGGAAGTCGTAACCGCGGTAGGCTATGCCTCCGTCCGTTCTTGTTACCTTTTTGGCAAGCTCGTATACCTGATCCCAAGTCATGCCGTCTGTAGGGTACGGAACGCCGAAACGGTCAAAAATGTCCTTATTGTAATACATCGTCACCACGTTGCCGGATACCGGAAGCGCATACAATTTTCCGTCACCCGAATGCTTGCGGGCCGTATCCAGCGCAACAGGATCGATCTTGCTTGTATCGACGTTATATGTTTTCAAATACGGCGTCAAATCTTCGGCCAAGCTCAATGACTTGTACTTGCTTATGTTCGAGATGTTATCCCCCAAAATATCTGGCACCTCGCCCGAAGCGATAAGCTCGTCGATTTTTTTGCTCATGGGAACCAAGGTTATGTCAATGTGCGGATATTTCAATTTGACAGGGTTTACGATCAGCTTCTGGAACAGTTCCTCAGACATATTTCCGTAAAAGGTGAGCGTCACAGGATCGGTATTTATTTTTGCTGCTGCCGGGAGCTCTTCCTTCTTCTCCTCGCCTTTGCTTGAACAGGCTTGCGCTACAGATGCCAGTGCGACCAGCGTGGATAGCAACAATAAAGTATTCCGTTTTTTCATGGATAATCCTCCTTAATTATGAATTCATATTGGAAAAGGGAGGAGACCTCGGGCCTCCCCCTCAGGTGTCCCGTGCTAGAATGCGGATGCCGCGTACTATTTGAATTGATACAATTTATCGCGAAGCAGCGCTTTATCTTTATTGTCGGAGTACCATTTGGCATACCATTCGTCGACCTGTTTGCCCCCTGCTTTATCCCATAGAGCCTTCGCTTCGGTCACCGCCTGATCCGGAGTATATGCGGCACCGCTGACAATTGCCTTGATCCACAAATCCTCGATCTGCTTCTTGATGGTCGTATCGATCAGCTGGATATCATCCGGCGCAATCGGCATGTGCTCCCCGTGGGTAATATCCGCAATCGGACGCTCCGGAGACAAATAATATTCGTTCGCCTTTTTCAACAGGTTATAAAACTCTTTTTCCAGCGGATTGTCCTGGTTAAGCGTCTCCTCGTACTTGCCGCACTTGCCTTCCAGTGCCGGGGAGAACAGCATGCGGAAGTCGCCCGCGTAAGACAGCTGCTTCTCTTTCTCCTTGTCGACAAATACCGGACAGCCGTTGCTCCCCTGTTTAAAATGAGTGCCTTCCAGACCGTATTTCAGTGCTTTTCCGGTTGCCTCCGATGAAATGAAGTCGATATATTTCATGATCGCTTCAGGATTTTTCGCCTCAGTGTTAATGACTGCCGTCACCTGCACCGGATTGTTAATAGTAGGACTGAATTGGCCGTACGGGCTCTTCGGCAACGGGATGACGGCGACTTCGGCATTCGGATTGTTCTTCTTCAGCGACTCGTAAATTTGCAGCCATGCTGCGCCTGTCGTTTGTCCGCCCCACATGCCCAGCTTACCGTTGACCCAGTCCTGCTGCGCTTTTTGCCCGCTCTTATCGGTCAAATAATCCTTATCTACGATGCCTTCGTCATAGAGCCGCTTCTTAAACACCACAGCCGCTCGCGCACGCTCCCAGTCATGAATGAGCTTGCCATCCTCGATAACCCACCTTACGTTTTGAAACATGGCGTTAATAATCTGGTTGCTTATAAATGCGAGGGAGGCGCCGTACGTATCTTTTTTGCCGTTGCCATCCGGGTCCTGCTCGGCAAATGCCTTCACAACCTTGTACAAATCGTCCGTCGTCTGAGGCGTATCCAGCTTCAGCTTTTTCAGCCAATCCGCCCGGATGAACAGCGCGTGGTTCGTCTGCAGGCCGTTTATGACGCCGAAGCCGTACATTTTGCCGTCAGGCATAGTCGACACTTCCTTGAGTACCGGGTATTTCTCCAAGAGTCCCTTGTACGTTGTGCTGTACTTGGCGATCAGGTCATCGACCGGCTTGATTTGTTTTTGGACATACAGCTGGCCGCGAAACACGTTGGAAAAATCAAAGATGAGATCGGGCGCGCTGCCGGAAGCAAACAAGGTTGTCAGCTTGGCCGCCGCATCGTTGCGGGGAATCGCCATAAATTTCACGTTGACCGGTCCGTTGGCATTGATCCACTCGGTCCAGCGGTTTTTCTCTATCGTCCCTTCCTCCTGCGGCACGAGGCCGCGGTCGTACACCGTTGCGCTGATCTCGGGCTTTTTCCCGGACGTTTCCTTCCCCTTAGCATCGTCAGTGGAGCTTGCGCAGCCTGCAAGTACCGCCGTTGCTGCGAGCAGCACAGCCGAACCGGCGCGCATCCATTTCACTACTCTTGTTCTGGTCATCTTTTACGTGCCCCTCCATTGTTCAAACCTCATACTTGTTGAGTATGCCCCTCCCGGAAAGGAATCGGCGGCATCACTCCCTTCCAGAATGATGATGGCCGCTATCCTTTGATAGCTCCGATGAGTACGCCTTTGACGAAATACTTTTGCAGAAAAGGATACACCATCAGCATGGGAACGACCAAAACGACGATCCCTGCGGTTTTGATCCCTTCCGGCGTTATAGAAGCCTGCATATCGCTGGCGTTCATTTCCTGCATCAGCGACTGGCTTTGGTTCATCTGCTGCACCAGCACCGTTAAATTATACTTGTCCGTCTGATTAATATAAATCAAGAGCGAGAAGAAGGCATTCCAGTACCCTACCGCGTAAAATACGGACAGTGTCGCGATAACCGGCAGCGAGAGCGGCAATATAATCTGCAGCAAAAATCTCCATTCGCCGCAGCCGTCCATACGGGCGGCATCGTCCAGCTCCTCCGGGATCCCATCGAAATACGTCCGCATGACGAGCATATTGAATGTGCTGATCAGCCCCGGAAGCCACAAGGCGCCGTAAGTATTGATCAAGCCCAGCGACTTCAGCAGCAAATACGTGGGAATGAGGCCTCCGCTGAACAGCATCGTGAAGACGGTGGCCATCGTAAAGAAACGGCGGCAGTAAAAATAGCTTCGCGACAGCGGATAAGCGGCGAGCACGGTGAACACCATGCTGAGCACAACACCGACGACGGTGATGATGACGCTGTTTTGGAGCGCATGAACGATTTTCGAGCCACGGAACAGCAGCTCGTACGATTCCAGTGTCCACCCCCGCGGCCATAAGGTGACCAGACCTGAGGTGACGGCGTGCGGGCTGCTTAACGATACGGACAGCACGTGCACCATCGGAAGCAGACAGGTGACCGCCGCCAGGACAAGAATAAAGCCGGTAATACCGTGGTACAGTCTTTCTCCTGATGTTCTCATTCTTACCTCCTGAGCTCCTGCAACGTGCTTTGTGAACGGTTGAACGGCAGCTTACCAGATGCCTCTATTGAACTTGCGGGCAACGGCATTCGCCGAAACGACGAGAATGAACCCTACGACCGATTCGAACAGCCCCATTGCGCTCGTCAGGCTGAACTGCCCCTTTTGCAGGCCAATCGTGTAAATGTACGTGCTGATAACCTCCGCCACACCGGATACGACGGAATTTTGCAGCGTGTATACCTGGTCGAAGCCGACCTCCATCACTTTGCCCATAGAGAGGATCAGCATGAGCACGATGGTCGGCGCGATGCCCGGCAGCGTCACGTGCCACAGCTGCTTCCACTTCCCGGCTCCGTCTATACTGGCCGCCTCATAGAGGCTCGTATCGATAGAAGACAACGCAGCCAGATACACGATGGCGCTGAAGCCTGCTTCCTTCCATATGCCGGACCCTACGAAGATAACGAGCCAGGACGTCTCATTGTATAGAAACGGGAACGTGTTCCCGGTCCACTGCCGAATCCAGTGATTGATGACTCCCGATTCCTGAGAAAAGATCGTCACGACGATGCCGCCGACGATGACCCATGACAGAAAGTGAGGCAAAAAGATCAGTGTTTGCACCGTCTTTTTAAACCATAGCTTTCTTACCTCGTTCAGCATGATGGCCAGTATAATCGGGAACGGAAATCCGACGATAATGTTCAGCAAGCTCAGGATCAGCGTATTGCGGATGATGAGCAGCGAATTCGGATTGCTGAACAATAGGCGAAAATGCTTCAACCCGACCCACGGGCTTCCGAATATGCCGTCGGCAAAGTTATAGCTTTTGAATGCGACGATGACCCCGGCCATAGGAGCGTATTTGAAAATAACGTAGAAAGCGATGACGGGTACGAACATGACGATCAGCGGGAGGTTTTGCTTGAACCTTCTTTTTCGTCTCAGCGCCAGGATGCTGCCCAATCTTCCCGCCGGCGCTTGCAGAGCGTTACTATCTAGCTGTTGCTGGCTCATGACTCACCTCGGCCTTTCGTGTGTTGAACACCAATGTAGCCGAAATAGGGCGCTGCGGCAATGGACAGTATTCCGCGAGGTTACTGAATTCCTTTTTTCCTTATACAGCGGGGCTTGGAAGGCCGATGGTCACTTTTCCGGGAGTGGTCAATTTTCCGAAAAGCATGATGCAGGGCCCGCAAATGGCGGTGTTTAGCGAGCGAAGACCTTCATCCTGCACGACAAAAAAGCCGCTTCAAGCGAAGGTTCAAATTTCGCTTGAAGCAGCTTCTTTATTTTAAATCAGCACATAAACCTGATCGCCTTCCACTTCCACCTCGTATCCGCGCAGCTTAACCGATTCGTCCGCCAAATGCCTGCCGTTTGTCAGATCGAACTCCCAACCGTGCCAAGGACAGCGTAATATCTGCTGGTCCTTGCCGTATTTGTACTCATACACCATCGATGGCAGCCGTGTACCACAAACTTTGCCTACGCAGACCGGTGCGGCGGCATGAGGACATACATTTCTCCAGGCGTAAAAGCTGCCGTGGACGTTAAAAATACCAATCTCCATCCCCTTTACTTCCACGACTTTTCTTCCATTTTCCGCTTCCGCCAACTCTGCAACGGACGCAACCGCATATCGTGTCCTAGACTTCACTTCGCTCACCGGATTAGGCCTCCTTCCCCGCTGACGTTTCAGCCTTCGTATGCAAGCCGTACAGCTCCATGGCATTATCGGCCAGAATCTTTTGCCGCAGTTCTTTGCGGATCGGCTGCAGCGCCATCTTCGGATTGTCGAAGTCCCAGTGCGGATAGTCGGAAGAGAATAGGATGATGTTATCCGCTCCGATCATATCGAATATTTGATTCAGATGAACCGGATCGGCCGGCTCTTCGATAGGCTGCGTCGTCAGCCGGATATGCTCCTTTATATATTCCGAAGGCAGCTTTTTCAGCCATGGAACGAGATCGCGCAAGCCTTTATAGTTTTTGTCCATCCGCCACATCAGATGAGGCAGCCAGGCAATGCCGCCTTCAATAGCGACGAATTTGAGCTTCGGAAACTTTTCAAATACCCCTTCACAGACGAGACTGTTCACATGCGCCATATAGTTGATAGGCAAAATATTGTGCCATTCCAAATAGGTGGTCGGATAACCGGACGGTGTCGGAGCTCCGGCAATCCCTCTGCCTTCCGTTCCGGGATGGACGGCTACCGGCAATCTGTTGCGTTCCGCCGCTTCATAGATCGGATGGTAAAACCGCTGGCCGTACAGCATCCGCGCTCCGCTGCACATAATGACCTGCACCATATCCGGATGCTTCGCCATCCGGTCGATTTCCTTTGCCGCTGACTGGGGATCGGCATGATTAATAAGAATCGAGCCTTTATAAACCGGGCTCTCCTTCAGCCAAGTTTCGACCAGCCAATCGTTGTAGGCGCTTGCCACCACATTGCCGTAATCCGGATTGGGATTCAAGGAGATGCCCAATATCCCTGACCCTGTCAAAATTCCGTAATCAATCCCGTACTTCTCAAAATGATGCTTCAGCATATGCTGAGGATCGCTGCCGGGGGTTCCTCCGCCCTCAGGTACGGCGTCTTTGCGCATAACCCCTAGCGGGGAGTACCAGCCTCCCGCATAACCGGGCCCGGCGGACAGCCAATAATCATGCCATACCTTCGGCAGGAAAGGCAGCAAATCCTTGGGCTTGGCTATGGCATTGTGAACATCGGCATCGATAATATTCGGCTTGTTGCTCATCAGTTCAATTCCTCCTCGATCGGAATGACAGCTTCTAAGTACAACATCCCTGCCTGCCGAAAATCCGACAAAGCAAGCAGGGATGCTGTACATCTTATTTAGCCTTATAAGCCTCGTTTGTTTCTTGAATGATCTTCTGGAACTGCGGGTCGGTTTTCAGCTTGGCGATATATTCGTCCCAAGCCGCCATCGTTTCTTTGCCCAAGATCACTTTGATCTTCATATCCTGAACCTTTTTGTACAGATCAGGTCCGACGGTCAAGGCCGTTTGGGAAATTAACCCGTAGCCGGGGTCAGGCTTGCTGAACGCCGCTCTGTCATCGACGATCTTCTTATTGCGGTCGTAGAACTCTTTCGGAATGCCGTTATAGTACGCTCTTTGGTATTTGTCGTACATTTGGAATATTTGCAGCAGGTTGTTGGTGATGTCGGGTATATTATCCGTCTTGGCCTGCTCGGTAGCCACCTTGAAGCCATCCTTCACTGTATAGTGCTTATCGGCCAGGCCAAATTGCGTAATCGTTGAAATTTCTTCGCCGTTTCCTTGATCTACGAAGGCAAGAATCTTTTTTAGCTTCGCTTCCGGTACCGTTTTCGGAATAACGTACATCCCGAATACGCCGGAATCCTTGCCGGCAAACTTCCCTTCCGGCCCCATGACGTAGGTCAAAGGATATGAATCCGCTTTCGGATCGATTTTGCGCAAGGCATCGGTGTACAACCATTGAGGGTTCAGCGCCGATCCGAATACGCCGGCTTTATTCGCCATATACATCTCTCTCGCCTGCGTCGATTTCATGACGGCAAAGTCCGGCGCGAGCACCTTCTCGTCGTACGCTTTTTTCAGCCATTCGAGCGCCTGCTTTTGGCCGGGATCGAACAGTACCGGCGTGAGCTGGCCGTCTTTCAATTTCCATTTGCCGACCGACCCGGTAAATACGTTCTCCACCCACCCGAATGCGCCCATGCCGTCAGGATCGACGTGCCCGGTAAGTCCGAACGAATCCGCTTTTCCGTTGCCGTCAGGATCTTTTTCCGTAAAGGCTTTGGCTGCCGCATAAATCTCATCCATCGTTTCCGGAACCTTCAGCCCCAGCTTATCCAACCAATCCTTGCGGACGTGGACGCCCCAGCTCCCTTCTAACGGACGAGGACGCGGGATGCCGTAGTTTTTCCCTTGGATTTTGGCGTTATCCCATATTTCTTTAGGCAAGGCGCTCAAATTTTTGTAATCTTTAATATAAGGTGTAATATCCCAGAATGCCCCTGATGCGGCCATTTGCACCACTTGCGAATCGTATACGTTGCTGACGAAGGTCAGATCGGACAAATCGCCGGAGGCAAGCGCCACCTTCGTTTTTTCATTGATGGAATTAAAAGGAACCCACGTAATATTCAGCTTCGTATTTGTTTTTTGCTCAATGGCCTGAAGCAGCTCATTGCTTGAATCTACCGCTTGTGCCCCCTGCTGGTTAGCAAAAATGGAAATTTCCGTCGGCTTATCGGACGACGCATCGCCTTGCGCCCCTGTTGCCCCTTGTCCGGAGCAAGCCGTGAGCATTGCCGGGATTACAAGCGATACCGTGCATGTTAGGGTAATCGTCTTTTTCATACCAGAACCTCCCTGCTAATTGTAATGTAACGCAGTCTAAGCCTTGTTTCAATCGAAGTCCCTTCTTGATTCTCCTTCACCGGAACCGCAAGAAGTCATCGCATCACCCCTTTATCGAGCCTACCATTACCCCTTTGGCAAAATGCTTTTGTAAAAACGGATAAACAAGCAGGATAGGAACGGTTGAGATGACAACCGCCGCCATTTTCAACGTATCGGTGGGGATAGCTATCTCACTGGACATTTGGTTCGCTATTTCGCCGGAGGACGAACTCGACGAGTCGATCAGCAGCATTTGCAGCACAACCTGCAGCGGCCTTAAATCCGCTTTGTTGATATACAAAATGGCTGAAAAAAACGTGTTCCAATACGCCACGGCGTAAAATAATCCGAAAGCCGCCAAGGACGGGAGCGAAAGCGGTAAAATGATCCTCGCGAACACTCCTATATCCGAAGCTCCGTCTATTTTACCGGCTTCCTCCAGTTCGTCAGGGATACTTTCGAAGAAACCCTTCATCAAGATCACATACCAGCCGCTTGTCAGCACAGGAATGATCAGCGACCAGATGCTGTTCATCAAGCCGAGCTCCCGTACCACCAGGTACGGAGGAATAATGCCCGGGTTGAACAAGGTCGTCATCAAAATAAGAATAAGCAGGATACGGCGTCCTTGCAGCCGTTTGCGGGATAGCGTATAAGCTCCGGCCGACGTTACAATCAGGCTTAACGTAGTTCCTGCCACGGCCAGAAACGCACTGACTCCGGTTGCTTTGACAAACACATTGTTCGCCAGCAAATATTTATAAGAGGTCAGCGTCCATTTCTCCGGAAACAGCACAAGCCCTTTCTGCAAATACTCAACAGGCGTGGTAAAGGATACGACAAACACGTAATAAAAAGGGAACAGCATTATAAGGGCAATACCTATTAATAGTATCAATACCGTTGAATCAAACAGCTTGTCGGTTACACTACGGTTCATGCATAGCTCCTCCTACCCTTCATACATCCGAGGTGCTTGAATTAATAAACGCCTTCCTCGCCGAATTTTTTGGCCAGCCGGTTGGTTATAACTACAAGCACGACGCCTACAATCGATTTGAACAGGCCGACCGCGGTGCTGTAGCTGAACTGCGCCTGCTGAATCCCGCTGCGGTACACATACGTATCGAACACATCCGCAACGTCGGACACGGCTCCGTTCATCATCAGGTACACCTGCTCGAAGCCGACGTCCATCATATGGCCGACCCGCAAAATGAGCAAGATAATGATGACATTCCGTATCGCCGGAATGGTGACGTGCCAGATTTGGCGAAGACGCCCGGCTCCGTCTATTTTGGCGGCCTCGTATAGCTGGGTGTCTACCGAGGCAATCGCAGCCAGGAAGATAACCGTCCCCCAGCCGGCTTCCTTCCATATGGATTGAAAGGTCAGAAGCAGCCAGAAGAAGTCCGGATTCGTAAGAAAGGCAACTTTTTCAAAGCCAAGCGCGAACAATATTTTGTTGATAACGCCTTCGGACGTGGACAACATCAGAAACGTAATCCCCGCAATCACGACCCAGGATAAAAAATGCGGCAAATAGATGATCGACTGCATCGTCCGTTTTACCCATTCAAGTCGAACCTCGTTTAACATAATGGACAGCAGAATGGGCAGCGGGAAAAACAACAGCAAATTTAATACATTAATAGCCAGCGTATTACGAAGCAAAATAAAAAAATCTTCATTGGAAAAGAAGCGCTGAAAATGCTCCAAGCCTACCCAAGGGCTGTCCCAAAAGCCGACATAGGGCGTGTAATTTTTAAAAGCGATCAGAATCCCCCACATCGGCACGTATTTAAATACAAGGAAATACACCAGCATGGGCATTGCAATGAAATATAAATATTTGTCCCTCACCAACCCCCGCCACACGGTACGCACCCGCAGAGAACGTTTATTCTGTGAGGCCGTACGCCATCCGCTTCGCTCCAAGGATAACCGCTCTTGTTTACTCATAGCCAATCCCCCCTCTCTTTGTTGTTCTTGGTCCCAATATAAAAGGCGCTGCCGTTTCCGGCAATTGGACTCTTATTCCTCGGCGTTTCCGGCGATTGAATTCTTATTCCCCCGTATTTCCCGGGATTGCACTTTCATTCTCGAGCCCAAAACCTATGGCTTTGCAGCGGTTGTTTGTATTAAGATAAAGCGTACGGGGGGTGAACGGCATGTGGAAATATAAGCACTACAGGAATACTTTTCTAATAGCTACCATCAGTGCTTGTTTGCCTGCGGCCATTATCGGTCTGTTTGTTTACATCTTTGGAACCGCTAACATTGAAGCGGAGGCCAAACGGACTCACCAAAACCAGGTGTCCTTCGCAACGGAACGGATCGACAGCAACCTGGCCCATCTGGAAACCGTAATTGCACAATGGTCGTTTAACTTAAACCTCAGCAACACCTACGGCAATCTTGATGTAGAAAAAGATTTCTACAACATTCAGCAGGTTATATTCAAGTCGCTTACCTGGATTAAATCATCCGACCCGCTTATTGAGGAGGTCAGTCTATACCTTGATAAGCAGGAGGTTCTTATTACCGAAAATAAAGGGATTTTGAAGTTCGACTCCCAGGATACCCTTAAACTGTACCGCTCGTTAATCGCATATCAGCGTGACATCTTTTGGACCGATACGATTACCAATAACAAACATGCGGCACCCTATATGCTGGTCATGAGGCTCCCGGGCGGGCTGGTAAAGACTGAAGCCGCTTTAATCGTGGAGATTAACTCGAAGCAGTTGAACCGCTTGATCGGGGAACTGGATCCGGGAGGCGAAGGCTCGGCGCTGCTTATGCAGCAGGACGGCAATTATATCTCGTTCGGGCGCGACGGAGCGGCCGGACCAAGCGAGCTGGATGTATTCGTAACCGATGCCGTTAAAGGGCAAGGGCAGGACCGCGGCTCGGTCATTGAAACCTGGCAGGGACAGACGTTCTCCATCTCGTTCGGCAAAATGAAACGCATCGGCCATATATGGACCGTCGCTACCGCTACCCCCATAGAGCAAATGACAAAGCCGGTCAAACTGCTGTCGCACGTCGTTATTTATGCCGGTGCGGCAGGCCTATTGTTTGCATTGGGGCTGTCCTGGCTTGCATCACGGCAGCTGTACCGGCCTATCCGCCGTCTTGCCGCGCTGCTGCGCCCCGGGGGGAAGCCCGGCTTCGAAGGAACCGACGAAATCGATTATATTGCTAGCGAATGGAACAACTTATCGCGGGAAAGCCAAACTTTGCAGGAAAGGCTTGATACCCACCTTCCCTCTTTAAGGGAAAGCTTTTTGCTGCAGCTGGTGCAAGGCCATCTGTATTTCCTCAATGACGCAGAAATTACCCGCAGGATGGAGGAATACGGCTGGGAGGTTCAAGATAAGCTCCATGCAGCCATTGTGCTGCAGCTTCACGGGCTGTACAGCTCGGAGGGGAGATTTTCGTCCGGGGATGAGCAGCTGGTCACTTTTGCTGCTTTCAATATTGTGGAAGAGCTAGTCAAAAGTAAGGCTCTGGATGCCAATGTCATCAATTTTCAAGATTTAACCGTCGGCCTGCTAGTCCGGCTTCACCGGGACACCGCCATGGAGGACGTAAAGTCCGTGCTGTATCATTTGGCCGGAGAGCTTGCCGCCACACTCCATAATTTGCTGAAGGTGCATACCACTGTCTGCGTCGGTAAGACGGCCGGCTCGCTCAGCCACATTCCGGCTATGTTCGACGATACGCGCAAGGCACTTAGCCATAAAAAGCTGAATGAGCAGCAGCAAATTTTGTATATGGACGAAATGATGCCCGAAGGCCAGCATCAGATTATGTATCCGCTGGAAGCGGAGAAGGAGATCATTCAGGCGCTGCGAATGGGGATGGAGGCGGAGCTGTACAAGGGGATGGACGAATTTTTGTCCACGCTGCAGCGGCAATCCGATAAGGAGATTCAAGTGCGGCATGGCTTGCTGCAGCTGTACGGCAATTTGCAAAATGCGATTATGCTGTCCGGGTTCAGTCCGCTTCAAATTGTTGGCGGCGAAATGCTCTGGGAGGAGCTGCTTCACCTGCAGGATCCAAATGCCGTGCTGCAGAGCATCAAAAACAATCTTGTCCGCCCATACATCCGGGTGCTTCATGTGACCCAGGATATCCAGCTAAAGCAGCTTGTTGAAAAAGTATTGATAACCATCCATGAGCAGTATATGAAGGATATTTCCTTGGAGTATTGCGCCGATTTGCACGGCACGTACCCGAAGAAGCTGAGTCTCGGCTTCAAGCAGGTAACGGATAAAACGTTTATCGATTATTTGACCAAGTACCGGCTGGACAAAGCCAAACAATTGCTGCTGGAAACCGATGAGAAAATTAACGATATCGCTGTCCGGGTCGGCTACCAGCCGCCTTACTTCAACCGGATTTTCAAAAAGAACGAAGGGATGACGCCGGGGCAATTCAGGGAGAAAGGGGGAAGCGCTGACTAAGTCAGGCGTCCCCTGAGAAGTCAGGACCGGCTGTAAACCGGGTTCACCGGTTCACCACGTGTAATCCAGTACGATCACATCGGCAAAATGCTCTCTGACCTGGCCTACAATAGACCGGTGCCGTTCGCTGGGCAAATACGCGTCGAGCGAAGCTTGATCTACGAAGCCGATACGCATGCCGACCTCGAAGCCTTGGCTTTTCCCTTCCTGGGAATGGTTTAAGCCTACGGAAAATTCGGCGATGCCTTCAATGTCCTTCAACTTTTGCAGTGTGTCCACTACTTTGTGCTTATCGGCTTCTGAGGTTCCCTCGTGCAGCTTAAACAATACCAAATGTTCTACCATAACCATCTTCCTTTCAATTATTAGATATTATTCCTTCTTGCGGAATTCACCCGGCGTAACACCGGCCAGCTTCTTGAAGACGCGCATGAACGACCTTACGTTCGGATAGCCGACCTGCATGCCTATTTCCTGTACGGAGCCGTTCGTCACCAGCAGCAGCTTCTGCGCCTGCTGAATCCGGACATCAGCCAAATAATCGAGAAAGTTGACGCCGAACTCCTCTTTGAACATTTGGCTCAAATATTTGGCGTTAACGTCAAACTCGCCGCTCAAGTAAGTCAACGACAAGTCCGCATTCGCGTATTGGTCGTTGATATATTCTTTGACCTGCAGCATCAGCGGATGATTGCTCCGCGTCCCCCTCAACTCGTCCATCCGGCCGAACGCTTCCTTCAGAGTATCTGTCAAGTCCCGCTCCAGCTCGCTGATCGTATCCAGGCGTTCAATGGCCGCATGCAGCCTCGGGAGCGTCTCCTGCATCCACAGCTCCTGAAACTCCGCAGGCAGCTCCAGCAATTCCTTCTGCATATGATAGATCATATAATGCAGCATCGAAACGACGTCATCCCGTGTGAAAAAGCCTTCGACCAGCTCGCGGAAAAGCCGGTTCAGCTCGAGCTCCCACTCCTTGTCTCCGAGCCGGAATTTTTGCCCGATCGACCGCATAAGATGCAGATGCTCGTACACCTCTCCTTGGGCTTTGACGGAAATATCCTTGTACTCGATAATCCGGTCGCCGCCAAGGGCCGATTTGTATTTCAAAGCATCAATAGCTTCTTCGTACGATGCCGCGGTCTCCCCGATCTCTTCAACCACCGTACCGACTCCTATCGTGACGGTGAAAGCGAGATGCTGGCGCACCCACTGGATAGCCCTCTGCAGCATTTGCACGGTCGGCTCCGGCTTCTCCTCGGACGCGGGAAGGTGGATCAAGACACAGAGCCGCTGATTCGACGTCCATTCCATCCAGACGTGAATCCCCTCATTTTGCGATAGCTCGCCAATCACACTGCTTAAAGTAAATTTCAGCAAATATTGATCCCGCAAATGGTACTGTTCGCAGTATTCCGCATACTTGTCGATTTCCACTACGGCCATGACGATCCGCGCCACCTCTTCTTGCAGCCCGTACAGCTTCATCTCCGCCTTGAACTGCTCGCGGGTAATCGGCTTGCTTCCTTCTATCATATCCATAAAAAAGGTTCTTTTGCGGAAAATCAAATCTTCCTCCCGCTGCTTCTGAAACGTCATCGTCCGCTCGACCAAATCATCGAGCGCCGTCTCAATGAAGCGGAACTCGTCCTGACCTGACAGTCCGGCAAGCGAGCTGCTCTTCTGCGCAGCATAGGCGTCGATCCGGGCTACGATGGATTCGATAGGCTGGTAATTGCGCCTAGTAACGTAAACGATCCAGACGATGCCGATCCCGATCATGAGCAGGCTGAGGCCGAACCAAACCGCCGAGTACGAAAAAATGAACAAAGGCACCTTTTCGTTCAAGAGCCCGCTCTGGATATGCCATCCCGTATACTCGGACGTAATGTCGGAAATGATTTTACCGCCGGATTTGCTCCCTACTACCGGCTGTCCTTCACGGTCCACCAGCTGAATGAAGTTGACGTTGGATTCCGTCATATCCTTAATCAAATTTTGGATGGCCTCCGTTTGTACATTGATGACGATAATGCCCTGCTTGGCGCCGAGCAGCGGCACGTTTTTGACTAATGTCACCACGTCGGTAGACCTTATTTGATCTTCGAACTCTTTGTAATTCCTCGCATTCGTCCACTTCGTAGACATGCCTTGCTGCAGGGCATTGCGGATAAACTCTTTGTCCCCGAACTCCTCCACCGGCGCCATCAAGGTGTTGCTCAAAACCGTCTGGTCGGAGGACCGGACAAGATAGATGGAATCGATCATAGGAGTATTGACTATTAATTCTCGCAGCTTCACTGCGACCTCATATTGGGTTATGGTAGAATTGCCTGTATAATATTGGGAGAAAAACTGGGATATTTTATCGTTCGTCCGGACTTCTTTGATCATTTGCTGCTCAATGGTCCTCATCGTATGATCGATCATCTGCATAACGTGCTCCGCGAACACTTTGTTTGCTCTTATCGTTTCTTTCTTCGACAGCTCGCTTGCCGATATGGCGGAAAGCAGGATGAGCGCCAAGGCGATGAAGAAAAAAATAGGCAAATAGGATAAAAGTAAGCGCTTAAACCAATTCTTTTTCAATGTGACACACCCCGAATTATGACTAGCATCTATACTCCATTATATCGTATATCCGGGGAGTGCGGGATGTTTCCCGAAAGTTTCTCAATAATCCAGCATAAAGGCTAAGCCTGCGCTATCCACAGCACGGACATGCTTCATTTCCTTGCTCTCCTCTTCCTCCGTTACCCGGCAGCCCAACAACTCCACGGTATCCTGCAAAGGCACGTATACCGTCCCTTCGCGAAGCTCCATCTGCGGAAGATGGTACGACGTTTCCTTCCCGCCGTCCATCAATCGGAGCTCATGACGGGAGAAGTCGTATTCGGCTCTATACATTCCGTACCGGGCGACAGCAGTCCGCTCCTCTTGCTTCCATTCGATATGCCCGCCCATCCCCTCGATCAGAACGCGCAGCGGTACTTGATAGCTTCCCTCCGCCATTCGGTACTGCTCCGGATCAAGCAGTACGTCTTTGGATCCAAGAGACAACAGCAGCGGACTTTGCTTGACCGCGGCCGATTCCATCGCTATGGAAGCTCTATGCGCTCCCGCTCCTGCCAGCAGCTTTTGATGCAGCGGCTCGTTTATCGCCCGCCCCCATTTCACCTTGCCGCTGGAAAAGTGAACCGGCTGGACCGTCTCGGTCAGCGGCGCGAACGCATAGCCCTTTTGCTTGAACAGGCTAATGATCTCACGCAGCGCTTTTACTGTCTGTTCGTGTCCGGTCCCATCATGCATCAGCAGGATGACCTCATGTCGGAACGGGCCTTTTTTCACCGTTTGAACGATTTCGCTTGCCGGAACCCCCTGCCTGGACGAATCCCCGCTATCGATATTCCAGTCGTGCACTTCATATCCCGCCTGATCCATATAATAGAAGTAAAACGCGTCAAAATTGCCGAACGTCCCTCCGGGCGCCCTGACCAGTCTCGGCTTGATTCCCGCGTATTCCTCCAAACGGCTTTCGGTCTTCTCCACCTGGTTCCAGAACGCTTCCGCACTCGAATAAATCTCGTTATATTGATGATTGTATGTATGATTGCCGATGGCATGCCCTTCCTCCACCGCCCGGCGAACCAGCTCCGGATGCGACTCCACCTGCTGCCCCAGCACGAAGAACGTCGCTTTCACGTTCTCATCCCTGAGAATGTCCAGCACCTCGCCCGTCAGCTTGCTGGGCCCGTC
This sequence comes from Paenibacillus sp. H1-7, assembly GCF_022354825.1. Taxonomy (GTDB): domain Bacteria; phylum Bacillota; class Bacilli; order Paenibacillales; family NBRC-103111; genus Paenibacillus_S. The sequence continues at coordinate 7,792,725 of NZ_CP031168.1, forward strand.
GTCAAACGTCAAATAGACGGTCGGCCGCTCCGGCGTCACATACGCCTTTTCTTCCCATATCCGCTTCCCTGATGTCAGTTCCGAATACGATTGGTGCACGCTCATCCTGTTTACATCATCGGCCGCCTGTGCGGGCAAGGCCGATAGCGGCATGAGAGCCAGAGTGCACATCATGATGGCGGTCAGCCATAAGCCGATCCGGCGCGAGCGAAGCATTCGGAACAAGTTGAGCATGAAGAATCCCTCCGCATAATCTATTAATTTCGACTTAATAGACTATATGGGAGACTGGCCGATCGTATGCCATCATTCATGACCCCTCCGGAAGAAAACTAAGGAGCTTTTTTACAGCCTCTGAACGTAAAAAAAGAACAGCCCGGTCTATCGACCGGACTGAGCTTATGAAGCACGTGTGAAGACCGTAAAAACGGCTTAAACCCGCTGCGCCAAATGATCCTGGACCGCCTTCAGCGTTTCCTCCACATGTCCTTTTATCTTCACCTTGCGCCATTCCCTTAACAAAGTACCGTCCTTATCTATAAGAAACGTGGAGCGCTCCACACCCATATATTGTCTACCGTACAGCGTCTTTAGCTGCCACACATCGTACAACTCGGCCACCCGGTGATCCTCGTCGGACAGCAGCAAAAAAGGCAGGCCGTACTTCTCGATAAACTTCGTATGCCTCTTCACCGGATCGACGCTGATCCCTATGATCACCGTATCGGCAGCGGCGAACAGCTCCGAGCGGTCGCGGAAATCACAGGCCTGCGTCGTGCAGGTCGGCGTCATATCTTTAGGGTAAAAGTACAGAAGCACATGCTTCCCTTGAAAATCGGACAGCTTCACCTTATCCCCGTTAGAGGCGGGAAGCTCAAAGTCCGGCGCTAGTTTCCCAACTTTAATTGTCATAACGGCTATCTCCTTAACACATCAGTCAAGTCGAGTATAGCGCTTCTTGCGGTAATATACAAACGGCTACTCCGTCTGATCCCCTGTTTGCTTGAACGCTGCTAGGGAAGCCTTCAGCTTGTCCACAGCGGCATCATTGGACGGCAGCGGCTGATCCGACTTCACCGCCAGTATGGTGTTCACCAGCATTTGCTCCGGCATGAAATCGTCCTTCTGGTTGTCGGCCGTAACCGCCAATATCAGATTCAGGTCAGGGACGACAAAGATGCGCTGACCTCCCGAGCCTGCAGCGAAGAACACGTTATGCTGCTTCGATGCGTCCGAACCTGCTGCAACCCGCTTCAGCCACATCAAGTAACCGTAATCCCCGGTTGTGCCGTTATCGTAAGTAACCTTTGTCTGCGGTTGAACCAAGGTCTCCACCCATGAGGCAGGAACGATCTGCTCGTTCTCCCACTTGCCGTCATGCAAGTACATCAAGCCGAACTTGGCCATATCTCTGGTGGTAAGATTAAGTCCCCAGGCTCCGCCCAGGACGCCTTGCGGATCTTGGCCCCACGTTACGTTTTTGATGCCCATCGGGTCCAGCAGTTTGCTCTTGGCGAAGCTGCTGAGAGGGATCCCGAGCGCCTTCTGCAGCAGGACCGCCATCAGATGGGCGTTGCCGTTGCTGTATTTGAATACCGACCCCGGTTCGGTGACGACGTTACGTTCCAGTATATACTGGCCCCAGTTCGGAGACTCCATCATCTCGTTGGATGAACGTTCTCCGGTATTATCCCACTCGAGTCCCGAGGTCATAGTGAGCACGTTCTTGATAGAAATGTCCGCCTTCTTCGAATCCGATGCCGTTTCCGGGAAATAATCCCTCAGCCTCTGATCCACGCTCTTGATGATCTTATCTTCAATCAGCATCCCCGTTAATGCGGAGGTGAAGCTTTTGGTAACGGACAGCACCGACTGCCGCTTATCCGCATCCCAATCGCGGCTGTACCCTTCCGCAAGCAAATAGCCGCCCCGCACAAGCGCGAAGCTGTGAACGTTCTTGTCCTTCATTTGATCGACCATAGCCGCTAAACCGGCGGAATCGATACCGTGTTCTTCCGGCGCCGCCGTCTTCCACCCGTTCGTAGGCCAGTAGTCAAGCGGCTTCGCTTTTTGGATGGCCTGCACCACTTCCGTACCCGAATAAGGCGATTGCGCCTCAGGCAGCTTCGTCTGGGTCTGTGTCTGGTCCACAGGCTTCTTGCCGCAGCCGGCCGTAACAGCCAGCGCGCATGCCATTAGCAGCAATCCGCCTCTTTGCAGGATACGGCCGGTTGGCCGCGTTCCCGCAAAGCTGCTCTTTCTCTCTCTTTGATTTCTCTCCACCATACGGTTTCCTCCATTGCTCTGAATCCTACCGAACGTATGCGGCTTCTGTGCCGCTTTTGTTTATCTTTTTCTCTGATAGGACCTTCTCTTCTCCCTACCTTTCCAGTATACAAGGCAATTGTGAACGAACTTTTACGCTAAAATGAGTATTTGCTAAATATTAGCTGAAAATTCGCTGAAAATTTACTCTCGCAAGCTGGGTTCTTCCCTATTGCTTTTCGTTCCAATCTGGATATAATGGGTTACTAAGGAATAAATGGAAAAAGCTTTGATGAGAAAGAGTAGTTGGAACGAATTCTTTGAACAGAGAGCTCCGGCAGCTGAAAAGGAGCAAAGAAAACGTCCGATGAATATGGTCTCTGAGCTGTGCATCGAACCCCGGTCTGCGTGTTCGCCGGGAAGTAGGCTGCATCGGGCGCACCCGTTACCGTGCTAGGGTATAACCACCGCCTGCGGTGCCGTACCTGAAGAGGTCCGTATTGCGAAATGCGGATAAATTGAGGTGGTAACACGTGAGTCATACTCTCGTCCTTTCGGGGACGGGAGTTTTTTGTTTTTAGAGGTTGTTTAAAAAGTCCGCTTTGATAACGAAGAAATAGCGGGAAGTCATTCGACATCGAATCTTGAACGAAGCCGGGAAGTCCAACCTTCTCGGTTCTGAAAACGGACTTTTTAAACCTGTATTTAATAAAATAGGAGGCTGTTAAAGATGAACATATTCATTGGAGGGGCTTGGCCATACGCGAACGGCTCGCTTCACTTGGGACGCGTAGCGAGCTTGCTGCCGGGAGATATTGCCGCGCGGTATTTCCGGCTCAAGGGGGAGAAGGTGCTGTACGTATCCGGCAGCGATTGCCACGGGACGCCGATCGGCATCCGGGCCGCACAGGAAGGCGTCGTGCCGCAAGCTATCGCGAGCCGGTATCACGAGGAGTTCGCCGACTGCTTCCGGAGACTCGGCTTCTCATACGATTTGTATACGCGCACGGACGATCCGTTCCATCATCGGGTCGTACAGGAGCTGTTCTTGAAGCTGCTGGACCATGGCTTCCTGTACAAAAAAGCCGTAGAGCAGACGTTCTGTGCCGTCTGCGATCGATTTTTGCCGGACCGTTACGTGGAGGGCCGCTGCCCGCACTGCCGGAGCGTCGCCCGCGGCGATCAATGCGACGCCTGCTCCGCGCTGCTCGATCCGTCGGACTTGCTGGAGCCGGCCTGCAAGCTGTGCGGCAGCTCACCGACACGGCGCGAGACGGATCATTATTTCCTCGCTCTGTCGAAGCTCCAGAGCCGGCTGGAGGAGTATGCTTCCCAGGCCGTCGGCTGGCGGGACAATGCAGTGCGGCTAACGCGGAGATATCTCGACGAGGGGCTGCACGACCGCGCCGCTACCCGCGACCTGCCATGGGGCGTCGATGTGCCCCTCGAAGGCTTCGAGGGGAAAAAGATTTACGTCTGGATCGAAGCCGTAAGCGGCTATTTATCCGCCAGCATGCATTGGGCCGAATTGAACGGCACCGACTGGAAGCCGTTCTGGTCCGAAGAGGCCGCGGCGTACTATGTGCACGGCAAAGACAACATCCCGTTCCATACGCTGATATGGCCCGCAATATTGCTCGGCGCCGGCGCAGGACAGCTTCGCCTGCCCGATGCCATATGGTCCAGCGAATATTTGACGCTGGAGGGCCGGAAGTTCTCCACGAGCAGCAACTGGGCCGTATGGCTGCCTTACCTGCTGGATCGGTACCATCCGGATTCGATCCGGTATTTCCTGACCGCCAACGGGCCGGAGCAGCGGGATACGGACTTCTCGTGGCGCGAGTTCATTTACAGCCATAACGGGGAGCTGCTCGGCGCTTTCGGCAACTTCGTCAATCGGACCTTGAAGTTTATCGGCAAGTCCTTTGATAACCGGATCCCTTCAGGGAACATGGATCCCGAGGTGAAACTACGCTTGGAGTCGCTATATGCAACAACGGCGGAGCTGCTGGAAGCCGGCCGATGCAAAGAAGCGCTGGAAGCGGTCTTCGCATTCATCCGCAGCGCCAACAAATATTTCGACGAGCGCAAGCCGTGGATACAATTCAAGGAAAGCCCCGCCGACTGCGGGGATACGCTGTATACGTGTGTACAGATAATCGCCAATCTGTCCAACCTGCTCTCGCCGTTTTTGCCGTTTTCGTGCGAGACGATCCGCGCCTCTCTGGGAATTGACGAGCCCGGCTGGCGTTATACGGAGGTTCCTCCTCTCGCCCCGCTTCATTCGTCGGAAGCGTTGTACGAACGCATCGATACCAGCCGTATCGAGGAGGAGCTTGACCGGCTGCGCAACGGGTAATCGAATGGATACGCCGCACCTCAGAGCCCCCACAGCCCGCGCCCCTCTGTCCTCTCTGAAAACAAACAAAGCCGGCTCCAGGCTAATCAAGCCTCGGAGCCGACTCTTTTTTGGTAACATGCACAGCCGAAAGAAATCAACCTAAACCGCGATTGAACCGTTACGATCCGGCGCCGCGGTACCGTTTGACGCCGAAATTCCAGATGAGCAGCGCTATTGTCAGGAACACCGCGCCGACTACCGGCGTCAGCAGCGCGAACATCCCCCAATTTTCACGGTCGAGGAAGTATGCCGCCGGATAAAAGCCGACGAAGCCGAACGGCAGCACCCACGTCAATAACAGGCTGATCAGCTTGTTATAAATCGTCACCGGATACCGGCCGTAATTTTGCAAATTCCACAACAGCGGCAGGATGCCCGTCGGGGAATCGGAGAAAAACGACAGCGACGTAAAGAAAATATACACGCCTCCGTAGATCATGATTGAGCCGGCTACCAGAAGCACGAACACGAACGGATCGTACCAGGTCAGGTCCAGTCCCAGATGGGACCAGGAGTACACCATGATGAGAAAGCCAGTCAAGGCGCTGAACAGCGACGACGGGTCCATATTCTCCAGCATCAACTGCACCAGATTATAGGCGGGACGCGTCAAAATCCGGTCCATCTCTCCTTTAACAATGTAGCGTTCGCTGAAGCCCCACAAGTTAAAAAAGGTAATAAAAATACCGTATGGCACCATAAAGTAACCGTAGATGAACAAAATTTGCTGCTCGTTCCAATCGCCGATCGCCTTCGTATGCTGAAACACCACGAGGATGAAAAACAAGTTCAGCCCGTTGAACAGCAGGTCGGACAGCACTTCAATCCAGAAATCGGAACGGTATTCCATCCGGGTTTTCATGTAATTTTTCAAATAATCGATAATCAGGCCCGCATAAAACATCCGTTCTTAACCTCCTTGCACAAACAGCCGCGTCCGCGCGCTGCGCCATAATACGAATAACGGAACGATGAGCAGCACGAACCAGACGGCCTGTATCCCTAGCACCTGATAAATGGCGTTTCCAGTAACCTTCCCTGTGAAAACGGAACCCGGCAAATACGTGATAGCCTGAAACGGAAGCAGCTTGAGCAGCCCTTCGGCCCAGCCCGGGAAAAAGGACATCGGGACGACCAGCCCGGAGAACAGATCGACGGCGACCCGCTTCATGCGCATCATGCCTTCGTTATTTTCCAGGAAAAAGGCGAACAAGCCGGTAATAATATTAATCTGCGTATTAATAAGGAAGCTGAAGAACAGCATGATGAGGAAAATTCCCCATACGGCCGGGTCCGTAGGCAGCTTCACCGGAAACAGGAACGATACGATCACCATGCCCGGAGTCGAGAACAAAAACAGCCGGAACAGCCCTTCGCCGAGCCCCTGCATCATTTTGACGATGATGTAGTTATAAGGGCGGATGAACTGGATCGCCACGCTGCCGTCCTTGATTTCATTGGCGATTTCACGGTCAAGATTGTTGAAGTAGAACGCCCGCGCCATCCAGGATACAGCCACATAGGTAGTCATCTGGGCTACGGTCATGCCGCCCAGCGTCTCGCTGGTGCCATAAATCGCCTTCCACAGAAAATAGTACGCCCCAATATTAAGGGCATAAATGATAATGCCGCTATAGTAATTCACACGGTAAGCCAGCATCATCAAGAACCGGATGCGGATCATGTCGACATAAGCGTTAAGCATGGACGGTCACTTCCTGTTCGCCCGCCAGCTTCTCGTGAGCGGCTGCCTTGGCTTCGGCCGAGCCCGATTTATAGATCTCGCGCACGATATCATCGGTGTTCGTTTCGACGATTTTAATATCTTCGATGCCGAGGACGCCGACGACGCGGCTCAGCACCTCGGAGACGTTAGCCTTCTCCTGAGGGATGAATACCCGGGCGGTCAGCTCGTTGTCGAGCGACCAATCCACCTGAAGCCCTGATGTCAACTGGCGCAAACGCTCAAGCGACACCGCTTCGGTAAATTGCAGCACCACTTCCTTGCCTTTACCCCACGTAGCCTTGAGCTCATCCAAACCTCCATCGTATATAATGCGTCCGTCATCAAGCATGATGACCCGAGAGCACAGCGCTTCGATATCCTGAAGATCGTGGGTCGTGAGCAAAATGGTCGTTTCATAACGCTGGTTCATCTGCTTCAGAAACTCGCGGATTTCCGTCTTGACGACAATATCGAGACCGATCGTAGGCTCGTCCAGAAACAGAATCTTCGGATTGTGCAAGAGCGACGCCGCGAGCTCACAGCGCATTCTTTGGCCCAAGCTCAGCTTGCGCACCGGACGGGTCAGCAGCTCCTGCAGCTTAAGTCTCTCCACCAGCTCGTCGAGACGCTGCTTAAAGTCGGCTTCGGAAACCCGGTATACTTTTTTCAGCAGCTGGAACGATTCGATCACGCCGATATCCCACCACAGCTGGCTGCGCTGCCCGAAGACGACGCCGATTTCGCGGACGAATTTTTCCCGTTCCAAATAAGGAATGTAGCCGTTCACCCGAATGTCTCCGGATGTCGGTACCAGAATACCCGTCAGCATTTTGATCGTCGTTGATTTGCCCGCGCCGTTCTCGCCTATGTAGCCGCAAATTTCCCCTTGGGGAATTTGAAAGCTGATGTCTTTGACGGCCCTCACCTGGTTATACTCTCGTTTAAATAGATCGCGAACGGCCCCTTTCAGACCTTCGCGGTTTTTCTGCACCCGAAATTCTTTTCGCAGATTATGAACTTCTATCGCCTGCATAATTTCCTCCCGAACTGGTTAATAGATGATCAAACAGACATGCACCGTTCGACACGATACGAGCACGTCCGATTGTCCGAATTTAGCGAAACTTGCTATCAAGAAACGGAACAATTTATAATGGAATCAACTCTTTTTCGATACATCCCGTGAAAAGGCAACACGAAAAGGTCTTCACTTCGCACAAGGCTGCTGTGAAGCTTACCGCATCTATATGAACGAAGAACATCCGGGGCATTCGAAACTAGAACTACTCTTTCCTATATACACCATGCATGTTCCTTCAGCATTTTCAAACCCTATGTACGTTATGATACACGAACCGATTGCAAAGGGAAAGCGACTGACAAACTAAGGAAAGGATTTGTTCTTATGGTCAGAAAAATAAAGTGGATCTTCCTGACGGCATTGTTTCTGCTTTTGGTAGCAGTCGGCTATTATACATATGCCTTTTTACATTTTGCCAACAACATTCAGGCCAAGCCGGACAACACCAAGCTGTTCAGCGGGATCACGGCCCAGAATACGACGAAAGTATCCGAAACGTACACTCCGCCCAAATGGGAAGGCAAGCAGCGCGTCAACGTGCTTCTGCTCGGAGGCGATTCCAGAGGCTTGAAGAAAAATGAAATCCCGCGCTCCGATACGTTAATGGTCGCCTCCATCGATCCCATAACGAAAAAAGCGTACTTGTTCTCCATTCTGCGCGATACGTATGTGAAAATTCCGGGGTATGGCGATGACCGGATCAACTCGGCTCTGGCGCTGGGCGGCCCGAATCTGGCTATGAGAACGGTCGGCGATTTGTTAGGCATTCCTATCCAATATTATGTGTATACCGATTTTAAAGGCTTCATCGCCCTGGTGGACGCCATTGACGGCATCGACATCGAGGTGGAAAAGGATATGAAATATTCCGATTCCGAGGACGGCCACGAATACGACATTAATTTGAAAAAAGGGATGCAGCATCTTAACGGGAAAACCGCGCTGCAATACGTTCGCTTCCGCCATGACGCCCTGAGCGATTTCGCCCGGACCGAGCGGCAGCGCAAGTTCATTCAGGCGGTAGCGGAAAAAATGCAGTCTACTTCGTCCCTGATCAAGCTGCCGAGAATACTGAACAGCGTCGATCCGTATATCGAGACGAATTTGACGACGACCGATATGCTTAAGCTTGGCTCTCTCGGTTATGAAGCCAAGGCTTCGGGTATGGTGAGCGAACAAATTCCTCCTTCCGAGCTGTTAATCGAGAAACGCGTCGGCGGCGCCGATGTCTTGTCGGTGAACCGCGATAAGCTGCAGTCTTATATCAAAGCTTTGTTCGAAGACCGCGATCCGTCATTGAGCCCTAACCAAGTACCGGCAACCAAAGATCACGGCAAGGGCGGCACGAACAACAGCAAAACAACGAACGGCTCAGCCGTTTTATCCAGTACGCCAAAGACCGGATCCGTGCATAATTAAGCAAATGAGCCGTAAATAGACGGTATAACCGGATTGACAGGAACCAGAGGGGCATCCGCTTCCGGTTCCTTTTTTATCGTTCCGATTACGCGGTCGGCCGTCAGGTTTTCAGAAAACGGAAAGTTACCTATAATGTAAGGATAGGTTGAAATGTCGGCAGGCAGATTGGAACTCTCAAGCTTGAAGCATACAGCAGCATACACACGATTATGCAAAGGAGATGTTCGGAATGATTCCCATTTATACAGTCGATGCGTTCACCTCTACCCCTTTCTCCGGAAATCCCGCGGCCGTTTGCATTTTGCAGGAATTTCCTCAGGACGATGCCTGGCTGTTGAAGATCGCCGCCGAAATGAATTTGTCGGAGACGGCTTTTTTATGTCCGATGGACAGCGTCGGCAATTATCGGCTCCGCTGGTTCACACCGGAAGCTGAAGTCGATTTATGCGGACATGCCACATTGGCCAGCGCCCAAGTATTGTGGGAAAGCGGAACGGCGTACAGAATCGAGCAGCTTCGCTTTCATACGAAGAGCGGTCTGTTAACCGCCAAACGTCTGGATGACGGCATTGAGCTGAACTTCCCGATGGAGGAGGTCGTCCCCTGTGAGTCTTCTCCCCTGCTGGAGCAAGCGATCGGCTTCAAGCCGTCGGCCGTCTACAGCAACCGGATGGACTACCTGATCGAGGTGGAGAATGAACAAGCGGTTCGGGAATTGAAGATCGACTTTCGGCTGCTGAAGGAGCTGCCGATGCGCGGTCTGCTTGTAACGAGCCGTGCCGACGATCCGGAGCTCGATTTTGTATCGCGCTGCTTCTTCCCCGCTCTTGGAATCGACGAGGATCCGGTAACGGGCTCGGCCCACTGCGCGCTGGCTCCCTATTGGAAAGAACGGCTCGGCAAAAGCCAGTTCACCGCAAAGCAGCTTTCCGCGAGAACCGGCTTGCTCCGACTGCGTGTCAGCAATGAACGCGTGCTGATACAAGGCAATGCAGTCATTGTCGTCAAAGGGTTACTGCTTCATTAATACTGCATGCATTATCATCCGTTTACTTAACTATGTTAACTATAAAGGAGCTTTAACATGACCACCCCCATCATTCCATCGAACGCGAAGCCGCGTTCGGAATCCTTATATAAGGAAGCGCTGCAGCATATCGTCGGCGGCGTCAACAGCCCTTCCCGATCGTTCAAGGCGGTAGGCGGCGGCGCTCCCGTATTCATGAAGCGCGGACAAGGCGCATACTTCTGGGACGAGGACGGCAACCGGTACATCGATTATTTGGCGGCATACGGTCCCATCATTCTCGGACATGCTCATCCTCACGTTACGGCGGCCATCGTGCGCGCAGCCGAGAACGGCACGCTGTACGGAACGCCTACCGAGCTCGAAATCGAGTTCGCCCGCATGATCAAGGCGGCCATTCCGTCGCTCGATAAAGTCCGCTTCGTCAATTCCGGTACGGAAGCGGTCATGACGACGATTCGCGTAGCCCGCGCTTATACGGGCCGCAACAAAATCATCAAGTTCGCCGGCTGCTACCACGGCCACTCGGATCTGGTGCTCGTCGCCGCGGGCTCCGGCCCGTCGACCTTGGGTATCCCCGATAGCGCCGGCATTCCGATGAGCATCGCGAATGAGGTCATCACGGTGCCGTTCAACAACGCCGAGGCGCTGCATGCGGCGCTCGAGCGCTGGGGCGACGACGTCGCGGCGGTGATGGTCGAGCCCATCGTCGGCAACTTCGGCATGGTCATGCCGAAGCCGGGCTTCCTCGAGGCGCTGTGCGCCGCCGCGAGAACCAACGGCTCCCTCGTCATATACGACGAGGTGATTACCGCGTTCCGCTTCCATTACGGAGCGGCGCAAACGTTCGATGGCCTGGAGGCTCCTAGCCTCGCGGCCATCGAGCCGGACCTGACGGCCCTGGGCAAAATTATCGGCGGCGGCTTGCCGATCGGGGCTTACGGGGGCCGTAAGGAAATCATGGAGCAGGTAGCGCCCCTGGGCCCGGCTTATCAAGCCGGGACGATGGCGGGCAACCCTGCTTCCATCTCGGCAGGCATTGCATGCCTGCAGGCACTGCAGGAGCCGGGCGTCTACGACCGGCTCGACAAGCTGGCCGCCAGCCTGGCCGGCGGCCTGGACGCCGCAGCGCGCAAGCACGGGATTGCGCTGACGATCAACCGCATCCGCGGTGCGCTGTCGACCCACTTCTGCGATCATCCGGTGACCGATTACGACGAAGCGCAGGATACGGACGGCGAGCAGTTCGCCTGCTTCTTCCGGCTGATGCTCGAGCAGGGCATTTGCCTCGCTCCATCGAAGTACGAGGCTTGGTTTATGACGACCGCGCATACCGAAGACGATATCGCCGTTACGGTAGAAGCGGCGGAACGCGCCTTCGCCGTCATGGCGGGCGAGCGATAAGAAGGCCGCGGAGGCTCCGGCGCAAATAGAAGGACTGCAGCATACAATGGCTGCAGTCCTTTTGTTAATTGGCCGACTCCGTCCGGCGGAGCGGAAATCTTGTCTTTTTCTCCTGCCGGAGGCTTCAGCCTTAATGCTTTCCGCTTTGTAACTTTATCTTTTATCGTTTTAAGTTTAACGGGCTTAAACCCCAAGGCGATAAAGGTTTTTCCCCGTTTACTACGTAAATTGCCCTCTGTTTTCTTGGGGTTTCTGCTCCTATCTTCTGTTTTTCACTCTTTTTGCTTTTTCAAAAGACGAACTATTAACCATTAGGTATATAGATTTGTTCGTTTTTAGCCAAACGACACGTTTCGTTCACATTTTCCCTTTATTCACCAGTTATGCAAAATAGATAGCGCTTACATCCAACGATTCCCCGTAATGTTCTATTGTGCATCCATCAATTTCGTGATATTCTATTAATACTTTATTTTTCATTAAAATCGGCTTATTTATAAGGTTTTCACCATGTAATTCGTTTTGTTTTGCGCCTAATTCACGAACGCGGCAGCCGTTTTTTTAGGGAAGGATTCTAGTAAAAATGGTCCGCAGAGCTAACGCCAAAAGACAGCGATTTCTGATTATGCAGAGAAAATGAATAATTATTCATTTCACAGGAAGAGATAACTGGGTCCCCTTCCTTGCCATATCGGAACATGAACAAACCTTGCTCGATGACGATTTAGTACCCGCATACTCTTAATGGGAGGTGACGGTCAGCCTGCTGACCACAAGAATGAATGAAGTAATGCGTAATGAAGGCCGTTTTCAGAATTTGTTAGGTACCGAGCACGATAGCTGCGGTATCATTTGTATCGTGGAGAAGGACGGATTCCCATCCCGCGATAATATTCAGAAAACGATTGATGCCCTTGTCAAAATGGAACATCGTTCGGGATTTATTAACGGCGAAGGCGACGGCTGCGGTATTTTGACCGACATTCCGAGAGCGCTTTGGGAGAAAAAGCTTTCCGAAGCAGGCCTTGACGGCAAACTCGCTTACGATCCGCGTTTTTCCGTAGCTCACATCTTTGTTCCTCGCAAGCTGGACATTTCCGTAGCCGATATGCAAAAAGGCATCCGCGAGATGTTCGCGCAATTCGAAGTTTCTATTATATTGGAACAAGAAAATCAGGTTGACAGCAGCGTCTTGGGAGAGAACGGACGCAATGACGAGCCAACCTTCTGGCAAATCGCCGCTATCTGCGACAAACAGGAAGCTGTAGTTGCAGACCACCTCTTCGAGCTGCATGTTGCTATCGAAAGCCGATACACCGTTCACGTCGCCACATTGAGCAATGTCACCGCCGCTTACAAAGTGATGGGCGCAGCCAGCATTCTTCCTAAGTACTACAACGATACACGCGATCCTCTCTTTGCGGCACAAGTTACTATCGGTCACAACCGTTACTCCACTAACACTCAGTCCAGCTTTTTCCGTGTGCAGCCTTTCTCTTTGCTAGGCCACAACGGCGAAATCAACACCGTCAAAAAAATGCGTCTCGAAGCGGACATGGTCGGCGTTCAGCTCGTTGAGAGCGGAAGCGACTCCCAGGACATGAACCGCACAATCGAAACCTTCATTCACCGATTCGGCATCAGCTTATTTGAAGCGATGGAAGTCGTGTTCCCTCCTATTATTAATGAAATGAAACAGTTCCGTCCAGAATTGCAGGACTTGTATGTATACTATCGTCAAATTTGGGGCCATTACGCTCAAGGTCCAGCAGGGATCGTATCCCGTTACGGCAACGAATGTATTTTCAGCGTCGATGCTCTTGGTCTTCGTCCGGTTTGGATGGTAGAAAGCGAAACTTCGCTGTACTTCTCCTCCGAGCAAGGCGTAATTACCGTAGATGAAATGGTAGCTGATCCGAAACCTATCGCCCCAGGCGAGAAAATCGGCGTTATCTTGACTCCTGGCGAGCATGTGCAAGTAATTCCATACTCCGGAGTTCAGAACCTGGTGTATGATCGCGCAAGCAAACGCGTTAACTTCCAAGGATTGCGCAAGCACTTGAAGGATGAATTCCCTGCAGTGGAAGCGGCAGCTCAAGAAGACATTACCGCTACGGATGCTCTGTACAGTGCATTCGGATGGGACCGCGAAGGCATCCAAATGATCGAAACGATGTCGGAAACAGGCGCTGAGCCGATTCGCTCCCTCGGTCATGACGGACCGCATGCATGTATTAACTGGGAACGTCAAAACATTCCTGACTTCATCAAAGAAAGCGTAGCTGTCGTAACGAACCCTGCGATCGACCGTGACCGTGAAATGGAGCACTTCTCCACTCGCGTTGTCGTAGGTCCTCGTCCTGTCGTTTACGGCCAGCCGGATCAACGTTTGCGCGTTGAATTGCTGACTCCGCTTGTGCTTGAAGGCAGCAACGGGATAGACTCCCTGGCTGAGCTGGGTCAACCTAGCTTCGAGCAGCTGCGTGCTTTGTTCTCGGCTCAAGGCGCTAATGCCGTAACGACATTGTCGCTTACGTTCGCACGCGGCACTTCCTTGAAGGACGCGCTCGAGCAATTGGCTTCCGATGCCGTTGCCGCTGTGAAGAACGGCACCGTATTGCTTATTCTTGACGATGCCGCAGTCAATCAGGAAGAGCGCTTGTTCATGGATCCGCATTTGGCGGTATCCAAAGTCGACATCGCTCTGCGTGCAGAGAAGCTGTCCGTCGGCGACAACCTGCGCCGTCAAACGACCGTCGTGCTTCGTACCGCTGCGATCCGCAACCTGCATGATATTGCCGTTGCATGCGGACTTGGCGTCGATATCGTATCTCCATACCTGCTGTTTGCTACGGCTGCCGACAAAAACGGCGCTCCTGCAGCACGCAAAGTATATGCAGCCTTGTCCAAAGGCTTGGAAAAAGTTATTTCCACTATCGGTACTCACGAGCTGCGCGGCTACACCCGCTTCTTCTCGTCGATCGGCTTGAAGCCGGAAGTATCCGATGTTCTCGATATCGTTAACTACCTTGGCAGTGACAATGCCGGTACGGGATTTGCCGAGCTGGAAAAGGATGCCGAAGCCCGTTATGCGGACTTTGCCAATCCGAAAGCCAAAGCGGCGCGCAACTTCCACTTCTTCCAACGGATGTGGAAAGCTTTGGGCGAGGCTGCCGCAGGAACCGCTCCTTACAGCGATTACCGCGACAAGCTGCGCGAAGAAGAGAAGCGCAATCCGATTTCGATCCGTCACGTTGCCGACTTCAACTACGAATTGGCGCAGAAGGAAGGCCGCAAGCCTCTCGATCCGTCCCAAGTCGATATCGGTATCGGCGGTCACGATTTGCCAATGCTGATCTCCTCCATGTCGTTCGGTTCCCAGAACGAAACCGCGTTCCGCGCTTATGCGGAAGCCGGTGAGCGTCTGAACATGGTTACCATGAACGGTGAAGGCGGAGAGATCAAAGATATGCTCGGCCGTTACAAAAGAACTCGCGGCGCGCAAGTAGCGTCCGGACGTTTCGGTATTAACGTAGAGCTGGCTAACGCCGTTGCTTTCCTTGAAATCAAGATCGGTCAAGGGGCTAAACCAGGCGAAGGCGGTCACTTGCCAGGCTCCAAGGTTACAGCCAAAATCGCGGCTGCCCGTAACGCAACGATCGGTTCCGACCTGATCTCGCCATCCAACAACCACGATATTTACTCTATCGAGGACTTGGCGCAAATCATCTCCGAGCTGAAAGAAGCAAGCGGACGCAAAGCGAAGATCAATGTTAAAGTTCCTGTCGTTCCGGGTATCGGTACGATTGCAGTCGGTGTTGCCAAAGCGGGTGCGGATGTTATTACATTGTCCGGCTTCGACGGCGGTACGGGTGCTGCGCGTATTCACTCCCTAACTCACGTTGGTTTGCCTACCGAGATCGGTACCAAGCTGGCTCACGTAGCTCTGATTGAAGCAGGCCTTCGCCATAAAGTCGAGCTTTGGTCCGACGGCGGCTTGAAGTCCGGTGCAGACGTAGTCAAAATGATGATGCTCGGCGCTAACCGCTGCGGCTTCGGAAGTATTTCCATGCAGGCTATCGGCTGTACTACATGCCGTGGTTGCCACCTGGATACTTGCCACGTCGGTATCGCAACGCAAATCGACTCGATGGAAGAAGCCGAAGAAAAAGGTCTTCGCCGTTTCGTACCTCGTGTATTCGATTTGGCTGTTGATTCCCTTGTTCGCCTGTACGGCGGCATGGGTCAAGAAATTCGCGAAATCGTCGCTCAGCTTGGCTTCTCCAGCGCACAAGAGCTTGTCGGCCGTTCCGACCTGCTGCAGCAGGTAAGCTGCCTGGATAAAATCGACTTGTCCGACATTTTGCGTCCGGCTCCGCTTTCCTTCGCTGCCGCTCACGAAGCTCAGCTGGAAGCAGCCGCTACGGTATCCTCCGATATCCGTATCGCTGCAGGTGCCGAAGGTCAGGAGTTCTTCCCGGATTCCTTGTCGTTCGACGCTCCGATCAACCGCAGATGGTCCAAAGTGGATGCGGAATCCCGTATTCTGGGAAGCCGTTATGCCAGCCATCGCGTAAGAGACCGTTTCGACGGAAGCTACGACGAGCTGCCTCCAGTATCGCTTACATTGACCGACGGTTCCGTACCGGGTAACGGTCTGGGTGCATTCAACGCACGCGGCGTTGACATCACCGTACACGGCGGTGCCGAAGACGGTGTAGGTAAAATGGCATTCGGCGGTAAAGTTGCAATCCTGAAATCTCAAGGCTCCCACGGCCAATTTATCAACGGTTCCGTTGGTAAATCGTTCGGCTACGGCGCGCAAAAAGGCTTGTTCCTGATCCAAGGCAACGCAGATACTCGTGCCTGCATCCGTTTCTCCGGCGCAGACGTAGTATTCGGCGGAGAGATCACTTCTCCGTTGGAGGATCACCTCGGCGGTCTGGCTAGCCGCGCTAACCTGAAAGGCTTCGCGTTCGAATACATGACCAACGGTCGCGCTGTAGTTCTCGGCGATCCAGGTCCATGGATTTGCGCAGGTATGACAGGCGGCGTTATCTACCAGCGTCTGAACCCTGAGATGGGTATGGACGAAGCAGCTATCGAACGCCGTATCGCTAAAGGCGCGAAAGTGAAAATCGAGAAAATCGGCCCGCAAAGCCTGAAAGACTTAAACGAGCTGCTCGGCGCTTACCATCAAGAATTGGCGGCTTCCGGTCAAACCGAAGCTGCGGATAAAGTGGCGCACTTGCTTGCTAATCTCGAAACCAGCTTCGTACGTATCGCTCCAGTTAACCTGCAAGCCGATCAATCGGTAGCTACGGAGTAATTCTTCAAATTACAGCACTAACACATCCCATCAGAACTTTGCGGTTCTGGTGAGATTTTTTTTACCACAATAGAATTTATAAAATTCCGAGGTCATGGGGATGCAAAATTCTATTTGGCGATAAAAATGCCTGCCGTTGAACCGGAATCGATTCGCGGCAGGCGCCTTTTTTTAACCGTTGAGGTTCTGGTTCTGGTTCTCCATAATCTCCTTGTCTTCAGCGTTATCCCTGGTCACTTTTTGCACCCCGATGGAGCTGTAGGAGATCAGCAGCATAACGGCGATGTAGTAGCCTTTTACATTTAGCTCGAACGGCGCGTTGAATAGACCGATGAAAAACATGCCGAAGCCGATGATCAATCCTGCTAGCGCCAGCCCTGTAAAAGCCGGAGTGTTGCGGTAACGATGCTTCGGATTTTCATTTTTAAGCTCCCGGTCCTCCGCGTTGTCCCTAATTACTTTTTGGGTCACAATACTTGTGATGAGGATCAGGAACATGCACAGCAGATAGTAGCCTTTCACATTCAGTTCCCAGTCAGCATTGTAAATACCGATGCAGTACAACAAGATTCCAGCGGCAAGAGCAAAATAAGAAGCTGCTGTAAAAGCGGGGGTATTACGTCTTTGATATTTTGGCATGGGGAGCCCTCCTCTTTTGGTTACGAGCGACTAGTATACAGATGGTAAGTTCACTACGACGGGTTGGTTATTATTTACATTTATAGTAACTCACCGAGCATTATGTGAAAAGGCTTATTTTCATCTAGTACCTGCTCCTAAATGGATGCTTCGGTCCAAGTCGACGCGATGGAACCTGGACACCAGGAAGGTGTTTTTTTGCTAGTTAAGCTCGTACTTCCCCATACAAAAAAGCCGGACCGATGTCCGACTTACTTCCCGATTCTACGTTTGATCGCGTAGATACCTGCACCGGAAACCACTAATGCACCGGACACTATCGCTACAAGCGCCTGCTGCCAGTAGCTCCTTCGAGGCGCCAAAGTTATACTCTCGCCTAGTGCCTGCTCGTCGAATCCGGCGGCCAATCCTGTATTTCCGCACAGCTTCGGCTGCATCCTGCCTTCACTCGTACCGGCAAAAACAATATACTCCTCACCCTTGGTAAACTCAGTCCAATAATTTTGATATAACATGGTCGTTTCGCTGACCTCGCCTTTCCATACTTTGCTTACGGCGAAAGTCAGCCTATCTTTAGCTTCGGAGACCAGCCTGCCCTTGAATACCATGTCGGAGTACCCCAGCTCCTCTATCGGCTTTCTTGGCGGAGCACATGATAAAGCCCACGCAGACGGCACGAAGAAGGCGTACAACCCGAATAATAAGATCATGGTGAGCGTAAGACCTGCCGCTCTTTTCATTGAACCCCCTCCTGACAACAGTGAATGGCAGATTCCATTTCACTTTCTATCGACGAAACCTCAGGCAAGGAAGTTGCAGGAAGGAACAGGAGTCTCATCTTGATTTTATGCTGCTATCATTGCTTGAAACCGTCAATCTCCGAGTAAAACCATTGCAAATGATCTTTTGACAGCGCCTTTTCGATCAGCTCCTGGCTGTAGCCTGATTGGCCCAAAGCCTCCATAATCGAGTGGATACGATCCGTCCTTTTCCTTCTTAGATTGGATTCCAGCTGGATTTCCAGAGGAACCACAGCAACCGTGCAGGGTCCTGCATTCACGTTTTTGTAAAGGCTCCATATGAATTGCCCGCCTTCCCATATCCCGTCGCCCTGGAGCGAATCAGGAATCCCGGCCGAATTGGAAATATGTACTGCTTCGACCTGGAATCCGTCGATGTTCCATCGTCCCTTTGTCCAGGAGAAGCCGGAATCGAACGTTTGGGTGAAGGTGGGCTCCACCGCCGACGACAGCCAACGGTCTCCGTGCGGCTCCACGCTTTTCGTTTCAAGCGCATAGGGCTGCAACAGCTCCGCGAACTCCTTTATCCCTTCCCGATGCCTTGTATAAATATCCAGGTCTCCCGGCGTCATATTGCAGCCTTGCAGGACGGACCCGACGGAGCCTACCAGGATCCATTCGATTCGTGATTTCGATTGTGCATAACGCTCGCATACGATAGTTAATGCATGCTTCCAATCCGACATACTTTCACCTCGCCTTAAGAAGTATGGCTGTCCTGCTCGTTCTAGTCCCTCTGCAGCAGCTCCGCAATGTCTTCCGACAGTTCATGGATCTCCTTGGAGCCTGAAACCGTGCGAAGAACGGATTTACTGTCATAATATTCAACAAGCCGGTCCGTAAGCCTCCGATTCACCTTCAATCTCTCTTTTACAGTCTCTTCCGAATCATCCGCACGCTGAATCAGCTTGGCGCTGCAGTAGTCGCATTGACCATCTATTTGCGGCGGATGGTTCATCAGATGAAATGTTTTACCGCAAGCCGGACAAACTCTTCTTCCCGTCAATCGTTCCAGCAAAAGAGCTTCATCCGTTTCAATATAGATGACATGGTCTATCATTTTATTTCGAGCCGCAGCATATTGATTCAGAGCCTCGGCTTGCGCCAAATTGCGCGGAAACCCGTCCAGCAAAAAGCCCTGGCTGCAATCATCCTGATCCAATCGCTCCAATGCGATGCCTATGGTTATCTCGTCGGGCACCAACTCCCCTTTGGCAGTATACTGTCGGGCCACTAAACCTAGCTCCGTGCCGTCCTGATCTGCTTTTCTGAATAAGCTTCCTGTAGAGATATGAGGAATGTTCTGTTTATTGGAAATGAACTCGGACTGCGTTCCTTTTCCGGATCCAGGTAGTCCAAGCAATTGATGTTCATATACGCCCCTCCGCTCTTCTATTTATTTGTAATAAAAGTATAGTTTACCATGTGAAATTAGCCAATCCTTTTTGGTGATTTTTCCCCTTTTAATAAAGAAAAAAGCTGCCCGGATGAGCAGCTTCGCATTTTTTCATATGGTTGAATGTACTCCTTCTTTCAGGTAATGCTCCCTCCGAAGTGCGGTCTGCTAGCACAGGGAATTAACGGAACCGATTCGAACGGAAGCCCCCTGCTGGTGCTCGGTCCAGCGCATGCTCTCGAATGCTTGAACGGCTGCAGCAGCCACCTCGATATCTTGAGCGCTTGTTCCGCCGCTTACCCCAATTCCTCCAACCAGCACGCCGCCTCTCATCAGAGGGATGCCTCCCCCCAAAATAACGACTCTGCCATGATTAGTCGTATTAATACCGAAGGATGGCCCTCCTGCCTGCGCATTTTGCGCGAGGTTAGCCGTCGGCATTCTCATGGCGACACTCGTCCACGCTTTGTCCTGGGAAATACCGATACCAGCTATTCGGGCATTGTCCATGCGGTAGAAAGCGACCAGGTTTCCTCCATCATCCACGATAGCGATATCACTGGCAAGACCAAGCTCCCTGGCCTTGCGTTCGGCAGTTTGAAGCAAAAATTTAGCTAATTCCAGCGTCATTTTCATTTCTCATATTCACTCCATAGGTTGTAGTCTATGCAGTATATGGTCAATGGCCCGAATGGGTGACTTCCTGCTAAAGGAAGCCTGATTGCTAACGCTAAGAATATCGTAGTCATATGGCATGAAAAAAAGGCCGCCGACCCCTTTCGGGAACAGTGACCTTTGTGTCTTGTTCTTCAAAGCTTCGCTTATTGCTTGGCAGCGCGATAAGCTTCGATATATTGCGCGGCTTTTTTCGCTACCAGGCTGTAATTGCGCTCTTTGACGGCTTCGGTCGTCAAATCGGAGCCGATGCCTACCGCAACCGCGCCCGCCTTGATCCACTCCGCCAGGTTGCTCAAAGATACGCCGCCGGTCGGCATAATGTTCGCCTGCGGCAAAGGACCTTTGATCGCCTTGATCGTCGCAGGCGAGTACAGGTTGCCCGGGAACAGCTTGACGATATCCACTCCGAGCTCCAGCGCATGCTGGATCTCCTGGATCGTCATGACCCCGGGCATTACAGGCACACGGTACCGGTTGCACAGCGTTACCGTAGCCGGGTTCAATGCGGGTCCTACGACGAACTCGGACCCGCTCAGGATCGCAGCTCGCGCTGTCTCCGGATCCAATACCGTGCCTACGCCGATAATGGCGTATTTGGATGGATCCTGCGTCGAGCTGGAATATTTCTTCGCAAGCGTCTCGATCGCTTGCAAAGCGAAAGGCACGGTCATCGTCACCTCGATGACCTTGATGCCTCCCTCGATGGCCTGCTCGGCCATCTCGACGACTTCCTCCGGCGTCTCGCCGCGGAGTACCGCTACGACGCCTTCGTTACTGATTTGCTGCAGCAGCTTCAACTTTTTCATATGGTTGTCTCCATTCCTTCCGCATCTGCATCTAGGGATTGTACCACCGGCTTGCGATTTCTCCGCCGGCGGCAGACTCCTATTGATTCACCTGAGAGCTGTCGGCTCCCTGTTTATATTAACGCTCTACGTGTTTTACGTTGTTAAGGACCGCTTCTACCTGTTCCCAGGCAGGGATGCCTTCCCAATCGCCTTCCATTTGCACGACCATGCAGCCGATCAGATTGCCGAGACGCACCGCTTCCGTATGGCTGTAGCCTTTCAGCAGCCCTACGATGAAGCCGGCGCAGAAGCCGTCTCCTGCGCCCACCGTATCCACGACCTGCTCGGCCTTGAAGTACGGCACTGCGCTTACTTGGCCCTGCTCGACGACATATGTCTCGTCGTCTCCGCCTTTGACGATGCTGACCGCGTTAAGCTCGCTCAAGCGTTGAACGATTTCGTCGAAGCTCTCCGTTTGGTACAGCAGCTTCAGCTCGTCCAGTCCAGGAAGGAAGTAATCCGCTTCCTTCGCCATGTCTAGCAGCACTTCGCGCGCTTCCTCGATGGACCACAGCTTCAATCGCAAATTCGGGTCGAAGCATACCTTCACCCCGTTTTTGCGCGCAAGGCGCATGGCTTCCTTGGCTGCCGCACGGCAGGACTCGCTGAGCGCCGGCGTAATGCCGGTAACATGCAAATATTTAGCCTGCTTAATATATTCTTCATCAAGATGCTCAGGCTTCAGCGTGCTTGCTGCGGAGTTTTTGCGGTAGTAGTATACCGACGTCTTACCCGATACAACTTCGCGAAGCATGAGGCCCGTAGGAGCCTCTGTAGTCAGCTCAACGCGGGATACGTCGACCCCTTCGCCGCGGATTTTTTTCAGAATCATCCGTCCAAACGGGTCTTTCCCCAACCGGCTGAACCAGCCTACACGATGGCCGAGACGAGCTACACCGATCGCCACGTTGCTCTCCGCTCCGCCGAACAGTCCTTGAAATTGCGAGGAATATTCGATTCCCTTCGTACCGGCTGGCATCATTAACGCCATCGTTTCTCCGAACGTAATGATTTCGGGCTGAAACATTTGAGTAGATCCGTTAGCCGCCATTATCGGTTCATCCATCCGCCGTCAACGCACAGCACGTGACCGTTCATGTAGTCCGAAGCTGAAGAAGCGAGGAATACGGAAGGACCTTGCAAATCTTCCGGAGTGCCCCAACGTCCTGCAGGAATACGAACCGTAATTTGCGCGTTGCGCTCTTGGTCCGCGCGCAATGCCGACGTGTTGTCCGTAGCCATGTAGCCCGGAGCGATCGCGTTAACTTGAATGCCTTTGCTTGCCCATTCGTTGGACAGAGCTTTGGTAAGACCGGCAATCGCGTGCTTGGAAGCCGTGTATCCAGGAACGTTGATCCCGCCTTGGAAGCTCAGCATCGACGCGATGTTGATAATTTTGCCGGAGCCTTGCTTGATCATTTCGCGGCCCACCAATTGGCTTAAGAAGAACACCGCGTTCAAGTTCAGGTTAATAACGTCATGCCAGTCTTGAGCAGCGTGCTCTGCAGCCGGAGTGCGGCGGATAATCCCAGCATTGTTTACCAAAATATCGATTTTGCCAAACGCGGACAACGCTTCGTTAACTACGCGCGGCAATTCGTTTTCATCAGACAAATTCGCGACGACCGTATGGACTTTACGTCCCAGGGCTTCGATTTTTTCCTGTGTCTCTCTGTTGCGGTCATTGCTCGTTACTACCACGATATCAGCACCTGCTTGCGCCAAACCCAAAGAGATTCCGCCACCAAGACCTACGGCACCGCCCGTAACGATAGCTACTTTACCGGTCAAATCAAACAAACTCATCTCTACACCTCATTTAAGTGTTTTATATAACAACACAACCCCAGCACCTGAGGTTGTCCACCCTTATATTATAAGGGAAGTACCCCCAATGTGCCAGAGCAGGCCTGAAAAATTCACAACAAATACTGAAAATTGTCCCTATTCTGTCAGGTTTTCAACGAGTCGCAGCCTGCATGTCTATAACGCGCAAAGCTCGATCTCGAAGCCCAAATCCTCGATCATCCGGTGATCTTCCGCCGCCTCCTGACCTGCCGTTGTCAAATAATCTCCTACAAACACCGAATTGGCCGCATATAACGCCAACGGCTGCAAAGATCGAAGATTGAGCTCGCGGCCCCCCGCCACACGAATTTCTTTGGCTGGATTGACGAACCTCATTAACGCCAGCACCTTCAAGCATTTGCGCGGATTCAGCTCCCTTCTGTTTTCCAGCGGAGTGCCCGGAATTGGGTTGAGGAAGTTGACCGGAATCGAATCGGCATCCAGCCCGCGAAGCGCAAAGGCCGTTTGAACGATCTCCTCGTCCGTCTCCCCCATTCCTATAATACAGCCGGAGCAGGGCGACATGCCGGACGCTTTGGCCCGGTTCACTGTATCTACTCTATCTTCATATGTATGTGTCGTCGTAATAGCCGGGAAATGCTGCTTGCTTGTATTCAGATTGTGATTGTAGCGGTCGACCCCCGCCTCCTTGAGCCGTACTGCCTGCTCCTCTGTTAAAATCCCCAGGCATGCGCAAATTTTCATAGGCATCGTCGCCTTAATTTCCTTCACCGCTTCGATAACCTGATCGAGTTCTTTGCCCGTTGGCCCTCTTCCGCTGGCCACTATACAGTAAGTACCCACCTTCAGCTCCATCGCCCTGCGTGCCCCGTCTACGAGCGTCTTTTGGTCAAGCAGCGGATATTTGTCTATCGGCGCATTGGATATGATGGATTGCGAGCAATAGCCGCAGTCTTCGGGACAGAGCCCGCTTTTGGCGTTGACAATTAGGTTTAGCTTGACCTTATTGCCGTAATAATAACTTCTTACCTTATATGCGGCATGCAAAATAGGCAAAAGCTCTTCATCGCCGGCCTTCAGCACCGACAAGCTTTCTTCCTCCGTCAGCCCATCACCTCGAAGCGCTTTTTCCGCCAGCTTATTCCAATTGGTTAGTGTTGGTATTTTCAGCATCATATTACCCTCCCGTTGGTGTTCGTATTCGGTCTGTCTCATTTCCAAGCGTGGACAGTGACTCTACTATTTTTGAACATCTTATTCTAATTGTCAACTTAATTATATGATATATGGTTAACAATTAGTTCGGGTGCGTTCCAACCTGATCCCTTTTAACTAGCAATACGAACATACATACGAACATTATAGGCACCTCTATCAAGGATAAAGATTATGCTGCTAGGCAAATAAATCTTCTTAAAGGTCTTCAGAAAAATTTTCCAAATTCGGAGATATCCTAAGAAAACTAAAGAATGACAAAGTTTGAGTAAAGACAAACGGCTATTCTTCCGTCATTTTTGAACGTAGATTCGAAGATTTCCTTCTTGCAATCATAGCTGGAAGAGATTAGAATTATACGCGAACGGATACGAACATTTGTTCTTATTTTGTGCTCCTCACCGACAACTAAGAAAATACTTTTCGTCTGCCAAACCATGTGAAAGGGGTTGTTTCTTTGCCGCAGCAGCCTTATGGTGCCCGCCACTCCCATCCGACAAAGGAGCTTTGGTCCGCTGACAACCTCAATGGTTATTAACTCTTAATTTAACTTGGAGGTGCTAATTTATATGAGAAAAATGAAACTGGATATAAGCAGCAAACGACGCCGATTTACACCTAACGCCTATTGCCTTGATGCCAAAGGGATTGCCCGCCTTCTTCGGGACGGCCATCATATTCGATCCCGCACCTATTACGCCGGGGATTATGCAGGTGTCGATATTTTAACGGATTTGACGATCGCTATGGAATCGGCTTCTCTTACCACCAGGCAGGCTGAATCGATTCATTGGGTGTATATTCACGACGTCACGCTGGATACAGCCGGTATCCGAATGGGCATTACGAAGCAGGCCGTTCAAGATGCCGTCGCTACCGCCACGAGAAAAATAGCCGCTGTGTTTAAGCAATGGCACGACGTTGAAACGGATACTGAAGGGCAAAAGGAAGGTGAGCCTATTGGATCATAATGAGCATGACGAGCTGGATCATAAAATAACCGGAATCATCCGGCGTAATATCGCTAACCGTACTTTACGTATAAAGGTCATATTCTCACTCATCGAAACCTACCTGCATTCCGCCGGTAAGCTGCCCGCCTCCTCCCAACTGGAGCGTTTGGCCGATTATTTATTACAGGAAGAGCTGAAGGACCCCAATCCATATAAAATCGCTCATAACGATCAGCCGTTTTTGAGTGCATGGCAATACGATATGAGGCAGCGAAGAGAGACTTCGCTTAAAATTGCCGAAGAAATCGGCTCCGACGGCTACCGCCATGCGGCTCCCAAACGGCGCAAGCTCTCCCGCAAAGAAATGATATTCCTCGACGAACAGGCCAAAAGCCGCAATGCAGCACGAGCCCTACAATATGCAAAGGATACCGCACCAGGGCCGGTTATAACGTATTATTTGCGGGATACCGGAGGGCTGATGAGCGATTCCTTCCTCTCATGTACCATACGAAAAAAAAGAATAGAATAACTCCTTTACTTTCGTATCTCCTCAAGCCTATACGTTATGAAAGAGCAGAACCATAAACAGACAAGCTCCATACCAAGGCTGGGGAGATTGCTCTTCGTCCACTCATACAATATTGCCTAAGTTTCAGCATCTTTCCTTAATTTTGTAGCCTGTCGGACTTTGTCTGTCAGAAGTGCATTATGAGGAGGTGACGCGATGTGTTTGATGTTATCGATGTTGATGACTACTAACGATGCTTTTGAGGCGGCTGTAGGTACTGTTGCGGCTATTGTGGCGGCTGATGGTGTTGGAGTTGTTACTGAAGCAGGTGGCTGAGGGTCAGTTTCGTAGCTAGAAGAAAAACGCTGAGCTGCCGAGGAATGTGATTTCATCTCATAAATGACAAGGAGTTGATCATAGTTATGTTACCTACAACAACAATGGATTATTTTGCTTTTTATGGTCCTTTCGCCGTCCTGTTTGTAGCTTTGTTCTATTGGACATTGCGTACTTATACGCATCGCGAAGAGCTTCACCGCAAGGAAATGGATAAGCTCCGAGCAGAATTGGAGGAACAATCAAGGTATCATTATGAGGTTTTAACCAAGTTTAGCGAGAAGTACGACTCTGTCATTTTAGAAATACGAGATATTCGAACCCAGCTCGAATGGAAGCGCGGGAAGTCGCTTTAACTACCATCCTCATTCTATTAAAGCCCTCCTATGGATTTTATCTCCGAGGGCTTAGTACTAGCCTGCTTATTGCGGCACGATGGCTATTACACAAACGGGACAACAAAAAAACCACCCTCATACGAAGGTGGTGATCTGTTCTACGTAAAAGCGTCCCAGGAGGGACTCGAACCCCCGACAACTCGCTTAGAAGGCGAGTGCTCTATCCAGCTGAGCTACTGAGACATAAATATGGAGCGGGTGATGGGAATCGAACCCACGCTACCAGCTTGGAAGGCTGGAGTTCTACCATTGAACTACACCCGCTCACTACTATAAAATAACATGGTCGGGACGACACGATTTGAACATGCGACCCCCTGGTCCCAAACCAGGTGCTCTACCAAGCTGAGCTACGTCCCGAAGATATGGTGCCGGTAGAGGGACTTGAACCCCCACGGTTTCCCTCACGATTTTGAGTCGCGCGCGTCTGCCAATTCCGCCATACCGGCTTTCTGGAGCGGAAGACGGGAATCGAACCCGCGACCCTCGCCTTGGCAAGGCGATGCTCTACCGCTGAGCCACTTCCGCACATTTCAGAAAGAACAAGAACTATTATACAAAAAAATACCTATAAAAGCAAGAACTTTTTTATAGATAATGGAGCGGAAGACGGGAATCGAACCCGCGACCCTCGCCTTGGCAAGGCGATGCTCTACCGCTGAGCCACTTCCGCATAAAACATGCGCGTAGAGGGACTTGAACCCCCACGGTCGCCCGCTAGATCCTAAGTCTAGTGCGTCTGCCAATTCCGCCATACGCGCGCTTTAAGAAAACATGGTGAGCCATGTAGGACTCGAACCTACGACACCCTGATTAAAAGTCAGGTGCTCTACCAACTGAGCTAATGGCTCTTACATGGCTGGGGATCTAGGATTCGAACCTAGGCATGACGGAGTCAAAGTCCGTTGCCTTACCGCTTGGCTAATCCCCAATAAAAAAGATGGGGCGATCGATGGGACTTGAACCCACGAATGCTGGAGCCACAGACCAGTGCGTTAACCCCTTCGCCACGACCGCCATATGAAAATATCAAAACCTGGTGCCGTCGAGAGGACTTGAACCCCCAACCTACTGATTACGATTCAGTTGCTCTACCGATTGAGCTACGGCGGCATGATAAGTAAAGCTGCCGATGTTACACTCTTCGATTCACTCTAAATCAGATACACCTTGAAGCAAAATGGCGGAGCCGACGGGATTCGAACCCGCGGTCTCCTGCGTGACAGGCAGGCATGTTAGGCCTCTACACCACGGCTCCACACTAAAAGAAAATTGGTTGCGGGGGCAGGATTTGAACCTGCGGCCTTCGGGTTATGAGCCCGACGAGCTACCGGGCTGCTCCACCCCGCGTCGTTTTATTATATGGTGGAGGCTGACGGGATCGAACCGCCGACCCTCTGCTTGTAAGGCAGATGCTCTCCCAGCTGAGCTAAGCCTCCATATGTATAGGAATAGTGGTGACCCGTAGGGGATTCGAACCCCTGTTACCTCCGTGAAAGGGAGGTGTCTTAACCCCTTGACCAACGGGCCTTGCATAAATTAATGGCGGAGAGAGAGGGATTCGAACCCTCGAGACGCTTGTGACGCCTACACGATTTCCAATCGTGCTCCTTCGGCCAACTCGGACACCTCTCCATTGTGAATCAAATGAAAAAGGAATTATCATTCCTTGACTGTTAAGTTGGAGATGTGGCTCCCCGAACAGGACTCGAACCTGTGACAACTCGATTAACAGTCGAGTGCTCTACCAACTGAGCTATCAGGGAACGTTACAATTCACTGATGTTAAAACTGATTACCGCTTGGCGACGTTCTACTCTCCCAGGACCCTTCGGTCCAAGTACCATCGACGCTGGAAGGCTTAACGGTCGTGTTCGGTATGGGTACGCGTGGTTCCCTTCCGCCATCATCACCAAACGGTATGTTTCTGCCAAGAAACATAAGGTATTTCATTCAGGTCGTCTTGCGCCCTGAAAACTAGATACGAAACGATGCGTGTAATGAGCAAGTGTATTGCACTTCTGACCATACTTCGTATGGCAGATGAATGGATAAGCCCTCGACCGATTAGTATTCGTCAGCTCCACACGTTGCCGTGCTTCCACCCCGAACCTATCTACCTCGTCGTCTTCAAGGGGTCTTACATACTGGGAAATCTCATCTTGAGGGGGGCTTCACGCTTAGATGCTTTCAGCGCTTATCCCGTCCGTACGTAGCTATCCAGCCGTGCTCCTGGCGGAACAACTGGTACACCAGCGGTACGTCCATCCCGGTCCTCTCGTACTAAGGACAGCTCCTCTCAAATTTCCTACGCCCACGACAGATAGGGACCGAACTGTCTCACGACGTTCTGAACCCAGCTCGCGTACCGCTTTAATGGGCGAACAGCCCAACCCTTGGGACCTACTTCAGCCCCAGGATGCGATGAGCCGACATCGAGGTGCCAAACCTCCCCGTCGATGTGGACTCTTGGGGGAGATAAGCCTGTTATCCCCAGGGTAGCTTTTATCCGTTGAGCGATGGCCCTTCCATTCGGTACCACCGGATCACTAAGCCCGACTTTCGTCCCTGCTCGACCTGTTTGTCTCGCAGTCAAGCTCCCTTATGCCTTTGCACTCTTCGAATGATTTCCAACCATTCTGAGGGAACCTTGGGGCGCCTCCGTTACTTTTTAGGAGGCGACCGCCCCAGTCAAACTGCCCACCTGACACTGTTCCCCGACCGGATCACGGCCGCGGGTTAGAACTCCGATACGATCAGGGTGGTATCCCAACGTCGCCTCCACACAAGCTGGCGCTCATGCTTCTCAGGCTCCCACCTATCCTGTACAGATCGTACCAAAGTCCAATATCAAGCTGCAGTAAAGCTCCATGGGGTCTTTCCGTCTTGTCGCGGGTAACCTGCATCTTCACAGGTATTAAAATTTCACCGGATCTCTCGTTGAGACAGCGCCCAAGTCGTTACGCCATTCGTGCGGGTCAGAATTTACCTGACAAGGAATTTCGCTACCTTAGGACCGTTATAGTTACGGCCGCCGTTTACTGGGGCTTCGGTTCATAGCTTCGGGTTACCCCTAACCACTCCCCTTAACCTTCCAGCACCGGGCAGGCGTCAGCCCGTATACTTCGCCTTGCGGCTTCGCACAGACCTGTGTTTTTGCTAAACAGTCGCTTGGGCCTTTTCACTGCGGCCCCCTCGGGCTATTCACCCTACCGAGGCACCCCTTCTCCCGAAGTTACGGGGTCATTTTGCCGAGTTCCTTAACGAGAGTTCTTCCGCGCGCCTTAGCATGCTCTGCTCGCCTACCTGTGTCGGTTTGCGGTACGGGCACCTTCTCCCTGGCTAGAGGCTTTTCTTGGCAGCTTGAACTCATGACCTTCGCTACTGTAATTTTCACTCCCCATCACAGACCAGCCTTACGATGTGCGGATTTGCCTACACATCAGCCTCTCTGCTTGGACGGGCATCCATCAGCCCGCGTCACTATCCTTCTGCGTCACCCCATTGCTCATAACGGTTCACGGTGGTACAGGAATATCAACCTGTTGTCCTTCGACTACGCCTTTCGGCCTCGCCTTAGGTCCCGACTTACCCTGAGCGGACGAGCCTTCCTCAGGAACCCTTAGGCTTTCGGCGGACAAGATTCTCACTTGTCTTTTCGTTACTCATACCGGCATTCTCACTTGTATGCTGTCCAGCGCTCCTTACGGTACACCTTCAACCTACATACAACGCTCCCCTACCACGCATTTCTGCATCCATAGCTTCGGTGGCGTGTTTAGCCCCGTTACATTTTCGGCGCAGAGTCACTCGACCAGTGAGCTATTACGCACTCTTTCAATGGTGGCTGCTTCTAAGCCAACATCCTGGTTGTCTGCGCAACTCCACATCCTTTCCCACTTAACACACACTTGGGGACCTTAGCTGATGGTCTGGGCTGTTTCCCTCTTGACAATGGATCTTAGCACTCACTGTCTGACTCCCGGGATAAAGTATGTGGCATTCAGAGTTTGACTGGACTTGGTAACCCTTGGCGGGCCCCGCACCCAATCAGTGCTTTACCTCCACTACTCATCTCCCGAGGCTAGCCCTAAAGCTATTTCGGGGAGAACCAGCTATCTCCGAGTTCGATTGGAATTTCTCCGCTACCCCCACCTCATCCCCGAATTTTTCAACATTCGTGGGTTCGGGCCTCCAGTGCGTGTTACCGCACCTTCACCCTGGACAGGGGTAGATCACACGGTTTCGGGTCTACGCCCACGTACTCATTCGCCCTATTCAGACTCGCTTTCGCTGCGGCTTCGGCTTCTCACCTTAACCTTGCACGGGAACGTAACTCGCCGGTTCATTCTACAAAAGGCACGCCATCACCCGTTAACGGGCTCTGACTTCTTGTAAGCACACGGTTTCAGGTTCTATTTCACTCCGCTCCCGCGGTTCTTTTCACCTTTCCCTCACGGTACTGCTTCACTATCGGTCACTAGGGAGTATTTAGCCTTGGCAGATGGTCCTGCCTGCTTCCCACGAGGTTTCACGTGTCTCGCGGTACTCGGGATCCGTCTAGCGATACGTTGGTTTTTAGCTACAGGACTGTTACCCCCTATGGTGAGCCTTTCCAGACTGCTTCGCCTAACCAACTTTTCGCACATTGACGTCCCACAACCCCAGAGGGCAAGCCCTCTGGTTTGGGCTGTTCCGCTTTCGCTCGCCGCTACTGACGGAATCACTTTTGTTTTCTTCTCCTGAGGGTACTTAGATGTTTCAGTTCCCCTCGTATGCCTCTACACACCCTATGTATTCAGATGTGAGTAACTGAGAATTACCTCAGCTGGGTTCCCCCATTCGGACATCCCCGGATCAATGCCTGCTTACGGCTCCCCGAGGCGATATCGTCGTTCGCCACGTCCTTCTTCGGCTCCTAGTGCCTAGGCATCCTCCGTGTGCTCTTATTAGCTTAACCTTGCTAATACACTTTGTTTGCTCTACGCATTTATTTCGTTATCTAGTTTTCAAGGAACAAGCTTGGTTCATTCAACCTGTCTCAATGACAGGAAGAATATCTTATCATGCGGTTAACCTCGATGCAAGCATCAAAATCTTCCAACATGGTTTGAGAGTTTGTTGTCCTCTCAAAACTGAACAACGAAGTGAGTGTTAGTTTGCAGTTTAAAACTGCTTTATGTCCGATGACCTGCAGTCATCATGGACTCCATAGAAAGGAGGTGATCCAGCCGCACCTTCCGATACGGCTACCTTGTTACGACTTCACCCCAATCATCTACCCCACCTTCGGCGGCTGGCCCCTTGCGGTTACCCCACCGACTTCGGGTGTTGTAAACTCTCGTGGTGTGACGGGCGGTGTGTACAAGACCCGGGAACGTATTCACCGCGGCATGCTGATCCGCGATTACTAGCAATTCCGACTTCATGCAGGCGAGTTGCAGCCTGCAATCCGAACTGAGACCGGCTTCTAAGGATTGGCTCCACCTCGCGGCTTCGCTTCCCGTTGTACCGGCCATTGTAGTACGTGTGTAGCCCAGGTCATAAGGGGCATGATGATTTGACGTCATCCCCGCCTTCCTCCGGTTTGTCACCGGCAGTCACTCTAGAGTGCCCAACTTAATGCTGGCAACTAAAGTCAAGGGTTGCGCTCGTTGCGGGACTTAACCCAACATCTCACGACACGAGCTGACGACAACCATGCACCACCTGTCTTGGGTGCTCCGAAGAGGGCGCCTATCTCTAGACGTTTCACCCAGATGTCAAGACCTGGTAAGGTTCTTCGCGTTGCTTCGAATTAAACCACATACTCCACTGCTTGTGCGGGTCCCCGTCAATTCCTTTGAGTTTCACTCTTGCGAGCGTACTCCCCAGGCGGAGTGCTTACTGTGTTTACTTCGGCACCAAGGGTATCGAAACCCCTAACACCTAGCACTCATCGTTTACGGCGTGGACTACCAGGGTATCTAATCCTGTTTGCTCCCCACGCTTTCGCGCCTCAGCGTCAGTTACGGTCCAGAAAGTCGCCTTCGCCACTGGTGTTCCTCCACATCTCTACGCATTTCACCGCTACACGTGGAATTCCACTTTCCTCTCCCGCACTCAAGTCATCCAGTTTTCAGTGCGATCCGGGGTTGAGCCCCGGGCTTAAACACCAAACTTAAATGACCGCCTGCGCGCGCTTTACGCCCAATAATTCCGGACAACGCTTGCCCCCTACGTATTACCGCGGCTGCTGGCACGTAGTTAGCCGGGGCTTTCTTCTCAGGTACCGTCACCCACAGGGCAGTTACTCCCCATGGCGTTCTTCCCTGGCAACAGAGCTTTACGATCCGAAAACCTTCATCACTCACGCGGCGTTGCTCCGTCAGACTTGCGTCCATTGCGGAAGATTCCCTACTGCTGCCTCCCGTAGGAGTCTGGGCCGTGTCTCAGTCCCAGTGTGGCCGATCACCCTCTCAGGTCGGCTACGCATCGTCGCCTTGGTAGGCCATTACCCTACCAACTAGCTAATGCGCCGCAGGCCCATCTGCAAGCCACAGGTTGCCCCGTGTTTCATGATTCCCTCATGCGAGGAAACCAGCTATCCGGTCTTAGCTATCGTTTCCGATAGTTATCCCGGTCTTGCAGGCAGGTTGCCTACGTGTTACTCACCCGTCCGCCGCTATCCCCGAAGGGACCGCTCGACTTGCATGTATTAGGCACGCCGCCAGCGTTCGTCCTGAGCCAGGATCAAACTCTCCATTAAAGTGTCACCGAAGCGACCGTATAACAGAGCTTGTCTTAAGCTCAAAATTCAATGCTAGCGAGAATTTTCATTCTCTATTTAACACTCACTCGTTGTTCAGTTTTCAAAGGACAATTTCGTTCATTTCCTCGTTGCCCAATCAGCAGCAAGGAATTTCAATATATCATATTCTCTCAAGCAATGCAAGCTTTTTTTAAATTTCTTTATTTAAGCTTCCCTTTGCTTGCCAGCCGTCATTTGGCCGGAAGACCAATATAGCATGATCCAAAATTATTTGCAACCCTAAATTTCAACTTTTATAGTATATCCGCCTTCAACAAAAAATAACAGCCTGATAACAAAACTGCAAATGCAGCATCGTCACCAGACTGTTTCCCATAATATGACTATTCCTTCGCCTCAAAGCCGGTCGCTTGGGCAAGCGCGAGCTCCTGTTGAAACTCCGGATGAATATGGCCGTTGGAGGCTAGAACATGGCGAACTCCCAACGTATACGGATTGCCTGCAGTATCGGTTACACGACCGCCCGATTCGGTTATTAGCAGCGAGCCTGCAGCAACATCCCACGAATTCAGCCCGATCTCCCAGAACCCGCTCAGCCTTCCCGCGGCCACATAGGCCATATGCAGAGCAGCGGAGCCCGCTACGCGAATGTTGCGAACTTTGGGCGTCAACGCCTGTACGCCTTGCATATTAATAGGCAAAGCATAATTTCTGTCGGCCGGGAAGCCTGTCGCTACCAAGCACTCGGAGAGCTTGATTTCTGTAGATACACGCATGCGTCTTCCGTGCAGGTAGGCGCCTTTTCCTTTTTCCGCAACGAAAAGCTCGTCCTGGATAGGGTTGTACACTACACCTACAATGACTTCCCCTTTATGAGCAAGCGCAATGGATACGCTGAAAAACGGGAATCCGTGCACAAAATTGGTCGTTCCGTCCAGCGGATCTACAATCCATAAATACTCGGCCTCGCTGGCCTCCTCCAACGCTTTGCTGGAAGCTTCCGGTCCCGGCTCCACTCCCTCCTCACCCAGTATGGAATGATGAGGAAAGTGCGTTTGTATCAAATTGCGGATCATCGTCTCCGCACCCTTGTCCACTTCGGTAACTAGATCATGAGGGGAATACTTCATATGTAAGCTGTTGAAGTCCCCTAGCTTGCTTTGGATCCACTCTCCAGCTTTGGATGCGGTATTGATGGCC
Source organism: Paenibacillus sp. H1-7 (assembly GCF_022354825.1). Classification (GTDB taxonomy): domain Bacteria; phylum Bacillota; class Bacilli; order Paenibacillales; family NBRC-103111; genus Paenibacillus_S. Next base: position 7,826,911 of record NZ_CP031168.1, read on the forward strand.
ACTGCGGTAAAATTTTTGCTTCCCACAACAAAAGATGAATTGCTTTCGTTAGCCATTTCAATCAGTCCTTTTCTTCCCATAAAAAATAGTTTGGTTTCGATTACAACCAGTATAGTTAATTTACGACCCAAAAGCTACAGCGTTTCACCCAATTAATACTAGAGTTTATGACAAATCAACAAACATCAGAACGGGTCAAATCGAGCTCCGCACCCTTTCTCCCGGAGATGAAAACACCCTCGTTCTCCTAAGCAGCCTATCCAGCAAAAGCACTGCCGCCTCCATATGAAAAAAGACCCTTCTGCCGTCGCAACGAAGGATCTTCTTCAAGCAAATAATATAGGGTAAGTTGAATTACACGCCTACAATATGATAGCCGTTATCAACATAAATGACTTCTCCAGTAATACCACGGGACAAATGACTCATAAGGAACATGGCGGTGTCGCCAACCTCGGCTGTTTCCGTCGTGCGTCGGAGAGGCGCTTTTTCTTCTACGGTTTTCAAGATGGAGTTGAAGTCCTTGATGCCTTTTGCCGCCAGCGTGCGGATCGGACCTGCCGAAATCGCATTGACACGAACATTGTATTGACCCAAATCGTTGGCCAAATAACGGACGCTCGCTTCCAAAGCCGCTTTGGCTACGCCCATTACGTTGTAGTTCTTCATGGCGCGTTCCGCACCGAGGTACGTCATCGTCATGATGCTGCCGCCTTCGGTCATCAACGGATACAGGCGTTGGGCAACCGCAACGAGAGAGTAAGCGCTAATATCGTGAGCCAATGCGAAACCGTCGCGCGAAGTGCCTACGAACAACCCTTCCAGCTCCTCCGTCTTAGCGAACGCAATGCTATGTACAAGCCCATGAAGAACGCCGAAATGCTCACGAACAGCCGCAGCAAGAGTATCAATCTCCGCATCCACCGTTACGTTGCAAGGCAGTACGATAGAATTGGGAATCGTATCGGCCAGCTTGCGTACCCGTTCCTCTACGCGCTCGCTCTCATAAGTAAAGGCAAGGCGCGCACCTTGAGCGGCCAAAGATTGAGCAATCGCCCAAGCGATACTGCGATCGTTCGCAACACCCATAATTAGTATATTTTTACCGTTCAGCAGTTGAGTCATGAAATAGAAGTCCCCTCTCCGAATTAAAATGAGGCGGCTTGGCCAACCTTACTTCTTTCTCAAGTTACCCCATTTTTACCAATAATTCAAGAGAGAATATAGTAGGTTTAAAGCTCGAACGAAGCTTGATCCAGCAAGGTTACGCCCGTTTCCTCACGCACATCCTCCACCAGCTTGAATAATGCTTCATCCTTCTTTTTGGCTTCAATCATGACATCCAGCCTGGGTGTGAGAGCGGAGATCGAACGAAGAAATTGCATGAGTACACGAGCATCTATAAAGTCCGCGTGACCTCTCGGATCCTTCTCGCTTTTGGGGCTGGACACATGGATTTTGGGCGGCAGCGGTCGATCCGAGCCTTGCTCACGCTCCCCTTCCCACGTACGCAAAATGCGGGGCCACAGCTCAGGAGCACTGTCCCGGCCCTCCTCGTGATTGACCTGGTGATGATGAATATCGAGCACCATGGGAGTGTTCACCTTTTCACAAATGTCCAGGGTCTCGAGAGCGGTGAACGTTTTATCGTCGTTTTCCAGAGTCATTCTCCGTTTGATTCGCTCCGGCAGCTGTTCGAATCGGGAGACGAACCGGTCGGCCGCCGTCTTTTTGTTGCCATAGGTGCCCCCGACATGAATATTGCATTTGGCCGATTCATCAAGGCCCATCGCCTCTAACATCGTCACATGCCGGTCCAGATCGTCCAGCGAATTACGCAGCACCTCGTCTCTCGGAGTACTTAACACCGTAAAATGATCAGGATGAAAGCTGAGACGCATCGCATGTTCACGGGCATAGGAACCTAACTCGGCAAAAGCCTCCGATAACACAGGCATCGGGTTCCAGCCACGAAGAGCTTCGTGACCGATCAGCGGAATCAATTTGGACGAGCACCGGTACATACTGATATCGTGTGCCCGGTTATGCTTCAGAAGCCGAAGCGTATTATGGATATTTTCCGCAGCTATACGCTCCAGCTTTCGAATTGCCGCCTCCCGGTCTTCCAGCTTCAAGAATTGGGTCGCCGTCATAGTTTTGGAGGGAGAAGCATTGGACACACTCATCGACATTGCCACATAACCGAGACGAACAATCACAGGCTTGCACACTCCTTCCTCTCATCTACCGGCTAGTTTGTCCATTTGCGCCAAGAGCTATCAGAGCGGAAATAAAAAAACACCTCTTCGCCCTGCGACGAAAAGATGCTTTTGCTTCGTTAACGTTATTTATGATTTAGCCCAAAAAACATTTCATGAGCCAGCGACGTTTGCACGCGCGCTTCTTCATCCGTAAGCCTGCGGACCAGCTCCATTTCCACTTGAGTCACTTCCTCGCCTTGAAAATTGATTTCCGCGATGGATGCGACAATTTTGACTATGGCGATCGCTTTATTTTCCGGAGTATAGGCAATGACCATCTGCCCCGTCGGGAAAACCCGGAAGCCGCTTTTGACCATTTTGCCCCGGCCATATTCCAACAGCTCGTAAAGCTCCTGCTCGGATTTGAATTTGCATACAGAATTGAATTCGGTTTGAAATCCCATACGTGGTCCTCCTTCCCAAGGCTTTATCAACCTGTTTATGCTAAGCATACGTGAAGCCGCTTCACGAATCAAGTCAATAGAACGATAACGGCGTCACATACGGAATATTCGATTGGATACAACCTCGTTCTAATCCCTTACTCTACATCAAACGTATATTGAAGCCGCTGTTTATCGGCATGGCGTTGCAAAGCTAGAGTAATCAGATCGTCAAGAAGCTCCTGATACGGCTTGCCCGTCTCTTTCCATAGCAGCGGATACATGCTGAAAGGTGTAAAGCCTGGCATCGTATTAATCTCATTAATAAAAATGCGATTGTCTTCCTTGCGCAAAAAGAAATCGACACGCGATAAGCCGGATCCGTCAACCGCTTGAAATGCACGAACCGCCAGCTCGCGAATTTGATCGGACAGCTCCTCGGAAATTTCGGCCGGAATAATCATGGAAGATTTGCCATCGATATATTTCGCTTTATAATCATAAAATTCATTGGACGATACGATTTCACCGACAACGGATGCACGCGGCTCATCATTGCCTAGCACGGCTACTTCAACCTCACGCGCGTTGATGTTCTCCTCGACTATGACTTTACGGTCATACTGGAATGCGATTTGAATGGCAGCGATGAGCTCGTCACGGTTACTTGCTTTGCTGATGCCGACGCTGGAGCCGAGGTTAGCCGGTTTGACAAAACAAGGATAGCCAATGGAAATTTCGATTTCCATCAGGAAGTAGGCTTGGTCCTTTTCCCACTGCGTCTTGGTAAAATGACGGAACACGCATTGCGGTAAGCCTTCCTGCGCGAACACCTTTTTCATCATGACCTTATCCATGCCCACGGAGGAAGCAAGTACGCCTGCGCCTACATAGGCGATGTTAGCCATCTCCAGAAGACCCTGGATCGTTCCGTCTTCGCCGAAAGTACCGTGCAGCAGAGGGAATACGACGTCCAGCGGCTTGTCTTGGGCCGAGCCTGTCTTTTGAGCCGGTGCCGTTTGGGACGAGCTGATTACGGCCTTATCCCCTGTAAGCTGGGAGGCAAAAAACGGCTGAAGCGCAAACGATGATGCCGGAGCGGATAGCGCCTCATCCTGGAACGTCAGCTCGGCAACGGTTTGTGCCGGAGCCGTCAGTTGAGGGCCCGTGCGCCATTCCCCCTGCTTCGTTATGTAAAATGGCTGAATTTCGTATTTGTTCATATCGAATGCTTTAATTACGGCGAGTGCCGTCTGAAGAGAGACCTCGTGCTCTCCCGACTTCCCTCCGTAGATTAAGCCGACGCGAATTTTGTCATTCATAATAACCTCCGAATGGATATGTCATTCAATGCATAGTACTATCGCTAATCTCGTAACCTAAGAACATTCTGAGAAGAATGTTCAACTTTGTAAACATGCGCCCCTAAGAACATTCCGTAAAGGAATGTTCAACTTCGAAAGCGTGCGCTAAGAACATTCCGCGAAATGATCGATTGGAGTATCTGCTTAGATCATTCGAGGAATGTTAAGCTTCGGATCATATGATAAGAACATTCGAAGAATGCCGAAGCTTTCAGGCTACAGCAGATCCGCAATATGCAGGAACTTGTATTTGGTGTATTCCGTCCAGGCTACAGAGTCCCTGTAGCTCCAGTATCTGTGATAGCTGTTGGTAGTATGGGCGTTCACCAGCGGCATTCCGTTCCCATCCTTGGCCGTTACGATAGTGCTGTGCTGGTATCGTCCGTTGCCGTCCCAGTCATAGCTTATTACGTCACCCAGCTCAAGCATTTCCGCCCGTGGCACCTCCTCGGCGCGAAATCCGCCGCGGTTCGCCAGCAAGTAGTGCTGCAAGCTATGAGCCACAGCCCAGCTGAAGCTCCACTGCTCTTGGCCGTTAAAGCGGCCTTTGTACCACCAGCCGGAATCCCTTTTCCCAGTATAGTGCATTGGCGCCCCGCCTGCAAAGAGGCACTGGGATATAAAATTGCTGCAGTCCACTTCAAATTCAATGTAAGCGGGATTCGCCTTATCCCACCAGGTATCGGCGTACTGAACGGCTTTCATCCGGTCATAAGACCCTTTTCGACCGCTTGACTCCAAGTAGGGGAGCACGCTGTAATTCAAATAAGGCACAGAGGGCGAAGGGGCGGAAGAACTGACGGTATATTCGTCCATTTCAGACAGGTCATCGTCCGCAGCCGCTTGCTCGGATGGATACGACCGCTCGGTGGCCATGGAATCAATCTTTGCGATATACCATTTCCCATCATATTCCATGAGTTGGATACGCTCGGATTCCAGTCTCTTTTCCTCCTGCTCCCGATAACCGATGGTTCCTACGGACGTTCGCCGCAGCAGGACATCGGCGGTTACGTTCCCGGGCTGTTCGTCCGCTTGCAGGATCGTTAAGCGGGTCTCGCTTTTCACAGGATAAAACCTGCGGTCCTGATCGGAATGAGCCGTTCTCGACAGCCGCTGAATTTGGGATTGCAAATAACCATTATCGGTAACAAAAGGCAGCAGAGGCTGGACGGAATAATCCATGTCCATTTGATTTTTGTGATGAACGTAATCATAGAGCGTCGTTTTCCAAGACATGCGGGCTACCTCCATTATTATGAAATGGCTGTTAAGGGCTGCCTAGCTGAACGGGATGCAAGTTATATGAAAAAACGTAAACCAGACAGGCTTTTTCACGCATAGCAATTACTCCAATATATGAAGAAATCCAAGTAAAAATGATTGAATTTAACCTTTACGCGGGGCCTTTCAGCATGTATACTTAGTGTATGGCAATTATGAAATCCTGTTTCAATAGATGAAACATAGATGGTTTCAGCTTACAACTTCTTAAGGAGGAATGACACTCATGGCTAAAAAAGACCATTACTCGGTCCGTAAAGCGCTTGACGTAAAAGGTAAAACATACCAATACTACAGCCTGCCAGGACTCGAGGAGCAAGGCCTCGGCAACATTTCCGCACTTCCTTTTTCCATTAAAGTGCTGCTGGAAGCAGCGGTTCGTCAATTCGACGGCAGAGCGATTACTCCAGATCATGTAAAGCAAATCGCAAACTGGGCGAAAGAGCGCGAAGAGAAAGAAATTCCTTTTATTCCTGCTCGTATCGTTCTTCAGGACTTCACCGGCGTACCGGTTGTCGTTGACTTGGCGGCAATGAGAGACACGATGAAGAAATCCGGCGGAGACCCTAAACGGATCAACCCGCTCGTTCCGGTTGACCTGGTTATCGACCACTCTGTCATGGTTGATGCTTTTGGTACCAAAGACGCTTTGGACACCAACATCAACATTGAATTCGAGCGTAACGAAGAGCGCTACCGTTTCCTTCGTTGGGCACAAACAGCATTCGACAACTTCCGTGCTGTTCCTCCTTCAACAGGTATCGTTCACCAAGTTAACTTGGAGTACCTGGCTAGCGTAGCAGCTACGAAAGTCGTTGACGGCGAAACGGAAGTATATCCTGATTCCCTCGTAGGTACTGACTCCCATACTACAATGATCAACGGTCTTGGTATCGTAGGCTGGGGCGTAGGCGGTATCGAGGCGGAAGCAGGAATGCTTGGACAACCTCTGTACTTCGTTACACCTGAAGTTATCGGCTTCAAATTGACAGGCACATTGCCTGAGGGCGCTACGGCTACCGACTTGGCTCTTACCGTTACCCAAATGCTTCGTAAAAAAGGCGTTGTAGGTAAATTCGTCGAGTTCTACGGCCCAGGCCTCAGCAACATCAGCTTGGCAGACCGTGCAACAGTTGCGAACATGGCACCTGAGTACGGCGCGACGATCGGTTTCTTCCCTGTTGACTCCGAGTCCCTCAACTACTTGAGAGGTACTGGCCGTGAAGAAGATCAAATCGCTTTGGTTGAAGCTTACTATAAAGCACAAGGCATGTTCCGTACGGACGATACTCCGGACCCTGTATTTACGGACAAAATCGAGCTTGACCTTTCCTCCGTTGTACCAAGCTTGGCAGGTCCTAAGCGTCCTCAAGACCGCGTAGAACTGACAGCTATGAAGGAATCGTTCAACTCGATCGTTCGCACGCCGATTGAAAAAGGCGGATACGGCTTGAGCGACGAGAAAATCGCTGAAACCGTTGAAGTAAAACACGCTAGCGGCGAAGTTACCAAAATGGGCACAGGCGCAGTCGTTATCGCGGCTATTACAAGCTGTACTAACACTTCCAACCCAAGCGTTATGCTCGGTGCAGGTCTCGTTGCGAAAAAAGCGGTAGCACGCGGTTTGAAAAAACCTGCTTACGTGAAAAGCAGCTTGACTCCAGGCTCCCTGGTTGTTACCGAGTACCTGAAAAACGCAAACGTGCTTGAGTCCCTCGAAGCATTGGGCTTCCACGTAGCTGGCTACGGTTGTGCAACCTGTATCGGTAACTCCGGTCCTTTGCCTGACGAAGTAAGCAAAGCGATCGCAGACAACGACATGACGGTAGCCGCTGTATTGTCCGGTAACCGTAACTTTGAAGGCCGCGTTCACGCACAAGTCAAAGCGAACTACCTGGCTTCCCCGCCGTTGGTTGTTGCCTATGCTCTTGCAGGAACAGTGAACATCGACCTGGCGAACGATCCTATCGGCTACGACCAAGCGAACCAGCCGGTTTACTTGAAAGACATCTGGCCTACTAAAGACGAGATCCAAGAAGCTATCAATACGGCTATGGGTCCTGAAATTTACCGTGAGAAATATGCGAATGTATTCCGCGCCAACGAGCGTTGGAACGCTATCGATGTTCCAGAAGGCGAGCTGTATGAGTGGGACGAGAAATCCACTTATATCGCGAACCCTCCGTTCTTCGAGAACCTGGGCGCTGGCATTTCCGATATCGCCGATATCCGCAGCGCAAGAACTTTGGCATTGATGGGCGATTCCGTAACAACGGACCATATCTCTCCTGCAGGTAACATCAAAGTCGACAGCCCGGCAGGTAAATTCCTGATCGAGCATGGCGTGAAGAAGGAAGACTTTAACTCCTACGGTTCCCGCCGTGGTAACCATGACGTTATGATGCGCGGTACGTTCGCGAACATCCGTATTCGTAACCAAGTGGCACCTGGCACCGAGGGCGGCGTAACGACTTACCTGCCGACCGGCGAAGTCGAGTCCATCTACGATGCTTCCATGAAGTATCAAGCTCAAGGAACGAACCTTGTCGTTATCGCAGGCAAAGAATACGGTACAGGAAGCTCCCGTGACTGGGCAGCGAAAGGTACATTCTTGCTTGGCGTCAAAGCGGTTATCGCTGAGAGCTTCGAGCGTATTCACCGCTCCAACCTCGTGGGCATGGGCGTATTGCCTCTGCAATTCCACGAAGGCCAAAGCTGGAAAACGCTTGGTATCACAGGTACCGAAACGTTCGACATCTCCGGCTTGAGCAACGACGTTCAACCGGGTCAAAACGTAACGGTAACGGCTACCCGCGAAGACGGAACCAGCTTCTCCTTCGAAGTATCCGTACGTCTCGACAGCATGGTGGATGTAGACTACTACCGTAACGGCGGTATTCTGCAAACCGTATTGCGTCAAATCATGGCTTAATTTAAGCCTTGAACCAATAGATACAAGGTTTACATGCAATACAAGCGAAAAGCCCCGCAAGGGGCTTTTTTGCTTGTCGAAGCAGCGCGGTTGGAGGCTGCTTCCGCAAGAAGCGCGGTGAAATGAAAAACAGGAGCTTCCGGGTCATGAGTATGACCCGACGAAGCTCCTGTTTGTTTATTTCACCATCTTGCCCATGCGGCTGGCCGCTTCCATCAGGACCGGCGCATGCTCCTTCATCTTCTCCAACGTGAGCCGGTTGGAGGGTCCGCTCACCGCGAGCGCGGCTACAAGCCGCTGCGCCCGGGTTAAGACGGGCACCGCCACCGCCGCGGCGCCGGGCTCCCGCTCCTCGACGCTCGTCGCGTAGCCGAGCGCCTTCGCCTCCGCCAGCTGCTGCAGGAAGGCGCCTTGATCGAGCCCCGCCGGCCAAGCCGGGCTCGAGAGCAGCGCCTCCTGCAGCTCCTGCTCCGCGAAGGCGACGAGGATCTTGCTCGAAGCGCCGACGTAGAGCGGCATTCTCGCTCCGATCGGAGCAACGCGGCGAATCGCCTGGTTGCTCTGCACCGCCTGCACGCGCACGCGCTCGAACCGATCGCTTACATATAAGCTGATCGTCTCGTCGAGCTGGTCGCGCAGCCGTTCCATTTCCGGCAAAAAGATCAGCGCCGGGTCATCGCTATGTGTCATATTGGCCGACAGCTCCCATATGCGGAAGCCAAGCCGGTATTTATCCGAAGCGGCGTCACGGATTACGAAGCCCTTCCCTTCCAAGGATGCAAGAAGCCGATGCACCGTGCTCTTGTGCAGCGATACACGGAACGCGATTTCCGTCAGGCTCAAATCGGACGAATCCGTAAAGCAAAGCAATATATCCAGTGCGCGTTCTACGGCGCGCACGGTTAGTTTACCATCTTCCATCGTAGGTTCCTCCGTCATATAGTTTCACCAAATGAAACTCTGTTACGTATAGTATAACTCGGTCCGGCAAAAACGTAAAGGTATTATTTCACCAAAATCTGACTGGGATACCGTCTAAAAGACCTAGCTCCGTCCTAATATTACGGACAGATTACAACAAGCTAACATTTCTCGCGAACGATTGACGCGGATGCCCGCTGCATTTTACTATAGTTATAAGAAGACCAAGCAAGTGTTACCCATCGATTTCTCCGCCTATGGAATTCGCTGTTCACCGCTTAAGTCATCTTAGTCAACAAGGAGGGATCCCGATGGAAACGAACCCCGTCACCCCAACCACTATAAGCACAACAAGTGTTGAAACCGCTGTCAAAACGCGTTCCGTAGCCAGACGCAGAATCAAAACGATCCTAATCGCTCTGCTTTCCGTCGTGCTGCTCTTTGTCAGTCTGGTTATGGCTTTCCATGCATATATCGCCTGGACGTTAGCCAGGCCTCATATCGATCCTTTACGTTCGAACCCGTCGATCGCATTCGGCGCGGCTTATCAAGATATCGAGTTCCCCAGCCTGAACGGAAGCTCTGTCTTAAGCGGCTGGTATATCCCGGCCCAACAGGCTGCTCCGGCCAAGAAAACCGTCGTCTTCTCGCACGGCTACGGCGGCAACCGCGAAGAAATCTGGGTTCCGATCTACGATTTGGCTCGCGAGCTCCACAAGCAAAACTATAATGTCCTCATGTTCGATTATGGCTTCGTACAGCCGAAGGAAAGCGTGACCGGAGGAATCCGCGAATCGCAGGAGCTGCTCGGCGCAATTAAATATGCTAAGGATCAAGGCGCGGAGCACGTATATGTATGGGGCTTCTCCATGGGAGCCGGCACCGCTTTGCAGGCCGCGCTGTTAACCGACGATATCGAGGGCATGATCCTGGACAGCACCTTCATTCTGGAGCCCGAAACGCTGTATCATAACATGAAACAGGTCGCCAATTTGCCGAAATATCCGACGCAGCCGCTGGTCGATTTCTTCTTCCCGTTCATTAACGGCGTAAACTTGAGCCAGATTCCTTACGACAAGGTCAAGGAGACGAAGTACTCCATCCCGATCTTCTTCATTCACGGAAAGCAGGACTTGAAGGCCCCCTATGAAATGGCGCAAACCATTTACAACAACCAGCCGGCCAATTCCGGTTCCGAGCTGTGGCTGCTCCCTAATGACAGTCATGAGCTGATCTACAGAGCGCATCCGAAAACCTACTTATCTTTAACGACCGGCTTCCTGAAAAACGTCGCTGCTTCGCAGGCCTTTTTGCAAAAGGAGCCCGGAGCTGTCGTAAATTAAAAAAACCCCCTTGCCTGTTGGTTTTCAACAAGAAAGGGGGATTTTTTTGAGTTCGTTTATTGCTTCAGCAGCGACAAAAATTCGGCACGCGATGCCGGTTCCTTGCGGAAAATACCGCGAACGGCCGACGTCACCGTCTTGCTGCCCGGCTTCTTCACGCCGCGGGCGCACATGCACAAGTGCTCGCCTTCCACAACGACCATACAGCCGTGAGGCGTAAGCTCCGTTTCGATAATATCGGCGATTTCGGATGTGATCCGCTCTTGCACCTGCAGTTTGCGCGTAACGGCTTCGACCAGTCTGGCAAACTTGCTGAGACCGGCGATTTTGCCGCTCGGCACGTAGCCGATATGAATTTTGCCGAAAAACGGCGCCATATGATGCTCGCATTGGCTGTAATACACAATATCCCGCACGATGACGAGCTCCTCGTGCTTCTCGTCGAAGGCTACGCCGAGAATCTCTTTGTAGTCCGCTTCGTAGCCTGCGAATATCTCTTCGTACATCCGGGTTACCCGGGCAGGGGTATCGAGCAAACCTTCACGATCTACGTCTTCTCCGATTAATCTTAAAATCTCTTTTATGTGACCTTCGATTAATTCGCGGTTTTCGCTGACCCGGGTATTTTTGTATTCTTTGGCCGGCATGTTTTGCACCTCCTGTGAGCTTCACCGGGGGTGAAGCTTACTTTATTTTCTTCCCGGCTTGCGGCCGCCGAAGTTTTGGTTTTTCATCATTTGCTGAGCTTTTTGCAGCTGCTGCTTGTTCATGTTGTAGCCCATCTTCTTGGCCATTTCCTGAAGCATAGCCGGGTCGCTCTGCATATTTTCAAGCTGCTTGCGCAAATAGTAGACACCTGCGAAAAATCCGCCTACCGCGCCGACAAGTAGAGTAACAATAGGGATAATATAGCTCCACATTACTACGAATTCACCTCATTAGGAAGTTATCATTGTACCATAATAGCAAATACTGCGCTTGCACACAAATACGTTTTTTCTATTTGCCTCTCCGCCTGTCTATAAAAGCACGCTGTCGATAAACACCGTCGTATGCTTGGCCAGATCGACTTCCTTTACGTCCAGCTCGCGGTCGGAGAAGTCGGATTTGACGACCCGGACGACCGGGCGACCCGGAAGTCCTCTGTGCTGCCCTACAACGACCCCCGTCTCCTTGGTCGACAGCTTTACCGAAGCACCCGTCGGATATACGGATACCGTCCGCAGGAAGTGAATCACAATCTCGCGGTCGAGCTGTGTTCCGGCGAGCGCCGTCATTTGTTCGCAAGCTTCGTGCGGCAGCATGCGCCGGCCTAATGAAAGGTCGGACAGCAGGTTGTCATACGTGTCGGCGACGGCCGTAATTTTTGCATACAGATGAATCTGATCGCCGGGTATTCTTCTCGGGATGCCTTCGCCGTCCATCCGCTCATGATGCTGGAACGCTACATGCGCTATGAGCAGGCTCAGCTCGCGTTTGTTTTTAAGCAGCTCGAAGCCCCGCCAAGTATGATGCTTGCGCAAATCGGCAGATTCGTCGTCCGTAATGGACTCGATTTTACCCACATCGTGCAGCATGGCCCCAATCGACAGCTCACGCAGCTGAGCCATCGGAAGCCCCATATGAATGCCTATCAACACGGACATCATGCATACGTTAAGCGCATGGACATACATTTGGTTATCCTGGGTGCGTATGTCGGAGAGCTGTATAAGCACCTCTTTGTTCTTCATAATCTCTTCCAGCAGGTTGTCGATACTGCCGTTAATGCTGCGGGTGTTGAAGTCTTTGCCCGAGCGGATCGATTCGAACGTTTCCCCCATGCGCTGCATGACGGCGCGCTTCGTTTCCTCCGACACGACCTCGGCTATTTCCACGTCCTCAAACTGAGGGTCTTTAATGTAGATCATCGTGACGCCGATCCGCTTCAGCGTCGTTATCATGTAAACCGTCAGCTGCACCCCTTCGGAGAGCAGCACCGCCCCGTTGCCGGAGAAAATCGTCCTTCCCAGAAACTGGCCGGGCTCGACATTATCAATGTGTACGTATCTCATAGGCTCTCTCCTAAAAGCTTCCGCCAGGACGCCATATCGCCGTAAGCCTGTAGCTTGCGATACATTCAACGCTTCCCTCGGCAAAGCTTCTCTTCTATTGCATCATTCGGCAGTTCCTGTTCCCCGGACTGCGACGAACGTCCTACTACTTATATCGGATAACCTTCGAGCCTTAATAAGCGGGTTTTCACATCCAGCCCGCCGCCATAGCCGACCATGGATCCGTCCGCTCCAATAACGCGGTGACACGGAACAATAATCGGGACGGGATTCTTATTGTTGGCTCCGCCTACGGCGCGGACCGCCTTTTCCGACTGAATGGCCCGTCCGATGTCTTTGTAGGAGCAAACTTGACCGTATGGAACCTGCGTCAACGCCCGCCATACTTTGACTTGAAACGGCGTTCCCCGCAAATCAAGCGGCACATCGAACGTCGAACGGCTTCCGTCGAAATATTGCTCAAGCTGGTTTTGTGCCTCCGTGAGCTTTGAGCCGCTCTCCTCCCATTCGGTCGTTCCGAACCATCGATCGGACCACTTTTGGAGATCAGCTTCGTTATCCGAGAACCGGCCGAATTCGATATGGCACAGTCCTCTGTCGGAAGCTGCGACAACCAACGGTCCGATAGGAGACGATACCTCAGTGTAATAGATGCTCGTGCTTGGCATAGGCTTTGTCCAGCTCCTTCCTTACGATTGCATCCTGCTCCCGTTCCTTGGCTTCGAGGATGGCCTCCAGTGCCTGCTCTCCGCCTATTCTTCCTAATGCCCAGGCAGCAGCCCCGCGAATTTCCGGCCGGTCGTCGGTCTTCAGTAACTTACGCAAGGCAGGTATGGCTTCCTTGTCTTTAAAATGCCCCAGCGCCAATATCGCATTGCGCTGAATCGGCTTTCTGCCTCTCCACGCTGCGGCGCTGGAGCCGAACTTCTCTTTGAACTCCCGGTTGCTGATTTCAAGCAGCGGCATTAGCAGCGGCTTGGCCTGCTCCGGGTCTGGCCGAAGCTCCGGTTGATGGGTCCAGTTTTTCCCTTTATTCTTGGGACAGACGATCTGGCACGTATCGCAGCCATACAGGCGATTGCCGATTTTCTCCTTTATCGCATCGTCCTCGATATGGCCTTTGGTCTGCGTTATGAACGAAATACACAGCTGCGAGTTCAGCTGGCCAGGCCCTACAAGCGCTCCCGTCGGGCAAGCGTCAATACATATCGTGCAGTCGCCGCAGCTTTCCGTGACAGGCGAATCCGGGGGCAGGGGCAAATTCGTAATCATGTCCCCAAGGTACACCCAGGAGCCGAATTCCGGCGTAATAATGGAGCAGTTTTTGCCGCTCCAGCCGATCCCCGCTCTCTCCGCTACGGCACGGTCCACGAGCGCTCCCGTATCCACCATGCTCTCCAGTCTCGCATCGGGAACGCGCTCCCGTATCCATGCTTCCAGCCGCTGCAGCCGATTGCGCAGCACGCGGTGGTAGTCTTCGCCCCATGCGGACCGGGACAGCATTCCGCGGTAAGCTCCCGGCTCGGAGCGCGGCACATAAGGAAGCTTCGACGGATAAGCTATCGCAATAGAGATAATGGAGCGCGGCGCCTCCAGACTAAGCGCAGGATCCGTCCGCTTGTCCAAATCCGGATCCTCAAAGCCCGATTCAAAGCCCTGCTCGCGGTGACGCTGCAAAATATCCTTCAGCTCGGTGAAAGGATCGGCGCTCGCAATTCCTATTTTATCGATACCGAGATCTGCGGCTGCCGCCTTCATGTCCGCTTTCAGCTGGTGCCAGTTCATGTTGCTCCCGTCTTTCGCTTCTGTCGTCATTTGTTGTCACCTCACGATCCATCGGGACCGTTTAAACTATCGTCCCTTTTCTTACAATGATCCCCATTTGGCTACCGGCCATACGATGCATTCCGCGAGTCCTTCTACGGAGCTCAGCGAAACGGCGCCAAAGCTGCGGCTATCGTAGCTTGCATTCCGGTGACGGTTGTCCCCCATCACAAAGATATGACCCGGTTCCACAATATACGGATCGAACCGGCCGTCCTCAATGAGGGAATCCGTATAGCTCTCTTCATTCGAGCTGCCGTTCACGTACAGCTTGCCCTGCCGTATAAACACCTCGTCCCCAGCTATGGCGACGACGCGTTTGACCAAATATAAATGCTCTGAGCCTTCACCCTCCGGCTCCTTGATCACGACGATATCCCCCCGCTCGGGCTCCCTCGTCCAAAAAGCCGCTTTATTAATAAACAGCCATTCGCCTTCTTCAATAGTTGGTCGCATTGAAGCACCCTTTACAGGGGACAGATGAAATCCGTATTGATGGATCAACAGAATAAGGAATAATGCAACGACGATAGATTTCATCCAATCCCATAGCTCCGCCATAAAATCCGTCGCCTGATCCACCGGAGCCCCTTGCCCCGCCAAGTCGCGATCCGGTTTTTTCTGAGGGAAAAAAACCATGCTTATGCCTCCGCCCCTTCACCTTTCCACTTCTGCCACTGCCGGTAATATTCATGCACCCATTCGTCATGGAACGGTGCCTGGCCCTGCTGGATGCGAAGAAGCAAGTCCTGAAGGCCTTGTTTGACCTTGCCGTCAACGATGGATGAGTAATGGTAGCAGATTTTATGCCTCTCATACTCTTCCTGATCGACAATATGAACGGTGCCTCCCGGCATTCGGATCACATCCAGGTCATAATCGATATACGTTATGACGTTTCCGTTCACATAAGGCGGAGATGCCACGTTGCAATAATACCGCACTCCGGAGTCCTCGAGCAGCGCCACTACATTAAACCATTGCTTCGGAATAAAAAACGAAATGCCCGGGATGCGGCTGACCCATTCCTTCCCGTCCGCTTCGATAATCTTGGTCTGGCTGTTGATTAGAACCATCATCGATTCGGCTTTGTGCGATTCATGCAGAAGCGATTCGGGCACCATCCCGTTTTCCTGCCAGGTACGGTGTAAATGTCCGTCATGCTTGAAGCTTTTTATAATGTAGGAAGAAAACGTCGCCATGAGGTCCAAACCCTTCTATATTAACGTACGTTCGCCGATGCCTTCATAAGAAAATCACCGGATTATCGCCTTAAATCGTCTTTTGTCTAGCATAAACTTATGTCCGGCCGCTTTCAAGAGGATTCCCGTCATACAGCGAATAAATCCACGAAAATACACCGAATCCGGCGGCAGAAAAAACAAAAAAGCACAGCCTGTGCAGCGCATGCGGGCTATGCCTTGGTAATGCTATTCAATGCTTGTTAGCAGCGGATGCTTATCCGTTGACAATGCTCAGGCGGTGCGTCGTCCGCGAGAAATCCGTTGCTTGATACCCTGCCGATTCATATACCGGAATGACCGTCTCATTGTGTACATCTACCGTTACCATAATCTTGCGAACTTTCCGTTGAACGAAACGTTGTCTCATCCCTTCAATCAATGCCTTGCCAATGCCCCTGCGCTGAAACTCCTGACCTACTGCGATACGGTAATAATAGCCGTTGTGGTTATCGATTGTGCCTACGATAATACCCACCAGCTGGTCTTCCTCGATGGCGACAAGCACCAATTCGCTGTCCCACGAAAGCTGTCTTGCGAAGGCTTCCATGGTTTCGTCATAACAGGCCTCTGTCAAAACCTGCTTGAACAAGTTGGTAACGGAAACGTAATCGGACAATTGAAAGGAACGAACAAGCATCTCTGAACTCTCCCCGCCGCTTGGTATAGTTAATATATAAAATACGACAAATCTCGCAATATTCCTTCTAAATTTCGAAAAAAACACAAAAAAACTTCATAATATTTTAAAATTCTACTGAAAGCGCTATTTTTTAAGCGTTTTCACGAACGTTCGTTCACTCTAGGTCAGGCACGAGCTTCAGCTCCGCCCAGCGGTCGGTGTCATAAGCTCCGGACATTTCGTGATCTTTTTTCCCCTATTGACAGAATAGGAAGAAATGAGTAAAATTCACTGAGAATGATTTTCATTATTAGATATATAAGGGGAGATATCTCAGATGTTTGTCAAACGGATTCGTTGGACCAAACCATCCATTCTTTTAAGTGCTGTTCTTAGTATTGGCTTGATTGTATCCGGTTGCGGCCAGGCACCGGCTAAAGATAATGCGGGCAGCAACGGCGGTTCCCAGCCGACGTCCCAGCCAGAGAAAGCGGCAGCCTCCGCTTCTTATTCGGTGCAGCACGCTATGGGAGAAACCAAGCTTCCCGGCAAGCCGTCCAAGGTTGTTGTACTGACGAACGAGGGTACGGAAGTGCTGCTGTCACTCGGCATCAAGCCTGTCGGAGCGGTGAAATCGTGGTCCGGGACTCCTTTTTACGATCATATTAAAAAGGACCTTGAAGGCGTCGAAGTGGTAGGCGACGAGAATCAGCCGAACCTGGAGGCGATCGCCAAGCTGAAGCCGGATCTGATCATCGGTAACAAGCTGCGCCAAGAAAAAGTATACGCTCAGCTGTCCGCTATCGCTCCAACCGTTTTTTCCGAGAAGATTAACGCCGACTGGCAAAAGAACTTCAAGCTGTATGCCGAAGCATTGGGCAAAAAAGCTGAAGGCGATCAGCTGCTCGCCAAGCTTGACCAACGCATCGCCGAGTTCAAAACCAAAGCAGGCGACAAGCTGAACATGAAAGTATCCCTCGTTCGCTTCATTCCGGGCAAAACGCGTATCTACTATAATGATACGTTCTCCGGATTCATGCTCAAAAAGATCGGCTTCCAGCGTCCGCAAGCGCAAAACAAAGAGACGTTCGCCGATGAAGTAAACAAAGAGCGCATTCCGGATATGGAAGGCGACATCCTGTTCTACTACACTTGGGACAACGACAAGAAGGAAGCGAGCAGCGTCGAGAAGGAATGGACCAACGATCCGCTATGGAAAAACCTTAATGTCGTGAAGCAGAGCAATGTTCATAAAGTAAGCGACGATACATGGAATTCGTCCGGAAGCATTATTTCCGCGAATCTTATGATGGACGATTTGGAAAAAATCGTTTTGAAAAAATAAGTTTTTGAGAGAGGGCCTTGCGCTCTCTTTTTTATTTGTCGGCACGACGCGCGCTGTCTCATAACGCACCTTCGGCGAACATGATGTATAATAAGGATCATATCTATTGGCGTGAAGCAAGGAGAAACGGACACATGAACACTTTGACTTTACAAATTACGGAACCGAAAAATAAAGATTTGCTCGATCTGATCGCCAAGCTGGACGACTATCTGTATTCGATCTATCCGGCGGAAGAGGTATTCGTCGTCGATTTGGACGAGCCTAAGGTGCAAGACATCGTCTTTGTCGTCGCCTATCTGGACGGAAAGGCTGCAGGATGCGGCGCTTATCGTCCTCTGGACTCTCACTCCGCAGAGCTGAAACGCATTTTCGTCGATCCGGCGTACCGGAACCGAGGGATTGCGTCCAGGGTAATGACGTTCCTTGAGCAGGATGCGAAGCAGGCGGGCTTCACCGCTATGCTCCTCGAAACCGGGCCGATGCAGCAGGAATCGATAGAGCTCTACAAAAAGTTCGGTTACGAGCTTATTGACCGGTTCGGAGAATATATAGATTGTCCGAGCAGCATTTGTATGCGAAAACATCTCGTCTAATTTCAGCATAATCACCAAGAGGAGAATTATGACAACTAATTTGCCATTTGACGGAGCCGATGGAATGACTGATGCGCTTGGAACTGGTGGAACCGAGGGAGTCGGTGGAGCCGATGGCCAGGCGGCTGCATCCTTTAAAAGGATGCCATACGAAGGCATGACCATACGCTCCATGGGCCACGACGACGTAGCGGCCGTGCACGAGCTGATGACGGATGTCGTCTCCCGCCTCCCTTCCAGCTCGCTGTTCGCTACGGATGACGTAGCGTACTTGCATGGCCTGCTGAATCGCGGAGGCGAAATCTACGGAGCCTTTGACAACGGGCGGTTGGTCGCCTACACCGTGCTTGCCATCCCTGGAACGGCTGCAGGCAATTTGGGCCGCGAATTCGGAGTTCCGGATTCGGAGCTCGACCGGGTCGGAGTGCTCGATGCGACGATCGTTCATGAATCGGTGCGGGGCCGAGGGCTGCAGCGATTCTTCCACGAGCTGCGCGAGCAGCGGGCTCGAACACGCGGACTGGTGTGTTTGTACTCCACCGTCCATCCCGACAACCACGCCAGCCGCCGCAATCTGGAGGCCGCCGGCTTCGTCCTTCAGTTCACCCGCCCTATGTATGGCGGGCACCCGAGGCACTGCTACGCCAAGCGGCTGGAATAGCCGCGTCCGGCGCTCACGGCTTCTTGACGGGCAGCAGGCAGTACCGCTCTGTTGCAGCTTGGAGCAGTATCCTTAGGGTCAAGCGGACGGTATAGGTGTGCGTAGACGCAGTAGACGTAAGACGGAGTCGTAAGAGCAGGAGCGCCAATTAAAGGAGCAACCTGACGGAGCAGGATCCTTGCCCGTCAGGTTCTTTGCGTTCAGTCAACCAGCTCCTGTGCAGAATCGTGTGCTGGGGGAGCCTACACCCATCTATACTGCAGTTGCTGCCGCCGCTGCCGCTTGGGATTGTGCGAAGCCGGGGAGGCTTCGGACCGTACGTCCGCTATTTCCTCATTTTGATGCCAAAATGAGGGGCGATCGGACACCAGATCCGTTATTCACTCTATTTTCAGCGAAAATCGGCTGAATTTGGGCGAATAACGGATTCCCTGTCCGATAGGTCGCCAAAAAAGCGCGTTTAGAGCAAATAGCGGATCCTGTGTCCGATCGGTGCTTGGATGCGGATTTGCTATGCTATTGCAGAGCCTTTCAATGCTGTGGCGACGCAGTCTTACGTCTGCGCATTTGCGATGCACGTGTAGAGTCTTACAGCACTCTGGCGGTGCCTCTTGCCGCGCAGTTGTGACGCTTTTGCCACGCTCTTACAACATGCTTGCTGCTACACGCTCACAGCTTCTACTATGATCGTTCACCGCTACAACGCTCTTCCACTGCCTTCTGCAACAACCTTTGCTACTACATTCCTCCAACGCTTCTACTACGACTCAGCCACTGCTTCTACTACGACTCAGCCACTGCTTCTGCAACGCTCTTCCACCGCTTCTGCAACACTCTTGCTACTACGCTTCTCCTCCGTCTCTACTACAACTCATTCACCGCTACACAACGCTCTTCCACTACTTCTGCAACAACTCTTGCTATTACGCTTCTCCGCCGCTTCTACTACGACTCGTTCACCACTACTACAACGCTCTTCCTCTACTTCTGCAACACTCTTGCTACTACGCTTCTCCACCGTCTCTACTACGACTCGTTCACCACTACTACAACGCTCTTCCACTGCTTCTGCAATAACTCCTGCTACTACGCTCCTCCACCGTCTCTACTACGACTCATTCACAGCTACTACAACGCTCTTCCACTGCGTTTGCAACAACTCTTGCTACTACGCTTCCCCGTCGTCTCTACTACAACTCATTCACCGCTACAACGCTCTTCCACTGCCTTCTGCAACAACTCTTGCTGCTACGCTCCTCCACCGCTTCTGCTACGACTCATTCACTACTTCTGCAACACTCTTGCTATTACGCTCCTCCCCTGCTTCTGCTACGTCTTGAATAATGTTACAACCCTCCTGCCATGCTCCTGCAACGCAAGACCTGCCTTGACCCAAACCACAGCCCGCCTGCAACAAAAAACACCGGAAAAGCACGAAGCTTTTCCGGTGTCATAATGTTTAGCGCACGCCGAGCAGAACTTCCATCGTCAGCTGATCCAGCTTCTCGTAGTTCACGCCTTCCGCGCCGATGGTAGCACGATCCACTTCATAGCCGCGAAGCGCCTTCAGGCTCTCTGCGGAGAACTTGATGTCGAAGCCAGGGAGATCAAGCTTCTTGCCGTTGATTTCCTGCAGCAGCGCTTGAATCTCCTTGTCTTCGTTAAACTGCCGTACTTTCTCTTTCAGGATCAAGTACGTTCTCATGTTGCCTTTGGCAAACTCGATGACCCCGTTGCGGTCTTCCGTACGCAGCGCGTGAGCATCGAAATGCAGCATGCCTTGGTACTTATAGTCTTCAAGCAGCTTGACGAGGAAGAACGCTTCTTTGACTCCGTCGGAGCCAAAGCGCAAATCCTGGTCGAAGCGGCCCATCTTCTGGTCGTTCAGGTCGATATGGAACAGCTTGCCGGCATCCAGCGCTTGCGCTACCGCATGGTAGAAGTTCAAGCCCGCCATCCGCTCATGGGCAACCTCAGGGTTAACGCCTACCAGCTCCGGATGATCCAGCGTGGAAATCAGACCGAGCATCGCTCCTGTCGTAGGCATATAGATGTCAGCGCGCGGCTCGTTAGGCTTTGCTTCGAGTGCGAACTTGTAGCCTAAATTTTGCGAGATGCTGTACTCGCACAAGTAGTTGATCGCTTCACGGTACCGCTTGGTAGCTTCCACCGCATCCTTGCCTGCATCCACCTCGGAGCCTTCACGGCCGCCCCAGAGGACGAACGTTTGCGCTCCGAGCTCGGCTCCCAGATCCATCGCCTGGATCGTCTTCTGGATCGCGTAAGCGCGTACACGCGGATCGTTCGATGTGAAGCCGCCGTCCTTGAAGATCGGATCCGTGAACAAGCTGACGGTGGCCATAGGCACCTTCAATCCGGTCTCATCCAGCGCACGCCGGAATTCGCTTACGATCCGGTCTCTTTCCGCAGCCGTCGCATCGATCGGCACCAGATCGTTATCGTGGAAGTTGACGCCGTAGGCTCCGGCTTCCGCAAGCATATGCACCGCTTCAACAGGGCTGAATCCTTCACGCACAGGCAGGCCGAACGGGTCGCGACCCGGATTGCCGACGGTCCATAAGCCGAATGTAAAACGGTCTTCTTTAGTAGGAATAAATTTACTCATAAGTGCACCTCCGAGTATACTTTGTTTATTCAGTAAACTATGTATCTGGAAATAGTGTACCACTGATCGGACGAAATGAAAAGACGGTTCGGGTCATTTTATAAAAAGAAAAAAGCCGACCGGATGAAAACCGGTCAGCCATGCCAAACAAGCCGAACATACACTAGCTTAATTCAATAATGGAATGAATGTGCACCTTCGGCACAACGAAAGAGATTCCGCGGTCTGTCGAGCTTACGGATAAAGGAATATTACCGGGCTGCAGGACAGCGCTGGACACTGCTTTATCATTAATTTTCACTTCGATATCATGCACCGGCGTAATTTGCTCAATCGGGTTGTAATAGGCGGTGCTCTTCTCCCCGGCATGGATGCTTTGGAAATTGATCAGGTGCAAATATTTGCGTCCTTCCTTCTCCATCATGTTCGCTTCTACATGCGTAGGCGCAGCTACTTCGTAAAGTTTATACGCGTCATACTGATCGAGCAAATTGTTTACGATACGGCGTACCCAGAAGTGATTGGAATGCCAGTACGAACGGAATACCGGCGCGGCGACATAGAGCGCAATGCCTTTGCCGTATTCATTGACGCTGATCCCCGGGAAGTCGCTAATGTTGCCGGCCGGAGGCATCGGATGGCGGAACGCACGGTTCACCGCAGGCACGGTCAACGGCCATTGAACATAGCTCAACGTCTTTGCCGTTGTCGCCATTGCCTTGACGAACTCCGCTTCGACCAGCTGCGGAATCCGCGCTATCCCTTCCCACAGCGCTTCGTTCTCGGTCAAGTACGCGAACGAATACGGTGTCCGCTCCAGATACTTCACGCCGAGCACATCGGCCAGCAGGAAGTTTTTCTTCTGCTTGTCGTAAGTAGCCGCGCCTTCCGCCAGCAGCAGGCCGCCGTTGCGGACGAACTGCTTCAGCCGCTCCGCCGATTGCTCCGACAGCTTGACCGTATCAGGCAGGACAACGGCACGATAGCCGCTTAAATCCGGAAAGTTATCATTGTAATAAATATCGAATTGATGATGGCCTTCGATTAACATTTTGGCGGCGCCGAATGTAGCGGCATCATCCTTGTCGTGATACCAGTTGCTCGTATTGTCCGCGATCAAGGCAATATGCTTCACGCTGTTCGCGCGCGTGCAGAAGGGCTCCCGCTCCTCGACGAATCTGAACGCCTCGCCGATAATGTCGTATACGCCGCTTTGCAGCGTCCCGTCCGGCAGCATTTGATCGCCGATGTTAATGATGCCGCCGTTCGCCATAATCGTCGCGAACTCATATTTGAGCTGCTCCGCCGTTTTGCAGGACATGAGCCCCCAGCCTTCCGTAAAACGGACGGTCATGACCTGTACCGGAACGTCCAGCGTCCGTACATGGCGCGCGCGGATCGAGTGATTGTGGAACGACCCGGTCGCCGACGGCTGGGATTCCCACAGCCCGTAATCGCTGGTCGCATTGATCGAATCCGGCTCGCCCATACGCCAAGCGCCGTTGCAGTTCATCAGCACGTGCGGGCGGATGCTTTTCACGGTATCATGAATTTCCTGCATGCAGCGGGCGGCCGAGTCGATACCGAACTGAACGACCAGCTCGCGGTTCGTCTCGAGCAGCTCCGGCGTCAGAGCCAGCCCGTGCTCCTCGGCGAACTTCTTTTTGCAGTACGTGCAGAAGCAGTAATGATTATGCAAATACGGAATGTCGAGCAGATAACCGTCCATATCGTATTTCTCGGTTATTTCCTTAATTTGCGGAATGACCAGCTCTTCCCGGTAAGGGCTGTTGATGCACGGCAGCTCCCATACGGTCCCTTCGGCTCCGCGAACCTTCCCGTGTTCATCCACCTGGTACCAGTCCGGATTGTTGACTACGGCGTGCGCATCGGTGCCGAGCGAATAATAGGCAATGACCTTGATCCCGTTCTTGTGCGCCTCTTCCAGCACCTCGCCGAAGAAATCCTCCTTCAGCCCGCTATGCTTGTGTCCGACCGTGTTATCGTAAAAGGCGTTGCCGAAATGGCACTTCGTAAAGACGCCGATCACGTTCGCTTTCGCTTTGACGAACTGGGCGACGAACGATTTGGCATCGAAGTTTTTAACGGCATCGCGCGGAAATTCCGGCATGTGAAAATCAACATGGACCTGACGGGTGTAATCCCAAAACCAGCTGTCCCTTTTCATGAATCATCTCTCCCATTCCTTGAACGTTCTCCAAATCAAAGAACCCGGCAGCATGCGGTTGCAGCCAAACCGGGAACCTTTAGTACCATATTATGATTGCTTGTACGAAATTAGGACAATCCTAAACGGATGGCCTGCTCCTCCGGCGCCTTCAGCTCTTCCAGCTTCCGCCGCAGCGCCTGCTGCATTTCCTCCAGCTTCTCCGGCATGTCGCCGGCCAGGTTGATCCGTTCGCCGGGGTCCGCTTTCTTGAAGCTGAGCCACGTCGGCTCCGGCCACGATTCGCAGTCCGTTTCCCGCTTGCCGTCCCGGTATGGACCCAGATCGTAAGGAATGAAACGGGCCGTGCTGTGGCCGTACCAATTCAACGGCTTGTTCGAATCTACAGGCGATTGATGCAGAATCCAGTCGCCGTCCGTAATGGTGACGCTTTTGCCGAACATGCCGCACACCGCATATTCGCGGGTCTTCGCTTCGGCATCCTGCAGCACCGGGAGCAGATCGACGCCGTGCCGATCCGGCGGACATGGGCGGCCTACCGCACTCAGCACCGTCGGATAAATATCGACGAGCTGTACGAGCTGGCTGCGCCGCTCCCCATGCCCGTACTGCGGATGGGCGATGATGAACGGGATATGACCGCAAGCATCGTGCTGATGCGTCTGCAGCTTGCCGATCCGGCCATGATCTCCGTTGTAGGTGCCGTGGTCGCTCGTGAAAATAATCATGGTGTCATCCCACAGCCGAAGCTCGTCCATCTTGTCTAGCAGCTTGCCGAGCCACTTGTCCGTAAGCACGACCTGCGCCGCATAGCGGGCTTGAACGTGCAGCAGCTCCTCCGGTGTATAATGCCGGTCCCACTTGTCATAAGGGACCATCGAACTCCATTTCTCCACGTCGTAGCCCCGCGGGTCGAACAGCTTGACCAGCTCCTCCGGCGGGTCCCACGGCTCATGCGGGTCGAAGCAGTCGATGTGGAGGTAAAAGTTGCTGTGATTCTTGTTCGCTTCGAGCCACTCCGCCGCCTTGGTGAACACCTGCGCGCAAAACTGGTCGCTCTCCGACCGGCGCGTTAAATGCACGTTGCGGAAGTGGCGCTCCGCTTTGTGATGGATATCGTCCGGACACGGGAACGGAACCGGGTCCGTCTTCCACGCGTCGGCCTCATGGCCGCGGACAAACTCGAAGCCGCTGTAGCCCATATGATAGTTGCCGGCCCCCTGCTCCCACAGATGGAAGTGGTCGGTGACAAGGTAGCTGACCGGGCGGCCCTGCGACAGCTGCCACGTTAGCGACACGTTCGGAGCCCCCGATATTTGCCGCGGCAGATCGAGATCGTCGTCCTCGAGCGGTCCCCAGCCCCGTTCGAGAAATTCGTGGCGGCCGATATAAATGTCGCGGCGTGCCGGCATACATGGCGTAGAGCCGCACCATGCCTGATCGAACACCGTCCCCCTTGACGCTAGCCTGTCCATATTGGGGGTAGGAACAACCCAGTCGGGCTGCTCCTTGCTGACTACCTGGTTGAGCGGGCGTCCGTGATGGTAAGGACCGCAATGGTCATAGCGCAGCGTATCGCAGACGATGACAATGCAATTCATCGGATGATTCTCCTCCAAGCTTTGCGCAGTTTTCTATCAAATTGCGCATTATTTTTTACTGCCGTAATCGTTATCCTTAGACCAGTTGTTCGTCTTCATGACTTCGTTGATGCCGTTTTTGAGCGTTTTTTGCAATTCCTTCGTGTACATGTCGAGCGTTACCGAATTTTCCAAATACAGCTGCCCGATGCGAGCCAAATCTTCGTTCAGCTTCTTATTAATATGGGCGGCGTAAAAGTTGACGAGAATCCGTTCGCCTACGAACTGGAACCCTTTCAGGTTATCCGGCAGCTGGATGTCGGCAAGCGTCGTGGCGGTATACATTTTGTTGCCCATAATGGTCGCTACTTCAGGAGACGACAAATATTTCAGGAAGTCGAGGGATGCGTCCAGCTTCTCTCCCGTCACCTTCTTCGGAATCGTGAACACCATGTCCGGATAGCCGCCGAGCTCGACGTTTTTCTCGGATGCATTCGGATTGTCCTGCTTGGTCAAATAAGGAAGCGCGAACGTTCCGTATTCGAATTTTCTCGCCTTGGAGTCCTGGATCGTCTTCAGCTCGAAGTTGCCGGCCATCACCATCGCCACATCGCCGCGCAGGAACATTTCCTTGGCCGTATCGCCATTGGTACCGTTAAAGCCTTTGGCCCAATATTGCGACCAATCCTTCACAATCGGCAGCACCGCATTCCAATCCGGAGACTCCAGGTTGATAACGCCTTGGTCTACGGCCGCAGCGATTTCGTTAAGCTCCAGCTGGCGGTTCTTGTTCACGTCGAAGTTTTTAACCTTCTCCGCCGCTATCTGGTTCGTCATCATGTTGACGACCCACAGCAAATGGTTGTCGCCCGGCTTCGAGTTAGCGAAGGCGAATGGCGTCACGCCGCCCGCTTTCAGCTTCTTCTGAACGTCAATGAATTCCGTCCATGTTTTCGGAACCTGCAGGCCGAATTTTTTGAACACATCCTGGTTGTAAAAGACGCGGATCGAGAGCGTTTGCAAAGCAACGCCGGACAGCTTGCCGGAAATCGGATTTTTCATCTCGTTCAAAATGGTCGGAGTGAATGTATCCTTCCATACTTTGTTATCGGTATATGGATTCGGCTTGTCGTACTCAGGTGTCATATCTACGAGCAGGTCCCTATTCAGGTCCTCGTGGGTCCATGTGTAACGGCTGGGCACGATTTCCGGAGCGGTCCCTCCGATCAATCCGGTGGTAAGCCATGTGCGGAACGCATCGCCGTCGTTAGGCGCGTAATCGAGCTTGATTTTGACATCAGGCCTTTTCTTCGAATAGCCGTCGACGATTTCCTGCCATACCGCTTTCGTCTCCTCCTGCTTCGGCGTCTCTACGGCGAACGTCAGATTGACCGTCTTGCCGCCGGCTCCTCCCGCTTCCTTCTTGTCTTCTTTAGCGGAGCTGCAGCCCGCCAGCACGACGGACAAAGCCATCATGGCGGACAAGCTTGTGTAAGCCCATCTTTTTTTGCTGTTAACCATCATTGATAACACCCCTTTTATAAAATAAAGCTATATAACTAGCCCTTTACCGCGCCGGACGTAATTCCGGAAATAAACGGCTTGGTGGCTACAAGAAACAAAGCAAGCAAGGGCAAAGATGAAATAATATAGCCCGCCAGCTTGACGCTGACCCCTTGATCCATATTGCCCGTAACGGTGCTGAGCGCAAGAATGACCGGTTTGACGTCGTCGCCCGTCGTTGCAACAAGCGGCCAAATATAGTTGTTCCAGCCTGCGAGAAAATTAATAATAGAAACCGTCGAAATGACAGGCAGCGACAACGGAAGCACGATGCGGGTAAAAATTTGCATTTCGCCAGCGCCTTCCGTATCGGCGGCTTCCAGCAGGCTTTTCGGAATCCCTTCGAAAAACGTCTTCATCAAGTAGGTCGCCATGGCTGCGCCGAACGCGATGGGCGGGAAAATTTGACCCTGGTACGTATTCAGCATGCCCAGCTTTTGCACAAGCAGAAACTGCGGAATAAGAATTAGAAAGCCCGGAACCATCATAAGCGACAGAATGAGCATGAACAGAATGCTTTTGCCCGGATAAGAAAATCTCGTGAACGAATATCCCGCCATCGATGAAATCACAATAACACCGATGACGATGCAGACCGAAATGAACACGGTGTTGCCGATAAAAGGGCCGATCTGCTTAAAAGCCGTAACATAGTTGTCCAGATGCAGCGGGTACGCCATCCCCCAGAAATTGTTGATCATTTGCTCTGTGTATTTAAGGGAGCTGACGATCAGCATATAAAACGGAAACAGCGTCAATCCCAGCAGCACAGCCAGTGTGCCGAAATGCGGCACGGCCGCCAGCTTGTTTTTCATGCGTACCCCCCCCTTTAGTCAATCGTCTCCGTGTTTTTAATAAAGCGGTTGTTGGCCCATGTAAGCAGCAGCAAAAAGAAGAACAACACAAGACCGATAGCCGAAGCATAGCCCATTTTGCTGTAAGAGAAGCCTTGCAGGTACAAATACAGCGCCGGGGTCATGGTCGATTGCCCGGGTCCGCCGTTCGTCAGCACGAGAATGTTCTCGAAGCTCTGAATTTGCTGAATGATAGTAAGTACCATCACCAGCTTCAATTGGCTGCGCACCAGCGGGAATTCCAAGTGAATGAACCGCTGCCATACCGTCATGCCGTCCAGCTTGGCCACCTCGAACAGCTCGTTCGATATCGCCATCAGCCCCGCCAAGTAGATCAGGAAGGTGATCCCGCCGATCCAAGGGAAATTGACGAAGATAACGGACCATAAAGCGGTTTTGCTCTCCCCGAGCCAGGCATGCGTCCACGATTCGAGGCCGACGAGCTCAAGAAATTCGTTCAACACCCCGTAGTCTCCGGCAAAAATCCACTGCCAAGTCAAGTAGATGACGATGCTCGGAATGACGAGCGGAATGACGAACCAAAGCTTGAACGCGTTTTGCAGCTTTTGGTGCTTGACGTGAAAGACGAGCACGGCCGCGAGCAGCGGCACCGTCAGCTGGATGATCACGCCGGTGACCGTGAAGGTCAGCATGTTTTTCAAGGAAACGTAGAAGGCCGGGTCCTGAAACAAATCGATAAAGTTGCGTAAGCCGATAAACTGCTTGACGTTGGCTCCGTTCCAATCGTAAAACGACATGATCAATGCGTCAAAGAATGGAACGTATTTGAACGTGGCCAGAACGGCGAACACAGGAAGCAGGAAAGCGTAGCCTTTCCAATGCTTGCGACAAAAACGTGATGCGGCTGCAGCCATCTGTCTACCTCCCGTAGTATGATTGGTGAGTTGCGTTTGCGATACGTTTACTTTACGTGAAACCGTTTTACATTCACAGGAGACATTTTTTTTACTTCAGGGGGGTCATTTTTTGATGGTGCCTCGGGAGGGTCTTTCGCAGGCTCGCATCCGGGAAACATATGCTATACTAAAATTCCGGTGAACTACAATCCCGAAGCGGATGAAATAATGCTAGGCCTCACGTCATCGAAAATAGCGAAAACGCTCTCTTGATGCTTTTGAGCCCGCTCCGTATGGATTTCACCAAGACATCTCAATATCGTTCGAAGCCATCTTCCGGGACCGCGGCGTTTGGGGCAGCAGCTGCCGGATACACCGTTTCCGGACGAAGGTATGGAGGACCTACAATATGAACGTACTTATCGTCGACGACCAGAGACTTTCCCGTGCAGGCATTATCGGAATGATCGACTGGGACCGGCTCGGACTGAAGCTGGCCGGGGAATGTGCGAACGGCCGTGAAGCGCTGGAGCTGATCGGGGACGCTGAAGCCGATATCGTCATAACGGACGTCAGAATGCCTGTAATGAACGGGCTGGAGCTGATTGAAAGGGCAAAGGAGCTGTACACGGGTGTGGCTTTCGTCGTCATTAGCGGCTACGACGATTATGTGTATGTGCGCAAATCCATCCAGCTTACCGTAGCGGACTATTTGCTTAAACCGGTCGACGCGCAGGAGCTTAATGAGCTGCTGGAGCGGCTGATCGGCCAGTGTGCCGAGGCGAAGCGCAAAGAGGCGGAGGAGCTGCAAAAACGGCGCGAGCAGTTTTTTTATTTCCTGCTGGAAGGCGCCTACGAGAACGACAGCGAGCATATGGCGGCGGAATTTTCCGATATCCGGTTCTCCGATGCCTGTGACCGCTATGCCGTCGTCGTGTTTGAAAGCGATCTCGATAAAAACAGCGTATACCGTCACATCGA
Source organism: Paenibacillus sp. H1-7 (assembly GCF_022354825.1). Lineage (GTDB taxonomy): Bacteria > Bacillota > Bacilli > Paenibacillales > NBRC-103111 > Paenibacillus_S. The sequence continues at coordinate 7,856,391 of NZ_CP031168.1, forward strand.
TCCCTTATCCAGCCGATATGCCGTATGCATCGTACGAACGCGCGGCGTGTACATGCTGGTTGCCGCCGGGGCGGTATTGACGGCGGAAGAGTTCTCCTCCTCGCTGCAAAGCCTGATGGGCGGCGATTCCTTGTTCCGGCTCGCCAGTGTCGGCAAGGTCGTCGAGGGGATCGGCGCGCTGCGCGAATCGATCGGCCAGGCGTTCGACACGTACTCGATGCAGGCGAGCCTGCGCTTGCCGGAGCATCCGGCGGACAAGCCGGTGACGTACGAGCGGTACGAGCCGATAGCCGCGCCGCTGACCGCCTCTTGGGAGCAGGACTGGGTGTTCCAGCTTCGCCAGGGCAACCGCAGCGCCGCTCTGCGCAAGCTGGCCGAGCTGCTGCAGGCAAACGAGGGCTCTTCTGCTCACCCCGACGTGCAGGAAAGCTCGTACCAGTACGTGCTGCTGCGGGGCGCACGTGAGCTCTACGAGCAGGGAATGATCAGCGAGCCCGATTACGTGGAGGCATGCCGTCTCGCCAAGACGCTGCCTCACATTATGGGGCTCGACGGGAAGCAGGCCGCGGTGACCGATTTCTTCCGCCGGCGGCTGCAGGCTCCCGAGGCCGTGCCGTCACAGGAGACTAGGCACGCGGTCGAAAAGGCGAAGGCCTATATCGACGCGCATTATTGCGAGACGATCAACTTGTCGGATTTGGCTCAAAGCAGCTATATGAGCCCAGGCTATTTCAGCTCCTTGTTTCGGCAGTACACGGGCCGCAACTTTCTGGAGTACATCACCCATTTGCGGATCGAGCACGCCAAATCGATGATCGAAGCGGATCCGGAGCAAAAAATCAGCGACATCGCGATGCAGTGCGGCTATCAGGACCTGAAATATTTTCGCAAGCTGTTCAAGCGCCATACCGGGGCTACCCCTTTGAAATATAAGGAGGATGCCGCCGTTGCTCAAAAAGATCGTCCATGATGTCCGAAGCAGCATCCGGATCAAGCTGCTGCTCTCCTACATCGCCATCATCCTCATTCCGCTGCTGTTGATCGGCAGCATTTTGTACGTCTCGATGCTCGCTATTACGGAACGACAGACGCTAGACAACCGGGCGCTCGAAATGAAGCTGGTCACGCAAAACCTGCAAGCGTATTCGGATCAGCTCGAGCTGTACTCGCGGGTCATTTATACTGGAGAGGTTCAGCAGCTGCTGAATGCCGGGCCTCCCTCCGATCCGATCGCCTTCACCCGCTGGAGGAGCGCCCTCTTCCAGGAATTCGAGGAATGGTACGGCTACATGAACATTAAGGCGTATATTCAAAACGTCACCATCGTTCATGCCGACGGCAGCCAAATATCCAAGGAGCCTTTGTACCGCCCAGAGCTGTCCTTCTCTCAAGAGAGCTGGTACCGGGAGGCGATCGAGCGCAAAGGAGAAGTCGTCATCGCCGGACCGTTCATTCGTCCCGACGTGCTTCCCGGCTCCTCGCCCTCTCCTTATACGTTCTCCCTGGTGCGGAAAATTAACAACAGCACCGGCAGCGCCGATCTGGGAGGCATTGTCGTCGATATTAACGTGATGGACGTCGCGCGTCTGCTGAACAGCCTGAATCTGACGCAAATTACGATTCTCAACGGCTCCGACCAAATCATTTACAGCAAGGACACGGAGCGGATCGGCCAAGTCTGGAGCTACGGCAAGCAAATTCGCCCCGACCAGCCCGGATGGCTCGATATCGACGGCGAGCGGATGTTCGTGAATTCCGCCTATTCTCCCGCTACCGGCTGGAGGTTCGTCAGCCTCGACCCGCTCCGGAGCCTGACCGCCAATTCCGTCGCGTTCCGCAATATGACCGTCGGCGTCGGTCTGGTCGCCATGCTGGTCGCCTCCGTCATCTCCTCGTTTATTGCCGGACGGATAACGAGACCGCTGCGGACGCTGCAAAAAAACATGAAGCAGGTGCAGGGAGGCAACTTCGGCATCCGGCTCGATGTGACCAGCTTCGACGAGGTCGGGCAGCTGACCAAAAGCTTCAATCAGATGACCGATCAGATCGAGTCGCTGGTCAACGACGTCTACAAGTCGGAGATCATCCGCAAGGAAGCGCAGCTTAAAGCGCTCCATTCGCAGATCAATCCGCATTTTCTGTACAACACGCTCGACTCCATGAACGCTATCGCAGTGCTGGAGAAGGTGCCGCTGTTGTCCCGCATGTCCAAAATGCTCGCGGACATGTTCCGCTACAGCATTTCGCAGGGCGAGCAGGTCGTCGCCCTCCGCGACGAGCTGAACCAGGTGAAGCGCTATGTCGAGATTCAGCGCATCCGCTACGACAACAAGTTCAGCCTCCAGTTGGACATTCCGGAGCACCTGCTCGCCTACCGCATTCCGAAGCTGACGCTTCAGCCCATTGTTGAAAATGCGATCTATCACGGTCTGGAGATGATCCCGGACGAAGGCGTCATCTCGATCACGATGTACGAGACGGCCGGCAGTACGATCATCGAGGTGTTCGACAACGGAAGCGGAATACCGCCGGACCGGCTGGGCCTGATCCGCAGCGGACTGCAGGCGAAGATCGACTATGCCGATCATCTTGGGCTAGCGAACGTGCAGGAGCGTATTCAGCTGCACTTCGGCAGCGAATACGGCATCTCGATCGAGAGCGCGCCGGGGTACGGCACGACGATCGTCTACCGGCTGCCGCCGGGTGCTTCCGGCACGAAGCGGGCGGAGTCTGCGGAGCCCGCGGCGCCGTCGAGTTCTTCGTGACGCGGGTAGCCGTGGCGCACCGAAAGCCACAGCCGCCTGCTAGCTCGGTTTACTGGGCACTGGCGGCGCAGCAGAACCCCCAAAGCCGTCTTCCGAAATCAAGCTTATGCTTGGTTTAGTGGGGACGGCTTTTTTATAACTGCACATTAATCAGCTTCAGTTGGAATCGATCGCAGAGCCTCTGACCTCAATCCTACACTTCATCAATAATTTACAAGGCTAACCGTTGTTGGTGACGGCAATCCCCCATGCATGCAGACATCTTTCGCTGTATAACACGCTTTATCCCTTATTTGCCCCTTGGATGAGAACCCATTCTACCTTTTACCAAAAAACTCAGAATAGTAGAGAAATCAGGAGAAATAGCAAGATGGTCATTTTCTGAAAACGGATTTAATTCCATATTTTACAAATCAACTCCGTCTTCTCCCTTTCCGGAAAAACGTCTTAAATCGCCTTTGACACCCGATCATATGTTCGATATTCTCTATGAGCAAACCCATTTTATGAGTATAGGGAGTGTAGATTCCATGCCATTTCCGATTTGCTTGAACGATGCTTTTACCCCTGTGATTTCCTATCTGGATCAAATCCGCAGCCAGTCCGATGCGTCCGCTGCCGCACTGGCCGTCATACACAATGACACTATCGTTTGCGAATGGTATAAAGGAGCCCATCACAAAAAAGCCGGCGCCAGACTTCTCGACGCCGATTCGATGTTCAACATTTATTCGATACGGAAAAGCTATGTCGGCCTTGCGCTGGCGATGGCCATATATGAAGGCGGCATTGCCGATATGGAGACGCGTCTGTCCGATATCATTCAAGACATCCCGCGGGAGGATTTGGGAGAATTGACCGTCCGGCATTTGGCCACAAAACGAGGACCGAAATTCGTCGGCGAGCAGCGATTGGAGCGGGAAGAGCTAATCAACAAAGTCACGCAGGCTGCGACAGGTCTCACTATCGCACAACTGCTCACCGGTAAGGTATTCGAGCCGTTGGAGCTAACGGGCACGGAATGGGCGACCTCACCGAAGGAGACGATGGTATGCGACTTTACCGCAAGAGACGGCTACGCCTCGGTCCGGATCGAGTCCAATGAAGGGCATGAGCGGAATTTGTACGCTACTGTACGGGACTTGGCCTGCTGGGGTCAGTTGCATCTCCGCAAAGGAAACGTCCGTGGCAAGCAGGTGCTGCCGCCGGAGCTATTCGATATCGCTCCCGAAATTGCCGCAACATCCGGAACAAGCAAGCCTGTGCTGGGATGGACTTTCGAAAACGGCTATTACCACATAACCGGCTATACAGGCTGTCACATCGTCGTTTTACCGGAGTATGACGCCGTCGGCATAAGGATGCTCAACGATTGGAACCTTCCGGGCACATATCATAAAGATACATACACGAGCGAAATATACAGCTTCCACGAAACGCTTATCGCCTCTCTCGAGAAAGCACGTCAGTATTCGGTACCTTCGGTCTGACCTGCACGGAGCTTCGACCGAGGGGACAACCCGCTTCACACGCTATCTTCTCTTCCTCTGGCAGGCGAGACGGACCCGATATAGCCAACGGCGAGCATAAAGAAAAATAGGACGAAAAAACGCTCATACACCACATAATCGAGCGCAATTCTCACATACCGGTCGAAAGGGACGACTTCCGGCTGCAGCACCTGCACAATCCAGATCATATTCAGCACCACAATCCCAAGCAGAGCCAGTCCTTGCAAATATTCCATCAGGTTCAGCCTTTTCATGTTTCAGCCCCTCTTCCATAAGTGTAATCAGAAAATAGACGGCGCTTTAACCGCTGCCCCCTCGCATAAATTACCGGTTGGCGAGAAATGCTAATGCGGGAAAATAACCACAATGCGAAAGGAGGAGCGGAATGCAAAGCGATAATGTCCGCCGGATTCACGAGCTCAACGACTTGAAGACCTCCGCCTGGACGGAAGAAGAGCTTCATTATCATCAACGTGTAATGAGTGATTTGTCCCCGTGGCTTAATGCTCAAGGCAGCGCTATGTTAAGCCAAATTATCCAGGAAATTCAAAAACGGGACTAGCCAACACTTTTTATACATACATGTTGATTTTATATCGAAAATAGAGGATAATAAAACATGGAATACGAAACTACATACTATTAGGAGGTATTTACGAATGGCACATCAATTACCAGCACTGCCTTATGCCAACAATGCTTTGGAACCTCACATCGACGAAACAACTATGATGATCCACCACGATCGTCACCACAACACATACGTAACGAACCTGAATGGCGCATTGGAAGGTCACCCAGAGCTTCAAGCGAAAAGCATTGAAGAGCTGATCGCTGACCTGAACAGCGTACCGGAAGCTATCCGTACAGCGGTTCGCAACAACGGCGGCGGCCACGCTAACCACTCCCTGTTCTGGGAAGTTATCGGACCTAACGGCGGCGGCGCTCCAACAGGTAAATTGGCTGATGCCATCAACAACGAGCTTGGCGGCTTCGACAAATTCAAAGAAGACTTCGCTAAAGCAGGTACTACCCGTTTTGGTAGCGGCTGGGCTTGGCTGTCCGTAACTCCTCAAGGCAAATTGGTTGTAAGCAGCACGCCTAACCAAGACAGCCCAATCATGGAAGGCAACACGCCAATCCTTGGTATGGACGTTTGGGAGCACGCTTACTACTTGAAATATCAAAACAAACGCCCTGACTACATCTCCGCTTTCTGGAACGTTGTTAACTGGGCTGAAGTTGGCAAACGTTACGAAGCAGCAGCAAAATAATGTCACCAACTTCGGAGAGGAGCCTTTGATGAGGCTCCTCTCTTTTTTTATTAGCGATGTTAATATTTCATAGCAATTTTCAAATGAATGTGAAATAATGTATAAGAATACCATTCCTTAGGGCCGCACGAGGCTGTACTACTGCGCCTTGCCCCCAAGGTACTACAACCAGCTGAATACAAAAGGTGGAATCAAGGTCGATGAGATTACTCCCAATCTCAATGGTGCAGCCCGGTATGAGACTCGGTAAGCCCATTGTGTCCGAAGAAGGACATACGATGTTGAGCTATTACTCGGAGCTTTCCCTGCCTGATATTCGCAAACTAAAGCTAATGGGCCACCATCAGCTCTATATTGAAGACCACCGTACAGAGGACATCGCTGTAGCCGATGCATTAAGGGAAGAAACCTCCGACGCCGTCCGAGTTCTATTAACCCCCGCCTTTCAGCGGCTTCAGCAGTCCGGCGACTGGAACAGCGGAGATATGCGCTCCTTGTCCGATGCCGCACTCCGGTGCATGGAGCTGATTCTGGACGATTTGCAGGAACAGCGCACGCAGTCGCCGGGCGACGATTCGATCATGCTCATGCATCTGAACAAGAGCAGCTTCTCCCTTGTGGAGCAGCTGTGCCAAAATGCTTTGAACGTTTGCACGTATGCAACAAGGGTCGGTATTATTGAGGGGTACTCTCTTGAGGATCTGTACGGGTTAGGCCTAGGAGCCATGCTGCACGATATCGGCAACACGCAAGTCTCTCCCAAGCTGCTTCTGAAGACAGGCCCTCTCACACCGCTCGAATATGAACAAATTCAAAAGCATACGGAATACGGCTACAAAATCGTCAAGGACGCGCCAGGTATTCCGCCTATTGCCGCCCACTGCGTTTTGCAGCATCACGAGAAAATCAACGGCAGCGGCTATCCCGCAGGCTTGACGGAAGCCGGTATACACCCTTTTGCCCAGTGGGTAGGCTTGCTGGACGCTTATGACGCGATGACGCATCCCAGGCCTTACCGTCCCGCTTTTCGTCCCGATCACGCTTTGGAAAACTTGTTCACCCGGGCTGGCACGCTGTATGACCGGAACAAAGTGGAATCGTTCTGCGGCCGAGTCGTGATTTATCCGGTTGGCTTGGCTGTCCGTCTTGGGACCGGGCAAATCGGCATCGTCTCCCGGCATAACCCCGCTGTTAAACACAGGCCGGTCGTCCGCGTGCTGACCAATGAACTGGGACAAGATCTGAAGCACCCGGTGGATATCGATTTATCCCTCGAGCCTCACATCAAGATTTACCGCATCGGTGAAGATGCTTTGGTACATTAAGTTTTTCGGAAGTGAGATGAATGATGACATGCAAAGTATTATCGGACTGTTGCAGGAAGTCCCATTATTTCAGGACTTATCCATAAGCGAGCTCGAATCGATTGCGCCTCTTTTCGTGGAGCGGAAGTTCAAGAAGAACACCGTGCTGTTCCATGAGGGAGACTCAGGCAACGAATTTTTCATTATTGAATCCGGCCTGGTCAAAATCTATCGCATCGATTATACGAAGGAAGTTATTTTATCCCTATTCCGTGAAGGGGATTATTTCGGGGAAATGTCTTTGATTCAAAACGGTATGACCCGTTCCGCTACCGTAGAAACGTTGGCCCCTACAACGATGTATACATTATCCCGGTCCGATTTCATTGAATTTATGGTCAAATCGCCGAGACTCAGTCTGAAGCTGCTGGAAGTAACTATGGAGCGGCTGCGTAAAGCGAACGAGCAAATTTACGACTTGACCTTCCTGGATGTGCGCACCCGTACGATCAAGGTGATTTCGCGCTTGGCGGAGGAGCATGGGGTTACGAAGCATGGAGGGCTCATGATCGATATGAAGCTGACCCACCAGCAGCTCGCCAACATGGCCGGAACCGTAAGGGAATCCGTAACCAAGGTGCTTCAGGAGCTTCAGGAGGATCAGGTCATATCCATCGACAAGAAAATGATATTCATTAAGAATATGGAAGAGCTGAAGAAGCGTATCATTTAACCGTACCGCATCGTGCAGATGCGGTCTTTTTTATGAGACCGGCTGCTGCGCAAAGTAGCGGTTAAGTAATTTCAAGAACACATTAGGAAACGCATACTGCCCCATCGAGTCCCGATCGACCCACTGATAATGCGACGGCAGCAGCAAGCCCGCTCCGAGAGGCAGAACCGACGGCTCCAGCCTGCATGCGATCACCTGCATGTCCCAATGGATGTGACTGAACGTATGCTCGGCGTGCGCAAACCAGCTTCGGACACTAACGCCGATCGTTTCCTCAGCCAAATGCTCGGTTAATACCGATACGGTATCGGGTACGGCACCCTCCTGCGGATAAGCAAACGGCGCTTCCGTATGCGGCAGCTCCCACATTCTGGCGAGCAGTCCTTCCTGAGGGCGCTGCCGGATGAGCACCTTCCCTGCGTTCGGACCTTCTCCTTCTATTAAAGCGGCGAGCCGGTATTCCGGACGCGGGGGCTTGGCCTTCTTTTTGACAGGCAGCTGCTCTTCCATTCCCGCTTCCCTGGCGGAGCAATGCTCCATGACCGGACAGGTTAAGCAATGAGGGGAACGGGGCGTACACACCATCGCGCCAAGCTCCATCAAGCCTTGATTAAAATCCCCGGCCGCTCCCTCTGGAATGAGCTCCTTGGCGAGCTTCTCCATCTTCACTCTCGTACCGGCCTTCATAATGTCATCTTCAATCAGAAAATATCGTGACAGCACCCGCATCACATTGCCGTCTACCGCCGGCTCCGGCTTGTTGTAGGCGATGCTCAGCACCGCACCCGCCGTATAGGGGCCGACTCCTTTTAACGTCGATATTTCCTCCAGCGTATCGGGCACGACGCCCGCATACCGCTCCTGTACTTCCCGAACCGCTCCCTGCAGATTGCGGGCTCTCGAATAATAGCCAAGCCCCTCCCACAGCTTCAGCACGTCTTCCTCGGGCGCATTCGCCAGCGCCTCCATCGTAGGAAACCGCTCCGTAAACCGGTGAAAATACGGAATGACGGTCTCGACCCGCGTTTGCTGCAGCATCACTTCCGAAATCCATATATGATAAGGGTCCCGGCTTCGGCGCCAAGGCAGATCACGCCGGTGCTTGCGGTACCATGACAACAATTCCGCGGAAAAATATTGTTTTCTTTCGTTTGTTTCCATGAGGTCTCCTTTTGTTGCTAAACGGTATGGTATAATGATGGCACTTGAATCCATCGGAGGAGTGAGGCGCATGTTGACCCCCGGTGAACTGGCGGCACGACTGAACAAACTGGTCATTTCGATCTTGCTCGTAGGCCATCAAAAATGCAGCCCCCAGTGGCACCAGCTGCCCAGAACGATTCGTCACAACTCGATCTGGCTTATTATTAAAGGCAAAGGCACGTTTACGATCAACGGGACGCACTATCCGGCGGAGCCGGGCAAGTTTTTTTGCTTTAGCCCCGGCATGGTCGTAGAACGGCAAACCGATCCCGAGCAGCCGCTCGAATACTACTTCCTCCGTTTTCATTATACGGAAACTTACGAGGAGAAGGAACAGTGGATTTATCGCAGCTCTTCCGAGACCGCATTTCCGCTGGAAGGCATGTACACGGTAAACAATACGCCGCAGCTTATTTATTTGTTCGAGCAGCTGGACATCTTGTGGAAGCGCAGAGGCCATATGACCGCCATGAGGCGGAAAATATTGCTTCTCGAGTTTTTCCTCACGCTGATCCAGGATTTTCGCGCGCAAAAAATAGCCGGCGATACGACAGCCGCCATCGAGCTGACGCAGGACCATATGATCGGCCACTATCAGGAGCCGTTGACATTGGAAGGTCTGGCGCAAATGGCGGGGTTGAGCGTAAGCCATTATTCTCGGTTGTTCAAAAAATATATCGGATACAGCCCCATCGATTATTTGACGCATCTTAGGGTCGACCGGGCGAAGGAGCTGCTCGTGCTGTCCGACTACCGGCTGAAGCTGATCGCCAACAGTGTCGGGTATACGGACGAGTTTTACTTCAGCCGCATTTTCAAGAAAGTGACCGGTGTCTCTCCACGGGATTACGCCAAAAAGCACCGTTTCGCTCCTTTTATGGATCACTAGAGCGACTCGTCCGCCGGCAGCCTTTGCTCGCTTGGGGCAAGTTTGACTTCCCTTGGCGAAAGGTGTACGCTACCCATAAAAAGGATGCTGCGGTTAGGGGGAACCACGGATGAGTTTACTATCAAAAGGGGTCGGGCTGGCTGCTGCCAGCCTGTTAATCGTTGGAGCACTCGCTGGATGCGGAGCGCCCAAGCAGGGGTCGGAGCCTTTCGGCGGAGGGAAAACGGCCATCGGACAGGCCGAGGCGATGGCCGGCGCATCGGAGCAGGTCCAATCGGTGTATAAGCAAAGCTGTATGTCCTGTCACGGCAATAGCCTGGAAGGCAAAGTAGGTCCATCGACGAACCTTCAGAAGGTCGGCGGAAGAATGACCAAGGAGCAGATCGCCAAGCAAATTACGAACGGCGGCAACGGTATGCCCGGCTTTGGCGGCAAGCTGAAGCAGGAGGATGTCGATGCGCTGGCTTCCTGGCTGGCAGAGAAGAAATAGCCGTTATTTCACGGAACTAATCATAAGAGCAGGTTAAGCATCCGCATGGCGATACTTCATCGTCAGGACGGGTGTTTTTTCGTATGACGGGGCAATGGTTCCGTCTCGTTTTGAGCCATGCAAATTTTTTTGTTAAAAATATTATTCTATCGAGTAACCCTGCAACATTTGTTCAAACGGCTGCGTTTCTAACAATGAACCAACAATTTGGTAACAGGGGGAATTTCATGAAATCGACTGTAGCTAACAAATTGATTATCGGTGTCGCCGCCGTTGCTCTGTTAACGGGTCTGACTTACTTCACGTCCGTCAAGCCAGGGGTAACTCCGGTTTATGCGGAGCAGGCCGCGCCGGCGTACAAGAATTCGATTTCCGTCAGTGGTCAAGGGGAAATCAAAGTGACTCCCGATGTGGCTTACATCAATCTCGGCGTCATGACCAAAGCCGCTACGGCTAACGAGGCACAGACGAAGAATGCGGAAAGCTTCGCGAGCCTGACCTCCATGCTGTACGATACGTACAAGCTGGATAAAGCAGATGTAAAAACATCCGGCTTCCAGGTGCAGCCCGTCTACAACTATTCGGAGAAGGAAGCGAAAATTACCGGCTATACCGCTACGCAAATGGTGCAAGTTACGTACCGCGACATTGAAAAAGTAGGCTCCTTCCTGGATGCGGCATCCACAGCCGGCGCGAATCAAATTAACGGCGTTCAGTTCGATACGGAAAAGCGACAGGACTATGAAATTCAAGCGATTGATTCCGCTATGAAGAATGCCGAAGCCAAAGCCAAAGCCATTGCCAAAACGGCAGGCAAAGAGCTGAAAGGCATCATGAATGTGGCTCAAGGCGGCACATCGGCCATTCCGGTGCAGAGGGAGTACAGCCCTATGATGATGAAAGCAGACGCTGCAGGAGCTTCCACCAGCATTGCCCCGGGCGAGCTGACTATCACCACCAGCTTGACGGTACAATACGAGTTTTAATGCGGCACTTAAAGAAAAGGAATCTTCTGCGTCCGTCCGATTGCGGATTACGGGCCAGAGATTCCTTTTTTTTACTATGTGCATTCTTTATTTCAATCCGTATCGCTCTTGTAGCACTTTGAGATGATGAAGCTCATGGCCGGAAATCACGCAAGCCAAGGCTCGTGCTGTAAATGGACTGCTGCTCGCCACCCCTTGTCTCCTCCACGCTTCCTCGGACAGCCCCTTCACCAGCGTTAACGTTGCGCGGCGAACGACGGTCAAATCTTCAAGAAGAAACGGCAAGGAGCATTGGTCGAACGAGGCTCCGCTAATATAAATATCCTGATCGAAGCCGGGCAATTCCGTCGTGTCCCCCCGCGCTATCCGCAGCAATCGGTATGCCATGATACGCTCGGTATCGGTGATATGGCCGATGACCTCTTTGATGCTCCATTTACCGGGCGCGTAACGATAGGCGGCCTCCTCCTCGGACAAACCGCTGAGCAATGCCAACGCCGCATCCAGTTGATCATCAAGAAGCTGAATCAAATTTCCTTCAGGAACGAGCTGAATATAAGTCCCGTAATAAGGGGCGTACTCATGTTGTTCCGGTCTTTGCAGCATGGATAAACCCACCTTTCGCTTCCGCTGTAGTTTGCTTTTGGCCAACACATCAATCAGACCTATCCTAGTAGCCGGCCGCTCTTTTCGTTATTCCCAAGGGAAGGTGACCGTCAAATGGTCCGAGAACTCCTTGCTCTCTTCTCTGCGGCGTCGCCGCATTTCCGCTCTTTTGTTACCGGTCTCGTTCAATCGGCGCTCTTCCTCGGTTTCCGGGATTACCATAGGAACGCGAACAGGCTTTTTATTATCGTCCAGCGCTACAAAAGTCAGGAACGAGGTAGCCGCGATCGTGCGCTCGGCTGTCTTGAGATCCTCGGTGATGACTTTCACGAACACCTCCATGGAGCTTTTGCCCGTCCACGTTACGAACGATTCCAGACAAACGGAATCCGTCGGGCGGATCGGCGACAAAAAGTCGACGGAGTCGGTAGATGCCGTAACGACGGAGCGGCGGCAATGCTTGGACGCGGAGATCGAGGCGATGTCGTCGATATAGGCCATCAGCTTGCCCCCGAACAAGGTGTTGTGATTGTTGACATCCGTAGGAAAAATCCGGGATGTCTTGTATACTCTGGATTCCTTTACAAAACGTTGTTCCACAACGGTTCCTCCCTAATAAGCTCGTATGTATGTATTAGCCGTTCCGATTCTCCACGATGACATAGGCCATGGCCGACGTCTCGGAATGCGTGATGCTCAAGTGAATGACCGTTTGCTCCGGATTCAGGCCGAGGCGCGAAAAGGCTTCCTTCGCCACACGGCAGACCGGTTTGCCGCAATCGTCGGGAATGATCTCGATATCCTGCAGAGACAGCTGCTTGCCGATCCCGCAACCGAGCGCCTTGCTCACCGCCTCTTTGGCGGCGAAACGGCCTGCTGTATATTCGGCCAGCCTGCCCCGCCGCTTCTCGGCGAGCTCCCGCTCCGCCGGCGTAAGCACGCGCTGCAAAAACCGCTCTCCCGCAGCGCCCTCCAGTATCCCTTTCACTCTGGCAATCTCGAGCAAATCCGTTCCAATACCTATAATCATCTTGTACACGCCTTCCCGGTCTTAATGCAACTCTCAGCTCATCGTACCGAATCGCCGGAACGAAAGCAAGAAGCTGCTGACCGCTGCAGTCCGGCGCCTCCTCTGCTGCGAGAGATTCAAAACAGACCGGGCCTCCGCCCGGTCTGATCCTTTTAACTTGCACAACGTCCTATCCGACGGGTTTAAATTCCCGGAATCGGAGCGCGCTTGTGCTCGGTCTTCATATACTGCTTCTCCAGCTTTTCCTTGGCTACAGGATCGATATCCTTGCCTTCCAAAAAAGAGCTGTTATCTCCATAAGTGATGCCCAGCTCGTTCTCGTCCGTCTGGCCTTCCCACAAGCCGGCGGTCGGAGCTTTATCGAGCACGCTTTGCGGTACTCCCAGCGTAGCGGCAAGCGAACGTACTTGACGCTTGTTCAACGAGCTAAGCGGAGTGATGTCTACCGCACCGTCGCCATATTTGGTGAAAAAGCCTGTGATCGCTTCGGAAGCGTGATCGGTTCCGACGACAAGCAAATTAAGCTCGAACGCCAAAGCGTATTGCATAACCATGCGCGTTCTTGCCTTTACGTTGCCTTTGCCGCCGCGGCTCAAATGGCGGTGCTCGCCGATCGACTTCAAGCCGTGCTCCGCTTCGAGGGCGATTTCATTCACCGCTTCCTCGATGTTGGTCTCTATTCTGTATTTAAGCTGAAACGCTTCCGCCACGGCATAGCTGTCCGAAATGTCGACTTGCTCTCCATACGGCTGAAACACGCCCAGTGTTTTGTATTCTTTACCTTGCTCCTCCGTCAATTCATCGGTCGCCTTCTTGCATAGACCTGTGACAACGGCGCTGTCGATGCCGCCGCTGATTGCAATCAGTAGGCCGCTAACTCCGGATTTGAGCACATAGTCCTTAAGAAAATCGACACGCTTGCGGATTTCTTCATCTACGTTGATTTCCGGCTTCACGCCGAGCTTCGCGATAATTTCCTGCTGCAGGTTCATGGTTTTACACCTCTCCTACTCTTTATTTCCTCTAGTATAGTCCACTAATGTCAGAATGCAAGACAAAATGCTCCAGTTTACACCAGTTTCCTTCGCTTTAGACTCATTGCCCTTACCGTGGTTATACAAAAAAAGCGGCCGGCTATCCTTGGATAGTCCAGCCGCTTAAAGCTATGCTTCATGCTGAAGCATAAACCTTATTTGCAATATTGCTCGAACGCGCCGATCAAATCGCCGGCGATCATTTCCGCCGAACGGTCTTCGATCTGGTGACGCTGAATGAAATGAACCAGCTCGCCGTCCTTGAACAGAGCAATCGAAGGAGAAGATGGAGGATACGGCGCCAAATACTCGCGAGCTTTGGCGGTAGCTTCTTTGTCTTGTCCCGCGAATACGGTGAACAGGTTATCCGGCTTCACTTCGTTTTGCAGCGCTCTGGCAACGCCTGGCCGGCATTGGCCCGCAGCACAGCCGCAAACGGAATTGATGACCAGCAAAGTTGTACCTTTAGCTGTTGGAAGGCTCGCCTCCACTTCCTCCGGCGTGCGAAGCTCGGATATACCGATACGAGTCAAATCGTCTCGCATAGGTTGAACCATATCTTTCATGTATGACTCAAATGACATGGACATGTACTTTCACTCCTTTTACCTACATAAGGGTTTACAAACTATCATATGTTTTATTATACATCGGTAAGGAATGAAAGCAAAGTACCTGTTTTCCCTTTTATGCAACTGCTTGAAGTGGCTCAGGACGGATTTCCTTCTTCCGGACGGTCGTCTTCCTGATCGCTTAGCTGGCCGTTGTAAGCCTGATAGGCCACATTTTTGTCCGCATGCATGAAATTGCCGGTTTGCGGTACGATGCCCTTTTCGAAATAATCCTTGTTTTCGGGTGAGTGGAACCCGACGTCCTTGAACGGATGGACCCATTCGTCGCCAGACATGACGGCCGGATCCGTGTTTTTCGACCAGTTTTCCAAAGGAGAGTTGGCAGACTCATAGTCGTGATCGCCGATCACAACTCCTTGCGAATTAACAAACGGATCTCTAGGGCCTCTGCCTTCCAAAAACTGCGACAAAAAGTTGATTTCAAACGGATCCAGCTCACTGTTGTCTTTGGACAGGGCGGCAGCCGGGCGGGCTTTGTCTCCGTTGTCTTTATCAGCCATTTATGATCGCTCCTTCCTTGCAATGTTGTATCTTATACCGACGGACGGTTAGGGCCGTCCAATTTTTTGTCGTATCCGGCAGCATCCGAATTGTTGTCGGCTTGCCGTTTATTTTGCGTGGATTGCATCTCCTGTTCCTTCGAGCCTGTTGTTTTCTTCGTTTTCATCGTTATCGCTCCCTTCCCCGTTATTATGCGTACCCGCATGAAATTAACTCAAAGCTTCAAAAATTGGAACTTGAATGAATCCTTATGAAGCCTATCGAAACGGTATCCCTGATCCTTCAAGTACTCTATAACTTCCGGAAGCGCTTCAACCGTCGTTGTTTTCCGGTCCATATCGTGCATCAGGACGATAATCTTGTCCTTTCCCGCGCTGTTGCTCTTTACCGCCTGGACAATATCTTCTTTGGGCTGTACAGCCGCGGCGGCGTCTGTCGAGCTCACATTCCAGTCAAAGTATGAATATCCATTATTCGACATTTCCCGGGCAATAGCTTTCATCACGCTTCGACCGCCTGTCTTCCAGCTTAACCGATTATTCGACCCTCCGGGAAACCGGATGATATCCGGACTTACTCCCACCTCCGCCTTCAGAAAACGGTTCAGCTTCTCCATATCGGCTTTAAACGCCTGCACGGAAGCATAAATTCGCGAGTAATCGTGGGAAAAGGTATGGTTGCCGATCGCATGGCCTTTTTCTGCAATAAGCTTTAGCTGCTTGATGTTCTCCTCCGATGTTTTGCCTGTAACGAAAAAGGTCGCGGGCACCGCGTATTTACTTAAAATATGTAAAATGGACTCCGTGCTTCGCGAAGGGCCGTCGTAAAATGTCAAATACGCTACTTTGCCCTGCCGGATTGTGTACTGCCGCGTGATCCGTTTTGAATCGAAGCTTGGCTGGCTGTAGCCGAAGCGGTGATTCAAAGAAAACTGGGACGTAACCCGCTCTTCCTCCGCTTCTGCCTCTTTCTCGACACTGGCACCCCGATTCTTCATGGCTGCTGCCTGGTGCCCCCCTACGCCTGCTGCGTTTAAAGCCGCCGAACGTTCAAGCTTCCACTGATCTGACGTGGCGCTAAAGCAAATAATGCCTACTGCAGATACAATGACCGCACCGCCGGCAATAAGCGGCCAGCGCTTGGTTCTCCCCTCCTTGCCCATGCTCTCGCCCCCAACGCCATAGTAAAAATTATTATGGCTATCATCTGGATAGAAAACCCCGTGGTAATACTGGATAAAGTGGGATATCTATGCAATTCGACATCCGGTAACACAAGCAGATGTCGAGCCGATCGTTCCGCTTATTGCAGCAGTATAAGTATTGCTCGACCGAAAAAATGAGCAGACCTTGCCGTCTTTGCTTTGTTAGGGAAAAAGCGTACAATAAATGTTAATTCCACTACTCATTCAAGGAGCTTTGAACGACTATGTCTTATGATGTTATCGTCATCGGGGGAGGACCGTCCGGCCTTATGTCTTGTATTGCCGCGGCTTCCCACGGCGGCAAAGTGCTTCTCATAGATAAAGGAGATAAGCTGGGGCGCAAGCTCGGCATCTCAGGAGGCGGCCGCTGCAACGTAACGAATGCCAAAGAGCTGGATGAGCTGATCCGGCATATTCCCGGCAACGGGAGATTTCTGTACAGTGCCTTCGCGAATTTCAGCAACAAGGACATCATCGCTTTCTTTGAAGGACTGGGTATCCGGCTTAAGGAGGAAGACCGCGGCCGCATGTTTCCCGTCTCCGACAAAGCGAAGACCGTGGTCGATGCGCTTGTCGGCAAAGTCCGCAGCCTTGGCGTCGACATTCGCGTCAACAGCCCGGTAGCCCGAGTACTGTACCGGGATGACCGCGTTGCTGGCGTCGAGCTAAGGGATGGCCGCCGCATCGATGCGGCTGCGGTCATTATCGCTACGGGAGGCAAGTCCGTGCCGCATACCGGCTCCACCGGCGACGGTTACGCATGGGCTGAAAGCGCGGGTCATACGATAACGGAGCTGTATCCGACCGAGGTGCCTATTACGTCGAAGGAGCCGTTTATCCGCAGCAAGGAGCTGCAAGGGCTGTCACTGCGCGATATTACGCTATCGGTCTGGAACCCGAAGGGGAAAAAGCTGATCGAGCATGAAGGCGATATGATCTTCACTCATTTCGGCATATCGGGTCCGACTGTCCTGCGATGCAGCCAATTCGTAGTCAAAGCACTGAAGCAATCCGGCGCTCCGACCATCCGCATGACGATCGATCTGTTCCCGGAGCAAAGCGCCGATGAGGTGTATCAATATACGTTATCCTTGGGGAAGGCCGATCCCAAAAAGCAGGTGAAAAACGTCCTAAAGACCGCCGTTTCCGAACGGCTCCTCCCGATCGTTCTCGATAAAGCGGGGGTGTCGGGCGATATTACGTACGACAACATTCCTAAGCAGCCTTGGATGGAGCTCGCCAAGCTGCTCAAGGCTTTTCCGATCGAGGTTAACGGCACGCTGTCCATTGAGGAAGCTTTCGTTACCGGAGGCGGTGTGAACCTGAAGGAAATCGATCCGAAAACGATGCAGTCCAAGCTGATGCCCGGCTTGTTCTTTTGCGGGGAAATCCTTGATGTTCACGGATACACCGGGGGCTATAATATCACAGCGGCGTTCACCTCCGGCTATACGGCAGGGATGAACGCAGCGGAGATGTAGCCGGTTCGCTAAGCTCCGGCGGAGGCTTGAGTTTTCGACAAGCAAAACGCGCGAAAAAAGGCGCATCCCCTATGGATGCGGGATTGCGACGCGGCGGTAGCGGGGCGGCAGGTGCGTTGCGGCTGCGGCTGCGGCTGCGACTGCGACTGCGACGGCGATTGCGGCTGCGACTGCGACGGCGATTGCGGCTGCGACTGCGACGGCGATT
Organism: Paenibacillus sp. H1-7; assembly: GCF_022354825.1. Lineage (GTDB taxonomy): Bacteria > Bacillota > Bacilli > Paenibacillales > NBRC-103111 > Paenibacillus_S. The sequence continues at coordinate 7,874,242 of NZ_CP031168.1, forward strand.
GCGGCTGCGACAGCGACTGCGGTAGCGACGGCGGCTGCGACAGCAGCTGCGACAGCAGCAGCGACAGCAGCAGCGACAGCAGCAGCGACAGCAGCAGCGACTGCGGCAACAGCAGCAGCGACTGCGGCAACGACAGCGACGGCGGCTGCGACGAGGCGGCGACTGCAGCAGCGACTGCAGCAGCGACAGCAGCAGCGACGGCGGTAGCGACGGCGGTAGCGACGGCGGTAGCGACAGCAGCAGCAACAGCAGCAGCGCGACGGCGGGGCGGGAGGCTTGGACGAGCCGCCTCTCGTCCACCCTAACGGACCGTGGTTCCGTTATTGTTTCAAAATTGCTGCTTTTTCGATAGCTATCGGACCGTGGTTCCGTTATTTGGCCCAATCAGGCCCCTCAACGTGCCAAAAAACGAAAATAACGGATCCTGAGTCCGATCCATGCCCGAAAAAGCACAAATTGAAGGCAATAACGGATCTCCTGTCCGATCCGTTCGTTAACCAGCATCATAGCACGCCGCCACTCTCCTCTTCCCAAATACCGCCAAGGTATCCACACCAGCACGTTCTACAGAGTAAGGACCCGTGCTTACCCATTCCTCAGTTGTTACTCTTACCGCCAATGCCACTCCTCCCTCATTTGTCACACCTAGCGCCAATATCACTCCAGCTCTCATTTGTTACTCCTACCGCCGATGTCACACTATCCCTCACTTGTTACTCCTACCACCACTAAGCTTTCATCAGTTTCCCCTACAGCCAACATTACTCCATCCCTCACTTATTACTCTTACCTGCACTATCATTCCAGCTCACTCATCTGTTTCCCCTACCGCCCAACGTTACTCCAGCTCTCAATTGCTACTCCTATCGCCGCCACTATCACACCAACTTTCATCTGTTCTCCCTATAGCCAACGCTACTCTAACCCTCACTTGTTACTCCTACCGCCACTATCACCCTGACTTTCATTCGTTACTCCAACTTGTTTTCATATCGGATCAACAATCCTGCCCACCCTCGCCTGCCTACAGTACACTTGTCGCAGAAAACCCGAACGAAACCCTCGTAGATAACGAAGCTTATCATCAAGCCACCCCGACAAAAAAAGCACACCCCATTACAACCTATGGGGTGTGCCCTGCTATAGCCTGCTGCGCCGGCTTTAGCTTCTATCACAACTACTTCGGCATCCGGTTCGCCGCCGAATAAAACTCGGGGCTCGTCCCGTCGGCGAATCGAACCGCCGTCTTCGCCTTGGAAAAATCGTTGCCGACCACGAACATCCCGTCGGCATCAACACGCTCCAGCGCCAGGAAAGCATCCGTTCCTTCCTCAGCCTTGCAGCCTTGCACGGCAAGGCCTTGCACGTCCTTCAGCTCCACTGCGCTGACTCCAGCCGGGGCTGCCTTGCCTCGGAGTCCTTTTATCGCCAGCTGCTCGATATGCTCGCCATATAGGGCGTTCGACCAATGATCGTTAGGCTCGCCCTCCCAGACGACCTCGACGCCGTCGAGCGACACGTTCTTCGCATGGCGGCAAAATACCGCCGGGATATGGTGGGCAAACACACCGCGCGCCGACGGCTGCGTATCGAACAGGCCGCCCGGATACCCGCTCTTGCGCCGCATCGTATGACGAAGCCCGCGGATCGAAATATTTTCGACGACACTCTCTTCCGAGCCTTCGATATAAACGCCGCCCTCGGCTTCCGTCAATATATGCTCGTAGCGGATATTGCGGATTTTGCCCGGAGGCTGCTCCGAGCCGTTACGCCGCTCGGCCGTGATGAAGATCGGCTCGCCCTTGCCCCACCAGCGAAGCTCACGAGACGGCTCCTCCGCATTGCTGAACAGTCTTGTTTCGATGATGATGTTCGAAAAGAGGATGTTTTCCACCGTCGCGCCGTCACGGACCCAAATGCCGAGACCGCGGTTGGAGTTGCGGATGACACAGTTTTGCACGACGATATTACGAATATCCGCATGGGTTTCCGTGCCGATTTTGACAGCGGAATCATGTGTTACCAGCGTACAATTCGTCACGGTAATGTTCTCGCAGGAGCCGTATCGCTCCGCACCCTGCTTCGTCGTTTTGACAACGATACAGTCGTCGCCGGTCTCGATATGGCAGTCCGAGATATGCACGTCCTTGCAGCAATCCGGGTCAATCCCGTCATTATTCGGCCCTCGCTGCTGGCCCAATATTTTAATGCCGTTAATGTTAACACGGCTGCAGCCTGTCATATGAAGCCCCCACGACGATGCGCGATACAGAGTGACATCCCGGAACAGCACATCCGTACAGCCCTCGAAATCGATAAGCTTCGGTCTGAATCCCCCGAGCGGAAGCAGCACATGGTCGCTCACGCCATCCTCGGGTTCCAGGAAGTGCTCTCCCCGCCCGTCGATTGTACCAAGACCCGTGATCGAAACCTTCTGAGCATGACGTGCGCAGATCAGTGCGCTTTTCCCTTGTCCTTCGCTGAGAAAAGCCTCACGGTCCCCTGCTGTCGGCGGGGCAACAAAATCCCGCTCCTCCATGCTGCTTACGATGCGTGCCGATGCCTCCAAGTGCAGATCGACGTTGGAGCGAAGCAGCACCGTTCCGGATAAATAGTTGCCATGAGGGACGACCACTCGCCCGCCGCCTTGCTGCGCGCAGTAGTCTATCGCCGCTTGAATGCTTGCCGTGTCTTTGGTTTCGCCGTCCCCTATGGCGCCAAAATCGCGAATATTCACATTCATTCCATCATCTCTCCCTATAGTCGTTCGTTATGCTCATCGCCGCAATAATGCTCGAATACAAGCTCGATGTGCTTGAAATACAAATGTCCGTCCTCCCAAGGCTGGAAGTGCAGGTCCATGCGCGAATCGTTCCAATTCTCCGGTGTGCCGGACGTAGTCAGCTTTCTCGGCGCTGCCGGCTCCTCGATGACTTTCGGAAACTCCTGATAGCCGAACAGCAAATTTTCGTGCATGGCGATAATCTCGTACTTATCACCAAGAAACGCCCGCTCCTCCTGAAGCTGATAATGGTAATAAATGTAGCTCGCCATCATCTCCGGCTTCAAATGAGCAATGCGCCCCGCTCTGCGTTCCACCGGCGCTTTCCGGATCCAATGCTCCCGGCTGACCGGCTCGTTGAAGTGAAACACATCGACCATCGGAATCCACTGCCTTTTGTCCGCATGCCCCGGCCAATCCTCCAACAACGGCGCCAAATCGCCGAACATTTCATCCGGATGGATTGCACCGTCCATACATTCGTAGTACAGAAAAAGCTCCCGATTCCACCGGAAGCCGGCGATCGTCATGAGCTTCCCTTCCTCCACGAGCCTTCGGGCTGCTTGTCCGCTGGTCATCGTCTTTAAGCCCGCTTCTTCCTGCCCTTCCCTCAGCTGGGAGCGATAGATCATTCTCAACACTGTAATCCGCCTCATTTCTCAAATTCACTTGCTTTATTGATACTATCTTTTTCATTTGTACGCAATTGGAATTTTATGCACGGCTATCCGAACTGCCAGTGATCGGCATAAGCAGCCTAGCATTTTATTGCACAAAGTTAGACTTTATTAAAGACAGCCCCACCGGAAAAAGAAAAAAGCCAGAGGAGCCGTCTCTAACGGCGGACTCTCTGACTTTTGACATCCTTTTTATAACAAACTATTCTTCATTAATGATAACGGAGGAGGTTTCTGGCTCCCAGTTTACCGCAGCTTTCAAAGCTTCACTTACAAAACGTACAGGCACTACCGTGCTGCCGTCGGCAATTGCAGCCGGTACTTCAAGCGTTACTTCTTTTCCGTCCACATAGGCCGTCGTGCTGCCGATATACAATTTCACAGAGATGCCGTCGCGCGTAACGGTAACGGAACGCTCTTCCTCATTCCATGCAACATCCGCTTTCAAAGCCTCGGAGATGGCGCGGAACGGAACCAAAGTATTGCCGTCGCGGATAAAAGGTGCGACTTCAAAGGAAGGCTCTTCCCCGTTCACGTACAGCTTGACTCCCTTTTTGCCCAATTTGTCGTACAGCTTGCCGAGCTTTTTATAGGAATTGATATTTTTGATGTTGGCTTTGATCGCATCCTTCTGAACATAGACCGCATCGGTCACGCTGCCTTGCTGCTCAAGCAAATCCGCTACGGCGGACAGCGCCTCGTCCTTCTCCTTAATCGCTTCCAGCTCCGCCTTTTGCTCGGCCGTTAGCCTTCCATCGTATTTGGTCAACAGCAAATCGGCAATAACCGCACCTGCAGGCTTGTCCTTCACGTTCTCAATAGCGTTCAATAGTCCTTTAAATCCTTGATGCCCTGTACTGCCGTATGTATTGTCTGTTACAGTGTCTTGAGAAGTCTTCTCAACGTTTTTATTCGCTTTGGTATCCACAGAAGCTTCCACTTTCACTGCCGCTTCCGCTTTTTTCTCTGCACCGTTACCGTTATCCGATTTGGCCAGCGCCGCCCCTGCAAAAAGACTTGTTGCCAATACTCCGGATGCCGTTGCTAATAAAACTTTGTTCATTAATGATCCCTCCAGGATGCAATTTGTAGTGCTGCTAGTTATATTCGGCGCCGGCTGCATTTTTTTTGAGGGTGACTTCTGCTCTTAAACAAAAAAATTTGTATCTTCTCAGCAGTTCATGCCGCTAAAATCTGATAAAACCTATGAAAACCGGGCCATCGTGAACCATTCCTTTGAAGCTCGTAGGGTCTGCAACGGTGGCAACCGCTCCGGCTCCATAAAAGTGATTCAACAATAAAAAAACGGTGTCGATTCCTCACCGATTGGGAAGGAGCCTACGCCGTTTCTTTGGGTCTTACCGTTATCCGATTTTATGAGGAAATTCCATGCCCCGTTCTCTGCAGCTTGCCATAGCCTCGCTAACGAACGTCCCCCGCACTACTATGCTGCCTTCCGGCAATGGCAGACGGCACTTTACACTTTAAAGCGTTACGTTACATCTCATGAATAAACCGCATTCCGAATGACTCACATTAGCGGCTGCCGGTGTAAGGCTCCACATGCACATGCACATTTTCGATATGATGCTTGGTATGCATGCGCCGTTCGATCTCGTCGCTAATATCGTGGCTTTGCTCCACGCTAAGCTCTGCGCTCACTTCGACCACCACATCCAGCAGTACGCTGCTGCCGTGTACCCGGGCGCGAATATCTTTAATTCTCTTGACTCCGGGCGTATCCCCGACCGTCTGCTGGAACGTCTTCAGTTTCTGCTCGTCGAAGCCGTCCGTCAGCGCATGAGTCGATTCCGAAAAAATATCCCACGCCGTTTTGCAAATAACGATGCCTACGGCAAATGCAGCGACCGCGTCCAGGATAGGCAGTCCCAACCGCGAACCGAAAATACCTACCGCGGCACCGATGCTGACCAAAGCATCCGAGCGGTTATCGTGGGCGGCCGCCATCAGCGATTGGCTGTTGATACGCTGTGCCAGACGGCTGTTGTATAAGTAAACGCCCCACATGCAGGCGGCGCACAGAAGCGCGATCCATGCGGCCAGCATATCCGGGGCATGTCTCTCGCCGGACATCAAGCTCTGGGCAGCCTGGATAATGACCTGAATCCCCGCCGCGAACATAATGAACGAAGCGACCAGCGATGCGATGGTTTCTGCCCTCATATGACCGTAAGGATGGTCCTGATCCGGCGGCTTCCTGGCTATGCGCAAGCCTATGAGCACGGCGAGCGATACAATAATATCGGTCGTATTGTTAATACCGTCTGCGGTTAACGCTTCTGAACCCGTGAAATAGCCCATGCTGATTTTGAAAGCAGACAATATGATATAAGCGATGATACTGACCCATGCGCCTTTTTCACCCTGCTTCAGATTATCGTATGTGTCTACCACTCGGCTCTCCTCCAAATCCATGTATCAACATGCATGATTTCAAATCGAACCTCATCATAACAAACGAACCTCGTGTGGGTCTAGAGAAACAGTGTTTTCCTCGCAACGAAAAATAGGGACGGAACAACATTGTTTTACAAGGCAAATCTTTTTCTCCCGGTCAAAAAAAGTGGCTGCCGGTCCACATCGGCTTCATCGAAGCAAACAGCTGCCGCAGCGGAGGAATTAGGGTAAAAAGAAACAGCGGTCCCGCATGCCTGCGGTTCACCGCTGCCCTGTCCTGTCACCAGCCGGCCGCTTGCAACGGTTATAACCGTACGCCGGCGTCAAAATGATTGTAATCGTCATCCGACGGATCGAATACTTCGGCTCCGTTACCGAAGTCGGATTCCCCCGCTCCCACTCCGGGAATCGAAGCGGAGCTGGTTGCGTATTGCTCATTCCAATCCTCATTCACCACATGGGCGGGAATGGCAATAAAGTCTGCTTCATTGTAAGCCATAGCGTACGTATCGCTCTCTGTTGCGAGTCCCGGAATTTCCTTCAGCAGCCCTCCGTGGGCTTGGGCAATTTCAAGTGCGGACGTCAAATCGTTGCGTTCCACCTTGATATGCAGGGTAGGGCGCTTCATTTCGCTATGCATACCGGTCGGATAGCCCAGCTCCTCTAGCATGTCCATGGCAAGCCTAGCCGATTGTTCATTCTCGAATTCAAAAAAGATCGGTGCACCGGTCATGCGGATTCGTTCCTTTCGTTGTATAATGAAATGGTCTGCTCTATAATTCCCAGGGTTTCGCCATATTATTCCTGTCCCAAAAAGGAAGACATACGGTCCGAAGACTGCGCATACACTGGTTACAGCTAAACCAAGGTCCGGGAAGGAAAGGGGTGAATAAAAATGACCCAAACCGACGACGGGCGCAATCCCGTCCAGGCTACAGAAGCCGACGTCAACGAAAATAAATGGATTGCCGCAGCCTCATACATACTATTTTTCCTTCCGCTCATTGCCGCCAAGCAATCCAGGTTCGCCATGTATCATGCGAATCAGGGCCTTATCCTGCTTCTTCTCGGAATTGTATGCAACATCGTTCTCGGCCTCATTCCGTTTATCGGCTGGATTTTACTGCCTATCGCCAATCTGGCGACGCTGGCGCTGGCGATTATCGGCATTATACAAGCCGTAAACGGCCAAATGAAGCCTTTGCCAGTAATCGGCACGATATCGATTATCAAAGTGCCTTAGCCACTCCATCGGCTGCCGGTACTCGAAGCTGTCCTGACGGGTTCTTCATGAACCGCGAGGACGGCTTTTTTCTATGCCACGAGAAATAACCCGTGTTTAATAAATCGGCCGATTCGGCCGGTTCATCGAACACGGGTCCAGTGCTGCTGTTTTCATGGTTGCGCGTCCATTCCTCCGCTTGCGGAGACCGCGTACAGAGCCTCTAAAGGCAGCGGCGTACAGCTAATGAGCCGCCCGTTGCGAAAGACGCAGCGGTATTCGCTGCATGGAGCCTGAGCTAGCATCGGCGGCAAAAAGTGCCTTACATGCTTCGCCACGCCCTGATTGTCCGGATGAACAATCCATTCTACAGGCCTCCAGGCCAGAATCCCTTCCTCCGTCTCGGCCGGCGTCTCATAAGCGGAGGCATACTTTGCCGGCAGCTCCGCCGTATAAACATACATGCCGTTCGTAGGCTTCCCGTCGACCTCCCAGGTCACAATCCCTCCGTACCGGGCTTCCGTAAGCGCAATGCCGGTCTCCTCGTACACTTCCCGCAGCACGCTGTCATACGGCGTTTCCCCAGGCTCCAGCTTGCCGCCTACGCCGTTCCACATGCCGAGCAGAGGCGCTTTATGACGGTTCAGCATCAGCAGCTGCGAGCCTTTACGAATAAAGCATAAATTGTACTTCAGCATCCGCTGTCGCCTCTTTCCTTCACCCTCATAATGATTTACAATCCGAATCATTAACGGTATACGACTCGGCCGCGGCCTCAAGCTCTACTGGCCTCCATAAGTCAGCTTTCCGGCCAGCAGAGAGGCTAGTCCGATCGCCGCCTGCTTCTTCCGCTCCCACTCGTGGAGCGGCATCGAGATGCTGATGGCGCCGGTGATGTCGCCTCCCCGCTGCACGATCGGCGCAGCGACGCAGCAGAAGCCCATCACCGCCTCCTGCTCGTCGCAGGCGAAGCCGTCCCGCTTCGCCTGCTCCACCTGGCGCCTCAGCTCCTCGCGCGCCATTAGCGTGTACGGCGTCAGCTGGAGAAGCGGACTGCCCGGTGGATACAGCCGCTCCCAATCGGCTTCGCTCAACCCGGCCAGCAGGGACTTGCCAAGTCCCGTGGCATGCGCCGGAAAACGCGAGCCCGGCCCCGATACGACGCGGACCGGATTGGGCGCAGTTTCCTTGGCCAAATAGACGACCTCGCTGCCTTCCAATCGGGCGAGCTGTACCGACTCGCCGATTTCATTCATAATCGCGGGCGCTTCTTGTTTGAAACGCTCAATCACGTCAAACTGCTGGAAGTAGACGCTGCCGATCCACCCGAGATACCCGCCGAGCCCGTAGGCATCCGCCCGGTCCTTTTCGATCCAGCCCAGCTCCTCCATCGTTTGCAGCAGGGAGAACATCGTGCTTTTGCTTATTGCGGTTCGCTGGCACAAGTCGCTCAGCCGGAGCCGTCCGGGCTCTCCGGCAATGAGGCGCAGAACGTCATGCGCTCTCTCCAGCGCGGGAACCCAATACTTTTTATCCATCGGTCCGGATGCCTCCACCATATACTAGTTCCATATTTTGAACCATGTTCCAAATATTTTTTCCATATTTTATCACTGTTCGTTTCCGTCGGTCAACCGTTAACCGATCGCAAAAAAATCGACTATTTTTTCCAAATTGTTAACATAATATGTTTGTCAATATGAATTTGTTTTGGTATGATTGACAAAGTATTTAATGATGTGTAATGATAGGGATAGAAAATATCACTTTACCGCTTAAAAGCTAAAAAGCTTAAAAGCCGAAAAGTCATTTTTACCCGATACGGGTGCCGGCTATGTGTTAAACTGCCATATAGGAAAAAGGAGCACTGACTATGACAAGAGATACGAACCACAAAATTTTGGACTGCACGATTCGTGACGGAGGCCTCGTCAACAATTGGGATTTTAGCGTTAAAATGGTACAGGACATGTATGCGGGCTTAAGCGAAGCCGGCGTAGAATATATGGAAATCGGCTATAAAAACTCCGCCAAGCTGCTTAAAGGTGCCGATGCTGGCCCATGGCGCTTTTTGAACGAAGACTTCTTGAAAGAGGTTATCAACCGCAAAACCGATACGAAGCTTTCGGCGCTTGTAGATATCGGCCGTGTGGACGAGAACGACATTTTGCCGCGTGAGCAAAGCCAGCTTGACCTGATCCGCGTTGCGACCTACATCAAAGATGTAGACAAAGCTCTGGAGCTTGTGCGCAAATTCAACAGCTACGGCTATGAAACGAGCATCAACATTATGGCGCTGTCCCATGTTATGGAGAACGAGCTGACCGAAGCTTTCGTGGAAATTAACAAAAGCCCGGTTGACGTAGTGTACATCGTAGACTCCTATGGAAGCATGGATTACAGCGACGTCGACTACCTGGTTGCCAAATTCCAGCGTCTTCTTCCTGAGAAACAGCTTGGCTTGCATATGCACAACAATATGCAGCTTGCTTTCTCCAATACGATTATGGGAGCCAGCAAAGGGGTTCAATTCCTGGATACGTCCGTATACGGTATGGGCCGCGCTGCCGGCAACTGCCCTACGGAGCTGATCGTCAGCCATTTGAAGAACCCTAAATACGACGTACGTCCTGTACTCGATCTGATCGAGAGACACTTGATCCCTATGCGCGAGAAAGTGGAGTGGGGCTACATCATTCCTTACATGATTGCAGGCGTATTGAATGAGCATCCGCGTTCGGCTATGGCTCTTCGTGCCAGCGATAATAAAGACAAATTCGTCGACTTCTATGATCAGCTGACTTCTCCGGAAGTTATGCCAACTAACCATCACTCCGATTAATAAGCTATGACTTTAAGACGGTTGCCGTGTGCAGCCGTCTTTTTTGATATGCTGCCGCTGCCGCCCCCTCCTTCGTGCCGATACTCCCGCTCCCGCTTGCGATTGTTCTTCACAGTTATGGGTATCCTATTGCAGGTAAGGAACATTTTGCATGCTGAACAAGCCCAAGGAGGATGCGTGATGAAGAACAAATGGTTACTGGCTGCGATGATTTTGCTGGCTGTGGAAGGAAGTACGGTACATACCGCTGCTCTCGCTTCTCATACCGTATACGCTGCTCCTGAAGACAGCGCGACGGGCGTCTATGAAGCGGAGCAGGCCGAGCTGGAGAAGCAGGTGAAAATTACGAAGGATCAGTGTATAGCCATCGCCATGCAAAAAGTACAGGGCATCGTGCAGGAGATCGAGCTCGGTACTGAAGACGGCACGATCGTGTACAACGTACTGATCGAGGATAAGAAGGAACGGCTTATGGAGGTTAAGGTGGATGCGGTCACAGGCCATATCATTGATGTAGGCCGCAGCGACGATGTGTTCGAGACTCCCGAGGATCCCGAGTGAGACTGCAGCTGGTTAAAAATTCTGTCGTAAAAGCCTTCCGTGCCCCATGGTCGCGGTAGGCTTTTTTCATTATGGCCATGAAGCATCTCGATTCCCGTTTCTTCCGCTGGCAGCGTTTGGTATAATAGGGAATCAAACAGGAATTCGATCGGAAGAAGCTCTACTACGAGACCGAGGTGAATGCTAACCATGAAACCGACCATCGTGCATAAGACGCCGAAAACGCTGCTGAATCCGGCAAGCGGCTATTTGACCGGCTACAGCCATACGTTGAATCCGTATACCGGCTGCGCTTTTTCCTGCACGTACTGCTACGTGCGCGAGATGCCCGTCGCCAAGTTCCGGGGCGAGCCGTGGGGCACCTGGGTCGACGTCAAGGAAGGCGCGGCGTCGATCCTCGCTAAGGAGCTCGTCAAAGCAAAGCGCAAAGGACGAGTGACGATCTTCATGTCTTCGAGCACAGACCCATACCAGCCCGCCGAGTATAACGAGCGGCTTACCCGGTCTTTGCTCGAAGCGATGGTTGCCGAGCAGCCGGACTTCCTGCTCGTGCAGACGCGCAGTCCGCTCGTGACTCGCGACATCGATTTGCTGCTCCGGCTGAAGGATCGCGTCCGGATCAGCGTGACGGTCGAGACCGACCTGGAGCCGGTCCGGCGGGCCTTCACCCCGGCTGCGCCTCCGATTGCGGCGCGGCTTGGGGCCTTGCAGCGGCTCACCGCGGCGGGGCTTGATACGCAGGCGGCGATCTCGCCGGTGCTGCCGTCCTCGCAGCGGTTCGCTGCGCGGTTGGCCGAAGTCGTCGGGCGCGTATGCATCGACGACTTCTTCATGGGCGACGGCAGCCTCGGGAAGCGCACGGAGCGGCTCGGCATCCGCCGCATTTACGAGCAGCTCGGCTTAAGCGACTGGTACGACCGCGAAGCGTATCAGCGGGTCGTCGCCGAGCTCCGCCATCACTTCCCCGAGGACCGCTTGTTTATAAGCCAAGCCGGCTTTCTCCCATGAACGGCAGCGGCGGACTACCCGGTTGCGTGGCCCCTGTACCGCCTCTCCTTAGTCTCTGCCAAACGCCATAACACGCGAATCGGATTCGCCGCGCGCTGGAGAGGCCCATCACTGCTCGATCCGCAAGAAATATACCGGATCGGCCGTTCTCCCCAGCCGGTATTCGTTCGGGGTCGCCCCGACAAACGTCCGAAACACTTTGATAAAGTAGTTCGTATATTCAAACCCGGCTTCTTTGGCAATCGCCTCCACGGTTTTGTCCGTATGCCGCAGCAGCCATGCGGCCTGCTCGATGCGGATTTTGCGCAAATACTGATTCGGCTTGAGGCCGGTTTTCTTCAAAAACTGCCGGCAGAAATGATATTTGCTAAGCCCCGCCGCCTCGGCGATCTGCTCCACGGACAAGTCCTGCGCGTACCGCGACTTCATGTATTTAATGGCGGCCCGAATCGCGGCGGGCATGTCCTCAGTCGCTTTGACACTCCCCCTCCCCTCTACATACCGGTGAAGCGCCATCAGCAGCTCATAAAGCCGGGCCGATATCGTATATTTATCCAGCTGCGGATCGTGATATACATCTGCATACAGGCGGCTGAGCAGAACAAGCGGCTCTTTATAATCGCGGAACGTCAGCACCGGTCCCGTCGTTTTCGCAATCGCTTTAAAATGGTTCAACGCATCCATCCCGTTCACGACAATGTATAGAAACTCCCACTCTTCGCCGTCCTCCGGAAAGTAGTACTCCTGATCGCTAGGAATGACCGTCATAAATCCGGTATCTTTAGTCAGCGGACATACTGTCTCCCCATCTCTCAGCAGCCCTTTTCCCGCCAACGTATATTGAAACACAACGAACCCGCCGCCTCTTTCCAGCCCGTTCCATCGATAGGCCGGGGAAGTTACCCGATCCCACCCGATATTAATAAGCCGAATCGGCTGCTCCGCCGGGCTTAAATATTTGAAGCCGAAGCTCGTACGCTCGCACATTTCATGAGGCATGAGCAATATAGTCTCATCCTTTCGAAAATATGTTATCATTGTAAGCCTTTTCCTTATGTTTTATTATGGAACTGTCCAAGAGGGAAGTCAATGGAGCTCAGGCGCGTCTGTACCTTGATCATTCAGCGAAAGGGGTATTGTATTATGTTGAAAATCGCCATGATTGGCGCAGGAAGCATCGGTTTTACCCGCAGGCTCGTAATGGATATTTTGGCTGTTGAAGAATTTCGGAATGCGCAATTTCGTTTCATGGATATTGACGAGGAAAACCTTCGAATGGCGACGAATCTGTGCCGCCATATGATCGAGAGCCACTCGCTTCCGGCGACGATTGTTCCGACGACCAATCAGAGAGAAGCGATTGCCGGAGCGGACTACGTGTTCTGTACCGCCCGCGTAGGCGGACTTGAGGCGTTTCGCCACGACATTGAAATCCCGCTCCGCTACGGCGTCGACCAATGCGTAGGCGATACATTGGGACCTGGCGGCGTTTTCTTCGCGCTGCGTACGATCCCTGTGCTACTCGACATCGCTCGCGACATGCGTGAGACAGCGCCCAATGCGCTGCTGCTCAACTACTCGAACCCGATGGCGATGAATACGTGGGCTGTCCGCCGCGCCGGCGGCATCCGCGTCGTAGGCTTGTGCCACGGCGTACAGCACAGCCATTCGCTGATCGCCAAGGCACTCGGCCTGCCTAAGGCAGAGGTCGATTATACGGCTGCGGGCATCAATCATCAAACCTGGTTCGTCCAAGTCTCGCATAAGGGACGCAGCGTGCTGCAGGATATTCTCCCTGCGATGGAGAAGCACACGGATATCGCTGCCAAGGAGCCGTGCCGTATCGATGTGCTTCGCCGTTTCGGTTATTTTTCTACCGAGTCGAACGGTCATTTAAGCGAATATTTACCATGGTACCGCAAGCTGCCGGAACAGACAGCAAAGTGGATTTATCCCGATACATGGATCGGCGGGGAGACCGGAGGCTACCTGAACCATTGCCTCAGCCGAGGAGATGAATACAAGGAGAACTATCCGAAGTGGTTGAACGGCGAACTTGAATCGATCCGGCTCGGTGAACGCTCCGAGGAGCACGGATCGTATATCTTGGAGGCGCTGGAGACCGGACGGGTGTACCGGGGGCATTTCAATATCGAAAATCGCGGCTTGATCACGAATCTGCCGGACGAGTGCACGATTGAGATCCCTTGCTACGTCAACCGCAACGGAATACAGCCGACCTTCGTCGGCGCGCTGCCGTTGGCTTGCGCCGCCACGTGCCGAGCCAGCATCAGCGTGCAGGAAATGGCTGTCGAGGCGGCGCTGACCGGCAATCGCGAGCTGGTGAAGCAAGCGATTTTGCACGACCCTCTCACGGCCGCCGTCTGCACGACGGAGCAAGTATGGCGCATGTGCGACGACATGTTCGAGGCGCTCAGCCCTTGGCTGCCGCAGTTCAACGGCGGCAGCCGGACGTGGAACGATATCCCGCAGCCTGTCTAATGCTGTAATTGCAGCTTCCAATGGAAATGGACGGCTCAAGGAAATACAACGACAGAAAGAAGGCTCCTCCGCAATGGTGCGGGAGAGCCTTCTTCCTCATAAACCCGTCTCTTCACCTGAAGCTGTGGGACAAGGCGATCATTGTCAGCAGACCGGCGATAAAAGCGAACGTGGCAGGTCTCTCATGCCCGTCGCCGTGACTCTCGGGAATAAGCTCTTTGTATACGATGAACAGCATCGCTCCCGCCGCAAAGGCAAGCCCGTACGGGACGATCCCGGAGACGCGGGAGGTGAAATGATAGCCGGCCATGCAAGCTATCAGCTCCACAAGCGCCGTACCGAAGGAGAACGCGATCGCCTTCCATCTTCCGACTCCATGAGAAAGGAGGAACAGAGCGATAAGAAACCCTTCCGGCACATTTTGCAGGCCGATGGCAAACGATACGAGCGGACCTAGATCCGGATGATCGCTTGCGTAGCTGACACCGACCGACAAGCCTTCCGGCAGGTTGTGCAGCCCCATCGCAATGAGAAAAAACAACGACTTCTCATTCATCCTGTCCGTTCTGGGAGTATGGGACGGCTCTGCGTGCGGAATCCACTTTTCCATGACGGTCAAGACGGCGGTTCCCGCCAATATCCCGATCGTTAGCACCGGCAAGTTGGACAGCTTCAAGGCGGATGGTATGAGGCTGTAGGTGGAAGCAGCCACCATAATGCCGGCAGTATAGGCAAGCAAGCTGTCGCGCCCCCGGTGCGATACATGCTTGAACAGCAGCGCCGGAATAGCCCCGAGCAGCGTGCATAACGATGCGATAAGACAACTAAAGGCTATGTCATTCATAGGACCTCCATAGGACTGAGAAGTATACGCCTCTTTACCATCCTATGTACAAGCCCGTAAAAAATGACCCTTCAGCAGAGGGTAACTCGGCTATCTGAGAGTCTGGAGTCGAACGTCAGTCGACAGTCTAGTTTCACGCATCAAAGCCGTCTTACTTCCACCGCGTGATCAGAAAGCCTCCAGCGATAACGGCAAGGCCGAGGAAGGTTTTCCATGTCGGAATTTCTTTCAAAAAAATATACCCGATCACCACGCACACCAGCATCTCCAAGCATTTGGACATCAGCAGCGTGATGGTCAAATTGCCGAGCGCACGGTAACCGTTCTGAATACCGAAGCCGATCATAAGGTTAGCGGCGAATATTAATGGAAGCAGCTTCAGCTGATACCAGAATGTAGGCCAAAATACAGGCTCGATATATTTGCCTTGATAGGAAAATATCCCGTTGATAAGAAACAGTCCGCCAAGCAGCAGCCCTGCTGCATATACAGCCACCATCCTTACTCCTCCTTATGTCATCTGCATGTTTCCTTTCTTGGACATTAATGTTTCCCAAATCCAACTTTTTAAAAACGGCTCCGCTTACCGTTCATGCCGCTTCCCCTTCACATATGCAGACCTCTATTTGTGGCTTTTCAAAGCCGAGCGCTTCTATGATAAAAAAAGGGACCGACCCGTTAAGGGCGATCCCATTGTAAGCAGCTATGAACATGTCTTTCATGCGAACCCGTAATACCGCATTCGGTATCCGGGACCGTTTCTTAACGGAAATCCGGTGGAATACGGCGGGCAACGTCCGTTGCGATAGCAGCCTCAATCACTGCATGGCGCACGTTTTTCACGACCTGATCGTTAAAAATACTCGGAATGATGTACGATTCGTTCAGCTCGGCGTCGGTAACTACCGATGCGATAGCCCGTGCAGCCGCGAGCTTCATCTCTTCGTTGATCCGGCGTGCCCGGCAATCCAGCGCTCCGCGGAAAATGCCCGGGAAGCACAGCACGTTGTTGATCTGGTTCGGGAAGTCGCTTCGTCCTGTCGCCATCACTCGAACGTACGGCTGAGCTACTTCCGGATCGATCTCCGGCTGCGGATTGGCAAGGGCGAACACGATAGGGTCTTCCGCCATCGCTTGAACATGATGCACCTTCAACAGTCCGGCACGGGATACGCCGATAAATACGTCCGCTCCTTGGATGACCGTATCCAGCGTCCCCGGCGTATCTTCCACTTGCGGCTGCTGAGCAAGCCATTGCCACATCGGCTGCTCGTAAGTTCCGCCGCGGACAATCGCTCCGTCACGGTCTACAGGTACAAGGCGGCCGACTCCTGCAGCAAGCAGCATTTTGCAGACGGATACTCCCGCAGCGCCAATGCCGTTTACTACAACGCGGATCGATTCGATCGGCTTGTTTACGACTTTCAGCGCGTTCAGCAAGCCTGCCATCATCACTACCGCGGTTCCGTGCTGGTCATCGTGGAATACCGGAATGTCGAGCTCCTTCTCCAGTCTCGATTCAATCTCGAAGCAGCGGGGGGAGCTGATATCCTCCAGATTAATGCCTCCGAACACAGGGCTTATCGCCTTGATCGTACGAATAATTTCTTCCGTATCCTTCGTATCGAGGCAGATCGGGAAAGCATCGACATCCGCCAGCTGCTTGAACAGCATAGCCTTCCCTTCCATAACCGGTGCGGATGCCAAAGCGCCAATGTCGCCAAGGCCCAGTACAGCGGTTCCGTCCGATATAACTGCTACCGTGTTACGCTTAATTGTAAGGGAGTACGCTTTGTTCGGATTCTCATGAATCGCCGTGCACACGCGCGCAACACCCGGTGTATAGACGCGGGACAAGTCGTCCCGGTTTTTGATCGGCATGCTTGGAGTAACAGAGATTTTTCCTCCGAGATGGGCGAGGAACGTCCGGTCGGATACGTTGATCAGCTTGGTTCCCGCCAATTCCTTAATTCCTTCCACCACTTGCGCTTCGGCGGAATCCTGCACGTCGACGGTGATATCGCGGACAGACGTTTCCTTGCCGACGCGGATTACGTCGATGGAGGTAACATCCCCCCCGGCACGGCTGATAGCCGCCGCTACATCACCGAAAGTGACTTGTCCATTGGTCAATTCTACCCTGAGGATGATACTTGTATTTGCCATTGAATGAACCTCCTAATAAGTTCGATATGATGAACTTGTTTCCAAATTCTGAACTCCAATGTATTTCACATCATATCACGCACCGTTTTGCAATTGCAATAACGATTTTTTATCCGCTTTCATATACCTAACATGACAATCACATGCAATTCTTGGCGATTCGTCGTTAACGAATCGCCTTTTTTAACATTTCCTCGTCCATTGCACCTTGATGCTTTTTCCGAATAATTCCATTCTCATCCAACGTATAGGTGGCCGGATAGGCTGCTACTTGATAGGTTTTCCCGACCTGCCCATCCGCATCCAGTACAACAGGAAACGTGAGTCCCCAATGGTTCACGAACGATTCCACAATCGAACTGTTCAGCTCCGTATGAGTAGCGTCCACGGACAGAATGACCACATTGTTGTCCTTTTGCTGGCTGTAGAACTGCTGCATGATCGGCATTTCAATCCGGCATGGGGGACACCAGGTCGCCCAGAAGTTGATCAGCACTTTTTTGCCGCGGAAGTCCGACAGCTTCACCTTCTGTCCATCCAACGTAAGCAATTCAAAGTCCGGAGCGCGCTGGCCGATCCCAATACCGACAGGAGTCCCTTCGGCATCCTGCGCCACCGCGCCGGCCGATTTCTCCCATGTGCTCATCGCCAAGGAACTAAGCAGCGCATGCGCGATCACGAATGATATGAATACAGCGTGCATCGTTTTGCGTCCCGCCTGAGGCTCGCGGATCCACCAAAGCACTATCGTCGCAATACCGATGGCAACAGCGGCTCCATTGGTTACAGCATGACCGTCCTGAACGACAGCAGCGAGCAACCGATACGTTGTATAACCGGCTATTATAGAGATAAGCCATGCATCTATATAAACGGCTTTGTAAGGGGATTTGCGATCCTTATACCAGACATATCCTGCCGCCAGCAGAACGGCAATCCAGGCTCCCTTGCTTCCGCCGCTATAATACAAGAGAGTCATCGGGTTATCGATAACCCCTTGCGGATTAAACAAGACTATACTAAGCTTCCAAACCAGCAGCCAGATCAGCACCACTTCAAATGCCCTGTCATAGCTTGACCCGGCGGGTAATGCATTTTGCAGACGAAATCTCATCACAGCGTATCCGACAACGATTGCCGCCACGATAATTAGCATGCTGCTTGTCAAAACAAACGGACCGAACGTCCATGCATTCATGCGGTACCTCCTACCAACTATCTTATGTTTATTGTGAATCGGTTGCATGGACATGTCAAACTAAGATCTTTTTGCACACCAATAGAACAATCTTATAGGCCTCATAAGCCCGCTACACCTAACATATCGAGTAAGCTATACGCGTATTGTTCGAACTTCGCTCACGAGTATTCTATACCCATGTATGGTATAATGAATCATAATAAAGTTTTTTTCACGGAGGTATACCATGAAATTGCGTCTGGCCCCGCTATTCGGCCTTGTAGCTCTAACGGTTGTTGTTTCGGCCTGCGGCTCCCCTGCCAACCAAGCAGCGACCTCCTCATCGCACGCAGCTCACCAGCAGCATGCTCCCAACGGCGATTTGCAAGAAACGACGGCAAGCATTACGAAGCTCCCTTCCTTCCTTGACAAGCAGCGTCCGGAGATCAAGCAAGCGTACCAGATCGCTGCATCGGTTGTCGATGTGCTTCAATGGGTTCCATGCTACTGCGGCTGCGGCGAGAGCGCCAATCATCTCAGCAACAAGAACTGTTTTATCAAAGAAGTCAAAGAAGACGGCTCCGTCGTGTGGGATGATCATGGAACCCGGTGCGGCGTCTGTATGGAAATTGCGGTGACTGCAGCCAGAATGAAGAAAGACGGCAAATCGAATAAGGAAATTCGCGACTTTGTCGATCAAACCTACAAGAAAGGCTATGCCAAGCCCACCCTCACTCCGATGCCAGCCTGATACGGCTATAGCTTCAAACGACACAAGGCGATGGAAGCCGCTCCGGCTCTCATCGCCTTGTTCTTTTCTTCCCCTTGGCTGCCGCCAAAGCTCACTCATCTCACTGTTCATAGTAAGCTGGGCAGGACGATCGTACATACCGTCCCCTTGCCTTCCTCACTCGTAACAGTAATATCACCCTTATGCAGATCTACGATCTTCTTTACGATAGCCAAGCCTAGACCGCTGCCGCCTACTTTATCCGTTCTGGACCGGTCCGCTTTATAAAACTGGTGAAAAATCATCGACAGCTCCGCCGCCGGGATTCCAATCCCGGTGTCTTGAATCGTGACGATGACGCGGTTTACTTCCGCTTGCAGTCGGATCGCAATCGTTCCTCCGTCCGGTGTGAATTTGATGCTGTTTCCGATCAAATTGACCCATACCTGACTTAGCAGATCCGTGTCGCCCTCGATCACCGTCTTGGGCAGCTCCAAATCCAGCTGCAGCTGCTTAGCGCTCCACTGCGGCTCGCATACGACAACGATATGTCGAATTTGTTCATCCAAACGATACGCTGTTTTACGAAACGGATGATGCTCCGACGTAAGGGAGGCCAGCTTCAGCAAATTATCGCTCAACCGGGACAGCCTTTCGCTTTCCGATTGAATGATGTCCAAATAGTACAGCCGCTCCGCCTCCGGCATCGAACCGGTTCTCAACGCTTTCGTGAAGCCGATGATCGAAGTGAGCGGCGTTTGAATTTCATGCGAGACGTTCGAGACAAAATCCTGCCTCATCTGCTCCAGCTGCTGCAGCTCCACTGTCATTTCATTAAAGCTTTGGGCCAATATTCCGATCTCATCGTTGCGCTTCATATTCAGCCGAATGTCGAAGTTCCCTTTGGCCAGCTTTCGGGTCGCTTTGGTCAGCTGGTTCAGCGGATTAACCAGGTATCTCGCAGCCACTGCCATAACCAGACCGCCAATCAAAAGAACGACAGACAGATTAATCTGTATCGTGCGCCTGATCTCATTGCTGATTTCCAAATAGTTCGGCTGGACGAACAACGCATACGTGCGGTCTCCCTGTTTCATCGGATAGCCCATAAGCCAGGCGGGAAGCTCGTGCTTGTCGTGCTGGACAAACACCTCGTACCGGCCTCCCGCAATGACAAGCGCTATGTTCTCTTGTGTCACCCCTGGAGGGATCAGCGAGCCGGATAGCCGTTGGCCGTCTGCACCGTACAAGCTGATAGAAGACGATTTCATCTCGGCAAACCGCCGCAGCATCTCCCCCCACCGAGCCGGATCCGCCTCAGACAGCATAGCCGTTATATGCTCTGCCGAGCTGTTCGTATCCTGCTGCATCCAGTCCTGCATCTGCTGCTCGAACATCCGGTTCGTGAGGATCATTGCTCCCATTAATCCGATGAGAACTGCAAGAATGAAAGTGATTACGAGACGAACATAGAGCGATTTCATCTTGCTTCCTCCAGCCGATAGCCGAGTCCGCGGATTGTGCTGATCTTGAAGCCGGCGGAAGATTCCGGGAATCGTTCGCGAAGTCTTTTAATATGCACATCTACCGTCCGCTCGTCGCCCTCGTAATCGATGCCCCATATTTGCTGAATCAGCTGCTCCCTCGTAAAAATTTGCCCGGGATAGCTCGCCAGCTTGAACAGCAGCTCGAATTCCTTTAGCGGAACATAGACGGTCTCGTCAGCCAGCTTCGCCTCATGCCCCGAATGATTCAAATGAACGTTCCCGATCTGCACAAGATGCGAGCTTGCGATCTTATACCGTTTGAGCAGCGCACGAACCCGAAGAACCAGCTCGACCGGATCGAATGGTTTCACCAAATAATCGTCGGTCCCGAGCTGATACCCTTTCACCTTCTGCCCCGTTTCTCCTTTAGCCGTCACCATCAGAACGGGAATATCGTAATGCTGCTTAATCGTCTGACACAGCTCCCAGCCGTCCATCTCGGGCATCATAATATCAAGCACGACAAGATCGATGAGGCCGGCCTCCAGCTTCCTCCATGCCTCCTTGCCGTTATAAGCTTCTTCAGTGGCGAAGCCTTCCTTTTGCAAAAATAACGTGATCAGCTTAACGATATGCTTATCGTCGTCTACGACCAGTATTTGGGCCAAGGCAGCAACCCCCTATCGTTTCCTGTCGTGCCTTAGTATGCCCGGTTTTGGTAATATGCAGGTCCGATTGCCTTCCTCCCTACACAAAAAAGACTTCGTCTTAAGACGAAGTCTTGCTTGTCGAGAAACTCATATATTCAGATTTCCCATGAGGTCAGGTAGGGGTATCTCTCGGAGGAGCGTGAGCGTCCGCCTTTGAAAATCGTGAAAATACCACTAAATTTGATCAAAATTCACGAGTTTCAACAGCGGCCGGAGAGAGATCCCCTACCGGTGTATTATGGGAAATCTCTGACTCTGGGAGTTCCCCGACAATCTATCTCGGTCTTAAGACGAAGTCTTACAGCCCGAATATGGCATCTATCATAGGCTTTGTATCCCCGCCCGGATACATGATGTACAGCAGGACATAGACTACGACACCAGTTGGTGCCGTCAACAGCCACATCACCGCAGTCCAGCGCCCGATTTTCTTATGCTTCGCAAACCGCTTGTTAAAAGCGTGCAGCATAGTAACGATCCCAAACACGCCGGCTACCGTTGCCAACGTGATATGGAAAAATAGAAAAGTATGATAAGCCAGCTTCAGCGATTCCGGCCCGCCAAACGTCGTATTCCCTACAAAGATCGTCCTCGAAGCGTAAATCAGGAAAAACGCCAGAGCAAAGCCGGCTCCCCACAGCATCAGCTTCTCATGCCCTTTACGGTTCCCTTTCAAGATCTGAGCCCATCCGAAGGCTACAAAGATCGCACTGATGACGATAAAACTCGTGCTGATCGTAGGCAATATATGCATTGTTGCTCCACCCCATTATGAATAGTCAAGCCCGGTTTGCATTGATCTGCGAATGTGCATACTCCAATTCTTCTTCTTCGTCTTTCTTCCGTTCCATGCGATACCATCGGAAGAAGGTGTAAGCCAGTGCAGCACCGTAGACGATTTCTTGAACGATCTTCATGATAACCCCGCCCAGCTGCTGATCGTTCAATACCGACATAAACAAGTACGATTCGGGCACATCCATATAATTGGCGTACAGCGGTTTACCGGCAAAAATAATCAACGCACACGCCGGCGTCAGCAAAATACCGTTAATAAAGATGTAAGCCATCTTCCACAGCTCCGAAATTTTATTAAATTCCGGAAGCGGACAAAATACAGGGAACCACATCTGGAAAGCCGCTATCAGGAAGATGGTATTGTAAACCTCATGCAGCAGCGGATTAGCCATCAGGGTATCCATAATCATCGGTATATGATAAAAGGAGAAAATCAGGTTAAATACGAACAACGAGCACATGGGAGCTGTCCATATTTTCATGAACATTTGGGCGGCTTTCCCCTTAAACAGCGGTCGGATAAGCCAACCCGGCGTTCCGAGCAGAAACAACGGCGGCATGATAAGATACAGTACCGATTGCTGAAACATATGGGCACTGAAGCTGTAATGGTGCGCGTAGTAGTAGAGCGGGCTTCCCTCCGCCACATAGAACAAAAACAACCCGGTGTAAAAATAAAACTGCTTCTTCAGAGATACAGGCGCCGATTCTGCAAATCGATGCCGATGGCGGTGTATTGCCGCTCCATACAACCACCCGACAACGATAAGAACAAGCACCAGACCCGGACTCCACAACGATGCGAAATCAGCGACTCCCCCGTGTCCCGAATGACCCAATGTTCCCGTTGGATCCGTATTCATGCTGATCTCTCCTTTCTTGGCTACATAAGTAATCCTCTATTTGTTACTAATTTGTGAAAAATAGCGCATACATAGATAGACTAAATCCCTGACATTAAGCATAACCTACAATTCCATTCATTAAACAAGCTGTTCCCTTATGGTAAGAAAAAAGAGGGGCTTTCATCTAACAAAAGCCGCCCCTTCTCTCTCTATTACCACCAAACCCAATATACGGCTGCTGCGACTGCAGTCAGGGCGACTAACGCCCCGAAGATCAAACCAGCGATCGGGAAAAGATGACCTTTATCTTTCATGTGCATCCAATATGCAAGCTGGAAAATCGATTGTACCAATGCCAAACCGACCAGGAACATGATCAGGAACGCTCTGTCCAGACCGCCGTACAATACGGCAGCGAACGCCAGAATGGTCAAAAGAATCGAAACGATATAGGACAAGTAATGGTTCCTTGGGCCTTCAAGCTTGTGACGATTGCCCGCAGACGAAGTATGCTGTTGACTGCTCATTTACGGTCCCACCTTCCCCATCAAGTACACTACGGTGAAGATAAATACCCAAACTACGTCGATAAAGTGCCAATACAAACCGGCTACATAAAACTTCGGTGCCGTAACAACCGTGAGTCCTTTTTTCACAGAGCTGATCATCAGCAAGGTGATCCAGAGAACCCCGAACGCAACGTGCGCTCCGTGGAAACCGACTAACGTATAGAATGAAGTGGCAAATGCACTCTTCGAGAACACATGGCCTTCATGTACATACTCGAAAAACTCGTAAACCTCCAAGCCCAAGAAGCCCAAGCCTAGAACAACAGTAACACCCATCCACAAGAGAACCTTGTTAAGCTGGCCACGGTGCAATGCCATGGTTGCAAATACGCTCGTCAATGAGCTTGTGAGCAAGATAAGGGTAGCCAAGCCGACCATGCCAAGCTGGAAAATCTCTTGCCCTGTAGGTCCGTCAGGAACCTGATTGCGAAGGGCGATAAACGAAGCGAACAACGTTCCGAACAACACGCACTCTCCGCCAAGGAAGAGCCAGAAGCCCAAAACTTTATTTTTACCTTCCAGCGTTGCCGTTTCTGCGTGAGGTGGCAAGGCACCGCCTACTTCATGATGTGCACTCATGCCTTAACCCCCTTATCATTAAGCTCTTCCGGTTCGATATGGTAGCCTTTGTCGTCGTATACCGATCTAAGCAGCATACATACCAACATCGCACCCAAACCGATAGCAACTACTACGTACTTATGGTACATAAATCCGTAACCGGCAATGAAGAAGCCGAGGGACATAACAAACGGTAAAATCGATGGAGACGGCATGTGAATCGAACCAACCGGCTCGGCAGGGGTCATCTCCTTGTTGCCTGCCATCTTCTCTTTCCACAATGGATCCAAACCGCGAACCAGTGGAGTTTGTTTAAAGTTGTACTCTGGTGGAGGAGATGGGATAGCCCACTCCAATGTACGTCCATCCCACGGATCCGCAGGAGCAGTCTTAGGCGAACGCGCTGTAGCAATAATATTGATGATAAATACAATCGTACCGACACCCATCAGGAAAGCACCGATGGTACTGATAAAGTTACCTTCTTCCAGTCCAACGTTCGGCTGATATGTAAATACCCGGCGAGGCATCCCCATCAATCCCAAGAAGTGCTGCGGGAAGAATGTCATATGGAAACCGACAAAGAATGTCCAGAAGTGAATTTTACCCAAAGTTTCGTTCAGCATGCGGCCGAACATTTTTGGCCACCAGTAGTAAGCGCCTGCGAAAAGACCAAGTACCAGACCGCCTACGATAACGTAGTGGAAATGCGCTACGACGAAATACGTATCATGATATTGATAGTCCGCTGGAGGTACTGCAAGCATAACCCCTGTCGTACCACCCATAACGAACGTTGGAATAAACGCCGTTGCAAAGGTGTTTGCCGTGGAGAACGTAATTTGACCGCCCCAAAGCGTAAACAGCCAGTTAAAGATTTTAACCCCGGTAGGTACGGCAATCGCCATGGTGGCTATCGAGAATATCGCATTACCTACAGGACCGATACCTGTTGTAAACATGTGGTGAACCCAAACCATGAAGCCCAAGAAACCGATCAACGCTGTTGCGAAGACCATGGAGCTGTAACCGAACAGACGCTTTTTGGAGAATGTACTTACAATCTCCGAGATAATACCGAAAGCCGGCAAAATCAAGATATATACTTCAGGGTGACCGAAGATCCAGAAGATGTGCTCCCACAGAACCGGGTTACCGCCTTTGGATACTTCAAAGAATGCCCCTTCGAACAAACGGTCGAACATCAATTGAACCAAACCTACCGTGATGGCAGGGAAAGCGAACAAAATCAATGCGGAAGTGATGAATGCAGTCCATGTAAAGAGCGGCATTCTCATGTAAGTCATACCAGGAGCACGCATGTTGATGATCGTAACCAGGAAGTTAATACCCCCGATCAGCGTACCCAAACCGGCGATCTGCAAGCCTAATACGTAGAAGTCAACTCCATGATACGCAGACGTAGAGTCAACGATCGAGGAAAGCGGCGCATAAGCCGTCCAGCCTGCTGCCGGAGCTCCGCCCAAGAACCAGCTCGTATTCAGGAGAACCCCCCCGAAGAAAAACAGCCAAAAGCCTAACGCATTCACAAAAGGGAATGCAACGTCGCGCGCTCCGATTTGAAGAGGAACAATCGCATTCATGAAAGCAAAGATAATCGGCATCGCCGCCAAGAAAATCATCGTTGTTCCATGCATTGTAGTCAAAGCGTTGAATGTATCGCCGATGAAAATTTTCGAATCAGGATACATCAATTGAATCCGGATCAGGATTGCTTCAAGACCGCCGAGCAGGAAGAACAAACCGCCTGCAAGCATGTATAAAATACCGATCTTTTTGTGGTCGACGGTTGTCAACCAATCCATGATTCCACTGTAATGCTTTACTTTGTGAGAGTCAGCCAACGTATTTACCTCCTTGTTCCAAGATGTTCATTACTTCAGTGCGTTCAAATATTTAATCAAATCGTTGATTTGATCATCTTTCAAAGGAACCTGCGGCATCTTGTTGCCCGGCTTCATCGCTTGCGGATCTTGGATCCATTTCTTCAAGCTTTCATTGTCGTGCGGCAAAATACCCGCTACCATTTCACGCGACGCAAATCCGTTCAAGTTCGGCCCGAAACCAAGACCTTGTGCGTTAACCGCGTGACAGGACAGACAGTTTTCTTTAAAGATTTGCTCACCGTTCTTAGCATCTGCCGGAATTGCTGCAGGCGCCTTCATTTTATCTACCCACTTGGAGAAATCCGCTTCGGATTTAGATATTACTTTAAAGTCCATCAACGCATGGGACGCACCGCACAACTCGGCACACTTACCCATAAACGTATCGGCTTCATCAGCCTCAAGGTAGAACACGTTAGTCATACCAACGTTCGTATCTTGTTTACCGCCCAGGGAAGGAACCCAGAACGAGTGGATTACGTCTGCAGACGTAATTTCAAACGCAATCTTTTTACCCGTAGGAATAACCAGATCTTGCGCTGTGGAAATACCCAGGCTTGGATATTCGAACTGCCACCAGAATTGGTGAGCGGTTACTTTTACATGAATTGCATCTTTGTTTTCAATGTGGTTCTCAGACAGCTTGACTGTATAGCTAACGGTAGGAACCGCCAAAATGAGCAGCAATACAATCGGAATAACTGTCCAGATAACCTCCAGTGTGTGGCTGCCTTCCACTTGCTTCGGAATAATATCTTTATCGCCTTTTTTCTTCCGGAAGCGAAACAGTACGTAAATGTAGATTGCAAATACAACCACGACAACCAAGACCATGATTCCCAAGCTCAGCTTCATCAAGAACAGCTGATCTCTGGCAACCGGACCTCTTGGCCTTAAGGCGGAAATCGTATCGTCTCCACACCCCGTCAGAAGCAACATCATCAACCCGAAAAGAGGGATGAAACGCCACAGATTTTGCCATCGATTCATCTTATCAATCCCACCTCTAAAGCTAATATTTTTCGAACAAAAGGTCACATATTGTCAATGAACCTAATCACCATATTAACTATAATTTCGTACCACTTTTTTGTCAATGAATCTAGAGAAGTTCACAAATTGTTCTTAATCCTGTGATTTTATTGACTTTTCCCTTTTGTCTCTCTTGTTTTATTTCCATAAATCAGCGCTTTTATGCATGAAATCACCTTTTGTCGAATACGCATATTTCTTGCGATTTAACGGATTCTATATATATAGAAGAAACACGTCATTAACGACGTCTTATGTCTTTTCAGTTTTCTCAATTGAACCCCAAACTTATGCTTCGTCCGGAATTTTTCTTCAAATCCCTTTCAGGGAGCTAGTCGGAAAGTCTAATGGTACCAATCAACAAGGAGGTCACGGCTATCATGGTCAAAATGAAAACTTCATGGGCGATCCTATGTACAAGCTCCATGCTGGTGCTTGGCGGATGCTTTCCTACGTACGATTACAACAGCGCCAATAACTACGGCAGTAAACGCGACGAGCCGAAGCAAGATACATCGAGAGCTTATCAAACGCAGCAGCAGTATGCGATCGTATCCCACAACCATTCGACGCTGGACATGAATCAGTTTTTGTCCGATCAGGTGGCGGCCATGGACGGGGTGAACAGCGCCATAGTCATGATGGCCGACAATACGGCTTATGTCGCGATAACAATTGATAAAACGGCCACAGGCACAAAAAGCGGTGCTGCAAGAAACGAAACGAACAATCAAGGTACGGTTCGCGGCTTGTACAGCCCTCATACGCCATTTACCGACTACAGAGATCCGAAGCAGCTGGCTACCGGAAGCAATTCTTACGACACGGTCATGAAGCACGAGCATATTAGTCACCTGTTCAAGCAAAAAATTGCCGAGAAAATCCGCTCGCTGCAGCCGACCGTGGTCGACGTATATATTTCCGCCAACCGCGTCTATATTAATGAAATGAACCGGTTCGCTCAGGAAGCGTGGAAAGGTCAGGATCTCAAGCAGTATTTGCCGCAGTTCGACGCCTTGTCGGAGCAGGTATTCGGTACTCAGCCGACCCACCCTACAAGCACCGAATAAATACCGTCCAAATGAACCCTGAGAATCGCTTCATATTATATATGAAGAAACTCGGGGTTTTTCTGATGGTTGTACTGTTGAAACGGTTAGGAAAAATCGGTGCTTTGTTTCTTTTTCCTCCCGCATCCTGTAGAATGCAGGTAACAGCCAGAAGCTGAAACGATACATAATGATGAATGAACTGGAAGATAAGGAGACAATCTATAATGAATTCGAATTTGTTTGCCGCATTAGGCGTGAGTGATGAATTAGCGGAAGCCTTGAACAAGCACGGCTATACGGAACCTACTCCCATCCAGCAGCAGGCCATCCCCGTTGTCATCGCCGGTGAGGACGTCATTGCACAGGCACAAACGGGAACAGGCAAAACGCTGGCTTTTGTCCTGCCGATTTTGGAGCGGATTGATGCCCGGAAAAATTATACGCAAGCTCTCATCGTAACTCCGACCCGTGAGCTGGCTATCCAGATTGCCGGAGAAGTACAGAAATGGGCGCCGATCAAAGGCATCCGCGTTCTTGCCGCTTACGGCGGACAAGATGTGGAACGGCAGCTGAAAAAGCTTGAGGGTACCGTACATATGATCATTGCTACACCCGGCCGTCTTCTGGATCATCTGCGCAGGGAAACGGTACAGCTGCAACGATTGTCCACTCTCGTTCTCGATGAAGCCGATCAAATGCTGCACATGGGCTTTCTTAATGAAGTCGAGGAAATCATTATCCAGACTTCGCCCAAAAGACAAACGCTGCTCTTCTCAGCGACGATGCCGGGCCCGATTCGGAATTTGGCCAAAAGCTACATGAGGAACCCTCAAGAAATCAAGGTGAAATCCAAGCAAGTGACCTTGACGGAAATCGAGCAGATTGCCGTAAAAACAACCGACCGCGGGAAGCAGGATGCGTTGTGCCGGCTGATCGACGAGTATCGGCCGTATCTCGCCATGATCTTTTGCCGGACCAAGCTTCGCGCCTCGAAGCTAAATGAAGCTTTGCAGGATCGCGGCTATGCGTCCGATGAGCTGCACGGCGACTTGACGCAGGCGAAGCGCGAGCAAGTAATGAAAAAATTCCGCGAGGCCAAAATTCAGCTGCTCGTAGCTACGGACATTGCCGCGCGCGGGCTCGACGTTGAAGGAATCACCCATGTGTTCAATTATGATATTCCGCATGATGTCGAAAGCTATATTCACCGGATCGGCCGGACGGGAAGAGCCGGGCAGCGCGGGATGGCCGTCACGATGGTCGCCCAGCGGGATCAAGGCACTCTGGAAGCAATCGAGAGAGGCATTCATGCGGAGCTGCCGCGGAGAACGTTCCGGGCAGACGGCGAGCTGAGCGTAGCGAGAACAAGCGGGCGGAGCAGCGCACGAGATGACGAGCGCAGCCGTGATCGCGAGGAACAAGGGCAACGGCAAGCGCGACGCGGAGAGCAGAGCGGTCGGCGTGGCGCCGGACGCGCGGACGTCAAGCAAGTGCGAGGACGTGGAACTGCAAACGCGACGCGGGAAGCCGGCGACTGGACTCAAGGGCGTGCTGAGCGCGATGGCGTCAAGCAAGTACGAGGACGCGGTGCTGCAAGCGCGACGCGGGAAGCCGGCGACTGGACTCAAGGGCGTGCTGAGCGCGATGGCGTCAAGCAAGTACGAGGACGCGGTGCTGCAAGCACGACCCGGGATGGCGGCGACTGGACGCAAAAGCGTGCAGGGCGTGTTGGTGCCAAGCAAGATCGCGGGCGCGGTGCGGCTGGCGCTGCTCGGGAAGGCGGCGACTGGACGCAAGAGCGTGCAGGACGGGATGGTGCCAAGCAAGTACGAGGACGCGGTGCGGCTGGCGCTGCTCGAGAGACCGGCGACTGGACTCCGGGGCGTGCGGGACGCGATGCTGCTAAGCCAGCGCGCGGGCGCAGTGCAGCCGGTTCGGCTCAGGAAGCCGGCGACTGGACTCCGGGGCGTGCGGGACGCGATACTGCCAAGCCAGCGCGCGGGCGCGGTGCGGCTGGCGCTGCTCAAGAGGCCGGCGACTGGACGCCGGTGCGTGCGGGACGCGATGCTGCTAAGCCAGCGCGCGGGCGCAGTGCAGCCGGCTCGGCTCAGGAAGCCGGCGACTGGACGCCGGGGCGTGCGGGACGCGATACTGCCAAGCCAGCGCGCGGGCGCAGTGCAGCCGGTCCAGGTCGAAGCGGCGGCGGACGCAGCGGTCAGTCGCAGCCTGGCAATCGCAGCGGACGGACGGACAACCGTGCCAAAGGCAACGGGCGCAACGATACCGGCGGGCGCGGGCGGCGCGGGCGATAACATTGCCCGTCCTCTGAATATGGACAAAACAGCTATTACACCACCTGCATGGAGAATCCGTCATAGCTTGCTAGAATCCGGATAACCCTTTACCTCCGCATGGAAAACATGTAAAATAAGGTATACGGTCAACGGCAAGGAACTTCCAAAACCAAGGAGGGGTTTCCATGTACGAACTACGAGACAAGGATTACATATTTGTTTTTACAGGACCTAACGGTGCCGGACGCAAGACAGTAGCCCAAATGTCAGGCGAGACACTTGGAATGAAACAAGTCATTTCGTACACGACTCGTCCTCCCCGCTCCGCTGAGTTTAACGGACAGGATTACCATTTCGTTAGCCGGGATACTTTTCTTGAGGCAGAGCGCAACAATGAATTTGTCGAAGTCATTGAAATCGACGGCAACCGTTACGGCGTGAAGGAGAAGGACGTCGCCCATATGCTGCAAAAGTACGGCGCGATCTACCTGGTCTTGAACCGCTTCGGCGCGGAGGCGTTGAAGAAGACTTACGGCAACAAAGCCGTTCGCATCTTTATTCACGCCGACCTGAAGACGATCGTTAAGCGGGAAGAAGACCGCGGTGATTCTCCGGAACTGATCCAACGCTATACTTCCCATTATGATGAGGAAATGGCTTATAAAGATCAGTGCGAGCACGTATTCGAGAATATCGATTTGGCGCACACCGTATTCGATTTAACCAAAACATTGGACGATCATTATTTGCACCGCAATTTGGTGGATAAAGACTAAGCTTTATTCAACTTATAATGAAGCCGGACTTTAATAGAAGCACAAAGAGACCGATCCTCAGCGAGCGCTGAGACGGTCTTTTTTTCACAGCCGCAGCCCATTTACAGCATACAGAAAGGTAAGGTGCCTCACCTATGCATATTGTATCCATCGAACCGACTCCAAGTCCCAACAGCATGAAAGTCAATCTGAGCGAACGGCTGCCGGAAGGCATCCGAACAACCTATACGAGCGCTCAGGCAGCGAAGGCTCCTGCATTCATCCGCGATATCCTCGGCATTGAAGGGGTAAAAAGCATTTATCACGCAGCTGATTTCATAGCGGTGGATCGTTCGCCCAAAGCCGATTGGCAGCCAATATTGCAAAAAATCGGCGAGCTTCTCGGAGGAACCCCTGCAGCCGGCCGTGAAGGCGCGGCGGCGGCGAGTACAGCCGAAGACGCAGTTCACTTCGGCGAAGTTCAGGTGCTGCTGCAGCACTTCCGCGGCATTCCGCTGCAGGTGCGTGTGCAAGCCGGAACCGAGCAGCAGCGGGCCGCCATGCCGGACCGGTTCAACGAAGCGGCCGTCAGAGCCGCAGCCGCCTCCCCTAACCTGATCAAAGAGCGTTCGCTCGAGGATTGGGGAATCCGTTACGGCGAGCTGAAAGAGGTGCTGGATGAGGTCGTACAGGAAGTCGACGCCACCTACGATGCAGCCCGGCTGGAGCAGCTCGTGCAGCAAGCGCAGCAGATGACCGGCTCCGTTCAGGGAGCCGCAGCCGTTCGCACGGCGGGACGCATCGTCTTGTCGCCGGATGAGCTTCACCAGCAGCTGGCCGACCCCGATTGGAAGAAGCGGTATGCGGCGCTGCAGCAGGTTAAGCCGTCAGCCGAAACGATGCCGCTGCTGATTACAGCGCTTCGCGATGAGCAATCATCGGTGCGTCGGCTGGCTTGCGTATACATCGGCGATTTGAAGGAAGAAGCCGATGTGCTCCCTTACCTGTTCGAAGCGATGCAGGACCCGTCGGCCTCTGTCCGTCGAACAGCGGGCGATACGTTATCCGATATCGGCGATCCGCAGGCTACATCGGCTATGGCAAAAGCACTCAAGGATACGAACAAGCTCGTACGTTGGCGCGCAGCCCGTTTCCTCTACGAGGTAGGGCTGGACGAAGCGCTGCCGGAGCTGCGCGCTGCCGAGAACGATCCGGAATTTGAAGTACGGATGCAGATCAAAATGGCGATTGAGCGGATCGAAGGCGGCCATGCCGCCGAAGGCTCCGTCTGGCAGCAAATGACGCGGCGCTCCCAGCAATAACCGGGAGCAAGCGCTCAGTCAGGTCAGCGTCTCGCCGTGCTGCAAAATGCGGAGCGCCTGCTCCGACAGCTGCCGCCGCGTCCATTCGGCGGTCAGCCGGTCCAGCGCCTCCTTCGGCGTATCGTCGGCGAGGCGGAACGCCCCGTAGTGCATGGGGATGAACACGTCCCCCCGCACGTCCAGGTATGCTTGCACCGCTTCCTCCGGCGTCACGTGCTGCGCGGACATGAACCATTCCGGCTCGTACGCGCCGATGGGCATCAAGGCATAGCGGATCGCGAACCGCTCGCCGATCCGCCGGAAGCCGGGGAAGTAGCCGCTATCCCCGGCAAAATAAACCGCCCCGCGCTCCTCTCCCTGCAGCGCGGGCTGAATAACCCAACCGCCCCAATGGGAGCGGTTGGTGTCAAGCAGCGTCCGGCGCGTCCAATGCTGCGCCGGGACAAAATGCAGCTCGAGTCCGCCGAGCTGCGCGTGCTCCCACCAGCTCAGCTCGGTCACGCGGGCGAAGCCTTTCGCCCGGAGCTTGCCGCTGAGCCCCGCGGGTACGAATAGCTGCGCTTGCCGGAAGGAGCGCAGCGTTCGCATGTCCATATGATCGTAATGACTGTGGGATAAGAGCACGGCATCAATCGGAGGCAGCTCCTCAAGGCGAAGGCCGGGAGCCGCCAGCCTTTTGGCAAAGCCCATCCGATCAGCCCAGACCGGGTCCGTCAGCAGGTTGATCCCGTTCATCTGAATCAGAAACGAGGAATGTCCGATCCATGTAATCGACGTCTCCGTCCGGTTACTGCGCAAAAAATCGATCCGTTTCGTTTCACAAGCCGGAACGGTGTACGATAAGTCCTTTATTTTTGCATTTCGTTCCTTCCTCCATTGGCGAAGCTGCTTGAAGCTTTTTAACGTCTTGACTCCGTCCATATTTTCGAACCTTTTATTGTCCATGCCGTCCCCCGCCTCCTTCCTTCCCTTACTAGACCAGTCACCTGTTCAGCTGGCTGTTCAGCGGTCCATCCATCAATCCATCAGCTATCCGTTCCACGATCCGGCCAGTACAAATCGCTCCCGACACTCAGACACGATCGGTCATAATGCGCTTGTACAGATTCATAGCAATATGCAGGAATCCTTCATCATTCGGGTGCAAATACGCATCGCCAAACAAAGAGGTCATATTCGGGATCAGCCGCTGACCGTCCACGAGCCTAGTATTAGGGTAAGCCGCACATACGTTTCGAATTGTATCGCTCAATGCTTCAAGCGAGCCCAACGGGCGGGACTGTATTTGATCCGCTCTCCAGAACGGCGTCAGAACATACATAGGAATATCAGAGTACAGCTTGTTCGCTTTGGCAAAAAAACGCGCGCACTGCTCCCGGAATGCTTCCATTGTCTGGTAACGCCCCCAGTCGTTAGTGCCGTAGGCGACCGTAATGAGATCCGGCTTGTAAGGCAGCTCTTCATCCAAGCTGTCGGCGTCGAACACATACCCTCCTACCCCATGATTGAGCAGGTTCATCTCCAACGCCCGGGACAAGAGCACCGGATAAGTCGAGGATGGCTTTCTCGCATCCATTCCTTGCGTAATCGAATCGCCGATACAGAGCAGATTGCGGTCATACGGCTTTGCGGCCTCGACCACCGCTCCTTCAGACAATGTCAAGGAACGCAGAGTCAAGTTAGCGATTTGCGGCAAGTAAACCGTCCATCTCCGATGCTTTACTGCGTCGTTCTGATGGCCGTATTCCAAAGTCAGCTTGCCTTCGTCCTCCTCAAGCGATGGCGCGCCTTGACTCGCGATCAGCACACCGTCGATAAACACATCAAAAACAATCCATTTGCGGGCCGCCTCTCCTACTGTGTAACCCAGTTCTACCGATGCGGTATCCGATACAAAATCAAGACAAATCCCGGCCGGGCAGCCGCTGCGGATTTGATAGTTTTTTTGCCGCGCATACAGCTCCATTTGACGTTCGGTGAACCGGTGCACTACGACGCCCTCTCCCGTTTGCTCCCATCGGATCGCGTTGCGAAACAGTTCTCCGTTCGACAGATCGATTGTACTCATTCAACCATTCCCCCAGGTTTCATTTGTGCTACAATAAATCTATTATACACACCATCAGGGAAGGAAAGGAAATGTACGATGGACGCTCCCCGCATTCTTATTTTTTCCGGCGGCAGCTTGGGGAAATGGTCTCTGGAAGCCATTAGCCCCGGAGATATTCTAGTAGGCGCCGATCGTGGGGCCTTGTTTTTGCTGCAGCACGGCTATATCCCCGACTTGGCGCTCGGCGATTTTGATTCGGTGACGGCCGAAGAAGTGAAGCAGATTGAGAAAGGAAGCCGCAGCTTCATTAGCTGCGACCCGGTGATGAAGGATTGGACCGATACGGAGATGGCCTTCAACTGGGCGTTGGAGAGGAAGCCCTCAGAGATCGTCATGCTCGGAGTACTGGGATCGAGATGGGATCATTCGCTCGCTAACCTACATCTGCTGCGCAAAGGCTTGGAGGCCGGCGTCCCGTGCCGGATTGTCGATGCGCACAATCAAATCACCCTGCTCGACTCGAGTTCGCCTCTGATGCTTGCGCGCAGCCGTTTCGCCAACGTATCGCTTCTGCCTTTAAGCCTGCAGGTGACGGGGATTACCCTCCAAGGCTTTCAATATCCGTTGAACGATGCTACCCTTACGCTAGGCCAATCCTTAGGGATCAGCAATGTGCTCCTTGAACCCCAAGGACGGATTGCGATAACGGACGGACTTTTGCTAGTGGTCCAGAGCAGCGATGCGGAGTAACATAGGTCCCTCATTTGAGGGGCTTTTTTTCATATGGAAAGTTTCCGTTTTATAAGCCCGAACCTTTTGTTAATATATGGTTATTGGTACATTCCAGTAATCGCTGTTAGGGAGGGAGCTTGTTGGAGCAATCAAAACAATCGATTTTAGGGTTATTGCGCGATCCCGTCTTTTTAATTTTTTTGAAATCGGTAAAAAAATACCGCTGGATCTACGTCGGCGCCATCGCCACTCAGGTGACCATGACCGTCATCTCTCTGTTGTTTGCAGAGACAGGACGCCGTTTGTTCGACTATGCCCCGAATGTGCCCGCACAAGCTTTGATCCTCTTATTATCCTCTTTCGTCGGCCTCACTGCAGCGCGTATCGGGCTTCAATTCGGGAACGAATGGCTGCGCTCGTATTTGAACGAATCCGTCGTATACGAAATGCGCAGGAACATACTGAACCACCTGCAGCGCCTGCCTCTCGGCTTTCACGAGCAGAACCACAGCTCCAGCTCCGTCAATGTGATGCATCACGAGCTCGAAATTGTAAAGAACTTTCTCGTTGCCGACATCCAAAAGCTAATCGCCCTCCCCATATCGTTTATTATCGTGGGCGTGTACTTGTTGACGGTCCATCCGCTCCTTGGGTTGATAGCGTTTTCCATCGGTCCGCTTCAACTGATAAGCAATTTTGTATTAAAGCAAAAATTCATGGAAGCGACTCGTCTGCAAAACGAAGTGACCCGCAATGTGTTTTTTCAAATCGGCGAGACGCTGCAAGGGATCCGGGAAGTGAAGGCCAATCAATTGGAGCGGCATATTGATGACAGGATGGCGGATATCGAGCGAAAAGGCGTTGAGTACAACGTGCTGCTGACGAAGGTACGGTCGATCCGCAGCATTTGTAAAGATGCTCCCGGACAAATCGGTTATGTTCTCGGCCTTGGTGTCGGTGCCGTTATGATGGCTTCCGGCCATATCGGGGCGGGTGGACTGGTTGCGTTCATTTCCCTGCTCGATAAGGTCGCTGAGCCGTTCACGACGGTAGTTGAGGTTATTAATAATTTACAGCGTTTCATTTCGGGGGCTAGCCGGCTTCATCATGTCATGGGTTTACCTGAGGAGGATTTAGAGACGGGAATCCCTCTAGCGAAAAAGGCTCCGGAGATCACTTTCGACTCCGTCGATTTCTCGTATCAAGAGGAGCATCCGACCTTGCGGCAAATCTCCTTCACGATACCCGCCGGAGCGACCGTCGCCTTGGTAGGGCCGAGCGGTGCCGGGAAGAGCACCCTGCTGAAGCTGTTGTACCGGTTCTACGAGCCCTGGCAAGGTGTCATCAAGATCGACGGCATTCCTTTGCAGCAGTACTCCTTGACTTCTCTGCGCGATTCGATGGCACTCGTGTCACAAGACATCTATTTATTCGACTCCACAGCGGCTGACAATATCTCGCTCGGAAGAGACGACATTCCGCGCGAACAGCTGGAACGGGCTGCCCGGCTGGCTCAAGCTCACGATTTTATTAGCAAAATGCCGGAAGGCTACGACACACGTTTGGGTGAGCGCGGCATCAAATTATCCCACGGACAAAAGCAGCGCATCTCGATAGCTAGAGCCATTCTCCGGAACGCTCCCATCCTCATACTGGACGAACCGACATCCGCTCTCGACGTAGAGACCGAGGAATCGTTCCAGCGCGATTTGGGCCAGTGGGCCGAGCATTGTACGAAAATCATCATCGCCCACCGATTGTCCACCATACGCCAGGCGGATCTTGTTGTTTTTCTGGAGGATGGCACGATTCGGGAAATAGGCTCCCCCTCCGAGCTGCTCCGCCAAAACGGAAGATTCCGCAGCTATTGGGAGAAGCAATCACCGTACGAGTTTCAAGTCCGTTAAAATAAAAAGCGGGACGGCATGTTATCACATGCTGCCCCGCTTTCTTGATATATCCGTCCCCGGCTGAAGCTCTTACGGACACTGGTTCCGTTATTACCACAAAAAGACCCAAAAACGTCAAGCGATCGGACCGTAGATCCGTTATTGTGGTATAATCCAAAGCTTTTACAGCAAAACAGCGCCAATAACGGACTCACGGTCCGATCGGTCCCTATTTTTGCAGGATTTCAAGCAAATAACGGATTTCCTGTCCGATCCACCGCCGTAGCGCGCAATCTGTTGCGCAGTCTGTTGGGCCGCCCTCTCTGCTGCTTCCTCAATCTCTTCCGAATTCCTTCTTCCATGGTTGGCGGGAATTTCTACGCTAGCATCCTATTATGCTCAGCTCCATATAGCTGCCGAACAGCGTCCGGTCCATCGTCATCCGAATCTTGGCCGTTCTCGCCTACCAAGCACTAATCCAATGAACCAAAGGAACTGCAATCGCAGCGATAAGCAGCGAAGGGAGCAAATTAGCCACGTTAATTTTGCGAAGCTCCAGCAGGTTGATGCCGATGCCCATAATCAAAATGCCGCCGACAGCGGTAATTTGCGTGATGATCTCGTTCAGCATGTCTTGCGCAAGCAAAGACGCGATTCCCGACGCCGCCAAGGCGATTGCCCCTTGATACAGGAATACGGCTACGGATGAGAACAGCACTCCGACCCCCATCGTCGAGGCAAAAATAATCGCGGTGAATCCGTCGAGCATCGCTTTCGTATACAAGATATCGTGCTGGCCGCGCAGCCCGCCGTCCAAGGCGCCAAGGATCGCCATAGCGCCGACGCAGTAAATCAATGTCGTGTTGACGAAGCCGAACGCGATCCGGCCTTGCTTCTTCTCTCCATTCGCTTCTCCGCTGTCTGTATGGGAACGGTTCGCCGCTGCCGACTTCCCTGCACCGGTCAACGCATTTACGGCCCGCTCCAGCTGCTGACCGAGCCGTTCCAGTCCTCGCTCCACCTGCAGCAGCTCGCCAAGAACGCCGCCCAATACCAAACTCGAAACGATCAGCAGAAAGTTGCTCGATTTCAATGTCATAGAAAAGCCGAGCGCAACCAACGCCATGCCGATCCCCTGCATCACCGTACTGCGAATACCTTGACTCATTCGTTGAAGCACAAGCCCCAGCAGCCCTCCGATAATAATGGCCGCCGCATTAACAATAGTTCCCCACAATGCCATGCCGTCTATGAACCTCTCATTCTGTCATGTCGCTTTCCGTATCATATCATACCTGCTCTACTAGCGTGCAGTAGTCAATTTTGCCAGCAAAGCTCGTACATCCCTCTTAGGGAGAGCCCCATCTGTATCAAAAATTTTCCGATACAAAAAGCCTGCCCGCGAGCATACAGCTCGGCAGGTCAGGCTTTTGCCAGGTTTACTTGTCACCGGTTCGATCCATCCGGCTCATCCGGTTCGTACTTGCTTTGCATGATCCGCTACCATGCCCTACAAAACAGAACCTGCCCGCTGTTCGTTCCCACTCCACCGTGGTTCCGCACTTGGCCCCTAAGAATGAGCAGACCCTCCGGCCGTTAGCCCAACCCGGTCGATCATTTGCCTACTCTCTTGATTTAGCCCCGTGAGCGTGACCTTTTTACCGAGAGCCGCGTATTTTTGCGTAGCTTTGGATATCGCCGTCACGGCGGAGTGATCCCACACATGCGAAGCGCTCAGATCGATAACGACGTGCTCGGGATCTTCCGCATACTCGAACTGCTCGACGAAATGGGTCATCGTCCCGAAAAACAGCTGTCCCGATATTTCGTACACCTTGTGTCCGTTCTCGTTCATGAAGGTGCGGCTGCGCAGCCGCGCCATTTTCCAGCCGAAGTTGAGCGCGCTCATAATGACACCGGAGACGACGCCGATCGCCAAGTCCGAGGTGGCTACGACGATAGCTACCGTCAGTACCATGACCACCGCGTCGCCGCGAGGGATTTTGCCGATGGTCCGGATCGAATTCCAGTCGAACGTCCCGATGGACACCATGAACATGACGCCGACCAAAGCAGCCATAGGAATCTGCTTCACGACATCACCCAGCACGAGGATGAGGAACAGCAAAAAGATTCCCGCTACGAACGTAGACAATCGCGTGCGCCCCCCGGACTTCACATTGATGACCGTCTGTCCGATCATCGCGCAGCCGGCCATGCCCCCAAAAAATCCCGTGATCACGTTGGCAATGCCTTGTCCGCGTATCTCGAGGTTTTTGTTGCTTTTCGTATCCGTCATTTCGTCGACTATCGTTGCCGTCAGCAGCGTCTCGGTCATTCCTACTACGGCCAGCGCCAGGGAATATGGAAACAAAGCAAGCAAGGTGCCCAGCGTTAACGGCACTTGCGGAAGGTGGAACACCGGAAGCGCCTGAGTGATGCTTCCCATATCACCTACCGTACGCAGATCGGCGCCCGTCAGCATGGCGATGATGGTCATGACAATGATCGCCACCAGCGCCGACGGCACCGCCGTAGTCAGCCTTGGAAGCAAATAGATGATCGCGAGCGTACCAGCCACCATCAAGTACATAACCCAAGTGGCGCCTGCAAAATTAGGAAGCTGCGCCATGAAAATAATAATGGCCAGCGCATTGACGAACCCGACGATAACCGATTGCGGTACAAAGGTGATGAACTTCCCTACTTTCAAAGAGCCTAAAACCCATTGAATAATTCCGGTCAACACCGTAGCGGCAAACAAATAATCCAGTCCGTACTTGACGATAATCGGCCCCATCAACGAAGCCATTGCTCCGGTTGCCGCCGAAATCATCCCCGGCCGGCCGCCGACAATCGAGATCGTCACGGCAATGGTAAAGGAAGCATATAAGCCTACCATCGGATCGACGCCCGCCATGATGGAAAAGGCGATCGCTTCGGGAATTAACGCGAAAGCAACCGTCAAGCCCGACAGCAAATCGTTGCGGACATTGCCAAAGAAGCCTTGTTTTACCCGTTCAAAAAACAAGAAAGATCCTCTCCTATTCGATTATATCTATAGTTGGCGCTCCACTCTCAGGATTGCCGGGGCCGATGTTCACTGCCCTAGATTATAAACGGTAGGAATGAATCTTTCACCTTCGCCAATGGCGCTATATCCCGATAAACCGTCTTTCTTGCCGGAAAATAGACGATTTTCGCCGGATTGCTCTTTTTTACACGGACGGGCCGGACTATATCTCTTGTTTTATTTAAACCAGCCTTTGTACAAAAACCAGGAGAACATCCCCGCCCCAATACCGGTCATAACAACCAGCACGACATAGTAACCCCACTTCCACTCCAGCTCGGGCATATAATGAAAGTTCATGCCGTAAAGGCCGGCGATGAAGGTTAACGGCATAAATATCGTGGTTATGACCGTCAAGGTTTTCATAATATTGTTCATGCGGTTGGAATTCAGCGAAATGTAGCTGTCCCGCAAATCGGCCGTAACCTCGCGGTTGGACTCGAGTATTTCCGACAGCTTGAGCAAATGATCGTGAATATCGGTGAAATAAAACAGATGCTCCTTGAGCCCTTCGATACGGTCCGAATTGATGACCCGGTACAGCAGCTCGCGCATCGGAAAAATCGTTCTGCGCAGCTTCAGCAGCTTCGCACGGATTTCGAACGTTTGGCTCATCAGCTTCTCGATCGCCTTACCGGTCGTATTGCCTTCGATGGCATTGAGCTCGTCCTCGATTTGATAGACGCACGGGAAATACTGGTCCACCAGCTTGTCCATAATGAGATACGCGCAATATAGATGATTGATCTCCCCCGGCTCCTTATGCTCCCTGATCCGGTTCCATGCTTCATCTATCTCTTTTTGCTGAGCAAAATGGAAGGTGACGACGAAGCGTCCGCTGAGAAACATATCGACCTCTTCAGCGCCTAACGTCTCTTCATTTAAGGCATGCAGCACGAAAAACTGCACATCGTCATAGTAATCGACCTTGGGACGCTGCAGCAGATGATAGCAGTCTTCAATGGCAAGAGGATGAAAGTGAAAGTAGCTCTCCAGCCATTTCGCCTCTTCCTCCGTCGGCCGGTCGAAATCAACCCAGTACCATGCAATCTCGGGACGATGCAGCTCGTTAACCGGGATATTTTCCAAAACTCGCCCTTCTTCGGTCACCGCCAGAACTCTAATCAAACGTACTCACCCTCTATCCAGTTTCCTCGTCCGTCCCGCCGGAACGTGTCCTTGCCGCTCCTGCCTAATTACCATCATTACCCGTTTGGCCGAATTCAGACGAACAAGGCCGCAAAGGAAAAAAGGTACTCCAACTTAAACCGTTGAAATACCTCTAAGCTTCCGTTACTTCCGTCCGTAATCGGCTTTAATCTCGCCCCAAGCCTTCGTGTCCCATTTTAAAATTTTGTTGCTGTACGTATGGCTCCGCAGCCAGGACAAGGCGCGGTCCACCAGCGTCCATATTTCCTCTGTCGAGGCGTCGCGGGGCAAATTGGTGGCAACCTCTTTCTTGCGCACCCAGCTGATCGCCGTAACCGAGTCGCTGTATATCGTCATGGAGCTTCCTTGCTTGTTCAAGTAGGCGAGTGCATGGACGATAGCCAAAAATTCCCCAAGATTGTTCGTCCCCTTGGCAATCGGCGGATGCTGAAAGACGACCTCGCCGGTGCGCGTGTTGACGCCCTTGTACTCAACAATGCCCGGATTGCCTCGGCTGCCTACGTCCACGGACAAGCTGTCGAGGTCGGCCTGTGGAGGCGTGCCGCTGGAGGCAGCCGTCTTGCTGCGGCTTGCCGATGCCGTACCAGCCGTACTTCCCTTTGCGTTGGCCGCAACGAACGACGCTTTCCAGCCGCGGGCCATCGCCGCCTTCGCCTCGGACTCGCTCTCATAGGCCTTGAAGCGCGCCTGCGGGTAGCCGTTCGTCTGCGCCTGGCATTCCGCCCACGTATTGTAAATGCCGGGAACCTTTCCTTCCCATACCACGTAATATTTTTGCTTCGCCACTATTAGCTAGCTCCTCTTACTCGTTCATATTTTTGAAAAATTCGATAAAATACGCTCCGTATTTGAAAAACTTCGCTTCGCCCACGCCCTTGATCTTCAGCATCGCCGCCGGATTGGTCGGCTTCACGCCGCACATTTCCCGCAAGGTGCTGTCCGGAAATACGATGTAAGGCGGAATGCCCTCCCGCTTCGCAATTTCCATGCGCAGGGTGCGCAGCTGATCGAACAAATCCGACTCGACGTCGCGTGCAACCGGAGCGGTTCGGATGCGCATTCTCTGAATGACCCGCTCCTCGCCGGACAGCACGGTCTGAGCCTTCGGCGCCAGCCGCAGCACAGGGTACTTGCCTTCGGTAATGATCAGGTAGCCTTCGGCCACGAGCAGCTGAATCAGGTCGACGATCTCCTTCTCGGTACGGTCCTTCAGCAGACCGTACGTCGTCAGCTCGTGGAAGCCCATCTCGATCACTTTTTTATTGCGCGAGCCTTTCAGCACCGAGGCGACGGTCGTTGCGCCGAACCGTTCCCGCATCCGGCGGACGCAGGAGAAAATCTTTTGCGCCTCAACCGTAATGTCGGTCAGCTCCCGCTCCGTACTGCAGCTGCTGCAGCGGCCGCAGTCCTCGCAATCGTCGCCGAAATAGCGCACGATATAGCGCTGCAAGCATTGCGACGTATGGCAGTAGTCGGCCATCTGCTGCAGCCGGCGGTATTCCTGCTGCTGTCGTCCGGGATCGCCGATCGACTGCTCGATCAAGAACTTTTGGATATGAATGTCCTGCGGGCTGAACAGCAGCATGCATTCGCTCGGCTCGCCGTCCCGGCCCGCACGGCCGGCTTCTTGATAGTATGCCTCCATATTTTTCGGCATATTGTAGTGAATCACGTAACGAACGTTCGACTTGTCGATGCCCATACCGAACGCGTTGCTCGCCACGATGACGCGCACTTCATCGTACAGGAACTGCTCCTGCGCCTCGGCGCGCTCCCTGTCGGTCATGCCGGCATGGTACTTGCCGACCGGCACCCTTTGCTTGCGCAGCAGCTCGTACAGGTTGTCCACTTCCTTGCGCGTGGCGGCGTACACTATGCCGACCTCGTCGCTGTGCTCGCGGATGTAATCGAGCAGCACATCGCGTTTGTTCTCGCCTTTGATGACGGAGAAGGCGAGATTCTCCCTCGCGAAGCCGGTGACGTGCAGCTCCGGCTCTTGCAGCTGCAGGTGCCTGACGATGTCGTCGCGCACCTGATCGGTCGCTGTAGCC
Organism: Paenibacillus sp. H1-7; assembly: GCF_022354825.1. GTDB lineage: Bacteria > Bacillota > Bacilli > Paenibacillales > NBRC-103111 > Paenibacillus_S. Next base: position 7,917,471 of record NZ_CP031168.1, read on the forward strand.
GTAAAGGCGGCTACGATGGGCCTCTGCGGCAGGCGGTCGATCAGCCTGCTGATGGCGAGATAGCTGGGGCGGAAGTCATGCCCCCACTGCGAGACGCAGTGGGCTTCGTCCACCGCCACCATCGGCACCTCCAGCTCCGTCATCAGCTCGATGAATCGTTCCGATTCCAGCCGTTCCGGAGCTACGTAGAGCATCTTGTATTCGCCGCGGCTCGCCTTGCGAATTCTCAGCTCCACCTGCGCATAGGTCAGCGAGCTGTTAATATAGGCGGCTGATATGCCGATGCTGTCGAGCCCGTCAACCTGATCCTTCATTAACGAGATTAACGGCGAAATGACAATCGTCGTCCCCTGCATCAGCATCGCCGGAACCTGATAGCAGATCGACTTCCCGCCGCCGGTAGGCATGATGCCGAGCGTATCCTTTTTATCCAATACGCTGCGGATCACCTTCTTCTGCCCGTCCCGAAACGTCGTATAGCCGTAATATGATTTGAGCACCCTTTCGGCCCGCTCCATGATGCCTGCCAAAGCTTGCTCCTCCCCTTTCTATATCAGCCTGTCACCTTGCGTTAGACAGGTAGTCCCATAATTCCTCATAGCCCCATGCTCGTTCGAGACGGTGCTCTCTCTTGATTGTTCTGCATGCTTATTGATCTAAGCGGTCCGCTCCTCCAGCCACCCTCCGCGAGACAATCGGCTCGCCGTCCCACAGCACTTCCGTCTCGGCCCGACGCTCCCGCACCTCCGGCTCTTCCAGCAGCAGGAAGAAATTTTTGGTAGGCAAATACCCTAACCCATGCTTGGCGGACAACCGGTCCAAATATGGGCGCATATCCTCGTGCATTCCGGACATATTGCTGCCGTTCTGCGAAAAAGCGTACAAAGCGCTGGCTACCGGCACCCGTTTGACCACCGCATGGTCGGATGCCCTCAGAAACCAATCCCAGTCCCAATAATGATACATATCCTCATCGAACAGCCCTATCCGCTCATGCAGGTCCTTGCGGTACAGGCAGCCGGAAGAAACGAAGGTCGAAAATTTCCGCATTGCCGCTGCATCGTGCTCGTAAGCAAACACAAACCGTTTGGTCGCCCTGCGGGTCGTGCCTTCCAGATCGTAATCGAATATTTCGACGTCGGAGTACACCATATCCGCATCGCCGATCTCTTGAAGCATCCGCTCGACGTGGGTCGGCAGAAGAAGATCGTCATCGTCGCACAGCAAGACGAACTCCCCCCGCGCATACGAAAGACCGCGGTTTCGGGCCCGCACATGCCCTCCGTTCGTCTCCATATCCACGATCGTTATATCCAGCTCGGGGTACAGCTCCTTCATGCTGTCGACCGATTCTCCCGCGTCGTTAACAATAATCAGCTGCAGCCGCCGGTACGTTTGTCTCCACAGTGATTCCAGCAGCTCGCTCAGGCTGTCCAGTCTGTTATATGTCGGAATAATAACCGATACTAACGGAAGCTCCATTGTTCGGTTCCCCTCTCTCATTTTCCTTTTATAGCGACGCGTTCTGCCATTTTCAATCTGCTATTGTCAAGATACCAAAAAAACGGCCAAAGGGAAACCGCCTCGAGTACCTTTTCTGTCGTTTCTGCCTTTGGAAGCATATGGGGCGGGGTATAGAGTGGCCTGAAAAAAAAACAAACGCCTCCCCCGCAGCTTCCCTGCGGAAAAGACGTTGCCGAGCTGGTCTTCGCGTAGCGCCGTATAGCCGGTTCCGGTTTAAGCAGATGAACGGCATGTCACCGCAGCAGTACATCGTCAAGCTGAAATTGGAGAAGGCCCGAACGATGCTGCTCGAAAGCACCCGCTCCGTGACGCGGATCGCCGAACAGCCCGGCTACCCGTCGATTCATTGCTTTTCTAATCAATTCGGGATGGTGGGAATCTCTACCGAGGCCTCCATCCCGGGCTTCAAGCTCAACTTAGCGCCTTTTAGAGCAATCTTCACTTTCGTAGCCACATGGTCGTCGTTGGCCGACTGCTGATCCTTCGGCGTATACTCATGCTTCAAAGCAATATATTGGACTCGGCCCGCCAATACCTCATTGCCGACCTTCACATTCACGGTTTGATTATAGTTGACCCGGTCGAGATAGGCATCCGGCACATAGCATACCGCATACAAATCATTGGCAACGGCGATGTCCGCCAGGTTGCTGCCGGCGTTAACCACATCCCCCAGCTCGAAATGCTTGCTGATGATGATCCCGTCCTCCAGGGCTACAATCCGGTAATTGTCCAGCTGGCTCTTGGCCTGGTTGAGCTGCGCTGCGGCTTGATCGAAATCGGCTTGTGCCGCCGCCACGGCCTGCTTGGTGCTGCCCGCCTTAAGCAAAGCCAGCTGCGCATCGGCCGCTTCATAATTCGCCCGGGCCGCCGAAATCTCTTCGGCCGTCGCGCCGTTCTTCAGCAGGGCCAGCTGCTGCTTGCTCGCTTCCAGCTGGTGCTTCGCCGCAGCCTGCTGTTTAGCGGCGGTATCCGTTTTGTACTTGGCATTGTCCAGCTCGTCCTTGGACAGCTGCCCCAGGTCGTACAAATTCGCCGCCTTGTTTTGCTGTATTCGCAAATAGTCGAGCGTAATTCCGGCATTGCTTAGCGCCTCTTCCGCCATAAGCACCTGGCTCTGCGCTTGCTCGATCTGCTCTGGCCGGCTACCGGAAAGCAGCAGGTCCAGCTTCGCCTTGGCGGCTTCAGCCTGAGCTTCCGCCTGTCTTATTTGCTCGGGCCGGGAACCGGCTTCGACCTCTTCGAGCCGCGCTTTCTTCGCTTGAACAACCGCCTGCCATTGATCTACGACATACGTTGGATTCGCGTTATCGATCACGGCAAGCACCTCGCCTTTGTTCACCGGTTCTCCCTGCTGCTTGTTCAGCCTTATAATTTTACCGGACACCGTGCTGACCGCGGAAATTTGGTTGTATTCAATCGTTGCCTTCACCGTGACAGGCGAGCTGCCGGATTTAAGGGAGCAGCCCGTCATCATTCCCGTTATTAGAACTGCGACTGCGGCGGCGAATCCCAGCTTAACCATTCTTCCCTCTCCCCCTTCGCCAATGAACTAGATGCTGCGATATTTTTTAAGCACAAGCGTGTTTGCAATGATAAAGACCAGACAAATGGCAGCCAAAACGAATACATCGAAAGCAATATCCTCCCACCCTTTGCCGCGGATCATCACATTCCGGAGCGCATCGGCGGCATACTTCAGCGGCATGAACTTTCCGAACGCCTGAAGCCAGGGCGCCATCGTACTAATATCAAACAAGCCGGAGAAAAACACTTGCGGTACCAAAACAACCGGAATAAATTGAATCATTTGCAGCTCATTGTTGGCGAACGCCGAGATGAAAGTGCCTATCGTCAATGCCACCATGGCCGTCAAAATCGTAATAAGCAGCACGAGAAAAAAGGACCCGACCATCATGACTTTCAGCACGTGTATAGAATATAAAGCGATCAAGGTCGCTTGAATCATCGTAAAAGCACCGTATCCCAGCACATATCCCGTTACAATCTCCCACCTTCTGAGAGGAGTGGCCAGAAGCCTCTCCAGCGTTCCGGAGGTGCGTTCGCCGAGAAAGGATACGCCTGCAATCAAAAATACGAAGAAAAATACGAAAAACCCGATAAGTATCGGTCCGAAATTATCGAACGATACCATGTCCTTATAACCGTATATGTACGTTGTTTCTATCGGAGGCGCTGAACGCGACGGCTGGACCGTTTGCTGTACGAGCGCCAGGACGGCCTTATTTTTACTCGGATCACTGCCCTCCAGATCAATATGAGGAACCCCGCTTTGAAAATCGATCGTTGCATCGACTTTCGATTGTTTCAGCGCTTCATAGGCCGCACTCTCGTCATATCGGATGACAACGGCATCTTTATCCTCCAGAGCTTGAATAAATCCCATCGGAGCATTGATTACGCCGATCCTCGGGTGATAGTCCCCTCCGCCAAAAATCAGCGACATGAAGGTCAGCACGAGCATCGGAGCCAATACCATCATGGCCATCGTCCGCTTATCGTGGCGAAGCTGCTGCAGGATCCGGATCATTACGGCTCTAATTCTCATTTGGCTGCCCCTCCGTAATACAGGAACGCCTCTTCAATCGTCCGGGACGAAGTCGCTTGCTTCAGCTCCTCCGGCGATCCGGAAGCAATCAGCATGCCTTCCCGAATCATACCGAGATAATCGCACTTTTCCACCTCATCCATAACATGCGTTGTTACGATGATAGTGGTTCCTCCTGCCTTCAATTGATTTAGCTCATGCCAAATCGATTTTCGCAGCACGGGGTCTATTCCTACCGTCGGTTCGTCCAGAATCAGGATCGGCGGTTCATGAATGAGTGCTATCGCGAGCGACAATCTTCTTTTCATTCCTCCCGAGTACTGCTTGACTTGCTTCTTCAAATGCTCCGTCAGCTGGACAAGCTCCATGACCTCGTGCATTCTTTGCTTCTGCTTCGATTTGTTCATGCCGTACATAGAAGAGAAAAAGATTATATTTTCCGCCGCCGTCAGGTCGCCATACAGCGCATCGGACTGAGCCATATAGCCGAGCTTATGCATCATCGCCAGCTTAGGCATTTTTTGACCGAGGACATACACTTCTCCTTGAGTTGCGGTGTCAATTCCGGCAATCATTTTCACCAATGTCGACTTCCCGGAGCCGGAAGGACCTAGCAGGCCCAAAATTTGTCCGTAAGGAACCTGAAGGCTGATATTATTCAAAACTTGCTTCTTCCCAAACCGTTTATAAACTTGATCTACCTGAATACACGGATGCTGACCGGCAATTTCAGACTTGGCCCCGGTCATAGAGCATACACTCGCTTGCATGCAGAACTACCCGCCATCCTTCGATACAGGTACATGTAAAGTTCATCTCCTCTCCTCTTTAGATTAAAATGCAGCCCTGCAATAAACAATCATCACTATTAGACATAATGTTCATATCTCAACATAAGTAAGAAACGTGTTGATTAATTTGAAAAAAGTTATCCGGATAAGACAGCGAAATATCCATTACAGAAGCTGTTTGGGGAGAGTCGGGACGAATCCGTTGTTGCTTAGCGGGGATAAGAGAATGGTGCAGATGGTGCGGCTTCAGACCACAAGCCTTCGGGAAAGGCGGCCATAATCGGTCCTTTATACATAATCCGTGCAATCATTATTGCCACTTTTTCCTCTGGAAGGCTCATCCCTGACTGGATCCAATGAGTGAGCAGACCAAGCTGGGCGGATGTAATAAAAGCAACCAAGTAGTCTCGGGGAACGAGCGCGCTGTCGTCATTCGGTATATGGACCAAAACCTGATTGTGCATTTGCTTGGCCATGAACATTCTTATTTGATAAGGAAAAGCGATATCGCCGTTCGGTCCCAATATCACTCTAAAAAAATCGTACTGCTTGCGAAAATATTGGAGCAAATGAACTGCCGGAGGGTACGGCACTTGTTTATCCGCATATTTGGCTATGTCCGAGACGACGATTTTGGACATTTCTGCAGCCAGTCCGTCAAAAATCTCCTTCTTGATCTGATCCATCAAATCGTAAATATCCTTGTAATGCAAATAAAAGGTACCCCGGTTCACTTCGGCCCGTTCCGTCAAATCGCGCACGGTCACTTTGTCCAGCCCTTTCTCGTCCATCAGCTCCAAAAGCGCCTTTCTCAGCAATCGTTTCGTTCGTATTTTCCGGCGATCGGTCGTTTTATCCATTGGTATCGCTCCCTGGCGGTCATTTTGCTCTCATTATAATAGACATCAAGATCATTAAACAACAGTTTGTTCATTAATTGCGAATGCAGCTTTTTCAACGGACAGGTGTTCTGAGTAGGAGTTGTACCAATTTGGACGCTTTTAACAAAAGGATTTCGGCCGCCTCTGTGGAAGTCCTATAGATGAATCATTCCGGGTCGCTTTCGAGCCGGTCCATTTTGACGTAAAACAGACAGTCATCCCGAACTCATATAGAATCAGTGCTTCGTAATAACAGCTTAGAGCTAGGAGGAATTTCAATGCCTCGATTTAAAAAAAGCGTATGGCCGCAATTCGCCCTCGCCGTATCGATGCTTTTGCCTTTTGATTCGATCCTTGCCAGCGCTCAGGACGCACCTCCCGTGCAGATCTACCTGCAGCAGGAGCGGCTCCAATGGGAGCAGCCGCCATACATCGAGCAGGGGAATACGATGGTGCCTATGCGGGCCTTGTTCGAAAAGCTTGGCTTCACGGTAACCTGGGAGCAGGAGACCCAGACGGCCAAAGCCAAAAAAGGCGACCTGACTTTGTCGCTATCGATTAACAAGGCGACGGCGGACGTCAACCAAACGCTGTTTTACCTGGAAGTGGCTCCCCAAATCAAGAACGGAAGCACGTTTATTCCGCTCCGGTTTGTCAGTGAAGCGGCAGGAGCCAATGTAAGCTGGGAAGAGGCAACGCGAACCGTCCGCATTGACACTACCGCAGCCGATGCTAAGCAAATGATACAGCGGCTGATTGAGAATATGACGCAGAGCAGCACGTTTACACAGAAGGCTACGTCCATTACCGGAGCCGACGGCATCAAGAAAAACGACGTCCATGTTACGAATATTGCGATGAATTCGGATTCTTCCTCCGCTACGGTAACGTTCCAGGCCGGCTTTACCGTCTCCAAGGCGATCAAGAACGGCAACGGCATCACGATCTCTCCTTCGGAAACGGTGCTTTACGAATTTACCGGCGAGGTATATAAAGACTCGGCCGGTCAATGGCTGCTCCGTACGTCGCCGTCGGCCATGACTTATGTATTGAAGGAAAAGAAGCCGTTCATGGATTCGAACTGACCTGTTAAGGTGTGAAACAAGCCTTGGCCTTCTGCCGGGCTTATGAGACCTTGGTGTACAATATACGTTGTGCGTGCGGAGGGAATGGGTATGGGATTCCGGCCGCTCCTCCCCCCACACCCATTCCCTCTACTGTTCTACTCTGAGCTTTATGCTGCTTTGTCGATTATGTGCAAAAGCCCCTTGCCTGCTGGCAAGGGGCTTCATTGATTAGTCCGAAATTACAGCGGAAGCAAGCTCACATGCGCCCGCTGCTTCAGCGCGGCGACCATGTCGTACCATGCCGCCGGCTTGTTAGGCAGCACCGCGTAATAGCGCTCCAGGAAGCCGCTGATGAGTGAAGCAGGGATGGCTTCCACGGTGTCGGCATCGTCGCCGAACGGCATGAAGCCGAGATCCAGCTCCTGCACCGCGGCACCGTCATTGTGCCATGACGGGTGCACATACGCGAGGTCCAGCTTGCGGTAGCCCAGATGGGCGAGCACCTCGCGGCGCACGAACGGGTCCATCGGCTTCACACCGCCGAAGCTGTGATCCTGCGCCAAATACGGGTTGTAAATTTCGGCGAACATGCCGAGCAGCCGACTGCCCTGCTCCCGAACGAGTGAAAGCAGATCGTTCGTGCGGTGCTTCACGAGAAACGGGCCGATGCCCAGCCCCTCGCGGCCGATGATCGTGAAATCCGTCATCGCTACCTGCATATCCTCGTAGTACCGGTATTCGGTGGCTCCGACTACCTGTCCCTCGTAGACGGCGACGAATACCCGGATGCCCGGGTCCTGCAGCGGCTCCGCCCACAGCTCGTACTCCAGCACTTCCTCCGGCGGAAACACCGTCTGCATCAGCTCGTGCATTTGTTTAAAGTAAGGGTCCGTTATATTCGTAATTCGATGGTATTCCATGTACCAGCACTCCTCTCCATTCTTACTTGCTAGTATAGCAATTGGAACAACTGAATGCCATGACAGGACCGATATTGATCAACGACACCTGTCAGTTCTTGGCGTCAATGACTGCCATAACGTCCACTTCGACATGAAAGCCGATATCGCTGATGACACGCGTAATGGCTTTCTACGCGCCTAATTACAGCCAACATGCATTCTTTGCCAGTGATCCGGCCATACTATCTCTGTTATTTTTCAATCCGAGACAGGAGGCAGCATGATATGCCAAGCAGCAGAGGACATCAAGGTGCACAAGGCATTGGACAAGCGGAGGAGCAGTTGAACGCTCAAGCGCAAGCCGCAGCCGAGATCCAAGGCGCCAACGAGACCGACCAGGAAGTATTGGCCGCAGCGAATCAGCAGGACAGCGAGCTGGATGAGATCATCCCGTCGGATCAGGAATAGCCTCATTACTGAGATCAGCAGCACTGCCATTAGGCAGCGAAAACAGACACGAAGCATCTCGTGTCTGTTTTTTATCTTTAATCCGCCCGTCACACCTCCGGTAAAATCGCGAATACCTCCGGCTCGCCAAGCGAAGCCTTCGCTTGTTCCAACGGCATCGCGTGCGTTTCGCCCTGCTTCCCTGCAGCGCTCGTCCCCCAAAAAAAGAACCCTCCTGCACCGGCAGGAGAGCTCTCCACTGTCTCAATTCGTATTATGATTCCGATCCCACTAGCAGGGGTACAACTTGTCCGCGATTGACATCGATCAGGCCGAAATCGGTGATCTTCAGCGCCGGGCTGACCGGCAGCGAATGCGTACTGATCGACATGATCGGATTGTAGTGGTTATATCCGAGCGACTCCATCGCCTCGCGGAGGCGCTGCACGGCCGCAGCCGCCTCCTCCAGCGGCTCCTCCGTCAGGATGCCGCCTACCGGCAGGCGGAGCATCGCGAGCACCTTGCCGTCTTCGACGACGCAGAAGCCGCCTTGGCTGCGGATCACTTCGTTGGCCGCGAGCATCATATCCTCGGGGCTATGCCCTACCACGAGCAGGTTATGGTTGTCGTGGGAGTACGTCGTTGCCACCGCCCCGCGCCGGATCGTGTCGCCCCCGATCAAGCCGTGAGCTCGTGCTCCACTCTTGCCGTAACGCTCGAAGGTGGCGATAAGGCCGTACGGGCTGTCCTCCCAGCGAACTTCGCCGTCACGAACCTCCACTTCACCGTGATGCTCCTCCGTGAACGTCGAGCCGTTCTTCACCAGCATGACACGGCTGTGGTACATCCCATCCTTCGCATCGGCCCGGATAGCGAAGTCGGCTTCCGTCAGCAGAGGAAGCTGTACACTTTGGTAAAAATGGGCAGGGAACGCATGCCGATACCCTTCCGGCTTGTACTCCTTACCGGCATCAAATACTTTCTTACCATTCTTGAACACTTGACCTATGGTCAATTCTTTGGCATCCGATACTAAAATAAAATCTGCAATCTTGCCCGGCGCGATTGCACCTCGGTCGCTCAGCTTCATCCGGCGGGCCGGAGTGAAGGTTGCGGCGTAGATTGCCTTTTCTGGCGACATCCCCATGCCGATCGCCTTGCGGACAATATGATTCAGATGCCCTCTCCGCTGGAACGAATCCGGCATGACATCGTCTGTGACAAAGCAGAAATGCTCCGAAACGTCATGCTTGATCAAATAGTTCATGACCTCTTCGGTCATCGACTTCTCCTGAATCTCGATGAACATGCCGGCAGCGATGCGCGCTTCCATCCCTTCGATCGATTGATGCGTATGGTCGGAATCGATTCCCGCATAAATCACCCGCTGCAAATCGAGATCAAGCAGCTTCGGCACATGGCCTTCTATAATCAGGTCCGGATATTGGGACCGTATATGCCTCAGGATTTGATTCGTCTTGCAATCCGGGGCGTTAATGACATCGACATAGTTCATAATTTCGCCAAGGCAAGCGATCCGCTCCGTCTGCATCAGCCGGTCCATATCTTCAATCTCAATGGAGCCGCCCGACGTTTCGAGCGACGTTGCCGGCACCGAGCTCGGAATCGCATAAATCATATCCGCTACGCAATGCTTGCTCGCACGGATCATTTCCGTAACGCCAGGCAGCCCGAACACATTCGCCATCTCGTGAGGCTCCGGCACGATCGTCGTGACGCCGTTCTTGATCAAGCCGTAGGAGAAAGTATCCGGCGTCACCATCGTGCTCTCGATATGCAGATGGATATCGACCAGGCCGGGAACCATATAGCGCCCCTGCCCGTCGACGATTTGGTCCGCTTCGAAGCTGTCCGCTCCGCGCGGACCGATATATAAGAACCTGCCATCCAGGACGGCGGCATTGCCTGGAATGAACCTTTTGAAGTAACTGTTATAGATGTTTACATTCTGGATGAATAAATCGACTCGCATGCCTGTACCTCCCAAGTAGCTCGTTACTCCACCAAAACCAGCTTTTCGCCGGGGAACAGCAATCGAACTTCACGGCCGTTCACATAAGGAAACTCCATTTCTTTATTGACGGTAAAATCGCCCAGCGCCGTCTCGACGACATACTGGTAGCTTCTGCCGAGGAAAGTGCTTACTTTGATACGGCCTGCCAGCGTGTTCGGACCTTTGTCCATCACTTCCTCCGCCGTACCCATCACGACATCGTCAGGACGGATGGCGCCCTTCTTGCTCTCCAGCGCGCCCGTACCCGGATGCTTGACGACACGGAAAGGAATATCGCCCGCCTTCAGCTCGATTTCATGGTCATTCTCACGCCGTTCGGTGAAATGGATGAAATTGTTGAATCCGATGAATCTCGCTACAAATTCGGTCTTCGGATATTTAAAGATCGTCGCCGGGTTATCCAGCTGCTCGATAATCCCTTTGTTCATAATCGCGACCTGGTCCGAGATGGAGAAGCATTCCTCCTGGTCATGGGATACATAGACCGTTGTAATGCCCAGCTCCTGCTGAATGCGGCGGATTTCTACCCGCATGTTGATCCGCAGGTTCGCATCGAGGTTGCTGAGCGGCTCGTCGAACAGAAGCAGGTCCGGCTCGATCACGAGCGCACGGGCGATAGCGACCCGCTGCTTTTGTCCTCCGGACAGCGCCTTCGGATACCGCTTCTCGAAGCCCGCCAAACTCACGACCTCCAGAATCCGGTGCACCCGCTTGCTGATTTCCGCTTCCGCGACCTTTCTCAGACGAAGGCCGAAGGCGACGTTCTCATATACCGACAAATGCGGGAACAGTGCATAGCTTTGGAACACGAAGCCGAAATTCCGTTTGTTGACGGGAACCCGGGTGTAGTCTTTGCCGTTCAGCAGAAACTTGCCGTCTCTAGCTTCGAGAAATCCGGCGATCAGACGCAGCGTCGTCGTTTTCCCGCAGCCGCTCGGCCCGAGCAGCGAAATCAGCTTACCTTTTTCAATATTTAAGTTAAAATCCTTCAAGATATAATTTTGCTCGTAAGCTACCGACACGTTTTCCAGGGATAGCAATGCCATGGACGAAATCCTCCGTTATCGTTTTGTAAAGTAGGACAATCCCATAATTCTTTCAATAATGAACATGAGCACTGCCGTAAAGATCATCAGAAGCACCGAAATTGCGGCGATCGTAGGGTCAAAATGGTTTTCTACATACGTCAGCATTTGGATCGGCAGCGTACTGATGCCCGGACCGGTCATAAAGACCGAAATGTCGACGTTATTGAACGACTCCAGGAAAGCGATCAGCACCGCAGCGATAATCCCCGACTTAATGTTCGGCAGCACGACCTTGAAAAAGGTTTGCAAATGCCCTGCGCCCAAGCTGAGCGCCGCCTCCTCGATGGCAAAGTCGAAGTTCGACAAGCTGGAGGCTATGACGCGGATAATGAACGGCAGCATGATCACCGTATGACCGATCAAGAGAGAAGCATAAATCGGCAGGTTATACGTAATAATCAAGTATTTCAGCATGGTGAAGCCAAGCACGATTCCCGGAATGAGCACCGGGGAGATGAAGATCGCATTCAGCGCGTCCTTGCCTTTGAACTGGAACCGGCTTAAGGCATAAGCGGCCGGAACCCCCAGAATCAAGGCGAACAAGTTGCCGAGCAGCGATACGACGATCGACGTCTTGAACGTTTCCATGAACATTTTCACTTTGAAAATATTTTCATACCACTTGAACGAAATGCCTGTCGGCGGAAATTTCAGCACGGCTCCCGGCTCGAACGAAGCGGCGGCGATAATAATAAGCGGGCCCAGCAAAAACGCATAGACTAGAAGCGTAAACAGGCCCAGTCCTCGATTGTTCTCCTGCATACGGTTCTACTCCTTCGGGGTAAATTTGTTGGCCAGTTTGTTCATAATGCCGATGACGATGAACGTAATGGCGATCATGATCGTTGCAATGACCGAGGCCATATGCCAGTCGTTAAGCGTAATCGCATTTTGGTACAGGAAGGTCGAAATAACCCTCTGCTTGCCTCCCAACAGCGCCGGCGTCGTATAAGCCGTCAAGCTTCCGACGAACACGAGAATGCTCCCAATAATAAGACCCGGGATGGAGAGCGGCACGATGACCTTGCGGAATGCCGTAAAACGCGGAGCGCCGAGGCTTTCTGCGGCCTTGATCAAATCGGGATCGATATTTTCCATAACCCCGACAAGCGTAATGATAATGAGCGGCAGGAACAAATGGATGAGGCCGATCATCATGGCCGTCGGCGTGTACAATATGTCGAGCGGCTCCTGTATGAGCCCTATCGCAATGAGCGCATTGTTCAGCAGCCCTTTTTTCCCGAGTACGATCATCCAGCTGAACGAGCGTACGACCGAGCTGGTCAACAGCGGGAAGATCGCCAGGGCAAGCAGGATGCCTTTTTTCCGCAGTCCCTGCTTCGAAATATAGTAAGCTACCGGAAAGCCGAGCAAAATGCAGATGAGCGTCGTTACAATGCTGACCTGCAGCGTCGTCCCTACGATTTTGAGAAAATACGGATCTTTAAAGAAATGCAAATAACCGTCAAAGCTTAGGCGGCCCTCCTGGAAAAAGGTGGACCCTATCGTCAGCACAATCGGGACGAGCATAAAAATGCACAAAAACAGAAGTCCCGGCAGCAGCAGTAAATAGGTATACGTTTTTTTCATGTAGCTATTGGCTCCTGTTCTTGTAAGGCTAGACACGCAACGCTTGCGTAAACAGCTGAATAAAAGCGTCCGTATCGACGTCCACGCAAACATGCACGTTCGGCTGTCGGGACAAGCGGTTCTGGAAGTCGCATACGGTTTGCCCGTCGCACAGCTCGCTTCTTGTTTCTACGTCCACATAATAGGGACGGGTCGTTACGATGCCGCGATCCAGCGCGACACCCACGGCTAGCGGGTCGTGCATCACGCAGGCATGGATGCCGTTGCGCTCATAGTAGCGCTTCATGTAATCCGAAGTGCTCTCCAGAACATAACGGGCGATATCGGAATCGCCTAGCTGGAGCATCTGCTCCTCCGTGAGCAGCGCTTTGCGGGTCACATCCAGCCCGACCATCGTAAGGCTCGGAAAGCCTGCGTGGAACACCACTTTGGCCGCTTCCGGATCGACGTACATGTTGTACTCGGCGGTCGGAGTCACGTTGCCGTAGCTGCTGACCGCGCCGCCCATGACGACGACCTCCTTGACAAGCTGCACCAGCTCCGGAGCTTTGCGCACGGCGAGCGCCAGGTTCGTCAGCGGCCCGGTCATGACGAGCGTCAGCTCTCCGGGCTCGCGGCGCGCCGCTTCGACGATGAAGTCCGGCCCGAAGCCGGCTTCCGGCTGCTTGTGCACCGGCATATCGCGGAGCGCTCCGCCGATGCCGTCCTTGCCGTGCACCCGGTGCTCGAAGAACGATTCCCTCAGCAGCGGCCGGTCCGCACCCTTGTAGACGGGAATCGCATCCTCCGCGCCAGCAAGCTGGAGGATCTTGCACGTGTTCTCCGTCGCCTGCTCCATCGAGACGTTGCCGTTTACCGTCGTAATGCCGAGCACGTCGAATTGGCCGCTGCGAATCGCGAGCAATATGCCCAGCGCGTCATCGACTCCCGTATCGACATCCAGGATCACTTTCTTCCTCATCAACGAACCTCCTTGGCAAAAAAATGGGGTACATGCCATGGTCATGTCATATACCCTGATTCCTTGTTTCTAGAACGGTTGCTTCTGTTCCGTCTGCGCTTGCTACGTTCTCTTATTGCGTTACTTCTTTATTGAAACGGTCGATCCATTTTTTCAAGTTTTGGTTGACGAATTTCATGTCCAGCTTGCGCAGCTTGTCAACGACATCCGCACCGTAAGTGATCCCTTGAGCTTCTTCCGCTGTCAGCTGCAGCGTTTTGTTAACAGGGGAGTCAACTTTCGCTTTTGCCGATTTCTCTTGAGCTTCCTTGCTCAAATGCCAGTTGATGAAGTCTTCGGCCAGCTGCTTGTTTTTGCTGCCTTTTACGACGTTAACGGTGTTCATAATAGCGTAGGCGCCTTCTGTTGGCGTTACGAATTTCACATCCGGCGTACCGGCCTTCAAATCTTTTACGTACATTTCCATGATCGGACCGGCGGCGATTTCGCCTTGCGCCATCATGTTGACGAATTCGGACGTTTGTCCGTAGTACTTAACGACGGATTTGTTCAGCTCTTTCAGCTTCGCAAACGCCTGGTCCTCGTTAAACGTGCTGCCGCCCGCAACGATCGAAGCCGCGTCCACAATCATCGGACCGCTGGTTGCCGTAATGTTCGGAATCGTCAGCTTCTTCGCCAATTCCGGCTTCCACAGGTCGGCCCACGATTTGATTTCTTTACCGCCAAGCGCTTTCGGGTTGTAGGCGATGCCCAATTGGCCGATGGTATAAGCAGGGCCGTAGTCTTCGCCAAGCGGCGCTTTCGCCACGTCGTAAATATTGTTCAGGTTCGTCAGGCGGCTGCGGTCGATTTTCTCGAACAGCCCCGCTTCGATCCCTTGCTGCGCGTAATAGTCGGACAAGTAAATCAGGTCGACGTTGGAGCTGCCTTGCTTCACTTTGTTCAAGCGCTCGGCGTTGTTGCCGATTTCCAGCACGATTTTGACATTATGCTCTTTCTCGAACGGCGCATAAATTTCTTTGCGGAAGAAGTCCTCCGAGAAGCCCCAGGTGGAAATGACGAGCTGTGTCGGCTCTCCTTTGCCTGCAGCCTTGTTGTCTGCTGCTGCTCCGCCTTGTTCTTTCGGCGCCCCGCATCCTGTAAGTGCAAGTCCTAGTACGGATAAAGATAGAATCCCGGAAACCCATTGTTTTTTCATCTGTCATAACCCTCCAATTTTTGGTCTGAATCGTGTCAGGATCGGTCCAAGAAATATTTACTAGTATTTTTCAAACGCGGCAATCTAATGCATTCGCCCGCGCCGAATTCCCGGCTTCTATTTCTTCCGATGCCCCCCTGTTGCGGTTTTATGAAATGAGTGTTTAAAAAGTCCGGTTTCAGAACCGAGAAGGTTGGACGAAAGTCGAGGAAGGAGGAACGGAGCGTAGGCGTAACCTACGTGAGTACCTCAGAGCTTTCCGAAGGAAAGCTTGCATCGTAAGCATATCTTCCCGGCTTTGTTCAAGATTCGATGTCGAACTTCTTCTCGATTCGCTTCGTTATAAGAAAACCTCCGATCGAAGTCATTCAAAGTAGAACGACCGCTAATAGATGTTGGTTTTCTTGTGGCAAAGAATGCTTTCAGTTTCTTTGCCGTTCAAAGTGGACTTTTTAAATTTCCTCATAAGAAAAAAAAGAAAAGTACCCTTGGTAGAAATAAATCTTCTAACAAGAGCACTTTCCATTGTAAACAATGTCCAGCGGCATCCGTTGATGTTACGTGGGTTCGGTTTCCTCTTAAGATAAATCAAAAGAGAAACGGCCGATCTATTCGGTTGTTCTTTCGTTATCCACCACAATGATGTTCGTGATAGCCCACTGCGTGTGCGGATCGTAATCTCTTAAAACCGCCTCGATAGCCAGTCCCATATCTTGTTCGAGCTTTTCCCGGATCCGCTTCTTGTAAATCGACGACATGTAGAAATCGACCTCGTACTTCAGCGACGGCGCTTCGCCCTCTAACGCGGTAGACCGCGGTGAGCGGCGGTGCCTTGCTTGAAAGGTGACCATATTGTTGTCGATCGTTGCTTTAAGCAGAATCGTACCGAAACCGAACAATTCCTTCGAAACTTCATTGTAGATGTGACACAGCTTCTTCTTAAACTCATTCGAATCGGTTAGGGGCATATGTTCACCTTCTAAAACCATCATCGGATTCGGTAACACTCATAGATTCATAATACTGAAAAACGACTCTTTTTTCAAGACAATCGTTCGGGTTTCTTTACTAGAATCGACTTCCAGCCCTAATTTTTGACAGAAAACAGGGAATTTCCCGAATGAAAACAAGCGAGCGTTAGGCAAAAAGCGCCCTTGTCCTTGCCCATGCCCATTCAACGTCTCCTCTATGAAATGCGTCTCTCGTAAAATGTAATCAGGTTGCCGTCCGGGTCCAGGACATCAAACTCCCTCACACCCCATGGCCGGTCCCCAAGCTTGGTGTTAGGATGCATTATGCCGAATGGCATGAGACGCGAATGCAGCTCATCCACTCCCTCGACCCGTATGCGGAAGCTTGCCGTACCCGCAATGAACGATTCGGCACCGGAGATAATCGGTCGCTTGTCCTCCCGCGTACGCCAGCTTTCATCGCCCGAGTGCCACAAGTGCACCTCCACCCCGCCGCATTCCAGCACAGCGAAGCCGCCTTCCCAGTGGCGTACGGTAAACCCGAGCAGGTCGCGGTAAAAGCCCACGCTCCGCTCCATCTCCCGAACCGGCATGGCCGGAATAGCTTGCAGCATGTTCATCCGTATCTTCTCCCTTGCCTTTAGCTTTGTACGGCTGCTTTGCGAAATTCCGTAGGCGTACAGCCGTTCCATTTCTTGAACGTGTTGCTGAAATAAGCGACATCCGCATAGCCCACCCGGTCGGCAACTTCACTGATGCGCAGCGAGGTGACCTGCAGCAGGCGCTTGGCCTCGTCCATTCTCGCTTCGACGATGAAGTCGACGAAATTGCGGTTCAGCTGCTGCTTGAACAGCTGGCTCAAATAGCTCGGGTTCAGATGCACCCTCGCCGCCGCTTCGGTTAGCGTCAGGTCGCCGGCAAGGTTGGCGCGAATATAATCGATCACTTGCTCGACGGGAGACAGCGCCGCAGAATCGGAAGGAACCGCAGCATTCGCTTGCATGGACCGGCGCTGCGCTTCCCGCTCCATCCACTTGCCCAAGCATTGCGCCATGTCCTCGGTCTCTACCGGTTTAAGCAAATAATCATACACACCGGAGCGCAGCGCCTGTTGAACATAATGAAAATCGTCATAGCCGCTAATAACAATGATGTGCTGCTCACGGCTTCGCTCGCGGATTTCGCGGACGAACTGCAGCCCTTCCATCACCGGCATTTTCACATCGGTTATGATTAGGTCGGCCTCATGCTCCTTTAGCCAGTCCAAACCTTCCAGGCCGTGCGAGGCCTCCTTGACTACCGTAAAAGGCAATTCCGTCTTCTCGATCACCCGCTTCAGCGACGTGCGGACCCACCGCTCATCGTCAATCAGCAAGATTCGATACGCCATTCGCCTCCTCCTTCCTCAATGGCAGGCTCGCCCTTTTCCTTGTATGGCAGCCGGATATGAACCATCGTGCCCTCCCCTCTCTTGCTCTGCAGCAGCAAACCATAGACTGTGCCATACAAATAAGCGATTCTCCGGTGCACGTTGGCAATACCGATATGTGCTCCGCCAGCCAATACGTCCTTCCCTTTCAAATCTTGATGGATGCTGTGCAGCTGCTCCTCCGACATCCCGACTCCCGTATCTTGAACCGACACGTGAAAGGAATGCTCCGTATCCCGAGACGCAGTTATATGAATGTGCATGAGGCCGATTCCCGGCTCGATGCCGTGAATCATGCTGTTCTCCACGATCGGCTGAAGCGAAAACTTCGCGATTTCCTGATCCATCGCCCACTCGGGCACACTCAGCTCGTATTCGAGCTTATCGTCGAACCGGTACTTCTGAATGCGCAAGTACAGCTCGCAAAAGCGCAATTCCTCCCGCAGCGTGACGATGGGCGAATCGTTCTTCAAATGATACCGCAGCAGCTTTGCGAGCGACGCCGTCATACCGGCCATATCGTCCATATCCTGATCCAGCGCCATTCCTCGTAGCGTTTCAAGAGAGTTGTACAGGAAATGCGGATTCATCTGCGATTGCAGCGCTTTGAGCTCCGTCTCCTTTTGCCGGAGCAGCGCCTCCGTTTCCCGCAGCCGAGTGAAGTAGATTTCCTCCAGAAGCTCCTCGAGCTTCTCCACCATTTTGTTGAAGCCGTGCGTCAGCAGCCCCAGCTCATCCTTGGAGCGAACCTCCAGCTTGCCCGAAAAGTCGCCGACCTCGACCTTTTTCATAAACCGGTGCAGCCGGCGAATCGGACGAAGCAGGCTTGCTGCGAACCCGATGCCGAGCACATACGCAGCGACCAAAGTGACGGCAAGCGTCCCAAATATCGTCCGCCCGATATACCCCGTCCCGCTCGTCAATTCCGAATAGGGAATCGACGTGACGAGGCGCCAGCCTAAATAGTGCGATAAGCTGAACGTGAGAAAATGGCTTCCCTGCTCATCCTCCATCATGGAACCGCTTTCGGTCCGCTTCAAGGTTTCGAAGTTCCGCGCATTGGCTGGCTTGCCGACCTGCTGCAAATCCGGGTGGTACACATAATGGTTTTGTGAATCGATCATGTACAGGAAGCCGGTTCGTCCGATGGCAACCTTCTCGGCGATTTCCTGAATGCGCTTGAAATTGACGTCCATGATCATGATCCCGACCGGCTCCAGCGTATTCGGGCTAATAAGCCGGCGAACGATCGAGATGACCTGCTCCGGGTGGTCCTTCCACCGGATCACGCGGCTGATCAGCTTCGGCGTGCTGTCCTCCGGAATCGTCTCGTACCAATATTCCTGCTCCAGCTGCCGTGCCGAATAAGGGCTGTCGAAATCTATCGCGTCGATCACCTGCTCGTCATGCAGAACGACCGTAATGTTCGAAATGTCCGAACGCGAATAGGCCGCATTTTTCAGCACCTGCTCGATATCCGCCCGGATGCCGCTTTGCCGTATCTCATCCGTCGTCCGCATTTTCAGAAACCGGTTCATATCCGGATGGTTAATTATGCGCAGCGTATCGATCTCGAAATCCTGCACGTAGTATTCGACGTGCGTCTTCACCTGCTCGATAATTTGCCAGCTGTACTGCCCCGCCTCCTGCTCCAGCACCTCCGACGACCGTTGGTACGAGATCGCACCGACGAGCAGCAGCGGGAAGACGACGATCAATGCGGAGTAAAAAAACATTTTGACCGTCAAAGGCCGGTTTCGCAGCAAAATATACCGTTGAAACCTATCCAAGAAACGTGTCCATGATAGCAAGCTTGGCAGCAGCTCCTTTCCGTTTCAAACGTGCAGCTTGAGGCTTGCCTAGGTCTGCATGTGCTTCTGCATGTGCTTCTGCATGTGCTTCTGCATGTGCTTCTGCATGTGCATGTGCATCTGCATCGGCCGCCTGCTTCAGCTTTCCGGCTTTTCGGTTCCCGATTTTCTTCCCAGAAGGGTCATGTCGCTCCAGCCCAATGCCGTTTCCATCAACGTGCCGGAGCCGATTTTTATAGGCTTCTCACTTATGAATTGCCCGCCCAGCCGCCTATAAAACCCAATAGAAGGATTGTCCGTCAGCACCCAAACCATCATCGAACGGTAGCCTCTCGCCATCAGCTCTTCCGCCAGCGCAGTACATAGACGCCTCCCGCATCCGCTTCCTTGAGCCTCCTCCAACAAATAGAGGGCATAAATCTCCGCTTCGTACGGCATATCGGATTCTCTGCACGCGCCGCCGGTAACGAATCCGGCAATTTTCCCGTTGGAGCCAGCCGCTACATAAATGATTTGATCCCGATAAGGATGCTCGAAGGTCCGCTGCCAGCGCCGTATTCCTTGCTCCACCGTCAGTCCGGATAAATGCTTCTCATCGATAATCCCCTTGTATGTGCTTTGCCAGCTTGCCACATGGACCTTCGAGATCGCCTGAATGTCCGTCGGCTCTCCTATCCTTATATGCATTTCGATGCACCTCCCAACCACTTTATTTGGAAAATGAAGGGATGATTTCCGCTTCAGCGTCTTGTAGTGCAGTAATTATAGAAGGGATGGAAATAAAATGGTAAAAAAGACAATCGTTCGGCTGATCGTTTCCTTGCTGGCCTTTGTACTTCTGTATTATGTCGTCACGCAGTACGGACTTTCGGATCCGACGAGCAAGGGGCTCCTGCATGTTAAGCTCTCCGAGCCCGACTTCAGTCTCTCTCCGTGGATCTATGTGCTGTATGCCCATATAATTACGGCCTGTCTAGCGGTAGCCATAGGACCTTTTCAATTGTTCATCAAGCCCAAAAGAAGAGGTGTCCGCCTTCACCGCGTATTAGGCTATATTTATGTGGCGTCAATCTATATTAGCGGACTCGTCAGCATTTATTTATGTATATTCGCGACAGGCGGCTGGAAAGCCGGTTTAGGCTTTTTCTCGCTGGATATTTTATGGATGGCCTCGACATGGATCGCAATACGCCAAGCCGTAAAAAAGAACATAACGGCTCACCGAGAGTGGATGCTGCGCAGCTACGCGCTGACGTTGGCGGCGTTTTCTTTTCGGGTATGGCTCATGCTGGCGACTCCGCTGTTCGGAGACCAATTCCTGTCGGCGTATCAGCTGTCGGCATGGCTGTGCTGGGTTGGCAATCTAGTGTTCATGGAGCTATTCATTGTCATGACGCGTAAGAAAAAAGGCATCCAAACCGGCAGCGGCTTAAACTTGAGGTAAAAGAGCAGCCCTGGACTAAAAGGACTGCTCCGCGCCTAAGCTGCAATAGTGGAATGGGCGGCTACAGCCTTTGCCCTTGCTCCGACTTCTCGATCAGCTGCGCAAGCCGCTTGAGCCGCGTCTCTTCCTTTTTAGCGCTGCCAATCCAGTGGATGGACACCTTCCGGTAGTAGGGAGGCTGCGACTGAAAAAACTCCCATGCCTTCGGATGAGCGCGAAACTGCTTCTCAAGCGCTTCTCGGCCGGACCTTCCCGCTCGTACGAATAGACGGCGGACTTGTCCTCCTTGCGCTGCTCGAATGCCCGCAATCCTGCCGGATGCATGAGACCCAGCCGACTCAGCTCCTCCATCCGCGCTATATTGACGGCACTCCAAGTGCTGCCCGGCTTGCGCGGCGTGAACCGGATCGAGTAGCTGGCATCGTCGATTCTTCGGCGGACGCCGTCGATCCAGCCGAAGCACAGCGCCTCGTCTACCGATTCGGGCCATGTAATGCTTGGCCGTCCGCTGTCTTTTTTATAAAATCCGACCAGCAGCTCCGCAGCCTTTTCGTGATTCTGCTCCAGCCATGCACGGAACTCGGAAGGAGTTGCAAAAAATTCGGCACTCATAGCTTACGCCTCCTTAAAGTGCTGTTGGATTTTTATCCTTAAATAACAATTTCCATTTCCAGAGGTTGTTTTCCTTTCCGGCTTCCCTGTCTCGGAACAAAAAGAAAAGGAAGGACTGCCCCTTCCTTTCCTCCGATTTCATTACCAGCAATATTGTGCATCGTAAATGTTAGCACTGTACTCGGGATACATGTACAAGTATTCGTCTGCAGCCGCCTGAGCGTCGGCATAGTCCTCGAACGGGCCCATAGTCGTGATTTCCGTCGTCCCGGAAGAATTTACAAGATCAATGTCTACAAAATATTTGTAAAGATTGCAGGTACATCCGTGACACTGGTATCGTCCGTCTGCAAAAGCAGTCGAAACCGATGCCGTAAACATGGTAAAAGCGAATAATATCGTCGCGAGCTTTTTCATTCTCATCAACATCACCCCCTTTCCATTATTTAGTATATAGAACGAGAATTTGATTTAATATACTCATTTAACATAATTATTAAATATTTCTATAAATTGGTTTAAACAAGGATTAACCTTCATACCATCCTCGCTTCCCGAGCCTGATAAGCCTGACTGCCGCCAATTGAAAATGAGAATCTTTATCAAATACAATGTTGTGTGTAAAATGTATCCATTTATTCTAGGGGGCGTACTGATTCATGATCATAGAAACGTTAACCATCGTCGTCAAAGAAGGCTTCGCCGATCAGGTCGTTCACGGCTTCAGCCAAGAGGCTGCGGTAGAAAAGTCCCCGGGCTTTATCGACCTGAGCGTCTTGGTGAAAAGAGCGAGCAAAGGCGAGGAGGAAGTCATTGTCATGATCCGCTGGGAAAACGAGGAGCGCTGGAAGCAGTGGGAGCTGAGCGAGGCTCACCTCGAAGGCCATCGCAGAGAACGCGAGCGCGGCAAACCGGATTTTGTGCTCAGCTCCAAAAGCAGCATTTATGAAGTGAAAGCCGTTAAGCTGCCGGGCTAGGAGGATTAGCTCGTTCCCCTCATTTCCCGTCCATCATCGAATTGTTATGGATCAGCCATTGTCTCGATTCCTTATGTTGGGTATGCTTGATCTCGTTCCCCATCCCGTTTTCGGGACGCTGACGCATTTTTCACATCCGTTGGAGGCATGATCATGAACCTATTGAAGCGAAAACGACTATGGCTGGCGCTCCTGCTGCTTGCTATTGTGTACATAACGAACAGCTCCCTGCTTGCCAAGCCCCGAGACGAAGCCCCGCTGCTGCTGGCTCACCGCGGGCTCGCCCAAACGTTTCATATGGAGGGTATTACCGACGAAACCTGCACCGCTGAACGTATATACGAGCCAGAGCACCCTTACCTCGAAAATACACTGGCTTCCATGGACGCCGCCTTCCGGGAAGGAGCCGACATCGTGGAATTTGACGTGCAGCCTACCAAAGACCGTAATTTTGTCGTCTTCCATGACTGGACACTGGATTGCCGCACGAACGGCAAAGGCGTAACAAGGGAGCATACAACGGCGGAGCTGAAGGTGCTCGACATCGGCTACGGCTATACGGCGGACGGCGGGGCGACGTACCCGTTTCGCGGCAAAGGCATCGGCATGATGCCGACGTTGGACGAAGTGATGAGTACTTTTCCGGACCGGCAATTCCTCATTCACGTCAAAAGCAACGATCCCGCGGAAGGCGTCCAGCTTGCCGAATATTTGCAGGCGCTGCCTGCGCAAAGGCTGGAGCAGCTGACCGTATACGGCGGCGACGAGCCGATTGCGGCGCTGAGCAAGCAAATGCCTCAGCTGCGGACGATGTCCAAGGCTTCGCTGATCAAGTTCGTGCTCACCTACACCGCCGTCGGATGGACCGGCTATGTCCCCGCTTCGATCGGCCATACCCAGGTGCATATCCCGGAAAAGATCGCTCCTTGGCTGTGGGGCTGGCCTACACGGTTTATCAACCGCATGGAGGACGCCGATACGAGGGTCATTCTGGTCGGCGGAGACGGAAGAGAAGCTTCCAGCGGCTTCGATACTCCGGAGGATGCAGCGCAGCGGATTCCGCACAGCTATACCGGGGGGATCTGGACCAACCGAATCGATCTCGTAGCGCCGATGTATTTGAACCGGTAATGCTGCACCAGGCCGTATACCCCGCCCCGCACGCGGAGAGCGGCTTTTTTCATTGCCCAACACTCCGTTCCCCTAACACTAACAAATGGTGGAACCCGCCGATTTACGATTTCCCTCTAGGGCAATCTGTGCTTTAATAAGAGTAGGACGCAGGCCTTCGTTTGAGAAGAACGCCCTGCTTTTTTTGTGTTGGATTTTATAAAGAAATCATACCGGCACACACTTCATTCAGGATAGGAGCTAACATGCTGTGGGAACCGCCAATAACAAATGGATGTATGTCATCCTGGCCCTAGTCGTAGCTTCTTGGGGTCTTAATATCGTGATGGTCAAATATTTGACCGAGACAACGCCGCCCTTTCTCGTGGCTGCCGTACGGATGCCTCTGGCCGGTCTTGCCCTGCTTCCGTTCGCGCTGCGCAAATACGGCTGGTATAAACCGACGCCGAAGCAATGGCTCCTGCTCACGCTCATCGGTCTTACCTCCATTTTCTTTCATCAATTGTTCCTCGCTTCAGGAGTCGTTACGACCACGGCGACTAACGCTTCGCTGATTCTCGGGCTGAATCCGCTCACTACCGCCCTTCTAGCTGCCCTGTTCATAGGCGAAAAGATGACTTTCCGGCTGTTCGCGGGCATTTTAGCCGGCTTCTCGGGCGTAGTTATGGTCGTTCTGTCCAGCTCGGGAGAGGCGTCTATCGAAATGTCCGGCTGGGGGGACCTGATCATGGTGCTGTCAATGCTCGGCTATGTCGTCGGCGGCCTTTTGATCAAAGCGATATCGTCCACCGGCATTCCCACCCTCGTCACTACCGCATACTCGACCTTGATCGGGGGCGTGATGCTGAATATCGGCTCGTTTGCAACCTATGGGCCGTCGGCGTACTCGCAGGTTCATTTTACGGCTATGGGTTGGGTGGTCATGCTGCTGTCGGCATGGCTCGCTTCCTCGCTCGGTACCTTAGGCTGGAACCACGGCATCAAGCTGCTCGGCGCCAACAAGACCGCCATGTTCATCAACGGGATGCCGTTCGCCAGCATGGTCGGAGCGGTCCTATTCCTCGATGAGCACGTGCAATGGATCCATCTGCTTGCCTTTGTGCTGACTACTGCGGGTATCGTTATCGGAACGTACCATCCTAAACCGAAAGCAAAGGCGCCATCTCAGGCACAAACGGTCAACCACTAAGGCGACGGCTTCGTTCAATGTGGGAGCTCCGAAAAAAAAAGAAGAACCGTCTGCGAGGACGGTTCTTTGCTTGTTTACTTTTATGGATTTTTTCGCAAAACTCCAGAACGGCCCGTTTGATGAGCAGGGTTGCATTCGTTTCGGACCGTAGATCCGTTATTCCGCCAAAGATGGAACTATTCCCATGGTGATCGGACTACAGATCCTTTATTGCACTAAAATACACTGTTTTCGCACGAAAAAATAGCAAATAGCGGATTCTATGTCCGATCGTACTGCAAAAGAAGCCTATTTCCAAGGAATAGCGGATTCAGTGTCCGATAAACCGCCAGCGCTATTTTCCCAAAACAAAGGGTGAAGCTTACCCTTTGTTAGCGAGCTCGACCCACTTTTGCCCTTGCTCGATCGGAACATAATTAAGCAATCCTTCGACCAGCCGCTCCGGGTCCGATTCTACTACGAGCAGGCCCAAGTTCTCCTCCCGCATGAATCCTTCGCGGACGGTATGCTTCAGCATATCGATCAGCGGATTGTAAAATCCGCGGACATTCAACAACCCGATCGGCTTCTTATGAATGCCGATTTGCGACCAGCAGGCCGCCTCGAACAGCTCTTCGTACGTGCCCAAGCCGCCCGGAAGTGATATGAACGCGTCGGACAAGCTGGCCATGAGAGCCTTACGCTCATGCATCGTTTCCACTTCGTGAAACTCCGTCAGACCGGTATGTGCCAGCTCTCTGCGGAACAGTCCTCTCGGCATTACGCCAATGGCTTGGCCTCCCGCCGACAACACTTTATCGGCTACGCGGCCCATCAGCCCTACACTCGCTCCCCCATACACCAAGTCCATGCCGTGCGTGACAAGAGCGTCCCCCAGTCGGTTTGCCGCCTGCTCATACTCGGCATGATTGCCGGGATTCGACCCGGAAAATACGCAAATACGTTTGATCTCGTTCATATTCTACCTCCTTAATACTTAATACAGTATAAGATGTTTAGGACTCGATTGCATTATGAACTTGATTCATCGTCGTTCCTTCATAGTCGAGTTATCCTCTGATGTCAACTACAGGCTCTGCGATCTGCGCAGACTGCAGACTAGACTCATCCCGGACAGCCGAAAAAAGCGCACATTCCCCTGAGTAAAAAAGGAACGTACGCTTTTCATAGCCATTCAATCCTCTAAAAACGGCTTCACCGCACAAAAGCTTGCTTATACTGGAGCCGGCACGCCGATTGCCGCCCACTCTTCTTTCGTCGGCCCATAGACCCCGGACATCTTCACCCAGGCTTGGCGCATTAATACAGTCAGCTGACCCCGGTGATGGATTTCGTGCTTCACGAACAAATCCAGCGTCTTGCCATTTTTCCATTGCTCACCGAAGATGGTTGAAGTCTCCTGCAGCTTTTCGTCCGTCCATTGGGCTTCCACGGCTTCCAAGAGAGATTCGGAGGCGAAGCGGTAAGCTTCGGCTATAGCTGCAGCAGAAACGGGAGGCTCAATGGATTCTTCCGGAGCGTCGTAACGGAGTCCCGTCGGCTTCAAAATGCCCCCGTTAGGTACCAAATGCCAAGCAAGATGGCCGATCGTCCGGTAGCCCGGAGCTACCTCCTGTTTGAGTGATTCATCCGTCAAGGCCTCCAGTAGTCTGTGCGTCGCCGCAGCTTCGTTGCGGTATTCTTCTACAAAGTTTTGAATCGATACGTACATAATCGTCGCCTCCATAAAGTGGATATATTTTATTTTAATGTGTGCTCACATGCTTCATGCTTATACTATAGCCCCGAAACACTGACAGCTGTATGTCACACTTTGGGAGGCGGAAAAAATATTTACTTTTTCCTCGCCGCATCGATTTGCTCCAGCACCTCTTTATATTCCGTCCGGTACTTGTCGATCACCGGCTTGACCGCGTCCTGCCAAGGCTTGACGTCCTTGACCTCCGTAATGGTGACGCCGGCAGCGCGCACCTTGGTTTCCGCTTCCTTCTCGTATTTGTCCCACGATTCCCGCTGCGTCTTGACCGAATCGATCGCTGCCTGCTTTACGATTTTGCGGTCCTCCTCGGACAGCTTGTTCCAGGCCGACTGGCTGATCAGCAGCACCTCGGGAACCCGCTGGTGTCCGTCCAAGATCATATGCTTCGCCACCTCGTAATGGTTCGAGGATTGGTAGCTCGGGAAGTTGTTCTCCGCCGCGTCGATAACGCCGGTCTGCAAGGAGCTGAACACTTCGCCGTACGCCATCGGCGTCGCATTCGCTCCGAGCGCCGACATCAGGTCGATGTTGATTTTGTTCTGGATGACGCGAACCTTTTGCCCCTTCAGCTCCGCCAAATTCGTCACCGGCTTGCGCGAGTAGAAGTGCCGCGCTCCCGAGCTGTAGTACGCGAGGCCCTTCATCTTCGAGCTCTCCAGGCTGTCCAGCAGCTTGTTGCCGTTATCGCTCTCCAGAAACTTCCATAGATGCTGGTCGCTGTCGAATACGTAAGGAAGGCTAAACACGCCGAAGTTCTTGTTGAATTCGGCCAGCGGCCCGCTGCTGACGCGGGTGAACTCGATGGCTCCGAGCTGCACCTGCTCGATGACCGCCTTCTCCTCTCCAAGCTGCGACGAGGGGAACACGTCGATTTTGATGCGCCCGTTCGTCCGTTCATTGACCAGATCGGCGAATTTCTTGTCTCCGACGACCGTCGGGTAATCCGGAGGGTGCGTGTCCGCCAAGCGGAACGTGTACTTTTTGCCTTCGGCTTTGTTGCCGCCGCCCGCCGCCGCTCCCTGAGCCGGCTCCTTCGTGCTGCAGCCCGCAATAACGGCTCCCGCGATAGAAAGTATGGAAATGACGTTCCATGTTTTCATCCATGATTTCATCGTACGATTCCCCTTTTATTATTCATTTTATAAAGCCCGGCTGAGCAGAGCGCCTTAATGCTTCATCATATTGGGCAGCCACATGACCAGATCCGGTATGTACGTTAGCAGCAGCAGCACGAGACACATGACATAGAAGAAGGGCATCATCGCTTTCGTGCCTTGGCTGATCGATATTTTGCCTATGGCGCAGCCGACGAACAGAACCGTTCCGACCGGCGGAGTCAGCAGGCCGATGCCCAGATTCAGCATCATGATGATGCCGAAGTGGACCGGATCCATCCCTAGATGAGTGACGACCGGGAGCAGGATCGGCGTCATGATCAAGATGAGAGGGGCCATATCCATAGGCGCTCCGAGCAGCAGAAGCACGATATTGATGATAAGCAAAATAATAATCGGGTTGTCGGACACGGCCAGCATCGCGTCGGTCACCATACCCGGTATTTTCAAGTAAGCGAGCAGCCAGCTGAAGGCGTCGGATGCGGCGATCAGGAACAGCACCATCGAGACGGTGCGGAACGTTTTTTTCAATATGAGTCCCATCCGGCGAAGCGGAATATCCCGATAAATAAAGAAGGTCAAAATAAATGCATACAAGCAGGCGAGAGCCCCTGATTCCGTCGCCGTGAACCAGCCGCTGAAGATGCCGCCGAGAATAATAGCCGCGGTCAAGAGCGACATCAGGCCGTCCAGCACAATCTTCGGGATGTCCTTGCGCTCTACCGGATCGCCCTTGGCATAGCCGCGCTTGATAGCATATACGTAGCTTGTCGCCATCAACGATACGCATAGGATCAGTCCAGGGACGATGCCCGCGAGAAACAGGCTCGCTATCGACACGCCTCCCCCCGCAGCCAGCGAATACAGCACCAGATTGTGACTCGGCGGCACAACGACGCCTTGAATGGCGGAGGATACGGTCACACCGACCGCATAGTCGGTATCGTAGCCTTTTTTCTTCATCATGGGAATCATGACCGAGCCGATCGAGGATACGTCCGCAACGGCCGAACCGGAAATGTTGCCGAAGAACATGCACGCAACCGAGTTCACCATCGCCAAGCCGCCGCGAATGCCGCCTACGATCAGCTGCGCCAGGTTGACGAGCCGCAATGCCAGCTTGCCTTCGCTCATAATATGGCCGGCCAGGATGAAGAACGGGATCGTTAGAAGCGAATAGGAGCTGATCCCTTGGATCATCCGCTGTCCTACGACAGCGAGCGGAATGTCCAGATAAATGACCGTCAGCAGCGTAGACAGCACCAGCGTCAAGGAAATCGGAAACCGCAGCAGCATGAGCAGGACGAAGCTTGCCGTTAGGATCCAAATGGCCACCGTCATCTCTTCCATTTAAGCGTCTCCCTCCTCGTTGCCCCGATGTCTTCGTGTATCGATCCCGATAAACTGCAGCAGGGAGTAAACGCACACCAGCACGCCTGTGATAGGCATGACGGCGTAAATGACGCTGTTCGGCAGCTTCGTTGCCGCAAGAGTGCTTTCATTCATCAATATCGTAAACTCGGTGCCGGATACGACCAAATAGATGCCGAAGGCAAAAATACTCGCATAAATGAGTTTATCGAGAACCCGATTCCACGATGACGGAAATTTGCTTGTCAGCGTATCGATAGCCAAATGCAAATGCTCCCGAAACCCGAAGGCAATGCCCAAAAAAGAAAACCATACTAACAGCAGCAGCGTCACCTCCTCCGACCAGAACAGTACAAAATGAAACAGCTTCCGCGTCATCACCTGGGTTGTCACAATAAGAATCATGGCGAGCAGCGCCGTCAACGAAAACATTTCAAAAAAGCTGTCCACCCATAATGCCGCCCGTTTGATTGTTTTCAATCTCCATCCTCCCCTCTGATTTCGCCCCTCGTGTAAGCACTTACAATTCAAGCGACAAATTCATTGTAATGAAGGACGGCGCGAAAGGGTACGCCACTCGTTTTAGAATGTTTTGTAATTTTTTTAGATGTTTACCGATTTCCAAATGGTTCCATAGCTTGAAATCCGGTCGCAGCTTTGGTACGATCAGTATGCGAACATACATTCCTATTAAAAGAAACGGATGATGGCTATGAAAAAGCCCGTCAAAATACAATATGAGCCGATGCAGGCCAAAACGATTCTAAACCCGGTCAAGGCTCCATCCATGCCGTTCGACTGGTCGATCAATCCTTATCGCGGCTGCCAGCACGGCTGCAGCTTCTGCTATGCCCGCTCCACGCATTCCTTCCTTGGCGTGGAGGCGGACGATACGTTTCAGCGCCATATTTTCTTGAAGCAATCGGCTCCGGACATTTTGCGGGAGCAGCTTCGCAAGCGGATGCGCAGCAGGAAAGCGGCCGAGCTGGGTCAAATCGCCATCGGCACCGCTACCGATCCTTACCAGCAGATCGAAGCGAAGGCGCTGCTGACGCGAGGCTGTCTGGAGGTATTGGCCGAATTCCAGGCTCCCGTCACAATTACGACGCGATCGCCCCTTATTTTGCGCGATCTGGATCTATTGAAGATGCTGAAGCACGTCTCCGTCAACATCAGTGTGAGCACGTTAAATAACACCGTATGGAAACAGTTCGAGCCTTCCACGCCATCTCCTGCACAGCGGCTTCGCACCGTCCGGGAGTTGAACGAAGCAGGCATACCGACCGGCATTTTCGCCGCTCCGATTCTCCCCCATATAACGGATGGCGAAGCCGATTTATCCGAGCTGATCCAGGCGGCTGCAGACGCCGGCTCCCGGTTCGTTATGCCTTCTTATCTCCGGCTGAGCACGCGAGAGGTGAAGGTGTGGTTTTTCCAAACATTGCGGCAGCACTATCCGCAGCTGGCAGGAGTCTATGCCGACATGTACCATGCTTCGTCCTCTACGCCCGCTCATTACAAGGCCCCCAAGATGAAGCTGATCGATCAATTGCTTCAGAAGCATTCTACGCTGCAGCGCTCCTATCACCCGGCGGATGCTGCACAAAAAGAACCGGCCCGGACGATCTCCATCGAGACCTCCGAACCGGTTCAGTTGACGCTGTTTTAGAGTTTGTCCTCGTTGTTGAGAAACCCATGACACTAAAAAACTGCAGGGTAACCCGGTGGGGTACCTCCCTCCGGCCGCTGTTGTTTTCGGGAATAACTTAATTATCTCTTTCCAGCGGTAATTTCCCAAAAACAAAGGCGGTCGCTCGCGCTCCTCCGGGAGATACCCCACCTAACCCCTTAAGCATTTTCTGATTACACGCATTATGACAAGCTAAGCCACACAAGAAGTGAGGCTCTGCTACAGCATTCCGAGCTTCTGCCCGGCCCGCTTCAGCGCATCCAAAGCAAAGTCCAGATCCTGCCGTGTATGTCCCGCCGTAACGATGAAGCGGACACGGCCTTTGTCCATAGCTACCGTCGGATAGACGATGCCTTGAGCGAATACGCCCTCCTCCAGCAGCAGATCGGAGAACTGCATCGTCTTCGCCGGGTCTCCGACAATGACAGGGATGATCGGCGTTTCGCTCGCGCCGGTATCAAAGCCGAGCGACTGGACGCCGGAGCGGAAATAGTCCGCATTGGCCCACAGCCGGCCGATCAGCTGGTCGCTCTTTTGCAGAACGCGGATCGCCGCCAAGCAGGAGGCAGCTACCGCCGGAGTCTGCGAGGTGCTGAACAAGAACGGACGCGCCTTGTGAATCAAGTAGTCCTTCAGCACCTGCTCCCCCGCGACGTAGCCTCCGACGACACCGACCGCCTTGGACAGCGTGCCGACTTGCATATGGACGCGGCCGTTCAAGCCGAAATGGTCGGTGCTGCCTTTGCCGTTTTTCCCCAGAACACCGCTCGCATGGGCATCGTCAACATAGACGAAAGCGTCGTAGGCCTCGGCCAGCTCTACAATAGCAGGCAGCGGGGCAATGTCACCGTCCATGCTGAACACGCCGTCCGTAACGACAACGCGCTTCTGGAACCCGGCGCTTTGTTTCAACGCCGCTTCCAGCTGATCCATATCCTTATGCGCATAAATTTTCCGGCTCGCCTTGGTCAAGCGGATCCCGTCGATAATGCTGGCATGGTTCAGCTCGTCGCTGATGACTACATCGTCGGGACCGAGCAGTGAAGCAAGCACACCCTGATTGGTCGTGAAGCCGGACTGAAATACGAGCGCCGCCTCCGTTCCTTTGAAAGCAGCCAGCTCCCGCTCCAATTCATCGTGAATGCGGAGAGTTCCGGTAATCGTGCGCACGGAGCCGCTTCCTGCGCCATATTCCCGGATAGCCTGCTCGGCGGCCTCCTTCAGCTCCGGATGCTCGGTCAGTCCCAAGTAGTTGTTGGACGACATCTGCAATACCCGCCGCCCGTTCAGCGTCATCCAAGTGCCGGAGCTGCTGTCCCATACGGTCAGCGGGCGATACCGCCCCTCCTTCTTCAGTTGCTCCAGTTCATCATGCAGTGACTGCCAGTTGGCCATGGCTCGTTTCTCCTTTCTCTTTATCGTCCTCGATCACGTTCTCTTCGTGGGTAAATACGATTTTGCCGCACTGGCCGGAAGCCATAAGACCGAACGCCTCCTCATAGCGGTGCAGCGGAAACCGGTGGGTGATGAGCGGAGTCAGATCGATGCGGTTCTGCTCCAGCAGCCCTTTTACTTGATACCAGGTCTGGTACATGCGCCGGCCCGTAATACCATCGATATGCAGCCCTTTGAAAATAATGTGGGACGACAGATCGAGCGACACCTCACGCGTCGGGATACCGAGCAGCGATACGCGCGCAGCGGGTGCGGCCGCCTCGAAGCCTTGCCGGATCGCCTCCGGATGGCCGGACATTTCGAGGATCACCTCCGCTCCCTCGCCTCCGGTATAATCCCGAATTGCCTCGGACAAGATCACGTGCCGGCTGTCGATCGTATGGTCGGCGCCCATCCGCCGGGCCAGATCCAGGCGGTAAGGGTTTACATCAACCGCGATGACGGCCCCGGCTCCGCAAGCCTTCGCCACTGCAATGGCCATCAATCCGATAGGGCCGGAACCGATCACGGCAACGGACTTGCCGACAATATCCCCCGACATCACGGTCTGCACGGCATTGCCGAGCGGGTCCTGCAGACAAGCCAGCTCGAACGGCAGCTCCGGCCGGTTGTGAATAACGTTGGATGCCTTAAGAACGGCATATTCGGCGAAGCAGCCGGGAGCTGTAATCCCGAAGCTGCGCGTGTTTGGACAAACATGAGCGTTCCCTGTCCGGCACGCTTTGCATACGCCGCAAACGATATGCCCCTCTCCGGATACCCGGTCCCCCGGCTTCACGTGTACGACCTCCGATCCGACCGCCTCGACAATACCGGCGAACTCGTGACCGAAGACGTTCGGGGTGACTACTGTCCGCGCCGCCCAATCATCCCATTGGTAAATATGAACGTCCGTTCCGCATATGGATGTCGCTTTCACCTTCACCAATACTTCGTCGGGTCCATAGACAGGTACGGGCACCTCCTTCAACACCGCTCCCGGCCCCCGGGCTTCCTTCACCAAACCGACCATCGTCTTCTCCATGCCGTCCATCCTCCTTTTTACAAAACGCTCATCATAACGCACATTTGTACACGATATAGCACATATATGTTATTATATTATACATATGTACAAGATAATGTACAGACATTCGCCCGGATTATTGAAAAATATTTTTATCCTCCGCAGCCATCGGCTGAGCGGATTGTACGTTTCCCGCATCCTTCGTATATAATGAAAACTAAATCATTGGTTAGGAGCATAACCGCATGGAACACGATCAAATCCATAAAAAAATCGGCCGCAATCTCCAGGCCATCCGCAAGGCAAGGTCACTCAGCCTGGATCAAGTCGCCGAGCTGACAGGCGTCAGCAAAGCCATGATCGGCCAGATCGAGCGCGGCGATTCCAATCCGACCATCTCGATCCTGTGGAAAATCGTCAACGGTCTCCACATTTCGTTCACCACCCTTATTGAGGAGGAGACACCGAGGGTAACCCACATCCGATTTGACGAGCTGGAGCCGTTCTGGGAGGAAGATGGACAGTACCGCGCGTATCCGCTCATCCCTTTCGACCAGAATAAACAATTCGAGGTGTACACGGTCGAGATGGATACTGGATGCGCTCACGAATCCGAGCCCCATAACGAAGGGGTCGAAGAATATATTTTGATGTCCCAGGGCGAGCTTGAGCTTGCGTTCCAACAGGAGACGTACCGGCTGCAGGCGGGCGACGCCGTCCATTTTACAGCCGACAAGCCCCATACGTACAAGAACCTGTCGGACGGCAAGACGGTATATCACACGATCATTTTTTACCCGAAAAATTAAATGCCGTCCCGAAAAGCCCCCTTCAGGACTTCGGACTCACCTGCTTAAGCTCGCAAAAAAAAGACGCTCCCTTCCCACTTGTAACGTGGTATTGGAAGCGTCTTTTGTTATTAGCTTACCGGAATGAATCCTTCACATCCACGGTTACGTGGTCATGGTTAGCCTCCGGCTTGCGGTACGTTGAATTCGCAATAAGCTTCTGCAGCTCGCGATCGTATTCGTTGCCGTCGAACGGCAAGCGCACTTTGCTTTCACGCAGGGACGATAGCACCATGCCGTTGATGAGCATGAGCGAGTTCAGCCCTTCCGCTGCGGGCACCATCGGCCGCCGCTTGTCGATAATCGCTTGCACGAAGTCATTCAAAATATGCTCATGGCCGGGCCCGGTAACATCAGCCCACGAAATCTCCGCTACGTCATGCTTAACCATACCGAAAGCCTGCTTGGCATGCTGGATATATTCGAGCGCGGACTCCTTGTTATGGTAAAGTGTCACTTTTTTATGCTCGTATACCAGCTTGCCGTATTCTCCTACGATTTCCAGCCGGTCCGTGCCTGGAGCTTCCGAGGTCGAAGCAATGAAGCTTCCCATCAAGCCGCCGTTGTACTCGAGCATGGCGTGTACCTCGTCCTCGACCTCGATATCGTGGTACTTCCCGAAGGCAGCAGTCGATGTGATAGCCTGCGGGAGGCCGAACAGCCACCACATCATATCGAGGTTGTGCGCGCACTGATTTAGCAGAACGCCGCCGCCCTCCCCTTTCCATGTGCCGCGCCAATTGCCTACGTTGAAGTACGCCTGCGGGCGGAACCAGTTCGTAGTAATCCAGGAGAACCGCATCAATCTCCCGAGCTTGCCGTCTTGTACCTGCTGCCGGATATACTGCCATTGAGGCAGCGTGCGCTGCTGATAAATGGCGGCGAACACCAGATCGGGCGCGAGCTTCTTCTGCTCTTCATAGACGGCATTCATACGCTCCGCATCGTTGACATGAGCAGCCACCGGCTTCTCCACGAGCACATGAATGTTCCGGCGCAGCGCCTCTACCGTCACCGTCGTATGCTGATAATGGGGCGTTGCTACGATCACTGCATCCAGATTGCCGGCATCCAGCATAGCGATATAATCCGTGAACCCTTGTACTCCATATTCGGCGGCAAGCTTCTTAACTTTTTCTTCCTTTTGGCTCCATATCGAGACCACCTGACAATGCTCCATGCGGGATAACTGTTCGAAATAAAGCTTCCCCATATTGCCCATCCCAATAATCCCGACATTCACCTTACCGTTTGCTCCCATAGATTACACCGCCTTTCCGCTTTTCTAGTAAGCTGCAGTGGGTTCCGGGAGAGGCCTTGCGATTTCATCGACCCGATAGCCGAATCCGTAACCGGACAGGCTGCCGAGCCGCACCTTGCCTTCTTGTCTCCGATACAATCCCGGATGAATGACAGCTTCATAATGAGAAGCCTCAGGGTAAAATTGCATCCCGTTCGTTTCCACTCCCATAATTGTACCTGCATGATACGCCAACAGCAAATGAGGAATTTGCGCAAGCATCGGATTCGTTAAATCCTGAACCATCAGCGTCATGCCATGCGCCTTGGCCCAGCATAAGCTAAGCAATGCTCCCGTCTGCGTCTTGCACGTCTTGAGCGCCACGCCGGTCCACCCGAGCTCGCGCCCCAGCTTCACCAGCTCCCAGTCGTGCGCGCTTTCGTCCATGAACAGCGGTTTTCTGGCGCTGACACTGCGGACGTCGAGCTGATGCTCCTCCAGCTCATAGGGGAAGGGCTGCTCGATATACAAGATCGCTTTATAAATTTCCGGATGCTCATGCATTAACCGGTCCAAAATTTCGTTCACGTAATCGCAATCGGTGACCTGGCAATTAAAATCCGCCGTCAGCCATACGACCTGTCCCGCCAACGCTATATCGCCGACCTGAACGAGTCTAGTATAATCCCAGGCCGCATCGTTGCCTGTCAGCTTGACCTTCAGGCATTTCAAGCCGTCCCGCTCGATCCAATCCTCTAGCGTATAAGGATACCCGTCATCCTTCTCCTCACCTGTCAATTCATGCCGGTACAGCAAATCTTTGCCGCCGACCAAATGCCAGGCTACCAGCTCGTTTTGAGCAGGGATGCTGAAAAAGTCTTGCGGGTACAAGCCTTCGAAGCTTACGGACGACCCCGCTGCAGGCTCCAAATAGGCCGACAAATCGTCGTTCATATAGTTGCCGTTGTAAGTCTCGTAAATGTTAACCCGATTCGTGTGCCCATAAGCATCATGAAGCGCAATGTCAAAGAGGGAGAAGCAGACGAGCGCCGCCAAATACGGCACAGGCTCAGACAGGCCGGAGATGGCGTTAAAGGAATCGACCACTCGGGACAGCCGCTCCTTCTGATACCGCGAACCTAGCTCGAACGGATGGCCTTGCTCCTTCCATTGGGACAAATCATCGGCGATGAGCCGGCATATCGCCTTCAGCGCATGCTCGCGTACTTCATAGCCAAGGGAACTCGGCCATACCCACTGCACGCTTAAAGGAGTCTCCCCCCAGCCTTCGCCGCGCTCGCCGCGCCGATTTTCCGTCTGGATGCGCACTCTTGCGCAGGTTACCGTAGTGAGCACCTCGGCTCCGAATTTCAAAGGAACACGGGTTTGCACAGGCAGCTCATACAGCTGCAGTCCGGTAATCGCTATATCGTACGGCTTCACGCTGTCCCCTCCCCCGTCTCTTGCATCGCTTTCTTAATGTAGGCCACCTCTTCCTGCAGTGCAGGGATGAGGAGATCCAGGTTATTGCTATGGTAAAACGGCTGGAAGTTGAGCACGCCTTGAAACTTCGCTTCGTGCAGCGTCTTCGCAATGACATGCCAATTCGTCACACCGTCCTGGCAGGGCGTCCATTGCTTGCTCCAGCCTTTGTTCGGAGCCGCTTTGTCCTCGGAATTGAACACGTACCGGGCATCCTTCATTCCCATTCCGGCCAAATTGGCCCCTAGTGTAGAGATCGCCCTTTTCCAATTATCGGTCCCTTCATGGAACTGGTTGCCCGGGTCCAGCATGATGCCGACATGCTCTGCAGGCAATCCATCGACTAGTGTTAAAGCGGCATATGCATGGTGAATGAGCATCCGTTCGCCATGGTGAACCTGGTAAACCGCCTTCAGGTTGTACTTGGCGCACAGCTCCGCCATTTGCTGCATCGAGGCGCGCGCTTGCTCCATCTGGGCGAATAACGGTTCACGCTCATCATACGAGAAGTATGACATACGGAAGCCGCGGATGCCGATATCGGACATCACCTTCAAAGGTGTATCGTCTTGAGCAAGCATTTCGGGCGAAAACCCCGTCGTCGCGAACTCCACCTTCATATGATTGCGCTGCATCGCCTGCACGAACGCCGGCGCTTCTTCAGCAAATCGCTCCGGAGTAACCCAATACCCGTCGCGCACAACCAAATCGACCGCATCGAAGCCGCTGGCCTGGGCCACCTCAGCCAGCCGATGCACATCCAAGCTTTGGAAAAACTTCGGGAATAACGTGTACAGCATCGTATTCATCTATTTCCCCTCCAACGGCTATGCCAAGCGGTCCAGCATTTCCCAAGTGACGACCATTTTCGGCTTGGAGCCGTTCAAATAGGCTTTCACATCTTCAACGACTTGGTTACCGATATGGTAGCTTTGTCCTCCCGCCAAGTGGGAAGTATAAATGCAGTTAGGCAGGTTGCGGATCGGGTTGCTCATCTCTGCAGGTTCCGGATCGGACACGTCAAGAAACGCAAACAGGCGTCCTTTCTCCAGCTCGGCGATCAACGCCTTCTCATCGATGCAGCCTCCGCGGGAGGAATTGATAAATACGGCGTCGTCCTTCATCGCCTGGAATTCCTTCGCGCCCATCATGTGGCGGGTGCTGTCCGTCATCGGCGTGTGCATGGTGATAGCGTCGCATTCCTTACACAGCTCGAGTAGTGTATCAACCTTCGTTGCGCCGAGCTCCGCTGCGGCTTCATGCGTTAAATACGGATCATAGATCAGCACTCTCGGCCCGAACGGGCGTACCAGCTGCAGGAAATACCGTCCTACCTGGGAGGCGCCGATGATACCGACAGTCGCGGCAGCCAAATACAACTTATTAGGGACCGGTTGTCTGAATTCGGTCTGGTTCGATTGAGCATTTGGAATGATGCGGCGGAGGCCTATGATCATTTCGCCGAGCACCATTTCGGCAACGGTTCTTCCGATAGCAGGAGCGCAGGATGCGATCATCAGATCTCTGCCGTGCAGCTCGTCGGTGAAAAAGGCTTTGACCGATCCGGCGGCATGCTCCCACAGCTTGAGAGAAGGACATGCATCCAAGATCGTTTTCGAGGGCTTAGGCGTTCTCCACGAGCCGATCGACACTTCGCAATCTGTTAAAAATGCCGCCGCTTCGTCATCGTTGAATTGTGCTTCCGTCGGGTTCCAAGCTACTTGCGCCATCGATTCGAGCTCACTGCGGCTAGCTTCGGAAAATATAGCATTTTGCATACTTACAGGCATTAGGACTCCTATTTTAACCATGAATTACTCACGCCTCTCCGTCATTATTTTTACAAAGCAACTATAACACCCCGCCACGTGGGGACGAATGGCAAAATCGAAGCAATACTTGTCGTTTTGTGTGATCATTGGTATGGTATGGATATGACCATAAGATAGAAGGAGGCGCGGCGATGAACCCGAATCTGCTCATCTTGTTTAAAGGCGAACGACACGACTACGGGAAAGTGAACATGCACGCGCACAAGTTTTGGCAGCTGGAAATTGTCACGCGACATCATGTTGCTTATACGATGCTAAATGAAGAGCGCCAGCTCCTGAGCGCCGGAGATATGCTGTTGATCCCTCCCGGTCTGGAGCACGAGTTCGTTTACGAGCCTCCCGGAGCCGCATGGATTACGCTGAAGTTCGAGCGCAGTCCAGCCGATTGCTTACAGAGGGAAGTCACCCTGCGAAAATCGCTGTTTACCGAAAAGTTCACGGCGTCGCTCCTCGCTATGGTTACAGGCACTATTTTGCGGCCCTATGAAAAAAGGTTCGTAGAGGGGATGCTCGAAGCTTTATTTATGTATCTCGAATCGGAAGAGGCGGACCAGACGGAGGATGCCCCTAGCCAGCTGATACGGACCGTTACGGATATGGTGCGAGAACGGAACGGCAAGCCTATCAGTGTGGATGAGATTGCACAGGAGTTGTCTTACACGCGAAGCCATATATCGAAGCTGTTCCGGCAGCTGACCGGGGAGAGCTTGAAGTCGTTCATCGACCGGATCCGGCTGGATAAAGCGAAGGAAATGCTAAGGTACAGCGAGTTCAATATTTCTTATATCACGGAGGAATTGGGGTTTAAGGATATTTTTACGTTTTCGCGGTTTTTCAAGCGGATGACGGGAGCGAATCCGAGGCAATACCGTTCCGGGAAATAAAAAGCCGGCAAATGCAAAAAAACAGCGATACAAGAATGGCTTCTTGCAGCGCTGTTTTCTTTTGTTCAATCTGAAGCTTATACCGCGTTCAATTCCATTTGATCCTCTTCGTCGCGGTTGAACGATTCACGGTCGAACTCGCCTTCCGAGTTTGCGACAAGCAAGGAGCAGACGGTAGTTCCTGTTGCATTCACCGCTGTACGACCCATATCCACCACGGCATCGATGGCAAGAACAAGACCCAAGCCTTCGACCGGCAAGCCAAGAGCCGTCAATACAACCGTTGTCGAGATAGCGGCAGGTCCAGGTACCCCTGCAACACCGATCGAGGAAATCATGCTTACGATAACGATCAAAATATATTCGGAAATACCCATTGGCACGTTATATACGCGAGCTACGAAAATCGCTACGATGGCCGGCCATACGCCGCCGCACCCGTTCATGTTCATCGTTGCGCCAAGAGGAGCTACGAAGCTGGCGATACGCGGAGATACGCGCAATCGTTTGGTAATAACCTCAAGGTTAACCGGCAGCGTTACATAGCTGCTGCGTGTTGTAAAAGCAACGGCGATAGTCGGATATGCTTTGCGGAAAAACTTGATCGGATTGACTTTCGCCACGAAGGTGACCAATCCGCCGAACGTAATAATGAAGTGCAGCAGCAAAGCTACATAAGTCGCAATAATAACTTTCACGAGCGGAGCCAACGTTTCCAAACCGTATTTGGCAGCCATAGCACCGATCAGGGCATATACACCGTATGGAGTCAAACGGATAATGTATTTCGTTACTTGGTGCATAATTTGAGCAAACGATTCAACGAAGTTCTTGACAGGCTGAACCACTTCAGGCTTCTTCGATCCGACCTGTACCATAGCGATACCCACGAAAATTGCAAACAGCAGAACAGGTACGACTTTGCCTGCAGCCATATCGCTGATAGGGTTCGAAGGAACAAGATCCAAAATAACTTGCGAGAAAGTCGGGATTTCACGAGGCTTGAATGTCTTAGGAACCTCTTGTGCGATACCTGCTCCCGGGTCAAACGCCAAAGCCACCAGCAAACCGATCAATGCGGCAATCCCTGTCGTAATGAAGAACAAGGAAATCGTTTTGACACCGATCTTGCGCAAATGGCCAAGACTGGAGATCGAGGTGATACTGTTAATGACAAGAACTACGACCAGCGGCATAACAAGCATCTTGACCAGGTTGACGTAAATCGTACCGATCGTGCTGACGCTTACTGCACTAATCTTATAAGTATTGAAGAAAATTCCGGCTACAAGCCCGAGACCCAGAGCGAGAAGGACGCGTGTGCCGAAGCCTACCCGTTTCTTAGCCAAGAAGAATAATAAACCGATAATTACTAAAGAAATAAGCAAGCTTATCCAGTTAGTCTGAAAAGCTACAATCAAGTTGTTATTCAAGCTACCCATCCCCTTTATACCCTACTTATTTAGTAGGATTTATGCGCTACAAGAATAATACTGCCATCACTGAAAGCTGTCAAGAATATTTTTTGAGCGAAAAGACATGCATTTTTAAGGAAAATAGGCACTTTTGAACCATATTCTACCCAAATCTCTTCATCCTATTATCATTGTTACGTCGATACAGCGATTTAAGAACTTAGGGTACAAAGTTTCCTAAGCAACGTTAATTCATGCCCAAAGGGACTATCGCATCAAGGCGGCGTGAAGTGTCTGGCGGTGAGGAGGGAAGGGGGAGGGGCAGCTTCATTGCCGTGTGCGGCTTCTGCCCCAATATGATTGCGGACAATAGAAATCGGTATGTTACGTTATATTACACAATTAAGATGACGCGACCGTGCTCAATCTGCCGGCGACACGGACGGCGGAGCCTTGCGCTCCATAAGCCGATTGATCTTCGCCTCCGTAGACGAATCGGGGACCGGCGTGTAGACGCTGCACCGCAGATCCGATTCTCCCTGCACCTGCAGCGATGTCAGGTGAAACAGCATTTTGCCCGCCTTGGCATGGCGGAATTCGATCAGTACCTCCGGCGCGGAGCTTACCCTGCTTTGCTCCCATAAAGGCTGGAAATCCGGATGATGCTCCCTCATTTCCCCAAGAAATTGCTCGTACCACTCGTCTTCGACATATTGACCATAGTACGCGCGGAATATGGAAAGAAAGCCGCTGACGAAATGCTCCCAGTTGACCGCCAGGCTGCGGAATTCTTTGCGGGTGAACAGCAGGCGGATCATATTCCGCTGCTCGTGCGGCAGCTGCTCGAAGTCGAGAAACACATGGGAGGCCGCCTGATTCCAGCCGACGATGTGGCATCTCCGGTCTGAGATAATCGTCGGGCAATTCCGCAGCTCCTGCAGGATCGTCCGTAAAGACGGGCTGATTTCCGGCTGCTCCTCTTTCAGTACCGTCATTCCGGCTCCCGTCTCCAGAGCGAGGGAGAATAAATATTTGCGCTCGTCCGAGGTCAGCTTCAAAGCGGCGGCTACGCAGTCCAGCACCGAGGAGGATGCCCGGATATCTCTCCCCTGCTCGAGCCATGCGTACCAGGTCGGGCTCACTCCCGCGAGCTGGGCGACCTCCTCTCTGCGCAGGCCCGGCGTTCTTCTCCGTCCTCCAGCCGGGAGTCCGGCGGCCTCCGGGGACACCTTGGCCCGCTGCGCTTTCAAAAAAGCGGACAATGCCTGCAGTCTTGTCTGTTGATTCATGCTCATATCCCCTTATCTGCCTATATCATGGTACTGATTATACTATGATAAACACCAACTTGTAATAGGATATCCACTGTGCCATAATAATTTTTAGTACCAGGTCCTAAACATTTCTATTGGGAAGGAAGGGATTGTACGATGGAAAGAGCAGTGATTACCGGACTGGGGATCATCTCCCCTCTGGGCAATGATGTAGAACGGTTTTGGAGCGGTTTGGCAGGAGGGCAATCCGGCATTTCCCTCATCGATACGATAGATACGTCGGGCTATAAAGCGAAAATTGCGGGGCTCGTCCGCGATTTTGACGCCGATGCCCGCTTCGGCCGCAAGGAGGCGCGCCGGATGGACCGGTTTTGCCAATTCGCCTTGGCCGCGGCCGAGCAGGCGGTGGAAGACTCCGGACTCGTGATGGAGAACATCGACAAAGAGCGGATGGGAGTCTACGTCGGCTCCGGCATCGGGGGCATCCAGACCTTGCTGGAGCAGGACCGCGTGCTGAAGGAGCGCGGCCCGGACCGGGTCAGCCCCTTCCTCGTGCCGATGATGATATCGAACATGGCTGCAGCTATGATCAGCATGAAGTTCGGCGCAACCGGACCGACCTTGTCGCCGGTGACCGCCTGCTCCATCGGCAATACCGCCATCGGCGAAGCGATGCGGCTGATTCGTCTCGGCATCGCGGACGTCGTACTGGCCGGCGGCTCGGAAGCGGCGGTCACCGACATCTCGCTGGCGAGCTTCGGCAATGCCACCGCCCTGTCGACGCGCAATGAGGAGCCCGCGAGAGCGAGCCGCCCGTTTGACGCCGAGCGCGACGGGTTCGTTATGGCCGAGGGATCCGGCATTGTGGTGATCGAATCGCTGAGCCACGCGATGCGCCGCAATGCTAGGATCTATGCCGAGGTGATAGGATACGGGGCAAGCTCCGATGCTTACCACATCGTAGCAACCCATCCGGAAGGAGCCGGAGCTTACTTGGCAATGAAAGCGGCCCTCGCCGAAGCGGGCATCCAGCCCGAGGACGTAGATGTGATCAGCGCTCATGCGACAAGCACCGAGGCGGGCGACAAGTCGGAGACGCTCGCGATCAAGAAATTGTTCGGCGAGCTGGCCTGTCGCATTCCCGTTACGGCCAACAAGTCGATGACCGGCCACATGCTTGGCGCCGCCGGCGGCGCGGAAGCTATCGCCTTGGTGAAAAGCTTGCAGGAAGGCTTGATCCCTCCTACGATCAATCTCGAACATTCGGATCCAGTCTGCGATCTGGACTATGTGCCCAATCAAGCGCGGCGTGCCGATATGACGATAGGCATATCCAACTCGTTCGGCTTCGGGGGACACAATGCGGTTATCGTTCTTAGGAAATTTCAGGATTAAACCGGCTTCAGTCAGGAAACACTAGCTTTAGATAAGGCAGCCGCCGGTTAGGTATTCTCTTTCATGAACATCAGCAAGCCGACCCATGCATACCGGGTCGGCTTTTCTAACCATAATAGAATGTTTAACTTTCCGGGGGCATCGGATGTGAAATTTCTATTTGCGATAAAACCTACCTCTAAGCGCGGTCGCTCCTCTGTGAAAGGACCTCGATAGAGGTTTTTCTCATGTAAAGATGGTAATGAAAAAAGTTAATGATCCACAAACATCGCTGACATACAGCTGTCAGCGTTCCGCCTTTATAGTAAGAAGCGTAGAGAACAGGCAAATGACGCACCGTCCCTCACAGGCGGCGCGATC
This sequence comes from Paenibacillus sp. H1-7, assembly GCF_022354825.1. Taxonomy (GTDB): domain Bacteria; phylum Bacillota; class Bacilli; order Paenibacillales; family NBRC-103111; genus Paenibacillus_S. The sequence continues at coordinate 7,961,214 of NZ_CP031168.1, forward strand.
GTCTAATAATGAATACGAAAGGAAGTTGTTCATGAGCACACCGTCAAACAAAATCGGAATCGTAATCGGAGGGCTGCTGCTGGCTATCCTGATGGCCTCCATGGATAATACGATTACCGCAACCGCAATGGGCACCATTATCGGAGAGCTGGGAGGCCTCGACAAATTCGTCTGGGTTACCTCCGCCTATATGGTCGCAGAAATGGCAGGGATGCCGATCTTCGGCAAGCTGTCCGACATGTACGGCCGCAAGCGCTTTTTCATCTTCGGCATCCTCGTCTTTATGTTCGGCTCCGTTCTATGCGGAACGGCGACGTCGATCGAGCAGCTCAGCTTGTACCGCGCTGTGCAGGGGATCGGTGCGGGAGCCTTGATGCCGATTACCTTCACGATCATGTTCGATGCCGTCGCACCGGAGAACAGAGGCAAGCTCGGCGGATTGTTCGGCGCCGTCTTCGGCATGTCGAGCATCTTCGGCCCGCTGCTCGGCGCCTACATTACCGAGTACATCCATTGGGAATGGATCTTTTACATCAACCTGCCGCTCGGTTTGATCTCGTTCGCCATGATCGCGTTCTTTTACAAAGAGTCGCTGGAGCATTCCAAACAGAAGATCGACTGGTGGGGCGCGGGCTCACTCGTCTGCGCTATCGTCTGTTTGATTTTCGCCCTGGAGCTGGGCGGCAAGCAGTATGCATGGACTTCGCTGCAAATCGGCAGCTTGTTCGCCGGATTTCTCCTTTTTGCCCTACTGTTCCTGTTCGTGGAAAAACGCGCGGAGGAACCGATCATTTCCTTCGCAATGTTCCGCACCCGCTTATTTGCCACGAGCAATGTGCTGGCGATGCTGAGCGGAGCCGCTTTCATTACTGCCTCCGTCTACATCCCGATTTTTATTCAAGGCGTATTGGGCGGGTCTGCAACCAATTCGGGTTATGTACTGCTGCCGATGATGCTGGGAACGGTAGTCACGGCTACTGCCGGCGGAAGCCTGATGACACGCATACCTTACCGTTCGATCATGATCATGACACTCATTCTGCTTGTGGCGGGAATTGCCCTGATGACTACGTTAACGACCGGCTCCTCGCGATTTACTATCACAGTGTATATGATTATGATCGGTCTCGGAATCGGTGCCTCCTTCTCGGTGCTGAGCAACGCAGCCATCCATTCCTTCTCGATTAGACAGCGGGGAGCGGCCAACTCGACGCTTACCTTCCTGAGATCTCTTGGGATGACGCTTGGCATCACTATCTTCGGCATCATTCAAAGCCACACTTTGACAAAGCATTTGACCGAGTCGTTCGCCCAAGGCAGCCAGACAGCCGTGCCTCAAGGCATTGACTTCAAGGATCCGCATATGCTGCTGGATCCGGCTACGCGGGCTCATATCCCCGCTGAAGTACTGCGTGTCATTACGGAAGGACTCTCGTCCTCTATTGTAACCACCTTCGCCTGGGCGCTCATTCCCGCCGTGCTGGCGCTGGCGGCAGCTTTCCTGATGGGCAAAGATAAGCTGGATCCTGCCGCAGAGGCGAGGGAATTAGAGGAAGCTAAGGCCAAAGGAGAAGGCTACGTGCCTTCCCACTAAAACGATAAAGCCTGCGTATCCGATACCATTGTTCGGATTCGCAGGCTTTTTGGTCCGCTTGCGGACGGCTCTCAGGCCTGTAGCTAGATCAAGTCCAGCAGCTGCTTCCCTATGAGCAGCGCCGTGACGGCAATAAACAGAGGGCGCACATAAGCCGCGCCCTTGCGGATCGCGATCCGCGAGCCGAGCAGCGCGCCTCCGATCATGGCGATGCCCATCGGAATGCCGATGCTGTAATTAACGAGCCCGAGGTACATGAACGTTCCCAGACTCGCTATGTTGCTGGCGAAGTTCAATACCTTCGAATTGCCGGCCGCCTTGACGAAGTCGAAGCCCAGCAGCAAAAACGTAAACAGCAGAAACGAGCCGGTCCCGGCCCGAAGAAGCCGTCGTAGAAGCCCAGGCCGAGCGCAGCCGCGGCGGCCACCGCTTTGGACCCGGGCGACAGCTCGCTGTAAGTCGATTCGCGTCCCCACTGCTTTCGGACCAGCGTGTAGATCGTGACCGCAACGAGCATGACGACCACCATCGGCCGCAAAAACGACGATGGGATGAATTGAAGCGTTAAGGTTCCCGACACGGAACCGATAAGCGCCAGCGGGAACAAGTAGCGGACGAGTCCCAGCTCCACCTTGCCTGAGCGCATAAAGGCGATCATGCTGGTGCAGGAGCACATGGACGCAGCCAGCTTGTTGGTGCCAAGCGCGGCCGTCGGCGGCATGCCGGTCAACAGCAGAACGGGAACGGCGATAAGACCGCCGCCCCCGACAACCGCATCGACAAAGGCGGCCGCGAAGCCGCCGATCACAACCCACAAGAGCATCTGTACACCAAGCTCCTCCATTGCATACCTTCTTTCCTCACTATGCAGCTGCAGCGGCGTCTTCTACACTTGCCGTGCTTCCAATCGTTTGGCCACAATGGATAGCGCGTAATTAACGACAAAGTACATAACCGCGGTCAGCAAAAGCACCGGGATTACGAAGTTGACGTCCTGTCCGTTAATGATCTGGGCGTTGTGCATCAATTCGGCCAGAGATATGACGACCGCAAGCGACGTATCCTTCAATAGCGATATGAACTGGCTGACCATCGGCGGCATCATCCGGCGAAGCGCCTGCGGCAAAACGATGTGGCCCAGCGTCTGAAGGTACGTCAGTCCCGACGAACGGGCCGCTTCAATCTGCCCCTTCGGGATCGAGTTCAGGCCGCTGCGCACCACTTCCGAAATCATCGCCGCCTCGAAGACGGTTAGCGCCACAATGGCTGCATGCTCCACGCTCAGCTTGATGCCAACCTCAGGCAATGCAAAATAAGTGAAGAAAATTATGAGCAATAAGGGCAGATTGCGGATGACTTCCACGCCTACCGCGGTAAGCTGCGATACGACCGGAAGCTTCGTATATCGAATCGTGCCGAGCAGGCACCCGATTATAAAGCTGAAAATAATCGCAATGACGGCGACCCGCAAGGTGACTCCGAGCCCTTCGAGCAAAAAGCGGATATGATCCCACGTATAAGCGTCTGCGAAATTCATGCTTTCTCACCTCCGCGTCTAGTTCGTTCTTGCCATGCGCCGCTCCAGATAAGCGACCCCGAAGCTGAGCGGAATGGTGATGACCAAATAAAACAAGGCTACGAAAATGTACACACTGAAGGTGACGAAAGATTTGGTAGAGATAAGATCGGCATAATACATCAGATCGAGTCCGGCGACGACGCTTAGAACGGAGGAGTTTTTGACCAAATTCAAAAACTGGTTCCCTAGCGCAGGAATCACGATTTTCAGAGCTTGCGGCAAAATAATATAGCCCATTGTTTGTATGTAGGTAAGTCCGGACGAGCGGGCGGCCTCCGTCTGCCCTCTCGGCACCGCCTGAATGCCGGCCCGTATCGCCTCCGCAATAAAAGAAGCGGTGTAGATCGTCAGCCCGATCGTTCCCGCGGCGAAGCCGCTTAAGCTGAACCCCAGCGCCGATGGACCGAGGAAGAACAGGAATACGATCAGAATGATCGGGATGTTCCGAATAAATTCCACATATACAGCCCCGAGCCAATTCAACGGTTTGACAGGAGCTATGCGCATAACTGCCACTAAGGTCCCCAGCAAAAAGCTGCCGATCAGCGCGATGACGCTCGCCTGCAGCGTATTGAGGAAGCCTTCCATATACATGTCCCAATATTTGAATAAGATATTGAAGTTGATCATATCCATCCGCGCGGGCCTCCTTCCGTTACGGTGAACGGAATAGGATGAACGGCTCTTTGGTAAGGCCATTCATCCTGCTCCGGCAGCTTATTTGCTCGGCTTTTCGCCGATCCACTTCTCGTGCAATTTATCGTATTCTCCGCTGGCTTTCATGCCTTTGAGGAAATCGTTGACGTAGGTTACGAACTCCGTATCTCCCTTGCGGATGGCAATGCCGTAAGGCTCATCCGTGAACGTGCCGCCTACGACCTGATAGTTCGGATCCTGCTTCGTCATGCCGTACAGAATCGCATTATCCGTCGTCAGCGCGTCCCCCTGTCCCGCTTTTAACGCAGTGAAAGCCTCCTGGTAGTTTTCAAACTCCAGCACGGTGGCTTCAGGCGCCTTCTCCCGTATGTTTTGCGCCGAGGTGGAGCCTTTGACGGTCAACACCTTGACCCCTTTCTTGATATCGGCGACGGAAGCGATCTTGCTGCCTTTCTTAACGAGCAGCGATTGGCCCGCTTTGAAATACACGTCCGAGAAGTCGACCTCCTGCTTGCGTTCCTCTGTGATTGTCATAGTCGCGATAATCATGTCGATATCGCCGTTTTTAAGCAGTGGGATACGGGTTTTGGACGTAACCTCTTTCAGCTCGACCTTCGATTCGTCGCCCAATATTTTCTTGGCCAGCGCCTTTGCGATATCGATATCGAAGCCTTCTACATTACCGCTCGCCGGGTCCTTAAGCCCGAACAGCTTCGTATCGAATTTGACGCCTGCTATCACCTTGCCGCGCTGCTTTATTGCATCCAGCGTTTTCGCCGGTGCACTTCCGCCATCCGCTTTGCCTGTATCGCCCGACCCCTGGGTCCCCGTGCTGCCGCCTTGCGTCCCACAGCCGGCCAGCACCATGGTCAGCAGCAAAACAACAGCCAGCGCGGCAGCTCCAAGCTTCTTTCTCCTCTTCCTCATGCAACAATCCCCTCTCTATCGCTAATGTTGTAATAACCGTTTGAGAAACAGCTGCGCCCGCTCCTCCCGCGGACTTGAGAAAAACTGCTCCGGCCCCGCCTCTTCGACGATTTGCCCCTGATCCATGAACACGATGCGATCGGCAACCTCGCGGGCGAAGCCCATCTCGTGCGTAACAACGACCATCGTCATTCCTTCATGGGCCAAACCTTTAATGACGTCAAGCACTTCGCCGATCATTTCGGGATCGAGCGCTGAGGTCGGCTCATCGAACAGCATAATTTTCGGCTTCATCGCAAGCCCTCTGGCTATAGCCACGCGCTGCTGCTGCCCACCGGACAACTCGGACGGATACGCCTTCGCCTTCTCCGGGATTCCCACCTTCTCCAAGTACCGGACGGCTATTTTTTGCGCTTCCTCCCTGCTCATTTTGAGCACCTTCATAGGGGCAAGGGTGATGTTGTCCATCACCGACATATGCGGATACAAATTAAAATGCTGAAACACCATGCCGATATTCCGCCGCAGCTTGTTGACATCCGCTTTCTTGTCGTGAAGCTTGGCATCACTCACGTACAACTCCCCATCCGTAATCGTCTCCAGCCGGTTGATGCAGCGCAGCAAGGTGCTTTTCCCGGAGCCGGACGGCCCAACAATGACAACGACTTCCCCCTGCTGAATCGTCAGATCGATTTGCTTAAGGACATGGAAATCCCCATAATGCTTGTTGACGTTGCGGAATTCAATCATAGGCCACCTCCCTGCCTTGGATTACGACAACTTTACTCACATGAACATAACGCTTTAATCTCGCTGTGATCCAACACGTAGTTACAAGTTATTACCCAAAGCTGAAAAGTATGACACTTGAAAGCGTTATTTTGGAACAACCTTCGTTTTTTGGCGATGGACAGGTATTCATACCTAGACAACGCTAACGTTAGCTACCGGCTGTTCGCAGTCTAAGGTTCAAGTTCCGGATAGCTGAAGAAAGCGGGAAATTCACAAAGAAATCTGGAAATTACGAGGGATGTAGAGCAGGAAAATCAGTTTAGGAGAGGGCTTGGCAGGGACAAATTTCAAACATATTAACGGGGTCCGGTGGGCAAATTGTAATTGTACGAAGGGAAGGGACGGGCCTGCCCGGCGTAATAAGCTAGAGAAAAGGATGATATGACATTTATGGCTACTTTACTTTACATTACGGCACATCCTAACAACGAAACTCAATCGTTCAGTATGGCTGCAGGACAAGCTTTCGTAGACGCTTACCGCGAAGCTCATCCTCAGGATGAGGTGATTTATCTCGATCTGTACAAGGCGCATATTCCGCATATTGACGCAGATGTGTTCAGCGGCTGGGGCAAGCTTCGTTCGGGCAGCGATATGAATCAGCTGTCAGCGGAGGAAAAATCGAAGGTAGCCCGGCTCGGAGAGCTGACGGACCAATTCGTGGGGGCTGACAAATATGTATTTGTAACTCCGATGTGGAACTTTTCCTATCCGCCGATTATGAAGGCTTATATCGACTCCATTTGCACGGCGGGCAAGACGTTCAAGTATACCGCCGAAGGGCCGGTAGGGCTCCTTCCCGACCGTAAGGCGCTTCACATTCAAGCACGCGGCGGCATCTATTCCGATGGACCGGCGGCAGCCATGGAGATGGGGCATCGCCATATCGGGGCGATCATGCAGTTTTTCGGCATTACCGATTTTCAGGGGCTGTTCATAGAAGGGCATAACCAATTCCCGGATAAGGCCGAGAGCATCAAGCAGGAAGCTATAGGGAAAGCTGCAGCATTGGCAAAATCGTTTTAACCTTCCTCATCTATCTCGTATAAATAAAGGGAGCTTAGACTCGGCACAGCGAGTTCAAGCTCCTTTTATTTTTTCATATCCAGCTCAAGTGTCTAATTCTCTCCGGGAACGTAATCGAAGATTTTATCCTCGCTAACACCCAGCTGATCCTCTAACAGCTTCTCGTTGGCTGCATTGAGCTCCCCGCGGTTCACCGTCTTCTCCGCATCATGCTGCTCATCCGCTGACTGCTTGGTTTCTTGTTGTGTCATGCTGCAAGCTCCTTTTTGTAAAATGACCTGATGACCATCGTTAGTAGGATGTTCTTAAGCTGAATGATTTATTATTTAGTCCCGCAAAGTGGAGCTTCAATCAGTCCTTTGCAGGGAGCCCCGCCCCCCTGATACAATCAAAAAAGAGGATGTCCTGCAAGCAGGACACCCTCCAGTTCATACCTATTAGAAGCTTTCGCGAATGACCTGGTGCTCCAGCGGCAAACGCTCTGTAGGACGTCCAGATGCAGCTGCTTTGCCGATTGGAATGATCATCACCGGTACATAACGGTCCGGAATGTTCAGCTCCTTGATCAAGGCATCCTTATCGTATCCGCCCATAGGCACGGTATCGTAGCCTTTGGCTTTAGCCGCCAGCATCAGCTGCATGGCTCCCAAGGAACCATTGCGGATCGCTTCGTCTCTAGCCAGCTGCGGATTGTTCTCGTAAGCTCCGTTGATTTGTCCGATCATCATATCGCGGATTTCCGGAGCCGCCTTCTCATATACGGCGGCAGCAGCGAGATTCGCTTGAAGATCGCCGAGCACTACTACAACAACAGAGGCGTCGACCGTTTGCTGCTGGTTGAAGGTTACAGGAAGCAGTCTTTCCTTAATCGCTTGATCGGTAACCACCAGAAACCGCCAGTGTTGAAGGTTCCAGGAAGACGGGGCGCTTGCAGCCAAGGACAAAATGTCATTCAATTCCGCTTCCGGAATCGTTACTCCGCGCTCGTATTTGCGGACGGAATGACGGGAAAGCATCACTTCTTCAGCAGATAGCTTTTGATCTACAGAACTCATTATGGAATGCACTCCTATCTATATATGATCTATAAATGCCTGCGATAAAGATCTTGTTGACTATAACCCAATTACTTCTGTTAAGTAAGCATTAATTTGTAATATCAATAAGAAGATAGGAAATGTGAATTGAACCTGAACCTTGCCCAAAGACTCCTCCTATAGCGTCACCCGAAACTCCGATTGTATGTAGCTCAGCGGAGTGTTAATGCATGGAACGGCACGCTTGTCCACATTAAGTAACCTTGTATTGGACAACCAGTCGATGCAAATCTTCCGAAATGCCGGACAAGGCATTCGCCGACGACGTTATCTCCTGGATCGAAGCCAGCTGCTGCTCGGTCGTCGCGGCTACCGTCTGGGCCAGGCTTGAGGTTTGCTCGGCTATCACTCCCATGGTTGTCACTGTAGCCGCTACTTCCTCCGAGCTGGCCGACATTTCCTCCGCAGCCGCAGCTGCCTCCTGAACCCGTTTTGATACTTCCACGGTCGAATCGACAATCATCCCGAAGGTCTCCTCGGCGCGAGCTACCGCCTGCAGCCCCTCCTGCACCTCAGTCAAGCCCTCATCCATAGAGCGGACGGCTTGTACCGTACTACTGCGGATTCCTTCAATGACCTCGTTGATTTCCTGGATCGAATTAGCCGTTTGCGCCGACAGCTTCTGGATTTCGCCCGCTACGACGGCAAAGCCTCGTCCGTGCTCTCCCGCTCTTGCCGCTTCAATAGCTGCGTTCAGCGAGAGCAGATTGGTCTGTGCAGCAATCTCTCCTATAAATAAGGAGATCCGGTTAATGTTATGCGAGTGCTCTTCCAACTCACGAATGACTCCGCCGGCTTTGCCTACCGCGCTGCTGATCGAATGAATTTTGACGGAAGCCTGCTGGATCACTTCCGCTCCTTTTTCTGCACGGGAGGACGCCTCTGCGGATAGCTCCGAAATATCGGAGGTTGCCTCTGCGATCCGCTGAATGCCGATCGCCATTTCGTCCATAGCCCGTCCGCATTCCAAAGCGCTTTGCGCCTGATTCTCCGAGCCGGAGGCAACGTCCTGGATCGAGGTCGTCACGTGCTCGGAAGCAGCCGCATTTTGCTCGGAGCTGGCAGAGAGCTCTTGTGCGGAAGCCGCGACGAGATTGGAAGCCTCCTGCATCCTCAAGACGGAATCCCTTAATGATGCCGATACCCGATTGACCGAAGAAATCATCGTGCCGATTTCGTCGTGAAATTTATAAGCGATGGTGCGGCCGGTCAAATCCCCTTGGGATATGCGCTGCAGCGCCTCGGAAGCCTGAACGACCGGTTTGGAAATATACCGGTTCACCAAATAGCTGATGACAATGACAGATACAAACGCAACCGCGAGGAGGACGATCAGCTCGATCATACTGACCCGGTACAGCTCGTTGCTGTCCAGCTCGGATTGTCTTGCCCCCTGGTGGTTATACTCCACTATAATATCGATACTTTCCTGTACATCAGCAAATGCTTTCGAGAGCTCGGCAGAAGCCTCTCCGCCCCCTTTGCCCGCGGCCTTCTGGCGATTGTTGGTCTCCTTGAACAGGTCCCAACGCTTTTTCAGCAGCGCAAAATTGGCCGCATCCTGCTCGTCAGCCAAAGCAGATTCATATTTCACAAGCTGATCGTCGATTTGCTGAAACGTGGCCTCCGTCTGCTTGTTGATCTCTTCCTTCTTGGCGGGATTCGGCTCCAGAAGCTGCTGATAATAAAGCGTTAAAATATGCTCCTTGGCATATTTGACCTGATTGGCCACCTCCGTGCCTATTAGCCAGTTTCTCGTAATCTCTCTAGTATTCTCTTGCAACCCCCTCATGTTTTTCAAATCCATGAACCCCATGACACCCATAATCACTAAAATCAGGATGTACGTTAAAACCAGCTTCCTACCTACTGTCAGCACCATCAATGACACCCTCCTGAGACATCTTAACTATGTATGGTACCATTGTAGAAGGAATAGTTTAGAATTCTTAAGGAAAACCTATTTGTTTTATATGAATTTCACTAATAGTTCTCTAACATTTTGTTATAATGAAATCAACAATTCAGCACAAAGGGGGATAGTCTATGTTCTTCTTCCGTGACCGCCGCAAAGCCAAAGCCGATCCGGAGCCGTCACCTGAACAGCAGGAAAAAGCGTTCATCCCGCTCCCGGCCGAGACGCTGGAGGATACCGCGGTAAGTCTCTCCATGCAGCGGCAGGTTCAGAGCTGGGTCGATGAAGCGTATCAGGAGTTCGTCAAAAACGGAGGACTGGAGCATTTGCCCGGATTCGGCAAGCCTCTGGAGGTACCGACAGGAGACGTATTCGAGACGATCATGAAAAACGCCAAGGTGAAGCATCCTTGGATTATGCTGCGGCAGGAAATCAAGCAATTGATGGAGCTGACGCTGGAGCTTATAGATTCGGGAGCGGCGCCTGAGCTGGTGGAGGAGCAGGTTACCGTCATCAACGATTATATTAAAGAGCTGAATCTGCAAGCTCCGAGCCTGTCCTTGCATCGCAAACGGGTCACCGCCGGCACCTTGCGGGAGCAGTACGAGCAGTGGCTCTAGCTCATCGGCTATCAACGGAATCACTAGATGCCGTTCTTTACAACCTTTTCGGCTTCATGTACCTTTATGTACATGAGCTTTTTGCTATATAGAAGGAGGGCTTAAGATGGCCATAATGAAATGGGACGGACATACGCATACCCGCTTCTGCTATCACGGAAACAGCGCTCCGTCGGAGCAGTATATCGACCGGGCTATAGAGCTGGGGTTTGAGCGGTATACGCTAAGCGAGCACCCGCCTCTCCCGCAAGGCTGGATTAACGACCCCGCTTTGTTCCGGGAGCTGGCGATGCCGGAATCGGAGCTGCCGGATTATATGACCTATGCGCAGCAAATGAAGCGCCAGTACGAGGGGCGTATCGATATTACCGTAGGGCTCGAGCTGGATTACTTGCCCGGCCGGCTCGATTACACCGAGCGGATCGTCGACCAATGGCAAGGACAGCTGGAGGACGTAGTATATTCCGTCCATTACTTGCCTGGCATCAACGGCATTCGCTGCATCGACTTTACAGCGGACGATTTCCGCGACGGCTTGATCGCGTACTACGGCACGATGAACAAGGTGGTCGAGGAGTATTATAACCACGTGGAGGCAGCTATCGATTGGGCGGCCAAGCTGCCTGTGCGGACACGGCTCGGGCATATCAATCTGATCGAGAAGTTCCGGCTCGCCCTTCCCGACATCGATCCTTCAATAATCGATCGGCGCCTGAAGGCTATCGTTCCGCGGCTCGCCAAAGCGGGAATCGGGATCGATGTGAATACCGCCGGACTGCGGGTAGCTACCTGCGGCAAGCCTTATGCTCCCGAATGGTTCATCCGCGAATGTATCGCGCAAGGGGTTCCTTGTATTTACGGTTCGGATTCCCATAAGCCTGATCACGTGGGAACCGGGTGGGACTGGTTCGAAGAGCAGCTGACAAGCGCGTCCGCTTAAGCATACCAGTTATAAATACCGGTTAAGCTGCCGATCTTGGCAACGACTTGACCCGCTTTGGCCTTGATTCTTGAAGAAGCCACTACGGCCAGCGGGTCGGCGCTCGTTGCTATTTTGTGCAAATAGGCAAAATCCGGATGAGTCACATCGTCCATCAAATAAGCCGATTTCGTTGCGCCCGGCACCCTAAGCTTGTTCAGCTTCTCAATGATGTACGTCCCGCTCTCAATTCCAACCCCGTGGCCGTAATAGAGATCCGGTCCCATCTTCACCGCATTTTCCCCTTGCCATTCGATCCATTCGGGATTGACCTCCGGATTTTTGAAATACAGAATATCTCCTCCGAACGATTCCGCTCCGGTATGATCGGTAATAAGCTTCAAATCGCGGTCGTAATTCCATGAGTACAAATACAAGTCCGCAAACAGCTTGTCGAATTTCTCATCCCCGATAACATCCAAAACCGCTTTATAGAGCACAATAATAATGGCCGTTGCGCACTCAAAGGCGTACGCGCTTCCGTTAAGAAAAATGTCTCTCACCGCCGCGCTCGGGCTGACTCCTTTTTTCAGCAAAAAAGCGCCGTTCTCCTGGCGTTCCCAATAAGCCTCATTGCAGCGGGACTTTTTGAACGAAGCAAAGGAGGCCTGACCGGAATTCAAATCCGAGGCGGCCCGGATAATGGCTTCTCTCATTTTCAGTTCAAACACCAGAGCATCCCATGAATCGTATTCGTAAGTAGTAGGGCTTACCACTTTCTCATTATAGATCGCTTTCTGGATATCGGATAAATTAGCGTTGTCGGGAGGAGCACTTAGATTCGGAATACGGATCACAGCATCCCACCTGCCTTTGGTTAGAATCCCTTCCTCAACAGTAGGGTTACTATCATCCTATGTGGCTGCGTCTCGTCACATCCCACTCATTTCTACAGCTTGTAATATCTGCTTGTACCGCCCGGCTTGCATTAACGGAAGGTATACAGTAAAATACTTTAATAGTTTAAATGTTATACGATCGAATATTTATACTATCTAAATATTTGTGCCGCAAAGGAAAAGGTGGAGGGCTGAAGGTGAGTTCGACAAACTCGTTGCAAACCGAGAGATTCGAGAAGGCATTGTGGGGTGCCGCCCGCAAATTGGGGCCGGAGATGGTGGCTGATTCCAGCATTCCTCTGACCCGACAGCAGTTGTTCATGCTTTATTTCATATCCAATAAAGGCATTTGCAAAGTAACGGAGCTGGCCGAAACGATGGAGGTTAAGCCAAGCGCAGTAACCGTTATGATCGACCGGCTGATCAAGCGGGGCGTCGCCGAGCGAAAGTATGACCCGAAGGACAGGCGAATCGTTCTGATTGAGCTGACCGAGCAGGGTCGGAATCTGCTGCAAGAATTCAAAGAAAAGCGCAAGCACATTATCGGAAGCTATTTATCGAACATAGACCCCGAACGGCTCGATATCTTTCTTGACGTGTTCGAACACATTTTGGATAACATCATGCAGTCCCATGCCACCGAATCCACTCTCTGATCCTAGGCACATTCACCATGAACAGGAGGCATGCACGAATGGATACATCTGCATCAACATCTGTATCTTCCACATTGGAAAATAAACAACCATTAGATAATCAAAGTATCACGGAGCCGGATTCCAAGAGCGGGATACTCATAACCGGCTTGATTATCGCCATGCTGTTCGCCGCTCTCGACGGTACTATCGTAGGAACCGCAATGCCGCGGATCGTCGGAGAGCTCGGCGGACTCGGTGTCATGGCCTGGCTGACGACCGCCTATATGCTCAGCTCTACCGCGGTAGTCCCAATCGCCGGGAAGCTGGCGGATTTGCTCGGACGCAAGAGCGTCTATGTAGCGGGACTGCTCATCTTTATCGCCGGCTCGGCCCTCTGCGGCATGTCTCAGACGATGAGCCAGCTGATCTGGTTCCGCTGTCTGCAAGGGATCGGCGGCGGCATTATGATGCCGATGGCCATGATCATTATCGGTGATTTGTTCACCGGTAAACAGCGCGCCAAATGGCAGGGCGTCTTCGGAGCCATCTACGGCTTGTCCTCCGTGATTGGCCCGCAGGTCGGGGGCTGGATCGTCGACTCCCTGAACTGGCGCTGGGTATTCTACATTAATCTGCCGGTCGGATTGCTTGCCGTCGTCTTTATCGCCATGGGGCTAAAACGCCACAGCGCTACAGGTCCCGTCAAATTCGACGTTGCCGGGATGGTCACCATGATTGTCGGCGTCGTCCCGCTGCTGCTTGCCCTAACGTTCGGAGGCAAAGAATACGCATGGGGCTCCTGGCAAATTATCGGGATGATCGCGGTGTCGGTCTTATCGCTGATCGCCTTCGTTATCATCGAATCGAAAGTGGAGGAGCCCATTTTGCCGATGCGGCTGTTCAAAAACCGTACCTTCACCGTCATTAACGGGATCGGCTTCTTGATGAGCGTAGGCATGTTCGGAGCGATCATGTTCGTGCCTCTGTTCATGCAGGGCATTGTAGGGATAAGCGCTTCGGCATCCGGTACGGTTATGACGCCGATGATGATTACGATGATCGTTGCCAGCGTTATCGGCGGCCAGCTCGTGCAAAAGCTCGGCGTCCGCACGCAAATGACCATCGGCATGTTCATCATGGCCGCAGGCTTCGTCCTTCTTAGCACGCTGAGCATGACTACGACCAAGCTGCTCGCCTCCTCCTATATGATGACGATCGGCTTGGGCATCGGGCTTGTTATGCCGATTCTGACGCTGGCGCTGCAGGAGAGCTTCCCCAAATCGGAGCTCGGGGTCGTCACGTCCTCCAGCCAGTTTTTCCGCCAGATCGGCGGCACGTTCGGCATGACGATTCTTGGAGCGGTTATGAACACCCGCTCCGACCACGAGCTGAGCGATAAGCTCGTTCCGGTGCTGAAGCAGCTGCCCGAGCAAGCGAGCGGCATCGCCAATGAGATGACGAACATGATTCACACCAATCCGCAAGGGCTGTATTCCGCCCTGCTTGACCCGGCATCGCTGGCCAAGCTGCCGCAGGCGCTTGTCGAGAAGCTGGTGCCGATTCTGAAAACGTCGCTTGTCGATTCGCTTCACGGCGTATTTCTTGTCGGTCTCATCTTCGTCCTTCTTGGCGCGGTGCTTACGCCGCTCTTGGGACGAATCCAGCTTACCGATCGTAAAAAAACGGAGGCCGCACCGGTGGAATGATCGCTGCTCTCCATCCTGCGCCTTCAACAATCGAACGGCCGTCACGGCGCTTCATTGCCGGGGCGGAGCTCCGTTCGATTGTTTTTTTATAAAAAGTGGGATGAAATTCCCTCTAGATGGATACAATAGGCATCGGGGCCAAACGGGCCGTTTCGCCATGAACATCTCAAGCCTTTAACAACGTCATATCGTCATGCGAGTTCCTAATTTATTGTGATAAACCGGTATGCTGCTGCATAACAATGTAATGGACAAAGTCGGTTTCCTTCAGCTTCAACTAATGCTTGTTATCCCTTACCATCAGTGGTATAGTTAGGTAACGGCGTAGTGATGTTGAAATTCACATATTAGAAAGGGTATTACTCGGCATTAGGTACTCTTTCTAATGTGTGAATTTTTTTATTCATGCAAATATAATAAGCAACAATTTATTGGAGGGTTTTAAGAAGATGGAAACAGGAACAGTGAAATGGTTTAACGCGGAAAAAGGATTTGGCTTTATCGAAGTAGAAGGCGGCAAAGATGTATTCGTACACTTTAGCGCTATCACAGGAGACGGCTTCAAAACCCTTGACGAAGGACAACGCGTTCAATTCAACGTTGTTCAAGGCAACCGCGGACCACAAGCTGAGAACGTTGTAAAACTGTAAGCTTCATTCACCAAGATGGGGAACTGCCCTTCCGGGCAGTTCCTTTTCAGTGACAGCCGTTCCGCCCAAGGCCCGTCCACCCGATTTTCTCCAAACATGAGTAAGTATGGCTGAATCTTCACCTGCAGCAAGCCTTTGCCGGGAATGTACCTACCGGGAATTTTGCCTAAGGACGCACACAAACCACAAGGAGGGGTTACATTGTATTTCTCGAAGAAAACCGTGGAACCAGTACAAGAAGAACAGACAGCGGTCTGGATGTGCAGTAAAGAAGGATGCTCTTGCTGGATGAGAGAAAATTTTGCCTTGGAAGAACTCCCTTCCTGCCCTTTGTGTCAATCGGAGATGGTAAAAAATACGAAAATGCTCCCCACTCTATTCAATCACCATAAACCTTACTAACGAAAGATAACCCGCTTAACGATCCTGACCCGTTGGCGGCAAGCATACATACGAAAAAGCGCTGACCGGTAAAGGCCAGCGCTTTTCGCTTTTTATCTATATCGATTCCATCGGCTAGGAGCCCTGGTTTTCACTCGGCTCCTGACTTTCCGTCACTGGAGGTAAAGCAAACTCCTGATTGTAGTCAGGCAGCGCTTCTTTGGTCAAATAATCCTGATCGATATATTTGGCCAAATACTGCTTGCCGAACAGCTGGTCATATTGCAAATCGCTGTACTGGCCCACCAGCGGCTGATACTGTTCCGGCACCGACCGGTACAGGCTTCCATTGGCATCGACGACCAGATCGCGCAAGAGACCCGGCGTTTGCTGCAGCAAAGCATCGTTAATCGCCAGCGATGCAGGCTTCTCCATGCCGAGCTTATTCAGCACGTACGTTCCAAGGAACGAGTCGCTAAGGCTTGGGACATGCTCCTGCGGCAGCCCCACATTCGACCACATCACGAACGGTACGCTGTGCATGCTCTTTGTTTCCTCAAGCGACCATTGGCTGCTGCTGTTGATCATGCCTCCTTGCTTATACACATCGTAGTCCATCCCGAGCATCGGCAGATGATCGCCATAGAACACAACGACGGTCGGTTCGTCCGACTGCTCGAAATGATCGATCAGCTTTTGCAGGCTCTGATCCGCATCATGGGCGCCCTGCGTGTACGTTTCCAGCGTATTCTTCGCACTCGCCGTCAAATCACCCTCGGCGCTGATCGAATTGCCGCCATAGCGGTTATCGTCATACGGACCGTGGTTTTGCATCGTCACGGCATAAATGAACATCGGCTTCTCCGTCTCGTCCACCTGCTTAATAATTTGCCGCGACACTTCGTCGTCGGAAATAAACGTGCCTTTATATTCCGGATTGTCGAATTGATCCTTGCTCATAAAGCTTTGGAAGCCGAGCTGTTTATACACATTCTCGCGGTTCCAGAACCAGCCCTCGTAGGAATGAATCCCCATGCTCTTGTAGCCCTGCGTTTCAAAATAGCTCGCCAGACTCGGAACCGGCTTATTGATATATTGCTGGTACGGAACGGAGCCGTCCGGCAGGAAGCTCATCGACTGTCCCGTCAGCACCTCGAATTCCACATTGCTCGTGCCGCCGCCGAATTGCGGGGAGAGCAGATAGCCCGATGTCGATTCCTTTTGCAGCTTGTGCACAGTCGGAATCGGATCTTCGCTAAACTGCACGTTCGGCAGGAGCGTCGGATCCCAGAACGCTTCGTTCATGATGAAAATTACGTTCGGCTGCTTGCCTTGGAACGGGTCGCTTTTTTTAGCGGAGGCGGTTTGGACCGCGCTTTGATCCGCCAGATTTTGCGCGAGCGCCGCCATGGCCGGCTCCCCGTAGCCT
Source organism: Paenibacillus sp. H1-7 (assembly GCF_022354825.1). Classification (GTDB taxonomy): domain Bacteria; phylum Bacillota; class Bacilli; order Paenibacillales; family NBRC-103111; genus Paenibacillus_S. The sequence goes on from NZ_CP031168.1 coordinate 7,978,043, forward strand.
TCCGGCTTCGGAACGATGGCGTTTTTCACATTCATCGTAAAAGCCAGCGCCATCCCGTTATTGGCGTAGTTCTCCTGCTGGTTCCAGACGATTTCGCTTACGCCCATTTTGTTAATCAATTGCCCTGCCCATGGGGTTCTGACCCCTAAAGAGTACAAGGCGAACAGCGACAGCAAGCCCAGCGCGATCCGGCTTCCTTTGCCCACTCGAAGGCGCGGCCAGTAGAAGCAAAGTACGACCAGAACGAGCACGATGACTCCGACGACGGACAAACGCTTAATCGCCTCCGCCCCGGTGACCAGCGGAATAATGTTCATGCTTTCTTTTTTCAGAAAAATATCCCACGGAAAGAATGGCTCTCCGATTAATTTCGTTTTGAAATAAGTAATTAAAGCCATAATAAATAAGAGCAGCGTGGCGACCGCAGTCCCCGCCATAATGGAGTTGAACAGCATATAAAAGATAACAAGCACGCACAAATTGATCAATGCATTCATCGCCAAAAGCTTACCATTTTGCACAGCCCATACGGTTGTTTCGGCCAACGAGCCTCTTTGAATCCACTCCACACCCACAACAAGCAATACCGATACCACTGCAAGCATTATCAAGACTACGGCGTATTTCTGAGCCGGGTTCCGCTCCCATTTCGCGAGCTGCTTCTCCCTGGCTTTCCCCCTACGCTTCATCGCATATCACTCTCCTTATCCTATTCCGGGTTCCGCGCCGAACCGCAATATTAATTAATTGTAAAGGAGAAACCTGAAAGCCACCTGAACATAAGCTGAAAATCGCTTGAAAGGGATAAATTGGGATTTTAATTCACGACTGCTGAAGTATAAAAACGCCCGATTCCGTCCATGCTTTTTAGTAGATTCGTAGATTCATAGAAACTACTTGGAAGAGGTGCAAGCGATGAGGCGAATAGCATTGGCGTACGGGATTTGCGCCATCATAGCATTAGGAGCATGGATAGGCGGGTGGGCAGCTCATGCGGACGCCGGACGCGAAGCCGCTCTCGGCTTGCTGCTGCCCGTATCGAGCGAGGTCATGTCTGCCGGCAATCCCAAGATCGTCATGAAACACACGAGCACTTATATTCCTTATGAAAATAAAGAGCAGCTGCTGCGCACAGGCCAAAGCTTAAGCCAAACGCTAGGACTCCCTGCCAGTCAAGCTATGATAGAGGATGGCGATCATCTGCTATATAAGTCGGCAAGCACCGATGCAAGATCCGGGATCGAAACCACCCTGCTGTGGATCGGCTTCGGGGACGGAACGACGGAATTGATCGTGTCATCGCAGACGGAAGGAACGGCCGGCGCTGAGGAAGCGATGATACGGGCTCAGCGGGAGCTCGACGGGAAGCTTCTGGCACTCGATATCAAGCCGCAGTGGAACATTATGATCCAGGGGGAGCTGTCGGATTCCGGCGCTGATCCGGAGCGTCTGCTGAACACGCTGTCGCGCCAGCTGCAAGGGCAGGAAGTAGAACGGTATGAAGACCGGGGAAGCACAAGCGTAACCTATTACTCACCGGCCCTTCAAGAGAGAGTTTCGAACGGGAAGCACGCCATGAACGTGCAAATCGCCGTGCACCGCGACTCCGTTACCGGGAAACAGCGGATGACGATCGGCGTTCCAGCCATATCGATAGAGTATTGATTCCCCTTCGCTGCCCTTGTCCGAACAGTTGTTCTTTCCGCACTTTTGTTGTACACTCTCATAGTGCCGATACCTAAGCAGAGGCTTCACAACATTTTCGGCGCGCAGGCATAATAAACAAAGGTGATTACGGAAATGACTCCATGGATCTCATACAATACGCCTCTTGGCGCTAGCGGCAAACCCATCCCCCGTGCGGCGATGGCTCCCGCCAAAACAACCAAAGATCTGGTGTCCGATGATCAGTCGGACGCCTTTTATTTTCGCGCGCTGGAAAGCCGCGGCATTGCATTGAACGCCCGACAGCTGGAAGCGGTCCGCCACTTCGAGGGACCGATTCTCACCCTCGCCGGCGCCGGTTCCGGCAAAACCTCCGTGCTGGTTGCCCGCACAGGCTATTTGATGACCGTCCGGCAGGTTCCGCCGGCGAATATTTTGCTTGTGACCTTCTCGAGCAAGGCGGCTGCCGAGATGAAGCAGCGGATTGCCGGACTGCCCGGCATAACAAGCCGCATGGCTCAGGAGGTGCAGGCGCGCACCTTCCATTCGTTTTTCCTCCTGCTGCTGCGCAAGCAAGGCTACAGCCAGGAAATTTTCAGCGAAACGCGCTACCAGCACATCGTCCTAAAGCGTCTGCTCCGGGAACGGGGGCTTGCCGACGATTACGAGCCCGAGACGATACTGGCCGCTCTCTCTTCCTATAAAATGAACCTTGTCGATTTGAGCGGCCTTCCCGAACGGACGCCGGATGAGGCGAATATTAAGCATATCTTTATGCAGTACGAGCAGTGGAAGGCTGCGAATGACAAAATGGACTTCGACGACATTCTCTTGTTCGCTCATCGTCTGCTGAAGGAATCGCCCCAGCTGCTCTCGTCGCTGCAAAACCGGTTCCGTTACGTCATGAACGATGAGTTTCAAGACACGAACAAGCTGCAGTACGAGCTTGTCCGCATGATTGCCGCACCGCAGAACAACCTGATGGTCGTGGGCGACGACGATCAGACGATCTATACGTTTCAAGGTGCGAGCCACGAGTTTATTTTGCAGTTTCACACGGAATACCCCGGCGCCAAGACGGTTACGCTGGACATTAACTACCGCTCGACCGCAAGCATTGTCGGCTTGGGCAACGAGATCATCCGGCACAATACGCAGCGCAAGAGCAAGACGCTGCTCGCCACCAGACAAAGTACGGAACTTCCGCAGTATATGCGTCCCGGAGATACCGACGAAGAGGCGCAGCAGGTGCTGAGCCGGATTCGTCAAGAAGTGGAGCAAGGGAAGCGCTCGTACAGCGACTTTGCCGTCCTGTACCGGAGCGCGAGCAGCAGCCGGGCGATGCTGGAGGAGCTCGTCGTTCACAACATTCCGTTCGTCCATTACGGCAATGTCGATTTATTTTATGAGCAGTGGGCGGTACGGCCCTTGATCGACCACCTGCGGCTTGTTCTCGACCGCCGCAACTTCGAGGCGCTGGGAGGCATTCTTCAGACGCTGTATATTAACCGCGACAGAGGAATGGAATTTATTCACCGCTGCGAGAAGGTGAAGAAGAAGAAAGGGCCGTTGATTCATCTGCGAGAGCTTCCCGAGCTGAAGGATTTTCAGAAGGACAAGGTGATGGAACGGATCAAGCTCATCCACATGCTTTCGGATATGAAGCCGGCCGATGCGATCCGGCACATGCGGCGAAGCTTCTACGACGCCTTCATGGAGACGGCGGACGGCCGTTCGCTCACGGCCCACAAAGAAATGCTGAAGGAAACGCTCGATGAGCTCGAAGCGTCGGCCAAGCGGTTCGACACGGCGGCCAAGTTCGTCGAGCATATCGATCATATGACGGAAATGCATCAGGCGATGGAGCAGCTGCGCAGCGACCCCGGCGCCGATACCGTCACGCTGATGACGATCCATAAGGCCAAAGGCTTGGAATTCCCCGTCGTGTTCGTGATCGGCGCCTCCGAGGGCATCCTGCCGCACAGCTCCGCACTGGAGCCCGGTGAAGGAGCAGCGAAGAACGAGAAGCGCGAGAAGCGGGAAAAGCTGCAGCCGCAGGAGGACTCCCGCGCCGCCCTGGAGGAGGAGCGGAGGCTCGCCTATGTGGCGATCACGAGAGCGAAGGAGGAGCTGATCATCAGCTCCCCGGCCTACTACCGCGGCAAGAAGGCGCACGTGTCGCGCTTCATTCTGGCGCCGTTCGGCGCGGCGTCATCCGCGGCTAACGGCGCAGGCTCCGGCGGAGGCGGCTCCGCTTCCGCCGCTAAAGGGCCGTCGGCGCGCCCGGTCCCTGCCGTCCGTTCGGCGTACGAACGGACAGGGCAGCAGCGGGGCGGCTCGCCAACGAAGCTGGTTACGGTGCAGGCATGGCTCTGCACCGCGGAAGGCTGCGCTGCCTGGTCGCGGATCAGCAGCGTCAAGGAAGGCAAGCTTGCATCCAAGGCTTGCCCGTTGTGCCAGTCTCCGATGCGGCGGGGTACCCGCGACGTGCCGGTATAACCGCCGGCGCGGCGTTGCTCTCCGCTCCGCTCCCCCGCCTCCACGCCGCGCCGCTGCTCTAAAGGATGCGCACGATGAAGCGCAGATGCATTAATGGGAATCATTGCAAGAAATAGGGATCCGGCATATAATCTCTTCAAACAAAAAGAGAAGAGGCATCGGATCATGCAGCAGCTCAAACGGTACGCCACCATAGCCGCCGGCACATTTGCCGTCGCTCTCAGCTTCAACTGGTTTCTCAGCCCGAATCAAATCGCCTCCGGCGGCTTGTCGGGAGCGTCTATTTTGCTTGGAAGCTTGTTCCGGGTCGACCCTTCCGTCATGCTATGGATCGGCAGTTTGCTAGTCCTGCTCTTAAGCGTCTATCCTCTCGGCATCCGCTCGCTAGCGGCTTCCGCTGCGGGCTCTCTGCTGCTTCCTTTTTTCGTCTACATTACAAAGTACTGGGAGCCGCTCACCGGCAATCCTCTCCTCGCTTCGATTTACGGGGGCATTATGACCGGAATCGGTCTCGGACTCGTCATCCGTGCTCAAGGTAACACAGGCGGCTTCACGCTGATCGCCCAGATCATCTACCGGTGGAGGGGCGTCAAGCATAGCAAATCGCTGATGGTGATGGATTCGATCGTCGTGATTGCGGCGGGCATCATGTATGCCCCGGAAAAAGCGCTGTACGCCCTTATTTGCGTATTCCTCACCCGCAAAACCATCGATGTGACGCTCAAGCTGCATCGCGAATCCAAGGTCGCTTACATTATTTCCTCCGCTATGTACGAGCAATCGATCGCGAGAACCGTGCTCCATGATCTGGACCGCGGATTGACCAAGCTGTCGGGAACCGGCGGCTATACGGACGATAAACGCGTTATTATGATGACCGTGCTTGGTGCCGGAGACGTCCACAAGCTCAAGCTGCTCGTTCAGTCGATCGATCCGCAGGCGTTTCTCATTTTTTGCAATGCGGAGGACGTGGTTGGCGTAGGGTTTACAGATCGCCAGATGGCACTTTAACGGACATTTTTAATTGGCAAATATTTTATTTTGTGGCATATTACACATATAGGCAGTGGATTATCACACAGAAATGCGCGCAGCCCTATGCTAATATATTTATTGGGTAAGCGACGAGATCGAATCTGTATCTGGGCACTTGGATTCGATGGAGCTAGTAGTGCAACCGGACCACCTTTCTTCGATGAAGGGTGGTTTTTATTTTTCCAGAGGAGGCTTTACTATGAGACAAGCTTTGGATTGCGAACGCATCATTCATGCTTTGGGCATCTCTCCTGAACGGTTCAAGGAGGTAATGGCAGCATCGTTTGCAGCCGGGAATCCGCCCCATGAATTTTCAGTCAGCGAGTATGCTGCATCCGCGCACTGCGACCTATTGCCGCCAAGCGGAAAGCGCCATCATATTGTTCCGGCACAGCTGCTTGCCGTGCCGAACCTTGCACAAGACACTTCACACTCTTTACATATAAATCAACTCTGCATTAGATGAAGTGCGATTACAGGGAAAGGAGGTATCGATGAATCTGCGTGCATCCGAGGCTGCAAGCCTGGGCAAGGCCAGGCAATAGGGTTTTGGGAATAACGACAGGACAAAAAACGGAGGTGCCATAGAAGTCATGGTAAAGAAGATAAGTACACTGCTCGCTTCTCTTATGCTCATGGTACAGGTGATGTATGCAGTCGGCCTTTCGCCACAGGCAAACGCCGCTGCGATACCCGGCAGCATTATTAACAGCGTAACGATGACGGTGTACGACAAATCCGGTCAAGTGGTAACGGAGACGGTATACGAGCAAGGCGCTAAAGTCCAGCTGGACTATACCTGGTCTCTGCCCAACGGCCACCCTTACAAGAACGGGGACACGTTCACGTTCAAGGTGCCGGAGCAATTCAAATTTTACAATGATATTCCCGAGCAGCCGCTTCTGTCCGGCAGCGGTGAAGCCATAGGGAAATTCAAGCTGAATAAAGACCGCCACGAGGTAGTCATGACCTTGCAAACGATCGAGCATTTGGTCGATGTGCAAGGAACCTTAACGTTCCTGACCGAGTTCGATACCCAGGTCATCCATGGTAGCACGACGCAGATTATTAAAATTCCCGTTTCAAGCGGGGAGCAGGTGTTTACGCTCCATTTTAGGCCGAATGTGACTTCCGCCATTGCGAAAAGCGGTGTGCCGAAAGGCTATAACGCAAAAAGCATCGATTGGGAAGTCGACGTGAACAAGGACCTGTCCGTCATCCAAAATGCGGTCGTCACCGACCCGATTCCAGCGGGGCTCGGATCACCTGTTACCGTGGCTGTATACGAGCTCAATATGAATCTGGATGGAATTGCAGCTCCAGGCGCCCCGCTTGCTGCCGGCAAATACAGTGTCAGTACGGCCGGCAATCTGCTTACCGTCAGCTTTACCGACAGCCCTATCCGCTCGGCGTACCGCATCCAGTACGAAACGCCGATTGCAGATGAGGACAAGCCGATCTTTGAGAACACGGCAACGCTTCAAGGAAGCGACAGGCAGCCGGTCAGCGCAACAGCCTCCGTTAAGGTGCAGCGAGGCGCCGCATTGGACAAGTCGTCAACGAAATACGATAGCTTCACTCAAACGATTGACTGGGAAATCAAATACAATTACAACGAAAAAACGATTGTTCAAGCTAACGCTTATGTAACGGACTTATTCAACGATACTCAAAAATTGGTCGATCATTCCATCCATGTGTATCCGGTGACGATCGGCTCGAACGGATCCCAAACCGTCGGCGCCGAGCTGGCTGCATCCCAGTATACGGTAAGTCCGGCGACAGGCACGGGAACCGCCGGATTTAAGCTGCAATTCCACAGCAGCATCTCGTCCGCTTACCTGATCAAGTATCAGACTAAGGCCATCGACCGCGTGCTTGACAACTCTGTGGTGACGAACAAGGTTACTTCCGGCAGCGGGGACAACAAAACGGCAACGCGCCCCATGATTCAAGTCGTTATCGGTAAAAGTGCTGGAGCGGTAAACTATGCCGCCAAGACGGTAGACTGGACCATCGCCATTAACCGCGACAACCAGCCGATGAGTGACGTGGTCGTTACCGATACGTTCCCTAACAAAGGGCTTCGTCTTGTACCGGGGTCATTGGTTGTGAAGGAAGGCAGCAACCCAATGCCGGCATCCGATTACACGGTGGATCCTGCCATACCGGCCGATCAAGGCTTCAAGGTGAGCTTCAACAAGGCGCTGAACAGCTCGGTAACCATCACCTTCCAAACGGAATTCCATTTGGATTGGCTCGTTGGAAGCGGGACGAATTTCCCTAACCATGCCTCCGTCGCTTGGACGGACAGTGCATCCAAGCCGCAGGCGAAGACGGTTTCCGCAGCGTTCGATCCAAGAGTCGAGGTGAAGAACAATGGCTTCAAGAACGGCGTCTATAACGCCTCCTCCAAGCAGATTACATGGACGATCGGCGTGAATTATAACGGCAAACCGCTTGCCGAAGCGATCGTTGACGATACGCTGGAGTCGGGTCAGAAGCTCGTCGACAACTCGCTTGCCGTGTACAACATGACCATCCCTGCCAACGGCAGCCCGTCACTAGGGTCTGTAGTCGACAGCACCTATTACAGCTACGCCGTCAACGAGAACAATAAGCTGGTTGTAACTTTTTTGAAGCCTATATCCGCTCCTTATACCGTTGTTTTCACAACAAGTCTTGATGGGAAGCTTATCGGCAATAAGGTTAACAACACCGCTGCTGTCTTCGATGGAGCGACGGCGGTTTCGAAGCCGCTGACGGCTTCCGTCCCTATTCCCAACGGCGGCGAATACGTGAACAAGAGCGGCCAGCAAACCGGCAATAAAATCGCCTGGACCGTCGCTATCAACCGAGGACAATCCACGGTAGCCGATGCCAAGCTGATCGACACACCATCCGATAACCAGCTGCTGCTGCCCGATACGTTCAAGCTCTACACGACCGTAGTTAATGCAGGAGGAACGGTGACCAAGGGTGCGGAGCTGATCAAGGGAACGGATTACTCCCTGGATTTTCGGACGGATAGCGACGGCAAGCAATCGTTCGAGCTAAGCTTTCTGAAGGTTCTTTCCACATCGGCCATTTTGGAATATCAGTCTCTCATTGTCGCCAACGACAAAGATGCCGTATCCAACCAAATTGCATTCTCGGGCAATAATGAAATTACGGTAACCAAAGATACAACCAACACGATCATAGTAGGAGTCAGCAGCGGCTCCGGTACGATCAGCGGGATCCGAGGCTCGCTCACGGTCACCAAAGTGGACGGGTCTGACCATACGGTTCGGCTTGGCGGCGCAACCTTCGAGCTTTACCGGAAATCCGGCTCGGAGAAGCTGCTTATCAGCACTTTGACAACCGATGCAAGCGGTACAGCCGAATTCAAGAAATTGCTTGCAGGAGATTACGTCGTGAAAGAAGTCGCCGCTCCTGAAGGCTATATTCTCGATTCCAAAGAATACTCCGTGCCGATTCAAACCGCGAGCGGATTCCAGATAACGGTGTCCAACACGAAGTCTTCCAACCCTAAGCCGCCGGTCAATGAAAGCTCTCTGACCATCCGCAAAATCGATTCGGCCCAAAGCGAGCTGCTGCTCAGCGGAGCTGTCTTCGAGCTGTTCCGGAAGCAGGATTCCGGATTGACTCGGATCGGTACGGCAACGACGGACGCCGGCGGAACCGCCACCTTCAGCAAGTTGGCGGTTGGCGATTACGTTGTGAAGGAAACGGCGGCTCCGGCCGGCTACGTGCTCGATTCCAAAGAGTATCCGGTCACTATTCAGAGCACGGGCAACATTCAGCTAACCGTTGCCAATACGAAAACCGACACACCTAAGCCGCCGGTCACGGAAGGCTCCCTGACGATCCGCAAAGTCGATTCGGCCCAAAGCGAGCTGGTACTTAGCGGAGCTGTCTTCGAGCTGTTCCGGAAGCAGGATTCCGAGCTGAATCGAATCGGCGCGGCAACGACGGACGCCACCGGAACCGCTGTCTTCGACAAGCTGCCGGCAGGCGACTACGTTGTGAAGGAAACGATGGCTCCAACTGGCTACGTACTCGATTCCAAAGAATATCCGGTCATCATTCAGACAGCGAACGGCAGCAAGTTGACCGTAACCAACTTGAAGCTCCCGGACACTTCCAACCCGGGTTCAACCGATTCATCGGGATCATCCGATTCACCGGATTCACCGTCAACGCCGGTACCGGTGCCAACGCCTGGAGCCGTTCCGCCAACCGATCCGAAGCAGCAGGAGAAAGAAACCATAATTGACGGCGACATCAAGGTCCCGCTAGGTCCTCCGCCTGTCGTGAAGCCGGAGAACGGACAAGACACGGCCCAGCCGGGTCAGCCCGAGACCAATCATCCGGAGATCATCGTGGATGTTGAGCCTCAGGAAGTGCCGCTTGGCAGTCCGCAGCCGGACACTGGAGCACCTGCAGCGACGCTTCCCAAAACGGGACAGTCCAGCCCTGTTTATGTACAAGCTGCCGGTATCGCCTTGATCCTTCTGGGCTTCATGCTGCGCCGCAAATGGCTGAAAAACTCGTAGGTTAGGTCATTCTGATGATCAAAAGAATGTTACCGTCGCTTTGTATTTTGCTGGGGATGCTTATTTTTCTCTATCCAACGCTCAATGACCGCTATGAAAGCTACCGGCAGGAACAGCTTATGAGGCAATGGACGGAAACCATGAAGCGTATCGATCAAGGGCCTGGGTCGCCGGATACCCGGCAAACCGTTACCCCTGTCCCGATATCGGCTATTACTGCGCCTCCCTCAGCGGAAGTTCCGCCGGAAGAACAACAACAGCAGCCATTGACGCCCGAGCCGACGTCGGCGCCTGACCCTCTTCGCAATAAAAAGCTCGAGGGAGTGCTGAGCATCGATAAGATTAAGCTGAAGCTGCCGATCATCACCGATGCAACCACAGCCAATCTTAAGCTTTCCGTTGCGAGCATTGCGGGTACAGGCCAACCGGGCGCTGTAGGAAACTACGCCATTGCGGGTCATAGAAGCTTGACCTACGGGAAGAACTTCAACAGGCTGGATGAAGTAGAGCAAGGTGACGTCATCGAAGTAGACACGGGACAACAGCAGTACCGTTATGAAGTATACGAGAAGCTGTATGTGCTTCCGGAGGATGTCTGGGTATTGAAGGGCAACGGCAAGGATCGGGACATTACATTGATTACGTGCCATCCTATCGATACTGGGACCCATCGTATCATCGTTAAGGGGAGATTGGTAGAAAAGTAATAATTGGAAAGAAACTGTACAAAGTTCGACAGTCATATGGTATGATAGAACTATAAATAATTTTCGGCGCTTTCAACCGATAAAGGCAAACCCTGCGAAAGCCGGGGACGCAAAGCTACAGGGCCTTCCTTAGTCCGAACGGACTAAAATGGCAGCCAGTTACCGAAAGGAGAGCTTTTTTTTATGTTCAAAAAACTCTTTACGATGACTTTGCTAGCCGCTCTTCTGATAGGATCGCCAAAAGGTATAGAGGCGGCTGCACCCTACATCATAGACCGCAGCGCTTTGGATAAAGGCATCATCACGGTTGCCGGTTCCGACCTCAACGATACGAAAGCGATCGTGCGCATATCGAAGGACAATAACAAATACGATTATTATCTGACGAACGGGGCCCAATATCCATTGCAGCAAGGCAATGGAACGTACAGCATCACCATCGCCCAATTCCTAAGTGAAAATAAATATAAAGTCGTCTCGCAAGAAAGCATCGAGCTGAAGATGGACGACGAGAACGCCGTATTCTTACAGTCGATCCCGATGATCGATTGGAATAACAATACGAAAGCCGTCGCAGAGGCCAAGCGGCTGACGAGTGACGCGATGTCGGATAGAGAAAAAACAGCCGCCATTTACTCCTACATCGTTCGCAGCATTCAATATGACTACGCTAAGGCACAATCGCTCGATTCCGGCTACACCCCTGATCTGGATGCCGTTTACGATACTTCCAAAGGGATTTGCTATGATTACGCTGCGCTATTTGCCGCAATGGCCCGCAGTCTAAACATTCCGACCCGGCTCGCAATGGGTTACGAAGCTTCGGCCCCGGCTACGTTTCATGCGTGGAACCAAGTGTATTTGAAAGACATTGATCAATGGGTCACCATCGACACAACGTATGACGCTGCGCGCGTTCAAAATGGACAAGATACTCCGATGATCAAGCAAGCCGCCGATTATACTATTACGCAAATCTATTAGTCTAGTTAAACGCCCTTGCCGGGCGCACATTATGGACAGCCTGCATCCCATGCAGGTTGTTTTTTTATGCCTTTGTTCCTCTTGCAGACACTCTCTATGCCTCATAGAACCCCGCTTCGCACTGGTAACCGTAAGTTGCCGCGGTACTGTGCTTCCCTATCCCGTCCCATCGTTTTTCCACATTTGGTCCAAAGTTTTGCCGGAGATGACCTGTACAATAAATCTTGTAAGACACAACAACCTAAAAGGAGATGGAGAAACATGAATATTATCGCAGCAACCGTATTGGCAGGAAGTCTTTTGACAGGAATCGGATCGGCAGGAGCAGGAGCGGATCAAGCTCATCCAGTGGAATTGAAAACATTGACACCCTCCGCACAAGCCATTCAAGTGGATGCATCGCAAACAGCACCGGTGCAGCTTATTCCATTGACTGAAGCGGGTGGGGATTCTGTTTCTACACAAGCGGTCAAAATGTGGATCAAAGCGTTGCCGGCAACATCGACTGCGGCTGCGCAATTGGAACAAGCGGACGGCGAGGTCATCTTGGTGAAGCCAATGGAAATAAAAGAAGGCAAATTGGATGATGCTGCAGCGGTACCGGTACAACTGCACAATCTACAAACCGTGGAAGCGGCAAAACTCGTGCCTGCACAAAAATAAAATCATACACGTTTCCTAATGAAATGCGCCGGAACGGAGGTACTTATCGTACCCGCCGTCCGGCGCTCTTTTTTATACTTAACCCCGTCTGCCGCTTTTACCGAAATAATCAATACTCATAGCTTCCCGCACTTCCAGCATCGTCTCTTGGGCTATGGAGCGTGCCGCATCCGTACCGGACATGAGCAGCTCGTCGATAAATGCCGGCTTCTGCTCATACTGCCGTCTGCGCTCCCGAATCGGCTCGAGCACCGTATTCATCGCATCCGTTACCCGCTTCTTGCAGTCAGAGCATCCAATGGCACCGCTGCGGCAGCTCTGCTCGATCTCCTGCCTTCCCTCCGGAAGAAAAGCGGCATGATAACCGTATATTGGGCAAATTTCCGGATGCCCCGGGTCGTGCTTATGAATACGGCTCGGGTCCGTTTTCGCTTTTTTGATCTGGTTCGCCACTTCTTCCTTGGACGAATCGAGATAAATGGCGTTGCCCATGCTCTTGCTCATCTTGCTGTTGCCGTCGAGTCCCTCCAGACGCTCTCCGACGAGAGCCTGCGGCTCCGGAAACACAGGGGCATACAAATCATTGAACCGGCGCACGATTTTTCTCGTCTGCTCGATATGGGGAACTTGATCCTCCCCGACTGGAATGAGCGTCGCTTTGCAAAAGGCGATATCCGCCGATTGGCTTACAGGATAACCGAGAAAACCGTAATACATATCGGTATATCCCCGATCCTTGGCCTCCGTCTTGATGGTCGGGTTGTGCCGCAAAGCATTCACGGTAACGAACATCGAAAAATACACCGTCAGCTCGGCAATTTCGGGTATCATCGATTGCACGAACAGGGTCGATTTCGCCGGGTCGATGCCGACGGACAAATAATCGAGCGCGACTTTGCGCAAGTTATTCCGGATCAGCTGGGGATTGTCAAAATGCGTTGTCAGCGCCTGCACATCCGCAAGCATTATAAAGGTCTCATACTGCTGCTGCAGCTCCACCCGATTTTTCAAGCTCCCGACGTAATGGCCAAGGTGAAGCTTGCCGGTAATGCGGTCTCCAGTCAGTACACGTTCTTTCATCGTCATAGTCATCGTAATTCCTCCTGATATGGATTATGAAATTGCAGATCGTTCGCCACCACCAACCATCATCCATGGCCATCACCTCCTTTCAATGAGCTCTTGATCGGGCTTTGTGCTGTGCCGGCAGCACTTGTCACTACCTGAAGAAGAGCCTTACTGCCCCTGAGCTTCGGGAAAAATAAAAAAACTCCGTCCTGTATAAGGACGAAGTTGAATTCGCGGTACCACCTTGATTAGCCCGCCGCTGCCGGCAGACTCGCTTTACGGGTACGGAGAGATACAGCTGCCGAAGACGGCGCTCTTGCTCGATACCCTGTCTTTTGTAACGGTAAGACATCCGCTTCACCTACCGGCCGTAGCCTTCAGATCGGAGCTCCGAAGCCCATTCAACGCTGCGCCGACACGGATTCGCACCAACCATCCGCTCTCTGCCGTCATTAGCAGCGCCTACTCTTCTTCATCATCGCGCACTATTCATTTGCGCTATTATATCACAGACGCCAGTGCGTTTCACTCCTAAATTTAACCTGTGCAAACCCAGTCGTTCGTCGGCAAATTGGACTTAGCCTCTGAGAATGTTCTCGATTGCCGTCAGCTCTTCTTCGCTGAACTCCAGGTTGCTCAGTCCCGCTACCGCATCCTCGATTTGGCTCACTTTGCTTGCACCGATCAGAGCCGTCGTTACGCGGCCGCCGCGAAGCACCCACGCAACAGCCATTTGGGACAGCTTTTGTCCGCGCTGCTGAGCAATTTCATTGAGCTTGCGCACTTTGCCGAGCACTTCTTCCGTCAGCTCTTCCGGCTTCAGGAACACGCTCTTGCCGGCTGCGCGGGAATCTTCCGGAATGCCGTTCAAGTAACGGTCGGTCAAAATCCCTTTGTACAGCGGAGAATACGCAATACTGCCCACTCCCGCCTCGTCCAGCACATCAAGCAAGCCATCCTCTACCCAACGGTCGAGCATCGAGTACCTTGGCTGATGGATAACGACCGGCGTACCCATGCTTTTCAAAATCGCCAGCGCTTCCTTGGCGCGGTCCGCTCTGTAGTTGGAAATACCGACGTAGAGCGCCTTGCCTTGACGCACGATTTGATCAAGAGCAGCCATTGTTTCTTCCAGCGGCGTATCGTTGTCCGGACGGTGGTGGTAAAAAATATCCACATAGTCCAGGTTCATCCGCTTCAAGCTTTGATCCAGACTGGAGATCAAATATTTACGCGAGCCGCGGTCGCCGTAAGGGCCAGGCCACATGTAGAAGCCGGCTTTTGTCGCAATGATCATTTCATCGCGGTAGCCTGCGAAATCCGCTTTCAAAATTTTGCCGAAGTTTTCCTCCGCGCTGCCTGGAGGCGGCCCGTAGTTGTTCGCCAAGTCAAAATGCGTAATCCCCAGATCAAACGCGCGTCGCACCATCGCCCGGCCGTTCTCGTATACGTCCTCGCCGCCGAAATTGTGCCAAAGCCCCAGCGATACCGCCGGAAGCTTTAATCCGCTTTTACCGCAACGGTTGTACACCATGGAAGCGTAACGTTCACTGCTTGGAATGTAACTCATTCATATCCTCCTCAAATGGTCCCATAGGAACTCCCGTGACAGGCCGAGCTCCTTTCGGGCATCTCTTTTTGTTGTTCTTACATACAAGCGATGGTTTCATTCTAGCGTTTTCCTTGTCCAAACCATATGTCAGCATGTATGATATATATGTCATGATGTCTCTCGTTTATAAACCAGCTATGACCTATGGAGGTTGGCCATGTCTCAATTCGACTACCGTTTCACATCGGATCCTGCCACACCCTGTATAGAATTAAAGCTTTTTTACTGCGGCTCGGAGCAATGCGCTCCGGGACATTCCTGGGGTCCTGCATTGAAGGACCACTATAAATTTCTGTACATCCACAGCGGCAAAGGCATTTACCGCGTCGGCGAGCAGACGTACCGTCTCGGCCCGGGTGACGGCTTCCTGCTAAGCCCGGATGTTGTCTCTTATTACCGCGCGGACGACGAAGATCCGTGGGTTTACTCCTGGGTCGCGTTTGACGGACTGAATGCGGAGCTGTATTTGACCCGTGCCCGCCTGTCGGCGTACCGGCCGATTTTTCGCCCCCGCGATCCGGAGGAGCTCGAACAGTGCTTCCATCAAATTTACGAAGCCTGCCAAAGAAGCGGAAGCAGCGACACCCGGCTGCTCAGCCATTTGTACGGGCTTCTGTCCGTCCTCATCGAGGAGGCTCACACCGATATTCGTGCGCCCAAAGCCGAGAACGCCCAGGACCTGTATATCAAAAAAGCGATCGAGTTCGTGCATATCAACTACTCGCAGACGGTAACCATCGCTGAAATGGCCGACTGGATCGGCTTGGAGCGCAAGTATTTGTCCAAGCTGTTCAAAGCCGCTACGGGGCTGTCTCCGCAGGATTATTTAATTCAGTTTCGCTTGAACAAAGCGTGCGAGCTGATGAACAACCCGTCGCTGTCGATCGGCGAAATCGCCTACTCCGTCGGGTACAAGGACCAGCTTCTGTTCTCCAAAATGTTCAAGAAGCTCAAAGGCGTTTCCCCCTCGGAATACCGGAAGTCCTCGTGACCGGAACGTGGCGCGCGGGGCGCACTCGGTCGATGGCGGTTCAGGCTACTGGAACACGGAAAATCCGCGTTACAGCTCAGCAGCGGCGCGTTCCGTTCGCCGTAAGCCGCTTTTTCCGCGCTACAGCGGGGAATCGGCTCGGACGGAGGCGCAACAGGCTGCTGTAGCGCGGATAATCCGCGTTACAGCTCAGCAGCGGCGCGTTCCGTTCGCCGTAAGCCGCTTTTTCCGCGCTACAGCGGGGAATCGGCTCGACTGAAGGCGCTACTCTATTCCCATCTCAAGCTGAGAACGATTTCATCACAAATCGATGATGGTATTCCTGCTGCTCATCCCATACAATTGACCCATATTTATCCATAAAAATAGAAGAGGTGTGGGATATGAGCCACAGCTGGCACGATTCCTACTTGGGACAGCTTCGTCAAGTCGTAGGCACCAGGAAGCTCATTGTTCATTCCGTCCGGGCTATCCTGCTCGATGCGCAAGGCCGCGCGTTGTTCATCCGCCGCAGAGGCGACGGCAATTGGGGGATGCCGGCCGGCGCAATGGAGCTGAACGAATCCGTATACGACTGCATGGTGCGGGAAGTCAAGGAAGAAACCGGTCTGGATGTATTGCGGGCAACGCTGATCGCCATTTACTCTTCACCGGTCAAGCAGTCTTACACCGACAGGTTCGGCAATGAGCATCAGGTAGTGGAGTATCTGTTCCGGGTCGACGAGTGGACAGGAAGGCTAGAGACCGAAACCGATGAGAGCACGGATGCGCGCTTTTTTACGATCGATGCCCTGCCGCAAGCATCCAGCGAGCGGTTTGCCCAGCACCATGAAGAAGTGTTCCAAGACTATTTGAGATTCGATGGTACATTGATTTTGAAATAACCTGAATGCTGCAGGTACTAAGCCCTCGGTATCCGTGTACATGCAAAAGACGCTTCCAGCCAGCCCTACTTTTACGCGGCTTTGGAAACGTCTTTGCTTATTGGATCGACTCTCTCCCTAATTCAACTTTCGAGACAGACAGCCTCTGCATGACGCTGAGGCTGAGGCTGTGCAGCAAGCCTCGCTTGCTTTGCAGCTGAGGAGCTTTACGCTTTTGCCCGCGCCAGCAAATACAGGAAGTACGGCGCGCCGATGACGGCGACAACGATGCCGGCCGGAATTTCGCTCGGCTGAATCAAGACACGCCCGATCGTGTCCGCCACGATCAGCAGAAGACCGCCCGCCAAAGCGGATGCCGGGACCAAGTACTGATGCTTCGGTCCCACCAGCCCCCGAGCAAGATGCGGGCCGATCAAGCCGACGAAGCCGATTCCGCCGCCGACGGCAACACACGACCCGGCCAAAGCGACAGCTGCCGCTATGAGTCCGAGGCGTTCTTTTTCAAGCGGCGTCCCCAGTCCCGTGGCGGTCTGATCCCCCAAAGTGAGCACATTCAGCACCCGTGCCTTATACATCACATAAGGGATCAGAATGATAATCCATGGCAGCAGGGCGAGTACGAACTTCCAGTTCGAGCCCCAGATGCTGCCCGCAAGCCATACTTGCACGAATTGATAGCTTTGCGGATCGAGACGGAGCGTCAACACAATCATAGCCGCGCTTATGCCTGCCGCTACGGCAATGCCTGTAAGCACCATCCGTGTCGGCGACAGTCCTTCATTTCTGCGGTAGGCCAAGCTGTATATAAGCACGGCGGTCAAGCCCGCTCCGGCCAAAGCGAGAAATGGCAGCAAAAATACCGGAGCCGCCGCCTTGGTCGGATAAAACGAAATGAACAGCACCACCATGAGCCCCGCCCCGGCGTTGATCCCCAAAATGCCCGGATCGGCCAGCGGATTACGTGAAATGCCCTGCAATATGCAACCGGATACGGCTAGACCGGCTCCAACCAGCACCGATATGACGATTCGCGGAAGCCGAAACTCGAACAAAATCAACTCCTGCTTCGCTGTACCCGATCCGACTAAAGTCTTGATCACATCAATCGGAGCAAGCCTGGTAAAGCCCGTATTCATGCTGATAAGCAGCATGAGAAACAACAAAATGCCAAAGATCGATAACACCGTGACCGCGCGCACGCTTCGCCTGCGTTCCCCGACAGAAGACCGTAATGCTTGCATTACAGCTCCCTCCTTTCCTTGCGCACCAAATACAGGAAGAAGGGCACGCCTATTAACGCGATCAGCGCACCGACCGGCGTTTCATAAGGAGGATGTATCATCCTTGCGGCGATATCGGCAAATACCATAAGCAGGCTCCCCAATACGGCGGAGCACGGAATGATCCAGCGGTAATCGACCCCGACCAGCGCCCGGACGACGTGCGGAATGACCAGGCCGATAAACCCGATGGCGCCTACGGCGGACACCGCCGCTCCAGCCAGCACAAGCACAATGATCAAAGCCATCACCTTCACGAGCCCCGTCCGCTGTCCGAGACCTACGGCCAGCTCCTCTCCGAGGCTCAGCACCGTAATCGAACGAGACAGCAGGATCGCACCGATCATAGCTGCCGCCACCCATGGAAACATGATTTTAAGCTGCAGCCATTTGGTTCCAGCTACCCCTCCGGCATACCAGAAAGCCATATCCTGCCCGATACGGAAGTAGAGCTGGAGTCCTTCGCTCAGGGCAACCAGCAGCGCTCCGACCGCCGCGCCTGACATCGCGAGCCGGAACGGAGTGAGTCCGTTTTTGGCTATCGAGCCTATACCGTATACCATTCCGGCTCCCAACGCAGCTCCAACGAACGAGTACATAATGAGGTACATGAAAGGCATTCCTGGAAAGAACGCAAAGCAGAGCGCCAGCGCAAAACCGGCTCCGGCATTGACGCCGAGCAGCCCCGAATCCGCCAGCGGGTTGCGGGTGATCCCCTGCATGATGGCTCCCGCTACGGCAAAACAGGCCCCGACCATAGCCCCGGCGATCGCTCTCGGCAGCCGAAGCTCTTGTATGATTTGATGCTGCGTTACATCCGGCTGAAAGCTGAAAATCGCCTGCCAGACTGTAATCAAGCGAATATCCGCGGCACCCAGCGATATGGATAGGCCGAGCCCTGCCAGCAAAGCGATTAGCCCGCCGATCAAAACAAGTGACGCGGCAAAAGGCCGGGTACGAAAAGGAACAGCCGCTTTTTCTTCAGTAGGATTGACCGATTCTGAAAGTATCATCTAATCCAAACCATCCTTTATGTAGCAATTTCCTTAGCTTTCGATAATGAGAATCAATTTCATTAAGATAATAGCATATGTTGCTGCGAATGGGTAGCCAAAAATGCTCATAGAGGTGCAATCTACGCAAATGTAACTTGGGAGTGACAGATGATGTCATTCTTTTTTCGTCTCTCATTGGTATATATCGTAAATAGTAGGGCAGAATTGAGAGCAACTTGATTGAAGGGGTGCATGTCATGGAAGCCAATATGAGTGTAGTTGACGTCGTGTCGCAAATCCAACAGCTTAAACAAAGCGGAGAAACGATGAGCAAGAAAAAAATCAAGCATTCGCATCCGGATCTGCTGCAAAATGCGCTTTACTACTTCCCGAGCTGGGAGCATGCCATTCAAAACTCAGAATCCGTCTGATCGAACCGAGTGACAGCAGGCCGTGTCAGTTTCTTATGCCGATGTACATGACTTTCTTTCAACACATGCAAAAGGGCTCCCGAATGGGCGCCCTTTTGTTCTTTTATACATAGCAAATGAGAATCCGAATCTACCTTACTTGGCGTTCACGCAAAAAGACACCTGCGACAGGTGCCTTTTCTACTTCTTATAAGTTTTGCTTGATAAGTCCGATAATCTCTTCATATTCCGAAGCGGACAGCTGCTTGTTAGGCGCAGGGTTCATTTCAAACATTTTGCCCCAGGTGTACTCGTTCTCGTATTTCGGCACGATGTGAAAATGAACGTGCGGCATCGTATCCCCGAAGGCGCCGTAGTTGATTTTATTCGGTGAAAAAGCTTGCTCGATCGCACGCGCCACTTGAGCGACATCGCGCATATAGGCATCCTGCTTCTCTTGGGATAAATGGAAAAACTCCGTCTCATGCTCGTTCAAAGCTACGATGCAGCGACCGCGGTACGTCTGCTCCTTGAACAGGTATAGCGTCGACACGCGAAGCTTGCCGATTTCGATCATAATATTATCCAGTCTTTCGTCTTGAGCACAATAAATACAGCTTTGCGTCATGGCTCTTCCCCTGCCTTTTGGATGAATTATACAAGCCCGAGTTTAATACTAAACTTCGAGCTTCTATTTGTCCATGCACATTTTGGGCTTGGCAGCGGCTATTGGAGCCCTTGAGCCACATGCTTGAGCTTGTCGGGGTTCGACACCACAAAGATGCGCTTGAGCTTCCGGCTCTCATCCAGCTCGTAGCTCAATACCGTATTCTGATAATCTCCGCCGCTCAGCACGATTCCTGCTTGCCCGTTGATCACAGCCGTATGAATGACGGATTCCGGCAACAGCTTGGAGACAACGCCCTTGAGGAAAGCGATGACATGAGCTCTGCTCACGATCGGACGAACGGCGGCGTGCACTTTACCTCCTCCGTCGGATACGAGGATGATGTCCTCCGTCATCATGGCGATCAGCTCCTCCATATTTCCCGTTGACGCAGCGTGGATGAACCGTTTGACGATATGCTCCGTCTCTTCCAGACTCGGCAGCGAGGAAGGAGGCTCTGCCTGCTGCACCTTTCGCTTCACGCGGCTGAATATTTTGCGGCAGGCGACTTCCGTTCGGCCCACCATCCCGGCAATTTCCTCATATTCGTAGCCGAACGACTCCCGCAAAACAAAGACCGCCCGCTCCAGCGGGGTCAGCGTCTCCAGCATGATGAGAAAAGCGTAGGTGATCGTATCCTCGAGGATCAAATGCTCCTGAGGGTCCTCGGATGCATCCTGAACCAGCGGCTCCGGAAGCCACGGCCCAATATAGAGCTCACGCTTCTTTCGCGCCGATTTGAGGTGGTCGAGACAGCGGTTCGTCACCGTTTTGCACAGGTACGATTTCTCATTGCCGACATGATCCCATTGCACTTGTCGTGCTGTGACAAAGCAATCCTGCACGATATCTTCGGCGTCGGAAACCGAGCCCAGCATTTTATACGCAATGGAAAAAAGCAGCGGCTTGTAATCGCGGTATGCTTGCTCAAGCTCCATAGCTGATCCCTGCCTTTTTAGATAAATTAAAAAATACCGGCCTTAACAAGCTGAAGCTTCTTTCCCATTATACACGCCGCCGCCTGCCTTGCGCTTGCCAGAGACGCATCCAGCAGCATTCCTTCCGCCCCGACCCAATCGCCTGCCACATAGAGGCCCGGCCATGAAGCGACCTCAGGTGCCGGACGTCCTTTTATCCCGCCCATCGAGGCGGTTACAAGCGCGTGGGTCACCGTCAGATGCGGCATGAAGCGGCTGTTGACGACATGCTCGCGCCAGCCCGGCTGTATCATATCCACGAACCTCTCGAGCTCGTGCTTAACCATGGCAGCATCCTGCATTGATTCAGGGGGTAAATATTTCATGACATGTACTACCGAATGCCCGGGATCGTCCGTCAGCGATGCGGCGTACGAATGATTCGAGAAATACCAAGGCTGGTCTACGCCGAGAGAAAATGTCAGCTTCGGATTCGGCATAGCGGACAAGTGCAAGTCGAGACAAGCGGCGTGAACCGGAATCAGATCATCCCATCGGCGGATTTCCTCTGGAAGGACGCCGCCTCCGAGCATCGCCGCGGTTTCTTTAGGACCTGCCGTCGACAGCACCGTCCGCGCGGCAAAGACCGTCCCATCCTTAAGCGTTACCGACATCTCGGGGGAGCGCCCTTCGATTTTGTGTACCGATGCGCCGCAGCTGAAGGAGACGCCGGCCTCCTCCGCTTTTTGCTGCACTTCGTCTACGAGCTTTTGCCAGCCCCCGTGCAAATATAGCACTTGCCCCATCTGCAGCTGCCCGAGCACCGCTCCGGCGCTAACCCGCTCCGGCGCATTGCTATACGAAGAAACCCGCACGAGCGCCCCGATCGCACTCCGAATGACCGGGCTCTTAATATGGCTTTCCAAGTAGCTCTGCAAGCTGGTCCGCTGAAGCGCGTCCTCCTTCGTGTCGATTTTGCGCAATCCCCTGTAAAAGCGCAATAGCTCCATCTTTTCCGGCCAGCTCAACGCGGAGCCAAGAAACAGCTGAAGCATCGGCACCGCCTTCTCGCTCCCCTGCTCCTTACCGAATACTAACGGACCTTGCGCTTTCGGCTTCTCCCCGTGCGGTTGGATGCCGAGCTCATCCCACACTGCCGCGCCTGCGCCGTTTTTGTACAACGCGTGGGGGCCGAGATTGAAGATGCCCCCTTCTTTGCGCGTAGACATGGCCCGCCCTCCGGTTGCCGGTGATTTTTCCAGCACCAGAACTGACTTGCCGCCTCTCGCCAAAAAGACCGAGGCCGTTAAGCCGGCCAAGCCTCCGCCGATAATGACTACGTCCCAGATTGCTCTTTCTCGATTCATTTGCTGTTGACCTGCCATAGATATCCCGCCTTTGCATCGGTTATTGGGTTGCTTACCCCTAAGACGATTAGGTCGAGCGATCTGTGACCTCTTACCGGCAGGCAGATGAGGAAATTTGGTGTGCGCACTTCTATGTAGTCGGTACTCGACGACGATCTGCGGACACTTACAAAAAAAAAGCCGGGCAGGAGAATCCCGCCCAGCCTTCTTATTCACTTACTTGATTAATGGTTAACCACGCAAACCATACCGAATAGGCTGTATCCCCTGTGCGCTCCGCTGCACTCGCCGAAGACCGCCTCATGTCACGCTGCCGCTCAGCCACACGCCCGGCATCGCAGAGCTCAGCCCGCTCGCTTCTTCGTACACCAGATGCCCCCGGCACCATGTAGCCAGCACTTTGCAAGCGAAGGTCCTCCCGACATACGGGCTGTGCTTGTGCCGGTAATGCAACTGGTCCGCCTGCAGCTCATAAGAGCTGCGAAGCCCGACCATGGCGAGATCGGCGTCGGCGCCGATTCGGATCTCGCCTTTGTACGGATGCAGCCCGAACCTTCGGGCCGGCGCGTACGACAGCATGCGGGCAAGGTCCGGCAGCGGAATGCCCCGCTTCAGGTGGCCTTCGCCGATCATAAGCTCCAGCGAGCTTTGAGCGCCGGAGATGCCGCCCCAAGCTTCGAAGAAATTGCCCGACCGCTTCAGCTCCCCGGGGCATGGCGAGTGATCGGACGAAATCATATCGATATGGCCGTCGCGCAGAGCTTGCCATAACCGCTCCTGCTCCTCCCCGCTGCGCAGCGGGGGAGCGCATTTGGCGACAGGGCCGAGCCTCTCGAGATCGTCCTCCGTCAGCGCGACATAATGCGGGCACGTCTCCAGCGTCACATCGACGCCGCGCCGCTTCGCTTGAGCTATCAAGCGGACGGCTTCGGCGCTGCTGATGTGGACAAAATGCAGCGGACACCCCGTCTGCTCCGCATAAAAAAGCGCCCTCGCCACAGCCTCCAGCTCTGCCATTATCGGCCGCGAGGCCGAATAATCCTTCGCCGATACGGCGCCCGCCGCCTGCTTAGCCTGGCTTAGACGGGCTACAAGCGGCTCGCTTTCGGCGTGCAGCGCCAGCACGCGCTTCATGCTTGCGATGCGCTTCATGCCCTCCCACAGCGTCAGGTCGTCCACCTCGCGGAATGCTTCCTCGCCCGGATCCCCCGGAGAGGACATGAACGCCTTGAAGCCAATAACCCCAGCGTCGTTCAGCCGCTCCAAATCGTCCAGATGGCCGGGCACGAGCCCGCCCCACAGCGCATAATCGACATACGACCGGCCCTTGGCCGCCTCCAGCTTCTGCTTCATTGCCGCAACGGTCACGGTTGGGGGGATTCCGTTCAGCGGCATGTCGATATAGGTCGTGCAGCCTCCGGCAGCCAGAGCCGCGGAGCCGGTAGCGAAGCCCTCCCAGTCGCTTAAGCCCGGTTCATTCAGATGCACGTGAACATCGACCATACCGGGCATCACCACGCTGCCGGCCGCATCGATCTCGCTCTCCGCTTCGCAGTTCAGGTTCTCCCCGAGCTGAGCAACCACCCCGCTCTTGATGCCGATATCCATCAAACGAACCTCATCCTGCAGCACTACGGAGCCGCCTCGAATTATCCAATCCATTCTTTCCCTCATTGACGTACCCTCGCTTTCCACCCCGATTGGACAAAAAAACAGAGCCGAAGCCAAAGCTGCATCGGCCCTGCACACGGTTGCCTACCGTTACTTCACATCGACTTTGATCAAGCCTGCGTCCACTGCTTTTAACAAGCTCAAATCATGGTAAGAATCCGCCTTTGGAACCGTCTTGATATTGCCGACGCTCTTCAAATATTCGCCGACGGCCGGACCGTTGCTCCCATTAACATACGTATCGTCCACAACCATGGAATATACATTGCGGTCCATAATTTGCGTCAGCTCTTCCACACTTAAATGCAGCTCCGGAGCCAAAATTTTGATCGCTTCCGCACGGTTCGAATTAATATAATCGGTCGCTTTTTTCAGTGCAGCGAGAATGGCTTTGATCGTGTTCGGATTTTTCTTGATATAGTCGTCGGACACCTGCATCGTCGTATGGACGCTCATCCATTTGACGCTGCCTTTTTTATCCGGAAGCTCACTCTTCGTTCCGCTGAATAGGAACTTGCCGCCGCCTTGAATCGCCTTCGTAATGAACGGCTCCCAGGCCGCCATCGCGTCGATGTCGCCTTTTTGCAGTGCTACTACCGCGTCGCTTGGCGCCAGATTGACGTATTTGATCTTGCTTACATCGACGCCGAGCTCTTTCCCCATGTTATCGATCGCAATCTTCACATCGGCTCCATTCGGAATGCCGATCGTCTTGCCTTCCAGGTCCTTCGCGCTTTTGAGCTCCAGCTTTTTCGAGCCGACGACCGCCTGAGTACCGGCGATTTGCGCCAAAGGAGCGACAATTTTGACGGGAACGTTGGACGATTTCAAAATAATATCCATAAAGTTCGTCTGAATGGATACCGGCGCACTGCCTCCCGCCACCATCGGTCCGATATCCGGACCGCTTTCGATCAGCTGGCTCGTCACGTTCAAGCCGGCTTCCTTGAAGTAGCCCAGCTTATCGGCGATAATTTGCTGGGAAGAAATTTGCGCATCGCGCACCCCGACCAGCGTCACATCCTTCGTCTCCGGTGTAGTCGAGGCCGGAGCCGTCCCGGGAGCCGCTGCTGCCGGCGTTGCGGCCGGGGAATTGGTGCCCGATGCCGTTTCCTTGGAGCCACATGCTGCAAGCATCATGGATACGGTCACGATGAAAGCTAACGTACGAATCATTTTTCCTTTAATAATCATTGGGTTCCCCTCCGCATATGGCTTTTTTCTAGTGCAAGGCCTCTCGCTTCTACTTCTCAACCGCTTCCCGCATGCCTCCCTTACGCCAGGACAACACCCTCCTCTCCAGCAGCTTCACCAGGTAAGAGAACAAGCTGTATTCCAAGCCAATCAAAATAATGGCTACGAACATATTGGAAATTTTGAAATAGTTCCTTGCATCGACGATGATATACCCAAGCCCCGATTTGGCCCCCATCATTTCGGAGACGATCAGTGCCGAGAAGGATAAGCCTAGGCTGACACGCGCTCCCACGATAAAATTCGGAATGGCCGAAGGGATCATCACTCTGGTAAACACTTGCCTTTGCGATGCGCCCAGGCTAAGGGCCGAACGAATCAGCGTAGAGGGGACGGATTTGAATCCGTCTACCGTATAGACAAGGACGGGGACGAATGTTGTCCAAGCGATAAGCAATATTTTCGGAAACTCGCCGATACCGAACCAAATAATGAAGAGCGGGAGCAGAGCCAAGGCCGGGATGGGGCTGACGAGGTTCAAAATCGGTGACATCCACCGCTCCACCCCGCGGAATTTGCTCATAAGCACACCTGCAATAACCGCGAACAGACAACCGATGACGAAGCCGGCCGCTATTCGGATCGTGCTCGAGAGGATGCTCTCCGTAACAAGTCCCGACTTCGTTAACAGCCAAGCATCCTCCAGCACCAGCGTCGGCGGGGGCAGAAACAACGGATTGAACCAAGCCATCGTTTCGTTAAGCCGGGCGAACAGCTCCCACCCTATGAAGAAAACCAGGAACGGAAGCACATTCCATTGATCCCGGATGCCGGGTCCTTTGCGTTTTCCGGGCACTGCCGTTTGCGGGCCTGAAGCCTTCGCCTCGATCAATTTGTTGTCGGCAGCGGCCGTCACTGGCGCCTCATTCATCGAAACCCGCCCCCTCTTCGTCCTTCATTAAAATTCGTTCGATCCTGCGCATCGCTTCTCCGAATCCAGGCGAATCGAACGTCCGCGGATGCTCGATCCCGATCGTGAACATATCCGCTATTTCCCCGTCTTTCATGACGACGACGCGATCGGCCAAATATACCGCTTCGCTGATGCTGTGCGTCACGAACAAAATCGTCGGCTTCAGCTTGTCGCAAATGCGCCTCAGCTCCCGCCTCATCATATCGCGGGTCAAAATATCGAGCGCGCCGAACGGCTCATCCATAAGCAGTATTTCCGGGTTGCTGGCGAGCGCCCGCGCGATGCCGACCCGCTGCTTCATCCCTCCCGACAGCTCTGCCGGATAATGATGCGCATAAGCGTCCAAGCCGACAAGGCTCAGAAATTCCTGCCCTGTCTCGCGGGCCTTCGCTTTGGGCACGCCCTGCACCTCAGGTCCGAACGAAATGTTCTCCAGAACCGTGTACCAAGGAAACAGCGCATGATCCTGAAACACCATGCCCCTCGATTTGGAAGGACCTTGAATCCGCTCCCCGTCCACCGTAATTTCCCCTTCATCCGGAAGCAGATAACCCGCCACCATATTGAGCAGCGTAGATTTACCGCAGCCGCTGTGTCCCAAAATGCAAATAAATTCCCGGGAATACACGGTCAAATCGATCTGCTTCAATATGGTGCGGTCTCCGAAGCTTTTTCCAGCCTTTTGAACCGTCAGCTTCATGTCCCCTTCACTCCTCTGTTTCTCATTGTCGCTAACGTTGTATGCAAGAGCCGCCGCACATCCGATACGAGATTGTATACAATCCACGGCATGACAACCTTGCTTGATTCACGCAGGTACAACCATCGTTGTTTCCAAGCTATTTATTGGCTTATTTCCTCGCTCCCGCATACCCGAAGGACCTGAAAATATCCGCAAGCGAATTCGCCGATCCCTCCGTTTGTTCAAATTCCAGCGACGCCTCGATTTCCTTCAAATGATCGACCATCAGCCGTTCCGCGGCCAATGCATCGCCCTGCTTCATGACAGCTAATATTTGCCCGTGATCGTGGCAGTACACCTGCTTCCTCAAGCCATAAAACGCTATGATGACATAGGTGAGCGAGATGAGCTCCTCCAAATACCTGTAGTAATAATAGTTGCCGGCCAGCTCGCCGATCCGCAAATGAAAGTCGCCCGTAATCCTGAGCGCGCCGAGGGGGTCGCCCTGTCTATGGGCTTCATGCTCTTCCTCCAGCATGGAACGGAGCTGTTGAAACTGCGCTTCCGACAAGGTCCCGCACACCTTCTTGATCGCGGCGGCTTCCAGCACCCTTCGCATTTCGAATACTTCCCTTGCCTCATGGATTGTCGGGCACGAGACGAACGTCCCTTTATACGGGATGACCGTCACCAGCTTTTCGCCTGCAAGCCTCCTCAGCACATTGCGCACCGGGGTCCGGCTGACGCCGAACGATTCCGCTAGCACATCTTCCACCAGCTGCATATTGGGACGAAGCTTTTGTTCGATGATGGCGTCTTTGACGGCCCTGTAAATGTCGGCCTCACTTGCCTGTAGCATGGGCGCTTCTCCAATCTTTGAGATGGATTAGTGTAACACCATGGTATTATCAATTACCTTTTATGTAAATATAGTTACCATTAAAACAGCTGGTTTTTGTTTTCATTTACAAACAATCGCTGAGTTTTTGTAAAAAATAATAAATAACGAGGCAGGATACTATTTTTATGTAATTTTATATAACATAATTGTGACCTCTCACCAATTTGGCAACGCACGGCCACCGATAGAAACGGGTTTGCTCGGAATAACAACCCCACAACTTTGCGTGGAGCCCCGATTCTAAATTCTATATAGGCAAAAAAAGACCGCCAAGGTTTCCCCTGACGGTCTTTCCAGCAGCATTTTTTGCTACTTCATATCAAAATCGCACTCCTCCAAACGGAGCACCTTCGTTTTATGCTTCCACTTGTAACCGAGCCAAAGAGCCAAAAATAACGGAATCCCGACGTACGACGCGAACAAATACGGCCAATCGATCGTTCCGTCTTTAAAAGCGCCCATACACTGACCGACAATAACAACAAGGCAGAGAATTCCGGCCAAAATCGGTCCGAACGGGAACCATTTGGCACGGTAAGGCAGATCCTGCAGAGACTTCCCTTGAGCGATGTAAGCTTTGCGGAAGCGGTAATGGCTAATGGCAATGCCGACCCAGGCAATAAAGCCCGACATCCCCGAGGCGTTCAAAAGCCAAGTATACACTACCCCATCGCCGTAAAAAGACGACAGGAAGGCGAACATTCCCAAAACGGCGGTTGCGATCAAAGCGTACACCGGCACGCCCCAGCTGCTCAGCTTGGACAAGAAGCGCGGCGCTTTCCCTTCTTGCGCCAGCACCCACAGCATCCGCGTCGAGGCATACATCCCCGAGTTGCCTGCGGAGAGCACCGAGGTCAAAATTACAGCGTTCATAATCGACGCGGCCATGCTCAAGCCCGCTTTTTCAAATACGGTGGTAAAGGGGCTCATCATGATTTCGTCACTAGACAAGCTTTCCGTCGTGTAAGGAATAATCAAGCCGATTATCAGGATGGCAAGCAAATAAAACAGCAAAATGCGCCAAAATACAGTCCGGATGGCGCGCGGAACGTTTTCCCGCGGGTTTTCGCTTTCCCCTGCAGCCACTCCGACCAGCTCGGTTCCCTGGAAGGAGAAGCCCGCCGCCATGAACACGCTCAGAGCCGCCAAAAAACCACCATGGAAAGGAGCGTCGCCAAGGGTCCAGTTACTAAAGCCCATAGGCCGCTGATCGCTGGACCAAATGCCGACAATCATGAGCAGACCAATGATGATGAACACGATGACGGTGATGACTTTGATGAGCGCGAACCAAAACTCCGTCTCCCCGTAGCCTTTGACCGACAACAGGTTCAAGGCCGTCATTAACGCGAGGAACAGCGCGCTCCACAGGAAGGACGAGCTGTCCGGAAACCAGAACTTCATAATTAACGTTGCGGCAGACAGCTCAGCGGCGATCGTAATCGCCCAGTTATACCAGTAGTTCCAGCCGAGGGCGAATCCTAGGGCAGGATCTACAAACTTCGTAGCATAAGTGCTGAATGTGCCGGAAAGTGGCATGTAGGTCGCCATCTCGCCCAAGCTCGTTACAAGAAAGTAGACCATTATACCAATGGTCAAATAAGCGAACAGAGCTCCGCCCGGTCCGGCGGTATGAATGGCTCCTCCGCTGGCAAGAAACAAGCCCGTTCCGATCGATCCTCCGAGGGCGATCATCGCCATATGGCGGGCTTTTAAGCCTCTTTTTAATTGTCCTTGCTCCAAAAAGAACACTCCTTTATAATCATCAAACCGCGTACCGGCGGCACTTTATGGAAACAAAGCGAGCCTGCTCGGCCCCCATAGGAAGCCATGCAAGCCATGCGGTTCACCTAATAGTTTAAATGAGCTTTGCAACCAGCACACCGAGACACACAGCATCTAGCATAAGGCTGTTGAACACAGATTTCAACGACAAATTTTTACATTTATTCACAAGCTGAGCTCTTTTTTCTCCCCCTCGGTAAAACGGTTACTGTTTACGCCAAGTTGGAGCTGATCTCTACTATATTTTACCTCCTCCCGCTCCATTCGATTCCTTCAAAGGTCCTTGAAATAAAAATGGAGCCAGCCTCGGGATTCGGTCCCGATGAGCTAGCCCCATCTTCGTGAGATTACATGAATTGTACTGCTTTTAGTAAGCGATACAGCATCGTTGCCGCTTCAGCGCGGGATGCGGATTGGGCCGGGCGGAATTGGCCCTGGCTGTCTCCTTCAATAATACCCGCTTGAACGGCTTGCTTCACCGCTTCCGTTGCCCAAGTGGAAATGTCGGCTCCGTCCGTGAAGGATACGCCTTGCCCTTGCTTGTCGTTCGGCTTGGCTCCCACATACGATACGGCACGCATTACCATCGCGGCGAGCTCCTCTCGGGTCACGGTCTGATTCGGACGGAATGTCCCGTCATCGTAGCCTTCGATCAGCTTCGCCTTGTAGGCTGTGTTCACCGCCGCGGCGAACCACTGCCCGTTCATGTCGCTGAACGGTGCCTTGTCTTTGGCGTCGCTCAACCCCAGCGCTCTGACCAGCAATGCCGCCCACTCAGCTCGGGTAATGCTGCCGTTCGGCTCGAAGCTGTCCTTCGAGCGCCCTTGGATAATCAGCTTCGAAGCGAGCGTTTCGACCGTTGGCTTGGCCCAATGACTCGCCATGTCGCCGAATGCAATATGGCTGCTCAAGACGGTGTAGAAACTTAAGCCTTGACGTTTCAACTTCGCAACCGGTTGGCCGTCGCGCATCTCGAACACAGTCGGAACAAAGCGGAATTGTTGAGACGTAGGATCCCACCATACTCCCGTAGCCGTATTCGGATCCGCAGCCGCCGTAAGAGGCAGTACTCTTACGATATAGTTTTTAAAGCCGTCTGTATTGACCAATTTCCCTTGACCATCCACTATATTAATGAAAAAATCAAGCGGTTTGGCCAGCTGCGTGCTTCCCATTTCTTTCATCGCCGCAGCAAATTGCTGCTGCTCGTTTTCGTTTGGTTCCCGGATGCCGATTTGTACCTTCAAGCCCTCAGCGGGGATACCGAGGAGTTTCGCTAGAGTCTGCGGATCCATGGTGGCAAGAGGAACCTCAATCGTTCCCGCTGCCGTTTGGAACGCAACCAGCAGCTCCGGATTCAACGAGAGCAGGCTGCTAATCGTTGCCGCCGACAGCTCGGCGGTTCCTGAAACGGATGCCGTGTTCAGGACGACGACGCCTTTTTGAATATCTTCAACCGATATGCGTTCGGTCTCGGTCTTTCCATCCCCGATGATAATAGGCACGGACACTCCGTTATCAGGAGTCGGTGTGCTTCCTCCGGAAGACGAGCCTGAGCCGCCTCCGCCTCTGCCATAAACGACTACTCTGGTTGTTGTGGAGTAGCCCCCGTACGTTGCCGTAATTACTGTGTCCCCTGATTGTATAGCGGTTATAACTCCATCCTTGCCGATAGAAGCTATCGAAGGATTCTGCACTGTGTATGCTGTCAATCCGGTTACATCGACCGCGCTATTGTCCGACAGCTTCGCAGTGACAACCGCTTGAGTCCGTTCACCGATTCTGGAGGAATACTGCTCTTGGCTAAACCGGATTTCCTTAATATCGCTGCCTACCAGAACCACTGTATGTGCCAGCAGTGTGCCCTGCACGCTGCCGTATGTTGCGGTCAGTACCGTCTGGCCGGACTGCTTGCCGTAGACCGTACCGTTAGCGTCAACAGTCGCTATCGAGCTGTCTCCGATATGGTACACTACGCCGCTCGTTAACGGATACGTGCGTCCATCATACGTAACCGATACTACAGTAGCTTGCGATTGGCCTACCGAGACATCGTAAGTTGCTTTGCCGAACGACATGGTCATCGGACCTTGCGGCGCAGGATTTACAATGATAGTGGCTGTCGCGGTTTGGCCGCCATAGCTTGCCGATAGTTCAGCCACTCCTGGACGCAACGCTCTGATAACTCCATGAGAGTCGATTTCAGCGATAGCCTGATTGTCGATGGCATAGATCGCATTGGCTGTAACATCCTGATGAGCCCCATCAGTATACACGGCCGTCACTTTCGCTGTCTTCGATTGGCCCAGTTCGATCTGATACGACGGTGCATCCAATGTAAGCTTGGACAGCTGGGTATCTACGATAATCGTCGTAAGCGCAGTTTGACTGCCATAAGTTGCCTTCAACACGGTCGTTCCTTGCTTGATGCCTGTAACGGTTCCTGTACTACTGTCGACACTTGCGATAGCACCATCTATCTGATACGTCACACCGCTCGTGATGTCGCTTGTGCTGTTGTCGGAGTAGTTCCCCGTCAGCACAGTAGGCTGCTGCTGCCCAGCTTGAACGTTATAGGACGACTGCTTGAATTGAATGGATGTCAGTACCGGCAAGTTGACTTGCAGCGTCAGCTGCTGATCCTTCGTAACTCCATTGCCATCCGTTACTCGAACCGTAAAGGTTTTTGCATCTTTTGTGGTAGGTATACCTGCAATCGCGTATACATTGTTCGATACTTTGGCTAAGACTAAGCCATCCGGCAGATCGTCGCTGACCTTGGTCCATGAGTAGTTGCCGTCGCCGCCTGATGCCACCAATGTTTCACTGTACGACATGCCAACGGTTGCATCCTTCAGCGTGGTTGTCTTAATCTCCAGAGCAGCGTTAACCTGCAGTTCTATAAATTGTGTAACCCAAACGCCGTTACCGTCGGTTACTGTTACAGTAAAATCAAATGCTCCCGCTTCTGTTGGTGTCCCGCTAATTTTCCTCTGAACGATGTCAAATGTTAGCCCGGCAGGCAAATCACCTGAGAAAGCCCATGTGTACAACCCGTTACCTCCAGCCGCTGTGAAGGTTTTATCAGGATACGAGATCCCTACCGTTCCTTGTGGGAACGCAGGTGCTGTTATGATCAGCTGCGGATTGATCTTTAGAGTGAAATTTTTCTTAACCGTAATCCCTGCACCATCAGTAACTTGCACTGTAACAATGCTTGAGCCTTCCGTTGCCGGTTTGCCTTTAATCTGTTGCGATGCAGCGTCAAACGTTAATCCAGAAGGCAAGCCGGCTACAAACCAGGTGTATGTCGACCCGCTGCCGCCGGTAGCCGTGTAGATTTGTGCCGGATAATCTGCGGATACCGTTCCATCTGGCAATGCACCCGTTCCTATCACTAGCTCTGGATTTACCTTTAGCGTTACATTTTCTGTTGTCGCCACGCCGTTACCGTCGGTAACCCTTAATTGAACTGTACTGTTGCCTTCAGCAGATGGTCTTCCAGTGATCTTCTGAACTACTGTATCGAACGTAAGTCCAGCAGGCAATCCACTAATGATAGACCAAGTATAGGTTCCGTTACCTCCGCTAGCGCTATAAGGCTTATCCACATAGTCTACATTCACAGCTCCATCCGGCAGCGATATGGTACTAATCGTAAGCTTTGGATTTACCATGATCGATATTGGTTTCGTGTTGAATACGCCATTACCATCCGTCACTTTAACAACAAAGCTGTTCGTTCCGGCTGCAGTCGGCGTTCCGGAAATGGTAGCCGCCGTCGTTGCTCCTGCCAACTCTGTACCGAATTGAAGACCAGCTGGCAAATTGCCTTCCAGCGTCCAAGTATAGACCCCATTGCCGCCAACGGCTGTAATTACCTGCTTCGTATAGCCTGTTGTCTCCGTACCTTCCGGCAGGCTCTGAGTAATTATACTCAAAGCTAGGTTGATCTCCACCGTGTAGTCTTTCTTCGCTTCGACCCCGTTGCCGTCCGTCACTACTACAGCAAAGTCAAATGTTCCGGCTGTTGTCGGCGTTCCGCTAATCTTACGCTGAGCAGCGTCAAATGTCAGCCCAGCTGGGAAATTACCGGTGACCGACCATGTATACACTCCGTTACCGCCTGCGGCAGTAAAGA
This sequence comes from Paenibacillus sp. H1-7, assembly GCF_022354825.1. Taxonomy (GTDB): domain Bacteria; phylum Bacillota; class Bacilli; order Paenibacillales; family NBRC-103111; genus Paenibacillus_S. The sequence goes on from NZ_CP031168.1 coordinate 8,011,693, forward strand.
TTTGATCAGTATAGGAGGTTCCAACCGTACCTTGCGGCAAGGTTGGCGCCGTCATAACCAACTCCGGATTCACCTGGATCGTGAACTCCTCCGTTTTCATAACGCCATTTCCGTCAGTCACTTGTAGAGTGAACGTTTTAGGGCCTGCCTGTGTAGGTACACCGGTTATTGCAGCTCCATTCAGTATCAAGCCATCAGGCAAATTACCGGCTACTGTTGTCCATGTATACGTTCCGTTTCCGCCGCTTGCTGTTAACGTCTCGCTATAGCTCTTCGTCACCGTCCCTTGCTTCAAGGACGTGGTATCGATCGTCAGCTGCGGATTCACAGTCAAGTCGTAAACCTTAGTAGCGGACGTTCCATTCCCGTCAACGACTTTGATCGTGAATCTGCCTACTCCTGCAGTCGTCGGCGTTCCGGCAAGCTTCCGCGTAGCAGGATCGAAGGTTAATCCAGCTGGCAGGTTGCCCTCTACTGACCATACATAAGCTCCGTTACCTCCTGTAGCAGTGAACGTCTGCTCATTATATGCAGCGCCTACTGTACCTTGTGGCAGCACAGCTGGAGCGTTCATGATCAGCTCAGGATTCACTATCATTGTGAGAGGTACAGTCGCTTTAACGTTGTTTCCGTCTGTAACTTCCACAGTGAAAGGAACCGTTCCAGCTGCCGTAGGTTTGCCCGTTATTATCCCAGTGGAGGCATCCAACGTTAACCCGTTAGGCAGACTTCCTACCGTTACAGCCCACGTATAGCTTCCATTGCCGCCCGCAGCCGCCAGCTGCTGTGAGTAATCTACATTCACCGCTCCATCCGGCAGCGATACAGTACTTACTGTAAGCTCTGGGTTGACCTTGATCGTCAGACCTTTCGTTGCTTTAACGCCTTTCGCATCCGTTACCTCTACGGTGAAAGTAAATGTATTTGCCACAGTCGGGGTACCGCTTACTACGCTGGACGCACTGAGGGTTAATCCTGTAGGCAGGTCCCCTCCTGCCATAGCCCAACTGTAAGGCGATTGTCCTCCGGAAACCTCTAGCGGTGCCGACTGGTACGATTTATTTACTGTTGCTTCCGGCAAACTCTCCGTGGTAACCGTTGGCTTTGCGATTACCGTTGTGAGATCGCTTGCCGAGTTGTTCGTTGTATTCTGATCCCCGCCACCTGAAAGCGTGGCGGTATTCGTCAAGCTTGCTGGAGCGCTATCCGCTACGTCTACGGTCACCGTAATGTCCGGATAGCTCGCACCAGCTCCCAGAGCATCCGAACGGGTACATTGCGAACCCGTCACCGAACATGTCCAACCGGTACCGACCAAAGACTTCAGCGTTAACCCCTGCGGAACCGCATCTGATACCGTTACAGTGCCCGATGACGCCACACTTCCGATATTGCCGACCGAAATCCGATATTGGCCGCCGGTTTGTCCCTGCGTAAAGTTCCCTGTATGTACCTTGCTGATGGTCAAATCCGGCAAAGGAGGCGCAGTCACCGTTAACGTGAAAGAGTTCGTTACCGTGCGCTTCACTCCTGACGTTTCGCTATCGACCTGCACCATGATGACGGCCGTTCCAGTTTGATTCAAGGCCGGCGTAATTGCCAAGGAGCGCGACGAGCCTGTTCCCGTAACGGTGATACTTCCATTCGGAAGCAGCGCGGAAGTCGGAGAGCTCGCCTGTACATTCGTTACTTTCGCCTCGTCTCCTACAGCTAACACGATTGTCTTCGTCGTATTGCCCTGCATCGACTGATCCGGCAGCCCCTCATAGGCTCCGATATCAACGCTGCTGCCCGTTTGGCGTGGAAAACCGCGCTGATCGAACAGATCCGACTGCGCATTATTGCCCTTATCCCGCGCCGGGCTGTCGGGTGCCAACGCGTGAGTTTCGGCAAAGCCTCCATTGGCTTGAAGTCCCAAAAGTCCCGGGTTCGCCACATTCAACAGGTTGCCCCCGGCTGTCGATAGCCCTCCCGATCCGCTACCGAACAAGTTATTGGTACTTTGCGTAGCAAACGCGAGCGAGCCGGAGACCGCTACATCGTTTGCTGCAGCTGCCTTCATGTTACCGGAGACAATCGAATTGTGTATAATAGGAGACCCTTTATCCAAATAAATCCCGCCGCCGTCACCGTTAGCGACATTTTGATAAATCGTGGCATGGTTGACAGTCGTCGTCCCTGCATAGTTCGAAACAAGCAGGCCCGCACCTTTCCCTGCCGACGTATTGCCGCTCAGCGTCGTATTCGTTAGGGTGGCCGCTCGGTTCAAATGAATCCCGCCGCCTCCACTGAATGCAGAGTCCGTACCGTCAGCGCGATTCCTAGAGAAGGTGCTGCCTGTGATCAGTACACTCCCTAAATTATTTGTCATCCCCTCAATGGCTAAACCACCGCCAAGACCGCTTCGTGCCGTGTTCCCGTCGATCGAGGAATGGGTAATCTCCACATCCATATCGCCTTCCAGGAACATGCCGCCGCCTTTTTTTTCAGCCTGGTTGTTTTGAATCACAGTGTTGCGAATATACAGCTTACCGCCTGCTTCCCCTGCTACGTTGAGGCCTCCGCCGTACAAAATGTCTCCTGTAGTTGAGTTGCCGGTAATAACGCTGTTGGAGATTGTAAACATTCCGGCAGTGTTTATGAATGCGGAAATACCTCCGCCGCCATACTGGTCACCATTTGCATAGGTAGCCGCCCCGTTGCTGATCGTTACCGACTCAAGTGATATCGTATACGCGTTGTCCATGAGCGGATTAATATCAAATATTTTTTTCTTGGCAGCTCCCGGTTTGTTGCGTATGATCGCTTTGGCCGGATCGCCGCTTTTCCCAACGATCGATATGCTGTTCTTGACCTCCAGTACGCCTTGCTCCAGCTCTACCGTTCCGTCCGGTATCACAATCGTATGAGGACCGGGAGTCGTGTTCGCCTTGCTAATGGCAGCGCGCAGCGTACATTTGCCGGGCTGTGCCGGATCACAGATCGCCGTCTGCCCCGTTCCATCGGTGAAATTGTCTATTTCAATCGTCGCAGCCGAAGCATAGGAGGCAAAAAATAAAGATGATAGTACAACCATCATCAGAAGTCCGGCACGGACAACAAGCCTCCCGGCCAGCATCCGAAGACGCTTGCCGAGCTCCCCTATACGTGAAACTCCTTCCATACGCATCCCCTCTTTCCAAAAACAAATTAGTCAAATCCGCAAACCCGGTTTAAGGTCTCGGAGGGAAAATCCCCTGCAAAGCAATAATGTACGTTACCTTCAAATACGGCTGCATATTATTGTGCGGCTGACTCCCACCAGAAATCAATATCGCGTCTGCCCTCATAGCCACCTGTTTCGACATCGCGCCGTAAGCTTGCCCTGTTAATCGTCCCGGCGTATTAGCCCATATCGACCCTTGGACCCCATTGGAATCGGAAGGAATACCGTAGTTGACCTGATGATTATGGGACGGCATCTCGCTATTCAACAGCGTGACGTCCTTATCGCCCCCAGATTCCCCTAAAGCTCTTGGAGTAAGACCCGGTCCTTGTCCGGGATGCATGGGTACTTTGCCCATAAGATTCGGCAGTCCGAACGTTGTTTTTCCATCGCCTCCATAATTGACTCCAAGCAGCGAAAACAAAGCCGTATTTTGGGATATTGGCATCAGCTGGCCATTGCATAGTGCCCATCCTTTTGGTGCAAAGTTGCCAGCAAACATTCGGATTTCGGCAAGAAACGGATCCGACATGTTCATCCCCTCCTTTAACTAGTTTCTTGAAGGAAAAATACCTTGAAGTGCAATACAAATATTCAAAGTCAAGTAAGGCTGCATATTATTGTGCGGCTGGCTTCCTCCAGCATTTCGAACCGCCTGCTGACTCAACAGGACATCGCCTGTGCTGTTATTGTAAGAGCTTACGGCCGTCTTCGCCCAGAGGTTGTTCGCCGGCGTCTTGGAGGCCGCGTTATCGTCGCTTCCATATACGGGATGCGTGTGCGACGGCATTTCCGATAGAATCAGCGTATGAGCAACCTCACCGCCCATTTCACCATGGGTGAATTGTTCGCCTACATGAAGCGGCACCCTTCCCCGCAAATCCGGAAGCGCAAACGTTGTCACGCCGTCCCCTCCATAATTCGTACCTAATAAAGCAAACAAAGCTTGGTTCTGAGCAATGGACAGTATCTGACCATTACATTGCGCCCATCCTTTAGGTGCAAATGGAAACGAAAAAACGGTGATTTGACCTAAAAACGGCTCTCCCATAAAATGTCCCCCTTAGAGTTCGAGATGCAATTTCATGCTAACCTTGACTCGGAAATATCCCTTCCGTAGCTATAATAAAATGGACACATAAATACGGCATCATATTCTCATGAGGCTGACTTCCCCCGGTAATTCCGACAGCAGCAGGATGCATTGTTCCAGGAATCGTCGTATCCGCTCCAAACTGGTCAAGAGTCGAATTCGCCCATACGGCGTTGTTAGGCGAGTTGGTATCTCCCTGCTGGGAAAATGCTCTCACGGTATGACTGTGAGCAGGGATCTGCTGTGTCGTGAGCGTCACGGTTTCCGTTCCTGCCGCTTGTCCAAGGGCGTAAGTACCGCCAGCGCCGGTACCCTGATGAATAGGAAGACGTCCCCGCAAATCAGGCAGTGCAAACGTATTTACTCCGTCTCCGCCATACGTAGTTCCAATTAATGTGTATAACGTACTATACTGGGCGATCGAAAGGAGCTGCCCGTCACACTTCAACCAGCCTAACGGTGCGAAATTGCCCCCAAACATCCGAATTTCACCTATAAACGGATCAGCCATCATGTATCTCCTTCTTCCCTATCCAGTTTTATCATCCTTCAATGAGCCTGTTAAAAACGATCTCATACAAATAGCCGTCCTTTTCCCGGCCAATAGGAACCATGAACAGCACAAGCTCCCCCAACTCCTCATGCTGCATCCGGTATAGCTGCTGCGGCAGGAACAGGGTTGCCGGTCCGGTAAACAATAGAGAAAATTGCTCTATTTGCGGTGAAGACGTTGTATTCTCCACCTTCACCAGCTGAATGGTGACGGCTCCTGCTTCGGTCTCCACTTGAAATAAACTATGCAGCGCCCGTTGAAAGTCCGCCAAGCTGTCTTTTGCCAAAGTACATCATAACCTCCTTTCTTCACTAGAAATGTGTCGAGGCCGGAACCCATTTCATTTCGCAATACATGGAATCCAAGCTCACCTGCTGAAATCCTAAACGTTCATACAGCTCCTTGGCCCGATTCGCCGTCTGGACATGCAGAATAATCGGCTTGCCGCATTGTTCGGCTTCTCTCTGAAGCGACTGCATGAATGCCGATCCGTAGCCCCTATTCCTGTGTTCAGGCAGCAGCGCAATATCCACCAGCACGATAGCATCATGCTCACGCGCCACCAGCAGCTTGCCGATCCGCCTCCCGTCTTGTACAATCAGCTGCACCACGGCTTCCGGATACCGCGACCGGTACGATTGTTGTTGAAACCGATACTGCATATGTAGAAAAGCTTCCAGCTGCAGGGCATCCCAGCCCCAACCGCTCACCTCCTCCTGTCTCGCACCGGCATACACCGCCAGCAAAAAAGGCTCGTCCTCCGGCATGGCGTCCACGACTTCAAGCATGACAACCCTCTCTTCCGTACCCGTATATGCCCGGCAAATCAAAGAGCGAAGAACGGCTTTCTCCCAGGTACCGTCAGCATCTTTGACGCAGGCTGTCTATTTCTCATCATATCATTTTGTGCTATTTTAAAACTATGATTCTTTCAAAAAAAATTTGTGAAAATTGATACCGTTCGCTAGAAACTACCTTCACGCCGCAATAGTTAGCCTTATAATAGAGTTATCAGTAAAACTTGAATAGAAGGAGCCCCTTCATGAGTGTAAAAAAACCGATTTCCCGCCGTACCTTCCTCGCCTATTTGGGTACCGGCGCAGCCGCCATTGTCGCAACGTCCACAGGTCTCGGAGTCTTGCCGGGGAAAGCTCTTGCAGCAGATCCTCTGTTTTCGTTTCAAACCAACAAAATTTCGGACGCCTTCCAGCCTATCGAGCCTTCCGACAGCGATGAGCTAGTACTCCCCAAAGGGTTCAAAGCCTATGTGCTGGCGGCCTACGGAGATAAAATCAACAGCAAAGGCGACACGTTCGGGTACAACAACGGGTATACCTGCTTTTTCCCGATAGAAGGCTCCAGCGTCAACGGCCTGCTCTTTGTCGGCCATGCCTCCATTCATTCCGTGCTGATGCACGGTAAAAAGCCGCAGGGCCAGCCAAGCGCGGAGCAAATCAAAGCGGCTCTAGTGAACCAAGGCGCCTCGGTCATCGAAGTATACCGGGATCAAGAGGGAGTCTGGAAGATGAATACGGATTCCATCTATGCCCGACGGATGACGGGATACGATCCTATCGAGCTGACCGGACCGGCCAAAGGCTCCAAAGCCGTTCATGGCGCGTCCAGAGTACAAGGGCTATTAGCTGGAGGATCGGGTACGCGAACGCTGTGGAATACGGTTTTATCGTTTGAGGGCGACCATACGGAAGCAAGTCGCGATGCCGGCCTTCCTTCGGAGCAATACGGCTGGGCGGTCGAAGTTGACCCGTTCGACGCCAAATCCGGGCTGCGCAAGCATACCGCGCTAGGCCGGTTCAAGCATGGCAGCGCCGCGATGACGCTGAGCAAGGACGGCCGCGTCGTTGTCTATATGGGCGGAACGTCGCAGCATGGGTGCATTTACAAGTTTGTCAGCAAAGGGACGTATGCAGCCTCGGCGGGCAAACGAAATGCCGACTTGCTGACGGACGGCGCTCTCTATGCCGCCAATCTGGAAACCGGCGAATGGGTCGAGCTAACGATCGACGCCGTGCAGAAAAAGCTGAAGGATAGCGACTTTCAAATCCCAAGCCCTCTGAAAAAAATAAAAGAGGTGCTCACAGGCATGTTCAAGGAGCAGGCCGATGTCCTGACGCATGCGCATGAAGCGGCCATCCTTCTCGGCGCGACGCCGACGGATCGCCCTGCCGGCCTCGCGCTGCATCCGGCCGACCATTCGTTATACATAGCTCATACAAGCCATTCGCGGCACGGCAACATCCACGGGCACTTGACCCGGCTGGAGGAAGCGAAGGGCGATGCCGCTGCAGCCGCGTTCGAATTCGACACGGTCTCCTACGGCGGCCGGCAGAGCGGCTATAGCGCTCCCGGCGCGATCAACTTCGACAGCAACGGCAATCTGTGGCTCTCGTCGGACATCCAAGCCGACAAGCTGAACCAAGGGTCCGTTGCCTCGTTCAAAAACAACGGACTATATTTGCTTCAGACGTCGGGAAGCAAGAGCGGTCCGGCCATGCAGTTCGCCTCCGCACCGATGGAAGCACGGCTGACAGGCGCGAGCTTCGTTCCCGATGAGCGGACGCTGTTCTTGTCGGTACAGAACCCCGGAGACGGTACCGCCGACTCCGCACAACCGACAAGCCATTGGCCGCATCGGTCGAACGGCAAGCCACTCCCGGCTGTCGTCGCGATTAGCGGGTTTAATTATTAATCTTTTTAAATACAGACAAGGGCTGTTCTCTTGAAGCTTACACGCTTAAGAGAACAGCCCTTTTTTCGTACCATTGGCAGCAAATCCGACTACACCTGCAGCTGCACACTTCCGTTTCTAGACTCAAACGACTGCACGCTTTCCAGAAACCGGTGCATCGTCCCGCTGCTCAGCGAATCGTGACGGCGGATAAACACCGTCTTAATACGGCTGTATTCGTCGGGAAGCGTAAAGCAGCGAACGCCTCCCCCGGCTTCCAGCAGCGATACCGTCGATTTCGGGACAAGGGAGATGCCGAGTCCGGAGCTTACCATCGCCAGGATCGTCTCCAGTGTCCCGAACTCCATAATTTTCACCGGCACGACTCCCTGCTGCCCGAGCCATTGGATCAATCGGGCCCGGTAGCCGCATCCCGACCGAAATACGAGCAGCGGCTTCGTCGCGCACTGCTCCAGCGTCGCGAACGATTCGTCCGCCTTCGCGATCAGCACAAGCTCATCCTCGACCAGCTGGTCCTGCACCAGCTCGGGATGATGGATCGGGCCGGTCACGAACGCCCCGTCCAGCTGATACTGCAGCACCTCGCTCATCAGCTTCTCCGTAACCCCGGTAACGAGCGACAAATCGACGCGAGGATATTGCTTGCAATAGTCCGCGAGCAGAATCGGCAGGCTCGACACCGTTTCGACCGTACCGATAAGCAGGGGGCCGGAAGGATCCTCTTCATCCTGAAACGCATGCTTCATTTCGTCCATCAGCATAAATATTTTTTGCGTATATTCCAGCAGCTTGCGTCCGTCCGCGCTCAAGGCAACGCCTTTGCGGTGCCTGTGAAACAGCGTCGTCCCGAGCTCCTGCTCCAGCTGCTGAATACGGCCCGTCACGTTGGACTGCACGTAGCTCAGCTCCCTCGCCGCTTTGCTGACGCTGCCTTCCTGCGCGACGGTTTGAAATATTTTCAAGTCGTTAATATCCACTTGCAGCCTGCCCTCCCAGTCGCACACATCCATTTATAGAAACCTTATGCTCAATTCATCTTCATAATATCAATTCTACTGATGTTTATGATCATTTTCAATCATTTTACATGATATAAATTTCGGAATATGATAGAACCCGTGTGAATTGAACGTACGACAACTGGAAGAAGGTAGGATGGCACCGTGCAAAAAGACCGTGTTTTGAAAGGCGTTTTGATGTGCTTGTTAGCCAGCGTAGCGTGGGGAGCCATGTTTCCTGTAGCGGAGAGCGCCTTTACGTATTTGGATCCTTTTTATTTTTCCGTAATTCGCTATTCTTCGGTTTCTGTCATTTTGCTTGTTTTGCTCTGGATGAAAGAGGGCAGACAAGCGCTTAGCTTCGGCGGTCAAGCCAAATCGCTCTGGTTTTTCGGCACGATGGCTTTTACCGTATACAATCTTCTTGTGTTTTGGGGGCAAAATCAGCTTGGAACGTCGGGCGTTATTCTTGCTTCGGTCAGCGAAGCGTTAATGCCGATCATCTCCGTGCTGGTGCTCTGGATTTATAAACAGCGCAAACCCGAAGCGCCGACCATTCTCTGCATTGCCGTTGCGCTTATTGGCTGCGTGATGGTGATTACCAAAGGCGATCTGAGCGCCTTCATGGTATCCGGCGGAGGCATGTTCCCCGTACTGCTTATTTTTCTCGGCGTATTGGGCTGGGTCATCTATACGATCGGCGGCAGCCAGTTCAAGGACTGGTCGGTTCTGCGCTACTCCACGCTTACATGCGTGCTGGGAACAGCCACTTCGGCCGTTATCGTGCTGATCCTTACGGCGTTTAACGTACTGCAAGCACCTACGCTGCAGACCGTATTTAACGCGGGCTACGAGCTCAGCTTCATGATTATTGTAGCGGGCCTTCTCGCCCTGATCAGCTGGAATGCGGGAATCAAGCTGCTGACGCCGATCAACGGCATCCTGTTCATTAATTTCGTGCCTGTCACAACCTTTGTCATAACCGCGCTTCAAGGTCATAAGATGACCGTTTACGATATCGGAGGCACGCTGTTGATTATGGCCGCTCTGATCGCCAACAATGTGTATCAGCGCAAACGAAGCGGACTTGCGGCTGCCGGAGCCGCCCATTAATGCGGCAGACTGCCTCAACCAACGGCAACCCGCCATAGCACTACTGTACATTCAGCGCATTAATATATGCAAAAAGCCGCAATTTGAACCCGATCCGTTTCTTGCGGCTTTTTTTGTTGCAAACACTGTCTCTACCAGCTACCCCGCGATCATGTGGATGCCACTGACTTTTCTGTTGTCTATGCAAATAAACTTCAGACCGAAGTTTTTGCTTTTACCTAGTCTGAGCCTGAGCCTTCCTCCCGCCAAGCCATTCCGTGAACAAAGCGTAATCCTCCTCCACCTGATGCGCGTAAGAGATAGCCCAATGGGCGATATAATCGCAAAACGCGTCCGTATCCGAGCCGATTGCGAGAAGAATCTCATCCTCGCTGTGGTAGGACATCAGCCCGTGCTCCATATCCGCATCCGCTCTCCCATGAAGCTTCGCCGTGATCCGTCCCATACATTCCAGCACCGGCAGCAGATCTTCCGTCCCCGTCAGCTTGTCCGCTTTCAGCCGCTTCTTGTAAGGAGACCGCTCCCGTACGTAAAAATCGCGGTCATCCATCGTCAAATAGCCTAAATACGGGTCCGCCTCGTGATGCATCGACTGCTGAGTGGTGATAACCCGCTTGCCCTGATGGCCAAAATACGTCCAGAACGATTCGTTGTAAGGCATAAAGTATGCCGGTACCGGGACCCGTACTTCCTTCACCTCGATGATAATATCGTCCAGCGCGTGCTCGCCGCCTTCGCCCTCAATGAGCACGTAAAAACGGTCCAATCCGATGGACGCGGTACCCGAGCCGTGCTTCACCGCCACGTCCTTGATCGAGTAATACCCGTCAGGACGCTTCGTGCTCTCCGCGAGCGAAGCCAAGTATTGCGGCCAGCTCTCCTCCAGCTTGCTGCGTTCCTCCTTCGTAGGCGGTACGATCTCCTCCGATTTCGTAAACCGTCTTGCCGAGCGCGTCAACGTTGTAACCCCTTCTAGAAACTGCGATGCCAGCCGCTTCTCCGTCTTTTTTAACAGCTTGCGGATCGGCCCTGTAGTCCTATCCTTGTCGAAGACGAGCGTCCGCGGATCATCCTTGCGCTTCGCAAACCGTCGAATCTGATTCACGTACGCCTCCAAATACGTAGTGATCGCATTCTTCTGTCCGTCCTCTTCGATCTGCTTGGTCCGGCACACCATCGCTACGCTGACCGACATCCTAAGCAAGTCGTACAAATAGGAGCCTAGATAGCCTTCGTCAAAATCGTTCACATCGTATACGATCCGGCCTTCTTCGCTGCGGAACGCCCTGAAATTCTCGAAGTGCAAATCTCCTTGAATCCACGTCGGCCGCTCCGGCGAGCTGTGGTAAGGAAACCATTCCCGGCTCACGTCAAAATAAAACAAATACGCGCTCCCGCGGAAAAACGAAAACGGGCTTCCCGCCATCTTCGCGTACTTTTGCAATCGCTTGTCTTCCGGCAGCCCCATCAGCTGTCCGTCGAACTCGTCGAGGACGCTTGCCAGCAGCTCTTTGCGCAGCCGTTTCTGCGTAATCCGGACGCGTTCCGTAAGCAGCTCCGTCTTCATGGGCAGTACCTCCTCTATTTATCCCAAATTGTATATTTTCCCATGTTAGCCTACACGCCAACGACGTGTCAACGCGGCTTCCAATCCATTCCGGCAGCCGTGCCGTACCCATTTTTTCAAGCTATAATTATCCGAATCCGCGTCTCTAAAATATTGCCATAGTATTGCCAAAAAGGGGCGATTGTACCATACGACAAAAAAACTGCTTCCCCGAAAACCGGAGAAGCAGCTTTGTATCCTATTCTTATTTCGAAGCGTTGTAACGGTCGTACACGCCTTGGTAAATTTTCATCATTTTATCGAGGCCCATTTCGTTCAGCTTCTTCACGTAATCGTCCCATTCCTTATCGATGCCGCCGGACATCATCCATTTCGCGGACATTTTGCTCACATATCCGTCGATATCGGTCAAGTAACGGGAAATCTGGTCATTTTCCTCGGCTGTGAAATACGCTTTAGGGAAGCCGTTGTTCACCAGGAACGGAGCGTACACGTTATCAACGTCCACCTTCGTTCTCTTGCCCGTAGACGTAACGACCTTCATGTCCTGCACCGCTTTGCCTAAGCCCCATACCGAGTAAGCCGTAGGAGGCACTTTCTTGAATTCCTCCTCCGTCGCGTTCGCCGGCAGCGGAATTTCTTCGAATTTGCCGTCCGGACGCTCCTTCAGGCTGTCGCCTCCGATGACGCCGCTGCTGAATTGAAGGGAAATTTTCGGATCGAAGGAGTAGTCGATCCAACGCATCGTAGCTTCAGGGTTCTTGTTCACATTGGTAATGGAGAACGAGCCTCTCAGCAAAATGCCCGCCGGATAGTCAGCCCACACCGGCTTTTGGCCGTTTGGCCCTTTCAATGGAGGCAGCGACACATAATCCTGGTTGGTCGGGTTCCAGTCGAACGCCACGCCTACGATGCCTTTGCTCGTCTTCGCATTGAACACCTTCGCGTCCTGCGTGAAGCTCTCCTTGTCGGCCAAGCCTTCGGCGAACAGCTTGTTCACGTATTGAATCGCATCTTTAAATTGCGGCTGAACAGCCGTATAAATGACTTTGTTGTTTTCCACGGACAAATGGTTATGTCCGACCTTGTGAATGTCGCGGTCGATCACGCCGAAGGCTCCGAACAGCGCGTTGATATCGGTATTGCTTCCGTTATTTTGCACGAAGGACAGCGGAATTTGATCCTTTTTGCTGTTGCCGCCCAGATCGTTATCCCGGAACGCTTTCAACGTCGTATACAGCTCGTCGGTTGTCGTCGGCATAGGCAGGTTCAATTGATCGAGCCACTTTTTGTTGATGAACATCGTCGATTTGGTCCGTGCATAGGCCTCGTTAATAGTCGGCAGCGAGTAAATGTGGCCGTCCGGAGCCGTCAGCTGTTTCCGGTACGTCGGATTCTCGTCGAGCAGCTTCTTGATGTTCGGAGCATATTTATCGATAAGCCCTTCAAGCGGGATCAAAATGCCCTGCGAGCCGTATTTGACGATATCCGTATCCTCGCTCAAAATACCGTGACCGTAAAAAGCGTCAGGCAGCTCGCCGCCGGCGAACAGCAGGTTTTTCTTATCCTGCCAGCTGCTTCCCGGAGTCAGGTTCCAGTTGATGTGGATGTTCGTTTTCGCTTCGATATCCTGGAACAGCTTGTAGTCGTTCAAGTCTTTGCCTGAAGGCGGCTTGAAGCCCGCGAAGTTCAGCGTCAGCTTCTCCTTGGCGATAGGAAAATCGGTCGCGTTGATGTTGCTCGGCAGCTGCCCCGTCTTTTGGTCATCGCCGGCTGGCGCACTTTTGTCCCCTCCGCAGCCCGTTAATCCGAGAGCTACCGATAGCGTTAATGCCGTTGCGGCGACTGGCCATTTTCTGTTTTTCATAAGAACTTGTCCCCTCTCTATTTCTCCCTGTTATATGGTTGGCGGAAAAACCGCATTTTACCCTTTCAACGAGCCTACAAGCGCGCCCTTGACGAAATAACGCTGCAGGAACGGATACAATACGAGCACCGGCAAGCTGGATACGATAATAATACCGTATTTCATCAGCTCCATCCGCTTCTGCTGCTGTTGTGAGCCGTCGACCATATCCTGAAGGTCCGAGCCTTCATTCATGATGAGAATGTTGCGCAGTATAACCTGCAGCGGCTGCATATCGTTGCTTTTCAAATAAATGAGTGCTTGGAAGTACGAGTTCCAATGACCTACCGCATAAAAGAGCACCATAACGGCCACGATCGGCATAGCGAGCGGAATCGCGATTTTGAAGAAAAACTTCATGTTCGTACAGCCGTCCAGCATCGCGGACTCTAGTACTTCGCCCGGAATATTGGACTGGAAAAACGTACGCGTAATGATCACGTTAAAGACGGAAACGGCATTCGGAATGACCATCGCCCAAATCGAATTGAGCAGCCCCAAATCTTTGACCAGCAGGTAGGTCGGGATCAGACCGCCGCCGAAAAACATCGTGAAGACAAGCAGAAACATAAATACGTTTCTTCCGACCAAATCGGTCCGCGACAGCGCATAGCCGGCCGATACTGTCAGCACGACGTTGATAGCCGTTCCGACTACCGTATACAGCAGCGAGTTGCGGAAACCGAGCCAGATCGAGGCTTCGGACAGCAATCTTTTATAGCCGTCGAGCGTAATCTGTTCGGGGAAGAACAGCAGCTTGCCGGAATAGACGAGATCCGGGTCGGTGATGGAAGCCGTCACTACGAAATACAGCGGATAAATGACCAGCAGCAGCAAAATGGATAAGAGCGTATAGTTAGTTATATCGAAGGCGACATCGCCCTTGGTTCTTGGCAGTTTCATCGTGTCACTCCTTTACCATAAGCTGGTCTGCTTAAGCGATTTGGCAATTTTGTTGACCGAGATCAGCAGGATGAAGTTAATCACCGTGTTGAACAATCCGATCGCTGCAGCATAGCTGTATTGCGCCTGAACGAGACCGGCTTTGTAGACGTACGTTTGAATCGTTTCCGATGCGTCGACGTTAAGCTGATTTTGCATCAGGTACACTTTTTCGAACCCGACGCTCATCATATGGCCCACGTTCATGATCAGCATAATAATGACGGTAGGCATAATCGAAGGAATATCGATATTCAGCACGCGCTGGAGCTTCGATGCGCCGTCCACAACAGCCGCTTCATGCAGATCCGGATTGACCGCCGTCAACGCAGCCAGGTAGATGATCGTCCCCCAACCGACGCTCTGCCATACGCCCGACAAAACGAAGACCGTCTTAAACCAGGAAGCTTCTCCCATAAAGAAGATCGGGTTGATGCCGAACAGTCCGAGGAACGTATTGACGGCGCCTGTCTTCGGCGACAGCAGCAGGGAGACGATCCCGACCACGACGACCGTAGAAATAAAATGCGGCGCATACGTAACCGTTTGCACGAACTTTTTAAATCGTTCGCTGGTCAGCTGATTGATCATCAGCGCCAAAATAATCGGAGCCGGGAACGCTACCAGCAGCTCGTAAACGCTGATTCCGATCGTGTTCTTAATGATTGTGCCGAATTGATACGATTCGAAGAACCGTTCGAAGTTGTCGAATCCTACCCATGGGCTTCCGCTGTAGCCTTTGATCGGATTGAAGTTTTGGAATGCGATTTGCAGACCGTACATCGGAACATAATGAAAAATAATAAAGTAAGCCAGCGTCGGGAGCAGAAGCAAATACAAATCGTAATTGCGAATAATGCTTTGCATTTTTTTCGCCCATGCCGATTTCGAATTCTGTCCCTTTCTTTCCATCATGAGTCCGGTGCCGGCCGTGTTGGTTGATTGTGCCATGGAATGACGTTCACCTCCGCGTGGATGTTGGATCTTGCTATTTTGGTGGGGTGACATGGTAAAACCCGATTTGGACTTGCCCTTTCGGCGAAACCGGTGAAACCGCTTAACCCTCGTGTGACTTAATTAAACAACGGACAGTTCGCCGATGTATATAAGCGAGATTCGCCATGAACTATGCGAAAATTGATATGCGGTGTTTTTACAGGAGAATCGGTGAAAATTGACCGGAGATATGCCGGTTTTGCCTGCGGCAGGGGCAGATCGATTGATGAGATCGTTGAGTAAGGAAATACAGTGCGCTCGCCAAAACAAGAGCAAATGAATTACGGAGATCCGCACAAACGGCGGAATAAATAGGTGTCGCACAGGCCGTACTTCGTGCGGATTCGAGCTATGCCGTACGTAAGCTTGCGCGTAGGCAAAAAGCCCTGCGCCGCGGAAGCCGCTTTGGGAAGCGGACTCCGGGACATGCAGGGCGTAGATAACGAACATGGACTGCGGACTGCTTTACTTGAAGAAAGAGATGGCAGAGACTCCCGTATACAAGGCAGGTAGACTGGCTCAAAGGATAAAGGCTGCAAAGCAGCTCCAGGCTATGCGCGCTGTTGCTTACGGTATTCTCCCGGCGTCACGCCGACGGACTGCTTGAACTTGCGGATAAAGCTGGATACATCGTAATAGCCTACCTGTTGAACGATATCCTTCACCGAGTTATCGTTGGTCCGCAGCAGCAGTTTGGCCTGATCGATCCGGATCTCGTTCAGGTAGTCCATGACGGTACGTCCGGTCTGTTCCTTGAAATACCGGCTTAAGTAAGACAGCGAGAGCGAGAAATGATCCGCAATCTTTTGCACGGAGAAGTCGGACTCGCTGTAATGGTGCAGTATATATTGCGTGATCTGCTCGATCAGCGCCGTAGACGAGGCCGGCTTGCGCTCCTTCAGCGAATCGCACAGCGTTGCGCAGGCGGTGGTGAACAGGTCGGCGATTTCGTCGAGCGTCGTGAAATCGGTCAGCGTCATGACGTCCGGAAAGCTGCCATTCGAGCTGCCCGGCTGTTTTTTCTCGATATAGGCGATAAACTTGCGAATGATGTCGTAGCACAGCTCTCTCGCGATGAACAGCGTCAACCCGCTTTGCTTCATGCGTACGGCGATTTGATTGACGGCATCGGCGATCCGGTCCGGGTTGCCGTGCTGCAGCACCATATCGATCTCCTCGAGCACCCGTCTCGGATTGAACACATCCTCATGATCGTGAGCCATCAGCTCATCGAAGAAAATCGTCCGCTGGTTGCCCCGGATCAGCTTGTAATCGATAGCCGTAGACGCTTCCAAATAAGAGCGCCCTACCTGGGCAAGCTCCGCATACAAATTGCCGGCTCCCATTGTGATCGGCGCCTCGAAGACGGCGCTCAAATGCTCGCGAAGCTTTTCCAGCCACTGCTTCCAATCGTCCGTGGAGCTGTACACCGACATGATGAACATCGCCCGCTGCGGCTCCAGACTTTCCTTGCAATAGCCGATGCAATCACTGTCAAACTGCCGCTCCACTTCGCCGATGATGTTGTCCTTGTAGGGAATGAGCGATGCCGGAAACTCCAACAGCAGCACGGCAGTCTGAGCGAACGGGAACACGATCCCGACCTCTTCCCCCCGCTCGTTGACCTCCTGCAGCGTTTTCATTTCGCCTTTCAGCAGGCCGACCAGCAGATGCTCCTTGATCGCCGAACGGTTCTCCTCGAGCTTCCGGCCGAGCATCCGGTTGGAATCGACCATATCGTGAATGACGCTGCCGATGGCATCGAACTCGTTCGCCCTGCGGATCGACTGGCCGCGGACCGCTTCCACCAATGCCGCCAGCCGTTGAACCGGCTTGTAGTTGAAGAGCATGATGAAATAAACGAATAAGCAGCCCACGATAAAAATGACCAGCAAGCTGTTGATCCATTCGAAAATAACGCGGTTTACGGGCGCAACAACCGATGTTTGCGGCAGCAGCATGACGTAAGTCAAGCCGCTTTTGGGCGATTTCTGGTAGGTGACGGCATACGTCTTATCCTGAATATCCAGCTTTATATCGCCTGTGTTTCCCGTAAGCTGCCGGTAAAAATTAGGGTCGCTCAAGTAAGGCTCCTGCTTGTATGCCGACAGCACCCGTCCCTGCTGATCGAATACGACCGCATTCCCTTGGGGAAGCGTCTTCTGGGGACTCAGCCCCCTCAGCATCATATCCTCTTTCATAATGAACAGCACCGTCCCATACGGACGCTGGCTGTTAATCGGAATCGGCACCACGTACGTAACGAGCCGCTGAACGGGAAGACCATCAATCTTGACGTCCTCCGCCGGCCGCAGCACCGGTGCGGTTAAGCTGTTCAAATCCTCGGGGAACTGCTTCTCCGACCAGTCGGCATAATGATAGAAATCGGTTACAAAGTCCTTTACTTTGTATACGCTAAGCGAGGAATACAAATAGTCCGAGCCGCGGATATGCAGCAGCACCTCGCGGATGCTGTCGTCCACGACCTTGCCTTCCAGCACTTTTCTTCCCTCGTACATGCTAAGCGGATCGTGCGTCAGCACATAAGGCGACAACTCGGGCGTCTGCGTAATCTGCCCCGCGATTTTGTTCATCTGGATCAGCTTCTGGTCTACCTCGTCCTGCATCTTGTCCAGCATCGCCTGGTTGTTGCGCTCGACCTCGTTGCCAACAATATCGGCGAGCCGCAAATATCCTGTCGTTCCAAGAAAGAGAAGCGGAAGCAGGAGAAGCACAATAAAGGACAAAAGATATCGATAAAAGACCGGCAGCCGATTAATCGCAGATTTCATCCCAGTACTCCTCCCCCTCAAATGTTCATTGTCGACGTGTTCCCGGTTAATCGTTTCGTTTCGTGAGCTTCCACTGCAGCGGCATCGCATCCTTGCACGTCAGCTCGATGACGGTGCGCCCATCCCCGCCGATAACCGCGCGGATGCCCTCGGCAGCGGTCTCCGTAACGGTCCAGCTCCCGTTCAGCGTAATCCGCAGCGTGTGCGGCTCGCTCTCGGCATGAACCCACTTACGGGAATATAGGCTGACTTCGCGCAATTGGCCCTGCTCGTCATATTGGTCGGCCTCGATTCCCGAGTATAGACGCAGATCGGGATCGACGGCGCTGATTATAAGGTCGTCCCCTTCTTCCCGGACCATGATCATGGAAGGGGTATCGACGGCAGCGACATGGCCGCTGTTGACGCTTTCATTCGCTTCGAACAGCGCGTAGGAGGTTGTTCGGCTGGCGCGGTCACGGACGATATGCGCGGTACGGTCCTTGCGCAGCACCGTATAAGGCGCCGTCTCCGCGGATTGCATCGCTTCGCAGAAGCTTTGAATGGCATCGCGATCGGTCTGCACCACCATCGCATATTCGTAACCGGCATTCTTCGGCGCCGTCCCATGCTCCAGCCACGCGGAAGCGAAGAATCCTTCGGTATCCGCATCGGTCGCCTGATGCTTCGAAGATTGCAGCAGCTTGGTTAATGATATCGATTGTCCGGCCGGAACGTAAAATCCGTTGTCCTTATTATCCAATATCCATGCATCATTGTCTAATTCCATTTTTCGAGAGCCGCCGTCAAAGCCGGTTCCGTTCAGCCATACGCGCTCGCTCGAGCTGGCTACATGGTTTTGGAACAGCGTCGTTTCGGTAGCATACCGGTCATTATCGTTCTCAATGTCCGTACCGAGACAAATGATTCGGTCCTCGAAGAAAAAGAACGATTTTCTCGCTCTATGCGATCCCTCGTACTTCGGATGCTCATGCAGCTTCATCGCGAACATGCCGTTGCTCCCCTCGAGATGGAGCCCGCCTGCGTACGTTTCATCGGACAGCAGCATTTCCTCGAAGCCGCTGAACGTATCTACGTTGCGGACGTTGGAGCGCAGCTCCGCAATCGGCTTATGGACCGTCGTAGTGCCGGGCCAGCGGTTCCAGTCCCAGCCGTCGTGCGAATATCCGCTGTCGGCGTTGTTGATCGGGTCGCCCTTGGCCATAATTTGCAGATGGCCGTGCGAGATGTATCTTCCGTACAAATTGGCGCTTACGTAGGTCTCGTTCGCCCACAAGTAGCGGCTGTGTCCACGTACTCCCACCAGCCACGAAGCTCTGCGGTGCATGGCGAGCGCCGCATAATTCATCGTCCAGTGTCCGTTCGGGTCCTGCTCCGGCCGAATGCCCATCGCAGCGAACCGTTCGGCCGATTCGCTCGTTTCTCCCGGCTGCAGCAGGCGCAAGTAGGCTGCTGCCACCTCTTCGTCTACCTCGCTAGCACCATCAGGGCTTCCAGCCAGCGCCATAAACTCGAACGGCTGGACGTCGAGAGCCCAATTGCCCGTAGGATGGCGGGCGGACAAGCTGACCAGCCACTCGTATTTGTTCGAATACAGCCGCATGGATAGGAGAGCCTTGCGGGCCGTCCGGTGCGCCTCCTCCGTCACGCGGTAAGGCGTGCCGCTCAGGAAGTACATGACCGGCGTAACGCCCTGAAAGCCCCCGACCGCATAGGCCGGGTAATGGTTGACGTGGTGGTACGCCGATCCGTCGATCTTGTAGGCGGCGCGCAGACCGCGTGCCGGGAGCAGCGACTGGCTCAGCCATAGGCGGAAAGCCTGAAGCTCGCGTACTTTGTGCGGCGTTTCGTCCATGATGAGCAGACTGGCGAGCATCCCGTGCAGCGTCGTGTTGAAAATATCGATGTTGCCTTCCACTTCCTCAAGCGGCGTATGGATGCGCCCGGCTCCGCTGAACCAGTACATCGTCCGCTGCGTCCGCTCCAGCCGCCCTTCGCGTCTTAGCACATCCCGCATCAGGAAGACAGCGGGGTAAAACGTACGGAAGCTGTAGCCGAAATGGTGCACCGTCCCTTGCGAGCTCCCGTAGGTCCATCCCTGATCGTCAAGATGGTCGATCAAGCCGATAAACATCGCCTGCAGCTTCTTACGCCACTCGTCATGCTCCGTGGAACGGTAGTTTAAGGCGATATTCATCATCAGCTTCGTATAGTCGATCAGCTGCACGCTGTTCGCCAGCGCCTTCAGCCGATCCTTATCCTGTAGAGGAAAATGATCGAAGAAAGGCAGCTCAACCGGCCGTCCTTCGATAGTGCTGCCATTTCGGGCGATGCCGTACGAGGCGAAGGCCGCCTCCATTTTGTCCATATCTTCAGCCGTAACGGTGCGCGCGCGGAAAAAGTACCGCTCAAACCGCTCGTTCATGCGCTCGTGGCTTTGGGTTTGCTCCGGTGCGATAGCCCGCTCTACCGGGAGCCGACGCTCCAGCTGCTCGAAAGCGTACAAGCTGAGCCAATGCGAGTTTGCCGCTATGTCGGCCCGCAAGTTCACGAAGGGCACTTGGAAATCGCGCGTATGGAACCGCGGATCGATCGGAGTGCACAGCAGCAGCTGGTCGATGAACAGCGTACCGCGGCCCGTTCCCGGGTGTTGAGGCCCTTTGATGATCAAACGGTTCATCTCTGGATGCGGCGCTCCCTGCATATCTCTTTCGTAGGCGACCCATGCCGTCCGCCAGCCTTGAAACTGCAGCCCGAACTCGAACCAGCAGTCGACCACGGTCTTTCCTGCGGCTTCCCGGCCGAACTGAAACAGCAGCTTGCCGTCCTGCGGCTCCGGATTGTAAATCCATACGGCGAACGAGTCCCGTGCCTGACTTTTCGAGCCTTCCTGAAACGGCCGGTATCCGATGGGCCCGCTTACTTGGAGATAAGCTCCCTCGGCCGAATAGTCCCACTGCAAGCTGTTATTCCCATCCTTATATCGTACATTGCTTATGGCCAGCCGAGACTGGCCGTCGCAAGTAATATTGTCGGGGATTCCCGTTTCGAAGCTGTATATCGTCATCTTCCTGCCCCTCTCTAATGTGGCGTTACGCCTGTCGCAAGTCGTATACCGTCAAGTTAGCGTATTCTCCAATGAGCGGCGCCATCTGCCGGAAGCCGAGCTTGCCCCCGCCCAGCAGCGGCCCGTACGTCTGCCCGTCGTCCGTCCAGCGGAACACCGTCAAGCCGTTCACGGAAAAAGTAATGTCCGCACCGAATTTCGTCAGCTCTAGGCGGTAAGGGCCTTTTGCATCGTACACGTCGGGAATCGGATCGGCCCCTTGGCATACGAGGTGGGCTCCATAGCTTTTGCGTAGGTTGCAGGTG
The DNA here is from genome assembly GCF_022354825.1 of Paenibacillus sp. H1-7. Classification (GTDB taxonomy): domain Bacteria; phylum Bacillota; class Bacilli; order Paenibacillales; family NBRC-103111; genus Paenibacillus_S. Next base: position 8,032,940 of record NZ_CP031168.1, read on the forward strand.
TGAAAAGCACGCTCCTCCGGGTACCTGCGGCGGAAATACGATACGTGCAGCGCGTTGATCTCCCCGCTGTGATAATGCTCATACGGCCCCGACCGCGGCGCCAGGTGAGGCGCGAACAAGTCTTCTCCGTTGCGGCCTGCAGCGGAGAAAAACAGCATGCACAGCCCCGGCTCCCGCACCGGCCAAAAATCCCACGTAACGGCAATATCCGCCGGGAACGTCTCCGGGCACCAGAATACGAAATTGGACGACTGGCCTTCCGCCGGGTCCAGCTTATTTTCCATCCGCATGCGTCCGTTCGGAAACGACACTGCCGCTTCGCCCTCCATGCGAAAACCGCTTACATCTTTGTCCGCAGCGAGCGGATTATAGTAGATCTTCTCTCTTTGAACCGGAACCGGTACCCCCATGATGCATCTCCCTTTTTTCGACTCGCTTTTTCTAACGAGCTGCAGTCGATCTGTTCGTGCCTAACCATGCATTTCAAACCATGCATTTCAACGTTCAAATAATGGTTTAGTTTAATCAATCCATGCCGCATTTGTACATAAGCCGTTTCGATTGCAGCATATGCGAAATTTGCCCTTACAGCGCAGCGGCGGGCTTTTTCGGCCTTTTCGATGTCAATCGGCAGGCAAGCGGTCGATTGCAAACTGCGATGCAACTGCAAGCTGGAGTTGTTGTTGAAACAGGAAGCGTTGAATTCAGACACGGTTTCAATCCTGTGTCTACTACTGCAAGCAACAAGTATCCTGCCAGCCCCATTTCACCGAACTCGACACCTGTATTGCCTCCTTTCACTCGGAGCGGACACACGTTCCGCTATTTTGCCAAAAACGCACCGTTTCTGTGCTCTTACGGACAGAGAATCCCTTATTAGCCGAAAGAGACCTCCTTTTCGCTGCAAATAGAGTGAATAACGGATCCTCTGTCCGCAAACGCACCGTTTTGGCTCCAACATGGTGAAATAGCGGATCTACGGTCCGCTTCGTCTTTGTCACACTTCTTACCCTAGCCGCCTATAGTCGCATTGCATACCAACGCCCGACGAACGCGCTCCAGCCTCTGCAAAAACATACACCGTCAAGCATCACCTCGATCACGAAACATCGTCCTATGGCTCCGCCTATCAAAAAGCCCACGCAAAAAAGCCGCCGCAAACCGAAACGCTTCCACACCTGGAAGGCTTCGTTTGCAACGGCCTTTTCATTTTAAACTGCATAGGCAGATCATCGACTACAACGACGGCTCCCCATCTACTTCTTTTTATCCGTCTCGATCATTTGGTTAATTTTCTCGTCGGCTTCTCTCAGCGCCGTATTCACGTCTTTCTTGCCGTCCGCCACCTCGGCGAAGCTGTTGCGCAGCAGTGCGATTCCCTTGGTGTAGAACATCGAGAAGGGCGGGCTCTGCGCCGGCTTGCTTTTGAAGATGCTCTGCAAGCTTTTCCCCTTCAGATGCGGCATATCTGCGCCGAAGGCCTGATTGAATTTCGGATCCTTGAGCGGCGATACCCGCCCCGTCTCCTTCGTACTGATCATCTGTACCTCATCGGAGAATAGCACCTCCAACACTCTCATAGCGTCGTCCTTATGCTTGCTTGTTTTCGTAATGAAGATCGTGTGCAGGTCGAACATGCCGAAGGTATTCGGCCTCTCCGAGTAGCTTGGATATTGCGCTACATCCCACTGAAACCCCGGGTCGGTGCGGAGCTTGTCGAACATATTAACGGTAGCCAGCATCGCTACGTTTTTTTCTTTGATAAACACATCGGCCGCATTTTGCGTGAGCGTTTTCGGCTTGTTGCCCGGCAAGGAATAAATACGGTTCGTCAAATCGAATACCCGCTTGTAAGGTTCGGTATTCACACTCGATTTCTGCGTCTTGTTATCAACAACGTTAAGCGACATCGGGAACAACATTCGGGTCAGCGACTCCGGATCGAGACCCCTGTAAGCAATCCCGTTTTCCTCGCGGGTCAGCTTCTTGGACAGCTCCATAGCGTCGTCCCAAGTCATACCGTCCTTCGGATACGGAACGCCGAATTTGTCAAAGATGTCCTTGTTGTAATACAATGCATTGATTTGCACACCATATGGAAGCGCATACAACTCCTTGTTAGGAGCTACCTCGCGGATTGTATCCAATGCACCTTGATCAAACCGGCTCAGATCCAAGTTAAACTTCTTCGCAAGCGGCGTAATGTCCTCGTACAAGCCCAAATCCTCATAGCTCGGCAGCGTACCGTTCCATATCGTCACCAGGTCCATGATTTCTCCCGACGCGACGTAATCCGGCAGCCATTTGGCCGAGTCTTTGGCAACCATCTCCACCGTGATATGCGGGTACTTTTTCTTGACCGGGTCCGCAATCAGCTTCTTGAAATCGGCATCGGTTACCTGTTGGTTCGGGAACAGCCGGATCGTCACCGGCTTCAATTCCTCCTGTTTGGCCGGCTGGTTTGCCGCTTCCCGGGACGCCTTCCCGCTCCCGGCAGCTCCTTCCGAACCGCTGCCGCAAGCGGCAAGCACGGTCGAGAGACAAGTACATGCCAGCACAAGCTTCCATGATTTATGCTTCATCGCCTGTTCCCCCCTCAGTATTTTCTTCTTTGAGCTTCTGTCCAGCTCTCTGCACCGCGTCCCGGATATGTGCTATGGCAAACCGGCAGTCCTCGTCGCCCGACGTCTCCTCGTCCGCTGACTCCCGATGCGATGCAGCATAAGGATCGGATACTCTTGGCAAAAACTCCATCGTCAGTGGTCCCTTATACCCGATCTGCAGCAAGGTACTCACGATACCGTCAAAATCGGTCTGTCCACGGCCCGCCGCCTCACGGGTATTATCGGCCAAATGGACGTGGATCAGTTCGTTGGCGATGAAGCGCAAAGCTTCTTCAAAGCTTCGCTCTTCTATGTTCATATGGAACAGATCGGCCATCAGCTTTACGGAAGGAACGTCGACTTCCTCAACGAGCCGCTTCGCATCGGCCAGCCGGTTCACCAGGTACGTCTCGTACCGGTTCAGCGCTTCCACCGCCAGCCGTACTCCGCGGCCTGCCGCATAGCGGCCCGCCTCCCGCAAGCTGTCAACTGCGCAGCTCCATTCCTCTTCCCTCGCCGCCGCAGGAGCCAGCTTGCCTACAGGGGACGGCACTACGATGACATGCGCTGCGCCGACCTCCTCTGCCAAGTCTATGCAATCTTTGACATATTGTACGGCCCGCTGCCTCAAGCCCGGGTCCGCCGAGCTCAAATCCCGCTCCGCCGTATAAATGCCACAGATGGAGGTACAGCTCAACCCATATGCCGACAGCAGCTCCTGAGTCGCACGGATATCCATCCCGTACGGTTCGCCGGACAGCTCGATACCGTCATACCCAGCCGAATGCAAGCGGGCGCATGTCCGCTCCAAAGGCTCTTTTCCAAAAATCCACTGCGTAGCGCTGTACCGATACACGAATGTCCTCACTCCTATTCCATTATGAATTTCAATAATCATTCAAATTCGGTCGCTCCCAAACCGTTCTGCTTTCACTACGGTTCTGCTCCGGGTCCGCTTTACGTATGCACTGCTTCCGCCTTAACCTACGCTTCCAACGGCTGATCCGGGTTCAGCAGCTCCCAGCCCTCCGGCGCGTCGCCGAAATCAGGAATGTCCATCATGACGCCTTCGCGTAACGCCGATTCGTGCGCCACCAGACCGGGGGCGCAATATTTGGCCGCCTCCCATACGTTGACAGGGGGCAGCTTACCCGTAAACACGGACTTGACGAAGTCGTCCACCAAAAATTGGTGCGAGCCCAGATGCCCGTTGCGGAGCCCTTGGAACGATTCCGGGAGCCGGTGTACGGGATGGATCGGCGAGAACAGGCTGTTGAAATCTTTTTGCAGCACCTCGTGAAGATGTTCGTCTTCCTTCGGTATGTGGTTTCTGGCACAGTGAAGCAGCTCCGACAAATCGACGATTTGGTTATGCGCAAGCTCCGTCCAATATTGCCCTCCGCTGTTCTCCTCAAAGCTTCCTTTCGTTCCAAAAATGCTGACCGGGTTGCTGCTCGACCGCCCCCACCAGCCGACGCGGCGAAATTCGTTGATGCGGACCATCCCGCCGTCCGAAGAACGGAGCAGCGCCGTTTGATTGCTGTACGGATTGCTCCACAAATTGCCGCCCTCCGTAAAAATACCGTCCTCATGCCGGTCGCGATAGCCAAGACAGCTGACCTGCGTCATCCGCTGTCCGGTGACGGATATTATCATGCTCGTGGAATGCGTCGGGTAAAACATCGGCGGAAAGCCCGCCACCTTCTTCCAATCGGCGCCTCCGGAATGCTGGAACGCCTGGTAAAAGCCATGTGACATATCGTGCAGATAGGCCGCCTCGCCGTAGACGAAATGGCCGAAATCTCCCTGCTTGAACCGGTCTCGGCAATAAATCGTATGCGGGTAATAGTAGCAAGTTTCACCGTTCATATAGATGAGCTGCGTTTCTTCAACCACCTTGACGACATCCGCGATCTCCTCCAGTGTCGAAGCGATCGGCACGGCGCAGTATACATGCTTGCCTGCCCTCAGCGCTTGAATGGTCAACGGTCCGTGCAAATGCCTCTGCGCGAAGATCGCTATGGCGTCCACATCGCTTTGGCACAAAGAATCGTGAGAGGGAAGCGTCCGTTTGATCCCGTATTTGGCCGCTACATGTGCCAGCCGATCCGGCAGCAGATCCGCAAGCACGACTTCGCTCACCAGCGGATGAGCCTTAAACAGCGGAATGAACGCCTCCGAAAAGGAGCCGACACCGCATATCCCGATTTTCAACATGGTGTTCACTTCACCCCTTCCAATCCTCAACTTTATTTCTTCTTCAGCTGTTCGATCTGAACGGCCTTGTTGATTTCTTCCTCCGCCTGCCGCAGCAGCGTATTCACATCCGCCTTGCCCGCAGCGAAATCGTCGAATTTCTGTCGCACGATTTTTTCGCTAAGATCCCGGTACACATAGACCGGATATTTTACCGGATGGCTTTTGACGATACCCGCCGTATTTTTCCCTTTCAGCAGCGGATTGTCCTGCCCGAACGCCTTCTGGATATCGGGGCTTTTGAGCGGAGATACGCGGCCCAGACGAGATACGTTCATCTGCACCTCGTTGGAGGTCATCACCTCCATCACCTGCAGCGCCTGCTCTTTATGCTTCGATGATTTCGTTGCTCCTACGACATAAACGCTCGCATTGCCGAACACATTCGGCTGCTCCTTATAGTACGGATGCTGCACGACATCCCAGTTCAGCCCGCTTTTCTCCGCTTCGGTAAGCTGGGAGAACAAATTGATGTCGGAGAGCATCGCCACCGTTTGTGACTTCAAAAATCCTTTCTGCCCGTTCAGCTCGGCGTTGGCCGAAGGGGCGTTGCCCGGAATCGTGTATACTTGCTTGCCAAGCTCGAATACCCTCTTCCACGTATCGGTGTTGACGATCGCTTTTTCCGTCTTGCGGTCCACATATTCAAGCCCTAGAGGCTGTGCCAGCCGGGGAACATTCGTTATATCCAGTCCTCTATATTGGACGTCGTTCTCTTGTCTCGTCACCTTTTGCGCAATGGCAATCGTTTCTTCCCAGGTCATGCCGTCTTTGGGGTATGCGACCCCGAATTTATCGAAAATATTTTTGTTATAGTACAGCGCATGGAAGGTTGTCTCTATAGGGAGTCCGTACAGCTCGCCTTTTTCCGTAACGGCGTATCGGATATCGTTCAGGTAATTGTCCAGAAAACGGCCCGTATCCAGCTTCCTGCTCTGGAACTGCGGCGTCATATCTTCTATGACCCCCCGTTCGGCGAGAGGCGGCAGGTTGCCGTTAAACGTAATGAACATATCCGGAATTTGTCCCGAGGCGATGTATTGGTCCCACTGCTCCAGCTGATTTCCCGAAATGACCTCCAAAGTAATGTTCGGATACTTGGCGCGCACCGGCTCGATATACAGCTTGTTGAACTCGTCGTTGATCGGCAGATGACTCGCCAGCACCAGCTTCACAGGCTCCGCCGCTCCTTTATCCCGTGGAGCCGTTTCTTCCTTCCCGCAGCCTGCCGCCGTTCCCGCAAGCAACAGCACCGTCAAGCATGAGGCATGCACTCTTATTCCAGCTCTCAAACAAATTCCCCCCGCCTTTGTGAAAACCCTTTCTCGCCTTTATTGTAAGAAAAGCGCCATCTGAATGACATACCTTCAATTGAAGCAGGCATATCTTCATTTTCCATCTACGAAATGAGCGAAACTAACGCAAAGGCCGGTAATCCGATGGTATACTATATTCATAACAAGTCACCGCGAAGGAGACCGGGCCGGATGAAGCCTCACTTGCTTTCCGATTATATTCCCACCATTACTTACTACGATTATTGGGAACGAAAAGAGAAATTTCTGCTTTATGAGGACCGGTATACCGATTGGACGCTGTTTGCTATAGAAGAAGGCGCCATCTACTATGAATTCGGCAAGCATAAAGGTACGGCCTCTTTCGGGGATTTGCTCTTGTGCCCGCCAAATACGAGCTTCCACCGGGTGGTGGTGGAACCGGCCAGCTTCCATTTCGTCCGCTTGATCTGGACCCATGAGAAGGATCCGCACGCCAACCCCGAAGAGACGGTGATCTCCGGCAAAATAACCATGCAAAATACGGAACGGCTCGTAGCGAACTACACTTGCCTGCGCAGCATCCCGATTGTTACCACTCTCGCACAGGGCAATCGGCGCAATCATTACGTGCGCGATTTGTGGTATACGTTTTGCTCCGAGGAGGAGCCTGCAGAGCCGTATCCGACGACGCTGCGCAGCCGCAAATCGGACAATCTCATGAAGCAGGCGGAGAGACGGATCCGCCACAATGCGTTCGAATCGTTCGAGCTTAGGCACATCGCCGCGGAGCTTGGGATGAGTCCGGCTCAGCTGACCAAGCGGTTCAAAGCCAGCTTCGGATGGACGCCGAGCGATTATTTAACGCATCTCAGGCTGGAAAAGGCACGCTCCCTGCTGCTCGAAACGTATTTGACGCTCGACCAGATAGCACAATGCTGCGGCTATGAGAACGGCTTTTATTTGAGCCGCATCTTTACGAAGCAGTATCATATGCCTCCGACGGACTACCGCAAATCGTACCGTGTGTAGCCGGCAGGACTTACGACACCGCAGCAATGGAGCTGCTGCTGTCATGGATTTGCGGAAATTGCACATGTAAATGCACCGTCCCAACAAGGCCAAATGAACAGCTCACCGCCCTCCGGCAATCGTGTAATGCACTCCCGGAACCAACGGGAACCGGTAGGAGCCGGTTCGCTCCATGTACCGATGCGGGACGATACCGATTTGATCGCTGAGTATGCACAGGGTGGCGGGATTCCAGCCTTCGTTGCCATGCATAACGGTGGATATCGTTATGCCGTCCACATGGGTGTGCGTATATTTGCGGCCTTGACCGGCGGCCGTGGTCGTTGGATACACCTCAACCATATAGCCTTCCTGCGGCTCGTGATACACTACGACTCCTTTGCCTCCGATGAAAACGGGGATCTTCCACTCCGGAACCGGATAGTCGTGAAGCGTAACCGGACCTTCGAACCGTTCACCCGTTTCGTAATCGATCCAAGAGCCTGCCGGCAAATAGATGTCCCGGGCGGACGCCGTACCGAAATCGTTCCCGTACAAAGGCGCAGCCAGCATCGAAGGGCCAAGCATCCACTCGTACTGCCTCGTCTGCCGGTTGATCAGTTCATAGGTTGACGGATCGTCGGCATAAGCAATATGCAGAGGGGTCATCGCATGAGGGTAGCCCGTGCGGAACCCCTCCATGACGGCGCTGTAAATATACGGCGAGTACCGGTTGTGCCAATCGGCCGCTTTTTTCACATAGCTCTCGTATTCGGGATGGTTCATATCCCAAGGCTTACGGCCCATGGACATCCCTGGCGTTACGGCATTGAGCATTGCATTGCGCACGAAGTACCGCTGATAGTTAGGCAGGGTCGGATCGGTCTTGGGCGTCCCTCCCGTAATATCCGGGTACAGATTGGATGCTCCCGATGCAGCGATATTGAGCAAATTGATCGGAACGCGGTCTTGGTCGAAATGATAGCCTTCTCCGCTTCCGTAGTACGTATCGTTAATCCTTATCAGATCGCCCGGCACCGAGTACGCCGAATTGCGCACGATAACGTGCAGATCGCGGTCCATCAGCGCTTCGTTCAGCTTGTTCCAATTGCCGTCCGCATAATGCTTCGTATAAATCATGGCATCTTCCTTGAAGCCCTGCGCCTCCCACGTCTCCGCCTTGGAGACGAACCAGCTCACCGCCTCCGGATTGCGGCTGTCCAGAACGTATACCGTGCCGGACGGGAATTGCGCATTCGTAATACGGACCAGTCCGCCTTCCGGGTGCCGTAGGAAATAATCCCTCTCCAGCGCTTCCTGCAAATACGGTCCGTTGTATACAGGATGATGGCAACCCCCGTCCTCTTCCGGCGCTTTGAGGTGGTTGCGCAGCCCGAGAATGAGCTTGATGCCCCTCTCCGCAAAAAAAGCCTTCAGCCCCGCCACATCCGGAAATCTCGGATTGGCCAGCCCGTCCGTACGCCCTTCCTCATAGGTGTCGTCCCACAGATTAAAGCTGGTGGTCGTTCCTTCGTATTTGCCTTTCCGGTCGCCCTTCCAGAAGCCCGAGCCGATAACCCCCCAGGCCAGATCGTAGCCCCGGTCCAAATATTGCTGTATCGCGTCCTGCACCTCGCTTTGGTAAGAATTCCAGCCGAGCGAGCCGTACGCTTCCCAGCCTACGCGGAACATCGTGTAGCCGGGCCGCTTGTCGATATAGCCTTCGGCTTCGCGAACCCGCTTGTAATCGGCGTACAGTTCCGCCATCTCGCCCATGAAATAATACAGCCGGACGGTGCCTTTAGCCCGGCTTGCTCCGAGCATCGTCTCGGTATCCGTAAAGGCGACGCGCTTCGAGCCTTCCTCGAACAATACCGCGGCGAACCGGTGAGCCGGAAACACCGCGAAGTTGGACACAAACCGCATATTGGTCCCCTGATTGACCATATCGCTGCGCCTGTAGCCGGCGAGGTTCGCCCGGTCCCGGGCCGGGATGTCGAGCTTGCCGTGGGCCGGCGGCTCCTCCGTCGCCACGGTGTCGATCTGCGACCCGTAGTCGCCGAGCCCGTATACCGGCGACATCGGCCCGGTCCTCCCTTCCACGAGGAAGGGAGCTTCTCCTCGAACGGTGATGTCGAATCGGACATACCGTTCGAAGCATTCGATTCGGACGTCCGCTTCGTGTCCGGCTTCATTGTCCACGACGAAGCGGACCGCCGCCCCTTCCCAAGCCGCCAGCCGCGCGGACTTCGCAGGTGACGGAGCTGGCCCGTCAGCCCGCGAGAAGCATAGGCCCGATCGGGCGTGCGGCTCCACCTTCGCCGCCTTGGTGCAACCGGGCTGCTCCAACCCGTACCGAAACCCGTCCTCATCTATCGTCAGCTTATACTGGGACGTGGTTATCTCGAATTGTCGTCTGTTATGCCGACAATTCATCTGTACTTCTGCTGCCTTGAACTCCATAGCCATGCTGTTGTGTCTCTCCTCCTATCCTAACGCCCATGGATGAGAAAGTGTTTGTCCCTGATACCTGTCATTAAACCACGGCATATCGAAATTTCCTCCATGCCGGTATCTCTCATCGGGTATCATGCACGCCATCTCAAAAGATCCTCTTGGAACGATTCCATATCCAGAGCGCCGTCAAAGCGTAATGTAGCTTCATTGTAAGAGAACGTCCTCGCCGTTAACATAGCCGGAATTATTACAAAGCATATCTCCAATTTCCAATACAACGTGCCACTACTACGACTTGCCTCCATTTCCATATCCGTATCCGTATCGAGCAGGTGCAAGCATTCCGCAGCCCTCAGCTCCCCCAATACCCTCCGAGCTCCGAACACACACCAAAAAAAGCATATTCCCGCCATAAAGGCGAAAATATGCTTATATGCTGCGGCAGCACATGCGTCACAACCGCTTGTTATTGATTGATGTACTTCTCGAACACGAAACCGAAGTCTTTCACCTTATACTTCTTGCGGGTGTCCACCATCCACGAAAAAGCGGCCTCGTTCAGCTCCTTGAATTGCTCGGAAAGGCTGTTCTCGTTGTTAACGGTACGGCTGAGCGTAGTCGAAGCGAGCTCCAGGCTCTCTCTGGCATAATCGAGCACAATCTCGTTTTCGTGGGTAATCTCGGATATTTTCACCAACGCCTTGTACAGGTCCTTCACTTCTTCCAGATGCTTCTTATGCACATCGATGGAATAGGCGGAGGAACCGAGGTGGAATTTGATTTCCAAATCCAAATCGATCGTACCGGCGGTTTCCAACGCAACGTCGCTGATTTTGTGGCTGCCGTAGCTGTAGCGGCGCAATACGCGCTTCTTGCTCACGGCACTCGTGCCGTCCAGATGGATGAAAGCATGGTTCGTAAAACAATATTCGTCCGTCTTGGACTTGATCAAGAAGAAAATTTTCTCGCTGTCCTCGTGCATGACGTAATCGTCGCAATCTACCTTGTCGTAGTTTTCAGGCTTGATAACCGAACCGATATCGCTTATGCCAAGCAAGTCTGACGCCATTTTTCCGAACAAACCCATCATTCCTCTCCGCTTGTAATAGAAGACCGGGAGATCCCGCTATCCAAGAAGATTATATCACTCTATACCGCCGTCGTAGTACCGCTTTTGCACAAAAAATTACGCCTTGCGGACAGGCACCGGTCCCGACGATTTGCGAATGCTCATAACGCCCGGCAGTACAATCTCCTGATATTGCAGCCCTGGATCGGCCAGCTGCTGGCACAAAATTTCAATAGCCATGCTGCCGATCAGCTTGGCGGATTGGTTGATGGAAGTAAAAAAGTCCTGGTACTCGTCCGGCAGGAAAGCATACTGCTCGTCAAACACTACGATGCTTATATCTTCAGGAATTTTTAGCCCCTGCTCCTGCACAGCTTTTACCACATTCATCAGCATGGTAGGCTGTGTAACGAATATCGCCGTCGGCTGCGGCTTGGCTTGCAGCAGCTTTTGGGTCGCAGCGTAGACGGTCACGCCGTTGCCGACCTCCTGGTAGTGCGAGTCGATCACGGGAACTCCGGCATTCAGCAGCCCGATGCGGTAGCCTTTGATTCTATCCGCATAAGTAGCGCGACGGGCAGGATCCAGGCTGATACAGCCGATGTGCTGATGTCCCAGCTCAATAAGGTGATCGATCAGCTTAAGAGCTCCCGTAAAATTGTCCCCGCGAACGACATGCGCAGGAAATTCATCCAGCCTCTGATCGACCAGAACAACCGGGACGCGCTGATTGATGAGTTCCTCAAGATGCCTGCCCTTTTGCTCATTGCTGACGCTGAACAATACAAGACCGTCGACGTCCCGTTGAAGCATCTTGGCGGCAACCTTCATCTCCCGCTCGCTGCTGCCCGTGTTCCCTATGACGATGAAATAATCTTTCTCCAGCGCTTTTGCTTCGGCTCCGCCCAGAATCCCCATGCCGAACCGGTTTCCTGTCTTGTCCCCGAGAGGCATTAACATTCCGATCATCATCGAGTTATCCTTGGACCGCTTCAAATCGCTGGCATGGACATTCATTTCTTGCAGTACTCTCAGCACCTTCTCACGGGTTGCCGGAGAAACCGATTCGTAATTGTTGATCACTTTGGATACAGTAACTTTGGACACGCCTGCTCTTGTTGCAACGTCTTGCAAATTAGCCATAGCTGCGACAAATCCCCTTAAGAAACGTGCAAGGAACGTTTCTATCTTTTATTTCCCTCATCGTATCGAATGGTTGCCATGTTGTCAATCTTCCGGAAAATTTCCGGAAACGTTTTACAAATATACCAGCGATGAGTATAATGGGTCTTGGAAACTTTCCAGAAACATAAATATAACTTACAGGGGGAGAAACACATGTTGAAAAAATCGGCAATACTGTTGGCAGCGATTTCGCTTTCTGCAAGCGCTCTCGCAGCATGCGGGAACAACAGCCAGAGCGGCAAAGGGGATGCAGCGGGTCCAGGCACCAGCAAAGAACCTGTAGAGCTGTCCGTGTATAATAATGCGGGTATTACGGAGGAGCAGTTTAAAGAAAAATTCGGCAATTATATCGCCGAGAAGCTTCCTCACGTGACCATTAAGTTTATTCCGAAGGATAAGAGCGTGTCTTTGACCGAGATGGTTTCCAGCGGCTCCACCAAAATCGATATTTATATGGACAGCATCGGCCAAATAGGCCTGAAGAGCTCTCTGCTCGATTTGGGCCTGCAGTATGATATGAGCGACCTGGTCAAAAAGCACAACGTCGACCTAAGCCGTTTCGAGCCTACAACGATCGATGCTATCAAATTGATGGGCGGGCTGTACGGGCTTCCGATCAGCAACAGCACCATGGTCATGTACTATAACAAAGATTTGTTCGACAAATTCGGGGTTCCTTATCCGAAGGACGGCATGACGTGGGAGGAAGTAACCGAGCTATCCAAAAAAATGACGCGCTCCGAAAGCGGAGTCCAGTATGTCGGCTACTCCACCTCCATTGTTCATTACCTGCGTATGAATCCGCTGTCATTGGTCAATGTGGACCCTAAATCGCTAAAGGCGAACTTTGAGTCCGATCAGTGGAGGCAGTTGGTTCAAACTACACTGGTCGATCCGATGAGCGGCTCCGGCTACAAGGACAAAGTGAAGGAGCTGGAGAAGAAGTGGTATAAGGTCCCTTATGTCGACGAGTTCTCCAAGAATAAAGACACGGCTATGTTCAGCTATATTTATGCAGACTCGGCGTGGCTGAAGGATGTGAACTGGGACGTGGTCTCGATGCCTGCCTTAAAGGAGAAGCCGAAGGTAGGCGCGCAGAGCTACCCGAGCTACATGTTCATCACGTCGACCAGCGAAAAGAAGGATGCTGCGATGGAGGTCATCAAGCTGTTTATTTCTGATGAATATCAGACCAGTTTTTCCAAGAGCGGCGGTATTACTTCTCTGAAAAATGAAGAAATCAAAAAAGTATTCGGGCAGGATACGCCGGACAAGACAAAAAACATCAAAAATGCGGTATTCTACAATCAATTCGCTCCCGCCACGCCGAAAACGCCGTTCGATACTCATGTCGAGGCAGACGTCCGGGCGCAAATTCCTAAGCTGATCATGGGCGATACCGATATTAATACGGCGCTTAGAACAGCGCAGGAAGCCGTCAACAAGAAGATCGAGACCGAGAGCGTGAAATAATACAGGCGGGTGCTTACGCCCTCCAGGAGCCTATCCCTTTAAGCATGATCCCGCGGAACGGCCGTCAAACAACGCAAGCGGAGGGCATCTGCCCTCCGCTGTTGTTCTCGGGAACTTTATATTCACTTTCTAGCATTTTTGCGAATAGAGGGGCCTCAACAGGCTCCGTTTTTTTTGTTTATGCCGCCACAACTCCCCCTAGAACGCCTGATCGATCCGTTTCGCCAACCCGTCCCAGAAGCCGCTAATATTAGGGAGAGGACCGCCTATAATGCTCATCCCTTGCTTCCCCGGCTGATAAATGACATCCTTATTTCGGTTGATTTCCTCCAAATAGGCTTTGACGATAGCGGCCGTCTTGGTATCCGGATGCTCCTTCACAAGCTGCTCGTAGCTTTGCTTGACGGCCGGAAGCAGCTTCATCGTCTTTTCATCAATCGCTTCGTAACGGTAGCCACGAATATACTCTTCCATATAATCGGTATAGAGGGCCTTCATTTCGGTCTTTCTGGTTCCTCCAGGATAACGGGTCAAATAGTTCTCCGCCTCAAGCAGCCTGTTTCCAAGCTCCGCACGTGTAATTTTCAAGCTGCCGTCCTGGAAAAACGGTTTGTTGTACTCAGCAGCCCGGGAGGCAAGGTACAGCTTCAGTTCTTCCGACAGCCGGGCCCCGTACGCTTTTTGCAGCGCGTCGTAATCGATGGTCCAATAAAAGCTGTTGTCAAAGGTAACTCCAAGCGCCAGCTTGCCTGCGGTTTGATTCAACAGCCATTGCTTGAACGCATCGTCACCCTTAAGCTTACTGAAATCGAATGGATACGAGAGCTCGCTCAGCTTGTCGGCGGCTCCCGGCTGCTGAAGCAGCTTGCTTAAATTGGCGTTCAACGCCGGGAGCTGACGGACATCGAATGCTTCCAGCGCTAAAAACAACGAGTCTGCGGTCTTCGCATCCACCGTGCTCCAATGCTTATCCATAAACGAGGTCAGCTCACGCGGCTCCTGCGCCTGGGATGCAAGAAGCTGCATTTGCTTCACGACATCCTCCGTCTTCCCTTCGGCCACCGGTACGGCGATAGGTTGAGGCGCGGCGGTCTGCTCCGGAGCCGGCTTTATCGTCAACTCTTTGCCGCCGCCGCTACAGCCCGCTAGAATCACGGCAAAAAGCATCGCTGGTATGATCAAATGTTTCATCATCGTGCAATCACTCCATCGAGTATTATATGATCTGCTTCGATTTTTTCTTCCCTCGTACTCGCCCCATGGTCACTTGAGCCTATAAATCGTCGTCGACGGCTGCCCTTTCGGCCCCTCGGACCGCGCTTCGCTAACCATCAATTGCTTGCCCGCAGGGTCCCATATTATAGGCACCTCCAGGTTCGGCGTCGAACCGACCTGCGACATGGCGCCGGTACCTGCATCCATAACATACAGTCCGGACAAGCCTCGACTCAGGCTGAGAACGGCAAACGCAAGCTTGCCGCCGTCCGGAGACCACGCCGGCTGCCGGAGCAGCCGCCCTGTAGTAACAAGCTGGCCGTCCGCGTCCGGCTGCTCCGCAGAGATCATGCTCAGAGCCTCCTCATTCGTGCCCGATTGCTCTGCTACTGCAAGACGCTTCCCGTCCGGAGACAGAGAGAAATCGGCGACGCCGCGGCGCAAGATTATCGAGTCTTGGCCGTCGGCTCCCACCCGCAGCAGCCGCAGCGACGCATCCAAAACAAACATGGTGCCATTTCGCGCTTCCACCTTCCGGATCGGCTCATTCGTTCCGGGGATGTCCATGTACCGGATCGCTCCGTTCACCGCAATCGCTGCCACACCGTAGGTCTGCACTCCATTACGGTTTTGTACGACAGGGGTATAATATTCTGCCTCATCGGCCCAGGAGCCCTGCGTCCCGCTAATCAGGTAAGACAGGCCCCCCTCTCCGACCGTTAGCCGCAATGGAGAAGGAGTATTGCCGGTCAGACCCGCTATCTCGAGCACCCCTGTATCGTAGCGCAAAACGACAGCGTGTCTTGTATCGGGAGACACTTTTATTTCCGCGGCTGCGGCAATGCTCGCAGGCGTCCATTGTCCGGTCTGCACATTGCGCCGGTTCACCACTGTATGGGGACTGAAATTGGCAGCACCAAGCATTTCCTGCTCCGATAGCCAGCCGTATCCGTACCATCCGTCCAGACGGTCTATGCGGTCCAGCTTGATCTGGTCCTGCTTCGACGGGGACGGAGGCTCGATGACCTTCATCGATTTCCCTTGACCTCCGTTGCATGAAGCCAACATCATGACTATGGCCAAGAGCCCGCCGATCCGAACCGCCGTCTGCGCGGCCTTGCTCCTCCTATGCCTCCGCAGAGCATGTTCCTCCTTTCTGTATCGCTCACGACCCAGTATAGCCGCCGATGTTATCGTAAAGATTGCGAATTGTTTCGAACTTGTAAACAATCCTCCCGTTTATGTTACGGGGTTATGCAACGGGAACGAAATCGTGACCACGGTGCCTTGTCCCTCCGCCTCCGCGCTGCCGATCCGGATACGCCCCTCCTGCCGCTCTACCCACTGCCTAACGAGCGTAAGTCCCAGCCCGCTGCCGCCGGATTGCCGCGCGCGGTCTTTATTTACCGTGTAAAACGGCTCGAATACCCGCTCCAGGCTCTCTTGCGGAATGCCTACACCGGTATCCGCAATTTCGATTTCCGCCTGATCTCCTGCGATCCGGCTGGTTACCGTGACGTTGCCCCCGGCCACGTTATATTTAATAGCGTTGTCGATCAAATTCATGACGATGTGTACCATTTGCTCCTTATCCGCCCAAATGCTTACGGGATGCAGCTCCAGGTCCAGCCGGACATGGAATTTTTCCGCTTTTCCCCTTATGCGGGAGACGATGTCTTCGAGCAGCCCCTTCAGGTCCACCTGCTGCGGATGATAATCGAATTCATAGGTGTTGAGGGCTGCAAGCTGCAGCACTTTGTCGACCAGCTCGTATAGCCGGCTGGACTCTTTAGTTATCGCTTCACTGGCGTCGCGAATCAGCCTCGGATCGTCATCGTACATCTGCAGCAGGTCTGCATAAGCTTTAATGGAAGTCAGCGGCGTCTTGAATTCATGGCTAATATTGTTGATAAAATGCTTCTGCTGCTGCTCCAGCGCTTGCACCTTGGCGAGCGAGCCGCTCAGCTTGCCCTGCTCTTCCTTCAGCGCCTCCAAGTGAGAGCGAATGGATTCGCTCATTGAATAAATGCCGCGTCCAAGCTCGCCCAGCTCGTCCTTCCGTCTTAATACAGGCTCCGCCGGATGCTCGCCCTGCCCGATCCGGTCTGCCGCTGCCTTCAGAAGACCGATGGCATTCGCCTGGCGGTTCATATACAGCCACCCCCAGACGAAGCCGATACCCATAACGACGGCACCGCAAATGAGAAACAGACCCAACAGGTTTCGATAGAAAGCATGCTGAGCCTGGAGAGAAGCTTGAAAATGAACGACACCGACCTGGCCTTCCGGACCTTGAAGGGGGCCTAAGTAGTCCATGGCATCCCCTTCCGTTATATAAGCCACTTTGTTGTTCAATGCGTGCCCGAGCGCCTCCGTTACGTCCCGTTTGGCGGCAAGCGGCAGGGAATCGCCTACGGGATTGCCCAACGCATCGTAGACGACCGTTCGCATGCCGCTTGTCGTCCCCAGCTCTACAGCGAGCTTCTGCCCCTGCAGCCTCATGACCTCCCCGGGATCCACGCGCGTCCCCGTCACAAGCAGCTGCGTAACGTACGTATCCGCAGCTCGCAGCTGCTGCTCCAGCGCGCTCTCCGTTTGGGCTTGCTGGTAATCCGCTACTCCCCGGAGCACCAGGACGGTCAACCATCCGACCGTGAACAGAAGCAGGGCGGCTATGAAGCCGGTAAATTTCCATCGCAGGCTGATTCGCGTCACAGGGAATCACCCGCCGCTTTGTAGCCTACCCCATAGACCGTCTGCAGCAAGTGCTGCTGGTCTTTGCCCAGCTTCGACCGCAGCCGTTGAATGTGAATGTCCACCGTCCGCGTCCCTCCGGCATAATCCATGCCCCATACTTGATCGAGCAGCTCTTCCCGTGTAAAAACCCGCTTCCTGTGCGTCAGCAGCAGGGCCAGCAGCTCGAATTCCTTCGGCGTTAGCGGCAGCTCGGTCCCGTCAAGCAGCGCCGCCCGCTGCTCCACCCGGAGCGTCAGCCCGCCGGCGGTTACTGTAGAGCCTTCGCCCGAAGCCTCTTCCTGCTTCTCCATCCGCCTGCACAAAGCTTTGACTCGGGCAACCAGCTCCCTCATATCGAACGGCTTGGTCATATAGTCGTCCGCTCCTAGCTCGAGCCCGACAATTTTATCTACAATGTCGTCTTTGGCCGTGAGCAGCAATATCCCGATATCCTTCCGATGCTCCAGCTTTCGGCACAAATCCAGGCCGCTTAGCTTCGGCATCATTATATCCAGAACCATTACATTAGGGCGGAACGAATCCGACTTGCGAAGCGCCTCCTCGCCGTCACAGGCGACCTCCACCTCGAAGCCTTCCCGTCTCAGCGCATAGGCGACGGCGCTTGAAATCGCCGGTTCATCGTCCGCTACCACCACTTTGAAGCCCATCCTGTACCCTCCCGCGTGAATGCTTTGTTTCCTATTATAGTGCATTACCGGAAGATACCAAAAATAGAGGAGCCTACCGGGCGTTCAAATCAATCGGAACCTCCCAATGCAGCGGAATCCGCTGCTCCAGCGTATCGCATGACAGCTCGAGCCGCTCCGGGATACTCTGAAGCCCACGAACAAATATCCATGTGCGGGAATGGTAGTTTCCTTGCTCATCCTTTTGCAAATGAA
This sequence comes from Paenibacillus sp. H1-7, assembly GCF_022354825.1. Classification (GTDB taxonomy): domain Bacteria; phylum Bacillota; class Bacilli; order Paenibacillales; family NBRC-103111; genus Paenibacillus_S. The sequence continues at coordinate 8,051,121 of NZ_CP031168.1, forward strand.
CGTAGTCGTCCGATTGCAGCTCGTGCCCGCCGCCGTCCACCACCCTCCACGGTCCGAAGTTGATGACGTCCGGCCCGAGCCGGCTCTCGAGCTCGATGAACACGCCCGGCCCCTCGATAGTCGCCGTAGTGTTGGCGAGCGGAATGATTTCGGCGGACGGATCCGACTTGATCCGTACACGGTTGACAGCGATCGTCTTGCCTTCATATGCTGTGCTGACGGGACCCTGTAACAGCCGCTGCGGCTCAACGCTTATCGAAACGTTCGCGGGCTCCTTCGTGTACAGCCCTTTCAGCTCCAGCGTCAGCCTCTTGCTGTCGGTGAACGGGAGAAACACATGCCGGTACATCGAATTGGCTCCTATCTGAATGCCTTTCTCATAATTGTTTACACCGTCCAATCGGAGCATTTTCAGACTCGGCCCATCCCATGCGGCGACCACCTGCCCCCGGTCGTTCTTGATCCGGTAGTACAGCTGGTGATATTTGGCCCTCATATCCCTCTTCGCCGGGAACCGCTCCGCCGTTCGCCGACTCCATGCCTCCGTCTCGGTAATGTCCATATACAGCTCCGCTGCGCTAGGTCCGAGACGAAGCTGCTTCACATCAATGGCAACGCCCTCCGGTGTCGTATATGACCGGTTAATAGCGACGGATCGGGATACGCTCTTCGCCTTCCTCAAGTCGATGGGCACACTCAGGCTCCAGCTTCCCTTCGTTTCGTCAATTTTCAGCAGAGTCATATGGAATACGACCTGATCCGGAATTTCGCTCAGGCTGCGGAACTGTCCGTCCTGCAGAGGGTCCAGCAAAAACAGCTCGAAAAACGAATCCGCCCCGGTACGCGAGGTTTTAAAATCGAACGGTATCTTGTTGCCGGACATATCCGTCACCTCTACCTCATTACGCTCGCCCTTCGGCGCAAGGAACCCGTCCTCGATAGACTCCGCGGGGATCGTCCGGCCGTCTCTTTGCACTCCGTACATGACCGAGATCCGGAACGGATCGGCCAGCACTTCTTTTACCGTCACGGCAATCCCCTGATCTTCGGCCGTGAGATATACCGGCGCCGCGAAACCGGTCTTGGCCGCCTGCTTGGCCCCGGCGTCCCTCTGCACCCACTGGAACAGCGATTTGAGCCCGTCCGCGAACGTCGGGGACACATAGGCTCCAAGCGCAATTGCAATAGCCAGACAAGCTGCAGCAATCGCCGCCTTCTGCCACCGGCTCGCTCTCCAAGCCGCATTGCGGACCGGCTTCTCCGCCTCACGGACTCTGGCGGAAATGCCCGCCATCACATTCAAGGTGAACGATTCGTTCAAAGGAGGCGCAATAACGCCTGCTTCCCCTATTTGATCGAGCAGCATGAAATCGCCCCGGTACCGATCCAGCTCGGTACGGCAAGCGGGACAGCCTAAGAGATGCTCCTCTATTTGCGCAGCTTCCTCCGTTGTCAGTTCTTCATCGAGATAACGCATCATTTGATCAAAGGTCAAGCAGTTCATACTCATTCCCCCTTTCCTCGTTGACAGCCATACTCTCTCGCAGCTTGATCCGCGCGCGATGAAGCCGGACGCGGACCGTATTTTCGGGGATTTCCAAAATTTCGCCGATTTGCTGGCAGCTGAGCTCCTGCGTATGCTTCAGCAGGACAACTGTCCGGTACATTTCGGGCAAAGCAAGAATCGTCTCATGCATCCTCTTCAGCTTTTCTTTTTCCATCAATATCGACTCCGGCGTATTCTCGTCACGGATGGTGATGTCTTCTACGTCGACACTGTGCCCTCTCCGTTTGCGGCGCCGAAACTCGTCCATACATTGGTTGTAGGCAATCCGGTACAGCCATGTCCAGAACTTGCTCGCGCCCGTGTAATTGCGCAGATGGAAGTACGCTTTGATAAATACCTCCTGCGCCACATCCTGCGCGTCCTCCGGCTGTCCCATCATTCCCAATATAAAGGTGTACAGCTTATTTTTATATTTATCGACCAACCGGGCGTATGCCTGATCGTCGCCTTGCAGAGCATGCTCAATCAGGATCAAGTCTTCCTCCATGGATAATCTCCTTCTCTTTCGCCTCTTCTCTTCCGCTTTGTGTGCACACCAGCTTAAACGTTCAGTATACCTATAACGTTACAAGCTTGGGAATTTTTTCACCGCAATATCGGCTGAAAAATAGACAAGTAAATCGTAAATAAAGACAAATCGATCGTAAATTAATCAATCCCATTTGTGCTTGTACCTGTTTATGATTAAGTCAAGAAACGGGAATTTCAGCTTTCACATAGATTGGATGGAGGGTATTATGAAATTCGACAACGGAAAAGTAAAAGACGTCCAGATCGCCTATATCGGCGGCGGCTCGATGTATTGGGCCAAAAATCTGATCGCGGATCTGGCGCTGGACGACCAGCTGTCCGGGACGGTTCGGCTCTATGACCTGAACTACGCCAAAGCCAAAAGCAACGAGAAGCTGGGCAACTCGGTATCCGACTATGCCGAAGCCAAGTCCAAATGGACTTACAAGGCTTATGAAACAATAAAGGAAGCGCTCACCGGTGCCGACTTTGTCTTTATTTCCATTCTTCCGGGCACCTTCAACGAAATGTACTCGGACGTCCACGAGCCGGAGAAATACGGCGTTTATCAATCGGTTGGAGATACGGTAGGTCCCGGCGGCTTGGTACGGGCGCTGCGCACGATTCCGATGTACGTGGAATTCGCCCAAGCCATCGAGCGCTATGCTCCCGATGCATGGGTGTTCAACTATACGAACCCGATGACCTTATGTACGAGAACATTGTACGAGGTATTTCCTAAGATCAAGGCGTTCGGCTGCTGCCATGAAGTATTCGGCACGCAGGGCTTGCTTGCCCGGATGCTAGGTGACTTGGAGGGCATCGAAGGCGTGCACCGCAGCGAGATTAAAGTGAACGTCCTCGGGATCAACCATTTTACATGGCTTGATCATGCCACCTACCAAGGAACGAACCTGTTCCCGCTGTACCGCCAATTTGTAGAGAAATATTATGAAGAAGGCTATGAGAACAAGAAGGATGCGTGGGTAACGAACACGTACACCGCCGCCAACCGGATCAAATTCGATTTGTTCAAACGGTACGGATTAATCGCGGCTGCAGGAGACCGCCATTTGGCCGAGTTCATGCCGCCATGGTATTTGAAAGACCAGGACACGATACGCAAATGGAAATTCAGCATTACGACGGTGCAGAGCCGGATGGACAAGCATGTGGAGACCGAGCAATGGTACAACAAGCTGATTTCCGGCGAAGAGAAGCTCCCGCTGAAGCATTCCGGCGAAGAGGAAGTGCGTCAGCTCAAAGGGCTCATCGGCATTGAGGAATTCGTAACGAACGTCAACCTGCCGAACACCGGACAGATGAAAGGCGTTCCTATGGGCGCAGTAGTCGAGACGAACGCCGTATTCTCCTCCGACAGCCTGCGTCCGGTTATCGCCGGTGAGCTGCCGGTCGAGGTGAACAATCTGGTGCTGCACCACATTTTGAACCAGGAAACGACGCTGAAGGCGGCGCTGAGCAAAGACAAGCATTTGGCGTTCCTCGCCTTCGTGAACGATCCGCTCGTCCGAATCGACCGTGACAGAGCCGAGGAGCTGTTCCACAACATGCTCACCAACACGAAGAACTATCTTCCGGGCTGGAGGCTGTAATCTCACAACTATTGCATGCGGGCATTCTTGTAGCCGAAACGATGGCGATAAGGATGCCTGCTTTCTATTTCCCAAGGATTTAGCGAACGATTTGTGAAGATCGGAACAAATACGCCTGTTTTGCGTTAATAGAGTAGGGGATGGAAACATTTTATCAAAGGGATTCACCCTTCGCTGCCGAATGGTTGATAGACGGCACAAGATGCATGCGAAGGAAAGAAACAGAAGCCGAAGGAGGATACGCAATGTACGCAGTTCAAAGAATGACCAAATATACCGCACTGATCATGATGGCCGTGCTCTTGTGGTGTACGAGCCTTGTGCTGCCGGCGCCCCACGCCTTGGCGTTCAAGTACGGTTTCCAAGGAGCTCCGACGGATACGGTTGGCGTGACCAGACCGACCATCGTATTCTATTTCCAGACGGATATGACTCAAGCGCCGTCAACCTATACGATGTCTTTAAACAATAAGAACGTCAGCGCCGTGTATGATGCAGCCAACGGAACGTTCAAGTATACGCCGGATACCGATTTGCAGCCCGGGGAACACACGGTACGCATGCTGATTACGTACAAGGGCTACGAGCCGATAGAAAAATCATGGTCCTTCACCGTGGCGAAGGATGCCCAAAAGCAATTCGCCTCTGCGGACTCGGCACAGCTGGAGGCGTTCGCCGCATTGAACGATTTCAGGGTGCTGTACGGGCTTCCTTCTGTCAAAATGAACGATCAGCTGAATGCCAGCGCTACGGCACACGCGAAATATTTGGATGCCAACGAAGTCAAGCAAAGCAAAGGAAGCCAGGAGAGCCTCCACCTTCAAACTCCAGGGAAACCGCAATTCATTGGCAAAACCCCTCTGGAGCGCGCCGCCTACTTTGGTTATACAGCTAAAGTGGGAGAAGATGCCGCGTACGTTACCGGCCCGATAAAGGAGGCCATCGATCTGCTGTTCGACGCCCCTTATCACCGGACTCCGTTCCTCGATCCTAATGTGACAGAGGTCGGCTTAGGCAGAGTCGGAGACTATACCATCATCGAATTCGGCTATGCGACCACACCGGTCAACCAGCTCGTCGTTTCTCCGGCAGCCGGTGACCGCTATGTGCCTACTACGTTCGAAGGCAACGAAGACCCGGACCCGCTCCGCATTCATTCCGGTTCGGTGTATCCGGTAGGCTATCCGATTATGGCCCAATATTACGGCTCCGATACAGATAAGGTGAAGCTGGCCAGCGCCGAGGTGACGGACGGCAGCAAGCAGAAGGTTGATACGTTCGTTAATACGCCGGATAACGACGACAGGCTGACGAATGCTTTTATTATTATGCCGAGCAAGCCATTGAAGCCGAATACGACCTACAACGTGAAGCTGAGCTTGCAGGTCACCCATGCTAATGGAACGACATCGACCGAGTCGAAAGAGTGGAACTTCACAACGGAGCCTACGCCGGGACTGGGCAGAATGAAGCTGCACGACAATGCGGCAGCATACAAGAGCTCCGCGCTGACGCCCGTACCATTCCAGCATACGGCTACCTTCGGCTTGGACGACAGCATCTATCGCGTCGATGGCGCGAGCTTCCCTATGAAGCGGAAGCCTGCGATAGACGAGGGCTTCTCGTACTTGTATATCCGCGATCTTGCCGCCGCTCTGGGAGCCGAGGTCGATTGGGACAAAACGAAGCGCGCCGCGATTTATACGAAGGACAACCTGACGGTGACTCTGTACACGGACAAGAGCGAGTACGAAATCAACGGCCAGCTGAAGCAGACCGGCACGCCTGCCCGGCTGATCGGAGAAAACACGATGGTTCCCGTCCGCTTGCTGGCCGAGGTGCTAGGCGCCAAAGTCGACTATATCGATGCGACCCGCACGGTGAAAATAACTTATTGATGTGAGAAAAACGTCTATCGACGTCCTTTCACAGAGGAGCGACCGCGTTAAGAGGTTGTTTTTATCGCCAAATAGAATTTTTACATCCGATGACCTCGGAATCTTATAAATTCTATTGTGGTAAAAAAAACTCCGCCTGCAGCGACTTGCTGCGGACGGAGTTTTTCGTTTGTTCGTCCCGATAGAGCCCGTACTAACCAAATGACGTCCGAGCCCGTTACTGTTATTTGCTGCCATTATACTATCTCCTGCAGTTATTGGGTACTCTTTTATCTCCTTGGCCAATATATTCGCCGCTGCAAATGCTAGAATCCGGGCATATCCTGATAGTACCTTCACCGGGGAGGTGAGCAGCTATGGGCAAAAGAAAACGACAAAAATCCATCAATAACGCGAATGCGGAAATCGATAAAAGCCGAACCAAGTTCAAGTCTAGGCAGAGCGCCAACGCCTCTGTGAACCAAGGCGGCAACGCCTTTGCCATCAACGCCAATGAATTGGGCATTATCCGAATTCGTCCAGGCTCGCACTAATGCTTCGCTAAACCAACGATCCGCCTGCTGCTGAAAAATAAGCCGGGTAAATTGGGCGCTGTGCCGGTTTATCCGGTTTTGCATTGAACTGAGAACAATTATCACTTATCTTCCATTGTAGTATAGCTGAAGTACAGGTTCAATCGGCAAACAGCCGTGCGGGAGGAAATCTTCAGACTCAGGAGAAAACGCCGAAAAACAGCAGGGGAAGGGACGTCGAAGGCACGATCAAATCCAACGGATATGGGTCGCAGATCATAGGACATGCTGTGGATAATTATCTCTGTGGATATGTTGACAAAAGAAGCGCTGCTTATACATAATCCGCTCTTATGGGCTGTGAACACTGTGCATAAACTTGTGGATAAAGGAAAAAAACTCAAAGTCCGGATCCGGTCCGAGACTCTGAGTTTCTTTTTTACTGCTGCGGAGCCGACGTTTTCAGCCGGTTCAGCTGCTCCTCGATCAGCGCGTTGCGGGAGGCTGCAGCCGCCGCTTTCATTGATTCGGCGATTTCGATTTGCGCTTCCTTCTGCAAAATCGTCGCCTCAATACGCTGGAAGCCGCGCGATGCGGAGCCCGTATCTACACCCGAGCTGAGGCTCGGCATTGATGCAGCGGCCTTTGCCTCCGTCTTCCGCGCACGGGCGGCCAGCTCCTCGCGCTTCGCCTGCATCGCTTCGTACTCCGCCTTCGCCTTGTTCAGCTGCTGGGCCAGCTCGCCCGAACGCTGCCTGGACTGCTCGTAGGCTTGTGTGTATTCCGAAGCTTTTTCCAAATAGGTCAGCTTCGCTTCCAACGCTTGACGCGCTTCGACCGAACGGTCGTCCTGTACGGCTTGAGCCGCTTTATGCTCGCTTTGCTCCGCAAGACGGTTGCACTCGGCGATTTGCTGCTCCAATCTCCGTTCTGCGGCCGCTTCTCTAATAAGCGCCTGCTCCACAGAGTGGATTTCTTCCTCCATGCTCCGCAAATAGTGATTCATCATCATGACCGGCTTTTCCAGCTTGTCCAGCGCCTCATTCGCCGCCGCTTTCGATATGTCGAACAATCGTTTCAATACTCCCATAGTTTTTATCCTCCTCATAATTTGGCTATTAAAATGAAATTATAGAACGTAGTAGCGTTTTTCCGTCAGCAGGCTGGCGATGAAATACAGCAGTACGGTAGTCCCGAAGCTGCAAAACGCTGCGATAACCATCAGGATGCGGACCAGTGTGGCGCTGATGCCCAAATATTCGGCCAAGCCTCCGCATAATCCGGTCAACCGGCTGTTCGTCGAGGAACGGTACAATTTTTTCATATGAATCTTCTCCTTTTCATCTATTATCATCATTCGTTGTTAACTTTTTCGTGAGGCTGTTTCTTATGTCGCTTGCTTATGTCCTTATTGTAGTATGCGGGAGCGCCCTGCAAAACGGACCGGCGACGGTATTTGAGCCTAGCCTTTAGACGGGGGACCGTTCTGACCTTGGGCGGGATGTTGGGCAGCGGATGCCAAAACGGCGTCCTGCGACCCGGTCCGAATCTGCATTTAAACGTCCATTATTGTCCGCATGAAGCCCAGCCGAACGCAAAAAAGCCCCTTCTTTGCAGAAAGGGACTTCAAAAAATGTTCTGTTCAAACGAAATGCCGTTCATGCAGGAATCGGTTTTACAAAAATTAATCAAGCCGTCCGGCTGCCCATAGGCATGCCGACAAAATGAGCTTGCGAACCTCGGGATGCTGCAAGGAATTTGCATTATGTCCGGGCATGAGCGATACGATTCGGCCGCGGCCCTCATGACGGACCCATGCCGCGGGATAAGCGACTCCGTCCTGCCGGTATTCCACAATCACCTGCTTCTCCGTACTCTCCAGCATTGCGTATCGATAAGGCTCGTCCTCCGACTCGAACGGCTCCAGCTCCCGTACAATGGGGTGGAGAACGGCGTTACCCTCTTCTACCCGCTGGAAGGAGAGCTTTTGATAAGGCGGGTGGCCGATAAAACGCGCGCCGATCAGCTCATGCAGCTTGTCGTAAATGCTTAGCGAGACGCCGGTATGGAGCACGACCAAGCCTCCGCCGTTCCGTACGAACGAAATCAGCCCTTCCGCCTGTTCCTCCGTTACCGCCGCATCCCATCGGTCCGTATAGGCGACGAGCAGCTCATAGTCGCGACTCCGTTCGGCCAGAAGCACATCATAATCTTCGGTGAACGAAACGTTCAACGGACCGGAGAGCATCGTCTCCAGGTCTTTCTGCACCCTGCTCAAAGGATGGTACTTCATCCTCTCCTCGTCTCCCAATACTACAGCTCTTATTGCCTCAACGTTCGATAATGTCATGGTTACCCTCCTAATTGAATATTTCTGCAATCCGGCCGGTCCCATCCGGCAAACATCATCACACCTATGTATTCCGCAAATCACCGCCATTTTCCTTTGAGAACCAGCCCTTGGCCTTGTACGTTCTTTTCTGGAGTCACCACAACGGCCTCAAGGTGTCCTACGCTGTGGATATCTATTTTTGTGGATATGTTGATAGTGACAGGCAAACTTATGCACACTCTGGTCCCGGAGTCTGTGGAGATTGTGAATAACATTGTGGATAGTAAAAGAGCACATAGGACAATAAATTAGCCTATTGAGCAATTCGCCCGGTTGGTGTAAGATCGTCCCACGAGTGCCGAACGGGCCCAGACTTTTCACCCAGATCCGAGACCTAATCATCGTCCAAAGCGAAAGCGTCTCATGACGCTGCGGCTCTCTCCTGCTATCCGACACGTTTCATAAAAAGAAAGGGAAGTGACCCCATGAGTAAAGAAGCCCGTCCTGCTGTACAAGCGGCCGAGTATGCTCCCTTAGCGGAGCTGACATTGGAGCATGCCGCATTAATTCAATCGATCGGCCAACCGGCCGTGCTTCGGCCCGGAGACGCTCTGCCGGCACTGCGCGTTCGTGCCGCCGCTGCCATAAGCGTCACGGTGGAGCTTGTGCACGCTCCGGCAGAGCGTATCATTGCCCGGCTGCCTGAAATAGCCGTCGCTGAAGGCCAAGATCGCCTGCTGCCGCTCGAAGGCGCTGTCCGGGAACACGGCCTCTACGAGATCCGTGTGCAGCTGGACGCCGCCGGCCGGGCGCCTGCTTACGACAGCTTCATGTTCGCCGTCATGAGCGAAGAGAGTCTGGCCCCGGACCAAAGCCGGCTGGCCTATATGAACGAGAGCGGGAACCTGTCGTACGTTCCCGACTTCAAAGGCAACCGCATTGCCGATTTCTCCAATTGCGGCTATATGGGCGGCGGCGTCCGTCTGCCGGAGGCGCCGGTCCGCCTCGACATCGCGCCCTCGCCTGAAGAGGGCGATGACACCGAGCGCATCCAGCGCGCTATCGACGAAGTGGCCGCCCTGCCGATCGGCCGCGACGGGCTGCGCGGCGCGCTGCTGCTGAAGCGAGGAACGTACCGTATCGCCGGTACGTTGTTCATCCGCGACAGCGGGGTCGTGCTGCGCGGCGAAGGCCAAGGCGAGGACGGAACGGTCCTGCTCGCCACAGGCGCAACCAAGCGCGACCTGCTGCAGGTGACGGGAGGCGGCGCCCCACGCCCGCTGCAGGAGACCGCGACGCCGATCACCGACTTGTACGTTCCAGTCGGAGCAAGGACGTTCCACGTCGCCGATGCCGGCTGTTATTCGATAGGCGATACGGTATCCGTAATCCGGCACGGGAACGCAAGCTGGATTTCCGCGATCGATATGGATACGATCACCCCTCGTCCTAATGCCGGGGGTACGAAGCAGTGGGGCCCGTTCGATCTCGCCTTCGACCGCGTCGTTACCTGTGTTGAAGGGAACCGGGTCACAGTAGACGCTCCGCTAGTTAACTCGGTAGAGCACCGCTGGGGAGGCGGCACTCTCGTCAAATACGAAGCGCCGGACCGCATTGAGCAGGTAGGCATCGAGAACCTGCGCGTCGATTCGGAATTTAATCCGGATATTAAGGACTCGCAGGTGGATGGCAAAGCGGATTTTACGGAGCCTTATTATGCTGATGAAACGCACGCCGTCAACTTTGTCGTACTGAACTACGTTCAGAACGCTTGGGTCCGCGATGTGACCGGGTATCACCTGGAACACTCGCTCGTCACCATCGACCGCTACGCGAAATGGGTGACCGTCCAGGACTGTACCGTCCGCGACATGGTCAGCATCATCACCGGAGGCCGGAGGTACTCGTTCCATGTGACAGGCCAGCTGAATCTCGTGCAGCGCTGCGATACGGAAACCGCCCGTCACGCCTTCGTATTCGACTCGCATGTGTGTGGTCCGAACGTGTTCCTAGACAGCGAATCGCGGATCGATTTCAATGCGAGCGAGCCGCATCACCGCTGGTCTGTCGGAGGCTTGTACGATAACGTCAAGGCGGTGATCTACATTCGCGACAGAGGCTGGATGGGCAGCGGACACGGCTGGGCGGGTGCCAACTACGTCGCCTGGAACACCGAAGGCGATCTGACGCTGCAGCAGCCTCCCACAGCGCAAAATGTTTCGGTCGGACACGTCGGCCCGCAGACGCCTCCGTTCCTGCCGAACAAGCACGATATGCGCCCTCGCCAGGACGGCTTCTGGGATCGCTACGGACAGCACGTCAAGCCGCGCAGCCTGTACCTGCAGCAGCTCGCAGAGCGTCTCGGCGAGCAAGCGTTGCGGCAAATTGCCGATCCGCAGCAATACTGAGCACGCTAAAAAGCACCGTTCCCTGCGTGGGAAACGGTGCTTTTTCTAACTCTGCTGCCGCATGGCTACAGCTTCGCCGACGGCTGCTGCTCTGCATACGGCGGCGCAACCCGGCGAAACGCAGGCTTCCGCCCGTACGTTCCCGCCCTCCAGAGCCACTCTGCCGGCCCCATCCGGTAATGGCGGAACCATACCTTACTTACCGCGATTTGCGCCGCGAAAATGACGATACAGTACATGGTGCCTGCCCACAGCGGAATCTGTCCCGCGTAGCTCCGTACGAACTGCAGCACGATCATCGTAACGATCGTCTGGGTCAAATAATGGGTCAACGCCATTCTACCGACGGAAGCCAAGCCTTGGAAGCGGCTTTCGCTGTACCGGTGAAGCAGCCTCAGCAATGTGCATACATAGAAGACAGCCATCGTCTTGCCGCTCAAATACGTGAAATGGTACATCGCTTCAGGATAATAAGCGTCATACGCTCCAAAATACCGGAGCATCGGAATGAACAGCACAGCCGACACCGCGAGAGCGATCCATTGGACGCGCCGTACGACAGCCGGGTTCCACCGGTCGCGGTCGAACCAGCCCTTTTTGCCGGCATACACCCCGAGCAGAAACAGCCCCAACACCTCGAAGCTCCTCAGCAGCGCATTGGCGATGCCGGCACCGAGCAAATATCGAAGCCGGTCGCCCATATCCGGAAGCTGTGTGAACAAAGGTTTACTGATCTCACCCGAGAGACTGCTCTGATAGACGGACACCGACACGAGGACAATCAGGACAGTAAACAGTGCGAGCAAGGATAAGGCCCAGATCAGAACGGTTTTGGGTGTGCGCTTGTAAAACGGCATCAACAGAAACCCTATGATGGCATACGTATACAGCACGTCCCCGAACCAAAGCAGCACCGCATGCGCGATTCCGAACAACAGCAGAAGCAGCAGCCTGCGGGCAAACAGCCTCTTCGGGCGCAGTCCTTTCCGCTCGGCGCTCTGCATGAACAAATAAAATCCAAGCCCGAACAAGAAAGAGAAGATCGTATAAAATTTCGTCTGAAACAACATGTCGTACAGCAGACGAATGACGGCGTCGAAGCCGGAATGAACCGGGATAAAGGAGCCTCCGCTGCCGATCATTTCAGGAACATTGACGATGAAGATGCCCATGACCGCGAAGCCGCGTATGACATCCAGCGCAACAATCCGCTCTCCGGCGGGCTGCAATGCATTCATCGACCCAACTCCCCTCTCTATCCAGCTTTCCGGCTAAAGCAGCTCCGGATCGGCTTTCTTTCTCTACTTGCTCCTTGTATCTACATCGAGAATATCCAGCATGAAGACAAAGATCGGAATCCCGAGAATTAAGCCCCATACCCCAAGGTAATGCTCGGAGAAAACAAGAACGATGAACGTATAAAACATCGGCAGGTTCATTTTGGCCGACATCAGCTTCGGATTGAGAAGATATCCTTCAAACACATGCAGTATAGCGATCATGGAAACGACATAGATGATCATCACCAAGCCGCCGATATTATAGCCGATGATGCATAATGGAATGAGTGAAATGACAAATCCGACTACGGGAATGAGGCTAAGCAAGAAGATCATAATGGACAGGGCAAACAAGTATGGAAAGCCCAGCACCCACAGTCCGATCACGGTAAATACCGTATTGCAGATCGCTATTAATACTTGAGCTTCGATTACCTTGCCGAACGAGAGAATGAACTTTTTTCCGAAATATTCCAGCTCCTCGTACAGCCAGGAAAGCTTGCTCGTTTTGAAACGGGACGTGAAGGCGACGATTCTCTTTTTTTCGAGAACAAAGACAAGACTCAATATGATGGCGAGCACGAAGGTCGTACCCCAATTGCTGATTCGGAACACATATTCAAAGCCCTGCTTGACGTAGGATTGCAGATTGAGGTCTTTCAAGGTCCGGTAAATATATTGGGAAAATTCATCCTGGGGAACCGGCATCACGGTCAGTCCAACCAGAATATCTTTGATTTGCTTGATCTGAACGAGCACCTTGGGCAAATAGTTGACTATCGAAATGACCAGCGTAGTAATTAAAATCAAATAGAGCAGAATAACGATAACCTTGCTGTTAATCTTTATATATTTATTGATTCGCTTGGTCAGCGCTTCCTGAAGACTGTTCATAATATAAGCGATCAGGAAGGTCAACAGAACCAGGTTAAGCATGTCCCTTATGCTGAACAGCAATAAACATATAATGGCAAGAATAGCAAATCGCCGAACCGTTAAATTAGCAAAAAACCGCCGAACCGTTTCCATCCATTCATCTCCATTTCAAGTAGTCAGCTATTTTGTCCTACCTCCTAGTTTACAGCAATGAAAATGGTCATGGCAATTCCCGCTTTTTCGACAAAAAGAAGAGCCGCCTCCCTCCCGGGCCGATGGCTCTTTAGACCTAGCTCACGGAGCTTCCGAACGTGACTTCGCTTTTGCCTGCGAGAGGAACCTCTATCGTAATCTGCGTTCCGGCGCCTACTTCACTTTCTATCCGCATACTGCCGCCGTAGCTGTCCAGGATTCGTTTGCACACGGCAAGTCCCAAGCCTGTCCCGCTTTTTTTCATAGTGAAGAACGGAGTCAAAATTTTATCCAGCACTTCCGGAGGCATCCCTTTTCCGGTATCTCTTACGAGCAGCAGGGCGGTTCCCTCTACGGCCTCCGAGGCCAAATGCAGCTGACCTCCCGAATCCATCGCTTCCAGCGCATTTTTGACAAGATTCAGCACGATTTGCTTGAAATGGTCTTTGGACACCTTGACCCAAACGGATTCCTCTGTCATTTGAAAAGATAATTGTACGTTATACATATGAGCTTCCGATTCGATGAGAGGAATAATTTCTTTGAGGATTTCGTTCAAATCGTTCGTTTCTTCAATGATTACCGTCGGTTTGCCAACGATCAGCAGCTCGCTTACGATGGTATTTATCCGGTCGACCTCATTCTGGATTAACGAGAAATAATACTGGTCCTTGCTGTCCTTATACTTGGCGCTGAGCAAGGAGATGAACCCTTTGATCCCTGTAAGGGGATTGCGGATCTCATGCGCGGTGCTTGCGGCGATCGTTCCGATCAGCTTCAGCTTTTCCGCCTCATTCTGCTTCAGCTCCTGCGCCAGCTTCTGCTTGCTCCTGTACGATTGGATCAGCATGAATAAAATCGTCGCGACAACAAACGCCGTCAGCAAATGAAACAGGAAAGGGATCATAACCAGCCCTGCGTAATCGAACGAAACGACCGATTTCACTTTCCATGGAACGACTTCCAGCTTCATGTAGGACGCTGCCGACTTGGCCTCGGGTACCAGGTCTTCCGATTGAACCAGGATCAGGTTATTCTCGTCAATCAGCTGTACGAATTCCCCGTTCGACAGATCGTTAATGACGTTCTCCATCTCGTTAAGCTGGACGCTGCCGATCAGAATACCGCTCAGCTCCCCGAAATGATTCCTTACCGGCGTAGCGAGGGAAAAAATATATCTTCCGGTCACTCTCCCGAAATGGGCCTCCGAAATACGGGTTTTCCCCGTTTGGATCGCTTCCTGGACGTAGGGACGGTCTATCAGGTTCACCTTATCCGTCAGCACATTGGAGCTGACAATGATGTCCCCTTCGGTATTCAGCCAGTAAAACCCTGAGAATCTCGCGTCTTTGGTATGCGTTTTATATAAAACTTGTTCAATTAACGATAGGTTGTCTCCCTGATCGCTCATAAGGACCGCCATACTTTCCAGCCGGCCTATCGTCTCGCTTATGAAGCTTTCGATATACAACGCCTGAAAGCTGGAATGGCTGCGCGCTTCCGCCTCCAGCTCGGCATGTACTTGCTTCGATTTGTAGTCTAAATAAAACGGGCTTAGGAGCGCCAAGGGCAATAAGACTATACATACGTACAAGAAGAAATTCCTTTTATTAAAAGCGCGTTTAAGCTGCTTGTGCATAGGGAACAAATCTCCTTAGCTCAGGTAGGGATATGTGTATCATACCATCTGCCCTGGGGTGCAACAATAATATTCGACACGGTCTGTTTTAACTTCTTATCAAATGGAAAAAAAGAAGACCACCGGTCCGAAGACCGATGGTCCTTTGAAGTATGCACTGGGGGTCGCCCCTTATCCGCTGGCAAACGTTCCTATCCGATCGGCTTCCTGCCGGTCAGCGGTCAGGCAACCGTCAAAATGACAGGTGCGCCCCTCGTAAT
Organism: Paenibacillus sp. H1-7; assembly: GCF_022354825.1. Lineage (GTDB taxonomy): Bacteria > Bacillota > Bacilli > Paenibacillales > NBRC-103111 > Paenibacillus_S. Next base: position 8,066,208 of record NZ_CP031168.1, read on the forward strand.
AATGATGGTGTGCTCGTGCTGCGCCGCCAGGCTATGATCGGGCAATCGAAGCGTCCACCCGTCCGGCTGCTCCAGAACATAGTCGGCGCCGGTGGTCAGGAACGGCTCGATGGTGATGACCTGCCCCGCTCTCAAAGTCCGCTGATCCTGCTTGTTATATACGGGAGCGATCTGCGGTGCTTCGTGAACGGAACGTCCGACGCCGTGGCTGCACAGGTTTTCGATGACGGCATACCCTCCGCGCTTCGCCTCGGCCTGGATGATCCTCCCTACCTCGTTCAGCTTCACTCCATGCCGGAGCGCGGAGATCACTTTCATCATCGTATCGTGGGTATGCCGGCACAGCCGCGTGACGTCCTCGCTGTAAGGAGCGACCTGGAACGAGTGGCCCGTATCGGCGACATAGCCGTTCTTTTCGGCGCAGACGTCGATGTTGATCAAATCGCCCGGCTGAATGACCGTATCCCCTGGAATACCGTGCGCGATATCTCGATTGATACTGATACAGGTATGTCCGGGAAAATTAAAGTTGCGCTTCGGTGCCGAGAAGGCGCCGTGGCTTTGAAGAATGCTGCCTCCCAGTTCATCCAGCTCCTTCGTCGTCATTCCCGCTTTGGTATTTCGCTTCATCTCCTGCAGCGTAACCGCTACAATGCGGCCGATGTCCTTTAGCCCGTCTACATCCTGTTGAGAACCGATAGTCATATGCATCCCTCCCGATATTCGCTTGCATATTAGCTTATTCCACAAGCTTCCATATTGCTTCTAGCTTACCGTACGGTAAGTAAAATGTCAAGCGGTGCTTCGTGAATCTTCGAACATAGAGAGAGGATGCAGCGCTTTATGACCGCACCCCATGCCCTGCTCCGCCCTATCCCATAGCTGCAGCAAGACGGGGACGGCTGTTCTCTTCCCCCATATACCAGAACATGCCCTGGTCCGTCATCACGGACGGGTAGCCCATTTGCCGCAGCATGGCCGTAATGTTGCCGCGATGATAGGTGGCGTGGCTGACCACATGCATGACGATTTCGGCATAGCTTGTTTCTCTGATGTAAGCGTAAGGGTTATCCAGGGTGATCGTCCGGTCCATATCCTGCTGCTCTTGAAAAAAGGCTTTGTACTCCTCCGCCAGCTCTGCGTACAATCGTTCCATTTCCTCGATGTTTCGGGCCTCCGTCTCATTTTTAACCGGCCCAATCTCGGCCATGGCTTCCCTTATGCTTCTTCCTTTCATCACGTCTAACCACAAACGATCCGTATTATATACATGAGCCATCACCGTCGAGACGGTAGGGAAGACGCTTTTGACCTCCATTTCGTAAACTTCCTCCGGAAGCTGCTTTACATGCGCGAGCATCGTCTTGTTCGCCCATACATGATAGATATACATATTTACAGCGTTCGTCGTCATTTGGAACACTCTCCTTAGCGGTTTATTGTATATGGGCTGCCTGCCGGCCCTGATCTCTTATCTTGATTTCAGTGTACAAAAAAAAGTATGACAGCTGCGTGTCATACTTCGGAATACCGTTTCATCATATTTTCTATTTTCGCTTTGACGGCTGTCCTCAGCTCCTGCGGCCGTACCACATCTGCGTCCTCGCCAAAGCTGAGAATGGTCGATATCAGCCAATCCGCTTTCGCGGAGCTGTAAATTTTCAATCCCATTGTGAGCGAGCCGTCCTCATGGAACGTCTTCTCCGCATCGAAAAAGAAATCCATCGCCCGTGCCAGGCTGTCCGAGGAAAAATGGAGGACGACTTCGTCCATGTCCTCTGCGCGGGTTTCCCATGAACGCCTGGCTTCCTTCGGAGCCGACTCCTGGTGATAGTCCGCAAAGTACTCGGTCGACGAGACGAGCTCCGCCATCCGGGATATTCTGAATTCCCGGTAGTCCTTGCGTCCCCGGCAAAAGCCGTACAAGTACCAGGAATTGTATTTATACATGAGCCGGATCGGCTCTACCGAACGGCCGGCTCTTTCGTTCTTCGCGTTGATGTATTCGAACCGTACGACGCGACGGTCGGTAATCGCGGTTCGCAGTACACGCAGTATCTCGTTATAAGCGCGCCGGTTGCCGATGTCCATCGACAGGCTCGGCGTCTGGTGATTTTGGATCGTTTGCAGCTTGTTGATCGTTTCCATGGCGCGGTCGTCTTCGAATACGGTGGACATACTGTGCAAAATCGTAATGAGCGAGCCGACGTCGTAGGAGCCGAGCAGGCTTTTGTCCATCTTGTATTCTTCCATGATGCCGTAGCCTCCGTTGACGCCCTGATACGATACGACAGGGATGCCGGCGGCGCATATCGCCTCGATATCGCGGTAAATCGTCCGTTGCGATACGTTATATTTCTCAGCCAGAGCCGAGGCCGACAGCACTTCGTTGTTCAACAGCATGTAGATCATGGAAATAAGCCGTTCTAATTTCATTCCGTTCCCCCTTTTAGATGGATCGGACGGTCAAATCCCGAAACGCTGCTTCGGCCGTGCCCGTCTTGCTATGTGCCGTCACAGCAAGCCCGAGCAATACGTCACGGGAGAGCTGCGTACGGTAAATCGAATACGGCTTCCACTCCGAGCCGTCGGCGCTGTAAAACGATTGCAGGCTGTCCCCGGACCGCTGCAGCCTCAGCCATGTATGCGGATACTGTACGGGGAATGCCGGCGGCTCCGTCGTATAGTCGTCGGGGTAGATGGCAGCGGAGCCGCCTCCGGCTGCTTCGCGGAATTGGAATTCGTAGCCTCCGTTATTTTTGTTGCGGGGGCTGTTGTCGGGAAATACTTGAAAGAACGCATGCGCACTGTCGGCCACGAGCGACTCCCGAACCATAATGCCCGCCTTCGTATACAGGTCGGCGCTGCTTAAGCTCTCCAGCCGAACGGTCACTTCGAAATCGCCGCTGGCCTCGGTGTATGCATAATGAAATTGATCCGATTTGCCCCATATGTCCTTCCCGCCCGCAACCACGTTGCAGCCGCCCGGCACCTCAACGGTAGAGCCTTGAAACTCCGGCTCGCCGATATCTTGTCCTGTAAGCTTGGCTATGCTCATTGCTATCCCCACTCTTCCCATACAGATTGGAAAACTATTTCAAATTATAGCAGACAGCTCGAGGGGCAACAATGCAGCAATCGGGAGCGAACAGCCCAAAAAAAATAGCATCCCTATGAAGGGATGCTTAAACTCTATACTTGGCCGGATGTCTCCAGCCGGATTCCTTTTCCAAGCCGCTCCGCTTCGCGCATATAATAAGAAGCGACGCCGATATCGAACACCGACAAGCCCATCGGGTTGAAGAACACCGTCTCCTCGCGATCGTATTGTTCCAGCGCCTGGCGGCATACGACATCGTTAATCGTGATTACATCCGATTCGTTCAAGCCGCAGCGCAAATGCATTTGCTCGATATCGGTGTTCTCCCGGCATATCTCCTGCCAATCGTCTACTACGATAGCGCGCAGACTAGCCGCACACTCCGGCTTGTAGTCTCTGAGCGACACGTTCAATAGCAGCGATCCGGGGGCAGGCGCCTCGTCAATATAGCGTTCCGCAGCAACGGTGCATGTCGCCATGACGTTGGATTGACGGTACACCGAACGCCAGTCGTCGGCAACCATCGTTATCGATCGGACCCCTTCCGGTATCGCTGTCCGGTCGACTCCTTTCATGTCGTACAGAATGACCTGCTCGAGCTGCTCGCGCCATAAGGAGGAGAACATCTCCAGATGGAGCCGTCCGATCGGCCCCCACCCGATTATGCCGAGTCGGATGCCGGTCTCCGGTCTGGCCGCCATATAGGCGCGGGTCATAACCCCGCTGACCGCTGCGGTCCGCAAGCCGTTCAACAATCCGCTTTGAAAAAAGGCAAGCGGTGCACCGGTAGCGGAGTCGTTCAAAATAATCGTATTATGAGCACGCGGAAGCCCGTGGATATAGTTGTTCGGGAAGCCGGCAATCCACTTGATTCCCGCCATGTCGACGGAGCCTCCGACGTAAGCAGGCATGGCTATAATCCGGTTGATCGGATCGCGAAAACGCAAATAAGGCTTCAGTGGATGAACGCAGTCCCCTTCTTCTTTAATCCGGATTACCGTTTCAATGACGTCGACCAGCTTCCGCCAATCCGTTCCGATCTCGCGCAAATGGCCATCGTGCAAGTAAATCATAGTTCGCCTCCCAGAGATGAACGCGGGTCGAAGCCAATTTCCTGTCGTACCCATTCGTCGTTATATACCGTGCTAAGATATCGTTCTCCGCGATCCGCCAATATCGCAGCGCATACCGCCCCTTCCGGCAGCATAGGACTCATCCCGCGAATGGCCGCAATTACGCCGCCAGACGATGCGCCCGCCAAGATCGACTCGTACCGGACCAAATCCCGGCAGCCCTCCACGCAGTCTCTGTCGGACACATAGACGACTTCGTCTGCCATATCCGGCATGAATAGCCCCGGCACCATACCGGCTCCGAGCCCCGGAAATTTGCGCGGGCCCTTCTCCCCGCCGAAAATAACACTGCCTGCCGCATCGACCGCCACAATCTTGGTGGACCACTGGCGCTCCCGGATATATTCCATACATCCGCGTATCGTCCCGCAGGAGCTAACCCCGCAAAACAAATAATCGATAGGCCCGAGCTGCTCCCCAATCTCGGTCATCGTCGTCCGCGCGTGGGCCAAATAATTGTCAGGATTGCCGTACTGATTAGTCCAGTAAGCATTGGGAATGGTGCGGACCAGCTCGCCTACTCGGCGGATCCGTGCCGTTAAAAATTCTCCTGTTACGGGGTCCGGTTGATCTACTAAATCAATTTCCCCGTGAAAGCTGCGAATGATCTGCTTATGCTGCTCCGTCGTCCGGGGGTCGACGACACATATAAAACGAATGCCCAAATACCGGCATAATTGGGCGAGACTGATTGCCAGGTTGCCCGAGCTTGATTCAATAACGACGGTATTGCTAGTGACTTCTCCGCGACGTACCGCCTCTCTGAGCATATACAGCGCGGGTCTGTCTTTGGCGCTGCCGCCCGGATTCATCCACTCCAGCTTGCCGTATACCTGAAACGGCGCATCCTTGAACAACTGCTGGAGCCTGATTAATGGAGTCTTGCCAATGGCCTCGACGATGCCTCCCTCAAGCTTCACCTTCATTCCTCCTCCATGCTCTCCCAAGCTTTAGAGAAACCGTTACTCATAGCTAATTTTCTTATTTTTTACCGAGCTCCGATGGACTGCATCGTCGAAGCTCTCACCGATGACCTGGATTCCGCCCAATATTCCCGCCTGGATCATCATGCCGATTTCGGGAATCCGGTTTTCTACATCATGACGAATGCTCTCGAGCACCGCTTCCGGCACATTATCCCCATGCACATGGACGCACAGCGCATTCCCCGCTACCTTTACCCGAACCGCCGCCTGCTGCAAATGACGGTAGACGACGTCCTCGATGTCGTAGATGCTAATTTTTTCCCCATGCTTCAAATCCGGGCCAATTCGTTTGACAATACTTTGGAAGCTTTGCTGCAGACGGCCGTCTACCGTTATCGGACGAAGGTCGCGAACGACGTCGTAGGTAACATAGCGCAGCGCGGGAAAAGCTTCCCTCACCTCGGAGGTAAGCACAAGCACCTGCTCCTCCGGATCCGACAAGGGCTCCAGCCCGTCCCCTATCGACTCAGCGCTAACCCCTTCCGCGATGATTCCCTCCGCAAATAAATAACGCTCATGCTCGTGCGAATAATACGCGATAGTCCCTATCTCAATGGACCCGTACGTATCCGTAATATCGCGAGCATCGATCCCTAACCGTTTGGCCGTTTGAGAACGCCAGCCCGGGGAGGCGATTTCTCCTACCAGAACGACACGGCGGATACCGTAAGCCGCCGGATCCTCCGATGCAAGGAGAATGCGGTCCAAGATGGAAGGCATCGTATACAGCACTTCAGGCCTGAAGGCGGACAGCTTCTCAATATGCTGCTCAATGGGAGAACGGAACGATATGGATTCGACTTCCATGCCCAGTCGCCGAAATACATCCACCGCTGTCGCTTCCGCATGTCCTGTGCCCATGTCGGCCAACGCCGACCGGTATACCTCGCTTCCCAGCACCGCCCGGAATACATCGAGCTTAATCCGGACGTATTCCTCTTCATCCCGCTCCGTGTAATAAATCGCTTTCCTGCGCCCAGAGCTTGTACCCGATGTTTGATACTTATAGAGGTCAGTTCGCAAAGCCAGCCGGTTATCGGCCGAATAATAATGAGCTTCCAGCATCGAAGCGTTCACAAGCGGCAGCTGCTCCAAAGCGGAAGGCGGCCCCTTGCTCGTTAGTTGGGAGGCAAGGTTGTGCGCATACCAAGGGAATTGTCCGGTCATGCGATCCACGATAAGCTGAAGCCGTTCCGGCAAACTCATCTGCTCTTCTTCCTTTCCCTTCAATGTTAGCCTATATCTTGTACTACATAGGACTGTATAGCATATGTGACTGACTCCCTTTGCGTTCTGCATTTTGGGGCAAGTCGGCCAACTATGGGTGACAACCTAACACGCAACGAATGCCTGCTTCGTATGATGTATGGCTAGTATGACCATATGCTCTGAGGAAAGAGGTTGCATGAATGAAAAATAACCGGATTCTCATATCAAGCAAGCTGAAGAAAACGCGCGTCGTTTTGCGGGATCACCGCTTGGCTCGCTATGTCCCGTCCACCCGAACTTACAGCAAGGCTCGCCTGCGGAAAATGCTGGATCGTTATCATCTCGTCTATATGAAGCCGAATCGGGGATCGCTCGGAGTCGGGGTTATGCGGGTGGAGAAACGAGGAGGTACTTACAAGTACCAGGCCGGCACGAAGAAGCGTACCTTCTCTTCCTTCCGTGCTATGGTTTCATCGCTCCAGCAACGGGTCAGAGGCAAATCGTATTTGGTGCAAAAAGGGATCCGGGTGCTGAAACGCAACCGGCGCCCCTTCGACTTCCGGGTTGTCATTCAGAAAAACCACCATGGTGTATGGGAGCCTACAGGTGCGGCCGGTCGTGTTGCCCATCCACGCAAGGCGGTGACGAACGGCAGTCAAGGCGGAACGATCTTCTCCGTGCAGAAGCTGCTCAGGCCCCACGCCGGATCGTACCGAAGCTACAAGCTGATGAAGAAAATGAATCGGATCGCAAGGCTTACAGCCACCCAATTCAGCAGAGCTTATCCGGCCGTGCACGAGCTCGGGCTCGATATTGCTGTCGACCGCAATCTGTATCCATGGATATTGGAGGTTAACACGAGTCCAGATCCCTGCCCGTTCACAAAGCTCCGCGACAAGTCGATGATTCGGAAAATTGTAGCCTACGGCCGCGCTAACGGCAGAAGATACAGTCTGCACTGCAGCAGAGCCAAATCCGGCCGCTAACAGGTACGGGAACAAAACCTCTCCGCCGTTTGGCGGTCATTAAAGGGCAATTGGCACGAAGCTGACAATAAATGGGCAAGCACCTTTTGGGCGCATCGGTAATACGATATGTTATGTCACTAGACATTAGCCCAGACAGAAAGGTGTGTCTGATCATGAAGGGAACTACCCGGAACTATTATGCAGGCGGCAACACCGCCCGCGGCTTTACGAGCCTTTTTGAAAGCTCACTGCAAGGATTGGATCGGATTTTTATATTAAAAGGGGGACCGGGCACCGGCAAATCGACCTTGATCCGTTCCATCGCCGATGATTTGGTCAATAGGGGCTATGATATTGAATTGATTCATTGCGCCTCGGACAACGGCTCTTTGGACGGCGTCATCGTGCCGGAGCTGAAGGTAGGCATTGTCGACGGCACCGCCCCTCACGTGATAGAGCCCCGGCTGCCGGGCGCTGTAGAGCAGTATGTCAACTTGGGGGAAGCATGGGATTCCGCCCGTCTGGGTGCTCACCGCTCTACCATCGAACGATTGAACGGGGAAATAAGCCAGGCTTACGAATTCGCCTATGCCGGCTTTGCCGAGGCGCTGCGCATTCATGACGAATGGGAAGCCTTTTATATCGATAACATGGATTATCAAGCAGCCGATGAGCTGACCGACGAATGCAGAAGCCTGTTGTTCGGCGACGGCAAGCTGGATAAGGCGAGCCGGGTGGATCACCGTTTTCTGGGAGCGGCTACGCCGGCAGGGGCGGTTGATTTCGTCCCGAACTTGACCGAAGGGCTGTCCCGGCGTTATTTCATCAAAGGCCGTCCCGGATCGGGCAAATCGACCATGCTGAAGAAGCTCGCTTCGACCGCCATCGAGCGCGGGTTCGATGTGGAAATATACCACTGCGGCTTTGACCCTAACAGCCTGGACATGGTCATTGTGCGGGAGCTCGGCTTCGCCATCTTCGACAGCACGGCTCCTCACGAATATTTCCCGGACCGCGAAGGCGACGAGATTATTGACACCTATGTCCGCTGTATTAAGCCCGGAACGGATGAAGCGCACGCAGATGCCCTGGACGATATCAAGCAGCGTTATTCCGCTCAGATGAAGCAGTCGACGCGGTATTTGGCGCAAGCGAAGTCGCTGCACGACGAATTGGAGCGCATTTATATTTCGGCCATCGATTTTCGCATTGTGGACCGGATAAGGGAGCAAATCCGCGCCGAAATTACCAGCCTGATCGCGGTGGAAGGGTAATCGCACGGAAACCATTGGATAGCGCGGTCTGAATGTCCGCAACAAAAAAGAGCTCTGTGACCGCTTCCCGGTGACTGGAGCTCTTTTCCATTAATCACACCCCGGCCGATACGCCGGAATTGCGTACGGCTTCCTCCAGCCGGTCTTTTTGCAGCGGCTTGACTACGAAATCGATGGCCCCGCTGCGCATAGCCTCAAGCACCATATCCTTTTGCCCCATGGCCGAGCACATAATCACCTTCGCTTTGGAGTCCATCCGCTTAATTTGCTTCAGGGCTTCTATGCCGTCCATTTCGGGCATCGTAATGTCCATCGTCACCAGATCCGGCCTTACCTTCTCGTATAAATTCACAGCTTCCAGACCGTTGCGGGCTTCAGCCACTACATTCATTCCTAATTGCTCCATCAATCCGCGCATCACCATGCGCATGAACGCGGTATCGTCCACTACCATGACCGCCGCCATCCCTCGTCCCCCTTCAGCGCTGGAATTCCTTAAGCATCCAGTTTTTCAAAAACTTATTTTAATTTTAACAATGGCCTCTGAACAAAAAATGAACAAATCGCCATGCTGCGGCTCGCTGCAGAGTCCCTCCGCTTGTCTGTTCAGAAATTGTTTAGTTCCACGCGTTATAATGTAATTTTATAGAAACCTTTTCCGTCGCCATCGTCTCCGCGCTGCTTGTTATTCTAAAACCTGTCGCTTTTGAGGAGTGTTTAGATTATGCCAGTCGAAGGATGTACTATATACCATAGCTTGGCCCTCTCCGCCCCTGTCATTGTCCTGGGCTTGTATCATGCCTTCCAGAGCCCCTCGCCTTACCACGGTCACAGACACAAGCTGCTTCTGGGTACAGGGATGACGGTTATCGGCTCCATTATGCAGATCTATCCTTATTGGACCGGACTAGCCCCATTCCTGCTTTTTGGCGGAGCCTGTATGGTTGTCTTCCCTTTGCTCCTGATATGGAGAGCCCTGTTAACCGACCGGCGCCAGCTGGAGAGGATGGCCTATACGGACACGATGACCGGACTGCCTAACCGCAATAAAATGAATATGGATTTGGCCTCCCGCAAAGGCCGGGATACCATTGCCATTCTGTTTGTCGATTTGGACCATTTCAAAGCGATCAACGACACGTTCGGGCATCATATAGGCGATCGGCTCGTTCAGGAGGCAGGGGCTCGACTGCGCAGATTCGTCTCGGCAAAGCAGCAGGTTTATCGTATCGGCGGAGACGAGTTCGCATTCATTCTCATCGATTGCTGCGAGGAGCAGGCGGAGAGACTGGCGGATCGGATCGTACGTCAAATGAAAGAACCCTATTATCTTATGGAGCAAGAGCTTCATATTACGGCCAGTATTGGAGTCAGCATCGGTTCGGAGCAGAGCGCCGACAGGTCGCTTCTTATCCAACAGTCGGACCGTGCCATGTACAAGGCCAAGAGTATGGGCGGAAACCGGTACTGCATGAACAACGGCCCAATTTCCCCTTAATGGGCCTGAATCCGCCCGCCCTATCTCCATAAGGCTCAAGGCCTGGGCCGTAACCCGCGTTTCTCCTATATGCCTCCTCTACCCTTCGGACGAGAAGGAATCCTGTTCGATTTTGTCGAATTTCTCCATTATGAAGAAACGTACTCTGAAAACAACCCTTATCGTCGTCGCCTTTCTGATGGTGCTCGCTGGTGTCCGGATCGTTTGGAACAGCCAGCTTGCTATTCCGGATCACCCTCATGCCGCCCAGGGCGTGCTCGATTTGCGCAGCTGGGACTTTAGAGCGCATCCTATTGTCAAGCTGGACGGCCAGTGGGAATTTTACCCCGGTCATTTCGTACCGCCCGGACAGCCTTCCATCGCCAACAGGCCGGGTAAGCAGTATATACAGGTCCCTGGAAGCTGGACATCGGCTTTTCCGAATCCGGAAGCCTCGTACCGCTACGGAACGTACCGTCTGCAGGTTCTCGTTCCAGACGGCATGGAAACCTCCTTCGGCATCCGCACCACTTCTATCCGTTCGGCATCGAAGCTGTTCGTCAACGGGCACCTGGTCGGGCAAGCGGGGAATCCGGCGGCTGACGAAGCACAATATGTATTCAGGAACATTCCTTATTCCGGCGCTTTTACGCATGATGGGACTACGCTGGACATCGTCCTGCATACAGCTAATCCCGACTTTGTCGGAGAAGGAGGCATCCTTCAATCGATCCGGTTCGGGGAAGCTTCAGCCGTAAGCGGCTATGCAAGATTTTTTACAGGCTCTCAGCTCGCGGTCTGTCTCATTTTTCTCATCCACGCCATCTATGCGGTGCTGCTGTATTTTATCGTCCCGAAGCAAAAGCTCTCTCTTTCCTTCGCCCTGCTGCTCGTAAGTGCCGCGGTCTCCATCCTTGTCGACGACGAGAAGCCGCTGCTGACGTGGTTTCCGTTTAGCTACGAATGGTCGGTGCGGTTGATTTATTTGTCCTATACAAGCATCGCTGTCTGCTTGCTCCAATTGGGTAACCAATTGTTTCCCCTGCATCCCGGATACAGAATCTTTCGTCTATTGCAGCTTGCAGGTGCTGTCTATATTGCATTTATTATGATCGCACCGGCATCGCTTGTCTCGAAATCGATTCTCTTCCTGCTGGGGTTCGGTCTGTTAACGGATTTTATTTTTGGTGCGCTTATGCTGCATATGGTTATGAGGAATAAAGAGGACTCCATCTTCCTGCTGCTCGGAATTACGGCCGTTGTGTCCAGCGTACTCTGGGGCTGTATGAAAAATATATTCGCCATGGACGTCGGGCACTATCCGTTCGATATGGTCGCCGCCTTAATGGCTTTTGCATCGTACTGGTTCAAGCGGTATTTCCGGGCATCCACCCGTACCGAATCGCTCGCTATCCGGCTCCAAAGGGAGGATAAGCGCAAGGACGAATTCCTAGCCAACACGTCGCATGAACTGCGCAACCCGCTTCACGGCATTTTGAATATTGCACAAACCGTTCTCACCAACGAACAAGACCGCATGCAGGAGAGCAACAAAAAGCATCTGGAGCTGCTGATTACCGTAAGCCGTCGCATGTCCTACTTGCTGAACGACCTGTTAGATATGACGAGGTTAAAAGAAGGCCGCATCCGGCTGCACCTTCGGGACGTCGATGTCCGGTCCGTTGCCTCCGGGACCCTGGACATGCTCCGGTTTATGACCGACGGCAAGCCGATTCAGCTCCGTCTCGAGATACCGGACGCCTTCCCGTATGTAATGGCCGATGAGAACCGGCTGGTGCAAATGGTGTTCAATCTCGTTCATAACGCGATCAAGTTCACGAACGAAGGCAGCATCACAATCGGGGCGTATACCAAGAACCGACAGGCCTTCATCTATGTAGCGGATACCGGGAGAGGTATCGATCAGGACGCTATCGGCAGCATGTTCCAGCCGTACGAGCAGGCGGAAGAGGTCGTAGCGGCAACGGGAGGCGGTCTTGGGCTCGGGCTGAGCATATGCAAGCAGCTGGTCGAGCTGCACGGAGGGACGCTTACGGCAAGCTCCGTGCCGGGGCAGGGCAGCGTATTTACGTTCAGCCTGCCGCTTGGCGCCGGCATCCCGGCGGACGAGCTCTCGCACGCTCCCGAGGCTACTGCGACGGCACTGGCGATGGCAGAGCCACCGCAGCCGTACACGGGGTTCACCGAAGCCGCTCCGGCTGCGGCGCCGTCTTCGGCATCGTCCGGTCTGCAAGAATCTGCTGCTGCCGGCTCCGAGGGTCCTAATCTGCTGGTCGTTGACGACGACCCCGTCAATTTGAAAATACTGGAGGGCATGCTGTCCTCCGAGGGGTACAGCATTCACACCGCGGCGAACGGCACTGAAGCATTGTCTCTGCTGCGCCAAGGCAGCTGGAATCTGGTCATCGCCGACGTCATGATGCCGCAAATGTCCGGCTACGAGTTGACCCGCACCCTTCGTGCGCGCTACTCTTTGTCCGAGCTGCCGATTCTCCTGCTAACGGCTCGCAGCAATCCGGAGGATATAACGACCGGCTTCATGGCAGGGGCTAACGATTATGTGATCAAGCCGGTAGAATCGTACGACCTGCAAGCGCGGGTACGGTCGCTGCTCGATTTGAAGCTGTCCATTGAGGAAAGGTTGCAGATGGAAGCCGCATGGCTCCAGGCGCAGATCAAACCACATTTTTTCTTTAATACGATCAATTCGATATCCGTTTTGAGCGACCTGGACACGGAGCAAATGAAACGGCTGCTGGAGACGTTCGCCGATTACTTGCAGCAAAGCTTCGACTTCCGCAACTCCCGGCAGCTTGTCCCGCTGCGGCACGAGCTCGATTTGGTCCAGTCATACTTATCCATTGAGAGCGTGCGCTTCGGACCGAGGCTTGCGATTCGGTGGGAAGTGGAGGAGAGCCTGGACTTCCGGCTCCCTCCCCTGTCGATACAGCCTCTGGTAGAAAATGCGCTCGTCCATGGCATCCTGCAGAGTCCGCAGGGAGGAACCGTAATAATCCGGATCACAAGTAATCAGGACTATGCCGAAGTGGAAATTACGGATAACGGACCGGGGATGAGCAAGGAGCAGCTGGCCTCCATTCTCGATGGTCCGCTCGGCAAAGAACGGGGCATCGGATTGTTTAATACGAACCGCCGTTTGAAGCATCTGTACGGGGAAGGATTGTCTGTCCGGAGCATTCCCGGCGAAGGAACGGGCGTGATGTTTCGAGTATATCCGCTTGCTCTGCAGGACTCCTAGTCCTCTTTGCAGCGGGAAATGAAAAAGCACCGGCCTTCACGGACCGGTGCTTTTTCAGGCTATACATCATATTGCAGCTGCTTCTTCGCCTGCACGATGAAATCGAGCGGCGTCGGGATCGTCTCGCGATTGTACTCGATGGCGCCGATCTTCAGCACCAGCTCCACTCTGTACTTCTCTGCATATTCCCCCTGGTTCAATTCATCTACTCTTTTTCTTAACCGTTCGATGACGAAATCCGCACCGGGCCTGTCCGTGAACAAGAGCATGCCCCAGGTCGGGGTGTCTTTATTGAACAAATATAAAGCATCGTTCGTCCGAATGCTCGTCTGGCTCACCTTCGAAATTTCATGCACCGCTTCCATCAAGTGCTCCTCGCTGATCATCCGCCTGATTTCGTCCCAATATTTTACACCGATGACCAGCAGGGTAAGCGGGATGTTGTAGCGGACCGAAAGAGCCATGAAAATCTTCGCGTCGTTTTGAAAGGACAGGCTGTTTTTCAAATTCGTCCTCTCATCCATCGTAGCGAGCGATGCATTGGCCTTCTTCAGCTGCTCGTTCTCTAGCTGAAGCTGCCTGCTGGCGGATGTGAACATCCAGGTCAGCAGAGTGAAGATTGGGGTCATAACCAGCCAAAAGTAGCTTTGCGTACTGATAGAACCGCCTTGAACGACGGTCTGGTACAAGGTGAACGTACCGTAACCGAACACGAACAAAATATTCAGAATCAGACCTGTCGTCACCGTCGTAAAATAAGTCACCACGGCGATCAGAAACGCCACGTTCAAGAAGATGATGTTCTGAATGTAGCGGTTAGGGTCCGCCGCCATGAATACGATGGTAATAAAGCATGCGATGAACAGCAGCAGGAAAGCGCCGTCCGAAACGAGACTGCCTGGATATCGCCTCATTGCTCTTTCCCCCGCTTCTTCCTGTATTTGCGAACCATAAGAATCAGCGATAAGAGAACCAATACGATCACCAGTATTACGGCAACCATGAAGCCCAGGACATCACGCCGTTCCAAAATATTGCCGATCGTCGACGGCCCTTCCGGCTCAGCCTGCTTCTTGAACCGGAACGCCTGCACGTTGCCGTCCTTGTCTGCAACGACCCCGTCGCCGAACACCTTCCAGAGCGTTCCTTCCCCGGCCAGCATTTTGGAGGCCAAATACGTATATTCCGCCCCGCTGCCCGTTACCGCCAACAGACCGCTGCCCGCTTCATAGGGGGAATCGATCAGCTGCAGCGTCCCGATCCGTTTCCCGTAATCGGCGTCGATGCTCATCTTCTCATTGGAGACGAATCCCCCGCCGTTCGGATCGTACTTGAAATACAGCTTATCGTTGTTGTCTCGTATGATCTTATTGTCGCGGTAGCTCCCGATGGCAATAACCTGCCTGGCCTTCAAATTGTCGGCGCTCACCGCGTCGTCGAAGAAGCGGACCTCCCCCGTGTTCGTCTGCGCATATTGGCCGAGCAGGTTGAACAGGTTCGTCAAGGTAGCGTACGTATACGATTCCCGTTCCTTCGGCAGGACAACGGCAACCTGATTGTAGCTGCCGTCCCGAAGAAGCGGATACGGATAATTATTGAGCAGCAGCTCGGCACGGTCTTTGGTATTCAGCTGCAGCATCGATTTTTTGTCGATAAATGCCCATGGCATTTGATCCTGCGTATCGATACATCCCGCATCCTCCAGCTCCAGGTCGAACGCGACCGTGACGGAGAAATTGCCGGAAATATTCAAGTCTTTCGGTATCGTCATTTCCATATGGTCGCCGTTGGCCAGCTCGGTAGACAGCTTTTTGCTGCCGATCGGCGTCTTGTCTATTAAGACGGTGACCATGGAACGGCTAAAGTCCAAGTTCCGCGCATAGCGGAAATCAAGGCTCAGCTTGCTGGCGTCGGCGATAGAGCGGTTGCCCGGCAGCGCGATGAAATACGTTTTTTCCCGGTGCAGCGCCCCGGTCAGCTTGTCGCCCGCCTCCGTCAAAGTTACGTTACGGCTCACATCCACCTGCGGTGTGGCGACCTCCGTGGTCGAGTCGACCACCTTCGTATCGGCATCGAGCTGGCCCAGCAGCGATTGATTGGCCACGAGCCGCCCGGCCTTGATCAATAAGCCGGGGTCGCTCGACGTTATGACCAGCGTCGGCTGATCCGCCAGCCGGACCAGCTGGATCAGCGCCTTGTCCTGCACATCCGATCGGCTGAGCAGCGGCTTAAGAGACGGGGACAAGTTGTCATACAGCGCTATCGCTACGACGGCCTGCTTCCCTTTCAACGTCTCCTCACTGTAAGGCACCAGAGGGATGACCTTGTCTTTGACCGGGCTTGCTTTGGCCAAGCCGGACAAGGCATAGACGGCCGCCTCCAGCTCGGCAGGATGCCCTTTCTCGGACACGGCGACGGCATTTAATCCGTCGTTGGTCGTATCTGCCCCGATGAAGTGCCGGTTGAAGTCGCGAATGCTATTCTTCATCGCTTCATTGCTATGCTTTACGTTGATGGCCGAGCTATCCAGAATATGCAGCCAGTTATCCCTATTGGTCGTCGGCAAGCACACGAGATTCGGGTTCGGAACCGTCGTTTCGAGGTGCCCTTGAATCGATAATGTATTTACCCCCGGCACAATCAATGCGGCTGGAACGGTTACGTTCAAGCGCTGCATGTCCGCATCGCCGACGGTCATCCGGAACGAGTGGAACGGGCTTCCGTTAATGAGTAACGTTACGCTGGAACGCTCCGTCTGCGTCAACGTCGACGTTTTATAATCGAGCTGAAGCATTACCGAATCGACCTTCCAATAGTCTTCGACCCGGAAAAATTGCTCCGTCGATGTGAAGCCGCCCGATAAGGAGGTGTCGGATAGAACCGTTCCATAGTTTTTCACAAGGGGGGCGGAGCCGTCTGCCGCTTCGGCGGCCAAAGCCATTTGCGGAACCAGCAAGGACAAGCAGACGCTTGTTATCAATAGCAGTCGTTTCATCTAAAATGTTCCCTTCCCGCGCTAGAAGCGTTCGGTTTTATACCATTTTGCCTCTCGCTTAAATACCAAGTCCTTCAGGTACGTAAAGAAGCCGTAAGCAGCGACAACCATCCATAACTGACAGTACGACACATACATGAGCAAAATAATCCAGACATTGGATAGCCTCATTTCTCCCTTTTCCGTAACGAGAGTGATGAAGGTCCCAACGACAAACAGCGTTATAGCCAGCATCCACAAGAAGGAGCTGAAGCTGGCGATCGTCGTCGTAACATAGCCCAGTGCATTTAGAATAAGCAGCATATCGGACATGATCAACGAGGTTAGCAGCAAGAAATAAATCGATAGAAAATATAAAATATCAAAGCGTACCTTCGACGCCGAACGGTCAAACAGGAGGGGGATGTTTTTCACGATGACGTAAATGTTTCCCTTGGCCCACCTCGTCCGCTGCTTGAACCACACTTTGACCGTCTGGGGCTCCTGCTCCCAAGTGACGGCCTTCGGCTGAAACTTGATCCGGTAGCCCATCATATAAATGCGGAAGCTGATCTCCGTATCCTCGGCGATCGCCTTAACATCCCAGCCGCCTATATGCTCAACGATTTCGCGCCTCATGATAAAATTCGTTCCGGGGATCGTGCACAGCTTGAACAGCTTCCAGCGCCCCGCCTGCGCCATCCATTGGAACGATAGCGTCTCCACGTTAATGAACCGCGTTAACATATTGACATCCCGGTTTCGCGTCCGGAATTTGCCGATAACCGCCCCTAGCGAGGCATCGTGCATGATTTCCGATACAAGATAGAGCAGCGCCTTTCTCTCCGGCGTATTATCGGCGTCGTAAATCGCAATCAGCTCGCCCCGGCTTTGCGCGAAGCCCAAATTCAAAGCGTTCGACTTCCCTTTGCCCCCTGTCACCGCATCCGTATTCAGGACGATCATATTGCGTCCGGGATGCTTCGACTGCAGATTAGATAGCAGGACGCTGCTGTTATCGGAGGAGTTGTCGTTAATGACAATAATCTCATAACGGTCATGAGGGTATTCGAGCCCCAGCAGCGATTCGACGGTCTGAATAATGACCTTGGCTTCGTTATGGGCGGGCACCATAATAGAGACGAAGGGCATTTCCCCTTCCCAGAGCGGCACCGGCTTCTCTTCAATCTGAATGTAGTACAGGTAGCCTGCTACAATCAGAACCACGTTCACCAGCAGAAGCGACCAAATGCATAGAACGGAAATCAGCATAAGAATATCGGCAATGGTCACAACGATCTCTCCTGGTTTGTGTATTTGCGCCGGTACAGCCGGTGCCCGATTATCAGAAAGCCGGCGAAGATTAGAAGCGTAAGCAAGATGAGCGCGATAAAAATGTTATTTTGCAAAGTGAAGACGGCGGCAAACGCTTTGGGCCCTTCTTGAATGTATACGTGCTGCGAATCGACGGCTTTGACCGCCTTGTTCAGTACAGGCGTCTGTCCGTTGATCTGCAGCTGCCCTTGCCGGGAGACTGCCTCGTTCGCTCCCGTCCGAACCGTATGCGCCGCCATTTTGTAATCCGCATAGGTCGTCCAATCCGAAGTGAGAGCTTGCAGCGTTTGCTCGAACTGCTTCCCGTCTTCCGGGAAGTCGTATACAAGAGCGGTGTCCATAGGAAACGGCTCCCTGACCTTGCCTTGCTGCTCGAACTTATTCAGCTCGCCGGCCTTCAGGGTGTATACGGAAGAAGAGAACGCCTTCGACGTATCGGTCTGCGCCCGGTGCATGATGCGCTCGTTCGGGAACGTGACGATGGAGTCAAAATAGGACATGCCTCGCGCCGTATAATGCTGATCGTAGGTCCAGTACATTTCGGCGCCTATGCCGAGCGGTGCGATCCCGTATTCGGCCAGCGCGTTAATAAAAGAAGCCATCTGGTCGCTTAATGTCGTAATATCCTGACTTATCGTCGATGCTACGACCGGCGCGTTCACGAGGATGCTGCCGTTTCGCGACTGCACATATTTCAGCGCTTCGAGATACCGCTTCATCGCCGGATAATCCGTATTGCTGAACACCGGCATAGCACTTACGATGAAAGGAATGCCGGATTCGTACAACCGGTCGGCCAGCCGCTGCATCTGTTCCAGATTGGAGAACGGATATACGGGCTTGAACAGCACGTAGTTTTGGCTCTGTCTCTTCACGCCCAGCCAATCCTTGACTATATAGGCGATAGCCAGCTCGCTCAAATTTCCTTTTTCGAAATAAGGAACGTAAGCCATCCGCTCTCTCATGACACCGTACGGAGAAACGGCATGGGAGCTGTCCGAAACAAGAGTTCCGTATGCAAATGCAGTCCCTTCCGTCTGTACAATGTACGGCATCCGGTTAACCGGAATGGCGGACTGAGCGTACGAGCCTATCGATAATCGAATCGTATCTCTGCTTCGCTCCTCCACCTGCAAGCCCAGCGCTTGCCGCGTCTTATCGGGAAGCTGCGATCCAATGTGCAAGTACGCCCCCTGATACGAGGCAAAATCGTTCCTGTATTCCGCCTTGAGCTCAGTAAGATCGTCTGCGTTGCGCACCCCGATGACTTGCTGATACTTGTCCAATGTCCCTTGCTTGTAACGGTCGAAGCTCGTCACCGTAACCTCGACTCCGAACGAAGCGAGCACCCGCTTCAAAGCCTCGATATTCCCTTCCTTCGGCGTGCCGAGTGCCAGGCTGTCATAGACTACCAGCACGCGGGCCGGTTCGGCATAAGCCCGTTGAACGAAACCATAGGGGAGCAAGAGAAGAAGGCATAGCGTCACCATCCATAGCTTCCATGTTGTTGTTCCAGCCATCCTTCTCTCCCCCTTCATCATTACGCTTGCAGCGTTAGCCCCTTCTGCTCCGGTACGCTCGGCTGCATTTCAGGCGCTTGAGCCGGCTCCTGCTCGACCGCCCACAGCCTGCGGCCGAGGATATCCGCGACGGCAAGAAACGATACCAGATCGAACGTCGCCGTGAATAAAAATTCATGCTTGGACAAGTCGGCATCCCCCGCCCCGATAATAGAAACCGCAATGCCGGATATCCCGATGAGCATCATCATCACAACAAGCGGTAACCGGAAGCAGCGCCTCATCTCCCGTAATTTCCAGGCGGTAACGAAAGACGGCGTGTACAGACCGATCACGATAATCATCCAAATGACGACAAATCCGAACGTTTTGGGCGCCAGCGCGTCTTTCATCAAGCTGTACCCGGAGAAAAACTTCGTCTGGGCGCCAAACGGCTTTCCTACCGATTTCTCGTAGTTCCCCATGGCCGGAGGACGAATGGTGAAGCCGCTTTTGGCAGCCAGATTCAGCATTTTTCCCGCCTGATCCGGATGGGTGATGTAATAGTCCAGAATGGAGCCGAAACCATACCGGCTGTAAAATTCGTTCTCCAGCAGCTCCGAATCTACATCTACGGTGGTATAAGGGTTGTAATAGATGCTCTGATTCAAGATCGCAAACTGCTTGTCGATACCGAACGATTCCAGCGTTTTTTCCGGATTGACCGAATCCATCAGTACGCCCCGCGTCATGGCATGGTATTTGTTAATGTTGACGAATTCCTTAGGAATCAGCACATAGGTACCTACACCTACAGCGAACAGCAGCACGAGAAGCGAAGCCGTGATCGCGCGAAACGTCCTCTCCCGACGGATCAGCACGAGAAATACGCCCAGCATGGAGATCAGAATGCCGACCGGTGCGTTTTGCTGTTTACTCGTCGTTAGAATGATCGTGCTTATGAAGAACAATCCCAGAAGAACATAGTCATTGTATCGTTTCCGATAAAGCAGCAATCCTGAGGCGAATACGAGCATGGATGTTATGAGAACGACGCTTTCGCTGAAAAAGGAGTTGAAGTACGCGGTATACCCTGTATCGCCGAATAGGAAAATAGCTATTCCCGCAATGATATACCCTCGCTTTGCGGGGAGCCTCCACGTAATGCCTTCTATCAGCAAGTAAACGGCCATCGTATACAGTACCGTGTAAATAGCGGCTTGAAATCGGATATCGAACAACTGGGGATGATATAGCAGCTGGTTAAGCCATATTGCTAACTTAATAAACAGCGATTGCGAAGAAAATAGGGCTGCACCATTCTCGTTGTAGTATTGAAAAATCCCATAGTTTTTGACGAAGTAACCCAAGTACTGGCTGTTATAATCGGGAGCATTGAAGTAGAGCCCATTTCCGTATAAGCTGCGAAAGTAGTCCCCGTTATCCGCCATCCCGATATAAGGCGGGACGAACAGTGCGAATAAAGTAATCAGAAACACTCCAGCAGCCGCCATTACCGCAGGGGAAGCGTAACGGATCCAAACACGTTCAGGCCGGGCTTCCTGCATTGGCTTAGCCTTCTTTCTTGTTAATATACGTAAGCTAGTAAAGCGTTCAGATTATCGAAGGAATAGGCTTGCATGGACGCTGTATCTCCGAAGCCTCCGTCCAGCACGCTGCCGGTATTCCGTATCTGAAATTCGTTCATTCTGCGGATGCTCGCTTCATAGAGCTCCTTATCTCCAAGCTCGGAGCCTATCATAGCCGCAATGGCATAAATCGCCGTCGATCGAATATCGTTGGCCGGCTTCCCGTCCCTTGTATACTGGCCGAACAAAGTGCCGGCCAGCACCTGCTTTTTCAAAAACCGGATGCTCTCGGGCTGATGCTGCCGCACTTCCGCCAAGGACAAAATCGTCAGCAGCGATTCCACGGTGTTGATCCCTTCCGAGCTGTAGGCTTGGGCGCCGTAATCATACCGCGTTTCGTAGAACGGAAAATCGTCCGATATGTATCCTTTCTTCACCGTCTTCAGCATGTTCGCCAGCAGTGCGTCCTTCTGCCTGCTTTCAATATCGAGCATGCCAAGCGTCTTCAGATCGATGTAACATAGCGTAATAAACCGGTTCGTCGTCTTGTACGTTTCGTCGTAAAAATCATACAAATAACCGTCTTTTACATTATGCTCGTAAAAACGGCTGCCGTACGTCTTCGCTTGATTCGTATAGCCTTCATCCTTGAAGGTTTGTCCCGCTTCGTACAAAGCGCGGATGATCCGAAGATCGTCCACGGCCGCATTGAGCGTATACCGCTTATTGAGCACAGGACTGTATCTATAGCTGAACCCGGTTGCAAGATCGAATGTCTGCTTCGCTTTGGCCCATTCCGCGTCGAAGCCGCTCCGCTGGCCGGCTATAGCGTAGTAGCGCAGCATAAGGCCCGCCGACTCGCTCAGCACCTCGTGACCGCTGGCAGCCTCCGACGATTGCGCGGAATCCCGCAGATTCGTATATATTCCGTTAATACCCGTAAGGTGCTCCGTAATAAACTTGTACAGCGCATCCCGTTTCTCTGTCATGTGCAGTGAATCCCCGTAGGATTGCGTGTGCGCCAGCGGCACGGGAGCAGGCATGGATGAATTCGGCGTCTCGCAAGCCGTAAGCAGCAAGAATAGCAGCAAGCTGTTCAACCCCAGAAGCATCCTTTTGCTCATACCTTTCTATCTCCCTTTCACTGCTATCCATCTTGGAATACGGGAACTATTTTTCAACATTATTTTACAATGTTTTCACGTATTATGTCGAATTGTCGTTTTTTATCAAATTTTCTTTATATGATAAATTAGTTTACCATATCGCCTTGGGACCATTAGAAGGTAAGTATTGGCATGATGATTTGGTGGCGGTCCGATACCCTCTTTATTAACTTAAACAAAAAAAGGCTCCTCCAAACGAGTGGAGAGCCTTAAGCTTGTTGAAAAAACCAGGATAACCTTCGCAGCGTGCAGTATATCCCGATGAGGTTCCTCCCTTAGGTTAAACCTCTAACCTACTGCAGCCTTGTTATGCAGTCCATAACCGGTTATGCTTCGCCTTACAGCTTGCAGCTGTTGATCCCAAGAAGCCGGTTGATGGCACATTTCTGAGTCAGCCCCGTAAAGAGCAATGGAACGCTGATTATCCCAAGCCATTTCCATGCCCCCGGCAGAAAATAAACCAGCGAAGCAAACGCTAGTCCTGTAATAATCCGTATGGCTCGATCGGCCCCTCCGACATTTCTTTTCATATAGAAAGTCATCTCCTTATATGATAGTGGTTATTTCCTGGTTCCTATCATACAAGGAGCGGCGCCGGCGTTCCGTAACTTCATCACCAAACTATTCGACAAGCTCTAGCAAAGATTCCCTGTGAAGAACAGTGATTTTTCCCCGCGACAACTGGAGCCGCCCTTCCTGCTCCATCGTCTTCAGCGTACGGCTTATGACCTCCCGGGCGGAGCCCAGTTCCACCGCCAATTGATCATGGGTCATGGTTACGGCAGGCTGATCCGGAGCGGTTTCCCGCAGCAAATATTCAGCAATACGAGAGCGGACCGATTTAAAGTGGATGCTGTCCAATAAATTCGACATGATCAGCAACCGCTCGGCGAACACTTTAAAAATATACTGCCGGAAGCTTTTGTACCGGTCGATCCAATCGCGAAATACCGCTATAGGAATAATCAGGACGGTGGAAGGCACTTCAATGCAAGCCGATGCCTCGTACTGGGTCTCTCCCAATATGCTCGTAATCATAAGCGGACAGCATTCCCCGTCATGAATCCGGTATAAGGTGACTTCCCTGCCGCTCCCGCTCACTTTATACACTCTCACGGTCCCATCCAGCATGAGGGCGGCGTGCTCCAATAAATGCCCTTCATGCAGCACTTGATTGGGAGGCAAGGCCCAGACCGAGATGCCGTTCGTCTCCCAGTCTTCCTTGGCTATATCCGATAAGCTCGGAAATTTGGATACAATGCAATCGATTTGCTGCGGCAGCATGGCTTCACACTCCACCCCCGGATTTAGGCTAACCGAATTTCGCATTCCTGCTTTCGTTCAAATACAACAAACGCAATGTAACTAATTCGCCGGAATCCGCGTACCATCCTTTTTCTGGTGTTACGATAAACCTCCGTGTAAAGCTCCCAGCACGAGAAATGAAACCAGATGCTCGCCTGCTGCAATCGCATATACTTTGCTTGACATGAGGCCGAAGGCCGCATTTTTTAAATAGACGAGAGCAACAAGAATACCAACGATGAAACCCAGGATGAGTCCGGAAACGAGATTGCCCGCACCCGCCGCCTGTACCAGAACAGCAACCAGGAACGAGCTGAGAAATGCTACCCCGGTGGAGGCAACATAAATGAGCGGATTGCTCATATGTCCTTCTTTGACCTTATTGAGTCTCGTCCATTGACTGCCGAACAAGACCGGGGAATAATAGAGCGCTCCGAAGATCATATAAAAGATAGCTCCTGCAAGTACAGCCCAATAATTCAATTGTGCCAAATCCATGTTCATTCAATACGACCCCCAATCACATAGTCGGCGGGCGTCTCCCCTAGCATTTCGGTAAACAGCCTGTGAAAATGCGACGGAGAATACGTAGACCATTTTGGCCAAATGCTCCAGCGTTAACGTCTGGTCCAGGTGGTTTTCAATGTATTCCAACGCTTTATGAATGCGTGCGCGCTGTTCATTGTCGAGCTCAGCCATCTATGTTACCGCTCCCTGTTCCAGTATTGCCTTGATATTCTTCAAATCCTTCTTGTTCGCGCTCCGCATCATGAACGACATAAACGGGGCGAATATGGCGGAAAAACCGCTCGGATTGCCTCTGTTGCGCAGCGTCATCCGGGCTGCATGGCTGCCGGCGGCTTCCCATGTATAGGTCGTTTCCATAGGAAAAGGACCGTCCGCCGTCCTCATGACCAGCTTTTGACCAGGAACATAATCCGCTATTTCATATATGTAGGCAAGCTCCTTGCCGAGAAAATCCGCTTTAAAAGCAATTTGCGTCCCGACAGTTAACGGTTTGGGAGTCCGCCACTCCGCTGAACGGATATTGACGTACCATTCGGGTGCATTGTCCGGGTTTGCGGCATAGGCAGCCACCTCGTCCCGGGGACGGTTAATGATGATTTCGGTCAAAACATCTACCATGGCGAATGCTCCTTATCGTATTGTTTGCAAGTTATACACCCCTATGGATACATGCTTACAAGGTCAGAATATAGCAAGACGGAATCATGTGCAAGTTTTGTTTAAGTTGACACTTAATTAAGTATGTGCTAAATTAATGCCATGATAGATAAAGCCATTCACGCCTTAGCGGAACCGAGGCGCCGGGATATCTTATATCTCGTCCGTGATGGAGAGCTGCCCTCCAGCGCCATAGCATCGCATTTTGATATATCGGCACCAGCCATATCGCAGCATCTCAAAGTGTTGGAGGAAGCCGGGCTCGTCGTTGTCCGGCGCGCGGGCACCAAACGATTTTACGGGATTAGGAGGGAAGGGTTCGCCGAATTGAAGCAATATATTGAGAGCTTCTGGGATGACAGCTTGCTGCGCTTGAAAGAAGCCGCGGAAGAAGAAGAGAGGAGAAAGAATAATGCCAATGAACAGCAATGACACGATTGTGAAAGAGATTTTCATAGAATGCCGTCCAGAGACGTTGTTCACGTTTTTTACCGATTCCGACAAGCTGGTGCGCTGGATGGGACGCCACGTCTTGCTCGATCCCAGCATCGGCGGCAAATACCGCATCGACGTGAATGGCAGCGATATCGCCATGGGGGAATATAAGGAAATCATCCCGAACGAGAAGATCGTTATGTCCTGGGGCTGGGAAAAGTCGAAGCTTGTGCCTCCAGGCTCCAGCACCGTCGAGTTCAAGCTGACGGCGCAAGATAACGGTACCCTCTTGACGCTGACTCACTACGATCTGCCGGCCTCCGAGATCGCTTCGCATCAGCAAGGCTGGTCGCATTACATGCCGCGTATTCAGCAGTTGGCGCAAGGTCAAGACCCTGGCGTCGATCCTTGGTCCGAGCAAGCGATGCATGACAATAAATAAATGGTGAAGAACACGGATGTGCTGCCGTGGGGTCTGGGAGAAAAGCGAAAGAAGCAGCAACGGCTGCTTCTTTTTTATAACTCGTGTATAGCTGAAACCACAACCGTACGACCTGTCACATCAATATACGATTCAGTACCGTTGAGCTGTACTTTGGCCAATCCATTGTAAAACTCACTCGCCTTGTCGTATATGGGCGGGATGACCCAATCACCATGCTTGTCGATATATCCCATGTTGCCTGGGCCCGACAACGACTTCACCGGTGCAATTCCTTGCCGGAAACTCCCCGCATATCCGAACTGCGGCTGGATGACCATGCTCCCCTTGGCATCGATGTATCCCCAGCCATTGCTATCCGGAAGCTGCACAGGAGCGAGTCCTTCCGAAAATTCAAGAGCTGCCTTGTACTTCGGCTCAATCTGTGTTGTTCCATTCCGATCGATATACCCATATAAGCCGGCAGGAGTCTGATCCTTCGTCACTGCAGCCAATCCTTCACTAAACGCCCTTGCACGGTCAAAAACAAAGGGAATCCGTTCCTTCCCTGCGGTATCGATATACCCCCACCGAGCGCCGCCTCTCGTGACCGCAAATAACCCTTCGCCATAAGGCGTTCCTGCAAATATATCATGCTTAAATTGAGGGGCGGCAATAAAGTTACCCTCTCGATCTATCAAGCCTTTCTTGAGATCGGTTAACGAATGGTCGTCGGACGTAGATACAACGGCAATTTGATCTTCAAAAGGCTCAGCAAAAGTAAACATGCCAGGAAACAACGGCTTCCCCTGTTTATCGATGTATTGGGCGAACAGCCCGCCTTGGCTTTTCATCGTCACAGGTGCTGCTCCGGATTGAAAGGAGCCTGCAGCGTCATACTGCGGTTCTAGAACGATATTGCCTTTCAAACCGATATAGCCGTATTTCATGTGATTGTCCTTTCGCACCCCCACGACGGCCAAGTCATCGGAGAACGGTTCGGCGCTATCATATTGTGCAGGGACAATCATCGTACCGTACCGATCAATGTATCCGTATTTTCCATTCACATTCAGAGGGAAGAGCGGCCGCGGTACAGTCACATTGTACCTGCCAAGCATGTCGACTATGGTTAGGATTCGCTCTTGAGCCGCAGTATCGTTCCCCGCTTCTTGACTTATCTCGACCGCCAGCTCTAGCGGCGCCCGTCCTTTGGCATCCTGTACGCCGGCATCGGCCTTGGCATCCAGCAGCATTTGGAGAAGAACCGTGTCGTGCTTCTTCACCGCTTGATGCAGAGGATAATCCCCTTGAGCATTTCTTGAGTTGGTTTCCGCTCCCGCTTTTAACAAAGCTTCAGTCACAGCGGGAGAAATCGTCACGGCTAGCTCCAGCAAAGACTGCTGCGCTGCATCCGTATAGTTCGGGTACGCACCTTCGTCAAGAAGGGCTAGAACCTGCTTCTCATCGCCGTTCACAATGGCCCGTCGCAGCTTCTCCTCGTCGGTCGTCCCTAACCGGATCGTACGGGTCGGTTCATTCCACTCGACATCGCCTTCAAGACTCTCTCCGACGAAACGAAGCGGTACGAACGTTACCCCGTCGCTGATAGCCGGAGCCGCATCAAGCTCGACCGGCTTTTCATTAACGAGCGCTTCCCTTTGCCCCACTCTCAATGTGATAGTCGTCTTATGGTTTTTACCTTGGATAGTTTGTGCAGACTCATCCCATTGTACTGTCAATCCAATCCGTTCGAAAATCGGACGAAACGGCACCAGCGTCGTTCCGTTCTCGATAAAAGGAGGCTGCTCAAAGACCGCAGCTTGTCCGTTGACTATGACCGTGATGTCCTTCGGACTTTCGGCGAATAACCGCCCTCCAGGCAGCAGCAAAGCGGCGCAATATAGGGAAATGATTGTTTTTTTCAGCATAGATAGACTCCATCTTTGTCTTTGTAAAATTAAATGCTCATCTGTATCAAGCAATTCGACAAAAACCTATACATTTCCTTCCATTCCGACAGAATGGATAGAGCCAACGGTTAGAGAACAATCAAAGGCGAATTCGTTACGGCAAGCAGGAACAATCAAAAAAAAGCACCGGCCGCAAGAGCCGATGCTTCTTGTACTATATGAACTTCACTTACTTCCGTACCGCGCTCCGGTACATCAGCATCAGCAAATAAGGCGTTCCGAGCAGAGCCACGACAATGCCCGCCGGAATTTCCTTCGGGGCAATGACCGTTTTGCCGATCAGATCGGCTGCGACAAGCAGCACGGCGCCGACCAGCGCAGACAGCACGACCGATCTGCGATGATGATGGCCGACCATCAACCGGACCGCGTGAGGGGCAAGCAGCCCGATAAAGCCGATGGAGCCGACACTAGAGGCTGCCGTTGCCGCCAGCGCTACGGCGATCACCGTCGCAATCAGGCGCATCCGCTCGAGCCTTAGCCCGAGGCCCAGCGAGACATGATCCCCGAAGGCCAGCAAATCCATTCTGCGGCCGAGCCACCAGGCAACCGGTCCCAATACGCCTGTGACGACGAGAAGCCGGAGAAACTCATCATAGCCACGCGCATATGTGCTGCCTGCAAGCCATGCCAACGCCGGTGCTGCGGCAATGCCGGACTTGATGACGAGGAACTGGATCCCTGCCGTTCCTATCGCTGATACGCCGATTCCCACCAAAATGAGCGCGACGGGGTTGAAGCCTTTGCGCCAGGAGAATAGGTAGACGCATGCCGCCGCCGCGGCTGCTCCGACGATGGCGCCCACCGGCAGCATCGCGGCCGGAGCCTGCGGCCATAGCACAAGGACCGCGAGCGCTCCGAATCCCGCTCCGGAGGTCACGCCAATGACGGAAGGGTCGGCCAGCGGATTCCGCACGGCTCCCTGCATCATCGATCCGGCGATCGCCAGCGCCGCGCCGGCAAAAGCCGCTACCAAGATGCGGGGAAGACGCAAATCGACGACAACGTTCCGCGCGAAGTCCTCGCCTCCGCCGAGTAACGTAAGCCAAACCTCGCTTACGGACAGCTTCAGCGTTCCCGACATGAGACCGACGACCATGAGAGCGATTAATACAACCAGCATCCCGGCTACAAGCAGCGGATAAGGCGCGCGCTTCTGAATCGCGCCGACGCTCATCGAGGAGCCGCTGTCCTGGGATTCGCGTCCTTTCATGACGCGGATCACGAGCCATATGAGCCACGGCGCGCCGATCGCCGCCGTGACCGCTCCGGCCGGCAGCTCGCCGACCGAGCTGCGGAACATGCGGGCGATCGTATCCGCTCCGACCAGGATGACGGCGCCCCATAAGGCGCTTGCTGGCAGCAGGAGCAGATGGCGGCGCATGCCCAAGAGCCGCATCAAATGCGGCGCGATCAGCCCTACAAAGCCGATCGGGCCGACGACGCTAACCGTTACGCCCGCCAGCAGGACCGCTACCGCCATGCCCGAGAACCGGGCGGCGTCGACCTTTTGGCCGAGCGAGCGGGCGGTCTCGTCACCGAGCTCCAGCATGTCGAACATCCGTGCATAGACCATCACGTAGACGATTCCGGCGGCGATCCAAGGCCAGGCATAGCTAACGCCGCTCCAGTCGTTCTGCACGAGCGAGCCGGCTCCCCAGGCTAACAGCTGTGACGCCTGGGTTTCGAACAGCAGCTGGAGCGCGCTCGTGAAGGCTGCCAGCACAAGGCCGACGATCATCCCCCCGACGGCCATCCGTACCGGCGTGCTTCGTTTGCCGCCGGCGATCCAGTATGTCATGGCCGCAGCCCCGAGCGCTCCGGCCAAGCCAAGCAGCAGCGGTGCTTCCGCCTTTAGGGCCGGGAAGAAGATCGCGGCCGCCATAATAACAAAGTAAGCGCCGGCATTGAGTCCGAACGTAGATGCCGATGCGAGCGGATTGCGCGTGACTGTCTGCAGTAGCGCGCCGCACACAGCGAGCGCAGCACCGGCAAGAAGTCCCATAACCGCTCTAGGCAGACGGACTCCCCGAATCATATGATGGGCAGGGTTATCCTGCGGATTCGTGATCGCCCCGATCACATCCTGCAACGTAATGTCCGCTTCCCCGTACATTAAGCTTACAAAAAGGAGAGCAGCCAGCAAAACAAGGCCGCCCCCAAATACGAATGCCGTCCTGCCGCTTATGCGGACTGCATCTCTCGTCAAAGTATTCACTCTCATTGTTGTCATTTGGTCAGTGCGTTCGTAACGAGATCGACGATGGATTTGGCCGACAATGCCCCGCCGAACGTCCAAGTATTACCCGGCAGCTTAAAGGTCCGCTTTTCCTTCACGAACGTAAGTCCGTTCCACACCGCGTTATCCTTCAGCTGCTTCTCAAAAATATTATCGTTGTCCTGCACGATATAAATAAAGTTGGCGTTCTGAACAGCCGGCAGAGCCTCTACGCTGGTTGTTGCAAAGCCGTTGGATTCGAACTTATCCGATTTGAAGCTGTTTTTCAATCCCATCCGCTGCATAATTTGAATCAGCATCGAGTTATCGGTGAACATGCGCAGAACAGCGGCATTTTGCTGGGAGAAGGCTTGCGTCACGGCAACCTCCGCGCCTTCCTTGCCTTTCGCCTTCAGCTTGGCCTTAGCTTCATCGAACGATTTTTGCAAATCGCTCATCACCTTATCGGCTTCCGCTTTTTTGCCTACCAATTCAGCTACGGTTCTAAACGTTTTTTCCATTTCATCGAACTGATTGCCCGCTCCTTCGGCAGGATACGGATTGAAGGCGATCGTTGGAGCAATTTTGCTTAACGCCTCATAGCTGGATTTGATCCGGAAATCCGGTGCGATAATCAGGTCCGGCTTCAACGCGGCGATCGCTTCCAAGCTCGGTTCTGTACGCGTTCCTACGTCTGCTACGCTTGCATCAAGCTGCGGCGGGATGTTGACCCAGGTTTTATAGCCTTTGATGTCCGCTATTCCTACAGGTTGAACGCCTACCGCCAGCAAATGCTCTACATGGGACCATTCCAGCGCCACGACGCGCTTCGCCGTCCCTTTCACCTCGGTCGTCCCGAGCGCATGCTTAATTGTCTTGCTGCCCGACGAAGTCTCTTGATTCGCACTTGGCGCAGCAGGCGCGGTTCCCTGGCTCGTGTTGGTCTTGGCCCCGCATGCGGTTAAAAACATAAGCACAAGAGACAAGATGATGATTAACGGTTTGCCAATCGCTCTCATAAAGTGAATCCCCCTAAGAAATATGTATAAAGTCATGCAAATCATAACAGAAAGCATCGTGAGCAGATAACCACCATATGATAATGATTATCATTACCCAATTGAAAATGATAATCGTTATCATATAATTTGTCAATAGTTTCGCAGCGATTTGTCCGCTGGATTTCGCAATAAAATTTATGGTCATGGGCACAATAATAGCTGAACTTTTATTTCCATTAGCGGAGGGCTTACTTGTGAAATGTAATGTGGGAAGGACGGAGCAGGCGATCCGAATCGCCGTTGGCTCAGGAATCGTTGCGGCTGGGATCGTGAACAAAAGCTGGTGGGGCTTATTGGGAGTAGCGCCTATCATTACGGGGGCCACCCGTTATTGCCCGCTTAATGCCGCATTAGGGATGAATCATTGCAAAGATTCCAAAGAAACCGATTCTCAGCTGGTAAGCAGCTAAACGTGCAACAGTGATGGTCAACAGACAGAATGGGGCATGCAGCTAAGCCCGCACAAAACAAAAGCACCGACCAAAGGTCCGTGCTTTTTGTTTTTATGAAATTGAACTTACTTGCTCTCGCTGATTTCCGATACGAATTGCTCCGTCGATCGTACTTTGCCTATTCTGGGGAAAATATATTTGCACGAGGCTTCATGCTCTTCCATGCTCATTGCAGTCATTGCGTCCGTGATAAGG
The DNA here is from genome assembly GCF_022354825.1 of Paenibacillus sp. H1-7. Classification (GTDB taxonomy): domain Bacteria; phylum Bacillota; class Bacilli; order Paenibacillales; family NBRC-103111; genus Paenibacillus_S. The sequence goes on from NZ_CP031168.1 coordinate 8,097,443, forward strand.
ATTTGGTGATAGCCCAGCTGAAAAGCTTCTCTCGCCGTACTTTCCACTCCGATATTGGTGGCAATGCCGCACAGTACAATCGTATCTATGCCCCTGCGGCGCAGCTGAAGATCCAGATCCGTTCCGAAAAAAGCCCCCCATTGACGCTTCGTGACAATATGATCATTGGCGGTCACTTCAAGCTGGGGATCCAGCTCGGCCCAGTCAGCAGGGCGCTGCATCGCTTGAACCGGGAGATCCGTCGCCGGCTTCAATGCATCCTTTCCATCGAGGAAATCGACTTTGACGAAAGAGATGAACCCTCCTTTTTGACGAAAAAGCTTCACGAGCCGGCCTGCCTTCTCGACAACCTCCTGACAGCCGGGCCGGCTTACGATGCCTTTTTGCAAATCGATAATGACTAGTGCCGTTTTCTGAAAATCGATGTTTAGCGGATTCATTAGGTTCCCTCCGTATTGTGCGATGATTTCAGCTGTTTCCGTCGTTCGATCGACCGGTTCAGCCTTGCCAGCAGCTGCGAAAAAAGCTCAAGCTCCTGATCCGTCCAATCCTCCAGCAGCTCGCTGTAGGCATCCAAACGGGCAAGCTTGGCGACGATAAGAGCTTCTTTCCCTGAGTCGGTAATTTCAACTACATTAACCCTCGCATCCTCGGAATCGGAGTAACGCCGCGCCCAGCCCTTGGCTTCCAAAGCGGCTATTTGCCTGCTGACCGTCGAGTTGTCCAATTGAAACGCCTCGGATATTGCTCCATTAGCCGATGAGCCCTCCCGATCCAGCCATTTCAGCAGCAGGTATGCCGACCTGTCCATGGAATGGGCCGCCCCGTCGAGCGTCCGTTTGAAATCAGCCCGCCGGAGCAGCAAGACGACTTCGTGCTCAATATGTTCATAGAAATCGTTTCTCATACTTTTCCTTCCCAATGAACTATAAAATGCTTTCTTCTCATCAAGATATCTGTATTATACAACGTTTTATCTGTATGATACAAATAGTTTGCTATCCTAATAAAAGAGCACCGATTCCTATTGGAACGGTGCCTTGTAAACTTTGCGTTTTGATGCGCTAGCCTGCCGATAGACTGCACATTTTATCGAATCGTAATTTCACGTCCGCCGCGGTTGATATCGGACTCATTTACCGTCTCAGTCTGTGCCGTGCCGTTCTCCGAATAGCTGATCGAGATAGGCGTGACCAATCGGGCCATATACGTGCCTGTAGGAACTTGTCGGCCGTTCAGATCCTTTTGATTCCAATAGGCTCGCAGCGTTTTGGAGCTTCCTGCGCCGTCAAATGCGCCTTCAAGGCCTGGAAGGGTCGTTCTCCATACCACTTCCTGATTACCGGTATCATAGAGTGAGACGCCATCCGGCACTCTGCGAACCTCCAGCTCCAAGGATACCGGCTTATTTAAGGATATCCGCTGCTCTCTGATATTCGTTGCAGTGAAGCCGAACACCATCGTATGGCCTTTGTTAAAAAACGCAGTGCCGCTTTCCGTAACGGTTGCGTTCGTATAATCCACACCCCAGTGCACATTGAGCGGGTCGCCATAAATACGAGTCCCCACTTCGAGCTGGACATCATTCCATTGGTTGTCTTGCTTCCATGTACCGATCTTCAATCCGGACATCGCATCCCATTGGGTATCGATATGAAATGTGTCGTGAGTGAATCTCCAGGTCATCGGGAAGTAAGTAATTCCTCTGAAATTAAAGACCGGATATTCCTCCTGAGCATTCTCAATCCGCATGCCGTTCACTGCAATAGGATAGGAGGGAAGCACAGCCTGATACTCCTTAGCGAAATCGTTGTTTCCCGACGGATCCTGACTCCAGCTGCCGGGGGTAGTCTTATTGATCTCCAGCCCCTTGACCGAATCCCATTGGATGGCAAGACCTAACGCTTTGGTATAGTCCCAAGTCATAGGGAAATACGTAATATCTTTATACATCAGCAATGGATACGCAGCATGCTTGTTGTCGATGATGCTCCCGTTCACTTCCACGGGAAACGTTGGGATTTTGACCCTTATATCCGCCTTGCTTTCCGCATGAACGGCTCCGGGAATCGGTATAACCTGCAGGGCGACAAGTGCTATCAGGAATGCTGGCAACCATCTTTTTTTCATAGAGACCTCCCGCTGATCGGTGAATGAATTTCACTATCCATTAAACAGTAGAGGATAGAGATGAATCTGTACATGGCCGATTATTTCCTGGTTCGGAACCATTCCATTCAGTTGACCGGGATGCTTACTTGTCTGCAAAAGTCCGCAGCCTCCGGAGCTGCGGGAATAGATACATCCACATTCCGGCGATCACTATGGTTCCAACGCCTCCTACGACAGTAGCGTTAACAGCTCCGATAAATCCTGCCAGCGTACCGGACTCGAATTCGCCCAATTGATTGGAGGTTCCTACGAAAAGCGAATTGACAGCACTCACTCGGCCGCGCATTTCATTCGGCGTGTTCAGCTGCACGAGAGTAGAACGAATGACGACGCTGATGACGTCCGAAGCACCTAGGAAGAACAAGGCTGCCAACGATACGTACAGGCTTGTCGACAAGGCAAAGACGATAGTGGCTAATCCAAAAACGCCCAGCGCCCCGAACAAAATAGGTCCAAGCGCACGGGTTAGCGGATAGTGGGCCAGCACAAGCGACATCAATAAGGCGCCGACCGCCGGTGCGGACCTCAGAAGTCCCAGCCCCCAAGGTCCCGTATGTAAAATATCCTGCGCAAAGATCGGCAATAGCGCCGTCGCACCGCCGAGCAGTACCGCGAAGAGATCGAGCGAAATGGTGCCTAATATCACTTTATGACGGAACACAAAGACGAGACCCGAGAAAATGGAACGGACTGTCAGCGGCTCCAGACTGCGGGCGCTCCGCTCTTTGCGGATCATAAAAATAAGAACGGCGGCGGACAGCAGCGCCACGGCCGATGTGCTGTACACGAACGCAGGGCCTATCGAGTACAGCAAGCCGCCCAGCGACGGCCCCAATATTTGTGCCGTTTGACCGGCCGAGGCCGACCAGGCGGACGCTTGCGGGAGCATCTCCTTCGATACGAGCTCCGGGATGAGCGCGGTAAGCGTAGGCCCTTCAAAAGCCCGGCAAGCGCCGATCAAGGCCGCAGCCAGCAGGATTTGCTCGCGGCCGATCCAGCCCGCATGATTTCCATAAACAAGCAGCACAGCGACTATCCCTTCAAAGATCATGCACAAGACAACGATGTTCCGGCGATCGAACCGGTCCGCAACTTGACCGACGATCAATGTGAGCAGCATCATCGGCACAAACTGTGCCAGACCCACCAGGCCGAGACTGAAGGCGTCGTTGGTCAGCGCGTACATCTGCCACCCGATGGCAACGGAAAGCATCTGGAACGAGGTCGTCGATAAGATGCGGGCCGCCCATGCTTTCGCGAAGGACGGCTGCCTCATGACAGACGGATTGGATTGCGACAAAGCGCGACTCACGACCTTTCCTATACAAGTACAATAAATGATAGCATATTATGCGGCTTGTAGAGTCTGCGGTGTAAAAAATAAAGTTGGGCTGCTGGCTCGGTAAAACACAGCAAAAAGCACCGACCTGTGTGAGTCGGTGCCCTCTTGGTTAGCACTTTCACGGCGGCTCGATCCTTGATCCCTTCTGCCGTGTACCTTTCTTGCCGGGAAGCTATAGTCCGTTATGGCTGCTTCATGTCGCCGCGACCCTGATTATTTCCGCCTTGCCCGTTAGGTCTTGCGCCTCCGCCGGGACCGCCGCCTGGACCTCCTCCGAGCCCTCCAGGTCCGCCGCTTCTGGCAGTGGTAACCCCCGACTCATTCAGCCAAGTCGTTATATTGGCAACGGTGAACTCCACCGTCTTCGTTCCTCCGGTATACAGCGAGTAGGCAGCATCCTTCTTGAGCTCCGGAGAACCAATGACGACGGTCTGGAAGCTTTTATCCGGCGTCAGGCTTGCAATGGTTTTGCCGTCCTTGTCTTTGAGCTCGACAACGGTTCCCGCCTTTTGCGACTGGGAGTACGTCATCAGAATGGAATGCTGTGACGATGTATCCGACGGCGCTTGAGCCATGCCCGAGCTTCCGGCTGCCATCAGCAGGCCGCCCGTCAATTCGAAGGTGCCGTCATAATCCAATGCACCGTTGCCATTCTCTGTCGGTCCGCTCACTACTACGTTACCGCCCGACATAACGATGGAGCCGTTCGAATCCAGTCCGTCGCCGGTGGAATTTACGTACAAGCTGCCGCCGGTAATCGTGAGCTTGTTGTTGGAGGACGCAGCGCTGAAATTGTTTTGCCCTGGACGTCCGTTCGTCGACGAACCGTCCGCCCCTCCGGCAACATTAATGCCGTCATCGCTTGCCGTCACCTTGATATCTCCGCCCGAGATCGTAATGTTTGAGCCCTCGATCCCCTCATAGCTCTTGGCAATCTGAATGGTGCCGCCGCTGATTACAACCGAGGAATCGGCGTGGATGCCATCGTCGCCGGAAGTGACGGCAAACTCTCCGCCGGCAATGGTGACACTGTTATTGCTGTGAATCGCATCGTCGGCGGAATCCATTGTGAACGTCCCCTTCGCAATGGTAATAGCCGTGCCTGCTTTGATCGCTTTGCCGCTCGTCGACTCCGCAGATTCTGTTGATTGTGTCGGCTGTGTCGATGGTGCCGTTGGCGCTGCAGCCTGATTATCCATCTGTCTTCCCCCCGAACCTCTCATCCCGCCGTTCATTTCACTCGGCTTGGCAACGGCGTTCGCGCTGCCGCCGCCGGACGAGATTGTATAGGAGCCTCCGTTCATCTGCACATGGGTTACGGCCTGGATTCCGTCCTTCCCTGCTTTGATAGAGAATGTACCGGCATCGATAGCTATTAGCCCTTTAGAAGCATCCGTATCGTTGGTCGATTTGATGCCGTCACCCGCAGCTTCGATTGTGAGGGTGCCATCTTTGATCGCTACCAAATCCCTTCCCATCACACCATCATCAGCCGCATGGACCGTGATGGAGCCTCCGGTCATTTTCAGATCATCCTTACTGGTTATGCCATTGTTATAGTTCCCTTGAACGGTCAGAGCACCGCTCCCATTGAACGTCAGATCGTCTTTACTGAAAATCGCCGCATTAGGCTCGCCGCTGTCTGCGTCCACCGTTGTATATTGAGCCGCATCGGCCACATCGTTCTTCGTGCCTTCCTGAAGCGTAATGATCGCTTTATCCGCTTGCTTCACATAGATCGCCGAACCTTCATTGCTGTGAATGCTGACTCCGTTCAGCACGAGCCTTACCTTGGCCTCCTTCGGAGCATCGACGACAACCTGCCCCTGCTCCCATTGGCCGCTTAATACATAGGTGCCTGCGGCCGTGATGGTTACGGTCCGATCCTTCGCCTCGGCTCCCTGCCCCTTGATTGCGGCGCCGGATTCGCTGAGCTCAATATAGATGGGATTGGCTGCCTTCCAATCGGTATACTCGTCATTCTCGCTGAAAGTGACAGGCGTTGGCGCCGCGGATGCTTGAACCGCTGCAGTCGATGCCGAAGCCGAAGCCGCGGTGTTCTGGGCAGCGGCTGCATTATTTGCGGTGGACGCCGCATCTTGGCAGGCTGGCAGCATCATGGCGGACAAAAGCGCCAGGAACAAAAATTTGCTTTTATGCTTATTGTACTTAGTCATAGGGAGTCCTCCATTTACTTTGAGATTAATAGTCCGCTGCTTCCGGACTCATCGATAAGGTAATATTCAGATTTCCGTTTCTGCATCGTAAAGCGTCGATCAGTTCCTTTTGGCTCGTATTCGGGTTCATCGTGACCACATAAACGAGCTCGAAGAGACTGCCCAGCTCGGTTGTTTTCACCTTTTTCAGCTCGTGGCTGACTGCAAACTTTTGAAACACTTCCTGGAACGCTTCCTCATAGCCCAAATCCTCGGGCACCGTTATTTTCAATAGCTTTTGCGAGCTTCGCTTCTCGCCGAATTTGAACTTGTGCAGCACTACCATCAGCACGCACAAAACAATAGTGAACAGCACCGCATAGCCGTACATGCCGACGCCGCAGGCGAGACCTGTAGCCATCGTAAACAGCACATAAGCAATATCCTTCGGATCGCCCGGAGCGCTTCGGAAGCGGATAATGGAGAAGGCTCCGGCAAGGCTGAACGCTCTGGCCACATTGTTCCCGATGAGAAGAATGATGACGGCGATAATCGAAGGAATCAGAATCATGGTCAGCGCAAAATTTTGCGAATAAGATTGCTTGCTCGTTTTCATATAAGTGACGCTGATAATGGCCCCCATAAGGAAGGAGATGACTATCGTTAGAATAGCGTTGGTAAAAGTAAGGGTCGAGTCGGCGGTTCCCGCAAAAATAGATTCAAGCATATGCAAGTTCTCCTTTCGTTTGCTGTTGCTGCTTTCGCATTTTCATATATTCATTGCCGTACTTCGAGAAGCTTGTTCGGAACATGCTGTGCTCCGACAGAAGCCGGGCAAGCCAGACCGGAATCGTTTTTTCCGCCTTGACCTCCATGAGCCATTGACCTTCTTCCAGCAGCGGTTCGCCATGATCGCCGCTCTCCAGCAGCAAGTCGTGTCGCCTGGACCGAATATTACGGTCGAACGTAATGCGCAAATCCCGGCTTTCCTTGCAAAACATCGCAATCCGGTCATACGCCAAGTACACCTTCGGCTCCAGCGTATACCGCTGCAAGAAGTATTCAATCTCATTGAGCACCTGATTGTTCATATAGCTTTCAAGCTCCGGCTTGATCCCCGTGCGGACAAATTCGTAGGCTTCGTTCGTCTTGAGAGCGCTTCGCCTTTTATTTACGAGCCCATGCACCTTTTTCTTCAACTCCAGATATACCTTGGAGCCGGGCGCCGGAACGCCGTATGCGCGAAGCCTGAGCTTCTCTTTATACTTCGGTTTCGAAAGCGACTTGCGAATTAAAGCATGGTCTTGCGTATCGAAGTAAATATTAGTGATGGAATAAAACGTATGCTTCCGGTTATACTCATCCAATTCCATATGCTCCAGCAGCTTATCGTGAATCGTCCGGAATGCTGCATCGTCAAGCAAATACTTATTTTCATATCGGTTGAACACCTCGATGGCCATTCTCACCGCCCCTTTCTAAATCTTGTCTCGTTGGATGGCTCTATCTTAGGGCGCTAACCTTTAATGAATCTTAAATGACGGGTTTAAGGTTCATTAAAGGTCCGAAATGCTATAATACCCCTATGACCACAGGCAGCTGGCCGAAAGGAAGAAAACGATGAGAATACTAATAGTAGAAGATGAGGCGCATTTGGCGGAAGCTCTTGCCCAGATTTTGCGAAAGCATCATTATTCCGTCGACGTAGTTCATGACGGCACTTCCGGACTGGACTATGCTCACAGCGGCATTTATGATCTGCTACTGCTGGATATCATGCTTCCCGGCATGAGCGGCCTTTCAATATTACAGACGATTCGCAAAGAAGGAATATCGACTCCGGTGATCTTGCTGACTGCGAGAGGAGAAACCTCCGACAAGGTGTCGGGACTGGATTACGGAGCTGACGACTATATCGCCAAGCCGTTCGTAACCGAAGAATTGCTGGCCCGCATACGCGCGGCGCTTCGGCGCAAAGGCGAGATGGTTACGGAAAATACGCTGCAATACGGCGATATAGAGCTGAATACGGCGACTATGAAGCTGTCATGCGGGGGCAAGGAAATGAAGCTTATCCTGAAGGAAAGCAACCTGCTGGAGCTGTTGATCCTGAGGAAGCAGGCGGTTACGCCCAAAGAATTGATTATCGAGAAGCTATGGGGCTTCGATTCCGAGGCGGAGCATAATAATGTGGAGGTGTATATTTCTTTTTTGAGGAAGAAGCTTGTCCACTTGAATTCCAATGTAGGAATTAATACCATTCGCGGAGTCGGCTACGTGCTGGAGGTGAAGGGCAGTGTTTCGTAAGCTGCGAAATAAGTTCCTTCTGCTGAACATGGTCACCATCTCGGTCATGATGCTTCTGGCTTTCGCCTGCATTTATTTCATTATGTATCAAAATGTTAGCCGCGATATCGATATGGAGCTGCACCGGGAGGCGGATATCGGACGGAAATCGGGCAATATGGGCGGCCCGCCGAAGTCCGGCAATCCCATTGCCGAGCCTGGCAAAGGCGATAGGCAGCCTATGGCCCGCTCCATTTCCTTCATGCTCATTACCGATAGCCAGGGGACGATCAAAAGCACCCGCTCCAGCTTCGAGCTGGCCGAGGAAAGTTATCAGGAGGCGGCGAAGGCGGCCTTGTCCGGTAATGACCAGCAGGGCAAATTCAAGCTGGAGGACACTTCCTGGGCTTACCAAGTCCAAAAGCTTCCCGACGGCTTTGCGATCTCATTTCTGGATGTTACGGCTCAGCAGGCCTTTCTGACCAACCTGATCTATGCTTTTCTGCTTGTAGCGTTCGTTATGCTCTTCATCATATTCTTCACCAGCCGCTATTTCGCCAATCGTTCGATTGAGCCGGTGCAAGAGGCATTCGATAAGCAAAAGCAGTTCATAGCCGACGCTTCGCATGAGCTCAAGACGCCGCTGGCTGTCATCAACACTAACGTAGACGTATTGTTAGCTCATTCGGATGATACCATCCAGAATCAGTCCAAATGGCTCACGTTTATCAAATCGGAATCCGAGCGGATGGCGAAGCTCACGAACGACTTGCTCTATTTGGCGCAGATTGATCAAGCGAACACCGGCGTGATGATGGCCCCTTTTGATGCAAGCGATGCAGTGGAGCAGGTTGTGCTGACGATGGAAGCCGTTATTTTCGAGCGCGATCTTCATCTCTCCTACGAGATTGAACTCGGATTGAAAATCCGCGGCAGTCTGGAGCAGTTCAAGCAAGTGGTCATGATCCTGCTGGACAATGCCTTGAAATATACAAGCCCTAACGGCTCTGTAGAGATTGAGATGAGAAAACGCCATCAGCATATGGAGCTAAGCGTTACCAATTCGGGGGAAGCGATTTCCGAGGAGCATTTGGCTCGGATTTTCGATCGATTCTATCGCACCGATCCATCCCGTACGCGCAGCCAAGGCGGCTATGGGCTTGGACTGGCTATCGCCAAAGCCATCGTCGATCAGCATAAGGGCCGTATTTATGCCAAAAACAAAAAGGATCACAAGGTCGCGTTCGTCGTCGAGCTCCCGCTTCACTCGTGAGGCAATACAAAATCCACATCTTCCTATCCGATGTGGATTTATTTTGGATACAAGTAAGGGGTTGTCCCCCCGTTCTTGCTCCACTGTATTTAATTCCAGCTACATAGCGGCGTCGTCCGGACTATTGAATTACTCTTCGTTCTCCTCCACCGTAACGGCAAATACCAATCTCGCCACACATTCAAAGCAATTAGCTACGATGACAGTGACCAGTGTAGTGCCCGGATTGCGGCCGGTAACCGATGCACTTGTTCTATCGTTGGAACAAGTAGCAATCGAACAGTTCATGCTCGTGCAGTTTAAAATAAATTGCCCGTTTCTAAGAGGAATAGGTAACTTAACCGTATCGCCGACGGAAACGGTTATTTTTCTTGTATGGTTGTTTCCCATTCTTCTCACCTCCTTCTGAATTATTCTATGAAAATCTGCTAGAACCGGCTTGTACCTTTGTCATGCTAAGTGAAAAGAATTCATTTCTGGAGCTGGGTTTGAGCCCGGAAAATACCCCAAGAATTTCGATGCTTCTTCGCTTTATGAACGGGTTGATTTGCCTAAGGGAGGATGAGTCGTAAAATGCCAAAAAGAAGCTTGGCCACACCTGTTGGCAAAGCTTCTTTTCGTGTTTATGGAGCGCGTCCAGCTGGAGATGAACCGCTACCGGGTGGGTAGGCAAACTACCCGTTTCGGACATCGGATCGGGTCATGGATTTCAAGGCGCCGACCTCACCTTGTCATTTGTTCTTTTCTATAAGATGTTTGTTGATTCTAGTAAAAATAAGAGAGGGGAAGCTCCTTGAGCTTGAATGAATAAGCTTGCAAATATCATAGCCATTTTGCTTATCTAAGTGCATTAACAATGGCGTTGACCCATACATTCTGCTGATCAGGCCAAATCCGTAGCCCTCAATTTTGTATACATGATTTTCCTTCACACTTGAACGTTTTTTCAAGACCTCGCTTTTCTCCCATTCGTCCGCAAAAATCAAATAAACGTTAGATAAAAAACAAAGCTCATCGTCTCCTTGATAAAAAGCACCGACCAATTAGATCGATATTTTTTTCATTTTAACCATAAAAACCCGCACGAATATTTTAAAAAGCTTCAAGGAATATTAAACATACATGAAGGGGGAGTTCTGATTGAGAAATTCAAAAAAGACAGGAAAAGTGCTTTTTGTTTCGATGCTTTTGCTATTTTCCGTTACAGGTTGTACTTCGAACCCTCACGGGGCTTTACCACCAGGAAATTCAACAGGTACAGGCGGGGGGCATACGGTCGCACAAAGCACTCCTCCCCATACGAACAATGCTCCTCGTTATATTGGGGTCACAAAAACAGACTATGATGAAGCTGCAAAAGAAGCCAGGATAGAAGTTCAATCGGTAAATGAGTCGGATCTTCAAAATAATAATAATGAGGGTATCTTGGATACTGCTATTCCTGAAGGAATTGTAAATTTCGCCACCTCACAACTTCCTGGAAAAACTGTAAATCGTATTCGAGTAAAACATACTGGTTTAGGCGCTGAACTGTTCAATCTCCCTGTCACCGATTCAAGTAATTCTGCTCAAAGTGGAAACAGGTTTCAAGCTCAACAATTTACTGGAAACACAAGCACCCCTCTCCCTCCTCCAGGAGTAGAAATGGATAAAAACATTCAGCCACTGGCTTCGTTAAATGCAAGCTCGGAAGCAAAAGTCGCTGCCCTTCGTAAGATAGCCGAATCTAAGCTCGGTATGCCTTATGTTTGGGGTCACAATGAAGACCGCGGAGAGTATGGATTTGATTGTTCAAATTACACCTCGTATGTCTATCATCATGCTCTAGGATATTCGTTTACCACTAGCAGCCGAAATCAATACAGTTCAGTAGGTAAACCTGTACCCTTCAGTGACATGAGACCCGGTGATTTGTTAGCTTTTAAAGAAGGGGCGCATGTGGGTATTTATATGGGTGACGGACAGATGATACAGATGGGCGGCGGCACTGGTAAATGCTCCTATCTTCCGGTAACACCGGATTCGTTTTGGTATGGTGAGCTCTCTTCTGTTAAACGGATGTTCTAAACCATTAAGAAAAGCCGTTAGCGTTAGCTGCTGACGGCTTCTTTTTTGAGTTGAGGCATTAAAAAAGACAGCTGGCGAGACGAGGGGAGTGTATCGATATCTTTCCATCTCACTTCTCACGATGCCCATTCGACGAAGACAACCCTGTGGTAGATTTCGATCCCGTGCTCCTCCGCTCCGCTGCGATCCACGCGGACTGAACCCCTTAGCATGGGATCTCCTCCCCTTCATCCGGCAAAACCATAACCCGCTTGATGATTTGGCGACGAATTTAAAAATTTTGTTTAAATATCTTACAAATTACTCCAGTTATCAATAACTATTCAGCAGCAGGTGCTGCCTCATCAAATACTGTATCTGGTAGGTATTCCAATTGTTTAAACGATTCATGAAATACTTGTTTAACAACATTAAGCCAAGAATGGTTAATTGACATCCAATCAGCAGTCCAATTTGTACTTATATAATTATAAGCCTTGTACGGTTTTTCTTTTGAAGGAGCAGCATAGCCCAAGACATCTTCAATACAGTTCGTCAGCATAATACGTTTTTGTGCATCACCTACTGCCTCGAGAATAGGCAGATTAAAAATCTCTGCACGGTCGGTACCCGCATCAGCATCATGAATGACAACTGGGTTGATCCCCATAATTCTTAGATACTTTACAAGTGATATTATTGTTGCCTTCCCTCTAGCTTTAACAATTTGCCAGTTACATTGAATATCTTTCCTAATTTCATTGGGTAGACGCGCAATGGTTTCCCTAAGTACGATATCTTCAGTATCGCCTTCAACTATAAGTACATTTTTAGAGAAGAAGACGCGCGCAATATGATCGTCTATTTTTAAAAGCATTTTTACATACTCTTTATCATCTGACTGTAAGGAATTGAATGAGTCACTTGTGTTAAACGGAATACATTTTACTTTTTCAGTAAGTACTTTATTACCTTCTTTTAAAACAGAAAATTGTTCTAGTGATAAACTATTCAAGATTTGAGATGGCCGCTTACTCAAATCAATCATATATGGAGAATGAGATGTACAGACGATTTGATTGTTATCTGTTGAAGCAAGCTCGTATATTGTATCCCTCATCTGCTGTGCCGCATTAGGATGAAGATAGATTTCAGGCTCTTCAAAACCTATTAATAATGGACGCATATGTGGATTTCCAAATCTTCTATTTTCTCTTAGGTTCCTATATCTTAACAATGCAAAGACAGCAGATCTTATCATCCCTGTACCCTGTAGAGCTACAGGCGTTAATATATTACTGAACATTGATATTTTAAATTGCGGTTTAATAACCTTATCAGCATCTGATAAAGAAGTCTCTGCTTTTAACCCCGTATTTGGAAATACTTCCTTCATCACATCATTTAATTCTGACATCATTATTCCAAACTCACTTTGATTATCTGTGGGATCAAGTTCCCTTGCTAGCAACTCTAGATATTTTTGTGCTTCACGATAATTCACCGATGCTTCTCTAACATCATTAAAGAGTTCTGTCAATGTCGAAATTAATGTACCCGACGATTCGGACAATTCATTTGCTTTATCCTGTGCTGGAATCAACAAATACTTCGGTAACTTTTGAAGTACAATTCCAGGAATGCCTCCTGGATTCCTAAACCATTCTTCTTCATCTTCTTTATAGTCGTAAAGATCTTCAACTTCATCTATTATTTGCTGTTGTCTTGCTGTTAACCTTCTCTCCGGATCAATATCAGCCAATTTACTACCGATACCTGTTAAATCTAGTCCAGCCACTTTGTATTGATTTATTGTAGAACATTCATTATACTGTGCTTTCTTAGTCTTTACCTGTTCCCTAAGTTCAACTACATAATCTGCATTTGGAGCGAACGTCTTTCGGTAAATAATCCTTAAACCTGTGCTTTCACCCTCGTAATAAGTAAGAATACGCCCCTTAAAGCCTGTCCAATTCTTGGCATCAGCAGGTAATCCTCTGAACTCAGCTGTTAATACAATATTATCAGCAACTTTTAAATTACCTACTTCTCCATTGCCAGTAATGTGAAAAAACTCATCCTCTGAAATCTTCTTTATATCGTTTAACAAGTAATTAAGCGCAGCAAGGATTGAACTTTTACCTACATTGTTTTCTCCTATTAAGAAAGTAGCATCTGAAAAACGAACAGTTGTATCTATATGTCTACGGAATCCCTCTAACCTCAAACTATGTAGCTTCATTCGGCAACCCCACCTAGGTAATTATTGGTATATTGCTAGAATACTACCAGATAAAACCCCATATATTAACAACTATAAATATTTCTTTAGCAAAAAAACATAATACTAACTTTTAAATGAAATTCAAGATAAAGAATCCACAAGGTTGTGGATTTGGCTTATGGAGACGAGGGGAGTATCGAAATCCTCCATTTTCCTGCTCACGACGCCCACCCACGAAGACTACCCTAGTGGTAGACTTCGATCCCGTGCTCCCTCCGCTCCACTGCGGTCCGCGCGGACTGAACCCCTTGCAGGGCTTCGCCTCCCTCCTCGCGTCTCCATAATGCAAAAAAGCACCGACCGAATGGTCAGTGCTTTCTGCATTAGTATGGAGACGAGGGGAGTCGAACCCCTGTCCGAAGATAACGCCACATAGGCTTCTACGGGTGTAGTCACAGTTTTGATGTCACCCGAGCAGCGCCCCGTAACCGGCTCTGCGTTAGGTCAGCCTGGTTGTCTTCTTCAGCTAGCCGCAGGCGGAGACTAGACAGCGTATCCCACTATAGGTTGAGCCCCTATCCCGCCACATGGGCGATGGAGGGTAGAAGCGCTCCAGCAGTTTCTTAGGCTGCTAAAAGAGCAGGTTGTTGTTGTTTGCCATTTAATAGGCTTTAGCGTTGTAAAGTGGTCGCGTCCCCACTACCCGCTACCCATGCTCGAACTATCCCCGTCGAATCCAAGAACGTCCCCGCATAGGTGGGCTTTCTGCCAGGAAAGCCGCAATAGATAAAGCATGCATCCGCTTGGGATGCTTAATTAGTATATCATATTTCCAAGCAAAGTGAAGCACATCTTGTTGGAAATCGAACCAGCGCTAACCCACAATACCAAAGTAACGGTTACCGCGCCACCTTCTGCTTCTCGCGTAGAGCGCGCTGAATGTCGCGCTGAGCGTCCTTTTTCGCGGCGGATTCCCGCTTATCGTACTGCTTCTTGCCTCGGCCGAGACCGATCAGCAGCTTGGCGTAGCCGTTGCGCACATAAATTTTGAGCGGCACCAGCGTGTAGCCTTCCTGCTTCGCCAGACCGAACAGCTTGCCAATCTCCTGCTTCTTCAACAGCAGCTTGCGGGTACGCGTCGGATCCGTCGGATTGTGCCGGTTGCCCTGCTCGAACGGGCTGATATGAACGTTGTGGATGAACGCCTCTCCGTTGCGAATCGTCGCGAAGGCATCGCCAATGTTCGCTCGTCCCATCCGCAAAGATTTAATCTCCGTACCGGTGAGCACCATGCCGCACTCGTACGTATCTTCAATGAAATAATCATGAGAAGCCTTCTTGTTCTGTGCCAGAACCTTGCCGTCGGCTTTCTTGCTCATCGAATCCTCACTCCTTCCCCCACAGCGCTTTCGAAAAAAAAGGGATTGGAGTTCATTTTACCAACTCCAATCCCCCGAAGCAAGCGAAAAAGCTACTTTTTCGGCTTTTTCTTCCGCTTGCGAGGTCCGCCGGAACGGCTGCCTTCGCCGCTCGAGCGCTTACCGGCGGTGGCGCCACCCTCCAGCGCCCGAGCTTTGGCCGCTTCGACGCCGGTTCCGCGCGAAGCCCCGGCGGCGGCGGCGTCGAACACTCCGCTGTTGCCCGAGCCTTTGCGGGCACGGCCGCTCTTGCTGCCGGCGCTGGCGCCCGACTTGCTGCCGCGCTTACCGCTGCGCGAGGACTCGGCTGCCGCACGTTCGCGGTCTCCTCCGCGCCCGCGCGGGCCGCGTCCCGCTCCGACGGCGGCTTCGCTGCGACGGCCTCCGCGCTTCTTGTCGCGGCGTACCCCTTTCAGCGCGTCGACTAAGCTCACCTTCTGCTGACGCGGCTTCATATCCACCATCTCAAAATCGATGGTGTGCTCCTCCATGCTGACGCGGGCGACGCGCACCTTCACTTCATCGCCAAGGCGATAAATTTTCGACGTACGCTCCCCGATCAGCGCATGCTGCGCTTCATGGTAATGGTAGTAATCATCATGCATGTCGCTTAGACGGATCAGTCCCTCGACCGTATTGTCGAGCTCCACGAAAATACCGAAGTTCGTCACGCTGCTAATGATGCCTTCGAATTCTTCGCCGACCTTATCGAACATGAACTCCGCTTTCTTCAAAGCTTCCGTTTCCCGCTCGGCATCAACCGCAACACGCTCCCGCTCGGAGGATTGCTTGGCGATATCCTCCATCCGTCCGGCTAGATACTCGTTGCGCTTGTCGTCAAGCGTTCCGCTTTCGAGCACTTCCCGGATAACCCGGTGAATGATCAAGTCCGGATAACGGCGAATCGGCGACGTGAAGTGAGAGTAGAATTCCGCCGCAAGGCCGAAATGGCCGAGACTCTGCGCATCATACCTGGCCTGCTTCATCGAACGGAGCATGACCGTGCTGATAACCGTCTCTTCCTTCGTTCCCTTGATTTCTTCCAGCAGCGATTGCAGCGCGCGGGGATGAACCGTATTGCCTTTGCCGCGAACGACATAACCGAAGTTCGTAATAAACTCCATGAAATGCATCAGCTTCTCGGCATCCGGGTCCTCGTGAATCCGGTACAGGAACGGCACCTTCAGCCAGTGAAAATGCTCCGCTACCGTCTCGTTGGAGGCAAGCATGAATTCCTCGATAATCATCTCGGCAATGGTCCGGTCTCTTTTGATGATATCCGTCGGCTTGCCGTTCTCGTCGACCAAAATTTTCGACTCCTGGAAGTCGAAATCTATCGCGCCCCGATTCATCCGGCGCTTGCGCAGCTTCATGGCCAGCTCTTCCATCAGACGGAAGTCGTCCATCAAGTAGGCGTACCGCTCCACCAGCTCTTCTTCCGCTTCCCCGGTAAGCAGCTTGCGCACGTTCGTATAGGTCATCCGCTCGCTTGTCTTGATTACGCTCGTAAAAATATCATGGCGCACTACATTCAAGCTTTCGTCAAACTCCATCTCGCAAGACATCGTTAACCGGTCTACCTTCGGGTTAAGGGAACAAATGCCGTTGGACAGCCGGTGCGGCAGCATAGGAATAACGCGATCCACCAAGTAAACGCTGCAGCCGCGGTTATACGCCTCTCTGTCGAGCGGAGAGCCTTCCCGAACATAGTAGCTGACGTCCGCGATATGAACGCCCAGCACGTAGTTTCCGTTCGGCAGACGCTCAACATTAACCGCATCGTCCAAGTCTTTGGCATCTTCGCCGTCGATCGTTACGATACGCTTATTCCGCAAATCCCTGCGGCCTTCCAGATCGCTTTCTGCGATCACCTCAGGCACCCCCATAGCTTCTTCCAACACTTCATCCGGGAACGCCTCAGGCAGCATATGCTTGCGGATAATGGAGATAATATCGACTCCCGGATCATTTTTATGACCCAAAATCTCAATAACTTCCCCTTCCGCCGCAGCGCGTCCCTCAGGATAGGATACAATGCGTACGACGACCTTATGTCCGTCCATCGCTCCGTTAAAGGCATGCTTCGGAATAAAAATATCCCGAATCACCCGCTTATCGTCCGGAACGACGAATGCATAGCCTCCGTCGTGGGCCTGAAACAGCCCTACCATTTGCGAGTTCGCGCGGGTTACGACCCGTACAACCTCGCCCTCCAGCTTGCCGCCGTGGGCGCTTTTGGACGTAATACGTACGAGAATAATGTCCCCGTTCATGGCTCCGGCCATATCGTTCGCGTGAATGTACACGTCAGGATGATCCTTGTCATCCGGTATGAGGAAGCCGAAGCCTTTAGGATGCGCCTGCAGCTTGCCTCTCAGCAGGTTCATTCTTTCCGGAACGCCGTAGCGCTCCGTTCTTGTTCGCAATATTTGCCCCTCGTTCTCCAGTTCATTCAACAGCTTGAGAAATTCCTTGAAGTCGTGGGCGCTTTCGATTTGAAAATGCTTTTCCAATTCCTGATATGTCAACGGTTTATATGCCGTTTCCCTCATGAAATCCAATACTTGTTCTCTTGTAATCAATATGTCACCTTCCTTCTTTTCTTCTATAAAATAGGCTTTCGTTTCCGGACTGACTTTCCGGTCTTAATAACAAAAAATCAGTATATAGTGTAGTCTTACCCTTTTTCCGGCTATGAAAACATCAGGAGTACACCAGTTCACCGCGATTCTCCGCGCGCTCCTCATTTTGCAGTACGTCCATAACGAAACGATGGATATCCTCGAATACCCGTTCACGCTCCTCATCCAGCAGAAGCGCATGGGAAGATTGCGGATAATACATAAGCTGCTTCACTGCGGAAGACACCCGGTCATAAATGTAGGCTGCGCTTTTCGGGCGGACCACACCGTCCTTCTCCCCTTGCGCGATCAAGATCGGTGTACTTATTGCTCCGAGACTCACTTTCACCCGCTTCAACAGCTTTCGCAAATCGACGACACAGGGAATAGGCAGTTTGCTGTACGAGCAAGACTCCTCCACAATATGCTGTGCGACAGTGGGCTTTCTCTCAATATATTTGACAATATACTGCAGCAGAACGGCCAAAATCGTATTACGGCTCATCAAAAACATAGGGGTAGCCAAGGATACCAAACCATCCAAATGCCGCTCCATAGCAAGCTTTAACGCCAGTAAACCGCCCATGGAATGCCCGATGGCAATAATGCGCTTCCCGTTCTCTTGCGGAATGTCGTCATAACGGCTGATGACATGTCCCGTCCAATCGTTCCAGCCCGTCTTGATCATATCTTCCGGCGACGTTCCATGACCCGGCAGCAGAGTAGCGTCAACCGTATACCCAAGATCGTTCAAATAATAACCGAGCCGGCGGAACTCCGATGGAGAGCCGGTGAATCCGTGGATCATCATAATGTGCGTGGAAGCATTGTCCCCGTGGCCCTGCAAATAAAAAGGTTCCGTTGTCTTATAAATGCGGCTCATCATCCGACCTCCGTGCAGCCTCTCAAGGAATGGTTCCCGCCCGTTATTTCTGGAATATTCTGGACAGCCCCATATGTACAAAAAAACAGCAGGAGTATCATTCCCCTGCTGCATTGCTTTTATGTTACGCTTGTTTGACAAAGTAAGCAACGACGAGAGACAGAACGAAGAAAGCAACTGCCAACCCAATCGTCAAGCGCGATAAAAACAGCTCCAAGCCGCGCGCCTTTTGCTTCCCGAACAGATGCTCCGCACCTCCGGAGATGGCACCGGACAACCCTGAGCTCTTTCCTGGCTGAAGCAACACAACCGCGATCAAGCCAAGAGAGGCGATGACCAGTACGATTTTCAAAACAAGTTCCATGTTTCCACCTCCTGCGGACAATCATTCCTGTAAACAAGACCTAAGTGCAATCATGAATAAAGCCTAAAATAGACAGCATTTGTATTATACCACAAACTTGTCCAACCGGCAAACAAGGTATAAATGACTTGCAGCGCGTTTAGGTTTAATAATAAGGCTCTTGGGGCTGCTGCCGCACGGGACGCTTCTTTTTCCGTTCCAAAAAAGCAACGATGGCGTTCTTCGCGCACCAGAGCGAGAACAAGGTGAACAGCACGGCCCACCCAATGGCCGGAATCGGCGTGACTCGGCTTAAATTCGCCGCATCCCCCGCTGTCGCCGGATTTTCAAGCGCGTAGACGATCAAGGAAATCGGCCCCATGACCGATTCCTCCAAAGTCAGGAACGCAAGAAGCAGGTAGTAAAAATCCCGCAGCCAACGCGGCACCAAGGCCAGCATCACGATATTCAGCGCAATAAAACCGACCAGCCACATGACGCCGAACTCGTTGCGCACGAAGAGTACGAGAGCCATTATAGACACCACGGTCATGACCTGCAGCCCAAGCCGCTGCTTGCCCCCGGCCCGCATCTTGAACAAAAAGACGGCGAACAAGGACGCTGTCATATAGCCGGCGAGTGATACCGGAATCGAGCTCCAATTGTTCATAATCTGCGAATACGTAACCCCGCTGTGATTCGCGTACAGCTCGATGTACATCACTTTCCCGGACACGGCCAAGGTGATTATCGCATGCCCGAACTCGTGAATCATCGTATCCAGGTTGCGAAAAAAAGAAGAGAAAGGGATCAACCGCGTGAGAAAGGCTGACCCTATTAAAAAGAATACAGTCTTCAACCCATTACCCATGTTGATCCCTCCGGAGGTCCGTTATATGAATAGTGTTGAAACACTCGAAGCGTGTTCCGGCTATGGACTAGCAAGTCCGTTAAAATGACAACACTGCGCCGTCGGATCATTCTTCCGATCGCTCTTGTCCCTGAATTCCTAGAATTATTCCGCAGTAGCCGTTGGAATCCAGGGACAAAGGCGAACGCTATCGCTTCTCCAGAACGATTCCGCCCGCTCCGCTACCATTTTAACACAACTTATGAGATCCTCTGCCCTGTCATCGCGTTCGGTTGGTTTAAAACCTATTCATATAACGTTTTTATTATTAATAAGCACAAAAGACGGATTTCAAACCCGTCTTTTGCTTAAACCGATACTATATATCTTATTTGAAGTTTTTCAGGTTGTAGAACGCTTTTTTACCAGCGTATTGAGCTGTATCGCCCAATTGGTCTTCGATGCGAAGCAATTGGTTGTATTTCGCTACGCGGTCCGTACGGGAAGGAGCACCCGTTTTGATTTGGCCGGCGTTCGTAGCAACCGCGATGTCAGCGATCGTGCTGTCTTCGCTCTCACCGGAACGGTGGGAGATAACTGCAGTGTAGCCAGCGCGTTTTGCCATTTCGATAGCATCGAAAGTTTCGGTCAAGGAACCGATTTGGTTCACTTTAACGAGGATGGAGTTCGCGATATCTTGCTCGATACCTGTGGACAGACGAACTGTGTTAGTTACGAACAGGTCGTCACCAACCAATTGTACTTTGCCGCCCAATTTCTCAGTCAACAGCTTCCAGCCTTCCCAGTCGTCTTCGGAGCAGCCGTCTTCAATAGTGATGATTGGATACTTGTCTACCCAGTTAGCCAAGAAGTCAACGAACTCAGCGGAAGTATAGGATTTGCCTTCGCCTTCCAGGTGGTATTTGCCGTCTTTGTAGAACTCGGTGGAAGCAACGTCCATACCCAGGAATACGTCAACGCCTGGCTTGTAGCCTGCACGCTCAATAGCTTCAAGGATAGAAGTGATAGCTTCTTCGTTGGATGCGAAGTTAGGAGCAAAGCCGCCTTCGTCGCCAACTGCCGTGTTCAAGCCTTTTTCCTTCAATACGGATTTCAGGCTGTGGAAAATTTCTGCGCCTGTGCGAAGAGCTTCTTTGAAAGAAGGAGCGCCTACAGGAAGCACCATGAACTCTTGAACGTCAACGTTGTTGTCCGCATGCGCGCCGCCGTTGATGATGTTCATCATAGGAACCGGAAGCTGCTTAGCGTTGAATCCGCCCAGGTAAGTGTACAAAGGAACGTCCAAAGCTTCAGCCGCTGCGCGAGCTACCGCCATGGATACCGCAAGAATCGCGTTAGCGCCCAATTTGCCTTTGTTAGGCGTGCCGTCAAGCTCGATCATTTTGTTGTCGATGCCTACTTGATCCAAAGCATCCAAACCGATCAATTCAGGAGCGATGATGTCGTTTACGTTCTCAACGGCTTTCAGAACCCCTTTGCCCAAGTAACGGGATTTGTCGCCGTCGCGAAGCTCAACAGCTTCGTATGCGCCTGTGGATGCGCCAGAAGGAACGATAGCGCGGCCTTTTGCGCCGGACTCCAGGTATACTTCTACTTCAACAGTCGGATTGCCGCGGGAATCCAATACTTCGCGAGCATAAACATTAGTGATCATTGTCATGGTTTGAGTACACTCCTATTCGATTATCGTATTTTAGATGCTGCTACGAAAGCTTATACTAACGCTTTGCCGGTCATTTCCTCAGGCTGCCGCACTTCGAGAAGCTTCAGCACCGTCGGGGCGATATCCGCCAAAATGCCATCGTTTCTTAGTGTAACATGATTGTCGGTCACAATAAAAGGGACCGGGTTCGTCGTATGCGCCGTGTTGCGGCTGCCGTCCGAATTCGTTACAACGTCCGCGTTACCGTGGTCCGCCGTAATCAAGGCTACGCCGCCTTGAGCCAGCACCGCTTCGACGACTTTGCCTAGGCACTCGTCAGTCGCTTCTACCGCTTTAATAGTCGGCTCGAGCAGGCCGGAATGTCCAAC
Source organism: Paenibacillus sp. H1-7 (assembly GCF_022354825.1). GTDB lineage: Bacteria > Bacillota > Bacilli > Paenibacillales > NBRC-103111 > Paenibacillus_S. Next base: position 8,119,109 of record NZ_CP031168.1, read on the forward strand.
CATATCCGGGTTGGCAAAGTTCAGGATGATTACGTCATGGCGTCCCGACTCAATTTCCTTCACCGTCGACTCGGCCAGCTCGTACGCGCTCATCTCCGGCTGCAGATCGTATGTCGCAACCTTCGGCGAGTTGATCAGAACGCGTGTCTCGCCCGGGAGCTCGACATCACGGCCGCCGCTGAAGAAGAACGTTACGTGCGGGTACTTCTCCGTCTCCGCCGTACGAAGCTGCTTCAGGTTGTTTTGCGCCAGCACCTCGCCGAGGGTGTTGTCGAGGTTTTTCGGCTTGTAGGCTACGAAGCCGTCCACGCTCTCGCTGAACAGCGTCAAGCATACATAGTACAAGCCCGACGGACATTTCGGCCCGCGGTCGAAGCCGCGGAAGTCGCTGTTCGTGAACACCTGGGACAGCTGGATCGCGCGGTCCGGACGGAAGTTGAAGAAGACGACGGAGTCGCCGGATTCAACAAGGCCTACCGGAGTCTCATCCGCTTTGACGATAACGGTCGGCATGACGAACTCGTCATACACGGACTTCTCATACGATTCGACGATCGCTTTCATCGGATCGGTATATTTCGGCCCTTCGCCGTATACCATTGCGCGGTAAGACTTCTCCGTACGCTCCCAACGCTTGTCGCGGTCCATCGCGTAATAGCGGCCTTGCACCGTAGCAATACGGCCTACGCCGACTTCAGCGATTTTGGCGAGCAATCGCTCCATGTACTGCTTCGCGCTGTCCGGCGCTACGTCGCGGCCGTCCAGGAACGCGTGGATGTACACTTCCTCGAATTGCTCCTTCTTGCACACTTCAAGCAAAGCGAACAAGTGCTCGATGTGACTATGTACGCCGCCATCGGAGAGCAGACCGTACAGGTGCAGCTTCTTGCCGGTTTGCTTAGCATTACGAATCGCGCCCAAAATCGTTTCATTCTCGAAAAACTCGCCGTCCCGAATCGATTTGGAAATGCGCGTCAAGTCCTGATACACGATACGGCCTGCGCCGATGTTCAGGTGGCCGACCTCGGAATTGCCCATTTGACCTTCCGGAAGTCCGACCGCTTCGCCGCATGCCGTCAACGTCGTATGAGGATATTGCGACCAGTAACGATCGTAGTTCGGCTTCTTAGCTTGCGCTACCGCGTTGCCCGTCACATCGTCCCGAAGACCGAAGCCGTCGAGAATAATCAGTGCTACCGGTTTTGGTCTGGACATCTTACTTGGCCCCCTCAACGAGAGCGATGTAGGAAGCAGGCTCCAAGCTCGCTCCGCCTACAAGAGCGCCGTCGATGTCGGACTCCTGCATATATTCGCCGATGTTGTTCGGCTTCACGCTGCCGCCGTATTGGATGCGCACCGCATCCGCCACTTGCTGGCCGTACAAGCCTGCAACCAGCTCACGGATGTAGCTGATGACTTCGTTGGCGTCTGCAGCCGTCGAAGATTTGCCCGTTCCGATAGCCCAGATCGGCTCGTACGCGATAACCACTTGAGCTGCTTGCTCTGCGCTCAATCCGGCAAAAGCCGCTTCCGTTTGCACTTTGCATACGGCTTTCGTTTCGCCCGCTTCACGCTCTTCCAGCTTCTCGCCTACGCAGACGATCGGCGTCAAGCCGTGCTTGAATGCTGCGTGTACTTTTTTGTTCACCGTCTCGTCGGTTTCCGCAAAGTAGGCGCGTCTCTCGGAGTGTCCGATGATAACATAGTCCACGCCAAGATCCTTCAGCATAACACCGCTGATTTCGCCAGTGAATGCGCCGTTGTCTTCAAAGTGAAGGTTTTGGGCTCCCACTTTCAACGTTGTGCCTTTCACTGCTTCAACCAGTGCAGGCAGATTCGTGAATGGAGCGCAGATAACGCTGTCCACGCCGTCTACTTCCGCTTTGCCTTTGACCTCGTTCACGAAAGCTACCGCTTCGCTAACGGTTTTAAACATTTTCCAGTTACCGGCAATAATCGGTTTCCGCATTGTCGTCACTCCTTCTTTGGTAAATCGCCTCTGCCGGCAGCCCCTCACAACATTGAGAATGCCGCCGAGAGTGTGCGAATGATCTAGAATTTACTTATCGTTCAATGCAACGACGCCTGGAAGAGCTTTACCTTCCATGAATTCAAGGGAAGCGCCGCCGCCTGTAGAAATATGGTCCATTTTGTCGCCCAGGTGGAACTTCTCCACTGCAGCCGCGGAGTCGCCGCCGCCGATAACGGTATAGCCGGATGCGTTAGCGCAAGCTTCTGCAACCGCACGAGTACCGTGGGAGAATGGCTCGATTTCGAATACGCCCATAGGTCCGTTCCAAACGATCAGCTTGGACTCGGCAATCGTTTTTGCGTATTTCTCGCGTGTCTTCGGTCCGATGTCGATGCCTTCCCAATCCGCAGGGATTTCGCTGATCGATACTTGCTTCGTGTTCGCCGTAGGGCTGAAATCGTCGGTTACGACAATATCTTCAGGAAGCAGGAAATTGACGCCTTTTTCCTTCGCTTTGTTAATGAAGCTGAGAGCCAGGTCGAGCTTCTCATTGTCCACGAGCGATTTGCCGATTTCATGGCCTTGTGCCTTCAAGAACGTGTAAGACAAGCCGCCGCCGATGATGATGTTGTCAGCGATGTTCAACAGGTTCTCGATGACATCGATTTTATCTTTAACCTTCGCTCCGCCCACGATAGCCGTGAAAGGACGCTCCGGATTGTTCAATGCTTTGCCCAATACGTCCAGCTCTTTCTCCATCAAGAGACCGGATACGGCAGGCAGATGGTGCGCGATGCCTTCAGTGGAAGCATGAGCGCGGTGAGCGGCGCCGAACGCATCGTTCACGTACAAATCAGCCAGCTCGGCAAAAGCTTTCGCCAATTCCGCATCGTTCTTCTCTTCGCCCGCATAGAATCGAACGTTTTCGAGCAGCAGGACATCGCCTTCGTTCAAAGCCGCTACTTGCGCTTTCACGGCATCGCCGATCGCTTCGTCCGCTTTCGCTACCGGTTTGCCCAACAGCTCAGCCAAACGAACCGCTGCCGGAGTCAAGCGAAGCTCTTCAACTACTTGTCCTTTCGGACGGCCCAAGTGGCTCGCCAAAATAACCTTCGCGCCTCTCTCGGTCAAATATTGAATCGTCGGTACCGTTTCACGAATCCGTGTGTCATCAGTGATTTGCCCGTTTTCCAAAGGAACGTTGAAATCCACCCGTACAAACACTCTTTTGCCTTTTACTTCTACGTCACGAACGCTTTTTTTGTTCATGTTCTCCCACGCCTCCTTTTTTTCTGCCGCCCTTGTACTGCCTGATCTACATAACCTATTTACACAAAAAATGTGGTTGTGCCTGATCGTCGCTTCATCGCGTCGCCGCCAAAAAAACAAGAGGGGATGTACTGCAGAGCGTCAGCGTGGTTTTCCTTTGAGATTGTATTCATACTGCTATGAAGTCAAATCACAAGAATACCAACTCAACAGAACCCGGAAGTACATCCCCTTTGCCAAATAGCGCGGAACGTGTTGAAACTTAGGTCAGTTCATAACCACAATGTTTTTTCTTACAGACCTTTTTTCGCGATGAAAGCTACCAAGTCAACAACACGGTTGGAGTAGCCCCACTCGTTGTCGTACCAGGAAACCACTTTCACCAGGTTGTCGCCAACTACCATAGTGGACAATGCGTCGATTGTGGAGGAAGCTGGATCTCCGTTGTAGTCGCTTGATACAAGCGGTTCTACGGAGTAGTTCAAGATGCCTTTCAAAGCGCCGTTAGCCGCTTCTTGCAAAGCTGCGTTCACTTCGTCAACCGTTACGTTAACTTTCAGCTCAGCAACAAGATCGGTTACGGATACGTTCGGAGTAGGAACGCGGAATGCCATACCGTTCAATTTGCCTTTCAGCTCAGGCAGTACCAAGGATACCGCTTTAGCAGCGCCTGTAGTGGAAGGAATGATGTTCTCAGCCGCTGCGCGAGCACGACGAAGATCTTTATGCGGAAGATCAAGTACGGATTGGTCGTTAGTGTAGGAGTGAATAGTAGTCATCATCCCTTTAACGATACCGAACTTGTCGTTCAATACTTTTGCGAATGGAGCCAAGCAGTTGGTTGTGCAGGAAGCGTTGGAAATGATAGTGTGGCTAGCTGGATCGTATTTATCTTCGTTAACGCCCAATACGATAGTGATATCTTCGTCAGTAGCAGGAGCGGAGATAATGACTTTCTTTGCGCCGCCTTTCAAGTGCATGGAAGCTTTTTCTTTCGCTGTGAAAATACCAGTGGACTCAACAACGATTTCAACGCCGTTAGCAGCCCAAGGCAGGTTCTCAGGGTTACGCTCAGCAAATACTTTTACTGTTTTGCCGTTAACGATCAAAGCGCCTTCAGTAGCTTCAACCGTACCGTTGAATTTACCATGAGTTGTATCATACTTCAGCAAGTGAGCCAAAGTGTTAACGTCAGTCAAGTCGTTGATTGCTACGATTTCAACATCTGGGTTGCTGAAGGATGCGCGGAATACGTTACGACCGATACGTCCAAAACCGTTAATACCTACTTTAGTTGCCATGTGAGTAGCCTCCTAAAAATAATGTTTGATGTTTATGTCAAGACAGGCAGGACCTGTCAAGATGGCAATGCTTGAACAATTTCCAATGCGGCCGCTTCATCAATGACCAGAATGTCCTCCCGGCCAAAACGGAGTACGGCCATGATCGCTTCGCCTTTGCTCTTGCCTCCGGCTACTCCGATCACACAATCCATATCCTGGATGTCTTCGATTCTCAGTCCCACGGTGGGCATTTTGTGCAAAATGGTGCCTTCGCGGTCAAAATAGTACCCAAATGCTTCTCCGAGCGCCCCGTCGTTACGAAGGCTTGCCGTCGTCTCTGCGTCCACCTTCCGCCGTCTGGCCATCACCATAGCTTCTCCCATGCCGTGTATGACGATACGGGCTTTGCGGATAAACTGGATAATCTCCAGAATGGTGTCATCCTGCATCAAGGTCTGGTAAGCTTCCTCGCCGAGATGATCCGGAACGTGAAGCAATCGGTACTTGGCGCCGGTCTTCTTCGCCATCGTGGATGCGATCGTATTCGCCTGCAGCTCCACGCTCTCGCCTAGCCCGCCCCGTGCCGGTACGAACCAGCTGCCTTTGAGCGAGGTGGTCGAGGACAGATGGTAGGCAACCTCCGCCATAGTGGATCCGCCCGTTACCGCAATCACTTCGTCTTGGGATACATACTTCCTCAGCACCGCCGCTCCCGCGCGCCCCAGTTCCTTCTTCGTATGAGGAGAGACGTCGGAATCTCCGGGAACAATGACGACTTGCTTTAAACCGAAATGGGACCGGATTCGCTCCTCCAGCTCGGTCAATCCGAACAGGTCCTTGACCAACGGCTCGATCTTCTCGAGCAGCTGCCTTCCGGCTTCGCTGATCCTCATTCCCGATGCATCGACATCCAGCAGGCCTTGGGCTTTCAAGAACTCGACCTCGCTTCGCAAAATACGCTCCGTCGTGTTAAGCGACACCGCAAGCGTCCTGCGTCCGACCGTACCGGACACCATGATGTGATGCAGAATCGTGTACCGTTCCTTCAACGTGTCCAGTAAGTCCGGCAGAAGCTGCTTTTGAATATCGAGTAACTCTCTCATGAGAAAAACACGCTCCCGCCAAAGATATGGACAGTTAATGTCCCAGTACTACATTTTTAGTCCCACAACTTCCAAAAAAACAACTAAGCTTTCACTTAGCTGTTCTCATTATATAAAATCTGTCTGACAATTTCAACAAACAAAACACCATTTAGACAAAAATTTACGTTCTCTTCATATTAAGCACGGACAATCCTTGCTGCGTCTACAAATTACGACAATCTTCTTACGCTTAAAAGCTCATCCTGCGGTAGCGATTGTGTACGTTGCGAGAGCCATTTCGAAGGTCATTAAGGAGCGAGCCGAAGAATGGGCTGATCGAATAAATGCAGCGCCATCCGACGTCGAGCGCGCTTTTTACGCTTGCGTCAGTCATGGCTCGATGCCGGAATCAGACACTGCACGCGCTAATTAATTCTCGCGCATGGACGGCTTTGAACAAGCTAGCTGTTTTTTTCTGGTAGGGGTTGCATTTTGGGACGCGATATCATATAATAACTCTTGCTTCTCAATTTTTGAGACAAAGCTATGCGCCCGTGGTCCAATGGATATGACGTAGGCCTCCGGAGCCTGAGATTAAGGTTCGATTCCTTACGGGCGCGCCATTACTTTAATAACGAATGAATCGTACAACCTCTAAAACTTGCCGTGACCGGTGAGCTTAGAGGTTTTTTTGAAACTATTGTTTGACCTTTCTTGACCTTAGTTTGCTTTTGCGCTATGATGGTTATAGTGTTACCATATATGAAATTTAAGGAGGCTGCAGCTTATGAGTTTCATTCCAATGGTCGTAGAACCGGATGCAAGAGGAGAGCGCGCTTATGACATTTACTCCCGCTTGCTGAAGGATCGCATTATTTTTCTAGGGACTCCGGTTAATGACGTTGTGGCCAATGCTATTATTGCCCAACTGTTGTTCCTGGCCGCACAAGATCCGGATAAAGATATTCACTTATATATTAACAGCCCGGGCGGCTCCATCACTGCGGGGATGGCCATCTATGATACCATGCAGTTCATCAAACCGGACGTGTCCACGATCTGCGTAGGTATGGCCGCTTCCATGGGAGCGTTCCTGCTGGCGGCAGGCGCCAAAGGCAAACGCTTCGCGCTGCCGAACAGCGAAGTCATGATTCACCAGCCGCTCGGAGGCGCCGAAGGGCAAGCAAGCGATATCGAGATCCGCGCGAAGCGCATTTTGAAAATGCGCGACAAGCTGAACCACATTTTGGCCGAGCGCACTGGCCAATCGTTTGAACAAATCGAGAAAGATACCGATCGCGATAACTTCATGTATGCCGAAGAAGCGGCCGCGTACGGCTTGATCGATAAAGTCATCGAGCGCGTATAACGTACTCGATGCAGCTTTGGAAGCCCGTGCTGTAAGCTGGTTATCCCGCTTGCAGCACGGGCTTTTTTTGTTTGGCGCGAGCTGTAGGTTGGTTTACGGCTCATCAGCCGCGTAACGAAAAAAAGTCCTGTCTGCAATAATACAGACTGGACTTTATCGCTTTATAACTCTTGAAAGTTGAAAAGCGTGAGCGGAGGAGAAGGGATTTGCTGCAGGAACGAAGTGTTTGCCTTTGAAATCATGAATACACCACAATTGCGGATAATCCCTATTCATGATTTCAACAGCGACCGGAAGCACACCCTTCTCTGGAGCACCACGCTTTTGCAACTTCCCCCTCTTCTTACTTCTTATCTTCCAAAGGATAGAAGATCAGGTCGATCGGGAAGGCCGAGCCGGCCGGAGGCGTAAATTCGATGTCGAGCGAATCTTCCTCGCCCGTAGTTTTCGCCAGAATCTGCATGCCGTCAAATGCGGTCAGCACGCCGGACTGCGGCACCAAATGCATTTCCCCGTTAATTTTGAACGGGCCTTTGAACACGCCGCCCAGAGGCTGGATCATGATAGCCATTTTGCGCGGCTTATCGGCATGAATTTTGTACACGACGCCATAGTTGCCGTCGTTCGTGACATTTTGTTTACGCATCGTATCGTAGCCCGGCTGGAACGGATCGCTCTTGCCATCGCCGATAATGAGGCGAGACGGTGTAGTAAACGAGCTTGCATCCACATACCACTTCACCTCGGATACCGGGAACGATCCGCGGACGTGTCCGGTGAACGGCAGCAGCGGGAGCTTCAGCGTATCCTGCGTAATTTTATCCGTTGCGACGAACGAGAATTCAATCTCACCGTCGGTTTCTACGTCGTAGAACAAGTTAACGCCTTGTGCCGGGTAGAAGTCCGGCATTTGCGAATAAATGAACGTCTGCTTCGGCGGTACCGTCATTTCTTCGTTGTACGTATCGTTCATCAGGAAATCGACGGAAGCTTCGTTGCCGATCAAATTCGCATACACGGACGGGAATACTTCGCCCTTGTTGGTCGTTTTGATTTTTACCGGCTTATCGGTCGTATTTCTGGCCAAGATAGCCATCGTCACTTTTTCCTTCGTACCGTTGATATGATCGGCATACAATCTTCCTTTACCGTTCACTTTATCTTGGTACAAGATGCCTTTTTCCGTAAACTCTTCAGGGCTATCGCTGACAAGCAGCTTTCTCGAGGAATCCGACGTCACTTGCTTAGGAAGCTCCGGCAGTTTCCAGAAGTTGCCCCAGATCATGCTCCAATCCGTCTTAATATAGCTGCCCGGAGGCTTCGTATAAATCGGATATTCCACCGCGTTCAAATACGTTTCCGTTCCGATGGTAATATTGCGCGTGTACGCCGTACTCTGATTGCCATGGGCGTCCCAAACCGTCAATGTAATAGGATAGGTCCCAGGCGTGAAGAACGCCTCCTGGTTGCCTTTCCATTCGTATCTGGCGATCCCTTCCGCATCCGGGTCATAGCTTAAATCGATGTACTTGACCGGCTCGCCCAGACGATACGTCTCTTTGCCGAAAGCGAATTTCGCTACCGGTTTGGAGTTGCCGGAATTCGGTATGTACACCCCATCCGGTGTTTTCGTATGAAGAACCTCCACACGTCTCAGCTCGTCGTTGTACGTGTATCTCGCACCCATATAATCAGCCAACCAGGTCAGCTTGATCAGCAGTTTGCCTTCCGGGCTAATAGCCGCCACGGAATCGAACGGTTCCATCATGCCGTTAATCCACACGGATTTCCGGTCGCTATCGAGCACAATGTTGTAGCCTGGCGTTACCATTTCAATCTGGCGTGTCTTCTCATTCCATTCTACCTTCAAGCCCATTGCATCTCCCAAAAACTTGGCGGGAACAAACATTTTGTCTTTAATGATCGTTGCAGGAGATTCTAGCGTGACCTGCTTGCCGTTCAAAAAAGCCTCCGTCTTATCGACATAGAGCAATACGTGCGTCGAAGCCGACGATACGCCTTGCGCCATAGCCAGCGGAGTAAAGAGAACCGTGCACAGCAGGGCGATGATCATCATCAAAGACACTTCTTTTTTCATCTGGTTCATTCTCTCTCGAACTCCTTTTATGAATAAAAAATAAGCACAGCAAAAAACCTTTCCTACAGAAGACACGTCATTATAGACGCTCAACTAAAGAAAAGGTTGCGCTTTTACGAGTATCCCAATCCAACCATCATATGCCATTTCATAAAATGGACAAAAAGAGGGAAAACAGCAAGAAGCAAGCACGCTAAAACGGCTTCATCCGAAGCGTATAGCAGGTATTATTGGTTTTCGAGTTCCTCTTTGCTGACCAATGCGACTAAAGCGTTTACAGCCTGCTCGGCGTCCGAACCTTCAGCGCTAATGTAAACTTCAGTACCAGTGCTGATTGCTAAGCTCATGATACCCATGATACTTTTGGCGTTAACTTTCTTCTCGTCCTTCTCCACGAAGATTTCGGAAGAAAACTTATTCGCTTCCTGAACAAAAAGTGCCGCTGGTCTGGCATGAAGGCCTGTTTTCAACTTTACAACTACTGGGCGTTTCGACATTCCAACCCATACCCCCTACTATCTTAATTGCAAATGACCATTTACATAAATGACCATATGAAAAAGCGATTTTTCATCCATTATACCATTTTTCCATGGGTTACACTAGGAGTATCCTGAAATTACACAAAAAATCTATATTTCCGCCCAAACACTTATGATCTGCGGATTTTCTCGGCAAGCTCGTCGATTTTACGCAACCGGTGATTGACCCCCGATTTACTGACGGCTCCCTTTAGCAAGTCGCCGACTTCCTTCAGGTTCATGTCCGGGTGCATGAGACGGATTTCCGCGACCTCGCGAAGCTTCTCGGGCAGATTTTCGAGACCGATTTCTTTTTGCAGCAGCCGAATATTATCGATCTGCCTAACGGCGGCACCGATCGTTTTATTCAAATTAGCCGTTTCGCAATTGACCAGCCGGTTGACGGAATTACGCATATCTTTCATGATCCGCACATCCTCGAACCGTAGAAGCGCTTGATGCGCGCCGATCAGGTTGAGAAATTCGATGATTTTCTCGCCTTCTTTGATGTAGAAAACAAAGCCTTTTTTCCGTTCGATGCACCGGGCGTTCAAATCAAACTCGTTGGCCAGATCGCACAGAGCCTGACAGTGCTCCTCGTACATCGAGGAGATCTCCAGGTGATAGGAGGAGCCTTCGGGATTGTTGACCGAGCCCCCTGCGAGGAAGGCTCCGCGCAAATAAGCGCGTTTGCAGCAGTCCTCCTGAATAATAGCCCGCTCTATTCCCGGAGTAAAGATAAATCCTTCCGAAACGATGTGCAGCTCCGACAAAATCTCCTGTACCTGATTCGGTACCCGGACGATGTAGACGTTATTTTTTTTCAACCGCATCTTTTTGCGTACAAGCAGCTCGGTATGAACGCGAAATTTCTTCTTTAACAACGAGTACATCCGACGTGCGATAGCCGCATTCTCGGTTGAAACATCCAATACGATACGCTGGTTGGTCAGCTGAACGGACCCGTTCATGCGAATGAGCGCGGACAGCTCAGCGATTTCACAGCAATCATCGGACTGGATCATGGTAAGTTCTTTTTTCGTTTGTGCGGCGAAGGACATGGGCTTATCACCTCTTCTTGAGCATCCAGCTCTCCACCAGTTGATAAATGTGTTGGCTTAGTTTTTCTGCATCGTGACGCAAATACGTACGGAATAAAACCAATTGATCCGCTATTACTTTATAGCCTCGACTCGTAACCTCTTCCAGATCGAGAGGGACGACTCGCGCGCCCTTCTCGGCATATCGCTTCTGAACCTGAGGAGGAATATCCCCATTGTTGACGATAATATAATCGAACAAATGGTGGCCAACGTGATTGTACATGGCTTGCAAATGGTCGCTAACGGAGTAATTATCCGTTTCACCGGGCTGTGTCATCACGTTGCATACGAACATCTTTAGCGCCTGCGACTCCACAATGGTGCGCGCGATTTCCGGCACAAGCAAATTCGGCATGATGCTGGTGTACAAGCTGCCCGGCCCGACAAGAATGGCATCGGCTTTCTTCAGCGCATCCACCGCTTCGTCCAATGGCTGCACGTTCGACGGCTCGATAAACACCCGCTTGATCACTTTGCCCGACTTCGGAATTTTGGACTCACCCTCGACGATGGTGCCGTCCTCCATTTCGGCCTTCAGTACAATGGCGTGATTCGCTGCGGGAAGCACACGGCCCCTCACAGCGAACACACGGCTCATCTCACGCACGCCGGCGACAAAATCACCGGTAATATCCCTCATTGCTGCCAAAATTAGATTGCCCAAACTGTGCCCCGCCAATCCCTGGCCTTTCTCGAAACGATATTCGAGCATTTTGCCGAGCAGCGGCTCTACATCGGCCAAGGCGGTGAGCACATTACGGATATCGCCCGGCGGCACCATCTCCAATTCTGATCGGAGAATACCGGAGCTCCCCCCGTCATCAGCAACCGTAACGATCGCCGTTATGTCTATCGGCTTTTCCTTCAAGCCTCGAAGCATAACGGACAGCCCCGTTCCACCGCCGATAACGACAATGCGCGGGCGGTCGCTTTCCATGCTGTCTGGGGTCATTTCTTCACCTCTACCCTGTCCCGTTCGGAGTCACGATGGCTGACGCGTACCGTTTCCGTCTCGCTGTTGCCCATCACTTTGCCCAAATATTCGGCGATGGCGACGGAGCGATGCTTGCCGCCTGTACAGCCGATACCGACCACGACCTGACTCTTCCCTTCCTTTTTGTATTGAGGCACGAGAAAGTTCAGCATATCCAGCAGCTTGGTAAGAAACTCCTGCGTCTCATTCCATTTCATAACATAATCGTACACTTCCGGATCCTGGCCCGTATTAGGGCGCAGTGTCTCCACATAGTGCGGATTCGGAAGGAACCGCACATCGAAGATCAGGTCCGCATCGATCGGCACGCCATATTTGAAGCCGAAGGATATGACGTTGATGGAGATGCCGTCGGACTCGAGATTTGTGAATCGCGATACGATCCGCTCCTTCAGCTGCGCAGGCTTCAAGCTGCTCGTATCGATGACCTGCGTCGCCATCCCTTTCAGCTCCTCAAGCAGCTTGCGCTCCTGCACAATGCCTTCGAGCGGTGCACCCGTCGGAGCCAGCGGATGCTTACGGCGGCTTTCCTTATACCGTTGAACGAGGATAGCGTCCGTCGCATCGAGGAACAAAATTTCATACGTAAGCGACTGATTTTCCCGAATATACCGGAGCGACTCGGATAAGGAAGTGAAGAATTCTCTTCCTCTCAAATCGATAACCAAGGCGACCTTACCGATTCGGCCCTTGGATTGCTCTATGAGCTCCGCAAATTTCGGAATCAGTACAGGAGGCAGGTTATCCACGCAAAAAAAGCCCAAGTCCTCCAAGCTTTGCACGGCTATCGTCTTGCCTGCACCTGACATGCCGGTGATAATAACCAGTTTGCCTAAAGTATGCATCTCTTCCATGGGTGTTCCACCTCCAGGTTGTTAATCCACCTTGACCGGTTGCTCGATATTACCGAATAAAATACGTTGTTCCATGAAACAATAAATAATGGATCCATCCAGCCTAAATCTATGAAACAACCAAAAATTAGGAACGCAAGTTCAATCCTGCCGCTCCCACAACACCGGCGTCGTTGCCAAGTGTAGCCGGAACGATCTCTACGCCTTCCTTAGCGGACTCTTGAGCATACTCGTTGTAATAGCCGCGAATGGCATCGAACAAAATATCTCCGGCTTTCGATACGCCGCCGCCGATAATAAACCGCTGCGGGTTCAAAACAATGGATACGGTCGCCATCGATTTGCCCAAATAGAGCGCAGCGCGATTAATAATGCGGAGCGCTACTTCATCTCCCGATTTGGCCGCGTCGAACACATCCTTGGCCATAATGTTCTCAACCAGCGCCAGCGAAGTATGCTCGCCGCGCTCCACCGCTTCCTTGGCCATACGAATAATGCCGGTTGCCGACGATACCGTTTCGAGACAGCCTTTCAGACCGCAAGCGCAGTTAATGGCTTCCAGATCAGGTACGACGGTCATATGGCCCAGCTCGCCCGCCATGCCGTTAAAGCCTTGATGTATGTTGCCGTTTATAATAACACCGCCGCCAACCCCTGTGCCCAGCGTGTAGCATACGAGATGAGGAATGCCTCTACCTGCCCCTCCCCACGCTTCGCCCAAAGCGGCCACGTTGGCGTCATTGTCGATCTTGACCGTCTTGCCGAGCTTTTCCTCCAGGATTTTCTTGATGGGCACGTTGCGCCATCCCAAATTCGGGGACAGCTTAATGAAGCCTTCCGGAATGTCCATAAAGCCGGCGATGCCCGCTCCGATACCTGCTACCTGTTCCCATTCGTAAGGCGAATCCGCTACCAGCTTGCGCACGTATTGTGCAATGTTTTCAAGAACTACATCAACGCCTTGCTCTGTTCCGGTTGGTCCTTCGAACGTCTGCAGCAGCATTCCATTTTCATCGCAAAGCCCTACCTTGATGGCTGTGCCTCCGAGATCGACTCCAACGTAAACTTTCTCTCCCATTATACAAGTCACCTCATAAACTATAATCACGCAAAAAAGCTCTCAGTTCCAACTATAAGCCAACCCTTCGGGCAGGTCAAGAAAACGTTCATGACAATTGCCCGTCCTTCCCCGGCTGATTCATCATGACATCCGCCCCAGTTCATACCACGCCGGATAGCCTACACACAGAAAAAACGTGGAACTTCGGTCCCACGTTTCGTTATGTTACAAGCTTTGACTCCAATCATGTACAGCATGGCCTTCCAAAAACTTCTCACAATCGAGTGCCGCCATACATCCGCTGCCGGCTGCCGTTATCGCTTGGCGGTATTTGCTGTCCTGTACGTCACCGCAAGCAAAGACGCCCTCGATGTTCGTTTGAGTCGTACCCGGTTTGACTACGATATACCCGTGATCGTCGGTCGTAATCTGGCCGCCCAGGAAGCCTGTATTCGGCGTATGCCCGATAGCGACGAAAATGCCGTCCGTCTCGATAATTTCCTCTGAACCGGTTTCGTTGTTTTTCACCTTCAAGCCGATCACGCCCTTGTCTCCCGATACGACGGCGAGCGGCGTCCGGTTCAAGCTCCACGATATTTTGGAGTTGTCGCGCGCGCGATCCTGCATGATTTTGGAAGCCCGGAGCTCGCTGCGCCGGTGCACCAACTGCACTTCCGATGCGAATCGGGTCAGGAAGTTCGCCTCTTCCATCGCCGAATCGCCGCCGCCCACGACGATAATTTTTTTGCCGCGGAAGAAAAATCCGTCACAGGTCGCGCATGTGCTTACTCCGCGCCCTATGCTTTCCTTCTCGTTCTCAATGCCGAGCAGCTTGGCTGAGGCTCCGGTGGATATAATGACGCTCTCGGATTCGATGTCGCCTATCCCTTCTACGGTCAGCTTGAACGGCCTACTGGATAAATCGACCTTGTTGACCCATCCGGTTTTGAACTCGGCTCCGAACCGCTCCGCCTGCTTGCGCATATTGTCCATCAGCTCAGGACCCATAATGCCTTGCGGAAATCCCGGGAAGTTCTCAACCTCCGTCGTGGTCGTCAGCTGACCGCCCGGCTCAGGACCCTCGATAACCAGCGGGCTCAGATTGGCGCGAGCCAAATAAATCGCCGCCGTAAGCCCTGCAGGACCGGTTCCGATGACTATGGCTTTGTACATATCCAGTTCCTCCTTAACTCCTTAATGGATTCTCTATCAGAGGTTGTTCAAAAAGCTGAATCCCAACTTATTGAACACGTAATATTAGTTTAAGTATTACCCAACTGTCGAGAAGAAAAAAACTGAATTTTCATAAGCTCGGAACATCGGACTTGAAGAGCGTATTCTTTATTTATGGTCAAAGTTTGCGTACGCCGGGAAAATGGCTTCCATTTTCTCACGAATACCGCAAGCCTCATCGATCATTTTCACATTCTTGCTTATGGTCGCGACGGATACGTTGTAACGATGCGATAGCTCATGAAACGAAATGGCGCGGCGGTGCATCTTGGCCGTCAAATACTCCAGAGCGGCGGACCAGCCCTCCGTCTTGGTAATTTTTGGCACACTCGGGTATACCCTCGATAAATACTCGACCCACAATGTCTGCAGATCGTACTGCTGCACCATATCGTACCTGCGGCTCATTTCCTGCATCGACCGGTCCATAATATCCTGCCATTTACGCTCCCACACAGGCAAATTCGGCGAAAACGGCGATGCCGGAATCGTCAGGCGATTGCCGTCAAGCACCGCGGTCACCGGCTCATTCAGCCCGATGCTGCGCAGCACGAAGATAGCGACCTTCTTCAAGTAATCGTTCTCCTGCGGCTCCTGAATAAACTCCAGCAGTGCATCCTTCACCTCGTTGTCGCCAATGAGACCGAACGCCTGCAATACTTGCAGCTTCGTCTCCGTGTCGCCGTGGCGCAGCGCCCAGAAAAAGGACGAACGCACAAGAGGATCCCGTTTCAAATGATCGGGTAGTCCTTCGGCGGACTTCTCCAATCCGCGGAATTGTTCCTCGAACGGAAGGTGATAATGGTAGCTGACCGGCGGCTTTACTTGCTCGTGACGCGATTTATCCAGCAAATTCAAGTAAAACTTCGGAATTTCCGAGCCCGGATCGAATTTATCCGCATGACGCCATTGACGCTCCGCTTCGTTATATCGCTTCGTATTGTAAGCCGCCACCGCCGTATAGTGGAACAAGCACGGGTCGAGACCCGCTTCGCCGGTTTTCAGCAGCCTTTTGAACAAACGGTACGCCGTTTCATGCTCACTTAAGATGCCCATCGTTGTGGCCAGCTTAAACACATGATCCTGATGGAAAGGATAGGTTTTGCGCAATACCTCAAGCAGTTCCTTCAAATTATCTTTATCGCCGAAATGCTGGTAAAAGATCGCCAGATTGCACAGCGCGTGCAAATTGCCGTGATCGAGCTCCAATACCTGCTTGATCATTTCAACGGATTTTTCAAAATGCCCCATGTAGTAATAGGCCAACGCCAAATTGTTGCGCGCAGCCATAAAATCCGGGTGCTTCTTAATAATCTTCTCCAGGATGCGAACCGCTTCGCCGAACTTGCCTTCCTCCAGCATGCTGCGCGCCCGGTCGTGTTCAAACATGCCTTCGCGGCTCTTGATCGACGTCAGCTTGGTCGGACGGTCCAGCTCATAGCTGAGCAGCTCGATCATTTCCTCGGATTCTTCGAGAAATTGTCCCGTCGGGTCGTTCTCCAAATAATGGATAATCGCTTTTTCCGCCGACTCGTAGTTTTCCATGTTGGCAAAATTGTTCGCCATATAGAAGTAGCATTCGGTCATCGTAGGATCGATCTGATCCAGCACGTGCTGAAGAATACGGTTGGATTCCTCGTAATTTCCCATCTCTGAGAGAAGCCCGGCCAGGTTACAATGATTTACCGGATTTTCCGGCTCGTAATCGGCTGCGCGACGAAAATACTTTAATGCCTTATCGTAATGATATCGGTCCAAAGATTGCACGGCTCGTTCGAAAAAGAACGTGGCATCCATTTTCACCGGGATAATGTTGCTATGTTGAGTTCTGACAGCACGCTTTTTCTTCCCCATTAAGTAAGGCACCTCCGGTTCCGTCTGGAATTCACAAGGAAACCAGCGTTATTTCGATAAGAAAAGTATAGCATAAATGATAACAAATCCATAAAGAGTGTTTAATTAAATCTATCTATTCCGACTGCAGTTTATACCCCGCCGTATTTGAACAAAGAACTTATCGAACCGCCGTCTTTAATAATCCGGATCGCATTGGACAACAGTCCCGCTACGGAAAGCACCTGGAAACGGGAGGAGTGATCGTCTGGAATCGCAATGGAGTCGGTAATGACGACTTCTCTAATGTTCGGGTGGTCAAGACGCTGCAGCGCCGGTCCGGAGAATACCGGATGTGTCGCACAGATGAAGACGTCGTTCGCTCCTCTTTCCTTTAACCCTTCCACGACATTGACAATGGTTGTTCCGGTATCGATCAAGTCTTCGAAAATAACCGGTGTTTTGCCTTTTACATCACCGATAACGTGAGTCACTACCGCCTCGTTGTGCGCATAACGCTTTTTGAACATCATAGCGATAGGCGCTTCCAGCACGTTCGCAAGGTTCTCAGCTCTAGTCACGCCGCCCGCGTCCGGGGATACGACGATAAGGTCATCGATTTGCTTTTGTTTAATATGAGCGCTAAGCAAGTCCAAAGCCGTCAAATGGTCCACCGGAATGTTGAAGAAGCCTTGAATTGCAGGCGCATGAAGGTCAATGGTAATAACGCGGTCCGCTCCGGCTGCATTGAGCAAATCAGCAACCAATTTCGCGGAAATAGGTTCCCGTGGAGCCGCTTTCCGTTCCTGACGGGAATATCCATAGTAAGGTACGACAAGGTTGATTGTTCTGGCTGACGCGCGCTTGGCCGCATCCATCATAACCAACAGCTCCATGAAATTCTCGTTGATCGGATGGGAGAACGTTTGGACCAAGAACACATCACAGTTCCGAATGGTTTCTTCATAGCAGCAGTAAATTTCCCCGCATTTGAACCGGGAAAGCTTGACTTGGCCGAGTGAAACGCCTAGCTCATTACAGATTTTCTCTGCGAGCTTAGGGTTGGATGATCCGGAAAAAATCTTCAATTTGTCGCTAAACATGGTTAAAGGTTACCTCCGCTATGGATTGTTTACGTAAATTATGTGGGCTGCAGTTCCGATGCATCTATTGACATCAAGAGTCATTATACTATAAAAATGTCCACAACCCTCATTATACATGAAAAATAATGTTTAAGAAAAAGGCATTTCCGTGAAAATCGCAGGGAAAACCTGCATAACGGCGCCCTATTTGCCAGTTTCGGTTACAGATTCCAGCAAAAACCGCTGGATCCGGGCGGCTTCTTGACACAGAGCAAGGGCATGAACTTCAGCGGCCCAGCATTTGGGTTGCCTACTATTCTATGCCCTTTTTGGTATCGTCCCATTCGTCCGGCACCGATAGTCACTCGGCAGCCATGTCATTTGTCATACGCTTCCCAATACGTGATACGGTGCGGGATGGTTTCGATTATTTTTTGGAATTGTGGCGGTTATCTAATTCGCGCATGACGTCGTCCAAAGGAAGCTTGGCTTCGCGCAGCAGCACCATCAGATGGAAGATCAGGTCGCTTGCTTCGTAACGGAGCTCGTCGTTGTCGCGGTTTTTGGCGGCGATAATGACTTCGGCCGTTTCTTCGCCGACCTTTTTCAATATTTTATCGATTCCCTTCTCGAACAGGTAGGTCGTATAAGCGCCCTCCGGACGCTCCGCATCGCGCTGGGCGATGACCGATTCGAGCTTGGACAGCATCGCGAAGCGATCGCCCACATTGGCCGCCTCTGAGGATTCAGCTTGACCGCCCACCTGCACTTCGTTGAAGAAGCAGCTGTACTGCCCCGTGTGGCATGCCGGTCCTGTCTGGTTCACGAGCACAAGCAGCGTATCTCCGTCGCAATCGTATTTCAGCGAGCGCACCTTCTGAATGTGGCCGGAGGTCGCTCCTTTATGCCACAGCTCGCTGCGGGAACGGCTCCAGAACCACGTTTCCCCTGACTCCAGAGTAAGTCTCAGCGATTCTTGGTTCATATAAGCCATCATCAATACATCTTTGCTTGCCGCGTCCTGAACGATGGCGGGAACGAGACCTTGAGCGTCCCATTTGATCGCTGACGTCAGCTCTTCCCAGGATTGCGGAGCTTGTTGTTCGTTTGTCATCGCACTTCGACTCCTTTCTGCCGGAGGTTGTCTTTAACCTCACCAATCGTAAGCTCTTTATAATGAAAAATCGTTGCGGCCAATCCCGCATCCGCTTTGCCTTCAGCAAACACATCGTAAAAGTGGTCCTTCGTTCCGGCCCCGCCCGAAGCGATAACCGGAATGGTCAGCAGCTCGGATACAGCGCGAGTCAGCGGCAGATCGAAGCCGTCCTTGGTACCGTCGGCATCCATGCTCGTCAGCAAGATTTCACCGGCGCCCAGCTCCTCCGCCCGCTTCGCCCATTCCAGCGCCTTGATGCCGGTGCCGTTGCGTCCGCCGTGGGTGAACACTTCCCACTCGCCCCAAGCTTCGTTGTAACGAGCGTCGATAGCGACCACGATGCACTGCGATCCGAACTTTCTCGCACCGTCGGAGATCAGATCCGGATTTCGGACCGCGGCCGTGTTAATGCCGATCTTATCGGCTCCGGCGCGGAGCAGCCGCTTCATGTCGTCCACGCTCGATATGCCGCCGCCGACCGTAAACGGAATCGTAATTTCGCCTGCGGTCTGCTTCACCACCTCGACCATCGTCGCCCGGCCTTCTACGGAAGCCGAAATGTCGAGAAATACTAGCTCGTCGGCTCCCTCCCGATCGTAGATCGCCGCCAGCTCGACCGGATCGCCCGCATCGCGCAAATTCACGAAGTTGACGCCCTTCACGACCCGTCCGTCTTTAACGTCCAGGCAAGGGATTATTCGTTTGGCAAGCATTGGTTAGCCCCCGTTCCCATGATATCTGTTGCTAATGATTTCGATTGCAGCTCCAGCTGGAGACAAACAGTAAGCCCCCGGGCCGCGGCTCGGGCTCTTATCGTTTGCACAAGGCGAGAAAATTGCCCAGCAGCTGCATTCCGATGCTGCCGCTTTTCTCCGGGTGAAACTGCATGCCGTACACATTGCCGCGTCCTACGATGGCGGTTACCTGCTGATGATAGTCGGTCGTTGCCAGCAGGTCCGACGGCTGCTCGGGCTGCACGTGATACGAGTGCACGAAGTAGACGTGGCCCTCCTCGATGCCGCTGAACAGCGGGCTTGGCTGCTTGAACTGCAGCCGGTTCCAGCCCATGTGCGGCACCTTGTAGCTCCCGCGGAAGCGGACGACCTGTCCCGGCAGCAGGTTCAGCCCCTCGTGGGAGCCATGCTCCTCACTCTTGCTGAACAATAGCTGCATTCCGAGACAGATGCCGAGCAGCGGCTTGCCGGTTGCGGCGAATCGTCCTACCGCGCCATCCAGGCCGGATGCGCGCAGCTGCTCCATGGCGTCGCCGAAGGCGCCCACGCCCGGCAAAATCGCTCCGTCGGCCGCAAGGATCTGCGCCTCGTCGGAGGTGATGACGGCTTCGAAGCCGAGCCGTTCAACCGCTTTGCTGACGCTGTGCAGGTTGCCCATGCCGTAGTCGATGATGGCGATCATCCTTACAGCACTCCCTTCGTCGACGGCACGCCTTTCACGCGCGGATCGATGCTCGTCGCTTCGTCCAGCGCACGGCCGAGCGCCTTGAATACCGCTTCGATCATGTGATGCGTATTTTGCCCGTAATGGACGATGACGTGCAGCGTTATGCGCGCCTCGAGAGCAAGCTTCCATAGAAACTCATGCACCATCTCCGTAGAGAAGCTGCCTACTTGCGCCGACGGATACTGCGCCCGGTATTCGAAGTGAGGGCGGTTGCTCACGTCGATAACGACTTGCGCCAGCGCTTCATCCATCGGAATGAACACGTTCGCGTAGCGCTTGATTCCTCTCTTGTCGCCCAACGCTTCGCGAAGAGTGTGACCCAGACAAATGCCGATATCTTCAACCGTGTGGTGGTCATCGATGTCGATGTCGCCGATCGCTTTGACCTTCAGGTCGAATTGGCCGTGCTTCGTGAACAAATCAAGCATATGGTTTAAAAACGGCACGTCCGTCTCGATCTCCGATACGCCGGAGCCGTCTACGTTAAACGTCAATTGAATATCCGTTTCATTCGTTTTGCGGGCAATCGATGCCGAACGCTCGTTGGTTTGTTGGTCAGCCACGGGAATTCCCTTCTTTCTCGAGTCGTATTTGAATCGCCCTCGCGTGGGCTTCGAGCCCTTCGTGGCGAGCTAGCGTAATAATTTTGTCCCCGTCCCGGAGCAGCGCTTCTTTGCTGTAGTAGATGACGCTGGACTTCTTCATGAAGTCGTCCACGTTGAGCGGAGAAGAGAACCGTGCCGTCCCGTTCGTCGGCAGCACATGGTTCGGGCCGGCGAAATAGTCTCCGACGGGCTCCGAGCTGTACGGTCCGAGGAAGATCGCGCCTGCGTTCTCGATGGCGCTCAAGTATTGGAACGGCTCGCTCACGATGACCTCGAGATGCTCCGGCGCAAGCCGGTTCACGGCGTCCACGCCCTCCTCGAGGCTCGCTACCGTGAGGATCGCCCCGTAGTCGCGGATCGACTGCTCCGCGATGCCCCGCTTCGGCAGCGTCTCAAGCTGGCGGGCTACCTCCGCCTGCACCGCTTCGGCGAGCGCTTGCGACGGCGTGATGAGAATCGCCGACGCCATCTCGTCGTGCTCGGCCTGCGACAGCAGGTCCGCAGCCACATACGCGGCGTCGGCCGTCTCATCGGCCAGCACGACGATCTCGCTCGGGCCGGCGATGCTGTCGATGTCGACCGCGCCGAAC
Organism: Paenibacillus sp. H1-7; assembly: GCF_022354825.1. Classification (GTDB taxonomy): domain Bacteria; phylum Bacillota; class Bacilli; order Paenibacillales; family NBRC-103111; genus Paenibacillus_S. The sequence goes on from NZ_CP031168.1 coordinate 8,140,680, forward strand.
ACGTACCGCTTGGCCAGGGCTACGTAGATGTTGCCCGGGCCCACGATTTTGTCGGCAGCCGGGATCGACTCCGTGCCGTAGGCGAGCGCTGCGACAGCTTGCGCGCCGCCGACGCGGTAGATCTCGCGCACGCCCGCTTCCGCTGCGGCCACGAGGATGTGAGGGTCGATGCCCTCAACCCCGGCCGTCGCCGGCGGCGTCACCATCACGATTTCCGGCACGCCCGCAACCTGGGCCGGAATCGCGTTCATCAGGACGGACGACGGATACGCCGCCTTACCGCCCGGCACATACAGCCCGACCCGGCGCAGCGGCCGGATCACTTGCCCCAGGATGCTGCCGTCCGGCTGCAGATCCATCCAGGACGTCCGCTTCTGCTTCTCGTGGAAGCGGCGAACATTGACCGCTGCTTCCCGAATCGCAGCGAGAAACTCCTCGTCTACCGACGCATAGGCGGCCTCGATTTCGGCTTCGCTCACGCGCAGCTCGTCGACGGTTACGCCGTCGAACTGCTGAGCGAAGCTCTTGAGCGCCGCGTCGCCTTCGCGGCGCACGCTCTCAATAATGCTTTTGACCCGCTCGTTCTGTTCCTCCGAGCCGTATTCCACTTCGCGCTTCAGCGCGAACTCGCTGGCCGGCACAATTTTCATCGCCTGCTCCCCCTTTTCCTATACAATACTTGCTCCCGTGCTTGCTTACGCGCTTCGTTCTTGCTCCCGCATCTATCCGTTCACTTGCATTATTTCGCAGTAATGGAAGCCGTCAGCTGCTGCAGCTTGTCGCACAGCGCTTGAATCGATTCATTTTTCATCCGGTAGCTCACCCGGTTGGCAATCAGCCGGCTCGTGATCGAGAAGATCTGCTCCTGCTCGACCAGTCCGTTCTCCTTCAAGGTCTGGCCCGTCTCGACCATATCGACGATCCGGTCCGCCAAGCCGATCAAAGGCGCCAGCTCGATGGAACCGTTCAGCTTGATCACTTCCACCTGCTGTCCTTTTTCACGGAAATATTGCGACGCCACATTCGGATATTTCGTCGCCACACGCGGATTCAGCACCGGCTTCCAATCCGGAAGGCCGATGACCGACATCCGGCAGCGCGCGATTCCGAGGTCGATCAGCTCGTATACATCACGGTTTTCCTCCATCAGGACATCTTTGCCGACGACTCCAATGTCTGCCACGCCGTATTCCACATACGTCGCTACGTCGACCGGCTTCGCCATGATGAATTCGAGTCCTGCTTCCGGCACCGGAATGATCAGCTTGCGCGAATCGTCCATATCCTCAGGGATCGGATAGCCCGCGTCACGAAAAAGCTTGGAAGCCTGCTTGTAGATGCGCCCTTTGGGCATCGCCACTTTCAATACATCCTGCATATCCCTGCTCCTTTATTTAAACGTGATGACGTCCCGGTAGACCGTGCCGTTGACCAAATACGTTCCGTCTTCCTTGCGCGTCGATCCGATTTCATCCGATCCGTCCTGCAATAACCGCGTTTCCACCATCGTGCCGCCTTGGGACCGCAGCTCCTGAGCTTTGGCGAACGCCTCGGCCCGGTTAGGAGCTTTATAAGCTATCAGCACCTTGCTAGGCGCCTCTACTGTCCCCTGCTTGCCGACTACCTCCATAATCCGGTTCGTTTTCAGCGCGAACCCTGTCGCCGGAGCCGGACGCCCGAATTGCGTCAGCAAATTGTCGTACCGACCTCCGCTGCATACAGGGAACCCGAGATCCGCAGCGTAGCCTTCAAACGTCATACCTGTATAGTAGGAGAAATCTCCAATCATCGTTAAGTCAATCAGCACATGCTCGCTCACGCCGTACGCTTCGAGCACGTCCCACACTTCGCACAAATGGGCGATCGATTGCTGCGCCATCGGATCGTGTGTCACCTGCTGCGCCTGCGCGCAAATCTCCTGCCCCCCGCGAAGTCTCAATATCCCTTCCAGCTCCCGCTGAACTTCGGCGTCGAGGCCAAGGCCCTTGATCGTATCCCGATAGCCGACGTAGTCCCGGTTAAGCAAACATTCCTTCAATGCTTGCTGAGGTTCCGTCCGGTGCTGCAGCGTCTCGTTGAACAGTCCGGTTAGAAAACCGACGTGACCGAGGGCGATTTTGAACTGCTGTACCCCTGCCGCCTGCAAGCTGGCAATCGCCAGTGCGATAACCTCCGCATCCGATTCCGAAGAGCCGTCACCTACAAGCTCCACGCCGGCCTGGAAAAATTCTGCGTCTCTGCCCGCTTCCGCCTCGAAGGCGCGAAATACATTCGCATGATACGAGAGCCGGATAGGAAACGGCTGGTCCTTCAGCAGCGACGACACCACCCGCGCTATCGGAGCCGTAATATCGGACCGCATAACCAATGTCGTTCCGTTGCGGTCAAGCAGCTTGAACAGCTTGCGGTCTTCCGTAGAGCTCGCTACTCCCACGGTATCGTAAAATTCCAAGGTAGGCGTCAAGATCTCCCGGTACCCCCAACGCTCCATGCATTGCAGTACGTTCGTTTCAATAGCGCGCAGCTTCGCTACCGCTTCAGGAAGATAATCTTTGACTCCAGTCGGTTTTTCAAACACTTTCGGTTTCGACACCGCTCTTCACCCGCCTATATTAACAATGTTCACAAATGCTTTAGTTCGCTAATATGCTACCAAATTAAAGGATGTATTCGTAATATAACACTGAACACCTGCGGCGTCAATGAGCAATACGGATAAATTAGAGAGGAACTTGCCGTCTCTTCCCTACAAATCCCTCTCTTCGTCCAGAGCCGCAGACTTCAGCTTCTATAGGCAAAACCACCTCGTCTGCCGATCATAAATCATGCAAAATGCTACGGCTCAAGGTCTTCTGTTCTCTTCTTGCTTTAAGTGATGGCGAATGCCTTGCCCGGCAAATGGCTCGTCTTTGAAACGGGGAATCACATGCAAATGAGCGTGTAAAACCGTCTGCCCGCCCACCGCGCCGCTATTCCACCCTACATTATATCCGTCAGGCTTGTACCGCTCATCCAGGTAAGCCTTTGCTCTTAACAGCAGACCGCGGGTATCCCTAAATTCCTCATCCGTCAAATCGAATACTGTCTCCCGGTGCGCCCTCGGTATGATCATGCAGGACCCGACAAGCACCTTATCCTTGTTCGTAATCAATACGCAATATTCGCTTTCCAACACAATCTCGTCACTCTTCAGCGGTTCGCAGAATGGACACGGTTCGGTCATCAACTTATCTCCTATACAGCCTCAGCCTTAAGCTCTTCCGCTGCAATAAGCTACGACAACACGGTAAGGAAGCTTGCCTCCGAAAATATCCAGCGCGCTGCCGACGGTAATATCCAGCTTGTCTTGTCCTAGTGTACGGAACAGCTCCAAGTCCTCCATAGACCGTGCTCCGCCTGCATAAGTGGTCGGAATGGTCACACCATTCGCCAAATGGCGGACTAGGCTTTGTTGAATGCCGGATTGCTTGCCTTCCACATCCACGGCATGAACCAGGAATTCATCACAATACTGCTCTAGGTAACGGATATTGTCCAACGTCACCTCGAAATTGCTGAACGTCTTCCACTGGTTGGTCACGACGTACCATTTGCCGTCCTTTTCTTTGCAGCTCAAATCGATAACGAGACGATCCTTCCCTACCTCGGAAACGATCTTGTTCATGTTCTCCGTATTCAGCTCGCCGTCCCGAAAGATGTAGGAGGTCACTATGACATGGGACGCGCCCTGCTCCAAATAAGACGATGCGTTATCCGCGTTGATCCCCCCGCCGATTTGCAAGCCGCCCTCGTATTGCCGCAGCGCTTTTACCGCCGCTTCTTCATTGCCGCTGCCCAGCATGATGACGTGGCCGCCGGTTAACCCGTCCCGTTTGAACATGTCGGCATAATATGCTGAATCATGCTCCGAGACGAAGTTTTCTACAACCCCTTCGCCCTGTCGGCCCGCATTTAATGTTTCGCCTACTATTTGCTTTACTTTCCCTTGGTGAAGATCAATACACGGTCTGAATTTCAATGAGGCTCCCCTGCCCTTCATTTCATAATTCTGTCGGCTTCACGCCGCATCCCTAGGTTCCCGCTTTCGAATCATCCGTTCTAACGTCCTCACGAATGACACGCAGCGGATTGCCCGCTACGAAGCTGTACGGCGCCACGTCCTTATGCACGACCGAGCCTGCTCCCACGACCGCATGGTCGCCGATCGTAACACCGGGCAAAATCGTCGAATTGGCGCCGATCATCACATTCGAACCGATACGAACCGTACCGATGCGGTATTCCTTGATCAAGTATTCGTGGGTCAAAATCGTCGTATTGTAGCCGATGATGGAATTGCTGCCGACCTCTATCCGCTCCGGAAAGAACACATCCACCATGACCATTAACGCAAAGGAGGTATGCTGCCCTACCTTCATTCCAAGCACATGGCGATAAATCCAGCACTTGAACGACAGGAAGGGTGCATACCGTGTAAGTTGAATAAACATAAAATTGCGGACCGCTTTCCAGAAGCTGACCGTACGGTACATTTGCCACAGCGAATTCGGCCCTTCGACCGGAAACTTATCCGTTTGTCTCAATCGATATCCCCTCGACTCCAGCAATAGGGAGAATTTCTCTTATATCATCGATGATATAGGTAGGATTGTACTGCTTCAAGTATTCGACGCCTTTCATGGACCATGCCACGGCAGCCGAAGGGATTCCCGCATTATGTGCGGCTTCCACGTCGTAATGGCTGTCGCCCACCATCATCGCTTGATCCGGTGTGGAGCCGAGCTGCTTCAACGCCTTGATTATTCCTTCCGGATCCGGCTTCGGCCGCTCTACGTCGTCCACCGTCACGATCGTTCCGAAATAGTCGAACAATCCGGTCAGCTTCAGTCCCATCTCGGTCGTCAACCGTACCTTGCTTGTTACTACGCCCAATTTGATTCCTGCTTCGTGCAGTTTTTGCAGCGTCTCGCGGACATGCGGAAATTCCTTCACAAGCGCGTCGTGGTGCTCCACGTTATATTTGCGGTATTTTTGCACCAGATCGTCCACGACATCTCTGCCGGTAAAAAACTTCATTTGCTCGACAAGCGGTCTTCCCATATTCGGAATAATATGCTCTCGAGTTACAGGCTCCTGGGTCACCCCTTCGAAGGTGTGGAGAAACGATTGAATGATCAGCTCGTTCGTATCGACAATCGTTCCGTCCAAATCAAACAACACCGTATCCAACATATTGTAAGCTCCTTTTCATGCTGTAGTTGTATCCAATGAAAGGCCTGTTGTATTACGTTTGCGGATGTTCCTTGTTGGCCGAGTTCTCTGTATCTCCTGCCGCTGCAGAAGCAGAGCTGCCGTTGTTCCCTTGATCGCCCGCCGCATTGGCGCCAATCGGCTCGTTCGGCTTCAGACGCTCGATTGGATGGGAATAGCGTACCGAAGCGGCCCCGGTCTTTCTGCGGATTGCGATCAATACGAAAGCAGCAATGACGATCAGCACAGCGAGCAGCTGCGAGATTCTTATATTTCCTCCATAAGTCATAGCACCCGCTTCAAAGCCTAACCAATGCATCGGCGCCCACAGTCCATGCAGCAAAGATGCCAGCCATTCCGGACCCGTGAAGTCCAGGCTGTCCGTTCTCAAGGCTTCAATGAAGAAGCGGCCGATCGAATACCATATAAAATAGCTCATGAACAGCTCGCCCGCCCGCAGGAACGTTCTGCGACGCAGCACGAACAGCAGCAGCAGCCCTACGATATTCCAGAGCGATTCGTACAGAAAGGTCGGATGATAGTACTCACCGTCGATATACATCTGATTGACGATAAAATCGGGAAGATGCAGCGAGCTGCGAAGGAACGCTTCGCTTACCGGCCCACCGTGCGCCTCCTGATTCATAAAGTTGCCCCACCGGCCGATCGCTTGTCCCACAATTAAGCCGGGCGCGCAGATATCGGCAATCCGCCAAAAAGAGTAGCCCTTTTTGCGGACATAGATCAATGCCGCGATAATGGCCCCGATCAGAGCGCCATAGATGGCGATGCCGCCATGCCACACTTTAAACACTTCGGATAAATTGTCTTTATAATCTTCCCATTTGAATGCTACATAATAAATTCTAGCCCCAATGATGGCCGAAGGGACGCCGATCAGCACCAAATCCATGAAGAAGTCGGGATTCATCCCGAAGCGCTTTCCCTCTTGAATCGCCAACAGCAAGCCGACCAAAGCGGCGGTTCCCAGAATGATACCGTACCAGTGCACTTGCAAAGGTCCGATTCCGAACGCAATCGGATCGATAGCCAAAAACATGAAGTTCCTCCTTTGAGCGTCACGCTCCCGCATTCCTCTTATTCCATGTCGTCAATATCTTCAGACAGCGATTCGGTCAGCTTGTTCGTGAACTGCAGCGCGGCATTGTATCCCATTCGCTTCAATCTGTAGTTCATCGCAGCTACCTCGATAATTACCGCCAAGTTACGGCCCGGACGAACCGGAATCGTCACAAGCGGAATGTCTGTATCGATGATTCTCGTCGTTTCTTCGTCCAGCCCCAGGCGGTCATACTGCTTATCCTGCTGCCATGTCTCCAGCTTGACGACGACGGAAATTTTCTTCACATTACGGACGGCCCCCGCACCAAACAGCGTCATCACGTTAATGATACCTACGCCGCGGATTTCCAGCAGGTGACGGATCAGCTCCGGCGCGTTCCCGATCAGAACGTGGTCCGCCGTTTGCCGGATTTCCACCGCATCATCGGCAATGAGCCGGTGGCCGCGTTTGACCAGCTCCAGCGCCGTCTCGCTTTTCCCGATTCCGCTGCTTCCCGAGATCAGCATGCCGATCCCGTATACATCGACCAATACGCCGTGAATCGTTGTCGACGGAGCCAGCTTATTCTCGAGAAATCCGGTGATCCGGCTGGCCAGAATCGTCGTCGATGTTTTGGTGCGCAGCACCGGAATGTTGTAATCGTTGGCTGCAGCAAGCAGCTCTATAGGAATGTCCAGTCCGCGGCTCACCAGTATACAAGGCGTATCCTCGGGAGCGCACAGTTTCTTCATCCGGTCCATCCGTTCATCCGACGAAAGGCCGTCGAAGAACGTCAGTTCCGTTTTCCCGAGTATTTGCACCCGCTCCGTAGGATGAAACTCGTAATAGCCCGCCATGGCCAAGCCAGGCCGGTACAAATCGGCTACCGTAATCGGACGCTTAAGACCCGAGTCGCCGCATATAACTTCGAGATGAAATTCTTGAACCAGGTCAGACACTTTCACTTTTCTAGCCATCTCTGCTCCGTCTCCTTCGTTTTTCCCAATAATCCCATCGTATAAAAAAACGAACGATAAATCAACCAACCGTTGACATTTCGGCCTGTTTCTTTACGTCATTTTAAATTGCTTCAGCTTTTGAACGAACATTTTGACCGCCATCGTTTCTGCGGCCGGCTTCTTATCCTGCAATATAAGAAAGTCTCTTGTAAATCGGCTATCCTTCACCGGAATGCTGCATAACCCCCCGGATTCCAGCTCCTTGCGGATGACCAGCCTGGATAGGATCGCTATCCCGAGTCCTGCGGCTACGGCTTCCTTAACGCCCTGGCTGCTGTTGAATACAAAAGACCGCTTCACCCTTATGGCCGATTCGGCAATAAATTGATCGCTGAACGCCCTCGTTCCGGACCCGCTCTCTCTCATCACCCATACCTGATCATGCAGCTCGGACAGCTTGATACTCTTGCGGCTGCACAAAGGGTGATGCGTTTGTGCGACCAGCACCATCTGGTCCTCCATGAACGGCGGCTGGACCACGAGCTCGGGGTACTCGACTTCGCCCTCAACCAGACCGATATCCAGCTCATTCGAGTGAACGCCGCGGGCGATTTCTTCGGTATTCGCTATCGTCACGTTCAGATCGATATGCGGATATTGCTTCGCGAACTCCGCCAATACATGAGGCAGTATATATTCCCCGATCGTAAAGCTGGCCCCGACCTTGATCGTCCCTGTCACTTCGTCGCGCAGCAGGAATATTTCTTCCTTCGCCGATTCGTATAGCGCAAGCATATGCTTAGCTTTTTTGTATAAAATCTCTCCCGCTTCGGTCATCTTCACATGCTTGGAGGAACGATGGATCAGTTTTACGCCAAATTCGTTCTCCAAATTCCGGATATGCAGGCTCACTCCCGGCTGGGATAAATTCAACAATTCCGCCGCTCTGGAGAAGTTGCTCTGCTCCACTACGGCAACAAATACTTTCAGTGTATCAACGACCATGCTCCCTTGACCCCGCTATTCCTCTATCCCTCTTGTTGTAACCCATTGTATCCTTTTCAAAGTTTGCAAACAATCCCGGCCGTCAGACGCCCAATCATAATGATTTGTAATAGTTCGGATAGCATATCGGTATTTCACTTTTCTTCCGCTTCATTTTATATTGGCGTTAAGCAAAGCAATTCTAATAACTAAATTCTTTTAAAAAGGAGCGGATAGGAGCATGAGCCACACTCAAGCACTTCCTGCACATAGCAAGAACAAAAGGAACTTCGGTTTCTCTATGGGGATCGGCCTGACTTTGCTAATTGCCCTGACGGCCAAATGGCTGGCCTATATCCCGCTGTTAAGCATTATGGGGCAGCTCGTTATTGCCATTCTTATCGGCATCCTTTGGCGGGCCGCTATCGGCGTTCCGGATAAAGTCGCGGCAGGAGCCGGCTTTTCCAGCAAAAAGCTGCTGCGTGCCGGAATCATTTTGCTAGGGATGAGACTGAACCTGATGGATATCGTCCATGCCGGACCCAAGATCATGATCATGGCTATCGTTGTCATCGCTTTTACATTATCGGTTGTATATGGACTGACCCGATTATTTAAGGTAGAGCAGCGGCTCGGCATCCTGACCGCCTGCGGCACGGCTATATGCGGCGCTGCGGCCGTAGTGGCCATTGCACCGCAGATCAAAGCCAAAGATGACGAAACCGCCATCGGTGCAGCCACGGTTGCGATTCTGGGAACCTTGTTCACATTGATCTACACGCTTCTGTTCCCGGTTCTTGGTTTATCACCGCTAGGCTACGGAGTATTTTCCGGCGCCACGCTTCACGAGATCGCCCATGTCATTGCAGCCTCCGCTCCTGGAGGCCAAGCAGCCGTGGATATGGCGGTTATCGTTAAGCTGACGAGGGTCGCTCTGCTGGTCCCTGTCGCTATTATCATCGGCATCTGGGTCAACCGTACCAAGGCCGCGGCACAGGAAGGCGCGAACAAAGCCTCCTGGAGATCGATCCCTATCCCCTGGTTTATTGTGGGATTTCTGGCCGTAAGCGCGATCCACTCACTCGGGATCATTCCTCCCGCTGCCGCCGACAGCATCGTCACCGCTGCTTATATGCTCATTGCCATGGCCATGGCCGGTCTCGGGCTGAACGTCGATCTTGCCGCCTTCCGCAGGCTGGGTATGAGATCTTTCGCCGCCGGCTTTATCGGCTCGGTGCTGCTGTCCGCTCTGGGCTACCTGCTTGTCCGCCTGTTCGGGCTCTCCTGATGGAACGAAGGCAGGTCTAGAGCAGACACCTGATGATGTACCGCCCTTCGCGCTAATTTACCGTGACAACGGATATAATTGACCATGGGTCAGTTTTGCCCGTTGTCTTTGTCTTGTCTTTTTGCTTAAACCTCAACAAGCTGTTGAGCATCGGAAGAAGGATCGATGCTCCTGCACCTCTGTTTTACAAGCAATGCACTGCAATCATCCCTTCCGTAAAGCTTGCCCTGAACGCAAAAAAGGCCAGTCGCAATGACTGGCCTCGATTATTTTCAATTAGTTAGCAAGGATGGACAACGTAGTTTGTTGATCGAAGAAGTGAACTTTGTTCATGTCGATCGCCAATTTGACGTTTGTGCCTTCTTTGAAGCCAGCGCGGCCGTCAACACGAGCCACTACGCTGTTTTTGCCGATACCGTTCAGGTACAAGAACATTTCGTGACCCAAGTTCTCGGATACCTCGATGTGAGCATTCACGATTGTGTTAGGGGAAGCTTCCAGGAATACTGGCTCTTCGTGGAAATCTTCAGGACGAACGCCCATAATGACTTCTTTACCTACATAGCCTTTTTCGCGAAGCACTTTTGCTTTGCCTTCAGGCAGCTCAACGTTAACGCCATTCGATTTGAAGTATACGCTGCCGCCTTGATCTGCCAAAGAACCTGTAACAAAGTTCATGGAAGGAGATCCGATAAAGCCTGCAACGAACATGTTCAACGGATAGTTGTAGATTTCTTCCGGAGTAGCCGCTTGTTGAATGATCCCTTTGTCCATAACGACGATACGGTCGCCCATGGTCATAGCTTCTGTTTGGTCATGCGTTACGTAGATGATTGTAGTTTCAAGACGCTTGTGCAGCTTGCTGATCTCAGCACGCATTTGTACGCGCAATTTGGCATCCAAGTTGGACAAAGGTTCGTCCATCAGGAACACTTGCGGCTCACGAACGATCGCACGGCCCAAGGCAACACGTTGGCGTTGACCACCGGAAAGAGCTTTTGGCTTACGATCCAGCAAATGTTCGATATCGAGGATTTTGGCAGCTTCGCGTACGCGAGCGTCGATGTCGGCTTTCTTGAACTTACGAAGCTTCAAACCGAAAGCCATGTTTTGATACACGTTCATATGCGGATACAATGCGTAAGATTGGAAAACCATCGCGATGTCGCGGTCTTTAGGTGCAACGTCGTTTACCAAACGGTCGCCAATGTAAAGCTCGCCTTCAGTGATTTCTTCCAAGCCTGCAATCATACGAAGAGTTGTGGACTTACCGCAACCGGATGCGCCTACAAGAACCAAAAACTCTTTATCTTTGATTTCAAGATGAAAATCTTTCACTGTCGCTTCTTCAGCACCTGCGTATCTTTTAACGATGTGGTTTAAACGTACACCTGCCATGGTTTTATTCCCCCTACGAATTAGTATCAATGTTATACAGTTATCTTACCGTAGGATCGGATATGTGACTATGCACAATCTTCACAAAAAAATTACTTTCTTTTCGTTACTTTGTACAAAAGCAATGCAATCTTCACCAACACGGCATCGTTAAATGTGCGGACGTCGAGTCCCGTTTCCTGTTTGAACTTGTCCAGTCTGTATAACAGCGTATTGCGGTGAATATACAGCTTCTTCGCGGTTTCGCTGACGTTGCAGTCGAGCTGAAAAAATTGCTCCAGCGTCGTCATCGTCTCCGCATCGAGCGCCACATCGAGCCGCTTCAGTACCCGTTCGAGGAAATTTGTTTTTTCCGCTTCGGGGATCAGATTGATAAGCTTCTCCAGCTGCAGCATCCAGGGAAGATGCATATTGTTACCCATATGGTATGTTCGGCCCAGCATCATCGTCTCTCTAAGCTGCAGCACCGTAGCGTAGAGCGATTTGGACGGAATGATAGGATAATGGATGGCCAAATGGCACTCTCCGACCCATTCGTTCTCCAGCATTTCATGCAGCCCGTACCCTATCGCGGCGAGCGTATCCTCCAGACTATCCTCTTCGCCATACTCCTTCTCGTCCGCGCCGTCCATCGACAGCATTTTCTCCGAGCCGAGAATGAGCCACTCTTTATCCATTAAAGGGATAAGGATGATTTCGGCTTCGAAGAACGATTCGAGAAGCTTCTTCAGCTCCTGATAGCTTACTTTGCGGGATTGCGAATAATCGCCATAGAGCAGAAGCGGAATTTTCGTCGTATATAGCGACAACTGAGAAACGAGCGTATCCGGCATCTCCGCATTGGACAGCCCCACATCCTGCTGCTGCTTGAACCAGTCGCGAACCATCCCGACTTTTCGTTCTTCCTCGCTGACAGATACGGCAGGCTTCTTGTCCTGGACTCGTCTCGACTCCAGCATCAATTCTACAAGCTGACGTTCCGATGCAGTCAGTCCGCCGGCTTCGACGGTCAGTACAAGCGCTTCTTGCGCTTCTTTATGGACTAAAAAGACGACCTGCTGGTCGTTGCTCAAGCTTTTGGGCGGTGCGCCTTTGCCTTTCGCTTCGGTATCCGCCTCTCTCAGCCACTGCTCCCATGTCCATTTCGACAACCTAACAGGTACTTGCAAAATATGTTCCAGCTGCTGCCTCAACGGTTCCCAATCCATTCCCGAGCTCCCAACGTTATGAATTTATCTTTATATTTTTATCATAACAAAAAAATCTGCGTCATAAAACCAACAAAATCAAATGCATCCATGCATATTCCCACCTCATGCTTCCGCAAAGCTCCTATCCTCTCCTCTTTATCCTGGATTTTCATCCAACGCCTGTGGTAAAAATGACCTCCTGCCGGCTCCCGGCTTTCTAGGATATTTCGCAGGCTAATGGAAATAATTGAACTGTTCGTGTTCATCATTTCATGGAGGAGGAGCCGCAATTTTTTACATACCTTACGGCACGGGCACCGTTCCTCTGGATATCCCTGATACACAGCCCTATGATGTCGTCAATTACCGCATGAACGAAAATGACGGAGACGAAGCGGTCTCTCTCACCCGCATTCGCGATACGTTGAACCGCCCGGACGGGACCCCTCCATTGCGTGAGCTCGCCCGCGGAAAGAAGCACGCAGTTATTATGATCAGCGATGGGACGAGACTATGTCCAAGCCACATCATTCTCCCTCTTCTGCTGGATGAGCTGAACCTAGGGGGAGTTCACGACGATGCCATTACCATTCTGATTGCGTTAGGGATGCACCGCCAGCATACGCCACAGGAAATGGAACGGCTGGTCGGAGCACGGGTATACACGCGCGTCCGTGTCCTTAACCATAGCGCTGCCGCGGAAGATTGCATTTATCTCGGTACGACGTCAGCCGGCACTCCTGTCGAAATCAACCGGATTGCGGTAGAGGCCGATCTGCGGATCGTTACGGGCAACATCGAGCCCCATGCGATGGCAGGCGTGTCGGGAGGCGTCAAGGCCGTCATTCCGGGAATTGCTTCCGAACGGTGCATCCAGCATAATCACAGCTTGTCCATGAACGGCAGAACGGTGCCTGGTGAGACGGATAATCCCGTACATCGCGACATGGCGGAGGCTCTCAGGTTTATTAACATCGATTTTATGCTCAATGTGATCGTTAACCATAAACAGCACATTTTGGAGGCAGTAGCAGGCCACGTGATCCAGGCGCATCGAACCGCTATCGACAAGGCGGGAGCCCGGTTTATCGTACCGTCGCAGACCGATTATGATGTAACCGTCGTTTCTCCCGGAGGCCATCCGAAGGATATGCAGATGTACCAGTCCATTAAAGCGCTGCGCAATGCTTCTGCTATTACGAAGCCCGGAGGGACGATTTTGATGGCGGCGGAATGTGCCGAAATGATGGGTAATGGGACACTCTCGCTATGGGTAGAGACGATGAGGGACCGCAAGCGGGCGGTTGATAAGCTGAAGCAGCAGTTTCAGCTCGGAGCGCACAAGCTCCTTCATCTGGACGACGTATTGTCGCGTCACACGGTCTATTTGCATTCATCTATTCCGCGGCCGATCGTTGAGCTACTCGGCTTCATTCCAGCCGAAAACCTGCAATCCGCCTTTCATTTGGCATTGACCAATAAAGCCGTCAAATTGGCTGTCATGCCGTTTGGCTCGCTCACCTATCCGCAAGTGCTTCAAAAGCCTCAAAGCCCGCCAAAATGAACCTACGGAGGTTGTACCATGCATTGGACACAATGGACGCTGGATCGAATGATCATACTGTTCGTCGCAATCGCCTTTTTTGCCATATGGGTACAGGTCACCTTATCGCATTACCGCCAAAATTTCCACCACAAATCCATGTGGGCGCCTATCATAGCATCGCCGCTGTTCAGCGTAACCGGTCTGGCTCTAGCCATGGTTCATGCCGGCTGGCTTGTTTGGCTGTTCACCGGCTTGATGTGGGTCGGAGTCTTGATTGGATCCGCAGGATTCTACTACCATTTCCATGGGGTCGGTGTGCGTGTTGGAGGCTGGACCATGCGTAACTTCTTAGTCGGACCTCCCGTTATTATGCCGGTTTTGTTTATTGCGATGTGCGCTCTGGGCTTGATAGTTATGTACTGGAGGTAGCCGGATGAACAAAGACACTTATTATCCAACCTACGACGTAATGGCCGCACAGCATGAATGGGATCCTCATACCCGCGCTATCGTCAATGAACGGCTGCATACGGGCGGAGATTACTTGTCCCTTACGGTGGTGGAAGCGGAAACTTTGCGGATATGGTGCAGCTTGCTCATGGACGACGATAGAGGGGAAATTATTCAATACGTCATAGAGCATCTGGATCGCAGCCTCTCCTCGGGAGTCGAAAGCGAGAGAAAACAAGGCCTCCCTCCTTCTTCGGTTCTCGTGAAATCCGGTTTGGAAGCATTGGACGATTCGTGCCAGCTGCTTTATACCGAGCGTTTTTTTCATTTGGAGGATGAGCGCCGGCTCGAGATCATGACCGCTATCAGCTCCGGCGAAGCGACACCTTTCGAAGTCTGGAAGCCGGTACCCCAGGAAGCGTTCTTCCGCAAGCTGCTCACCTTAACAACGGAAGCGTATTATTCCCATCCGCGCATATGGTCCGAGATTGGATACGGCGGTCCCGCATACCCCCGTGGGTATGTGCGGATGCATCCCGGACAATTGGACCCTTGGGAGGCGAAGCCGAAGTATGAAGCGTAAATACGAAGGAGAAGAAGTTGATGTGGTCATTGTTGGTGCCGGTGCGGCCGGAGGCGTTCTTGCCAAAGAGCTGAGTGAAGCCGGAATGAGCGTTGTCGTGCTGGATGCAGGGCCGCATCTTGATCCGCAGCGCGATTTCGCGAGCGACGAATTATCCATGCAGCGACTGGGCTGGCAGGACACCCGGATTGTCGATGGACAAGATCCACTACAGATGGGACATAACAACTCGGGCAAAGGGGTAGGCGGGGGCACGGTTCATTTCACCGGCGTCTTTCTTCGCTTCCATGAGTCGGACTTTGCTGCCAAAACCCGTGACGGCGTTGCGGACGATTGGCCGATCCGCTACGAAGACCTGGCCCCCTACTACGATAAAGTTGAAAAAGAAATTGCCGTATCCGGGCCGAAGCATTTTCCATGGGGCAGCTTCCATGGACCTTACCCGTATCCGGAACGAGATCCTTTAAGCCCCAATGCCTTCGTTTTCCAAAAAGGCTGCGAGCAGCTCGGCATCCGTTCTGTCGTGACTCCGCTTGCCATTTTATCAGCGCCTTTTGAAGATCGCCCTCCTTGCATTAACAGGGGCTTCTGCAATCAAGGCTGCATGCCCAACGCCAAATTCAGCACGCTCATCGTTCATATCCCGAAAGCGGTCCAGGCCGGAGCCGAAGTGCTTGGCGATTGTATGGTGACGCAAATATTAACGAATGACAGCGGATTGGCAACCGGCGTCACGTTTATCCACCAAGGACAGACTTACGAGCAGCGTGCTCGGCTAGTGATCGTCTCCGCCTATGTAGTGGAAACGCCGCGGCTGCTGCTGAATTCGGCAAACTCCCGATTTCCTGACGGGCTCGCCAACAGCAGCGGCTGGGTTGGTAAAGCATTCATGACGCACAGCAGTCAAGATGTTTACGCCAAATTCAACGAGGAGATCCGTTTATATAAAGGAACTCCCGTATTGGCGAGTACGCAGGACTTTTATGAAACGTCGGCCGACCGCGATTTTGTAAGAGGCTATACGCTTCATGCCCATGGCGCCAGACCGGTTGGTTTTGCTGCCGGGGTTACCCGTTCCTCCAATACACCGATATGGGGCGCACGACTTCGTAGTACGATGCTAGACTACAACTACTACGGCCGAGTAACGATGGTTGGCGAAGTGCTGCCGAATCCGGACAACTCCATTGCGCTGAGCGAGGAAAAGGATCAATACGGACTTCCTCGTGCAAAAGTGACGTTCAGCTACGGTGAGAATGATCAGCGCTTAATACGTCACGCCGTAGACCAAATGAGCGCCATTCTTGAAGCGGCAGGGGGCAAACCGGAAATCGTCGTACCCGATACGGCACACTTGATGGGCGGCTGCAGGATGGGCAATGACCCGGCCACCTCCGTCGTCAACTCTTACGGGCAAACACACGATATCCCGAACTTGTTTGTTTGCGACGCCAGCATCTTCGTCACTTCCGGTGGAGGCAACCCTACCAACACGGTCATGGCTCTTGCAGCCCGAACCGCCGATTACATCAAGAGCAAAGCTACACGGCTTGAATTGTAGGCTAGTCTTATAGTGCGGTTCCGGCTTTTCACTCCCTCTTGCCTTGGATCTCTATCTGACAGGGTAAGAGGCTTTTTTCGTTTGAAGCATGTCTATACAACCAGTACAATAGAGGTATGTAAATGTAGATGTACTAAAGAATCAGGAGGCGCACGAAATGGCTATTGCCGAACTAACGATTATCCCTATTGGCACGAATACGACCAGCTTAAGTCAATATGTTGCCGATATACAGCAAGTATTGGAACAGGCCGAAGAGCCGATTCATTATGAAATGACGGCCATGAGCACGATCATCGAAGGATCGCTGGACGACCTGATGAACGTCATTCGCCGGCTTCATGAGGTTCCTTTCTCACACGGTGCTCAGCGGGTTTCGACATCCATCAAACTTGATGACCGGAGAGATAAATCGGGCTCTATCGAGCAGAAGCTGAAGTCTGTAGCGGAGAAAATGAAGAAGTAATTAATGTGGCGGCAGGTAGTCGGAGAGCTCTTGTGTGTGAGGTTGGATGGGAGCAGTTCGTCATACAATACAAAGATGTGAAATAGGCGTTCTAGAGCATAGCATACGTATCTATACTGTAGTAGCGTTAGTGGCAGGTGCGATGGCGATCTACAGATGCTGCTTACTGCATGATTGCTTGGGAGCAGGCGGTCCAAACCGGGCCGCTTTTTTCTGATTGATCCATGGTCTTCAAGATCACAGTATATAATGAAATAAAAAAAAGACCTCCGAAGAGGTCTGCTAATTTCGATTATAAAAACATGAGTCATGTAGGACTCGAACCTACGACACCCTGATTAAAAGTCAGGTGCTCTACCAACTGAGCTAATGACTCATAAAAACATGGTGGAGGCTGATGGATTCGAACCACCGAACTCGTCAGAGAACAGATTTACAGTCTGCTGCGTTTGGCCACTTCGCTAAGCCTCCATGTTTCGGCTAATCTAATATTTAGAAAGCCAATGGTGGCTCGGGACGGAATCGAACCGCCGACACGAGGATTTTCAGTCCTCTGCTCTACCGACTGAGCTACCGAGCCATATGTAATTAGTTTGTCCTGTTTCGAGACAGGCTATGAAAAAAAATGGCGGAGCCGACGGGATTCGAACCCGCGGTCTCCTGCGTGACAGGCAGGCATGTTAGGCCTCTACACCACGGCTCCGCATTAAGTAAAACATGGTGCCGTCGAGAGGACTTGAACCCCCAACCTACTGATTACAAGTCAGTTGCTCTACCAATTGAGCTACAACGGCATATTGATGGTGGAGGCTGACGGGATCGAACCGCCGACCCTCTGCTTGTAAGGCAGATGCTCTCCCAGCTGAGCTAAGCCTCCATCTTTATGAAGCAAGTCGAACCATTTAAAAATAAATATGGTAGCGGCAGAGGGGATCGAACCCCCGACCTTACGGGTATGAACCGTACGCTCTAGCCAGCTGAGCTACGCCGCCACGATACGGAGAGAGAGGGATTCGAACCCTCGCACCACTTACGCAGTCTAACCCCTTAGCAGAGGGTCCCCTTGAGCCACTTGGGTATCTCTCCAAGATCAAGAACAATCTTGTTTGTTCCTTGAAAACTAGATACGAAACGATGCGTGTAATGAGCAAGTGTATTGCATCTCCAACCATACTTCGTATGGCATGGATAAGCCCTCGACCGATTAGTATTCGTTAGCTCCACACGTTGCCGTGCTTCCACCCCGAACCTATCTACCTCGTCGTCTTCAAGGGGTCTTACATACTGGGAAATCTCATCTTGAGGGGGGCTTCACGCTTAGATGCTTTCAGCGCTTATCCCGTCCGTACGTAGCTATCCAGCCGTGCTCCTGGCGGAACAACTGGTACACCAGCGGTACGTCCATCCCGGTCCTCTCGTACTAAGGACAGCTCCTCTCAAATTTCCTACGCCCACGACAGATAGGGACCGAACTGTCTCACGACGTTCTGAACCCAGCTCGCGTACCGCTTTAATGGGCGAACAGCCCAACCCTTGGGACCTACTTCAGCCCCAGGATGCGATGAGCCGACATCGAGGTGCCAAACCTCCCCGTCGATGTGGACTCTTGGGGGAGATAAGCCTGTTATCCCCAGGGTAGCTTTTATCCGTTGAGCGATGGCCCTTCCATTCGGTACCACCGGATCACTAAGCCCGACTTTCGTCCCTGCTCGACCTGTTTGTCTCGCAGTCAAGCTCCCTTATGCCTTTGCACTCTTCGAATGATTTCCAACCATTCTGAGGGAACCTTGGGGCGCCTCCGTTACTTTTTAGGAGGCGACCGCCCCAGTCAAACTGCCCACCTGACACTGTTCCCCGACCGGATTACGGCCGCGGGTTAGAACTCCGATACGATCAGGGTGGTATCCCAACGTCGCCTCCACACAAGCTGGCGCTCATGCTTCTCAGGCTCCCACCTATCCTGTACAGATCGTACCAAAGTCCAATATCAAGCTGCAGTAAAGCTCCATGGGGTCTTTCCGTCTTGTCGCGGGTAACCTGCATCTTCACAGGTATTAAAATTTCACCGGATCTCTCGTTGAGACAGCGCCCAAGTCGTTACGCCATTCGTGCGGGTCAGAATTTACCTGACAAGGAATTTCGCTACCTTAGGACCGTTATAGTTACGGCCGCCGTTTACTGGGGCTTCGGTTCATAGCTTCGGGTTGCCCCTAACCACTCCCCTTAACCTTCCAGCACCGGGCAGGCGTCAGCCCGTATACTTCGCCTTGCGGCTTCGCACAGACCTGTGTTTTTGCTAAACAGTCGCTTGGGCCTTTTCACTGCGGCCCCCTCGGGCTATTCACCCTACCGAGGCACCCCTTCTCCCGAAGTTACGGGGTCATTTTGCCGAGTTCCTTAACGAGAGTTCTTCCGCGCGCCTTAGCATGCTCTGCTCGCCTACCTGTGTCGGTTTGCGGTACGGGCACCTTCTCCCTGGCTAGAGGCTTTTCTTGGCAGCCTGAACTCATGACCTTCGCTACTATTAATTTCACTCCCCATCACAGACCAGCCTTAACGATGTGCGGATTTGCCTACACATCAGCCTCTCTGCTTGGACGGGCATCCATCAGCCCGCGTCACTATCCTTCTGCGTCACCCCATTGCTCATAACGGTTCACGGTGGTACAGGAATATCAACCTGTTGTCCTTCGACTACGCCTTTCGGCCTCGCCTTAGGTCCCGACTTACCCTGAGCGGACGAGCCTTCCTCAGGAACCCTTAGGCTTTCGGCGGACAAGATTCTCACTTGTCTTTTCGTTACTCATACCGGCATTCTCACTTGTATGCTGTCCAGCCGTCCTTACGATCGACCTTCAACCTACATACAACGCTCCCCTACCAGAACAGATTTATCATCTGCAATCCATAGCTTCGGTGGCGTGTTTAGCCCCGTTACATTTTCGGCGCAGAGTCACTCGACCAGTGAGCTATTACGCACTCTTTCAATGGTGGCTGCTTCTAAGCCAACATCCTGGTTGTCTGCGCAACTCCACATCCTTTCCCACTTAACACACACTTGGGGACCTTAGCTGATGGTCTGGGCTGTTTCCCTCTTGACAATGGATCTTAGCACTCACTGTCTGACTCCCGGGATAAAGTATGTGGCATTCAGAGTTTGACTGGACTTGGTAACCCTTGGCGGGCCCCGCACCCAATCAGTGCTTTACCTCCACTACTCATCTCCCGAGGCTAGCCCTAAAGCTATTTCGGGGAGAACCAGCTATCTCCGAGTTCGATTGGAATTTCTCCGCTACCCCCACCTCATCCCCGAATTTTTCAACATTCGTGGGTTCGGGCCTCCAGTGCGTGTTACCGCACCTTCACCCTGGACAGGGGTAGATCACACGGTTTCGGGTCTACGCCCACGTACTCATTCGCCCTATTCAGACTCGCTTTCGCTGCGGCTTCGGCTTCTCACCTTAACCTTGCACGGGAACGTAACTCGCCGGTTCATTCTACAAAAGGCACGCCATCACCCATTAACGGGCTCTGACTTCTTGTAAGCACACGGTTTCAGGTTCTATTTCACTCCGCTCCCGCGGTTCTTTTCACCTTTCCCTCACGGTACTGCTTCACTATCGGTCACTAGGGAGTATTTAGCCTTGGCAGATGGTCCTGCCTGCTTCCCACGAGGTTTCACGTGTCTCGCGGTACTCGGGATCCGTCTAGCGATACGTTGGTTTTTAGCTACAGGACTGTTACCCCCTATGGTGAGCCTTTCCAGACTGCTTCGCCTAACCAACTTTTCGCACATTGACGTCCCACAACCCCAGAGGGCAAGCCCTCTGGTTTGGGCTGTTCCGCTTTCGCTCGCCGCTACTGACGGAATCACTTTTGTTTTCTTCTCCTGAGGGTACTTAGATGTTTCAGTTCCCCTCGTATGCCTCTGCACACCCTATGTATTCAGATGTGAGTAACTGAGAATTACCTCAGCTGGGTTCCCCCATTCGGACATCCCCGGATCAAAGCCTGCTTACGGCTCCCCGAGGCGATATCGTCGTTCG
The DNA here is from genome assembly GCF_022354825.1 of Paenibacillus sp. H1-7. Lineage (GTDB taxonomy): Bacteria > Bacillota > Bacilli > Paenibacillales > NBRC-103111 > Paenibacillus_S. The sequence continues at coordinate 8,161,464 of NZ_CP031168.1, forward strand.
CCACGTCCTTCTTCGGCTCCTAGTGCCTAGGCATCCTCCGTGTGCTCTTATTAGCTTAACCTTGCTAATACACTTTGTTTGCTCTACGCAATTCATTTCGTTATCTAGTTTTCAAGGAACAATCTGTAATTCATATGGTGGAGCCAAGCGGGATCGAACCGCTGACCTCCTGCTTGCAAGGCAGGCGCTCTCCCAGCTGAGCTATGGCCCCATAATGATGGAAAACTCCATCAAAACTGAACAAATGATGATTTGAATGCCTTATTATGTCCGATGACCTGCAGTCATCATGGACTCCATAGAAAGGAGGTGATCCAGCCGCACCTTCCGATACGGCTACCTTGTTACGACTTCACCCCAATCATCTACCCCACCTTCGGCGGCTGGCTCCTTGCGGTTACCCCACCGACTTCGGGTGTTGTAAACTCTCGTGGTGTGACGGGCGGTGTGTACAAGACCCGGGAACGTATTCACCGCGGCATGCTGATCCGCGATTACTAGCAATTCCGACTTCATGCAGGCGAGTTGCAGCCTGCAATCCGAACTGAGACCGGCTTCTAAGGATTGGCTCCACCTCGCGGCTTCGCTTCCCGTTGTACCGGCCATTGTAGTACGTGTGTAGCCCAGGTCATAAGGGGCATGATGATTTGACGTCATCCCCGCCTTCCTCCGGTTTGTCACCGGCAGTCACTCTAGAGTGCCCAACTCAATGCTGGCAACTAAAGTCAAGGGTTGCGCTCGTTGCGGGACTTAACCCAACATCTCACGACACGAGCTGACGACAACCATGCACCACCTGTCTTGGGTGCTCCGAAGAGGGCGCCTATCTCTAGACGTTTCACCCAGATGTCAAGACCTGGTAAGGTTCTTCGCGTTGCTTCGAATTAAACCACATACTCCACTGCTTGTGCGGGTCCCCGTCAATTCCTTTGAGTTTCACTCTTGCGAGCGTACTCCCCAGGCGGAGTGCTTACTGTGTTTACTTCGGCACCAAGGGTATCGAAACCCCTAACACCTAGCACTCATCGTTTACGGCGTGGACTACCAGGGTATCTAATCCTGTTTGCTCCCCACGCTTTCGCGCCTCAGCGTCAGTTACGGTCCAGAAAGTCGCCTTCGCCACTGGTGTTCCTCCACATCTCTACGCATTTCACCGCTACACGTGGAATTCCACTTTCCTCTCCCGCACTCAAGTCATCCAGTTTTCAGTGCGATCCGGGGTTGAGCCCCGGGCTTAAACACCAAACTTAAATGACCGCCTGCGCGCGCTTTACGCCCAATAATTCCGGACAACGCTTGCCCCCTACGTATTACCGCGGCTGCTGGCACGTAGTTAGCCGGGGCTTTCTTCTCAGGTACCGTCACCCACAGGGCAGTTACTCCCCATGGCGTTCTTCCCTGGCAACAGAGCTTTACGATCCGAAAACCTTCATCACTCACGCGGCGTTGCTCCGTCAGACTTGCGTCCATTGCGGAAGATTCCCTACTGCTGCCTCCCGTAGGAGTCTGGGCCGTGTCTCAGTCCCAGTGTGGCCGATCACCCTCTCAGGTCGGCTACGCATCGTCGCCTTGGTAGGCCGTTACCCTACCAACTAGCTAATGCGCCGCAGGCCCATCTGCAAGCCACAGGTTGCCCCGTGTTTCATGATTCCCTCATGCGAGGAAACCAGCTATCCGGTCTTAGCTATCGTTTCCGATAGTTATCCCGGTCTTGCAGGCAGGTTGCCTACGTGTTACTCACCCGTCCGCCGCTATCCCCGAAGGGACCGCTCGACTTGCATGTATTAGGCACGCCGCCAGCGTTCGTCCTGAGCCAGGATCAAACTCTCCATTAAAGTGTCGCCGAAGCGACCGTATAACAGAGCTTGTCTTAAGCTCAAAATGATAAAACAATTACTGGCATTTCAAACATCATTTGTTCAGTTTTCAAAGAGCTTTCGTTGCATCACTTTTTTGTCGTGACAAGAAGTTATCTTATCATATTCGACAATCTTTTGCAACTTTTTATTATTTCCATTTTGTTGCTGTCGTCCCTCGAACCTCTCAGCCCTCAGCGGCGACAAAAAGTAATGTACCACAAATCAGCTATGGAATGCAACTATTTTTTTAAAAAACTTATAGCATCCCATTTTGGCGTTCAATTCGTCCTATTAACCGCCTTGCCGCAAGACTCATATTACCTTTGAAATGCTACAGGATCAAGCACTAGGTCAGTTCAGAATCGTCACTATAAGCGGTCCATTACAGGGTGCGCCTTCTCAAGTCAAACTATACAATTCCTGAATCGATTTGCTGATAATAATTTCACCTTCCCTACTGGTATTAAAAAGGGAGGCTCGCCAAGAGCCCCCCTTCCTAATGTTACTGTTATCCGTTCAAAAGCTGAAGCAGCTCCTGCTCATCGGTAATAACTCGTATGCCCAGCTCCTGCGCTTTGGTCAGCTTGCTTCCGGCGCTTTCTCCGGCGATGACGATATCGGTCTTTTTCGATACGCTGCCGGTAATTTTGGCGCCCATTGCCTCCAGCTTCTTGCCCGCTTCATCCCGGCTCATTGAAGATAAGGTGCCGGTAAGCACAACGGTCTTGCCGAAGAACGGATTATCAGTATTCGCCACAACCGGTGCTTCCTCGCTTACCGGGTTCACTCCGGATTGAAGCAGACGCTCGATGCTGCGCTGCATGACCGGGTCGCGGAAGAAGCTCACGATGCTGTCGGCCACAATGCCGCCGATATCCTGCAGCGTAACGAGCTCCTCGGCCGTAGCCTGCATGATTTTATCCAAGCTGCGGTAATGATCCGCGAGCACCCTCGTGGTCGTTTTCCCGGTGTTGGGAATGCCCAGCGCAAATAAGAACGACGCGAGATCGCATTGTTTGCTTTTCTCAAAGGCCGCGAGCAGCTTGTTCGCCTTCTTCTCTCCGAACCGCTCCAGCTTAATCAAGTCGTCGAAAGTCAGATCATACAGATCGGCCGGGTCACGCACGTCAAGCTCCTGGTACAGCTGCTCGGCGGTCATGATGCTGAACGTCTCGATATCCATAGCATCTCGGGAAGCGAAATGCGTAATACGCCCAATCAGCTGCGGACGGCACTCCAATCGGTTCAAACAGAACAAATGCGCGCCCTTCAGTTCCAAAGTAGAGCCGCAAGACGGGCAATGCTCCGGATAAACGATCTCCTGTCCGTCCTGCTCCTCTGTCGCTTTGCCGAGAATTTCGGGAATGACGTCGTTGGAACGGCGAATGAGAACTTGACTGCCCAGCGCGTACTTCAGGTTTTTGCGCTCGATATCTCCGATATTGTTCAGCGTACAGTTTTGAACCGTTACTCCGGCAATGTCGACAGGCTCCACCTTCGCTACAGGCGTGATTTTGCCCGTACGGCCCACTTCCCACGAAACCGACAGCAGGGTAGTGACCGCTTCCTCCGCCTCGAATTTGAAGGCAACGGCCCAACGCGGGAATTTATCCGTGTAGCCGAGTACCTCGCGCGTACGCATGTCCGTAATTTTTACAACGAGTCCGTCGATCAGAAAATCAAACGTATTGCGCATGGAAGCAACGTTGTCCAGCTCCTCCGCCACCGCTTCGATCGAATCGAAGAAACGGACGAACGGGCTCACCTTAAATCGGTTGTCGCTCAAAAACGATACCATCTCCTGATGATCCTGGAAGGTAAGACCATCGGTATAGCCGATATTATAAAAATAAGCGTTCAGCTTGCGTTCTGCCGTCACTTTGGGGTTCAGGTTACGCAAAGCCCCGGCTGCCGCATTACGGGCGTTTTTAAGCGGCTCTGCGGCCGTCTTGTTGTATTCGTCCAGCACGGACAGGTTCATAATGCCTTCGCCCTGCACTTCAATAACGCCTTCGGTATATGGAATGGTAAGAGGAATCGATTTGATGGTCTTCACCTGAGCAAGAATGCCTTCGCCCACCACGCCGTTACCGCGAGTCGCCGCCTGCACTAGCCTTCCGCCCTCGTAGGTCAGATTCAATGTCAGACCGTCGAATTTCAATTCCATGACGAAAGAAAGCGGCGGCAGAGGGGTATCTGGATTTTTGCTGTTGTAGTCGTTCACCAGCTTCAAAGCACGGGTATGCCATGCGGCCAAATCCTCTTGATTTTGCGCTTTATCCAAGCTCCACAGCCGTGATCTGTGCTTATGCTCATCGAAGCCCTTCAGCAGCTGATCGCCTACCCGTTGGGTCGGGGATTCGGGCAAAGTCACCCCGGTCTCCCGCTCCATCGCCACAAGACGGTCATACAGCTTGTCATAGTCCGCATCGCTTAAACTCGGCTGATCCAGCGTGTAATACAAATAATTATGATGGTTAATTTCTTCGATGAGGGCTTTCATGGCCTGCAGAGCATCCGTCATTTAGGAAAACCGTCCTCTCCAAATTAGAAATATCCAAAACAATCCGCCGCACCGGAAGCAGCAAGCTGATGCTTATCAGCCTTCCTTGGTGATCGGTGCAAACTTCGCCAGCAGCCGCTTTACGCCGACAGGCGCCGGGAAAGCGATCTGCAGCTCCGTATCGTCGCCGGATCCCTTGATGGCGACGACGACGCCGGTGCCCCACTTGCCATGGGCGACTTTATCGCCCATCTTGTAGTCGGTCACCGGCTTGGCGCCACCGGCGCCTGCTGCTGCAGCCGCGGGACGCGCAGCGCCCGCCGTGGCGGCTCCGCCCGCGCTCGGGCGGAAGCTCGCTGCCGCAGACGGCCGGGCCGAGCTGCCGAAGCCGCCGCCCGCGGAGGAGCCGAAGCTGCCGCCGGTGCTGCCGTAGCGGCCTTCGCGGCTGCCCCAGGAGCTGCCGCCCGACCGTCCGCCGATGGTACCGCCAGGCGACGCGACCTCCAGCAGCTCCTCCGGAATCTCCGTCAGGAACCGCGACGGAGCGTTCATATTCGTACGCCCGAACAGCGTACGCATTCTCGCACAAGTGAGGAACAGCTCCTGTTCCGCGCGCGTAATGCCCACATAAGCGAGGCGGCGCTCCTCCTCGAGCTCTTCATTGTCGTTGTTCGCCCGGCTGTGCGGGAAGACGCCTTCCTCCATCCCGATGATGAAGACAACCGGGAACTCCAGCCCCTTGGCGCTGTGCATCGTCATCAGCACGACGGAATTGTTGGCGTCGGCCGCCGCTTCCGCTTTGTCGTTCATCGAATCGATATCCGCGATAAGAGCCAAATCGGTCAGGAACGAGACGAGCGACTTGTCTTCGTTGCGCTTTTCAAAGTCCATCGTAACGGACAGGAACTCGTCGATGTTCTCCAACCGGGCGGTCGCTTCAATCGTCTTTTCACGCTGGAGCTCGACGCGGTATTCCGTCATCTCGAGCATTTTTTCCGTCAGCTCGGTTACGGACAAATAGTCGACCATCCGGTACAGGTTGTTGATCATCTCGCGGAAATCCGCCAAGGCGTGCTTCGCTTTGGTCCCGATTTCGAGCGCTTCGACCTCCTCCAGCATGGCGAACATCGAAATACCTCGGCGTCCGGCCGCATCGGCCAACCGGTCGATCGTCGTATCGCCGATACCGCGTTTGGGCACATTGACGATTCTTGCGAAGGAAATATCGTCGTCTGGATTCGAAATAAGCCGCAGATAACCGAGAATGTCCTTGATCTCTTTACGGTCATAAAACTTGATGCCGCCGACGATCTGGTAAGGAATATCGGACTTGATCAAAATTTCCTCTATGACCCGCGACTGGGCGTTCGTACGGTACAAAATCGCATGATGATCGTAGCGTTTGCCGCTTTTTACATTTTTATTGATTTCATTCGTAATAAAGTACCCTTCCTCATGCTCGGAATCAGCTTGGTACAAACGAATTTTGCTGCCATCGCCCTTATCGGTCCACAAATTTTTGGCCTTGCGTCCCGTATTGTTGCCGATTACCTTGTTCGCCGCATTCAATATATTGGAGGTGGAGCGGTAGTTTTGCTCAAGCAATATGGTCGTCGCGTTAGGGTAATCCTTCTCAAAGTTCAAAATATTGCTGATATCCGCGCCGCGCCAGCGGTAAATCGACTGGTCGCTGTCCCCTACGACGCAAATGCGCTTGTGCTTGTCCGCCAGCATCAGGCAGAGCATATATTGGGCGCGGTTCGTATCCTGATACTCGTCGACGTGGATATATTGGAATTTGTTCTGGTAAAACTCTAGCACTTCCGGCACTTCTTTAAACAGCTGAATCGTCGTCATGATCAAATCGTCGAAATCGAGCGAGTTGTTGCTTTTCAGCTTTTTCTGATACAGCTTGTACACTCTAGCGACAATGCCGTCGAAGTAATCACCGATCAGGCTCTCGAGCATTTCCGGTGACTTGAGCTCGTTCTTCGCCGTACTGATGGCCGCTTGAACGGCCTTAGGCTCGAACTTTTTCGAATCGATGTTCAGTTCCTTCATACAATTCTTCACAACGGACAGCTGATCTCCCGAATCCAATATGGTGAAACTCGAAGAAAAGCCCATACGGGAAATATCTTTCCGCAGAATGCGGACGCACATGGAGTGGAAGGTGGATACCCAAATGTCCTGTCCTCCGGCTCCTACGAGATGGCCTACGCGCTCCTGCATTTCCCGAGCCGCTTTGTTCGTAAAGGTTATCGCCAAAACGCTCCACGGAGCCGCTTTTCTGGTAGCGATCAAATAAGCGATCCGGTGCGTAAGCACACGGGTCTTGCCGCTCCCCGCTCCGGCCATAATCAACAGCGGACCGTCTACGGTTTCGACCGCTTTCTTTTGCTGAGGGTTCAAAGTATTTATAGATGAAAAAATATCAATCATTCGGATCCATTTCCTTTCATTGCTTATTGACGGCGGAAGCTTTCGCCTCTCTCACCGCCTGAACGGTAGCCAGCGCTTGCTCCGGCTGCTCGTACACGGCATTGCCGACAACGACGGTATGTGCCGCCAGCGCCGCATCATATGCTTTCTCCGGGCTGTCGATGCCGCCTCCATAGAACAATCGGGCATCCTTCAGCAGCTCTTTGATTCTCGCCGTCAACTGCATATCGCCGAACGTACCGCTGTATTCCATATAAAAAATCGGGCAGTGCAGCAGCCGGTCGGCCAAACGGGCATACGCCTCCACATCCCTCGTATCCAAAGCCGTATTCGCCGAGGTGACACGCGCCGCGGTGGACTGCTCGTTCAAAATAACGTAGCCTTCGGTCACAACCTGGCTCCAATCCATGATGGCGCCGTACTCGCGCAAAGCCTGCTGGTGATGCCCGATAATCCATTGCGGATCGCCCGCATTCAATACCATAGGGATGAAGAAGAAGTCGAATCCGGGAACTATCGCCTCCTGATCGGAAATCTCCAGTGCACAAGGCACCTCGAATCTCCGGATGCGGGACAATAGGTCGACCGTGTTGTCGAACGTTACGCCCGACGATCCTCCTACAATAATAGCGTCCGTCCCCGAAAGACATACCCGCTCCAGCAGCTCGTCGGAAATATCCCGGTCCGGGTCCAGCTTGAAGATATGGTTCCATTGCTTAAAATCCCAATGCAACGTATTGCCTCCGTTCCTTGTTTGACAGTTTGGGGCTCCCAAACCTGCTTATATAACCGTCTCTACAGACAAGTCTATGCTACCGTTCAAATCGTGTCAAATCCGTTTCCAGCCAGTTTTCCCCAGCTTTTTGCCGATACGAAAAGAAAACGCCTGAGAACACGTGTTCCCAGACGTTTTGAATTATAATTTTTTCATTTGTCTCATATAAGCATGGCGTGTCAGCAAGAAATAAAACAGCTGCATCACCGCATAAATGACCATGATCATCGCCCCGTATTTCCATACGCTGACGTTCATCAGGTTGCTTAAAGCTTTATAGGCAAAGCCGGCGTGAATGCTGCCTACGATAACCGGGATGAAGAAGATAAGCCCGATCTGAGCGTTCGTGACGGTCCGTATTTCCTTCATCGACACTCCGATTCGCGTCAGCGCCTTATACTGGGCCTGATCATCCTGCAGCTCGGTAAACAGCTTGAAGTACAGCATACTGCCGGAAGCCATGAAAAAGAGGAAGCTGATGAAGACACCGATAAACATCGTGAGCGAGCTGAACTGCTTGATCTCCTGGAAAGCATCCGCTCGGGCTATCACCTGCTTCTGCTGATCTTGGGTTAAGCCCGCCTTCAGCTGCTGGACAGCTTCTCGAGATTGCTCCCAATGTGCCAGTTCATACCCGGCGTAATACGCCTTGTCCTCTTCCCGCGCTTTGGATAAAATCGTTCCGAACTGTTCATCGTTCATAAGAACGACTTGATTCAGATCATAATCTAAACTGAGAAAGGATCCGTTCAGCTGACCGTCCATTTGCAAAGTAAGAGGAGCTCCGGACGCTGTCGCCGACAGCACGTCCCCTTTGGCGAAATACTGGACATTCCCGCCTGTATACGGATAAATAAAGACCGCATGATCGCGGGCGATTTGCAGAGGGGCTGCCCCCTGCTCCTTCTTCGCCGTCTTATTGTAGCTGCTTGCAGGAAGGATGAGCACATCTGTCTTTCTAGTGCGATTAGGCAGCTTGAGTTCGATAGCAGTGGCTACCCCGACGTCCGAGATGCTCTCCGTCACCTGCATCCCGTTTTGTGAGAGAGTGCCTTTTACCTGCTCTGGCTTCATAGCCTCCGGTACGACAGCTCCCCGGCTCGTAAAACCGATCGCTTGCGGGTAGGAGTCCACCAGCTGCGCTCTCGCGCCTTGATAAAACATATAGACGGAACCGGAGGCCGACAAAATGACGGCGCTTAAAACGGAAACGACAAACAAAATTCTGGCGTTATCCTTCATCTTGAACACAAGCTGTGAAATGGTGATCAGCCGCGTGCTCCGGTAATACAAGTGCGGCATCCGCTGCAGTCTTTTTAATATAGCCACACTGGCTTGGGTGAACAAGAAGTACGTGCCCAGCACCACGATCAAAATAACCGGTATCATCACGAGCACAATATTGCTTGGCGACGAAGTATAGGCTGTATAATAGCCGCCTCCGAGACAAACAACCGCTAGAGCGACGAGCCATCCGGAAGCAACCGGCATGGCTTTGGGCTTCTTGGAAGCTTTCAGCAGCTCAATAACCTGGTTTCGCCCCATCCCCACTAGCGTAATAAGAGTGATTGCCAAAAATAGAAGCATGAAGCCCACCGCCGTATAGAGCAGCGCTTGAGGGACGATCAGGAAGCGGATCGGGTTATCGACCTGCATCAGCTGGGCCAGCGCCATAAAAAACAGCTTCGAGAACAGCGTACCCAAGGCGCAGCCGGCGACGATGGATAGCAGGGCAATCGCGGTATTTTCGTAAAGCACCAGCTTGTTGATCTGCGTACGGGTCATGCCGAACAAGGTCAACAGGCCGATTTCCTTTTTACGTGTCTTAAGAAAAGCGAAGCTGGCATAAAGCACGAAAAAGAACGAAAAGATGGCGATCAATATTTCGCAGGCGACCATGCCCTGCCACACTTTGTCGGCGCCTTGAATTTTGCCGCTCACGACATCCGGATGGAAAATGAAGGACGCATAAATGTAAAAGATCATAACGGAAAACGTGCTGCTCAGAAAAAAAGCGATGTACCGATGCCAATTGCCCTGGATATTCTTAAGCGCGAGCTGTCGGAAAGTCATCAAAATCCCCTCCCAAATAGCTTAACGCGTCGAGAATTTGCTGGAAGAACGCAGGCCGGTTGGAGCCGCGGCGAATTTCGTTGAACAGGCGTCCGTCCTTAATAAAGACGATCCGCTTGCAATAGCTTGCGGCGAACGGGTCGTGCGTCACCATCAATATCGTAGCGCCCCGCTCCTCATTCATCTCCTTCAACGACTCCATGACATCCTTGGCCGCCTTCGAATCCAGATTCCCGGTCAGCTCATCGGCAAGCAGCAGTGCCGGCTTATGAATCATGGCTCGGGCAATCGCGGCACGCTGCTGCTGGCCCCCGGACACCTCGTACGTTCTCTTGTCCAGCAGGTGGGTAATGTTCAGCATGTCCGCCACCTCCCGAACTCTCCGCTCGATCTCACTCACCTTCACATTTTCCAGCACGAGCGGCAGGATAATATTCTCTTTCAGGCTGAGCGTCTCGAGCAGGTTGAAGTCCTGAAAAATAAACCCGAGCTGCCTGCGCCGAAACAGCGCCAGCTCCTTGTTGTTCAGCTTGCTGGGATTCGTCCCGTTAATCTCTATGTGGCCCGATGTGGGTTGATCTATCGTTGCGAGCAGATTGAGAAGCGTCGTCTTGCCGCTGCCCGATGGGCCCATGACGCCGACGAACTCCCCCTCCTGAATTTCGAGTTGAACCTGATCGAGAGCCTTATAGACGGCGTTTCCGCTCTTGCTTCCGTAGGTTTTGCATAAACTGTCCGTTTTCAACACTGCCATGTTCCATTGCCTCCCTAGCCTTTCATTAGAAGCCCGGCTCGTTCAGCCCCTTGCCTTCGCTGTCCGTGACCGGCTTATGCCCTTAAGTATAGAAGAGGACGGGATAAGCTGCTATCGATTCACCTTACAGAAACGGGCGGCAATCTTACAATATTGTCACCTTCTGAGCACATCATGAAGCACCGAGGCGGGAGGAAAATGAATCGTCACGGTCGTTCCGACGCCGGGAGCCGACTGAATGTCAATCCGGTGTCCGAGCTTGCGGCATAGCTCCCTGACGAGATACAGCCCCATTCCCGTCGATTCTCCTGTCGTTCTCCCATTCTCCCCCGTGAAAAAAGGATCGAACACCCGCGGCATATCGTGCCCGGGAATGCCGATCCCCGTATCCCGAAAGACAGCCCGGACGCCGTCTCCCTTGTGCAGGAGGGTTATTTCGAGCTGCTTGCCCGCCTCTCCGCTTGTATTCTTCGCATATTTGATGGCATTCGAAACAATTTGCCGGAAAATGACCGCAATCCATTTCTCGTCCGTTTCCGCGTAACGGGCCTCTTGGTCTACCGCCAGCTTGGGGAACACCCCTTTGCGGATGCAAGCTCTTTTATGCTCATTAATGACACCGCGGACCACCTGCTCCAGATTGACCTTGTGTATATGAACATCCAGCTCGAACTTCTCCAGCCGGGCCGTTTGAAGCATCATATCCAGTCCGTGGGCGAGCCTGTCGTTTTCTTCCTGAATGCTTTGCAGCGTTTCCCGGGTATCCGTCTCCTCATCCGCTTGCTGAGTCAGTAAATCGATGACGGATACGGGCGTTTTCATTTGATGAACCCATTGGCGGATAAACACATCATGCTGCTCCTGCTGCTTGCGGTAATGCGTCAGCCGGTTCTCGACACCGCTGTGCAGCTGCCGGACAAGCTTCGCCATGAATTCCTGCTCCCTCGTCACGCCTTCCGGAAAGCTGTTGATCCGGTCCAGCGGCTCGGGATGCGACTCAATAGCCAGCAGCTTCTTATAGTAGGCTCGCTGACGGACATAATCGATCAAAAGATACGTAGCTACACCGGCCACACATAGCACGCCGATATAAAGCAGATTGTCCAGCTGAATGGATAAGCCCTGCGGCAGCATTGCCAGCTGTACGACGGCAACGACAAGCAGGATGTTGAATAAATAGATAGCGATATAACCGATTCGATCGGCAATAAAATCGATCAGCTTCATACCGAAGCCCTCCAGATCGTGTTCATCCGGTAGCCTTGCCCGCGAATCGTCTCTATCGCCTTATGGATGCCGAGCTCCTCCAGCTTTTTGCGGACTCTCGTCACATTGACGGTCAACGTATTGTCGTCGACGAAATCGATATCGTCCCATAGAGCCTCGAGCAGCTTCTCTCTAGTGACGATACGGTCGGCATGCTTGACCAGACAATCGATAAGCACGTATTCGTTGCGCGATAAATCTACCTTCTTGCCGTCCCACTCCATCGTGTTTTTGGCCGCATCGAGGACCAGTCCCTCTACATCGAGACGGTCCCTCTGCATCGTCCCGGCTCCCGCGTATTCGCCGTACGCGCGGCGAAGCGCACTCTTCACTTTGGCGATCACGATGTCCAGATGGAACGGCTTCGTAATGTAGTCGTCGCCCCCATGCTCTATCGCCATAACCTGATCCATTTCGCCGACGCGGGCCGACAAGAAGATGATCGGCGCATTCGACACCGTCCGGATTTGCCTGCACCAGTAGAACCCGTCGTAATGAGGGAGATTAATGTCCAGCAGCACCAAATCCGGCTGTTGTTCAAGAAATATCCGCTTAATATCCCGAAAGTCCGTCGTCCGGACGGCCTGATAACCGTACTTCTCCATATATCCATGCAAAATGGCGGCAATTTTATCGTCATCCTCTACGATAAGAATCCGGTACAATGAGATCACCTCGCAGATTTGTCAGTTCTTTCCGTAGTACTCATTATACCGTTACCCTAGGCTGTTTGCAGCCAAACTCGATGGGTGCGACTATTTCTACATCTATATAGAAGCAATGGTTTTGCCAAGTGCGGATCGATTGGTGCTTATTCGGGAAATACGGGAAATATCCTCGCTTGCTATAAGACAACGATACACACGATACACAAAAGCCCCTACAGGTATGCTGCAGGGGCAAAAAAGGTGATGCATTTTGAACAACGCCTTTTACACGTTCTCAGAAGTTGTATTTCCCGGTAACGCTGTTCTGCGGCCGGTCTTGTGCCGAGGTGACCGACGAGGAGGAAGCGTTGTTATCGTCCGAAGCGGTCCAATCGAAGCTGTTGCCGCCGCGGGTAGCGGAAGCGTCGCTTCCGTCGCTGTCATCGGTCCAGTTGTAGCTGTTGCCGCCACGGCTGGACTCTGCGGATGCAGAAGCGCTGTATGCCCCGAGGCTGGAGCCGAATCGGCCCGCCGCGCTGCTCGACTGCTGCGACTTGGCGCTGTTGTAGTCCGAGATGTCCGCGGAGGAACGAATCGTCGAAGCGGACGAAGTATATTCATTCGACAAGGCTTGCGACGTCGGATTCTGGTTGTAGCTGAATCCGGCCTCTCCGCTCGGAGAAGTGTACCCGTAGCTTGCTTGCTGGCTTTGTCCTTGAGCCGGCTGGCTGCTTTGGGAGCTGATATTCGCGGAGCTTAAGCTGCTGTAGCCTTGTTGATCGCTCTGGCTTGTGCTTTGGCCGTAGCCTGCCGTTCCATAGCCTTGGGAGGCAAAGCCCGCAGAGCCGTAGCTTTGACCGTAGCCCTGACCCGAGGAGGCTTGTTGGCCTTGAGAAGAAGCCGTGGATCCAACGATGGCGCCTCCTGAATGGGATGGTGCGCCATAGCCGCCTTGCTGCTCATACGACGCGTACAGCGGCTGTTGCTGCTGCTGGAACGAAGTCTGGTATCCTTGCTGCATCGGCTGCTGATACATAGCCGCACTGGTTGCATAGCTGCTTTGGATCGACTGCTGAACCATAGACTGAAGCTGCTCTGCTTTTTGACCTTGCTTCTGCAGCTCCTGATGAATTTCTTGCTGTTCGGCCATTTTGACGGAGCCGTAGCCATTCAGCTGCGACAATACTGTAAACAGCTCGGCTTGCTCCTGCATCATGCGCTGCGCCAAGCTTTGGAACGTTTGCCGGATCGCCGGATGCGTTGCTTCCAATGCAGCCGTAGTATATTCGCGCGCGATACGCTTTTGCTCGGACAATACCAGATTGCCCCAGTCCTGCTCTTGAAGCGGCATATGCTGCGAAGCATTGAAGCTTCGTTGTTGCTGTTGTTGTTGTTGATACATCTCTTTTACACCTCCTGGAATCTTAATGAGTCGTATACGTATGCTGCTGAAGCGTCCGAAGCAGCTGATCGGAGTGCTGCAGGCAATCCTGGGCAATTTGGGACAGCTTCTGTTTCAGCTGGGGAGACTGACAATCCGACAATCCGTGGATCGCGAGCTTCGCCAGCAGCTCCTCATTTTTCAAGCTATCGGTTATGTACGCCAATTCTTTGGAGCTGACCGTGTTCATTCCTTGCTGCTGTTGCTGCGCCTGTTGATTAAACATCGATATGTCCTCCTTTCGTCTTTGACAAAGGTAGAATGCCCCAAGAGTTGGAAAACTATGTGCACTTTTTTCTCATTATTGGAAAAATTGTTCATTGATTGCAGCGGGCTGCAGCGGCAACCGACAAATAAAAAAGCTCAGGATACCCGGAATCGGATATCTTGAGCTTTGTTCTACAGATTGATTTATTGCTTAGGCTGTGTCTGATCGGACTGCCCTGCCGCTGGTGCCGGAGTCGGCTCAGGAGCTTGTGGCTGCTCCTTGAACTTATCGGCAAGCTCCTGCATGGACGCCGCCGGAACGGCATACGCCCAGGCTCCGTTTTGCTGCACAAGCCAGACGTTGTCCTGCTCCACCTTGCCTGTATACGTCACCGTCGTCTCTTTATTTGAAGAGTCGGCTGTCTTCACTTCGATGCGCAGCTCGGGAGAATCCATCTTCACTTCAGCTGCCGTCTTCGCCAGCTGCTCGGTGGAAATGAATTGCACCTTATCGAGATAGGAACCGGCATCCGAGCCTTTAATATCCTGTCCGTTCAGCTTCCAATTCGCTTCATACGACTTCTTGTCCGTGTCCGTCTTGGTAAGCGTAAATTTCTCACCCTTCCACTCGACGTTGATAGCGCGCACTTGGTCGTATTCCAGCCGGATCGGGCTCTTCTCCATCAAATCGAGCGGCGTGACCGCAAGAGATTTGACCTGGGAATCGCTCATCTTGAACACTTCCGGCGAGCCGCTGTACATGGCATAGACGAAGCCTTCAATGAGCATCGGATTGCCGACGCTCAGCGTCTGCACCGTACCGTCCTTCAGCTTGACGGTAAACTGCTGCTGCGGCTTATCCAGCCCGAATTTGGCCAAATCTTTGCCTTCCGCGTCGATAGTCGCGTCCTTTGTCAATTGATTGAACGAATTTACCCAGCCGTTGGAGCTGTATTCGTTCAAAGGAAGCGGAGACGGCTTGGTCATCGACCATTTGCCGTCCTTTTGCTGCATTTCCAGATCCGTTTCGGCCGTCTTGACCGTGAAGCTGACGACGTCATCCTTGTTCACCTTGGCCAAGGACGCCGCCGGCTCCTTTTTCTCCTTGAAAAAGTCTTGGCTGGACGCGTACCAAAAACCTCCGATACAAATGATAACCAGAATCAGGGTCGGTATGAGCCGCTTCATCCTCTTCTCCTCCTCCACCAGATCGTACCGCCGACGATCAGGAAGAGTAACGGGAATAGCAACACCGTACCATAGAAAATCCATTGAGCCTGACCGCCTGTAACCATTGCACGCTGCATTTGATTTTCACGAGGTCGAATCGTCACTTGATCTTTTTGCTCCTGCAGCCAGCCTACGCTGTTCAGAGCGAAGTCGCGGTTGCCCTGCAGCCCGATCACATCGTCCCGCAGGAATGTAGAGCCGCCGAGCACAACGGCTTTCGGCTTCTTGTCTTTCGTCTCGACCACATAGCCGAGATTCAGAGGGCCTTTAATGTCCGAATCTTCCTTGGTCGTGCCGCCTTTGGCCAATTGCTCGAGATTCGTCTCGCCGTAGGCTTGATCCGTCGTTTTCAGAATCATCGTCGACGGGTAATCGGCTACAGGCTGTGCGTCGAGCGCAATAGCAAGAGTCATGGACATGAGCAGGTTGGAATTCTGCAGCTTGCTCGTAATATCATGGAAGCCGTACTCCGGAATAATCGTCAACGGGCTGACCAAGCGGCTGTTTTTCGGATCGATTGCAATCGCCTTATTCTCTTTAATGCCATAGAGGCCGAGCAGGGCGTCGATATTTTTCCATTTAGCCATTTGTTCGCTATAATTCAGTGCAACGTACAGCTTTCCTTTGCCGTTCAAATATTCCTTCATCAACGTCATTTCCGCGTCGCTTAGGTCGGATTGCGCCCCGATAATGAACAACGCTTGAGCGTCATCCGGGATTTTGCCTTCGCGCAGCAGGTTCAGCTCACCGACTTCGTAATTTTGCTCTTCCAAGCCGGTTCTCCATAGCGTCATTTGATTGAGCGGCGTTTCATTGTGGCCGGACAGGAAGTACACTTTCGTTTTGTCCTTCACATTCAAATTAATTAAAGCCTGGGTGAGCTTCTGCTCCCCGTTGAATTGATAATCGGTTTCCGATGTCGATTGGAACATGTCGTAGAAATATAACGTCTTCTTCTGCGTTCCGCTCTCCACCACCAGCGTACCGGCCGGATCGATCTCATATTTCGCAGCAATTTCCGGCTGGCTTTCGATATTGTATTGATCGAATACGATTTTGCTGTTGCGCTTCTTATATTCCTGAACGATATCGACAATCTCGCGATTCATCACTTCCGGAGTCTGGGAGCTGGTAAACGCCATCAAATGGACGTCTTTATCCAGCGTTTTCAACGTCTGCAGCGTTTGTTCCGACAGCGTGAACTGCTTGTTTTGCGTCAAATCGACCTGCAAGCTTTTCGTTGAGTTGAGAAATATCGTCAATACGATAAAAATGCCGATCACCGCAAGCGACAGCACGACCGCATTCGTACCGCGAATCCACTTGTTCAATTGCTTTTCCCCCTTCTCGCTTTGCATTTTCATCACTTAAGTCCTATGCAAAGCCGGTTATCTCCAACGTTTTCTTTCCAGCACTTGAATGCTTAACACGATAAATACGATGGCCAGCGTGACGTAGAACAGCACATCGGCAAAGTTCAGCACGCCTTTTTGCAGATTGTTGCCCCGGTTCATGATGGAGAACAGACCGATGTAATCCTTGATCTTGCCCCCTACCGAATCGCCTAGCCAATCAATCGTCCACAGGAACAGCAGGATGACAATGCCCAGAATCCCCGATACCATCTGGTGCGCGGACAGGGATGAAGCGAACAAGCCTACCGCCATCATCGCAGCCCCGACCAAAAAGACGCTGAGGAACGACAGCCACAAGACCGGCTGATCCAGTGTGCCATAAGAGCTCATGATAAGCGGATACAGCAAGCAGCCGCCTACGAGCAGCAATTGAACGACCAATGCCGCCAAATATTTGCCTATTACCACTTCCGTGATGCTGATAGGGGAGGTGAGCAGCAGCTCATCCGTCCCTTGTCGCAGCTCGTCCGATACCAAGCGCATCGTTAGAAACGGAATGATGATAACATACAAAAAGCTGACCGGGCTCGTCACCATGCGAACATCAATCATGCCGGAATATAAAAAGTTGGAGCTGAACATATAACCGACGATCAGGAAAAAGAAGGCGAATGCCGCATAAGAGGTCGGCGAGTAAAAATACATTTGCAGCTCTTTCTTGCAAACGGCCCACATTCTACGCATTCGGCGTCACCTCCGCCTTGGTGGATTCGTTATCGTCTTCGTCATCGGACGTCTCGACCGCTTCATTGGTCGTCAGCTTGAGGAAGATGTCCTCGAGACTCAAGCTCTCCCGCTTCATGGCGAGAATCGGATACCGCCGCTCCGCCATGCGGTAGAAGATCTCTTCGCGAATGTCCGCGTTATCCTTCGCGGACACGAGCACCTTCACGGTCGGCTCGTCCGCGACCGTGGCGGCTTCCGCGCCTGCGCCTTGCTCAGGCGCGTCCTGCTCCGGCTGCTGCTCGGGCGCAGCCGGGGTGGTTGCCGCTGCTGCCGTGCCGGCAGCGGAAGCGTCCGCCGCCAGCGGCTGTACGCTGGCGATGTGGGGCAAGCCGCGCAGCTCGGCCAGAACGGCCTGGCGCGGCCCCTTGATCTCGAGCGATACCTCGAATCGCTCGCCCAGCGAATTCGCCAGCTGATCGGGATGGCCGTCCATCACGATGCGCCCTTGGTTGATGATCAATACGCGGTTGCAGAGCGTATTGATCTCGGGCAAAATGTGCGTGCTCAGCAGCACGGTGTGGTTCTCGCCCAGCTCGCGGATGAGCTGGCGGATTTCAATGATCTGCTTCGGATCGAGACCCGAAGTAGGCTCGTCCAGGACCAGCAGATCCGGATTGTGGATGATCGCCTGTGCGAGACCCATCCGCTGCTTGTAGCCTTTGGACAGCCCGCGGATAATTTGCCGCTCCCGCCCCTGCAGGCCGAGCCGCTCGATCACCTCTCCGATCCGGCGCTTCTTGTCCTTGCCCGGAATGCCGCGCAAATCGGCGATAAATTCCAAATACCCTTGTACCGTCATTTCCGGATACAGCGGCGGCGTTTCCGGCAAATAGCCGATCTTTTGCCGCGCCTTCTTCGGATGGTTACTCATCGACAGCCCGTCGATCGTGATCGATCCGACCGTCGGATTCAAATAACCGGTAATCATCCGCATCGTGGTCGTTTTTCCTGCTCCGTTCGGCCCCAGAAATCCTACGATTTCGCCGCGGCTCATGGAAAAATCGATATTGTGTACCCCTCTTTGGTTTTCGTACAGTTTACTTACCTGCTTTACCTCAAGCACGCATGTAACCCTCCATTCGAAACGAATTGTTCGCCTACTTAAGCCATTTCCATAAACAAAGTTGCTTAACCTCCAACAATATACAAATGAAACAATAATACCAGCTTAAACAAATCTGAAAATTAGATTAAAAATTTGTGTCTAAAATGTGAACGAGGTGTAAATATCTAAAGATCTCTTTAGAAACCTGAGGTTTTTCTGGATGGGTGATCATGAGAAAAGAGGTTATCGACTTATTCCTAAGAGGAACGACCTCGTGCCGCGGATGCCTTTATCGTCAAAAGACACGTTTTTCGTTGTGCTTGATCGCTTGATCAAATCTCAAATGATGCAGTGAGAAAACTTCTAGCGAGATCCTTTCAAAGATGAGCAGCCATTGAGTTTTTGTTTAGCAAAACTGGCTTTTCTAAGCAAAGGTATTTTTTCGCCAACTAGAAATTTGCATCCGATGTCCTCGGTATATAAAAATTCTATTATGAAAAAAAAGACTCCCTGCAAAATACATGCAGAGAGTCCTTACGATCCGCTCTTCTTAGATTATTTGCCGAATTTCTTTAACAGCTCTTGCTTAGCTTCCTCTTGCACTTGCTCGAACTTGATTCTGTAGCTGCTAAGAATATCCTCGCTTACCCCTTGGCCCCGTGCTTCGCTAATAATTCTGCCGAACTGCAATTCACATTCTATTACTTTAGCTGCCCCTTGTGCTTTAAGTTGCTTTTTTGTTTCTTCATCTGCATCGGCATATTGATCTGCCAGCGGCTGAAGCGCACTGCGGCAGCTATTTTCCAATGCCTTAAGCTTTTCCTCTGCTTTGGCTTGCGCCGCCGCTGCGTTTTTGGAGCTGCCTCCGCCTCCTCCACTGCCGCCGGAACCGCCTCCTGCAACAGGTGGTGTCGTTACCGGAGTTTCCGTTTTTGGCTGCTCCGGCTGCTTCGTTTCTTCTTTAGGAGCTTCCGGCTTAGCCGCTTCTTGCGTTTTGCTCGTTACCGTGTAGGTTTCCGGATTCCACTCAATCGTTTTGCCGATCGACTCCGAGAAGAAGCGAAGAGGAACATACAGCGAATCCTTATAGATGAAGCCCGGCAGCTCTGCGCCGATTTCCTTTGTTTTGCCGTCAAACACATAGTTCACTTTCTCTTTGTACGCGCTGATCGAAGTCGGCTTCAAATTGGCTGCATCGACCTTCTCTTTTGCGGCGTCCCCGCGCACTTGGGTGTTCATGTTATATTCTTTAATCTCCGTCAGATCGGCCGCTTTCGGCTCTTCCACCGTTACCGTGTATGTATTGGCATCCCAACGCACCGCTTTGTTCAAAGAGTAAGAAATAAAACGAAGAGGAACATAAGTGCTTCCTTCATAAATAAATCCTTGCTGACCTTCCGGCGGAGCAAAGACGTTACTATCAAAAACGAACTGCAAAGGCGCATAATATACGTCAATTGCGGTCGGAGTTTGTTCAGCATAGGCAGGACCCGCCAATCCCAGTAAAAGCATCGAAGAAACAGACCATAATTTCCATTGTTTTAACATTCTAAAATCTCCTTTATAAATGGTTTTATTCCAACTATTAGCATTTCTATTATGGTATATTAAATTTAGTAGTACTTATTTCCTATTCTATTATTCATTAGGAGGTCTATTTACATATGCCGCTAATTAATGTAAAACGAATTTGGACTCCATTGGAACTATTCGGTATTCAGCTGCTCCACTCCAACGAAGATAAACACTGGTACATCAAGAGATCCCGCAAGCCTTTAAAACGCATTCTATAATTCTAATTGTGGTGCTAGATTAACAATTGGCTTATCTTCTTCACCTGCTTTCTCTACCTATAACTTAGTTGCTATAAGTCACCATGTCATTTAAACTATAGTACTTATTAACTAATATCGGCATTTTGATAGATCCTTTCTACTACTATATCTTGTAGAAAATCATATAGATTTGCTATAATGACCCTATTCACATTAGTTCGTACGATAATGGCAAACTCATTGAAAAGTGAGGACGCAAAGCTACAGGGGCTTCATCGTCTACCGATATGCCAGCCAGCTACCGAATAACGGCCTTCGTCCGATTTCTTATGTGTAAACAAAGAAAAGGAGAACGTGAATATGAGTCAAATGGCAGCTATCAATTTTTTGAAATCGCTCTCTGTCGAAATTTGGCTGAAGGAGCGGTGTTCATGATCGTGGACAGTCTTCTCATTTCCTTCATCATTATCTTGCTCATAGGTCTTAGCTACTGGAAAGACAAGCAGTACCGCAAAAGAGGATTACGTTAACTTAGAACAGGGATACCTTCGGGTATCTTTTTCATTTACCAAGACTGCTTCTAAGCTTGTCCGTAAACTGCTGCTCGGCCTTGCTAACTTCCGAATAGTAAGCCGAACGCAGCTGATTGACACTATCCGTCGCCAGCTGCAGCGCGGTAAGCTCGTTTTTGAGCTGAAGCAGCACCTGGTTCACTTGTGCTTGCGACTCCTCTTGCATGGCAGCGGCCTGCTGAGCAAACTTATTGCCAATCTCGCTCGGGGATCCTCCATTTTTACTTGCAGCCACCACTTGATCATACAAGCCATTAAGCTTTTGCAGATTCGCGGCTTTCAGCTGTACGAGCTGGTCCTCATATTTTTTGACCACTTCCTTCAGCTTCTCGTCAGAGTTACCGGTATTGGAAGGAGCATCTTCACTTGGCTTTACCTGCTGTTCCGACTGCTGGTTAGGTTGCTGCTCAGATGAGACCTTCCCATCTTGGGGGGGAGTGGCTGGTGACCCTTGCGCCTTGCTCCCTTTCTCTGGCTCCTTATCAGCACTCGCTTGCTTAGGATCTTCCTTCTCTTCCTTAACAGGATCGGGCGACGAGGTTGGCGTAGCTTGCTTATCGTCCACCTTCGAGTCGGATGTTGGATTCTTCGAATCCGAATCTTTACTACCCGTGTCCGGCTGTTTGGAAGGCTGCGGCGTCACAATTGTCGTAGCAACGGGAGGTTCCTGTGCCGCTGCAGGCGGCGAGGATTTGCTGCATCCAACCGAGACAACTAGACTTGCCAGCATCGCTCCCGCAATCCATTTCTTCATACTTATATCCTCCGTCTATTCATACCGCAAAGCATCGATAGGCTTAATCCGCAAAGCTTTCGCGGCTGGAGTTATACCGAACAACAGTCCCAGCACTACCGAAAATAACAGGCAACCAGCAACGATCTCCCATGGAAAATGTGCCGATAGCACCGGGAATATCCGATGGAGTGTAATAAGCAGCCCGTACGCTCCGGCGAGCCCAATGACACAGCCCATCACGCTGATGTACATAGCCTCAACCAGAAACTGCAGCAAAATGTCCCACCACTGAGCGCCTACCGTCTTGCGAATGCCGATTTCTCTGGTACGCTCTTTGACCGTCAAAAGCATCACATTCATAATCCCCAGTCCACCGACCAGAAAAGAAATGCCGGTAATCCCCACCGCAATCGCAGTTACAAGATCGGTAATCGTATCAATGACGTGAAGCGCTCCTTCCGGCGCCATTAAGCCGAAATCTTGTACCCCACCATGGTTATTTACAATCACCTTGGCGATTTTCTGCCTCACCGCTTCCAACCCTTCAGGAGACTGAGCCTTGAAAAAGATCATCGACGCATTTTGCAAATTCGCCGTTTCTGCGACCATCTGGTAGCTTGTATACGCCCGCTCATCGAAATTAAAGCCAATCAACTGCTTTTCCTTCAAAACACCAATGATGGTGAAATCGATCCCTTTAATTTTCACCTTCTGGTCGAGTGCGCTTTGATCTTCAAAAAGAAGCTGCTTCACCGATTGTCCGAGCACAATGACCGGCGTTCCGTCTGCTGCCTCCTGCTCTGTAAAGAACCGTCCTTCTTCCAGCTCCATGGAGAACACATCGGCATAATCCGGCGTCGTTCCGGTATACATCGTTTCCACGCTTTTCGTAGCCGTTCGCATAGAAGTAATGGTCTCGATCTGTGGCGCCGCTTGTACAATCTCCGGAATTTGCTGCTTCACATCCATGGCGTCCTTGTAAGTGAGAGTGCTCGCCACTGAGGTGAACGATAGCAGACTGGACAAGTTCGTCTGGCTAATGTTTTTGCCGCTGTTCAGCAGTTTCCCTGGAACCACTGCAATCTGCTGCATACCGACGCTCTGTACTTGACCGACAAGGCTGATCTTGAAGTTATACAACACCGACAGCAAAAACACGACCAGCAGCGTACTAATAGCTATCCCGAGGACTGCCAGCCATGTTCGCACCGGGTAGCTCCATAAGCCTCTTAGCGATACGATGAATACTCGCAGCAATCTCATGCTTTTGCCACCACCTCCGCCGCCGGTTCCGCCCAGGTACCATTCCGTAAAGTCAACATCCGTTGGGCCGTCAGCGCCACTTCCCGGTCATGCGTAACAAGGACGATCGTCTTTCCGCTATCATTCAGTGTTTGGAAGATTTGCAAAATGTCATCCTTCGAGTGCACATCCAAATTCCCGCTCGGCTCATCCGCCAGCAGCAGATCCGGATCGTTAATAATCGCACGGGCTATGGCGATCTTCTGCTTTTGCCCGCCGGACAAGTTCATCGTCGGTTCCTTTGCTTTATGCAGCATGCCTACTTGCTCCAAAGCCATGTGGATTCTCTTTTCTCTCTCTTTACGACTCTTGGTCGTGTAGAGAAGCGGCAGCTCCACGTTATCTCGTACGCTCAGACGTGGAATCAGCATGTACGACTGGAACACGAACCCTAGCCTCCGGTTCCGGAAGTCTGCTAATTTACTGCCCCGAAGCCGGCTGATATCTGTTCCTTCAAACGAATACTCTCCTGTGGTAGGCGTATCTAATGTGCCCAGTATATTCATTAGTGTAGACTTGCCGGATCCCGACGGACCCATGATGGATATGTACTCGCCCTTGGTGATGGTGAGGTTTATATTCTGCAGGATTGAGACTCTGGATCCCACTTCGGTTAGTTCTTTTGAGATGTTTTTTAGTTGGATCATGCTGACATGCCCCATTTTTCTAATAATCGTGAATATCTTAACTTCAGTTGTTCTTCGATAATTTCGATAATAATGACTCTTCTTTATAATCTCCATAACCTTTATTTAAATTTAGATACTTAATATTATGGTGTGGTTTTCTTTCTTCTTCAGGCGGTAAAATCGTATAATCCCTAGCATACCTTCTGAGTAAATAATCATGATAGTTTTTTATAATAGGAAACTTGCATCCTTCAAACTCTACTGCAACAAACTCTTTCATCAGATTAATGGGAAAATACAATTTGTTTAATCTGAAAAACAACATTTCCGCCAAAAAACCCTCTTTATGTTTACAGTATTTAACAATTTGGGCCTCGCAAAATGATATAACAGGATAATAATATTTTTTTGGAGTGAAAAGCAGTATCATCCTACATATTTTTTTTATTAATAAACCTTGATTTTCTGGTGCTGCTCTATTTACATACAGTAATGCCAAGTTAGAAAAAAAATACTGTAGCAGGCGTTGAAATCTTGATTTTGGCACAGTATCGAAGACTGAAATATCAATATATACTCCATCAATTCTCTCATGACCATACTGATTAGTTGATATACATGTTGTCGTATTATCAACTATTTTAGCTATCAAAACATTGAGACTATGATCTGTGTGATAATCATGATAAGTTAGATTACTAGGCAATTCTTTTTTACATACTGCCTTAAATTTTTCAAAATTCTCCCTGTCCATTATAATGTCAATGTCATCGTCCCAAGGGATACACCCCTTATGTACTATTGCTCCGATAGCACTTCCACCAATAAGTGAGTATTTTATATTATTATCTTTACAAAGCTTATCAATTTGTTTTAATATGTCTAATCCTTTTAATTGTAATTTGCGCAATAAGTTATTTGACAATACTTGATCACTCATTTTTAGCACCTCATTGTAATAATCTAAAAATCAGCGATTCAATATTTTATCGTTTTGATAAATAAACTGTTTACTCATAATAAAATACTAAAACATATCTGTTTTAGGAGCACTGAGTTATAACTCATAGTCTAATCGCTGAATGTAGTCAGTAAAAAATGATTAATAGACTCACTATTAATCCTAAAAACTAGTTTGCTTGTGGGGTGAATTCCTAGTGATATTTAACAAAATATTATTAGTTACCAAAACACTACCAATAAGGCGCAAGACATTGCCTGCGCAGAATGACCACGCAGCACCTATGACTCCATATTTAGGAATGAGCAGTATACTACAGATAAAAGTACATAATAGCATTAGTAAAAATAGTGGTACTTGTATCTTAAAAAACTTGGCTGCCGTAATGATATAAGTTAATAAAGATGCTATATACCAAATTGAAGAAGTAACCATTATCCAAATATATACATCATAATATTTCAGAAAATCTTCGGTATATACAATCTTCAAAAGGATCTTTCCAAAAGTTATAGATAAACAGAGGAATATTACTCCAAAAATAGAACCTATAATAACAATACGCTTGCAAAAAGCCTTGAATTTCTCAGCATCATTATTGAAATAAACCGATAAACGTGGTGCCAATGCCTGCCCTACTGCAGCAATAACTGTGCTTCCGACAACCATCAAATACACAATTCCTGAATAATACCCTAATTCATCTTGACCACTCAAATTCTGAATAAAGTACCTAGGGATATTTGCATTTAGAGCATCCAGAGTAGTGACAATTCCAAGAGGATAAGAGATTAGTACTATTCTTTTCACTCTCTGAAAAGAAAACCTTAGAAATTCTTCCTTAACTTTAGAATTAGCTTTTGGAATATCATAAGCTACCAAAATTATTACCCATATTAGAGACATAATAGCCGTACCTAAAATTAGACTATTACTTATATATAATGTTATTCCAAAAAATACCAATCCAATAATACCTTTTAAGCATTTTGAAACGGATATAACATCCATTCTCTCGCTTTTTTGTAGTAATCCATGATAAATATCACTTATACATTCAATGCATTTACTAAATGTTATAAGCATTATAATGATTAGTATATTTTGTTCATAGCTCAAATATTTTGCTAACAAAAATATCAGCACAGACCCAAAAATCATAGAGACTACTCTTGTAAAAAGGAATTCATTAAATTTATACTCATTAGTGGTTAAGTAAACATTTCTTAATTGAAAACTTAAGAACAAAATTATTGGAGTAGTAAAAGCTAGTGCAAATGAATAAGTACCAACCATCTCAATATTTCCTATTTTTGTCATAAATATTAATAATAACCATTGGGTTGCAGCATAAATTGCATTACCAAAAAAAGCCCAATAAACATTTCTTTTCAGAGATATTTGCTTAATATTACTCCCTCTCCCCAACTGCAAGTAGAATTATTAGCTACATTTATTGTTATTATTTTAGACTCTTTACCTTTGAAAAAACGAACAATACTACTAGTGGGAAAAGGAACGCAACAGTGTATGAGTAACTACTTAAAAAATCTCCTCGCAGTATAAAAAAGAAAAAGCCAATTAAAAACACATAGTAAACATTAATGTATCTAGCAGTGCTACTAAACAGCCAATACCTAGAATCGATTTTTTTAGTAAAATAACCAATAAACACAGGAACCCAAAAAGTTGCAATCAAACCAAAATTAATAATCCCTTCAGAAACTATTGGAGCTGAAATATTTAAAAATGGTAGCCCCAATGATTCACCTACGAACATTCCAGTTCCTACTGGTTTTGATGGCCACATTGTCCTAGGAACAAAGAATAATATTGCGCCCAACAACTGCTTACCATATGTAATTCCTTCATTAGAAATATATATCACTACACGTAATATCATTGAGTAAGCATCAAAATGAGCTGTTGAGAAATCAATTATTTGCCAACTAAAGTTATCTAAAACCTCCATTAGTGAAGAGTGCCGAAATAATTCCAATGTTGGAAATACAAAAATAAACCCCGTAAGAAATAAAATATCAAATGACAGCTTTCTTTTAATAAAAATTAAAATTATCCCGATGTAAACTGCTGCTGCATGATATCTTGATACAGCGGTTGGGAAATTAGTTGCAATTCCAATGATTAATACTAAATAGAATAAAACACGGAGCATCTTTTCATTTTTTTTATCACAATTACTTATCAATGTATAGAGATACCCTAAATATATAATAGGTATTGGTCTTACGGATTTAGATAAAAAAAGAGTTTCAGTTTGATTGACCATTTGATATGTATCTACTCTCGAAAATAAATTACTTATTCCACCCACAGTAATAACTGTTATAACCGAAGATACTATTGTAAAAAGAAAACCAACTAATATAACCATGTTATTAACAGGTAAGGACACTCCTTCATGCTTCACCTTACTAGTTAATAAATATGAAATAATATAAATAAATTGCCAACATATTATTAATATATTTACTTTTATTATTAATTCATCTTCCATTATCCCTCCCCACGGAAAGGATTGAATTGAATACTGATATAAGGGTGCCAAGAACATGAATATCAAAAAAAAGTACCCATGAATCTTATACAAACTAAATTCATACTTTAGTGATGAGACAATGTTATAAATGCTCAATAACCCAATTACTAAATAAGAGGCAACTACAAAGAAATCCATTACAACATAATTTTGCAATATATTGTTTACATAAGTTAATATAAATAATAATAATGAACAAACAACAAAGTATCTTTTTACAAATCGCCCGTATATTGATCGCACTTTGTAGCCTTTCCTAACTTTATTATAAATGGTAAAATATTTTTTTGAATTTTAGCTTTCCAGAATCTTATTATATAAATTTATATACTCTAAAAATCTATCATGTTGTTGGTAGTTTATTTTTACTCTTGTAATGCATGCATTGCTATAATTCGCAGCACCAACCGACTTTATTCTTATGATAGACTCTATCATCCTTTTAGTATCCCCTTTAGGAATTATCTCTCCACAGTCTTCTTGAATCTGTTCTTTAACACCACCAGTATCAAATGCGATTACTGGTGTCCCACACGCCATTGCTTCAAGATTGACAGTTGGAAAGTTATCCTCTAGTGTTGGGTTCAAAAAAACATCAGCCATGGAATATAAGTCAATCAATTCGTTAATGTTCTCAGTTCTTCTAAGACCAATTACATTTTGAGGCATGTTTGATTGTTGTTCTCTGGTAACGCCAACCAACACAATTGTAAAATTAGTATCAAGTTTTCTTGCAATTTCTAGAAAGTAATTAATCCCCTTACGTTCTTCTTTAAAATTTGCCGCTACCCCAAGTATCACAAATTGTTTATCGGATATACCCAGCTTATTTTTTATGTTCTGACTTACTGTAGGTTTAAATAAATTAAGATCTATCCCATTACTTATAACTTCTACGGGATAATCTTTTAGAAATGATTTTTTAACTAGTTTTTCAAGCCAAATTGATGGTGTAACTATAGTCAAGTTCTTTACATTACTAAATAATGCTTTTTTCTTCGAATATGCCTCTTTTGAATTGTCCAGTAGTAGAGAACTTGGGTAAGTCTTTTTTTGAGGGCACTTTTCACAAATTGTTTCCCACTTCTTACAGTTCGCAAAATCAAAATATGCACAATGTCCAGTAAACGCCCAACAATCATGCAATGTCCAAACAACAGGTATATTTTTTGATTTAATGTAACCAAATAAACTCTTAATGTTAAGATAGTAACCATGTATATTATGAAGATGAATAATATCGGGGTTTATTTTATCTAAATCAGCAAGAAATCTATCCGTAGCCCTTTTTGAGCCAAATCCATGTCTGTCAAATAGCCGCGTTAAGCCAACATGCATGTATGTGTCAATATTTCTGCCTATTCTCTTTATACTTGGATCCGGCTGTGAAACACCTCTTCCATAGGCCGAGATGGCTCTATATCCACTTTTTATCGCATTTTCTTGGAGAGCATACATTATTTTACCAGTACTTCCGTTAGGCGTAACATTTATTTGTACTATTGTCTTTTGCCCGTTAATCATTCGATTTTCTCCATACATTTTCATTAACAATCCCAGTATAGCTCTGTATTATCTTTACAACCTTATTAGATACATTAATATCTCTGTAGTCTATAGCAATATCATTTGCCTCACTATCTTCCCACATTGAACGACATAAACTAATAGCTTTAACTATGGTTTTATCCATAATTCCACCTATAATGATACTCCCTTTATCCAATACCTCAGGGCGCTCAGTTGATGTCCTTAGTAGAACAGCTGGAAAATTCAAAACAGCTGATTCTTCAGATAATGTACCACTGTCTGATAGTGTACAATATGAATTCAATTGAAGTTTGTTATAATCAAAAAAGCCAAATGGTTTTAATTGTTTTATTAGCTCATGAAATTTAAATTTTCTCTGTTCAATCTTATTCCAGCTTCTAGGATGAGTGGAGTAGATAATTGGTAATTGATATATTTCTGCAATGTTATTTAATGCTGTCATTAGTGAAAAAAAGTTTTTTTCATTATCTATATTTTCTTCTCTATGAGCTGAAACTAGTATATATTTACCGGATTGCAAATCAAGTCTTTCAAGGATTTTGCTATTCGATATTTTTTCCATATTCTTTTTTAGCACTTCGGTCAATGGCGATCCCGTTACAAAAATATGCTCTTTTCTAAAGCCTTCAGATAATAAATATCTTCTTGAATGTTCAGTATAGGGTAAATTGATATCAGATATATGATCAACAATTTTCCTATTAATTTCCTCCGGAACATTCTGATCGAAGCATCGATTCCCCGCTTCCATATGAAAAATAGGTATTTTTAAACGTTTAGCGGATATTGCACTTAACGCACTATTCGTATCTCCTAAAATTAGCAGTGCATCAGGTTTTTCCTTTTCCATTACCTCATAAGACTTAGCAATAATATTTCCCATTGTCTCACCCAAATTTGATCCAACGGAATTTAAATAATAATTTGGTTCCCGCAGTTCCAACTCTTCAAAAAATACTTGGTTAAGTGAATAATCCCAATTCTGACCAGTATGGACTAAAACATGACTAAAATATCTGTCGCAAGCTTTTATAACCTCAGACAACCTAATAATCTCTGGGCGAGTACCTATGATGGTCATAAGCTTTAATTTTTCCATGTACTATACCTCCAAAAAGTATGTATCAGGCTTTTCAGGATCAAAAATCTCACTAGCCCAGAATAATGTTATAACGTCTTCATCACCTGTATTGGTAATTGAATGAGTGTACCCTGCAGGTATATCTACAACCTCTGGTTCTTTTCCACTTACTATGTACTGAAGAATTTTGTCACTGTATAAATTTCTAAACTTAATAACAGCTATTCCTTGAATAACAAGGAACTTTTCCACTTTAGTATGATGCCAGTGATTACCTCTAGTGACCCCAGGTTTAGTTTTAGAAATAAAAATCTGTCCCATTGAATCAGACTTTATAAACTCCGATAACCATCCACGATTATCGACATTTTTCTTAAGTTTATAGGAAAAATCATCTTCTTCTAGGTAAGATAAAAAAGTACCATATAAAGCCTTATCAAATCTGGTTTCAAGAGGGGGCATAACTAACGTTTTTCTATTTTGACTGTAGGCATAGATCTTACTCGCAAGTTCACCTAGCTTTATTTTATGTGTTACAGAAACGCAGCCAAAATCTCCGTTTCTTGTTTCTTTCCCATCTAGAGCTCTTAAAAATTCGGTTAAAACGTCATCAATATAGCATAATGTAAGTTCAGTATTTGGATCATTTATCTGTATATCCATGTTTCTTGCTATATTATGACAGAATGTTGCTACTACACTATTATAATTTGGTTTACACCATTTTCCGAAAACATTAGGTAATCTATATACCAGAACCTTCGCGCCCGTTTCCTTACTATAATTAAACAATGAGTCTTCCCCTGCTTTTTTGCTCCAACCATAAGGACTATCAATTTCAGCTTGTATGGAGGATGTAAAAAGTATTGGAGCTTTATTGTTATGTGACTTTAAAAAGTTTATTAATCTTATAGTAAAGTCTGAATTACCTTCAATAAATTCATTCACATCATTAGGTCTGTTAACCCCTGCTAAATGAAATATGAAATCACACTCACGTGTATATTTTTCTAAAATTGATTCATCATCTTCTCTACCAAATTCAAAAATCTGATGAGGCCCTTTATTTTTCAGGTGAGCAATCAAATTTTTCCCAATAAATCCTCTGGCCCCAGTAACAAGTATCTTCATTACTTTATCCAGCCCTTCAGTTCAGTTTGAATATAATCAAGCTCCAGTAATTTTCTTTTTACCTGTTCTATATCTAATCTCTGGGTATTATGGGAATTATATTCCTCTCCCATGGTAAGCATTTTATCTCCTTCATCAAAATACTTGTCATAGTTTAGATCCCTCTGATCTGCTGGAACCCTATAGAATCCATCCAAATTTTCTGCCACTACGTACTCCTCTCGTGTCAAAAGAGTTTCGTAAAGTTTTTCTCCATGTCGGGTTCCTATCACCTTTATATCACAATTGGAGTTAAATAACTCTTTTACTGCTTGGGCAAGGTCACCAACTGTACATGCTGGAGCTTTTTGTACCATAAGATCCCCAGCATTTGCATTGTGAAAAGCAAATACAACTAATTCGACAGCCTCTTCAAGACTCATAAGAAATCTTGTCATATTCGGGTCTGTTACTGTCAACGGCACACCATTTTTTATTTGCTCAATGAAAAGCGGGATTACTGAGCCACGTGAAGCCATAACGTTACCGTATCTAGTTCCGCAAATTAGCGTCTTATCGGAAGATACCGTCTTTGCTTTGGCAATGAATACTTTTTCCATCATTGCCTTAGAAATACCCATAGCATTAATTGGGTAGGCAGCCTTATCTGTAGATAAACAGATAACCTTTTGAACGCCCTGCTCTATCGCTGCTGTAAGTACATTCTCAGTTCCCAATACATTTGTTTTAACTGCTTCAAGAGGGAAAAACTCACATGAAGGAACTTGTTTTAATGCAGCTGCATGAAATATGTAATCTACTCCATACATTGCATTTTTAACACTTGAAAGATCTCTTACATCTCCTAAATAAAACTTGAGCTTATCATGCTTATATAGTTTCCTCATATCGTCTTGTTTCTTTTCATCACGAGAAAAGATTCGAATCTCTCTAACCTCTGTATCTAAAAATCTTTTCATTACAGCATTTCCGAAAGAACCCGTTCCTCCGGTAATTAACAAAGTTTTATCTCTGAACACATTAAACCCACCAGTCATGATTGTTAGATTAACTTATTATTATTTTTATTAAATTGTAGTACATGTTCGTACATATTTCTCTCTGATAGAACTTTTCAAATACCATTCTCGCATTCACACCATGCGCACTAGTATGCTCCTTGTTCTCCATATAGTTTAGAACTAATCTCTCTAGTCCTGTGCTATCCCCTTGCTTCACATTTCCACCTGCACTAAAGGTTTCTAAATGTTTAGCAATATCCGTTTCACTTGACATAATAGATATAACTGGCTTCCCAGCGGCTAAATATCCATATGTTTTACTCGGAACTCCTACACCCTCAATCCCAACAGCAAGACTCACTAGACATACATCAGCAATTTTCAGGACGTCGTTGTAGTCTTCGCCTAATAAAAATCCATAAACTTTTGCGTTATTAATATTATTTGTCAAAAAATATTGTTTAACGTAATCCGCTTTATTTCCATGACCAGTAAACAAAAAGAAAACATCATTTCTATTTTTAAGATTAGAAATACACTGTAGTATAGTGTCCATATCTTGTGCTGTTCCCATGTTGCCACTGTAAAGAACAACAAATGGCCACCTCTCATTTAACTCTTTAAATTCTTTGTTGTGAATCTTACTTGTTTTTCCTATCTTTTTGTCATTGTACCAATTAGGTATTACTTCAATATTAGTACAATCAGGTGCAATGTTAGTATTAATCATATAACTCTTCATTTCGCTTCCAAGAGCCACAATTTTTGTAGCGTGCTGATATACTTTAGTATTGATGTATCGCATCAAGCGTTCAATAATCCCACCCTTTTTAATCGCACCTAAAATTAATGCATTATCAGGATACACATCGAATGCTACAAAAATAAACTTAGTTTTAGTAATTTTAGATATAAGACAAGGTACCAATGGTAGAATGGGAGGGTTGGAATACACTAGTATGCTTCTATAGTTAAGTAGACTTAATGTTTTTGATAAAATTGCTGTAAAAAAAGAAAAGAAATTAATAATCCTGCCTATTTTTGTTTTATTATTAAACTCTGTATACTTCACTCTACGAACGGTATATCCATTCAGTTCTTCTCTTAAAGGTACTTTATCCCCATGGTAATATTCTTTTGGATAACCACATAAAACGTCCACAGACAAACCTTTTTTAACTAAATCCTCAGCAAGCTCAGTTGGTAGCGTAGCGGATGAAACATATTCTGGATAAAAATATTGGCACATGATTAGCACATCTTTTTTCAACTTGAACACCTATTTCATCTCAGTAATTTCAACTGATTTTGTAAGATCTGCAACACAGTATTCAAAATTCCGATAGTTTGATAATTGTTTCTCAAACACCAAATTTCCAAACACCTTATTAAGAGTATTAACTTTGCTTCCTATTAGTTTAACTCCAAGTCCTAGAAGCTTAGATATAATAACTTTCCTAGCATTATTTAAAGCTATTAGCTTAATTAACTCTGTAGTATTTACGAAATCCCTGTTCTGGGGGAAGAAAATTCCTCTATCATTATAAACTAATATCAGTCTTATAAACTCGGATAAGTTATCTACAAAAATCATGCTTCTTTGATTATCCATTAATGGAGCAATCGGGGTCTTTAATACTAGTTTTTTTAATCTGCCGTAATTTCCTGGACAATCAGGCCCGTAGATCATTGGTGCTCTTACAATTGCAACACCAAAACTAGGATCATCAAGTTTGTTTAACTCTAACTCTGCCGCCAGTTTACTTCTTCCATATTCACTGTTGGGCTTACAGACAGTTTCTTGATCTATGACAGTCTTTTGATTAACTATCCCCTCTAAACCGTATACGGACATGCTACTCATAAAAATAAACTGCTTGATGCCAGACTGCTTAGCCTTCATAGCCAATTCAATAGTAAGATCTCTATTTACTTTGTAATAATAGTCTTTCATATGAGGCTTTTCATATTTATGTACCACTGCAGCTGCATGAAATAAGGCATCGTACTTTGAGAAATCTTCATTTTTCCAATCCTCTGTTCTAACATCAATGGTATCTATAATATATTTATCATTCCATTGACTAAGCCAACGTTGAAGACTTAATCCTACATAACCATTTTTACCTGTTATTAAAATTCTCATTTAGATAGCTCCAAATCCTGAGAACCTTCTTTGACTCCATCACTTCTAAGAACTGCTGAAATAGTCTTAATAAATACATATATATCAAAGGTCAAACTTATCTTCCGTACATATTCCCCGTCATAACGTGCTTTAACTGTTTCCGGCAATTCATCTCTACCATTAATTTGTGCCCATCCAGTAAGACCAGGGTATATGTCATTTGCTCCATAACGGTCTCTCTCTTCAATTAGATCGTTTTGATTCCAAAGCGCCGGACGTGGGCCAACGATACTCATTTCACCTTTTATTATGTTTATAATTTGGGGCAACTCATCTAAACTTGTTTTTCTCAGAAACTTCCCGACCTTAGTTATGTATGCTTCAGGATCTTTTAACATGTGCGTTGGCATCTCTTTAGGGGTATCTGTCCTCATCGTCCTAAACTTTAAAATGTAAAATTCTTTTTTATTTTTGCCTACGCGCTTTTGCTTAAAGAAGATTGGTCCTTTTGAGTCCAACTTAACTAAGACTGCAATAACTACTAATAGTGGCCAAAAGAATAATAGAGCAATTGTGGATAGAAGAAAATCTGCAGTACGTTTAACTACGGGGTACATCCCTAATGACCACCCTTCATCAGCGTTAGCTAAGCATTACTAAATTTTTCATGTGTTTGTAGTACTTCTACAAGGTGCTTTAGCAGTTCACCGTTCAAATCCTCACGTCTCAAGGCAAACTCAATCGTCGTCTTAATAAACCCCAATTTCTCACCAACGTCATACCGTGTACCCTCAAAATCATAGGCATAAACCGCTTCATGCTGATTCAACTCAGCAATGGCATCCGTGAGTTGTATCTCTCCACCGGCCCCAGGTGTTTGATTATCGAGTATATCAAAGATTCTCGGGCTAAGAATGTAGCGTCCCATTATAGCAAGATTTGAAGGAGCTTCTTCCTTCTGCGGCTTCTCAACCAAGGTAGTTACGTTATACAATCGTTCTCCAATTTCATTCCCGCTGACAATACCATATCGGGAAACTTCGTCATCAGGTACGGTTTGCACTCCAATTACTGATGATTTGTAACGATCATATTGCTCAATCATTTGTCGTAAGCAAGGCTTATCTGCTTGAACAATATCGTCGCCCAACAGCACAGCAAACGGTTCATTACCAATAAACTTTCTTGCACACCACACTGCATGCCCTAATCCTTTGGCTTCCTTCTGCCGAATATAATGGATGTCGACCATCTTTGAGGACTTCTGGACTTCATTTAGAAGCTCCAACTTCCCTTTTTCCAATAGATTCTGCTCAAGCTCGAAGGAATTATCGAAGTGATCTTCAATTGCTCGTTTACCTTTACCGGTAACAATAATGATGTCTTCAATCCCCGATTCGATTGCTTCTTCGACTATGTACTGGATTGTCGGTTTATCAACGATTGGAAGCATCTCTTTCGGCATTGCTTTAGTTGCGGGCAAAAACCTTGTCCCTAGGCCAGCCGCTGGTATTATTGCCTTTCTTACTTTCATATCCGATTAACCCCTTCTCATACTCATTCCTTCTGCGACTCCTTATAACTCTTCCCCTGACTCAACCCATATTTAGCAGCTATAGCAATAAGCTGGTTGTATTCATCCTCTGTTAGCTTCTTCAAAATAATCTTCTTCGCTTCCTTCTTCTCCTCTACGGATAAGCCATTGCTGCTCATCTTTATAAAGAGCTGAAGCTCTTCCGCACTAAGCTTACTGATCAACAACGTCAAGATTTGAGCTTTTTCCCTCGTTGTGATGGACTGCTCCACTTGCTTGGCTTTCTCTTGTGATATTTCAGCGCTATACTTCGTTTCTTGTGCTGTATCTGACTCTTGCTTCTCAGTGTTCTGCGACGGCTTGCTGTCTTGTTGCCGCTCATTCTTAGTAGAAGACTCTTTCGAACCGTTAGTCATCTCAAGCTCAACGAGCCCGCCCCCATGATCTGCTTGGCCAGAGGATGAGGATGAGCTTGAGTTCGAAGTGTTCCTATGATTTTGTTGCTCAGTTGCATTCGTTTGAGCCTTGGTATCGTCTGCAGCATAGACTTGTTTCTCACTACTCATTTCAACTATGAGCTCACTATTGCCGATATTCTTCAATACATAACTAATAGCATAATTGGAGACCAAGTAACCGCCGACAACGAGAATGACAACAAGAGAAATAACAATATACAGTGCCTTCTTCATTATTATCACCCATCCTGTCCATTGGTCTTGGTAGCCTAAGATACGTTTAAGAATGTAGGGACGATATGCTTCAATTCATCTGTCAGTTTGACCCGGTCTCCGAGCAGCGCTTTCTCCAGCTCTTTGATTTCAAGCTCCAATTGCGCTTTGTTGATCGTAACCGGCTTGCCGATAAAGATTCGGTCATGCTTGGTCGAGGCTATGCCCTCTTCGTCCGTAAGGAGCTCTTCATACAGCTTCTCGCCCGGGCGAATTCCGGTGAACTCAATATGGATGTCCTCGTAAGGTACAAACCCCGATAAACGGATCAAATCCTCCGCCAATTGAACGATTCGCACCGGCTCGCCCATATCCAGGATGAAGATCTCGCCGCCTTGGGCGAAAGATCCGGCTTGGATGACCAGCTGAACAGCCTCCGGAATGGTCATAAAATAACGAATCATTTCCTTATCGGTTACCGTGACCGGACCGCCTCTAGCAATCTGCTCCTTGAAGTAGGGAATGACGCTCCCCCGGCTTCCCAGTACGTTACCGAATCGCACGGCTACGAATTTGGTTCGGCTTGTTTTATCCAGCGATTGAATGATCATCTCGGCAATCCGCTTGGTTGTACCCATAATGCTGGTCGGATTGACCGCTTTGTCCGAAGAAATTAAAACGAATCGCTCACAGCTGTAGCGATCCGCCGCTTCAGCCACGTTCTTCGTGCCGAATACATTATTTTTCACTGCTTCCGCAGGATTGCGTTCCATAAGAGGAACGTGCTTATGAGCTGCCGCATGGAACACAACCTCAGGACGGTATTTGGCGAATACTTCGTTAATGCGCTCCCGATCCTGAATGTCGGCAATGATCGTTTCTATATGAAGATCAGGAAAACTCCTTCTCATTTCCATCTCGATCAAGTAAATGCTGTTCTCCCCATGCCCTAGCAGCACCAGCTGTTTGGGATGGAACGGAGCGATCTGTCTGCAAAGCTCGGAGCCTATGGAGCCGCCGGCACCTGTAACCAGAATCGTTTTGCGTTCCACATAGTTCGCGATTCCTTCCAAATCGACGCAAATCGGATCTCTGCCGAGCAGGTCTTCCACTTCAACATCGCGGATTTCCTTCACGGTCACAGAGCCGTCTATCAGCGAATTAATACTCGGAATAATTTTCATCTTAGCTTTGGTTTGCTTGCATAGTTCGATAATATCCGATGTCCCTCTGCGGTTGAGCGATGGTATGGCAATGATAATCTCGTCAATGTCCAATCGTTCCACCACGTCAACAATATCGTACCGCGAGCCTACTACAGGGAGATCGAATATATGCTGATTTCTCTTGTTGATATCGTCATCAATGAAAGCGACGGGATACAGTTCCGCATCCGGTGTGCTGATCATTTCTTTGGCAATAAGAACACCGCAATCTCCTGCGCCTATAATCAGCGCCTTCTTGTGAAGATTCACCGGCTTGTTCAACCGGTCTCTTACGACGCGCCATGTAAACCGGGATCCGCCGATAAGCAGAAGCATCGTTTCGTAATTGCGGAGCAAGATGGAGTAAGGCACTCTTTGAAACGTCAGAGCATGCACGGCCAAATAGGATAGTACCACCCCGATAGTAACGGCCTTGAATATGGCCACCATCTCACCTACGCTGGCATACTGCCAAACGCGGTTGTACAGCTTGAAAAATCCCATAACGAAGATGCAAATAACGGTGGACAAGACAAGGTACAATATCGCTTGACGCATGGAGGTAGGGGGGATCTGTCCGTCAAAACGAATATAATATGAAGTGAAAATACTTATCCAGATGATAAGTACATCAATAAAAATCATAAGCGATATTCGCTTCTCCTGGCCCATGTTCATCCCCCGTTATTGATTCTCTCTCTTTATTCCTTAGTGCCGTAATAATAGTAATAGTAAGATTCCGAGCTTTTGCGGTTCATGTTGTTGAGTACTACACCCAGTATTCTGGCCTTTACATAATCCAAATTCGCTTTGGCTTTCATCGCCATCTCGCGTTTGACCTTGCCGGAGTCGATGACAAGAATAACGCCATCACACTTTGAGGCAACGATCTGCGCATCCGTAACAGCCAACGCAGGTGGAGTATCGATCAGAATAATATCGAATTGGTCCTTCAAATCCTCCAGCAAAGCACCCATTCTCCTGGAAGCCAGCATCTCGGAAGGATTCGGTGGAATAGGGCCGGAGGTAATGACGGACAAATTCGGAACCTTCGTCTCCCTGATGACTTCAGCCAGCATCCCTCTGTTGGAGAGAGCATTGGTCAGCCCGAAACGGTTCGTCAAGTTGAATGTGTGGTGCATCGTTGGCTTGCGCAGATCGGCATCAATAAGAACGACGCTCTTATCGGATTGAGCATAGGCTACAGCCAAATTCGTAATGGTCGTCGACTTCCCTTCACCAGGACCTGCTGATGTAACCATAATCGTACGAATTTCTTCATCAATCGCAGAAAACTGGATATTCGTTCTAAGCGAGCGATACGCTTCAGAAATCGGAGACTTGGGATTGTCGTGCGTTATGATTGGCCGACTATTGGTTGACGGTAACACGGGTCGTCTCACCTGCCTGTCGTTGCTGGGATGTTGAAGATTTATGATTGATCATATCCTCGGCCTCGATACGTGCGATCATCGCAAGCGTCGGCAGCTCTAGGAAATGCTTGACGTCCTCTTCCGACTTGATCGAGTCGTCGAGGTATTCCATCAGGAAGGATAGGCCCACCGCTACCATCAAGGAAACGACGAAGGCAATCGCTACGTTAAGCTTCGGATTCGGCTTCACCGGAACAGGTGTAGCGTCCGCTTGAGCTTCATTTAGAAGCGATACGTTATCTACTTTCATAATGGACGGAATTTCCCGTTGAAACACTTTCGATACCGCGTTCACGATATTGGCCGCTTTGTCGTAAGAACCGTCCTGCACTACAACGGTCATGACCTGCGTATTGTTGACCGAGCTTACTTTGATTTTCTTGATCAGCTCTTCCGACGACAGGTTGAACTCGGGGTATTCCTTGACTACTTTGTCCATAATACGCGGAGTCTTGATAACCTCTTTGTACGTATCGATCAAACGGATGTTCAAGTTGATGGAGTTAATATCCACCTGCTCCAAGCCAGGGCGCTCATTTGACTTGTTAACGATAAGCTTGGTTGACGCTTCATACACAGGCTTAATAAAAATGTAACTGGCTACACCAGTTGCTATCGTACTGACTAATACTATTGCAATGATTATCCAGATCCTCTTCTTGATGATCTTAATATAATCTTTCAGATCCAGCTCCATTATTGACCTCCATTCGTCACAAAACAGCGAGCATCAACAAATCTCTTGTTGAATCGGCATTTTTTGCACTAACGCGAAAAAAGAAACTGTAAACCTCCCCGCAAACAAGAGGAGGTTTACAATATGTTCAATGCTTACTTATTCAACAGACGATAGATGACTACTGCCGCTTGTGCACGAGTAGAGTCGGCATTCGGATTGAATTTGTTGCCTTCTTCACCCACGATAATGCCTTGTCCTACAGAGAGGGCTACACCTGCTTTGAGCGAATCGTGAATCGATTTCGCATCTTCGAAGTTTTTCAACAAGCTGTCTGCATCCGCAGATGCTTTCACACCGTTCACGGATTGCAGCGCTCTTGCTGCGATAGTCGCCATTTCCGCACGCGTGATTTTGCCGTTCGGATCGAACTTGCCTGCTTCGCGACCGTTAACCAGACCGCTCTTCACGGCAGCTGCTACATACGGCTTGAACCAGTCATTATCGCTTACGTCATTGAAGTTTTCCGTAGCGGAAGCATCTTCAAGTCCGAACGTTTTGACGATCATTTTGGCAAATTCCGCACGAGTTACGGTTCCATTAGGAACGAACTCTTTATCTCCACGGCCTTCCAAAATGCCTTTGGCTGCCGCTACTTCGATTTGACGGCCTGCCCAAGATTTAACGGATGCCGTATCGCTGAACACTACGTTATTCTCTACTACGGTATACATCGAGAAGGAATTTCTCTTAGCAAGAACCTGCTTGTCCTTCGCGTTGTATTTGCCGCCGAAGAATTCCAGTTTGCCGTCTACGATCTTAGCCAATACGAGCTTCTCCGCATCGAACTTGGAAGGATCGTTGACCCCCAAGCGCAGCTCCACCGGATTGGTGAAGTTCGTTACCTTCGCGCCGTTGGATGTAAATTCAAATTCGTATACGCCGGATGCAACCGGAAGCTGAGTCACGCTCGTTGCTGCAGTCGCATCTTGCTTGGTAATAGACAAGGACGTATCTGCACCAAAGGTTCTAGGATCAACTGCGATAGCAACCCCAGACAAGGCTACCGCCACTTTATCGATACCGTTGTCTTTAGCAGCGTTTAGCAGCTCTTTAGACAATGGAACTTCAAGCGATTTGGCAGTTACCGCGCCAAAGTTCAACGTCAGCTCCACTTTTGGTGCTGTTGCTGCTGGGTCCAGCTCCTTCAAAGCGTCGATCAACTTTTTGCTCTCTGCAGCAATATCTTTAATTTGTTGAACCAGCTTGGCTGTGTCGAGCTTCACCGTACCTTTATCACCGTTTACAGTAACAAAGGATGCAGCGTCGATGTTCGTA
Organism: Paenibacillus sp. H1-7; assembly: GCF_022354825.1. GTDB lineage: Bacteria > Bacillota > Bacilli > Paenibacillales > NBRC-103111 > Paenibacillus_S. Next base: position 8,202,131 of record NZ_CP031168.1, read on the forward strand.
ATTTTGGCAATAGCTTCAGCCACTGCCGCTTGAGCTTTCTCCAATAGCTGTTGTTTCTGCTCGGCGGTTGCATTTTGCAGCTGCTTCTTCAAATCGTTGATAACCGATTGCGCTTCGGAAACAGTCTGTCCTGTAGTTCCAGGATTCGTTACAACAGCACCGCCGCCGCCTCCACCGCCGCCGCCATTGCTTCTGCGAGTGAAGCTCATGGATACGTCTTCTTTTACCAACACTTTACCGTCCAGGTTAGTTCCTGGAGCAACCAGCTTACCTTCGATTGTCGTGCTCACAGTACCGGTTCCATTGAAGTACAAAATAATGCTTCCGGCTTCCTTTTGCACCGAAATGCTGGCGTTGGAGGAAGTCCAGTTAATAGAAGCGCCTGGCAAAGCTTTGCCCAGAACGGTGAATTGATATTTCTGATATTGCGAGTTCGTAGTATAGTCATTGGTTCTTGCAAACGTCTCGTTAGCATCTGCACGCATCAGTGCAAGAGCGATATACTCAGATGCTTCACGGGACGGATCCGCTGCAGCGATCGTTTTATGAGCTACAGCCGAAACGGCTTCCGACGTAATTTCCAGGTTTTTAAATACGACGCTGAAGTCCAGGCCCTTATTGTCCAGTACTTTTTGGGCCGCATCTTTAATGACTTGTTTGATAGCATCCTTATTCGTCGAAAGAACTACCAAGTCCTCACTAGCAAGTCTGTCCTTCAAAGCCGCTTCGGCAGCGACTGCAAAATCTACGGCATCCTGAACTTCCAAAGTTACTTTGGCTCCGCTCAGCTTCGCCAGCTGATCAATTACCGGCTTCAAATCTTTTTGTACAAGCAGATCGCTCAATTTGCTTCCGCTTTTAATTTCTTCCTCATTAAAGAACAAGCCCAATGTGGTGAACAGCTTCAAAATATTTTCATCCGTCAACTGGTCGTAATCCTCGGAACCGTCAATTTTCTTATCCAAAATAGCCGTAATTTCGCTTACGAGAGCAACATCCGTCAATCCATACAGGGCGCTGCGGGCATTACTCACGGCGTCCTTTTCATCTTGGGACCACAAATTGCTGGAAACCTGATTCAACTCTTTAATAATCGTATCTGTACCAGGAGCTGCCGCTGCTTGAGCGATGCCAGCTTGAATGCCTAATTTCTCGAATAGTCCTTTCGTACTGACAGGAAGTCCCGCCAATGTGCTGAACACCATACTTGCCGCGACTGTAGATACAGCCAGCTTCTTCTTCATTGCCATCATTAATTCACCTCAGAGTCATAGTAAGTTAGTACGATTATAGGTCTTTATACCCAAATTGTCCTTAATAGCAAAAAATAAACAGAATCGTTAGACCTGTTTATATTGAGAACTTCACACACATATAGAAAAATAATCCAGTACATAGTACCATGGTCTTATCTGCAGTGTCAATACATTTATGTCATATGCATACCACAGCCGAAGGACTACCAAAACCTCCACCAAGCCCGCTTCCGCCAGTCCGGCTGAAGAACGGAAATGTCCTCATTGGCAATGAGCCTGGCTGCATTAGCTTGGTAATACCTAACCTGTTGATCCCCCAAAGTATTCCCAATAAAAGCATAAGCTTGCCGCAGCCCGAAAGCGCGATGGCTCATATTATGAGCGTCGGAAGATACGAAATGTACCAGATGCTGCTTGCACATGTCCAAAGACAGCTTTTGGATCGATTTGCCGAATAAGCCGTTCAGCGAATGGGTCGTCACTTGAGACAAGGCGCCTTGCTGAATAATCCGTTGCAGCTTCATCGGATCCTGCGCGATTTCCATATTTCTTTCAGGATGAGCAATGACAGGGACTAGTCCCATCACACGCAGCTCATGGAATAGCTCGTCCGTCTGCTTGGGGATTTCCCGTGACGGAAATTCAATCAATATATAGCGCGAAGAGTGGAGCGTCCTCGCCACTTGCTGATGAAGATCTTCCGGCAGATCGCTGTACAAGCGAATCTCCTGACCCGGCAGGATCGTCAGCGGAATGTTCTGCTGCTCCAATACCCGGTTCACTTCTCGAACGGACCGCTCAACTTTTTCCATAGGATTGTCATACTTGCCGTTCGCGTGATGCGGGGTAGCAATGAGTGTGTGTATCCCCTCCTCAACAGCAGCCTGCGCCATGAGAACCGTTTCCTCCATATCCTCCGCCCCGTCATCAACCCCCGGAAGAATGTGCGAGTGAATATCAATCATATGTATCTCAGATTCCTTCCATCTCTTGTTAAGCCTGGTCATGCTGTAAGTAAGAACGAGTAAGAAAATGGATCGTTTTCAAGTGTTGGTGTTATGTAGTGCATTGGCTGCAATGCGTTAGAGCGAGAAAACACCAGGCTGCTAATGTCCTATTTTCTTGTCACCACTATACATATCGGAAACCAGTACGATTAAGTTAATATGAATTTCATCAAAAAATCTTTATAATTGCTTCATTTTGTACATTTTTGTTGAGATTTTCAGAAAATCGTATCGAATCGTGAAAAAAAAGACCGGCTTCGGCCTGCAGCCTATGGCGCACAGACGTATCACCCGTCTTTTCCGGTTTTACTTACAAACGTACTCTTATCATATCCTTACGCCGGTAAATGCTGAACATTATGCCGACGGCTGCGAGCTCCGCTAGCAAATGGCTGCCGCCGTAGCTTACGAACGGGGTCGTTATCCCTCCTAATATCGGCAGGATACCTACCGACATGCCCAGACTCCATATAAACTGAAACGCGAACATTCCCGCCAGACCGCTTATGAGCATTTTGCCGTAACGGTCTCTTACTTCGAGCCCCATTTGAATGAGCTGAACTACAAATAAAACGAAGCAGGTCGCGATGACAGCGCCGGCGATCCATCCCAAGCTATAGATCAAATAGGTAAAAATCGTATCCGTATGAATTTCCGGAAGCCGTGCATTCACGGACGCCCAGCCATGCCCCCACCACCCGGCGGAACGAACCGCTTGGTCGATTTGCACATACATGTAGCCCGCCCCGAGCGGATCTTCATATCGCTGAAAGAACGCAGCAAGCCGCATTTGACTATAGCGGGAGCTGAATATCGTCAGCGCGGCAGGCAGCAACAGCACCAGCGGCTGCAGAAGCACCGCTTTCCAGCTTTTCCGTGCCGAGTACAACAGCAGAAGGTAGGCAGCCATATACAGGAGCATTGCAGAGATAGAAGGAGCCATGCCGTACAGTAACACAGGCACCACGACAAAGAAACCTGTCTGCACCAAACCCGATCGGCGGCTGGAATCCATACCGTGCAGTATGCCCGCGGCTGAAATAATGAATAGAAACGGACTGACGTTCATCCAATCTATAGTAACGGCACCGAAAGACAGATAGCTTTTCATTCCGTTGACTTGACGACCGAACAAAAGCACGCCTACGGATGCAGCTACCGTTCCCCAATAGAGCAGCCATGAGGAGTGCAGCAATTTGCGGTAATCGAAAATAATTAGTGCACCCATAACCATAAGACCGGCTGCTGTAAACACGGCTTTATGCAGCAACCAATCATTCTGCGCAAGCCTATGCTGCGGCATCGCCGCATAGCTCAACTCGACGGCATACATAGCTACCAGCGATATGACCAGCAGGACTGCAACCCAGGCGACAAGCCCCCATGGAATGCGCGATTTATGCACCCGGTTCAATCCTGTACCTACGGCATCGGCATCGCCCATCTGCTCCACAGCCCAGCGTGCGGCTGTCTCCTCGTCCCAGCCTTCCTCCCGCTTCATATCCAGCAGCTCGTCGAGATGACTCTCCATCTCCTGCTTGATCTCCTTATGAAGTTCCCTGGCCTTCACCCTCGAGCATACGTGAGCCAAGTAATCGTCGATTAACGGATGCCTGTCCTTCATGTCAAGCTTGTCCCTCCCCCAGCACGCGGTCCACCGCGTTTCGAAATAACCGCCATTCCTGCAGCTTGTCCTGCAGATGCTTTTTGCCGCTGTCCGTAAGCCGGTAATATTTACGCTTCCGTCCATCCGCCTCGCGCCAATACGCCTCGACCCACTGCTCCGCTTCCATTCCGTGCAGGATCGGGTACAGCGTCCCTTCCTTGAGCGAAAAGGTCCCGTCAGAGCATCTCTCCAGCTCCTTAATCAGCTCGTAGCCGTATTGATCGCGCTTCTCCAGCAAAGTAAGAATCATTGTGCCCGTGCTTCCCTTCAACAGCTCTTTGTTGACACTCACCGCAGTATCACCTCCTGATTTCCTAATGAAGATTGATTGGATTTATTACCTATTAAATCTATGCATCGTATATCTATGTATATACTAGCACAATGCTTTCTCTTTTGTAAATCTCTTGCAAAATAAAGCATCCATACAAATAAATGCTCAGCAATCTTCTACAGAAGAGTGTTTTAATACCAGAACAATAATGAAGATATCGGCATGGGAAAGACTGCAAAGTGAATGAGAAAAACGTCTATCGACGTCCTTTCACAGAGGAGCGACCGCGTTAAGAGGTTGTTTTTATCGCCAAATAGAATTTTTACATCCGATGACCTCGGAATCATATAAATTCTATTGTGGTAAAGAAAAGCAAGCCCTAACACGCTCCGATTTCCTCCTGTTCCAGCAGCGAACCGCTCAAATCACGGACAAAGCTGTATGCCGCTTTACAGAAAAAATTCGTTCATGTCATAGGCTTGCTCCATTGCAGGTCAACAATCCCCGCCTTATTTGAAACCGATCACTCCAGCGCTGTAGAGGAAAATGAGCACAACGAGCACCGGGGCGATATACCGCATAACAAACATCCAGATCCGGAACCAGAACGAGCTAAGTCCCGCTTCTTCACCGGCCTTTTTCCATACATATCCCACAAACAAGGTGACAATGAGACCGCACATCGGAAGTAAAATATTCGAGCAGACGAAGTCCACAAAATCCAGCAGCGGCTTGCCCGCAATCGTGTAGCCGCCCAATATGCCGCCTACCGACAAAGCGGACGGAATCCCTATAAGGCCGCATGCCGTAGCGGTAAATATCGTTGCCTTTTTCCGGGTCCATTTCCATGTATCCATAACAAAAGCTACCGGTACTTCCAAGAGCGATACCGCGGAGGTTAACGCCGCAATGGCCAACAAAATAAAGAACAGTCCGCCGAAAAAGCTTCCGAGCGGCATCGCGGAAAACGCAGCCGGCAACGCCATGAACACAAGCCCCGGTCCTTGTCCAGGCTCGATTCCGAAAGCAAACGAGGTCGGGAATACGATAAGCCCCGCGATCAGAGCGTAGATCAAGTCGCCTCCGCCTACCGCTAGGGATGCCGCGCCAAGCGATTGCTGCCGTTCAACATAACGTCCGTACGTAACCATCGTTCCCATCCCGAGGGATAGCGAGAAGAAAGCATGACCCAAAGCGACAAGCACCGACTCCGTCGACAGCTTCGAGAAATCCGGTCTCAGAAAGAAATCGACACCGGCCATCCCTCCCGGCAGCGTCAAAGCCCGTACCATAAGGATGACAAGCAGTGCGAGAAGCCCTGGAATCAAAATTTTGTTAAATTTCTCGATTCCTCCTGAAATTCCTTTGGCCACTACCCAGCCAGTCAAGAACATGACGACGATTTGCCAAACTACGGGGAGGTTGCTCGCTGCAAATGAATTGAAGTGCTCCGTAAAATCGGAGCTCTCATACAATACGTTGGAAAACGAGATGACCGCATAATGAATTGTCCATCCGGCAATTACCGAATAAAAGGACAAGATCAAAAACGGGACCACAATGGAGATGAACCCCAGCACGCCCCAGGTTTTCGAGTTGGACAACCGGAAGAAGGAGGATGCCGGATTGCCTCTTCCCCCGCGGCCGATGGACAGCTCGGCCAACAATACGGGAAGGCCGACGATCAATAAGCAAACGATGAACAGCAAGAAAAACGCCGCACCGCCGTATTTTCCGGTAATATAAGGAAATTTCCACATATTCCCCAAACCAACAGCACTGCCTATGGCAGTCAAAATAAAACCTGTGGAGCTGAACCGTTCCGCTTTGGAGTGACCTTTGCCGGAGTTGTCTCCTGATGTATGATTCTGCATGGCTATCTCCTTACACCGTCCTAACCTATGGTCAATAAATTCCTGCTGTATCGTATAACATTTGGCTTAGAATGTCCATGTCGAATTTTGTAAACACGGCCATTATCACGCAGCTCTGGCGCCTCTTGAGAGGCATTCGCTTTATTTTTTGACAATACAGACAGAATCATTCCAATGATGAAGGCGGCTTTTTCCGCAAGGACTTCGGACTTCCTCCATATGGAGAAGAGAAAATCGTATATCGCCGCGCCGTAGGCGAGCCATGTTGAGTCACATTTTGCTGCACAAAAAAAAAGCAGCTGATCCAAGGAATCCCCTAGTTCAGCTGCTTTGTTCGTTATTTCACCAATTGGCCCCGCGTGACGCCGAGCTGGTTGGTCGCTTTCAGTGTCTTCCATACTTGCGTACCGCTGATTCGCCCTTGCAGAGCGCGCTGGTACAAATCGATAACCTCCAGCACCTTGTCCGGGGTTTCTTCCAAAAATTCGACGCGGAACGTCGATACTCCCAGCTCTAGGAAGTTGCTCACATATTCCGCACCGGATTGCTCAATGGCATTATATACCGTATTGCGGCAGCCTTCGTCGACCCTCACCGGATGGGACATGCCGACACGATCTTGAAGCGACACCCGATGATCCTCGCAAGGGCGGCCGCAGTTCGTGTAGTCCGTGCCTTCGCTCATGAAGGTGCAGTAGACGCAGTGCTCCGTATGGAACATCGGCAAGTGCTGATGGATGACAACCTCCAGCTTGGACGTATCGGCTACTTGAAGAAGGTCGACCATCTGCTGGATGTTCAGATCGTACGATGGCGTTACCCGGCTCAAGCCCGCATCGAGGAACAACGCCGCCGTTTTGTGGTTGGCGATGTTCAGCGAGAAATCGCCGATCAGCTCGGGATGGCGCTCGTTAGGGTTCTCCATGCGCTGCTTCATATAATAGTAAACCGCGCCGGTGTTGCGTACGAGAACCGCATCCGGCTGCAGGTTCGTGATGTTCTTGAAATAGCCGGTTTCCCCCGGCATATGAATTCTCGGCGTGGCAAGCGCAATCCGCTTGCCTGCTGCATGCGCAGCTTCCACGGCCGCGGGGAACTGCTTGATGAACTCGAAGTCGGCATAGACCATGTCGACGTCGGTCTTCAACGCCGCAAGTACCTGATCCAGGTTGCGGCACAACGCTGTCAGGCGCGGAGCCTGCGCCGGCTCGCTCTTGGCGGGAGCGTCGTCCAGCACGGCGACGCTGCGCTTGATGTACTGGCGCGGGCGCTGCCGGGCCGCCTCAAGCAGCTCTACCGCGCGGCGGCGCATGCTGTTCAGCTCGCGCATCGGCACGATAAGCGGGCCGTCGAGCTGCACATCGAGCTCCCCGAGCTCGAAGGTCGTGCCGCCGAGACGGCCGAGCTGCTCCTCGAACAGCGCCCGGTCCATCGGGCGCTTCTCCGCCTGGACGAGCGGCAGCTCGGTCTCGACCGACACGGTGTGCCCCGTCAGCTCGTCGGTCCAGCGGCTGCGCAGAGGCTCGCCAAGCTTGCCCGTCACCTTGATCGACACCGGGAAGGTGCGATACGGTTTGTCCGTTTCGAACGTTTGGCGCAGCCGCTTGTCGAGATGCGGATCGTTCGTTTTCCATATCCGGTCGCCTACACGGACCCGGTTCAGGTTCACGTCGTTGCGCCCCGGCACGATCTCGATCAGCCCGCCCGGCGCTTCGCCTTCGAGCTTCACGCCTTTGCGGCGGATGTCATAGACGCGGCCGCCCTCTTCCTTCTTCGTCGGATCTCCCGCATCGAAGCAAATACCGTCGCCGCGCTTCAGCGGCGCTTCCAGCTCGCACACGACGCCGTCTCGCAGCACCTGCTTCACCCGGCCGAGATACACGCCGCGGCTCTTAGGATACGTTCCTTCCACGAGCTGCTTGTTGTTCGTTCCTTTCAGGAAGCCGTACGTGAAGCCGCGCGAGAAGCTTTGCTCCAGCTCCCGCAGCTCTTCCTTCGTCGGCTTCGCATTGCCGTCTTCGAAATAGCGGTCGATCGCACGGCGATATTTGCTCACTACGTTCGCTACATATTCCGGGCTTTTCAGGCGTCCTTCGATTTTGAACGAGGTGACTCCCGCTTCGATCAGTTCCGGCACGAGCTCCAGCGCCGCCAAATCTTTGGGTGACAGCAAATAAGCGATGTCGCCCATCGGTTTTTGCACGCCGTCGACCATCAGATCGTACGGCAATCGACAGGCTTGCGCGCATTCGCCGCGGTTGGCCGAGCGCCCTCCCCACATTTCCGAGGTCAGACACTGCCCGGAATAGGAGACGCACAAAGCCCCGTGTACGAACACTTCCATTGGAAGCTTCGCCTGATCGCCGATCTGTTTGATTTGCTTCAGATTGTTTTCCCGTCCCAGCACAACCCGCTCCATATCGAACGGCTTCGTAAATTCGACCGCTTCAGGCGAAGTGATCGTCATTTGCGTAGACCCGTGGATCGGGAAATCCGGGGAAATATCGCGAATCATTTTTACAAGACCGAGATCCTGTACAATAACCGCATCGACTCCGGCGTCGACACAAGCCTCGATCAGCTTTCTCGCCTCGTCCAGCTCGTCCTCAAACACCAGGATGTTAAAGGTCAAAAACCCTTTGACTCCATACAAATGAAGAAAGGACATAATATCCGGCAGCTCTTCCGTGTGGAAATTGTTCGCCCTTGCCCGGGCATTGAACTTCTCCACTCCGAAAAAGACGGCATCCGCGCCATTAGCTACGGCCGCACGCAGACAATCCCAATCGCCCGCGGGCGCCAGCAGCTCGATATCCGATTTTTTCAATTTCATATATAAATTCCTCCGAATGTTATCGAATGCTATTTCCTTTTGGCTAGCTTCTTAAACTATAAACTGCAATGCTTCAACTATATAGTGTACCAGAAAAGGGGGGCCAAAAGCCAACAACCTAGCATTTGGCAGCAGCAAATAGATTCGGAGGAAGACTGGAAGACTTCATGCTATGAAATCTTGGACCGTTTTTGTCATACTGGCAAAAGAAATGACGGAGAAACCTGAAATCTAGGCTATAAAATAGAAGGAGCCGGCCGGCGAGATCCGCACGGCTACGCGCTCCACCAGCTCTTCGATTTCCGGAAAATGTACCAAATAACCGGGATAACCAAAACCAATACCGCCTCGGCGACCCAAATGCTGACGGCTTTGGCCTGATACATCGCTGGAAGGAAGTTGATCGCAGCATGCAGCACGATTGCATACAGCAGAAAAACCGGCTTGCGCGACCGAATGGAATGAAGCACAACCAAGGATAAAGCAATTTGCAGCAGAAGCGCCACCCCACGCTCCCACATCACGAGCGCAATCATATAAGACGGAGTACCCGTCAGCTGTGACTTCAGCTGGGCTATCGCCTCGGGCGGAGCTTGCCCTGCAAGCATCGGCTCCAACGTTCCGTTATTGAGCATAATGGCAAATACAAGCGATTGAATAGCAAAAACGCCTCCAAGGACAACCGTCTCGATCCCACCATGTCCTATGCCGTAGGCGATGCCGTCCTTTCGCTGATCCGCCCTCCTAAGGAAGACCCGGAAGCCGATGTACCGTCCCAGCTCCTCAAATACACCCGCCGCAAGCGCCCCGTACACGGCGAACAGCCACGGAATGCTCAGCCATTGTGCCGTCTGCGGATTCAACTGCAGCATATACACATGGAGCAGCTTCTCCAAAACTAAAGCAAAGACGACGAAAATCACCATGCCGACCATTAGTGGCTTCCATTGAAATGCCTCTCTTTTATGAAAATAAATACATACTGCGATAGGGAGACACACTGCAAAAACGATTTGCAAAACCATTCCGGCCATGGAGATGGTACTGACCATAATGTTTCTTCACGCTCCTATGAAAAATTGCCGACCTTCGTATTCCTGAAGTCTGATTTAAACGCTTAGAATACTGAACGCAAAATAGTATAAGCCCGGGGTACGGAGGCTGGCACAAACTATCTGCAGCAAGTCTCTATTGAAATAAAAGCCAACCCGCAAGCATGATCCCCGTACCAACGACGGCGATCAGCCCTTCAACGAGAAGGATAGACCGCTTCATAAGCCACAGCACGGACAAATTAAGCAGACTGTGCACAGGAAAGAGCACCGCGGCTAACCAAGGCTCTGCCGCAATCAGCAGCGTGGCCCCAATGTGAAACAAACTGGCGAACAGGCGTTCCGCCACTCCCCATATCGGATGGAGGTGTGCCGTCCCTTGTGCCGCGAGCATCGCTTGTGCTTGCTTCGCCTTGTCGTCCGTTCTCCCCAGCAGTGAGAGCGTAACCAGCCCGGCGATGATCGTATAGATCACCTCGATAGCCGCCCAGCCTTGCCCAATAGACAGCGCCTCAGATAAGGTTGCTGCGGTTAGCCCTAACAGGATCAGGCGGACACTCTCCTCCAGCACTCCAGATGAGCTTACAATGATAGTTTGGGCGGCAGATTGCGGAAGCTTCATGACGAGTGCGGCTATCGGTCCGCGAAGCAGCAATGCAGCAATCCAGCCCGCTGCCCCCAGGCCAAAGGCCTTCCAGTCGATGGCGTGCCCGCCGGCAAACATAAAAGCGATAGCCAGCGCTGCAGGAACCATAATATATAATGGAAGCGTTGCAAAAAAGCGGCTCCGGATCTTCCGGACTTCCTCCTCTTGAAATAACGGACCGGCAGAAGCGTTCATGGCAGCAGCACCTCTTGTCATTATTATCATTATCGATAATGATAATATAGTAATCCTGCCGGAATGTCAATCGGTCTCTGCGTTTGCGATGCGCCCGATCGCCGCCGAACAGCCGACAAAAGTTAACAAAGCCCGCCATCCTATGCTATAATTGCAAGGTAGTCCAACCAAGAATAATTGAGGGATTGTATTGAAGGTCACTAAAGCAAGAATTGCAGGAATCGCAATCGGCGTCCTGCTACTGCTTGCCGTATGGTTGGCCGTCTCCGACAAACCGCTGTCCGTCGGCATGATGTATGTGTCGAATGGCGACAGCTATGATACGGCGGCATACGGCCAGCTTCGACAGTCATTAGTAGCTAATTTGCAGTTGGAACGGCAAGGCATAGAGAACCTGTCTCTTCGGCAATTGAAACGATATGCCTCCGTTTATTTGGATCCCTCCCTACATGGAGCTTTGACGGATAAGCAGCGCGAGCTGCTGCAAAGCTATGTGTCCCAGGGAGGTCATTTGTTCCTTGACAATTCTATGGCCGCGGATTTCCCGTTGGCCTTTATCGGCGCGAAGCAATTGGTCGATCTTACGCCGCCCCAATCCTTTGCCGCAAGTACGGCAAAAGCGAAGACTCCGGGCGCGGAATCGTTCGTCTACCCTGACGTCGAGCTGAATTTGCAGGCGATGCAGCAGCTGTTCCGCCAATTCACGGACAACTATTTGAATCACGACGGCTTGTCCGATCTGCAGCAGTTTTCGTGGGGCAAAGGGATGATTCCTTCTACGGCCGAGCCGATGGTTATGCTGCGCGACACGGCTCTGTACGCCTTGAACCGGTATGGGGAGGGCACTGTCTTTTTCAGCGGCGCCTTGCTTCCAAACCGTTTCTACATTACCGGCTATGACATGAGCAGCGGTATGGACGCGAGCCTTGGCTTCGCCAAGCTGGCGGAAGAGACGAACCGGGCTAAGAAGCCGACTCCAGGCGCTCTGTACTTCGACCGCGGACAACTCCCGCTCGAGCCTTACTTTCACTTCACCTTCTCGGCGGGCAGCGCGCTGTTCCGCAGCGAGTATGCCGCCTTCGTCTCCAAGGAGACGCTCGGGTACAGCGTGAAAAAAGTGCTCGGGCCCTACGGACGGCCCGCCATGTCGCACCAGAATCACTTTGAAGCGATTGAGGCGATCCGCGACGGCGAAGGCATTCAATGGGCCGAGCTGTTGAAGCAGTACAATCAGGTCCCGTCGTTTACGCTCGTCCGATCCTCCTTCCATTGGGGGCGCTGGCAGGAAACCGTCGCGGTTCACTTGAATACGGGAACCAATGAAAAGCCTGCTTTCGTCGGGGAGACGCCGAATTCGTTCTACTCGAGCGGAACGCGCGTCATGGCTGACGGCAAGCCGGTGCAGCTCGCCCTGTATCCGGATTACCGCTCGCTCGGCGATCCGATCCAGAAGCCGTACCGAGCCTATCCGGCTATTGCGGACTTGAACGGCGACGGCAAGCCCGATCTGATCGCGGGCTCGGCCGACGGCACGATCGCCGCTTACCTGGGCCTCGGGCAGCAGGCGGATGCTTATGCCGGGCAATCGCTGCCCGGCGGCGTTCCTGCGCCCGCGGCCTTCGGCAAGCGCGAGCCGCTGCGGCTGACGAACGGGCAGCCGCTCCACACCGATGCATACGCCAGCGTCGCCGCGTATGATCTCAACGCCGACGGCCGGCCGGACCTGATCCTCGGCCTGGCCGACGGCACGCTGGCCGCCGCTTATGGCGCAGCCGGCGGCGCCTTCACGGCCCCCGCCCCGCTCACCGCGGGCGGGAAGCCCATCCGAGCCGAGGCGCCTGTGGCCCCGGCTCTGGGCGACGTCACCGCCGACGGCGTGCCCGACCTGGTGGTCGGGGATGCGGGTGGCGGTGTGACGCTGTACCGCGGCCATCGCGAAGCAGGCCGCGGGGACGGCTCGGGCTCCGGCACGGCCGGGGAGCCCGTTGCCTTCGAGCCGGGCAGCTTGCTGTTCAAGCTGCCTGCGCCTTTCGCCGCGCCGTCGATCCGCGACGTGAACGGGGACGGCCGACCGGACCTCGTGGTCGGCAATGTCGAGGGCGACCTGCGCGTATACTTGCAGCAGGCCGACGGCACGTGGAAGCCTTCCGGGGTGCTGGAAGGCGCCACGACGAACCAGCTCGGGAACAAAGCCCTCGTGGGAGGGCATAACTCCGTACCGTTATGGTACGACTTGAACCAGGACGGCAAAGACGACCTCATCGTAGGCCAGCTGGAATTCGGCATCCCGACGACCGTCGACGATCCGAAATTCCCTTATGCCGAACAGCTGAAGGCGTTTATCGAATATAACAAAGAGCATCATCTGGAGCTATTTCCGCATATTTTCGTGCATAACTTCACGAGCGACGAGCAGGAGAAGGAAGAGATTGCGCTGCAGCGCAAATCGTTCGATACGCTGGGCATTCCATGGAATATGCCGGGAACGAATCAGCATACGTGGCGCATTAACAATCCCGACCGTACGCAAACGCTCAACAATGAACGAGACGCGGGCATTTGGTACAACTTCGGCTTCCGGCCTTCGAACATACCGAACGAGCCGCGCCTAGGCGTCCAGTACAATTGGGGGCTGCCGTTCCTGATGACTGACAACGGCTCAGACGAACCTTCCAACCCGCCGATGCTGCTTGGCACGCCGGCGCCGGTGCTCCGGATCGGAGCGAACTCGACGGAGGATTTGTTCCAGTCGTATATCGATCAGGACATGCCTATCAACTACTTCGAGCATATCGAGTATCATTTCCCGACCCGTGTTGGGGAACTCCTCGAGTTTGTAAAATATTTGGACCAGATGCGGAACGAATACGGTTATAACTTCATGACGGAGCCTCAAATGGCCCGTTCCGTATTGAACGCGCTGACGACCCGTGTAGACGTGTACCGTCCATGGATCGATGCCGTCTTTGATCATTTGAAGCAGCTAGCCGGCATCCATACGGCCCCAACCATCCGCATCCGTCCTGTTACGGACGGAGTGCCGGTGCAAGCAGCCGAATATAAGGGGACTCTTGGTGTAGTCGTCGAACGCGGACAAGCTTATGCCGACCGCCCGGTTTCGACCGATTCCGACGTGTCGGACCTGCGTAATGGCAAGCTGTATATAGGGGTACCGGATCGGACCAAGGTGCGATTCGGCGGTGATTTGAACCGCTCGGACATCCATTTGCTCCGATCCAACGGACCTTACAAGCTTGACAAGCAGAAGGGACAATGGTCGCTCGAGCTGAAAGCGAGCGGTATGCAGCAAATCCAGCTCTGGAGTCCGAAGCCGCTCACCATCGAAGGCGATCAGCTTCAGGTCGTCAAGGATGAAGCCGCCAACACGTATACGGTGACTCATTTCGGCGCTTCGGCGGCGATCACGGTGCGTTACTGACGTACGAGAACCAGGACTGCAGCTTTTCTTTACACAGGATCTATGTTCTATTTAATACGAGAAGATTCCCGCAGAGCCTTGTTACCCTACGCCCTGCGGGAATCTGTCGCGTTTGCATGAGTTGCTTTTACAACTCTGCTCGTCATATTTACATTTTAAAGGAGGAACACCTCATGCAAGACCTGCTTCAGCAACTGGAAGAGCATATTCGTAACCGTTACGAAATCGAATCCGATGATGACGATTTTACGGTTGACGTTCACTTATTCGACTACGGCTATATCGATTCGATCGGCGCTACGGCCCTGATTGCCCACATCGAGAAAACCTACGGCATCCAGGTTACGAATCAGGATCTGATGCTTTATTCCATGAACACGGTGAGAGAAATCGCCGAATTCATTCAAACAAAGACTGCGAGGTAATCAAATGATGGAATGCGTCGTATCCCTGGAGGGACTGGCCTCCAGCCAGCACGGACAACTGAAATACGCCGCCGCCTTTATCGACGAGCATATCCGGGATATCCGGCTGGACAACGATCATATTTACATTACGCATGAATCTCCCAAAGGAAATGACGTCGTCGAGGCGCACGTCCGCCGCTTGATCGACCGTTTCTCCCAAGGCGATTTCGGCTTCAAAGAGAACATTTTGTTCGAGCACAAGGTCGATACCCCTTACGAGGGCGATATTATTGCCGAGCTGGTGGAACGCAAAATCATTAAAGTGCTCGAGCCGGGCTTGTTTATTTTCCGCGAGCCGTTTTCCAGCTTGATGCGCTTTCTTGACTACTCCTTCGTTACCAAAGTAGCCAACCGGTTTGCAGGGGTGAAGGAAGAGTCGTATCCGGCGGTCATTCATTGCGATACGTTGAACAAGACGAATCATTTTACTTCGTTCCCTGAGCATATTCACTTCCTGACGCATTTGCGCGAGGATCTCGACATTATCGAGACGTTCTCCCAATCGATCCGTGATGCGGGAGGCTGGAAAGAGGATAGTCCTCTGGACTTGAACGCTGCTATGCCGAAGCCGAAGTTCACAATGAACCCTTCGACCTGCTACCACTGCTATGAGGGATTGCAGAATGAAACGCTGGAAGGCGACGGACTCATCGTCACGGCCATTTCCAAATGCCACCGGTTCGAATCCCGCAACCATAGCGATTTCGGCCGTCTGCTTGACTTCAGTATGCGCGAGATTATTTTCGTCGGCAAACCGGAATTCGTGAAGGAGCACCGCCTGCAATCCATTGAATACTTGAAGGAGCTTGCGGTGGAATGGAACGTGGACAGCATGCTCGAAATCGCCAACGATCCGTTCTTCACCAACGATTTCCAAACGAAAGCATCGTTCCAGCGTAACCAAGAAATGAAGTACGAGCTTCGCCTGTCGATTCCACATGTTAAGAAGTCGATTGCCTGCAGCTCCGTCAACTTCCACAGCAATACGTTCGGTACGGCCTTTAACATTAAGATGGGCAAACGCAACGCGGTGACCGGCTGTGTCGGCTTCGGGATCGAGCGCTGGGCTTTTGCTTTCCTCGCTCAATACGGTCTGGAAGAAGCGAATTGGCCTGCCGCATTCCGCGAGCAATATCACGCCTGGCAGCAAAAGTCGCTGTAAAGGGCAACCTAAAGCAACTCGGCTGCGCTGTCCTTTCCGGGACGGCCGCCGTGTTTTTTACTACTATTATTCAGATTCCGAGCGATTACATCGGATGTTCATCAACTAAAAAAGATGTGGGTTCTCTTATGAAACTAGCCGCTTTTTTGCGCAAAAACAGCTTTTTGCTGCTCCTCGTCGCTTTGTTTGTCTTATCGGACTTCCTTATCAGCATGTGGGATCCGATGGTCACGTCGCGACGATTTTATAAGAACGATTTTACCAAGACGCTCTTTCACCATAACGGACTGGATCACGGACCGGTGTTCTTCGGCAACTCCGCCGTGACAGGCGCCTATATCGAGAACGAGTCGAAGTCAGGCTTAATTGAGCTCGGTCTTTCTTATGGCAAGCCTACCGACCTGAAGGCGATGCTCGAACAGAAGCTGTTCCATGTAGAGGACGAGCTGGTGATCGGTATCGACGTGCATACGATGATCGATAGTCTGGATACCGACCCGACCTACCAATGGTTCAAGCCATGGTATCAGCCCTACGTGTACACGTATCGCGATTATTTCCGCGATTCCGGCCAGGAGCTGGCCTGCGCGCTCTATCAAGGGCTATTGAAGCAGGATGCTTCTCAACTAAAAGGCTGCACGGCCTACCCGGAGACATTGAAGCTCAGCGAGACGAATCCTTTGGCTTACCAGCCCCGCTGGATCGACAAGGAGCTGTATTTTGGGCAAAAGTCGGATGACGAGCTCAAGAAAAAGTGGGTCGAGTACGATCAGCGATTTGGCTGGATGTCACAGGCTGATTTCAAGGACAATGTCCAAGCTATGGACTGGATTCTCTCCTATGCCAAGGAGCATCAGCTGAAGCTGCGCGTCGTCTGGATGCCGTGGAACAAAGCCTACGAGCTCCCCCGCTACATGCCGGCGCTGAAAGAAGACGTGAACCGCAAGCTAGCTGCGTATAACGTACCCGTGCTTGATGTCATGCAGACGTATGACCGCAAATATTTTCACGATTTGGTTCACTTGAGCCGCCAGGAAGGCGCTCCGGTATTTACGAAGGAGGTTGACGCATGGCTCCTTTCGCTCGCAAAATCGTCGAAGTAATCCTCTATACGGCCATGCTCATCATGGTCCTGATTTACTTTACCGGTAAAGGGCTGTTCATTTACGAAGGGTTCTAAGACTTGGGCTTTCCTTATGAATAGCTCGAAGGAGTAATTACACCTATGTTTTTTATGAATATGAACGCCATTATTGCTATGATCGGCATGATCGTCGTTCTGGCGTTAACCCGTTGGTGGCCGCATAACAAGCGGTACTTGCTGCTGGCCTTCAACCTGTGCTTCCTGCTCTTGTTCAGTAAGAAGCTGTTTCTCTTCTACCTTATTTATACGGCAGCCAACTACTTGTGCTTCCTATGGCTCTGCTATACGAGCAAATGGCGCAAGGGCGGCTTCATCCTGCTTATAGCGCTCAACATAGCCGCTGTATCGGGCATTAGGTTGCTCGGAATGGATTCCCCGGACCACCTGCTGTTCGACGCCGTTATCGCCCTTACGCTTATTTACAACGTGTTGAAAGTGATCGACTCCCACTACTTCGCTTATTTCTTCGGGAAGGATGCCCGCGCCTCCGCGGTCGATTACGCCAACTATATTTTATTCGTTCCGACCTTTACTTCCGGTCCGATCTTGAAATTCCGCGACTTTATGGCCGACGCCAAAAAGCCTTATCAGGTCAATTCCTCTCAAGTGGAGGACGGCGTCAAACGGATCATTCTCGGGCTATTTAAAAAGCTGGTCGTCGTCACCTGGATGACGGATGTGTTTCAGCATGTTCAGCAGCAGGAGCTGCATACGCACCAATCGATCTTTTTGATGGTCTGGTTTTATATTATGCTTTTCTTCGATTTCTCCGGTTACTCGGACATCGCTATCGGGTTCGGCCGTTTGATGGGCTATAACATCCCTGAGAACTTCAAGAAGCCTTTCACTTCTCCGACCTTGACGCAGTTTTGGCGCAACTGGCATGCTACGCTCGGCGATTGGTTCCGCGACCATATTTTCATGTTTTTCTCGCGAAAGGCCCCCTCCAAATGGACGGCTGCCGGCTTATCGATCTTGATTATGGTGCTGATCGGCCTATGGCACGGCTTCGGCTGGATATATTTTTTCTACGGCCTCTATCACGGTGTGGTCATCGCTATCGAGTCACTGCTGGGCAAATCGACCGTTAACAAGAAGAAAGTATCTAAGTCGTATTACTGGGCCCGCTGCGCGCTGACACAGCTTATCGTGACCGTTTCTGTCGTTGTCTATAGCGGCAGCACGGAAACGGTGTCCAAAATATACCGCGGTTTGTTCCATTGGCCGTTTTGAGGCTATAACTGAAAAAGAGTCATTCGTCCCTAAAAATATGGAACGAAGACTCTTTTTATTTTCTAATAGAGGGCCAGGTAACATTTTCCCGTATCCGCTTTGGAATATAAATACGCCTCCGTACCAACGACTTCAATGCGTTCCAAAGCATTCATGTCAAAAGTACTGCGTTTTCCTTCGTCCCCTTTAGTTGCTTTCAACGCCTGGATTAACTGAGGAATCATCTTGTGATCGCTTGAGATGAAAGTAACAGGAATGTCTTTATTATCGAACCAGATTCTCAAGCCGATTCCTCCTTCTCTACAAGAACGGGAGTACTCTCTGCATTGCTTGACGGCACTAAAGCGTTAAACAAGAAATCCATGTTGTTGTCGTTGTTGGGAGATTGCATGACGTTGCAATGAATTTGATTATTGCTGTTAGCCGAAATAAACAGATCGCCGATATGCTGGTACACTTGGTTTTCATCTTTTTTGTGAATATGTACGTTGCCTGATTTCATATCGATATTTAGCGAAATTTGATTAGACAACTCGACCAAGCATGTGGACTTTTTAAAGTGATTAGGGAAACGAAGCCAATGGCCGGAAACCGTTTCAACGATTTGAGTATCTTTCCTGTACATATTTGATCCGTCCTCTCTTCAAAAAGTAATGACATCCCGCGATCGACTGACACCGCCGCAGCTCGGCTTAAATTATGCACCTCCATTCTTCCAGGGATACAACACCCTTACCATTGTAAAGGATAAGATATGCAAAGAAATGGGAACATTGTCGAGACAGTCTGTCGAAGTTTATTTTTTTGATATGTAGACACATTTGCTCTGTGACGTTAAGTTGCACTAGGAGCTTCAGCCAAACAATGCTATAATGATTACGTAACGTACACGCGTACATTTTTCCGGAGGTGTCATATGAAATTAGGAGTATTCACAGTATTATTCGGACAAAAACCTTTCGAAGAAGCTTTGGACTACATTGCATCCAAAGGATTGGAAGCAGTTGAGCTCGGCACCGGCGGCTATCCGGGTAATGCACACTGTAACCCTGACGTGCTTCTTGCCGACGACGCGAAGCTGAAAGAGTTCAAGAAGGCTGTGGAGTCCCGGGGACTGATCATCAGCGCATTGAGCTGTCATGCGAACCCGCTGCATCCGCAAAAGGCGATTTCCCAAGAACATCAAGAATTAATTCAAAAGACGATACAGCTGGCCGAAAAGCTCGAGGTTCCCGTTGTGAACACGTTCTCCGGCTGCCCGGGCGATCACGAGGATGCCAAATATCCAAACTGGCCGGTAGCTCCGTGGCCTCCGGATTATCAAGAAATTCTTGATTGGCAGTGGTCCAACAAAGTCATTCCTTACTGGACGGAAGTCGGCAAGTTCGCTTCGGACCGCAATGTCAAAATCGGACTCGAGCTGCACGGAGGATTTTCCGTACATACTCCTGCTACATTGCTGCGTCTACGTGAAGCGGCTGGCGAAGCTATCGGCGCCAACCTTGATCCGAGCCATATGTGGTGGCAAGGTATCGATCCGGTCCAAGCGGTGCAAATTCTTGGCCGTGCGGGCGCGATTCATCACTTCCATGCCAAAGATACAACGATCGATCCGATCAATGTCAATAAACACGGTTTGACCGATATGCAATCATACTCGCTGATGCTTGACCGCGCTTGGCAGTTCCGTACCGTTGGCTTTGGCCACGATTTGAAAACTTGGGCGGATATCATTAGCGCCTTACGTCTGGTTGGCTATGATTATGTAGTCAGCATCGAGCATGAGGATGGACTGATGTCCGTTGAGGAAGGATTTACCAAAGCGGTGCAAAACCTGCAGCAAGTGCTGATTAAAGAACCATTGGGAGAAATGTGGTGGGTATAACCTCCGCATAAACGACGAAAAGCCCTGACCGTCATGGTCAAGGGCTTCTTTTCACTTGCATGTTCTCTCGTTACATCCGTCCGTTGTATTACAATTTATCCATCCAGTTAAGTACCATTACGGCATCCAAAACTAAAAAGATGATCAAAGCGACTGTACTGAAACCGATGGCAAACACATTTTTCTTAGGAGCACCCAGCAACCGTACAATACCGATCAGAATGATGATCGTAAACAAAATGACAAACGGGTCAAAGCCGGTAAATTTGCTCGCTTGCGCCGCCCCTTCCGCCAAAAACATCGAGAGACCTCCTTCAGTATACAAAAATGCTTATTTTCTATCATATCTTGACTCGTCATGAAGTGCAAGCCATAGATGGGAAGTGTAACAAGTTTGTCAACTTTTGCTGTTTCCTCTATCTTGCATTCTTCATTATCAAGTTATGTACCTTGGAATTGGTTCGGTTGAAGCGTATTCCCCAACTCGCCATGTAACTATAAATTGTCCATTTCTTCAAAAATTTATAACTGACAGCAGAGCGCCATTCAACGATATTCTTACATGGAATGCCTAAAAATAAGCATGACTCCCTCAACTCAAGAGCCATGCTTACTTGCGTGCTGCGGATTCCATGGTGACATCATGCTTTTCTCGCCTAACAGTAAACGGAACAGAGCATCGAGAGCTCCGACTGTAGCCGAGATGCTCTGCCGGGGCAAAGACGGTTACACAGCAGCATCTTCCATCTGCTTCAATCTTTGCTCATAATCTTCGGATCTTGCCTTATCCCGCTCCAGGATCGGTTTCAGGTAGCGGCCCGTGTAAGAGCCTTCCACTTTAATCACATCCTCCGGCGTTCCCGTAGCTACGATCGTACCGCCTTTGTTACCGCCTTCCGGACCTAGATCTATCATATAGTCAGCCGTTTTGATTACGTCTAGGTTATGCTCAATAACAAGCACGGTTTCCCCGCTGTCAACCAGTCTGTGCAGTACCTTCAGCAATCGGTCAATATCATGGATATGAAGGCCCGTTGTCGGCTCATCCAATATATAAATCGTCTTGCCGGTGCTGCGGCGGTACAGCTCCGCTGCGAGCTTCACACGCTGTGCTTCGCCGCCGGACAGCGTAGTGGCAGGCTGCCCAAGGTTCATATAGCCCAAGCCGACATCTAGCAGCGTTTGCAGCTTGCGGTGAATGCGCGGAATGTTTTTGAAAAACTCGCAAGCATCCTCTATCGTCATATCCAATACTTCGGAAATGTTCTTGCCTTTGTACTGGACCTCCAGTGTTTCCCGGTTATACCGTTTGCCTTTGCAAACCTCACACGGCACATACACGTCCGGCAGGAAGTGCATCTCAATTTTGATGATGCCGTCGCCGCGGCAAGCCTCACAGCGCCCGCCTTTGACGTTAAAGCTGAACCGGCCTTTCTTGTAGCCGCGAACCTTGGCTTCGTTCGTCGCTGAATACACATCGCGGATGTCATCGAAAACACCAGTGTACGTAGCAGGATTCGAACGAGGCGTACGGCCGATAGGCGACTGGTCGATGTCGATGACTTTGTCGACATGCTCCAAGCCTACGAACTCCCGATACTCGCCTGGACGTACCTTCGCGCCGTTCAGCTCTTTAGCCAATGTTTTATACAAGAGCTCATTGATAAGCGTACTTTTACCCGAACCGGAAACTCCCGTTACGCAAGTAAACACGCCCAGAGGAAACTTGACGCTTACATTGCGCAGGTTGTTCTCCTTCGCCCCTTTGATTTCAAGCCATTTGCCGTTAGGCTTGCGGCGCGCAGCGCTGATCGGAATAAATTTCTTCCCGCTCAAGTATTGCCCCGTCAAGGAGTGAGGGTCTTCCATGATTTCCTTCGGCGTCCCCTGAGACACGACGTGACCGCCATGAATGCCTGCGCCCGGCCCGATATCGATAATGTAATCAGCGGCCAGCATCGTATCCTCATCGTGCTCTACGACGATCAGCGTATTGCCGAGATCCCGCATATGCTCCAGCGTTTGGATCAACCGGTCGTTATCCCGCTGATGCAGTCCGATGCTCGGCTCGTCCAGTATATATAAGACGCCCATAAGGCTGGATCCGATTTGCGTAGCGAGACGAATCCGTTGAGCCTCGCCGCCGGATAACGTTCCTGCCGCCCGGTGCATCGTCAAGTAATCCAATCCGACATTAACGAGAAATCCTAGCCGCGATTTGATTTCCTTCAGAATAAGGTGAGCGATCTGCGTATCCCGGTCGTTCAGCGTTAACGCTTCAAACCATTCCTGGGATTCACCGATGGACAACGAGGTTACATGAGCGATATTTTTCCCGTTGATGGTGACCGCCAAAGTCTCGGGCTTTAACCGATGTCCTTTACATTTGCTGCACGGCTTGGAGCTCATGTACGTTTCGATATGCTCGCGGATTCCATCGGAGAAAGTATCGCGATAGCGCCGCTCCAGGTTGGTGATGATGCCCTCGAACGCCACCATCGCTTCCTTCTTGTGTCCCATATCATTCTCGTAGCGGAAACGCACCT
The DNA here is from genome assembly GCF_022354825.1 of Paenibacillus sp. H1-7. GTDB lineage: Bacteria > Bacillota > Bacilli > Paenibacillales > NBRC-103111 > Paenibacillus_S. The sequence goes on from NZ_CP031168.1 coordinate 8,224,810, forward strand.
TCTCCCCGCCGGTCCCGTTCAGCAGCTTCTTCATCTGATCTGAAGTCAGCTCCGATACCGGCACGTTCTGCGGAATGCCATAGTGCTCACACACTGCAGCCAGAAATTGCGGATAATAGTTCGACGTACTGCCTGCCCATGCTTCAAAAGCGCCCTCTTCAATGGACAGCTTCGGATCGGGAACAAGCAAGTCGGGGTCGACGATCATCTTGCTTCCCAGACCGTCACATTCCGGACAGGCTCCGAACGGGCTGTTGAAGGAGAACATTCTCGGCGCCAATTCTTCAATGCTAAAGCCGCACTCCGGACAAGCCAGATTCTGGCTGAACAGCAGCTCCTCCTGCTCCAGCACATCTACGATAATGCGGCCGTTGGCCAGCTTTAGCGCCGTTTCCAACGAATCGGCAAGACGGGACTGCACGTCGCTCTTGACCACAATCCTATCTACTACGACTTCGATATTATGCTTTTTGTTTTTATCCAGCTCGATCGTATCGGATAAGTCCATTACTCCTCCGTTCACGCGTACGCGGACGAAGCCCTGCTTCTGAATATCGGCAAGCAGCTTGGAATGCTCGCCTTTGCGGCCCGATACGATAGGAGCCAATATTTGCAGACGGGTTCTCTCCGGATATTCCATGATCCGGTCGACCATCTGCTCTACCGTTTGGGACGTAATCTCGATTTTGTGATCGGGACAATGAGGACGGCCGATCCTTGCGAACAACAGACGCAAATAATCGTATATTTCCGTAACGGTCCCTACGGTCGAACGCGGGTTACGGCTCGTTGTCTTCTGGTCGATCGATATGGCAGGAGACAGACCGTCTATCGAATCGACATCCGGCTTGTCCATCTGTCCAAGAAACTGGCGCGCGTATGCGGATAACGATTCGACGTACCTCCGCTGCCCTTCGGCGTATATCGTATCGAACGCCAATGATGATTTACCGGAGCCGCTAAGCCCGGTAAGCACGACGAAGCGGTCGCGCGGGATCGTCACGTCGATATTTTTCAAATTGTGGGCTCTTGCGCCTTTAATTACGATGTTATCTCTAGCCACTTTCGTGCCACCATCCTTCTTAATAGAGGCCTGTTTGGAAGAACAGCCTGCCTGAATCAGAAGCCGTCCCTCCAAACCCTCTTTGCTCACGGACCCGACGGTATATAAGCAGCGTCTGTGTCTCGATGAATTCCGCCGTTCCCAATACCTATTAACCAAACTCTATCTATTTGATCAGTATAACCATTATTGCGCTGGTTCAAAAAGCCACGTTATCGGAGGCCGGCAACCTGTTACAGCTCCGCTTTTAGCTCCATCACCGCATCGCGAAGCTCGGCCGCCCGCTCAAACTGCAAGTTTTTGGCGGCTTCCTTCATTTCCTGCTCCAGTCGCTCGATTAACGACATCCGATCCTTCTTGGACATCTTCGCCTGCTTCACATCGGCCAAATAATCAGCCTTCGACTCAGCTACCTTGACCGCCTCGATCACATCGCGGATTTTCTTCTGGATTGTCTGAGGCGTAATCCCGTGCCTCTCGTTGTAGGCGATCTGAATTTCCCGGCGGCGGCTCGTCTCGCGGATCGCTTTGTCCATAGAGTCCGTTATTTTGTCGCCGTACATAATAACCCGCCCGTTGGCGTTCCTCGCGGCCCGGCCGATCGTCTGAATAAGCGACCGCTCGGCGCGCAGAAACCCTTCCTTATCGGCATCGAGAATCGCCACCAGCGACACTTCCGGCAAGTCGAGGCCTTCCCTCAGCAGGTTGATGCCGACCAGGACGTGGAACACGCCGAGCCTAAGCTCGCGTAATATTTGCATCCGCTCGAGCGTCTTGATGTCCGAGTGGAGATACCGCACCTTGATGCCGATTTCTTTGAAATAATCGGTCAGATCCTCGGCCATCTTCTTGGTCAATGTAGTAACCAGCACCCGTTCGTCCTTGCGGATTCGGTCCTGAATCTCCCCGAGCAGATCGTCGATTTGCCCCTTCGTCGGCCGCACTTCGATCTCCGGATCGATCAGGCCGGTCGGCCGGATAATTTGCTCGACCATCTCCGGACAATGCTCCAGCTCATAAGGTCCCGGCGTTGCAGAGATGAACAAGGCCTGCGTCACCTTGCGCTCGAATTCCTCGAACCGCAGCGGACGGTTATCCATCGCGGACGGCAGACGGAAGCCGTGCTCGACGAGCACTTCCTTGCGCGCCCTGTCGCCGTTGTACATCCCGCGGATTTGCGGCAGCGTCACGTGCGACTCATCCACTACGATCAGCATGTCGTCCGGGAAATAATCGAACAGCGTGTAAGGCGTCGCTCCCCGTTCGCGGAAGGTGAGCGGTCCTGAATAGTTCTCGATGCCCGAACAGAAGCCCATCTCCTGCATCATCTCGATATCGTAGCGAGTACGCTGCTCCAGCCGCTGAGCCTCCAGCAGCTTGCCTTTGCCTCGCAGCTCCTCCAGCCGTTCCTCCAGTTCCTTCTCGATATCCACGAGAGCGCGCTTCATCGTATCCTCGTGGGTAACGAAGTGAGACGCCGGGAAAATCGCAATATGATCGCGTTCCCCGAGAATCTCTCCCGTCAGCACGTCGATCTCCGTAATCCGTTCGATTTCATCGCCGAACAGCTCTACCCGCACCGCATGCTCGCTGTGAGATGCCGGGAATATCTCCACAACATCGCCGCGAACCCGGAACGTTCCGCGGACGAAGTTCATATCGTTGCGCTGGTATTGGATATCGATCAGCCTGTGCAATATTTCGTTGCGTGAACGCTCCATGCCAACGCGCAAAGACATGACCAGATTGCGGTACTCCATAGGAGAACCCAAGCCGTATATGCAAGACACGCTCGCGACAATGATGACGTCCCGGCGCTCGAACAGCGCACTGGTCGCAGAGTGACGGAGCTTGTCGATTTCATCGTTAATGCTGGAGTCTTTTTCAATGAAGGTATCTGAGGAAGGAATGTAAGCCTCTGGCTGGTAATAGTCGTAGTAGCTGACGAAATACTCGACGGCGTTGTTGGGGAAAAACTCCTTCAGCTCGCTGCATAATTGCGCGGCCAAAGTCTTGTTGTGTGCTATTAACAGCGTCGGCCGATTCAGCTGAGCTATGACTTGAGCCGCAGTAAACGTCTTCCCTGTCCCCGTCGCCCCGAGCAGCGTCTGATGCTTCTTCCCTTCGCGGATACCGGCCACCAGCTTCTCTATAGCCTTTGGCTGGTCCCCTTGCGGAGAAAATTCGGACACCAATTCAAATCGTTTGTCACTCATGACCACTTCGTTCATTTTCATCACCCGTCCGTTGAAAAAGATCATTATCTATAAACTTTTGTATCCGTGTTTCCGATAAATACTATGCGTCATACGACGCAAGTTGACTCCGTTCGACTTTTTCCACTATAGGAATGTTTGTTCCCATACATTATACCTTTTTTCAGCTTTTGTTGCAAACGTATAATCTTCCTTTTATTGTATTTCAGCATCGGCCGAAAGAACGGGACTACACTTGAAAAACACATTATATCTATTCGAACTAGGGGTGGTACAAAGGTGGATTTAACAACGATTATAGGTCTCGTAGTAGGCTTGGGCGCCTTGATTGGCGGCTATCTTTGGGATGGTGGGCATCTCTCCGCTTTGATTGTTCCGAGTGCGATGCTGATCATTTTCGGAGGTACGGCGGGAGCTATTCTCATCAGCTTTCCGATGAATAGACTGAAGGAGCTTGGCAAAGCGCTCAAGATGGCGTTCACCGAAACGAAACGCGATCCGGGAGTCATTATTGATGAGCTTGTCGACATGGCCTCGGTTGCCAGAAGAGAAGGCGTGCTGGCTCTGGAGCAGCGTGCGCAGGAGCACCCGAACAGCTTTTTGCGCGACGGACTGATGATGGTCGTAGACGGAACCGATCCGGAGCTGACCCGTCAAATTCTCGAGCTGGAGATGGATGCGCTGGAGCATCACCATGAGGGCTGGGCCAAAATATTCGAATCCGCCGGCGGCTTTGCGCCTTCCATGGGTATCATCGGTACAGTAATGGGTCTGATTCACGTTCTGGGTAATCTTTCCGATCCGGGTACGCTGGGACCGGCTATTGCGGTTGCCTTCACGGCGACGCTGTACGGGGTTTCCTCGGCGAACGTCATTTACCTGCCTATCGCACAAAAAATTAAAATTCGCAGCAAGGAGCAAATTTCCGAGATGGAACTGATGCTCGAAGGGATTTTGGCTCTGCAAGCGGGCGAAAATCCACAGCTGATCAAAAAGAAATTGAACTCCTTCCTGCACCAGGACCATAAGAAAGCGGAAGGCGAAGGTGATACCGGTGGCGAGGAAAAATAAAAAACATGCGGAACATGAAAACCATGAACGCTGGCTTATCACCTATGCCGACTTGATTACGCTGCTGCTTATTTTCTTCGTTATCATGTATGCCATGAGCAAGATCGACAATGAGAAATATCAGGTTCTTGCCTCCGCACTGAGCTTCGAGTTTAAGAAGGCCGAATCCGTGCTGCCGCAAGGCGAAGGTGTCCTCGGCCGTGTCAGCACCGCCAAAGCGCAGGACGGAGAGAAGACGGAGAACGACGACAAGGAAAAGAAAGAACGCGAGGAACGGGAATATCGCGAAAAGCAGCTGGAGGACCTGCTTGAGAAAATTCAGCAGTATATTCAGCAGCAAAACCTGCAGGCCCAAGTATTCGCCGCCGATACGCCACGCGGGATAGCGGTAACGCTGAACGACTTGTTCTTGTTTGATCTCGGCAAAGCGGATCTGAAGAAGGACGCGTACCCGATTTTGAATCAGCTGGCCAGCTTGTTCCCTACGCTGGATGCGACGATCAGCATCGAAGGACATACGGATAATCTTCCGCTGGCCACGGGCTCCCTGTATAAAGATAACTGGGGACTGTCCAACGAGCGATCGCTATCCGTACTGCGCTACTTTGTCTATAATAACGGGCTGGATCCTAAAAAGTTCATCTCCACAGGCTATGCGGACACCCGTCCGGTGGCGGAGAACAACAGTGTAGAAAACCGCTCAAAAAACCGCCGCGTCGAAATCGTCGTGCTGCGTGAAAAGAACTAATAGTCTTATACCAATGAGAAAAAGCTGTCGGAACCCGTATCGAACGGTTTCGGCAGCTTCTTTATTCGGGCGTCATCAGCGCTCCAATATCGTATTACATCGACTTGCTCCCGGGCTTTCTGCTAAGCAAGCCCACCAAGTTTTTCTTCATATACGAGATAATATGTGTTTGCTTCTCTTCCGCGTAGTACATCGCATGCTGATCCGGCGCCAGCAAGATGCCGAGCTGATGATGCTCGCCGGAGAACATGGCCCGCTTCAGAAACTTGCTCTCGCCCTGCAAATTCAGCACTTCTAGCTTGCAAAAGGCGGAATTGACCTGCATCGCCTGATGCAGCTCTTCCTTCGTGCGTACCGCGATCCCGTTCACCTTGTGGATGATCTCGCCCGCCTCGATTTCCATCTCTTCGGCCGGGCTGCCCGGCAATACGGCTAGCACCATAAGCCCGCGCTGGTCATGGACAAATACCGGAGTGCGCCTGGATTCATCCCAGCGGCTGTAGAACAGAAGGCCTTCATGCAGCAGAATAGTAAGCAGTGCCGACAACAGCGTCATGATCGGCCACTGATGCGCCATCACGGCAAGCAGCAGAACGACGACCGAATACAGCATCAATTGCCTTGCCGTCATGCGAACCTTGTCCCTCGGAAGGCGGGACATCGTCATTTCGGCGAAACCGATCATGACCGGGAAGCCGACGATCGTCCAGCCGCCGCCCCACAGATCGCCGCCGAGAAGCGGCGTCCACGGGAGGGAGACATCGCTGCCTCCTTGAAGCGGTACCAGCAGGAACAGCGCAACCGGCCAGAAGCCCTGCAAATGGTAGCCTCCGACGATTTTCCCCCGCTTGCTTTCGTAAAACATCGGCGTCCCGGTCCTTGTCCCTTGTACTCGGACAAATAAGGCTTCGACCAGGTGAAGCACAGCGACAAGAGCAAGCATAGCCGGCATATGTATTCCCAATAGCGGCTTCACGAACCATGCAGGCAGCACCCCCGGCAAACCCGGGATGGACCCAATAAGTACTTGCAGGATGCCTATCGCCCCGACGGCATAGGCCCAACACATGAAACGAACGCGGAAGAAAATGAACAACAGTGATGCGATCCACAACAGAAGAACGGCTTGCGGCTGAATCGTCGCTCCTACGACAGCCATCAGTACCGAAGCGATCAAGCCTCCGATCCATCCCCACAGCAGGCTTCGCCACGTCTCCGCTACAAGCGAATGGAGCTTCGTATGGAACAATTTGCGTTCAAATAAGATTTGCCGCCGATATTGAAGTACGATAAATAAAATCCCTACATAATAAAACGGATGAGTAAGTAACTGCAGCAGGGCATATAGCCCTTGCTGTGCAATTTCCATGAACACGGCCATTGGGCTGCTCCTTCGCAAATGAGGGTGGAAATAAAAAAAGATTCAGAAAGGCGGCGCGAGGCCAACCTTTCTAAATCTTTCGACATCTATAGCTTCATTTCCTTCCGCTTCCCGATTTTTCCATCGGCGTCGGAACTTACTTAATAACCGATTGAAGATGCTGAACCGCTGCTTTCAGCTGTTGATCGTTCTTAGGATCGCGGATGGCCTCCACAATCGCTTTCTCCAGACGGTTCGCCGTATCCGTATCGACTTCTCCGGTTGTTGGGATGTTCTGCTGCTTCTGGAACGTCTTAACCGCTGCCGCCGTCTTCTCGCTGAAATACCCGTCCATACGGTCGGGATTCAAGCCTAGGCCGCTCAGCATGATTTGCAGATTTTTCACATCGTCGCCCGTCGTATCCGGCTTCAGCGTCGCTTTCTTCGTCAATGGAGCCACCTTGAAGAAAGCAGGCTGGTCGATGGCTATATCAGGAGCGATGCCTTGTTTATGAATCCAAGTACCGTTTGGCGTCAGCCATTTGTATACGGTCATTTTGATATTGCTGCCATCGCCCATTTCCTTCTCAAACGGCACCTGTACAGTACCCTTACCAAAGGTCGTTTCGCCGACCAGCTTACTGCCTACGGAATCGTGCAAGGCTCCCGCCAATATTTCCGAGGCGCTGGCGCTGCCTTTGTTGATCAGCACGGTAACCGGATAATTTTTGCCGCTGCCTTGGGAAGGCGTATCCTCCTGCTTGCCTTGGCGGTCTTCGATCTTGACGATCGGCTTGCCCTTCGGCACGAAAGGCTCGACAATCTCGACCACAGCCTGCAGCAGGCCCCCTGGGTCATTGCGCACGTCGATGATGAGACCTTTCATGCCTTTCGATTCCAGCGTCGAAAGCTCATCCTTGAACCGTTTGGCCGTATTCGTGGAAAACTGGCGAATCTCGATTTTGCCGATGTTGCCCTGCAGCATTTCGGCATATACCGTTTCCACATCGATGTCGTCGCGGACAACAATCATCGTAATCGGCTCCGTCGTGCCCGAACGCAAAATTTCAAGCTTCGCCTGTGTCCCTTTCGGACCGCGGATTTTCATAATCGCCTGATTCAAGGTCAGCCCGTCCAGCTTTTCGCCGTTAACCGATACGATAACGTCTTTGGCGTGGAGTCCCGCTTTTTCAGCCGGCGAGCCTTTGATCGGCGCTACGATCGTTACTTTGCCGTCATCGGACGATACCTCCGCCCCGATACCCTGGAACGACGAAGTAATGCTCTCGTCGAACTGCTTCGCTTCGTTCTGGTCCATATAGACGGTGAACGGATCGTCGAGCGTCGCCAGCATGCCGTTGATAGCTCCGTTGACGACCTTTTCATGATCGACCTCGGATAAAAACTTGTTCTGAATCAGCTGATACGTCGTCGATATTTTGTTCAGATCCTTGGCGGTCAGACCGGAATTGCCGGTTGCTCCCCCGTCCTTGCCTACTGCCGTCAACATCGACGGATTCACAATCGTAAGCGTCATAATGCTGCTGGCGAACATAGCCAGCAAAATAAATGCCAAAACCGTGCGTCCCTTAAATTGCATCGTCTTCTTTTACACCGCCTTTGCTACTGCCTGAATGAACTCGTCTTTATCTGAGGTGAGCCAAAAAGTCCCGCTAGCAGCGGGCCATCTTAGAACTCGTCACTGTAGTATATGACAAGCTATTTGAAATTATTAACAGCGGTTTACTTCAAATAGGGCTTGGGATCCACCGGATCCTCGTTAATACGTACTTCAAAGTGCAGATGATTGCCGGTGGACTCGCCGGTAGAGCCGACTTCGGCAACTTTTTGGCCGCGCTTCACGTGGTCCCCTTTCTCCACTACCGTGCCTCCGTTGCGAATATGCCCGTACAAGGTCCAATATCCGTTCCCATGGTCGATGATGACGGTATTGCCGTACCCGCTCCACCAGGAAGCAACGATGACCTCCCCTTCCTCTGCGGCTAGGATGCTCGTACCGTTCGGGGACGCAAGATCGATGCCCTTATGCAGCTTCTTCTTGCCCGTGAACGGGTCGGACCGGTAGCCGAAGTCGGACGACATCGGCGAGACTTTGGCGAGAGGATAGCCGAATCGGCCACCGGAAAAAGCAGGCGTCTGTGCCGCCGGGGCTCCTCCGCCGCTGCTACCGCTTCCGCCGCCGTTAGCCTTCGCTTTGGCTGCAGCCGCTGCAGCAGCCGCAGCGGCTTCGGCCGCCGCCGCTTTCCGCTTATCCGCCGCCAGTGCGGATGATTTGCGCGCGTACGCGAGGAGCTGCTGCTCCTGGTCTTCGCTAATGTCCTCAAGATCTTTTTCCTTCTTGTCCAAGCTTGCGATCTTGACTTCCTTTTCCTTCTCTTTAGCCAAAAGCTCCGCCTTCATGGCAGCTCGCTGGGCATAGAGATCGCTTACCTGCTTCAGCTCCTGCTCGATTTGCTTCTGCTTGGCCTCTTTGGCCTCCTGATCACGGCGGTTGGCCTCCAGTATTTCCTTATCCTGAGCTACAATCGCTTTGAGCGCATTCATCCGGTCCAGAAAGTCGCCGAAGCTGGTAGAGCTTAGCAGAACATCCGCATAAGAGACTGCGCCGTTCATATACATCAGACGAAGCCTTGACTTGACGAGCACATCGCGAGCCTCGATCTGCGCTTTGACTTCGTCCAGCTGCTTCGCATTATCGTTCAATTGATCCTTCGTTGTGGATATGGTGTTGTCCAATTCATTCATTTTGAGATTCTCGGCCTCAATCTGCTTGACTAAGGCTTTGACCTCGGCCTCGGTCTGCTGCTTTTCCTGAGTGACCTGCTTCATCTCGTTTTGCGTCTCGTTGGCTTTTTGCTGCGCTGCAGACTGCTGCTTTTTCAATTGATCCAGCTGCTGCTGAATTTTTTGCGATTCGGATAAAGCGTAGCTTTGCTGCGGCAAGAGCATCGTACCCGCCACACCCGCCGTTACGACCAGTGACAGAAGAGATTTCTTCAACTTTCGTTTCCTCCCCAACCAGACTCGAACTTGATTCCGGGCCTGACAGCCCTCGCATTTCCTTCCACCTACACGCGCAAAAATTTGCGAACCGACAGCGTACTGCCGAAAATGCCTATCATGATGCCGATGCCAAGCAGCAAGCCGGCCAATACATAACAAACCTGGTCGAACGGTAACAGCTTGATCATCAGCATGCTTAAATCGAGCTGCGTCACGTTCATGAGCTCCCAATAGCCATACAGCAAAATACCGGTAGGAACGATGGAGCCGACGATCCCGAGGATCGCCCCTTCGATAAAAAACGGCCAGCGGATAAACGAATTCGTCGCTCCGACGAGCTTCATTATGGCGATTTCCCGGCGGCGGGAGAGAATCGTCAGTTTGATCGTGTTGGCAATAAGGAACATCGCCGTTAACGCAAGCCCCGCAACCAGAATAAGACCGATATAGCGCACGACCTGTGTCGCCTTGAACATGGTCTCAACCGTACCTTGACCGTAATTGACGCGGTAAATAGGCTTGGCCTGCTTGCCGTTGTTCAGCTCGTTGATTTTTTGCGCTGCGATTCCTACTTCCCTCGGCTCCTTCACCTCAACCGTGAAAGAATCGTTCAGAGGGTTGTTTTCGCCGTCAAAGCCCTCCAGCAGTCCTTTGCCGTTTTCCCCGAGCCTGTCCCGCAAAATCACGATGCCTTCCTCTTTGGAAACGAAGGTTACCTTAGAAACCTGCTCGATAGCGGCGATCTCATTTTGCAGAGGCCCTATCTGCTCCTTTGGGATGTTCACATCCAAATACACTTTGATTTCAACCTGCTGCTCGATCTGCTGCGCAAGGAAATTTACGTTCAACGTCAACAGCAGAAAAATACCGAGAATAAACAACGAGATGGCAATCGAGCTCACCGAAGCGAACGACATCCAGCCATTACGGATCACATTTTTGCCGCCTTCCCTGACGTGGCGGAAGCCTGTGTTAATCCTCATAGCCGTATTCACCCCTTGCTTCGTCGCGAACAATTTGCCCTTGTTCTATAGCGAGCACCCGTTTGCGCATCGTATTGACGATTTCTTTGTTGTGTGTTGCCATGATGATCGTGGTGCCGCGGAAGTTGATTTCCTCCATCAGTTTCATAATGTCCCAGGACGTCTCGGGATCGAGATTTCCTGTAGGCTCATCGGCTATGATCACGGCCGGATTGTTGACGATAGCGCGCGCGATCGCCACCCTCTGCTGCTCACCGCCGGACAATTGAGTCGGTAAAGAACCGATCTTCTCTTTCAAATGAACAAGCTCCAAAACCTCTTGTACGCGCTTGCGTATCAATTTCTTCGGAGCCTCGATAGCTTCCATGGCAAAAGCGACATTTTCATACACGGTCAGCTTCGGCAAAAGTCGAAAATCCTGGAAAATTACGCCGATATTCCGCCGCACATAGGGAATCTTGCGCTGCTTCAGCTTCTCTAGGTTAAATCCGTTAACAAAAATACTCCCTTTGGTCGGGCGCTCTTCTCTATAGATCAGCTTCATAAATGTCGATTTTCCTGCCCCCGACGGGCCGACGACATAAAGAAACTCATTGCGGTCCACCTTGACATTAATGCCTTTCAAGGCCGGACTTCCGTCGGGATATGTCTTCCATACGTCATGCATCTCTATCACGGTATCACATCCTGGATTTTTCGCTAGCTTATATCCTTTCGACATAAACAGGTAAAATCCTTTACTTGCAAAAGATTTTCAACACTTTTTCACATTTTCAAAAGCGTTTTTTGTTGAAAACACGAAATTTCCCGCAGTCAAGTTACGGCAGCTTCAGCATATACATCAAGAGTACGAGCATAGCCTGTCAGATGAAATGAACGGGTGAAAAAGGAGACGAAACCCATGAAGCTTCCGTCATACCCCGCCCTCCGGCTGCTGCTGCTGGCGCTGTTAGGTCTGGGGGCAGCCTGCGCTTCCCTGGCTTGGTACGGTATGCAGGACACCTTGCCGGGCGGACTGACAGTGGATAATTGGCAGCCGGGGCGCATACCGATAGCCGAATTTGAGCGGCAATTAGAGGATAAAAGAGAGCAGCTGTTGCAGCATACGGTCCGACTGGTCAGCAAACAGGCCGACGTCCCTCTCCAGCCGGCAGACTGGACATTGGAGCAGATGGGGCTGCAGCTGTCGCTGCTAGACATCACCAACCGGCTGCAGCCTTTGCAGACCGGCTCCTTGTTTCAACGCGCCGCCTACCGCTGGAGCATCAGGAACGAGTCGTGGAACCTCCCGGTCTCTTTCGACGCCGCCGTCTTGCATGAGTCGCTAAAGCGGGGCTTCACCGCTCTGTATGAAGCTCAGCCCAAAGACGCGCAGCGTGTCATCGGGCCGAACGACACGATCAGCTACATTCCCGAATCTTCCGTGATGCGGATTAACGAGCCTGAGCTCATCAAGCAGTTGGAGAAGACGCTTCCTTCCATGGGGGCGTTAGGGTGGTCCGTAAAAGCCGAGTCAAAACGACTCGCCGAGGGAACGGCAGATAAGTCGAAGGAAGTTCCGGAGGCGGCATCCCGGCAAGCCAAGGAAACGCTGGGGACGGTTGCGTCGACGACAGGCCGAGCTCCTTTTCTGATCACACTAGCTTTTACCAAACAGGAGCCGAAAGTGTCGGTTAGCATGCTCCAATCGCAAGGAATCGACCGTAAAATTAGCGAATTCTCGACAAAGTACCCGCTGCTGAACGGAGAAGGGCGCATTCACAACATCGTATCGACGGCTTCGTCGATTCAGGACGTGCTGCTGAAGCCGGGAGACGTGTTCGACTATGCGCCTTACATTGCGGAGACGGAGTCCCGTTTCGGGTTCAAGGAAGCGCCGGTCATTCTGAACGGTAAGCTGGTTCCAGGTATTGGCGGGGGCATATGCCAAGTGTCCTCCACGCTGTACAATGCGGTTCTGCGCGCAGGGCTTGAGATTGTGGAACGGCGCAACCATTCGCTGCCCGTCAGCTATGTGCCTCTCGGTCAGGATGCGACCTTTGCGAGCGGTCATATCAATTTCAAGTTCCGCAACAATACGCCATCCTACTTGCTCATTCGTACATATGCCGACGACCGGCAAGTTACAATCAAGCTGTTCGGACGAACCTCTCCTGACATCAGCTATGCTGTGGAATCAAAGACACTCCAGACACTGGAGCCTCCAGTGAAATATGTACTGAATCCTACGCTCCCTACAGGCAAGCAGCAAAAAATCAGTACCGGCAAGCCCGGCTATGTAGTGGAAACGTACCGCATCAAGCTGCAAAACGGAGTGGAAGTCGGCAGAGAGCGCATGTCGAAGGATACGTATGCTGCCCAGCCGACGGTCATCGCGACGAACCAGGGAAGCAAGGTGGAGCCGAATCAGCGGCAGCCTGAGGCACCATTAATCGAGGATGGAGTCAAGGGGCCAACGTTCAGGTAAGGAAGCCAATGCTCTCGTGTAAAACAGCGTGTCCACACGGTTCGAACAAGCACAAGGACTTCCTACATGGGCTGACGTGCCGTTGGTTTCCTGACGATTCAAAAAGTCGGACTCTTCTTCTAGCGGCAATCCTATCTTATGAGCTACAAAAAACCGTCCTCAACGAAGCGGACTTCGCGGGGACGGTTTGTTTATTGAACCAGATTCCAATTAATGGCTTTTCTTATAAAATTCTTCGAACCACGCGTTCGTCTGTTCGAATACCGCTTGTGCACGAGCGATAGCGGCGCTAACCTGCTTGCTGGCCGTTCCCCCGTACACGTTCCGGGCGTTGACAACCTGCTCCGGCTGCAGCACATTGTAAATGTCCTGTTCGAACAATGGGGAGAACTGGTGGAACTCGTCCAATGTCAGGTCCAACAAAAACTTATCGTTCTGAATGCAGTACAATACCGTTTTGCCGATAACTTCATGCGCTTGGCGGAAAGGCAGCCCTTTGTTAACCAAATAGTCTGCAATATCCGTCGCATTGGAGAAGTCCTGATTCACGGCTTGACGCATCCGGTCCTTGTTCACCTTCATCGTGCCTACCATCGGCGCATACAGCTGAAGCGCACCTTGAAGTGTGCGAACCGTGTCGAACATGCCTTCCTTGTCTTCCTGCATGTCCTTGTTGTAAGCAAGCGGCAGCGATTTCAGCACAGTCAGAAGGCCGAACAGATTACCGTAGACGCGGCCGGTTTTACCGCGAACGAGCTCCGGCACGTCCGGATTTTTCTTCTGCGGCATAATGCTGCTGCCCGTACAGAACGCATCGTCCAGCTCGATGAATCGGAACTCGGTGCTCGACCACAAGATGAACTCTTCACTCAAACGCGACAAGTGCATCATAATCATTGAAGCGTTGGACAAAAATTCAATGATAAAATCGCGGTCACTTACGGCATCGAGTGAGTTCTCGTAGACTCCGTCGAACCCGAGCTGCTGCGCTACGAAGTGGCGGTCGATCGGGAACGTCGTCCCGGCCAAAGCGCCCGCTCCCAGCGGAAGCACGTTGATCCGCTTGTAGCTGTCCTGCAAGCGCTCGATGTCGCGCTGGAACATGGATACGTACGCCATCAGATGATGGGCGAACAGGATCGGCTGCGCACGCTGCAAGTGCGTGTAGCCCGGCACGATCGTGTCGAGGTTGTTCTTCGCCTGCTCTATCAGCGCTTCCTGCAGCTTGTTCAGCAGGCCTACGAACTCGACTACACGCTTACGCAAGTACAAGTGCATATCCGTCGCCACTTGGTCATTGCGGCTCCGTCCGGTATGCAGCTTGCCGCCGACCGGTCCTACTTCATCGATCAACGCCTTTTCGATGTTCATATGGATGTCTTCGTCGCTGACGGAAAACTCCATTTCGCCGCGGCGGATGATGCCTTGCACCTTCAGCAAGCCGTCCTTGATCTTCTCCACGTCTTCCTGCGGCAAAATCCCGCATTTGCCCAGCATGGTCACGTGAGCCAGACTGCCTTGGATATCCTCCTCGGCCAGCTCTTTATCGAACAGGATGGAAGCTGTATATTCCTCCACCAGTTGATCCGTTTTTTTCGTAAATCGTCCACCCCAAAGCTTTGACAAGGCTGTTTCCCCTTTCTAAGAGCTTTCCGAAGGAAAGCTTTCTTCGTAAGCAATAGCTGAGCTTTTCTGTAAGAAAAGCTTTCTTCGTAAGCGTATGCTGAGCTTTCCAGAGGAAAGCTATTTTCGCAATTATGTCGAGCTTTCCATTAGGAAAGCGTGTCCTGCAAACGTGACGCAAGGCTTCCCGACGGATTGTACAGCTGTACATCCACCGGGAAGCCTGCCCACCGAAAGCCGCCGGCCGGCGGCATTAACATCTAACTTACTTCGCGTTTTGCTGAACGCCTGAGGATACTTTCAAACGAAGCGCGTTCAGGCGGATAAAGCCGGTAGCGTCGCCTTGATTGTATGCTTGCGTAGGGTCGGCTTCCATTGTCGCGATGTCCGGGTTGTACAAGCTCACCGGACTTTGTACGCCCGCTCCGATCACGTTGCCTTTGTACAGCTTCAAGCGTACGGTACCGGTAACGTTTTTCTGGCTCTCATCCACCAGCGCTTGCAGCGCAAGACGCTCCGGAGCAAACCAGAAACCGTTGTATACGAGCGTCGCATAACGGGAAATCAAGGAATCGCGCAGGTTCATGACTTCGCGGTCCATCGTGAGCGACTCCATTTTACGGTGTGCCGTGAACAGGATCGTTCCGCCCGGAGTCTCATATACGCCGCGGCTCTTCATTCCTACGAAACGGTTCTCCACCATGTCCACACGGCCTACGCCATGCTTGCCGCCCAGCTCGTTCAAGCGCTCCATGACTTGCAATGGAGTCATTTGGTCGCCGTTCAAGCCGACGCAGTTCCCCTTTTCGAAGTTCAATTCTACATACTCCGCTTGATCCGGAGCATCCTCAGGATCTACGCTCAATACGAACATGTCCTTATTGGACGTTGCGCTTGGATCGAACCATGGATCTTCCAGCATGCCGCTCTCGAAGCTGATATGCAGCAGGTTACGGTCCGTCGAGTACGGCTTGGCAGCCGATGCGGTTACCGGAATGCCGTGCTTCTCGGCATAAGCGATCATTTCCGCGCGTCCTGGGAATGTTTCACGGAACGCATCCAAACGCCAAGGAGCGATAACATCAAGCTCAGGCGCCAAAGCAGCTGCTGTCAGCTCGAAACGCACTTGGTCGTTCCCTTTGCCTGTTGCGCCGTGTGCGATAGCTGTTGCGCCTTCTTTGCGGGCGATTTCAACCATACGCTTGGCGATCAGCGGACGTGCAATACTCGTACCAAGCAAATATTGTCCTTCATACAATGCTCCCGCTTGGAACATCGGGAAAATAAAATCTTGGGCAAACTCGTCGCGAAGATCGTCGATGTAAATTTTGGATGCGCCTGTTGCCAGTGCTTTCGCTTCCAAGCCGTCCAGCTCGTCCTTCTGGCCGATATCGGCGGTGAAGGCGATGATTTCCGCGTCATATGTTTCTTTCAACCATTTCAAAATAATCGATGTATCCAAACCGCCCGAGTAGGCCAGTACGATTTTTTGCTTTGCCATGTTTCCGGTCTCCTTTTTGTCCTTGCACCTTACAAGCAGGCCGGAAAAGCCGATAAACGATGCAGTACTCGCCGTGTTACGGCAATGCCTCCGCGAATCGCCACCCGCTCCTCCGGTTCCGCTTCCCATGCAAATGTTATAAGTAAATTACATAATAGCAACCATGATTGCTTTTTGCGCGTGCAGACGGTTTTCCGCCTGGTCGAAAATAATCGAATGCTCTCCGTCGATCACGCCTTCGCTTACTTCTTCGCCGCGGTGAGCCGGCAAGCAATGCATGAACAAATAATCTTTGTTCGCATACTTCATCAGCTCTTCGTTCACCTGAAAGTTTTTAAACGCGATTTCGCGTTCTTTTTGCTCCGCCTCAAAGCCCATGCTCGCCCACACATCCGTGTACACGACATCGGCTCCGGACACCGCTTCCTTCGGATCGTTGCCGACATACAGCTTCGCGCCGCTTTGGTTAGCCACTTCACGGGTCGACTCGACGATCCCTTTGTCCGGCTCGTAGCCTTCCGGCGATGCGGAGGCAAAGTCGACTCCGAGCTTCGCAGCCATCATCATCAAGGAATGCAGCATGTTGTTGCCGTCGCCGACGTAAGCGACTTTCAAACCGCGCAAACGCCCTTTATGCTCCAGGATCGTCTGAAAATCGGCCAGCGCCTGACAAGGATGCGTGCGATCCGTCAAACCGTTGATAACCGGAATCGTCGCTCCTCTTGCCAAATCAATCACCTTGCGGTGCTCATAGGTACGGATCATAATGCCATCCAAATAGCGGGACATGACTTGCGCCGTATCCCAAATCGTTTCTCCGCGTCCGATCTGCAGGTCGTTCTTGCTCAAGAATAGCGCTTGACCGCCCAATTGATACATCCCTACCTCGAAGGATACGCGCGTACGGGTCGACGATTTTTCGAAAATCATCCCGAGCGTCTTGCCCTTCAAAGGCTGGTATACTTCTCCTGCTTTTTGCTTTCTCTTCAGCTCAATTGCCAGGTCAATCAAATATTGAAGCTCTTCCGCTGTGTAATCGGCAACGGCCAGGAAGTCCCGTCCTCTCAAGTCGATAGCCACAGGCTGTTCGGTTCCTGCCAATAGACTCGCCCCTTTCAAAATAAATGGATTCCATTCCATGATTCTAATGTCAGTGACAAAAAAGCTATATTATACAGCGGCAGCCGCTTTCTTGCTTAGTACAGCGCAGACCACTTCAAGGCCGCGGTCGAGATCCTCTTTGGAAATGAGCAGGCTCGGCGCGAGGCGGATCACATTCGGACCTGCCGTTACAACCAGCACCGCTTGCTCTTGAATCGTCGTGACCAGATCGGATACCGGCTGATTGCACTCAATGCCGATCAGCATGCCCAAGCCGCGCACTTCGTTCACCAGCGGATTACCCGCAAGCTTCTCGGACAGCGTCTTGACGATATAATCGCCAAGCTCAGCCGCGCGCTCCGGCAGCTTCTCCGCCAGCATCGTCTCCATTGTGGCAATACCCGCCGCCGTCGACAAGTAGTTCCCGCCGAACGTGGAGCCGTGGCTGCCCGCCGAGAACGCTTGGCGAAGCTTTTCTTTACCGACCATAGCGCCGATCGGGATTCCGCTTCCCAATCCTTTCGCCAAGGTGAAAATGTCCGGTTCAATACCGTAATGCTCGTAGGCGAACATTTTGCCGGTCCGTCCGATGCCCGTTTGAATCTCATCAACGATCAGCAGCAGGCCGTGCTTCTCGCACAGTTCCGCCACTTTGCTGACAAAAGCCGGCTCGGCGCGGTTCACGCCGCCTTCTCCCTGCAGCATTTCGAGCATGATCGCGCATGTTTTCGGACCGATCGCTTGCTCCAACGCTTCCGCGTCATTGTAAGGCGCGTACACGAACCCTTGAGGCAAAGGCAGGAAGCCTTCTTTTACCTTATCCTGTCCGGTAGCCGTCAGCGTAGCCAGCGTCCGTCCGTGGAAAGACTGATGGAATGTAATGATCTCGTACTGATCCGGCTTGCCGAGAATCTTCTGGAAGTACCGGCGCGCCAGCTTGATGGCCGCTTCGTTCGCTTCCGCTCCGCTGTTGGAGAAAAACACGGCATCGCCGCAGCTGTTATCGGTCAGCAGCTTGGCGAGCTTTTCCTGGTTCGGGATATGAAACAGGTTGCTGGTGTGCCACAACGTGTCCACCTGCTCCTTCAGGCGCTCCGTTACCTGCTTGGGGGCATGCCCCAGGTTCGTTACGGCAAGGCCGCACATCAGGTCCAAGTATTCTTTGCCGTTCTCGTCCCACAGTCGGCTGCCTTCCCCCTTCACAAATGCCAGCGGGTACCGCCCATAGTTCGGAAACAACGAATTAGCTCCTTCTCCCATGCTTAATCACTCCTTTTATCTTGTTTTCATGCAGGAATGGCATCGTTTAAGCCGCACTTACTGCTAAGACTCAAACCCGCTCATCCCTTAAACAGCCATCTATTTTACAATTCGCGTACCGATGGCAGCGCCTTTGATCACTTTGCTCAATACCTCAGGCTCCGCCCCGTTTACGATAATAACCTCGCGCACTTTCCCCTGAATGCACTGCACCGCAGCACGAACCTTCGGAATCATCCCGCCGTAAATTTCGCCGCTGGCAATCATCTCGTCGATCTGCTTCACGGTGACGGATGGAAGCACCTGCTTCTCCCGGTTCATAATGCCCGGCACATCCGTTACAACAATCATCCGCTCCACGCCCAAATGCGACGCAACCGCACCTGCTGCCGTATCCGCATTGATGTTGTATCGCTGACCTCCGTCTTCGCCCAAGCCGACAGGCGCAATAACCGGCATGTAGCCCATCTTCACGATGCCCTGGATCAGCTCCGCGTTCACCTTGGTCACGTCGCCGACAAGGCCGACTTCGTGAGCGTTAGCCACCGGCTCCGCTTGAATAAGGTGACCGTCGACACCGGACAGCCCGATGGCCCGTGCACCGGACAACTGAATTTTGCGGACGATCTCTTTGTTGATTTGACCGGCCAGCACCATCTCTACGACATCCAGCACCGCTTCGTTCGTTTTGCGCAGCCCGTTGACGAATTCCGTTTCGATGCCGAGCTTCTCGAGCGTGGACGAAATCGCCGGACCGCCGCCGTGGACGATAACCGGAATGATCGCTTCATCCTGCAGCAGCTTCATATCCTTGAAAAAAGAATCCGGCAGAGCCGCAAGCGTACTGCCGCCGCATTTCATAACAAAACACATTGCACTCATGTTCCGTTCCCCTTACGTTTTATTCGTTCACGCACTCCCGCGCCTCCCGCGGGGGAGGTACGGGACTGCCGTTTAATTCTCCCATTTACGTCCGGTATGCCGCGTTGATACGTACATAATCGTAAGTCAAGTCGCAGCCCCAAGCGGTTGCCGTTTCGCTGCCCATGTTCAGATTGACTTG
The DNA here is from genome assembly GCF_022354825.1 of Paenibacillus sp. H1-7. Taxonomy (GTDB): domain Bacteria; phylum Bacillota; class Bacilli; order Paenibacillales; family NBRC-103111; genus Paenibacillus_S. The sequence continues at coordinate 8,244,290 of NZ_CP031168.1, forward strand.
GATTTGCACGAGCTCGCCCTTCAAATATTCGGCTGCAGGCTCTTCGTCGAACTTCACCGGTCGAGATTGCTCCAGAACGGAGATATCGCCCAAGCGGATATCGACGGTTTCCGTATTGACCTTCTGGCCCGAGCGGCCCACAGCGGCAATGATCCGGCCCCAGTTGGCGTCAGCACCGTAGCAAGCCGACTTCACGAGGCTCGAGCCAACGACCGTCTTCGCGATCGCACGTGCCGCTTCCTGTGTCTCAGCGCCGGAGACGTTCACCTCGATCAGCTTCGTCGCGCCTTCGCCGTCACGGGCAATCGCTTTGGCCAAGTACTCGCCGACGAAGCGGAAGCCCGCCTCGAACGCCGCCCAATCCGGATGGTCCGGCGTCAGGCTGTCGTTGCCGGCAAGACCGCTCGCCATAACGACGACCATATCGTTCGTGCTCGTATCGCCGTCCACCGTAATCATGTTGAACGTGGAATCGGTCACGCCGTTCAACAGCTTTTGCAGCTGGGCGCTCTCAATGTTCGCGTCCGTCGTCATGAAACCGAGCATCGTGGCCATGTTCGGATGAATCATGCCCGAGCCTTTGGCTGCGCCGGCGATATGTACCGTTTGGCCGCCGACTGTCAGCTTGACGCAGGTCATCTTCTGCACGAGGTCCGTCGTCAAGATGGCCTGGCAGAAGTCCTCGCCGCCGTCCGCCTTCACTTGCGCCGGCAGGCTCTCGATGCCGCCCAGCACCTTCGGCATCGGCAGCAGCTCGCCGATCACCCCTGTCGACGTGACGCCGACGTGGTGCTCGGCTACGCCGAACGCTTGCGCCGCCGCAGCACGCATGGCGCGCGCGTCGTCTTCGCCCTGCTGGCCCGTGCAGGCGTTGGCGTTACCGCTGTTGACGAGCATCGCCTGCAGCTTGCCGTCCACCGCGATGCTGTCCTGCGTCACGCGCAGCGGTGCCGCCTGGAACGCGTTGAGCGTGTACACGCCCGCCGCCTGAGCCGGAACCTCGCATACGATAACTCCCAAATCGAAGCGGTTCGTTTTCTTAAGTCCGCAGTGCAATCCGCCTGCGCGGAACCCTTTTGGCGTTGTAATCGAGCCTTCCGGCACGACAGTAAATTGATCCTTCACCTTCATCTTCTCCTCGCCCATGGCCTCTTACGGATACACCGGGGTGAACGCCAATCCGGTCGTTTCTTCCCAGCCCATCATCAAATTCAAGTTTTGGATAGCCTGACCGGCTGCCCCTTTTACTACGTTGTCGATAACCGAAATGATCGTCAAACGGCCTGTGCGCTCATCCAGCGAAAAGCCGATATCGCAATAGTTGGAGCCCCATACTTCCTTCGTCGCAGGCCATTTGCCCTTTTGACGAATCCGTACGAAACGGCGGCCTTCGTAATATTGACGGTACATCTCGATCACTTCGTCCTCGGTATGCTTCCCATTCAGCTTAACATACATCGTGGACAAAATCCCGCGCGTCATTGGAACCAAATGCGTCGTAAAAGAAACCACCACTTCTTCGCCCGCTACGCGGCTAAGCACCTGTTCAATCTCCGGTGTATGCTGATGTTTATTCACTTTATAAGCAAGAAAATTTTCATTAATTTCAGAATAATGATGAGTCAAACTCAAGCCTCGGCCCGCTCCGGACACACCGGTTTTCGCATCGATAATGATCGAGCCCAAGTCGGCCCAGCCTTTAGCTACCAATGGCACCAGACCTAACAATGTGGCTGTAGGAAAGCAGCCCGGATTCGAAATAAACTCCGCTTGACGCACTTCGTCGTCGAACACCTCGGTTAAACCATATACCGCCTTCGCAACATAAGCAGGATCGGCCGGTTTATGTTTGTACCATTTCTCGTACACTTCGCCGGATTTCAACCGGAAATCGCCGGAAATATCAACTACCTTCAGTCCTGCGTCAATAAGCTTCGGTGCCAGCTCTGCCGCTACTCCGTGCGGAGTGGCCAGGAAGACGACATCCGCTTTCTGCTTCATCTGCTCGACATCAATGCCGTCTAGAGTTCCTACCATAATTTCATTCAAATGCGGGTATCCATCCGCTATCGGCGTTCCTGCGCTGGACGAGGAAATAACCGATGTAATCTCGACATGCGGATGCGCCAGCAAGAGCCTGATCAGCTCCACGCCGCCGTACCCGGTCGCTCCGATAATGGCCGCTCTTAATTTCGTAGACATATCCGTTCCCTCCACATAAAAACTATGTATTATTATACAGTTCAAAGTATAATAATTCAATCAGTTTTTTCCTGAATTTTATTGCCGGGATGCGACCTCCGCCAAGCCACCAAGCGCCATTTCGCGATATGAGAACACTCCGAAAAATATGCATTTACCGGTGCATAAATCCCGCCACAGCGCTCGCCGATCCATTCCCCATGATCCATCCTCATCGAACAGAGGAGAAAGCTTGTCGCAACACGTATGAATAAATGGTACAAAATACCGCTTGGTATTTCAATCGCCAATTTAGGTCATTCCGTGAATTTTGAACCCCTCTCCCAAAACTTCATTCGTATCGCTTATGATAACAAACGCGCCCGGATCGATGAATTTGACCAGCTCCTTCAACCGGCTCACCTCCGTCTGCCCTACGACGACCATCAGCACGGTTCGTTCCTCTCCGGTATAGCCCCCGGTCGCTTTCAACTGCGTCAGCCCTCGATCCAGCTCATGCAAAATGGCGCCGCGGATTTCCTCCGTCTTACACGATATGATGAACGCGACTTTCGAATAGCTCAGCCCGAGCTGGACGACATTGATCGTTTTGCTCGTCACAAACAGCCCGATCAGCGCATACATCGCCTTTTCGGGAGAAAGCACAATGCCCGCCGTCAAGATTACCATCCCGTCCAGCGCAGCCACAGCCAAGCCCAGGCTTAAGCCCGTAAGCCGGTGAATCATTTGAGCGGCCAAGTCCAGCCCGCCGGTAGAGCCCCGTCCTCTGAATACGAGCCCGAGCCCCATACCGATCAATATGCCGCCGTAAATACTGGCCAGCAGCAAATTATCCGTTAAAGGGGGGAGCCCCCTCGTAATATAAATCAACAGCGGCAGGAGAACCGATCCGACGGCTGTTTTGAGCCCGAACTGCTTGCCCAGCACCCACGTTCCAATAAGGAACAGCGGGATGTTCAGCGCCCACTGCGTAAACGCCGGCTCGATCCCGAATACCTGATCGACGACAATGCTGATCCCGGATACGCCTCCGGAAGCGACCTGATTCGGGCTCAAAATCATATTGAAGCTGATCGCGATCAGCAAGGAGCCCAACAACAAGAGCACGTATTCCATGACGCGATGGGTGGGCCCGAGCTCTCGGATTGCCGGATTGCGCGTTCTTCTCTTCCTGCTGCGCATAGGCTTCCTCCTTTCATCTGTGTAAGTCAGGCTTGCTGCTTGCTAGAGACAAGCGGCTGCCATGGTATGGGCATAAACAAAAAAAATCCTGCACACGAACCCCAATCCACCCAAAACATGTAAGACGAAAGCGGCTAGGAACCGCCATTCTCCAACGTTTGTGAATGACTTGGCATTTATGTGTAGGATTTGCTTGATTTCAATTAATTATAAAAACCGGCCGCGGGGTCGGATTACTCCGCTGCGCTCGGCTTAATTTGCTGTCGCAAGTAAGCATCGATAAACATATCCAGATCGCCGTCCATTACAGCCCCCACATTGCCTGTTTCGGCAGATGTGCGGTGGTCCTTCACCATGCTGTACGGGTGGAATACGTAGGAGCGAATCTGACTTCCCCAGGCGATATCGGACACTTCACCGCGGATTTCGGCCAGCTGCTTCATCTGCTCCTCGATTTTCTTCTCATACAGCTTGGAGCGGAGCATCTTCATGGCGCGCTCGCGGTTTTTGATCTGCGACCGCTCGGTTTGGCAGCTTACAACTACGCCTGTAGGAAGGTGCGTGATCCGCACCGCCGAATCCGTCGTATTGATGTGCTGTCCGCCAGCGCCACTGGAACGGTACGTGTCTACCTTCAGGTCCTCCGTGCGGATTTCCACTTCCACATCGTCGTCAATCTCCGGCATAACGTCACACGATACGAATGACGTATGGCGGCGGCCCGAGGCATCGAACGGCGATATTCGGACGAGACGATGGACGCCTTTCTCCGCCTTCAAATAACCATAAGCGTTGTAGCCCTTGATCAGCAGCGTAACGCTCTTGACGCCCGCTTCGTCGCCAGGCAGGTAGTCGAGCACCTCGACCTTGAAGTCCCGCTTCTCCGCCCAGCGCCGGTACATCCGCAGCAGCATCTCCGCCCAATCCTGGGACTCCGTTCCGCCGGCGCCCGGATGCAGCTCCAGAATCGCATTCAGCTTGTCATACGGCTGGCTCAGCAGCAGCTGCAGCTCGAATGCCTCCAGCTTGGCGACCAAGGCGGAAATGCCCTGCTCGATCTCAGCTGCCATGCTGTCGTCCTGATCCTCCTGCATGAGCTCGACCATGACTTCCAGGTCCTCGAATTCGGAGGACAAGGCCTGGAACTGGTCGACGCTGCCTTTGACCGCGTTCATCTCGCCGATCACTTTTTGCGCGGCTTCGTTATCGTCCCAAAAATCGGGAGCCGCCATTTTCTCTTCATAATTCCCGATTTGCTCAAGCTTCAGATCTAAGTCAAAGAGACCCCCTAAGCTCAGCTAACCGTTTAGCCGTTTCTCGTAAATCCTGCTTCACTTCTGGATCCAACATATCCGTTCACTCCTCATAGACTTTCCGATATGATCATAAAAAGGAGCCGGATGCATGCTCCGGCTGCCCTTCTTGTTTTGGAGCCTCTTGCTCTTGCTTAAGTTGCCCGCTTCTTAAACCCCGTGACACTGCTTATACTTTTTGCCGCTGCCGCAAGGGCACAAGTCGTTACGGCCTACTCGGTCTTCTTCGTTGTTGACGATCGGCTTCTTCGGAGCCGGCTCGCCGTCCGTGCTCACCGCAACCGGCTCAACGACCTGCTGACGCTCGAGGTTCGTTTCTACGTGGGCTTTCATGATGTACGTAGCTACTTCCTCCTGAATGCTTTGAATCATCTCCTGGAACATTTCAAAGCCTTCAAACTGGTATTCGCGCAGAGGGTCCGTGCCGCCGTAAGCGCGCAAATGAATCCCTTGACGAAGCTGATCCATCGCATCGATGTGATCCATCCATTTGGAGTCTACCGCCCGAAGCACAACGACCTTCTCGAATTCGCGCATGAACTCTTCGCCGATGGATTGCTCACGCTCTTCATACAGGCGAAGTACAAGGTCTTTGATGTATTGGGCGATTTCTTCCTTCTCTTTGCCCCACAGCTCTTCCGCTGTCAGCTGGCCTTCGTGTAGGAAGGAGCCGTTCGCATAATCGACGATCGCCTGCAGATCCCATTCCTCCGGAACGAGGTCGCTTGGACAATGCGCTTCTGCAAGCCGTTCGATGACCGGCATGATCATGCCCAAGGTAATGTCACGAATGTTGTCCGAATCCAACACTTCGCGGCGCTGTTTATAAATAATTTCCCGCTGCTGGTTCATTACATCGTCATATTGAAGGACGACCTTCCGCACGTCGAAGTTGTTACCTTCTACACGCTTCTGAGCGGACTCCACGGCACGGGTAATCAGCTTGCTCTCGATAGGCTGATCTTCCTCGAAGCCGAGACGGTCCATCATGCCCATAATGTTCTCAGCACCGAAACGGCGCATCAATTCATCCTCCATGGACAAGTAGAACTGGGACGAACCCGGATCGCCTTGACGGCCTGCACGGCCGCGCAGCTGGTTATCGATACGGCGGCTTTCATGCCGCTCTGTACCTATAATATGCAGACCACCCACATCATGCACACCTTCGCCGAGCATAATATCGGTTCCGCGGCCCGCCATGTTCGTAGCGATCGTCACTGCTCCCGCCTGGCCCGCACGAGATACGATTTCCGCTTCTTCGGCATGGTATTTGGCATTCAAAACTTTATGCTGAACGCCTTTCTTCTTGAGCATCTCGGACAAACGCTCCGAGTTCTCGATAGATACCGTACCGACCAATACCGGCTGCTTGTTCTGATGGCGTTGGACGATCTCATCCACTACCGCGCGGAACTTGCTGTTGACCGATTTGTACACGACGTCCGGCATATCCTGACGGATCATCGGACGGTTCGTCGGCACGACGATAACCTCGAGCCCGTAAATCTTTTTGAATTCTTCTTCCTCCGTTTTCGCCGTACCGGTCATCCCGGACAGCTTGCGGTACATACGGAAGTAGTTCTGGAACGTGATCGTCGCGAGCGTCATCGATTCATTTTGAACCTGGAGCTGCTCTTTCGCTTCAATCGCCTGGTGCAGTCCTTCGCTGTAGCGGCGGCCTGTCATCAAACGTCCGGTGAATTCGTCGACGATGACGACTTCGCCTTCCTGCACGACGTAATCGACGTCACGCTTCATGATAACGTGAGCTTTCAAAGCTTGCGTAATGTGATGGTTCAACGTCACGTTGGCATGGTCGAACAGGTTTTCGATGCCGAACGATTTCTCCGCTTTGGACACACCTGTTTCCGTCAGCGCTACGGAACGCATTTTTATATCAATGATGTAATCTTCTTCTTCCTTTAATTTGCTTACAAAACGATCGGCCAGGTAGTACAGATCCGTCGATTTGGCAGCTTGTCCGGAAATGATGAGCGGCGTTCTAGCTTCGTCGACCAGGATCGAATCGACCTCGTCAATAACCGCAAAATAAAGCGGACGCTGCACCATCTGCTCTTTATACACGACCATGTTGTCGCGCAAGTAGTCAAAGCCGAACTCATTGTTCGTACCGTAGGTGATATCGCAAGCATAAGCCATCTGCTTCTCACCGTGCTGCAGAGAGTTCAAGTTCACGCCTACGGTCATGCCGAGGAATTCGTAAATTCTGCCCATCTCCGCGCTGTCCCGTTGAGCCAGGTAGTCATTGACGGTAACCACGTGCACGCCTCGGCCTGTCAGAGCGTTCAAATAAACCGGCAGCGTACCTACCAGGGTTTTCCCTTCACCTGTTCTCATTTCTGCAATACGGCCCTCGTGGAGTACCATACCGCCGATTAACTGTACGTCATAATGGCGTTTGCCCAAAACCCGCTTCGAAGCCTCACGCACGACGGCAAAAGCTTCCGGAAGCAGATCGTCCAAATCTTCACCTTTATCCAGACGCTCGCGGAATTCTCCGGTCTTGTTCTGCAGCTCCTCATCGGACAATACCTCGATAGAAGGCTCCAATTGGTTAATTGCATCGACTGTCTTCCACAGCCGCTTCACTTCACGTTCGTTTGAATCGCCGAATATTTTCTTAACGAGTCCTAACATGGGCCCATCTCCCTTTTCTAAGAACGGTTTGCCTTAAATTGTAGCAGTTTGCGGCACGAGTCGCAAGAACTGCGGGGTCATCCATTTATTATCATGATCTCTTAGGATTTCCTTATTACAGTGAAAACCATCCACCCAACCCGAGCTACATGGCGGGAAAGCACCTGCCAACCATATGAAAAGAGCCTGCCCTGTTAGGCAAGCTCCTGGATTTCCACCCATTATCTGGCCGGCTCAATCAAGCCGTATTTGCCGTCATTTCGTTTGTACACCACATTGACCTGCTCCGTATTCGAATTCGCAAAAACGAAAAAGCTGTGGCCTACCATATTCATCTGCAAAATCGCTTCGTCGATGTCCATTGGCTTAAGCATGAACTGCTTCGTTCTCACCAGCTCGTAATCATCCTCGTCCTCATACAGCGCCGGCGTGTCCACTTTCAATATATCTCGCATACCGCCTTCTTGGCGAATTTTACGGTTCACTTTGGTTTTGTGCTTGCGGATTTGCCGCTCCAGCTTGTCGACCACCAGATCGATGGAAGCGTACATGTCGTTGTTCTTCTCTTCAGCTCTCAGCATGACCCCCGTCATAGGGATCGTCACCTCGACCGCTTGTAGTCCTTTGACTACGCTCAAAGTTACATTTACATCAGTTGTAGGGGGAGTTTCAAAGTACCTTTCCAGCTTGCTAAGCTTTTTCTCAACATATTCTTTCAAAGCCTCAGTTACCTCGATGCGTTCTCCGCGAATGTTGAATTTCATTGTACTTCTCCTCCTTTCATGTACCTATTATACTATATTCAACGGAGGTCTTCAAAAATCCTTCATTTAAATCGACAATTTTTCAAAATATTCTTACAATTTAGTGTCAATGTGACAAACCGCATTGCGTCTGGGTTTGCAGCGTGTTGGCAGTAGCCTCCAGCCCCGTTCATCCCATGCATTCTCTGTGCTTCCAATAAGAAATCTTAACAATCCGCCGCGGAAATATTAATAAATTTGGATCGTTTAACAAAACCTACACATACAAAAAAACACCCCGGATTTCTCCAGGGTGCCGTCGCTGCTAATAGTAATCGAATAACCATCTATACAAGGGCGGAATGCCGGATGATTATAGCTTGATAACGTTAGCTGCTTGAGGTCCGCGAGCGCCTTCTACGATATCGAATTCAACCGCTTGACCTTCTTCCAAAGTTTTGAAGCCCTCGGTTTGGATTGCCGAGAAATGAACAAATACGTCTCCGCCGTCTTCGCGCTCAATGAAACCGTATCCTTTTTCTGCGTTAAACCATTTTACTTTACCTTGCATGTAAAACATTCCCTTCATTATCAAATAACTGTGAGCGTTCTCACAATTCGAATATATCATCCCCCTGTCTACAATGTCAATTATAACCACGCCTGTTAGCAAAATATTTTGAAAATTCACGTATTAACATTACATTAATAATCTATACACATACAAAAACCGCATCGTTGTGCGGTTTTTCGACATTTTTCATAAAAGTTATACACAGAGTTATCCACATTGTCCACAGGTTCTTAAACAAAAAAAGGAAACCCGCAACCGAGCTTCATGTGCCCGTATAGGTTTCCCGTTATTTATTTCTTCCGATCAAAGAAAACACTATCCGGTGTATAACTTCCTTCATAGGCGTTTCTTTGAATCCTGCCTGCACTTATTTTCGTAGATCCTTGCAAAGCTTCATCTCTAAGTTGCTTCATCTTAGATAATATAATGGAATCATACTGAAGCAACTGTTGTATGGATTCGGAATATTTATCCCGTTCCAAATAAGTCGCCGGCGTCGATTTCATTTTGGATATTATAATTTCTCTTTTATCCACATAAGCTTCCATTTCTTCATAATTCAGCAGCGGCAAAGCTTGGATCCACTCATCCATAAGCTCTTGTAGATCACGTATTAAATCATCCATGACTTGTTCCCGAGCCTTGATTTGCCAATTTGGCTGCTTGAATCCAAGTTTCCTTAAGCTCCAGCAAATAGCCGAGAACTTCCTCTGCCGGTGCGGCCAATTTCTTAGTATTAGCCTCAATTAAACGGAAATTAAAATATTCATAGAGCCTAGAAAGATTGTCTGCAATTGGAGACTGACGGTCCAAAGTCACTATAAACTCACTAATAATCTCCTGTGCCCTGCAAAGGTTGTTGTTGGCTTCATCATACTTATTAGACTTAATAGCCTCTATTCCTCCCCTGCAAAATCGTATCGCTCCATCACAAAGCATGACAAGCAACTGAGCAGGGGTTGCGGTTTGTATGGATGTCTCAAGATATTTATTTCTTTGGGATGTTAGAATCATTCTGTCATCCTCCCGCTTTTATTATTAACCACCGAATGCTTGAGCAAGATATCCTGACTGAGAATTGTATCTGTTTATTGCACTTTCCATTGCTGTAAACTGCCTATAGTAGCGATCTTCAATATCAATTAGCCTATCTTTCCAGCTATCAATACTTTTATCATATTCATCCAATCGCTTGCCCAATGTGCTGTTATCTCTTGCAGAAACAGATGCGCCGGCTTTTTCCATAATTCCATTTAATGTATTTTGCAAACTGGAATAAAGCCGCTCTGCAATCCCTATATCTTTACCTTTATTGGCTTCTGTACCGTTAGCTGTGAACATCGCTATAACAGCATCCGGATCTGTTTCAATGGCTTCCCGAAGCTTTTTCTCATCCGAGAGATACAACTTACCATTCTCAAAATATTGTCCTGTCTCAATGCCTATTGAGGTTAGCGTTTTATATTTTGTACTTCCAGTTTCCACCTGAGCAGTAACTGCCATTCTCATGTTACTGATAGCACCGGTTAGTATGGAATCGTTCTTCAGTAATCCGCTTCTTGCTTTACTAGTCCAAAGGTCGACATCACTGTCTTTCATTTCTTTTTTCTGTTCATCTGTCAACGGATCAAAATCACGATATCTCTTCTCAGCGGTTTTATCTTGTAAGGACTTTAGTAAATCATTGTAATCAGTGATGAAGCCCTTAATGCCCTCAATCATTTTATCTACATCCGTTTTTACGGTGATAGAAGTTGAAGCGCCAGCTGCTGCTTGCGGATTTAGAGTAATCTCAACACCATTAACGGTAAAAGTATTGTTTTTCTGCGCAACTGCGGGTATGCCATTAATTTTCACAGAAGCATCTACTGCTGCCGTACCAGCCCCGTCAACTTTCAAAACATTTGTAAGAAAGTTTCCAGAAACAGCGATATTCGCTTGATCTTTGGTATCTCCATTCACTTTACCTGTTTGTTTAGCTGTCAGGGAGACTTGGCCGTTAGCATAAAAAGCAGTTACGTTAGTATTCTTATTAATGCGGTCAATAACGGCATTTATTGAATCTTCGTTAGGATTAATGGTTATAGATTTGCCATTGATGCTGATTGAGAAATTTTCATAGGTTGGAGGCGTAGTTGCTGGACTAACTTCAATAAACGACGCTGCCTCCTTTAAATTATCTTTCTGGCTCGCTAGCGGCTTACTCGGATCTAAGGTTTTGCCAGTAGCAATAATACTATCAGAACTTATGTTAGTAGCGGCTGTAGCCACATTTGCTACTTCAACATTTATCGTGCCCAGTTGGGCGTCTCCTGTAGCTTTTACCGTTGCAACATTTGTATTCCCAGATGTGGCTACCCTCGAATTCAGATTTCCTTCAAGCTTGAAATTAAACAGCTTGTTATTACGAAACTCATAAATTTTGGTGTTCATAGTACGGTAGTCTTCCCGCTGCCATTCGGTCAACTGCTTTTGTGCAATTAATTTCTCCAATGGTTTTCGATGCGCTGTCATTAGGTTTTTAACCATTGCATCTATATCCATACCACTAGCTAATCCGCTTACACGACCAATAGATGAAACCATGCTATATCACTCCCATTTTAACAAATTACCGTTTCTCGTCGATGATAATTCCAGCTCTTTCCCAAATTTTCGCTAACATATCCAGATTCTTTTCTGGTGGTATTTCTCTGATGATTTCCCCTGTTTCCTGATTGAGAACCTTGACCAGTATTTGCTTTGTTTCTTTATGAACCGAGAATTGCAAAGAGGTTGCCGCACCTTCTACGGATTTAATGGCACGCTCAATAGCTTTGATTAACTGTTCGTCACTAACGGGAATGTTCTCTCCCCTCAGTTCCGCTTCTTTTAATTCTCTTGCAGAATGGACACTTGCCGCCACGGATGAAGACGAATCAGTTCCTACAGACTCGTTCCTAGCTCTTGAAAATCCCGTACCCTCTGTTGATCCAACAGATAAGTTAATTTCCATAACAAAAACACCTCCACATAAGAGCTCATATTATAGTTAATATCGGTCAAATATGAGAATTGTGTTAGAGGCAATAGAATTAATTTACTATTTTTTTATGACAGAGATTAATACATCAATCACTTTTTGTTGAATCTTTACATCCATCTGAGGCCAGATCGGTAAACTAATAACTTCTGCTGCTGCCTTTTCAGAAACGGGTGCTGAAATGGTTGAGCCCTCGTAAACAGGAAGCCGATGAACGGGAATAGGGTAGTATACCATGGTTTCTACGCCCAAGTCGGAGAGTTCTTTCTGTACCCTGTCTCTATTCCCATCCAGTATTCGAATAGTGTACTGATGAAATACATGTGAATCTTCGCTAATACGAGATAATGCAGGAGGTATAATTCCCGAAATGTCCTCAAATGCTTCGCTGTATCTTTTCGCTATCTGGAATCGGTTTTGGTTCCATTGATCAATATACGGCAGTTTCACACGTAAAATCGCCGCTTGCATTTCGTCCAAGCGTGAATTATAACCAAAGGTTTCATTATGATATTTCTTCTTAGAGCCATGGGTTCTAAGCATTCTTGAGTTTGCTGCCAGATCATCATCGTCTGTCGCAATTAACCCACCGTCACCGTAAGCCCCCAAATTTTTCGTTGGAAAGAATGAGAAGCATCCCGCGACGCCCCACGTTCCAGCCTTTCTTCCATTATGTATTGCCCCGAATGCCTGAGCGACATCTTCAAAAACTTGCAATCCATGCTCCCCTGCGATATCCATTATCTCTTGCATATTGGCTGCTTGGCCAAAAATATGTACAGGCATAATCGCCTTAGTCTTTGGAGTAATTGCTTGTTTGATCAGCTTGGGATTGATATTAAATGTCTCCTCATCAATATCGACAAAAACTGCTTTAGCCCCAACCTGGTGTATGGCTTCTGCAGTTGCAAAAAAAGTAAACGGAGTCGTAATGACTTCGTCTCCTTCACCAATACCACCTGCTTTTAACGCTATAACTAATGCATCGGTCCCGGAGTTTACCGCTATAGCATGCTTTACACCAAGATATTCGGCTATTTCCGTTTCCAAAGCCTTTACATTCTCACCCATAATAAAATGACCGGATAACAATACATTTTCAATTGCATCCATCATTCTAGGCTTCAAGCTTTTCATTTCATCATTCACTGTAAACACTGGAATTCTCTCTATATTCATCATCATGGCCTCCCTATTTTATTTTTGTCAATTGAAACTCTGATTGAAGTCTATATTGACGTCCGCAGGAGGAACATGATTTCTCATTTTCAATATTAGGTAATGATTCTCCACACTCACAGACCCATCCCATTGGTTTTGCAGGAACTCCTGCTACCAACGCGTATTCAGGGACATCTTTCGTAACAACAGCCCCAGCGGCTACAAAGCCCCATTGACCAATAGTGACTCCGCAAACAACCGTCGCATTAGCTCCGATGGAAGCGCCGCGGCATACTCTTGTTACGGCATAATCGTCGCTAGTATTACGCGGAAAGGCGGACCTAGGGGTTTTTACATTGGTAAAAACCATGCTCGGTCCACAAAACACATCGTCTTCCAAGATAACGCCTTCGTATATGGAGACATTGTTTTGAATCTTGACATTATTACCAATCTTGACTCGGTTTGCAATAAACACGTTTTGGCCTATATTGCAGCGTTCCCCTATAACCGCACCGCTCATAATATGCGAGAAATGCCAGATTTTTGTTCCTGACCCGACTACAGCTCCTTGATCTGTGTAAGAAGATTCGTGAACAAAGTATTCGCTCATTTTGTTTTAGTCCCCTTTTGAAGAATGCTAGAACATTGTTCCAAAACCTTTATAACCTCCAGCCCATTATCCCCATCGGAACGTGGCTGTTTGCGAATTTGAACACAGTCAAGAAAATGCAGGCATTCCAGAGTCAGTGGCTGAACGTTACCTTCATATAGAATCTCAATACCCTCTTCCCGATTGGATAGATCGGACTCAATCCCTTTTCTGTGCAATGTTACTATTTGCTTTTCTTCATCATAGACAAGCATACCTTCGCTACCTATTGCTACTAATCTTCGACGAACTTCCGGCCATAACCATGAAGTGTGTAAATGAGCTTGTACCCCATTTTGGAAAGCCATATGTACATATATATCATCTTCTACGTGAGGCTGCACAACTCGTTGTCCATTAACTGTGATCCCCGAGGGAGTATCTTCAACAAGATGCAAAAGAACAGCGAGATCATGGACCCCAAAGCTCCAAAGTACGTTCTCAACTGACCGTACTCTACCAAGCTTCATTCTCTCTTGATGTAAGGAATGAAGTTGACCAATCTTTCCCGAAACAATGACTTCCTTCATTTTTTCAATAGCAGGTTGGTACAGCAGCAGATGGCCTACCATAAGTATTAATTGGTTTTCAGCGGCAATCCTTATAAGTTCTTCAGCATCCTTAGACGACAAGGTCATAGGCTTTTCGATAAAAACATCTCTGCCTTTAAGAAGAGCTTCCTTTGCGAGCGAAAAATGAGTTGGCACAGGGGTTGCAATGACAACTGCCGCCGTATCTTCTAACTGAATCGCCTGAGAATAGTCGGAGTATATAGGGATTTCTGGATAAGTTATATGCAGCGACTCTTGTAGCCTTGTATCGGCCTCTACTATAGCTACTAAAGCATTCAGTTCATGATATGTGCGAACAAGGTTTTTCCCCCATTGCCCCGCTCCTACTACAATTACCTTGGTCATCTGCCTACCTGCTTTCGATATTGATTAATACTTGCAGCTCGTTCTGTTTACAAACGATATAGCTTATTAGAAGTATCTACGTCTTTCATGGCATTTCTTGTATCAAATATGACTTTCGCTGATTCAGCAATCATCTGATAATCGAAATCACTGTGATCGGTTGTGATAACAACTACATCGGCTTCTTCCAAATTAGAAGCATTCAGATCAATGCCTTCATACGAAACCCCTTTATAATGAAAAGCTGGAATTCTGGTATCGCTGAACACTACGTTAGCTCCACGCTTCTCAAGCAGCTCTATTATTTTAATAACCGGCGACTCGCGATAGTCGTCAATATCCTTTTTGTAGGATATACCCAGCAAATGAACCCTAGATCCTTTAATCGGCTTTGCCTCTTCATTTAAGATATGCCCTATCCGCTCAACGACAAATTCCGGCATGCTGTTATTGATTTCGCCGGCAACCTCGATTAACCGTGTATGGTAGTTGTACTCTCTAGCTTTCCACGTCAAGTACCATGGGTCAATCGGAATGCAGTGGCCTCCAAGCCCCGGACCAGGGTAAAACGCCATAAAACCGTATGGCTTCGTCTTAGCCGCATCGATCACTTCCCAGATATCGATCCCCATCCGATTGCACAAGATGGCCATTTCGTTCGCCAGAGCAATATTAATGTTACGGAACGTGTTCTCATATATTTTCTCCATCTCTGCTATAGCGGGACTGGAAACACGGTGAACAGCCCCTTCAAGCACCTGCTCATAGAGTGTAGCTGCTACTTCGGTGCAGTCGGCGGTAATGCCGCCTACGACCTTAGGGGTATTTTTTGTATTAAAAAACTTATTGCCCGGATCAACTCTCTCCGGAGAGTAAGCCAAGTAGAAATCTTCACCGCATTTTAGTCCAGTAGATTCGAGAATCGGCTTAACTACCTCCTGTGTGGTACCAGGGTAAGTCGTACTTTCCAATACAATAAGCATACCAGGGCGTAAATGTTTGGCTATCTCCTGAGCTGAAGCCGTCACGTAACTCAGATCTGGTTGCTGGTATACATCTAGTGGAGTCGGGACACAGATAGCTACTACATCTAAGTCATTGATCTCGGAGTAATCGATCGTAGCCTTGATCTTCCCCTTCTTCACCAAATCTCTTAACTCAACCTCGACTACATCACCTATGTAATTGATACCTAGATTGACCATGTCAACACGTTTCTGTTGCACATCAAAGCCTACTACTTTATAGCCTGCCTTCGCCTTCTCGACTGCTAGAGGAAGGCCCACGTAACCAAGTCCAATAACGCCTAGTTTGGCTGATTTATTTCGGATGTTTTGTAATAAGGAAAATGGTTGCTCCGTGCATACTTTAAATAAACTATTATTTTTCATTATGTCACCCTCTTCTTCCGTATTTTTCTGGTTGTGATTATATATACATATATCGGAATTTTTGAGCGTTAGCATAATAGAAAAATTATTAATAAATGCTATAATAACTGTTTCAATCTCATAATTTCTTCACGTAGTGCTAATATTTCATCCTCTATGTCCATACCCAATCTAGTTCTAAGAGATTTAATAATATTCCCTGGCTTTCCTTTACCTAGACTAGTGAGCTCAATCTCTTCCAAAACCAAAATACCAAAACCTGTCAAAACCGAGATCTCACCTGTCCGGCTATTTCTCTCCACAACCTGACCAGGGACTCCCACAGTACTAAAAGGAAGTGTATCTGCACGAGCCTTCCAAATAATCATCCGCTCGCCTTCTATAAAAGTGTAAGCACCCGAGAACGGTTGAGAAACACTACGCACTAGCCTTGCTATTTGATCGGCAGACTGTGTCCAGTCAATTTTCCCGTCTCTAGGTAACCTAGGGTAACACCTTAAAGAATAGAACGGATCCTTAACTTGTTGTCTGGGTATTATAATATTTTTCTCAAGTCCATCTAATGCTTGAATGTACATTTCGGAAACATTATCATCAAAAAAACGATAAATATCCGCTACATATGTATCCGTTTTTAAAGGGTATTCACGTTGAATCAGAATTGGACCTGAATCTAATTCCTCGGACATTTGATGTAGCGTTAGGACAATTTTATGTTCGGCCTGCAAAATAGCCCAGTTTGGCGTAGCATTCCCCTTATATCTCGGTAAATCCCCAAAATGGGCATTTATAATACCATATTTAAATTGAGTGATCATTTCCTTACCAATAATGCTTAACCAATTTAAGCTAATAGCAATATCTGCATTTGAATTTTGAACCATGTTGATATATTCGTTTTTATTTATATTTGTATCAAATATAAAAGGACATCCTAATTCTTTGGATAAATTCATAAAGTCTTTTTCCGTTACTGTGTATTCTGGTGCAACAGGACAAGTCCCTATCAGGACAACTTCATGACCATGATCTGATATTGCTTTGATACTCTTATAGAAATATTCTGTTCTTCCGAAAGCAGCAACCCTCACTTGTTGTACTTCCTTTCATACTTTTATCTTCCTAAAAGGAGGATTACAACATATCCTTTCGGAAGGCAACTTGCTTAGTTAATTATTTGTGCTGGTGAATTAGTAAGAATATATTGTTCAAAAGAATTACCTGTCAATTTTAATCTCTTAGCCTCCACCATAGCTTTCCCTACTAATAATCCAGCGGTATGCAGCATAATCATCGGTTTTGGACCTAAGTCTGCTAATGTTTTAGACATTCTACAAGATTCTAACTTAATATCAGGATAAACTAAGCATCCGTTTTGCTTAAGAAATGAAACGTCATTGTGCCCTGCAAATTGTATAATGGCAGGATGAGTAGAAAGTAACTTACGCAATCTGTAATTGTCAAGGCTCCCCATTGGCCCAAGAATAGTCTGCATAGAATTGTATTCTGCTACTATAATCGCGTCCCATTCAACGTTCTCAACACCGCAGTAGTTCTCATCCGAGTATAACGTCACTGTGGCCCCAGATTTATTAAGTGCTTCATAAATTACAGTTCCAAATCGATCCTGACTTAAGATTGCGATTCTATTACGTGATACTTCTAGACCAGAATCAAGTATCATTTTCACTGCAAGCATACCACATTGACTAAATATATCTAGCAAAGGTGTGGATTCATCCGTACCCATGACGGGTATACCTAGCTCAAGACATGTTTTAAAATCAACATCATCAACACGAACTTCCCATGCCTCGCACATATAGGGAATAACAACATCCTTCCCTACCCACTCCAACAACGACCTGTTAATTGGCCTAACCATTCCAAGATTAGTGATTACGTCTGCACCCTTTAAAGATTCATCAAAACGGTTTTCTGTTACAATTGGTTCGGCTAATTCCCATTCTACTGCAATTTTTTTTATTAATTGTTCTATTTCAAATACGCTTCCGTACTTTGTTGTTTTAGTCAAGCAAATGACTTCTTTGGCACCTGCAATAATAGCAATAAAGGGCGTTAAAGCAAATACACCGCTACCTGCCTCAGTTATAACTTTTATACCCTTTAAATCAAGCCCACTTTGACTAACGATATCATAGCATAACTTTTTCATTCTGTTTAAATGCCATTTTTCTTGTAACATGACGGTAGCATTCCATTCATCGGGATTTGTTCAAAACATGATACATAGCATCTATCACTTTATACACATCTTCATCACTCATTTTTCCATGTATAGGTATTGCAAGCCCTTTTTCATATAGAGCAGCTGAAACAGGGTAATCCTCTCGCCGAAATCCATATTTATCTTTATAATACTTTAATAAATGTATTGCCTGGGCTCCCAAGTTGGATTCAACCTCTTGGTCCCTTAACTGATTAATGATATCTGCACGATTTGAATTAAATGGTAGGACAATCATAAATGTTTGCCAAGCATGTCCCACATAATCCCTTGGTAATTTTATTGATAAATCGACAAATGCCTTCAAATACATGCTAGCAATAGCTTTTCGTCTTAAAAGAGCATCTTTGAAGCTTGTTATTTGCTCAAGACCAAGAGCAGCTTGAAATTCTGTAAGTCTATAATTAAAACCAGGTAAAACAAAATCAAGCCCTTCTGGATTTCTCTCAATTCCGTGATTTCGCAATTTATTTAGTTTATCGTGAAGCTCATCGCTATTCGTAACGACTAATCCACCCTCACCCGTTGTTAATGCCTTTCTGGGATGAAAAGAAAAACAAGCAACATCCCCTGTGCCACCAATATGTCTTTCATTAAATGTTGTGCCAAGTGCACAAGCTGCATCCTCAATAATATACAAGTGGTGTCTGCGCGCAATGTCGTGAATTGCATCCAATCTACATGAAAGTCCAAACTCATGAACAATTATTAGTGCTTTTAACTTTTCTGGACCGTCCCAGTTTTCTATAGCCGTTTCCAAAGCTTCAGGACTTATACAATAGGTATCTTCCTCCACATCGACTAGGATAGTCTTAGCACCAACAATTTCCACAACATTTGAAGTAGCAGGAAATGTAAAAGCAGGTACGAGAACGGCATCTCCTTGTCCAATCCCTAAAGCGACCATAGCAAGGTGTAGAGCTGCTGTTCCGCTTGTTACCGCTAAAGAATGTTTAACTCCGATAAAGGAACCTAGCTCTTTTTCAAACAACTCCACCGTTTCGCCTTGAATTAACGATCCTTTTTTGAGTGTTTGAATAGCGCGATCTAACTCAGCATCATGAAAGGAAGGATCTACAAGTTTAATCATGCTGTCTCCCTCTGAAGTAATCCCCCGTCCTTCTAATTCCTTCCTCTAAATCGACCTTGGCTTCAAATCCTAACATTCTCTTCGCCTTTTCCACCTGTGGAACCCTTAACTCTATATCTACTGAAGTTTGTTCAACAAAGTGGATTTCAGAATGTGATTTCAGCACTCTAAGGATGGTGTTCGCAAGCCCATAAATGGTTATAACATTGTGCTTGTTTCCGATATTGAATGATTCTCCTATTGCTTCTTCCCTGGTCATGCAGCATAGTATACCTTCCACCATATCATCAACATAACACCAAGCACGGATTTGTGTACCATCTCCATGAATATTTATTATTTCGTTAGCAAGTGCCTTTTGGACAAAAATGCGAACCGCGCCTTCTCCAACTTGGCCAGGGCCAAATATATTAAACGGTCTTACGGTAACAGTCGGCAGTTTATATTCTTTGAAATACGCATAAGAAAGATGCTCTACTGCCAGTTTACTAACTGCATAGGTCCATCTAGCCTCTCCTACAGCGCCTAAAACTGTCGAACTAGTTTCCTCTGATCGGAAGGCCATCTGGCCAAACACTTCACTTGTACTGAAACAAATGATTCTCTTGCAATGTTCCAGTGTAGTGCATGCCTCTAAAAGATTCGCAGAACCCACCATATTAACATTCATAGTTAATACAGGATTTTTTATCACTGTATCTATTCCAGCAATACCGGCCGCGTGAATAACATATGTAGATCCTTGAATAGATTGCTTTAATAGTTCAAGATCTAATACATTACCTTGGATTACCTTAAGATTAGGGTGATTACGATAATCCTTGTTCTCCAAAGAGTTTCTAGACAAATTATCATAGACAGTTATTTGGTTGTGATCTATCAATCTTCCTATAAGCGTTGAACCAATGAAACCAGTACCACCTGTAATAAAAATCCTTTCCCCTACTATACTGTTATAATTCATATGAAACCTCATCTTTTAAAATTTTTTATAACTAGATGCTCTTATAAATATCTAACAATTTTTTAACTACTATTTTGGGGTTGTGATGTTTCTCCACATATTTTCTACCTCGATCACCTAGTATACTACGTAGGTCATCATCAACAAGTAGTTTTTCTAGTTCATCACCTACATTTTCTGTATTCGCTGACACAATTGGGAGATCTTTAGGATAGTAATCCCTCATGAATTCATTGATATAAGTAATAACAGGCTTACCCATAGCCATGGCTTCCAAGGCTAATACCCCATAAGACCCTAGCTTCAACTGATCAACAATAATATCAGCTTGCTTATAGACTTTCTTAGCCTCTTCATGAGACATATCTTTTACTAATTTGAAATCAAAATCGTACTTCTTTTGGAGATTTTCAACCGCCTCTAATACATATCTAGTACCTTTTATCTCCGGCGAAGTTGGAGCATGAACCACAAGTGGCTTCACTTTCCTAAATGTAAAATCAATAGGTGGTTGGTATGCTTCCAGATCAATAGTGGTATTTAGAAAATGAACATTTTCAAAATAATCTTTAACATATTCATATAGTTCCCCATCGGCAATTATACAGTTTTTTACATATTTTGATACATGTTCTAGTCGGGATATAATCTGACTCTCGTCATGTGTTTTTGCAACATTGTACTTATTAAAATTCTTTGCTATTGAAAACCGCCGCACATCAGATCCTAAATAGTGCATAACTACTTTTTTACTTTTGTTCAATAATAAAGGCAAGTCTGAGTAATCAGGCATCAGTGTTTGGTTAAAATAAAAGTGAAAAATATCGAATGTTTCAATTGCTTTTGATGTTATTTGTTGTAGATCCTCGGCAAAAGCAGGATGCCACTTGGTTAAATCATAAACATAATCAGAAGGATATCCTAAATAACTAGGATAATAATTTAGCGATTTGGCTAAAACATCCTCATGCTGCAACTCTTTTACTAATGAGTTCATTTGATTTGCTATTTCTATTGTCCCCTGGAGAACTCTTGTTGATCTATTAAATTCATCACTGTTACTGAAAGGAACAATGTTGTCCAAGTTCAAATTATCCATAGACAATATAATTTCCGTTTTAGAAATCTTATTAGTGTACTCAATAACCAACTGATTGATTAAACCCGCTACATATGGATAACGCTCACCTGCTTCACGGTAACTTGCCAAGGCAGCTTTAATATCCCCTCGTTGCGCAGCCTCTTTCGCTAGATACATTAGAACCAGAAACTTTTGCTCTGAATCATCAAGAGTCTTATAGATAATTCTAATACTATTTATATGATACAAGTTAGATATGTAATTAATACCAAATTCAACATATCTTTTAAAAGTTTCATAAACCTTTATTTCACGTTGCTTATCTTCGTTATCTTCTAGCTTACTATCTTCAATCTCGCTAAGAACAATTACATTAGCAATTGCTGCAAATACTCTGTTAGTATGAAAATCATTATGGCGTACTTTTGTTTTCTCAATGTTTTCTAATAATTTCTCTTTCGCATCACTATACTCATCCACCAAAGATTTTATATGAACTTTTATTTTAGCAGTTTCCATTTCTTTCAAATAAGTAATGATAGAGATTCCTTGCAAAATTGCATGGTGGAATATTTCAAAATAAGGGTAAAGAGGTAATTGGTTCATATCGGTAGATTGAAGAAAAGTACGTATCAGTCCTGCTGGCCCTAAACTTACACGAATTTGATTTAATTGACTGTACTGATCATTACCAGTAGCAAACTGTTCAGCCAATTTAGTTTTTGCATCAACTTCCATTTCTTTTCTAAATAACTCCAGTAACTGGATAAAAGTTAGTTTAGATTCATCCGTCGGTATATTGTTGTTATAATAGTCTAACAATCCACAATATCTTTCTAACCTAATATAAACTTTGATGACCAACTTATACTTATCTACATGCTCGTCTATTAAATCGATATATTCTACTGCCTTATCATATTCCTCTTTTTCACAATAATAGTTCGTTAGTATAAATGCAGCATTTGATCTTGCCGCGGAATCAATAGTATATAGTTCAACAGCATTATATCTAGTTAAATCCATTTTGCCACTAGTATAATTACTATACATTTCAAAATATGCTTTAAAAAGCGGGACAGCATCTTCCTTCTTATTGTTTGCAACATACGAACAAGCAGTAAAGTAATACACATCTATATAATCAGGTTTGGCATTAATTCCTTCTAGCCCTATTCTAATAGCTTCTTCATACTCGTTGTTACAAATTGCTAGACGAATATATTCGCCATACACATAATAATATTCAGTTCGATTTAGGTTTCGTTTTTTTATTACATCGTAGGCCTTTCTTATCTCTTCTATTGCTTCCTTGTTATCTTTGTGCATCATATAGGTTCGTGCTAATTGAAACCGATAATATATATGATCTGGGTTATTTTCAAGCTCTTTCAGTAAGAGAGCACTAGTTCGTATAAACTTCTTCTCCATTAAATCTTCATCTTCATTAATGTATCCATAGTGAATCAGAAAAATATCTGTTTGCATTACAGGATGCTGATAAATTGCTTGGTTATGTACAGTTCCAACATATTTAAACGATCCATCATTTCTAAACAAACGCTCAGTAACATGGTATACAGCTCTATCAACTACTAGTGATAGAATATTCTTTTCTTGAAGTTTTATTGCGTTATAATTTCGTACAGATTCACTTTCCATCAAATCCATTAACTTCTCTACATCTTGTAATTCTTCATCGGCATCTATTATAAATATCCATTCACCGGTCGCATACGAAATAGATATATTTCTCATTTCAGAAAAGCTATTATTCCACTCATGAAAGTAGACTCGCTCAGTATATTGCTTAACGATTTCCACTGTTTTATCAGTTGAACCCGTATCTACAATAATTAATTCTATATTCGGGCAATCTAACAACGGTTTAAGACTATTCAAGCAGCGTCTTATATTCTTCTCTTCATCTTTAACGATCATACAAATACTAATCAGAAAAGGCTTATTCATCATTGACAGTATCACTCCAGTATTCAAGAAGTGGTAATAACTCGTAGGTCAAAAGATCAGCTACATACATGTAGTCTTTTTTTTCAAATTGGTTTAACAGAAGTTGTAATTTCTCATTCATCTCAGTGATATCAATCATGGAATTGTATTTATTTAAAGTCTCTATTCCCTCCATCAATATCGATAAATCATCTAGCAAATAAACAAAGCGTTCATTTGCTTGAGATGTATCACCCGATTGGAATAACTCTACTATAGTTTTAATTCTAGTCTGTAAGTTCCCAGCTAGCATTAAAACCATATCTTTCATATTCCCTTCCTTATTTACCATATTTTTTTCACCCCTTAATTTACGAAAAGCCGACTTTTCAGTCGGCTTTCCATTTGTTAAGCTTTCTCTCTTATTTAAACTAAATATTAACGAAGTAGTTGAAGAACACCTTGTGGCGTTTGGTTAGCTTGCGCCAACATTGCTTGAGAAGCTTGAGTGAGAATGTTGTTCTTAGTAAAGTCCATCATCTCTTTAGCCATATCTACATCGCGAATACGGGATTCAGCAGCAGATAGGTTCTCGGAAGATGCTCCCAAGTTGTTGATGGAATGTTCCAAACGATTTTGGTATGCGCCCAATTTAGAACGTTGCGTCGAAACATCGTCAAGTGCTTTTTGGATTGCGGAGATAGACGCTTGAGCAGCACCTTTAGAAGAAACACTGATTTTATCTACATGCAATGCTTTAGCACTCATGTCTTCTACTGCTACATTCATTGTTTGGGACGAATTTGCACCAATTTGGAATGTTGCAGAAGTATCAGTGATGTCTTTTTGAGCAGCTCTTGTAGTAAATGTAAACTCTTCGCCTACTTTTTCCAATCTGTTTGCCGTAGTGGAGGCTGTAAGAGCAATTGATGTTCCTCCGATAGTAACAGCTGTAGCGGTAGTAGCGATTTGTTTAGTAGTTTGTTTACCGGATGCATCAGTGATAGTAAGAGTAAAGCTACCAGCACCTGTAGGTGAAGTTACGCCAGAAATACGAACGTTGTAAGTATTATCACCGAACTGTGCACTTGTTGCGTTGTCGAACGAAATTGTTTTGAACAGATCCGAGTTAGATCTTTCATCGAATGCTTGTGTTCTTGCAGTCAGGTTTGTACCGCTCAGGTTACCGTTCAAAAGTTTCTTGGTGTTAAACTCAGTAGTATTTGCAATGCGATCCAACTCTTTAGTCAATTGGTTAACTTCTTTTTGAAGCTCACCACGGTCAGCATCGGTATTCGTATCATTGGAAGATTGAACTGCCAATTCACGCATACGCTGCAAGATGCTGTGAGTTTCAGTCAATGCGCCTTCAGCTGTTTGAATCAAGGAAATACCGTCTTGAGCGTTGCGTTGTGCTTGATCCAAACCACGAATTTGACCGCGCATTTTTTCGGAAATTGCCAAGCCAGCTGCGTCATCGCCAGCACGGTTAATACGAAGACCGGAAGACAATTTTTCAAGGGATTTACCCACTGCTGTGTTGTTACCAGAAAGTTGACGGTGAGTGTTCATTGCTGCAAGGTTGTGATTAATTCTCATTTCAATTCTTCCTCCTTGAAGGTTCGTTTTTCCCACTTCCATGTGGTTTCGACTATTCGAAAGTCGGCCGCCTTTCGAATGAGTTTCTATAAATATTATCGTAATAGTTAGATCCCCGATGTAGCCCTAAATATCGCCGTTTTAAGTCTAATTTCACTGTTTTTCGACATTTACCTTCAATTTATATCGCCTTAGCACTAGATATCTCTATATTAGTCTCTATCGCTATAGTTCCCTTGTCGTCCTCTAACAATCCCATTCAAATCCTTAAGACTAATTGCGATATTAGTGGCCTCTTTATTTGATTCCTGTATAGATAAGTAGACTTCCTTCCTGTATACGTCAACATTTCTCGGAGCCTTAATTCCAAGCTTAACCGTTTCTCCTTCAACCTCTAGAACAACCAGTTCTATCTGGTCACCAATCATTATAGATTCGCCCTTTTTACGACTTAGTACGAGCATTATGATTCACCGCCCATTTGAGAATCGTTTGCACGACTTTGCTTAATGAGACTATGTTTTGTTTTATATGGAGAATTATGCAAAATAATTTGCCTTCCAACTCTCTTCTTTACATTCACTACAACAGGAGCAAGAAGGTTGGTTGTTATGTTTTCAACATTAGTGGAGACCGTTACTATCGTCCACACCGCTACTTCTTGTTCATTATTAATTCCGAGCTCTTCCTGTACACCTTCCGATAACTGAAATTCATAGTCCGAGAAAAACAGGAATGGATTTGTAATAACAAAGGAAAGCTCCTTATTACTTATTGATTGTAAAAAGGCAAACGGCTCTTCTTCGCTTGATTGAACGATTACGTACTGCTGAAGCTCTTCAAAGCCTGGTAAACCTTGCGGGAAAGTAATAATGTCTATTTCCTCTACTTTAATTTCACCTAATTGCAAAGTATTGATTATCATCCTGTCTCCGCTCCTTTTTATTAAGAAAAGCTCCTTTCGGAGCTTTAAACACAAGCTATTGTATTCAGTGTACAAAAAAACTATAGATTTTCCAATCTATAGTTCTCTACGTTATAATCTTAGATCTAATTGAGGGGGCGTGATTTCAACTTTAGGGTATTGAAGCATATAGATGTCTAGCTTGCCTCTAATGACGTTCAACTCCGGTTTATTTACTCGAGCATTGACTTCAATAGAGCCCCCTATTACCTCAATTTGCGGCCTCTGAGCTGTATAGTGAATATCCACATTATCGGATGTTGCCAATCCAGCAATATTATACTCAGTACGCTCTGTAAATAGTTGTTTAGCATTCTCTACGATAGGGTTGCCGCCGGCTGCAATATTGCCTAAGCTATTACCTCGTTCAACGATTTTGGCAATTCCCTGTAAAGCAATATTCCGTGCCTCTGAATAGATTTTATTCATCGTCCCCAAATGACCGCCTCTGCATAAAGCATCCCATGCACGACTTTGATCGATCTGCATGTCTCCACGAGGAGATTCCATCTGAAGCCTAGGCTGTACCCTCTTCATTTCGTATGTAGCTTTGGGCTGTTTTTGCTCTAATGTCGCTGGATCTGCATCGATACCTAATTGAGCAAATTGCTGATGAATACTAATAGTAGGAAAAGATACCACTACAAGAATCCCCCCTAGCGTAAGAAATCAACTAGGCTAGGCTGAATGATTTTAGCGCCGGCAGATAAAGAGGCTTGATATACATTTTCACCCATTTTAAGATTCGTTATCACCTCTGCCATGTCGGCATCTTCCGTTTTAGATTGCAAGCCCTGAAGATTCGTTCCCATATCTTCCAATCTACCTTGAATCAGTTCAACGCGGTTGGTTCTAGCTCCAATTTCAGAACGCTTTTCAAGAAGCTTGTTCATTCTCGTATCGATTTTATCAATAGCCTGACTTACACCATCATAGTTATTGTTCCCGAGGTCAGTAATAAGGGTTTGTATGATCTGGAATGCATTATCCGGGTCAGTTGTTTCACCAAAGGTTTCCGTTCCCGTCACATTGATAGGAAGCTTGATGCCAGGCCCCATCTCGAATTGTAGCAAACCATGATCTGTGGTTTCCACCATAGCATTGGCTTCCGAATACGGCTTCGTATCCGTTAATTGTCCATTGAAGACATACTTTCCTTGGAACTTGCTATTGCCAATATCAACAAGTTGTCTATACATCTCTTCAATTTCGGTTTTAATAGCCTCCATTGCTGTATCCGGATTGGAACCATTAGACCCTTGAACTGCTAGCTCTCTTATATGCTGCATGACATTGCCCGCTTGTCCCAGCATTGTATCGGTGAAATCAAGATAAGATACCGCCGAATCAACATTCTTTTGAAATTGATCATTTGCGGAAAGCTCACTTCTGTACCTCATCGAAAAAGTAATTCCTACAGGATCATCGGAAGGAGCGTTCAATTTACGAGCTGTGGATAGCTGATTCTCCAAGTTGCTCATACGGCTCAAGTTAGAGCTGACGTTTCGTAACAATTGGTTACTAATCATATTTTGGGTAACTCTTGTCGTCATTCTCTCCACTTCCCACTAATTATTATCGTCCAACTACACCCATACCGTTGATAATTTTATCTAATGTTTCGTCAAATGTTGTCATTGCTCTCGCAGCTGCATTATAGGCATGCTGGAATTTAATCATATTGGACATTTCTTCATCAAGTGAAACACCGCTAACCGATTGCCTTCTTGATTCAACCTGGTCAACAAGAACTTTTTGATTTGTTGTTTGACGTTGAGCTTCTTTTGTTTGCACACCAAGCTGACCAACAACAGATCTGAAATAATCATCTACAGTTGCTTTTTGTGGATCCGTTGCCGTACCGAAGTTATATTGAGTATCTCTAACTTGAGAAATCATCAGTGCCATCGTGTTATTCCCTCTTACCACCTTCTCATCTAAGCCAGTACCGGTCGTCCGCAGGGAGGTTGCAATTAAATTCGGGTTATCTACAATAGCCGTGTTAATCTTCAATGATGCCGCAGTAATTACTTCTCCAGGATTTCCGGCAAAAAAAGGAATTCCCGATGGGGTATTGCTAAAGTTATAACCTAATTTGTGGAGACCATTAAAACCGTCCACTTCTACAGTTAAATCGTTAGCTAAGGTTCGATTTGCACCAGTGTATGTAATACCGTTAAGAATCGTACCCTCAGGTAGAACGGAATCCTTCGGGATTGTTACCGTGATTTTACCATTCACTAAGGTATTAGCCATTTTATCAAGCTCAGAAATATAATTTCTTACATACTGATCCCTAGATACGATCATTCCGTAAACTTCGCCGCTATTTAAATCTCCTGATGTAAACGCAGTGGCCAGAGTATCACTCGATACCGTTGCAGGTACATCGCCTGTTACAAGAGGAGTTCCTCCCATAGTAATATCATAACCTTGGTCGGTTTCCCTAACTTGAATATTGACAACTTTCGACAGCTCATCAGTTAACAAATCACGTTGATCTCGTAGGTCATTGGCGTCATCACCAAGTCCTTCAATACGTCTGATCTCTCCATTAAGATTAGAAATCGTACTAGTTAATGTATTAATTTGGCTAACTTTTACATTAATATTCTCTGTTAAATCAGCGCTTAAGTCGTTTAATTGTTTGCTTGTAGAATTAAAGGCATCCGCCATAGCCAACGCATTCTCTCGTACGATTTTGCGGCCATCTGTGCTCTCTGGGTTTTTACTAAGCTCAGACCATGATTTCCAAAAGTTATCGATGACAGTTCTAATGCCCGTCTCGGAAGGTTCTGTTATGATTTTCTCAAGTTTTTCTAATGTATCTTGCCTGATAGACCAGCTTCCGTAGGATTTATTTTCATTTCTAAACTGACTATCCAAAAAACCTTCTCTAATTCTGGTGATAGATCCAAATTCGACCCCCGTACCCAATTGCCCTGGTACAGCAGAATGAGTCATGCCTACGGCCTCAATTGGCCTTGATGTATTCATATTAACAACCTGTCTGGAATATCCAGCGGTATTAGCGTTAGCAATGTTATGTCCCGTAGTTTGCAAAGCGGCTTGTTGTGTAAACAAGCTTCGTTTGGAGGTCTCTAGTCCATGAAATGTCGAACGCATATCGTCACTCTCCCCAATTAAGCTCTTGCGTTAAAGTATCCGGTCTTATTAAAGCCTTTTGATCGTTGCGAAGGATTATGATAGAAACCGTCATCATCAGGGCCTACAATTACATCCAAAGAATAGTTTATAAATTTCATTGATTCCTCGATCAGCTGCTGATTCAACTGATTCATTTCCCTCAACTTCTGTATCGTCCCCAAAAGCTGCTTCTGCTTTCCTAACAGCAGCTTCTTGTCGTCCACATTAAACACAATTTTCGTCAGGTCGCTTACCGTCACCTTCGGATTCGGTTTATAACCCTTCTCGATCATATATTGGCCTATGGCTTCGACACGCTGCCCATCCAATTCGTTGATTTGCTTGATCAGCTTGTTTTCTTTCGCCACGATCTGCATCAGCTGTTCCACATCATTGCGGATGAGCACCTGCTTTTTCCGTTCACCCAGCTCAAGCAGACTCTCATGAATGTCGTTTAATGTTGTCATCGTTTGTATTAACGCTTCGAATGCCATGCTCATCCACCTATGGAATCAGAATTGGAATTACTTGATAAAAGGAAACAGCTTTTCAGCCAATGCTCTCGCATCGATTTTATAAGTACCGTTCGCTACCGACGTTTTTAATGCTTCCACTTTCTCTCGATTCTTCTCTGCTGCTGCCGCATTGTGTGTCTCCAATAGCTCTTTCGCCTCGCTGGAAATTTCGACTTGATCTTTCTTTTTGCCGGTCTTGCCCGTTCCTGATGATTGCATCGCTTCTTGGGACTTCATATATTGATTTACAGCCCCGACTCTATTCGTTCCATTTATCTTCATCGATGTTCACCTCTTTATATACATAAAATAACTCCACCGGATAAGCGCTACTACTTTTATCGGTGGAGTTTCTCTGAAAGTTTATATTAATTTGATAATATCATTGTTGGTGCCGATCCCGCAATCGGTCGGTGATTTTAAACTGCATCCGATTCGCATCCTCTTGCTGTGTATGCTTCCGCTGTTCATCTTCGCGAAGATTACTGGCGTCTTTCGTCAGCTTCGAGCGGCAGGAATCACATATGGTATGCACCCGGATAGGGGTATTACAGACTTCGCAATTGTAAGCCATATTAGGATTATTATTGATGGAAATCCGGCCTTCACGAATAAACTTCGTAATTTGTTTTATCGATACCCCCGTCGCTTCGCTCAATTCGGTTATATAGCAAGCGCGATTCTCCCTAAGATATTTCAAGCATTTTTCATACTGAAGATCGATTTCCTTAATGCAATTTCCACATAGACCGTAGTTGTTTTTGACATATACTCTCCCGCAACGCTGACAATTGTCTACATTTAAACTCATAATCTGCTCCCCTCCCATGAACGGTTCCCTGTTTGCTCTATTATTAGGTCTAGTGTACTGTAACACCCATGAGATTGTACACCATATTTTTTAACATATTTCGACAAATCGGATTACCTAGCCCAGCTAATTCCATACACATGTATGCCTTCAAGCTCTCGGCGCACCGTTTTGGCGCATTCGTTCAGTGTACTGCCCGTTGTGTAAACATCATCAATCATGTACAGCTTGATCGGCGAGTAGGCCGCCAGCTGCTTTAAGGCAATCGCCGATGCTGGAATCAGCGCAAAAACCCCCTGCAAATCTTCCAGCCGGTCTCCACGCGTCTTAAAGCTTTGTTTGTCGGTGTGCCTTGTCCGCTCCAGTAAGGGTATGACGGGGATGCCAGCTCTCTTGCCCAGCTCTTCAGCCAGCTGCTGTGCCTGATTAAAGCCCCGCTCCAGCTGCCTTTCTCTGCTAAGAGGCACGTACGTGATCAGCTCCCTAAAAGTCGGCTGTTCGTTCATGTCTTCCGCTCCGGATCTATGCAAATGATAGGCGTGCAGCAGCATCGTCCCAATGAGCTGGCGAAGCTTCTCGTGACCGCGATATTTGAATAATGCCAGCCATTCCTTCATTAACGGGCTGTAGGCTACCGCGCTG
Organism: Paenibacillus sp. H1-7; assembly: GCF_022354825.1. Taxonomy (GTDB): domain Bacteria; phylum Bacillota; class Bacilli; order Paenibacillales; family NBRC-103111; genus Paenibacillus_S. The sequence continues at coordinate 8,275,119 of NZ_CP031168.1, forward strand.
CGGTTTTGGACAAAAAATGTGTCCCGACGACGTAAACAGTCCGTACAATGGTCGGGCCTGCCGCACCGCTCGCAGCGAACCTGCAAGATCCATGGAACTGCCTCCAAGCAAGCGTCACACAATGGAAGCTCTCGATGCTTGCTATACCGGCCGCCGCATGCCGTGCAAGCGGACTTACTGGCTGAGAGCAGCCCCTCCGTTATTCGTACTAGCCGTTGCCAACCTTGTCGGAATCGGCTTCCTCCGCTCAAGCTTCACCCACTCCTTTTCCCCGTAAATATCCCTTCTTCCTGGCTAGTGTGTTCATTCCTTTTATTTGACGTACGGCCTCTAACTGAGCACGAGTCCTCTCTTTGGAAGCGAAATATACATGCCCTGCCGGGTCTTCCGCAGAACGCCCTGCTCTGCCCGCCATCTGCACCAATGCTGCCGAATCAAAAATAGGCTCGTCCGCATCTACAATCAGCACGTCGGACTTCGGAATCGTGACGCCCCTCTCAAGGATCGTTGTCGTTACCAAAATGCGGGTTTGCTTGCTGCGAAAATCGACAACCTTTTGACCTCGCTGCTCATCCTTGGAAGAAGTGCCTTCCGTAACGACTTGCGGAAACGTATTGCGCAGCAATCCGACCAACGGCTCCACCATATGGATCTTTGGAACAAAAACGAACAGCTGTGCGCCTCTATGTATCGAATGAGCCACGATCTGTTTCAGCTTGGGTGCGAGAGTCATCTTCTGCAGCTGTTGACGAACGGGCGGTGCAGGAACCAGCACGGGAACAGGCAAAGGGTGGCGATGGTAGCGTGCCGTTACTTTCACATGCGGCAATCGGCCGCTAGCGGCTGCCTTTTGCAGCTCACGCGGAGGTGTCGCGGACAGCAGAATCGTCGCTCCGTTCACCTTGCACACTTTTTCTGCAGCATACTGCAGTACGGGATTATTGTGGTAGGGGAACGCGTCCAGCTCATCTATGATCACCAGATCGAACGATTGATCGAACCGCAGCAGCTGATGCGTTGTAGCAATAGTAATAGGAGCCATATCCCACCGCTGATCACTGCCGCCATATAACGTGACAACCGGCGTGGGGTGGAACGCTTTTTCCAGCCGGGGCTTCAACTCCAGCACAACATCCTTCCGCGGAGTGGCGACAACTACTCTTCCGCCGCGCGCAACCGTATACTGGATCATGGGAAAAATCATCTCCGTCTTCCCCGCTCCAGTTACCGCCCAGATGAGAAACTTCGCCGGTCTATCTGGATGCATATGCCCCGATTGTAATTCATTCCCTTTCAAAAATAACAATGCTTGTCCCGACGCTTCCGCTTGAATCTCGCTTAGCCCCCACGGACTCAAGTAAGGCTCGAGCTTTGGCCCGGTATCCGCTATGGCTGAGGTGTTCGGTCTAACCATAAGGTTGCCTTTTGCCGGTTGAATGGATACTGAGCAATACCGGGACCGCCCCATGGTCAAGCATTCCTCACAATACGGACACTCCGTACCGCAATACATGCATTCGGTTAGCACCATGTGCTTCAGCCCGCTCCCGCATCGGCGGCAACGGAAGCTTCTTACCTGATGAATCCAGGGAAACTTGCGCTCCCTTATCATCTCAATCCCTTGATCCAATTGCAGCATGCCGTACAAATACGCTGTCTGCAAATAAGCCAATGGACGTGCCAACGCATCCGTGAGCCCATAATGCTCCATCAGCTGCTTCACTTCATCCAACAGCAAGCTCCGTCCTTGCATCCAATGGACCATCCGCTCGAGCTCATCCGCTAGAATAGGCATAGGGTCACCATGACTTTGCAAATAAGCCTCCCATTGCTTCCGCGTACAGTCTACCATCTGCAGCCCATCCGCCGGTAAAGGCAGCTCGAGCTGCGATGCTTGTTCTCTCACAGTCTTAAGAAAAACACCCGGTCCTGTAGCGCCTTTACCCGTCCAATCAAGCGCATTAAGCTTATCCCGCAATACGACAGCTTGTCCAAAAGAAATGGCCGGCTCCAGCATCCGGATCTTGATAGACTCCGAACGCTGACCGAACCAATAGTCCATATCAGCCACTATATCTATTGATAGGTTCCACTTCATAGAGTGATTATCGAGAACTACATATAGGATGGATTTCATTAATCACCTGCTAGTTCATAATTACATCGTTTTGTAAGCGGTTACCAAACCATCTTGGGCGCCAAGCCGAACAACAATAACCTGCTTATCTTCATATTGTCGGATCCATTCATCCATAGATTCAGGTCCTTCAAAGATACAAATATCCAGATTATTTTCCTTTCGGAAACGTTCGGCTATAGCTAGCGTATCATCCGTTGAGCCTTCGTCGGCGATAGTTACATGGACGTCTCTACCTTTGAGCCGCGAGAAAAACAGGAGCGAACGAATGTACCATTCCACTTGCATTTGATTATTATGTGTAATAAGCAATAGATGCGTTATCTTCCGGTCACTTTTCCGGTGCCGCCGATAACACCAATGCACCAAGGCAATACTTGCAGCATAGCTGCCAAAAATCCACAGTAACCCTAACATCATCGCGGCTCCCTCCCTTAAGACCAGTATATGCCGCAATGAGTTGGTTGGTTCCTGTTTTAGAGTGTGACCCAGCCGTTTTTAATAGCAATAATGACGGCTTGCGTCCGATCGTCAACCTCCATTTTTTGGAGAATGCTGCTGACGTGGTTTTTCACTGTTTTCTCACTAATATACAAAAACTCGCCGATCATCTTGTTGCTCTTTCCTTCGGCCATTAGACGAAGCACCTCGGCTTCTCTGCGCGTCAAAGGACTGTTGTCGGAATGGACGTATTTCACTCCCGCCTCTTTCGCTACCGCTCCGTTGCCGGCTACTCCGACCTCATCCAAATAAGTCATTCTGCGCAGCTGATTGATCAGCTTACCCGTTACCTTAGGATGTATGTAGGCATGTCCTGCAACGACAGAGCGAATTGCATTAATCAGCGACTCCGCCTCCATATCTTTGAGCAAATAGCCGGAAGCGCCTTTACGCAGCGTCTCGAATACATAGCTTTCGTCATCATGAATCGACAGAATGATTACCTTTATATCAGGAAAAATATCCTTCAGCTTCTCGGTAGCAACCACGCCGTTCTCGACCGGCATGTTAATATCCATTAATACGATATCCGGTGATAACGAATTACACAACTCGATGACCTGAATTCCGTCACCGCACTCGCCTACAACCTCAAGATCGTTCTCCATATTTAAAATGCGTTTGACCCCTTCGCGAAACAGCTGGTGGTCGTCTGCAAGCACGAGCTTTATATTGCGCTTCGTATTTCCCATGATGTCCATTATCTTACTCCTCCTTCGAGTCTAGTTTAATTGGAATCAACATCGATACCTTCGTGCCGGCCCCTTTAGCCGATTGAAGCTCCATTCTGCCCTCGAGCAGCTCAACACGCTCACGCATGCCTATTAAACCGTAATGACTTCCTTTCTCAATCTTTTTATCGATACTTTCAACAGCAAACCCGATTCCGTTATCGGTCACGACGATTTTGACCATTTGCTGCTGATAGGTTACCTCTAGTGTAACATGAGAAGCTTGCGCATGCTTCGCTACGTTGGAGAAAGCTTCTTGAACAAGGCGATAAATCGCGACTTCCATCCCCGACGGAAGACGGGAGTCTTTCCCCGTAAAATCGAACTGCGTGCGGATTCTCGATTTTTCCTCAAAATCCTGTACGAACTTCCTGACGGCCGGAATCAGACCGAGATCGTCCAAGGCCATTGGCCGGAGGTTAAATATGATTTTGCGGACTTCCTCAATCCCGCCTCGAACCTGTCCTTTCAGGTCCACCAGCTCTTCTTTAACAGAAGTATAGGCTTGCTTGGTAAGCATCCGTTCGGCGATTTCCGTTCGCAGCACGACGTTTGCCATCGTTTGTGCCAAGCCGTCGTGTATTTCCCGGGCAATCCGTTTGCGTTCCTCTTCCTGGGCCAAAATAATCTTCAAACCAAGCAGCTGTCGATTTTTGGCGGATTCCAGCAACCGGGTTACCTGGTTCAAATCTCCCGACAGGTACTCAAGAACTACATTCACTTGCGAGACGACCGATTCCGCTCTCTCCAGTTGTTTATCGACATTTTTAATCCTTTTTTGCAGATCGTCCCGTCTCGCCTTCAGGTACAGCTCCTTCTCCCTGTAGGTAGCGAGCTGAGTTTGCATCTGCGTGGCGAATTCGTAAGCGGTCCGTATGTCCTCTTCCTTGAATCGTTTAAAATCACGGCTTACCTCGGTCAAACGGATGCGAGCCCGCCTATATTCCATTTCAATATGATCGACCATATCGATCGTTTTCGTCGTTTCGTCGATAACTTGCTCCAGTTCGTTATTAAGTGCGTTCCGCTCTGACCGGACATTCTCGCAAATTTCAAATATCTGATATTTGCTGCTCTCCATGACGTCAATCGCATTTTTAATAATGCGGTCCAATGCGTCCACTTGCATATGCCAGGCCCCTTCATTAACGATTCCATATGGAGAAGCCTGTTCGACCCCGAGTGTCGGACAGGCTCCTAGCAATATAGTACCATATTTATCGACGTTTGTAAGAGGAGCATGGAACTAATTATTGCAGAGTAATTTGCTGCGTTTTCTCATCCCATGTTACTTTCCAGCCGAGATTCTCGGATAAAATCCGAAGCGGTACCATCGTCACATCTTTCATAATCCTTGGCGCGACCTCCGCCGTAATCCGTTTTCCATTCACAATCAGATCGGGATTGTCGATCCAAAGATCGATCATTTTATCGCCTCGAATCACCGTCACCTTACGCTCATTATCGTCCCATCGGACAGTGCCGCCCAGTGCATCCGTTACGAAACGGATAGGGAGCAACGTATTCCCGCTAATTATGACCGGAGCTTGCTCCAAGGTCATATTTTTGCTGTTCACTGTAACCGCCGTCTTATTCACGGTCAGTTTCACCGAGTTGTTCGATGGAGTTGTAATCTGGCCTTTGTAACTAAACGTAATATCGTCGAGGCCGACTTTGCCAACGGCAGCCCGCTCGTCTTGACCCATTTTGTCGTTGACTACATAGACACTCTTTACGGTAATCGGATACTTCAAGTCATATGCCGACAAATCAACGGAAAGCTGCTTCCACCCTTTCCAGTTAATGTTCGGGGTGAGCTCTACATAATAAATCTTACCGCTGTTATCTTTAATTTCCGTTTTCAGAGCATTGAGGCTCTCATCACCATTGACTTTCAATTTCAAAAGCTGCGGCTGGCCTTCAATCTGGATGCCCGTGTCCATATCGGCATAGGCCCATTTGGTCCCTTCGCCTTTGGTGAAGTCATACGCCAACTCCAAATATTTGTTCTTGTTTTCTTCCCGAATATAGACCGAAGTCGTTACGCCTTCCGGAAGCGGTCTGGAGAGCGTCATCACCGCATTGGTGTCCAGATCGTACCACACCTTGTCCTTACCAATAGCAAGAGTCAGCATCGTGCTGTAGCCGTCATAACGGGCGATAAGCTGAACCTGGGTTGCACCAGCGAGACTTTCGACGTTCAGAACGCCGTTTTTAACTTCGCCTTTCATGCCGAGCACTTCCCATTGGATCAGCTCAGCCGGCACCTCTCTGGATTTCCCGGATTTTGTCGTCGCAATGACAGGAAGCTTGTAAGAGGAGCCTTCGGACAAAGCGATGTCGCTTCCGCTAATTCGGAGCCCCGCCAGCTGATCCCGTCCTACGACCGGAATTTCAGCGGATTGCGTTCCATTGCCCGATTTAGCCGTTACTTTTGCTGTTCCTACTTTGGTTGGTGTAAATACATTCTCATTAAACGTGCCCGCTTGATTATCGGAGCTCCATTGTGCTACTACATTATCGGATACAACCGGATTGTAAAAAATATCATAGCCTTTAAACTTCAATGGCACTTGTTCGTTCAAAAATAAAAATTCAGGCGCTTGGATAAACAATGCGCTGACATCGCCTTTAGGTGCGGTAGAATAAACACCGACTCCGTTAACGACTTTTCGCTGAACGCCTGTCTCCGTCTTATTGACCAATACGGGGTTAAATTCCCCTAACGGCCGGGCAACCATCTGGGTCGATCCGCCGCCGTCCAGGTTCATCCCTTTCCATACGCCGACTTTGATCATAAACTGCTGCAGCTCTGTCATGCTCAAGCCTTTGCTTTCTCCGCTATTATCCACTGTAATGAGATAAGCCTTTTTCATGTCTTGCGAGTACCCAATGGCTGTTCGGGAACGGTAGCAGCACAGATCGTCCACGGTTCTTGAAAACTCGGTAGCTTGCCCCCCATCTACCATGATGGTATGGCCGCCGATCATCATTTTGAAATTTTTCGCATCATACTTTTTGCTTGGATCTTGAGGAAGAATCTCATAATCCGCTACCAACGGATCTCCGACCTTCATATGCTCACGAACAAAGTCCGCCGCTTTCCCGGAAGCTCTAAGTATGTATCCGTCTTGAGGAGCAATCATATCGATGATCGCATTATCAGCGATTTTTGTTATAATTCCTTTTTGGACCAGGACTTCTGTCGGCACGGTAACACCATCATTGGAACGGTCCACCTGTCCCCATGCATTAGTGTACATGAACATGGCGTCAATATGGCTGTGCTCGCCGCCCGGCTCAAACCAGTAATACGTTTTATTGATACCGCCGAGAGCGAATTTCGCCCCGTCTTTTGCCTTTATGGAACCTTGAAACGTAAACAAATCTACTATCGGCACATTGTCCTTGGTCAACGCGAAGGAATAAAAACCAGGCAAATAAGGAGGCGTTGCCACCAGCTGTCCGTTGGATATTTCCGGTCCCATCGGAACCCCTTCCGCCTTCGTATTATAAAAATCCCCGTTGACCCCGGCTACCGCCTTGGTTTCTGTAGCCATTCCCAATATGCTCTGCTCTTTGGTCAGCTGGTTGTTCGTGCCTGTCATGACATCCAACTTCACATAGGGATTGGTCAAATCGACCTCGATGACATTACCATTCGTCATATACTCTTTATTGCTTCGTGTCGATTTCCAAACATATTTTTTGAGAACTGCGCCCGTCGTTAATATATCTTGGCCTACTAACGTTACTGTCGGTTCCGTCGCAGCGTACACTTGTGTTGTAGATAAAAGAGGCGACATGCTTATCACAGCCGATAAGACTATTGAAGACATACGAATCCATAACTTATGCTTACTCACGTTGCGTTCTCCCTTCTATTTCCCACTCTCCTTAATCTTAGACTCTATTACTATGGAAAAAGTTACGTTTTGCTAGATTAAAATAAGATAAAATCCACCTTAAATTCGCTATATTTGAACATTTCGCGACAGACAAACAAAAAAGCCCGGTTCTCATAAAAGAACCAGGCTTTGGTATCTGAAGCAGATGAAATTATACTAATGCATCGCGCTTAAGAAGCTCGGCTTTGTCCGTACGCTCCCAAGGCAGATCCACGTCTGTACGGCCGAAATGACCGTATGCAGCCGTTTGTTTGTAGATAGGTCGGCGAAGATCCAATTGCTTGATAATGCCCGCAGGACGAAGATCGAAATGCTGGCGGATCACTTCAACCAATTTCTCTTCAGACACTTTCCCTGTGCCGAATGTGTCAACTGCGATCGAAACCGGTTGTGCTACACCGATTGCGTATGCAAGCTGAACTTCGCATTTGTCTGCAAGGCCTGCAGCAACGACGTTTTTAGCTACGTAACGAGCCGCGTAAGCGCCGGAGCGGTCAACTTTTGTCGGATCCTTACCGGAGAACGCACCGCCGCCATGACGTGCGTAGCCGCCATAGGTGTCAACGATGATTTTACGGCCAGTCAGACCAGCGTCACCTTGAGGTCCGCCGATAACGAAACGACCTGTCGGGTTTATGAAATACTTAGTGTTTGCATCAAGGAACTTCTCAGGCACGATAGGCTTAATAACGTGCTCTTTGATATCCGCTTGGATTTGCTCCAAAGTTACTTCTTCACCGTGCTGAGTCGATACAACGATTGTATCAACGCGTACTGGTGTATCACCTTCATACTCAACCGTTACTTGCGTTTTGCCGTCCGGACGAAGATATGGCAATGTACCGTTCTTACGAACTTCAGACAAACGACGGGACAATTGGTGAGAGATAGAGATTGGAAGTGGCATCAGTTCTGGCGTTTCATTAACCGCAAAACCGAACATCATCCCTTGGTCACCCGCACCAATAGCTTCGATCTGCTCGTCCGTCATTTGACCTTCACGTGCTTCTAGCGCTTTGTTAACGCCTTGTGCAATGTCTGGGGATTGTTCGTTCAAGGAAACGAGCACCGCGCAAGTTTTGGAATCAAAGCCATACTTCGCACGAGTATAGCCAATATCCTGGATCGCTTGGCGAGCAATCGATTGAATGTCTACATATTCGGATTGGCTTGTAATTTCTCCGATCACCAATACCAAACCTGTAGCTACAGAAACTTCGCACGCTACACGTGCATTGGGATCATTAGCAAGAAATGCGTCTAACACTGCATCGGAAATCTGATCGCAGATTTTATCCGGATGCCCTTCTGTAACGGACTCGGATGTAAATAAGCGTCGACCGCGTGGAATGGACATACTATCGACCTCCTATAAGTAGTATTCTTAAATAAAAAGTATACATACAAAAAAATCAACCTTTTCCTAGTGGAAAAGGTTTCTTTAAACATGACCTTCTTTAAGTTATGTTACTGGATTTGTCGAGTACTGTCAATAATATTGCATGAGTTCCCACAAAAATAACATATTTTTTAATTAATAGAAGCTGCATCATTCTTGGACTACAAATTAAACATCATTTCCTCAGCTTTACGTATTAACCTGCTTGTAATAGCTCCGCCAACGGCTCCTGCATCGCGGGATGCAATATGGCCCCAGTAGTCTTCCTTCATCGAATATTGAGGAATTGCGCCTAATTCTGTAGCAAATTCGACATTGGCGCTTGCGTTCGACATCGACTTTCCAACTGGTAAACCAAGCTCTGCAGCAATCTCATACTTCAATGCATCCAACGCTTGCTTACTTTCAGGTACAACCTTTTTGGCTTTTGCCATGAAGTCCACCTCCAAAAGTGATGTAACTGTAGTATGTCTCTCTGCACGATCAGCAAACGTATAAACTGTTGACAGTATGGGTAAAATTTATGGTGTCACTTTAGAACCATCTGCATTGGTTAGGACATAGCTTCCACGCACCATAACAAAAATGTCTTGCTTGTTTTTAGGGTCAGGCTTAACACCACGCCCTTCTCTAGGAACAATAAGCAAATGGTTGTTTTCAACTGCTGCACCAGCAGCCAAATCTTTACCGGACGTTACATCGGCAACACCATTATCATCTGTACTTATTACAGTTACCTTACCGGTTCGAACAATGATTTCAGCACCAGCACCGCCATAGAGCAATTGTCCCTGCTTGAGCTCCACGACGGTTAACTCGGAACTTCCAGAGGCTGGCGATGGGGTAGGTACATCAGGATTCGTTGTGCCAGATGTACCTTTGCCAAGCTCGGCACTTATGATTTGTTTAATTTTCTCTTCCGTCATCGATTGCTTGGCAAGCTCGTCCATCACTTTCTGCTTAATGTTCTGATCAAAATAGCTTTTCGTAATAACCGGATCATCGACTGACCCCGGCTGGATGGTGGAGTTATTGCCGTCTGCGTTCGCGCCAACAATGGTAGCTGCCCATAAGAGCAAAGTACTGACTAAAACTTTTGTATGTGTCTTGTTCATGCTTCACCTCTTGTCATCAGCTTAGTATGTACTGTAAGTATAGCTTGGATATACAAAAAAAAGAAGACCCCGAAGGGTCCTCTCTTTTGAAGCTTATTACTTGGAAACTGTGAATGTTGCAGTTGTTCCGTTACCAGCCATTACGTTGATTACGAAGGAAGTAACACCGGAACCAGCTTTCACAGAAACTTTACCATCTTCAGCTACGACTACATCGGACAATGTACCACCAACTACATCAGTGATGTAAGTTGTCAAGCCGTAAACAGAAGCATGTTTAACAGTTTCGGATTTAGCAGTATTCTCGGATACAACTTCACCGCCGTAGTTATCTTTCAAAGTCAACTTCTCGCCGAGTTTAGCATCCCACATGTAGGAGCTTCCGCTTACGAACAATGTGTCAAACTCAGATGCAGTAAGAGACTTCTCAGTCTTCTTGGACACCAAGCTTGTAACTGTCGGAGCATCAGCCTTCGTAGTTACTTCAAGAGCAGGAGCCGTTTTGCGCTCGCCTTTTTCGTTCGCATACAAGACAGTCAACTTCGTAGTACCTGGGTTGATACCTGCAACGAATTTGTTGTCATATGCAGTTGCAATGTTGTTGTTAGCGGAGCTAATCGATACGATGGAAGAACCAGTTTTCACTTCTTCACCGTTTTTCTTAACTCTTACTTTCAACTCTTTTGCAAGTTTAGGGAAGTTATCTTTTACATACGTTGCTTGAGTAGCAGTGGATCCGCCAAGGTCGAAGAAATCGCCTGCTGCAAGAAGCGTATTGTTCAAAGATTTGTCAGCATAAACTTCGTAAGTGAAGTTGTTGGAAGCACTGTTAGGGTTAAGAACTTCCAGAGTGTTAGACTCTTTGGAGATAGATTTGTACTCACTATCTTTCTTACCTTTTTTGAACAATTCAGCCTTGAATTCGAACGTAGAAGCTTGTGCAGCTGTTGTAGTGTAGAATTTCAAAGATGTGTCAAACAGGTTTGGAACTGGAACGTTGTTTTTGTAAACAGATTCGCCAACAGATGTTACTTTCAACGTTTCAGTTGTGTCGCCGATTTTACCTTGCAGGTAAGTTTGATCTACAGCGGTACCTTCAGTTGCTCTGTAGTTGAGGTTTACATAGTAATCATCATCTTCAGAGTTTTCGTATTTGATTGTTTGACCGTATTGGTCATAGAATTTCAATTTCAATTCGTTGTCCACGTTGCCTGTGATACCAGGAGTTTGGTATTTCTTAGGAGTAGTGGAGAACTTCACGGACTCAATTGTACGAACGTCGCCAACATAAGTAGTCCATGTTTTTGTTACTGGCTTATCTTCCAATTCGATGTCGATGTCTTGAGCACCCGTTTTGTCAACGGATTTAATTGCGATGTATCCTTTGTAAGGACCCGTTTTTTGGATCGCATTTTCTCTCAAAGTGATACCGTTGGAAGAGTCAACAGTAAACTTCTTCTTATCGTAGTAAGCAGTTACTACATCGTCTGCATCCAATACGTCGCCGTTAGCATCTTTGATGATAACAGGTACGTACAGTTGTTTTCTGAATTCTTCTTCACCCAACTTAGTATAGTCGTCGCCTTTAGCAAGCTGGTAGTTGTAAGAACCGAACTCTACGGAAGCAGGCTCTTTGGAAGCTCTGATTTTAACTTGCTTGGATACGGATTGACCGGAACCGTTAGCGAAGATTTGAACTGTTACGTCTTTATCTTCATCAGTGTCGGACCAGATTCTCAGATCGTCAGCATCGTCGCCGATAACGTCGGATACGAACGGATCGTCATTGCCTCTAACACCTGTTTCAAGGTCACGATCAGTTGTTACAACGTTAACGGAATCATTCAAGATAACTGCTTTCTCAACGCGGAAACCGTATTGGTCCCAAGCTTTAACGTCAAGGTAGCCGTATCCGTCTTTACCATCGATAGCGTCGATTTTCTTGCCAGTGGAGTCAACAAGATCACCAACTTCTACTTTAGCAACAACGGATTCCATACCAACTGTGAACAGCTTGTTAGCTTGAACGCCAGTTTCTTTATGGATGATTGTGATGGAGATACGGTCGTTAGTATCAACATCTTTCTCTTGAGTCAAACGGAACGCTTGCTCGCCAGCGATTGGAGTGATAGATCCATCGTTGGTTTTGATATCAAATGCACTTGCATTCAAGCTAGCTTTTGCACCGTATTGGTTAGTAGCTTTGAAGTCAATGCGGATATCTTGCAGCTTCTCGTCGCGGTCCCAACCCAAAGGAATTGTGTCGGAAGCAGTCAAGAAGTCGATTTTAGTGATTTTCTCTGGGCTAGTTGTAACAGAAGCAGTTTTAGCTGTTTGGTCAATGTTGTCCAAGCCGCCCAAAGTGATTTCATATTTGCTGTCAACGAACTTAGCGTCGAAAGTCAAAGTTGCTTTAGTTTTGTCGTCGCTCCACTTCGTAGTGAATCCGGAAGTGATAACTGCGCCGTCTTTCTTAACTTCAAGCTTCAAGTTTTTAGCAGCTTCTTCGGAAAGAGCTCCGTTCAACTCAAGAGACAAGATGTTAGCGTCAGTTGCTTTGAAGGACGCGATTGCATACTTGCCATTGAAGTTTGGCTTGTATTGTTGCTTAGCTTCGTAAGAAGAAAGAACCAGCAAGTCGCGAGTTGCTGCGGAAGTACCACCGAAAGTACCGTCAGTACCGCTAGTCAACAATTTCTTTTGGATTGCAAGAGCTACATAACCTTTAGCCCAGTCGGAAACTGTTTTGTCAGTAACGCCTGGAGTAGCTTGTGCGTCTTTATCCAAGCCCAAACCACGAAGCAAGAAAGTAGCCAATTGCTCTTTAGTCACTTCGCCAGATGGGTTGTATTGACCTTCTGCATATCCATCAGTGATGCCAGCAGCTTTAACTGCTTCGATGTAAGGAAGAGCATAACCGTTAGCTGGATCGTCAGCTTTAACGTCTGCGAAAGAAGATGTTTTCAGGGAAGTATCAACTTTCAATTTGAAAACCAGAGCCGCAACTTTAGCAAATTGAGCGCGGTTCATTTTGTCTTTCAAACCGAATGTGCCTTCGCTAACACCATCAAAAATACCAGCAGAGATCATATCGTCGAACTTAGCTTTAGTAGCTGCGTCCAGATCTTTCAAGTCGCTGAAATCAGCGGAAGTTTTAGCAGCTTCTGCACCCAGAGCTACGGAAGAAAACATAGAGAATGCCATAGCTAGGGACAGGATTGTAGATAAACTTTTCTTCATAACCTTTTTTTCTCCTCCTCGAATATCTTTCGGTTGTTGAGAGTTTTGTTTAGATAATTTATAGCTCGTTTCCCTCATTAGCCGATTCACCCCCTTCCCAGAGTTGAGCGAATTTAAAATTATTATAAAGGTCTGCAACGTATAATATTGCAGAAACTAGTAAACAATAAAAATAAGAACATAGGGACTCGCATACCCTTATACATTATACACTGCAAAACTAGTAAGGTAAAGAGGGTATTTTGTGAAAAATATCCAACAATACTTGCTCTTTTAAGCGATCATTTCCGTGTTGTTTTGTGTTTCATTGTATTAAACGCAACGTTGTTTAAAAAGTTGCGCTCTTTGAAAAAACTTTTTTAAAGTTTTTTCTCATTACTTTCAAGCGGTTAGTACTGCATTTCGTATATCATTTCAGTATACTCGCTCGCTTACGAAACTTAGTATACAACGATATATCACCTTCGTCATCACGTATTATTTTCCAACCGATACCTTATGAAAATGCCCGTCAACAAGCTGCATTGACGGGCTCCAATGATGATGTTATTCAGGAAGTTATTTAGGGATTTTCTTTTGCTGCTTCAATATGCGAATAGCTACTGCAGCGGCTTCTGCACGAGAGAAATAGTCCTTCGGCGCGAATCGAAGCGTCTGCTTCTTTTGGCCTTCCAGCAGCACGTTCGGCATCCCTTCGATAAAGCCTTCACGGGTTGCCGCTTCAACGGCAGGCCTTGCATAGTATTCAATGCTTCCGCCATCGGTAAATGCCTTTTGAAGCGACGCCAGCACTTTTTTATCATCGGTGGTCATCTTCAGATCGGCAGCTCTTGCAATCATGACGGCAGCATCTTGACGAGTTATAGAGTCTTTATGACCGAAATAGCCGTCACTTCCGCCTCTAACGATACCGGCTCTCGCAGCCGCCTCAATATGTTTAAAGTCGTACAACCCATCGGAACCATATAGATCGCCTCTTTGGACATCTTTAAATGTACCGTCATAGTTAGGGTCGCTCTCGTCAATAATATTCGTATCTTCATTTTCCAAAGGAATATTGAAGATTTTGACGAGCATCGTTACGAATTCCCCGCGAGTAATCGACTCATCCGGCAAAAATCGTTCCGGGCTGGAATCTTTGTTCTTCATCATACCCTTGGAGTAAAGAGTATCCAGATAGTCGCGCGCCCAAGAATGACCTGTGACATCATTAAAGCTGTCATCCATATACATAACCTGATAATAACCAAATGAATCAAACGGTACGGTAATCGTGTTTTTGCTTAAATCCACAACGCCACCGATATTTCTCCACTCTGCTCTGGCTTTGTTAGCTTCACCGTTGTTATCGGCAAACGTATTGAAATGGAACACCGTGACATACTTCCATGCGTCATCACGAATGTTGGCGTCATATTTTAACGTCAATGTACCGCGCTTGGTCGGAACAACGAGATCGTTTAAATAACGGTTGTAGAACGTATCGTTGGAAGAACCGAATTCGGAAGACTCGTTCGGCAAGCGTCCGCTTCCCTCTAAAGCATCCTTCAGCTTCTCGTCTTCTTTTGGAGCTCTAATCTCCTCAATCGTTCCGCCGTCAATCCAGAATCGTTTGCTGGCCGGCTTAAAGCGGCCCGACATTTCGATCAAAAAGTTTTTGCCTCCGCGGTCCTCAACTTCTTTATCTACTCGGCCATCGTCGTTGCTGGCAATACCGAACAAAATTTTGCGGTCTGCGGAAATGTATTGCTTCTCCGCTTTTCTGTCGTTGCGCATCAGCTTCGTATCTTTTGGGAAGCCTAGCTCAATGTCTCCATTAAATACTTTCATTTTGGAGGCCAGTTCGGCTTTGTATTGATTCCCTTCAATCGGTGTGTCTACATTATACAATATGATGCTGCCATTTAATTTGCCGGAAGAACGGTTGATCGTAAACTTGATTTCGTTCTTTCCTGGTTTCAAATTACGCGCTTCATAATAGTAAATACCCGGTTTCGTCGGATCCGTTTCTTTCACAGCTTCTTCTTTGCCGAAAATGACACTGTCTGCGTTCTCAGCAAGCATAGTTATTTTTTGGAAGTTCTTATTGATATTAGCCTGATCTTTTCCTTCTTCATTCTTGATGAGCGCCGGCTCCAAGATTTGATAAGGCGTCGGCTGGCGTGTAATCGTAAATGATTTGCTTACTACAGCACCGCTAACATTTTTCGCTTCAACTGTAAATACATAAGCGCCAAATTCGGTCAGCTTGATCGTATCGTCCGGAGAAGTGTTGCGGAATGGCGTTGCAGCCGCTCCGGCAGCATTCGGTGAAATGGAAACATTGATCGGCGTTGTACTGCCTGGCTTCAAATAAGTAACCTTCAAAGAGCTTGCATTGGTTGCGGAACCGCTAATTTTCATATCATTGGATGTTGTGTAGTACGTATCCGGCTTCGTATCTTTGGAGAACCGCACATCCTTCGGATCGTAATCCGGTGCAAAACTCACAATAGCAGGCAAAAATTGACTGAATACAAAAATATCGTAGCTTTGTTCGGTAACCTTTTGGCCGTTGACGATAAGCTCAAAATGAACCGTTTTTCTTCCGTCGTCTTTTCCGAAATAGTATTCCGATTTAGTTGAATCCAGGGCAATTGTAAAGCCGCCTGGTACAGCTGCATTCGTTTTAATGTCCGCAGCATCAACATCTTTGTTATTAATGGAAACCTTCAATACCCCATTACCAAGGTTAACAGTTCTACCCGAAATGCAAACACCGGCAGCTGCTGTACATGTAAGCTCACTTACATTTTTCACTACCATGCCGTTAAAGATATTATCAACGATGATATAAGGCGCAGCTGAAATTTGCAGATCGTACGACTTGCCTCCTGCAGTAACTAACTGAGGTGTCGCACTGTTATCGTACGGAATAACCTCCAAAGTCGTATTGCCGTCGCGAAGACCTTGCAGTAAAACGTCAACATTTCCTTTACCAGTTGCAGTATCCACAGTCAGAGCGTAAACTCCGCCAGAATGGGAGCCGTCATTATAAGGACTTCCATTGATCTTAACCAATACTTTGGTCGTTTTATCCGCATACACTTTTAATGTAGCCGGAAACTCATTGATCTGGTTTTTACTTGTTTCAAACAACAGAGGATTGTTCGTGCCGCCAGGTACAACAATTCGCTCTACTTTATCTACATAAGGCGCATCTTTATCGACGTAACTGAAGTAAAAGCTCGACTTCGTCGTATCGATCAAATTTTTGTGAGTGAATTCTACATCAATCTGCTGGAATCTTCGTCCTGTATTGACCGGCAAATCAACCTGAATATTATGGACCTCGTACAGACCCGAAGCATCCTTCACCACATTCGTATTGGCCACTCCAATTGCAGGGCTCAAATACGGAGTTAATCCGTTGTTCAATGCCCCCGCCGGACTCACGGGATTGCCGTTCGAATCAATGAGGGACAGCTTTCTATCTCCAAAAGTATAATGAAGGATATAGGTGCCGCCTGTACCTACCATCTCAATGTCCGCATAGACGTAGTCCGTAACAGATCCGGTCAGGTTCGTTTTCAGTGAAGCTGAGAAAGCGACATTGTTGTTGTTAGACGAGCTTTGTTCCAAATTAGGGCGCAAGCTCGGAGTCATCTTCTGCGTTGGTGCCGTTGGAGTCGTCGTAGCGTTCTTTTGATCAATAAAGGCGTTGTAAGCGAATGCTTTGCCGTCATCGTAAATAAAAGATTTGTTCAAGTTGTAAATATTCGTGCTGTTTCTCGACACAAAATTGATGTCGTTATCGCCAGGCACAAACTTGATGTCGTTGACCCGGTTCGTATTGCTGATATAAGTAAAGGTTCCGCGAGTAAAATTCGCAGGATGATACGCTGTCGTACCGCCGTTTACATAAGCTTCGATGCTGGTCGCGTTGCCTGCTTCCCCTGTAATCGTAGCGCCGGAGTAAGGAGGCTTCTTAGGAAACATCTGTCCATCCGTAATAGGATCGCCGTTAATAAGCAAATTATTAATTGAAGAGACAGGGATATAGTAAGCCCAGCTTGGCGCCGAAGCCGTATTCACAAGTCCATCGTATCTCAGGACGATCTTGTTGAGACCTTCTGTCAGCGTAACGTTGCTGAATGTAATTTGATTGTCCGCCGTTTTGAGTGGTTTACTTGTTTTATCTACGACCGATTTACCTGTATTCATATTCGTTACTTCAAAATAAATATTAGGAATCTCGTCGTCATTCAATCCGCTGACATCAGCAACTACGGTAATCGGGTTCGTCGTGAACTGATCTACAGGAGGATTCGGATTCGCAGGATCATTTCCTGGAGGCGGATTCGGATTATTGCGATACTGCAAGTTGGATACACTTAAGGTTACTTCCGCAAAAGCCGTCAATGGCGCCATAAGACTGAGAAATAACGCCAAGACTATGGACAGACTCGTCCATTTGGTAGTCATTCGTTTCAAAGTTGGTTCCTCCTTATGTCATACTTCTACTTTTTCCACTTCTATTTGTTGAAAGCTGTCGTATGGACCCTCCGAGTACAAATTCCCCCTTACCGCTGTTTTGCTACCAAATATGTAGTGCCGTAGCTTTCCAAAGTTAGTTGTACCTAATTTATCGGTCAAAAAGCATGAAAAATTTAGTCGAATCCTGAAATTCCGCAAAACAAAAAATCCCAAACCAATTAAGGTCTGGGATTATCATTCTTTTAAGGATATATCCGTTACTTCATCATTCTGGATCTGGCATTCAGCATGACTCTGACTTTATTGATAAACTGGAACACCGGCTTCTTGGTTTGACTAATAATTCCTATCGCTTCCGCTCCAACTACAAGCACCGCAATGAGGATAATAATGAGCAGTACAACGCCCCAAATGAGCTCCTGCTCCGACATGTAGGAGAGAAGCACGGCAGATAAACCAAAAATGGAGGCAACGCCATAAATGATCAAAACGGTAACCCGATGGCTGAAGCCCAGCTGCAGCAGGCAGTGGTGCAAGTGACTCTTGTCCGGTTTGGAGATGGGCAGATTATTAACCCAGCGCCGCAAAATCGCGAAGAACGTATCGGACAATGGAACACCTAGAATCATAATAGGAACTAACAAAGATAACACCGTAGCTTGTTTGAATCCAAGAATGGATAACGTGGCCAAGCTGAACCCAAGAAACAATGCGCCCGAATCTCCCATGAAGATTTTGGCGGGATGAAAGTTATAAAATAAAAAGCCGATGATACTGCCAAGCAAAATAACGCTCAGCAAAACAACCGTTATATTCCCCATCATTAATGCCAATACAAGAATCGTTGTTGTAGCAATTCCCGAAACGCCTGCCGATAGCCCGTCAAGACCGTCAATCAAGTTAATAGCATTCGTCACTCCGACAATCCAGAAGATTGTAAGCGGAACAGCCAGCCAAGTTAATGACAGCGTCGTATCTCCAAAAGGTACATTGACCAGGTCAATGACAACCCCGGAATAAACAACGACACAAGCAGCTAAAATTTGGCCCAGCAATTTCACTTTTGGTGATAAATCGAATCGGTCGTCCAATGCGCCAACCAGTACAATGATAGCACCGCCTACAAGCAGCCCTAACGCAACGTCCCCATTCAGTGAATCGATAACCGGCGAAATAACGAAGTACGCGCCGACAAATCCAACAAAAATGGCAAGTCCGCCTAGCCTTGGCATGATGCGGCTATGTACTTTCCGATGATTGGGTGCATCCACCGCGCCTACCCAAAAAGCAAACTTTTTGACGAGAGGCGTCATCAGAAGGGCAATCAAGCACGCTACAGCAAAACCAATTCCGTATAAAACATTCATATTTGTTTTCACAGCCCCTTTTATCTATAAAAACCCCAAACACTACAGATTATACTCCGTTTGAGACCGTAACACCACACTAATTTTCAGGAAAATAGGCGATAAATCGGTTGTTTTCATAGTAATTTTCAAGGTTTCTGTACGTTTTCTTGTTCGCGAATCGCTTCACTGCGTATTTCATGCTCCAGCGCCAGATTGGGTAAGTTTCCCTACATCATAGGTGCTCCGAATCGCTCGACTTATTTATAGGATGTCCGAATGAAGCAGCGGAATATTCTCTCTTCAATCATGCTTCATCCGACGACTAATCTAACTATATATTAATGGAAGAAACACATTCGTCCGTTCGTTATAACGATTCGCAGCAGCCACCATGATTTCAGGGGATGCCCCGAGCAAAAAGCTACGATGTTATCTGGAATCTTCCGCTTTGAGGTAAAACGACGCTATAGCCTTCGCCGGAAGCTGGGCTTCGTTCTTCAGCTGATGAATCAGCTCCCGCTTCTCATCCCGCCACGAGTCCCGCTCTTTTAACAGGCGCAAAGTTTCGTTTGCCACTGTTTTCGCTTGAAACACTTCCGTTGAAGCAACCGAGGTCATCCTCAGCCGGTTCAGAAACTGGTCGATTTTCGGATCATATGAGATCCCGAGCATTGGAACCGCCTGGGATGCCGCATAAATAAGCGAATGCAGACGCATGCCGATGAGCACCGCACATTGACTTACTTCCGCCAGCATGTGCTGCGGATGAACCACATTGTCAGCCATAGTGATTCTGGAACGGTAGGCTTCCCCTAAGTGATCCCGAACTTCAGCGGAAGCAGCTGCGTCCGAAGGCAGATGGAACGGAAGAAAGCGGATAACGGCCTCGCTGTTATCAAGAACCGTTTTCAACGCTTCGGCCAGCGCTTTCAGCTCCGAACGATCCTGATTCCAATATCGGATGGAGACGCCGATAACTGGTTTTACTTCAGAATCAACACCTGCCGCTGCCACTCTTTGTACATCATATGAACCCATAGGCATTCCCATGACCGGATCAGGGACAACCGCAATCTCTTTGACAACCTTCATTCGCTGCAGCAGCTGTTTGGACTCTTGATCCCGAACCGAAATGTATTGGCTCTTATCGAACGTGGAGCGGATCCAACCGAAGAACATTTTTTTATGGACAGGACCAATGCCCTGCGAGTAAACAAAGGTCGGCTTTCCAAGCCACTGTGCTATTTTGAGTATAGCGAGATAGTAAGGGATCGTCTTGGCGCTGGTAGCATCCTGCAGAAGACTGCCGCCGCCGCTGATCAAGCCGTCGGCTCCTCTTATGGCTCGTATCACTTCGCCAAGTCTCATACGATGAGCGGATTCGACGCCGTAGGTTCGGCTTGTTTTCTCAGGCTGGATGGAGAGGACCACCGGTACGAAACGAATACCGCTAGCCTTTCCCTGCTCCTCCAATGCCAGTAGAATGGATTGTAACACCGCTTCGTCACCGCTATTGTCGAAGCCGTAATATCCGGATAAGACTATTCTTTTAGTAATAACGGTGTCCAACGACGCCAACTCCTTACTACGATCTCCCATACGACAATCAAGCCGATTCCAATCGGGATGCCGAACGCCAGCCCGTATACGATACGAATCGAAGAAATCATCAGCGGCGTATGCAAATGGGCGAACGTATCCACAATAGAGGCTTGTCCCACAACGCCGACCAAGATGAGCAGCAGAGCACTGCGATATTTCACGCACAAGTAAGCACCAAGCAGGAACAACGGATGCGCGATCAAAAACTCCTTCGTTCTTGGACGAACACCCAGCGTATTTTCAAGGAACGAACGGAACAAACGTTCGAAAGCGGAGGCTTGTCCTTCGTTACCGGTTCTCGACAAATAGTACATCGCCCCGGCTACTAAGACAGCTGCTCCGATAACCCACAAAACACTGATGTAGGAAGTCAGCAGTTTTTTCCCCTTTTGTAGTTTCTCGCGATGGGTGAGATCATCATTAAATAGCAGCCAGTAAAGAGCAACCAATACAATCGGCAGCAGGTGAAGCACGCTTACGCCACGGAATTGATCGATCACAAGCTGATAAATAATGCTGTTCAGCAGCCCGACGATGAAGCAAATACCGATTACCGATATAGCCGACGTCTTAATCAGCAGCCAAATAGCGAATAGCAGCTTGGAGCCTTGGGCTCCATGTCGGTTTCGCGCTGTTCGGATTGCGAAGAGGATTGCCAGCGTCGGGGCGCAAGTACCCGCTCCCAGAGCCAATGCTTGAGCGAACAAATTCGCGTTCAGCACATAAAGACCTGCCCCTCCGATCAAGCCGACAATGAAGACAAGCAGCGCAATCTCCGGGATAAAATACGATATCGTCAACGTGATTAACGCGATGGCGCCGATAAACAGCAAGCCTTTGGCGATCTTCTGCCATCCGGAATGGAACGGGAAGAAGCGCTCTGCAATACCTAGTGTATAGCCGGCGTCCTGAATTCTGTTAAGCGCGCCGTCAGGCCCCACCAAGCTTTTACGCAGAGATTCCAACGGATTCAGAATCAGGCCCTTGTCCAGGTTTTTCACAGCCTTCGCATTCAAGAAGACCATACGGATATTCCGGTCTTTGACCGCAAGGACAAAGCGATCGGCCACACCCTGGATCCGGTCGTTCAATTCCTGCTCTGTCAAGTTCTCCGTCAGCTTCTCGCCGTCCTTTTCCGTAAATGAGTGCAGACGAACGACATTGTAATCGAGCAGCTTCGCAAGCTTGTTAAAGCCTTTTTGCTGCGTTTTTTGCAGTTCGATGTTCGCGAGGCCCATATGGTGCTTTTTCATCAGCTCGGACATCTTTTCGATGTTTTCAAAGTCAGAATCGCTCACATAGCCGGGAACGGTTTCCCCGTCTACGATGAACCTTTTGACCCCGTACTTTTGAAGCTGTCCAAGCAGCGTATCCATTCGCTCCTCATTGAAAGGTCTGCGGTTGGACATTCTCATTACGATCTGGAACCCTTGATCCTTCAGCATTTGCAGCGTAATAGGATCCGGATCCATCGGCTTAAGGTTTGCTTCCTCCAAGCCCATCTCAATAATCAAGCCGTTTTGATTTTTGAAATTCCACGGTCTTGTCTTTACATTCAAGCTGGAGAACGTTTGGACAATTAACGGCTGCAGCTTCTCCTGCGAATCCTTTTCGGCAAACAGGACATAGGTGAAGTTCTCATTCGGCGAAATCGGGCTTTGAGTCAGCGCCGTCGCTTCATGGGACGAAAATACCTCGATCCGGCGGGCAAGCCTGAGCTCATTCAACGTCGATTCATAGATCGCCATAGATTGAATACCCGCTTTTTTCATCTCTTTCACCTGGTTGGTGACAAACTGCCGCGGATCGGTTTGCGTATCGGAAATTTCCAGAAGGTCGCGGTAATCAAAGACAAACTCCACTTTGCGCGCCGTTTGCTGTTCCGTTTCATTTCTTTCATAGGCTATAGGAAGGGAGGCCAGCATCCCTAAGATAACCAGCCACCATAACCACTTTATGCTTCGTTTGTTCCATTGCAAGTAGCGCCCAGTCAACACGTTCACTCCTACCGTTAGTTTTGGTCGACCCGGCTCATTACGGCTTTAACCAGCCCATGAATCGCGTCCGAAGCCGCTTGCGCGGAACTGCCGCGGACAGCAAAGTACACTTTGATTTTTGGTTCCGTTCCGGAAGGGCGCAGGCAGAACCAGGAATTATCCGACAGAGTATATTTCAATACATTTTCAGCAGGCAGATCATACAATCCGAGCGAGAAATCCTCCACCTTGACGACTTGCTGCCCGTTGATCTCGGCAGGCGGGTTATTGCGCCAGTCGCGCATAATACCTTGGATTTGCTCTACGCCGTCCTTGCCTTTCATCGTACGCGACTCGAGCGACTCCAGGAAATAGCCGTGGCGCTCGTACAATTGCTGCAGCACCTCGTACAGCGTCTTGCCTTGGTTTTTATAGTAAGCGGCAGCTTCACAAATCAGCATGGAAGCGATAACCGCATCCTTGTCTCGTGCGTAAGTGCCGGCTAAATACCCGTAGCTCTCCTCGTAGCCGAACAAAAACTCCGCTTCCTTCGAGGATTCGAACTTCGTCATTTTCTCGCCGATATATTTGAACCCTGTCAGCGTGTTCAATGTCTCTACGCCATAATGCTTGGCTATGACAGCTCCCATTTCGCTGGTCACAATCGTTTTGATCACAACGCCGTTTGCAGGAAGCTCTCCCCGCTCCTTCAAGCTGTTAAGCAGGTAGTCCACCATAATAGCACCCGACTGGTTGCCTGTCAGAACAAAATATTCCCCGTTCGCATCCTTAACAACAGCGCCCATGCGGTCGCAGTCCGGGTCGGTACCGATGATGATGTCCGCATCGACTTCCTTCGCCTGGCGGATAGCCAGCGTGAAGGCTTCCTTCTCTTCCGGGTTCGGAGACTTCACGGTAGAGAACTTCGCATCCGGCAGCTCCTGCTCCGCCACGACGTCGACTTGGGAGAAGCCTACCTCCTCCAACACGGCGCGTACGGACAAATTCCCCGCTCCGTGCAGCGGCGTATAAACAACGCGGAAATTATCGCTCATTTTCTTAATGAGCTCTTTATTCAAGCTTACGGAAGTGACTGCGGCGATATACTGATCGTCCAGCTCCTGTCCGACCCACTGCAGCATGCCTGCAGATTCGGCCTCCGAACGCGTCGAGCGTTTGACGTCCGCGAACGATTGCACCTTCTGGATTTCTCCAATCACTTGTTCAGCTTGATCGGGAACCAACTGGCCGCCGTCGGCGCCATACACCTTGTAGCCGTTATATTCCGGCGGATTATGGCTAGCCGTGACTACGATGCCGGCCGTTGCCTTCAAAGCTCTTACGGCAAAGGACAGCTCAGGCGTAGGGCGAAGCGATTCGAATACATAAGCCTTAATCCCGTTGCCTGCAAGCACTTTGGCCGCTTCCAGCGAAAACTCGGGAGATTGATTACGGGAATCGTAAGCAATGACTACGGACGGATTCGTTGCGCCCGTTTGGTTGACGAATTGGGCAAGCCCTTGAGTAGCGCGGCCCACCGTATATAAATTCATCCGGTTCGTGCCTGCCCCAATAACTCCGCGGAGGCCTCCGGTACCGAATTCCAGATCACGATAGAAACGATCTTCTATTTCTTTAGGATCGTTAGCGATGCTTGTAAGCTCCTGTTTGGTTGCTTCATCGATGGCAGGATCGTTTAACCATAGTTGATATTGTTCTTCGACTCGGTTTTGCGTACTCATGCTCCATCTCCTTAAATTTAATAGATATATGGGTTCTATCGTGCCCTCTTGTGAGGGTTCACGGTTGTTTTTTTTATTTGGGGTCGGACAAGGCGAACATTAGCGTTCCTTCGGCAACGACCTTATCCCCTACTTTGGCAACAGCCTGTCCTTTGCCGATGGAGCCTTTTAAACGGGTGATCTCCACCTCTAAAGTCAGCGTATCGCCAGGAACAACTTGACCGCGGAACCGGAATTCATCAATGCCGGCGAAAAAGCCTAATTTGCCCCTGTTCGCTTCCACCTGCAGCATCGCTACGGTACCGACTTGCGCAAGAGCCTCCACGATCAGCACGCCTGGCATAACCGGATAAGCCGGGAAGTGTCCGGCGAAAAACGGCTCGTTAATGGTCACATTCTTGAGACCTACCGCTCTGACCCCGGCTTCTACCTCCAAAATTCGGTCTACAAGTAAAAACGGGTAACGATGGGGAATAATTTCTTGAATCTGCATTGCATCCAGCACAGTTGTGTTGCTCCTTTCAGGTTTTAGAATAAAATGTATAGTTTCAACTTACACTATGCTTATCCTTCATGATCTGCAGTAATGAAGGTTGATATAAGGGAGCTTATGTGCGGGTTTGCCAATGTATGCCAGCCCGAACCATAAGCTCTTTTTCCCGATTCAATTGCACCTATATCGGCGCGCTTGTCTCATAGCTTAGTTGCTATGATTGTGATGGTTCGATGCGGGAGAATCGTCTCCCTTTTTATTCAGCAGCAGGAATTGCACTATGTAAATCACCGAGGTCAAAAAAGAAACCGTGATGACGAACCACAAGTATGCGTTTGCGTAAGGAAGCTGAAAGACGATGAGCAAAATCGCTACGTAATAGAGCACCGTAGTCAATTTCCCCATAGCATTGGCCGGAACCGTCTGTTTGCCGCGAAAATGAAATATCGCTGATCCTACGATCATGCCAGCATCCCTCAGAAACATCGCTATGGCAGCCTCCCACGATATCATTCCGGAGAATACAAGAGAAAGAATCACCGTGATCATCATGGACTTGTCCGCCAACGGATCCAGCATGCTTCCGAGCTGTGTCACGAGCTTGCGTCTGCGCGCAATATAGCCGTCCAGAACATCCGTAAGTCCCGCTACCAGCAAAACTAAAAAAGCGGTTTTCACGTATCCTGCCCGGAACACGGCCACATAGAGGGGAATCAGTAAAAATCGGCATAGGGTTAACAGGTTAGGCACATTCCACACGGAACACTTGTCTCCCCCTCCAGCTCATTTGGGCATTCGTCCCATCCTTACATTATACCGTTCTTAGGCAAAAAATAAAACTCCCATACCGGGAGCTTTGATTGAAATCCTATTAAGCTATAGAAAAGACCAGATCGTAGATATGGCGCCATGTATCGAGCTCGTACACCTCTTCAAGCGGCCGCTTGCCCAAATACACATAGCCAAGAACCAGCCCGGTGCATAAGGCAACCACGCACAATAGCGGTATCGCCAGCCACCTGCTTATAGAAAATACAACCCTCTTCCATTTTGGTCTGGAAGCGGCTTTCTTTTTCTTGCTTGGCTTGCTCTCTGACTTGACTGCTTTCTTGCCTTCTGTTTCCGTCATGCTCACCAACCTCACTTCAAAAGACGCTTAGCCGTTGCGCAAACCGTTCGCAAGACCCATCATCGTATCCGAGGAGGTAACCGCCCGGGAATTCAGCTGAAATGCTTTCTGCACTTGCAGCAAGTCCGTCATTTCGTCAGCCAATGTCACATTGGCCTGCTCCAAGAATCCTTGACGAACCGAAATCGGGTCAACCAGATTGTTAGCTGCGTCCACCGTTTGCAAAATTTCCTCGCGATTCGCGACATCCGCCGGCAAATTGTATAAATTATCACCCAGCTGCTGCAGCAGCTGCGGGCGAATAACACGTACCATTTTGATTTGACCGACCTCGATCGGAGGGGCTGTTTTATCTGCATCGTCGGATGCCATAATGGTTCCGTTCGGCTCGATTTTGATGGTATGGTTCTCCGGAATCCGGATCGGATTGTCGTCCGTTCCCATAACATAGTTCCCTTCCTTGGTCATCAGGAATAAATCCGGATCAGCCGGGTCGGCGGATTGGCTTAATTGGAAGGATCCGTTGCGAGTCCATACGGTTTGCGTCGTCAAATTGTTATTGGCATCCCGGATGACCGAGTTGATCTCGAACAACCCGTTGCCTTCCACGGCCACATCCAAATTATTTCCCGTCGCCTGCAGCGACCCTTGGGCCATATTGAGCTGAGCCTGTACAAGCTTCGCGCCCCAGCCTTGGTTATAACCTAGGGGCGACAACCGGCCGAGCTTCTGAAATCCGTTAGGCTGCTGCTTTACGCTGGTCAGCACATCCTGAAACGAAGCTTCTCTGCGCTTGTACCCGGTGGTGTTGGAATTGGCGATATTGTTGGCTACCAGATCCAGCTTTTGCTGCAGAGCATGCATCGAGACGGATGAGTTTATCATCGAATTGTTCATGGGTTCCTCCTGAAAGCTTTGCGGAGCAAAACTTGCTTCGTAAGTGTTACTGGGTTTTACGCAGCAAAACCGGCGTCATAAGCTACACCCGTCCAACCTCGTTAACAGCCTTGTCCATGCTTTTGTCGTAAAATTGAACGACCTTCTGATTCGCCTCATAAGCCCTAAGAGCAGCCATCATGTCGACCATGGATTGGGTAGGATCTACATTCGAACGCTCGACGAAGCCTTGGCGGATTTCTACCTGATCGTTAGGATCATTCGGATTGATAGCTCTGACCAGACCTTCTTGTCCATCATTGATACGGTACAAGCCGTTGCCTTCGCGGACGAGCTGATTAGGATCATCCACCCGGCTCACCAGCAAGCTCATCGGCTCATTGTTCGCATCGAGCAGCAATTCGCCGTTAGCGTCGGTAAGCTGTCCCGACTTGGTGATATGGAAATTCGTAATCGGCGTTTGCATTACAGGGTCAAACAGCACAACCGGCTGGCCGTTCCCGCCTATAACAGCATGTCCATCCCCTGTAATCAATTGCCCGTTAATGTCTACGGATAACTTGCCGTCCAAAGAATATCTCTGCTCGCCGGCCGCATTCTGCACGGTAAAGAACGCCTGCGGCTGAACGATGCGTGTTCCGTTCTCGTCCACATATTTGCCTGACGCATCAAAACGAGCGCCCGGCACTTGAATGTTCGAGATCAAGGCGAAGTCGAACGGGTTGTTCGTTTCCTGAATATCGCCCTGCTTATGGACAGAGACGTTCTCCTCCGCCATCACGCCGGTGTTGAGCTGGCCGACAGGAACCGCTCCCGCTTCGCCTTTTCCATTGTTAATCCGCGCAATGAGCATTTCCGGGAACGACCGGTTAATGCCGTTGCCCTGTTTGAAGCCCGGTGTATTAATATTAGCGATGTTGTTGGTCACGATGTCATGTCTGCGCTGTTGAGATATCATTCCTGAAGCTGCGGTGTAAAAACCTCTTAGCATGTAACCATGAACCTCCCAAACGTATGTTCTAAAGCCTATCCGAAAGCAATCGGCCTACATGTATTATCGGTTTTTAGAACTTCCGTTTTGAGACCTTATCGAGGTTGTCCAACATAATTCCTGTCCCTTTTACGACGCAATGCATCGGGTCTTCCGCAATAAGAACCGGCACTCTAAGCTCGTCCGCCAGTAATTGGTCGATTCCATGCAGCATGGCGCCGCCACCGGTCAAAATCACGCCGCGATCGATGATATCCGCCGACAGCTCCGGCGGTGTCCGCTCCAGCACCGATTTAGCTGCAGCTACGATGGAGGATACAGGATCCCACAGCGCTTCCTGAACTTCATTCGAGTTGATGGTTATCGTCAACGGCAGCCCGCTCACCATATCTCTGCCGCGAATATCCATCGTTTCCTTGCGTCCGTCCGGATATACGGTTCCGATCTTCACTTTAATATCTTCTGAAGTCCGTTCACCGATCAGCAGCTTGTATTTGCTCTTGATGTATTTCATGATGGAGGAGTCGAACTTGTCCCCCGCGATTTTAATGGAAGAGGAGGTGACGATATCGCCCATAGACAGCACGGCCACATCTGTCGTCCCTCCACCGATGTCAACGACCATATTCCCGCTAGGCTGGTAAATATCCATACCCGCTCCGATCGCCGCAGCTTTAGGTTCCTCTTCCAAAAATACCTCACGCGCTCCGCTGCGTTCCGCCGCTTCACGAATAGCCTTCTGTTCCACGGACGTAATATTCGTCGGAGCGCAAATGAGGATTCTCGGGTGGCTGTACCACTGCTTTCCTCCTACCTTATTGATGAAATGCTTGAGCATTAATTCGGTGATCTCAAAGTCGGCAATGACACCGTCTTTAAGCGGGCGAATAGCCACAATATTACCGGGAGTACGTCCGACCATGCGGAACGCTTCCTCGCCCACAGCCAGCACCCGCTTCGTATCGCTTTCAATAGCGACCACAGACGGCTCATCCAGAACAACGCCGCGCCCCTTCACATGTATCAGGACGTTCGCTGTCCCCAGATCTATGCCAATATCCTTGCTTAACATTGAAATGTTCCTCCCTAAACAAAACCGTCCATTCCTTAAAAAGAAGCGGCACCTCTTATTATAATTTTCGTTAAATTATTACATTCGCTATTTATTTTCAAAATCCTCTTTTTTCATCATTTTTTTCGACATGAATCGCTTCGTTTTGTCGGTTCGGATCGGTTCTGGGGAGTAAAGAATTTCATTGCCATGCTACTTTACAGTGACCAGCTTATCCTGAGCTTTAGGGCTGCGTGTCTTCCTGTATTTGATCTTCGTGGCTTCTCCCCCGCGCAGGTGACGAATCGACTTATGATACTCAAGAATATGCTTGACTTGATTAGCTAAATCCGGGTTGATTTCGGGCAGCCTTTCGGTTAAATCTTTGTGCACCGTACTTTTGGAAACACCGAATTCTTTGGCAATCGTGCGGACCGTATGCTTCGTTTCCACTAGGCAACGTCCGATTTTAATGGTCCGCTCTTTGATGTAATCGTGCACTCCCCTCGCCTCCCTACTCGAGTTAGTTTGGTACATTATATGAGGGGCGTTTACTTATATTCTTTGTTTCCAAGCATGACAAGCCCAATATGACACAATTATTTTCAAGGACAAGCGGTAACGGCGCCTTGGAATGCGAAAAAAAGGGAGCGTCTATGCGCCCCCTGCCCATGTTATTCCATTCCAATTAATTTGTAGCGGTCATAAATTGTTCCGGATTTACAGCTTGGCCTTCTTGACCTTGACGAACTTCAAAGTGAAGGTGGGTGCCTTGCTCCTTCTCCAATTCATTGCGGCCCGCTTTGGCGATCACGTCGCCCTTTTTCACTTCAGCGTCTTTAGCTACCGTGACTTCGGACAAGCTTTGATATACGGAGACCAGTCCGTTGGAGTGAGTAATCTCGACCAAGTTGCCGACAACCGGGTTTTTCTCAACAGCAGTAACTTTACCGCTCATAGCAGCCAACACCTCAAACGGCTGATTGTCTGGTCTCGAGAAATCCATACCCATGTGCGGTGTGAACGTGTCGCCATACTCCACCATAGCGGTCTGTCTCACTTCATTCGAAGCTTTGCTGTCGAAGAAAGGAAGCGTTACTTCCAGCTCGTTGCGATCCTTAACCGGCCATTGCATCGATTCGGTGCTGCCATTGACAGCTACTGCGTCCGGCTTCATCACGTTGTCGGTTACCGTAGCGGATTTGGAACTGTCGATCCCCAGCTCATTGGTGAGGGACGACTTTCCGGCATCCTGGTATACCCACATTAACGTTAAGATAATTGCCGCCGCTGCCATGTACGTTGCAGGAAATACCCACTTTTTCGCCAGTAGTCTTTTCCAGGAAAAAGATGGACTCGATTGCGCTCCTTCGATAGTTTTAGGAGCTTCTTCTTTTTGCAAATCTCTCTTTTGATCATTATTCATAGATTTATCACCTCGCTAATCATTGTTGCCACGGATGCGAGTTTTATACGCGAGGTGATCTATTTTTTTAGAAACTTTTCCCTTTTAGTAGGTTTGCCGCTCTATCAATCTCAATTCCGGTGTAAAAGTATTTGACGATGTCCTCGGCCTTGCGTCCTTCCTTGGCCATTCCGTTCGCTCCCCATTGACTCATGCCGACCCCGTGCCCGTAACCGAACGTGGTGATTTGGAGACTGCTTCCCTTCCAGCTCCACTGGAATTGCGAGGAGGCCAAGCCGAGCTTTTCTCTTACGTCGCGGCCGGTGAACGTTTTTCCGCCTATGCTGATGTTCTTGATCCGGTGCCCTTGCGTGGTCTCGATAACCTTCATAGCACCGCTGCCGCTGGCCGACGCCGGAACCGCGCTGCGCAGGCCCAGTTTCGTTTGAAGCTCTTTGGCCGTAAAGACTGTCGTTTCCCTGTACCGGGGCGACAGCTGAACATCCCAAGGGCTTGGGACACTGCGCAAATAAGGAATATATTGATTCCAATAGTCTTCCGAATTTTCCGTATACCCGTTGCTCGTGGAGAAAAAGGTCGCTTCGATCGGCTTGCCCTGATACGTCAGCACGGAATCTTTCGTTTCATTTACCGCCCGGCTCAGCTTGTCCATATTGGAAACGTAGGCCGCCCCCCATCGCGCTTTCAAATCATCATCGGTGCTGTAGGCTTGATGAGCGATCGTATCCGTTACCCAAGCTCCAGACACGGGCATGTTGCTGAAATCCTGGTCCAAAATGCGGCGAACGATGTACGTTCGAGCGGCCATTGCCTGGGCTTTCATCGCTTCCAATTCAAACTCGATAGGCATTTCCGCGGCCAAAACACCTCTTACATAAGCTTCCAGCTGAACCGATTGGACTTTCTTCTCTTTGGATAAATAGACGGGGATGACGAGCGAAGAAGCGTCATTCTGTGATTGAAGCTCTGCTGTCGATTGCGGCACCGCGCCGGCAGGGGTGTGCGTCGAATCGGTAGTCTTTACAAGAATAGCCGGTACCAGAACTACGACAGCTACAAAGCTGGACAAGCATGCAGCCGCCCAGCGGATGATCTTTTTTTTGTTGTTCATTCTCCTGCTTCCTCCATCTTCTGTCGGCTCTTATCGCTCCTCCAGAACGGTTCCGTCCGCTCCGCTATCATTTCCTGGATACTCTCAAAATGCCGGGATCCTTCCTGCTAGCGCAGGTAACATCATCTTATGAGCCGAAAAGATAGAATAGAACACGGAAGCAAGCTCTCTTACAACTTAAGAGCAAAGAGAAAAAAAGAGGAGACCCTCTCCATAACAGAGAGAATCTCCTCTATAAGCTCGCAGCATCTTATGCCAAGCTTGGGCTGACTGCAAAAATCGAAATCGGCTCCTCCACCGGCTCGGCCACTTCCAGCGGCATTCTTTGAACGTCCGCACCGATCAGACGCAGCTTGTTCGCAATATCGACATAGCCGCGATCAATATGATGGACGCCGGTAATCTCGGTTTCTCCGTCAGCGGCCAGGGCTGCCAATACTAGAGCCGCGCCGGCACGCAGGTCGGTAGCGCATACTTTAGCGCCGCGCAAACGGTTGCCTCCGCCAATAACGGCGGTACGCCCGTCGACTTTGATCTGCGCGTTCATATTGACCAGCTGCTCTACATGCATGAAACGGTTCTCGAATACCGTTTCCGTCACGATACTCGTCCCGTCGGCCGTAAGCAAGAGCGCCATCATCTGGGATTGCATATCGGTCGGGAAGCCGGGATAAGGCAGCGTCTTCACGTCGACGCAACGAAGCGGTCGGTCGGTAAACACGCGCAGGCCGTTCTCGTCTTCCTCTACGTGGACGCCCATTTCCTGCATTTTGGAAATGACTGGCCGCAAATGATCGCCAATCGCTCCTTCAATGTACAAATCGCTGCCGGTAATGGCCGCGGCGATCATATATGTACCCGCTTCAATTCGATCCGGAATGACCGTATGTACGCAGCCGCTCAGCTTTTCCACGCCGTCAATTCGAATAAGACCGGTGCCCGCACCGCGAATTTTTGCACCCATGGCGTTCAAGTAGTTGGCCAAATCCACAATTTCCGGCTCTTTCGCCGCATTTTCAATCGTGGTTGTACCCTCTGCCAGCGTGGCTGCCATCATGATATTTTCCGTAGCGCCTACGCTGGCTACGTCCAAATACACTTTGGCGCCCTTAAGACGTCCGGATATTTTCGCATCGATATACCCTTGGCCAAGCTCGATCTCGGCACCCATGGCCTCGAACCCTTTCAGATGCTGGTCAATAGGTCTCGTACCGATGGCACATCCGCCGGGAAGCGATATTCTCGCGTGTCCCATCCGGGCCAATAAAGGTCCCATTACGAGAAACGAAGCCCGCATTTTGCGAACCAGCTCGTAGGATGCTTCACAAGTCCTTATGTTCTGTGCATTTACGCGTATAGTTTCATCTTTATATTCAATTTCGACACCAAGACTTTCCAAAACCTTGTTGATCACAATAACGTCGTCCAGGGGAGGCGCGTCATGAATCACGCTGACTCCTTCTGTACCCAAGATAGAGGCTGCGATAATCGGCAGGACGGCATTTTTTGCGCCGTGTATTTTCACTCTGCCGGACAATCTTTTGCCGCCGCGGACGATAATTTTGCTCATCATGGTCCCCCTCCGCGCTGTTTTCATTGCATACTGTAACAGTTTAGCATTGAACCTTCAGCATGTAAATTTTCAAATTGAAAAACAAACGATCACGAATACTATTCGGAGCTAATAAGGGATTTCTAACGGTTGTACTAACCATTGTTGACAAAATTCACCTTAGTTATTCTAAATCCGGTGGACAAACCGTCAAAACATCCCCGAAAGCCAGGTCGACCAATGAAAATAATCGACAAAAAATTTCGCAACCTGATAGCCCAATGCAATCGACAAAAAGATTTGCAGCACCTTGCTTTGGATGCTCTTTGGTTTTTTTACTATTTTATCTAACTGAAGTTCTTGCAGCGCCCACCACGAGCATGCAATGCATACGAGCACGATGAAGATGTTCATTAACCCGTTCATCCCCATGGACGTGCTCATTTGATCTACATAATCCATACTTGACCCCCGTTTTCGGATTAAGGCATGATTTTCGCAAGCATCGTGACAAATTCGGCCCTGGACGCCTGCTGATCGGGTCTGTAGCTGCCATCGTCATAGCCGGTAATCCAGCCTTCCGCCTTCATTTGCTTTAGCACGCCAACGCCCCAATAATTTTCATCGACATCGGTAAAAGGAATCGCGCCCCGCCGTTTGCCCGATATGTTCATGCTTCTGGCAATCATCGAGGTCATTTCCATCCGGCTCACCGGCTGGTCGGGCGCGAACGAGCGATCAGGATAGCCGTCAACAATTCCTGCTTGGGCGGCCTTGGCAATATCCGCGTAAGCCCAATGCCCGCTGGACACATCCGTGTAGCTGATCGTCTTTTGCTTGCTGAGCTTGAACGCCCGGCTAAGTATCGTCGTCGCTTCCGCACGGGTTATCGGCAAATCCGGACGGAACGTGTAGTCGTCGTAGCCGTTAATGATCTGTTTACCGCTTAGCTCCAGGATGCTGTTCAAAGCCCAGTGCTCCTGAATGTCGGCATACCCTCCGATTAGAGGCTTGGCTTTGACCATGAGCTGATACACATCGCGATCGAACAGCTCGCTTGCCGTCAGCTTCAAATAATACGTCCCCGATGGAAGCCGTTGATGCAGCATGATGGTTTTCCTGCCGTCGCCGCTCGCGATCGGACGCATGCTTCCATCGTACAGGAACGCGAACATAGGAACGTTCGGAATGCCGGTTACATTCAGCTGCGCATACGTATCTCCGCTTAACTGGAATTGATACCAATCCACGTCGTCCGCCTTATCGATCAAACCGGTGTATTCAGTATCCAGCGAGATCGTCGTCGCCTGATAGGAGCGATTGTTCGGCTCGTTAGGGTCCATTTGCTTCGCGTCGTATTCAATATCCAGCATATACTCGCCAACGACCGCGTTCGCGTATTGTTTGACGTTGCTTACTTTAATATAATATTTGCCCGGAAACACTTCCGCTAGCGCCAGCATTTCCGTAACGCCATCATCATCGGTATCGATAGTGGTGCCCTTCTCTCCCTGCTTCTGCACGAACAATACCGGATCGATCCGGGCCGTATCCGTGCTGAGGCGTATCGTAAGCGATCCGGACTGTTCTACCGGAAACTCGAACCAATCCTGGTCGCCAGTCTGATGAAACGTTCCTTTCAGTCTCTGGCTTCGGGAAGGGAGCACGTATGCTTTATACTGTTTATCGTTATCTTCGAACTGATCGCGGTAAATGTCAAAAGACGTGGTCAGCTTGTAAGGCACTTCGCCGGTTTGATTCCGGTCCGTCAATTGAAGCAGCAGGTAGCTTTTGCCTTGGGTTACCTTCAAGGGCACCGGCTGACCGGGGTGCGCCGTCACACTGCTAAAGGTGCCTTTGGCATCGGTATGCTGTACCGTCACCGTCTGTCCTTCCGCCAATTCGAAGGTGAGGTTCACCGTGCCGTCGTACGGGGCATCGAATGAGAACCAGTCCTGGTCCGAGCCGCCGGTGAACGATGCGGAAATCATCTTGCTCACGGAGATCGCTTTGGCTTGATTTTTCCGGTTATTCGGTTCATACATATCCAGTAAAGGCATCTCCGCGAGGGCGCGATCCGCACGCAGAAGCCCGTAACCCGTAGACTCATCCCATCCCGTATCCATCAAATCCTGTGCGGTTTGCCGCAGCAGCTGACGAATTTGGTACACCTTCATATCCGGATACTTGCTCCATGCCAAGGCAGCTACGGCAGCGACTTGAGGAGCGGCCATGGACGTGCCGTCCTTATGCTCATACGAATTGCCTTTGGCTGTCGTGAACACATCCCACGGGGCAACAAGATCGATCTCCGGCCCCGAATTCGACAGGCTGTTCGCCTGGAAATCGGCCGACATGCCGCCAACCGCCAATACCGTAGGATACGCAGCGGGATACCTCACCCGGTTCCCTTCATTCCCCGTCGCTGCGACGAGAAGCACGTCTTTTTCCTCCGCATAGCGGACAATATCATTCATATAATCAGAATATTTATTAATGCCAAGGGACAGCACAACTATTTTCGCCCCATGATCAATGGCATACTTGATTCCTTCGCCCAGCTTCTGCTCCCCGCCGGAACCGTCCGACTCCAGCGCTTTGATCGGCATGATTTTCGCATCCCACAAAATGCCCGAAATGCCTCTGTCATTGTTGGCTGCGGCAGCCAATACGCCGGCCACATTCGTTCCATGCCCGTTATCGTCCTGGGGCAAGAGCTTCGAATTGATCAGATTGATCCCTGGAACCAAATTCTTTTTCAAATCGGGATGATTCAAATCGACCCCGGTATCGACGATGGCTATCGTTATATTGGAATTGCCTTTCGCTATATCCCATGCTTCATTGATATGGATGTCTTTTAAGTAAGTTTGCTTTTCCCCCAGAGGATCGTTTGCCGTTGCCGCCAGCACTTGACCGGCACACAGCAGCATCATCACGATCACAACGGCCCAATGAACGAGTTGGCGAGTAACGGTTTTATGTAACATGTCCATGGTTCCTTCTTTGCTTTTTGGAGTAGCTTACCTATTTCGATACAGCCCCCTTGTTTCCTGCCGTACGGGGCCGTTCACAGACTAGTAAATGATGGAGGTTTGAGCAGCGCCATCGTTTAGCTCATTCATTGTACCACTTCTATTCCGTGCGGTGAATAGCTGGATGACGCCCTCTCGATGCAAAATTATGACAACTTAGCGACGGTCATTCCTTTGACTGCCTAACCCCCTATTCAGAAGTACCGATCGGTTCCGTATCGTTGCGCACCATGCTAAGTATTAACACAAAAAAGCCCGGTTTGACACGCATGAAAGCGGCCAACCGGACTTTATTTTTTATGACTCAGGTCTATTCTTCTGGAACTAGCTCAGGAAAAATAAATCCTGCGTCAAGGAGAAGATTTGTTCGATCCATCCCAGCACCCATTGAGGGACGATACCGAGCAGCACGCTAATTCCCGCACACAGCCACAGTGTAATCCCAAGAGGCAAGGGCACTACGACGTCACGCGACTCGAAATCGGTACGCATGAACATTTGGCGGATCAAGCCGAAGTAATAATAGAACGAGACTACGCTCGTACCGATCATAACGGCTGCCAGCCAGTAATGCTGAGTCTGCATGGTGCCCATCATAATGTACACTTTACCGAAGAAGCCGCCGGATAAGGGAAGCCCCGCCAAGGAAAGCACCAGCAGCACGGTCGCTATGGCGACTCCCGGAGCCCGGTAATACAGGCCGGCCAATGAGCTGATCGCTTCTTCGCCCGAAGACCGTTCCATAATCATGAGGACGGCAAAAATCCCGATGTTCATAAACAAGTAGGCAATCAGGTAAAAAGCAAACTCCGAAAAGTTGGAGTAGTGCGCCATAGCAAATTGGACCGCGATCGGGACAAGCAAGTAACCAGAATTGGCAATTCCGGAGTAAGCCAACAGCCGCTTCAGGTTGTTTTGGCGCAGGGCGGTAAAGTTACCGATGATCATTGCCGCTGCCGCCACCACCATGAGGGAGAGCAGCATATCGCCGTGGAACGGCAGGCTCATCAACTCTCCAATACCGAACACGCCGTATAGCATCCGGAATATGATAGCGAACGCCGCTGCCTTCGATACGACCGCTAGAAACGCCGTGATCGGCGTCGAAGCTCCCTGATACACGTCCGGCGCCCACATATGGAACGGAGCCGCCGCAATTTTGAAGCCGAATCCGGCCAGCAGCAGGAAGAACGACAAGTACAGGAACGGCATCATGGCTTCGCCATTTTGTCCGAGCGCCGCATTGATTTCCGCGATGCTGGTTGACCCCGACATCCCGTACAGGAACGACATCCCGTACAAAATCAAGGCCGACGAGATCCCTCCCAGCACAACATATTTGAACGCACCTTCGTTGGAACGGAGATCCTTCTTCCTCATAGCAACCAGAATATAAGACGTGATGCTGAGCAGCTCCAAACCGACATAGAGCGTGATCATGTCGCCGGACGACGCCATAATCATGCCGCCTAACGTTGCAGGGAGAAGCAAGTAGTAGAACTCCCCGATATGCGGTACTTCCTCTTCCTTGACGGAGCCGATGCTCATGAACGTTACCAGTGCAGCCCCCGTCAGAAGAATCAGCTTCATGATGTTCGCAAAGTCGTCAACGCGGTAGCTGAAATTCAACAATACTTTCGGCTCCGTCGGATTCAAATATCCGAGTACGAACAAGCCCGACACGACAATGCTTACGAGCGAGAGCCATCCGAGCGCCGTACGGTTCACTCGTTTGGGCAGCAACAGGTCGAGCAGCGACAATACGACCGCAGCTATAACCAGAGTCAGCTCCGGTGCCAAGTATGCCAGATCGCTCCCTTGGAGACGTAGTTGTTCCACCGGTCTAACCCCCCATCTTCACTACGGTATGGATAAATTGATCGAAGCTGCTAACCGTCTGATGCAGCGGATCGCTCAGCACCGCAGGGTAAATGCCCAGCACGACGACAAAGGCAACCAGCGCTACCATCGGAATAGCTTCCATTAACCGGGCATCGCGTATGCCTTCCGGCTGTACTTTCGGCGGCCCGTAAGTAATGCTCAGTACCCCGCGCAATACATACACCGCCGTCAGAATCACGCCGACCGTTCCGATCACCGTAATGATTTTGGCTTTTTCGAACAAGCCCGCGAAGGCCAGGAACTCACTGATGAACCCGGACAAGCCCGGCAGACCAAGCGATGCCATACCGGCAACCAGCAAAATGCCGGAAATGAACGGCACGTTCTTGGCGAGCCCGCCCAGCTGATCCAGCATGGTCGTTTGCGTCCGCTCATAGATAGCACCGACGAGCAGGAACATAAGCGCCGAAATCAAGCCGTGGGACACGAGCTGGAAGATCGCCCCCTGCATCCCAATCGTGTTGAACGCCGCAATCCCGAGCAGCACGATCCCCATATGGCTAATACTGGAGTAAGCCAGCACCAGCTTGAAATCCTTTTGTACGAATGCCAGGATCGCCCCGTACAAAATATTAATTACACCCAGAATCGCCAGTACCGTCGCCCACTGCATCGCTTGCTGCGGGAACAGCAGGATGCCGAAGCGGATCAAGCCGTACGCCCCCATTTTCAGCAGAATGCCGGAGTGGATCATAACGATCGACGGCGGAGCTTCCGTATGTACCTTCAGCATCCAAGTGTGGAACGGGAAGATCGGCAGCTTGATTCCGAACGCAACCAAGAGCAGGATGAATAGCGTCCATTTCATCGTCTCGCTCATAAAGAACGGGTTGCCTTCCAAATCTCCTTGATTTACATAAGCCGCCTGGTCCTGAAACAAATGACTCGTTATGACGCTGAGGTCACCGCTGTAAAAAATCGATGTGCCTGCCTCATTCGACACTTGCCCGAAGCCTGCGGTCACAATAATAATCAGAAACGCAATCAGCATGACGGCCGAGCCCAAGCCGTTGTAGATCAAGAACTTGTTGGCCGCCCGCTCCCGCTCCATGTAGCCCCAGATTCCGATCAGGAAGAACACCGGAATGAGCGTCACTTCGAAGAAGACGAAGAATAAGAACAGGTCTTGCGCCATAAAGACTCCGAACATCCCGGTTTCTAACAGCAAGAACAAAATGTAGTACGATTTCCACCTTTTCTTGATATACACCGACGCAAGCGCCGCCATCGTACCGATGAATGCGGTTAGGAACACCAGCGGCAGTGACAAGCCGTCTACCGCCATGTTGTACTTGAACTGGAAGTAGTAAGACGTCATCTGATTCAAGCCTTGCGCCTCATGATTGAGAGGGACTTGAATCCATGTCGCTTCCTCCTTGAACTGCATTCCTTCGAGCTGGTGATTGAAATCAGCATAGAGCCAAGCCGACAAGGCCAGCGGGATCAATGTGGCGATTATGGCGATCGTCTTGATCCATCTGCCCCGGTCCTTCGGCATGAATAGAAGCACAAGAACGCCAAGCAAAGGAGAGAAGGTGATCAGCGATAAAATATACGAGCTATCCGACATGGATAAACCTCCTTCCCGCTAATGCCAGCACCAGAATGATAAGCCCTAGCAGCGTCATCAAGCCGTAGCTTTGCACCTGACCGTTTTGCAGCCTGGAGCCGATCCGGCCGATCCCTACGACGGAATAGCTGGCCAGCTTCACAATGCCGTCAACGATATACTCGTCGAACAAATGCAGTACGATGCCGAGCCCTTTGAGCGGCTTCACGATAATGGTGTCATAAATCTCATCGATATAAAACTTCCGGTTTAGCAGCCGGTACACCCACGGAGCGCGGCTCGATACCGCATCACTCGGGATCGAACGTTTCACGAAGACCAGATAACCGAGCCCGATACCCGCTACTCCTGCCAGAGTAGAAAGGATCATGACCATTCCGCTGGCATGCTCTTCCGCCTCGTGACCGGTCAACCAGGTGCCGAGCCAAGGACTGAATGGCGTGAACACGAAGCCGGCTACTACGGCGAGGACAGCCAACACGATAAGCGGCAGTGTCATCGTTGCCGGAGATTCGTGCACATGCGCCTGGTGGCGAGGCTTGCCCAAGAACACCAGGAAAAACAGTCTAGACATGTAGAACGCTGTAAAGAACGCAGCGATGAGCCCGATCCAGAACAACAACGGATTGTTCGCATACGCTTCTGCCAAAATCGCATCCTTCGACCAGAAGCCGGATAGCGGAGGAATTCCCGATAATGCCAGGGCACCGATGCCGAACGTCCAAGCCGTAATTTTCATCTTGCTTCCGATGCCGCCCATCTCATGTATATCCTGCGTATGTACGGCATGGATGACGCTGCCTGCCCCGAGGAA
This sequence comes from Paenibacillus sp. H1-7, assembly GCF_022354825.1. Taxonomy (GTDB): domain Bacteria; phylum Bacillota; class Bacilli; order Paenibacillales; family NBRC-103111; genus Paenibacillus_S. Next base: position 8,315,266 of record NZ_CP031168.1, read on the forward strand.
CAGCAGCGCTTTGAAGAATGCGTGCGTAAACAAGTGGAAAATGCCCGCCGTATAGGCGACCGTCGTCCCAATTCCCAGCGCCATCATCATATAGCCCAGCTGGCTAACAGTGGAGTAGGCGAGAATCCGCTTGATGTCGTTTTGCGCCGTCCCGATGACGGCTGCGAATATAGCTGTAAAGCCTCCGATGCAAGCGACGACCGTGAGAGCCGCCGGAGAAGCCTGGAAAATGTCAAACGTGCGCGCAACCAGATATACGCCAGCCGCAACCATTGTCGCAGCATGGATCAGGGCGCTTATTGGCGTAGGGCCTTCCATCGCGTCAGGCAGCCATGTGTGCAATGGAAACTGGCCTGATTTGCCTATCGCACCGACAAAGATTAATATCGCGATCCACGTAGTTATATCGCCCGATATTTTCCCGCTAGTGAACGCATTATGAATCGAGGTGAAGTCCAGAGCGTGATTAGGCATCGCCCAGAACAGAAGAAGTATGGCAATCAGCAAGCCGACATCCCCGATTCTTGTAACGATGAACGCCTTCTTGGCCGCAGCCCGCGCCTCGGGCTTGAAATACCAGAATCCGACCAAGAGGAACGAGCACACCCCGACCAGCTCCCAGAATATGTACAGCTCCAGCAAGTTTTCCGAAATGACCAGCCCGAGCATGGAAAACGTGAACAGCGCTATGTACGAGAAAAATACATTGATTCGCTCGTCTCCCTCCATGTACCCTTTCGAGTACAGGTTGACCAGCAAGCTGACCAAGGTCACGATAACAAGCATCAATGCGTTCAGGTTCGTTATTTCAAAGCCCATGTTCAGCGAAAACGTGCCGAGATTGATCCATTGCAGCTTATTCCACGTATAGTCCTCGATTTGACCGCCCAACCGCTCGATGAAGATGAGCAAGGAGACGACAAAAGAGGCGAAGACCGCAACGATACTGATATAAGCGCCCGCTTCTTTTAATTGGCGTCCCACTGCCGTCAGTATTAGAAACGATAGCAGCGGAAACAACGGGATGAGCCAGGCATACTGCGAGTAGGCCGATATCATGAGTTAATGTCCTCCTCCTACAAGTTTGCGTAAGCAAACTTACTTCGAAAGCGCTGCTAGTCGACTCGCCAGCAAGCTATCGTTTCAACGAATCCATCTCGTTGACATCCGTCGTTCCTTTGTTGCGGTACAGCGCGATCAAAATCGCGACCCCTACGGCCGCTTCCGCCGCGGCAATCGTAATGTTAAACAGCGAGAAGATTTGCCCCGTCAAGTTAGGATGAATGCCCAGCTTGGAAAAGGCGACGAGATTCAAGTTCACTGAATTCAGCATCAGCTCGATGGACAACAGCACGACTACGGCGTTCTTTTTGGACAAGGCGCCGTACAGTCCGATACAGAACAGGATCGCCGCCAAAGTCAAATAAGGAGTTACCAACCCTTCCATGCTTAGTCCTCCTCTCTCTTGGCGACGACAATCGCTCCGATGAAGGCTACCGTCAAGAGCACTGACATCAGTTCAAAAGGAATGACATGCTGATTGAACAACAGCTTGCCGATCTCCATCGTGTTGTCCTCTGCCGCCTTGAACTCTCCCGATGGGAAGGTGACGTTCTGAATCGCATAGAACAGGACGCCGAACAGCGCCAAGGATCCGATAATCAGCAGCACATTATGGACCGGCCGCTTCGGCTCCGCTTCCTCCCCCTGGTGCTTGGTCATCATGATCCCGAAAATCATGAGGATTGTTATCGCACCGGCGTAGATCAATATTTGCACAAAAGCTACGAACTCCGCATCCAGAATGACGTACAATCCCGCCATACTAATAAAGGTCAGAGCCAGTGCGCACACCATGTGAACGACCTTGTCGAAGCTGATCATAAAGATCGCCCCGCCTATCGCCATCAGTGCAAAGACGAAAAACGCGATATTCTCACCGCTGGATAAAAACGTTCCGATATTTCCCAGCATGCTATTTCGCCCCACCTTTCGGAAGCGCCGAGTTGTTTTCCTTCCGCACATTCACATTGTTTTCGTTGAGCCACTGCAAGTTTTTGAACAGATCGTCACGGCTATAGGTACTGAGCTCAAAATTATTCGTCATGACGATAGCTTCCGTCGGACATACTTCCGTGCACAAGTCGCACAAAATGCAAATTTCGAAGTTGATGTCGTACGTATCGATGACCTTGCCCTTTTTCTCTGGGTCCGGGTTCGCTTTACCGATTAAGTTGATGCATTCCGTCGGGCAAATCCGAGCACACTGGTTGCAAACGATGCATTTGTCAGGATCAAAATGCTGTATGCCCCTGAACCGGTCCGGCATTTGCAAAGGCACGTCCGGATATGCGTAGGTCACTTTTTTCTGCGTCAAGCTTTTCAGGGTAACACCGAGACCTTTGACTATGCCTTTCATGATTTCTCACCCTTTCCAAAGCGCCATGGTTATTTGAAAGGAAACCTACGATTTGAGTCCGATACTCATCAAAATCGCCGTTACGAAGATGTTGACGAGCGCAAGCGGCAGCAGCACCTTCCAGCCCATTCCCATCAATTGGTCGACCCGAATCCTTGGCAGTGTGGCCCGAATCCAGAACAGGAAGAACACAATGAACGAGAATTTCAACAGAAACCAGATGATCCCCGGGATAAATTCCAGGAACGGGAACGGCGCGTGCCACCCGCCTAGGAACAAGGTCGTCGTCAATCCGGCGATGGCAAACACGTACACATACTCCGCGAGCATAAAGAAGGCAAAACGGAAGCCGCTGTACTCGACGTGATAGCCGGCTACAAGCTCCGACTCCGCTTCAGGCAAGTCGAACGGGGTACGGTTCAGCTCCGATACTCCTGCGATGATGAACACGACAAACCCGATGATTTGGGGCAAAAAGTTCCAATGCCAGAACCCGCCCGCCTGCTGCTCGGCGATCACATTCAAATTCAAGCTGCCGGTCATCATAATAACGCCGATCACCGAAATGACCAGAGGAATTTCATAGCTGATCATTTGCGCAGCGGACCGCATGCCGCCAAGCAATGCGTACTTGTTGTTGGACGCCCAGCCGCCCAATACGATACCGATCGTCGATATTCCCGAAAGGGCTACGTAATATAGCAGCCCTACGTTCAAATCGGTGCTGATCAGTCTTTCCGAATACGGAATGACTGCAAGAACAACGAAGGCCGGAATGAAGGTGATGACCGGAGCCAAAATAAACAGCTCCCGTTCCGCCTTCCGCGGAATCGTATCCTCCTTGATAAGAAGCTTCGTCACGTCCGCGACGCTCTGCAGCAGTCCTAATGGACCTACACGGTTCGGCCCGATCCGGAATTGCATCCAGCCGATAACCTTGCGCTCAAAATAGATGGCATACGTTACGAAGCCCAGTACGACCAGCAGCAGAACGACGCCCCAAGCAAAAAAGATCGCGAAATTGGTCAAAGTCAACTGCTGTTGCAATAAATCTCCCATTAGCAGTCCACCTCCCCAACGACAATATCGATGCCTCCGAGAATCGTAATTAGATTGGTCATTGTTTCGCCGACTAACAATTTCGGCAAAATCTGTAAATTAACGAATGAAGGTCGGCGGAATTTCAGCCGATATGGCTTATCTTTACCCCTGGATACGATGTAGCAGCCGATTTCTCCGCGCGGCGCTTCAATCCGGGCATAGACTTCGCCTTCCGGCGGGCGCACCACCCGAGGTACCTTGCCCATGATCTCGCCTTCTGCCGGGAATTGCTCCACAGCCTGCTCCAAAATGCGCAGCGATTGGCGTATTTCCTCAAACCGGATTAAATAGCGGTCGTAGCAGTCCCCGTTATGGCCAACCGGCACATCGAACTCAAACCGGTTGTACAAGCTGTAGGGTTGATCCTTCCTAATATCCCAATTCACACCGGTACAACGCAGGTTCGCTCCGCTTAAGCCGTAAGCGATAGCGGTTTGCGCATCGTATTTGCCAATGCCCTTGATCCGGGCCAAAAAGATCTCGTTGCCGCTGACCAGATTGTTGTACTCGTCCAGCTTGCTTCTCATGTAAGGAATGAACTTCCTTACCTTCTCGATCCAGCCTTCCGGCGCATCCCATTTCACGCCGCCGACCCGCATGTAGTTGTAGGTCAACCGTGCGCCGCACAGCTCGTTGAACAAATCAATAATGATCTCCCGGTCACGGAACGCGAACAGGAACGGGCTCATGGCCCCGATATCGAGCAAATACGTGCCCCACCAGACCAAGTGGCTGGCAACGCGCTGCAGCTCCATAACAATCAGCCGCAAAAACTCCGCTCTCTCGGGGATCTCCAGCTGCATCAGCTTCTCTACGGCATGAACCAGCACATAATTGTTGGTCATGGCTGACACATAATCCATACGGTCCGTGTACGGGATGATCTGAGTGTATGACAAATTTTCCGCAAGCTTCTCGGTTCCTCTGTGCAAATACCCCATCACCGGATCGGCATGCGTTATGATTTCCCCGTCCAGCTTAACCACGATACGAAAAACCCCGTGGGTACTCGGATGCTGAGGCCCTACATTTAACAGCAACTCTTCCGTTCTAATCAAGAGACTCTACACCTCCGGGTCAAGCGGTTCATAGTCTTTGCGAAGCGGATGGCCGACCCAATCGTCAGACATCATGATTCTTCTCATATCCGGATGTCCCGGGAAATCAATGCCCAGCAAATCATAAATTTCGCGTTCGTTCCAGTTGGCCGTCGGCCAAACACCGGTTACCGAAGGGATCGTTGCCGCATCCCGATTCGTTTTTATTTTGACGCACAGCTCCTGCTTCGTCTCCAAAGACAACAGATGGTATGCAACCTCCATATGTGTCTCCTGGTCGATGCCGGACACATTGCGCAAATAATTCAGTTGGAATTCGCTATGGTCCCTCAGCTGCTCTGCAGAGGAAACCCACTTATCATTCTTGATGATGATATACGGAAGATGGCCGTCCTTCTCATTGATAAAAGCCTCCTCCACCGCATCGTCGCCTATCTGCTCCTTCAAGATTTTGACCCATTGGTCCAATCTCGGCTGATTTGGTGACGGCTGCTTGGGAGCATCATCCTCGCCCTCCGTCTTCTTCGCCCGCGCGTTAGCCCTTGCAGCCCGTGCTTCGGCTGCCGCTTTCGCCTTCGCTTCCTTCTCCTCGTCCGAAGGAGCGGCACTCTCCGCTGCCGGCGCGTCTGACGGCTCCTTGGCGGCCGCACGCGCTGCACGTGCAGCCGCTCTAGCCGCTGCTGCGTCAGCCTTTGCCTGTGCGTCGTCGGCTTTCTCCGCCTTCGGCTCGACCTTGGCGTCCGCCGGTGCGTCAGTGGCCTCGGCCTTCGGCTCTGCAGGAGCTGCAGCAGCCTTCTCAGCTTGTGCCGCCGGAGCCGCTTCACCTGCCTCAGCTGACGCATCCGCTTGCTTCGCTTCCGCCGGCTCGGCTGCAGCTGCAGGCGTGACCTGCTCGCTTGGCGCAGCGCTCTCCGGCTTATTTACAGCCTCATCGGCTGCCGCAGGCTCCTCTTTCCGGGACTCGGCCACTGCATCCTGAGGCAGATCCTTCTTTTGCTCATCGCTCATCGGTTCGTCACCTGCTTACCGGTTTTTGCTTCGTAGCGAATTTTCTCCTGCAGCTTGTTGATTCCGTAAATAAGAGCGGCAGGATTCGGCGGGCAGCCTGGTATATATACATCGACAGGTACCACCTGATCGACGCCTTTAACCACTGCGTATGATTTCACATACGGACCGCCCGCCGTTGCACAGGATCCCATGGCAATAACCCATTTGGGCTCCGGCATTTGTTCGTACAATCGGCGCAGCAGCGGAGCCATCTTCTTCGTTACGGTTCCGGCCACGATCATTACGTCCGATTGTCTGGGAGACGTACGGAAAATAACGCCGAACCGGTCAAGATCATAATGAGACCCCCCGGTTCCCATCATTTCAATGGCGCAGCATGCCAGTCCGAAAGTCAAAGGCCACAAGGAATTGCTTCGTGCCCAAGACTTGATCTGCTCCAGCGTCGTCATAAACACATTGCGTTCGAGCTCTTGTCTTTCTTCCGGAGTTATCGACTCTAAATTGAAGTCCATTGCAGCACCTTCTTCTTCCAAGCGTAAATTAATCCGACTACCAGCAGCCCGACAAAAATACACATCTCTACAAGCGCAAACAAGCCTAATTGCTTATACGCAACGGCCCATGGGTACAAAAATACAGTTTCCACATCAAAAATGACAAACATCAGCGCAAACAAATAATAACGGATGTTGAACCGCACATGGCTCTCGCCCAAAGGCTCATTACCGCTCTCATAAGTGGTATACTTCTCCTCCACCGGTTTGTTTGGGCGAAGCAATCGTCCCACTGTAAGCGCTACAATAGGAAGTAACACTCCAAGCATGAGAAAAATGGCTACGACCACGTAATTGTTCATGTACATCGTGAACGATCCGCCTCCCACTTCGTTTTGGAAAGTATGTTCTTTGATAGTCTGTGCAGGATGGATTTTACAGTAGAGGCTCGTTCTGTCTTCTTGCATCCTATGTAAGCGCGAACAAGACGATTTCCCGATGTCCGTCTATTGACTAATCTTATCTTGCACATCACTGTTAATTTATGCCTAAACAATTATAACAAATGCCCGTTGGGGTGTCTAATACAAATTCCCTTGAAAAGGTAATTATTCCGTTCATTTGACCCTTCTGCATGCAGGATAGGCCGCCAACCTCATCATTTCGATATGCAAAAAAAGCGGAGGAACCCAAGTTCCCCCGCATTTTAAGTTGTAGCTTATTTTCTCCCAAAAACCTCGATCCGATTCAATGCTTTTTGCAATGCCACCTCGGCGCGTTTAAAATCATATTCGTCCTTTTTGGACGACAGACGTTGTTCTGCGCGGGATTTGGCTGCTTTAGCACGCTCGATATCGATTTGTTCCGGCAGCTCAGCGCTTTCCGCCAGAATAACCACTTTGTCCTTGCGAACTTCCATAAAGCCGCCGTTTACCGCGATATGCTCTTGCTTGCCGTTCTGCTTCACGGTAACCGGTGCAATTTTCAATGGAGTAACCAAAGGAATGTGATTTGGCAGAATGCCAAGCTCGCCTTCTACGCCCTTCACGATAATCATGTTCACTTCTTGGGCGAACACTTTGCGCTCAGGAGTTACAATTTCAAGTAGGAAAGTACTCACTTGGATTCCTCCTAAGAACTTTTCTTATGAAAAGTCCACTTCGTAAGCGAACACCAAACTCGCTTCGTGTCCGTACTGCATGCGCCGGACGAATGCTCTCGAGAGGTCCGCCCGGCGATGTATATGAATGAATTACAATGTTTTCGCTTTTTCGATCGCTTGCTCGATTGTACCTACGTTATGGAAAGCCGGTTCAGGAAGGTTGTCGTGCTTGCCTTCGAGAATTTCCTTGAAGCTGCGAACCGTTTCTTTAACCGGTACATACAAGCCCGGAATCCCGTTAAATGCCTCGGCCACGTGAAGCGGCTGAGCAAAGAACAATTGAATCCGTCTTGCGCGGTGAACCGTGAGCTTATCTTCGTCGGACAATTCGTCCATACCGAGGATCGCGATGATATCGAGCAGTTCTTTATAGCGCTGCAAAATTTTCTTAACGCCTTGCGCTACGTTGTAGTGCTCTTCGCCAAGAATTTCCGGAGTCAAAATACGGGAAGACGATGCCAATGGATCCACCGCTGGGAAAATACCCATTGCCGCGATGTTACGCTCCAAGTTCGTCGTTGCATCCAAGTGAGCAAACGCTGTAGCCGGAGCCGGATCCGTATAGTCATCCGCAGGAACGTAGATCGCTTGGATCGACGTAACGGAACCTTTTTTCGTGGATGTGATACGTTCTTGCAATTGACCCATTTCCGTTGCCAATGTCGGCTGGTAACCTACCGCAGAAGGCATACGTCCAAGAAGGGCGGAAACCTCGGAACCCGCTTGAGTAAAACGGAAAATGTTGTCGATAAACAGAAGCACGTCACGGCCCTCTTCATCACGGAAATATTCCGCCATGGTCAAACCGGACAATGCTACGCGAAGACGGGCACCTGGAGGCTCGTTCATTTGTCCGAAAACCATCGCGGTTTTGGAAATAACGCCAGATTCCTTCATCTCGTGGTACAAGTCGTTACCTTCACGTGTTCTCTCGCCTACGCCGGCGAATACGGAGATACCGCCGTGCTCGGAAGCGATGTTGTGAATCAACTCTTGCATCGTTACCGTCTTACCTACGCCCGCACCGCCGAACAGACCGATTTTACCGCCCTTCGCGTATGGAGCCATCAAGTCGATAACTTTGATCCCTGTTTCCAAAATTTCCGCTTGCGTCGACAAATTGTCGAACGCTGGAGCGCTTTTGTGAATTGGGCTTGTCAAAGTGCGGTCCACTTCTTCAACTCCGTCGATCGGATCGCCCAATACGTTAAATACACGGCCCAATGTTGCTTGACCTACAGGAACGCTGATAGCCGCGCCTGTGTCCACTGCTTCCAAACCGCGAACCAAACCGTCAGTGGAAGACATTGCAACGCAGCGAACCAGATTGTCGCCCAAATGTACAGCAGCTTCAACCGTCAGCTTGATGTCCTGTTCGCCTGCTTTTTCAGCTTTTTTCTCAATTTTGATCGCATTTAAAATCTCAGGGAGGTGTCCACGCTCGAACTCAATGTCGACGACCGGCCCCGTAATGTTCACAACGCGCCCTTTGCTCACTGTTTTCCCTCCTAAAGCTCTATTCTTGGACTAAGCCGCTTCTTAGCTTACACGATAGCTGCGAGCAGGCTTGTCACAAGCTGTACTTTTTAAACCGATGTCCGTACGTTCCAATATTGCGTATTCTAAGACTGTGCGTTCGCGCCAGCGACGATCTCGGAAATCTCTTGAGTGATGGCAGCCTGACGAGCACGGTTGTAAGACAGTGTCAACGAGCCGATCATCTTCGTCGCATTTTTCGTAGCGTTGTTCATGGCCGTCATTCTCGCACCGAATTCGCTTGCTTTACCATCCAGAACCGCACTGTAAATCAGTGTCTCTGCATATTTCGGCAGAAGTACTTCCAGAACGCCTTCCGGAGAAGGCTCATATTCATAGTTCGATACTACCGTTCCGCCCATATCTTCCATCGGTAAAAGCTGTTTCATCGTAGGAATTTGGGAGATCGCGTTCACGAACTTGTTATACACCAGGTACAACTGATCGTAGGTTCCGTTCTCGAAGTTTTTAACCGCTGCAGCAGCAACCGTCTTAATGTCACTGAAGGTCGGCGAGTCCGAAAGACCCGTCACTTCTTCAACGATAGTGATATTGCGCTTGCGGAAGAAGTCTCTGCCTTTGCGCCCGATCACAAAGATCGAGTACTCGGAAGGGGACTTATGTCTTTCGTTGATCTCCGCCATTACTTTACGCAGCACGTTTGCGTTATAACCACCAGCGAGACCACGGTCCGAAGTGACAACAAGATACCCCGTCTTTTTCACTTCGCGGTTTTGCAGCATTGGATGCTTAACACCCTTGGTACCTGCTGCAATACTGCCGACCACTTCCTTCAGCTTATCCGCGTAAGGACGCGCAGCTTCGGCTGCCTCTTGCGCTCTTCTAAGCCTAGAGGCCGCAACCATCTCCATCGCTTTCGTGATTTGCTTGGTGCTTTGTTTGGACTTGATCTCGCGCTTAATTTCGCGCATCCCTTTTGCCATGCTTGCTCACCTCTCTCTCGAAGCTTTTCCTTGGACAGAAAAGCCTTCACTCGAAAAGCCTGTTAAAAGACTTCATATGAAACACCGAGCTTCTCAAGCGAGAAGCTCAGTCTTAAGTTTTATTCTGCGGAAGGTGCGAATCCTTTTTTGAAGCTTTGGATCGCATCTTTCAATGCGTTCTCATTATCCGACGTCAAATCATTCGTGTCGCGGATGCTTTGCAGAATTTCCGGACGGTTGGAATCTACGTAAGCCAAGAAACCTGCTTCAAAACGACGAATGTCTTGAACCGGCAAATCGTCAAGATGTCCTCTTACCACCGTGTAGATGGAGACTACTTGCTTCTCAACCGACAATGGTTGGTGAACGCCTTGCTTCAGAATTTCCAGCGTACGCAAGCCGCGGTCCAAACGGGTTTTGGTCGCTTTATCCAAATCGGAACCGAACGCGGCGAAAGCAGCCAATTCACGGTATTGAGCAAGGTCGGTTTTGAGCGTACCTGCGACCTTTTTCATCGCTTTGATTTGAGCGGAGCTACCTACCCGGGATACGGAGATACCGACGTTAACCGCCGGACGCTGACCGGAGTAGAACAGGTCGGACTCAAGGAAAATCTGACCGTCCGTAATCGAAATTACGTTTGTTGGGATATAAGCGGATACGTCGCCGGCTTGCGTTTCGATGAACGGAAGCGCGGTAAGCGATCCTGCGCCGAGCTCGTCGCTCAGCTTAGCTGCACGCTCGAGCAAACGGGAGTGCAAGTAGAACACGTCACCAGGATAAGCTTCCCGACCCGGAGGACGGCGAAGCAGCAAGGAAAGCTCGCGGTATGCTGCCGCTTGTTTCGTCAAGTCATCGTAAATGATAAGCGCGTGCTCGCCTTTGTACATGAAGTACTCGCCCATTGCGCAGCCTGCGAAAGGAGCAAGCCACAGCATTGGAGCAGGCTCGGAAGCACTTGCCGTTACGACGATCGTATAATCCATAGCGCCTGCTTTACGCAGCGTTTCCACAACGTTTACAACGGTGGATTGCTTTTGGCCGATCGCAACGTAAATACATTTTACGCCGTTGCCTTTTTGGTTGATGATCGTATCGATCGCAATGGCGGTTTTACCTGTTTGACGGTCACCGATGATCAACTCGCGCTGACCTCGACCGACAGGAATCATCGCGTCAATCGCTTTGATACCTGTTTGCATAGGCTCATGAACCGATTTACGGGCCATAACGCCTGGCGCCGGGGATTCAACCGGACGGAACGTCGTTGTGTTAATAGGACCTTTGCCGTCAACCGGCTGTCCAAGTGGATTCACTACGCGACCGATCAATTCGTCGCCTACAGGAACCTCCATGATACGGCCGGTACGTTTAACTTGGTCGCCTTCACGAATGTCTTTGTAAGGTCCCAAAATAACGATACCGACGTTGCTTTCCTCAAGGTTAAAGACATAGCCTAGAACCCCGCTCGGAAACTCAAGCAATTCGCCCGCCATAGCGTTTTCCAAACCGTGAGCGCGAGCAATACCGTCACCGACTTGAATGACTGTACCAACGTCAACGACTTGCATGTCGGATTTAAAGTTTTCAATCTGTTGTTTGATCAATGTGCTGATTTCTTCCGGTCTGATACTCAAGATTTCCTCACCCCTATCTACAGTGCTTGAGATTGATTCAATGATTTTTTCAACCGCTCAAGCTTGCCGGACAAGCTGCCGTCATACAGACGGTCGCCGATGCGAACTTGAATGCCTCCAAGCAAGCTTTTATCGAGAACCGATTCCACACGGATTTGTTTGCTTATCAATTTGCTGAAAGATGCCGTGATGCTGTTCAATTCGGCCTCCGTCAATTCCACAGGAGTATAGACGATGGCTTTCGCTTCACCCAGCGCGTCGCCGGCAATCTTGTTATAAGCATTCACAACTGCTTCAAGCGATTCTTCTCTTCCTTTTTCAATCAAAAGATTGATCGTGTTTATCACGACTTCCGAAAGAGTGGATTCGAAGATTTGCTTGATCAACCCGATTTTCACATCAGCCCCGATGCCCGGATGCTTGATCAGCTTGTTCAGATCCGCATTTTCTTTCAAAACGGAAAGAACGGAGTCAAGCTCCTGCTCTACTTGAGCAATCCGGTCTTGATCGCGGGCTACTTCAAACAAGGCTTTCGCGTATCTTTTGGCTGCAATTGTGTTCTGGCTCATTGATTGTTGCCCCCTACTTCTTTCAGGTAGTGCTCAATCAATTGCTCCTGAGATTTTTCGTCAATTTGCTTCTCGATAATTTTGGAAGCGATCATGACGGACATTGCGCTAACTTGACCTTTAAGAGCTGCAATGGCTTTGTTCTTTTCATTCTCAATATCTTTGAGCGCTTCGTCTTTCATACGAGTCGCTTCCGCTTTAGCCTGCTCCACAATTTCCTCGCCTTGCTTGGCGCTGGTTCTGCGAGCTTGTTCAATAATCTCCTGAGCTTCTTTGCGTACATCCTGCAATGCTTGCTTTTGCTCAGCCATCAGTTGTTCCGCTTCACGGCGGTTTTGTTCTGTTGTAGTGATTTGTTCAGACAGCATGCGTCTGCGTTGTTCCATGATACCGAACAAAGGCCCGAAAGCATATTTGTTCAAGAGTGCATATAAAATCACGAACGCTACGATCGCAAACACGAACGATTCCCAATGCCAACCCATTTAAGCAACTCCTTTCGGTGATTTCAGGCAAAACGAAGGCGTGGAAGGGCTTAGGCCTTCCGCGCCAAACCTAATCGTCATGGAATTAAGCGCCGAAGAAAATCAAGAAGCCGAGAACGACGCCGATAATTGGAACAACCTCTACGATACCGACCCCGATAAACATTGTTGTTTGCAATGTACCGCGAAGTTCTGGTTGACGGGAGATACCTTCAACTGTCTTGCTTACGATCATACCGTTACCGATACCTGCGCCAAGTGCGCCCAAACCGATTGCCAAAGCTGCTGCCAAAAATTCCATTGTTAAATCCTCCTCAAAAATTGTACTGGATTTTAGTATAGTTGTATTTCTCTTATTCTCTTTCCACGCTTAATTGAAACGCTGCCATGGTTGAGATAAGTTCATAAAGAGACTAGTGATGACCATCTTCCTCGTGTACGGTCGCTTGCGAGATGTACACCATCGTAAGAATCGTAAACAAAAACGCCTGAATGGCACCAACGAAAATACTGAAGCCTTGCCAAGCAATAAGAAGCGGAGTCCCGAAAACGCCTGCCATCAGGATCGTCGCAATCAACACTTCACCCGCAAAGATGTTAGCGTACAAACGAAGACCGAGCGTAAGAGGCTTGGAAATCTCCTTGATCAAGTTGAGCGGGAAGAAGAACCAGAACGGCTCGAAGTAGTGTTTCAGATAATGCTTTCTGTTCAGCTTCAACCCAAGGTAATGCGTCAGTATAAATACAATCGTTGCCAAACCGAAGGTTACGGATACGTCGGCGGTCGGCGATTTCCACCAAGCCACTTCAGCACCATGCTCGCCGTGTGCGTTGTGAATCATTTCCTCGGAGACGATCGTGTATCCCATGAATGTCACCGGCTGCTCATGCGTAGTAACAAAACCGAATGGCAGACCCAACAGGTTGGATACAAAGATGAACATAATCAAAGTCATGCCAAGCGCCACATAAGGCTTCACTCTGTTGAGCGGCATCGTGCTGGCGATCAGGTTTTGTACGAACTCGATGACCCATTCCATAAAGTTTTGCATTTTGGACGGATTGGTTACGGACAAGTTCTTCACAGCCATGCGAGCCATAATGAACACGATTACGCAGGATACGATAATCCCGAGAAAACTGGACAGGTCAATATTCAAACCACCCAGCTGTAACACCGGAAATTCATGCATTCGATATTTCCCCCCTTTCCATGCACTACGAATGATTTCTTTTACTAAATAGTAAACCCATCAGGAGTGTTGCCAATTGGACGAAAAATAATCCAATAATGGTGAAAATAAGGTCGAATTGCGGCACTTTCAATGCGATCATGACCCCAATCAGTGCCATGCACATTCTGGAAACCGTTCCCAAACCAACCCGTTTCTCCGTTTTTTCGATAATGTTGCGGGAGATCGCTTTGATCTTGATCGACAAAATCCAAGCGTTTACAAGGCTGATCGACATTCCGAGAATGAAGCCCGCAGCATAGGTGCGGTACATCGGAACAAAGGCCCAGAACAGCAGCAAGGCAGACAAAAACAACAATGTGGCGCGAACGATAGGCTTCATCTGGTCATTCATTTTATTCCCGTTTGTCCTCCAGAAACTTTTTAAGAACCAGTACGACCGTGAAGATACCGATTGCAAATCCAATCAGTACTCCCCAGATCACCCAAGCCTTTTCGCCATTGCCAAATTGTTTTCCGGCCAAGCCTCCTACAAAATACCCTATCGTAGTGCAAACGACGATGTCGATGCCCAAAGCGCTGACCAAAGCAGCTGCGCGCCAAGGTGAATTGTACGGATCTTTTTGATTCATAGGCTGTACCCTAACAATCCTCATTTATTTTATCTAAGGTTAGCTTCATTTGTCAATGAAAGATAGATTGGTTTTTTTAATCAAAAATCTCCAGAAACCCTTGATATATCAAGGATTTCCGGACTTGCAAACCAAACAGTGCAACTGTACGCTGTGACGTTTGTCATAGGATTGTCACGGTTGGAACGGCTCGGGTCTTGCAGAAGCATGTCCAAAATGGTAAAGGATGGCCTGAACGATACGTTCCGACGCTTTTCCGTCGCCGTACGGGTTCGCCGCCTGGCTCATTTTTTGGTACAATTTGTCGTCGGTCAGCAGTGCTCTCGCACGCTCGTAAACCTTCTCTTCATTAGTCCCTACAAGTTCCAGCGTTCCCGCATCGATCCCTTCCGGACGCTCGGTAGTTTCACGCAGAACGAGCACCGGTACACCGAACGAAGGCGCTTCCTCCTGAAGACCTCCGGAATCGGTCAAAATCATATGCGCATGCGGATAAATGTTATGGAATTCAAACACGTCCAATGGCTCGATCAGCTTGATGCGAGGGTGTCCGCCAAGCAGCTCGTACGCTGGTTCCTTCACAGCCGGGCTCGGATGAACCGGGTAAACGATGGCGATATCCTCGAATTCATCGGCAATACGCCGTACGGCGCGGAAAATTTGCCGGTGCGGCTCCCCTTGCGCTTCACGGCGGTGAGCCGTCATCAGCACAAGACGCTTGCCTTCGGCCCATTCGAGCACCGGATGGTTGAAATCCTTCTGTACCGTATACTGGAATACATCCGTAACTGAATTGCCTGTCACGAAGATCGACTCATCGGATTTGTTCTCCTTGCGGAGGTTGCCAGCCGATAAATTCGTCGGCGCAAAATGAAGATCAGCCAGCACTCCCGTCAGCTGCCGGTTCATTTCTTCCGGATATGGCGACATTTTGTTCCATGTCCTAAGCCCCGCTTCAACATGACCTACCTTTACCTGCTGCAGGAACGCAGCGTAACTGGCCAAAAATGTTGTCAGTGTGTCGCCGTGGACAAGAACCAGATCCGGCTTCTCCTCCCGGAACACCGGCTCCAGGCCTTGCAGCACCCGAATCGTCACTTCGTTCAGGGTCTGACGCTCTTTCATGACGTCCAAGTCGTAGTTCGGCTTGATTTTGAACGTGTCGAGCACCTGATCCAGCATTTGACGATGCTGCGCCGTTACGCAAACCAGCGATTCGAAACGCTCCGGATGCTTCTGCAGCTCGAGCACAAGCGGCGCCATCTTGATAGCCTCAGGCCTCGTGCCGAAAATGGTGATCACTTTAATTTTGCTCATATCCGGTTTCCCTCCGATTTGTTTCTTATTTCGTTCCGAACAAACGGTCCCCTGCGTCTCCCAATCCCGGGATGATGTACCCGTGATCGTCCAAATAATCGTCGATGGCCGCTACATAAATATCCACGTCCGGATGCGCCTGCTGTACCGCTTGTACACCTTCAGGCGCAGCAATAAGGCACATCAGCTTGATTTGCGTGCACTGACGGTTCTTTAACGCCGTAATCGCCGCATTAGCCGACCCGCCGGTTGCGAGCATCGGATCGATTACGATCAGCTCCCGCTCCGTTACATCGGTCGGCAGCTTGGCATAATATTCAATCGGCTCGAGCGTCTCCGGATCACGGTACAGCCCGATATGGCCCACCTTAGCCGCCGGAACCAGCTGCAGGATGCCTTCGACCATGCCGAGACCTGCACGCAAAATAGGGATCAACCCCAGCATCCGCCCCGATATGACTCGGCATTCAGCGGTAGCGACAGGCGTTTGCACCTGCACCTTCTGCAAAGGTATGTCCCTCGTTATTTCATAAGCCATCAGCGTGGCCACCTCATCGACAAGCTCGCGAAAATCTTTCGTCGTCGTGGCCTTGTCCCTTATGTAAGTGAGCTTATGCTGTATCAACGGATGATCGCACACAAATACTTTTCCCATATTCTGTCCCCTTTACGCCAAATCTTATCTATTATACCACAATTGTCAGATGCTATCCCAACAACTTCGCATTTTCGTAACAAGATTGGATTGGCGGCATAAACAGGCATTGAAAAGCCTCCCCCAGTATAAGCAGAAGTCTCGATTTCCTATACTTAGAGGAGGCCTATGATTCAACGACGCTTACTATTTTTGCAGCATATGGAACACTTGTTCTACATCCTTGTCGCCACGCCCGGACAGGTTCACGATCAGGATATCCTCGCTGGATAGCGTCGGAGCCAGCTTGAGCGCATAAGCAACCGCGTGCGCGCTTTCCAGAGCGGGAATGATCCCTTCCGTCTTGGACAGTACCTGGAAGGCTTCTAGCACTTCCTCGTTCGTCACCATGTAATATTCCGCGCGTCCGCTTTCTTTTAAATAGCTGTGCTCAGGTCCGATCCCCGGATAATCGAGACCTGCCGCGATAGAATACGTTTTTCTCGGCTCGCCGTTCTCATCGAGCAATACGAGGCACTTGAAGCCGTGAATGATGGCCGGTACGCCTTCCGAAAGCGTCGGAGCCTGATCCGGCTCTACGCCGATCAAGCGGACGGACGGCTCATCGATATAATGGGCGAAGGAGCCGATCGCGTTGCTGCCGCCCCCTGCGCATGCAAGGACAGCGGTAGGCAAGCGGCCTTCCTTCTCCATGATTTGCCGCTTCGATTCCTCACTGATAACCGATTGGAAATGCTTGACCATCGTCGGGAACGGATGCGGTCCTACTGCCGAGCCCAGCAAATAAAACGTGTTCTTGTAGTTTTGCACCAAATCGCCGAGCGCCTCGTCCACGGCGTCCTTCAGCCTGCCTTGGCCTTTATCGACGGCAACGACCTTCGCACCGAGCAGCTCCATCCGGAACACATTCAAAGCCTGGCGGCGCGTATCCTCCGCTCCCATATAGATGGTGCAGTCCATGTCGAACATCGCGCACACGGTCGCCGTCGCCACGCCATGCTGACCCGCTCCGGTCTCCGCAATGATCCGCTTTGCTCCCATCCGCTTGGCAAGCAGAATTTGCCCCAGCACGTTGTTGATTTTGTGCGAGCCGGTATGGTTCAAGTCTTCGCGTTTCAAATAAATTTTGGCTCCGCCCAGCTTCGCTGTCAGATGCCGGGCATAGGTCAAAGGATTTTCCCTGCCGACATACTCTCTCAAATAATATTGAAACTCCTCGATAAACTCGGGATCGTTCTTGTACTTCTCAAATTGCTGCGCCAAATAATCCATAGCTTCCTGAAGATCGGGAGGAATAAAGCTGCCTCCGAATTGGCCGAAATAACCTGGGGTTTGAACCGTTTCCATATCTTCTACCATCCTCCTCAAGCTTCTGCAACATATATGGTATTTATTGTACTAAATGGCATTCGGTTTGTACAAGCACGGTTTTTCCGGTTATTTCTTCCCTGCGGCAGCGGCAGCGGCTTCCGCCTCTTCAATCTTCTTGTTCGCCTTCTCTGCCGCTTCTCTAAGTGCGGTATTGATGTCTTTCGTGCCAAGGTTGACGTTCTTGAGGGTCGTATTCAACTCTCCGCTAGCCGTAGCGTTGTATTTATCGACTCCGCCGGAAGGGGCGTACTTATCCGGCTGCAATGCTTTGACGTTCTTCCCTTTGTACATCGGGTTGTCTTGTCCGAACGCCTGCCGGATCTCCTTTTTATTCAGAACGGTCAAGAACTTCCCTTCCTTGGACTTTTGCATCTGATATTCGTCCGTTGTCAAATAGCTGATCGCCTCAAACGCATCGTCCTTATAATCGCTCATGGACGTTACGAAGAAGTAGGTCGGATACGCTTGCGGTCCGACGCCAGGCATCTCTTTATAGAACGGGAACGAGGCGAGATCCCAGTTCATGTCCCCGAGCTCCTTCTCAGAATGGAGCGCGGTCGAAGCGAGGAACATCCCGATGTTTCGGTCCTTGAAGAACCGGTTCCGCTCGTTCGGCTCCGACATCTGGTTAGCCTGCAGGTTGTATCCCGGGATTTTATAAAACCGCGTCAAGTTATCGGAGAACGTCTTCCACTTCTCGTTCGTGTCAAAGGTAGCCTTCCTCGTCGTCGGATCGATCAAAGGCATGGAAAATTGGTTCATGACCGCCAAATGGCCGTAGGAAGAGGCAAAGCCGTAGTATTGGGTGCCGCTGTCCATGCGGGTGAGCTGTTTGCTCAATTCGTATAGATCATCCCAAGTCATGCCGTCCTTCGGATAGGCGACCCCGAATTTATCGAAAATATCTTTGTTGTAATAAATCGTAGACGGGGGAACGAGCACAGGAATCCCGTAGATCGCATTGCCTCCGGCCTGCTTCTTCGCAGCGTCCACCATCGTAGGCTCCAATCGGCTGAGATCATAATTAAACTTTTTGATCTGCGGGGTGATATCGTATTGAAGCTGGTTCTCGATGAGTTGGGCGGCTACCGTTCCGATCGACGTATAAAGGATATCAATTTTTTGGCCCGCGGTCAGCAGATCCTGGATTTTACCGCCAGCGATATATTTGAAGGTGATGTGAGGATATTTTTGCTTCATCGGATCACCGAATGTCTTCATGAAATCCTCTTCGCTCCAGTCTTGAGGAAACGGATGGTACACAACGAGCTCAATCGGGTCTCTTTTGGCTTGAGGCTGCGGGCTGTCCGTTCCCGTTGTAGCTCCTCCTCCGCCGCAAGCGGATAATAAGGCCATGCAGATAGCTGGTACGATCCAAAATGCTTGTTTACTCATCATTGACCACCCCTTATAAAAATTAAAACAAGCCAAAAAATAAAGCGCTTTCACAACTACATATTATATGCTATTTTTCCTTATTTAGGAATATACAAAATTCAATTACAGTTGTATGAAGTTCAGCAATGCAAAAAAGAGCCGGCGCCCTTAAGCGTCGACTCTCTTGTGTTATTCTTAGTAAGCCAATCCAGGATACAGCGGGAATTGAGCGGTCAAATCTTTCACCATGCCGCGCACTTTGTCATGAACAGCGGCGTCGGATGGGTTTTTCAAGGTCAAAGCGATAATTTTGGCGATCGTTCTCATCGCTTCCTCGTTCATGCCGCGGGAAGTTGCAGCCGGTGTACCGATCCGGATTCCGCTTGTTACCATAGGCTTCGCCGGGTCGAAAGGAATCGCGTTTTTGTTACAAGTCACGCCTACTTCGTCGAGCAAATGCTCGGCGTCTTTACCGCTGATGCTCAAGCTGCGCAGGTCGATCAGCATCAGATGGTTATCCGTACCGCCGGAAACAAGATCAATGCCTTCGGCAATCAGAGCTTCGGACAACGCTTTGGCATTGTTAATCACGTTTTGCGCATACGTTTTGAATTCAGGCTGCAAAGCTTCGCCGAACGATACCGCTTTGGCAGCGATAGTATGCATCAGAGGACCGCCTTGCGTTCCAGGAAATACGGCTTTATCGATAGCTGCAGCCCAAGCTTTGCGGCACAGGATCATACCGCCGCGAGGTCCGCGAAGCGTTTTGTGAGTCGTTGTTGTTACGAAATGAGCGTAAGGAACCGGATTCGGGTGCAAGCCTGCAGCAACCAGACCGGCGATGTGAGCCATGTCCACCATGAACAATGCGCCTACATCATTAGCGATTTGAGCCATAGCTTCGAAATCGATAATGCGCGGATATGCACTTGCACCGGCAACAATCAAACGAGGCTTATGCTTGAAAGCCACTTTGCGCACATCATCATAATCGATGCGGGAATCGGATTCGCTTACTCCGTAAGCAACGAAGTTGTACAAAAGACCGGATGCGTTAACAGGGCTTCCGTGAGTCAAGTGGCCGCCATGAGCCAGGTTCATACCCAATACGGTATCTCCAGGCTGAAGTGCCGCCAAGTAAACCGCCATGTTCGCTTGAGCGCCGGAATGAGGCTGAACGTTCGCATGCTCCGCACCGAACAGCTCTTTTGCGCGATCGCGTGCAATATCTTCAACGATATCGACGTACTCGCATCCGCCGTAATAACGGCGGCCTGGGTAACCTTCCGCATATTTGTTGGTAAGAACCGTACCCATAGCTTGCATAACCGCTTCACTTACAAAGTTCTCCGAAGCTATCAGCTCGATTTTATCGCGTTGACGGCCGATTTCGAGATTCATCGCCTCAACGATTTTAGGGTCTTGCTTGCGTAATTGTTCCATGTCTAATGTCCTCCTTAAAGTTCGGCTTATAGGGATGTATCATTCCAATTAAGACTAATCAATTTAGCTGCAGGTTTCCGTGCCGTTAGCCGGAACTTCTTGGGCAGTATAAACCGCCCGCGCTCCGCCGATGAGCTTTGGTCGGGTAAACGCCATTTGGACGGACGCCTGTCCGATCTGGCGAATGGTCGGTCTAACCGGAACGGCTACCCGCTTCAGATGCATGCCGATCAGCGTGCCCCCGATATCGATTCCCGCATGAGCTTCCACCGTTTCGACAACACACGCTTGCTCCAGCTTCTTAAAAGCATAGGACGCCATGGCTCCGCCCGCTTTGGGTACCGGAACGACCGATACTTGCTCCAGACGATATTCCTTCATTGCCTCCCGCTCCAGCACAAGCGCCCGGTTCAAATGCTCGCAGCATTGAAACACAGGGTAAAATCCGACCTCGGCCCGTACCGCCTGGATGGCGTCGAACAAATGCCCGGCGACCTCTTCCGTTCCGGAAGTGCCGATGTGCCGGCCGATCACTTCGCTCGTGCTGGTACCGAATACGATCAGCTGTCCCCGCTCGATGTTACCCGCACGGATAAGCTCGCGCAGCACCTGCTCCAGCGCAGGACGTATCGAAGCGATATCCCACGCGCCGTTATCTGCATGACTCAAGTCTCCAGAGCTTGCTGCTGCAGTAGAAACGTCCGAATTGTTCACTTGAATCGCCTCTTTCATCAAGCTTCCGTTACGGATGAATTGCGTACTTGTCTTCAAGCGCCTTGACTTTATTAATGCGGTTTTGGTGACGTTCTCCTTGGGAGAATTCGGTTTCGAGCCAAATTTTGACGATTTCCTGCGCTACCCCTGGCCCAATGACACGCTCGCCCATGGACAGCACATTCGTATCGTTATGCTCGCGGGTTGCTTTCGCCGAGAATAGGTCGTGAACCAACGCACAGCGAATGCCCGGTACTTTGTTGGCCGCAATCGTCATCCCGATCCCTGTTCCACAGATCAGAATCCCTTTGTCGGCTTGACCGGATACAACCTGGTCGCATACGGCAATCGCATAGTCGGGGTAATCGACCGAATCCGTACAGTTGCACCCGACGTCGGCTACCCGATGCCCTAACGATTCGATAAATCCGATCAATTCATCCTTCAGACGTACTCCTGCATGATCTGCTCCAATTGCAATGTTCAATGTCTTTCGCCTCCTGACTGTAGTTAGCTTCATTATAACCGAAAGATGGCAAAAAAACGAAAAAAGAGCAATCGAGTGCTGCGGACAGCACATCGACGCTCTTTGCCCAGGCGACCGGCCGTATGTCCCGATGCTCCACTGTGGTTAAGCCCACTCGTCGCCAGTTACATCGGGTCTTGTAATGTATCTTTATCATAGCGGAAATAAAGGCAGGTGTAAAGCCTAATTGGCTTGTGACTTTAGCTTTGCAACCAGCTTCAGCAATGCCGCTTCGATTTCCTCCGCACACTCTCGGTACAAGGACAAAGAACCTCCGAACGGATCGGCGATATCGTAATCGGGAAGCTTGCGCTCCAGCGTCAATATTCTCGCCCGTTCCTCGTCCGTCACTTGCTGGGACAGCGCCCGTTTTACCTGCAAATCGGCGATAAGACTCTCCATTTCCGCAATCAGGTCGGCGGCGTTCGGATCGTCGTCCACATATTCTTTCAGCGTATAGATTTTATCGATAAACTCCGGGTAACGTCCGATGGCGTGCTGTTTGTGGCCCGACGTCATGGTCAGGACGATATCGGCCCATTCAATCAACGATCTTGACAAAGTGCTGGAGCTCATGCTGCAATCCGAACCGGTCTCCTTCAATATCGCAGCGGCATGACGCGATACGGGAGCTCCATCCATCGCCGACACTCCGGCTGACCGCACCTCGATATGCGGTAATTGATGTTCCGCCAGCAGCCGCCGCATTAATCCTTCGGCCATTGGACTGCGGCAGGTATTGCCAGTACAAACGAATAAGATTCGATTCATAGGGATCCCTGCCTTTTCTTGTATAAGGATAGGCTGCATTGAGCCTTACCTCTCTATTGTACCTCAAAATCGCAAAAATAGGGACTATCCGGTTAACCAGCCCGAGCCAAAGAAATCGGTAGCTTGACTGGCGGCGAGGTTGGCTGCTAGAACAAGAAATGAACTCCGAACGCCAACAAAATAACACCGCCCATCGCTTCTCCGTATTCTCCCACCCATTTGCCCATCTTGCTGCCCAGCATCAGACCGATTATGGACATGAGCCCTCCGACGGAGCCGAACATCAGCACGGTCAATACGACATCACCGGCAAACATCCCGAGCGACACTCCCACGGAAAAAGAGTCTATGCTTACGCTAAGAGCGAATAAAACGATGCCCCATAACGTCCGGTGGTCGATGGATCTCACTTCATCCCCTTTTAGGGAGCTGTACACCATATGGATACCGAGCAGCAAAAGCAGGGCTCCGCCGGCTTTGGTAGCGACCCCGCCCAACAAGGAGCTCACGTAGCCGCCCATAAACATCCCCATTAACGGCATCAACATATGGAAAAGAGCAATGACGAAGCTGAGCTTCAATATGTCCAGCTTCCGGATTCCCTTCATGCCGATCCCGATGCCCAGCGACAGCGCGTCCAATCCCAGGGCAATAGCCATGATCAATATCGCGATAAATTGCCCCACCATTAGCGGAGATGTCCAATCCATCCACCCTCTACCCCCTGTCCGTTCCTAATCAACATATGCGGACGAGTTGGGAAACATGACTTGTCTGGGAATTTGATGGGACAAAGGGGGAGTGACGGACGGTAAAATGACTATAAAGCTGACCAGCTTACGATGCGAGTTTGCTAAAGCAAACCTTTAGCTATTTCCCCCCGTTTCTCACTGACATTTTCGGCAGTTCGCTGCGGGATTATACCTGTACCAGTGCCTAGACTTGGGTTATCGCCAAGCGAAAAAAAGCCGGTCTCCATTAAGGGAGCACCGGCTAGACTTCAATTTGCTAATGCGCGCGAATCTCAGGATGACTTTCGAGCTGCGCGGAGGTTGGTCAAACGCCATAGAATTCCGCGTAGATAAGGAATGCTCTAGGCTTCTATGACACGATCCGCGCTGCGTGGAGATCGGTCAAGCCCCATAGCATTCCACGTAGATAAGGAGTGCTCTAGGCTTCTATGACACGGTCGCCGGCCGCCTTGCGCAGCCGGTTCATGATAGCGGCCCCGATGCCCTCCTCGGGGCAAGTCTCGGCCAGGATGAAGCTGATCCCCGCTTCATCAAATTCGCGCAGCGCAGCGTACAGCCCCTGCGCCACCGATTCCAGGTCGCCCAGGCTGCCGCAGGCGACGACGCGATCCGCGCGCAGAGCGTCGGCGTGCTCACGGAACGTGAGGGCACCGGTACGCTCCCCGCGCGCACGGGCTGCATCGAGCTCGCGTTGGATGCGAGCGAGCACCCGTTCAGGCGCATCGCCCTGAACAAGCGTCATGACGCCGCGCGGCGCGTAATGCGTGTACTTCATCCCCGGCGAGCGCGGGGCCGCCGCGGGTTCAGCGTGCGCGGACGATTCGCGCACCTCCACACCCGGCAGCGCTTCGCGAAGCTGCGCTGCGGTAATGCCGCCCGGCCGCAGGATGTGGAGCACGCCGCGGCCCCCAGCTTCCTCCGGGCCGGCAGCGGCGTACTCCACCACCGTCGATTCCAAGCCGACGCCGGTCGACCCCCCGTCAACGATGGCGTCGATGCGGCCCGTGAGATCCTCCAACACATGCTCGGCGTGTGTTGGGCTCGGCCGGCCCGAGCGGTTCGCGCTCGGCGCAGCTACGGGACAGCCTGCAGCGGCTATAAGCTGCAGCGCAACGGGATGGTCGGGCATGCGCAGCCCGACCGTAGACAGCCCCGCGGTGACAAGCGGGGACAGGACGCCGGGACGAGCCGGCAGCACGACCGTCAGCGGTCCCGGCCAGAAGGCGTCCAGCAGACGCGAAACGGCCTCATCCGGCGGAAGCGTCAGTTCCTCCAGTTGAGACCGGTTGGCGATATGTACGATCAAGGGATTATCCGACGGCCTCCCCTTGGCCGTAAATATTTGTTGCACCGCTTCCGTCTGTCTGGCATCCGCTCCCAATCCGTACACCGTTTCTGTCGGAAAGGCGACCACGCCGCCCTGCTGCAGCACAACCGCCGCCTCCGCGATGATGGCCGGATCCGGATTCCCGGCTGTTACCTTCCAGTATGTCGTCATCGTCATTCCATCCTTATCGCGATAAGTTTCCCTCTGTATCTTTTGAATACCGGGCTCTCGCTTTACCTAGCGAGCCAGCATGCTATTAATCTTTGTGGCCGATGTGGCTTCGGCTACTTTCCCCTGCTCAATTAAGCAAACATGGAGCCGATTTTTTTCAGTAAGTCCCACAAAAAGAAGCGAATTTCCGGCTGTGGAGTCTCGTCATCAACAACCACTACAGCCGATTTGCTGTCAGTAGAACCCTTCGAGCCTTGAACCGTTTTGGAGTCGCTGCCTTTACTAGCATCGCTTGCCTGCTTGCTTTCGGTTTTAGTGTCTTTTCCGCTGTCGGCTGCTGCCTTACTGTCGGCTTGCTTCGCTTCCGGAGCGCTTTTGGCTTGAACCTCGTTCGGGCTTTTCGCAATCGCTTCACTATCTACAAAGCATAGCGGCGGGAACAGCACACACCACCAGTTTTGGCCTTCCGCTTCACCGATCGAAACGCGAAGCGCTTCGTAGTTGCCTGCAGGATAAACCAAATTGCCGTACATTTTGGTCGGAAACGGAACCATCCCAAGCTCTACATGATAGGAATAATCAAAGCCGTTTTTGCGCAGCGTTTGCCCTACCAGCTCGTTCAATTCCGGCAAATGGGCCCTGACGGTTTCTCTCGCCGCTTCAATAGTTTGCGGACCGGTAACCCATTCGTTCATTTGAGCGACGATAGCATCGCGAACCTCGCGCTTGATCCATTGATCGGACGGCGAGTCCGAATTAGCCAATATACGAAGACGGATCGATTCGTCAGGAATCTTGCCTTCCGAGCTGCCGGTTGCCGATACTGCAGCAGACGCATAAACGACCGTATTTTCACGCTGTGCTTCCCAACAAGAGATTAATAGAATAATTGCAAATGCTATATACAAATAATGAACTCGGGATGTCCGCTTAACCATGGTCCGTTGCCCCTCTCCATTCGCTTCATAGTGACTAGTATGGACGGAATGGAGAAGGTTTAAACCTATCAATCTATTTTTTAACTCTATTATTTCTTAGATAACTTAGAGAGAGAGTACAGATTCCGAGACGGTCTAGATCCTCTCACAAGCTTCAAGCGAAGGATTCTGGACTAGATCATATCCCGTTTCGGCTTCCCTCCCCCTGCTCTTCTTTTTTGGGGTCTACCCTACCCTCTTGCCCACGGTTTATTTACTCATTCGGGCAAGCAAAAAGCTTCACGGATGGTTTACGGAGATGACATGGCGGTTAATCCCGGCCAAATCCGGCACAATCCGGATTTCATCCCAGGCCGCTGCATCCGCCAGCATTTGCGAGACAGCTTCGGCCTGGCCGATGCCGACCTCGAGCCCCACAAGCGACGGCAGCGCCGGAAGCTGTGCCAGCTGCGCAATCAGCCGACGGTACAGCACGAGCCCGTCCGCCCCGCCATACAGCGCGGAAGGCGGCTCGTACAGCCGTATCTCCGGCTGCAGTCCCTCCTCATCCGCCTGCGGGATGTACGGCGGATTCGATACGACCGCATCGAGCTTCAACCCCCGCTCGATGTAAGGCGCTAGCAAGTCTCCTTCCACGAAGGAGACCCGCTCGCCAACCCCGTTCAGCTCCGCATTCGCTCTTGCCACCGCCAGCGCAGCCGGCGATATGTCCGAGCTCATGATGCTCCACTGCGGGCACTGTACGGCGAGGCTCACGGCAATCGCCCCGCTCCCGGCACCGATGTCGGCGACAAGCGGGCTTGTCTTGCGGTCGCCTCCATCCTGCCACAGCTGCTTGCCGAGCAGCACGATCTGCTCGACCAGCAGCTCCGTCTCCGGCCGTGGAATCAGCACGGCCGGGTTCACCTTGAAGGGGAGCCCATAAAATTCCTGCTCCCCTATAATATACTGCACCGGCTCGCCGGCCGCCTTGCGCTGCAGCAGCGCTTCCCATTCCCCTTGGCGTTCCACGGGGAACATTTCCTGCCAGCGCAGCAGCAGCTCGCTGCGGCTCCAGCCGAACAAATGCTGCAGCAGCAGCTCCGCACAGTGGGCCGCTTCAAGGACGTCATACCCCTGTAAAAAAGAAGAAGCCTTCACATAGGCTTCACGAATCGTCAACTTCCGTTCGACGGTCATCTCTTTACACTTGTTCCCCTTTATCCATGAGCTCCGATTGCGCAGCAATCGTAAGCGTGGAAATAATCTCTTCCATATCGCCGTTCAATACAGCATCCAAACGATGCAGCGTCAATCCGATACGGTGATCGGTAACGCGGCTTTGCGGGAAGTTATACGTCCGAATCCGCTCACTGCGGTCACCGGTACCGACTTTGCTTTTCCGCTCGCCTGCATATTTGGACATTTCCTCTTGCTGCAGCTTGTCGAAAATACGGGCGCGCAGCACCTGGAGCGCTTTTTCCTTGTTCGAGTTTTGCGATTTGCCGTCCTGACACGTCGCTACGATCCCCGTTGGGACGTGAGTCACGCGTACAGCCGACTTCGTCGTATTAACGGATTGTCCGCCGGCTCCGCTGGAACAGAACGTATCGACGCGAATATCGTTGTCGTTGATCTCGATATCGATGTCCTCCATCTCCGGCAATACGGCTACCGTTGAAGTGGACGTATGAATACGCCCGCCGGATTCCGTTGTCGGAATCCGCTGTACGCGATGCGCGCCGCTCTCGAACTTCAGCTTGCTGTACGCACCCTTCCCGTTCACCATGAAGATAATCTCCTTGAATCCGCCGAGATCGTTCATGCTGACATCCATAATTTCCGTCCGCCATCCTTGGGCGTCGGCAAACTTCGTATACATCCGGTACAGATCGGACGCGAACAAGGCCGCTTCATCTCCGCCGGCTGCGCCGCGGATTTCCACGATCACGTTCTTATCGTCATTAGGATCCTTAGGCAGCATCAAAATTTTGATGCGCTCCTCTAGCTCCTCCTTGCGTTGGGAGAGCTCTTCAAGCTCCATCTTCACAAGCTCGCGCATTTCGTCGTCGAGCTTCTCGTTCTGCATGATCCGTGCAGCCTCGTACTGCTCTACTACGGCTTTGTATTCCGTATAAGCCTCGTACGATTCCTGCAGATCGGATTGCTCCTTGGAATATTCCCGCAGCTTTTTCGTATCGCTGGTTACATCCGGATCGCACAGCAGCTCACTCAATTTGTCATAGCGGTCCGCCAACGATTGCAGTCTGTCTAACATCTTCATTCACCCCTTATGTCGCCAATGCTAGTAATATTATTTTAAACATTAAAACGGAAATGCATAACATCGCCGTCCTGCACTACGTACTCTTTCCCCTCCAACCGCAGCTGTCCTTTTTCCTTCGCAGCGTTCATCGATCCCGCATTCACCAGGTCGTCATAGCTCACAACCTCGGCACGAATGAAGCCGCGCTCAAAATCGGTATGAATGACGCCGGCCGCTTGCGGAGCTTTCATTCCTTTACGGATCGTCCATGCGCGCACTTCCTGCACGCCGGCCGTAAAGTACGTGTACAACCCGAGCAGCTTATACGCCGCTTTGATCAGGCGGTTCAAGCCCGATTCCTGCAAGCCCAGCTCCTCCAGGAACATTTCCTTATCTTCGCCTTCAAGCTCGGCGATCTCGGATTCCACCTTCGCGCTGATCGGCACTACCTCTGCGCCTTCCAGTGCTGCATATTCGCGAACCTTTTGCACGAACGGATTGTCGTCGGCGTTAGCCACTTCCGATTCGCTCACATTAGCCGCGTACAGCATCGGTTTCATAGTCAACAGGTGCAGATCGCGGATAAGCAGCTTTTCATCATCCGTCAGCTCTACGCTGCGGGCCGGCTTATCGTTGTACAGCGCCTCTTTGATCCGCTCAAGGCATTCCACTTCAGCAGCGTACTTCTTGTCGCCGCCTTTCATATTTTTGCGGGATCGTTCAATCCGCTTCTCGACCGATTCCACGTCTGCCAATATCAGCTCCAGGTTGATCGTCTCGATATCGCTAATCGGATTGACCGTACCGGATACGTGCGTAATGTTCTCATCCTGGAAGCAGCGCACCACATGAACGATGGCATCCACTTCGCGGATGTGGGCGAGAAACTTATTGCCCAAGCCTTCGCCGCGGCTCGCGCCTTTAACCAAACCGGCAATATCTACAAATTCGAAAGCGGTAGGCACTACGTTCTTCGGCACGACCATCTCGGTCAGCTTGACCAGACGCTCATCCGGAACCTCGACTACACCCACATTCGGATCAATCGTACAGAAAGGGTAATTCGCCGACTCGGCACCCGCTTGCGTAATTGCATTAAACAAAGTGGATTTGCCAACGTTCGGCAGGCCCACGATCCCTGCTTTCAAAGCCATATATAGGACAACTCCTTAGCTATCGTTTCTAATATTCCTAAATAGTTATTATATCGCAAAAAGAGGTCCCCTGTCACGCAAGAGACCGTTTTTCCAGCAATATTCAGCATTTTATTTCTGCGTACCTGTCTATAGCTGCCCGGAAACTCGCCGCAGCTCATTGGCCAACCGATGAAATTCCGCTTGCGCCTGCGCATCATCGGTTGCAAAATAGGCCGCCGACAAAAAGCCGATCACTTTGTTCGCATCGTCCGGGCTAATTAAAATGTCCGGCTCCAGACTCGCTTCATATTCCGCCGCAACATCGATAATAAGATCGTCGAACGTTTTGCCGACCAGCGCGAGCGCCCCTACCGGGTCCGTTCTTCGCTGAGGATCGAGCCTATAATGACCGATGAGATCGGTCGCCGGGTTCAGTCCGTATAAATAACATGCGTAGGCGAGCGTCCAGCAATATCTTCGGTAAGCCTCCTCCATGTCGATGGATCCGCCGTAGCATAGCTCAATCGATCCGGCCGCATCGTTGGCATTCGTTCCGTAGCGTATATTATCGCCTACGACATCGTAGCGGACATGCCATGCCTTTTCCGGAGGGGCTGTCAAAAACGGAATACACTCGATAATAGACCTGTCATCCACAAAAAGATGCGCCGACGCTTCCATATCATTATGAGTCCGTTCGTAAAAGGTCACATTATTGGCAGCCGTAGAGCCGGGGTTCCCGGTATCATGCGCAACCAAAAAACGGCAAGGCTCCAGCGGAATCATCGGCCTGCGTCGGCTCGGTCCCGTCAAATAGGCGGTTGTTATGTCGTATTTCATTCGAAATGCCATCATGCTACCCCCTCTATGTCCTTTTTCTTATCCTTATGCATCCCGCTTCCTATTTCTCACGGCCCCCGCCCGTTTTCCGGCAAAAAGCGGCACGAGCCCGCACCCGAATTGGACACGCTGAAATGCTGCGAACAAGTGACATGTTGGGAGTAGGCAAAAGTACCTCAACAGCTCCGGTTAAACAACAAAAAACCGCCGGTTCCGGCGGAATAAAGCTACGATACGGCAGTGTTTCACACCTTTATTTAAACATTCGTTTTTCCGTTTCTATTTTCTTGTTCTCAAAGTACGATTCGATCTGCTTTCTTAGCACAAAAGCCCGTAAGGAATTAACCTGCTCAGAAGACATGTCGGTGAATTGAACTCCGTAGTAGTATCGGTCCCCCAGTAAATCCTGCCTCACTAACTCGGCACGACACGATAAGACAAAACCGATATGAAGCTCCAAATCAATCTGGCTCCAATTGCTCTCTCCATTTATAGCATCTTTCTCCAAAGTAAAGCCAACACCGCTTACGCTGATGTTATGAATACGGAGCTCGATCTCCTCCTCCGGAAGTCTCATTATGTCTCCCGGCCCCGAGGCGATACCGCGGATCAGACCGGTTTCGTTCACTTCCACTCGAGGGAACTCCCTTTTTTCGGCAAAGCGGCGCTGATTTTGCGTCCCTGCCTTTCGACAGGCTTGCCATGGACGAAAAAGATACATAGGACATTGCATCTAAAAGTTGTAGGCACATGGACCTAGTGTGATTTTATTATACATTCCCGCCTTAAAAGGTAGCAACCGATTACCTGCAAATTAACGATTTCTTCAAAAGCAAGGTATAATGATAACAAAGAGAAGCTGCCGCACATCCTTGCTTGCCAAGCGAAGTC
This sequence comes from Paenibacillus sp. H1-7, assembly GCF_022354825.1. Lineage (GTDB taxonomy): Bacteria > Bacillota > Bacilli > Paenibacillales > NBRC-103111 > Paenibacillus_S. The sequence goes on from NZ_CP031168.1 coordinate 8,345,981, forward strand.
GGCCATTTTGCCTTTATTATCCATGGAAAAAGGTGATCGCATGAAAGCTCATGGCCATGAATCGGATCCTGCCCTCGATACCGCCCGGCATCCGGTGATTCTTTTTGACGGAGAATGCCGTTTCTGCAACGGCTGGGTGAAGTTCCTTCTGCGCCGCGACAAGCGCGATGTATTCCGTTTCGCTCCCTTGCAATCGGAAGCTTCACAGCTGCTGCTGCCATCCCACCTTAGGAATGGCGGGTCTTCTCTGGATTCCGTCATTGTAGTGGAACCCGGAGCCGTCTACACTCATTCCTCGGCTGTGCTGCGAATTGCCAAGCATCTTGGAGGCGCATGGGCCCTCCTCTACGGATTGATCATCATCCCGGCCTCGCTCCGGGACCGTATATACCGCTGGGTCGCCAAAAACCGCTATGCCTGGTTCGGTAAGGAACAAAGCTGCATGATGCCTACCGAGGAAACGAAGCGCAAATTTATTGGATAACAGCCTGGGCAGGCCTTCCGTTGACGCAAGTGCTGCCTTATCCCCATATGGGGATAGCGACTGGAATAAATCGAAGGTGCTTGCGTCAATATCCCCAGATTTTTATAATGAAATGTGCATAATAACCTAGTTATCCACAATGTTATCCACAGCATGTTAACAAATCGAATATTTGTTCGTTTATCCCTGTTTGTGGATAAGTAACCATCCTGAATGAGGTGTCTGTGTGCAAGAACATATCCCTTTTATGAACGCCGCCATCGAGGAAGCGCGCAAAGCCGAGGCGCTGAAGGAAGTGCCCATCGGCGCCGTCGTCGTGTGGAAAGACCAAATCATTGGCCGCGGCTATAATTTACGCGAAACGACCCGCGATCCGCTGGCGCATGCCGAGCTTATCGCGATAAAACAAGCCAGCGAGTTTTTGCAGGCGTGGCGCTTGCTTGATTGCCGGCTCTACGTCACACTGGAGCCTTGCCCGATGTGTGCCGGGGCCATCGTGCAGTCGAGAGTCCCGCAGGTCATCTACGGGACTACGGATCCTAAAGCCGGCTGTGCAGGAACATTGATGAATTTGCTGCAGGAGGAGCGGTTTAACCATCGCGTAGATGTCGTAAGCGGCGTTCTTCAGGAAGAGTGCAGCACCATGCTGACCCAATTTTTCCGCCGCTTGAGGGGCAAAGAATAACTTCAATGGATTTTTCCCCTTCGCCTTGCGGACGGTTCGTGGCAAACAAAAAAAGCAGGAGTTCCCATTCAAAACGGGCTCCTGCTTTTTTTTCATTCAAGATGAGATTACCTGATTGTCGCTCCCTCTTAATTCCACCTGCACATCCTGCGGCAGAACGACCGTCACATTCATATACGGATAGTAGGAATCGAAGCCTTGCTCCGACGGAAGCCTTTTAATCTGCAAATACATCGTATCTCCCACCGTATGGACCGAGACTACCTGCTCCTTCGCTAAAGGCGGGGATTCCTCACCCGCTTTGATTCTATCGCGGAACGTACCGAAGACTTGCACCGATCTCTCCGGCGATTTGTCTACCTTGACGGCATGCTCCGATGATTGCACGACGATCTTTTTGATCCCGTCCCCTAGCGATTCTTTGACGGAAGGAAGATCCTTCGTAAGCTCCGTTGTATTCAGCATTGACCTTACTTCTCCCATGATGCCGGCTGAAGTAAGCAGCGTGAAGCCAAGACAGCCGATACACAGCACGCCGACGAAGAACAAGCTCATCATATCGTAATGAAGCACGGTGTTTTCTTTTTTGGAGAAGAGTAGATAGACGATGATTTCCAGCCCAAGCATGACGAAAATTAACGGCCACCATGTTATAAACGCGTCGTAAGCCTGCAGCCCGTTCCATTGTGACATGAATAATATGACACCCAGCACTATGAGCGACAAGCCCATCGATAACGTGCCTACACGCCATTTTTTCATCCGCTCAATCCCTCCTCTGCTTACTTCCGAGCAATAATCGAATCCCGCCGCCGATGAGCAGCACAGATACAACGAATGTCTGGAAATATTGGTGGAATAGCATCGAGATGCGTTCTTGAGGGAACATCCGGTCCAGAGCGCTCAGCAGCACTTCATCGGCTAAATAATACAAGCCCAGCAGCAGCAGTACGATGCCTACCCATTTCTGGTGATTAATAAGCCAATCGACAAAAGGCAAATCCCTAAGCTCTTCGCGGCCTTGCTTGGAAATAAGCTGAAGCGCGTCGAAGAAGCTGTAAAACCAAAGGATCGGGATCAGAAACAAAAAGAGGGACAGACGCAGCACATCCATAATGTAAATGCTGAACAAGAAGGCAGCCATCAGCTGCAAACCGCGTTTTTGCAATCCGAGATACATATGCCCCGCTCCTGGAATGATAGAGAGGAACGTAGCGATCATCTTGCTTTTTCTGCCGTCCTCGCGGCTTTCCTGGAAATCCTCCAAAAACGTTTGATCGATCAAAAACTCACCCCGCTGCTTCCGGTTCAGCTGCTGAATGCTGTCGAACATGGAGTACAGCCAGATGATAGGCATTACGCCGAGAAATGCCAGAAATCCCTCCTGATGCGTCAGGACCGAAATAAAGACGATCATCGCAAACGAGCCGAAGAAAGCGATCAAAAACGCCAATCCCCGCTGCATCAAGCCAAGCTGGAAATGGCCGAGACCCGGAATGACCGACAATACAATGGTAAAAAACCGTTCATTATCCGGACGCGGGGGTGAAGCATACACTCCATCCTGCGACGGAACAGGAGCTTGAAGAGATGGCTCGCGCCCGCGGATTAAAGTAATCACCATATCGACTAAGTTAATGAATCCAACGAATAGCGCCACCGCCATCAGGAGCGCCAAAATTTCGCCGTTGTAACGGTATTTTCCCGATACGACCAGCAGGAACATGAGCAGCACCGGTCCAAAAAAACCGCATCCGTAAATTACAGCCCGGAACAAACGGTTTAAATAAAGATGTCCCATTCCGGGGATGAAAGACAGCAGCAGCGCCGCCATCGGGTTTTTTGGTTGCATTAACGATTCCCCCCTCTTTCGTGTTTAGGCTGGATCGAATCCAGCATGCCAATGGTTTTTTCCATAATGCGTTGCGATACGGAGGACCGGTCTTCCTGAACAGGCGGAGATGCTACCACGTTCGTCTCTGCAGAGCCTACCCGTTCCGCCAGCGAATGAAACACCCCTGTACTCATTAAGAGGAAGGTTACTGCAGCAGCCACCGCATAATGAAACACGGGATGGCGCAGGAACGATGGTGTGATTTTCTTGTGGTTCTGGGTCACCGGCTCCGGCTTCCTTGCATCGATCGCCTCTGACTGTGTAACAGAGGCCGCGATGGACTGCATGACGGCGTCAGCCATAGCGGTTTTCGTTTGTTCCGCCAGCACTGGGAACGAGTCCCTAGCGAGCTCCAGACACTGCATATACTGTTCAAGACATTGATCGCACGAGCCGAGATGCGCTTCGTATTCAAGCTGCTCTTCCATCGCCAGTTCTTCTCTCACATAGCGGCCCCATTGTTCCAACGAATAATGCTTCATCCCCACTCCTCCTCCTTCCAGTGCTTGCGGATCCATTGTTTGGCTCGATACAGCTTCGATTCCACCGTCTTCAGGGTGACACCCTGCTCTATCGCTATCTCCTGATAACTTTTATCCTCGATATAAAAGGCAACGACCACGTCCCGGTAATTGTGGGGCATATCGTCCAGACATTCCCGAATCCTCTGCCGCCTATGATTATGAAGCACTTCCTCCTCTACCGTATGGGTCGGATTAACCGGAAATAACAGCTCCGGCTCATCGGTCAGCTGCTCTCGTTTGCGCTCCAGCGACCGTTTGTAGTCAATCGCTTTGTTCACGGTAATTCGCGTGATCCACGTCTTAAACCCTTGGTGCTGATACTGAGGGAGAGAAGCATATATTTTCAACAGCGCTTCTTGCGTCACATCTTCGGCATCCTTAGACGACCGGAGCACAGAGTACGCTACATGGTATAAATACGATTGATATTTAGCCATCAATAAGCGAAATGATTGCACGTCGCCGGCTACGATGCGTTCGATCCACTCTGTTTCCTCTGTAATGTTCTCCCCCTCCTCTCCGAAGTAATAGACGCGGCTGCAGCGAACGACCCCTGCACTTTACAGAAATATTTTTTACAGTGGCATCTTTTTTATTGTATAACAAGAAAAGTCCCCAAAGGTGCAGCGTGCTAAGGAGCTCATTCTGACTACTTTTAGGTACACTTTCCAGACCAACAAAAAGAACCGCTCCAAGTCTTGAGCGGCCCCTCTCTATTTTGAATAATAGTTCCACGAGGAACAAATTCGGCAGCTTTACTTCAGCCCGTTTTGGGATTTCACTTGCAGCTTTCCGCCTTGGAACACCAGGATCGCATTGGATCCTAATCCATCGCCTTTGTATTGATAAGTAACGATGTACATTTCTTCGCCCTTTTTGCCCGTCTCAGCCATCAGTTCCCCTTCGCCGCCTATAATCTCGGTGGCTTTTTCGTACGTCATGCCGCTCTCCAGCTTCTCAAACTTCGCTTTCGTTATTTTAGCATTAGGAGCGTCTCCGCATCCTGCCGCGGTTATCGCAATCGCCACACAAATAAGCAATGTAAAAAGTACTCTCATCCAAAACTCCTCCAACTTTTCATTTTTTTCCATAACTACCGCATATTCTATAATGTTTACCACGTGTTGACCATGGGTCCAGAGTTTCAACTGTTAGGAGCTAACGGCAGGAATACAAGCAGAATGCACAAAAAAAACTCCTGCGGATTTCGCAGGAGATCGCTTATGTGATCATTATTTTTAATGAAAAGCTTTGAAGTGGCGCGCCCGATACGATTCGAACGTACGACCTGCAGTTTAGGAAACTGTCGCTCTATCCTGCTGAGCTACGGGCGCGCGGCAAAGAGTATTATAGCATACATTTGCGTCAGCGAAAAGATTATCGCAGGCAGTAATAAGGGAACCTTTTACAGCTCGGTTAAAATTTGCGGTCCCTTCTTGGTTATCGCCACCGTATGCTCGAACTGTGCCGATAAGGCGCCATCCCATGTACGGGCCGTCCACCCGTCCAATTCCACATACATTTCATGCGTACCTGCATTGATCATCGGCTCGATGGTGATAACCATGCCTTCCTTCAAAACAAATCCTTTTCCAGGCTTCCCTACATGCTGAAAGGTTGGCTTCTCGTGCAGCGACTGCCCGATCCCGTGTCCGACCAAATCCCTTACGACCGAATATCCCGCTCCTTCGGCGTGCTTTTGAACTACATGCATGACATCCCCTATCGTATTGCCTGCTACCGCTTTCAGAACCGCCATATCGAGGCATTCCTTGGCCACCTTCACCAAACGTGCGGCTTCCGGAGATACGGCGCCTACCTTGTACGTACGGCAGGAATCGGCCATCCAGCCGTTATAGCTGCATACGATGTCCATTTTGACAATGTCGCCGCTACGCAAAGGCGTATCATTGGGGAATCCATGAGCGATCACATCGTTCAATGAAGCGCATGTTGCATAAGGGAACCCTTTATAGCCTTTCGTCACTTGGCGGGCTCCATGGTCGTTAATAAACCGCTCTGCGAAGTCGTTAATCTCCAGCGTCGTGATGCCCGGACGAATCATGCGGCTAAGCTCTTCATGACATTGGGCCAGCACTTGACCTGCTTTTCGAATCGCAGCAATTTGTTCCGGCGTTTTCAAAATAATCATGCTCATCGCCTCTTTGCGTTTATTACCTATAGTACGCATCGGTTTGCAAAATGCCCCTCTGCTGGAACGATCCAAATATTTGTCCCATACCACAATAGTCCATGCTGGCCGAAATAGAATATCCATTCTCTTTTTAAATTGTTCATGGTAGAATGAGGAAAGCATATGAGTGAGGTGTTGGGCTGCGTGTTGGAGGACAATCGGTTTTATATTATTTACGATGAGTTTTCGATTTCGATCTGCTCTGTTCTTGACGACGTATGTGAGGAGTTGGCTTTAGGGGGCACACTGTACGGCTATGCCGACAACGAAGAGCTCGCGCAAATGATGATGGTAGAATGTTTCCATTATTTGTCCGCGAAAAATGCGTAATATAAAGACGACAGCCCTCCATGTAGAACTGTCGTCGCTTCATTATTTAGATTAGATTTGATCAGCCTTCCCCGTTATTGTGACGGGAGTGATTTTGCTGTTTAACCTTCTTGGAGCCCGATAGAGGCTCCATCGGCTGATTGTTTTTTTCGCTGCGGTTTTTTTGTCCGCTTGGGGGATTTACGGGCTGGGCAATATCTTTTGGCATGGTCCGTCCTCCTTGATCAATCTTTATCGTTTAATGTAATCGACATCTCTTGGGACGACTCGTCATGATTCAGCGCATCTTGATGACGGCGATCGTTCGTTTGCTGCTGCAGCTGTTGGGCATGATGGCTGTTAACGGCCACCTGATCCAGGTCTTTGACTACATTTTGCAAGTTTTTATCGACACTGCTTTTATTTTTTGTCATAACTCATCCCTCCACGCTCGTGGCTATTTCGTTATGCTGTGAAGCTGCTGTGCGCACTCGTGAATATGACGGACATAGTCGTCAACCATCGTTTGGATGATATTTGTCCGTTCGTCTACATTGCGTCCGTCAACCTCCACATCCACAAGATCCACTTTAACTTCCCGTGAATCCACATACGTGCATTTGAAATCAAAGCTGTAGTTGGAATGACCTGCTGTCGCAATATGCAAACGAAGCGCATTAGATTCGGCCTCGTCCGCTAGTACTTCCGCCCGGTCCGATGCATTGAGCACCGTAGGCAACGTTTCCGACCATGCAGCGGCCAATTGCTGCTGATCTATTGCAAGGGTATCTGTATTTGCCATCTTATCAACACCTCCACAATCTATAAGGTGCGAATCCGCCAACCTGTTTATGCGATACGGCAGGAAGTAAAAAAAGGAACGCATCTTCTAATGCCATTCCTTTTTTCATCCGATGATCTCAGAATCTTATCCATTCTATCATAATAAAAAAAGCCGCATCATCCGCAAAGGACGATACAGCTTCTTAATCAAGGTTATGAAATCCTTATGTAAGCCACAAAATTTTATGGCGGAGAGGGTGGGATTCGAACCCACGGAGACCTCACGACCTCGGCGGTTTTCAAGACCGCTGCCTTAAACCACTCGACCACCTCTCCGGGTGACAAAAAGGATTGTATCACATTTGATCAGGCTATTTCAAGTTCTACTTTTTGCTGATCTTCGTCAAATTGTTCATGTATGGACGAAGCACCTCAGGAATAACGACACTTCCGTCTTCCTGCTGGTAATTTTCCAAAATAGCGGCAACGGTCCGTCCGAGCGCAAGGCCCGATCCGTTCAACGTATGCACGAATTCCGGCTTCGCTTTCGCATCGCGGCGGAAACGAATATTGGCACGACGAGCCTGGAAATCCTCGAAGTTGCTGCAAGACGAAATTTCTCTGTACGTGTTGCCGCTAGGCAGCCACACTTCCAAGTCATACGTCTTCGCTGACGAAAAGCCCAAATCCGCAGTACACAAAGTCAGCACCCGGTAAGGCAGCTTCAACAGCTGCAGCACCTTCTCCGCATCGGCCGTCAGCTTCTCCAGCTCGTCATACGAGCTCTCGGGAGCTGTAAGCTTCACCAGTTCAATTTTGTTGAACTGATGCTGGCGGATCAGGCCACGGGTATCCCTGCCTGCAGAACCTGCCTCAGAACGGAAGCAGGCGCTAAAGGCGCTGAAATATTTCGGCAAGTCCTCGATGGACAAGATGTCGTCACGGTAATAGTTCGTAACCGGAACCTCCGCCGTCGGGATAAGGAAGTAATCAATGCCTTCGCCGGCAATTTTGAATACATCCTCTTCGAACTTAGGCAGCTGTCCGGTACCGGTCAAGCTATCCCGATTCACGATTTGCGGCGGGAGCATCTCTTCATATCCATGCTGGTCGCTGTGCAAATCCATCATGAAGTTGATTAAAGCTCGCTCCAACCTAGCTCCGAGCCCCTTATAGAATACAAAGCGGGAACCCGTTACCTTCGCTGCAGCCTCGAAATCGAGAATACCGAGCTCTTGTCCAATTTCCCAATGGGCCTTAGGCTCAAAGGAGAACGCCGCAGGCTCGCCGACACGGCGAATCTCGACGTTATCGTCTTCGGACTTGCCCACCGGCACGCTTTCATGAGGAACGTTAGGAATGGACATCGTAATTCCGTTCAAGTCCGCTTCCAGTACACGAATCTCTTCATCCAGCACTTTAATGCGGTCGCCGACGCCCTTCATTTCCTCAATCAGGGCATCCGCATCCTGCTTCGCTTTTTTCAAAGCGGCCACTTCCTGAGACACGACGTTCCGGCGATTTTTCAAGCTCTCCACTTCCTGGAGCAACTCTCTTCGCTTGGTGTCGAGACTCGTAAACCGGCTAATATCTTCGAGCGTTTTGCCGCGATTGGTCATCGCTTGCTCTACAAGCTGCAAATCGTTTCGCAGCAGTTTTACATCCAACAAGGGGACCCCTCCTACCTCGCTTCACGTACCATATCTAGAAAATATGCATGCATCCGTTCATCGTCCGTTAGCTCCGGATGGAAAGAGGCGACAAGCAAGCGCCCCTGACGAGCGGCAACAATTTGATCTTTGTACGTGGATAATACCTCGACGCCCTCGCCTACCGCTTCGATCAACGGGGCACGGATAAACACCGCACGAACATCGTCGGCGATGCCTTTCACGTCAAGATCCGTTTCAAAGCTCTCCCGCTGTCTCCCGAACGCATTACGAGCCACCTTGATATCCATCAGCCCAAGATGCGCTTCAGGCTCACCGGCAATTTCCTTGGCGATGACGATCAGGCCGGCACATGTCCCGAAAATCGGCTTTCCTTGCTCATGAAACGAACGCAGTGCATCTATGAAGTGATAGGTTCTCATCAGCTTGCCGATCGTTGTGCTTTCCCCGCCGGGAATGATCATCCCGTCCACTTCATCCAGCTGCTCCGTTTTTTTGACAACGACACCTTCGCCGCCGGCCTTCTCGATAAGCTTAATATGCTCGGCAACGGCTCCCTGGAGAGCCAGTACTCCTATTTTCATCGCTAATCCACCTTTTTGCTTACACCATTACCAGCCGCGTTCTTGCATGCGTTGAGTGGCGTCCAGCTTGGAAATTTCGATCCCTTTCATCGGAGTTCCCAAGTTTTTGGAAATTTTTGCGATCAATGCGTAATCCGTGTAGTGAGTCGTAGCTTCTACAATCGCTTTAGCGAACTTCTCAGGGCTGTCCGATTTGAAAATACCGGAGCCTACGAACACGCCGTCCGATCCCAAATGCATCATCAGTGCAGCATCGGCAGGTGTCGCTACGCCGCCTGCAGCAAAGTTAACGACCGGCAATTTGCCTGTTTCGTGAACTTGCAGCAGCAGCTCGTACGGAGCTCCCAGGTTTTTGGCTTCCGCCATCAGCTCGTCCTTGGACATAGCTTGTACTTTTTTAATTTGACCGACCATCATGCGCATATGACGAACCGCTTCCACGATATTACCCGTTCCCGGCTCACCCTTCGTACGGATCATCGACGCGCCTTCACCGATTCTGCGCAGCGCTTCGCCAAGATCTCTGGCGCCGCAAACGAAAGGAACCGTGAACTCTCTTTTGTTAATATGGAACACTTCATCGGCAGGAGTCAGCACTTCGCTCTCATCGATGTAATCCACACCCATGGCTTCCAAAACCTTAGCTTCAACGAAATGCCCGATACGAGCCTTAGCCATTACCGGAACGGATACGGCCTTCATTACCTCTTCCATAACCGTTGGGTCCGCCATACGGGCTACACCGCCCACTGCACGGATGTCCGACGGCACCCGTTCCAAAGCCATTACGGCAGATGCACCGGCAGCTTCAGCGATTCTCGCTTGCTCCGCGTTCATGACGTCCATAATTACGCCGCCTTTTTGCATTTCTGCCATCCCTTTTTTAACGCGAGATGTTCCTGTTTCCATGTCCGATTCCTCCATACCTATGTCAATAATATCGTGGATCAACGAAATTAGCACAAACTACTAAACAATTATTTTACAGGAAGACGTTTAAATAAACAACAGGTTTACTTGTTTTTATTCCTTCTTTGCACCCGTAACCATGTCTACAAAAAAGTTTTTAATCGCCCGGAAAAACAATCGGAACCAGCTGCCCTTCTCCACATCTTCATTCGCTATCAAATTCGCGACTTTTTCGGTACCCTGATAAGTCACCTTGACCGTTCCAAGCACGTCTCCGCTTTTAATTGGAGCTACAAGCTTGCTCTCTTCAACCGGCTGCGCCGTAATCGTGAATTGATCCGGTGTTGCGCCTTTCTTAACTACAAAATTAACACCGGTTTGCGTCACTACCGGAACTTGCGTAGCTACACCTTTTTTAATATTTACCGTTTTTAGCGAATCTATTTCTTGCTTGGCTGTCAATATCGGTTTCGATTCAAAATTGCTAAATCCGTAATCCAACACCTTTCTGGTTTCCTCAAATCGAGTCGGTTCTTTGGGGGTACCCATAACGACGCTGATTAAACGCATACCGTTTCTTTCCGCCGTTCCCGTGAAGCAATAGCCTGCGTCATCCGTTGAGCCTGTTTTCAAACCGTCCAAGCCCTCATAAGCATACTTCTTGAAGTTGATATTATCTTTGTTCCCTGCCAGCATCCAGTTCCAGTTGATCATAGGCGTTTTGTCTTTCTCACGGAACTTTTTCGATGGAATACTTGTATATTCGAGTACTTCCTTATGGTCCTTTAAGATATTATAAGCAATAATGGCTGCGTCGCGTGCTGTAAGCAGTGTTTCCCCTTGAAGCTCCTTCGGCGCGTATTTCCCCATATCCGCTCTGGACAAGCCTGTGGCATTAATAAAATGCGCCTGCTCGGATAGCCCGAACTCCTTGGCTTTTGCGTTCATCATTTTAGCGAATTCTTCTTCGGAGCCCGCTATTTTCTCCGCTAATGCAACCGAAGCGTCATTCGCCGAATAAATCGACATCGCTGCGAACATATCCTTCATAGAAACCTGTTCGTTCAGTGCCAGCAAACCGCCCGACCCGATAACATCAGCCGCATTTTGACTTGTCGTGACCATCTCATCCCAGCTGAATTTGCCGCTCTTCACCGCTTCCATAGTCAAATATTCCGTCATCATCTTCGCCATACTTGCCGGCGGCAGCGGGGTGTCCGCACGATCTTCGAATAATATTTGCCCCGATGCAGCATCCATCAAAATAGCGGATTTTACATTCAATTTTAAATCAACCTGCTCTGCAGCCACAGCCGCTTTAGGTTGAGTAACCAATGACAATCCCAACTGAGCCAACAATGCAACCGTCAATACTACGGAAACTCGCCTTACAGAAAAAAACACAGTCTCACTCCTCAACTTAAAATTTGATGCGTAAACGCGTAATTCATATTGTACCACAGGGGGAAAACCTGTTCAAAACAAAGAAAACGCAGCCCGTAGGCCGCGTCTCAAATATTTCCATATATTACATTACAACGAGTAGTTTGGAGCTTCTTTTGTAATTTGTACGTCATGCGGATGGCTTTCACGAAGTCCGGCACCCGTAATGCGAATAAACTCTGTGTCGTTGATAAGCGATTCAATGTTCTCTGCACCACAGTAACCCATACCGGAACGCAAGCCTCCGATAAGCTGGTACACGGTATCGGCCAAAGGCCCTTTGTAAGCGATACGGCCTTCGATCCCTTCCGGAACGAGCTTGCTCTCGTTCTCTTGGAAGTAACGGTCCTTGCTGCCTTCCTTCATAGCGCCCAACGAACCCATACCGCGGTATACTTTGAACTTTCTGCCTTGATAAATTTCCGATTCGCCCGGGCTCTCATCCGTTCCTGCGAACAAGCTTCCGATCATTACGGCACTTGCACCCGCCGCAATCGCCTTGGTCACGTCACCGGAATATTTAATACCTCCGTCCGCGATAACAGGCACGTTATATTCTCTTGCCACCGACGCGCAATCATAAATCGCGGTAATTTGCGGTACGCCGATCCCTGCGATGATCCGTGTCGTACAGATCGATCCCGGTCCGATACCTACCTTAACGATCGATGCTCCGGCTTCGATAAGGTCTCTTGTCCCTGCTCCCGTTGCCACGTTACCGGCACAAATAGGAAGATCAGGATATTGGGCACGAATTTGTTTGACCGTGTTGAGGATGTTGATGTGGTGACCGTGTGCCGAGTCAACGACGATCAAGTCCGCTCCTGCTTCAACCAGAGCCGCTGTACGCTCCATAACGTCCTTGGAGACCCCTACCGCTGCACCGACTAGAAGACGGCCGTGGATGTCTTTTGCGGAGTTAGGGAACTGAATAGCCTTCTCAATATCTTTAATTGTAATAAGGCCCTTCAGAGTGTTGTGCTCGTCTACCAAAGGAAGCTTCTCGATCTTATGCTTTTGCAAAATAACTTCCGCTTGTTGAAGCGTAGTACCTACAGGAGCCGTTACCAGATTGTCGCGAGTCATAACCTCTTTAATCTTGATCGAGTAATCGTGCACGAAACGCAAGTCACGATTGGTCAAAATACCTACCAGCTTCTTGTTCTCGTCACAAATCGGAACGCCTGAGATCCGGTACTTGGCCATCAGCTCTTCGGCATCGTACACATGATGTTCTGGTGTAAGGGAAAAAGGATTCGTAATAACGCCGCTTTCCGAGCGTTTAACGCGATCCACTTCTTCAGCCTGCAGCGCAATGGACATGTTCTTGTGAACAATACCGATTCCGCCTTCTCTTGCGATAGCAATGGCCAAAGCCGCTTCCGTTACCGTATCCATCGCAGAGCTTAACAACGGAATGTTCAACTTGATCTTATCCGTTAGCTTCGTTGAGATGTCGATCTCCTTACCAAACACTTCTGACTTCCTTGGCACCAACAATACATCATCAAACGTCAAGCCTTCTTTAGCAAACTTCGTATCCCACACAGAACTTAATCCTCCTTAGATTTCTTACTTGCCCGTAGATATTATTGCAATATTAACAAAAGCCCAATTTTCATGTCAAGCCCATCTTCATAACCGAAATAGAATCTTCATATTCGGCTTATAAATTGGGAAAAGAAGGATTGTAAACGGGATTGTTTGCTCCCCCTCCTCAGTATTCCCATCGTCACCATGCAATATATAAAAGCTGCAAGGGTTGTCTTACCCTTTTCTTTCTGCTTTGAGTATGGTAAGTAAACCTCTATCGAGGCCACCAAAAATGAGTGACCTTCAAGTTTTACTTTGGCAAAACTCTCTTCGTAAGAATGGCAGTTTTATCGCCACCTTCCATCGGATGATCTCGGTATCGTATAAATTCTATTACGGTAACAAAAAAGAGCCTTTCTGGAATTTATCCAGAAAAGCTCTTTGCCGTTGCTTGGCGACGTTCTACTCTCCCAGGACCCTTCGGTCCAAGTACCATCGACGCTGGAAGGCTTAACGGTCGTGTTCGGTATGGGTACGCGTGGTTCCCTTCCGCCATCATCACCAAACGGTATGTTTCTGCCAAGAAACATAAGGTATTTCATTCAGGTCGTCTTGCGCCCTGAAAACTAGATACGAAACGATGCGTGTAATGAGCAAGTGTATTGCATCTCTGACCATACTTCGTATGGCAGATCATTGGATAAGCCCTCGACCGATTAGTATTCGTCAGCTCCACACGTTGCCGTGCTTCCACCCCGAACCTATCTACCTCGTCGTCTTCAAGGGGTCTTACATACTGGGAAATCTCATCTTGAGGGGGGCTTCACGCTTAGATGCTTTCAGCGCTTATCCCGTCCGTACGTAGCTATCCAGCCGTGCTCCTGGCGGAACAACTGGTACACCAGCGGTACGTCCATCCCGGTCCTCTCGTACTAAGGACAGCTCCTCTCAAATTTCCTACGCCCACGACAGATAGGGACCGAACTGTCTCACGACGTTCTGAACCCAGCTCGCGTACCGCTTTAATGGGCGAACAGCCCAACCCTTGGGACCTACTTCAGCCCCAGGATGCGATGAGCCGACATCGAGGTGCCAAACCTCCCCGTCGATGTGGACTCTTGGGGGAGATAAGCCTGTTATCCCCAGGGTAGCTTTTATCCGTTGAGCGATGGCCCTTCCATTCGGTACCACCGGATCACTAAGCCCGACTTTCGTCCCTGCTCGACCTGTTTGTCTCGCAGTCAAGCTCCCTTATGCCTTTGCACTCTTCGAATGATTTCCAACCATTCTGAGGGAACCTTGGGGCGCCTCCGTTACTTTTTAGGAGGCGACCGCCCCAGTCAAACTGCCCACCTGACACTGTTCCCCGACCGGATCACGGCCGCGGGTTAGAACTCCGATACGATCAGGGTGGTATCCCAACGTCGCCTCCACACAAGCTGGCGCTCATGCTTCTCAGGCTCCCACCTATCCTGTACAGATCGTACCAAAGTCCAATATCAAGCTGCAGTAAAGCTCCATGGGGTCTTTCCGTCTTGTCGCGGGTAACCTGCATCTTCACAGGTATTAAAATTTCACCGGATCTCTCGTTGAGACAGCGCCCAAGTCGTTACGCCATTCGTGCGGGTCAGAATTTACCTGACAAGGAATTTCGCTACCTTAGGACCGTTATAGTTACGGCCGCCGTTTACTGGGGCTTCGGTTCATAGCTTCGGGATTGCTCCCTAACCACTCCCCTTAACCTTCCAGCACCGGGCAGGCGTCAGCCCGTATACTTCGCCTTGCGGCTTCGCACAGACCTGTGTTTTTGCTAAACAGTCGCTTGGGCCTTTTCACTGCGGCCCCCTCGGGCTATTCACCCTACCGAGGCACCCCTTCTCCCGAAGTTACGGGGTCATTTTGCCGAGTTCCTTAACGAGAGTTCTTCCGCGCGCCTTAGCATGCTCTGCTCGCCTACCTGTGTCGGTTTGCGGTACGGGCACCTTCTCCCTGGCTAGAGGCTTTTCTTGGCAGCCTGAACTCATGACCTTCGCTACTGTAATTTTCACTCCCCATCACAGACCAGCCTTACGATGTGCGGATTTGCCTACACATCAGCCTCTCTGCTTGGACGGGCATCCATCAGCCCGCGTCACTATCCTTCTGCGTCACCCCATTGCTCATAACGGTTCACGGTGGTACAGGAATATCAACCTGTTGTCCTTCGACTACGCCTTTCGGCCTCGCCTTAGGTCCCGACTTACCCTGAGCGGACGAGCCTTCCTCAGGAACCCTTAGGCTTTCGGCGGACAAGATTCTCACTTGTCTTTTCGTTACTCATACCGGCATTCTCACTTGTATGCTGTCCAGCCGTCCTTACGATCGACCTTCAACCTACATACAACGCTCCCCTACCAGAGTGTACTAGGTACACAATCCATAGCTTCGGTGGCGTGTTTAGCCCCGTTACATTTTCGGCGCAGAGTCACTCGACCAGTGAGCTATTACGCACTCTTTCAATGGTGGCTGCTTCTAAGCCAACATCCTGGTTGTCTGCGCAACTCCACATCCTTTCCCACTTAACACACACTTGGGGACCTTAGCTGATGGTCTGGGCTGTTTCCCTCTTGACAATGGATCTTAGCACTCACTGTCTGACTCCCGGGATAAAGTATGTGGCATTCAGAGTTTGACTGGACTTGGTAACCCTTGGCGGGCCCCGCACCCAATCAGTGCTTTACCTCCACTACTCATCTCCCGAGGCTAGCCCTAAAGCTATTTCGGGGAGAACCAGCTATCTCCGAGTTCGATTGGAATTTCTCCGCTACCCCCACCTCATCCCCGAATTTTTCAACATTCGTGGGTTCGGGCCTCCAGTGCGTGTTACCGCACCTTCACCCTGGACAGGGGTAGATCACACGGTTTCGGGTCTACGCCCACGTACTCATTCGCCCTATTCAGACTCGCTTTCGCTGCGGCTTCGGCTTCTCACCTTAACCTTGCACGGGAACGTAACTCGCCGGTTCATTCTACAAAAGGCACGCCATCACCCGTTAACGGGCTCTGACTTCTTGTAAGCACACGGTTTCAGGTTCTATTTCACTCCGCTCCCGCGGTTCTTTTCACCTTTCCCTCACGGTACTGCTTCACTATCGGTCACTAGGGAGTATTTAGCCTTGGCAGATGGTCCTGCCTGCTTCCCACGAGGTTTCACGTGTCTCGCGGTACTCGGGATCCGTCTAGCGATACGTTGGTTTTTAGCTACAGGACTGTTACCCCCTATGGTGAGCCTTTCCAGACTGCTTCGCCTAACCAACTTTTCGCACATTGACGTCCCACAACCCCAGAGGGCAAGCCCTCTGGTTTGGGCTGTTCCGCTTTCGCTCGCCGCTACTGACGGAATCACTTTTGTTTTCTTCTCCTGAGGGTACTTAGATGTTTCAGTTCCCCTCGTATGCCTCTGCACACCCTATGTATTCAGATGTGAGTAACTGAGAATTACCTCAGCTGGGTTCCCCCATTCGGACATCCCCGGATCAAAGCCTGCTTACGGCTCCCCGAGGCGATATCGTCGTTCGCCACGTCCTTCTTCGGCTCCTAGTGCCTAGGCATCCTCCGTGTGCTCTTATTAGCTTAACCTTGCTAATACACTTTGTTTGCTCTACGCATTTATTTCAGTATCTAGTTTTCAAGGAACAATCTGTAATTCGTATGGTGGAGCCAAGCGGGATCGAACCGCTGACCTCCTGCTTGCAAGGCAGGCGCTCTCCCAGCTGAGCTATGGCCCCATAATCACAATTTGTTGTTATGGTGGGCCCTAGTGGACTCGAACCACCGACCTCACCCTTATCAGGGGTGCGCTCTAACCAGCTGAGCTAAGGGCCCTTGCTATTGTATTCAAACCCTTAAAAAGGGTTCGCTTGGCGACGTTCTACTCTCCCAGGACCCTTCGGTCCAAGTACCATCGACGCTGGAAGGCTTAACGGTCGTGTTCGGTATGGGTACGCGTGGTTCCCTTCCGCCATCATCACCAAACGAATTGCGAGAAGATTTTTGTCCTCTCAAAACTGAACAACGAGGAGAGTGTTAGTTTGTGCAACCGAAGCTGCTTTATGTCCGATGACCTACAGCCATCATGGACTCCATAGAAAGGAGGTGATCCAGCCGCACCTTCCGATACGGCTACCTTGTTACGACTTCACCCCAATCATCTACCCCACCTTCGGCGGCTGGCTCCTTGCGGTTACCCCACCGACTTCGGGTGTTGTAAACTCTCGTGGTGTGACGGGCGGTGTGTACAAGACCCGGGAACGTATTCACCGCGGCATGCTGATCCGCGATTACTAGCAATTCCGACTTCATGCAGGCGAGTTGCAGCCTGCAATCCGAACTGAGACCGGCTTCTAAGGATTGGCTCCACCTCGCGGCTTCGCTTCCCGTTGTACCGGCCATTGTAGTACGTGTGTAGCCCAGGTCATAAGGGGCATGATGATTTGACGTCATCCCCGCCTTCCTCCGGTTTGTCACCGGCAGTCACTCTAGAGTGCCCAACTTAATGCTGGCAACTAAAGTCAAGGGTTGCGCTCGTTGCGGGACTTAACCCAACATCTCACGACACGAGCTGACGACAACCATGCACCACCTGTCTTGGGTGCTCCGAAGAGGGCGTCTATCTCTAGACGTTTCACCCAGATGTCAAGACCTGGTAAGGTTCTTCGCGTTGCTTCGAATTAAACCACATACTCCACTGCTTGTGCGGGTCCCCGTCAATTCCTTTGAGTTTCACTCTTGCGAGCGTACTCCCCAGGCGGAGTGCTTACTGTGTTTACTTCGGCACCAAGGGTATCGAAACCCCTAACACCTAGCACTCATCGTTTACGGCGTGGACTACCAGGGTATCTAATCCTGTTTGCTCCCCACGCTTTCGCGCCTCAGCGTCAGTTACGGTCCAGAAAGTCGCCTTCGCCACTGGTGTTCCTCCACATCTCTACGCATTTCACCGCTACACGTGGAATTCCACTTTCCTCTCCCGCACTCAAGTCATCCAGTTTTCAGTGCGATCCGGGGTTGAGCCCCGGGCTTAAACACCAAACTTAAATGACCGCCTGCGCGCGCTTTACGCCCAATAATTCCGGACAACGCTTGCCCCCTACGTATTACCGCGGCTGCTGGCACGTAGTTAGCCGGGGCTTTCTTCTCAGGTACCGTCACCCACAGGGCAGTTACTCCCCATGGCGTTCTTCCCTGGCAACAGAGCTTTACGATCCGAAAACCTTCATCACTCACGCGGCGTTGCTCCGTCAGACTTGCGTCCATTGCGGAAGATTCCCTACTGCTGCCTCCCGTAGGAGTCTGGGCCGTGTCTCAGTCCCAGTGTGGCCGATCACCCTCTCAGGTCGGCTACGCATCGTCGCCTTGGTAGGCCGTTACCCTACCAACTAGCTAATGCGCCGCAGGCCCATCTGCAAGCCACAGGTTGCCCCGTGTTTCATGATTCCCTCATGCGAGGAAACCAGCTATCCGGTCTTAGCTATCGTTTCCGATAGTTATCCCGGTCTTGCAGGCAGGTTGCCTACGTGTTACTCACCCGTCCGCCGCTATCCCCGAAGGGACCGCTCGACTTGCATGTATTAGGCACGCCGCCAGCGTTCGTCCTGAGCCAGGATCAAACTCTCCATTAAAGTGTCGCCGAAGCGACCGTATAACAGAGCTTGTCTTAAGCTCAAAATTCAATGCTAGCGAGAATTTGCATTCTCTATTTTAACACTCACTCGTTGTTCAGTTTTCAAAGGACAATGCTCTGACAAAATCAATTCTTATTATTCCGATTTTCTTTTGTCATTTTGTGTCGCCTTGTTTAGCGGCGACTTTTATAATATAACACATTCGCCTACTCAATTGCAAGTGTTTTTTTTATTTTCTTTTTTGCTGTTCGAAATAAAAAAACCTTCGTGCAAAAGCAGCGAAGATTAATTTATCACAAATGCATCATAAGAGTCAAGCGAAAAGTCATTTTTAAATTCAGAATGGAAGTTCGCTTTCTTATTTTTCAATTACATCTTGTATGTAAAGGCTTCGTTCCATCGTCAAATTAATGATTTGCCCGTTAATATTCACCCAAGGACGGGTTGGGTGAGTCCTGTCGGAAAATACGATCTCGCCAATCCGGTTGTCATTTAACTTCACCAGTACCCCGTTATGGAATTGGGTTACTTTTTGTATAAACGTCTGTACGAGTGCAGGATCCAGCTTACCAAACGACTCATTGAATAATTGATCAAGAACGAGATAAGGGGAAGAGCCCTTCTTATGGTACCTATCCGATGTCATGGCGTGGAATATGTCCGTAATGGCGATGATTTTGGAATAAAGGTGAATTTGATCGCCTTTCACTCCGATCGGGTATCCAGATCCGTCTTCGCGTTCGTGGTGCTGCAGTGCGGCCAGCTTTACACCTTCGTTAATAGCGGTCACGTTTTTAAGCAGGTTGTAGCCGATAATCGTATGCTTCTTCATATCCTCGATCTCTTCGGACGTAAGCTTATTGGGTTTGAACAAGATGCTGGAATCGACCTTGGCGTTACCAATGTCATGAAGAAGGCCGGCCAAAGCAATCGGCATCAAATCTTTGCCGGGCAGACCATGCCACTTGGCCAAATTGTATGAAGTCAGACTCACCATGATACTGTTGTGGTAAATATAGTCCTGAAGCTGAAACATCCGGGGAGTGAAGGTAAGGATGCGATAATAATCAATGTGCTGTATGAGAGCTTCCAGCTGGGTCCGAATCTCCAGAATCGGAGGGTTCTGGCCGCTGACAGAGGTATATACTTTCTTAAGCAAGACTAGCATTTTATTGTATTCCGTAATAAAAGGAGGTACGACGCTTACTGCTTCTTCAGCAGCGGCTTCCTTGACCGTCTCTTGCTCGCTGGCTTTCGATTCGATCGAAACCGATGGAATCAGAAAAGCCTTTAATATCTCAATATCTTTGTCCGTTACGATTTTCCCTTTGTAAAAGAGAATGCTGCCTCGCTTGGTCAGCACGTTTTCTATCATCTTTTCGCCGGGCTTAAGCTGGGATACGGAAACAGTCGCCATGGAACGTCCACCTTACTTTCTATCATGTCAGTCCTATTTTAAACGAAAAGGAATGGGGATGTAAGCCCCATTCCTTAAATCAAAAGAAATTAATATTTGATCGCGCTATTCATTGCTTTCCTCAGAACCGCTCTCTTCGGCGTCAAGCTCCTGATCTTCCAATTCTTCGGCCTCATCGCTTTTCTCCACGCGGGAAACGGTTGCCACCTCATCCTCGTCGCGAATATTGATCAGCTTCACGCCCTGCGTATTGCGGCCCATCATCGAAATGCCCGACATGCTTGTGCGAATAATCGTCCCGAGTGCCGTAATGATCATCAGATCCTCATCTTCTCTTACGATCTTCAAACCGACTACATGGCCGTTTTTCGAAGTGACATTGAGCGTCTTGATCCCTTTACCGCCCCTGGACTGCTGTCTGTACTCGGCGACAGGCGTTCTCTTGCCGAAGCCTTTGGACGTTACGATCAGAACACTGTTGTTCTCATCTACGACGTCCATATCGATAACGGCATCGTCCTCGCCGATCGTGATCCCTTTGACCCCGGTAGCCGAACGTCCCATAGGACGAACTTCTTGCTCTGGGAAGTGGATGGAGATCCCTTCTCTGGTTCCCATAATGATCGTTTGGTTGCCGTCGGTCAGCTTCACACCGATCAAATCGTCGTCTTCACGAAGGGTGATCGCGATAAGACCGCCTTTACGGATGTTGCCGTAATCGTTCAGAGGCGTCTTCTTCACCAGACCGTTCTTCGTTGCGAAGAACAAATACTGTTCGGACTCGAAGCCTTCTACAGGGATAACCGCGTTGATGGTCTCGCCTTGCTCGATCTGAAGCAGGTTAATAATCGGAGTTCCGCGTGCCGTACGGCTAAGATCCGGAATCTCGTAAGCCTTCAGGCGGTACACCTTGCCCTTGTTCGTAAAGAACAAGAGGAAGTGGTGCGTATTCGTCACGAACAGATGTTCTACGAAGTCATTATCCTTCGTATCCATGCCTATGACGCCTTTGCCGCCCCGCTTCTGGCTGCGGTATGTCGTAACCGGCAGTCGTTTGACATAACCGGTATGAGTGATTGTAATGATAACATCTTCTTGAGGAATCAAGTCCTCGTCCTCGATGCTGTCTCCGCCGAACGTAATTTCGGAGCGGCGCTCGTCGCCGAATTTCTCTTTAATTTCTTTGAGCTCATCGCTAATAATAGCCAATACCAGCTTCTCATCAGCCAGAATCGCTTTGTATTCGGCGATTTTCTTCAGCAGCTCGGCATACTCGGCTTCGATCTTCTCGCGTTCCAAACCGGTTAGACGCTGCAGACGCATATCCAAGATCGCTTGCGCTTGGTCGAAGCTCAAGGAGAATTGGCTCATCAAGCCGTCCCGCGCTTCCTCTGTCGTCTGGGATGCCCGGATTAATGCAATGACTTCATCCAGGTGGTCCAAAGCGATACGCAAGCCTTCCAAAATGTGAGCCCGTGCTTCCGCTTTGCGCAGATCAAACTCGGTACGGCGGCGGATGACATCCTTCTGATGCTCCAGGTAATGGTGCAGCATGTCTTTCAGGTTGAGCACCCTAGGCTCGCCGTTAACAAGCGCCAGCATAATGATACCGAAATTCGATTGCAGAGCCGTATGCTTGAACAAATTGTTCAGCACGACATTCGGATTGACATCGCGGCGAAGCTCGATAACGATACGCATCCCGTTACGGTCGGATTCATCCCGCAGATCGGTGATGCCGTCAATTTTTTTCTCACGGACCAGCTCCGCAATTTTCTCGATCAAACGAGCTTTAATGACCTGATAAGGCAGCTCATGAACGATAATGCGGGCTTTATTGTTGTTTTCTTCTATGGTCGTCTTCGCTCTCATCGTAACCGAGCCGCGACCGGTGCTGTAGGCTTGCTTAATGCCTTCCCGGCCCAAAATATAGCCGCCGGTAGGGAAGTCCGGGCCTTTGATCGACTGCATTAACTCCAACGGAGTAATGTCAGGGTTCTCAATCAGCTGTTGGACCCCGTCTATGACTTCCGTCAAGTTGTGTGGAGGGATGTTCGTTGCCATCCCTACGGCAATACCGGAGCTTCCGTTCACCAGCAAGTTAGGAAAACGGGCTGGCAAGACAGCCGGCTCATGTTCTTCGCCGTCGTAGTTCGGAACGAAATCGATCGTCTCTTTGTTGATATCGCGAAGCATTTCCATCGCGATTTTGGACAAACGAGCCTCGGTATAACGCATAGCCGCGGCAAAGTCGCCGTCGATAGACCCGAAGTTCCCGTGTCCATCCACCAGCATATAACGCAATGAGAAATCCTGCGCCATCCGCACCATGGTTCCATAAACGGAAGCATCGCCGTGAGGATGGTATTTACCGATAACTTCACCGACGATTCTCGCCGATTTCTTGTATGGTTTGTCCGGTGACATTCCTAGCTCGGACATCGCAAACAAAACACGGCGGTGCACCGGCTTAAGGCCGTCTCTGACATCCGGCAAAGCACGGCTTACGATGATGCTCATCGCATAATCGATAAAGGAGGTTCGCATTTCCGAACCGATATCGATATCTTTAATTTGAGAACGTTGTTCTTCGGACATGTTGACCTCCTAAAGGCTAGCAAAGACTGCTTCGCAGGCTGCCGCATAACGGTTTGACCGCCGCTTTGTCCTGCTTGATCATCTGCTTTTCGCTGTAAACTCGAAATCGGTAAGAATTCTATGAATGATTCCGATGATATTTTCAGAAGAACGATATAGGGGTAAGGACCCATAGAAAGGCTGAACCGTCCGATCGGCAGAAAGGACGGTATCAGCCGTTAATAATGCGTAAGGATGATCTGCAACATTAGCTAGAATTAATAATCCAGGTTTTTTACGAATTTGGCATGCTGCTGTATAAAATCTCTCCGCGGCTCGACATTCTCGCCCATGAGAGTATCAAAAATGGCATCCGCTTCGATAGCATCCTGGATACTCACTTGGAGCAGTGTACGGCTTTCAGGATCCATCGTCGTCTCCCACAGCTGCTCCGGGTTCATCTCTCCAAGACCTTTATAACGCTGAATGTTGACCTTGCTGCCTTCCCCGAACTCCTGCATGATAATCTCACGCTGCTTGTCGTTATAGGCATAGCGGATCGTCTTGTTGCGCTCCAGCTTGTAGAGCGGCGGCTGAGCAATATAAATATATCCCGCATCCAGCAGCTTGCGCATGTAGCGGTAGAAGAAGGTCAGCAGAAGCGTCCGGATATGCGCGCCGTCGACGTCCGCATCGGTCATAATGATGACCTTATGGTAACGCGCTTTGGCGATATCGAAATCGTCGCCGATCCCGGTGCCGAGCGCCGTAATCATAGCCCGGATTTCGGAGTCCGACAAAATACGGTCGAGCCTTGCTTTCTCGACGTTCAAAATTTTACCGCGCAAAGGCAAAATCGCCTGGAAGTGACGGTCGCGTCCTTGTTTGGCCGAACCGCCCGCTGAGTCACCCTCAACGATGTAAATTTCACTGATCGACGCATCCTTGGAGGAGCAGTCCGCCAGCTTGCCCGGCAGGGCACTGACTTCCAGCGCACTCTTGCGCCGAGTCAGCTCGCGAGCTTTGCGTGCCGCTTCGCGGGCGCGGGCAGCCTGAATGCCTTTCTCGATAATCTTTTTGGCCACCACCGGATTCTCATCGAGAAACTCCATCAGCTTCTCGGAGAACAGCGATTCGACGATACCGCGAACCTCGCTGTTTCCAAGCTTCGTCTTCGTTTGCCCTTCGAACTGCGGCTCCGGAATTTTCACGGAAATGATAGCGACCAATCCTTCGCGCACATCATCCCCTGAAAGGTTCGAGTTGCTGTCCTTAATGACATTATATTTACGGGCATAATCGTTCAAGATCCGCGTCAATGCGCTCTTGAAGCCCGATTCGTGAGTTCCGCCTTCATGCGTGTTGATGTTGTTCGCGAACGAATGGATGTTCTCCGTATAGCTGTCGTTATACTGCAGCGCAATTTCAACCTGAATGAAGTCTTTGGAGCCTTCCGTGTAGATCGGCTCATGGATAGCTTCGCGGTTGCGGTTCAAATATTCGACAAAGGAAATGATCCCGCCCTCGTACTTGAACGTTTGCGATACGTTGCTCCGTTCGTCTGTCAGGGAAATTTCGATGCCTTTATTCAAAAACGCCAGCTCCCGGATCCGGGACTGCAGCGTATCGAAGTCGTATTCCGTTGTTTCCGTGAAAATCTCTTCGTCCGGCCAGAATGTAATTTCCGTTCCTGTCAGCTCGGTTTCCCCGATCACCTTCAGATCGTACTGCGGAACGCCACGCTGGTACTCCTGCAGATGGACTTGGCCTTTGTACTTGACTTGCACGACCAGCTTCTTGGAGAGAGCGTTCACAACGGACACACCGACCCCGTGCAGACCGCCGGATACCTTATAGCCTTCACCGCCGAATTTACCGCCGGCATGCAATACCGTCAATACGACTTCCAGCGTAGAACGCTTCATCTGCGGATGTTCCCCTACAGGGATACCGCGACCGTTATCCGTAACGGTAATGCTGTTATCCGTATGGACCGTAACATCAATTTTCGTACAATATCCGGCCAAAGCTTCGTCAATACTGTTATCGACAACCTCCCACACCAGGTGATGAAGGCCTCTTCCGCTGGTGGAGCCGATATACATCCCCGGACGTTTCCGTACGGCCTCTAGCCCTTCCAGTACCTGTATCTGACTTTCATCATACGTGTTTTGATTCACAGACATGTTGACACCCACTTTTCCAAGGTAAAATCTAGTTTGTTAACAAATGATGCGCCCGTTTCTTCAAAGTCATGGAGGAAATCGGCGAGTAATACACTTTGGACTGCGTGACCACAAGCGACTTGCTTTCTTCCTCTCCGATTACTTCGACCTTCTTCTCTTTGAGTGCGTAGCTTATGAATTGCTTGGATATTTTTGAAGATTTTTCGATGGATAGGTCAAATATAGCAACGAGCTCGGATGCACGAATAATTTTTTCTCCGCCTAAATGGATGAACATGGCCGGGTCATCTCCTTACAAGGTGAGACTATCTATGTTAAGCTTCCGTTCCGTACATGAATGACAGAAGCGCTGTCGAGCTTGGCTAAATCTATGCTTTCAATCCCGGTCGTTGTTATGAACGTTTGAACCTTGTTCTGGAACGTCTCGATAAGCTGCGTCTGCCGAAACCGGTCCAGCTCTGACAGAACGTCGTCCAGCAGCAGGATCGGATATTCCCCGACTTCCTCGCGGATTAATTCAATTTCTGCCAGCTTCAAAGAGAGTGCGGTCGTCCTCTGCTGCCCCTGCGAACCGAACGTTTGCACTTCCTTATCGTTGATATAAAACAACAAATCGTCCCGATGCGGACCGACGAGCGTCACGCCGCGCCGCAATTCCTGTTCTTTCACCTGTGATAACTTTATCATAAATTGGTCAAATAAAACAGTTTCATCTTCCAAAACCGCCGAATCGAACGAGGTAGAGTAGGCGATACGCACCTGCTCGTTCCCGCCCGTAATGCCCAGATGGATCTTCTCCGCCCAGGCTTGCAGCTTCTTTATAAAGCTTTGACGTTTTTTAATAATTTTAATACCAAAAGTCGCCAATTGTTCGTTCCATACGTCCAGCATGCTTGCTTTGGTGTCCCTCGCGGCGAACAGCTGCTTTAAATAATTGTTTCGCTGGGCCAAAATTTTCTGGTATTGCGACAAGTCGTACAAATAGGCGGGATGGACCTGGCCGATCTCCATATCCAAAAACCGGCGGCGTACCGAAGGGGAGCCCTTAACAATTTCGAGATCTTCCGGAGCGAACATGACCACATTCAGGGAGCCGATGAAATTACTCAGCTTTTTTTGCTCCAGGCCGTTGATCTTCGCCTTTTTCCCTTGCTGGGCTATGGTCAGATCGAGCTGGACCGTGCCGTATTTTTTCTCCACTTCTCCGTGTAGCAGCGCGTGGGGAGCATTCCATTGGATAAGCTCCTTGTCCTGGTGGGTCCTATGCGATTTGGTTAAGGCCATAACAAAGATGGATTCCAACAAATTCGTTTTTCCTTGTGCGTTGGGACCCACGATAATGTTCACCATATGGCCGGTTTCAAAATACACTTCGTCATAGTTGCGGTAATGCTGTAATGACAGCTTTTTCAGTTGCAAACCATTTCCTCCTACAGGCTTATGCCGGGTGCATAGCCGCTACGAAACATCCTAACTGCGCACGACCTGGAATTCACCGCAGCCCTCGACGCGAATGCGGTCGTTGTGGACAAGTTTTTTGCCGCGGCGGTTTTCCGGCTCGCCATTCACATAAATTTCCGCTTCCTGCAAAAAACTTTTGGCTTGTCCACCTGTGGATATACAATCCGCGAGCTTCAGAAACTGCCCCAAAGTAATATACTCCGTGTGGATAGAAATCATCTTCATATGACCTACATGCTCCTTTGCGTAAAACTATTGACGCCGATCAGCTCGTTGTCCGATACGGCAAAATAAGCTGCAGCAGGCTCGACGTTTCTTCCGGACGAATGATGATAGGCTGCATTGCGCCAGTGAAGCACATGCGGATCAAGTCGCTGTCCATCACTTTGAGCGCATCGAGCATATATTTGGAATTGAACGAAATGCGCAGCAGCTCTCCGGTAAGCGTTGTGACATCCAACTGCTCCGTTACTTTTCCGAGCTCGGAGGAGCTGGACGAAATTTCGATCGTATGATCCTCGCGCATCACCAATTTAACGATATTCGTCTTCTCTTCCCGGGACAGCAAATAAGCACGGTCAATCGCTTCGGCCAGCTGCTGGGCGTTAATAACGAGCTCCGTTTGGAACGATTGCGGGATGAGTTTGGAAGTATCCGGATACGTTCCGTCCAGGATGCGCGTATAGAACAGAATCGAGCTGAGCTTAAACAGCACCTGGTTTTCGGCAAAAATAATGTCGATCAGCGTATTTTGATCCGGCAAAATTTTGGATAACTCGTTCAGCGTCTTACCGGAAATGGACACATTGTTCAGCTGGAAGTCGGCATCGACCTCAATGTTCGTTTCTCTGCTGCCCAAGCGGTGCCGGTCACAGGCGGTAAATTTCAGCGTACGATCGGCGATCGTCCACAAAATTCCCGTCAATATAGGAGTCGATTCATTGGTGGAAACGGCGAAAGACGTCTGTTTGATCATCGTCTTCAACAGATCGCTCGGCATTTGAATTTTGCGGTTCTCTTCAATGCTTGGAAGCGTAGGATATTCCTCCGGATCCAGTCCGACCAGCTGAATTTCCGAGGAACCGGAACGAATGGTCGTTTGGAAATGATCCTTCACTTCGATTTCAACGACTTGTGCCGGCAGCTTACGAACAATTTCGACAAAAAATTTGGAAGAGAGAACAACGCTACCCGGGCGCTCCAGCTCGATGATATTCAATTCGTTTTTTTCAATGGGAATAAAGCTTTGGATCGATATGTCCGTATCGCTAGCCGTCAAAGTCATGCCCGTAGCGTCGGCGTCTATTTTAATCCCGCTCAAAATAGGGATGGTGGTCTTGTTGGAAATGGCTTTGGATACGTGTTGTATGGATTCGTTCAGGTGCTCTTTCAGGATCGTTAACTTCATATTGTCACTCCTAGGATACGAAAATAGGGAGATGCCGAATACATCTATAATACCATGTTTTTATTTAGTAATAGTAGTAGGGGCACTGGATATGTGGATATGTGAGCAAAAGTCTCAAAACGAAAGCCTATCCACATGTGAATAGTTTGTGCATAGGCTTATAGTTATACAGAAACGAAAAGCCACTTAAAAAGACGCGGAATCTCCTTAGAAGCCTCATCCGGCGCAAGCAGCTTTTCTTTACCACATAAAAATGTATATAGTTTTACGAGTACTAGACGGTAATATTCTTTACTTTCTCCATCAGGTTCTGAATGATCTTGTACAGCTCCTGATCGTTCTTGAGCGCTTCCGATATTTTCTCATGCGCATGAATTACGGTCGTATGGTCGCGCCCGCCAAACGCTTCGCCGATTTTGGGCAATGAAAAATCGGTCATTTCCCGAGCCAAATACATCGCGATTTGCCGTGGATAAGCCACCATTTTCGTCCGCTTGCGAGCCTTGAAATCCTCAAGCTTCAACCCGTAAAATTCCCCGACCTTTTGCTGAATATCCTGGATCGTAATCACCTTCGGCCGGCTGCTCGGAATAATATCCTTCAGCGCTTCGGCAGCCAAATGGGACGTAATGTCCTCATTGATCAAGGAAGAGTAAGCGACGACCCGGATTAATGCGCCCTCCAGCTCCCGGATGTTCGTATCGATCTGATGGGCTATGTATACCATGGCCTCATTAGGGATTTCCAGGTTGTCTGCTTTCGCCTTTTTCCGCAAAATCGCAATCCGCGTCTCCAGATCCGGCGGCTGAATGTCCGTCTGCAGTCCCCATTCGAAACGGGAGCGAAGACGTTCCTCTAGCGTAGGGATTTCCTTCGGCGGCCGGTCGCTCGAAATAATGATTTGCTTGCGCTCTTCGTGCAGCGCGTTGAACGTATGGAAAAATTCTTCCTGCGTTTGTTCTTTTCCGGCAAGAAACTGAATATCATCTATAAGCAGCACGTCAATGTTCCGGTACTTGTTGCGGAAGCTTTCGCCGCGGTTGTCGCGGATGGCGTTGATGAATTCGTTCGTAAATTTTTCGGACGAGATATACAGCACTTTGGCGCTCGGATTGTGCTCCAGCACGTAATGGCCGATCGCATGCATCAAGTGGGTCTTGCCCAGTCCTACTCCACCATATAAAAACAACGGATTATAAGCCTTCGCCGGCGCTTCGGCCACAGCAAGAGAAGCCGCATGAGCAAAACGATTCCCGGATCCGATGACAAACGT
Organism: Paenibacillus sp. H1-7; assembly: GCF_022354825.1. GTDB lineage: Bacteria > Bacillota > Bacilli > Paenibacillales > NBRC-103111 > Paenibacillus_S. The sequence goes on from NZ_CP031168.1 coordinate 8,374,978, forward strand.
ATCGAACGTATACTTGGGATTCATCATGTGACTGAACGTTTCTTCTGGGACGGCCGCTTGGGCTTTCGCTGGAATGTTCGGCGGGGAGGAGGGAGTGCCGGCTGCTTTTTCTTCGTCGGATTCAATAACGAATTTCACTTCCGCCGGTTTTCCAATGTAATCGAAAATCGTATCCTTGATCAGCTTGGTATAACGGTTTTCCAGCCATTCTCTGGCGAAATTGTTCGGTGCGCAGATAACGACTTTGGATTCATTGAAAACAACGGCTCTTGTGGATGTAAACCAAGTTTCATAGCTTGGCTTACTAAGCCTTGTTTGAATAATGGAAAGTACCTGCTGCCATTGCTCGTTTGGATGGCTTTCCA